>CAVRHL010000001.1:0-389482 GCA_963720985.1 uncultured Alphaproteobacteria bacterium
TCTAGCTCTGAGTTTGCTAATCACTGCGTCTTAATGCCGGAGTCCCGAACGACTTTTCCCCACTTGGCGGTTTCAGCCTCGATCAAGCGCGCGAGCTCTTCCGGTGTCGAAGCGGTCATGGTGATTCCCAGTTGCGCAAATTTTGCCTGCACGTCTTGTTGCCGGCCAGCTTTGGCAATCTCAGCCTGTAGCTTATCGACAATGCTTCGAGGCATCCCGGCCGGGCCCAACAGCGCGTTGTAGACGATCGCTTCATACCCCGGCAAACCCGCTTCGGCGATGGTCGGCACGTCAGGCAGAAGCGGCGAACGAGTTCGAACCGCTTTGCGCAAGAGCCCGTACAGTGCCTGCTCGCAAGTGTGGCAGCGATGTAGAAATCGCATCCATGAAAACCTTGGTGTGGCCCGCGATCGTAGCGGTCAGCCCAGGCGCGGCGCCGCTGTAGGTGATCTCCGTGAATTTGGTGCCGGACATGCTCGTGAAAAGCAAAAAAGCAAGATGCCCTGATGTGCCAAGGCCTGGAATTGCAGCATCGATTTTGCCGGGCTGCGATTTGGCGAGATCGATTAATTCCTTGACCGACTTCACTGGCAGCGATGGGTGCACATCCAAGACGTACGATGTGTAGGCAACATTGGAAATCGGTGTGAAATCCTTAATGGTGTCGTACGGCAAATGCAAGAAGAGCGTTGGATTGGTCGCCAAATTCCCCGATGAGATCATCAACAGTGTGTATCCGTCCGGCAGAGATTTAGCGACGTAGTCCGATCCGATGATGGCGCTTGCGCCAGGACGATTCTCGACAAGAACAGGATAACCGAGAACTCTCCGCCATCTTGGCAGCAAGAGAGCGGCTGATGATGTCGGTATTACCTCCCGGCGCGTAAGGCACGACGATGCGTATGGCCCGCGTTGGATATGCGTCGGCGACGGCGGCGGTCGCGAGCATGAGACCGCAAAGAACGGCAAATGCGTGTCGCAACAACATTGGACGAGAATACATGCCGTCAATCTCCAGAACTGAAGCAAATGTTGTTGGACATCGTCGACGAACCGCTGCCGAATTCGAAACGGTTTTTTGGTACCTGTGCTGCCGCGCAGCAAGCAGTAAGGTTACTGGTAAGTGCGGCGTATTTCAATGCGCGAATGCGGCCAGCAGGCTAACACGCAGTAGCAACGCACGATATTCGTTTAGAAATTGGTAGCTGCTATCATCGCAACATGTCATGACATCGTGATTCCGAAGGCTGATTGTCCTCTTCACTTTGGTGATGAGGATGATAGCGTTTAAACGCGACGCTTTGATCGGTGGCGGACGCCCTTGGTCGTGTCAACCAACGCTTCGGCTTCGCTTGTGACTCGCTATTCTGATCCAGTACTAACGCTTGAGGCAGGAGTTTGTACATGCGGGTGATTGATTTCCGCCTACGGCCACCGTTCGGTGCATTCAGGGACTTGATTGTATTTCGCGACAGCGTGCGGACGGCGCGTTTGTCCAAGGGACTTGGCTTCGATCTCGCCCCATCGGTCCAGACCCGATCGATGGACCTACTGCTCAGCGAAATGGATGCGGGCAGTGTAAAATGCGGAGTGATAACCGGTCGGACAGACACGGTGTTCGGCTCGGTTGGCAACGATGTCATCGAACAGGTCGTCGCCGCGTATCCTGGCAAATTCATCGGTATCGCCTATATCGCGCCGCATAACCGAAAAGTGGCGATTGAGGAAATCGAGCGAGCGATGGCCGCGGGCTTTAAAGGCGTCGTAATCGAGCCGGGCCTCGCCCAACCGCCTATGTATCTCGACGACGGTCGCCTCTACCCTGTCTACGCGCATCTCGAGGACCGGAAAATTCCGCTTGTCTTCATGGCGGGCGGCAATGCCGGCCCCGACACAACCTACTCCTCTCCCGAACATATCGATCGCGTCGCCCGAGATTTTCCGGATCTTACGATCGTCTCAGCGCACGGCAATTGGCCGTGGGTCAGTCAAATCATTCACATTTGCTACCGGCGCCCGAATGTCTATCTCTCGCCTGACATGTATCTGTTCGGCGGGTTGCCGGGCGCAAGCGACTATATCAATGCCGCCAACGGTTTTATGGCCGATCGTTTTATTTATGGGTCAGCCTACCCGGTTGTGCCGGTAGACCAAGCTGTGCGTGAATTTTTGAAATTTCCCCTCAAGGATGCGGTTATCGATCGCATCCTATACGCTAATGCGGCGCGGCTCCTCGGTCTTGAATGACCGGTCCACGCGGATAGAGAGACCCTAGACGATTCTTCGCGCGCGTCTTGGGCCCAATGTTGTTCAATACCGAAAGCAGAGAGGAAGGTCAGTTGAAGTTGTGGGCCAAGGCGATGATCAAATCGAGCGTCAATGAGCTTTTAGAGTGAAAGGTCTGACGAGGAGTCGTGAAACAATCCGTCAGGATCCAGTCAGTCCCCCGCCAAACGCGGGCCCTTCTGCTATGAGCGTTCGAGATATCCCATTGTCGCCGAGACCGCCGCTTGCGCGCAGGCCAAAATACATGGCTTTGCCCGGGACGACCGACACACATTTCCACATCTTTGGACCGACAGACAAATATCCGCTCAGTCCGAAGCGAATGTATGATCCGCCGCTTGCAACTGTCGCGGATTATCACGCGATGGCGACGACGCTTGGCATCGAGCGCATGGTCATAGTGCAGGCGAGTATTTACGACACCGATAACAGCTGTCTATTGGATTCCATTGCCCAGCTCGGTAAGAGAAATACGCGCGGGATCGCGGTAGTCGATCAATCGATCACGATGGAAGAGTTGAAGAACATGGACGCGATCGGCGTGCGCGGTATTCGCTTTAATGCGATAACGGGCCGCGCACCGATCGAGTGGCTGCCGTCGCTCGCGCACATCATCGAGCCGCTCGGCTGGCATATCCAGCTTTGGATTAAGAGTGCCCGCTTGCTCGAAGTATCCGGTCTGCTCAAGCAGATCTCCGTTCCGATCGTGCTTGATCACATGGGTCAGTTCTCGGTCCGCGAAGGTACGGCCTCGTCAGAGTTCCAGAATATTCTTCGCCTGTTAAATGGCGGTAATTGTTGGCTGAAGTTGACCGCATACCGCGTGTCGCATGCAGCGCCATCCTTCGATGATATCCATGAGTGCGCCATGGCTTTAATTGCTGCCGCGCCGGAGCGATGTCTTTGGGGATCAGATTGGCCCCACATTTTCCTGGAAGGAAGACCGATGCCGAATACGGCGGATCTTTTTGAACTTACCTGGGAATGGCTATCCGCGCGCGACCGGCAGCGCGTGTTTGTCGATAATCCCGCTCGCCTATACGGTTTCGACTGAGCCTGTGAGGCTATGACTAGGCTCCATTGCTCAATCAGTTAAAAGCCGGTCATGATGCCCTCAACCCGACATTGACGCCCGCGGGAACGAGAGACCTTCTATGAACCGCATCACCGGACGCTCGGCATTCCTCGCGCTGCTCAAAGATGAGGGTATCACGCATCTTTTCGGCAATCCGGGGACCACTGAACTGCCGATTATGCATGCGCTGAAGGAACATCCCGATCTGACCTACGTGATGGCGATGCAGGAGAGCCTCGTGGTCGCCATTGCGGACGGGTTCAGCAGAGCTTCTGGCCGCCTCGTCGCTTGCAACGTCCACGTGGCGCCTGGGCTTGGGAATGCTATGGGCGCGCTGTACAATGCCAAATTCACCGGTACTCCCATGATCCTGACCGCTGGTCAGCAGGAGCAGGGGCACGGCCTGATGGAGCCGATGCTCTATGGGCCGCTCGTCAGGATTGCCGAGCCGCTGGTGAAGTGGGCGGTTGAGGTGACGCGGCTTGAGGACTTACCGCGGATCATACGCCGCGCCGCTAAGGTTGCAACGACGCCGCCGACCGGGCCTGTCTTCATCTCGCTGCCGGGGGACATTCTGAATTCCGAAGTCGGCGTCGATCTTGGGCGTTCGACCCGCGTCGATACGCGAGTGAAGCCCTCGGATGAGGCCTTGCAAGCGACTGGTCCAGCGCATTCTTAGGGCAGAACGTCCCGTTATCATCGCCGGCGACGAGGTCGTGAAGAGCGATGCGCTGGACGAAGCCGCACTCTTATCGATGACGCTCGGGTGTCCTGCCTATCAGCAGTCGGTCGCATATGGCGCGCATTTCCTGTCGGAATGCCCGAGCTTCATGGGGGCGGTATCCCGCGTGCAGAAACAGACCCGGGACATGCTAGCCGCATACGATCTGATGATCGTTCTCGGGGCAGACCCGCTGCGTATGTCGGTCCACAGCGAGGTCGAACCGTTGCCGAACGGAATGTCGATCTTACAAATCGGCCTCGTTGAATGGGATCTGGCCAAGAACTACGCGGCGGAAATAGCGCTCAAGGCCGACGTGAAAGAGACACTGCGGGTGCTGATCCCAGCTCTTAAGGCTGCGGGCGGTTCCGCACTCGACAAGCGCGCAAAGAATGGTATCGCCGCCCTAGCATCGAAAAACTGGATGGCGCAGCGCACAAGGCTCGTCAATGAGATCGCAAAGAATCGGGATTGCGCGCCGATTGATCCTGACTGGCTGACGCTACAGGTTGCCGACGCAATGCCTGCTAACGCCATCCTCGTCGACGAGGGACTGACTGCTTCACGTTATATGCCAGCGCTGCGTCCCAATCGTGATCGGTTCGGCTATCACGCTCTTGCTTCGGGCGGTATCGGATGGGGGCTGCCGGCGTCGGTCGGTGTGAGCCTCGCAAATCCAGATAGGTCAGTAGTTTGCTATTCGGGCGATGGCAGTGCGATGTACTCGATCCAGGCATTGTGGACAGCGGCACATCACAAGCTACCCTTGACGGTTGTGATCGCGAATAACGGTGGCTATCGGATTATTAAGCAGCGACTTCTGGCATTCCACCAGAGTGACCATTTCATCGGTATGGACTTTGTCGATCCATCAGTTGATTTTGTCGGCCTTGCAAAGGCTCTTGGACTCGAGGCAATCCGAATCACGGAGCCGGAGGATGTGGCTACTGCGCTCATGTCCTCATTCGTCCGGCCCGGCGCAAAACTTATCGAGGTGGTCGTTGAGGGTTCGGTGAAAGCTTGAAATGATACGGGATGCATCTTTGTCATGCTACGCCGTAAAGAGGCGAGCGGTGAGAACTACGAAGCCGCTCACAGCATGCGTATCGTGGATCCCGATCAGTATCCGCCGGGCCGCCTTTTAAAGAGATGTGTGGCAAGGAACCCTGCGCGGACCAACGATTGACCATGATACGCGGCAACCAAACGAGAACAAACGTCGTCAAACGTGATCAAACATCACGCTAATCATCAGATTTTATCGGCTTTTCCGGGGAGGGCGTACCGCTCATAACGGTCTGGTTGGAGGTTAAGTCTTCTCGTCTCCGCGTCCAGTCTGCCCAAGAGTCAGAGATAAAAAACCCGGGGCTCGTCCGCCGGGGGCTGGACACTCAGATGCCGCGCTTAGACCGGCGAGGCATGGCATCCGAGAACACGGCCGCCGAATGACGGTTGCTGGCATTGACCCTCTTGACCCGGTGGTATCGTCGAGTGGTCATAGCATTGTCGACGCTGTGGGCGCTGGTGAGCACGGTCGGCCAGGCGCCCCTGTCAGTGGCGGGCGAGGCCATCAGTTCAGGCACAGATTTCGGCCGATCGCCCGCCGGTACCACCTGAACCACATGGAAGCCGTGCGCCTTGAGCTCCTTGAGCAGCGTCGGCAACGCCATAGCGGTAGCGGGGTGGATGTCGTGCAGTAGTAGGATGCCGCGGCCCTTGGCGTCCAGCCGTTGCAGGGCCCTTTGCACGATGGTTTGCGCGCTGATGTGCCTGAACCAGTCGTCGGCGACCACGTCCGCACTCCAGGTCACCAACGACTGCGAGGCGAGGAAATCGTCCGCCGTTTTGGAGCGGCCCAGTCCGGGAATGCGGAAAAATGGCGCCACGGCTTTTGCATCGCCGATCGCGCTATCGACTGAAGCGATGCCGTCGTCGACCTCATATTCAACCCGCTGTAATGACAATCGCTGGAAAGCGAGCGGATGGTCCTGGCTGTGGGTGCCGATGGTATGCCCCTCATTGTAGATACGCCGGACTACGGACGGATAAGCATGCGCCATCTGGCCGACGAGAAAATAGGTGGCCTTCACGCATTGCGACGCCAACGTATCGAGAATGATGTTGGTATATGGCGGCAGCGGGCCGTCGTCGAAAGTGATCACCACCTCATGGTCGTTGAGCGGTAGCGTCTGCTTGTACTGCATGCTACCGATTTGGCTGAATTCGCTCGGGCTGATGGTGAGGACGCGGCTAGTGCCGAGCGCGTCTGGATTGCCAGGGCACGCATCCGGTGAGGCCAAGGCGGGCCCGCTGACCACAGCCAGGAGAAAAAAAAGTGTTCCGATGAAGCGCATCCGGCCTCTCACGCCCACCCATTCCGCGCCTATTGCGCAATCTCCGAATGTGGAGGCCGTACGAACATATAAAATTGAACATTAATGCAGACTGAACCAATAAAGGCAGCTAGACGGCGCTAAATTGGCTTAATGTTGGTGCCTCGTATCATTAGTCGCAACGCGTACCAAAAGTTTTCCAAAATTTTCTCCCCGCAAGAGCCCAATAAGGGCCCGCGGCGCGTTCTCGAGCCCCTCGACCACGTCTTCGCGATACTTGATCCGTCCCTCGCCGACCCAAGCAGAGACATCGCGCATGAAATCCCCGTAGCGCCCGAAAAAGTCGGAGACGATGAACCCGCAGAACGTCAACCGCTTGGTCAAGATTGCCCGCATCATGTGCGGTAGGAGGATGGGGCCGGGAGATAGCGACGTGGCATGGTGCGACATAGATCGGCCCGTTCACGCTGCCGCTCTCCTTAAAGGCAACGCTTGGCGATGGCATCATTAATATGAGCAACGTCAGCCTCGAGGTGGTCAAGATTGTGGTCGCGTTCGGTACCGGCCCGGCAGAGTGCGGTCACGGCGCGCGCCTTTACCTATTCAAGAAAATAGAGCCGCGTCACCGTGCATATTTCTGCCCGATCCATGCCGCTGAGATCCCTGATCCTCACCTGCATCGCCGTGACGCGGGCGCTCGCTTCCGCAATGTTGCGGTCGCAACCTGGCAAGGGCTTGGCTTGCGGACGTGCAGGCGGCGCCACCAGAATCGCCATTGCGAAAGTGGCCGGTACGGTCAGCCCGACAAATGCAGTGAACGCGATTACAAGGCGCCTGAGCAGGGGTCTGTCCCGTTTTTGTTGTAGCTTCGGTGCATCAGCCATGAACGCATAGCGGCACTGCCGTGAGCAGTAGCGCCGCTTGCCGAACCAGCCGCGTTGATAGGCGATAAGACCAATGCCCCGATTGCAGCCTGGATTTGCACATTTCATGACAATTTCCTTCCGAAATTTTTTGACGACACGGACCACCTCGTGTGGCTATCTTTTCGAAGCATGGGTACCGCAGGACACGCACATCGGTCATAGACGCTATTGCTGGAAATCTGTTTGCAGCCCTCTTGCCACGCCGCGTTCGAACAGTGCTTGCATGTATTGGGGATCAAAAACGCCGCGCTCCGGTTGGTCAAAGTCAGAACTCGACGAGTGCGACCTTGAGGTCGATGCCGTCTCGCCGTGCCGCCTGGGCCAACAGGAAGAGCTCGGCGCGTGCACCTAGTTTCAAGGCAACCGAGAACGACCGGCCAAGAATGCTTGCCATGGTTCGATCCGTCTGAGCGAACTCATTCGTTAGCTTTCCGTTGACGAGGATATAAAGCTCGGACGCCGGCAGTCGGCAGTCGCCTGACGAGAACAGATAGGACGCGGGTGCGACATAGATCGGCCCGTTCACGCCGCCATCGACGTGCATTTCCTGAAAGCGGCGACCGTTTGCTTCCACCTCGATTAAGACCGGCGGGAATACGGCGGGAATGCTGGATGACGCCAGGACGACGTTCCGGAACAAGGCGAGCGCGGGATCGCCACCTCGGGCGGCGATTGCACCCATGTCCCAGACCATGGCCCGGCCGGCGTCAAGGTTGGTCGTGACGACAAATAGGCGCCGTCCTTGCCGGTGTTGCGCGGCGATGTCATCGAGCAGCTCGGTTGTGACGTGTTGCTGGACGAGTCGTGCCAGAGGCCAAGTGTCGACAATGCTTTCCGGTGTAGTACGCACCTCGAAGATGTCGGCCGCGCGGACGCTGGTATAGGCCTTTCGAAGGATCGCGTCGTATTTCGATCCTGCAAAAGCATAAACCGCAATAATTGCTCCGCTGCTGACACCTGTTACGACCGAAAATTCGGGACGTTTTCCCGACGCCGTCCAGCCGTTCAAAAAGCCTGCGCCGTAGGCACCATCTTCGGCTCCGGTTGAAAGCGCGAGCCAGGGTCCCAACTGGCGCGGCACCGCACGCGCGTAGTCCTCTTCGGAATTCGCCCAAAAGCGAACATCCGGGAAGCCTGGGACGATCGCGCTTTGCTGATCCTCGCCGGAGAAAACCGGTCGCGGCGACACCTGTGAGGCGCCGGCAGCTTTGGTGTTGTGCGTTAATTCGCTCGAGTGGCTGACGGAGCGCGATAATGCCTCGCCGCCTCGCTTTCGCGTTGCGGCCAACGCCGACGAGCTCGCTAGAAAAGCCGGCACGCCAACGATCAGTTTGCGTCTGTCGATGCCATTTTTCATAGTGCACCTTAGTCGCGGCGCTCGGCCATCCAATGGCCGTCGCACGTCCCTGTATTTACGAGTGCACGCCACACGCCTTGTCCCGACGTTCGCGACAAACGCCCAGTACCTTGCGCTTGCTGGCCTCCCATGGCGCCAGAGACACGGATTAGCCCTGACGCGCTCACGCGTCCGTAGGGGTTACCGTCGTAAGTTACCGTGCTGTCCACGATATCCAAGCCGACCCGGTACAAATCACAGGCGCCGCGTTTGGTCTCGATCACAACGCTCCATCGCCCGTCAAATGTCATTCGGTGCGCGCGTCGGGCATGATCACCAGAATTGGCGTCATGTGCGTCAGCGAATGGAACATAGGCCATCGCCGCGGCAACAACGCAGATGGCCGTGAACGCCTTGAAGAAGCGGCGCTTGCGGAAAAATCTGGCGCGATCAGGCGCAGCGAATGCGGGCGCTTCCCAGCGGTGCGGAATTAGAGGTGACTGTTGCTCCCGCGTTAGGGCAGAATCGGAAACTTGCTTGACCATTTGTTTCTCCTGGTGGTTGGCCAGCACGATTGTGTTCGAGAATGCTGGCAGGTGATGATTGGACAATTAGGTTGCGATCCCGGCCAGAAATGCCTTCATCGCAGGGATCGGATCTTTCTGAACTCGCGGAACGCGCGAGGGCCGGAAGCTTTGGGGCCTGCGACGCAGGCTTCTGATCAGTATGAGCAAAATCAACATCTCATGGCTCCTCAATGGATTTGGTCGCGTTTGCATAAGCGGTTGATGGTCCGAGCGTGGCCTGATTTTGGCGGCATTGCGTACGCGTCGTGCGATCCGACCCACCGGCATTCCAGGCGTCCAGCTGTCCCGATATGCCAGCGCGCCAGCAGTGTCGCGTAGCCGATCACGCGGCATTCGTCGGATACGACGGACTTGGGAATCGTCGTGCACCCCAGCTGGCGCGGATCGTGAAGGTCGAAAATCATCTTCGTCTCCTATTGTCTGTCACGCCGCGCAGGCGTGCTCCGCGATCAGCGACCGCGTGTGCCGCGCAATCATCAATTCCTCGTTTGTGGGGATCACGTAGATGGGCAGTCCGCTGTCCTTGCGTGACACCAACATCTTCCCGGCCGCATTGGCCATCGGATCGAGGTTGGCGCCCAACCAGGCGAAGTCTTTCGGCGATACGGGTGCGCATCTGGGCCGAATTTTCGCCGATGCCTGCTGTGAAAACGAACGCATCCAGCCCGCCGAGTGCAGACACAAGCATTCCGGCATTGAGACCGACGTGATAGGCAAAATAATCGAGTGCAAATCCGGCACGTTCCTTGGTGCTTGCTTCGAGTTCGCGCACATCGTTGCTGATGCCGGAAAGCCCTTTGAGGCCGCACTGACGATAGAGCAGGTCCTGTACCTGCGCGGCGGTCATGCCGCGCTCGGCGATGAGATGGAGCACGACGCCGGGATCGATATGACCCGGCCGGGTGCCCATCGGCAGTCCGTCGAGCGCAGTGAAGCTCATTGTGCTCTCGACACTGCGGCCGTCGACCAACGCGCACATCGAGGTGCCGCTGCCGAGATGGGCAACGATGACGCGACCTTTGGCAGCCGCTGGGTCGAGTTGGCGCAGACGCTCAGACACATACTCGTACGAGAGGCCGTGAAATCCGTAACGCCGAATGCCCTCTTCGTAAAAGTGTTCGGGGAGCGCGAAACGGTCGGCGAGTTCGCCGTGGGTGCGATGAAACGCCGTATCGAAGCAGGCGACCTGGGGCAGGTCAGGACGGAGTGTGCGCAGGACGCGGATCGGGGCCAGATTGTTCGGCTGATGCAGCGGGGCAAGCGCGTTGTAGCCTTCGAGCCGCGCTAGCACGCGCTCATTGATCAAGACCGGACCGCCGTAGTCGGGCCCACCGTGCACGACGCGATGCCCGGCTGCGACGAGATTGAATTGCTGGGTCTGCTGCAGCCACGTACCGGCCGCGTGGATAGCGTCAGGCAGGTCCTTAACCTCGCCCGCCGGATAGCTGCGATCGATCAGCGGCTTCTTGTCTGCCGCCACCGCGCGCAAACGCGGCCGCGTACCGATGGCGTCCACCTGGCCCTTGATGAGGCACTTCAATGCCAATGCGGCAGTGACCGCAAAGACCTGAAATCTGAGGCTCGACGAGCCTGCGTTGACGACGAGGATCGTGTCCATGACGTCACGCTGCCTGTAAGGCCGGAGCGCGCCGCCGCGCGTCGGCATAGAGCACGGCCACAGCGCACGAGGCCATGCGGGTGCGGACAGGATCCGCCCGCGACGTCAGTACAATCGGTACGCGCGCTCCCAGCACGATACCGGCCGCGTCGGCCTGTGCTAGGAATGAGAGATTCTTCGCGAGCATATTGCCGGCTTCGAGGTCCGGTACGACGAGGATCTGCGCTCGGCCTGCGACCGGCAATTCGATGCCCTTAATTCGTGCCGCCTCGGAGTCGATGGCATTATCGAAAGCAAGTGGCCCATCGAGAATTCCGCCTGAAATCTGACCGCGCTCGGCCATCTTGCACAACGCGGCTGCTTCGATGGTTGACGGTATTTTCGATGTCACCGTCTCGACGGCGGATAGAATGGCGACCCGCGGTGTGCCGAGCCCGACCTGCGTGAAGAGATCGATCGCGTTCTGGATGATATCTCGTTTGGCGTCGAGGTCCGGAAAGATATTGATGGCGGCGTCGGTGATGAAGAGTGGCTCGCGATAGGTCGGCACATCCATGATGAAGACGTGGCTGACGCGCCGTGCTGTACGCAGACCCGTTGCCGAAGCCGTGACGGCATGCATCAATTCGTCGGTGTGCATGCTGCCCTTCATCAGCAACTCGCCTTTACCCTCACGGATCAGCTTGACCCCGAGGGCAGCCGCCTCATCGCTGTGCGCTGTGTCGATCGTTTCGAAAGAGCCGATATCAACACCGTGCCGGCGCGCTGCGTCGGTGATTTTAGCCTTCGGTCCGACCAGCACCGGGACGATGATGCCCGCTTCCGCGGCTTCGCAGGCGCCGCGCAGCGAGGTCTCGTCACACGGATGGACGACGATAGTGATCGCGGCCCGGACCTGCTTGGCATCCGCAATCAGGCGGTCGTATTTGGCGTAAGTCTGCAGGGACGCGACCGCTGGGGAAATTGCCATAGTGAAGTTTCCTTTTGTGTCCGTATGTGTCAGGCGGCTGCGCTCATCGATGCACGCGGGGACTCGTCCGTATCGATTTGCAGAAGGCTCGCAACATGCTGCAGCCGTACGGCCACTTCGCCGCTGACGCCGCCGCTTGCGCTCATTACCTCGCGCACGGCGGAGACGGTCCAGCGGCGCGACTCGGCATCGGGGATGAGAACGGGAAGCGCCGCGATTGCTGGTACCGGTTCGAGCAGCAGCAGAAAGCCCTGGTCGCGCAGCATCGCCTTAAACTCCGCAAGCGTAAGCTGCTGTGCCCCGCAATGGAGTTCGCGCATCCGCCGGATGGCCTCGAAAGCGCGCTCGTCGATGGCTGCGCGCGGCCGGCCGACGTAAATGAGCGCGCGAATGGCGCCTTCAATGACGCTCCCGGTCGCCATGCGGGACTTCAGCTCGGCGATCCGCATCTCAACCAGCTCGTCGTGCAGCGGCGTCCGTGCCGCTTTGCGCATCGGCCGTGTGCTGACAGGATCGATCCCGACTACCGCCTGCAGCCAAGGATGCCCGAAGGTCGTCAGAAAGAGCTGCTCGGCGACCGTTTCGTTGACCTTGCGCCAGGCATCGAGACCGGAGACGATTCCGTCCGACAAGGTCCCTTGCAGTTTCAGCAGTGGATTGTCGGGCGAGGCCGGCCGGCGCTTGTTGTGCACCGCCTCCGCCATCGCGCCGACCGGAGCCATCCAAGGGTTCTTGTCGGAAAACAGCGCGTATTGCAGCCGCAGCGGATGCCAATTCCGAAGCCATTCGGCCGAGGGCTCCGACGCGAAAATGCGCACAATGGGCTGGGCGAAGGTGCGGTAAAGCCCGAGGTTGATCTCGGACACGCGCGCTGCGGTCGCGAAGCGGCGCTCGTCAGCCGCATCATTAGCTCCCAGCGCGCGGATGTCGTCCAGCGTCCTCTCCTCGCAGCGCATGACCCACTGGCTGGCGACGAGCTCGGGGTTGGCTGTATCGTCCGTCTTCTCCTCGAACACAGCCTCGTAGAGGCCGGGCGGCAGCACATCGATCAGATCGATGTTGTGGGTGAACTCGCCGTACTGCTTGCGGGCGACGTCAGTAGAGACAAAGACACCGAGGTGGCCGACGAATTCATGGATCGTGTATACGATCGTCTGCCCGTGCGATCGGATGTCGTCGACATCGTCATAAAGATCGAGAATCCATCCTAGAGCCTGCTGCGGCGGCGTGACGTTGTCGCCCTCGGAGCAGAATACCAGGATGGGTGAACGGATGTTGCGAAGATCGATCGTCGCGCCGTCGGAAGTGCTGATCATCCCGGCGGCGAGCTTGTTGCCGATGAAGAGTTCGTCGACGATCGATTGGATTTCATCTGCGTTTAGATTGACGTGTCCGCCCCACCAGTGCTCGAAGCCGAGATAGCGCTGCGCCTCGGTGTCGATATTGACATAGAGGTTGTATTGCTTGCGCCAGAGCGTGTTGGCGGGGTTCTGGTTTTCGAAATTCTGAACCAGCCAGGCGCCGTCGAACTTGCCGTTTCCGAGATCGCTGGATAGGGCCGTCAGCCAGCTCCCCCCGAGCAGGCCGCCGCTGTAGCGCATCGGGTTCTTGCCGTGCACGCCAGCCCAGTAGGACAACGGCGATCCTGCCAGGATAATCGGCCCGAACAGTTCCGGACGGCGTGCGGCGAGCATCGTCACGGCCCAGCCGGCCTGGCAGTTGCCGATGACGCACGGCTTGCCCTCGGCGTCGAAATGCAGCGCGATCACCTTTTCAAGGAAGAGCGCCTCGGCGCGGGCGATGTCCTCGATCGTCTGGCCAGGCACGGGATCGCGCAGGAAGGCGATCAAATAGCATGGATGGCCCGCCTTGACGGCGACGCCGATCTCGCTGTCGGCCTTGAAACCGCCGATCCCCGGCCCGTGTCCGGCACGCGGATCGATGATTACGAACGGACGGCGGGTCGGGTCAATCTGAACGCCTTCGGGCGGCACAATGCGGAGCAGCCTGTAATTGACCGGGCGTTCGAATGTGCGGCCATCGATGACGACCTCGGCTTCGTAGCTCAAGACCTGCGGCGCGGGATCAGCGCTGTCTTTCAAGAACTGATTGCCGCGCTGACGCATCACATCAAAGAACAGGATCGCGCGCTGCGCGGCGTCGACGCCATATCCGATCGCCGACGCGAGCGGGTGGGGGCCGGATGCGGAAAGGGCGGCGTCCGTTCCGTTGGTCGAATCGCCGGTCTGTGTAACGGCCTTGGTCATGTGTATCGGTCCTCTATAAAACGGTACGGAGTAGTATACTATTCACGAGGCTCGCGCAAGCGATGACCGTTGCATTGTGTGCAACGCTGTCCTGGTTTGATTACATAACTGAAGCGAGCATCGCCGACGTCCCGTTGGCCACTAAACCGACAGGACCTCTAGTAAAACGGTACGGACCCGTATATATTGTGAGTTTGAAAATCGGAGGCGCGCATGATTTCATCCAGAATGGCTGGCCAGCGAAAGGTCGCAAGGCGAGGAGGCCGGCCGAAGGCGGCCGACGTCGACAAACTGAACCAGGACATCATTGTCGCGGCAGGCGATCTGTTCATGGAATATGGATTCGACGGCACGTCCATGGATGCCGTCGCGCAAAGGGCCAGAATATCGAAACGGACGCTTTACTTGCGTCACAAGGACAAATTGGCCTTGTTCAACACAGTGGTTTATGAGCTGCTTGGCCGATTTCTGGTCCCTCTTGAGCTTAGCCGTTACACGACCGGCGATCTCAACTCGGCTCTGTTGTTGATCGGTCGGGACATGGTCACGAGCGTAACCCGGCCGGAATTCTTGGCCGTTTATCGTCTCGTGACGTTCGAAGCCCAGCGACGGCCTGAGTTCGGGAGATGGATCAATGATGCCCGCAGACGCCCTGCCTTGCAGGTTATTGCCGCGATCCTGCAGCAGCATCAAGAGGAACTGCGCACCGACATTCTGGGCACCGCACCGGAGCATTTCCTGAGCGTGACGATCGATGTCGCGCTGCGGATGGGCGTCTTTGGGGTCAAGATGACGGCGCGGGAGATCGAGAGCCATTTGAAGGGAGCGGTCGACTTCTTCCTCAACGGAGTCCGACGTCACGACGGCCGTGGCAAAGTCTTGAACCGCCAGGCCCGCAGCGCATGAGTTCGTTTGCGCAGCGCGCATAGCTCGTTTGCGCAATCGCGCGGTTCCATTCTCGTACGGCGGCTAGCCCCCGATGGGGTTATGTCGTTGCAAAACACGATCAAAATCTGCCCATCGACTGTTAGCCAATACGCCCGGCCGACCCGGGGGCGGGACTCTTGCCAAGCACCGCAAGTAAGTATACGGTACAGTACCGTATAATTATTAGCACAAGAGATCAAGCCATGACCGGGACTGTAGCGGTGTCCATGAACCGCTTGGCGGCCGCGAAAGTAGAGAGACTTGGCACCGCCGGGGCTAGGAAGGCGAGCGAGGCTTCGCGCCGGAAGCCAATGGCTGATGCCGGATCAAATTCAAAAATTGACATCGCCTACGAGAGTGGGGCGATAGCGGACAAGGCAGCCCTCCAAACAATCGGCTTGCTGCTGCTTCTAGCAACGCTCTTCGTAATCGGCGTGGGAGCGTTCACCGTAAGCCATCAGCTCGCGGCCGACCTGTCGCAGGTTGGGGCGTGGTTGCCGGACGCCGGCAGCAACTGTGCCGTAGTGCTCTGAACCGTGCCATGCAATTTCCTCATGTAGAGATGGAGAGAACAATGCCCTCGACAGAAATGGTGCCGTCGAAACGATTGCCGACCGCAAAGGAGGCGTCGGAGAAGCTCGCGCTCGCCGAAGCCAAAAAGGCGAGCGAGGCGCTGCATCAAAAGGAGAAGTTAGAGGCCGAAAAGAAGGCGCTGCTCGATCGCCTCTCGATGCCGTCCGGCATCGCCGACGAAGAGGCATTCGCGCGGGCCGCAGCGATCATCGAGCGGGCAACGAACAATGGTTTGACCGAAGTGGAAGTTCTCCGATTCCCCAACGCTTTGTGCACCGATCACGGCCGCGCCATCAACAACGCGCTGGAGCCCGGCTGGGAGAACACGCTGATTGGACTGCCGAAGGAGATGTACGGTTTCTATGAGCGGCACCTACGGCCCCTCGGATATCGGGCCCGGGTTCAGGTCGTCGACTTTTCGGGCGGCGTGCCCGGCGATATCGGCTTTATGTTGAAATGGGGCTGAACGCGCGGCGACTTCAACATCTTATGGTGACGGACATGTCAAATCGCCGCGCTTCAATGCTCGTTGTGATCTGTCTGCTCTACGCGGGGGCCACATCTGCCGCAGAAAATAGCGGCACGCTCGAGCAGCAGGAGGCATGTACCCCCGACGCTTTCCGACTGTGCGGCCGATACATCCCCGATCCGACCAAAGTCCAGTTTTGCTTGATGGGGAACAAGCCGCAACTAAGCACCGCATGTCGGCTGGTCTTCGAACCGGCGCCTAGATCACGGATCGTGAAATGACAAGCTCGGTTCATTTTTTATCATCGGCGCTTTCCGGGTCTGCTGGCCGATGGAATTTTAAGGCCGACATCCCCGGATAAATGCGGCATTGCCCGCCGGAGCCACGGGGTTTGCCATCCTTGGTCATGGGGTCGCTGGTCTGCGTGATTGTGGCACTTGTGGGCCGACCCAGGTGCCAGGCGGCAAAACCGGCAATGCGGCCACCAATCCGTCGAGCATCCCTTGCACAACGGTCTCGCCGAGCACGCCGGACTTTTTTTTCGGCCCTACGAGCCCGTCGGCTAACAGCAAAGTGAGTCCGTGGACGAGGGACCAGCACGCCAAAATTGCGCCGGCAATCTTCCGTTCGTTGCGCTCGGTCTGCGGTATGGCGGCTCCTAGAGCGCCGGCAATGATGGCTTCGGCGATTAGCGCCTTGGTTTTCTCAGCTTCAGCCAGTTCGATGATAGGACGGCTATAATGCGGACCGCTCAAATAGCCGCCGAACATCAAGCTGTAGAGCGCCGGATTTTCAACGCCATGGTCTATGTAAGCGCGCAACATCGCAAACAGCCGCTGCCGAGGATTTTGGAAGCTCGCCATTTCGCGCGCCATGCGCTTCGTCAGCGTCTCGAATCCCGCGGCCGAAACGGCCGCTAATAACTCCCGCTTGTCGGCAAAGTGCTTGTAAGGGGCGTTGTGGCTTACCCCGGCGCGCCGGGCAAGTTCGCGGAGGGAAAACTCGACGCTCTGAGTTTCGCGCAGGATTTCCAGCGCGGCTCTGACGATCGTACCGCGCAGATTGCCGTGGTGATATGGACGCTCGCTAGATCTGGACTTCGCCATGGCTCTACAAATAGCTGTTCTGTCGAACACACCTAATTCTTTTGGTTGTCACCGTCAACATTCGCATAGCAGACATTCGAGCGTGAGGGGTACCGCCATTAACAATAAGCTGCCTAATATGTTGTCAGTGACAACATCGAGCTGCTCTTTCCGTGCCGCTCCTGGAGATGAACAGTATGACCCGTAAGGAATTTGCCGAGACGACCAAGGACATCGTGGCGGTTGGCCTGTGGACAGGTTTATTCATGTTCACGATTATGGTTGGACTTGTCGTTTGGGAGGGGATCGTCGTGTTTTAAGGCTGCACCAACCAGACCTTTGGTATGCAGTCCGAACGCTATTGGCTTAGGTGAAGTTGTCAATTTTAAATGGATGAGCTGCGAGACGGCTTTGATGGCTGAGCGATCGGCCGGATAAATCCAAGCCGTATCTGATAGTTAGCCCCAAATGTTGGCGGCGTCAACATTATGCATACCAGATATTCGAGCCGCCGAGGTTCGCAGAAGTAGACATTGACAACTTTCGATGCTACGAAGTTGCCAGCGTCAACATTAAAAGATTTCTGGAGCTGAAAAATATGCGGCCTTGCATCCTTCTTCTCACGCTGCTGGCGGGTCTTGCAGGCTGCAAGCCCGAGGCATCGACACCCCTGCCACCGGATATCCGACCCGTCCGGATCGTTGTCGCCACCCTGCATGCGGAGGGCGAACCCGTATCGCTGACTGGCCATATCCGGTCCCGTACCGAAGAGAGCCTCGCCTTTCGCATCGACGGCAAAATGATTGCGCGCCGGGTCGATGTCGGACGGGTCGTCAATCCAGGCGATGTTATCGCCGAAGTTGATCCGCAGCCGCAGCAGGACGCCTTACGAGCCGCGCAGGCCCGACATGTCGCAGCCCTGGCGGTCTTCGATGAAGCGAGCAAGAATCTGGGAGCGCCAGCAGACCTTAGTGCACCAGGGTGCGACCACCTGGGTTCAGGCCGACGCCGCCGAGAAAGCGTATCGCAGCGCCAAAGCCGACGTCGACGCGACCGCGGCTCAGTTGCATGCGGCCGAAGATCAGCTCGGCTATACGAAATTGCGAGCGGATGCGGCGGGCGTGGTGATCGCGACCGGCGCCGAGGCGGGGGAGGTGGTGCGGGCCGGCCAAATGGTCGTCACGGTCGCGCACAACGACGGTGCCGACGCCGTGTTCGATGTGCCTGCTAGCTTGATGCGCAAGGTGTCGCCCGATGCTGAGATCAGCATCGCACTGAGCGACGATTCGGCCGTCCACACAGTCGGTCGGGTGCGCGAAGTGGCCCCGCAGGCCGATCCAGTTACGCGCAGCTACCGGGTCAAAGTCGGGTTGACCGAATGGCCGGCAGCTATGCGGCTAGGCGCGACGATAACGGGGCGGACGCACATGCTGGCACCCAGCGGCATTGGGCTGCCGGCAACCGCGCTGACCACACTCAACAACCAGCCGGCCGTGTGGGTCGTCGATCCCCGGATTTACCAGGTCTCGTTGCGATCTGTCGAAGTGCAACGCGAGGACTCCGCCAGCATCACAGTGACGCGTGGGCTCGACGGCGGAGAACTCATCGTGACCGCAGGCGTGCACGCCTTGCGGCCTGACCAGAAGGTCCAGCTGCTTGGAGACGAACAATGAATTGCTTCAACCTTTCCGCCTGGGCGATTAGCCATCGTTCGATCGTCTATTATTTGATGCTGGCGCTGCTCGTGCTCGGCATCGCCTCCTACTTCCAACTTGGCCGCAACGAGGATCCCACTTTCACCATCAAGACCATGGTGGTGCAGGCACAATGGCCGGGCGCAACACTTGACGACACGCTAAACCAAGTCACCGAGCGTTTGGAGCGCAAGCTCCAGGAGACGCCGCATCTTGATTACCTGAAGAGCTACACCAAGGCGGGAGAATTGACTGTCTTCGTTTACCTAAAAGGTTCTACCAGGCCGAAGGAGGTGGCGGATACTTGGTATCAGGTGCGCAAGAAGGTGCACGATGTACAGCTGACCCTTCCCCAAGGCGTTGTCGGTCCGGTTGCAAATGACGAGTTCGGCGACACCTACGGCATCATCTATGGCTTTACGGCGGACGGTTTCACCAGTCGCGAGCTACGCGACTATGTGGAGAAAATTCGTTCACGGCTTTTGCAGGTGCCCGACGTCTCCAAAGTGGATCTGATCGGCACCCAGCCTGAGCGTATCTACATTGAGTTTTCGCCCGAGAAGCTCGCCGGGTACGGCCTGACGCCTGAGGCTCTGACGTTGGCACTACAGGCGCAGAACGTTGTGGTGCCCTCCGGACAGATAGTCACCGACAAGGACGGCATCAGACTGCAGGTCAGCGGCGCGCTTAAATCTGAGAAAGACATCCTCGCCATCAATTTCGCGGTGGACAAGCGCATCATCCGCCTGGCCGACATCGCTCAGGTGCGACGTGAGGATGCCAATCCGCCGGATCCGATCTTCCGCATCAACGGCAAGCCTGGCCTGGGTGTCGCGATTTCCATGCGCGACGGCGGTGACGTCCTAGCGCTCGGACGCAACATCCATGAGACCATGCAAGAATTGAAGAAGAACCTGCCGGTCGGCATCGAACCCGTCATGGTCGCCGACCAGCCGGAGACGGTCGGTCACGCTATCGGCGAGTTCATGGAAGCGCTGTGGGAGGCGATCGCTATCGTGCTCGGGGTAAGCGTTCTGAGCCTCGGCTTGCGTGCGGGCTCCGTCGTCATCGTCTCGATTCCACTGGTGCTTGCAGCCGTCTTCGCGGCGATGCAGGTTTTCGGCATTGACCTTCAGCGCATCTCGCTCGGCGCTCTCATCATCGCCCTCGGCCTATTGGTTGACGATGCGATGATTACGATCGAAAGCATGGTCAGCCGATTGGAGCGCGGCGATGACAAGCCGACGGCGGCGGTCTTCGCCTACGCTTCGACTGCCATGCCACGGCTCACCGGGACGCTGGTCACCATCGCGGGCTTTGTGCCGGTCGGGTTCGCGCGCAGCGATGCCGGCGAGTACACGTTCTCGCTCTTCGTTGTGGTAGCACTGTCCCTGCTTGCCTCCTGGGTGGTCTCCGGCCTTTTTGCACCGGTGGTCGGCGTGACGCTCTTGCGTGCCCCCAAGCATCCGCACGGCGAGACATTGGGCGCGGCAATGCGCCTGTTCAAGCGCTGTCTGCTTGCGGCGATGCGGGCCAAGTGGATCACCATTGGAATCACGGCCGTTTTGTTCGCGGCGGCCTTGGCCGGCACCCGTCTCGTCCCCGAGCAATTCTTTCCCTCGTCCGATCGCCCCGAACTTCTGGTGGATCTGAAGTTGCAGGACAACGCATCGATACTAGCGACGCGAGACGTGGTGAGCCAGTTCGACAAAATCGTTACTGCCGACCCAGATGTTGAGCGTTTCTCGACTTATGTCGGGCAGGGCGCCATCCGCTTTTATCTACCGCTCGACGTCGCTTTGCCCAATTCTTTTTTCGCTCAGTCTGTCATCGTGACGAAGGGCTTGAAAGAGCGCGAGTACGTTCGTGCGCGCCTCGAAAAGGCCTTGGCGACGCGTTTCCCGCAGGTGGTGGCTCGGGTCTATCCCCTAGAGCTTGGGCCCCCCGTCGGCTGGCCGGTAAAATACCGCGTGAGCGGGCCGGACCTCGCCCGCGTGCGCTCGATCGCTCTGCAAGTCGCCGATGTATTGGGGACAACAGCCGGCGTGCGCAACGTCAACTTCGACTGGGTCGAGCCGGCGCGAGTGATGCGCATCAGCGTCGACCAGGATCAAGCGCGAGAGCTCGGGCTCAGTTCCGCGGCGGTGGCAACCGTGCTCAACGCCGTCGTGACCGGAACAACGGTAACCCAGGTGCGCGACAGCATTTATCTCGTCGACGTTGTCGCACGCGCTGAAGGATCACAGCGCACCTCAATTGAATCGCTTCGCTCGCTGCAGATCCCATTGCCCGGCGGTCGGGTGGTTCCGCTTAGACAGATCGCCAGCTTCGATTACACCCAGGAATACCCGATCGTGTGGCGGCGCAACCGCGTCCCCACTCTGACGGTGCAGGCTGATGTGGTGTCTGGGATGCTGCCGGCAACGGCAGTCAATAGTGTGCAGCCCCGGATCGACAAGCTCGCGGCTACCCTGCCGAGCGGCTACCGTATCGTGACCGGCGGTTCGGTGGAGGAGAGTGCGAAAGCGAAGGCATCTGTGCTCGTGGTCGTGCCAGCCATGATGCTCCTGGTACTGACCATTTTGATGTTCCAGCTCCAGAGCTTCCAGCGCGTCTTCCTTGTCCTGAGCGTTGCGCCACTCGGTATCATCGGTGCGGTGGCGGCACTGCTTCTGGCGCAGGCACCCCTCGGCTTTGTTGCGATCCTCGGCGTGCTGGCGCTCACCGGCATGATCGCGCGAAATTCGGTGATCCTAATCGACCAAATCGAGACGGAAAGGAGCGCCGGCACGCACCCGTGGGACGCAGTTGTCACCGCCGCGATCAACCGTACCCGTCCGATCCTGCTCACGGCGTCCGCCGCGACGCTCGGCATGATCCCGATCGCGCCGACAGTGTTTTGGGGCCCGATGGCGTTCGCGATCATCGGCGGCCTAGCGGTAGCGACGGTGCTGACTCTTATCTTCCAGCCCGCCCTGTATATCGCCTGGTTCCGAATTACCGAACCCGCTCTCGACAACGACGCGCTAGCTCCAAATTGGAACGATGATGTGCGCGGCGTGATCCAACCTGCGGAATGAATCATGACCTCTTTAATTTCAGCCGGGATCATATTCATTTTAACATTGGGCGGAATCTGGCTCGGAACGCTGCTTCGCCGCACATTGCCGAAACATCATCTAAACGAGCATGCCAAAGATGTGGTGCGACTTGGTGTCGGCCTGATCGCCACAATAGCCGCTCTGGTGCTTGGCCTGCTCATCGGCGCCGCAAAGGGATCCTTCGATACACAGACGACCCAACTCAAACAAATCACAGCTGATCTCATTCTGCTTGACAACATTCTGGCGCAGTATGGCCCTGAGGCTCTTCCGATCCGCCAGGACATGCGCCGCGCGGTCGATCCCTTTGCCGACCGGCTCTGGCGCGAGAAAGAAGTGACTAAAAGCGGTCCATTTGTAACAGATGTCGCAGAAGAACACGTCTATTTGGAAATCCAAAAACTCTCACCGCACGATGACGTCCAACGTTCGCTTCAATCACGTGCGGTGCAGGTCAGTAACGATCTCGCCCAACTCCGATTTCTGCTGTTTGTCGAATCGGACAATGTGATCCCGGCGCCGTTCTTGGCAATCCTGACGTTCTGGCTCGTAATCGTGTTTGCAAGCTACAGCCTGTTTTCGCCTCTGAACCTGACGCTCTTCACTTGCCTTTCTTTGTTTGCCTTTTCCGCGGCGTCCGCAATTTTTCTGATCATGGAACTGGGCCGACCGTTTACCGGACTGATGATGCTATCCAGTGCACCCCTGCGAAATGCCATCGGAACGCTATAAGAGTTCGGACGATAGAGACGGGGAGATCGGAGTGGATGCTCGGGGACCAAATGCAAGACAGCGCACTTTTCAACTGTCTGGCGCGCGGAGTCATTTTCAGTGTCCAAGCATGAACAGGCGCGGATCGAACCGGTGCTGCGCGACAAGTTCGCGGCCGCGGTGAAATCGCGGGCGCCGGCGCCGCGGCGGCCGAGCCTCGGCGCGTAGCATCGCTGCCGGCCGGCTTACTCCCCTGTGTGTGCCGAAAACTTCATCCGGTAATGATTTCGGATTTGATCGGTAGAATTCCCTGTTCCTGCATTAGAATTCCCTGTTCAGCCAAAATAATTCCCTGTTCCGTTACGTAGGGAATTTGGCTCAAAGGCCCCGTAATCATTGGGCGTTATGAGCCCTCGGAGCCACGAGTTGGCCCAAAATTGAAATATTCCCTGTTAATTTCCCTGTTAGCAGGGAATTTGGGAGTGGGGACGGGTTCGACTACGACTGCGTCCGCCACCAGCAATTTCAGCATGTTGCGACGACGGCCGACCATGAGTGCGGCGGCCGGCCAATGTTTCGGCCAATGATTGGCGCCGACGGCCATAGCCAAGCGCACGAGCTGCGGCGCGCAGGTGGTCGGGATGATGGTGACCATACACTCGGTCCCGCGTCAGCTGACTTGGCTGATCCAACCGTCGAGGGAATCAATCAATGAGAACTTGAGGGGGACGCGTAATCTCCCTACCATTACCGCGATCAACACCGTCCGTCGGATCAGAGGCCTAACAAAAGGCCCCGACTAGGCGGTGACAAAAAGTAACTAGGGGAGGATACGATGATTAGAATGGGTAGCATCACGCCGTGGGCGTGGACGATGGGACTGCTGGCCGCGTTTGCGTGCTTTGCCCCGAGCAGCCCGGCCGTGTCCGCCGAATACGTGATGAAATTCGGCACCGCGACCATCAACGAAACGCAGCATCAGTTCATAAAAGACTACAAGGAAGCGCTCGAAAAAGCTTCGGGCGGCCGCATCGAGGTGCAGGTCTATCCCGCCAGCCAGCTCGGGCCAATCCCGCGCGAAATCGAAGGCGTGCAGCTCGGCACTATCCAGGGCTACATCGGGCCTGTCGATTTCTACGTCGGTCTGGAGCCACGCTACGGCGTATTCAGCGCGCCAATGTTGTTTCGCGACGAGGCACATGTCGCAGCGACCATTCACGATCCCGAAATGCAAAAAATTATTCTCGACCTCGCAAAGCCAAAGCGGATGGTCGGCATCGCCACGCTCAGCATCGGAGTTGTAGAGTATGGGGCCAAGAGTCCGCTGATGCGGCTCGCCGACTTCAACGGCAAGAAGATTCGGATCAACGGGACCGCGCTCGAGCGCGCCAAGATGAGCAAGCTCGGTGCCACTGGCATCGCGATGCCGCTGAGCGAGGTAATGCCCGCACTTAGTCAAGGCACCATCGACGGCACGATCAGCGGAATGTCGGTCTTTGTCGGTTTCAAGATGAACAATCTAGTCAAGGTCATTTCGATTACCAACGATACAATGCTCGTGTCGCTCGCCGTCGTCAGTCAGGCCTGGCTCGATAAATTGCCGTCCGATCTGCAAAAAATCGTCCTCGATACCGCACAGGCCATACAGCCCAAGGTGCAAGCCTGGGAGGTCGAATTCACCAAGAAGCTGGCGGACGATTGGGTGAAAATGGGTGGTCAAGTTCACACGTTGCCGCCTGAGGACCTCGCCAAGATGAAGACGCTACTCAGCGGCGTCGCCGACGATGTGACGAAAGACCAGCCGGCCGTGCACGACATGCTTGCTAAGGTCCGCGCCGTCGCCGCGAAACATTGATCCGCTCGGGCGGCTGGGGCGGTCAAGCTGACCGTCCTAGCCTTGCGCCCGATTACCCAGGGGCCGTAATTCATAAATAGGCGAGGTATGATTAACACTCTTGTGCGGAGCGCGCACGCGCTGATGGCGGTAATTCGCGTCGCCTCGGGAGCCCTGCTGGTCGGTAGCGTCTCGATCAACTTCGCCAACATCATCGGTCGTTATTTTCTCTCGGTGTCCATCCCGTGGGCCGAGGAGGTCATGTTGTTCATGATGATTGCCTGTGTCTTTCTCAATTGCGGCCTGGTCGGCTGGTCGGGGCGGCAGATCCGCATGGATGCATTTGTTGCCCTGCTGCCGCCCAAGCTACGGTCGATCGTCGAGCTTTTGGGCGAAATCGTGCTGATGGCGACGAGCCTGCTGATTGCGATCCTGGCCTGGCCCGTGGTTTCCATGCTGGCGGAACTAGATCAACGGAGCCAAGCTGCCAATATCCCGCTGGTCCTGCCGCAAGCCATGATGCCGATCGGATTCCTGTTGATGGCGTTGCTGATCGCCGTGCGATTGATTTCGCGCGGCACGTCCGACGACCACGCACAGTCAAAAAATTCCGATCACTGACGATCCATCTCATGGGAGCGCAGTTCGTCTACTTCGTTCTACCGATCATTCTCATGGTGATCGGCCTGCCGATTTTTCTTGTTCTCATTCTGACCTCGCTCGCCGCGATTGTCTTTGTCGCCGATGTGCCGACCACGGCAATTCCGACCTACATGTTTGGGAGCCTCGACAATTTTCCACTGCTCGCGGTGCCCTATTTCGTCCTGGCCGGTGAGATCATGGCGCAGGGCGGCATCGCGCGACGCGTCGTCGCCTGGGTGGTGTCGATCATCGGCGGCATCCGAGGATCGCTCGCGGTCACCACGGTTGCATCTTCGGAACTGTTCGGCGCCATGGCGCACACGTCGGTCGGCACCGTCGTTGCGGTCGGCCGGCTACTTTACCCGTCACTCAAGAGCAACGGTTACAACGAGCGGTTCACCGTTGGCCTGATTGCGTCCTCTGGCGCCGTTGCCGTGATCATCCCGCCTTCGATTTCGATGATTCTATACTCGATGACCGCGCAGCAATCTGCGCTACTATTATTCACGGCTGGCATTCTGCCGAGCCTGCTCATCGGCGTTGGCGATGCGGCCTATGTTTTCGCCTATTCCCGGATCAAGGCGGTACCACTACTGTCGCGGGCGCGGTGGGCCAATATCTGGAACACGACCAAGGACGCAAGCTGGGCGATCGGCACGATTGTCGTCATTTTCGGCGGTATTTACGGCGGTGTCTTCACCCCGACTGAAGCAGCCGGCGTCGCGGTCGTCTATTCGCTGTTCGTGACGACGGTCATCTATAAAGAGCTCAGCCTTGTTGATCTGTGGCGCGTTGTGCTCAATGCGGCCTTCCTGATCTCGCAAATCTTGGTCATCGTGGCGAGCGCAGGGGTCTACTCCTGGCTTCTCACCACCAGTGGCATGCCGCAACAAATCGTCGCCGCGATCGAGGCGCTGCAACTGCGGCCGTGGGAAACGCTGCTAATGATCAATCTCATTCTGTTGCTGGCGGGCAGCTTTCTCGAACCGCCGGCGGCCATTCTCATTTTGACACCGCTGCTGTTGCCGATCGTTGTTGCCGTTGGCGTGGACCCGATCCATTTCGGCATCATTATGGCGGTCAATCTGAGCATCGGATTGTACACGCCGCCCTTCGGCCTCAACCTCTTTGCCACGCATGCGATCTTCGATGTTCGAATCGTAACCGTTTATCGCGGCGTCCTGCCATTCGTGCTGCTAAATTTCGCGATTTTGCTGATCATCACCTATGTACCCGCGATTTCTATGGTGCTGCTCGGCCGCTTGCAATGAACGGGACAATGTCAGTTATGGGTAGATTGTGTTGCAAAAGTCCGAAAATGCTGAGCGACAAATCTCTCGCCGGGATAAAAAGTGGGCGCTGTAAGGATGTGAAGAGGGCACACTCTCAAGGTGATTTGTCACGGACTTATGAAGAAACTGTACTTTCCAAGTTACTTGGCCTCGGGGTGGTCGCCGACATAGCGGCCATGGCTTTCGATGCTGTCGTCGCCTCCAATAGCTTGATGGCTTGCTTGACATCGTTTCGATTAAGGGTGAGCGGTTTACGCGGCATCGCAAGAATCAGATCCAGTCCGATTATAAATAATCGCTTAATCTTAACGCGCCCATAACCTCAGCCATTCACACGTTTTTCCTAGATTACAGTTGGCACACCGCTCAACGCGATTGATTAAATGTTTAGGTAATGACGTCCAAAATAATTATAGCAGGTTTCGTAAGGTGAGCTGTGCAAGGGCAGTTTTGCTCGAAGGCTACCGCGCCCAGGGATGCATGGCTCTTATAGTTATTCTCGACGACCGGGAAACAAACCGCAAGATTTTCTCGAAGCTTGCTGCTTCGATAAAGTCTGGCGCATCGGTTTGCGATTTCGGGGACCCGTCTGAACTGCTCGCCTGGCTCGAGCACAACACGCCAGATCTAATCGTTACCGACTTTAAGATGCCGAAGATGGACGGCGCAGAGTTTATCCGCCGGTTTCGCGCGCGACCCAATAGCGACGAGATTCCCATAATCGTCATCACGGTCTATGAGGACCGTGAATTCCGACTGCGCGCGCTCGAGGCTGGCGCTACCGATTTTCTCACTAGCCCGGTGGACCATCAAGAGTTCGTGACCCGTGCCCGCAACCTTCTAAAACTGCGCAAACAGCAAATCCAGCTCGCAGCCCGCGCTAACAGCCTCGCCCAAGAACTTGTGCATGCCGAGCGCTCGCGTGAAGAGGCGCTACGCGATTCGAGCGAACGACTTGCACAGGTCATTGATACCGTTCCAGCAATAATTAGGGCCACCGACTGCGAGGGGCGGGTCCTGTTCATGAACGCATATCAGGCCGCACTACTCGGCATCGGTCCGAACGAAGCGATCGGACTCGATGTGCCTCCAGTGTTCGGCGAGGACCAGGTCACACGCAGTAAAACACTCGACCGCAAAGTCATCAAAATACAAGCAGCACTCCCGACTTTCGAGGAGGAGATCGTAGACTTCACCGGAACGAAGCACGTATTCCTAACAACAAAAACACCTCTACGCGATAGCCGCAACGCCGTTGTCGGCGTATTGACGTCCTCGCTCGACATCACCGACCGCAAGAGTGCCGAAGATCACCTTTTTTATATGGCGCATCATGATGTATTGACTGGTCTTCCGAACCGGGCATTGCTGTCAGACCGCCTGCGCCGCGAGATCGCTCGCACGCGTCGTGGTGATCGCCCTTTCGCTCTTCACCTTATCGATCTTGACGCATTCAAAGACATCAACGACGGGCTAGGCCATCAAGTCGGAGACCAGTACCTTATAGAGGTCGCTAACCGCCTGCGTTCTCTCGCCCGCGCGACCGATACAATCGCACGTCTTGGCGGCGATGAGTTCGCAGTTCTGCAGACGCACGTTACACAAACCAAGGATGCCGCCGAATTGGCGACCCGCATCATCGATGTCATCGGCAAACCTTGGTCGTACGCGGACGAACGGGTAATTTCGAGCGCAAGTATCGGCATCGTCATTCACCCAACCGACGGCGCGGAGGCGCAAACACTGCTGCGCAACAGCGATCTGGCAATGTATCGAGCGAAGAATGATGGCGGAAATATCTTCCGATTCTACGCGTCTGACATGGATCGAAGCCGACGTGCAGGCTTGATCCTCGATTCCGATTTGCGTGAGGCGATCGACAAACAGCAATTCGTCTTGCACTACCAGCCACAGATTACACTCAAGACTGGGCAGGTTACCGGCGTGGAAGCATTGCTGCGTTGGCGGCGCCCGGGGCACGGCCTCATCGGCCCAAACGAGTTCTTGGCACGGGCGGAAGAAAACGGCCTCATCGTTCCGATTAATGAATGGGTGCTTCGCGAAGTCTTGTCGCCAGGCACAATCATGGCATCTTGCTGGGCATCCTCCGTTTCGTATTAGTGTCAACTTGTCTTCGATCCAATTCTTCAGGCAGAACGTCCCCCTACTCGTAGCTCGTGTGCTTGCCGATACGGGGTTAGACGCGCGACGCCTCGATCTGGAGCTCACGGAAAGCATCGTCATGCATAATGCTGACGCAGTCGCCAAGGATCTGCAGCAATTGCGCGACCTCGGCGTCAGTATCTCGATCGACGATTTCGGTACGCGCTACTCGACTCTCAACTACATCAAGCACTATCCGGTCAACCGGCTAAAGATCGATCAGTGTTTCGTTCGTGATATCGCGACCAACCCGAGTGACGCGGCGATCGTGCGAGCGATCGTGAGCCTCGGTCACAGTCTCGACCTCGAGATTGTCGCCGAAGGAGTAGAGACCATCGAACAGGTCACGCTTCTGCGAACTGAGGGGTGCGATGAGGTTCAGGGTTTCTATTTCGCCGCGCCGATGGAATCTGAAGAACTGATCGCTTTTGTTCATGAAAATCGCATGCAAGCGCGTACGGCGTGAAGTGCAAGATGCTTGCCAACCTTTTCCGGAACGTCATTCTACCGTGGCCGATACAAAAGCACGTCGCCAAAGCGGCCGAAGGCGCCGCCGATGCGATTGCTACGCATTGCCATCGATTCTCGATCCTAGTTGGTGAGGACGACCGGACAAAACAGAATGTCATTGCAAATATTCTCGAGAGCGCCGGTCACCGCGCCACGTTTGTTGAGGATAGCGATGCCGCGCTCGACGCACTAGACCTGCAAAAATTTGATTTGATGCTGATGAATGTAAACTCACCGGCGATAAACGGCATCGACTCTGTCAAGCTTTATCGCTTTATTTCCCTCGGTAGACCGCGCGTGCCTATCGTGGCGCTTGCGGCCGAAGCGACGATGGAGTTGGGCCGGCTCTGCAGGGAAGCCGGAATGGATGGCTTCATCACCGAGCCGATCGATCCATACAGTGCGCTAAAGCTCATCGAAATACTCATGCTGAATGCAGAACAACAACCTAAAATCTTCCACGAATGGAAGTGAGGTTACCGGCTACAACTCCGCGCGCCCGGACAGCCGCACTTCTCGACCTGCAACAGCTGAGATTTTCCGATCTTGCGGATAAGATGATCGATTGATTCACTGGCGGTGCGGGGAGGCGCCGCCATGCATGATTTGTCTCTGCTCTCTGAGGCGCAGAAGCGCCGGATCAAACCGTATTTACCTTTGTCTCATGACATTCCCAGGGTTGATGACCGGGGGTATTCAGCGGGATCGCTTTCGTCATCAGGAATGGATTGCGTCGGCGCGATGTTACCTCGCGACTACCCCTCCGCACATGACGATGCGCCCATACCTCCATGTCAGCAATCTGCATCGCCGCCGTCTTTTGGCTGTGATCGATGAAGTCCTGAGCCTAGAAAGACGTCGCGGCGATTGAGCCGGAGCGGCTTGACGTGCATGCTTACATGCGGGTGCACTGCGGACGACTCCCAGAACGCATCCCTTCGGGAATTCGGCGTAGGTCGTTGCAATGGCTCGGCGAGCAGATGAGTGGGTGGCTCTGCCAGCCACTGCACGCTAGATCTAGAGACAGATTAGGATTGGAGTACCTTTAATAGTAGTCCGTTGCGGATTAACTAATTAAACACAATTTTTAATCGGATTAGTAAACGCTTGTTAACATAAAGTCTCGCTGCGGCACGCTGGCGGGCTGCGGGATGGGATGTTTTGAAATTGTAAAAGGAGCGAGATTGAAGGCGAAAGACCCATTATCCCGGTCGAGTCTTCAGCCGCACTCAGACAGCGACGTGCCGATGCTCTCAAGATTGCAAAGCGACCCGAATAGCCTACTCGGCGCTGAGAATGCCCTGGGTCAGATATTTGAGCCCAACACGGATGCCCCTGACATTGTAGGGTACCAAGAGTTGGACGTTTCTCTCGATTCCGAAGCAAAAACCTTGTGGTGCTATATGCGCCCAATACGCGCGCCCAGCATCACTCCCAGCATCCTTCACGATTTTCTTGATTTGCACACGGGGGTTGCGTCGGGATCGATTCTCAAAGCACACGGGTGCAACACGCCCCTTGAATATTACGTACAAGGATCGCGAATTCCAGGTATTTACAGCCTCGGAGGCGATTTAGCCTTCATGATAGAATGCGTTCGCACCGAAGATCGCGAATTGCTGCTCGTGTATGCTCATAATTGCGTCCAGGTTGTCTTTAATATCTCCACGGGCTTTGATCGCGACATTATCTCAATCGGCCTTATTGAGGGTGATGCTCTGGGGGGTGGCTTCGAAGCTGCGTTGTGCTGCAATTTCATCATCGCGGAGCGTAGCGCTCGCTTTGGGCTTCCCGAAATATTGTTCAATTGCTTCCCAGGTATGGGAGCCTATAGCTTACTTTCACGGAAAGTCGGCCCTTTGCTAACTGAGAAAATGATGCAAAATGGCAAAATTTATACTGCCGCCGAGATGCACGAGGTGGGAATCGTGAATCAACTTGCCGAGGATGGACGCGGAAAAGATGCGGTCATAAATTTTATTAAAGCCAAAAGGCCTACACACGCAGTACGAAATTCCCTATGCAAGATTCGTCAACGCGTCAATCCAATTAAGCTTGATGAGATGCGTAATATTACAGAAATGTGGGTGGACACAACGCTTCGACTTTCGCCTTCAGATTTGAAAATAATGCAGCGCCTTTTGGCAGCACAGCAGCGGCGCTTACAGAGTTTAACCGGTTAACGGCGCCGTTTACACAAGGGTGTATTGGCAGTCATTTCCTCCTCCATAGGGAATCCCGATACCAGTACACCGTTGACGAAGGTCTGGACCGGCACTCGTCTATTCATGCCGTGGCCCTGACACCTATAGTTTCGAAGTAATATGAGCACGCCACGTGTTCAAATTTTATGCGGCGGATTAGTAATGCCTAGACCGGGGGCCGACGGCGCAAGCTGGCCACAGTGAAGGCTTCGCGATCCGCGCCGGTTCCGAGTTTTGCGCAGATGACGCAACCTGGGCAGCGTGGGGAGCCAAAGACGATTCACATGACCAAGCTATCAATCGATCAAACCGTATACGATTTTCCGACCTCCCTCCCTTGAGCCGCGTTCGAGTTGGCCTCTCACTTGACAACAGTTTTGGGTTCGAGTTTTGAATGGGGGCGAGTGACCAGATCCTTTGATGTAGCTGACTCGGCCAAATAGCTCTTGAGTTCCTTTCGCACGTCACCGAGTTGGGCGGTAAGACGTCGTAGATATTCATCACCTTCGGCTTCAAGTTCCTTAGGTGAAATCTGCCTAAGAGATAAACAAGTAGAGTAAATTGCGTCTGCTCCAATATTACCAGCGGCACTTCTCATTGCGTGTAATTGATCGTCGAATTTTGATGCATCCCTTTCTTGGAGGGCCAACTTCAAGCAATGCAGCATACTGTCCCCATCGCTCGTGAATTGCTTGACTAGTTCCTCAACAAAAGACCGCCCTCCAAGTTGTTCAAGCTTACGAAGCGTCTCTCGGCTGACGCAGGCTTCGCTTCCCGGCCTGGGAAGGTCGGGGTTTCCGTGGTCCAGTTGGGGGACCAAAGTCGGCGACGCGACTTCGATTGAGGACTGTGTTATGACTTGAGTGATCAAATCCAAGAGGCGCTGTGGCTCAATCGGCTTCGTCGCGCATGCTTGAAAGCCGACCTCTGCACATCGAGCGCTTGCCCCGGCGGAAGCGTCCGCAGTGAGCGCAATTACAGGTGTAGACACGCGATCGCCCAACCACTCTTTATACTGCCGAAAGGCGTCCACTCCATTTAGCACTGGCATATTTAAATCCATGATTGCTACGTCAAAGCGTTTGGAACATAGAGCCTCAACTGCAGCGGCTCCATTTTCGACAGCCGTCACCGCATGCCCGGCACGCTCCAGCACTTTCGAAATAACCAATTGATTCGTACGGTTATCGTCGGCGACAAGGATGGATAGCTTTTTATCGCTCTGACTACGAGAAACAGTTTTCTTCGGGACGACTCTACGGCCGCCAACTACCGACGCAATTTGAAGCACAGACATGAGCTCCGCCAAGTCTGCATGTTCTCGTATGGTGGTGGCGCAACGACTACGCCAAGGGTTGGGAATGAGTCCTTGCGCGTCTGATGTTACCCTGCGAATCAACGTTGGCACAAAGCTTCGGTCTGAGCGCACGATTGCTTCATAAACTTCGTTCTCAGGGCGACAATCGATAATCACGACCGGTTGGTCTTCGACGAGATTTTCAAGTTCATCGAGCTCAGCGATGACTTGGCCTGCGTCTTCAGCAATACGAACATCCGGCGTTATACTACTGACCAACGCTTTTAGTTGATTATCGGCACAAATAAGAATTACGGGCTCACTATAAACTGGTGAGGTGAACTGGTCTGGCTTATACGCTGCATTGATTTCGAACCAGAATGTGCTGCCCGATCCTAAACTACTCTCAACACCGATCTGGCCTCCTTGACTCTCAACCAATTGTTTGCAGAGGGCCAGCCCAAGCCCGGTTCCACCAAACCGATCGATGATGGTATCGTCTGCTTGCGCAAAGCTTTCGAAAATCCGTTTCTGACCAGATGGGGAAATTCCAATCCCGGTGTCAGATACTTCGAATCTCAAGCGTATCTGCCCGCTAGCCTCCGATACAACGTCGACCGCAATAACCACATATCCCGAGGGGGTAAATTTCACCGCGTTGCCAGCCAAATTCAGTAAAATCTGTTCCATGTGCTGGCGCGCGCCAACGATTAAACGCGGGGTTCTTGATGTGATGTGGACCGAAACCTTTAATTCCTTTCCCTGAACAGCAACTATGTTCCTGACCTGCACTAGAAGTCCGTACAGATCAAACTCTGTATTTTGGCTCAACATTTTTCCCGCTTCAATTCGCGATAAATCGAGAATGGAGTTAATGTGCCCGAGCAATGTGCGTCCGGCCGAACCAATCGTGTCTATCATTTCTGCATGCTCTCGATCGAGCGTCGACGCGTCAAAAAGACCACTCAGTCCTATTATTGCATTAAGGGGTGTGCGTAGTTCATGGGTCACACTCGCGAGAAACTGGCTCTTTGCTTTGCTGGCATCTTCGGCCTGGCGTTTAGCCTCTGATAATTTGCGAATTAACCTAGACACGTAGGTAGGCAGCATCACGAGACCGACCAAAAGCGCCGTAGAGAAGCCCGGATGTTGCTCCACAAATCCTGTGAGAATGAGAACAATCGTGAAACCGACTATTGCAATGCCCGTGGACACGAATAGGTAAAATACTCCGAAACGAAAGCCGTTGCCAAAGATTGTCCACAAGTACAATGGATAAAAGAAGCCGCTCGCCATGCCGCACGCCTGTGCTGCAAACGATATCATCGCCATATCATAGATGGCGGCGGCAATTCTGCGAGCAGGCATAGCCTTTGGCCATACCAAGATGTGTGCAAAGAGTCCAAAAGCGCCAAATATGTACGCGATGAATACTGGATAGACGTTGTAAAATATCTCCGAGGCGTGCGCCTGTCCCGCCGCCGTCGCCAGTGCTAGCCAGATAATGACGATGACCGCAAATGCCAACCGATTCAACGTCATCTCATGCTCGCTGTCAGGGCGAGCCGACAATGTTGCGCGCCAGCGCGCGATTATCGATTGAAGGGTTGTCATACCGGGCTGTGAGAGGGAGGATTGTCTATTATCAACTGTAAACGCTTACGGCGGCCGCGCAGCGCCAACAGATTGTTAATTCGAGTCCCCACCAAGTGGTGATCGACCGGTCGGCGAAGCATCGCGGTCACGCCTGCAGCGCGGGCGTATATAGGTAGAACCAAGTCATCCACTATTGTTATCATTAAAATTGGGATCTTCTGTGATATGGATTGAGACCGAAGCTGTTTAGTGAACTCAATTCCGTCCAGCCCAGGCATTTTGTAGTCGGTGATTACGAGGTCCGGAGTTTGGGCATTAATCCAGCCCAGAGCTAACTCAGCGCAATCAAAATTGTGAATGGCGATACCCGGATCAATAGTCTGAATTATCTTGCCGAGAATCTGTCGGTTGCTTTTGACATCGTCTATTACGACGATCGAAGTCATAGACATGACCTTGAGTTTACTAAATAGGTATCTGGGGCGATAAAGCGATACAGCCTGGCTTTCATTGACCGTCATTTTGCCCAACTAAGCTTGAGCTTATGAACAGTTTGGAAGAACAGTTTTAATCAATTATCCTCCAAAGCTCATTTTGCGCGTTGAGAATACCTAATCGTTGAATTTTCAGTTCCTGATGCTGAACAAGTTTGACCAAGGGTTGTTTCGATTATCGAAATTTAGATCAGATATTGTTAATCATATTTCAGGCCGGTGACCTGAACAGCGACCTCATCCTTGATCGCGAGGTTATTGAGCGGGTTTCACTTGCAGAGGACACGGTCAGGGGCATTTATTTAACAAGCCACTTAGCCCAGAGCGCATGACTAACGTGCTTCAAAAACAAGCCGTTTGGATCGGATCAAGAAAGCCGAGGCTTGAGCTCGTTGCGGGATGAGAATGGATAATCAGAGAACTGTTATCACATACCACATTAGCAGACTACGGACAAAGCTGCGACGTCGCCTATTGGCACTTAGCGACATTTCGGCCGCTCGCAGAGCGAGATGCCCATGCGAACGGGCTCACCAATGCGCTTGAGCTGGGTCCGCGCCCGGGATGTCGCCTTTGGACAAGAACGGATAATGGTGAGCACACAGGCCAAATTAATCCGCAGCGGAATCGCACCCACTAAAAACGCTGCCTTGTCATGACGTACACCCGAAGCCGCACACAAGCGGAAAAACTACCTAAAACAGCTTGCTCACTCGATTATGGGCAACTTAGTATTTGCGTTCCAAAAGTCCGGCCGCTCTCGATCAGGGTACCGCGGGGAGGTTATCATGCTGACACGGCGAGGCTTTGCAGGTTGCGCGATTTGTGCGGTGACGGGGGTCATCGCGACCGACGCTTCGGCGCAGGCCGCGGCGCCCGTAGCGACAACCGGCTACACTCGGAAGATTTTGTCGCAGATGGATGGTCCGACGCCGGGTTATGTGACGATCCTGGTAGAAGCGGAGTTACAGGCGGGAGGCACGATCGCGCGACACACGCATCCGGGAATTGAATCCACCTATATCTTAGAAGGCAGCGTGGAGATTTCCATCCAAGGTCAACCGACCCGTTCATATAAGCCGGGCGATCACTATCAGGTTCCGGCCGGAACGCCCCATGCGGGCGGTAAGCCGAGCGACACAAAGGTCAGGCTCGCGACCACCTATGTCGTGGAGAAGGATAAGCCACTCGTGTCTCCAGCTTGATCAGATCAAGGATCGAGCAAGCTTTTTCATAAGACAAACATCAACCAGGCCACATAGCGACCAAATAAGGGTGTCGAGCCGGATTGGCTCCGCACTTAATGTCGCTGGCGTTTATAATCCTTTTCGTTTCAGTGGCACAAAATGCTTGGGCAATCATGCTGGGGGTTGGACAGATGGAGAAGGCTAAGAAAGACAATTGATGGGTTGAAAGCGCCTTTTTGCATTTGATGGACAAGGGTGCGTACTCATAAATTCGGTTCATGTCCGCTTCGCTCTGAACTCGACGCAATTGCTGCGTGCCATTTTGCCGCCCGGTGCTGCTCTCCGGCCGGCTAGCGGGCTGCGCTGCGCCGTAATCAACGGAACGTGAATGCCGGAATAGCGCCACAGTCCCGGGGTTGAACAGTTCTGATGGCGCGGCGTTGGGCCGCGTTTTAACCGGGAGGAACCAAATGACGCCGCTTCGGATTGGCTCGCTGCTGGGGGCGTGCCTTGCATTGTCTTGTGCAGCGCCCGCTGTGGCACAGCAAACGAACATGAGCTTTTTCGTCACCAGCGTGGGCATCGGCAAAGGCGGCGATCTCGGCGGTCTTGCCGGCGCCGATGCGCATTGTCAGCAGCTCGCTCAATCGGCGGGTGCCGGCGGAAAGATGTGGCACGCCTATCTGTCGACGCAGGGCGCCGGCGCGGTCAATGCGCGCGACCGCATCGGCAAGGGACCGTGGGTGAACGCCAAGGGCCTGACCATCGCCAAAGACGTCGCCGATCTGCACAGCGATGATAATAAAATCAACAAGGAGAACAGCCTGTCCGAGAAGGGAGAGATGATCAACGGGTACGGCGATAAGCCGAACCGCCACGACATCCTCACTGGTTCCAAGCCGGACGGCAGCGCCTTTACCGATGATGCCGACCACACCTGCAAGAACTACACGAGTAGCACGCAGGGATCCGTCATGGTTGGTCATTTGGATAAGAACGGCCCGGCTACCTTTCCAACCGCTAAGTCTTGGAACGCCTCGCATCCCTCGCGCGGGCCAGGGGGCGGCTGCACGCAGGCCGACTTGATTTCGACCGGCGGCGATGGGTTGCTCTATTGCTTCGCAGTGAACTGATCCAGGTCTGCGCGCTTGATCAGGCCGTGCCGGCCCGCCGGCAGCGGACATTCAAGAGTTCGGTTTGAATGTCCGTTAAGTGCCATCGCGACCGATAAGAAAATACCGCCGGGACTTTCATCCCGGCGGCCATCGACGTAAATCTTTTTTTGGTTGCTACATCTTCGGCGCTTTCGCTCCCTTGTCCGGGTTCGTCGAATACAGCGCTACAAATATGCCTTCGGCCATAACCTTGTCCTTGAGTGCGCCAGTGCCGCAGGGCCATCAAAGTCGGCGCCGAGACCAAGCGTCTTTACACTCAGCGCATAGACGGTGAAACTGTAGTGGTGGGACTAATCTCGTCGTTCCAGGCGGGACACGGCCCATCATAGCCGTAATATTTCCCTTTCAATGCGTCGTTTCCCGCAGTGACCGACGGTGAAAGTATTGAGGCCGGGCACCCCGACCTTCGTGTGCGTTGCCGGTTTGCCATGCGGCACCCGGGCGCGCATTAGAGGCGACTTCGATCCTAATACCTCACTATACTCATCGCGATGCGGATCATGATAGATGGCGGAGCTAAGTTGCGAACGGATGCGGGTCGACGAATTGTCGACCCGCGTTCTTTATTGATTGTCAGCTTGCCGCAAGTGATTGCAACGTTGGGCAGGTGCGCTGCTCGACCGGCGTCTGGTAGGGACCGAAATTGGACTTGTCGATCACCACCGGCTTGAGGATCACTTCCTTCGGCGTCGATTTACGGCGTAGGTTGCGCACGGCGATCTCGGTGCCGACGCAGCCCTGGATGAAGCCGTTGAAGTCGCCGCTCGCCAAAAGCTTACCGGACTTGATCAGCTCGACCGCTTCCTTGCTGCCGTTGATGCCGACGACGGATGCCTTGCGGTTGGCGCCTTCCAGCGCTTCGATCGCGCCAACCGCCATCGGGTCGTTGGCCGCCAGCACGCCGTCGATCTGCGGGAATGACTGCATCAGGTTTTCCATGACCTGCAATGCATTCAGCCGCTGATAATTGGCCGGCTGCGAGGCTAGCAGCTTGACGTTTGGGTTTTCTTTGATCGCGTCGTTAAAACCGCGCACGCGGTCGGTGTTGGTGAGCGAGCCCTTGACCCCCTCGAGGATGATGACATTACCCTTGCCGCCGATCGCCTTCATCAGGGTGCGCGCGGTCTCCAGCCCGATGCTGTAGTCGTTGGCACCGACATAGGCCACGAATTTGCCGCCCGCGGCCCGGTCGGTGATGTTGGTGACCGGAATGCCGGCGGCGTTGATCTTCTCGACCGCCGGCACCATCGCCTTGTAGTCGACCGGGATGAAGATGATCGCGCTCGGCTTTTTGACGATGACGTCCTCGACTTGGCTCAGCTGCTCGGGAATGCTGTCCGGCTTGGTCGGAACATATTGAATGACCTTGACGCCGAACGTCTTGGCCGCCGTTTCAGTGCCGACCCGCACCGCCTGGAAGTAGGGGTTAGTCAAGTTTTTGGTGAACACCGCGATTGTCTCATCGCTGGCGGATGCAGCGCTGAATATCAGCGTCGTCAACGCGGCGGTGACGCCTATGGTCAGATATTTCATCTCATCTACTCCTCTATCGTTTCCATTGTGGTGAGCTTTGGGTCTTCGATGCCTATTCGCCGATGCGCCGCGTGCGGGTGTCGATCCACACCGCCAGTAGAACGATCACGCCGGTAACTAGCGGCTGCCACGACGAATTGATCTGCAGCAGGTTCATGCCATTGAGCACCAGCGTGAGGATGAGCGCGCCGATCAGCGTGCCGGCGACGGTGCCGGAGCCGCCGAACAGCGAGGTGCCGCCGACGAGCACCGCGGCGACCGCCGGCAGGGTGAGGTCTTCGCCGATATCGCCTTGCGCGGAATTAATGCGGGCAAGGATGATCAGTGAGGCGAGCCCCGCCATCGCGCCGCTCATGGCGTACACCAGCACCAGCCGCCGCTCGACCGGCACGCCGGAAAGCCGCGCGGCGACCGGATTGGCGCCGATAGCGTAGATCTGCTGGCCCCAGATCGTGCGCTGTGCGAACAGGCCGCCGATCAGCAGGAACAGCACCATGACGTAGACCGGCATCGGCACGCCGAACAGATAGCCGCTGCCGAGCTGGCGGAACGAGGCGGGGAAGCCGTGGATGGTCTCGCCGGCCATGTAGTAATAGGTGACGCCGGTGAGCATCCACATCATACCGTAGGTGGCGATGAACGATGGGATGCGCAGCGCCGTCACCAGGATGCCGTTGGCGAGCCCGATCAACGCGCCGCAGCCGATGCCGGTCGCAACGCCGAGCAGCGGCGAGCCGGTGAGCTTGATCACGCTCGCCGCAAGGCAAGCCGACAGCGCCACATTGGCGCCGATCGAAAGGTCGAGGCCGGCGGTCAAGATGACCAGCGTGAGGCCAGAGGCCATCAAGAACAACAGCGCGGATTGGCGCAGCACGTTGAGGATGTTGTTCGGCGTGATGAACACGTCGCTGAACAACCCCAGCACGCCGCAGATCAGTGCTACCGCCAGCAGCCGGTAGAAGGCCTGCATCATGTCGCGCGACAGCGCGAGGTGCGGGCGGCCGGCCTTTTGTTCGACGGTGCTCATCGCTCGCTCCGCAAGCCGTCAATGAACAGTGCGAAGATCACCATCGCGCCGATGCAGGCGACCTGGGTCGAAGATGGCACCGCGAGCAGGTTGAGGCCGTTGCGCAGCACGCCCACGGCGATGACGCCCAAAAGCGTGCCGAGCAGCCAGCCGTTGCCGCGCTCGAACGAGGTGCCTCCCACGGCGACGGCGGCGATGGCGTCGAACTCCATGCCGATGCCCGCGGTCGGGTGCGCCGAATTGAGCCGCGCGGTCATCAACAGCGCGGCAAAGCCGGCCATCACACCACCGAAGACATAGACGCGGATCAGCGCGCCGCGCACCGAAATGCCAGCGACGCGCAGAGCTTCGCGGTTGCCGCCGAGCGCAAAGACGTAGGTGCCGAAGCGGGTGTGATAGAGCAGGGCGTGCGTGGCGAGATAAGCCAGTGCCGCGATGATGACCGGCAGGGGGATCCCGGCGACGGCACCTGAATAGATATGTTCAATCGCCGACGGAATGCCAACCACGCTTTGGCCGTCGGTAACCAGCAGCGACAAGCCTTGCGCGATGCCGAGCGTGCCGAGCGTGGTGATGAAGGGTGGGATGTCGAAGAGCGCGACCAGCGCGCCGTTGGCGAGGCCGAAGCACAGGCCGACCGCCAGCGCGGCGAAAAAAGCGAGCGTCGCTGATCCGGTCGCGATCACGGTGACGGCAAGCACGATAGACGAGAAGGTGAGCACCGCGCCGATCGACAGATCGATACCCTCGGTCATGATGATGACCGTCATCGGCAGCCCCAGCAACAGCAGGATGGTCGATTGCGAGAGGATGTTGGCGATATTGGCCGGCGTCGTGAACCCCGGGCTCAGCACGCCGAATATCGCGCACAGCACCATCAGCACGATGGCGACGCCCGGCACGCGGGAGAGCGGCAGCAACCTTAGGCTCAGTCCCTGCGTGCTCATTGGTGAATCCCGAGGCGGACAATGTTGGCTTCGGTGAGCTCGTGGGGCGCAAGCTCGCCGGCGATGCGTCCGCTGCGCATGACGTAGGCGCGGTCGCAGATGTGAACGATCTCGATCTGCTCGGAGCTGATCATCAGCACCGCGGCGCCGTTATGCACCAGGCCGTCGAGCAGCCGAAAGATCTCGGATTTGGCGCCGACGTCGATGCCGCGCGTCGGCTCGTCAAAGATGAAGAATTTGGCGTCCGCATTGAGCCATTTGCCGATGACGACCTTCTGCTGGTTGCCGCCCGACAGCGTGCCGACCGGCCGTCGCGGCGTCGGCGTGGCGATGCGCAGCTTGTCGATCACCGCGCGCGCCGCCTTGAGCGCGCGGCGCGGCACGAAAATCCCAGCGGGGAACATCGTACGCAAGCCCGCCAGCACGATGTTGTCGCCGACCGAGCGCGCCAGCGCGAGGCCTTGCGTCTTGCGGTTCTCCGGAATCAGCGCCATCCCGCGGCGCGTCGCGGCTTCGATCGAGTTCGGCGATCGGTTCGCCGAATAGTCTGATCTCACCGGCGGTCACCCGGTCGGCGCCGAAGATCGCACGCGCAACTTCCGTGCGGCCGGAGCCGACCAGCCCGCACAGGCCGACGATTTCGCCGGCGCGCACCGTTAGATTGACGTCGGAAAACCCGCTGGGTCCCGATAGGTTCTTGACCTCCAGCGCCACCTCGCCCGGAGCCGGCCGCGCCGGCCGCGTATAGGTCGTATCGACCGGCCGCCCGACCATCAGCGTCACCAGCTGGTCCGGCGTCGTCTCCTTCGGCAGCAGGTCGGCGATCTTGCGGCCGTCGCGCAGCACGGTGATGCGGTCACCGAGCGCGAACACCTCCGATAGCCGGTGCGAGATGTAGATGATGGCGACACCCTTCGCCTTCAGCCGCGCGATCATAGCGAACAGCTTTTCGGTCTCGTGATCGGACAGCGCCGCGGTCGGCTCGTCCATCACCAGAATGCGGGCGTCCTGCGACAGCGCCTTGGCGATCTCCACCATCTGCTGCTGGGCGACGCCGAGGCTGTGCACCGGCTCGCGCGGATCGATGTCGAAGCCGATGCCGTCGAGCACGCGCTTGGCTTCCGCATAAATGCGGCGCCGGTCGATGAAGCCGGGCACGCGGCTCGCAAATTCGCGGCCGAGATAAATATTCTGCGCGATGTCGAGGTAAGGGACGAGCGTGAAGTCCTGGAAGATGACGGCAATGCCGAATTTACGCGCCGCGCCCGTGCCGTGAATCGTCACCGGCCCGCCGTTGTTGAAGAATTCGCCGCGGTCGGCGCGATAGGCGCCGCACAGAATCTTCATCAAAGTCGATTTGCCGGCGCCGTTCTCGCCGACTAGCATATGCACTTCGCCGGCGCGGATTTCGAACGACACGTCATCGAGCGCCTTGACGCCGGGAAATTCCTTGGAAATTCCGCGCAGTTCAAAAAGAGGAACGTCCGCCACGCGCCACCTTTTCGCTGAGGATAAAATCCGACGCGACGCCCCTTGCCGATTGTCGTGTGTGACCGGCGACGCAGAAAGATACGAAGCGCAATCGGCAACTCGCTTGATTTAAATCAATGAGATCGCGGCTTCCCGCACGCGAGAGTTCAGCGTCGGCCGACATAACGGTTTGCTGTGCGTGCGCGCATGGGGGCGATGCAATTCAAGCTTGTGCAACGTCTGGATCTCGCCGAGCCCGCGGCGAGGGACGCGCTTGTCGCCTCGTCGCGTGGCGTCATGGTCGGCCGGGAACCGATACATGCCAATCGAAACACGAGGAGGAAATCCGTGAAATCGATGCAACTCATTCTGGCGACCGCGGTGGCGATCGGAGCGGGCATCGGCGCCGCGCGCGCCGATGGCGAGACGATCGCCGTCTTCACCAAGAACCAGACCAACCCATTCTTCCAGAACGTGCGGGTCGGCGCCGCCAGCGCCGCCAAGCAGATGGGTGCTTCCGTCATCCAATACGTGCCGACCAAGCCCGACAGCATCCCCGAGCAGATGAGTTAGGTTGAGGACGTCATCATCAAGAAGCCGAGCGCGATCGTGTTTACCCCGGTCGATTACAAGGCGCTGATCCCGAGTGTCGAGAAGATGAACGCCGCCGGCATTCCGGTGGTCAACGTCACCGACCACATGGCGGGCGGCAAGCTCGTCTCCTACGTTGGTATTGATGACTACAAGGTCGGTGTGGCGACCGGGCAGGCGCTGATGAAGGCGCTTAACGGCAAGGGCAACGTCGTCATCATCGAGGGGGTTAAGGGCTCACTGTCCAATCAGGACCGCACGCGCGGCCTCACCGATTCGCTGAAGGGCTACCCGAACGTCAAGCTGCTCGCCACCCAGCCGGGCAATTTCCAGCGGCTGAACGCGCTGCAAGTGATGGAAAACATGATGCAGTCGTTCCCACAGATCGACGGCGTGATGGCCGCCAACGACGCGATGGCGATCGGCGCGATCGAGGCGCTTGAAGCTGCCAACCGCAAAGCCGTCGTGGTCGGCATCAACGGCACCAAAGAAGCGGTCGACGCGGTCAAGGCGGGCAAACTCTTGGCGAGCGGGCAAGCCGATCCATTCATGCAGGGCTGCCTCGCGACCATCATCGCAATCCGCAGTCTGCGCCACCAGGCGGTGCCGAAAGAACTGTTCCTGAAGCCGTCGGTGATCGACAAGAGCAACTACAAGGAATTCGACATGCCGATCGAGGCACGTAGCTGCCCGAAATGGGAAGATGCGGGCAGTAACTAACTGCAATTCGGACGCTGAAGCAAAAACTGCTTTCGCCGGACTTATCGAAGTCGCCGTAAATTGCAAATAATCTGAGGTTATCATGCACCGACGATAACGAACGGTTATGTGTCGCGTAGAGAACTTGACGCGAACAAACCGCCGATCATCTGAAATTATGGAACACTGTCGTGATTCATCCGCTCATTGCGGTCTTGATTTTCTCGACGGTCACACCTGGAGCACGCGCCGCTGCGATAATGCGCGCTTCCTTCTTGTTCAGTACCTCGAGCGCGCTGCGCATCGCAGAAATCCTGTCGATCGGGACCACGACCGCTCCGTGGCGATCGGCGTGAATTAGGTCGCCATTTTTCACGGCCATGCCATGCACCGTCACTTCGCCACCAAAATCAACGACGTGTACAAAAGCGTGCGAGGGGGCAATCGAGCCGGCTAGAATCTGAAAGCCGGGAGCGATCATCGGAATGTCGCGGACGCAACCATTGGTTACAACCCCGTGGCAGCCGAGCGCCTTGTGCACGTTGGACTGCACTTCACCCCAGAAGGCGCCGTAACCCGGGGGGTCATCAAGATCCTGAATCACCATCCAGCTCGGATGGGGCTGCGAGGCGACGTAATCGAGGTAATCGTGACGCTTTTGCATATAGCTCTCGCCCGCCAAGCGGGATCGGGTCCTTGGCCCGCATGGTCATGGTTTTAGCGAAGCCGACCTTGGACGGAATATCGGGAAACGGGCAATGCAGGTGCCGGGTCGTGTAGCCATGGCCGCGCCGGTCTGGGGCAATGATTTCGATCACATTACAAACAGTCGGCGTGTCCATGGACTCCAGAAATGCAAGATCGTCTTTGTCAAACGGCATGGCGTTTCCAATTCAATCTAGGGGTTTCCCGCGCTCAGTAGTACGACACGCCGAGGCTCGACCGCCATGTAGATGTCCCGGCCTGCCGTAATCGGCTCCATCGCGGCGCAGCGGGCAACGAGCCGCTGGTCGCCCCAGCCAATGTGGACCTGGCTGAAGTCACCTTGAAATACTGTCTTCTCCACCCGCGCGGGCCAAACATTTCTTGTTTCGACCGGCCGCTCCAAAGAAATTTGTAGGTGCACGGTGCGCACCGAGACAATTAGGTCCGAGCCGACAGGCCGTCCATATGTCATGCCATAGATTATGTGCCCGGCCGAAGTCTCCAGTGCGATTAGATCGTCAGTGGCCAAATCCGGCCGGCAGCGCCCACGGATCAAATTAGCGGAGCCGATGAAGTCCGCCACAAATGCACTGCGTGGCAGACTATAAATTTCGTCTGGCGTTCCGGTCTGCTCGACCAAGCCGTCGCGCATCACCACAATACGATCAGACATTGCCAGCGCCTCTTCCAAGTCGTGGGTGACGTAGACCGAGGTGATACCGAGGCGGCGCTGAAGGTCGCGCAGTTCGATGCGCATGTCTCCACGCAACTTGGCATCAAGATTCGACAACGGCTCATCAAACAAAAGGACGGACGGCGAGAAAACGAAGGCACGCGCCAGCGCTACGCGCTGCTGCTGACCGCCGGAAAGCTGCGAAGCTCGCCGGTCCTTATAGTCACGCATTTGAACCAAATCGAGCGCGTGATGCACCTTCTCGGTTATTTCCGCCGGGCCGGCCCGCCGCACCCGCAGCCCATAGGCAACGTTGTCGAATACGGTCATGTGCGGCCAGATCGCGTAGGACTGGAATACCATCGACAGTCCGCGCTTCTCCGCCGGCATGTTGATTTTGCGAGCCGATGAGAATACCGGCACGCCGCCGATCCGAATCTCACCCGCAGTTGGTTGCTCAAGCCCGGCGATTGCGCGCAAAGTCGTGGTCTTTCCGCAGCCAGATGGGCCGAGCAGCGTCAGCTGTTCACCGGGCAAGACATTGAAACTGACACCGCGCACCGCCGGGACGCTGCCATAATGCAGCTCAAGGCGGTCGACCTCGATATGTGGGGTCAGGGGTGAAGGCGATGCGAGGGACTCCGACGGCAACGCTTGCATTGAGGCGGTTCCTGGCATCCTTAGTCGGTGGGGTGGGCGCCGACGCGGCGCGTGACGGCAAGCAGGACAATCATCGCGATCGCCACAACAAGCGTCTGGATCAGCGCCAAGGTGGCGGTGAGCTCGGAACTGGTGCCGAACCAGGATTCGACAATCGAAGGTGTAATCACTTTGGAATGCGGGCCCATCAACAAAATAGACGCGCCGAGTTCGCGCACACTGGCGATGAACAGCAGCAGCCACGCGGCGACGAGGCCTGGCCTCAGCAACGGAATGGACACGGTGCGCACGCGGAACGCCCATGACGCGCCGCACATCTGCGCGCATTCCTCAAGGCTCTTGTCGATCTGTAGCATGACGCCAGCGATGGTGCGCACGCCGAGCGGCAGAAAGACCGTCAGATAAGCGATCAACAGCAGCCACAGCGTGCCATAGATTGGAATGGGGAAAATAACCCAGGCCCACATCAGACCAAAGGCAAACACCAAGCGCGGCACGGCCTGTGGAAACATCACTATGTATTCGATCAATCCGCTGCCCGGCAATCGCGAACGATAGATGAGCCAGGCCAGCAGTCCCATCAGCACGACGCCGATCGTGGCTGTGCCAAATGCGAGCAGCAGGCTATTGCCGAGCGCCGAGCGCACAGCGTTCATTGTAATGGCCATCCGGAAATTATCGAAGGTGAAGTTCTCGGCGGCCGGGAAGATCACAGCGATCTTTTGCAGCGAGGCGTAAAGCAGCGTAACCAGCGGCAGAACGACGGCAGCCGATAGATAAAGGACACAAATGCCGAGCAGCATATAGCGCAGTGGTCCGACGTTGATCACCCGCGGTCGGAAAGCTTTCCCGGTGATCGTCACGTAACTGCCGGACATCACGACGCGCCGGTACGCGTACAGCATGACGAACATCACGGCAAACAGCGACACGCCCATCGCTGCCGCGACCTGGATTTTGGGCGGGTATTGCTGGATCATTTGATAGATCGCCGTGGTAATGACGTAATAGCGGCTAGGCAAGCCAAGCACGAGCGCAACGGCGAACGAGCCGAGCATTTCGGCAAAGACGAAGATGGCAGCGCCGAGAATGCCGGGCGCAACCAGTGGCAACGTGATCCGCATGATCGTACGAATGCGGCTTGCACCTATGACTTGAGAGGCCTCCTCGAGCGAAGGGTCCATGGATTTCATCAGCGCCGCGATCATGACGAAGGCCACCGAACCCTCGAACAAAGCCATGACCCACGCAATTCCGAAGGCAGTGTTAATATTGATCAGGTAATCATGGCCGCCGAGCGCCCGCCAGATGCCGTTGATGAATCCGCTCTCAGGCTGACCGAGCAGAACTCCAGGCCAGAGCGCCGAGGAGGGGCGTCAGGTAATAGGGCACGGCCATGAGCTGCTCGAACAGACGGCGCCCGGGTACATTGGTACGAGTGAGAATCCACGCCATCACGAAGCCGAACACGAGCGCCATCACGGTGGCTGCAAGCGACACCGTGAGCGTGTTGAGCAGGATCTGCGGGTACTGAAGCAAGCCACTGAAATTTTCGACGCCGTAAGCGGTCGGTGGCCTGACCTGCGGATCACCGACGTCGAGGGCGGCCTGCAGCAGAAAGTAAACCGGATAGAGGACGAAAACTGCGGCGATAGCCGCAACTCCATACCCGGTCACTTTCTGCACGGAGCATGAGGATCCCGTTGATCCCACCGCCGGTCCCTCACAAGCCAAGCATGCCGTTCCATTCCTTCAAGAACGTTGCACTTTGCGACGCGTACTCATCCCAGTCGGAAGGATAGAGCAGCTTAAAATCGCTGAGTTTTACGCCAGTGGGCATCGGCGGCGCATCAGTCCGCACCGAACCGTAATAGAGATTCGGATTGGTCTGGTACCAAGCTTGGCCGCGTTTCGACATCGCCCAATCGACGAATAGCCTTGCCGCCTCGGGGTGTGGCGCCTTGCTGACCGCGCCGACGACAAGCGGAGTCGCTACCAATCCTTCGGGCGGCGCGACGAACTCGACCTTGGCGCCCCTGCTCTTGAACAGAATGTAGGCGGGATATTCGCCGATCGCAGTGATTGTGTCGTCGCCCTTGGAAAGGCGATCAAACAATTGCACGCGCGAATCGAAGGCGTGCGGCTGGAGCTTGGCAAATTCTTTCCAGAAACCATCGCCATAAATCTTGCGCAGTGTATACCACTGCACGAATTGCAGACCGGACGCGGAGATTTTGCAGCTGATCTTGCCCTTCCAGCGTGGATTGAGAATGTCCTTCCATCCTTTCGGCGCATCGCCGGCAGCAACCTTCTCGGAATTGTAGGCGATGCCGGCGGGGTCGACGCCGGTCCAGAAGAAATATCCGTTTGGTGCGCTGAGATGGTCTTTGTTGTAGGCGGAAGATTCCGGTGACATATAATGCTCGTAACCACCTTTTTTCTGAAAATCGAAAGCCGGAGCGAGATCCGACAGCTGGATCACGTCGACATCGAAGCGTCCGGCCGAGCGCTCCGACAGGATCTTGTTATAGAGCGCCCCGGTCTGCGCCCGGACATAGCTCGTTGAAATTTTCGGGAAGTCTTTGCGAAATCCCTCCATGATGCCAGCTGTGCCGGCCTCGTTCTCGTGGCAATAGAACACGAGTTGGCCTTCCTGCTCGGCCTTGGCCACGTCGGCATTGGTCATAAAGTCGAGAACTTTGGTCGGCGACTTCGTGGGCGCCTGAGCCAACACGCTAGGCGCCGCAATCCCGAAGAATGGCGCTGTGGTCATGGCCACGCCAGCTTTTAAAATCGTGCGCCGGGTCACCTTGCCATTGTTTACGTTGGCCATCTTTCTCTCCCTATTTGTTAGATTATTTTTTCTTATTGCGATAACGTCATTTCTTCTTAGATTCACTGAAGCGTCACTCTCATCTAAAGGCATTCCCGTGCCTGTCGCAAATCAAATCTGGAAATATCGATGAATCAGGCAACGGATCGGCCCGCGCCACTTAATGGACAGCAGCATCAATCTCTGTGTCGCGAGAGTTTCAAGAAGCCGCGGGATTGGGCAGTTTGTCACTCGTGCGCAAAATTACGTTTCCCCGAAAATAAAATGAAGTCGACTAGAGACGGGTTTAAGTCTTACGAGGTTGATCAAGACCACACTGACCAGTGTGGCGGCCGCGAACAAGAGCGCAAGGCCGCCGATGGCCGCTATGTCACAGCCGCCACAGCGCGATACCGGCCGGAATGCGACTGCGGTCGAGGCGTGCGAATTTGTTCAAACCGTCGATCGCTTCTGGCGAAATGTTTGCGTCGTAGAAGGGCGCATCTTGCCTGATCAAGTCGGCAATAACCCCATTAGGCTCGAGGTTCTTGCTTCGGAATTTGGCGTATCCAGCGAGCGCATACGCCAAATTGAGGTACGAGCCTTCGAGAATGCTCCGGTGCCGAGTTTAGACCGAGCGGTTTGCGCCGCCATCGACGATGATAGTCTGACCGGTGAGGTAGCCGGCTTGCGACGAACAGAGATAGGCGCAGAGATCACCAATTTCGTTCGGCTGTCCCATTCGGCGCACTGGTATGGTTTCGGAGAAGCGCCTGAATTGTTCATCGGGCGTTATGCCAGAACTCTTTGCCCGGGCGAAAAGAATTTCAGTGAGGCGATCGGTCATAATGGGACCGGGCGCAATATTGTTGACAGTAATGCCGCATGGCGCGAGGTCCGACGCAATGGTTTTGGCCATAACTGTGACGCCAGCCCGAACCGAATCCGACACGACAAGATCGGTCATCGGCTCTTTCACGCCGTAACCGGTCAGATTGACGATGCGGCCGCGCCCCGAAGCCTTCAGAGCCGGCAATGCTTCACGTATGAGGCGAACGGCGCTCATCAAATTGAGCTGGTAGGCGATATCCCAGTCGCCATCGCCGGCTTTTTCGAAGGGAGCGGTCGGCGGACCACCCGCATTGGTCACAAGGCAGTCGAGACCACCCAATGTGGCAAGGGCGTCGGCCACAACGCGTTTCACGTCCGTTGGCCGCGAGACGTCCGCCGCGGAATAACCAGCTGCACCGAATTCCGCCGCCGCTCGTTTGAGCTCCTCTACATCGCGCGAACAGATGAAGACGCGGGCGCCTTCGTCGGCGAGTGCTTTGGCGCAGGCCTTGCCGAGTCCCTTACTGGCGCCGGCAACGAAGGCCTTGCAGTCTTTTAAACCGAGATCCATTGAGAAGCCTTTTGATGGCCGGTTTCACGTGCGTTGCAAGAATTAGCCGGACTGAGAAGTGCGGCTAGCGAAGTCTGTAAAGCGTATGCCGCCGGTTGCGGGTGAACGGTCTCACCTCGTTGGGCCAACGCCCAGCTTCGCCGGCCTTCGCCCACTCGAGGCTCACCAAGACATGAGGGTCGTCGATCTCATAGAGCGCGCTATAGCGCGGGCTTGATCGCTCAATCCGCTTTTCCTCGCCGCCGATGCTGATGACGAACGGCTCGCCCTCGACACGAGCGACGGCGTGCACGCCCGGTACTTTTAAGAGATTGGGTACATGCTCAGTATCGTACACCTCGTTAAAAAGCGCCTCCTTGTCGGGGTCCACATCCATGCTGGCGACAAACAGATATTTGGAGTTGATCGGCATCGAGACCTTCCCTTGCTACGACAGCGCTGGGCCGGTCGGGTGACGGCTGCCGGTTGCCAGATAAGCGTGCTCCAGCCGCTGCGGCAGATCGGCCTCGCCAGTTCTGGCTTCAAGTACAATTGATCCGCGCGCGAGCGCATAGACGCGGTCGGCAAGCGCCAGCGCTTTCTCGATCAACTGCTCGACCAACAATACCGCCGTGCCTGTTTCGCGAAGCCGCCGCACCACCACGAGGATCCGATCCACCAGTACAGGCGAGAGGCCGGCGGACGGCTCGTCCAGCATCAGCAATCGCGGCCGTCGGATCAGGCCTTGGGCCACCGCCAGGATTTGCTGCTGACCACCGGAGAGCGAAGCCGCGCGTTCGTGGCGCTTAGCAGCAATCTCAGGAAAGAGAGCGAGCACCTCCTCGATGCGCGAAGCACGCTCTGCGTGTGATAAGTCGTAGGCCGCCAGCATCAGATTGTCGAGCACGGCAAGCTGCGTGAATACTCGATGTCCCTCGATGACATGCGCGAGCCCTGCTTTAACGGTATCCCGCGGACTGGCCCCGGCGAGGTCACGACCGGCAAATCGTACGCTTCCCGACCAGGGCAGCAGTCCCGACACCGCGCGCAACAGCGTGGTCTTGCCGGCGCCGTTGGGGCCAAGCAGCGCCACCACTTCACCCGCGCCGACCGTCAGATCGATGCCGTGCAGTACGCCGATCTTGCCGTAACCGCTTGAGAGGCTGGCGATATCCAGCAGCGGTTCAGCCGCCGAGATAGGCATTGACCACCTCCCGATGCGAACGGACTTCCGTTGGCGTGCCGGCCGCCAGCGTCTTGCCAAGATTGAGCACGGTGACATGGTGGCAGATATCGAATATCAGATCGGCATGATGCTCTACCAACAATACGCCGGTTCCGGCGCGGGCGATCGCTAGAATTAGCGCGCCGAGCCGTCCGATCTCCTCGGCTGAGAGTCCGGCCGCCGGTTCGTCGAGCAGCAGGAAAGCCGGACGCAGCATCAGCGCGCGAGCGATCTCCGTGAAGCGTAACTCGCTGTGCTGTAACCGATCGGCTTGCACCGGCGCGAGCCGTTCCAGCCCGACCGCCGCCAAGGCCAGCATGGCGGCCTCACGCAGCCTAACTTCGTCGCGTCGATGGCGCGGCAGCGACAGTAACGATTCGACGAACGTGGCCTCGCCGTCGATGGTGCCGCCGATCATAACGTTCTCCAGCACCGACGCGGAGCCGACGATGCGCGGCGTCTGAAACGTTCGGGCAATCCGCATATGCGCGCGCCGGTGGCGGGCGAACAGCGGCAATGGCGCTCCGTTCAGCCTGACCTCGCCGCGCTGTTGCAAATAGTAACCGGAGATGACGTTCAGTGTTGTCGTCTTGCCACTGCCGTTGGGGCCGATCAGTCCGTGCACTTGACCTGGCCGGATTACGAGATCGAGGTCATCTATCGCTTTCACCCCGCCGAAGCTGAGCGCCACCTGCTCCAGCGTCAGCGTGCCAGCATCGCGCGGTGCGCCGAGCAGCGGACCAAGCAAATCCGGCCGCGGGATGATTGCGCGACCACTCTCGAGCGGGCGGCGGTTCTTGAAATCCAGAATCTCGGCAATTCCACCCGGCATCACGAGCACGATGACGAGCAACAGCACCGCATAGAGGAATGTGGACCACGCAACTAATGGTGCGGCGAATTCCGGAAGCACGGTCAAAAGAATCGTGCCGAGGAGCGGTCCGAGAATGGACCCGCGCCCGCCGATCAGGATGGCGATGAAGAACAAGACCGACAAGTCGAGGGTAAAGGCGTCCGGCGTAATGTAGGATTGCAATGAGGCAAACAGCCCGCCGGCGACCGCAGCAAGGGCCCCGCTGAACAGGAACACCGCCCCCAGCAAAGCAGGCTTTGAGATGCCACTTGCTTCCGCGGCGACCTCCGCGTCGCGAATCGCGGTCAGCGCGCGGCCGAAGCGACTTGCCGCGACATTTATCGTCATCCAGGTGCAGATCGCCGCCAGGCCAAAACAGAAATAATAAAAACCCCATTGCGAGGCGAACGGCTCCGGAAAGATCGGCCCGGGAACGCCCACGCCGCCCCCGGTCACGCTTTGCCAGGCCAAGGCCACTTGCGTGACTATGGTGGCGAAGCCAAGCGTCGTGATGGCAAAATAGAAGGTGCGTAGCCGCAGCGCGGGCAGACCGATAATCAGGCCGAAGATTGCGCCGACCACGGCCGCAATCGCCAGCGCCAAATAGGGCGGCAGCGCCGGCATGACATTGCCGGCCGCAAGCACGCTCGTGGTGTAGGCGCCGAGCGTGAGCAGCGCCACCCAGCCGATTGCGATCTGGCCCGCGAAGCCAACGACCAGATTGAGGCCGGACACCAGCACCCAATAGACGCAGGCCCGGGTCAGGATCACACCCCAATAGCCGCCACCGAACAATGGGAACGCAATGCCGAGGACGAGCAGCGCCAGGAAGGGCAGCGCCGCGCCGAGCGCGCTCGCGGAGCCAAGCGCGCTGGCGCTGCTTGGGCGCAATTGTGCTGCCGTATCCATCAAACGCGACGCTGGAGGACAGTGCCGACCAGCCCCTCGGGACGCGCCAGCAGGACAAGGATGAATACCGTGAAGACCGCTACCGATGCGAAGATGCCGCCAACAAGAAAGTTCGCGGCTTGCTGAAACAGCCCGAGCAAGAGGCCGGCGACCACGGCGCCGCGGTTGTTGCCCATGCCGCCCAGTGCAACCGGAACGAAGCCGTAAAAAGTCAGCATCGGAGCGGTGCCGAAGAAGGCCAGCAGCATCTCGCCGCCGGCGAAGCCGGCGAGCGCGCCGATCGCGCCGGCGAGCGCGTAGCTCGTCATGCGCAGCCTGCGTTCCGGCAGACCGAGCGCGCGCGCCGCATAATTGTCTTCGGAGATCGCCAGAAAGGCACGGCCGATCAGCGTGTGACGATAGAGCAGTTCCAAGCCGACGATCACCACCGCGCAGGCGAGCATCGGCAGCCAGAATTGCTGATCGAAACCGCCGCGGGGAATGTCGAAGAGGCGCGGAAACGGCCGCGCCTCCGTACCCCATTCAATCGCGGTAAACTGCTGGATAATCAGCGCCAGCGCGAGCGTGGAGAGCACATAGAGATGCTGGTCCAAACTCTTGAGCACCGGCCGCACGGCAACGATCTCCGTGACGATGCCGAAAAGTGCGCCGGCGGCAATCACGAGCGGAAAACCTGCCGCCAGCGGCATGCCCATATGGGCGATGAAGAGCGAGCCCAGCACCCCGCCCAGCATGCCGAGCGTGCCAGCGGTGAAGCTGAACACGCGCGATGCTGAGAACATCACGTTATAAGTGATGCCGATCAGCGCGTAGATGCAGCCGATCGCCACCCCAGTCGAGATGATCAATTCGACCATCGGCTCAGGCGCTGTAGCCGGGAGCCAGGTTGAACGCGCCGTCCTTTAGTGAATTAGCTTCGACCATCACGACTTCATCGTCGGGATAGCCGTTGTGCTGATCGGGGCTGAAGGAGATGTCGCCGTAGACGCCGGGGAATCCCTTGAGCTTGTTGAGATAGCCGACGATCTGCTCTGGCTCGGTGCCGACGGCCTTCATCGCCTGGGCGATCATACGCGGACTGTCGTAACCGAGTGCGATCCACCACAGCAGCGTATCGCCCATGTCGATCTTGGCGCTCTTCAGTCGGCCGACGAACGCGCTAGTCCGCTCCGAAAGCTTCCCGCCCGCAGCGTAGCAAACCGGCCGGAAATTGTTCGGATAGACCTTCGCCCAGAATTCGGGCTTTTCCAGCAACGCCTTGGTTTGACCCGAACCGAGCGTGGTCTGGCCGACGATCGGCACGTCCCAACCCATGTCGCCGCGCGTATTGATGATGCGGGAGAGAAAACCGGCATTCACGCTCCAGGGCATGATTGCTTCCGCACCTGCGGATTGCATGCGCAAAAGCTCGGGCTTGAGATCCGGATTGGCGGCGTCGACATTGCCCTGGTAGACGACCTCGGCGCCTTTGGCCTTGAGCATCGGCGCATAGGCGTTGACCGATGCGGTGCCGTAGCCGGTGGTGTCGCTGATCACCGCGACCTTTTTGCGCTTGAGCACGTCCACGACATAGCGGTTCGCGGCGCCGCCGATCTGCTGGTTGGTGGGCGCGTTGCGGAAGCACATCGGATATTTCTGCGGGTCGGTCAGGGTATCGACCCAGCAGGGATGGAGCTGCGGCGTTTTTGTGCGGGCGAGCAACGGCACGACAGCGAGCAACTCGCCAGAATTGACCGGGCCGAAGACGACGCTCACTTTCTGCCCGCGCGTCAGCTCCGCTGCTCCGTTCACCGCTTTCGTCGGATCGCTTTGGGTATCGCGGGTAATCAGTTCGATCTGGCGGCCGTCGATTCCGCCGGCCGCGTTGATCTCCTGGACCGCCAATTGGATTCCGCGATTGATCCCGATCCCGGTGGACGATGAGGGGCCCGTGAGCGCCGGTAGATAGCCGACCTGAATGGGCTCTTTTGCCGCTATCGCGGGCTTGGCTACGGCGCCTGCAAGTGCGGCGGCAGCAGCGGACGTCAGTGCTTGACGACGAGTCATCGGCATTTTGATTCCCTCCCTGAGCTTGTCTTGTTTCACTCCCAATCGCTATTGAGTTTCTCGAACTTTGACGGCGTACTATAGCCGCAGCTCGATGGCCCGGAAAGCGCCTGGCGCGTGCGATTTTGAGGACTTGGACAAAGAATTTTTTATGGGAGGAGTGGGCAATGGAACTAGGTCTTGCAGGCAAGACGGCGCTCGTCACCGGCGGGAGCAAGGGAATAGGCCTTGAGACGGCGCGCGCGCTCGCACGGGAGGGCGTGAAGGTTCTTATCTGCGCGCGCCGGGAGTCGGCGCTTGCCGAAGCGACGCGCGACATAATGGCGACCACCCAAGCGAGGATCGAGACACATCAGCTGGACGTGACCAAAGTCGAACAGATTGAAACGATTCCGCGCATCGTCAACGACCTGCTCGGCCGCATTGACATTCTCGTCAACAATGCAGGCACGGGCACATACAAGCCTTTTCTCGAAGTCACCGACGAGGAGCTCGTCGACGGCATGGCGATCAACTTCTTTGCGCAGTTTCGCATCTGTCAGCGGATAGTACCGATGATGATCGCGCAAGGCGCGGGCCGGATCGTCAATGTGAGCGGTGAGACCGGGATCATGACGCTGAACCCGCCGTTCCTGTCCTCCTGCACTGGGCCGGCAAAAGCAGCCGAGATCCGGTTCTCCAAGGTGCTCGCCAACGAGCTTGCGCCGCACAATATTCGTGTGAACTGCGTGATACCCGGTTTTATCAACACGCCAGAGCGCTTTGCCAAATGGGAACGTGAACTTGCCAAACGAAAGCTCAGTCCCGAGGACGCGGAGCGCGAGCGATCGCTTTGGTCAAACAATCAGGGTGTGCGTAACACGCGCTGGGGCACACCCGAGGAAATCGCCAATCTCATTGTTTTCGCCGTCTCGGATGCGGCGAGCTATATTAACGGCGCGGAGCTCGTCGCCGACAATGCAATGGACAAGTCTTGAAGGTCTAGGCGTCGACGAAGTCGAATGCATCCCGATAGCGGACCACGCGGCCGGTGGATGGCGAGGGGAAATGCGCTGTACACATGAGCGTAGACGTATCGCAGAAGCGACCGAACAATTCTCGCCTCGACTCTCCCGCCTGATTGGAGTCGTAATCCGACATCATGCCAAGCTCGGGATACCGGGCTTGCAGCGGTGAGTGGATCATGTCGCCGGCAATGATGGCATCGGCGCCGGGCTTGCCGACCTGCACCGAATAGTGATCGATGGTGTGGCCGGGCGTCGGGATGAGCGCAACGAGTTCGTTGAACGCGTGCGCGCTCTTGACGATATCGACGCGATTGGCCGCCACAATCGGGAGCACGGAATCGGTGATCCATGGGCACGCTGCCGGATCGTCCTTCTGGCGCTTGGTCCAGTAGCCAAGTTCGCGGTCAGCAAATACGTAGCGCGCCTTAGGGAAGGTCGGCACCCACTGGCCATTCTCGAGCCGAGTGTTCCATCCGACGTGGTCAGTATGTAAATGCGTGCACATGACGAAATCGATATCGTTGACACCAAATCCGCTTGCCGCGAGGTTCTTCTCGTAGCGATCGGAATTCATCATATGCCAAAAGCTTCGCGTCGGCCGCGGCTTATGGTTGCCGACGCACGAGTCGATCATGATCGTGTGGTGGGGTGTCCGCACGATGTAGCTCTGGATGCAGAGCATCAGCTTGTCCTCTGCATCGAGGAATCTGGGCTGTAGCCACCCCCGGTTTTCGTCGAGAAGTTCCCTCGTCATGGCCGGGAAAAATTGCATGGCGTCGAAAAATGGACCCTCCTGCTCGACGATACGGTGGATCGTGACGCTGCCAATTTCGATTGTGGCGGGCAAGATCGGCCTCCATCTCTGAACAACTCGTGTGTACAAGCGGCATCTTTCGAAGGCGCGGGCGCTTTCGCCTACTGCGAAGCATGAACGAGATCGGGGATCGATGTTCCGGCGTTCGCGTCCTCGAGTATCATGTCGGCCCCCTTTTCGCCGATCATGATCGTCGCTGCGTTGGTGTTGCCGGAAACGACCGCGGGCATGATCGAGGCATCGACCACGCGCAGGCCCGCGAATCCACGCACGCGCAGCCGCTCATCGACCACGGCTTTCTGATCCTGGCCCATGCGGCAGGTGCCGACGGGATGATAGGTGGTGGAGCCGCGGCGGCGAATGAAATCGAGTAAGTCATCGTTGTTGTCGCATTGCTTCCCCGGCTCGATCTCCTCCGCGATATGGTGCGCCATGGCGGGTGCCTGAAAGATTCTGCGCATCGCCGCGACCCCCGCAACGATGGTCTCGCGATCCTTCTGTGTCGCCAGATAATTCGGGTGAATTGCCGGAGCTTGTCGCGGATCGGCGGATTTGATGCGCACATAACCGCGGCTCTCCGGCCGCAGCAACACACAATTGCCGGTCACTCCCGGGAATGGATGCAGTTCGCCACCGATGGTGCCGGCCGAGAACAGGGAAATCGAGCATTGCGAGTCAGGCGTCTCGGACGAGGGCAGCGCTCGTAAGAAACATGCGGCGGAAACCGCCGGGATTGCGAGGTAACCGCGGCGCGTGAGCACGTAGTGTAAGCCGTGCGAGAGCTTTCCGCTCCAGTTGCGCACGGCGTCGTTGAGCGTGATCGGCTCCTTGCAGCGCAAAATGATGCGACCTGAAAAATGGTCGTTGAGATCATCGCCGACGCCCGATATGTCGGCAATCACGGGGATCCCCTGGGACCTTAAAAGCGAGGCCGGCCCAACTCCTGAAAGCTGCAACAGTTGCGGCGAATTGAAAGCGCCCGAAGCGACAATCACTTCCACATTGGCGCGCGCGCTGCCTTTGCGGTTTCCGACCAGATATTCGATGCCGGTTGCGCGCCGTCCGTTGAAGAGAATGCGCGTGGCCAGCGCATTTGAAACCACCTTGAGATTGGCGCGCCGTTGCGCCGACCTCAGATAGCCTCCAGCGGTCGAGGAGCGCACACCGTTGCGCATCGTCGTCTGGTAATAGCCTGCGCCTTCTTGCATCGCCCCGTTGAAATCGTCGTTGCGCGGATAGCCGCACTGCACTGCCGCTTCCACATACGCTTCCGCGAGTGGGTGCCGGTCGCGCAAGTCCGAAACCGAAAGTGGTCCGCCAACGCCATGAAATTCATCCGCGCCGCGCTCGTTGTCTTCCGCCTTGCGGAAGTAAGGCAGGACGTCGTCGAAACTCCAACCTGTGTTGCCGAGCTGCCGCCAATAATTGAAATCGTCCGCCTGTCCACGGATGTAGATCAATCCATTGATTGAACTGGACCCACCGAGCACCTTTCCGCGCGGCGCGATAACCTCGCGGTTGTGACATTCAGGCTGCGGCTCGGTCGCATAGCACCAATTGTACCGGCGATCGCTGAAAAGCCTGCCAAAGCCAAGCGGAATATGAAGCCACGGGTGCAAGTTGCTGGGGCCCGCCTCCAACAGAAGAACGCGGTATCGGCCCGATGCAGTAAGCCGATTGGCCAGAACGCACCCAGCGCTGCCAGCTCCCACGATGATGAAGTCGAACGCCTCTGAACTCGGCACGCGTCTTCCTCAGTTCATACGGCCCCTGGGATCGCTTCCTCGTCACGTGGCGATCGTACTAATTACCCGGAGGGAACGCGATTGCCAATCACCAGCGTAGCCGGTGCTAGGTGGCGGTCGATCCTCGTCGGCCGGCGTGGTGTAGATATCATGCTCAAGCAACTTATGAAACCGCTCCCGGTTCGGCGGGACGAGCAAATCAAGGCGCTCAAGATTGGTAACAGCGATTGAGATCTCTTGTTATTTTTTTAGGCTGAGTGCTTTGATTCCGAAATCCGGACCTTACTAAGAGAGCACCGGTGGTTTGCGTTGCAGCACGAGACGCGCTTTGCCATTGGCACGCGATCCGATCCCGTATAGCCTTTGTGATCTGCTCAATCGTTTCGCCAAGAAAACAACAGAGCGAGACGAGGTCGCCAGAAGGATCACTTCAGCGCCATAGGGAGGCCAATATGACGAAGAGCCGGGACAAGGGTTCAAAGAAATCACTGCGCCGCAGGGAATTTCTCGTAAAAGCCGCTGGCGGTGCGCTAGCCACTGCTGCCTTCGGCGCAGTGCCGCTTCGAGGCTGGGCTGCCGATCCCGTAAATATTGGCGGCCTTTATCCGGTGACCGGAAGTTTCGCGCAGATCGGCCAGGCTTGCGTCAATGCTGCCAAGCTCGCCGTCGAGATGGTCAATGAAGCCGGCGGCATCAAGTCGCTCGGAGGCGCTAAGCTCAATCTCATCCTGTCTGATGTCCAGAGCGACACCACTGTCACCCGCACCGAAACCGACCGGTTGATCAGCGGCAACAAGCTGTCGGCAATTCACGGCTGCTACGCCAGCGCCCTGACGCTTATTGCGAGCGAGGTGGCCGAACGGGCCAAGGTCGCGATAATTACCGGTTCCAGCACGGATATGCTCAACAAGGGCCGCCACTACACGTTCACGCCGTTCGCCCGCGCGTCGCAGTTTGCCAAAGCGCAATTGCAAATGTCTAGGCTCGTGAGCGATAAGCCGAAGGTGGCTGTGGTGTTCGAGAACACGGCGTTCGGCACCTCGACGTCCAATGGCCTCAAGGAGCAGGCGCCCGACCGAGGGTGTGGAGATCGTGCTGTTCGAGCCGTATTCTGCCGGCTTCGCCGACGCCGGTCCGCTCCTCAACAAGGTCAAGGCCTCCGGCGCGGACATGTTGTTCGCCGTGTCCTATCTCAACGACCTCATCCTGATCGTGCGCACGGTCAAGCAGATCGGACTCAAGATCGGCATCAACGGAGGCTCGGGCGGCTTCGTCGTTCCGGACTTCTACAAGAATGTCGGCGCGCTCGCAGAAGGACTACAGGGCGTAGCGCATTGGAATCACGACGTTGACGCCAACGCCCAGAAAGTGAACGCCGAATATAAAAAGCGGTATGGAGAGTTCTTGTTCGAGTATGGCGGCGGGCTGGTCGCGCAGACCTTCATGCTGGTTGACGCGCTCGAACGGGCACAGTCCACCGATCCGCAAAAAGTGCGTGACGCCCTTGCCACGCTCGATGTCTCGTCAGGTTATGCCGCGATGGCGCCAGGCGGAAAAGTAAAATTCGGAACGGACGGCAAGAACATCTTTGGTCACCCGGTTGGAGTGCAATGGCAGAAAGCCGATCTGGCCAGCGTCTTCCCCAAAGAGGACGCTCGCGCGCCATTGATGAAATCCTAGCGGTCGTTAACAGCGATGCTTGAGACAGTGGCCCAGGCCGTCATCAACGGCCTGCTCATCGGCGGAATCTACGCGCTTGTGAGCATCGGCGTGACGCTGATCTTCGGCGTCGTGAAAATAGTGAACTTCGCCCAAGGCGAGTTCGTGATGATCGGGATGTACATCAGTTTTTTCCTGTCGACATATTTTGGAATAGATCCGCTGGTGTCGCTCGCCGTCTCTATGCCAGCGCTGTTTTTGGTGGGCTTGTGCTTGCAGCATTTCCTAATCCGCCGCGTTCTGGGGTTGGGCGATATGCCGCAAATCTTTCTCACATTTGCGCTGTCTTTGCTGCTGATGAATCTCGCCTTGATGGCATTCACGGCCAACTACCGGACCGTGCATACTTGGTACTCGGACGAGGCTATTCATCTCGGTGAGGTCTATGTACCTGTGGCAAAACTCATCGCCTTCGTGCTGGCGATGGCGCTGAGCGGAATTCTCTGGGTCTTCCTCCAGACCACGGACATGGGCAAGGCGATGCGCGCCGCGGCGCAGAAGCCCGAGGTGGCGATGCTGATGGGCATCAACCCCAACCGCGTATTCGCCGTTGCGACCGGTGTGTCGCTAGCACTCGCCGGCGCTGCCGGTTCACTGCTCATGCCCTTCTATCCGGCGTCGCCGACGGCCGGGCAGGTGTTCGTGCTGATGGCCTTCGTGGCCGTGGTCTTGGGAACGCTGGGGAATGTAAGAGGCGCGCTGATCGCTAGCTTGATGATGGGTGTCGCCGAGTCGCTGGGGATTCAATTCGTCGGCGCCGATTCAGGACTGATCGTAGTGTTCCTGATGCTGTTGCTGACGCTCGCCATCAGGCCGAGCGGTCTTGCCGGCGGGGGTGCCCGATAATGTGGGGCTTGCGCATTTCAAGCATACTTTGGCTGGGCCTACTCATCGTGGTTCTTCTTGTGTTGCCAATGGTGGTCACGAGCCGGTTCGCCATCGACATTTTCATTCGGATTCTGTTGTTCGCATTCATCGGCGTCGCCTGGAATCTCATGGGGGGCTACGCCAAGCAACTCTCTCTAGGGCATTCCGCCTATTTTGGTTTGGGTGCCTACACCTCCACTATCTTGCAGATTGATTTCGGCATTTCGCCGTGGATTGGAATGGTTGCCGGTGGGGTCGTAGCGATATTGGCGAGCCTGCCGATCGGCGCCCTGTGCTTCCGGCTGCGCGGGCCCTATTTCGCGATCTCCACAATTGCAACGGCGCAGGTTTTGATGCTGTTCTTTCTCAAGTTTCGTGATTTTGCCTGGGGCGCCGAGGGCACGACCATCCCCAATCTTGGAAACGCCCCCTTGATGATGCAGTTCGAAGCGAAGGCAGCGTACTACTACATTGCGCTCGGCCTGCTCGCGATCGGGCTCGTCATCACGCACCGGATCGAGCGATCTTGGATGGGCTATTATCTGGTTGCCATTGGCGAAGACGAGGACGCCGCCGAAGCGATCGGCGTGAATGCACCAAAGGTTAAGCGCGAGATCTATATGGTCAGCGCGTTTCTTACGGCACTCGCAGGCACATTCTACGTTCAATACATTTACTTCATCGATCCGAACACCGCGTTCAGTTTCAACATCTCGGTTGAGGCGGCGCTGGTGTCGATTGTCGGTGGCGTCGGAACCTTGTGGGGTCCGGTTATCGGCACGGTCTTGCTGGAGACAACCTCGGCGCTACTCCAAAGCTGGCTCGGCAGTGGTTTCGGCGGAATTCAGTTGACCGTTTATAGTCTAATCCTAATTGGCGTGATCTTGTGGCGACCGACGGGTCTGCTCGGCGTTTTTAACGAAGCGTATCGGCGCATCGTTCGCGCAGATCCTCCGAAACGGGCTGCTCTCGATGGCTGAAGCACTTGTCATCGAAAATATCAGCAAGCGGTTCGGCGGCTTGCGCGCGGTCCAGGACCTTAGCTTTTCCGTCAAGGAAGGCGAGACAGTCGCGCTGATAGGACCAAACGGCGCCGGTAAGACGACGAGTTTCAATCTCGTCACCGGCTTTTACCGACCCGACACCGGTTCGGTTTCGGCCTTCGGCCGCGAGATCGTCGGTTTACGGCCGCATGACGTCTGCGCGCACGGTCTGGCGCGCACGTTTCAGGTGGCTAAGCCCTTTGGCGCGATGACAGTACTGGCAAACGTGATGACTGGCGGGTTCTTGCGCGACAAAAAGCCCGACGGTGCGCGAACCCGGGCCCGCGAGGCGATTGAGTTCGTCGGTCTCACGGCCAAGGAGCACACGCCCGCTCGCGACTTGACTACCATCGATCAGCGCCGGCTCGAAATGGCGCGCGCGTTGGCGACCGATCCGAGGATATTGCTGCTTGACGAAGTCATGGCTGGGTTGAACCCTGCGGAGATAGATCAAGCTGTAGCTCTGGTCGGAAAACTTTCGAAGCGTGGATTGACTATCGTCATCGTCGAACATGTGATGCGTGCCATTATGGCGGTTGCACGCCATATCGTTGTGCTGGACCATGGGCAAAAAATCGCCGAGGGCAGCCCGAACGAAATAGTTGCGAACCCGGAGGTGATCCGCGCTTATCTTGGTAGCGGGTATGTCCATGTCGCGACGCCGGGAGCGACATGAATGTTGTCACTTTCCGGAGTGAGCGCCAGTTATGGATCGGTCCCAGCGGTTGCCGGCATCAACATTGAGATCGGCGAAGGCGAGGCCGTCGGCTTGCTGGGCGCCAACGGCGCCGGCAAAAGCACCACGCTACGCGCGATCTCTGGCCTGGTGCGACTGACCTCCGGCACGATTCAATTTTTTGGAACCGACACCGCGTCTCTGCCGCCATATAAGATTACCGAATTGGGGATCGCCCACGTGCCCGAGGGCCGTCAGGTTTTTCCCGAAATGACCGTGCAGGAAAATCTCGAGATTGGCGCCTATGTGCCGAGGGCCAAAGCAGAGCGCCGCCGCACGCTTGAGCTCGTTTTCAGCATCTTCCCCGTGTTGGCCGAGCGCCGCAGACAGCTTGCTGGCACCATGAGCGGCGGCGAACAGCAAATGCTGGCGGTCGGTCGCGGTCTAATGCTGAAACCGCGGCTGCTAATGCTCGACGAACCGTCATTGGGGTTGGCGCCAGTCGTGACCGATATCACCTTTCAGAAGATTCAGGAGATCCACGCCATGGGCACGGCGGTTCTGCTGGTCGAACAAAACGTCAGCCGCGCGTTAAGCTTGGTGCAGCGCGCATATGTGCTGGAAAGCGGCAAAGTGATCATGCATGGCACCAGCGCCGAACTGGCTAACAATAAGCAGGTGCAAGCAGCGTATCTCGGGATTTAGGGCCTCACGCCGACCAAACTGAGGAAACCGAGTTTGAGGTCATAAAGAGCCTCAAGCCGTTAAGTCACGATGTCCGCTCGTGTCCCAACTGCGGTCATGCGACTAATGTGGCGCGGGTTTCTGAAGGTTATCGGGGTGTGCGCCCCAATTGCCAATTACCCACGCTTCAGGCGAGCGGGACCTGCGGGTAAGGCCATCGCGGTGCGGGTTTTTGTTGCAGCTCGGGAACTTTGTAGTGAACACGAACGCATCGATCGCAGATCGCGTAACCCCAATTGATGGAGCACGGCCGGACATCCCATTAGCAGACGTGTGCGAAAGAAATTTCTGCGCTAGAAATTTAGCCCAACTTAAAAAATCGGAGGATGCAATGAGCCTAGGCTCGCAGCGTCGGCCAAGCCAACTTTCAGCAGGTTCAAGCCACCGACGGACGCGAAAAAGGTCGACGCCAAAGCGCTATCGGAGATTGACGAAGTAAACATGTTGGGATGTCGTGGACATGCTCGCTTACATCCCCACCCATCCAGTTTCTATTGTTGATAAGGCTAAAGTTTCGTCGGAATAAGCTCACGCCCGAGAACTTGTTGTACGGCTTCAAATGAATCCATGAACTCACGCAATTCAATGATTAGGCCGTTGTGGAACCGTATAAAATGCGCATTTAGGAGCTGGATAATCCGACCAGTGGTGCGTTGTCGTAGCTTCACCATCACAATAAGGGCGGCTTCTTCTTTATCAGCTACGACAAAAATCGGCTGATAGGTCAAGTGTTCGAATTGAGCATGGACCTGCTTCATCATCTCAGTGATGGAGACCTTGCCAGCTCTACGACCAAGATAAGGGAATACATCGATAGGCGCATAGCTGGTAAATACAGCTTTATCATCGAACGAGTTTAGAACTAAATCGATCTTGCCTTTGCCGAACGCAATGTAAAGATCGTAGAGGTCTAGTCGTAGGTCGTCTGACATATCTCGCACCAAAGAAATCCAACCGCAAATGACCAAACAACTACTGGCTGCATTGGAAGCGAGCATTGACCTAAATCAACGGTACTGAGCGTCACTCAACGTGGCAGCGCGTCTGCCTTATGCTATGTCCGCCACGGGTGGCGGTCTCAGCTGATCGACGCAACACTTTATCTTTGAAGGAAAAGATGGAGTGTGACTGATGCTTCCCGACGCTAAGCCGGAGTCGCATTACCCATAGCGGAGATGCCTACGCAGGCCCTTGGCGGGACGCTCGTTCGGGGTGGTATAGAACAAGTTCCGTTCGCAAAATCCGCCCATGCCTCGGCTCGTTTCCATGCATTGCACGTAGCTAACGAAGCCGCAATTGCGCCCGCCGCCGGCCGGGCCGCCGGCATATTGGGCGCACCAGGGATATTCAATCGCTGATGCCGGGCTCGTGACGCCGGCCGCCGCCACGATCGCGGCAGCGGTCAGCAACGTGGAATATTTTATCGACATGGCATGGCCTCGCGTTATTGACGTGACGCCAGAAGTCCATGACGCATGGACATCTCGCAGCCTCCTTCCAACACGCGCGTACGCTCAGGCGTCTCTAAGCTTTTTCCGGCTTTTTAGCCGCTGCTTTCGAAGCTTCGTAGGCATCGCGATAGCCGCGGGCAATCGTCCTGACGCCGCGGCCGATGTCCTCGTAAGCCTCGTCGGACAAGTTGGCAAGCGACACGCGCAGCGACCACTCGGGCGCTTCAAATCCGCCGCCGTTTAGCAACACAATCCCATGCGACTCGGCCAAACGGAACGCCAAGTCGAGGGGGTGAACGTTTTTCTTTAGGTATTCGACCGCGTCGTCACCGATATTCTTACGCGCCCAAAACTCGAAATCGATCAGGCCGTAATACGCGTCGAAGTTCGGATTTGGAGGAAGTTGCAGTCCCATGCCTTCGATCATGGCCACAGCGCGGTGATGGACGATGTCCATGCATGCCTTCTGGTACTTCTTTTCCTTGTCCATCAGTTCGTACAGCGAAAACATGGTCATCATGACCTGCTGTGGCAGCGAGAGCCCAGCCGTGTGGTTGAGGCCGATGTCGCGGCTGTCGGCGACGATGCGGTCGATAAACTTGAACTTGCGAGGCTCGAGCGTTATTGGCCCGTAGCGCTTGTCGAGCGCCTTCAAATGCTCAGCGGGCAGCTTGGCGATCATCTTGTCGTAGATGTTGTCTTCGTGAACTGCGATGACGCCGAGCCGCCAACCCGTGCACCCAAAATATTTCGAATACGAATAAACGCCGATGGTATTCTGCGGAAGCTCGCCGAGTAAAGACCGGAAGTCGCTTACAAACGTGCCGTAGACGTCATCGGTCAGCAGCATTAGATCGGGACGCTTGGTCTTCACCAGGTTTACGATCTTTGCAATCGTTTCCCGGCTCATCGCCATTCCGCTTGGGTTGCCGGGATTGACGACGAAAAATGCCTTGATCTTAGGGTCTTCAAGTTTCTTGATCTCTTCGTCCGTGTACTGGAAGCGGTTCTCTTGCGGCGCCCTGATGTTCACGACCTTGAGGCTGTAGTCCTCCAAATGGGTCATTTCGATGTAGGGCGTGAAAATCGGCGTGCCGAGGGCGATCGTATCGCCGGGAAACAGCAGCCTGTTGGCTTTGAGCGATTTGAAGATGTAGCACATCGCTGCAGTGCCACCCTCGACGGCATAAATGTCGAACTTACCGGCGGGGTGTGGTTTGCCGCACATTGCCCACATCAGGTATTCGTGGACGATGCGCTCGTTGTGAACCAGCATCCGATCCGGCACCGGATAATTGTCGCCAATGATCGAATTGACAAGTTCGTGCACGAAAGCGTCGGACTCGAAGCTGAATGTCTTGACCGCAAACTTGACCATGCCGGCTAGAAAGCCGGCCCCTGGCATGTCCTGGTGCTTTTCAAGCCATGCCTCGAGGCGCGAAGCGATTCCGTCGGCTTGCGGCATCCCGCCGATCCCGGGGGAGTGCTCCATCACCCGCTTGCTTTCGGTGATGGCGAACTGACCAAGCAGGAAGAAGCCTTCGCGCGGGGTGGTCGAGATCCAGTTAGGATTGCCACGACCGGCATTCAGGAACGCAGACTGCGCTGTCCGCGATGTTTTCTTGGCGAGCGCGATCAACTCATTTTTAATCTCAAATGGACCTAGTGACTCAAACTTCTTCAGAGTGGGGAGGTCGGCCATGTTGGACTCCTAATCCTCATTCGGTAAAGATTGTTGGACGACGATCACTTGTCGCATCGATAGTGTTGGTCCGACTGCGGCGCTGCGATCGCTGCGCCGTGGCCGGACCGCGCTTTCATGCCAGCAACATGACGAGCACCATTCCCCAGATCGTCAGCAACGTATTGCCGACGGCATAGGTCACCGTGTAACCGAGCGCCGGGATCTGGCTCTTGGCTTGATCTGTGACCATGCCGAGTGAGGCCGTCGTCGTGCGTGCACCGGAGACAATGCCGAGCAAGAGCGCATCGTGGAATTTGAACACGTACTTCCCGACGAACATGCCCAGGAACAGCGGAACCGACGTCGCCACAATCCCCCACAGGAAGAGGCTGAAGCCGAGCTTCTGCAAGCCGGCCACAAAAGCGGGTCCCGACGAGATGCCTACGATGGCGATGAAGATGTTGAGGCCGACCGAGTTCATGAACCACACGGTCGGTGATGGAATGCGCCCGAATGTCGGCCGTACCGAACGCAGCCAGCCGAAGAACAGTCCGGAGAATAGGGCGCCGCCGGCGGTGGATAGTGTCAGCGGAATTCCACCTACCTTGTAGACGAAGGCGCCGGCCAGCGCGCCGATTGCGATGGCTCCGCCGATGAAGGCGACGTCGGCAATATCGGTCGGGCGGTCAAGCACGCCCAATACCTTGGTCGCCCTCGCGATACCCTGCGTCCGACCAACCAGGGTGACGATATCGCCGCGGTTCAGCTTGGTGTCCGGCAGGATCGGGATTTCCGTGGCGATGGCGCCGCGCGCGATCCTGCGCAGAAAGATGCCGCGCGCAAACGGTGTGTTGGCAAGCTCGGCCAGGGTCTTGCCGTCCACCTCCTTGCTGGTGACGTAGACATCGACGCCTTCCGCCGGCACTGCCAGCAGTTCGCGATCCTCGACCTCTTCGGCTGCCGCGCCAAGAATGTTGACCAGTACTTCGCGTCGGCCAGCGACGGCGACGATGTCGCCAGCTTGGACTACCGTATCGGGGTCCGCCTCCATGATCTCTCCGTTGCGGCGGACGCGTTCGATGAATACACGTTCGTTGGGGAACAGCGCTTCCGCCTGTTCTGCGGTCTTGCCGACTGCCGGCCCATCCTGCTTGACGCGATAGGCGCGCAGGTCGAACTGATGCCAGACAAGGGTGCCGGCCGCTTGCTTACTGCCACCGCCATGTTCTTCCATGTAGCGCTTGCAAGCTTCGACCAGATTGATGCCCAGCAGCGGCGGCCCGACGAGCGCGATGATAAGGGCGGAGCCGACCGTGCCGAAGATGTAGGTCACAGCATAGGCAACCGGCATGATGTCCAGCATCGGTTTGATCTGGTCGGCGGCCAGACCCGTCCGGTTGATGGCATCGGTGGCAAGGCCCATTGATGCCGAAATTGTCTGCGAGCCGGCATATAGGCCGGCAGTGGCGCCGAGATCGTAGCCAGCGATCTTGGCGATAGCGAACGGCGCAAGCAGACAGAACGCGCACTGGACGACCGAGAAAATTGCCTGCGGTATGCCGTCCTGCGCGATGCCGCGCACGAATTGCGGACCGACGCCGTAGCCGATGGCGAAGAGGAACATCAGGAAGGCGAAGGGCTTCAGCGGCCCGGTCACCGTGATGCCGACCTGGCCGATGATCACCGCGGCGATCAGCGTCGCTGTCACCGCGCCGAGGCCGATGCCCTTGTAGGTGAATGAGCCGAAGTAATAACCCAAGCCCAGCGCGAGGAAGATGGCGATTTCCGGATACTGCTTCAGCGTGGCGAAGAGCCATTGAATCATGATGTCACCCGTTCGTAGCCCTTTCGACGGCAAACTTCGCTGCGAGAAATTTCATGCTGCTTTTTTCGCCGGCTTTCCGGCTTGCTTGGCCAGGGCATCCGCGCGGACGAGCTTCAGACCTTCGGCGGCGTCGTAGCCGTGGATCTCCTTGACATCCAACTTGCGCATGAAATCGATCGTCTCCTGCGTGATCACCTGTCCCGGCACCATGATCGGGAAGCCGGGCGGATAGGGGATCACAAAGTTGGCGGAGACCAGCTCGGGCCCATTCTTTAGGCGTTTGTCGATCTCAGGGTCGGCAAGCCGGATGTATTCGCAACCGGCCGCGTCATAGGCCGAATAGAAGCCGCCGCGGATGTCCCCTTCGTTGGTGCGCTTGCCCGCATCTTTCCGGAAGGCTTCGTGGAAATGCGAGAAGTTCGGCAGATCGGGCACGTCGGTCATGAGACTCTTGACGCGTTGCTCGAATGCCTTGCGAACATTCGGACCGCCCTGCGTGAGCCGCTGGTCGATGTCGTGGCTGATTTCGACCAGCACGCGGATCAGATGGGCAACGTCGCTGCGCGTATTGTTGATATTTGACTGTAGGAGAACCGAGTTACGCGACGTCTTGTTGAGCTGGATGTTGTAACGACTGGCGAGCACTCCCTTGAATTGCGTGCCGTCGAAACCGGCAGTGCCGCAGACCAGCGTCATGCGTGTCGGATCTAGGCAGAATTCGTCGTCCTGCATGCTGCGCAGCGCGGTTGCCCAATTGGCTCCCGGCGCCAGGAAGTCGGTGAAGCCAGTCTGCCGATATTGTGCAGGCACCATTTCGTCGGCGCCAAGGATCTGGAAATATTTCGAAATCAGCGGATGTTTGGCGACGGCTTGACGTATCGTCAGGGCGATTTCGATCGCGTTGCCAACCAGGCCGTAGCCTTCCAGCTCCATCTGCCGGCGAGCGACATCAAGGCTTGCGATCAACTGCTGGTTCGGGCTGGTCGAGGCGTGGGTGAAGACCGCCTCGTGGAACTGCGCTTCGACCGTGTGGAAGTCGATATCCTTTACCAAAAGCATCGAGCCTTGCCGCAGCGCGGACATCGATTTGTGCGTCGAGTGGGTTTGATACACGCGCAAGCGAACTTGGCGCGGATCCGGGATAAGCCGCGTTTTCAATAATGTTTCCATCGACGGATTTTTGCCGAGCTCGGACTGCTGCTTTTCATAAGCCGCTACGGATGCGGGATCGTGTAGCCAGGTGTCGATATCGTTGGCCGCGCCCATTGCGGTGCGCGGGCGCAGGAACGGCGAAAATCTGGCGAATCCGAACCATGCCTCGTCCCACAGGAATATGAGATCTGGCTTGATCGCCAGACACTCTTCCATGACACGTCGCGTGTTGTAGATGTGCCCGTCGAAGGTGCAATTCGTCAGGTCGAGCATCTTGGCCCTGTTCAATCTGTTATCGGCTTTCAGATTGAGGAGGGCTTCCTTGATGGTACGCAGGGGCACCGCGCCGTACATCGAGTATTCCGTCATCGGGAATGCTTCGACATAAAGCGGCTGTGCGCCCGCGAGCACCATGCCGTAGTGATGGGATTTGTGGCAGTTGCGATCGACAATCGCGATGTCGCCCGGCCCGAGCAGCGCCTGCACCGCCATTTTGTTCGATGTGGAGGTGCCATTCGTGACGAAGAACACGTGGTCCGCGCCAAAGGCGCGTGCCGCCTTATCCTGCGCTACTTTGATATTGCCGGTGGGTTCCAACAGACTATCGAGCCCGCCCGTGGTGGCGCTGCTCTCGGCGAGGAACAGCGTTGGGCCGTAGAATTCGCCCATGTCGCGAATCCAATCCGACTTGAATACCGATTTGCCGCGCGCAATCGGCAATGCGTGGAACGTGCCGATCGGCCGCTGGGCGTATTTCTTCAGGTTGTCGAAGAATGGCGTGTCATAGCGATCCTGAACGCCTTCGAGAATTGCCAGATGCAATTCAAGCAGTTCCTCAACCGAATAAAAGATTCGGCGGGCAACGGCGGCTTTCGGATTTCCGGCTAGTTCCTCGACGTTCCGGTTCGACACGATATATATATCAAGCTCGGGCCGTACCCTCTTCAAAAGCTGGGCGAGTTGTAGCGCAGAAATGTCGGTTTTGTATTTTTGCTCCAGCGATGCCGAGAGGGTACGCAACACAGGGACATCGTGACGTGATCGGAAGACAAAACCTTCATTAATGACGATGGCGGCGAGATCCGGATTGAGCATCGTCGCGCAAAATGCGTCCTCGACACTGCCGACAAAAACCGGCTCATAAATGAAGGCATCGAGCGGGCGGCGGAGCCCGCGCCATTCGGTGCAGAGCGCCGGCCAACGCTCGGCTGCAACGCCGGTGACAATCAAGGTCTCGAAATAGGGGCGATGGACATCGCTTCGCCCGAGCGTCGGCGGCAGCAGGTCAGGTACCGATTTGCCATTTTCTTCGTGTGCTTCCCAGTCGCCGGCGTGCCGGCGGAACGATCGGGTGAGCAGCGCCGTGCTGATGCGTTTGACGAGCGAGAGCGCGGATCGTGCATCGTCGGCAGAGGCGCTATCACGCAACGCCGCGAGCAGGTGATGGCCCGGATAGGCGTGGAATTCCTCCGTTGCAGCCAATTCTGACAGCGCCGATTCGAAATTCAGCCGGCTTTCGGTGCCGGCCACCCAGGCCTGTGCCAAGTCCACCAAATCCCGCCACCGGTCGGCGCGCGCGCTAGGGCCGGAAAAAAATTGGTCGATTTCGGCCTTCATTTTGCTTCGCTTCTTTTGACATGGCCAATATCTCCATAAGGAATTTTGGCTGCCGTGTTCACGCGGCGCGTTCGCGATGCGCCGCACACGAGGCATCGCCTCGAGCATTTGAACTGCAATTCGGTTAACGGGGATATTGTCCTTTGGGGCAGTCAATCGGGCAGCGCCAATGCGCACTCGTCTTACGCCGACCTACGCGCTCTATGCCGCAGCGACCAAGATCTGGTAGATATGTCATCGTCCTAGGGAGCGACAATGATGCGCAGGAGATCGCTTGCGCCGGTCCAAATAATTTGGACGCCGAGGCAAAACAAAATAAAAGCGGACAGCCGAACGGCAATCTCAGTGCCTCCCCGCCCAAGCACCCGTTCGATCCAGTTCGAATAGGCAAAGCAAATATAAATCAATACTGCCATGACTGTGGTCGCGAACAGGCTCGCGACGAAAAAACGAAAATCCTGCGCATAGTCGGAATAGGCGGCGCGCGAAAGTCCAAGACTGATCATCACCGCGATCGTGCCGGGCCCGGTCGTTAGAGGCAGTGTCAAAGGATAAAACGCCTGGTTTGCGTAGTCCGTCTTACTTCCTTGGTCCGGAGATTTGTCGATGGTTTTGATGCTGCCTTCGTTCAGCAGTTGCCAGCCCGATGCGGCGACAATCAATCCTCCAGCAACGCGAAGAACTGGCACTGAAATGCCGTAAAGTTTCAGGATAAATGCGCCGGCCAAGAGTGATGCGGCCATAACAAAGAACGCGTTTATCGCCACGTTTCGAGCAAGCAATCGCCTGGCGTCGATGGAAGCGTGTTTTGTCATGCTGAGAAATACCAGAGCAGTCCCCGGAGGGTTGACGATCGGAAATAACGCCGCGAGCACCAACAAGAATGTATCCACTAGCGTTTGCTCCTTAACCACCAGCGTGAGGTCGATGACAGCCCTCGACGGATCGAGCAGACGCGTACGATACGCGCGATCGCTATTGCATCAAAGGACCATGGATTTCCGCTAGTTTATAGCCGTGCTACCCTATGAAGCGACACCTGCCCCAAAGTGCAGTAATGCGCGTCTTGCGGAAAAAGTAAGTTGACCTTGTTCGGGGTCGCCACAAGCGCAAATGCTTTAGTTCGCCGTCAACGCAAGTTAGACCCTAAGGCAGATGGGCAGGGCGGAGTTAAGTGGTGTCGAGATGAAATCTTTCGATAAGACGACTAGCGGCCGCCCTGTTTTGATTTACATGCCCATAGTATTGGGCATCATCATTTATTTGCTAGCTTTGGTCGGGAACGCGGCATCTGGCTGAAGCGCACCGCATCACGATTTAGAAGCGTCAGGCGGACAATTGCGGCCGCTTTGATAAAAGATTAGCTGCGATTTCAGCCGATCGATGTAACGCTTACAATTATTGGCCCTAATACCGTCAAAACGATATTTGCAATGGCGTACGGGACGGCGACGCCGAGCACGGGCGTCTGACTTTCTGCGACCTCGCAACACCCAGTCACGGCCGCGTCGACCGTCATCGCACCCGCGAGTGCACCACAAATTATGACAGGATTCATGCGCAGAACGCGATCTGCGAAAATCGTTCCGACGACGAGTGGCGTTAGCGTCACCGCGACTCCCACCATGAGCAGCGTCGGGCCATGTGCCTGGATTGCGATCCAAGCGGCCGGTCCGTTGACTAATCCGATGCAGGCGACAAATCCACCGAGGCCGAAGTCGACGAGGGTTTGCTGCGCGGCTGGCGGTATCGCCCCCACTGCAGGCCGGCGAGAGTGCAGCCAACCGGATATAAGCCCAGCCACTAGCGCCCCGCCGCCGCCGCCGAGCGTCAAGGGAACCGGACCGAGCGTGAGACTGAGCGTGCCGATCGACAATCCAACTGCAAGACCCAGTGCGGCAAAGGCGATATCGATCCGGTCGCCTGCACGCAAGACTTGCCCGAGCTTCGGGATCACCCGATTGAGGTCGTGCGACAAACCGACAAGCGTCATGACATCGCCGACGTAAATGGGCGTCCCTGGGGTCAGAGGGACGTCTTGGCCGTGTCGTGTCAATGCCCGCAAGAATACGCCGCGTGCCGCGTCGCCAACGCGCTCGACGATCTCGGTCAACGTTCGGCCCTGCAGATCACGGGCTGCCACGAGCACTTCGAGCGCTTCGCCCGGCAGCGAGCGCATCACGTGCTCTCCCTCGATCTCCGGGCCGACAATTGGATGAGCGTCAACAATGGCTGCCGTGGGTCCACCAAGGAGGATTTCATCGCCTTCCTGGAGCCGAGCGTCGGGAAGCGGCTCGATATCTTCTCCGTTTCGCAAGATGCGCTCGACGACAACGCGCCGTCCGATCTGTGCCTCCAATTCGCTTACCAGCCGGTCGGCGGCCGCAGTGACTTTGTATGCGCGCGCTTGAAATTTCCGATACAGAAGATTTTTCGTTTTTGGTTCGGCGCCGCCTGATAGCGCAGCCTCGAGTTTCATTGCCTCTTGCTTCAAATTGATGCCCATCAGCCGCGGCGCCACGAGCGGGACATAGAGAAGGACAAGGATGTAACCGAGAATATACGTCACCGCATAGCCCGCAGCGATGTTGGCCTGTTGCTGCTGTAACACGTTGTCCGGCAAGCCGAGCTGCGCCAATGCGCCCGATGCGGTGCCCATCATCGACGATTGGGTTAGGCTTCCGGCGGCGAGGCCTGCCGCGGTACCGGGATCAAATTTAAAAAAGAAAGAAAACGCGAGTACAATGACGAGTCCGGTGATGCCGATGGTAAGCGCGAGCACGACTTGGTTCAGCGTACGCAAATTGAGTGAGGCAAAGAATTCCGGGCCAGATCGATAACCGATGGTGAAGACAAACAAACTGAAAAAGATAGACTTCAAAAGCGACGGGATAACGAAATCGCCGATTTGTCCCAACACGACAGCGGCAATCAATGTGGATGCCGTGGCGCCGATCGTAAATCCATGAAAGCGGATGCGTCCGACGATCGTACCAATGGCGATGGCCGAAAAGAGAAATATCTCAGGTGCGGCTTTGACGACGTGATGCAGAAATGACATTTGATACCCCCGCGGACCATGCTCCCAATGACTTCCGACTAGCGGTGGCCTCTCTGGCCGCCCGCAGAAATAGAGCTCAGTTGCTTCAGCATATGGATTTCTCCAATTGCGTGGACTTTCGCAAGTTTACGCATCGTCATACTTACTGCGGAAAATTGTCGCGCTCGCTACGACGCGCGCGGCCCGGATTGCAAATTTGAACTGCAAAAATACTCGTGAAGATATTGTCCTTTGGGGCAAGTGCGCGCGGCCAAATTGAAAAGGTTTGACGGAGCGGCGGATCGGGCAATTGCCGGATGCTGGTCGTCGGCGATTACCGCCCGGGGAAAAATTTAACTACGCTCTGGTTGAACTGCACCTAAGGACAATTTTATCCGGGGACGATTTGCGCAAGCCTTGTCCAGAGAGGGGCATCTGACGCAATTACGAGGTGCATCCATGACAATGTATTGCAGTCATCAGCGGCGTGACACGACGCAAGAGTCGTGGGCTATTATTGAGTCTCGTTGCCCTGACTGCTGGCGTGGTCATCGCGATATGGTATGCGGGTTGATACCGCGGATGCAATTTCAATTGCCGGCGTTAATCTACGATCGTTTCGATTGTAATCTACCCTGACGTTAACGGGCCGCGTGGCTTACCGCATTTAGCTTGCACGGTGCAGCACCAACTCGCTCTTGGTGGGTTCCGCAGATCCGAGCTTCGTGTTGACGAAATTAAGCCTGATCGCGATACTGGCCACGGCAATTGCCGCAATAAGGGCAACCACCACGATTTTGAGGTGAGTGTTGCGGTTAGCGGTGAAAAGCGAGGCATTCATATCGATTTCCATTAGCCAATTGTTGTACCGTCCGCGACGACGAATGATGGCGCGAGCTCGATCGACCGAAGATCGACAATGACGGTCTGTCGATGGGCGGGATGCTGCGCCGGCTGGACCGGTCTGAGGGGGCAGTTATTTCGCACGCTGAACTTTTCGCGCGTGAACAGACAGCTTTCGATCGGATGGAAATAAAAGCGATCTCCCTTGATCGCGGCTTTCGAAGTGCCGGTGGCAGTTGACTTCGGCAAGCCACCTTGGGCGCCGACAACCGGTTCGGTTAGCACAGCAAAGGCGGCGGCAATAGCTGCGGACGCCATGATCGCAATAAAAGAGCTGTGCATGTCCGCCTCCCTCCATAACATCGTCTTTCTAGCCTGGGAGGCAGGGTGGGGGGCAAAGATGTTGCTTCGCTATTGTACGTGCGTGCATCGCCCTAAAGGGCAATATGTGTTCCTGGCCGGTGCGCCAAGTCGCGAGGGTGGGGGTAAAATCGTCCGGCTGGATCGCTTGCGAGTGATTGAGGTATTGATCTGCCCCCTTAGTGAAGCGATGTCGCCCTCCTAATTGCTCCAATCAATTCATGTCCGGAAACAGGCTTCGGCAAAAAAGCGGCGCAGCCGACTTCACTCGCCTCTTTTCGTACTGCGGGCGAATCAAGCGCCGTCATGAAAATGACCGGGATCGTGGATCCCCTTGCGGCCAGCCGTCGCCGCATCTCGATACCGGATATACCGCCCATATGAATATCGAGAACGATGCAAGCCACATCATTTGTCGCGCCGCGCTCAAGAAAAGCCTCGCCAGAGTTAAAGACTTCCGTATTAAAGTCGCTCGCGTGAAGTAGCCGACTTAAGCCCCGCAATACGCTTGGCTCGTCGTCGACGATTGCAATGGTTTTTCTGGAAATGGGCAAGTTACCGGTTTCGTCCGTTGAACTAGATATGAAACTATTAAAGAATTTATTATCGGATTATCAGTCTGATTGATATTGCCCCTTGGTACAACGCGAAATGGAGCGCCGGCTGACAACAAGCTTCACCATCTGAAAATCTAATTGTTCGCCGAGCCGTTGAGAGTGCCTAATGCTTCGGCAATCGAAACGAGCTCGGCGAGAGACTTTGCTTTGAACTTCTCCATAATGCCGTGACGATGCGCCTTGATGGTCCGCTCCGACGTTCCGAGATCATACGCAATTTGCTTGTTAAGCTTTCCACGCACCACAAGGGCAAAGACCTGGTGTTCTCTCGGCGTCAATGCGGAAAAGCATTCACGAAGCGTGGTCAGCCGAACATGACGCTCGTGCATTCCGTCATACCGTTTTAAAGCGCGTTCAACCGCCTCGATCAGCACCTTTTTCGGTGCGGGCTTGGACAAAAAATCTTCCGCGCCTGCCTTGATCGCGCGGACGCTCGCTGGAATATCGCCGTGGCCGGACAGGAATATGATTGGCAATTCGAATTCGACTTTGGCAAGCGCTTCCTGCAATTGCGACCCGTTCATACCTGGCATTTGCAGATCCAGCAAAATGCAACCCCTCGCCGCCGCGGGCAGGTTCTCCAAAAGTTGGTTGGCCGACTCGTACTGATTGACGTGATAACCGGACGCGCGCAGAACGCGGCTCACGGCCGTGCGGGCGGAAGAGTCGTCATCGACGATATGAACAACGGCGATCGATTGTAGCGAGGTAAATTGATTAACGTGGTCGTTTTCCATTGCACATCACACCGCTGTCGGTGCTCCAGTATAAACGAGCTTCAACGCGAAGTGAAACGCTGCGCCGCCTTGCTTTCTATTCTCGGCCCAAATTCGTCCGCCATAGGTTTCGATAATGGTCCGAGCGATTGATAAGCCAAGTCCGGTTCCATGCGCTTTCGTCGTAACGAACGCCTTGAAAATGCTGTTCAGCTTGTCCTGCGGTATGCCTGGGCCGGTATCCTCCGTCGAAACGACGACGTCGTCGCCCTCTTGCCGAATTCGAAGCGTGAGGATGCGTCCGTCCGGAAACACGTTTTCCATTGCGTCGATTGCGTTCATGCCCAAGTTCAGAATGACTTGCTGGAGATGTATCGGATCGGCGCGGACGCAGAAATGTGTTGACGCAGCGTCGATTTGAATAGCCACGCTACGCTCTCCCGCCCGCGGCTCGATGATTTCCAGCGCGTCCCGCACTGTTTCAGCCAGGTCAATGTCCTGCGCCTGCAATTCGCTCTGTTTGAGCATCATGCGCAAGTGCTTGATGATTGCGACGGCCCGTTGATCGTCGCGGTGAATGTCGCCAAGTATCTCTTTCAGCTGCTCGCGATCCAGCGAACTGGCATCGAGCAGCATTTCGGCGGCTTCCGCATTATTCAGAATAGCGGCAAGTGGCTGAGTGAGTTCGTGTGCGATCGACGCGGACATCGCGCTCGCCGTCATTGCGCGATCGAGCTTTGTCACTTCCAGAAAATGTTGATGGGAATCTTGCTCCGCGGCTTGCCGCCGGCGGCGCTCGTGGAAGAACCACAAGAGCGCAAAGCCTTGAATTGCGAATACGACAAAAGCTGCCACGATCTGCCAGCGATAGAGGTCCCACGCGCTGAGCTGGCGGAACCAAATGTCGCTATCGGCCGGCAGGGTCGTGACGTCGACGCCCCATCGCTCGAGTTGCCGCGCGTCGAATACCGGTTTGTTGTCTTCCACCGTGATTGGAATATTGGAGGCCATTTCGCCGTTCAAAATGCGTGCCACTTTGACGGCTGTAACGCGGCCGAGTTGCGTCGGTGGGGGGACGCGGCCGCCGGTCACGCCGGTTCCGATTGGGGTCACCGAATCGACGATAATGGGCCGGTTGGCGGCTCCCACCAGACGTTTAGTCGCTTCTATCGGATTGTGAACGAGCCCGGATCCGTCGACGTAAAGCGGTGTGTAAAGGATCGCCGCATCGCTGGGTAAGGCGCCAACGCGCTTAAGAACGTCAGCGAACGGAAGACCTGTCAGGTCGATGATCTTCAGGGTTTTGTCGACTTGCTGCGCTTCTTCGAGATAGTGAGTCCGAAACGGTTGGTGGTCTAACGGGCCGCCTACCAACACAACCTGCGTAAGCTGTGGAACAATGAGCCGCGCGGAGTTGACCATATCTTGGAATCGTCGCAACGAGATCGTGCCTGCGGCATTTGCTGGACTTATGGACGCTATTTCCGAAGCAGTGCCGGCCGCTGCAAACACAATTGGCGTGTTCGGCCAGACGTCCGGACGAATGCGCGACACGAAACTGAGCGCCTTGGGGCCGAGCGTGACAATGACGTTGATTGGGATGTCTTTGTATTTGGCGCCAAAATATGCGCTGAAAGTACTAGCGCCCACTTGACTGAACCGAGAGATGTCCAAGGATTCCGAATAGAGCGTGTAGTGTGCTGTCGTTTCAGTGTCGAGCGTCGAATGAATCGTCTGTCTGAACTGCTGGGCGAAATGTGAGTCCTGGTTGAACTCGTCAATGATCAAGATGCCGCGTGCCGGCGATTCTGCATCGGCGTAGGTTGGCAGTGCCAAGCCCACGGCGATTAAGAATACGGTGGACCTAAGACGACCCAGACCCATAGCAACGCAATGCGGCCGACATTCGGAACTCGGCGGCTATTGCCTCCAAAGTTGTTCAGATACGATCATATATTAGATGCTAGATTTACGCGTGAATGACAGCCGAATGGATTGATTAGGATCAATTGAAGCCTGGTTGATGTTTTATCTGATCATTCAATGAGAAATGTCCGCCTTTCAAATTGCGTTGATGCCTAGGCGTCACAAAAGCCGTCCATATCGGGGTACCACTAGGCCGCAATACGGCTGCCCTAAAGGCCAATAATCCTGCCAGCCAAGATGAGGTACCCAATTCGGACGCGAGTGAACGAGGCTGCGGGCTGTCTCCGATCCCCCCAAAGCAGCGAGGGCGGCAGATTGGGTCGTTTATGGAAAAAGCCGAAAAAAAAGCAATTCTATCCATGCTTCCGACCGCTAAAGCGAAGCTTCTCGAGGGCAAGAAGGGCCTCGTCGTTGGGATTGCCAATGAGAATTCGATCGCTTGGGGCTGTGCCAAAGCTTTTCGCGCGTTGGGCGCTGAAGTCGCGGTGACGTATCTAAACGACAAGGCAAAGAAATACATTGAGCCGCTCGCGCGCGCCCTCGAATCCCCGATCGTCATGCCGCTTGATGTCAATGTGCCGGGGCAGATGGAAGCCGTTTTCGACCGTATAGCGACGGTGTGGGGACAACTCGATTTTGTGGTTCACTCGATTGCCTTCTCGCCAAAGGAAGCCCTCAAAGGGCGCGTTGTCGATGTGAGCCGCGACGGCTTCCTGACGACGATGGATGTGTCGTGCTGGACGTTTATTCGGATGGCGCACCTGGCCGAGCCTCTTATGAATAAAGGCGGGACCCTGTTCACGATGAGCTATTACGGCAGCCAAATGGTCGTGAAAAACTACAATATCATGGGTGTCGCAAAAGCCGCGCTTGAAAGTGCGGTACGCTACCTCGCGGCCGAGCTCGGCCCAAAAGGTATCCGGGTCCATGCCATTTCACCGGGGCCCCTTGCGACCAGGGCCGCATCGGGAATCCCTGAATTTGACGCGTTGCTCGATAAGGCAAAGGCAAAGGCCCCGGCGCGCAGCCTTGTCAGCATAGAAGACGTCGGAGTCGCCACGGCATTTCTTGCCCATGATGCGGCGCGCCTGATCACCGGTGAAACGCTGTATGTTGACGGCGGCTATCACATTATCGACTAGTCCGGACTGGATCTAAAGCTGCCCAGATTGGCGAATCGTGGTCTCGACTTAAGGCCCCCCTCGACCGCCGTTACTTACCTGCGGCAATAGCTGTTTCAGCGGCTTCCATCACCGGCGTCGTGGGATGCGTAACGCAGTAATCCTTCAGCTTTTCAAAATTGGTCTTGAAACTCTCGACGTTGATAATTGTATTGGCGCGCTTGCCATTATAGTAGCCGCTCAGCCAAAGCGCGATATTGTTCGGATCCGTGATGGAGTAGCTCCTGAATTGCGCGCAGGTGATCTTCGAGACGTCGATGGTGACCTGGGCTTGAGCGTTTGCGATCATAAAGCCGAGGCAAATCGCGCCTAACAGATGAATTCTAACCTGCGTCATGAGTCGTCCTTTTTATCGCGCTAACACCAGGCCAAGGTGACGCGACGCGATTACTTTGTAGCTTGAAGATCGGAGACCTTCTGCCACGTTTTATCGGGATTGAACGAAGTCATCCGCTCAGCAAGTTTGGCCGTGTCAGGTCCAAGATCCTTTTGAAATACAATACCGGCGTGGTTGATGATAAATGTCATCACGCCAGAATTTCTGTACTCCGCCGGGTAAGCCACAAGTGCGAAGCCGCCAATCATCTTGCCCTTCACCACGTATTCTAGTTCTCCGTCGGGTGCGGCGGCCCCTTGCTTCGTGAGAATCTTGTAGTAATAACCATGATAAGGTGTCCGGCCGCCACCAACGCGATAACCCTGCTTTGCCGCCTCAGCGAAGAATTCACCGAGCGGACTCGGATCATTCCCTTGGGCGTCCGGCCAATAGAGCCCATCCTTCTTGCCGGTACTGCTCACGAAATGCTGCGCATAAAGATTTTTGCCCGCGCCCGTGCGGTCTTTATCGGCGTAGTCGTTCTGTGCATCAACATAGGCAAGACAAGCCTGGATTGTGTCCAGCTCATTTTTCCCGATGCGACGCGCGAGAATTTCTGCGCGGCCGGCAGTCGTATCGAAACGCCACATTCCATCTTTGCGGACGAGCGGAATCGGAAGCGGGAAATCCTCTTGTCCAATAACAACAGTGGCCTTGTTCTCGCTATCCATCGCAATCTGGTGTTTTGCGTCGTAGGCGGCGACAAATTTCTGGCGCGTCGCAGCATCAGCGACTTCGTCGCCTGACGACACGATGTCGTTACCATCTGGGCCTAGCACCTGCACAATAGCTTTTCGGTCCTCCGTTTTGGCTGCGCCGACAAGAGCGCTGGCAGCCTCGTCGGGTGTCTTGAAGGCTTGTTGGGCGTTGACGGCCGATGCGGCCGTGCAGAGAAGCGCCGCTATCGTCAATGAAACAAGAGTTCTGTTCATGGCATCCTCACAAGCGCGTGGATATTTCAGTGAGAAACAGGAACGCCGACTGGCACCTGCGCGCCAGAGGCAATCCACTGCTCGTAAGTCTGAAACTTGACGCCTACCTTGTCGTAGAAGACCCGCAAGTAGCCATCCTGCCCCCGCGTCACTGCGTCAGGCTCAACCAGCTCCACATCCTGCGCCATCACGCCGACGTAGGCTCGGTTGCTGCCGTTATAGCTGAAGCGATAAAAGCCGATACCGTTGCGGAGATGACCGAGAAGAACGATGTCGTGCTTGACCGCGATGTCGGATCGGCGTCCACCGCCTCCGCCTCCGCCTCCGCCGCCGCCACGCCCGCCGCCGCCACCGCCACGCCCGCCGCCACCACCGCCCCCTCGCATGCCGCCACCTCCCCCGCCGCCACGGCTGCCGAGGCTGGCATTGCCGCGTGAAGATTGCGCGTTAGCGACTCTGCCCGACGAAATATTGCCAAGGGCATTACCACCACCTCGGCCACCGGCCGGCTGCGCACTGGGCCTTTGCCCGCCGCCAGGCCTTTGGCCGCCGGCGCTGCCTGCGCCGGGTCGTTGCCCTGCGCCCGCGGCGGGCCGCTGCGCGCTGCCGCCGCCAGCACCTGGGCGGTTTCCACTAAGATTGCCTTGCCCACCACCGCCAGGCTTGAGCACCTGCTCGCCACCGCGGCCGCGGAAATCCATGCGATCCTGACTTCCAGCTCTAATATTGTTGTTACCGAACTTCTGCTGGACGCTCGTGTTGCTGTATCTAACGCCTTGGCGATGCGCGGGATTATGCTGCCAGTTATTACCGATGTTGTTTATGTTGGTCGAACGGTTGATGTTGATATTGTTGTTTCCCCAATTAACGCCGCCACCCCAATAGTTTCCGCCTGAAGCCCAACGTCCAAGCGCATAGCCAGCGCCGAACGCTATTCCGGCTCCTATGACCGCACCGGGGATATATGCCGGTGGAGGGAAGTAGTAAGGCGGATAGGCTGGATACGGCCACCCACCGTAGACGACGGCGGGATCGTAGTAGGGGACGTAGAGGGTGTCGGGCACAGTAGGTTCGATGACGATAACCTGCTTATTCTGTTCTTGCTTGACCGAGACCTTTTGCTCTTTGGTCGACGACAGCTTGTTATTCGCCTGGGCTTTGGATCGCAGTCGCTAAATCGCATCCATTACGTCGGGCTGTTGCGCAAGGACCGCGTCGCCCAGCTTTTGCGTCCAATCGAGCTTGCTACTCATCATCGTGAGCACTGATGGCGTTGCAACCAAACTCTTTACGCTGTCATCCCAAGCCTGCTTGCTAACCGTAGTCTTCAGTTCCTCACCCTTGAGTTTCTTGTTCTCAGTCGCCCAACGGTCGGCTTGCACCAGCTCAAGCGGATAGGTTGACGCCATCAAGACCTCGGCCAGCAAGGCATCCGGATACAACGCGATCGGTGCAATGAGGGCGTCCAGTTCTTCGGATTTTAACAATTGCTGATTTTCAGCCGGTGCAGGATTCTGCCCCTGAGCCATTGCGACGAATGGCACGAGAAGGAAAATTGCGAAGAACGAGGCCTTTAATGTAGACCATTTCATCTGATCGATCCTGCGTTTCCAGCGATGTTCTGCGGGACGTGAAGAGAACTGCGCATTGTCTCGGAGATCTTGTAGTTTCACATATTCCCTTTGTGACGTCGAGGACTCGTGCAGCCTAATTTGACCGACAGTAGGTCTATACCACCGCTACTGTATGCAACGGTTCAAATCCTACGATCCCCAGGCTACGAGGTGATCCGCCCTCGTTGAAGTGGTCCGACTTGACGTAATAATAACCGGGTGGCGGCCCGTAATAGTATGGCGCAGCGAGCACCCCACCGAGGATTGCACCGGCGGCAAACCCGCCCCCGTAATAGCCCCACGGTCCCTCCTATTTTGTGCGCTCCCCCAGCAACGCCAAAGTATGGCGAGCGATCATCAATTCTTCGTCGGTCGGAACTACATAGAGAGCTACGCGGCATTGCGCGCGCGATATCAATAGTTCGCGCCCAGTGTTTAGGGCTGGGTCTATTGTGGCACCAAACCAGGCGAGCTTCTCGGCGATGCGTCCGCGGATCGTCGCTGAGTTCTCGCCGATCCCCGCGGTAAAGACAAAGGCGTCCAACCCGCCGAGCGCTGCGGCCAGCATGCCGGCGCAAAGTCCGATCCGATAAACGAAGTAATCAACGGCAAAGACTGCACGTGGATCCGTGCTAGTCTCGAGATCACGCATATCATTGCTGAGACCCGATAAGCCTTTTAAGCCACACTCGTAGTAGAAAAGCTTCTGCACCGCCGCCGGGTCCAAGCCTTTCTCGGTAATCAGATAGAGCACGACGCCCGGATCAATTTGCCCAGGCCGCGTCCCCATGGGCAGCCCATCGAGCGCGGTGAACCCCATAGTGCTCTCAATGCTTCGCCCACCGGATAGTGCGCACATCGATGCGCCGCTCCCGAGATGCGCGATGATGACACGCTTGTCCGCTATTGTTGGCGCGACTTCGCGTAGCCGATGCGCTATGTATTCGTACGACAAGCCGTGGAATCCGTACCGGCGGACGCCCTCTACATAAAAATGCTCCGGAATAGCAAAATGGTCTGCCACGGCACTATGGTCGCGATGGAATGCCGTGTCGAAGCAAGCAACTTGCGGCATCTCTGGACGCCGGGCGAGAAGCGTCCGGATGGGAGCAAGGTTGTTAGGCTGATGGAGCGGCGCCAACGGAATGTAGCGTTCAAGGCGCGCCACAACTTCTGTGTCAATCAACACGGGGCAGTTGTACTCCGGGCCTCCATGCACGACGCGATGCCCGACCGCTTTAAGTTCGAAGTTCTGCGTGCTGCGCAACCAGGCTGCAGTCTCCTGAATGGCAGCAGGGAGATCGCAGACCTGCTCGGGGGGGAAAGTCTTATCGATCGCAACTACCCCATCAGCCGCAGTTGCGCGCAAGCGGGGCCGCGTGCCGATCCCGTCAATTTGACCCTTAATCAAGCGTTTTAGATTTGCGCCTGCCTCGATTTCGAACACTTGAAATTTGAGGCTCGAAGACCCGGCATTAACGACAAGGATCGAATCCATATCGGGTCACGCGGCTGCCAACTCGGTCTTGCTACGACGCGCATGTGCATAGAGTACAGCAACGGCGCAGGACGCCATGCGGGCGCGCACGGAATCCGCTCGTGAGGTCAGGATGATGGGTACGCGCGCGCCAAGCACGATCCCGGCGGCGTCGGCCTTGGCTAGGAAGGTGAGGTTTTTGGCGAGCATATTGCCGGCTTCAAGATCGGGTACGACAAGAATTTGTGCTCGGCCTGCGACCTCTGACTGAATGCCCTTGATCTTTGCCGCCTCGGGATCAATTGCATTGTCGAAGGCAAGCGGGCCGTCGAGCAGGCCTCCCGTGATTTGCCCACGCTCAGCCATCTTGCACAGCGCGGCTGCCTCGATCGTCGAGGGAATCTTGGACGTCACTGTTTCAACCGCCGACAGTATCGCCACTCGTGGTTTGCCGAGACCAACTTGGGTGAAGAGATCGATCGCGTTCTGGACGATGTCGCGCTTAGTATCAAGATCGGGGAAAATATTGATCGCTGCATCGGTAATGAATAACGTCTCAGCATAGGTGGGCACGTCCATGATAAAAACGTGGCTGATCCGCCGTGCTGTGCGTAGTCCCGTCGTTCCCGAGGTAACGCTGCGCATAAGCTCATCTGTATGTAGGCTGCCCTTCATCAACAGCTCACCACTGCCCTCACGAATCAACTCGACAGCTTTTGCTGCTGCCGCCTCGCTGTGCGCAACGTCGACCAACTCAAAACGACTGATGTCAAGTTTGTACTTGTGAGCCACGGCGTTGATCTTGGCGGCTGGTCCGACAAGAATTGGAATGATAATGCCCGCTTCGGACGCCTCGGTGACACCACGCAGCGAGGTCTCGTCACATGGATGGACGACCATTGTCGTCGCGGCCGGAACCTCCTTTGCCTTTGCAATCAGCCGCGCGTACTTGGCATGACGCTTATGAGAACCATTCGCGCTTGGTTCCGTATTTTTAGTCACGGCCATGATGGCACTCCCAATTGGGCCTCAGATTCTCAATCGATCCACTCTATGATGCTTTGCGCTGTTCCCTCGATTTAGGAGGCGGCAAGGGGGCCACTTTTGACTCGGCTACCGCTCCTGCTGCTTGATCGTTGAGACCAAACAATTGAGCAATCTGGCGCATCCTTTCTTCTTCTTCGCCGCTGAGCGGGCCGCGTGAGCTTAATACCTCGCGAATCAGGGGCAGTATTTTGCGTCGCGCATCGGAGTCTGGCGGCACGAGGGCCGGCAGTGCCGCGAGGCAAGCCTCCCGATCGATCAGCAGCATATAAAATTGTTCGCGCACGAGTGATTTGAATGCGGGTAGAGGCAGAGTGTGCATGTCTTGTTGGGTACGTCTTAAGCGCCGCACGGTTTCGAACCCCCGCTCATCAACCGCAGCCCTGTCCATGCCAACATACAGCAGGGCGCGTATCATGCCTTCGCGCACTCCGCCTTTGGTGATATGTGACTTCAGTTCGGCAATCCGTGCTTGCACCAATTGACGATGCAACGGGCTGTGTGGTGCCTTTCGAAGCGGATTTGTTGCGACAGGATCGACGCCAACGACAGCCTGTAGCATCGGCGAGCCGTAGATGGATAGAAACATGCGCTCTGAAAGGGTTTCGGTCATATCTCGGACCATATCGAGCGATGCAACGACCTGTCGCGACATTTGCTCCTGGAATGCGACAAATGGATTGTCTGCAGCCACTACCTTGCGTTCGTCGCGGACTTTTTTTGCCAGAGCGCGAACGGAGGTCATCAAAGGATTTTGGTCAGAGAATATCTCGTATTGCAGACGCAATGGATGCATTTGATACATCCAATCAGCCAACGGCTCGCTGACAAGCGCGCGTACCGTGGGCTGAAGAAATGTCCGATAGAGGGAAAGATTGATCTCGGAGAGGCGGGCCGCGGTCGCAAATCGGCGCTCGTCCTGGGGATCATTTCCGCCGAGCGCCCGAATATCATCGAGCGTCCTTGCCTCGCATCGCATCACCCAATCACCAGACGCCAAGTCTGCGTTTGTGACGTCCCCTTTCTTTGCCTCGAACACCGCCTCGTAAAGGCCGGGCGGTAGGACGTCGATCATATCTATATTACTCGAGAATTCTCCATGTTCCTTTCGCGCAACGCCAGCGGAGACAAAAATCCCCAGGTGACCAATGGTCTCGTGAATTGTATAAACAATTGTCTGTCCATAGTTACGGATCTCATCGACGTCATTATAAAGATCAAGAATCCATCCGAGCGCCTGTTGGGGTGGAGTGATGTTGTCGCCCTTCGAACAAAATACAATGATTGGCGTCCGAATATTCCGAAGATCTATGACCTCATCATCCGAAGTTTTAATTCTGCCTGCCGCAAGATTGTTGCCGATGAAAAGCTCATCAACGATAAACTGTATTTCTTCGGCGTTCAAATTGATGTGACCGCCCCACCACTTTTCGAAACCAAGATACCGCGGGGCTTCAGTGTCGATGTTGGCATATAGATTGTACTGTTTGCTCCACAGTGTGTTCGCAGGATTCTGATTTTCAAAGTTCTGTACAAGCCACGCACCATCGAACTTGCCACGACCGAGGTCGCTTGTGAGTGCGGTGAGCCAACTGCCCCCTAGCAAGCCGCCCGAATATCGCATTGGGTTCTTGCCGCGCACGCCGGCCCAGTAAGACAGAGGTGATCCAGCGATAATAATCGGGCCGAATAGTTCGGGACGAAGCGCCGCCAGCATCATGACGGCCCATCCCGCTTGGCAGTTTCCGACGACGCATGGCTTTTCATCGGCTCCGGGATGTAGCGCAATGACCTTTTCAAGAAAGATTGCCTCGGCGCGCGCAATATCCTCAATAGTCTGGCCGGGCATCGGGTCAGGCAGGAAGCCGACAAAATAGCATGGGTGCCCGGCCTTGAGTGCGACGCCAATCTCGCTGTCGGCCTTGAATCCGCCAATGCCCGGGCCGTGACCCGCACGCGGGTCAATCACAACAAACGGCCGGCGCTTCGGATCTACCTCGATCCCTTTTGGGGGAACGATGTGCACGAGAACGTAGTTCACTGGTCGATCAAGTTTCCGGCCATCCACCACGAGTTCCGCCTGAAAATCGAGCACGTGCGGAGCGGTTTCGGTTAAATGTTCCCGATACGCGTTACCTCGCTCACGCATGACATCCCAGAACAGGATGGTTCGCTGTGCTGCGTCGACCATGTAATTGAAGACGGGAGTTTCGCCGATCGATGTTTGAGCGCCCATGTTGGTACCTTCCCATTAGCGTTCAGGTTTATTGTTGATTTATAATTGCCGCTATTGCACCTAAGTACATGAGACTGCGCGGGAACAGTGTGTCAGACGACGCGGGGACGATTTTGATTGAGATCAATATATCAATCAAAAACACCCAAGAGTATTATAACCTAAATAGGTCCCTCAAATTTTGCTTTTTTCGATGGAGTTGATGATGACAGAGCTCGATGACCTGCTGCCCAAGGCCGAAGATTTGAAGAAAAAAATTGCCGCAGTAGAGGCGGAGAAAGCATCGGAGTTCGTGCGTCAGCAGGCGAGAGTTGCTGCAGAGAAACAAGAGTTGCTGGATCAGCTCTCAAAACCGTCAGGGGTATCTGACGAGGAACGGCGAAAACGAGCCGCTGCCATCATCAAGCGTGCGGCCGATAGGGGCCTGACAGAGGTTCTGGTGGGGAAATTTCCGAATGCGCTCTTTACCGATGGCGGCCGCGCCATTAATCAGACGGAACCTGGGTGGGAGAATACGTTGACAGGATTACCAAAAGAGCTTTTTCAGTTTTGGGAGAAGTATCTGAAGCCGCGTGGCTACCGATTAAAATGCCAAATTGTTGATTGGCCAGGGGGCAAGCCGGGCGACATCGGTATCACATTGGTATGGAGCTAAAAGCATTTTCGCGGAGCATCCACGTCGCGCCTGCGTGATTAGCTGACTCCCCGTGCCGAGACCGGCTCCGTCCGCATCTCAATCGCAAAGGCCGGGTTCATTGTCGTCTGGCGGCGGTCAGGGCATCCTTTCTTTTAAAGGCAAGAACTATCGTCTCAGCATCGGCGGCGTCAGCGTCGGCACCATCGGTGCAGCGAAGGCCATTGTGCCAAGCAGATTGCGCATTCGTGCCTCCAGCGTGGGTTGAAAAACCGTAGCACGTGATTGGCAAATCTCACGCACGTATCTTCTCCGGAGGCTATTGTCGCTTGGGGCAATTGAATTGCCGTTTGGAACCAAGTAAAACAGCCAGACAACGTATGCGGCCCTCGAACGAGATGGCTTGAAAAATGCACGTCGGGAGAGCGCTCATGAGTATGTCGACTCGAACCGCAGGGTTGATCGTTTGCGTAGGCTTGGCAATGTCCAGCCTCCCAGCCCGTGCGTTTGATTTGAACGGCGCCTGGGCCGATGATGCTGCAGTTTGCTCCAAAATATTTGTGAAAAAAAATAACAGCATCTCAATTGCCAGGAACGCAGATTTCTACGGAAGCGGCTTTGTCGTCAATGGAAATACAATTAAGGGCAAGATGGCAACTTGCACCATCAAGGTCCGTAAACAAGAGGCTGACCAGGTGAATCTGATTGCCGTTTGCTCGACCGATATTGCACTCGCCACGACGCAGTTCGCGCTTAAAATCGAAGGCGACGACAAGATTGCCCGACTGTTTTCCGGGATGCCAGAAATGACAATGAGGTATGTTCGTTGCCCGCCTTGAAGCCTGCCGCCCGCAGACTTGCTTATGTCTGTTGCCTTTGCCCCAAGGCGCGTTCGCACGGTCCCATTGACCTGATTTAGAGCAGGACAATGAAAAAGATCGATCAGGAAAGGACATTTGCAGGAGGAATCGAGTTTGCAATCCGGCTCGCAGTTCTCGGATTGCTCCTCTATTGGTCGTTCGTTCTTGTTCGTCCGTTCGTCACGATTGTGATCTGGAGCACGGTATTGACCGTGGCTCTTTATCCCCCTTTTGACTGGCTTGCGTCGCACCTTGGAGGGCGGCGGCGGCTCGCGGCTTTTATCATCACAATAGCCAGTTTGTTGATCGTCATCGGGCCGGCGACGTGGCTTGTATTGAATTTGATCGATAGTCTCAGAACGCTGGCGGAGCGGCTCGATTGGACAACGATTGCATTGCCCCGACCGCCGGAGGCGGTGAAGGCCTGGCCGCTGATAGGCGACCAAATCTATCAATTGTGGGATTTGGCTTCGACGAACTTACGGGCGGCCCTGACAAAGATCGCGCCTCAATTGAAACCGGTTGGCGGTGGATTGCTGCGGATCGCGGCCGGTGCCGGCATCAGTGCGGTCCAATTTTTTGTTTCTATTATCGTGGCCGGATTTCTATTTTGCCCGGCTCCATCGATGGTACGTGGCATCAAGACGTTTGCTGGCAAACTTGCATTGGGCCGAGCCGAGGAGTTTGTCGATCTTGCAGGAGCGACGATTCGCGTCGTCTCGCGCGGGGTCATCGGAATTTCCGCGTTGCAGGCGCTTCTGATCGGGATCGGCTTCGTACTGTTTGGGGTTCCTGCGGCGAGCCTGCTGACGTCCGCCGCGCTCATTTTCGGAATCATTCAAATTGGGCCAGCCCTAGTCGTCTTTCCGGTTGTGATCTGGGGTTGGATGACGATGGAAACGACGACGGCGTTAGCGTTTACCGCCTATATGGTTCCCGTGAACTTGTTGGATAATATTTTGAAACCGTTCATTATGGGCCGCGGACTGAAAACCCCAATGCTGGTCACATTGATTGGCGTCCTCGGCGGCACCATTGCCTACGGCATCAGCGGGCTGTTTCTGGGCCCGATTGTGCTCGCGGTCATCTGGGAGTTGTTGAACACATGGACGGTCGGGCCAGAAGCTGCTTAGCAGTCCGCGTTCCGCACAAGTTTTGTTACTTCACCGTTTAATTTTGGCATTTGCCCGCGGTCTATCGCCGGCAGGAATTGTATGCGTCGGCGTATTCGACGCTCTTGGCGTCGATCAATGTCCAATGGCTGCTTCCTGCCTTGTTACGAACAGTCAATGACCGCTGAACACCAGCGTCTGGAACGGCAGGATCAGCGCCTGAAGCCGCAGGATTAAGGCGTGTACAAGCGCTAGCGCATCGACGACGTGCAAGGCGGTGGCGCGCCAGAAGCCGGTGTCCTTCGCGGCGATGATGTCGTGGTTGTTGGAATAGGCATTGGCGATGCAACTGCTGCCCGGGGTCACGTCGTCGATCCCGCCCTGGTAAAGAGGCTCAAGAAAAATCAGAAGAGTTCCGGGCTTCGTTACCTGCTGCAGGTCGACGAGTTGCTCCCCGCCACGGAATTGACCGGCGGCGATATAGTCCTGCACGGCAGTCACCACCATCGGGATGACGGTGAAGGGCTTGGACACGCAGGTAACCTCCGCGATCATCCCAACCTTCATGATCTGCGCCTCGATTTGTCCAAAACCGGCCTGAATAGCTCGCGTGCCGGCTCCCTCGGGTATGAGAATACCGGCCGGACGCATTAGCGGATTGACGATGTCGCCGACGCGCAGCAAGAACTGCTCAACTCGGCCGTTCACGCCGGCGCGGATCACCGTCTTGTTGAGCTCGACCTGAGCCTGCTCGAGGGCCGCCTCGGCGCTCGCTTTCTCGGCCGGGAGAAGTGTAGATATGCGTTCCTCGGCACCCTGCTTCGCGGCGGTGGCAGCGGTGATGGCGCCGAGCTGTCCTCGGATGCGTTCTTGCAGGCGCTCGATTTCGCGGAAGGGAACGTTTCCCGGATTACGCCGATAAAGTTCCTCCTTCGTGTTCAATTCGTCCTGCGTCTGCTGTTGCGTACTTTTGGCCTCCTGCACCTGGCCTTCCGCCTTCGCGACATCGGAGCGGGCGACCACCGTCTGGGCATCGACCTCGGCAATCTTGCGCCGCGCTGACTCGACGGCGGCTTCCTGCTTCGCACTGTCCAGCCGAAAAATGGGGTCACCTCTTTTTACAGGGGCACTGTCGCGGACATTGATCTCGGCGACGCGCCCATTGGTCTCGGGAAGGATTGGGACCGTGCGGAACATAAGGGTGACATTGGTCGTGGACGGGTGATTGTAGAACACCGTCGTGATCAGCAGCACGGTCAGAATGAGACAACCCGTAAGGCCCCAGCGCAGCTCGAACCACATCGAGTAGAAAGTTATTTCCTTGCCGAGCCGCTTTCCTTGCACGTAGCGGCGGAAAAGGTAGTCCGGAAGAAGCGTCACCAACGAGCAGAGCATCAACTCAAGCATGGTCGAGCTCCTCACGGTTTGACATGGCGCGCGTCGGTTTTTTTGTTGTCGCGGACTCGCCGCCGTCATGTCCGGCCGCGGCGGCCTTTGCAGCGGGCTCTGGCGTGGCAGTCGCCGCCACACCTTCCGCACCCTGGCCCAGCTTCACGCCGGCAATTCTTTCGACCGAGCCGGCGATGCGGCCCAGGAAATTGCCGAAATCGGGGAGGTCGATGAAGGCAAGCAACAGTGCGGCGATCCAGAAAATATGCATGTGTGTGAAGAGAGCGATCAGGCCCAGCACGGCCACGATCTCGAACTGCACTTTTTGTCCCTTGTGCGCGATATGCTCGGGCAGCGCATGCAGGCGGAAGTACAGGATGCCGAAAGCAACGACACAAACGCCGAGGAATATGGCCGTCACTACCATCAGCACGTCAGTTTCGCCCGGCGCGGTGATGAATGGCGGCAAATGCTCAACCGCGGCGGCATGTAGTTGATCGGCCAAGTGGAACTCCTGTCAGAAACGGACAATCATTGCGCAGTTCAACGGGGCGGTCACGCTTCCCCAAAGGACAATATCATTACATTACCGACTGCAGTTCAAATTTTTCAAAGATAAACGCAACTCGGAGCAGCGAGCTGTGTGGCCGGCACGTGCAAAGCGTGACGGCGGTCAAGCCTTTGGGAAGGGATGAGAACAGATGCGACGGTTTTCATTATCGGCGCTATTCGCGATTGTCTTCCTTGTGCCGTTTACGGCAATGGCCCAGAGCCAAAGCCCCCCGCCACCGGCTGCCGATCAGCAATTGCTCAAAGCCGAAGAGCTGGATGCCCTGGTCGCTCCGATCGCTCTCTATCCGGACCCGCTGCTAGCCCAGGTTCTGATGGCGTCGAGCTATCCGCTTGAAGTGGTTCAAGCCGACCGATGGGTTAGTGAAAACAAGAAATTGAAAGGCGACTCGTTGAAGGCTGCGGTGGATAAGGAGAAATGGGACGACAGCATCAAAGCATTGGTCGCGACCCCATCGGTTCTGGCGATGATGAGCAGCAAGCTCGATTGGACGCAGAAGCTTGGTGATGCCGTTCTTGCTCAGCAAGCAGACGTAATGGATGCGATCCAGCGTTTGCGGGCGAAGGCACAGGCGAATAACAAGCTGTCATCCACCAAAGAGCAAAAAGTGACGGTAACGCGGGAGCAGAGCAAACAATACATTGCCATCGAACCGACAAATCCCGAGACCGTTTATGTGCCTTATTACGATCCCAACGTTGTCTATGGTGGGTGGCCATATCCTGCTTATCCGCCGTATTACTTCGGATATCCCGGCTATGTCCCCGGGGCGCTGCTGGCGACAGGGATCGCGTTTGGCGCAGGCTACGCAATCGGGCGTTGGGGCTCCGGTGGAAATTATTGGGGCGGTAGTTTCAACTGGAACAATAACAACATCAACATAAACCGGCCGCGCGTAAATCCTTTGGGCGGAAATAACTGGCAGCATAATCCCGCGCATCGCCAGGGCGTGCGCTACAATAACCCTCGTGTGCAGCAGAGATTTGGCAACAACAATTTGCGCAACGGCGCCCAAGGCCGGATGGACTTCCGCGGCCGCAACGGCCAGCAGGTGGTCAGGCCGGGCGGCGGAGCGGGCGCGGCAACTCGGCCGGCAGGAGGCGGAAATCGTCCGGCAACTGGCCGAGGCGGCGGCAACCGTGTCGCCACCCGGCCCTCCGGAGGCGGAAATCGTCCGGCGACTCGGCCCTCCGGCGGTGGTGGAAATCGTGCGGCGGCGCGGCCCGCAGGCGGCGCAGGGCGCGGCAACGCTATGGGCAATATTCAATCCGGACGATCGGCGAACCTGCAATCGCAGCGAGGTCGTGCAAGCATGGGCGGTCGCGGCGGTGGCGCAATGCGCGGTGGCGGCGGTGGCGCAATGCGCGGGGGCGGCGGAGGTGGAGGCCGTGGCGGCGGCGGTGGAGGTCGTGGCGGCGGTGGTCGGAGGTCGGATTTGCGGCTCAAGCACGACGTCACGCTTCTCGGCCGGCTCGACAATGGCCTCGGCTTCTATCGCTTTGCCTACGATGGCAGCGACAAAGCCTACGTCGGCGTGATCGCGCAAGAAGTGCAAACAGTCGAGCCGGAAGCGGTCGTCGTTGGCCGGGATGGCTACTTCAGGGTTCTTTACGGCCGGCTTGGCTTCAAAATGCAGACTTACGACCAGTGGATCGCGTCGGGTGCAAGAATTCCATCTGCGACGCAAATCCGACACTGACTGTTTTTGCTGAGCGACACGGAAGTGAAATGATCGGGAACGGTCCCATGCTTGCATCGAGGTCGTCATGACTAACGCACGAGGACGTCGCTTGTACGTCACATTCCTTTCTGCCTTGTCGGTCGCCGCCATGGTATTCTTCGCGACGGCAGTCCCGGCGAGCGCTCAAGAATCGTTCAAGAGCACCGAGGCTGCGGTCGACGCGTTGGTCAAGGCCGTTCGAGACGGCGATCGCAACGCCATGCTGGCGGTGCTGGGCAAAAATGCGTCGGAAATCGTGTCGTCAGGCGATACGGTGGCCGATGAAGCGGCATTTAAGCGGTTCGTTTCGGCTTACGACGCAAAGCACCAGCTCACGATGGAAGGCGACAACAAGGCAATTATGGTCCTCGGCCAGGAGGACTATCCATTCCCAATTCCTCTCGTGCGGGAGAATGGGATGTGGCAATTCGATACGGACGCTGGCCTCGACGAAATCCTCTATCGTCGTATTGGCCGCAACGAGCTTGATGTCATCGAGACCTGTCTTGCCTACGTCGATGCGCAAGACGAATACGCCGAAAAAGATCGTACAGGGGCGGGGATCGGCGTCTATGCACAACGCGTCATCAGTAGCCCGGGAAAAAAAGATGGTCTCTACTGGCCCGACGTGCAGGGCGGTGATGTGAGCCCGCTTGGCGAATTCGTCGCGGAAGCGACCGCACAAGGTTATCGCGTGGGTGGCGGACGAACGCCTTATCACGGTTATTACTACAAGATCCTCACTCAACAGGGGCCCGCCGCCGCCGGCGGCGAGTTAGACTATGTCGTGCACGGAAAGATGATCGGCGGTTTCGCCCTTGTCGCCTATCCGGCCGAATATAGAAATTCCGGCGTGATGACGTTTATCGTCAACCATGCTGGTGTCGTTTACCAGAAGGATCTCGGCCCGCGGTCGGCCGAGCTTGCCGAGAAAATGACGGAGTTCAATCCCGACAAGACTTGGAAGGAAGTTCCCAGCGGAAGCAATTAATCGCGAATTTGATCGAGCCCTACCGGTCTCATCAACGATGGATGAACTTTCGGCGTTTTAACTACAAGTTTTGAACGTCAGCCAGAATAGGAGACAAGGGAGTCCCCCATCCCCGAAGCAGCTCTTGTCTAACCTCGAGGTCGCCAGCGCGTCCCCCCGGCCCCGCATGGCGGCCTCGGCTTTTTGTATGTGACGCGATACAAAATTCTTCAAGACCAAGGCATGCCGGCTCCCATATGTAGACGCGCCAGTGACTTCCGAACGCTCGGATCGTCGTCAATTACTGCCTGTGGACGCTGATTCCGCACTAGTTGGAGGTGCCGTCAGCTGACGTCTTTGGTGAAGGCGCCGGGCGCGCGCCGCCGGAACGAGAATGGAAAGCTTGAGCGGTGTGGCTGTGATTTGTGGCGTCGCAATGACTCGAGCGCGAACATGATCTGACGCGATTGTCGCCACAGCAAGTGTTCGTAGCGGCTAAGGCGATCCAGAGCGAATGTAGGCAGTCCTGCCAATCGCAAGAAGCAATCTCCAATATTGTTTTTTGTGTTGGGACCGGGCTCGTTTGCTGCGGAGGCGTCGGACTGCCGTGCTGCTCGAAGGACTGGTTGATTTTTCTCCGAAAGATTTGACTCCCGCAGCGAGCGTCAGGTGCGGGCAGTCGTTCTCGGGATTGCCCGGTTCGGTGATTACAAACTCGAACAGGGCTGTCTCTATGCCGGTCGCGCGGCGAAGCCGCCACAGCACACTCGCCAGTCGGAGCACCAGCTCGCGCTCGACCGCCAATTCAGCGTCATAATCGGCGATTATTGCGGCTTCGAAGGCCTGGTAGTCCTCTGCATCCTCGAGCGCAACAATAACGGTCTCGGCAGTAAGGCCGTGGCGGATGGCATTACAACGCGAGCGCTCTTTGCCTTCCGTTGTTGTTGGGCCGGTGCTTTTGAGCGCGTTGCGACGGTTGGCTTCGATCTGCTTGAGAGAACTCATTGGGGATCAACGGGGAGAATTGGCTTCGTTTCGACATTTGACGGGTCCGGTATCGCGGGATCAGCACTCGCGGAGTTTGGGTGCGTCTGTTCCCAAAGTCCCTTAGCGATGTCGAGTGCATTGATCTTGAGGTCCTCCCACCAGACCACTTCATTGCCTGCCTGATGCAACTGACGGTGATGGCCGCGGCAGAGCGGAACGGTGAACTCGTCGCTGACTTTGAGACCAAGCGCTCTGGGCTGCGCAAACCGCAGGTGATGCGGGTCAGAGGGCTGCCGCCCGCAGACGAGGCAGGGCTTTGAGGCTACGAATTTGAGGTGTGACTTGTCGCGCAGCCGCTTGGGCTCGGCGATGGTGAGTAGGCTCTTGTCGATCCGACCCGGGACGAGATCAGGCTGTACCCCAGGTGCCAGTGGCGGAGCCAGCGATGTTGGCGTTACCATCGCGCGTTCGGCTTGCCGCCGTTCGCTTCGGAAATGCTCAGCCAGCACGTTTTGCCGGCGGCCATAATAGCGGGAGGGTCGTGGAATAGGGGTCGAGTCATCCGGGTGAAAACCGACACGGGCATCGGCGGCAACCGGGACGGATGATGATGGAACGGGCAGGGGCTTTTGTTGTTCTGTGGCCTTGCCGCCCCGGTAAAGCTCGAGACCAAATGGCCTGCCGAAGGTGGCCAGCGCTCGCTTGGTGGCATCGGTCTCTGCAGCTTTGAGGGCGATGTCGTGCACCTCTCCAGGGGAGATGCCGCGGCCTTCCCCGGTGCCATGGCCTTCCCGAATGACGGTTGATCCATCCGCCTGCACCGTAACCCGTACCCGGGCGATGTAGACGGCGAGGAACGTGCCCTTGTTCTCTCGGGCAAGTACGCACTTGGATTCGATGGTCTCTCTGGACCACCCGTCAAAGCCGAAGATCCGGTTCGCTTCCGAGATGGCGTACCAGCCCTCTAGATAAGTCAGCTCCCGGCCATGGGCCTCCCGAGTGCGGATATGACGGTGGTCAGGGCTGCGGCGCAGCGCCTTCACCTGTTTTGCTGAGAAGGCCATCAGCGCGTCCTCACACTCAAAACCGGTTCGGGATTGGACAGGGTGGCGCCTTCAACCGCGGCACCGCCTTTGAGATCATGGGCCAACGCCTGGCGCCTCAGCCTGGGCTCGACCGGCTCCCAATAGGTTTTGGGCACGGCATCCTCGTTGAGCACGACCAGAGAGGGCATTCCGGGCCGAATAGACGCGGTGAAGTCAGGGGCGACTATCTTCTTCAAATCGAGCTCGACCATCGCTTCCTTAACGATCTGGCGCCTTTTGGCGGCCCGGTCCTGTAGCCGACGAAGTCGATCCTCCATGTCGGCGATCCGGCACTTGAGCCCTGTGGCCATGGCCTCATCGGCCAGCGCTGCCCGGACGATGGCCCCCAGGATCTCATGGACATCGGTGAGCCCCTCGACGGTATCGGCCAGCGTCTGCTCGTCGATCTGGGGGTCTTGCGCCCGGATGCGGTCGCGGATTGCTCGGTAGGTGGTGGTGGCGAAATTCAGTTGATCCATTGGGTTACCCCGTCCGGCATGGCCAAGAATCGGTTAGGAATGTGATTCATCCATCGTTTCCTGGGGCTAAGGCATTGCAGTGCCATGTTCCGAAATCAGTACTTCATTATGATAATCACAGAATCAGTACATTTGCAACTGAAATCGGAGCAATGATATGATTTTTTTACCCGTCCAGTGTCGCATGGCCCGCGCAGCACTGGGTCTGGGCGTTCGTGAACTCGCTGCAGCGGCCAAAGTATCGGTCGGACACTGATCAGGGAGGTTATGAGCGAGGAGATAAATTGAAGGAAAGAGACCGTTGACGCACTACGGCGGGCACTCTGAATCCGCGGGCGTGGAGTTCATTAATGGCGATCGACCCGGAGTTCGCTTCGATAGGGCAGCCGCTGCCGGCGCGGTTTGTAACCGACTGTCGAAGTGACCGAGCCGTCGAAGGATGGCAAAAGCATCCCGCCGAACGCGAGACAAAGCAAAAACACGATAGCGAGCTGATGCTTCATTGACGAGAACGGCGGTGGCCCGGGTGTGCGCCTGCGCAATCGTCAGCGACAAAGGCAATCCAAATAGCCGCCTCCTGGGGGCGCATCGCAGCGGTAAAACGAACCCATTCTTTATTCTGGCGAAGCTCGAGGGCAACCGGAGATCTTGATAGCTATCGGCTAATCCTTCGGAGAAGCCGCTTACTGTGCATGGGGTTGTTCTTCAAAAAAAGTCTGACTAGATGCGCAGTCATTCTGACGCCGATTTGGATTGCGGAAACCACAGCCCGAATCCAAGCGCCGTTGACGAAAGAAACCTAGTTGGATGGTGCTAAGCATTTTTATAATTGCTTCAGTCAATGTGGACAGCGTGCAAAGAGTTCCAGCATCGGAAACTTTAGCGAACAAAATCAATCAGATCGCGCGATAACTTGCGGTCTTTTCTGAGTCCAACTATAGTAATAATGTTGTTGGAGCCGATCGGCTTTAGTGCCATTGCCCCATTGTCTCAAGCAAAAGCAGCTTGAGTGGGGCCACTGCCGGCACCAGCAATGTTACCAGCACCAGTACCGTTACCAGTACCAGGCACTACATCCTCATTTCGGAGGTTTGCTATGGAACATGGCGGTAGTAGGCAGGGCGCGGGGCGCCGTAAGGGCATGCACAACAAGGCGAGCGCACGGCGTGAACTGTTCATTGCCCAAACTGAGCTGAGGAAAGAAAAACCGAACAAGAGTGAGGTTAAAGCAGCCTTCGCCGTTGCACTTGATGCCGCAAACAAAGCGGCGCCATTTGTGCACCCGAAGTTTGCTGCGACCGACTACAATTCGAAATTCGATATGTCGAAACTGAGTGATGATGAAAAGCGCAACCTCTCAAGACTCCTGGCTAAAGGCCTTGACCTTCCAGAACATCCAAGTGCGATTGAACAGGTGAAAGACGCAGCGCAGCACTAACGAGGAAACAAAAAAGTCGCTTGGTGGGGCGTTAGAGAACGCAGAAGCATACGCGCCCAGCATAAGTAGCCCTGGCGCTAGCCGAAGCGGATAGTGCTTGGCGCGATCAGTTGAGCCTTTTTGCCGACATGACTCATGGTAAAATGCCAACTTGATTGTTTTTCAAGTTAGATAGAAAAATCAAAGTGTTGGGTATAGCCATTCGGTAGTGGCACCGGCGCGATCTTGCGAAACGAACCCAAAATGCCTGGTCCGGATTACGGCCATTGGATTGAGGCAATAGCGGCTGGAGGAAAATCATAATTCATTCCACCCGCGTTTTTGAGCAATTAGGTTGGGCAAGAGGGTTTTTGCCGCAATTTTAGTAGCCGCAAGTTTGGCTAGGCCGACTTCGACGATTGCAGAATTATCGCCGCGCGCAATCTTGATCGCGAGTCCGATTCGATTTCCCCATTCGGCGTTCGCTTTAGATTGATTGTCTCGTGCAGGAATTAGCACGGAGGTTGCCACGAACTTTCGGGCGGAGAAATTCTTCACCCATTGATTTGATTCCTTCGACACCCGGCTTGCACCTCGATCGCCAGCATCTGGAACGCGCGCTTCGCTGAAAGCCCATTTTTTATCGAGGCGTTTCGTCACCGTCCATCGACGAACAGCAGGCGGAGACACTTCCCATAAGTACAATAGCATTGAGAATAAGACCTCGGTTAACTGGTCAGCGTCAGATCCGACACGCAAACCGTTCTTGTCGGCTTGAACTACAAGTTTTGAACGTCAGCCAGAATAGGAGACAAGGGCAGTCCCCCCATCCCCGAAGCAGCCCTTGTCTAACCTCGAGGTCGCCAGCGCGCTCCCCCAGCCCCGCATGGCGGCCTCGGCTTTTTGTAGGTGACGCGATGCAAAATTCTTCAAGATCAAGGCACGTCCGCTCCCATATGAAAGTCCCTTTTTGAGGCCAAAGCGGCCGCCAGTATCAAGCGGACACATCGCCTATTTATGGACTGCAGGCAGAGAGCGCGCGCTCTTCTTGCCCCTAGGTACAATATCCCTGGGTGCCCGACGCCGTATTTTTGCAGGCGCTATCGGACACAACTCTCCAGGAGAAAGAAAATGAATTTTCTGGTGAATGGCCTTAAGTATTCATTGTTCGGCGCTTCGTTGGCGTTGGCCATGACCACGGCAACGCAGGCCGAGATGGTGGACATGTCGAAGTTCCCGTGTAGTGAATTGTTGAGCGGCGGCCCGGATGCAATCGATGCGGCAGTCTGGACCAGCGGCTACTATAACGGCCTGCACAAGAATACTAAGCTTGACTTGAATAATATGAAACATAACGCCGAACTCGTTGTGGCGGAGTGCAAAGACAATCCCAAAAAAACCGTCATGCAGGCGATCGACGGCATGATAGCTGCCGGTAAGAAGAAGTAGCGATCCGAGCATCGGTGCTGTACTCGCGTCGTTGGCAAAACAGAAGATCGCGTTTGTCCTTCCTCACTTTGCATGCCGGTTGCCGGCGCTTTAATACCAAACAAAAATTGTCGACTGATGAATTGTCACGCACTCCGCCCAATTCTTAGGCAGGTGCATGTCGCAACAAAGCGGTAGCTTCGGTTAAGCTCGGAAAAATATTTTGTAATCAAGTAGTTACTGCCTTCGCTGCGGTGGCACATTGCTTGCGAACTGCCTGCTAGCGCCGACAGTCGCTGGGACAGGACGCGCGTCAAACGCAGGGGTATCGCTCATGTTCAAATCAATGCAGGCGGTCGCGGCGTCGACCGAGTGCCCGCCGGTGGCTTTCGGCCGCAGCGGGATTGGCGTTCGCGGCGGCGGGCGCGGTTCATCCGGCCAAAGCCGAAGACACCATCAAAATCGGCATTCTCCATTCGCTCTCCGGCACCATGGCGATCAGCGAGACCACGCTGAAAGACGTGATGCTGATGCTCATCGACGAGCAGAACAAGAAGGGCGGTCTGCTCGGCAAGAAACTCGAGGCCGTCGTCGTCGACCCGGCCTCGAACTGGCCGCTGTTCGCCGAAAAAGCGCGCGAATTGATCTCCAAGGACAAGGTCGCCGTCGTGTTCGGCTGCTGGACCTCGGTGTCGCGCAAGTCGGTGCTGCCGGTATTCAAGGAATTGAATTCGATCCTGTTCTATCCGGTGCAGTACGAAGGCGAGGAGTCCGAGCGTAACGTCTTCTACACCGGCGCCGCGCCCAACCAGCAGGCGATCCCGGCCGTCGACTATCTGATGAGCAAGGACGGCGGCTCGGTGAAGCGCTGGGTGCTCGCGGGCACCGACTACGTCTATCCGCGCACCACCAACAAGATCCTCGAGGCCTATCTGAAGCAGAAGGGCGTCAAGGACGAAGACATCATGATCAACTACACGCCGTTCGGTCACAGTGACTGGCAAACGATCGTGTCGGACATCAAGAAGTTCGGCTCGGCAGGCAAGAAGACGGCAGTGGTGTCCACCATCAACGGCGACGCCAACGTTCCGTTCTACAAGGAGCTCGGCAACCAGGGCATCAAGGCGACCGACATCCCGGTGGTGGCGTTCTCGGTCGGCGAAGAAGAGCTCGCCGGTCTCGACACCAAGCCGCTGGTCGGCCATCTCGCCGCTTGGAACTACTTCGAATCGATCAAGAACCCGATCAATGCCACTTTCATCAAGGAGTGGCATGACTTCACCAAGAATCCGAAGCGCACCACCAACGATCCGATGGAGGCTCACTTCATCGGCTTCAACATGTGGGTGAAGGCGGTGGAGAAGGTGAAGTCCACCGATGCCGACAAAGTGATCGCCGCGCTGCCCGGCATCAAGGCGCCGAATCTGACCGGCGGCATGTCGACTATGCTGCCGAACCACCACATCACCAAGCCGGTGTTCATCGGTGAAATCCGCGGCGACGGGCAGTTCGACGTGGTGTGGAAAAGCAAGGGCCTGGTCCCGGGCGACGCCTGGTCGGACTACCTGCCGGGTTCGAAGGACCTGGAATCCGATTGGGTGACCCTGAAGTGCGGCAACTACAACAAGGTCACCAAGAAGTGCGGCGGAGCCTCGTAAGTTCGCCGCCCGTTTGACCATGACAACGACGGAGGCGGCGGGCCAAGCCGCCGCCTCCAACTAAGATCCAAAGCGCCGGGATTGAATGCCATGCGTGTTTTCTGCGATCGCATCATAGCGCTCGTATTCGCCCTCGGCTTGCTCATCGTCGGCGCCGCGCTTGCCCATGCCGGGCCCTACGAGGACGCGCTCGCCGGGTTTACCACCGACGATTTCAGCGACACCGCCGAAGCCGTCAATGCCGTCGTGGCGAGCGGCAGCCCGTTGGCCGGACTGGTGATCGAGGCGCTGCAGGATTCGCGGCTGCTGTTCAGCGCCAAGGACAAGAAGGTCTACATCAAGACCAAGGACGGCAAGCTGCTCGATGCGGAGACCGGCCAACCGGTCGCCGGCGCGCCGCCGGACGATATCGACACCGTCCGCCTCAACAACCGGCTGCGCGGCGTGATCGATGCGGCGGTCGGCGGCCTGACGCTGATGGCCTCAGATCCCAATCGCCGCTACGACGCGGCGCAAGCGGTGTTCAAATCGCGGGCGGCGAGCGTGCTGCCTGCGCTCGACAAGGCGCTCGCCGCGGAAACCAATCCGCGCGTGAAAAAGGCGATGATGGAGGCGCGCGCCGCCATCGTTCTCACCGCCGATGATAGCAGCGCGACCGACAAGATCGCCGCCATCGCCGTCATCCGCGACCGCGGCGATCAGGATGCGCTCGGCCTGATCGACGGATTGCCGGCCGACCAGCCGGCCGACGTGCGCAAGGCCGCCGCAGGCCGCCAGCGCGAAGATCCAGAGCACCCTGGCGATCTGGAGCGCGGTGCAGAACGCCTGGTACGGGCTCTCGCTCGGCTCGGTGCTGCTGCTGGCGGCGATCGGACTTGCCATCACCTTCGGCGTCATGGGCGTCATCAACATGGCGCATGGCGAGATGGTGATGCTCGGCGCCTACACCACGTTCGTAGTGCAGGAATTGATCCGCACGCACAATCCGGCGCTGTTCGATTATTCGCTCGCCATCGCCATTCCGCTCGCGTTTTTGATCTCCGGCGGCGCCGGCGTCATCGTCGAGCGCACCATCATCCGCTTCCTCTACGGCCGGCCGCTGGAGACCCTGCTCGCCACCTGGGGCCTGTCGCTGGTGCTGCAGCAGGCGGTGCGCACCACCTTCGGTCCGACCAACAAGGAAGTCGGCAATCCGTCCTGGATGAGCGGCGCCTTCGATCTCGGCGGCATCACCATCACCTATAACCGGATGTGGATCATCTGTCTTCACGCTGATGGTGTTCGTGGCGCTGCTTGGCCATGCTGCGCTTCACGCGGCTCGGGCCTGGAGATGCGCGCGGTGACGCAGAACCGCGCCATGGCGGCGGCCATGGGCATCCGCACCGCCCGCATCGACGCGCTCACCTTCGGGCTCGGCTCCGGCATCGCCGGCATCGCCGGCGTCGCGCTGTCGCAGATCGACAACGTCAGCCCCAATCTCGGCCAAGGCTACATCATCGACTAGCTTCATGGTGGTGGTGTTCGGCGGCGTCGGCAATCTGTGGGGCACGCTGGTCGGCGCGCTGACGCTCGGCATCGCCAACAAATTCCTCGAGCCTTTCGCCGGCGCCGTGCTCGGCAAGATCGCCATTCTGGTGTTCATCATTCTGTTCATCCAGAAGCGCCCGCGCGGCATGTTCGCGCTCAAGGGCAGGGCGGTCGAAGCATGAAGGCGCGTTTCCGCTCACCCGCCTGATCGACAAGGGCGCCATGCTCTTCCTGGTGCTGCTCGGCGCCTTCGCGGTCGCCATTCCGGTGATGAATCTGCTGGTGCCGTCGGGCTCGGCGCTGCACGTCTCGACCTATCTGGTCGCGCTGTTCGGCAAATACATCTGTTACGGCGCTGCTGGCGCTCTCGATCGACCTGATCTGGGGCTATGCCGGCATCCTGTCGCTCGGCCACGGCGCCTTCTTCGCGCTCGGCGGCTATGCCATGGGCATGTATCTGATGCGGCAGATCGGCACCCGCGGCGTCTATGCCAACCCGATCCTGCCCGACTTCATGGTGTTCCTGAATTGGCCGGAACTGCCGGTCTACTGGTACGGCTTCAATCATTTCGCCTACGCCGCGCTGATGGTGCTGCTGGTGCCGGGCCTGCTCGCCTTCGTGTTCGGCTGGTTCGCGTTCCGCAGCCGCGTCACCGGCGTCTATCTCTCGATCATCACGCAGGCGATGACCTACGCGCTGCTGCTCGGCTTTTTCCGCAACAATTTCGGCTTCGGCGGCAATAACGGCCTGACCGACTTCAAGGACATCCTCGGCTTCAACGTGCAGGCGGAGACGACGCGCAACGCGCTGCTGGTGATCTCCTGCCTCGCGCTCGCGCATCGGCTTCCTGATCTGCCGCGCCATCGTCACCTCGAAATTCGGCAAGGTGCTGGTGGCGATCCGCGACGCGGAATCGCGCACGCGCTTCCTCGGCTACCGGGTCGAGGACTACAAGCTGTTCGTGTTCACGCTGTCGGCCTGCATGGCGGGCGTTGCCGGCGCGCTCTACGTGCCGCAGGTCGGCATCATCAATCCGAGCGAATTCGCGCCCGGCAACTCGATCGAGGCCGTGATCTGGGTCGCGGTCGGCGGCCGCGGCACGCTCACCGGCGCGGTGCTCGGCGCTTTCGTGGTCAACTACGCCAAGACCTATTTCACCTCCGGCGTTCTGGCGCCGTATTGGCTGTTCATGCTGGGCGGGCTGTTCATCGGCACCACCTTGCTGATGCCGCGCGGCATCATCGGCACCTACAATTATTGGCGCGCCAATCGCGCCGAGCAAAGAATGACGTCGCGGTGCCGCGCCGCGTCGCCGCACGCGGCGGAGTAGGGCGCATGATCGAGAAGCACACCACGTCCGCGCTGCTCTACCTCGACGGCATCACCGTCTCGTTCGACGGCTTCAAGGCGCTCAACGAATTGTCTTTCGTCGTCGAGCCGGGCGAGATGCGCGCCATCATCGGCCCCAACGGCGCCGGCAAGACCACCATGATGGACGTCATCACCGGCAAGACGCGGCCCGACAGCGGCGACGTGTTCTTCGAGGAGGGGGCCTACGACCTCTCCAAGCTCGACGAAACCAGATCGCCGAACTCGGCATCGGCCGCAAATTCCAGAAGCCGACCGTGTTCGAGATGCACACGGTCGAGGACAATCTGCTGCTGGCGCTCAAAAACGACCGCCGCGTGCGCGCGACGCTGCTGTGGGAGTCGTCGTTGCCGCAGGAGCAGCGCATCGACGCTATCCTCGACACCATCCGCCTCAAGCCGTTGCGCTCGCGCGTCGCCGGCAGCCTGTCGCACGGGCAGAAGCAGTGGCTGGAGATCGGCATGCTGCTGGCGCAGGAGCCGAAATTGCTGCTGGTCGACGAGCCGGTCGCCGGCATGACCGACGTCGAGACCATGCAGACCGCCGAACTGCTCAAGGAGATCAACAAGACCAAGACGGTGGTGGTGGTCGAGCACGACATGGCTTTCGTGCGCGAGCTCGGCGTCAAGGTGACCTGCCTGCACGAGGGCTCGGTGCTGGCGGAAGGCTCGATCGACCAGGTGTCGCCAAAACGACCGCGTGGTCGAAGTGTATTTGGGGCGCTAACGCATGATCCAGAAAAGTGTGCACTGGATTTCGGAAAAGATCATGCGCCAAGGAAAAAGGTAATGCTCGACGTCAGCAACATCGATCTCTACTACGGCGCGGCGCAGGCGCTGCGCGGCATTTCGCTCAAGGCCGAGGTCGGGCAAGGTGACCTGCGTGCTCGGCCGCAACGGCGTCGGCAAGACCAGCCTGTTGCGCGCCATCGTCGGCCAGCGCCCGGTCAGTTCCGGCTCGATCATGTTCGAAGGCAAGGACATCACCAAGCTCTCGACCGTCGAGCGGGCGCGCAACGGCATCGCCATCGTGCCGCAAGGGCCGCGAGATTTTCCCGCTGCTCACGGTCGAGGAAAACCTGGAAACCGGTTTTGCCCCGCTCAAGCGCGACCAGCGCTCGGTGCCGGACGACGTGTTCTCGCTGTTCCCGGTGCTCAACAGCATGCTCGGCCGGCGCGGCGGCGACCTGTCCGGCGGCCAGCAGCAGCAATTGGCGATCGGCCGCGCGCTGGTGATGCGGCCGCGCCTGTTGCTGCTCGACGAGCCGACCGAGGGCATCCAGCCCTCGATCATCAAGGACATCGGCCGCGCCATCGCCTATCTGCGCGGCCTCAAGGAAATGGCCATCGTGCTGGTCGAGCAGTATCTCGACTTCGCGCAGGAGCTCGGCGACCAACTGGTGGTCATGGACCGGGGCAGCAATCGTCTATTCCTGCGACACGCGCCAGCATGGACGAGGGCGCGCTCAAGCGCGCGCTGGCGATTTGAGAACGACGCGCGTAAGTGCGACAGTAGCCGGGGAAACGGGCGTGAAGACAGCCGTAGCTTATGCAGGACAGCGCCGAAATCTTCGCCGCCAATCGCGCCACGCGGACACATCGCGCTCGGCGTCGCGGCGCGTGCCGGCCGCACGCGCCGCACCAGCGTGCACGAGGACGGCTCGCTGCGCGTGCGCTTTCCCAATGCCGCAGGCCGAGGCGCTGGAAGCGGTGATCGTCAACACCGGCGGCGGCATGACCGGCGGCGACCGTTTTTCCATCGATATCTCGTTGGATGAGGGCGCCAGCCTGATCGCCGGCACCGCGGCGGCGGAAAAAATTTATCGCTCCACCGGTGCTGGACGCCGAGATGGACATCAGGCTTTCGGTCGGGTCAGACGCGCGGCTTTGCTGGCTGCCGCAGGAAACCATTCTGTTCGACCGCGCGCGGCTGAAACGTCGCATCGAGATTGATGTCGCCGACGGCGCGTCGCTGCTGATGGCGGAGGCGGTGGTGTTCGGCCGCGCTGCCATGGGCGAGGCGATGACGCAGGGCACGTTCGCCGATCGCTGGCGGCTGCGCCGCGGCGGCCAGCTCGTCTTCGCCGATAACGCGCGGCTCGATGGCGGCATCGCCGCAAAGCTCGCCGCGCCCGCGTGCGCCGCCGGCGGCATCGCCATCGCCACCGTGCTGGTCGCGCCTGGTGACGAAGAGACGATTGCCGCCGTGCGGGCGCTCGCCGAGCAGTTCGCCGGCGAGGTCGGCATCTCGGCCTGGAACGGCATCGCGGTGGCGCGGCTTTGCGCCAAGGACGGCGCCGCGCTGCGCCACGATCTGCTCTTGATGCTGGCAGCGCTCGAAGACGCCCATGCCGCGGCTCTGGCTCAACTGAGGCACTCATGAATCTGACGCCGCGCGAAAAGGACAAACTGCTGATCGCCATGGCCGCCATGGTGGCGCGCCGCCGGCTCGAGCGCGGCGTCAAGCTCAATCACCCGGAAGCGGTGGCGCTGATCAGCGATTTCATCTTGGAAGGCGCGCGCGACGGCAAAAGCGTCGCGATCTGATGGACGACGGCGCCCATGTGCTCACGCGCGCCCAGGTGATGGACGGCATTCCCGAGATGATCCACGACATCCAGGTGGAGGCGACATTCCCCGACGGCACCAAATTGGTCACGGTGCACAATCCCGATCAGATGACAAGGACCCAACCCATGAAAAAAATTCTGCTCGCTACAGTACTCGTGCTCTGCGCAGCGCCTGCCTTCGCACATCCCGGCCACGGCGCGGCCATGTCGTTTGCCGCCGGGCTCGCGCATCCTTTGTCGGGGCTCGATCACATCGCGGTCATGGTGTCGGTCGGCCTGTGGGCGGCGCTCAAGGGCGGCCGCGCGTTGTGGGTCTGGCCCGCCGCTTTCGTCGGCGTGATGCTGATCGGCGGCGCGCTCGGCATGATGCATGCGCCGGTGCCGCTCGTTGAACCGGGGATTCTTGCCTCGGTGGTGGCGCTCGGGCTGCTGGTCGCGCTCGCCGTCGATCTGCCGCTGTGGACCGGCGCAATCATCGTCGCGGTCTTCGCGCTGCTGCACGGCCACGCGCACGGCAGCGAAGTCGCGGAGAACGTCGGCGGCATCGAATATATGGCCGGCTTCGCGCTCGCCACCGCGACGTTGCACGCTATCGGCATCGCCTTCGCGCTCTTGATGCAACGCGGGCATCTGCGCCCGCTAGTGCGCGTCGCCGGTGCGATCTGCGTGCTGATCGGCGCCGGGCTTTACTCCGGGGTGATATGATGATCCCCGGCGAGATGTTCATCCAGGACGGCGAGATCACGCTCAACGCCGGCCGCAAGACGGCGACTCTCACCGTGTCAAATACCGGCGACCGGCCGATCCAGGTCGGCTCGCATTATCATTTCTTCGAGACCAACCCGGCGCTGAAGTTCGAGCGCAAAAAAGCGCGCGGTATGCGGCTCGACATCGCCGCCGGCACCGCGGTGCGTTTCGAGCCGGGGCAGACGCGCGAAGTGACGTTGGTCGCGCTCGCGGGCAAGCGGACGATCTACGGCTTCCGTGCCGAGGTAATGGGCAAGCTCTGAGGGATCGCCATGCCGGGGAAAATTTCGCGCCGCGTTTATGCCGACATGTTCGGGCCGACCACTGGCGACCGCGTGCGGTTGGCCGATACCGACATCATCATCGAGGTGGAAAAGGATTTCACCGTCTTTGGCGAGGAGGTGAAGTTCGGCGGCGGCAAGGTGATCCGCGACGGCATGGGGCAGTCGCAAATCACCAACAAGCAGGGCGCGGTCGACACCGTCATCACCAACGCGCTGATCCTCGACCATTGGGGCATCGTCAAAGCCGACGTCGGCTTGAAGGACGGCCGCGTCGCGGCAATCGGCAAGGCAGGCAATCCCGACATCCAGCCGGGCGTCACCATCGTCATCGGCCCCGGCACCGAGGTGATCGCCGGCGAAGGCAAGATCCTCACCGCCGGCGGCTTCGATACCCATATCCATTTCATCTGCCCGCAACAGGTGGACGATGCGCTCATGTCCGGCGTCACGTCGATGCTTGGCGGCGGCACCGGCCCGGCCGCCGGCACCAACGCCACCACCTGCACTCCGGGGCCCTGGCACATCGGCCGCATGATCCAAGCGGCCGACGCCTTTCCGGTCAACCTTGGTTTTGCCGGCAAGGGCAACGGCTCGCGGCCGGCCGCGCTGGAAGAGATGATCAAGGCCGGCGCCTGCGCGCTGAAACTGCACGAAGACTGGGGCACCACGCCCGCGGTGATCGACTGTTGCCTATCGGTGGCCGATGACTACGACGTACAGGTGATGATCCACACCGACACGCTGAACGAGTCGGGCTTCGTCGAGGACACTATCAAGGCCTTCAAGGGCCGCACCATCCACGCCTTCCACACCGAAGGCGCCGGCGGCGGGCACGCGCCCGACATCATCAAGGTCGCGGGTCTCAAGAACGTGCTGCCCTCCTCGACCAACCCGACACGGCCGTTCACGCGCAACACCATCGACGAGCATCTCGACATGCTGATGGTGTGCCACCATCTCGACCCGTCGATCGCCGAGGACCTGGCCTTTGCCGAAAGCCGCATCCGCAAGGAGACGATTGCGGCCGAGGACATCCTGCACGACCTCGGCGCTCTGTCGATGATGTCGTCCGACAGCCAGGCCATGGGCCGCATCGGCGAAGTGATCATCCGCACCTGGCAGACCGCCGACAAGATGAAGAAGCAGCGCGGGCGCCTGGCGCAAGAAAAGGGCGACAACGATAACGTGCGGGCCAAGCGCTACATTGCCAAATACACCATCAACCCCGCGATTGCGCATGGCGTTTCGAAACACATCGGCTCGGTCGAGAAGGGCAAGCTGGCCGATCTGGTGCTGTGGTCGCCGGCATTCTTCGGCGTGAAGCCGGACATCGTCATCAAAGGCGGCTCGATCGTCGCAGCAGCGATGGGCGATCCCAACGCCTCGATTCCGACGCCACAGCCGGTTCATTACCGGCCGATGTTTGGCGCGTTCGGCAAGGCGCGCACGGCCTCCTCGCTGGTGTTCGTGTCGAAGGCGGCGGCCAAAAGCAATTTGCGCAGCCGTCTCGGCGTCGAGAAGCAATTGGTCGCCGTCGAAAAGACTCGCGGCATCTCGAAGAAAAGTATGATTCACAACGACGCTACGCCGGACATCAAGGTCGATCCGGAAACTTACGAAGTCACCGCTGACGGTGAGCTTCTGACCTGCGCGCCGGCAGAGGTGCTGCCGATGGCGCAGCGCTATTTCCTTTTCTAGGTTGAATCATGAAACGTGTCGCCGAAATCAAGCCGGCCCGCACCTGGAATGCAGGCGCGGCGGTAGATTCCATCGTGCTCGACGCGCAGGACCGCCATCGCCGTCGCGTGGTGTTCGTCGGCGAGCAGGGCGCCACCTATCTACTCGATCTGCCGCGTCCGGCGCAGCTGCACGATGGTGACGGGCTGTTGCTCGAAGACGGCTCGCTGGTGCGGGTGATGGGCAAGGCCGAGCCGCTGGTGGAAATCTTCGCCGACATTAGCGAAGAACTGGCGCGGCTCGCTTGGCATCTCGGCAACCGGCATACCGAAGTGCAGATCGTCGATGATAAGTTGCGCATCCGCCGCGATCACGTTTTGGAGGAGATGTTGCGCGGCTTGGGTGCGCGGCTGACCGCGATCGAAGCGGTGTTTGAGCCCGAGCGCGGGGCCTATGACCATCACGGGCACGGCCATGGCTAGTGTGCGGACACCGACAAACCGTTCGTCCCCGCGCGAGCGGGGAGCCAGAGCGACTGGAAAGAGAGAGTTGGATTCTCGCCTGCGTGGGAATGAACCGGAGGAGGGGGCTTCGGCCGCGCTTTACCGCCTGATGGCTTGGCTGTCGCCCGCCTATCCGGTCGGCGCCTTTGCTTATTCCAGCGGCCTGGAGTGGGCAATCGAGGCCGGCGACGTGACGAGCGCCGAGGCCTTGCATGGATGGCTCGCGACGTTGCTGGCAGACGGTGCTGGCTTCTGCGACGCCGTGATGTTCGCGCACGCCTATCGCGCTGCGGAAGCGGGCAACGATATCGCGCTGGCCAAGGTGGCAGAACTTGCCGCCGCGCTAGCGCCCTCGCGCGAACGTTTCCTGGAGACGACGGCGCAGGGCCGCGCCTTCCTCAATGCGACGCAGGCCGCCTGGCCGTGCGCGGCACTCGACCGCTTGGCGATGCTGTCTTCCGACGTCCTCGCCTATCCGGTCGTGGTCGGCGTGGCTGCCGCAGGACATAGCCTGCCGCTCGGGCAAGCGCTCGCCGCTTACCTGCAGGCGCTGACCGCGAACTGGGTGTCGGCTGCAGTGCGCCTCATTCCGCTCGGCCAGACCGACGGGCAACGCGCGATTGCCGCGCTGGAGCAGGCGATAGGGGCCACCGCGCAACGCGCGCTTGCCGCCTCTCTCGATGACATTGGCAGCGGCGTCTTCCGCGCCGATATCGCGTCGATGCGGCACGAGACGCAATACACCCGGCTGTTCCGGAGCTAAAGGGAGGCTGCGATGAAAAGCTCACATGGCCCGTTGCGAGTCGGCGTCGGCGGACCCGTCGGTTCCGGCAAGACCGCGCTGATGGACGCGCTCTGCAAGCGCATGCGGGAGCGCTACGATATTGCGGCGATCACCAACGACATCTACACCAAGTGGGACGCCGAATATCTGGTGCGCTCGGGTGCGCTTCCCGCCGAACGCATCGCCGGCGTGGAGACCGGTGGCTGCCCGCACACTGCCATCCGCGAGGACGCTTCCGCCAACTTGGCGGCCGTGGCCGAGATGCGCGAACGCTTTCCCCATCTCGATTTGGTATTGATCGAATCCGGGGGTGACAATCTCGCCGCCACATTCTCGCCGGAGCTTGCCGACCTCACCATCTACGTCATCGACGTCGCTGCCGGCGATAAGATTCCGTCAAAGGGTGGGCCCGGCATCACGCGGTCCGACTTGCTGGTGATTAACAAGATCGATCTCGCGCCCTATGTAGGGGCCTCGCTGCAGGTGATGGAACGTGACGCCAAGCGCATGCGCGGCACGCGGCCCTTCGTGATGACCAATCTGAAGATCGGCATTGGCCTCGACGAGGTCGTGCGCTTCGTCGAAGAGAAGGGGCCGCTGGTCGCACCCGCCCCGCACGCCGCCTTGGGCTAGAGCGCCCAGAAACGGACACCCAAAACGTAATAAATATGGCATAGTTTGGCGATGCTTCCCCGGTTGCCAAGGCTATTTAGAGCGAGCTGAAAAGCGCATTCGAATGTCGCAGTTGGGTCACTAGCGGACGTCCTGCGATGTCTAGCACATGTCTGCGTTGCCGCAGAAAGCGGATATAAGCTGGTGCCGGCTGGATTGTCCGCTAAGTGCCAAGAGGCAGACGTCCCTTATTTCACCCAAAACAACCAAAGAGGCCGCCCACTGAGGCGACCTCAATCACAAAGACAAAATCTGGATCAGTCTAGACCAGATCGCCGGTGACCAAGAACGGTAAGTTCTTGTCGGCCTTCATCTGTAGTTCCATGACGTCCACCGTACCGACAGAAAGCGTTGCGCTTTTCGTGGCTGTTCCATACTGCGCGGCAAGTGCAGCGATAGCTATTGCAATAACTACGACCCAATAAGGCATACGCATTGATTTCCTCCAGGGTGATAACTCTATGCCTTAGCCTACACACACGACCTTAAGCCGACGTTCTGAAAGATCCCTAAGCATGCGTTTTGAAAGATTATTAGCCATTCCTAAAGACAATCAGATGGAACTTTACTTTTAGACTGGTATCTATTTGGCAAAATGGAGGAGTTTGTCGTGTCTAAGCGACACGAACTTCCGCCAAGAACTGCTCGACCTGGCCTTTTAGCGTTGTGGATTGTGTCGCGAGTTCGCCCGCAGCGCTTAAGACGCTATTTGCGATTTGGTGTGTCTCCATCGCGGTTTTTGAAACCTGGCTAATATTCTCCGAAACATTGCGGGTACCTTCGGCGGCCGCGTTGGCGCTCTGGGCGATGTCATGCGTCACCGAACCTTGCTGGCGAACCGCGACAGCCACCTCATCTGCAATTTGATCGAGCCGAGCAATAGTTGATGCGATCGCTCTCATAGTATGAACCGCGTGAGCGGTGGTCCCCTCGATCGATGAAATTTGCTGGGTAATGCTCTCAGTCGCCTTTCCGGTCTGAGTGGCTAAACTCTTTACTTCCTGCGCAACTACTGCAAATCCGCGGCCTGCCTCCCCTGCGCGCGCCGCCTCAATGGTCGCGTTGAGCGCGAGCAGATTTGTTTGCGATGCGATATTACTGATGAGCTTACTGATGTCGGCAATTTTTCCGATTGATGCAGCGAGAGCTTCGACGGCGTCCGTGATAGCTTCTGCCTGGCCGGCCGCCTGACGGGCGATGGTCGCTGAATTGACCACCTCGTTGGAAATGTGCTCGACCGACTTGGCGATTTCTTCTGCCGCCATAGCGACGGTTCCGACGTTCGCCGTCGCCTGTTCGGATGCCGTCGCCGTGGCTATTGCCTGTTCTTGGTTGTGGTCGGCGCTGTCAGCCATGGCGCGCGCCGCACGATCCATATCGATGGAGGCGTTATCGAGGGCGCGTACGACATTCGATACGGTTTGTTCAAAGGTCTTGGTCGATTGCTCAATCTGCAGCCGGCGAAGCTCGGATGTCTGAGCGCGTTGCACGTCCGTCTCACGCGCGACGGTTACATCAACTGCGGCCTGTCGGAAGATCAATAGAGTCCGCGCCATTTCCGCAATTTCGTCCTGGCCCCGCTCTGGAATGGTCACGGTCATGTCGCCGCCAGCAATTTTTCGCATGGCCTGGCTCAGTGCGCCCAGGCGGCCGGCAATATGACGACCGACATAGAACCAGGCAATTAGACCGGCGGCCAATAGCGCCAAAACCGCCAGCCCGACAAGCACAATACGCCCGACATAGATTTGCCTCGCGGCCGTCCCCGATACGGCTTGGCCGCGCTGGTCAGCCCGATCAACCAAGCCATCGACTGCTTTTTGCAGCTTTTCCGCTTCCAACTGCGTTGCCGTAAATGCGACACTCGCATCCTGTTGCCGGCTCAGTTCGAACGCCCGCAGGCTGAGGATTCCGTCGTCGCCACCGATGTCGGAGAGTTGTTTGTATAGTTTCGACAGATTTTCTCGCAACGCAGAATTAGTAAGCGCCTTGAGATTGGCTTCGGCTTTGCGGCGCGAGGCGCCAATGATATCGCGCAATGGCTGCAAACGTGCACTTTCGTTGACCAACGAGGCCTCGGTCAGCGAACCAGCAAGAAGATTGGACTCAGCCTCGATCTCAAGCAGGCGGCGAAGTGACTCGATGAGATCTCCAAGCGTGGCCGAACTGGCAGCAGACTTGGTTTTCATCATCAGGTCGAAATTGGCGTCGTCAATGGCCGGGATAATGGCTTCGAGCAGATTCTCGTGGGCTGCGCGCGCCGAGATCATCAGTTCCTGCCGTTCGTGCGCCACGATAATCCGTTCATTGACCGATCGGCCGAGGGCGCCCAGTCGCTCGGTCATCACGATCACGGCTTCATTGATGTCTTTGCTCTTGCTTTCGTCCAGGGCTAGTACGCTCTCGATCTGCGATTCAATCGCCTTTTGCTGCCGAGCGATGTCGTCAGCCACCACTTTACGGTCACGCTCATCTTGCGCCGTCAGCAATCCAGGGACAGAGGCAATCAGACGGCTGACTTGGTCCGCCAGGCGAAGCAATTCGACCGTCTCCGGCATGGTGCGTGACACGATTTCAGTCGTCGTGCGACCGATGATCGTGAAGGCAGCTAGCGCGACCAGTGAACAAACCACAGTCAGCAAAGCGACAAAACCGAAGGCCAGATACAGCCGTGCACGGATTGTGTTGAACCAACCCAAACTACCGGTCGGTTTTGTCCTGAGGATTTTCATCAACATCGATCCCAATCGGCCCATTTAGTTTCTGCCTTTACACTCAAATCCCATCAAGCCGCGCTGCTGTCGCACTATCATCGGGCAAGCCGCGCGACCGGTTTGAACGAGCCATCGGCCTGCAACACGGTAAAATAGACCTGATCCGAGCCTTGGTTTTTGGTCGGCCCATAGCTGAGCATCACCCCATCAAAGTCGAACGGTGCCTTGGCGATCGCGTCGAGAAAACCCTCACGCGTCGGCTCTCCCGGTAGTCGCTTGAGCGTCTCAACTACTAGACGACCGACCAGATAGCCCTCCAACGAAACAAAATTCGGCTTGGCCCTTTGTCGAGTGCCAAAAGCGCCGCCTGATAGGCCGCCACCACCGGCAACGACGAATCGCGTGGAAACGGCACGACCTGGCTAACTATGACGCCGGCACCCTCGCCGGCTAATTCTTTCGCCAAGGCGTCCGAGCCGACGAAGGAAATCGCCACGAACAGCGTGTTGAAATTCACCTGGTGTGCCAGCTTTATAAACTTGGATACCGGTTTGTAGGGGGCGACGGTGACCACCGCCTCTGGTGCGGCCTTCATGATATCGAGCAGCGCCGACTTCACCGCTTCCGTATTACGCCGAAACGACCCACTTGCAACGAGCGCCATATGACGCTTGGCCATCGCGCGATTGACGCCTTCAAGGCCAGCCAGTCCAAAGGCGTCGTCCTGATAAAGAATGGCGATCTTCGTGATACCGAGGTCTTTGGTCAGATGCTCTATCCAGGCCTCGGTTTCTTGAAAATACGAACTACGAATGTTGATGACGTAACGGTTATAGGGATCACGCAGGAACTCGGCGCCAGTGAATGGGCCGATGAAACGGGATCTTGGCCGCGCTCGCAATCGGCTGACCGGCCTTTGACGTCGGAGTGCCAACCGAGCCGACTAGCGCGAAAATCTTATCCTCTGTGATGATTTTTTTTGTAGCTTCGATGGTTTTTTCTGGTTCATAACCGTCATCAACGGATTTTAAGGCGAGCTTACGCCCGCCAATTCCGCCAGCGCGGTTGGCCTCATCGAAGGCTGCAAGCAGACCCTCGCGCATGCCTTGGCCTAATGCCTGAGCTGGGCCACTGAGAGCTGCGATCTGACCAAAAAGAATTTTGTCCGTGCCGACCCCGTCGTCAGCCACCGCACCGAAACTACACGTGGTGACAATGAGTGCCGATGCGATAAGGCTGCACAAGGCTGGGCTGTTCATCGACGTCGGTCCTGAGCCGGGCGTACTGGTCGCGGCTCATGCGTTTGATTTTATGGTTAATTCGCTGCTTTAGCTGTCCCGCAATACTCTGATCTTGTCCGGTTAATAGCTTGTTAAGCACGTTGCACAGACTGCCGAAAAGGATCGTCGCGGATGAGGTTTTCAGCACAAAGACGCACGGCACGAGTTTGGACGATATTTTTTAATAAAATTGTAACAAATCTTAGCCGGTAATAGACGCATATCATCAGATCCCCTTGGGAACTCACAATCTCATGATCGGCTTAAGCGAAAACCAGCTCGAAGTCATCATGGAGGCGGCCGAGCCGTTGCCCGAGGATAAGTGCCAAGAGTTTTTGGAACGGGTCGCTGGGGTTTTGCAGGCGCGCGGTCAAGTTAGCAATGACGACGTTGTCACCGCGGTGCATTTGGCTTTGGGTGCCTTAATATATAATTCGGCGGCGTGGAAAAATTGGAAGCGGAATCGGATTTCTACGCGCCAGAACGGGCAGGGATGCGACGCACCCCTTGCTGGCCCACATGCTGCATTGGTGACGCGGCGTGTCTGGCGCTTACCGCTTTGGTGCACGAAAGTCGAAATGACGGATCAGTTTTTGCGGCCGCACTCGCGTGGGATAGAAATAAGCATTATTGGTCGGCCGCGCGTCGGTAGGTTGGAAGAGTTTGGCGACTCCGAAGGTTAGCGGTCACAACAGTCATCCGCGCGGGAGGGCGGGCTTGGTGGCAGCGCGGGGAAGCCCAGATCCAGATAGCTGGCACGCTGAATATTTTTAATTTCACGCGAAATGCCGACGGCACGCTCAGCGCGACTGACTCTGTGAACTGGGTCGCCCCATTGGTGGGCGCGCGCTTGCGGCATCAATTTGCGCCAGGCTTAGACCTGAGCATTAGCGGTGACGTCGGCGGCTTTGGCGTCGGCAGCAAGTTCTCATGGCAGGCCCTTGCCGCTCTGAATTACGAATTTGCGAAAACAAAGAACGTCGCATGGAGTGGTATGATTGGATATAAGGCGCTTTCGGTCGACTACTCGAAAAATTCAGGATTATCGACCTATGAATACGATATGACGATGTGCAGACCGATTTTTGGTATCACTGCAAGGTTTTGAAGACCCGTAGCGCAACGTTACAAAGGGCGATGTGCAAATCTAATAGCAGCGAACGATGTTTACGGTTTCCTCTTTACCGTCACTCATCGGAACCGTTACGGATTGGGCGGGGCATCCGGGCACATATGGTCTGGCAACCGGCACAGTTGGACTGACAGCCTGCGGATATCGATGCACTGCATCCCAGGAAACATCATATGTGTATGTATAGTGAATATCGCCTGATATTGGCTGCTGTGTAATATCTACGCTTGGTCCGCCATTCGGTGGTTCGTAGAAGTAGCCCCCGGTTGCGGGCCAAAACGTACCTAAATTTCGCTGCTTATGGTTAGTAACGAGCGGGCAGCTGACTGATGCGAAGTCAAATGGCTCGAATGGGAGGTTCCACCATGTCCTGCCACAGACCCCCCGAACGTGTTGCTCGAAGAGAAGGCAAACGCGACGCTGACGGCCGCGATTAACAACGGAAACATTCTACACTTCATGGTGCGCACCAGCTCGCAAATCTGACCGTAACTCGATGCACGGTACGCCGAGGCTTTTGTGCGCGCCAACGCATAATTAATTATTAGTTAAAGCGTAATATTAACCGCTCCTCGTCGCGTCTAGCGTCGCGTGAGTACAGGATAGCGTGCCCTTTTTAGTATTCTCTCGGTTACGGAAGAATGTGGCGCGTGCGTCTGAAATTATCGTTCGGGCACTTCACGCCATACGCCTTGGCAGGCGTCTGAATCACACTGATCACTGCCAACGTTTGCGTCGTTGCCATCCTTGGGTTTTCTTCCGGCGCGCCATTGTCGGTGATGATTTGAAGACGTGTGCGTTTGTTCCTGGCTTCCAAAGCCCGGCGACCCCTCCCATTCACCTTGAAAGCGTGATGGCTTTTGGTTGTGCCCCCCGAAGGCTGGAGACGAATGCCATGTACCCTGAAAACGGGGTGGCTGACCCTGTTGCGAGCCCAAAGGGGCGCGGCCGCGCGATTCCTGTCGCGGGTTTGAATGTCGGTTTTTGTATCTATTGTGGCTGTATCCATTGTGCCAATGCCAACTCGATTTGACTTTACCGCCTGGATAACCTCCGCTTCTTCCTCGGGCGCGAGCGTCATTCAATACCGACAGACCAGCGAGGAGGATAGCGGCCGCGACCGCAGTGAGTTTTATTACAAGTGCCAGCTTGAAATCTTGACTCATGGCCAGCCTACAGCATTGGTTCGTTGAAGTTACTCTTTCAAAGGACGGTCGAAGGGGCGTAATCTTTACAAGTTGTTGCAAAATGGCAAATCGAGACGCACCGGTCTGAGTGCTTATTTGACATAAATGGCCGTGTCGTATGAATAAACGCTGCGCGGTGATGCGCGAATGTATGCCAATCCCCAGCGAAGAAATCCCTGAAGTGAAAACGTGCCGAATGCGTCCTCGACATTGCTGGCCTGCGTGCCATTATTGCACTTTGGGACAATATATTTATTCACGCTGAGTCCACTAGCGTGCAATAGGTCAAATTCTCAAAGGTTTTGGATATGCGTCGATTACCGACGGTAATTTCAATTGCAATTATAGCTCTCGGCACACACGCGAGCAACTTAAGTGCCGAAGAACTACCAACATTTGATGTCGCCAAAAGCTGCCGCACTGACACTCAAGCCTATTCTGCGGGAAGCAACGCGACAGCCTGCTTAGCCGATGAGAAAAAAGCCCAAGAAACGCTCGTAAGCCAATGGACGATGTTTGCGCCAGAGGACAGGACGCGGTGCCTACGAATGGTCGGAGACATTGCCGGTAGTCAAAGTTATGTCGAGTTACTCACCTGTCTTGAGCTCGCAAAAGATGTGAAGGCCCTTCCCAAGAATGAATAACTAAAGCGCTAAGAGGCGACGTTCATCTATTGCCCCAAACACAATATCTTTGATCAGCTTCAACGGCATTACGGTATCTGCGTCCGGGCAATCAGCAATATTGCCCCATAGGACAGTATCAGCAACTGCTTATTTGACTTAATCGATCGGTTTGAAAATCGCGCGCCCGCGCGAACATAATCGCCGCCCGCGTCGGTGAGCAGAGGGAAGTGGAGTGGAAGTCGGTGTAGCGCAGCCAGTCTTTTGCGATGCTATCCATGGTGGGAGTGGGAACCCCATTTCACAGGCCGCAAATTCCTGCTGTAATCGCGTCGTGGCGTGGTCCTGAGCCTTGGAGCAGGCAGTGCGGCGACGCAATTTCATTAAGGCCGTTGCCGGTTGAGCGGTCGCATGGCCGGAGGCGGCGTGCGCGTGTCGGCTATTTTGCGAGGGCTTTATCGTAGTTACTGGAGGGAGCCAAACATGGACTTTTTAGTACAGGGGCTGCAGAAAAATCCCGAGCTGGCGATCTTCCTCGCACTCGCGATTGGCTTCCTGATCGGCCGCGTCAAGTTCGGGAGCTTTAGCCTCGGGATAGTAGTCGGGACGCTCCTGGCCGGGGTTCTGATCGGGCAGCTCGACATCAAGGTCCCGGCCATCGTAAAGACGATCTTCTTCGATCTTTTCCTCTTCACCACCGGGTATAAGGTGGGTCCGCAATTCTTTCGCGGCCTCAAGGGCGACGCCCTTCCCCAGGTGGCACTCACTGTCGTCTTGTGCGTAGTGTGTCTGCTCACGTCTTTCGGGTTCGCGAAGCTTCTCGGGTACGACATCGGGACAGCCGCAGGGCTCCTTGCGGGGGCGTTCTCGGAGTCCACGGTGATCGGCACCGCCGGCGAGGCGATCCAGCGTCTGGCGTTTCCAGATGCGGAGAAGACCGCGCTGCTGAACAACATTCCGGTCGCGTATGCCGTGACTTACCTTATCGGAACTGCCAGCCTCGTCTGGTTCCTTCCCACGATCGGGCCCAAGCTGATGAGGGTCAATCTCCGCGAGGAAGGTGCGCGGATGCAGGCTGAGATCGGGGGTGCTGCCGAGTCGGAACTCGGCGTGGCCTCGGGGACGAGGTTCTTCGATATCCGCGCATACCGCGTGACGAACCCAGATCTGGTGAACAAGTCCGTGGCCGAACTCGAAGCGCTACCCGAAGACGTCCGGGTCTTCATCGTGCGGATCCGCCGCCGCGGCGAGATCATCGAAGCCGGGCCCGCCTCGGTCATTCACCAAGACGATGTGGTCGCGATCCTCGCCCGGCAGGAAGCGCATGTTGAACGCGGGGGCAAAATCGGCCTCGAAGTAGACGACAAGGCTCTGCTCGATATCCCGATCGAAACACTGGATGTGGTGGTTACCCACCGCCCTCCGGTCGGAAAAACAATAGCGGAACTGGCACGAACTCGAGTCCGCTCGTGGGGTTTTCCTGCGGAGTCTCACGCGGGCCGGGCAAGATATGCCGATTGCCGCCAATACCCGTATCGATCGGGGAGACGTGTTGCGCCTAATCGGCGCCAAGCCCGAAGTCGAGCGGGCGACGAAGGAACTGGGGTATCCTGACCGCCCGACTACGACGACAGACATGGTCTTTGTCGGGACCGGCATCGTGCTTGGAGGATTCGTTGGCCTGCTCTCGGTCACCATCGGAGGGATTCCGCTGACACTCACCGCCAGCGGGGGGGCCCTCGTCATGGGGCTGGTATTCGGCTGGCTTCGCGCGGTGTATCCCTTTTTCGGTCGAATTCCCGAGCCAGCAATCTGGATCTTCGATACCGTCGGATTGTGTACCTTTATCGGCGTGGTCGGCATTAACGCTGGCCCTAGTTTCTTTGCCGGCCTTCAGAAAACCGGGCTCAGCCTGGTCGCCGTAGGACTGGTATCAGCCTTACTGCCTCATACAATAGGTATCCTCTTCGGCCGCTATGTCCTGAAGATGAACCCTCTCATCGTTCTCGGTGCCTGCGCTGGAGCTGGGACGATTACCGCCGCCCTTCGCGCCATCCAGGACGAGTCTCGGAGCAGCGTTCCCGCGCTGGGTTACACGGTGCCCTATGCCATCGGGAACATTCTGCTTACGGCCTGGGGACCGGTCCTCGTGGCGATGATGACGATCGGAAAATGAAGGACCATATTTGGGCAGTGTGGAGGAGACATGAGCCCGCCCGTGCTCGGCATTGAGGAGGAGCTTCAGGGCCTGGGCGGGGAACCTTAGCGGTAGCGTAGCATAGGCCCCCCGAAGCAGCGGTGCATGAGCCGCCCAATAGGAATTTAGAGCTCGCAAAATTTATGGCTTTGTCGCTGTTGATGTACGGCGTACTGACAGGCTTTGACGCGCCGGAAATTCTTGTGATTGTCTCCGCGACCGTATTTGTAGTCATCGGCTTCCTCTATCTGTTTTGATCGCGCAATAAGTTCGGCAGCTTGGCGATGTTGGGCAGCGATCCGCCTCGCCTCATCGCGCGTGAGCAGCTTGGCTGCCGCCCGCGGACCGGACTCCCTCTCGAGATGGAATAAGTGTCGCATTTTGCTGCACTGCAATTTGGTCGCGATTGGCGCTTCGCGGCCTTCGCTGCATTGCCGGGACGGCGGTCGCTATCGGGGGCATAGCGGACATGGATTAGGTCCAGGCGGACCGTTAAGGATCACGGCTTGCGTTCTCAAACACTAACGAGGTGCCGGAGCTGTGCTTGGACGCGCGTTTGAGGATGAGCATGTGATGCGCCTGATTTCAGCGCGTCGGTGGCGGCAGCAAAGTATCGGTAGACCGTTCGTTAGCGTGAGCCCGCTTTAGGAGAACAGGTATAGACTGCCCTGATATCGTTCCCCAAAAGGACTTTCTGGTGCGCTTGTGCTGCCGCTTCGCAAGCCTGTGGGGTGTCATACTCAGCGACAACGGTATGATTTTGTCCGGTCAATATCGTCATTAGCAATACCGTTATTGTCATTACTAAGCCCTCTCAGTCAGGAAGTGGTTTCCTCGACCATATCACCGACCGCACGCCGTTGGCGCGCATGTTGCCGAGGGTCATCGGAGCAGGTTGCTTCATTGTAGTCGGTTACGCACTTAACGGGCGGCTCTTGCGGGCCGTAGTGCGTTCAAAAGACTAGTGGCGCGTCCGGCACCGGGTAGCTGGCCGGTGCATACCTGATCTCTTGTGCAGCCGACAGTACAATCAGTGCCGGGCCTGCCATGACAGTCGGTTCCACACCCATACATACCGCCAGGATCTTGCGAAAATTTACCGCCGGCTTTGTCGCAAGCGCTTTTGAGTTCTTCGGCAGTATGATTGTGGAGAGCTGCTTCTCTGGCCAAAGACGAACCAGTAAGGCCAATAGCGCCAATTAGGATGAAGGCAACGGTTCGCACGGTGGCCTCCAATCAGAACTCGGTTGTGAAATTCGTGCTGCGCTGAGCCTAGCCTATTCCATCGCACCTTGAAATCCGCCATCGCCTGCTCACGGCTCGCGAGTCATCGCCCAAGCATTTCGGTCAGGTCAATGCTGCCGGTAGGCCCTTTTGTTCAATGACTCCCTAAAGGCCAATTGCCGCGCTCGCTTTAAGTATTAGCTTGTTTTGGAAATTGGGGCTGTTTTTCTTTAGTGCTCAAAAGATCGAGTAGTGGGATGCCAGCGCTGGCCTTTCTTTCAGTGGCAGGTTTGATACTGGTTGCACTGCTGTTCGTCGCAGATGCAACGCTGGAAAAGAACCGTTCGCCTGTGATTGTCACCAGCCAGAGCATCGGTCTGCCAGAGCCTCCCCGGCGTTCCGTTCTCACCACTGTGCCAGCACCCGCGCCTGACATGACATCGCAGGCTGTACTTGATGCTCAGCCCAAGCCGGAGCCTAAAGCACTACCGAAGATCGACCCCGAGGCGCGCACGGCGCGGGCGGAAGCTCCCCCCAGAATTAAGGGCGTCAGGCAACCCATCGACTACCAACAGAACCACTACCGAGAGAACCAATGGTTCGACAGATTTTCTATTAAGGGACAATAGGGCCGAACTGCCGCTCTCGCAGCCGCCTGATCAAAACACGTGATCGTATTTCGGAGAGACCGCCGCAAGGGGCGTGTCTCAGTCAGGTCAATGCTGCCGGTAGGCCCTACGCAGCGTGGGTGAATCTGAAAGTGGGTCAATGCTTCTGTCTTATTCATGAAAGCAGAGCGGGCTACAATTAAAAAAGGCCGCTACAGGAGCAGGCTAGTAAAGGCATCTGATTGAATTTGTCAGTAAAGGAGGGGCAGGTGTTTGGGCGTCTCAGCCTAAAAGAGAGGGCACGCTTCTGCGATGATCTATTGAACGGGTTTTTGGTTATTACGCTCCTTGTTCCTTTGTATTTGCCATAGATGCAACGTTTTAGGAGTCCGCTATGGCACTTGCGGATGTTGCCGGACCGCTACTCAATATCCGCTTTCGTGGGTAAAGCAGACATCGCGATAAGCACACGTCACGTCTTTAGCGACGAAACAATTTCCGCAAAGGCACTTAATTGGGTCGGGAAGGGCTGCACACGCGTTGGATACAATGCAAAGCGGCCGCACCTCTAGCCGCTAGCTGGCTCTTGGCGGTCCCAGACGCGAGCACAACTCCAAAGTCATTCACGCATTCCCAAAGCCACTTACGGCCAGATTGCCAAACGCGGCAATTAAATATCGGCTCACCCACGACAACCTCCGATTGCCAACCGGCAGCGTAAGTCAACTGCCACACTTAAACACGTAAGTCTCATGAGGCAACCTGACTAGCAACGCAACCGCAATGCAGCCATGTAGACGCAAGCTCTTGATCCCCAAACTAAATGACCTGCGCCTGCGTAGGTAATGTCGTAATGCCCGCTATTGGTACAAAGCGTCGTTCGCCGCGATGCGCCATTTCCGGTCGCTAACGGACTAACAACGGACATGGATCGGCGCTGGTGCTGGGCTGGCGATGACGCGATTGACCCAGAGCGGACATACGCCTCAAAGAAACACCTCCAACGTTAGAAAGAAAACCTCAACCGCCATAACCAGACGCCAAGTTGCAGCGACTGCAATTGGGCCAACACTTGGCTGATTTGAGTAGCCAAAAACATTTCCAATCAGGGCGACAACTACAAGTGCCGTGATAACCTGATTGACCAAAGCATGCGTTGGAATTCGCCACGACACTACTTTGAAGAACCTACCGAGAATGTAAGCGGTGTGTGCGATCAATCCGAGGGCAATGATTGCACTTGACCACTGCGATACTTGCAAACTGGATAAGCCGCAAACTGCGAGCAAAGGTGGCAACATAGCCGCAGCGGCGGAAGAAAGCGCAATCTCGATGTACCCATGACTGTGGAGAACGTGGAGGCCGGTCTGCTTTTTGATCCTCCCTTGTCGAAGGACAAAAACGACCGCGCAAAAGCCCACGAAGGTCATGGCAAGCGTCGCGAGCGTATAAAGATAAACAAACCCCGGTAGGTCCATAGTTTGCCCCCAGGAAATAATAAATCCGAGACGGGCCCGAGGCTCGTGCGTCCTGGTGCCCCGCTTTAGCGGCGGCGCGAATAGCCGCAAGGTTGCCTATGTCGCTCGCTTTCGATGCGGCCGGTCGTATTTTTGGATTTTGGTGTGTGAAAGTGCTGGAACACGCCATCCGGCAAGGTTCAAAAACGCCGCCGCTGAATTGGTAAGGGAAAAATAACGACGAACATTTACGATAGTGGAAGTAGGCAAGTGGGTGCGCAACATGCAACGATTTTTCCTGATCGTTTTGCTCGCGATAGGCTCAGCTTTACCGTTTACCGGTAAAGCAGCGGCCACCGGCTGTTGCGGTTACACCAGCTACTACGCACCCTACGTACCCTACGTGGTGCAGCCAGAACTGTTCGTGCAGCGCCCCTTCGTCGTCCTAAGCCCCTATTATTTGAGCGAATATGTCCCCTGCGGCGATGGCGCTGTTGTCAACCAAGGGCAATATCACACCGATGCCGCGCTAATTGCTAAACCGCGCTGTTTCGACGGCTATGCCCCGGTACACCGCTCGAAAATGTACTATAAATAACCAAAACTGTTACCGCGCTGAGTAACGACAGAGGTCAATGCTGCATAATTAATCATTGGTTAAGGTCAACGCTAGCTGCTGGATTCTTGAACCAGCGGAACAGAAGATTACTGCATCTGCATGATATCCATTGGCGCTTAGGGTGGTGAGTTGGGGACGACGAAATAACCGATGCTTTTTGCGGCGCAGCGGCGCCGCCGATCTCATCGAGGCGCAGTCGGCTGGCTGCAATTGGAACGCGAATGGCACTTTGCGATCTGGCAGACCCACGCCCAAAACGGTCGCTGACGGAGTAGAGCGGACAAACGTTGATTTTTGCCCGTGCGACATTGTAGAGGGGAATTGCTGCACTGCCGGTAAGGCCCTGTGCAGCGCCTGATTTGCTCGCCCAATATGGTGCACGCCCTGCATGCACCAAAGGACAATAGCGCGTTACGGGTTTAGGTGATGCCGTTATCATTGGAAATCGGTAATGTCCTTTGGTGAGGGGCATTTTCACTTAAACGAGAGCTGTGTCGCCAAAATGTCACTTGAACGCGCAAAATGCGGGCATTAAAGGAACTTTTATAAGTCTGGCGCTTTTTCGCCATACTTGGAAAGTGAATATGGCCCATACGAAACCCATACGAAACCCACTGAGGGGGCAAAAATGAAGCGGATCCTATTGGCGACCGTCGCTATGGCGGCTCTTAGTTCTGCGAGTGCATTGGCGGCTGACCTGCCGCAGAGGCCTGTACCTGTATATAGAGCAGAACCGTAATGATGGCTCCAGCTCCGTGGCCACCTGGACCGGGTGCTACATCGGCGGCAACATCGGCGGAGCGTTTGGCGATGCCAGTGCAAGTGGCCCTGGCGGAACAGTCTCTACAAACGGTTCTGGCTTTGCCGGTGGCGGTCAGGTTGGCTGCGATTATCAATTCAGCGGCGGATGGGTGATCGGTTCCGCGAACTGTTTGATTACACAAGCAACAATAGAAGCGGCACAATTCAGGCGGTATACTCGATGGCACCGTGGTGAACTTCAATAATCAATGGTTCGACACCCTGACGGCTCGCTCGGCTATGCGGTACAACCCACCTGGTTGCTCTACTTCCAGGGCGGCGCCGCATGGGCGTCATACAAGCACAAACGTCACCTTCAGTGGCTCCTCAAATTAGTGGCCAGACCTCGAACTCCAGAACCGGCTGGACGATCGGTGGTGGCGTTGAATGGATGTTCGCACCGCACTGGTCGGCGTTTCTCGAAGGCAATTACATGGACTTCGGCTCGAACTCTGGAACGTCGTCACCCCAGTCCTTTGCCCGGCCGGCTGTTCCATCACCGTGCAAAGCGACCGAGAGCAATGTCCTGGTTGGTGTGAACTATCATTTCTTCTAGGCGGTAAACGCCCAGTCTGATCGACTGTTGGCTTGCAAATTAAGAACCCCGGGCGAATAGCCTGGGGTTTTTGTCTAATTGGCGTCGATGTACCAGCGACGCTACTCGCCCGCGCCGACGAGGTGATCGAATAGCGCCGCTGTTTGCTGCGGTTCGGTAGCTAATGGCATAAGGCAAAGCTCTCGCTCTCTTGACTTATATTCGCAATCGTTGCGAGATAAGTTGGGGCATGTAGATGAGATTCCTTGAGCTTAAGGATGTCATTCGATTGCTCCGCTTGGAGGTAGAGCGAGCGGGAGGCCAAAAAGCGTGGGCAAAAAAGACCGGCACTAGCCGAACCGTAATCAATAAGGCCCTTAACGCTCGACAATTGCCAAGTAAGAAAATCATAAGAGCGCTAAAATTACGTGCGGTTTTTGTGCCTAAGCCGAAATCGCGACATTCAAAGTGAGTCACTAATAATCCATCGCAGCCACCGGTCTAGCGGCGGACCACGAAGCGGAAGGCCGCTGCACTCGCCGCCTGATCAAAACACCTGATCGGATTTCGGAGAGACCGCCGCCGAGGCGGTCTTTCTGTTTGTGGTGTTACGATCTGCTTGTTCGCTCAGCAGAGGCGGTAGTGTTCTGATAGGTGGTTGCGGTGGTAGTCTGATGGTTGGTTAGGGCAATTGATTTCTGTTTCGAGCGAGGCCGTTTGAGTATTTGTCTGATTTCAATTGGCGTTTTCCCGCGGACCTCGTAACCGCGACTTTCGAGTTCAGCAAGAGCAGCATTTCTTAGCTCCGCGAGCATTTCGCGAAAATGTTTACGTCGCGTGGCGCGGTCATCAGCCATAGCTTTGCCCCCTGCAAATAACTTACGGCCTAAAACAATTGAGGCCGCTGTGACCGCCGTCACAAAATGATGCATTTAAAGCCAGGGGTGCGGATGCCGGTAGGCCCAATGCAGCGCCGAATGTCGGTTTTTGGGCTAACAGCGGACAGAGTTGGATTTTAGCCAAGCAGCGGCTATGACGTGAATGACCCGGAGCGGACATCGTACCACCCCGCAGGATTATGCGAATTTAATTGCAGCGCCATTCAAAAACCGATGGGATAAACTGTGCGCAGTCGCCGTTATCCCTCCCTTTCGGCTTAGACGGCGACGATTAGCGGCACCTTCGTTATGCTCGATTACCGTAGCGTAGTTGTACTTGCTCAATTTAGCTTCGGTGCAAGCCTGTTTTGGACAGGTGTTTACATGGTCCTTTATCAGTATTTGCTTGCCAAAGGTGGCGAACGCTTACGCCCGGATGCAAGCGAAAAAGTGTTTTATCTGGCTATCGCGCTGATGTTTATCGTTTTCGGCACTTACGCATCAATGACTGCTTTCTTTCGCTAGCGCGGGCCGTATTGGCACTTCGCGGCATTCGCTGCATTGCCACGACGGCGGTCGCTATCGGGGGCATAGCGGACAAACGGCCGTCCGGGGCTTGAATTGCTCGGGCGCTAATGACCCAAAGATGGGGTAATCGGCCGGCAGCTTGTGGATAGCTGAAGATTTTGGGTGCTGCGCTTCAGGCTGATGGTGAAACGAGGTCCGTGGTCACGGCCTCAAGCATCAGAAGGAGAAGCGCAGCATGGACCATTTTGCTGGATTGGACGTGTCAGTCAAGGATACGAGCGTCTGCATTGTGGACGACACAGGCAGGATCGTGCGGGAAGTGAAGGTGGCGAGCGAGCCGGAAGCTTTGCTGCAGGTGCTGATGAACCCCGCCTACCACTTCAAGCGGATTGGACTGGAAGCCGGGCCGCTGTCGCAATGGCTTTTCAATGCTCTCGCCGAAGCGGGCTTGCCGGTGATCTGTGTCGAGACGCGGCACATGCGGGCGGTGCTGAAAGCGCAGATCAACAAAACGGACCGCAACGATGCGCGCGGCATCGGGCAGATGATGCGGGCGGGGCTTTATCGCCCGGTGCATGTGAAGACGTTACGCAGTCAGAAGCTGCGGATGTTGCTGACCCATCGCAAGCTGCTGCAGTCGAAGGCCATCGCCATCGACAATGACCTGCGCGGGACCTTGCGCAACTTCGGCCTCAAGGTTGGGATGGTCGGGACGGTGAAGTTCGAGGCCCGCATCAAGGAACTTGTCGAGAACTTCCCTGACTTGGCGGTGCTGGTCGAACCGATGCTTATTGTCCGGCGAGTGCTGCGCGAACAGATTGTCATTCTGCATCGTCGCCTGCTGGCCATCGTTCGGGATGATGAGGTGTGTCGGCGTCTGATGACGGTCCCTGGCGTTGGCCCCGTGGTGTCGCTGACCTATCGCGCCACTGTCGACGTGCCGGCGCGCTTTCGTAGGTCCAAGTCAGTCGGGGCGGTGTTTGGTCTGACGTGTGCCAAGTATCAATCGGGCGAGGTGGATTGGAGTGGCAGAATATCACGCTGCGGAGACGAGATGATGCGGGTCATGCTCTACGAAGCAGCTCAAGCCATGATGCGTTCGAAGAAATGGTCCTGGCTCAAGGCATGGGCGATGCAGATCGCCAGGCGCCGCGGCATGAAGAAGGCGATCGTGGCGCTGGCGCGCCGGTTGGCCGTGATCATGCATCGCATATGGGTTGACGGCACCGAGTTCCGCTGGACCCGGGAACAAGCCGCGGCAGCAGCATGACAACCGTGCAAGATGAGATCCGATAGGCGAAAACCCGAGCTCCACCGAGCGGTGGAATGATGTCCCTCGCGGGACGATGGATGAGGTGAGTTCGCATGTCCGCTTGGACCTACCGTCATTCAGACGGCAAGGCCGCCCCAAAGATTGTTCCGCCTCGTCTTCGAATCCCATGATGGAAGGGCCTTGGTGCCGATTCCGAAGAGAAGCACGAGCCCGCGAGTGACATCGACACTGCAGTGGTGGAAAGTCTGAAAGTGCTTGACCCAGAACGGCCGATTAGAGAAGCGGACATCTCGCGGACGGGAAGTCATGTTCGGACAGCCGAAGAATATCGTTTCAATGTCAATACATTCGTGTCCGCAGTCGTTATCGATAATCCCTTGTTGGTCCGAAATGCTTCTGGAGAGTTTGCGTGAGCAACCATCGATCCGGCGCCCGGGCATCTATTGCAACAATCGCGCACATAACTTGTTCTTATTAAACCGTCACACCGCCGTACCGCCAGCATGGCGGTCTCAATTCTTCTTTTCTGGCGTCGCCTGTCTTTGACAGTCAGCTAAGCTAAAAGACGTCGATGCGGGGCTCCCCAAAGGCCAATTGCCGCGCTCTGCTTAATTGCTAGCGTAAAGCGAAGAAATAGGATGGAAGATTCGGCGAACTAGCGAGCGATCGTCGAGTTTGGCGCACGGGGCCATTGATTTTCCTTAGCGCTCTTATCTTGAACGCCATGTCTTATTGAAATTCGAGGTGCGCAAGCGGCCAATCCTCGGCTCAATTTTCTGGCGGTTCTTATGACTGGCGGCAACACAAACAAGGGACGTATATACGTTGGCCGACAGGCAATTCCTATCGTCGAACGGATTGCCTTATCCGTTCCAAAATCGAAGTCCAGGCGACTTTCAGCCATCGCGGCTCGATTGGCCGCGGATGAACCTGCGCTGTCCTCAGGCGACTTTGCTGGCGTCCTGATTGAGAGCGGTCTCTATGACGGCCCGGCATTGCTCATCGGCGACAATCGGGAAATCGCATTCGCAAGCGAGAGCGACGCCAAGTTATTTGAGTATCGGATTTCACATTTAGCCGCCGACGAAGACATGCTCTTGCTTGGCGGCGACCGAAATGCGGCCTTCGAAAGGTATCGGCATAATCTTTTGGGCTTGGGAACAATCGACTCGATTGTCCTGTCCCCGCATGGCTTTGCCGATCTCACTCCACTGGCAACCCGTTGCCTTTCTGACGCTGCTGCGTTTCGCCGAATAGTAGCGAGAACGCGCGAAGCGGGGAAATTGACGGTTGTGCCGCACATCGGAACGGAGCGCGCGTGGCTGCTTGCGGCAGCGGTTGCCGAACAGTCAAGGAGACCCGTTCGTGTTGCCGCGCCGCCCCCGAGGCTTACGCGTCGGGTCAATGACAAGGTTTGGTTTTCACATCGGGTAAATGAAGTGCTGGGGCCTCGCGCGCTGCCAGCATTTCATGCCGTTTTCGGACCAGCCGCCTTGGCGGCACATGTGCGCCATCTCGCACTCCTCTCGGAGCGCGTTGTGATCAAGGTTCCGGACAGTTCCGGCTCGGCGGGCAACCTCACGTTAGGCTCTTCCACGATCAAACATCTTTCTGCGGCGTCGCTCAGCGCCCGCCTGATCGAAATGCTAAAAGAGTTGGGCTGGAAAGATATGTACCCATTGCTCGTGGAGATATGGGACACGACCGTCCACGCCAGTCCCTCCGTCCAAGTCTGGATACCGGACCGTCGCGACGGCCCACCGATCGTCGAGGGAATATTCGAACAGTGTGTTACCGGTCCCAAAGGCGAATTTATCGGTTCAGTGCCGGCGACAATTGCCGATCACTGGATCGCGTTGGTCGGTAATGAGGCCCTGATGCTGGCGACACTTTTCCAGTATCTCGGATATTTCGGCCGGTGCAGTTTTGATGGCGTCATCGCCAGCAGCCGTAGTTCACCCGCGGCCCTGCATTGGCTCGAATGCAACGGACGCTGGGGCGGCGTGTCGGTGCCGATGACGCTGGCCAACCGCCTGACTGCCGGTAAATGCCGTGACAACCTTGTCGTTGTCCAACTTGACCACGCGAAGTTTCAACCACGCCAGTTCTTATCAGCGCTCCGTGTACTGGAGGCGCTGTTGTATCGCGTAGCGAAAAGTTCTGAGGGAGTTGTGCTCGTCTCGCCATTTGGAATTGAGCACGGAACGGGCATTCACCTGATATCGCTCGCCGAGAATATAGACCGCGCAAAATATTTGGCTGATCAGGCGACACGCGTCTTAACGGGGAAGCTCAGCGATACTCATGACGTGACAGCGCAACCATTTATCGGCAACTCGGTGGCGCCTGCCGAAGTGATCGTCGTCCACTAGCCGAGTTATCAGAGAGGGCATGAACATGTGTCGTTGGCTCGCTTATTCGGGAACCCCGGTTCTGCTCGAGGAATTGCTCTACAAGCCCAAGCACTCCTTGATCGATCAGAGTTTGCATTCGCAACTCGGCGTCGAAACGACCAATGGTGACGGGTTTGGCGTTGGCTGGTATGGCGAGGGCAAAACTCCGGCACTCTATAGGAGCATCGAGCCTGCCTGGAACGATCCAAACCTGCGTGAGCTGGCGAGTCAAATTCGGGCAGGGATTGTGTTCGCTCACATCCGTTCGTCAACGGGAACGCCAGTGCAGCAGACCAATTGCCATCCGTTTCGGCATGGCAATTGGCTTTGGATGCACAATGGTTCGATCGCGCAGTTTCAGGACATGAAGCGGGAGTTTATGCTCGCTGTGGATCCCTCCTTGTATACAGATGTCGAAGGCTCAACCAATTCGGAATCGTTCTTCTTTCTCGCTCTCACGTTCGGCCTTAAAAATGATCCGCCGGCCGCGGTCGAACGTGCTGTGGGTTTTATTGAACATCTCGGCCAGAGGCGCGGAATCGAAAATCCGGTCCAAATGACCGTCGCGGTGAGCGACGGCCAGAAAGTATGGGCATTCCGCTATTCAAGCGAAAGGCATTCGCGATCGCTTTTCTACTCGACACACCTGGCGACGTTGCGGGCGCAATATCCGGACAATCCAGTGCTTCAAAATCTATCTGATGAGACCCGGTTGGTTGTGTCCGAGCCGCTCGGAGATCTCGCCGGCGCTTGGAATGAAGTGCCCGAGTCAAGCTACGGCATGATCCAGCAGGGTCAGGACGAGCTCAGGACATTTACACCGCAGTTGTCGTGACGGGTTCCTTAGCGTAACGCGTTGGCCATGTCCGTCATTGCCGCTGCATTCAAGGAACCCGTGCTAGCGAGTTAACAATGAAAAACAATTCATAGAAGACGATAACCAGCGCCCTTGAGGGCATTGTCTCGAAAAGAATGGCCTCGCCCTATCGGTCCGGGCCGTCGAAGGCGTGGATCAAGGTCAAGAACCCAAAGGCGCCGGCGGCCATGCGGGTTATCGACGGAACCTTTTGACGCTGTTATTATTTGGCTCTCCATCGATCGTATTGTGGAGTGTTGCGTATGCGTAGCCAAAGCCCTTCGTTGGCGCCCAGCAGGCACGCCAACGACGCGCAGAAATTTGTTGAGACGGTTCTCGGGCAGGACGCCTCGGCCTAGGCATCGCCCTCCCACGCGGTTGCCCGCTCTCGGCTCGCGAGTCATTTCGGTCAGGTCAATCCTGCCGGTAGGCTCTATGCAGTGCCGGAAGGTCGCTATTGGCGCAACAGCGGACATCGGGCAGACTTTGGGCCTAGATGCGTCGGTCGAAAATGACCCGATGCGGACATTGTGCCCCTAAGGACAATAGCCAGAGAATGGGTTTCGACGGCAACCTTCAAAGAGAAACTCCTGTGGAGGATCGTCGTATGATTAGAATAATCAGCGTTGCCTTTGTTTTGGCCCTCGCGTCGTCATCAGCACAGGCGATGCCGCTCGTGGCTATCCAGCAACCGGACAGCATGGTCACGAAAGTCTTCGCCGGGTGCGGAGTGGGCAGGACACGAGTTAATGGTGTCTGCGTGTCCAGACACCACAGAAGGCAAGCTCGCAGGTGTGCACGATGGAATGGAAGCACTTGCGCTGCGTGGCACTACTACTGAACCGACACCGTGACCGCAGTTTCGGGGCTGATTGGTCAAAAGCGCGGGGCCGCCTCAGTTGGCGGCCTCATTCATATTTAGATTTAGACTGCGTCCGCCACCACTACGCGCTCAGGCGCTCTGGTGTCGGCAGCGGACGCTTCTCTTCGACGCGATTGTTGCGTGTCGAAACATCCGGATCGCGCAATGCTCGCCGCAGGATCTTGCCGATCGGCGTCTTCGGCAGGTTCTCGCGAAACTCAATGTGCCGGGGCACCTTGGAGGCGGTCAGGTTCTTCCGGCAGAACGCGAGCACTTCGTCGCTGGTGAGGGCAGGGTCCCTGCGCACGATAACGAGCTTCACGGCCTCGCCCGAGCGCGCGTCCGGGACGCCGACCGCGCCGAACTCGAGGACGCCCGGATGCAGATCCGCCACCTCTTCGAGTTCGTGCGGAAACACCTTGAACCCGGAAACCGAGCACCTGCCGAATGGGCGTCGACGAGCAAGCGGTCGTCGACCCGAGCCTGAAGGTGCGTGAACTCAACGGTTTGCGCGTGGTCGACGCCTCGATCATGCCGACACTCATTGGCGGCAACACCAATGCACCGACAATCATAATTGGCGAGAAAATGGACGATATGATCCGCGCCGATGCGCGAATTGTGTGAGGCTGCCACGGTGACGCTGATAGCGCGGTGTAAGGGATGTCGCACTAATTCCTTGTTCATTTGCGTGGGGAACCGAGGCGAACTGTTGAATTCACTTGCGTGTCAACAATCAAAATCGCATCAAAAGGCAGATTTTGATAAAATTTCCCTGTAAATTTCCACCAGGCAGTCCTTCGTCGCTGCCGCAGGAGCGGGCCGGCCTGAGGGTGCGCTCGTGCGGATTGTTTCGTCTCAGCGAGAGAACCAAATATGCGAGCCTATCAATTGCCGAAAGGCGGCGCCGGCATCGACGCTCTGGTCGTGGTCGAGCAGCCCGAGCCGAAGCCGTCCTATCGCCAGGTCGTGGTCAAGGTCGCCGCCTGCTCGCTCAATTTCCGCGATCTCGGGATCGTGCGCGGCACCTATCGCATACCGGTCCCGGACAACATTATCCCGTTGTCCGACGGCGCTGGCGGGGTGGTCGCGGTCGGCGCTGGCGTCAAGCGTGTCAAGGTCGGCGACAAGGTGGCCGGCTGCTTCTTCCAGCGCTGGCCCGGCGGCGAGCCGGGCCCCGACGTGCACGCTAGCGCGCTCGGCGGCGGCATCGACGGCATGCTGGCCGAGTACGCGGTCCTGGAGAAGGAGGGCATCGTCAAGCTGCCCGCGCATCTGACGCTCGAGGAGGGTGCGACGCTGCCTTGCGCCGCCGTGACGGCCTGGCACGCTTTGGTCGAGCACGGCGAACTGATCGCCGGCCAGACCGTCCTCCTGCAGGGCACCGGCGGCGTTTCGATCTTCGGCCTGCAATTGGCGCGCGCGATGGGCGTGCGGGCCGTCATCACGTCATCGAGCGACGACAAGCTCGCTCGCGCCAAGACCCTCGGCGCCGTTCTCGGCATCAACTACAAAAGCACGCCGGATTGGGACAAGGCGGCACGCGATTTCACCGGCGGCCGCGGCGTCGATCACGTGATCGAGGTCGGCGGCGCCGCAACGCTGACGCGCTCGTTCGGCGCCATTCGGGTCGGCGGCAAGATCAGCATGATCGGCGGCTTGAGCGGGCCAGCGACCGAGCTCAATCCAGGGCTGATTACCGCGCGACGCGCCAATGTGCAGGGCATCTCGGTCGGCTCGACGCAGATGTTCGAAATGCTGTGCGACGCCATCGCCGCCAACGGAGTCAAGCAGGTGATCGACAAGGTGTTCGGCTTTGACAAAGCCCGCGCCGCGTACCATCACGGCTTCCGGCGCGCACTTCGGCAAAATCGTCATCCGCGTGACGGCATGAAAAAGAGGCGGGGCTGACGCTGAGCCGCAATCAAACCAACGTCCAAGGAGACGACATGCACCCCAATCGCACCAAAGAGAAATTGCAGCGCGGCGAACCGGCCTACGGCCACGGCATCCGCTTTTTTGCCGGACCCGAGCACGCCAAATTCGCCGCCAATGCGGGCTTCGACTTCCTGTTCATCAATTCCGAGCACGGCGCTTTCAATCTGCAGGAAGGCACCGCGCTGTGCCGCGCCGCGCTCGATGCCGGCGTGACGCCGGTAGTGCGGGTCTGCGGCTTCGATCATCATCTCTGCACACAATATCTCGACAACGGCGCCCAGGGCATCATCTTCCCGCACGTCGAGACGCTCGACCAGATCAAGCTGATCGAGCGCGAGCTGTTCTTTCCGCCGCGCGGCACGCGCAGCCTGCCGGGGCCGATGGCGATCAACGATTTTATGCCGATCGCACACAAGGAGCTCGGCGAGCAAGGTAACAAGACGACGCTCGCCGTCGGCATGGTGGAGACGCCGGAAGCAGTCGAGCGGCTGGAGGAATTATTGGCGCTCGGCGTCCTCGACGCGGTTCTCGTCGGCGCCAATGATCTGTCGATGACGCTCGGCGTGCCCGGGCAGTGGGAGAGCAAGTCGTTCGTCGAGGCGCTCGACAGCATTGTCGCCTCCTGCAAGAAGGCGCGCGTCGCCTCCGGTCTCGGCGGCGTGTTCGCGCTCGACATCATGAAGCATTGGGTCAAGCAGGGCATGACCATGATGTATTGCATGTCCGACGGCGCCGCGTTGATCCAATATCCGGCGGCGCGGCTGAAAGAGATCAAGCAGGCGATCGCGAGCTAGCGGCGGGCGGACCATGCGGCCCGGAAAATCCGCGCCGGTGGCCGGCGAGATTGGCGCCGACGAGGTTGGTGGCGATCTCCAGCGACGCCGGAGGAATTCCGCGAGTTTCTGCAGACCAATGCTAAGAACCTGCAGACGATCGCCCGCAATTCGCGCATCAAGATCGACTAGCAACCTGGATGGCGTCCGCCGCGTCGAGGAAATCGATATCCCGCCTGACCGGCGCGCAGCACGCCGATACTACCTACGGTTCGGATCACTTCGGCTGATGGTCTTTCTCGGGCGAATGGACCATAATCTGCCGCATGGACTGCGGCATCTTCGGTACTTCGTCGCTGTCGCGGAGAAATTGCATTTCTCGCGCGCGGCCGAAGACCTCAATATTTCGACGCCGAACCTCAGCAATCAGATCCGCGCTCTGGAGACGATGCTGGGTGAGCAGCTCCTGTCGCGCAAGACCCAAGAGCGCGGTTGCTCTCACGCAAACCGACAGGCGCTTTCTCGAGGAGGCGCGTGCCACGTTGCGCCAGGCGGAGATGGCCGAGCTGATCGGCAAGCGCGCCGCGCGCGACGACGTCGGATCGATCGTCGTCGGGTATATTTTGTGACGTGGGGCAAGGTCGTCAAGGACGCGGATTTGAAGCTGAAATAGGCACGGTCTTGCGCGGCACTTGACGCGGCTGACACCGTTCAAAAGGCCTCTTCGTTCATCACATAGGCCTGGTAGAGCCGCTCCTCGGTGTCGCCGTCCATGCTGTCCTGCAGCAGCGGGATGAGGACGCCTTCTTCCTTCTGCGCATGCGCGCTCAATTGCTCGCCGAGCTGGCGCGCCAGGGGGCAGAATTCGTTCCAGGCGGCGGGCGTAAAGCCGGACGCCGCGGCGCTACGCGCCATGGCGATGAGGGGCGCACCGAGGCTCCTGATTTGCACGTGCTCGTCGGTCAGATGCCGCGCCATTTCCGGCTCGCCGGATTCGCCGAAATAGCCGAACAGGTGCTTTTCCTCGAAAGCGAAATGCCGCCAGATTTCGTTTTCGAACGCCACCGCGAGATCGACTAGCAGCCGGCGCGCCCCGGGGTCCGCCGCGCCCGGCGGCTCGCTGGCGGCAACAAAGCGCTCCAGCCGCTCCAGCACCGCGAGCGTTGCCATATGCTCGTCGTGAATCCTTTGGCAAACGCGATTTTCATCCGTCATGCTTCGATCTCCATGGTGTCCCCGCGCATCGCTTGCATCAGACGCGATGCCTGCACGCGCTGCCGCAGGATTTCGTTGCGCATCGCCGCGACATGCAGCGTCACGAACAGCAGGGCGAAGGCCAGCGCCATCAGCAGCAGCGGGGTCCGTATCGAGGAATGAAACATCGGAACCGCGATGCCGCCCAACGTCGCCGGCTGATGCAAGGTGTTCCACCACACGACCGAATAGCGGATGACCGGCAGGACGGTGGCGCCGGCAAGAATCAGGATGGCCGCGAGTTCGTGCGGTGCGCGCGAGCTGCTCCTCGGTCCAATAGAGCGCGATGAGGCCGAGATACATCATGAACAGCACCAGCGCGGATGTCTGCCGCGCATCCCACACCCAGTAGGCGCCGAGCATTGGCCGCTCCCACAGTGAGCCGGTGGCAAGGCAGAGGAATGTGAACGCTGCCCCGATCGGCGCGGCGGTTTTCGCCGCGATCGCGGCAAGCGGCGAACGCCACGCCAAGGTGACGACGGCGGCGAGGCTCATCGCGCCCCAGATCAGCGTGATCAGCCACGCCGAAGGGACGTGCAGGAACATCACTTGCACGGTGGCGCCCTGCAGGAAATCGTCAGGCGCCCGGCCGGCCGCGGTGAGCCCGGCGGCGAAGGCGACGACCGTCGCACCGGCGAGCCACGGCAGCACGCGCGCAGCGAGCGCAAGAAAACGGACGAGGCCGGCGGTTTCAGGCATAAGATTTGGCCGCGGTTGACCTCAGCTGTTTACCGGCCGGCACGGCCGAGCCGCTTGATGTCGGTCAATAATACTTTGAATTTCTCCGCGGCGATTTTGCTTTACTCACGTCACTTGGCGGATTGACTTGATGACAACTGCGACTTGATCTTTATCAAGTCGCCCCCTAGCGTCCCGCACTAGATTAGCAAAACTATCGTCATCGTCGCATTGTGGAGACCGCCGTGCGTCAATCGGATTGGAAGCTTATCCGTGCGCTGCCGCTGTTTCGCGGCATGAGCGAAGACAATTTCGCTGAACTGGTCGCCGCCGCGTTCCTGCAGCGCTTTCCCTTGCATACGACACTGATCAACGAAGGCGATCTGCCGGATTTCCTGCACATCGTGGTCGACGGCTCGGTTGAGATGTTCAGCAGCCACAACGGGCACGAAACCACCATCGACATCATGCGGCCGGTGACCACTTTCATCCTGGCCGCAGTGATCCGCGACGAGCGTTATCTCAAATCGGCGCGCACACTGTCGCCGGCGCAGATTCTGATGATCCCCGCGCAGACGGTGCGCGACGTGTTCGACCGCGACGCCGCCTTCGCCCGCGCCATTGTCAACGAGCTGGCGGAACGCTACCGCACAATCGTGCGCTCGCTGAAGAACGAGAAACTGCGCACCAGCGCCGAGCGGCTGGCGAACTGGATCCTGCAGGCCGACGCCCAGCAGGGCAATCGGCACAGTGTCGAGCTCGCTTTCGACAAGCGCAAGCTGGCGTCGCGGCTCGGCATGACGCCGGAGAACCTGTCGCGCAATCTCGCGCTGCTCGCCAAATACGGCGTGAAAAGCTCGGGCCGCGACATCCTCATCGAGGATACCACGGCCCTGGAACGCTTCGCCAAGCCCAACGCGCTGATCGACGGCTAGCTCACATCTTCTGGATGCCGGCCTGCTCGATCACCGACTTGTAGGTCTTGACCTCCTGCATCAAGCGCGCCCAGGCGTGCGCGCCGCCCAAGGGCCGCGCCTGGAAGCCGGCCTTGTACAGTTTCTCCTTGATGTCCGGCTTGGACAGCACCTTGACCGTCTCGGTCTCCAGCCATTTGACGACCTCCGGCGGTGTCTTGGCTGGCGCGAGCAGCGCGGTATCAGTGCCGAACACGAAATTGTCGTAACCGGATTCGATCATGGTCGGCACGCTCGGTAGATCCGGCCAGCGCGTTTCGCCGGTGACCGCGAGCGCGCGCAGCGTGCCGGCCTTGATGTGCGGCGCGGCCGGGGGCAGGGCGGTCGAGCACAGCTGCACTGTGCCGGCGAGGATCGCCCGAACCGAATCGCCGCCGCCCTTGAAGTTGACGCATTCCATCTTCGGCAGCTTCTCGCGTAGCTTGAGCACCTGCACCTGCACATAAAGCGATGTGTTGAGCGCCGGCGTCGAGACGTTGAACTTCTCCGGATTGGCGCGCGCCAGCACGACGAATTCCTTCATCGTCTTCGCCGGCAGGTCGGACTTCACCACGAAGGCATTGGGCGAGGTCGCCAACTCGCTGACGCCGACGAAGTCCTTCTCCGCATCGAACGGCAGTTGCTTGAAGAAGCCGACATTCACGGTGTACTGCGTCGTCGCCAGCAGGATGGTGTAGCCGTCCGGCTCGGAATGCGCGGCGTAGCTCATGCCGACATTGCCGCCGCCGCCCGGCCTGTTCTCGACGATGAAGGTCTTGCCGGTTGATTCCTGCAGCGCCGCCGCCATCATGCGCGCGATCAGATCGGCCGGGCCGCCCGGCGTCACCGCGGCGATGATCCTGACCGGGCGGTCGGGAAAGGCGGCGAGCGCCGTATTGACCCGCAACATCGCGGGGGCGGCGAGGCCGGCCGCAAGCGCTGTCTTGATCAGTTGCCGGCGTGTCGGATGCTTTTTTGTGAGGCTTTTGCCCATCTCGTCGTCCTCCCTTGTCGTTGTCAGCCTCTCAATCCACCGGTGGCGGCGGATCGCCGATCTCGGCCAGGCGCCCGTCGTCGGCCATGATCTTCACGAAGATCGCCAGAGACCGCATCAGTGTCGGCATGCCGAAATGCGCCGAGCTCTGGAACAGCACTTCCAGCACCTCGCGCGGGCTCGCTCCGGCGCGCATGGCACCGCGCATGTGCGAGCGGATTTGGATGCCTTCGGCCACGGCGAAGCAATTGCCGACGATGCACAGGACACGCGTTTTATCGTCGAGCACGCCTCGGCCGTAGATGCCGCGATAGGTGAAGTTGACCCACAGATCGGCGAACTCCTCGTCGAGCCCGTGCAGGTAAGACAGCATGTTGAGATGGTGCTTGGGACGCAGGCGGATGCCGGTGCTGACTCCGCGCCAATCATGCGCCGTCATCATTTTTTCGCGGCGCGGATCGGCGACATCGTCGGGGTGCCAGGACTGCCGCTCGATTTCCATCGAACGCTTGGCGTCATTCTCCTCGAGCGGCGGTCGCTCGGCGCGCAGCGCTTCGAGCACGCCGAACTCGCGCGCGACGGCCACGAAAATCTTCAGCGCGAAATCGACGACCGAATTGCCGCCATAGACCACCGACTGCAGGATCACCTCCAGAGTCTCGCGCGGCGGCACCTTGGCGCACAGCGCCGCGCGCAACGTTTCCGCTAGTGCGTCGGCGTTGCGCGTCATGGTGAACTGGCCGATCAGGATGAGGAAACGCGTGCGCTCGCCGAGCACGGTGCGCCGGCCGAGACCTTTGATGGCGTAGTCGAGCCAGAGCTTGGTGAAATGCGGATCAACGGCCTCGCGCAAGGCGAGGCGGTTGTCAAAATCCGCCTGCAGCCGTCGTCCGGTTTCAAGCGTTGCGGCATCGCGCTTCGTATCCATCCCTCGCTCCACTTTTTTGTTGCTGCAGCGGACGCCGCAGAGCGCCGCTCGCGCGGCGGCAGGATCGTCCTCGTCAGTAACATTCTAAAATCATCATGGCCAACTTGACCACAAACTAGAACTGGTGAATGCTATTCAAACAAGCTGTCCACAATAAGGACAAACCCGTGGCTCGCGTACCTCTTGCTAAATCCGCCGCTGTCGTCGCTGCCGCCCCCGATGATCCCGAGCGCTCCGCCGTCAAAAGCCTGCGCAAGGCGCTGACCGTCCTGAACGCGGTCGCCGGCGCCGACCGGCCGCTCACCGTCGCCGAGGTGGCGATCAATTCGGGCATCGCGCGGCCGACCGCCTATCGCTTCGTGCAAACACTGGTAGCGGCCGGCTATCTGACGCAAGACCCGGCCGACGGACGGCTGTCGATGGGCTTTGCGGTGCTGCCGCTCGCCTCCAGCCTGCTCGACCGCAACCGGATGCGCAAGGAAGCGCTGCCGCATCTGCAGTCGCTGGCGCAGCAGACCGGCGAGCGCGCCAATCTCGGCGTGCTCTACCGCGACCGCGTGATGTACGTCGCCGGCGTCGAGAAGCCCGCGCTGCCGACGATCTATTCGCGCTTCGGCAGGAGCGCGCCGGCGCATTGCTCCTCGCTCGGCAAGGCGATCCTCGCCTATCTCTCTGAAGCGGAGGTGCGCGCGCTGCTCGCGCGCAAGCCGCTCGTCGCGCTGACGCCGACCACCATCACCAACGCCGCGGCCTTCGCCAAAGAGCTTGAGGCGACGCGCGAGCGCGGCTATGCGATCGACCGGGCCGAGCACGCGTTCGGCTCCTGCTGCGTCGCCGCGCCGATCTTTGACGCCAACAACCGCCCGATCGGCGCCATCGGCGTCAGCGGCCGCGATCTCGAGCCGCTGATCAAGCATCAGGAGCTGGTGCGGCACACCGCCGAAGTCATCTCCCACCACTTGCTGTAGTCGTCTTACCGCACAAGAACCCGAAGGCCGGACACGCCATGGACAAGCTGATCATCACTGTTGCCGGCGATTCGAGGACCTCCTACCCGATCAATCATTATTGTCCGCCGCAGGAGGACATCGAGGGCGTGGCGCAGCAATACCTCGACGGTATCAAGGCCGGCGCGGCGATCGCGCACATCCACGGCATCCGCACGCTCGAAGAGACCATGCAGCCAGACGGCCGCCAGGTCTCGCGCATGAATCAGGAAGGCTGGAAGCGGCTCAACGATGCGATCCTGTCGCGCAGCGAGCCGGTGATGCAGTTCGGCGTCGCCAGCGCGCGCATCGAGGAGAAGGTGAAGCTGATGGGGCTCGGCCCCGACATGATGGCGGTCGCCTTCAACGCGCACGACGAATATTTTAATCCCGATCCGCAGTTCCCGCCCAAGCGAATGATGGCGATCCATCCCGTCGAGGAATTGCTCGCTTACGCCAAGGCTGCGGACGAGCACAAGGTCAAGCTCGAGGTCGAATGCTTCACCACCGGCGCGTTCTGGAACCTCGAATTCGTGCGCAAGCACGGTGGCTATCTCAAGGAGAAGGCCTACACCACGCTGTTCCTCGGCTGGCCGGGCGGCACCTGGACGCCGCCGACCGAGAAGGCATTGATCTACATGGTCGACCACCTGCCGCAGAACTGCATCTGGAACGTCAGCGTGATGAACCCACAGAAGCAGTGGGACCTCTTGGCGCTCGCGGTGTCGCTCGGCGGCCATGTGCGCGTCGGCTACGAGGACAATCCCTATATCGCGCCTGGCGAATTGGCGAAAAACAACGCGGTGCTGGTCGAGCGCATGGTGAAGATCGCGCAGGGGCTCGGCCGCGACGTCGCGACGCCGAAGGAGGCGCGCAAGATCCTCGGCCTCCCCAAGCAGTAGTGTGAGCGGTTTCGACACCATCATCGTCGGCGCCGGCTCGGCCGGTTGCGTGCTGGCCAACCGGCTGTCGGCCCAATCGGCGCGCTCGGTGTTGCTGATCGAGGCTGGCCGCGACACCGCGCCGGGGCAGGAGCCGGCCGACGTGCTCGATACCTTCGCCTCGTCTTATTACAACAAAAGCTACATGTGGCCGGGGCTGAAATGCCACTGGCGCACACGGGACAATTCGTCGGAAACCACCTTCGACCAGGGACGCATTATGGGCGGCGGCTCGAGTGTCATGGGCATGGTGGCGCTGCGCGGCATGCCCGCCGACTACGATGGCTGGGCGGAACAGGGCGCCACGGGCTGGAGCTGGAACGACGTCCTGCCGTATTTCCGCAAACTCGAGAGCGACAGCGATTTCCACGGCGAGCTGCACGGCGACAGCGGCCCCATTCCCATCCGCCGCACACCGACGGAGCAATGGCCGCCGCTGACACGCGCCATCGATCGCTACGCGCGCGAGCGGCAGATGCCGCATATCGCAGACATGAACACTGATTTCCGCGACGGCCACGGCTCGTTGCCGATGAGCAACACGCCGACGCGGCGTGCCTCGACGGCCATGAGCTATCTCGGCGCCAATGTGCGGGCGCGCAAGAACCTGACGATCATGACCGGGGCGACGGTTGCCAAGATTTTGTTCGATGGCAAGCGAGTCACCGGCGTGACGGTTGTCGTTGGCGGCGAACAGCGCGACCTGAACGGCGGCGAAGTGCTCATTTGCGCCGGCGCCATTCACTCGCCCGCTTTCCTATTGCGCGCCGGCATCGGTCCGGCGGCGGAGCTACTGGCGCTCGGCATCGACGTCGTCGCGGATCTTTCCGGCGTCGGCCGCAATCTGCAAAACCATCCAATCGTTTTCGTCGGTGCGCATCTGCGCCGCGGCGCGCGCCAGCCGGCGGCGCTGCGCCCGCATCCGATCACTTGCCTGCGTTATTCGACCGGCCTATCGGCTGAGGTGCCGAGCGACATGTTCATCGCCGGCCACAGCAAGTCGTCTTGGAGCGCGCTCGGCGCGCAAATCGCCAATTTTTATGCCGCGATCTTCAAGCCGGCCTCGCGCGGCCGCGTCACCCTCAAATCGGCCGATGCGGGCGAGCCGCGCATCGAATTCAATTTTGCCGGCGAGGACATCGACCTGCGCCGCCTGATGGACGGCTTCCGCCGCATGGTTGCGCTGGTATCGAGCGATGCCGTGCGCCCGCTGCGCACCACGGTGTTTCCGGTGCGCTTCACCGACAAAATAAGAAAGCTCAATCAGCTCAATCGCGCCAATGCGATCAAGGCCGCGTTGGTTGCCGGCGCGCTCGACGCCGTCCCGTCGCTGGCCGATCTTGTCTTCGGCCAATTGACCGATCGCCGCATCGACCTCGCGGCGCTCGTCAATGACGACGCCGCGCTGGCCGATCACGTGCGCGACAACATAGCGGGGACGTTCCACGTCTGCGGTACCTGCCGCATGGGCCGCGCCGACGATCCCAACGCGGTGGTCGACGCGCAAGGCCGCGTGCGCGGCATTGCCGGACTGCGCGTGGTCGACGCCTCGATTATGCCGGCGATCACGCGCGGCAACACCAATATCCCTACCATCATGCTGGCCGAGAAGATCGCCGCGGCCATGGCAATGTAACCCGGAGCGCCGATGAAAGTCCGTACCATCGATTCGCACACCCATATCCTCACCGAAGAGGCGATGCGCCTCATCGCCAAGGAATCGGCGAAGGTTGCGCCAGTGCTCAAGGGCGTCGGCACGCCGCAGGTCATTCTCGAGATCGACGGCCGCGTGGTGCAGGACCCGATGCCCACGGAAATCTGGGACCTCGGCTTGCGGCTGCGCGACATGGACGCCAACGGCGTCGACATGCAGGTGCTGTCGCCGACGGTGTTCACTTTCTTCTACGACCGCGAGCCGGCGCTCGGGCTCGCGTGTGCCGTGATCCAAAATGAAGAGATTGCCGGTGTGGTCAAACGACAGCCCGACCGTTTCATCGGCCTCGGCGGCGTGCCGCTGCAGGCGCCGGATCAGGCCGCGGTCGAGCTGCGCCGGGCCATGACCAAATTCGGCCTGCGTGGCGCCATGATCGGCACCAACGTCAACGGCCGCAATCTCGACGATCCCACGCTCGAACCGTTCTGGGCGGCGGCGGAAGAGCTCGGCGCGTTCATCTTCATCCATCCGCATGGCGGCATCGCCGGCGAGCGGCTGTCGTCCTACTACATGAAGAATTTCGTCTGGCTGCCGTTCGACACCACGATTGCCGCCGCCAGCCTGGTGTTCGGCGGCGTCTTGGAGCGGCATCGGAAGCTGAAAATCTGCCTGGCGCACGGCGGCGGCTTCGTGCCCTACCAGGCCGGCCGCTTTCAGCACGCCTATGACGTGCGTCCGGAAGCCAAGGTGAATCTGCCCAATGGTCCGGCCGCGTCGATCGGGCGGCTCTATTACGACACCATCGTGCACAAGACGTCGGTCCTCGAATTCCTGGTCAAAGAAGTCGGCGCCGACCGCGTGCTGCTCGGCAGCGATTATCCGTTCGACATGGGCAACCTCGATTGCGTCGCCCGCGTTCGCGCGGCGGCGCTCGATCCGGCGGCGCGAGATTTGATCCTCGGCGGCTACGCCAAGACATTGCTCGGCGAGGGCACGCATGCTTGAGCGCCCGCTCGGCACGACGGATGTTCGCGTGTCCGCGCTCGGGCTCGGCTGCAATAATTTCGGTGTGCGCACCGATCTCGCACAGGCGCGCAGCATCGTCGCCGCGGCGCTTGATGGCGGCATCACCTTCTTCGACACCGCCGACGTCTACGGCCTGCGCGGCGGCTCGGAGACGATCCTCGGCGAGGTGCTGGGTGCGCGCCGCAAGGACATCTTTCTGGTCAGCAAGTTCGGCGTCGCCATGGACGACGAGGGCAAGCTCAAAGGCGGCTCGGCGCGCTATGTGGCGAGCGCCATCGAGGCAAGCCTCAAGCGGCTGAAGACCGACTGGATCGATCTTTACTACTATCATCGGCCCGACCCGGCGACGCCGCTTGAGGAAACGTTGCGCGCGCTGGAGGCGCTGATTGCGCAGGGCAAGGTGCGCTACATCGGCTGCTCGAATATGACGCCGGCGCAAATCTCTGAATCGCAGCGCATCGCCCACGGCAACGGCCTGCATCGCTTCATCGTCGCCCAGGATCAATACAATCTGCTGTCACGCCAGATCGAGACCGACCTCATCCCGGCGCTGCAGGCGCACCAACTGGCGTTGATCCCTTATTTTCCGCTGGCGAGCGGCATGTTGACCGGGAAATACAGGGCCGGCGCGCCGATCCCGCCCGGCTCGCGCATGACCCACAAGCGCTACTCCGACCGTTTCAACAACGACGAGAATTTTCACATCGTTGAAAAACTGCGCGCGTTCTGCGCCGCGCGCAACCGCACGCTGGTCGAATTGGCGTTCGGCTGGCTGTTGTCAAAACCTCTGGTCGGTTGTGTGATAGCCGGCGCGAGCACGCCGGAGCAGGTGCATCAGAACGCGGCGGCGATCGGCTGGCAGCTCAGTGCGGCTGAGATGGCGGAAGTGAACCGTCTCTCGGCCAAACAGAAGGCGGCATAGCGACAAACGGCTAATGCGGGTCAAGACCGTCGCTCAAGACGGCACAACAAACAGGCAACACCTCAGGGAGAACGTCCATGTCCAAGATGTCCGGCGCGCTGAGCGCTATCCGAGCGATGCGGCTGCCGGCGGCGTTTGCTGCCGTCGCCATGCTGTCACTCGGCAGCGCCCACGCCGAGTATCCCGAACGCCCGGTCACCATCGTCGCCTGTTTCCCGCCCGGCGGCGGCACCGATCTCGCCGCGCGCATGATCAATCAGCAACTCGGCCAGGCGCTCGGCCAACCGGTGATCGTCGAAAACCGCGGCGGCGCCGGCGGCTCGGTCGGCACCGGCGTGGTCGCCCGCGCGGCGCCGGATGGCTATACGCTGCTGGTCTGCTCGAGCGCTTTCGTGGTCAACCCGAGCCTCTATACGAAAGTGCCTTACGACCCGTTCAAGGACTTCGTCCCGATCATGGTGATCGGCGCCTCGCCGAACGTCTTCGTCGTGCCGGCGCAATCCAAAATCCAGAGCATGAAGGAATTCATCGCACTGGCGAAAGCCAATCCGGGTAAGATGAATTGGACCAGCCCGGGTGTCGGCACCACGCCGCAGCTCGCCGGCGAACTGTTGAAGATCAAGGCCGGTATCGACATCGTGCATATTCCATACGCCGGCGCCGGTCCGGCCAACACCGCGGTGCTGGCCGGCTTGGTCGACTTGTATACGGCCAATTACGGCTCGCTCACCGGGCTGATCGGCTCCGGCAAAGTGCGGCCGGTCGCGGTGACGTCGAAGACGCGCTGGCCGGATCTGCCGAACGTGCCGACGCTGGATGAACTCGGCATCAAGGACGCCGAATCCGACACCTTCCAGGCCATTCTCGCGCCGGCGGGAACGCCGAAGCCGATCGTCGACCGGCTGGCCAGGGAACTGGCCAAGATCCTGGCCGACCCCGAGCTCAAGGAGAAATTCAAAAAGACCGGCTTGCCGGTGCTGGCCGAAGGGCCCGAAGTGTTCGCCGCCCGTATCAAACGCGAGGTGCCGATGTACAAGGCGATCATCGACAAGGCCGGCTTGCAGATCAAGAATCAGTAATACGGCGGCCTAGCGTGCGGCGATCTCGACGATGCGGCCGGTCTTGGCCGACTGCACGCAGGCGTCGAACACCGCCATGCCGTGCAGCACGTCGTCGATGCCGACCGGGTAGGGGCGTTTGTCACGGATCGCGCGCGCGAACTCGACCAGCTCGGCGCGCAGCATGTTGAAGCCTGAGTGGTCGGCGGTCTCATCGGGCGGCGCCAGCACCGGGCCGGTCGGCGCCTGCTGCGACATCGGCACGAAGCGGAAACGTCTGCAGCGCGGCGCCGCGCACCTCGGCAAGCCCGCCCGTGCCGTAGGCGGCGAAGCTGAAATTGGTGGCGGTCGCGACCGAGCAGAAGATCGCGCCGGTGGCGCCGCTGGCAAAACGCATCAGCACCGTGGTGGTGTCGTCGGCCGGGCCCTCGCCATGGAGGCCCGTCACGCATTGCACGTCGCGCACTCGGCCGGCGAATTCGATCATCAGGTCGAGCGCGTGCAGGCCGACCGCGGTCATGGCGCCGGCCGGCGCCTCGTCGGGATCGGCGCGCCAATTGTCCGGCTGCGATGAAGCTCTGCGTGCTGGTGGTGTGCTGCGCGACCATGCCGACGATCTTGCCCAGCCGTCCGTCGCGCAGGCGCTCGCGGATTTCAACGAACGAGGGATGGAAGCGCCGGCAGTAGCCGACCGCCAGCATCACGCCGGCCTTGCGCGCGGCGTCGACCGCTACGACAGCGCTGGCGTAATCGAGCGTGATCGGCTTTTCCACGAGGATATGCTTGCCCGCCGCCGCGGCCTGCGCGATCTGCGCGGCGTGCTGGCTGTGCGGCGTCGCCAGCACCACCGCGTCGATGGCGGGATCGGACAAGGATCGCGGCGAAGTCGTCGACCAGGCGCAGGTCATTTTCGCGGCAGAAATCCTCCGCCTTGCCGCGCGTGCGCGTATGGCCGGCGACGAAGCGGATGTCGTCGGTCGTGCCGTGCACCGAATTCACCAGCGAGCGTCCCCAACGCCCCAATCCGACGATGGCGGCGCGAATCATGTCGTTGCTTTGTGCAGGGCTGGCGTCACGATGCGGAAATGCTAACGTGACGCCGCGCCCGCCACAACGCTTTTAAATAACGCAGCCATCCGGAATGACGATGTTCAACAACGCCGCCATCATCGGCGTCGGCCAGTCGGCCTATACGCGGCGTCCGCAATCCGGACAGACGACGCATACCTTCATCCGCGATGCCGTCGTCGCCGCGCTGCAAGATGCGCAGATCGACGCGCGCGACATCCAGGGCATGGCGGTGGCCTCGTTCTCGCTCGCGCCCGACACCGCGATCGATCTCGCCTGGCGGCTCGGTCTGTCGCTGCGCTGGCTGCTGCAGGACACCAACGGCGGCTCCTCGGCCATGAACATGCTCGGCCACGCGCTGCGCGGCGTCGAGACCGGCGCGGCCGTCGCCGATCCTGGTGGTCGGCTGGCGACGCCACCGGGCTCGGCGGCTACGCCAAGATCGCGGCGAACTACAACATCGCGACGCGCGAGCATCTGGCGCCGCTCGGCCATGGCGGCCCGAACGGCGTCTATTCGCTGGTCACCACCCGGCAGATGAAGAAATACGGCCTGCAGAAATCCGACTACGGCCACATCGCCATCGCGCAGCGCGCCTGGGCGGCGAAGAATCCGTTCGCGGTCTATCGCACGCCGCTGACCATGGAGGAGTATCTCGCAGCGCCCATGGTGGCCGATCCGTTGACGCGCTACGACTGCGTGCCGGTGGTCGCCGGCGCGCAGGCGATCATCATCGCGCATCCCGACCGCTGCCGCGCGGCCGCGCGCCGGTGCGGGTGCGCGCGCATCCGCAACAGCTTCAACTACGACAACCAGGAGGGCGACGGCCTTGCAGACCGGCATCAGCACGCTTTGCCGAGGAACTGTGGCAGGCTGCCGGCGTGCGGCCAGAGCGACATCGACGTCGCCAGCATCTACGACGATTATCCGACCATGGTGCTGGCGCAGGCGAACGACCTCGGCATGATCCCCGACCACGATCTGCGCGGCTTTTGCCGCCGCGACATCGGCGAGAAGCGAATCCCGATCAACACCTGGGGCGGCATGATGTCGGCCGGCCAGCCCGGCGGGCCGGCCGGCGGGCTCAACGGCATTTCCGAAGCGGTGCTGCAATTGCAGCATCGCGCCGGCGAACGGCAGGTGAAGGGCGCGCGCCTCGCCGTCGCCACCGGCTACGGCATGACGATGTATCGTTACGGCGGCACCGCCGCGGCGGCCATTCTGGAGCGCATGGAATGAACGACGGGCGTCGGCATCTGGCGCTGCAAGGCCTGCGGCGCCGCGTATTTTCCCGCAGCGGCTGCTGTGTCCGCGCTGTCACGGCCACGATTCGTGCCGGACCGCGTCACGAGGGCGTGGTCGAGGAGATCACCGTCATCCGCCACATGCTCGGCCAGACCGATTGGCAGCCGCGCCGCATCGCCAATGTGCGCACCGTCGAACGGTCCGACGCATGACCGTCGGCCTGCGCGACGAGTTCGGGGCCGGGCACGGTGATCGACATTGTTCGAGGAGGGCGACGCGCCGTTCGGTCGCCGCCAAGCGTGCGGGCTGACTATTCCGCGCGCCTGCACGGCCGACTTTCGGCTTGCGCGTTGCGCGTGACGCCGCTGGCGAGAAACTGCCGCGATCGTCTCGGCCGAATAGCCGAGCTGGCGCAGGATTTCCTCGGAATGCTCGCCCAGCATCGGCGCAGTGCCGCTCGATGGTCGGGCCGTCGTGGTCGAGCAGAATCGGATTGCGCACCGCGCGCATCGTCCCGAGCCGCGGATGCTCGATATCCTTCACCACGCCGCGCGCGATGATCTGCGGATCGTCGAACACCTCCTTGAAATTGTTGACGCAGCGCGCAGGGCACGCCGGCCTCCATCAAGGCGGCCTCGATCTCCTGTCGAATCGCGCGCGCACACCGCCGGCTCGACCAGCGCCAGCAGCGCGTCTTCGTTGGCCTTGCGGCTGGCATAGGAGACAAAGCGCGGATCGCCGACATGCGCTTCCAGCCCGAGCACCTGCATGAGGCTGGCTGAACAGCTGATCGTTGGGCGTGCCGATGGCGAGATAGCGCCCGTCCTTGCATCTCGAACAACTGGTAGGGCGCATTGAGCCGATGCCTGTTGCCGAGCGGCTGCGGGACCTTGCCGGTCTCGAGATAATCGGCCGCCTCCCAGGCCGCGGCCGCAATCGCGGTCTCGACCAGCGACACGTCGGCGACGAAGCCTTCGCCGGTGCGTCCGGCGCCGACCAGGCCGGCAAGCGTCGCGTAAGTGGCAAACAGCGCGCCGAACACGTCGGCCGTCTGCACGCCCGGCCGCATCGGCATTTTGCCCGGCTCGCCGGTCACCGACAGCATGCCGGAGAACGCCTCGATGATGAGGTTGACGCCGGCGCGGCGGCGGTACGGGCCCGCTTTGGCCGAAGCCGGAAACCGAGGTGTAGACGATGCGCGGATTGACCGCCTTCACTTGCGCGGCGCCGAGCCCGAGCTTGTCCAGCGCGCCCGGCCGGTAGGCTTCGACGAACACGTCCGACTGTCGCCGCGAGCTTGAGCAGAATCTCCGCCGCTTCCGGCCGCTTGAGGTCGAGCACCAGGCTGCGCTTGTTGCGGTTGAGCGCGACGAAGCTGACGCTTTCGCCGTTGCGGATCGGCGGCGTCGCGCGCGCCATGTCGCCCTTCGGCGGCTCGACCTTGATGACGTCGGCGCCCATGTCGGCGAGCAGCGTCCCGCACAGCGGCCCGGCGATGAAATTGGCGAGCTCGATCACTTTGATGCCGGCGAGCGGCTTTGCCATTGGCGGGTCCTTGCGCGCGGGATTGCAATTGAGGCCGTCACTATATCGACAAGCGGCAGAGCTCGCAACGTGTCCGCAATGTGAACATCGCTTGCGCCGCCTTGCTCCACGTATGGCGAAGTGTTTCACTTCGTGCGCCGTTGAACGTAGGCGACTGAAAAACGACAACATGTAGGGGGCAAACGATGCCGAAGCAAGTGCACGAGTGGTTGTCGGTCGGTGTCGCCGCCGTCGCGTTGCTCGCAATCGGTCAAGCTCCGGCGCGCGCGGAATGGCCGGAGCGCACCATCACCATCGTTGCGCATTTCGCGCCCGGCGGGTCGAACGATCTCTTGGCGCGGCTGATCGCCAGCGAGCTCGGCCCGGCGCTCAAGCAGAATATCATCGTCGAGAACCGCCCCGGCGCCAACGGCAATATCGGGCTGACCTACGTCGCGCATGCCGCGCCGGACGGCTACACGCTGGTCGTCGCCTCCGGCGTCGTCGAGATCAACCCGAGCATCCGCAAGTCCGGTTACGAGATGAAGGATTTTGCGCCGGTCGCCTATCTCGGCGCCTCGCCCAACGTCATTCTCACGCGTTCGGCCTCCGGCATCGCGACGGTGAAGGATCTGATCGCCAAGGCGAAGGCCGAGCCCGGCAAGATCACATATTCTAGCCCGGGCGTCGGCAGCGTGTCGCAGCTCGCCGTCGAGCTGTTGGAGCTGCGTACCGAGACCAAGCTCATCCACGTGCCGTTCCAAGGCGCGGCGCCGGCGGCGCTAGCGGCGATGGCCGGCACCACCGATGTCGGTTCGGTCAACATTGCCGGCCTCATCGGCTTCATCCAGTCCGGCAAGCTCAAGGCGCTGGTGCAGACAGGCGAAAAGCGCTGGCCCGATCTGCCCGACGTGCCGACCATGCAGGAAGCCGGCATCCCCAACGCGGTGGTGGAAACCACGCAGATGCTGCTCGCGCCCGCCGGCACGCCACAGCCGATCATCGATCGCCTCGCCAAGGAAGTGAAAACGATCATGGCCAAGCCCGACGTGCGCGAGCGCATGCTCAAGGCAAGTTTCGCGGTCGAATACGAAGGACCCGAGCAGTTGCGCGCCCGTATCGCCCGTGAGGTGCCAATGTGGAAGGACCTGGTCGACCGCGCCGGTATCGAGATCAAGTAAATACGAGAGGCCGCCGCGCCGCGGTCGCTTTGCGTTAGATCAACACGGTTCCCCCGGCGTTCGATTAGTGTGTGGCCATGCGCCCGATGTGGACGCTCATCTTACGTAGGGGGATGTCATGTCCAATACGTATGACGCGGACCACCGCTGGCAGAACATGTGCGCCATGCTCGACCGGCTGGGCCTGGACGCGTTGGAACTTGCCCATGGCCGCCTGGCCAGCGATCTGCGTAGCGCGGTAACCAGCTGCCAGCACTGCCGGTCCGACAAGTCTGTCCGGACTGGCTGGTCCGGGCGCCGGAAATCCTCGAAAAAGCGCCGGGATTTTGCCCGAACGCGGGGCTTTTCGCCTCCGTGCGCGAGGTGATCGAGCGCGGCGCCGACGATAAGATTCCCGGAACCATTCCGCGCGGCTGGCGGGTCGAGTTGCGGCATATCAAAACGCTGCCCGCGGCGCCAGCCTATTTCTAGGCTGTAGCATCGGGAAACCTTCATGTTCCAAATCCGTTTTCATGGCCGGGGCGGCCAAGGCGTAGTGACCGCGGCCGAGATGCTCTCGGTCGCCGCTTTCTGGAAGGTCGGCACGCGCAGGCGTTTCCGAGTTTCGGCTCCGAACGCATGGGCGCGCCGGTGGTCTCGTTCTGCCGCATCGACGACAAGGAGATCCGGCTGCGCGAACCGATCCTCGAGCCCGACGCGCTGATCGTCCAGGACCCGACGCTGTTCAAGGCGATCGACGTTTTCCAAGGCCTGAAGCCGAACGGCTATCTGCTGGTCAACAGCAACCGAGCTTTGAGCGAACTGCATCTCGACGCAGATCGTCGCGCAATTGCCGCAAGGCCACGTGCTGCGCCGTTCCGGCGTCCGAGTTCGCGCTCAAGCACGTCGGACGGCCGCTGCCCAACGCGGCGCTGCTCGGCGCCTTTGCCGCGCTGACCGGCATCGTCGCATTTGAAATCGGTGACCGCCGCCATCGCGAGGCGTTCGCCAAGAAGATCGCGCGATGGGAATATCGCCGCCGCCACCGCCGCCTACGAAGCCGTCGCCGGCGCCGCCGCGGCAGCCTGAGGGAATCGCCATGCTCAAACAAATCGAAGGCTCGCGCGCGATGGCCGAGGCGATCGGGCTGTGCCGGCCCGAGGTGATCTGCGCCTATCCGATCACGCCGCAGACCCACATCGTCGAAGGCCTCGGCGAGATGGTGCGCACCGGCGAGCATCAAGAATTGCGAATTCATCAACGTCGAGTCCGAATTCGCCGCGCTGTCGGTCGCCATCGGCGCCTCGGCGGCCGGCGCGCGCGCCTATACCGCGACCGCGAGCCAGGGCCTCCTGTTCATGGCGGAGGCGGTCTACAACGCCTCGGGCCTCGGCCTGCCGATCGTGATGACGCTCGGCAACCGCGCCATCGGCGCGCCGATCAACATCTGGAACGATCATTCCGACGCCATGGCGGTGTGCGATGCCGGCTGGATGCAGCTGTTCGCCGAGACCAACCAGGAGGCCGTCGACCTGCACATCCAGGCCTTCCGCCTGGCCGAGGAACTGTCGATGCCGGTGATGGTCTGCGTCGACGGCTTCATCCTCACGCACGCCGTCGAGCGCGTCGACATTCCCGATCAGGCCGACGTCGACGCTTATCTGCCGCCCTACGAGCCGGTGCAGGTGCTCGATCCGAACGCGCCGATCTCGATCGGCGCCATGGTGGGGCCGGAGGCCTTCACCGAAGTGCGCTACCTGCAGCATTACAAGCAGCAACTGGCGCTGCGCCTCATTCCGCGAATACGCCGCCGACTTCAAGGCGAAGTTCGGCCGCGACAGCGGCGGCTTGCTGCGCACCTATCGCGCCGACGACGCCGAGCTGATCGTCGTCGCCATGGGCTCGGTCAACGGCACCATCAAGGACACCATCGACGAGATGCGCGACGACGGCGTGCGCATCGGCCTGGTGACGCTGGTCTCGTTCCGCCCGTTCCCGACCGCGGCGCTGCGCGAAAAGCTGGTGCGCGCGCGCAACGTCGTGGTGGTCGAGAAGAGCCTCGCCGTCGGCATGGGCGGCCCGCTCGCCAACAACGTCGACCTCGCGTTGCGCAACGTCGCCGGCGCGCCGCAGGTGCATTCGGTGATCGCCGGCCTGGGCGGCCGGCCGATCACGCGCGCGGCGTTGCACAAGGCGCTGCGCGGCGCCCTGGTGCAGCCGTGGGAAGGCTCGCTGTTCCTCGATCTCAACGAAGACATCGTGGCCAAGGAACTGCATCACGTGCGCAAGGTGCGCCGCTCCGGACCGACCGCCGAAAACCTGCTGCGCCGGCTCGGCCAAGAAGCCGAGAAGTCCGTGGTCTGAAGGAGAATGCCGGTGACCGAACACGTAAGCCGCTGGACGCCACGCAGAAGCTGCACTTCTACCAGAAGGGCACCTTCACGGTCGGCAACCGCCTGATCTCCGAAGCCGCAGCGCTCGGTGCAGGCCTCGATCGACCGCTCCAACGCGCTGACCTGCGGGCACCGCGCCTGCCAGGGCTGCGGCGAGGCGCTGGGCGCGCGCTACGCCATCGACGCGGCCATGCGCGCGACCGACGGCAACCTCATCGCCGTCAACGCCACCGGCTGCCTCGAAGTGTTCACCACGCCCTATCCGGAAACCTCGTGGCAGATGCCGTGGCTGCATTCGCTGTTCGGCAATGCCGCGGCGGTCGCGACCGGCGTTGCCGCCGCCATGCGGGTGAAGGGGCGGCCGGAGGTGCGCGCCATCGCGCAAGGCGGCGACGGCGGCACCACCGATATCGGTTTCGGCTGCCTGTCCGGCATGTTCGAGCGCAACGATGACGTGCTCTACATCTGCTACGACAACGAAGCCTACATGAACACCGGCGTGCAGCGCTCCTCGGCGACGCCGCCGGCCGCGCGCACCGCGACCACGCCGGCCATGGGCCCCGAGCCCGGCAACGTGTTCGGCACCGGCAAGAGCGTGCCGAAGATCGCCGTCGCCCACGGCATTCCTTACGTCGCCACCGCGACCGTCGCCGACCTGCACGATCTCGAGCGCAAGGTCATCAAGGCGATGGGCATCCACGGCGCGCGCTACATCCACATCCACGTGCCGTGTCCGCTCGGCTGGGGTTCGGCCTCGCATGACACCATCCGTCTGGCGCGGCTGGCGGTCGAATGCGGGCTGTTCCCGGTGTTCGAGGCCGAGCACGGCGCCGTCACCGGCAGCCGCAAGATCCGCCGGCCGGTGCCGGTCGAGGACTATCTCAAGCCGCAGAAGCGCTTCGCCCATCTGTTCAGGTTCGGACGAGGGCAAGAAGCGCCTCGCGCCTCGTGCAGGCGATCGCCGACCGCAACATCGCCGAATACAGCCTGCTCGAGCCGGAGGAAGACGCGTGATGGACCATCCGTTCGCAATCACCCTCGACGTCGGCTCGAGCCTCGCCAACCAGACCGGCTCCTGGCGCACCGTGCGGCCCGGTCTATGTCGACCGCTTGCCGCCCTGCAATCACGCCTGTCCGGCCGGCGAGAACATCCAGGCCTGGCTCTACCACGCCGAATCCGGCGACTACGAAAAAGCCTGGCGCGTGCTCACGCAGGACAATCCGCTGCCGGCGGTGATGGGGCGCGTCTGCTATCACCCCTGCGAAACCGCCTGCAACCGCGCGCAGGTCGACGAAGCCGTCGGCATCAATTCGGTCGAGCGCTTCCTCGGCGACGAGGCGATCAAGCGCGGCTGGCGATTCGCGCCGCCGGAGACGGAAAGCGGCAAGCGCGTGCTGGTGGTCGGCGCCGGACCGTCCGGCCTTTCCGCGGCCTATCACCTGCGCCGCATGGGCCACACCGTCACGATCCACGATGCGGGCCCGCGGCCGGCGGCATGATGCGCTTCGGCATTCCGAAGTACCGGCTGCCGCGCGAGGTGCTCGACGCGGAAGTCAAGCGCATCCTCGATCTCGGCGTCGAGCTCAAGCTCAACACCAAGGTCGACAATATCCTCGACACCATGAAGGCCGGCAAATTCGACGCGGCGTTCCTGGCCGTCGGCGCCCATATCGGCAAGCGCGCCTTTATTCCCGCCGGCTCCGCCGCCAAGGTCCTCGACGCCGTCACGATGCTGCGCTCGATGGAAGGCGAGGACAAGCCGCTGCTCGGCCGCCGCGTCGTCGTCTACGGCGGCGGCAACACCGCGATCGACGCCGCGCGCACCGCCAAGCGCCTGGGCGCGACCGAAGCGATCATCGTCTATCGCCGCACGCGCGAGCGCATGCCGGCGCACGACTTCGAGGTCGAGGAGGCGCTCGAGGAAGGCATCATGATGAAATGGCTCTCGACCATCAAACGCATGGACGAGGGCGTGCTCACCGTCGAGAAGATGCAGCTCGACGACAAGGGCTTCCCGCAGCCGACCGGCGAATTCGAGACGCTGGAGGCCGACTCGCTGGTGCTCGCGCTCGGCCAGGACGTCGACCTGTCGCTGCTCGACGGCGTGCCCGGGCTTGAGATCAAGGACGGCACGGTGCAGGTCGCGCCGAACATGATGACCGGCCATGCCGGCATCTTCGCCGGCGGCGACATGGTGCCGTCGGAGCGCACCGTCACGGTCGCGGTCGGCCACGGCAAGAAGGCGGCGCGCCACATCGACGCCTGGCTGCGCGGCGACGACTTACGCGCCGGCGGAAAAGCACGAGCTGGCGAGCTTCGACAAGCTCAACACCTGGTACTACGCCGACGCGCCGAAGACCGTGCGGCCGATGCTCGAAGTCGCGCGCCGGCAGAGCACCTTCGAAGAGGTGCAGGGCGGGCTCGACGAGACCAACGCGCTCTACGAGGCGCGGCGCTGCCTGTCCTGCGGCAATTGCTTCGAGTGCGACAACTGCTACGGCGTCTGCCCGGACAACGCGGTGATCAAGCTCGGTCCCGGCAACCGCTTCCAGTTCAACTACGACTACTGCAAGGGCTGCGGGCTCTGCGCCACCGAATGTCCCTGCGGCGCCATCAAGATGGTGCCGGAAGCGATCTGATCGCGGCATTGTCGTCCCGCCGATTGAAGTCGCTATGCTGCGCCGCCGCATAGCGCGCGGGAACGACGACATGACGCAATCGACGCGAAGCTATCGCGATCTGCACGAGCATCTGCAGGTTCTGCAGAAGCGCGGCCTGTTGCGCACCATCGACCGGCCGATCGACAAGGATGCCGAACTGCATCCGCTGGTGCGCTGGCAATTCGTCGGCGGCATGGACGAGGACGAGCGCAAGGCCTTCCTCTTCACCAACATCGTCGACGGGCGCGGGCGCAAATACGACATGCCGGTGGTGGTCGGCGCCATCGCCGCCAATCCGGCGATCTACTGCGATCGGCATGGGCGCGCCAGGTCGAGGACATCCAGGCGAAATGGGACCACGCGATCGCCAATCCGATCGAGCCGCGGCTCGTCAACGAGGCGGTCTGCCACGAGGTGGTGATCGAGGGCAAGGCGCTGCAAGGCGAAGGCCACGGCCTCGACGCGCTGCCGATCCCGGTCTCGACGCCGGGCTTCGACAGCGCGCCGACGCTGACCGCGACCAACGTCATCACGCGCGATCCCGAGACGCGGCGTCCAGAACATGGGCACCTATCGCGCGGCGCTGAAAGCGCCGGACCGGCTGGTGGTGCGCATGGCGACGCGCGTCGGCGGCGCCGGCGGCTATCAGCATTACCTGAAGTACCAGAAGCGCGGCGAAAGACCGATGCCCTGCGCCATCGTGCTCGGCTGCCCGCCTTACGTCGCCTTCATGGGGCCGCAGAAGCTGCCGATCGACGTCGACGAGTTCACCGTCGCCGGCGGGCTCGCCGGCGCGCCGATCAATGTCGTGCGCGCGCGCACCGTCGATCTGCTGGTGCCGGCCGAGTCCGAGGTCGTGATCGAAGGGCTGATCGACACCGAATATGCTCGAGCCGGAAGCGCCGTTCGGCGAGTCGCACGGCCACGTCGCGCTCGAGGAATTCAACATGCCGATGCGGGTGACCGCGATCACCCATCGCAAGAAGCCGGTCATCCCGTCCTACATCAGCCAGGTGGCGCCGTCGGAATCGAGCGTGATCAAGCGCGTCGCCTACGAGCCGCTGTTCCTGGCGCACCTGCGCGACACGCTCGGCATCCGCGGCGTCAAGCGCGTCAATCTGCACGAGCCGCTGACCGGCCTGCTGCGCGTCACTCATCGTCACGGTCGAGAAGGGCACGTCGCGCACCGAAGTCTGGCGCGCGCTGCGCGGCGCCGCCTTCTTCAAGGCCGACTGCGGCAAGATCTGCATCGCGGTCAACGACGACATCTCCGCCGACAATGCCGACGCGCTGCTCTGGGCCATGGCCTATCGCATGAACCCGGTCGAGGACGTGCAGATGGTGCCGCATCGCGGCCAGGGCCACGGGCCCAAGCGCGAGCACGACAACGAAGAGGATTCGACGCTGCTGATGGACGCGACCATGAAAGGCGACATGCCGCCGCTGGCGCTGCCGAAGCAGGAATACATGGAGCGCGCGCAAGACGATCTGGGACGAGCTCGGCTTCGAGCCGCTGCGCCCGCAGCCGCCGTGGTTCGGCTATTCGCTCGGCGACTGGCTGCCGCAATGGGACGAGGCGGCCAAGCGCGCGGCGCTCGGCCGCTATCTCGAGAACGGCCTGATCAGCGCCAAGCAGAAGCGCAAGGGCCTCAAGCCGGAAACCAAGTTCCGGCCCGACAAAGACGCGCAACGGCAAGGCGTTGAGCACATGGCCGCGCTGGAAGAACTGTCGTTCACTTATTTCCCGGACAATTACCGCTGGTCGCACGGGCTGCTGATCGGGCTCAACATGGCGCCCTGGGGCGGCGCCGAGATCGGCGAGGTCAACCGCATCGGGCTGCGGCTCAAAGAAATACGTCGGCGACGACGACGCCTGGTTCCGCGAATGGACGCGCGAGGCGCGCACGCGTCGAGGATCGCGGCCGCGAGCGCATCGCCGAAGGCCACGCGACCAGCGGCGCGCAATATCTGCAGCGCGCCAGCGCCTACTACCATGTCGGCGAGCGCTTCCTGCAGCCGAAGAGCAAGGACGGGCAACGACGCCTATAGGCGCGGCGTCGATTGCTTCCGCGACGCGGCGCAAGCACATCAAGCGGCCGCGCCTGGAGCACGTCGAGATTCCCTATGACGGCGCTAGCCTGCCGGCGATCTACGTGCACGCCGAGCCGGCCAACGCATCGCGGCAAGGTGCCGGCGATGGTGTTCTTCGACGGCCTCGATGTCACCAAGGAGATTCAATATTTCAAGGGCGTCGCCGATCTCGCCGCGCGCGGCATCGCCTGCCTGATCGTCGACGGCCCGGGCAATGGCGAAAGCATCCGCTTCCGCAATCTCTATCTGCGGCCACGACACCGAGCATTACGCGACGCCGGCGTTCGACTATCTGGCGTCGCGGCCCGAGGTCGATGCCAAGCGCATCGGCGTCATGGCGATCAGCCTCGGCGGCTACTACGCGCCGCGCGCGGCCGCCTTCGAGCAGCGCTTCGCCTGCTGCATCGCCTGGGGCGCGCAGTGGGACTACCAGAAAATCTGGCGCCGACCGCTTCGAGCGGCTGGCGCAAGGCCGACACGCCGTCGCTGTCGGTCGCCTGCGCAGCACATTTCCTGGGTGCTCAATGCCAAGTCGCAGGACGACGTGCTCAAGCGCGCTCGAGCCGTTCAAGCTCGACGGCGTGGTGCAGAAGATCACCTGTCCGTTCCTGATGCTGCACGGCGAGGGCGACGAGCAGATTCCGCTGCCCGAGGCGCAGAAATGCTTCGACGCCGTCGGCTCGAAGCAAAAGACCTTCAAGCTGTTCACGCGCGAGGAAGGCGGCTACCACCACTGCCAGATCGACAACCAGTCGATCTGCTCGGCCTATATGTGGGACTGGCTCGAACAGGTGTTGCAGCCGGCGCGCTAAGGCCTAAGCGCGTTCACGCCACTTTCAGCGTCGCGACGTCGCTCGCGCCGTAGCGCAGCGCCGGGTTGCCGACGAAGTCGTGCGAACCGGTGTGCACCAGCCCGCCTTCGACATCGAGCCAAATTTTGCCGCCGAGCTTGCGCCAGAGCTGACAGAAGCCGAAGTCTTCGCTCAGATACTCGCCGGTGTCCGGATCGATGCGGCATTCGAACAGCGCGTAGTATTTCCGCTCGGTCTTGTCCGGCGTGTAGACGTGGTCGGAGGTGTAGGCGTATTGCGGATAGGCCGTCATCAGGCGCGCGATCGCCGCCCGCTTGATCATCATGAAGCCGGTCGCGGCATACACGCCGGTGGCGAAGGGGCCGCGCCGCTCCAGCTCGTCGCGCTCGCAGAATTTGCCGACGTAGTTCAACGTCGCCAGATTCGGCGGCTCGCTATAGGCGATCTTGTCCGGCGGGTTCCAGTTCAAGGCCTTGGCCGGATACATGCCGCCGACGACGTCCTCGTCGAAGGCGAGCATGCGGTGCACCAGCTCCGATTCGAAGCCGATGTCGGCGTCGATGAACATCAGATGCGTCGCCTGCGGGACTGTAATGAATTGCGCGACCAGCGTGTTGCGCGCCCGCGTGATCAGCGAGTCGCGGCCGAGCAGGTTCAGGCTGACGGAGAACTTGTGCTGTTCCGCGTACTGCATGAGCTTGACGACCGACATCATGTAGCCGGTCGTGACCAGGCCGCCGAAACAGGGCGTGGCGACGAAGATCATCGGCGCGGGTCGATCGGTACTCATCGTCTCGGCTCACAACGTCGCGGAGGTATGGCGCTGTCGATCAAGTCGCCAAAACCGTTAATGGCGGACCAATGCGCCGGCGACTCGGCGGCGGAAACGCATGCCGCGGAAGGGCCTTAGCGGCCGCTTCGGCCGCCGCGAGCGTCGGATCGGCGCCCGATAGCGCGTCGATTTTGTTGGTCGGCAAACGGGCGCGAACGGCCCATCGGAGCATGTAGACTGTCAGTTCAAGCTATTGAATAAATTAAGTTTTGCTTGACCTTAAGAGAGAGTGAACAGGCTCCGTCCGGGCTCCGGATGGGGCGAAAAATCGGCCAAACGAAGCGGACCGTCGCAGCCGCGGCGGACGCTTTACACTTTCGCAACCATAGTTGACAGATTTTCCCGGCCGCCGCCGCCGAACCGGCGCCGGCCGCCGCGAATCCCGTCACTGATTGGCGTGGATGTCGTTGTCCTTGATCACCTTGCCCCAGCGCGCGATCTCGCTCTTGAGGAATTTTTCGCCCGCGGCCGGCGTGCGCATGTCCTTCGGGAACGCCTCCACGCCGGTGTCGGCCCACAGTCTTGAGCACGTCCGGCTCATTGGCGGCGTCGTTGACCGCCGCGTTCAGCGTCTTGATCACCGCCTCCGGCGTTTTGGCCGGGGCAAACAGGCCCTGCCAGTAATAGATGGCGAACTGCGGCCCGAGCACATCGGCCATGCTATCGGCGGTGGGGAATTCCGGCATCTTGCCCTTCTGCGTGACGGCGTAGGCCTTGAGCTTGCCGGCCTTGACCAGCGGCATCATCTGCTGCGGCGTGCCGATCATGAAATCGACGTGGTCGCCGAGCACATCGGTCACCGCCGGCGCGCCGCCGCGATAGGGAATCTCGTCGAACTTCAGCTTGGTTTCCTGCGCGAACAGCCGCGACGTCAGGTGCCCGGTGGTGCCGAAGCCCGGCAGCGCCTCCTTCAGGCGCTCCGTCTTCATGAGCGCCATGAGCTCCTTGAACGTAGTTCGGCGCCAGGCCCGGGCGTCCGACCAGAACCAGCGGATTGCGGTTGATCATGATCACCGTCTTGAAGTCCTTGACCGTGTCGAACGGCAAGGTCTTGAACAGCGTCGGGTTCGCGGAAATCTGCAGGTTGTGCAGCAGCAGCGTGTAGCCGTCGGGCGTCCGCCTTGGCGACCTTGTTGGTGGCGATGATCGTGCTGCCGCCGGTGACGTTCTCGACGATGAAATTCTGCCCGAACTTCTTCGATAGTATTTCTGCGATCATGCGCGCGGGCTGGTCGGTCGGGCCGCCGGCCGGGTAGGGCACGACGATGGTGACGGTGCGGTCCGGATAGGCTGCGGCGGCAGGTCCGGCGAACGCCAAGACGCCGAGCGCCGCCGAAGACAATAGCGACAATGCGCCTCATGATGTTCCTCCCAGGTTTATCGTTTTGAGGAAGCTTACCCCTCGGGAATGACCGGCAACAAGAGGTATGGCTGCCTTGCCGGGCGCAAAGTGCAGCGTGTTGCGGCAGGCGAAAATCGCGCGCCGGCCGGTCGTCGGGGTCGATATGCAGGAACGGGCCCGACGCCTTTCATCGGGTAGGGCGCATTGGGGAGCGCCGCGTCCTTGCCGTCGACTTCGTAATCCTTGCCGCGCACGGTCAGCGCCAGCCGATAGCCGGGCGGCACCACGATCGAGGTCGGCCAGATCTCGACGTCGAGTTCGACCGGCTCGCCCGGCGTCAGCGGCTGCTCCTCGTCGTGCGTGTGCCAGGGCCGGTACGGCAGCGACTTTTTCGGGTCGAGCTTGCGCTGCGAGGCGCGCAGCCAGCCGAGCCCGACCGGCATGCGCGGATCGTTGGAGCCGATGAAGGTGACCTCCTTGCCGGCCGGGTCGAACAGCCGCAGCACCAGGAAGAGATCGGCATCGGTCGTCTCCGACGACACCCACAGCTTGGCCGCGACCGGGCCGGTGATCTCGAGGGCCTTGTCCAGCGGCGGCGTGCGGAAGGTGAGGCCGTCGCCGGTCGTCTCGTAGCTCAGCGTCGTCGCCGCCGTTGGGCGCGGCGGGGCCAAGGCCGAGGCCGTCCGGCTGCAGGAAATATTTGGTCCATTGCGTGCGCGCGAGCGGCCATTCGTTCTCGGCGCGCAGCACGAACTTCTCGCCCGGATGGCGGATGTTGAGCGACAACGCGCGGCTGCTTGCTCCAGCCGGTGTCCTCGCCCTTGAGGAAATGGCCGAAGAAGCGCTTCTGCAGCGCCTCGCCGTAACTCGCTGTAGAAATGCGTGAAGTGGGTGTCGCCGTGCACCTCCAGCCATTTCTGCTTGGAGCCGGCGGCGAGCCAGCCTTCGAAATTGCCGCGCGTGTGCAGGCCCATGCCGCCCCAATTGCCGGCCGACAGCAGCGGCGCCTCGATCTGCTCGAATTCGGCGGTGCGCGCGGCGTAGTAGTCGTCGCGGAAGCGATGGCGCTTGGCTTCGCCCGGCGTGTCGGCGCAGATTCTTGGCGAGTTCTTCCTTCGGCAGCGTCTCGGGTCCGGCGACCGGCTCGCCGGTCACCACGCTTTTGGCGCCGCGCGTCGCCGACGCCGTGCTGCACGCTCGCCACCTGGCGCGGATGCCAGCTGTTGAGGAAATCGCACAGGATGCCGCCGTGCCGGCAGAGCTCGCGGTAATAGTCGGACGAGCCTTCCCAGATGCACAGCGCGGCAAGATGCGGCGGCTTGAGCGCGCCGACGTTCCACTGGTTCATCGCGTAGTAGGAGATGCCGTTGATGCCGACCTTGCCGTTGCTCCAGCCTTGCGTGCCGGCCCATTCGACGCATTGGTAGAGATCCTGCGCCTCGCGCGCCGACCAGACGTCGAGATGGCCCGGCGAGCGTCCGGCGCCGCGCGAGTCGACGCGCACGCAGGCATAGCCGTCCGGCACCCATTTCTCCGGGTCGACCAGTTCCCAGTTCTGGTACTTGTTGCTCGATCCCTGCAGCACATCGGGCGCGGCCTTGGTCACGCGTCGCCCAGTTGCCCTTGTAGCCTTCCTGGAACGACAGGCCCTTGGCGTAGGGGCCATAGCTCAGAATGACCGGAAACTTTCCGCCGCCGACCGGCCGATAGACGTCGGCGCGCAGAACGATGCCGTCGTCCATTCGGATCGGGCGCGTCCCAATCGATCTGCATGTCGTCGCGGATTTCGCTTTTTGCCTGATCCATTGACATTTCCTCTATGGCGGCAGCGGCCCGCCCTGCGGCCGGTGCCGCTTGACGGCGTCGGGATTGGTCGAATCGACGCCCATGTAGATTCCGCGTTCCCATGTTCGCTTCAGCGGGTCGGCGACCTTCAGCGACATCTTGCCGATGTTCTGGATTTCGATCTCGACGGTTTCGCCGTCCTGCAATGCGCCCAGGCCCTCGTGGTTGGTGCCGCAGGCGATGAGATCGCCGGAATTCATGGTCATCACCGTGGTGGCGAACTCGATCAACTCCGGGACGCGGTGCTCCATGTCGTCGGTGTTGTAGTTGTGGCGCAGCTGGCCGTCGTTCCAGAACCGCACGATCAGATCGTTCGGGTCCTCGATCTCGTCCGCCGTGGCGATGCAGGGACCGATCGGCGCGAAGGTGTCGAACGACTTGCCGAGCCAGCTCGTGAGCGGCGAGGCCGGCCAGGTTTTGCGGCCCTGCTCGCGCGCCGACACGTCGATCATCGCGGTATAGCCGAACACGGCGCTCTTCCAGTCCTTGGCCTTCACCATCTTGGCCGGCCCCTTGATCACCAGCGCCAGCTCGGCTTCGTGCATGAACATCCACGGCACGGTGAATTCGGGCAGCATGATGGTGTCGCCCGGCCCGACCACGGCGTCGGGATTTTTCATGAACATGTTGAGCGGGCGCGGCTCGCGCTGGGCATGCTCCCAGTAATTGGCGATGCAGGCCAGAATCTTGCCCGGCCGCGGCAAAGGCGGCTCGCAGCCGCACGCGATCGAGCGGCACGGCCGGCGCCTTCGGCGGCGAGCTTTTCGAGCGCCGGGCGCAGACGCTCGAAACCGTCGATGATGCCCTGCATGGTCAGCTGCGGCGTGTAGCTCTTTTGTCACCGCCGGCGAGATATCGACGACGCCGCGCCCGGTGAGCACGCCCGGCAGATATTTCGGCGCCGGGCGCGGTCTGGAACAGCACAAGTTTCACGCAGCAATCCTCCCCGCGGGAGCTGTTTTCGTTAACGATTTCTTTACCATCAATTAACCGCAAAAAAAGCAGGCAGCGCAATAATCCGGCTCGGTCCGGGGCAATCGATTCATGAACAAGAATGTTCTTCTCGCTTAGCTTCATGCGCGCGTCATCGTTGGTCGTCGTCGGTCGGACTCGTCAGTCTTTGCGCTCGCTTTCGGCGCGCTGATCGTTTTTGCGCCCGACTGGGCCGCGGCGGTCATTGCCACAGTTTCGGCGACCGCGCTCACCGCCGTCGCTCGCCGCGATCATTGCCCAGCTCGCGATGAGTCTGATCGGCGCGCTGCTCACCCGGCATCAAAGCCGAGAAGTCGAGCAGATCCGCACCGCCATCGACAGCATGGCGCAGGGGCTTTGCATGTTCGACGCCGCGAGCGGCTGGTCGTCTGCAACGCGCAATATTACAAGATGTACGAGCTGACGCCGGACGACGTGAAGCCCGGGGCCACGCTGTCCGAGGTGCTGGCGAAACGCGTCGCCAAGGGCACGTTCTCGCGCGATCCGCAGAGAATACCGGAAGGAATTTCTCGACCGCGGTGGCGCAAGGCCGCACCATCGTGCACGAGGTCAAGTCCAAGGGCGGCCATCTCTTGCTGGTCACCAATCATCCCGATGAAGGGCGGCGGCTGGATCGGCACGCACGAGGACATCACCGAGCGGCGGCAGGCCGAGCAGCAGCGCACGACCATGCAGCATCAGGAAGAGCGCCGCGCCGTCATCGAGAACGCGATCTCGGCGTTCCGCGAGCGCGCCGAAAATCTGCTGCGCACGGTGGCCGACAGCGCGGGCGAAATGCGCGTCGACGGCGGCGGGCCTGTTCAACGCCTCCGGCCAGACCTCGAACCGCGCCGAAAGCGCGGTGCAGACGTCGAACGAACGCCTCCACCAACGTCGAGACCGCGGCGATCGCCGCCGACGAATTGTCGAGTTCGATCGCCGAGATCGGCCGCCGGCTCAACCAGACCACCGAAGTGGTGCGCGTCGCGGTCGAGGAAGCGCAGGTCACCAATCAGGATATCGGCGCACTGGCGCAAGGCGCGCGCAAGATCGGCGACGTCACCAAGCTCATCCGCAACATCGCCGGGCAGACCAATCTGTTGGCGCTCAACGCCACCATCGAGGCGGCGCGCGCCGGCGAAGCCGGCCGCGGCTTCGCGGTGGTCGCGTCCGAGGTGAAATCGCTCGCCGTGCAGACCGCGAAGGCGACCGAGGATATTTCCAGCCAGATCCTGGAAGTGCAGAACTCGACCGACAAGGCCGTGGAAGCGATCGGGCGCATCGCCCACCGCATGCAGGAGATCGACAAGTACACCTCGCGCCGTCGCCACTTCGGTGCAGCAGCAGAACGCCGCGACCGGCGAGATCTCGCAGAACGTGACCAGCGCCGCCGACGGCGCCAAGCTGATCGTCGACGGTGTTGAGCGAAGTGGCCGGCGCCACCACCGAAACGCCAGCAGTCGGCGCAGACCGTGCTGGCCGCGTCGGAATCGGTCGAGGAAGCCGCCGCCAAATTGCGCGGCGAAGTCGAAGGCTTCCTCACCAAAGTGGCGGTCTAAGACGCCGTCTGCAGCAGCGCCAAGAGCCCGGCGAGCAATGCTTTCGGATTGGGCGGGCAGCCGGGGATGTGCAGGTCGACCGGCACCACGTCCTTGACGCCGCCCGCGACCGCGTAGCTGCCGGCGAACACCCCGCCATCGGCGGCGCAGCCGCCGACCGCGATCACCCATTTCGGGTCGGGCGTGGCGTTGTAGGTGCGCAGCAAGGCTTCGCGCATGTTCTTGGTCACCGGCCCGGTCACCATCAGCACGTCGGCGTGGCGCGGCGAGGCGACGAAGTGGAAGCCGAAGCGTTCGAGATCGTAGAAGGCGTTGTTGAGCGCGTGGATTTCCAGTTCGCAGCCGTTGCAGGAGCCGGCATCGACCTGGCGGATCGATAGCGAGCGCCCGAGCTTGGCCCGGGCGGCGCGGTTAACGCTCTGCGCCAGCTCGGCGAGGCCGGCTTCGTCGGGCTTGGGCGCGGCTTCGGTGAGCGGCCCATGGACGAAACTTTCGAACAGGGTGCGGCGCATCAGAGGTCATGCCCCGAGTACGAACAGTTGAACGATTTGTTGCAGAGCGGGAAGTCGGCGACGATGTTGCCCTCGATCGCCGTCTCCAGCAGCGGCCACTGGAACCAGGAGGCGTCGCGCAGATGGCAGCGCTCGACGCGGCCGTCGCCGCCGAGCCGCAGCCAGGCCAGCACGTCGCCGCGGAAGGCTTCGGCGAGGCCGAGGCCTTCGCAGGTCTTGCCCGGCGTCTTGACGTCGGCGCGGATATTGCCGGCCGGCAGCGCGGCGAGAATCTGGTCGATCAGCGCCAGGCTCTGCTCGACCTCGCGAATGCGGATCCAGACCCGCGCATTGACGTCGCCGTCCTCGCGCACCGGCACCTCGAAGGTGAGCTTGTCATAGGGCGCATAGCCGACGTTGCGCCGCGCGTCGAAGCCGCGGCCAGAGGCGCGCCCGACATAGCCGCCGGCGCCCCACTGGCGCACGTAGTCCGGCTTGACGATGCCGGTCGTCACCGTGCGGTCCTGCAGCGAGGCGGTGTTGTCGTAAAGCTCGACCAGGCGCGGGAACGCGCTCCGCATTTCCGCGAGCAAAGCCTTGATCTCCACAATGCCGTCCGCCGCGATGTCGCGGGCGACGCCGCCCGGCACGATCGCATCCATCATCAGCCGGTGGCCGAAGCCGGCGTCGGCCGTGCGCAAGCGTGCGCTCGCGCAGGATGCCGGTCTGCGCGTGCATGATGGCGTACGAAGCGTCGTTGCAGATGGCGCCGATGTCGCCGAAATGGTTGGCGAGCCGCTCGAGCTCGGCCATCAGCGCGCGCAAGTAAACCGCGCGCGGCGGCGGCGCAATTTGCAGCGCGTCCTCGGCGGCCAGCGCGAAGGCAAAGGCATAGGCGACCGTGCTGTCGCCGGAGGTGCGGCCGGCGAGCTTTGCCGCGGCATCGAGACGGCTGCCTGCCATCAATGACTCGATGCCCTTGTGCACATAGCCCAGCCGCTGCTCCAGCCGCACCACATGCTCGCCATTGCAGGTGAAACGGAAATGGCCGGGCTCGATGATGCCGGCATGCACGGGTCCGACCGGAATCTGATGCAGGCTTTCGCCCTCGACCGGCAGAAATTCGTAAGGAGCGGGCTTTTGCGCCGGTTTCTTATCGCCGAGCGGATGGCGCACGTCCCAAAAGCCGAGATCGAGCCACGGCCGCGTATCGGGTGAGCCAATTGCGTCCAGGCCGAACAGGCTCGCGGATGGCGCGTTCGAGCCGCAACGCCGGCGGATGCTGTGCCCCGACGCTCGGGTAGCGTCCGTCGACGCAGGCATAAGTGACGATGGTGATCGTGCCGACCGTTTCGTCGATGGTCGCCATGTGCACGTTTGGCGGATCGCCCCACAGGGCGAGCAACGTACATTCGCTCGCCGCCAATTCGGCGATGACCTCATTCCAGCCTTGCTCGGTCACATTGGCGCGTTGTTCATGGCGCTATCCCAACAGCTTGGCGACGTTCTGGAAGCCGGTGACCAAAGCCGGCGGCATATAGATGCCCGCCACGAAGACGATGGCGAGATGGGCGAACATCGGCACGTAGGACGCTTGTGCCGGCGCGGTCGGTCCGCGCGGCTCGCCGAAGGCAATCGTATTGAGCCGCAGAAACAGACCGCCGAGCGCGACCAGGATCGCCAAGACCAGGATGGTCGCAAGCCACGGCTGGCGCGCGAAGGTCGACGACACCACCAGGAACTCGCTCATGAAAATGCCGAGCGGCGGCAGCCCGGCGATAGCGACGACGCCGAGCACCAGGCCCCAGCCGAGCACCGGATTGCTCACGGTCAGCCCGCCCATGTCGGCGATTTTCTGCGTGCCCTTGACCTGGGCGATGTGGCCGACCGCGTAGAAGATCGCCGACTTGGTCAGCGAATGCATGGTCATGTGCAAGAGGCCGGCGAAATTGGCGAGCGCCCCGCCCATGCCGAAGGCGAACACGATGATGCCCATGTGCTCGATCGACGAATAGGCGAACATGCGTTTTATGTCGCGCCGCCGGTACAGCATGAAGGCGGCGAACACGCAGGAGATCAGCCCCATGGTCACCATCAGCGGGCCGGGCGCGAGTGCCGCCGGGTTGAGTGCGAGGATCATCTTGAAGCGCAGCAGCGCGTAGAGCGCGACGTTCAACAAGAGGCCGGACAGCACCGCGGAAATCGGCGTCGGGCCTTCGGCGTGGGCGTCTGGCAGCCAGGCGTGCAGCGGCGCGAGGCCGACTTTGGTGCCGTAGCCGAGCAGCAGGAAGACGAAAGCGACGTTGAGCAGGGCGGGATCGAATTGCGCCGCCTTGGTCACCAGCACGGTCCACACCATGGCGTAGAGGCCTTCGCCGATCACAGGCTTGGCCGCCATGTAGACCAAAATGGTGCCGAACAAAGCGAGCGCGATGCCGACGCTGCCGAGGATGAAATATTTCCACGCCGCCTCCAGCGCCTCGTGGGTGCGGTAGATGCCGACCATCAGCACGGTGGTGAGCGTCGCCATCTCGATCGCCACCCACATCAAGCCGATATTGTTGGCCACCAGCGCGAGGTTCATGGCGAACATCAGCACCTGGTACATCGCGTGGTAGAAGCGCACGAAGGTCCGCGTCAGCCGGCCGATCTCGATCTCGTGCTCGATATAGCTGGCGCTGAACACGCTGGTCGTGAAGCCGACGAAGGTGGTGAGAACGATAAAAACCTTGTTGAGGTCGTCGACCAGCAGGTACGGCCCCGTCGTCGGCTGCACGACGAACAGCGACGCCGCGGTGAGGAAGGTCGCCAACGCCGCCAGCACGTTGAGGATCGCGGTCACCCGGTAGCCGGGCAGGGCGGCGAGCAGCGCCGCGGCAATAGCCGGGATCAACAGGACGCCGGTCAGCGCGTCGACAGTCATCGCCGCTCTCCGCGGAACTTGTCGAGCGCCTGCACGTCGACGGTGTCGAAGCGCTCGCGGATGCGGAACAGGAAGATGCCGATGACGATGAAGGCGATCAGCACCGAGAAGGCGACGGAAATCTCCACCACCAGCGGCATGCCCTTGGCGCCGGTTGCCGCCAGCACAAGGCCGTTCTCCAGCGACATGAAGCCGATCACCTGGCTCACGGCGTTGCGCCGCGTCACCATCATCAGCAGGCCGAGCAGCACCACCGATAGGGCAAATGCCAAGTCCTCGCGCGCCAGCGGGTCGGCTTCCGCCGTCACCCGCAGCATCACCACCATCGACAGCGCCACCAGCCCCATGCCGAGCAGCATCGCCGGGCCGACGCCGACCACGGTCTCGATCTCGCGGTGGATGCCGAGCTTGACGATGATGCGGTGCAGCGCCACCGGGATTACGATAGCCTTGAACACCAGCGCGATCATCGCCGTGAGATAAAGATGCGGCGCGTCCTGCACGAAGGCCTGCCAGGCGACCGAGGCCGCCAGGATGAAGGCGTGCAGCGCAAAGGTATTGAGCAGCGCGTAGAGCCGGTCCTGGTAAAGCTGCATGAAGCTCACCAGCACCAGCGAGCCGGCCAGCATGTGCGCGACGTCGAAGGCGAGCGTGCCCATGGCCTAGAGGCTCCTCGAGACGAACAGCAGCAGGGTGCCGAGCAAGCCGAGCATCAGCGCCGCGCCGAGGAAGGCCGGCACGCGGAACACGCGCATCTTGGCAATCGCCGTCTCGAACACGGCGAGCAGGAAGCCGCCGGCGGCAAGCTTCACCAGATAGGCGGCGAGGCCGATGGCGATGGCGCGTGGGTTCGCGTCGGGCGGCGCGATGCCCCAGGGCACAAACAGGCAGCCGATCACCGAGACATAAAGCAGCAGCTTGAGCTCGGAGGTTAAATCGATCAGCGCCAGATGCCGGCCGGAATATTCCAGCACCATCGCCTCATGCACCATGGTGAGTTCGAGATGCGTCGCCGGATTGTCGATCGGGATACGCGCATTCTCGGCGATCGCTACCATGATCAGCGCCAGCAGCGCCAAGCCCAGCGAAACGCGCAAGCCCTCCGCGCCGGTCGCCATGTAAGCGGCCATGGTCGAGAGCTGCGTGGAGCCGGCGATCAGCGCCACGGTGAACACCATCATCAACATTGCCGGCTCGGCGAGCGAAGCGATCATCACCTCGCGGCTGGAGCCGATGCCGCCGAAGCTGGTGCCGACGTCGAGGCCGGCCAGCGCTAAAAAGAAACGCGCGCTGCCGAGCAACGCGATGATGGCGATGAGGTCCGCCGACCAGGAGAACAACAGGCCATTGCGGAAGGTCGGCACCAGTGCCGCTGCCACCCAGGTGCCGGCGAAGATGATGTAGGGGATGACGCGGAACAGCCAGGACGCGCTCTCCGCCAATACCACGTCCTTGCGCATCAGCCGGATCAGGTCGCGGTAGGGCTGCAGCAGCGGCGGACCCTGCCGGCGCAGCAGCCGCGCCTTCACCTTGCGCACAAAGCCAGTGAGCAGCGGTGCGAGCAGCAGCACCAGCAGCATCTCCGCGCCTTGTGAGATAAAATCTCGGATCAGGGCCATATCGCGAGCACCAGCAGCAGCAGCACCAGCGCCGTGAACACTAGCGAGAGATATTGGCGGATGGTGAGGAATTGCAGGTAATTGAGCTTTTCGGCAGCGTATTCGACGCCCTTGGCGACTGGCGCGTAGGCCGCCTCCCAGATCAGGTCGTGCAGTTCGACCGTGAGACGCGCCGGCGCCAGCGAGCCGGGCGGCGGCATCTCGCCGATCTCGCGCGCGCGGAACACGGTCGCGCCATAGACGCGGCGGATCGGCTGGGCAAAGCTCGAGGCGGTATATTGCGTGGCCGTGCTCGGGTCCGGATAGCCGCAGTCCCAGGCCGGCGCGCGCCGCATTTTATCCGAGGCGAGACGGTGAATGGCGAAGGCGGCGATCGAGCCCGACAGCGTGACGAAGACGAACACCAAAAGTCCGTTGTAGGAGCTGCGGCTTTCCGCGATCGGCACGATCGACAGCCATTCGACGCCGGCCTGATGTGGCATGGCGACGCCGACCAAGGCGTTGGTGACCGGGGCCAGCGCATCGATGAAGAAGCCGGGCAGAATTCCGGCAACGAGACACAGTGCGGCCAGGAAATACATGGCGGCGAGCGAATTGCTGTCGGTCTCCTGCGCCTTGGCGGCGGCGTCGGTGCGGGCGCGGCCGAGGAAGGTGACGCCGAAGGCCTTGACGAAGCAGGCAGCAGCCAGCGCCGCCGATAGCGCCAGCAGCGCGCCGACCGCCGGCACCATGAATTTCAGGCCCCAGGACGCCAAATGTGGGCTGAGCAGGATCGCCTGGAACGTGAGCCACTCGGATACGAAGCCGTTGAGCGGCGGCAGCGCCGAGATCGCCACGCAGCCGACCAGGAACACGAAGGCCGTCTGCGGCATGCGGTGGATCAGCCCGCCGAGATGCTCCATGTCGCGTTCGCCCGTTGCATTAAGCACGGCGCCGGCGCCGAAGAACAACAGGCTCTTGAAGACGGAATGGTTGAACACATGGAACAGCCCGGCGGTCAGCGCCAGCGCCGCGGCGAGCGGCATGTCGGCCGCTTTGAACGCTAGCGCAAGGCCGAGGCCGATATAGATGATGCCGATGTTCTCCACCGTGTGATAGGCGAGCAGCCGCTTGAGATCGTGCTGCATCAACGCATAGAGCACGCCCATCACCGCGGTGATGCCGCCGACGCCGAGCACCGCCATGCTCCACCACCAGTCAGGCGGCCCGAGCAGATCGAACATGATGCGCACCAGGCCGTAGACCGCGACCTTGGTCATCACGCCGCTCATCAGCGCCGAGACGTGGCTCGGCGCGGCCGGATGCGCCAGGGGCAGCCAGGCATGCAGCGGCACAACGCCGGCCTTCGAGCCGGCGCCGACGATGGTCAGCACCAGCACCAAAGCGGCCAATCCCGCCGACGGATGCGAGGCGCGAATGGCGTCGAAGGCGTAGTTGCCATCGGCGCCGGCGAGTAGGCCGAAGCCGAGCAGCAGCGCCAGCGTGCCGAAGCCCGCCATCAACAGATAGATATAGCCGGCGCGCACGTTCTCGGCGACGCGATGATGCGCGATCACCAGCGCCCACGACGTGAGCGACATGAATTCCCACGACACCAGGAAGCTGAAGGCATCGTCGGCTATGACGACGAGATTCATAGCGGCGAGATAGGCGGGATAGAACGGCAGCACGCGCTGCGGCGCGTCTTCGTGGCGGCCGTAGCCGAGCGCGAACAGGCTGGCCGCCGCGCCGCCGAGATTGACCACCACCAGAAAGAATGCGGAGAGCGCATCGATGCGGAAATGCGCGCCGAGCCATGGCAGGCCGAGCGGCAGTGTCACGACGGACGTATCGGCAATGCCGAACAGGCTCAATAGCGCGATGATGCCGAGCGTCAGCGTGACGATCAGGCTCGCGCCGTACACCACGCCGGTGCCGCGCGGCGCAGCGCCGAGCGCGACCGCCAGCGGCGCCAAAACGATCAGCGCGGCCACGCCGTAGAGCGCGTAGACCACCATCATTTGAGCCGCACCCCGCGGCCACCGCCGCCGCTCGACGCGCCGTCGCCGATCAGTTCGATGCCGTTGGCGGCGAGCGCGTCGACCAGCTTCATCAGCGAATCGACATTGCCGCGCACCACCCCGTTATTGGCTTCCATGCGCTGGATGGTCGGCAGCGACAAGCCGGCGGCCTGTGCCAGTTGGCGCTGGTCGAAGCCGAGCAGAGCGCGGGCCGCCCGCATCTGAGGGCCGGTGATCATGCTTTAAACATCAGAATCGATAGACGGTATCGTCCTTCTGATAATTATACCGGCAATTTTCTGGGAGCAAGCACCATCGGGGTACCGCTCGGCCGCTATGAGCAGACGATGACGCACACTCGCTTTCACCCTCCCCCTCCAAGGGAGGGTGAACTACCGCGCCTTCTTCGCCGCCAGTTTTTTGTCGAGTCGCGCCATGTCGACCACCATGCGCTCGTGCGTGCCGTTGCCGATCTCCTCGGTCTCGTCGCGCGCCGAGACCTTGAACTCGATGCGCCGGCCGTCGACCTTGGTGACCTCGGCGGTCGCCGTCACCTGATGGCCGACCGGGGTCGCCGCCAGATGGCGGACGTTGACGATCGTGCCGACCGCGCTTTCGCCGGGGTCGAGGTATTCGCGCACGGCGTTGAGCGCGGCGTTCTCCATGATGGTCACCATCATCGGCGTGGCGAACACCTGCGGCAGGCTGACGTCCTTGAACTGGTTGGCGAGGTGCGCCGGCCTCACCCGCATCGTGAAGCTGCCCTTGGCTCCGACCGGAATGGGACGCATCACACATCCTCCTCGGCTTGCCGCACGTGATTGATCGCCGGCGCCAACACGACCAGCACGATGCCGCAAAGCGCGATCGGCGCAAAGGCCATGGCGGCGACGCCAGAGGCGTCCCACACCAAGCCGCTGATCACGGGGACGATCACCGCGCAGCTATAGCTGATGGTGAACATGGCGGCGGTGACGCGGTGCACGTCGTCCGGCTCGCTCAACAGCGGCGGCAACGCCAGAATGAGAATGAGGATGGCGGCATTGGCAAAGCCCTGCACCGTTCCCGCCACCGCGATCCAGACGCCCGTGCCGAAGACGATGCCAAGGGTCGCCAGCACGCAGAGCAATCCGCAAACGACATAAGGCCAGGCCCGGAGCTCGAGCCGGTGCGCGAAGGCGAGCAGCAACAGAGACGCCGGCACCTGGCCGATGTTGAGCGCGGTGAGCGCGGCGCTGATCCATTCGCCCTGGCCGTTGCTGCGCAGATAATCCGGCAGGAAGGCGTTGGTCGCAAAATAAGTGGCGTTGGTGGTGCCGAGCATGATGCCCAACCGCCAAATCAGCGGGCTGTTCCATTCCGGCCACCAGCGGCGGCGCGCCGCCGTCGCCAGTCCATTCGCCGGGGCAGGCGCCACCGCCAGAATGAGCAGGGCGATGACCGCGACCGGCACACTCCAGAACACGAAGCCCCATTGCCAGCTGCCGCCGACCAGCGGCAGCACCAGCGGCAGCATCAGCGCCACGGGGAGGATTTCGCCGACCAGCAGGCCATTGGTGTAGACCGCGGTGGTGAAAGCGATGCGCTGCGGCAGCCAGGCGCGCACCGCCGGCGGCATGGTCACCTGCATCACCGCGACGCCGGCGCCCATCACGATCGTCATCGCGTAAAGCCACATCACGTCGGGGTAAGCGCCGCGCAATGCGCCGCCGAGCGCGGTGACGGCAAGCCCGACCACCAGCGCCGTGCGCACGCCGAGTCGCGCGATCAGCAGCGAGCCCGGCACCGCGGCGAAGGCGAACAGCAGCGACGGCAAGCCGGTGAGGATGCCGATCTGGGTGGCGTTGAGCTTGAGCCCGTCGTGGATCAGCGGGATCACCGGCGGCACGGCAAGGATGGTGAGGCGCAGGCCAACGCCGGCAAGCCACAGCAGAGTGAGCGTGCTAAGAAAGCGGGCCTGTGACGAAGGCTCGCCGGGGCTAGACATGGCGCTTACCGGCATTACGGGCGGGGTGCTAACCTGTTGATCTTGCAGCGAGCGGGATACCATAGTCCGCCGCGCAATGCCTAACCGCCGGCGCATGGACCGCTGGCACCTGCCGTTTTTGCGCCGGCCGGGAAATAGCGTAAATCAGCGTTGGATTTGGAACACCGTGGAATGATGCGGCTGCCGAAATTGACCCCTCGCCAGATATTGATCGTCTTGCACGATCTCGTCGCCACCGCCGCGGCGCTCCTGCTGACGTTTTTCGTGCGCTTTGAAGGCGCTGCGCTCGACGCGCGACTCGCCGAGCTCAAGTACCTGCCGGTGTTTCTCGCCTACGCCGCCGCGATCTATTTGATCTTCGGCCTGCACCGCAATAAGTGGCGGTTCACCTCGGTCCCCGACCTCTACGATATCTTTCGCACATCGACCGTGCTGGCGGTTTCGCTGCTCGCGCTCGATTACGTGCTGGTCGCGCCCAATGTCTACGGCACGTTCTTCTTCGGCAAGATCACCATCCTGCTCTACTGGTTCTTACAGATGTTCTTCCTCGGCGGCACGCGTATCGCCTACCGCTATTTCCACTACGCGCGCACGCTGCAGCGCGCCAAGATCGCCGACGCCACGCCGACGCTCATCCTCGGCCGCGCCGCCGACGCCGAGATCCTGCTGCGCGCCATCGAGAGCGGCGCGGTCAAGAAGATCTGGCCGGTCGGCGTCTTGTCGCCGTCCTCGGCCGACCGCGGCCAGTCGATCCGCGGTGTGCCGGTGCTCGGCGACATCGACGACCTCGAGCGCGTGGTCGCCGATTTCGCCGGCCGCAATAACATCGTCACGCGCGTCGTGCTGACGCCCTCGGCGCTGTCGCCGGAGGCACGGCCGGAAGCGCTGCTGATCCGCGCCCGCAAGCTCGGCCTCACCATGAGCCAGTTGCCCGCGCTCGACGCCGGCGGGCAGGCGATGCAGCTTGCCCCGGTCGCGGTCGAGGACCTGCTTCTGCGCCCCAGCGTCAAGATCGACTACCGCCGTCTCGAAACCTTCGTCAGCGGCAAAGCGATTGTCGTGACCGGCGGCGGCGGCTCGATCGGCTCGGAAATCTGCGAGCGCATGGTCGCCTTCGGCGCCGCGCGCCTCCTGGTGCTGGAGAACTCGGAGCCGGCGCTGCACGCCGTCACGGAATTGCTCAAGGCGGCGCAGGCGAAGACGGCAATCACCGGCCGCATCGCCGACGTCCGCGACCGCGCCCGCATCATGAACCTGACCGCGCAATTCAAGCCCGACATGGTGTTCCACGCCGCGGCGCTCAAGCACGTGCCGCTGTTGGAAACCGATTGGGACGAAGGCATCAAGACCAACGTGTTCGGCTCGATCAACGTCGCCGATGCCGCCGCCGCGGCCGGCGCCGCCGCGATGGTGATGATCTCGACCGACAAGGCGATTGAGCCGGTCTCTGTGCTCGGCGCCACCAAGCGCTTCGCCGAAATGTATTGCGAGGCGCTCGACAAAGAGCTCGGCCGCAGGGGCCCCGGCGCGACGCGCATGATCGCGGTGCGCTTCGGCAACGTCGCTTGCCTCGAACGGCTCGGTGGTGCCGAAATTCAAGGCGCAGATCGAGGCCGGCGGCCCGGTCACCGTTACCCATTCCGATATGGTGCGCTATTTCATGACCATCCGCGAAGCCTGCGATCTGGTCATCACCGCGGCGAGCCACGCGCTCGGCCCCGCCAGCGGCGACGTCTCGGTTTATCTGCTCAACATGGGCCAGCCGGTCAGAATCGTCGATCTCGCCGAACGCATCATCCGCCTCAGCGGGCTCGAGCCGGGGCGCGACATCCAGATCGCCTTTACCGGTGTCCGCCCCGGCGAGCGGCTGCATGAAATTCTGTTCGCGCGCGGCGAGGAGACCAACGACATCGGCATTCCTGGCATCGTCGCCACCAAACCGGTGCAGCCGTCGCTCGACGCGATCCGCGCTTGGGTGGCGATGCTGGAGCAGGGGCTGGCACGCAACGAGCGCGCGGTCATCGACAACGTGCTGCGCGACGCGGTACCCGAGTTTCGTGGCGAAGCGGCCTAAGGGGGGCGATTTTGGATTTAGCAGCTTTTTTCAAAGCCGAATTCGCCGAGCATCACGACGTGGCGCGGCGCACCGAAGCGGCGCTGTCCGCCACCTTCGCCGGCCTGGTCGGCGCCTGCGTCAAGTCGATCCGCGGCGGCGGCAAGCTGATGTTCTTCGGCAACGGCGGCAGCGCGGGAGATGCCCAGCATCTCGCGACCGAACTGACCATCCGCTACAAGACCGACCGCGCCGCCATCGCCGCCATCGCCTTGACCACCGACACCTCCGCGCTGACCGCCGCGGGCAACGATCTCGGCTTCGACAAGATCTTCGCGCGCCAGATCGAGGCGCTGGGACGCCCCGGCGACGTCGCCGTCGCCATCTCCACCTCGGGCAAAAGCCCCAACATCATCGCCGCGTTGCGCCAGGCCAAGGCGATGCAGCTCGTCACCGCCGCGCTCGGCGGCAAAGGCGGTGGGGATTTGCTCGGGCTCGCCGACCACCTTCTGGTTGTGCCGTCCGACACCACGGCGCGCATCCAGGAAATGCACATCACTTTGGGGCAAATGCTCTGCGGCGCGTTGGAAATCGAGCTGGGCTTGGCAAACTAGGCCTGATTTTCGCGATTAGAAATTCGGCGTTTGTTATTCTGAAAATTTTCTTGACTCTGTCGTGCCGGGCTACTTCCCTAGCGGCCCTGGGAGAGCCAATCCATGGACGCAATGAACTTCTCCGGGCCGCGCGCCAAGGCCCGACCGCCGCGCGCGCGCGTCGCCGACGCCCGTCACAATATTCAATCGGTGGACCGCGCGCTGTTTCTGCTCGAAACCATCGCCGAAGCCGGCGGCGAGGCCTCGCTGACCGATCTCGCCAACCGCACCGGCCTCAATATATCGACTTGCCATCATCTGCTGGCGACGCTCATTCAGCGCGGCTTCGCCGCCAAGATTCCGGGCCGCCGCCTCTATGCCTTGGGCGCGCGCATCCTGCATCTCGGACACGCCTGCCTGCAGGTCGATCTGCCGCGCCGCGCGCAGCCTTATCTCGACGAGATCAATCAAGTGACCGGCGAGACCGTTTATCTGGCGGCGCTGCAAGGCGACGCGGTGGTCACCTTGGCGGTGCGTGAGTCGCGGCATGCGGTGCGCGTCGATACCGGCAAGCTCGGGCGCTTGGAGGCGCCGCACGCGACCTCGGTCGGCAAGGCCATCATGGCCTGGCTGCCGGAGCACGAGATCCACCGCATCGTCGCCGGCAGCATGAAGCGCTTCACCGACAACACCATCACGGATTTTCCGGCGCTGGTTGAATCGCTGCGCAACGTGCGCCGCACCGGCTGTGCCATCGACCGCGAGGAATTCCTGCCCGGCGTGATTTGCGTCGGCGCCGCCATCCGCGATCAGGCTGGCACGGTGATCGGCGCGATCAGCGTCTCGACGCCCAGCATGCGGGCGAACGAGGAGCACGTCACGCTCATGCGCGAGGAGGTCAGTGCCGCAACGCGCGCGCTGTCCGCCGAGTTCGGCGCTCCGGGTCATGCTGGCGTTTACGCGGTTGCCGGCTCAGCCTGAGCGTCTCGCGCGTGCGCATGAATTGAAGCCGGCGGCAATCGTCCGCCGGCTTTTTCGTTAGGCGCCGCGGCCACTGGATTGCCCGGTAAGGGCGTGTTGGGGCACCGCGGCAAAAGTATCGCAAAACGGCGTTGAAATTGATTTTCCTCAAGCGCACCAGGGCCGCGATGCGCGATCTTTCCGCCAAACCGCGTTGGAGGATCGCATGGACGCGCCGGCCGGGGTCAAGACCAGCAAGGACTTTCCGATTCCGCAGAGCATGAAGGCCTGGGTGCTGGGCGATCCGGGCGAGCTGAAGCTCACCGACAAGCCGGTGCCGGTGCCCAAGCGCGCCGAAGTGCTGGTGCGCATCGATGCCGCGGCGATCTGCGCCACCGATCTCGAAGTGATCTACCAGGGCCCGCCGGGGCTGATTCAAGGCGGCCTGCCGTTCAACAAGAATTTCACGCCGGGCCACGAATACATGGGCACGGTGGTGGCGCTCGGCCCCGGCGTCGACGAATACAGCATCGGCCAGCGCGTCGCCTGCGAGATTCACGCCGGCTGCGGCCAGTGCAAGCGCTGCCGCGAGGGCATGTACACCTCGTGCCACAACTACGGCCTCAATTACGGCGAGCACGACAAGGGCCACCGCGCCAACGGCTTCACCACCGACGGCGCGTTCTGCGAATACCAGGTCAACAGCATCAACACGCTGGTCGCGATTCCCCACGACATGTCGGACGAGGAGGGCGCGCTGGTCGTCACCGCCGGCACGGCGATGTATGCGCTGACCGAACTCGGCGGCCTGGTCGCCGGCGAAAGCGTGGTGGTCAGCGGTGCCGGGCCGATCGGCCTGATGGTGGTCGCGGTGGCGAAAGCGCTCGGCGCCCAGCCGGTGATCCTCACCGAGATGCGCGACGACCGCATGAACATCGCGCGCCAGCTCGGCGCCGATGCGACGGTCAATGTCGGTCAGGTGCCGGACGTCGTCGCTGCGGTGAAAGCGCTCAACGGCGGCAATGGCGTCGATTACGTGGTCGAGTGCTCGGCCGCGAGCAAGGCCGTCAACGACGCCGTGCACATGGTCAATCGCGGCGGCAAGGTCTGTCTTGCCGCCTTCACGCACGAGCCGGCTTTGGTCGACATCGCGCACATCGTCAGCAACAACATCTACGTCTACGGCATCCGCGGCGAGGGCAAGAGCGCGGTGCACCGCGCCGAGGCCTTCATGCGGCAGAAGCGCTTCGACGCCACCAAGATCCACACCCATACCTTCCCGCTCGCCGATCTGCCGACCGCGATCCGCTACGCCAAGGACCGCGTCGACGACGCCATCAAGGTGGTGGTCAAGCCGCGGCTCGACGCCGCGCGCAAGGTGGCGGCGGAATAGCCGGAAACCGACCGCGCCGAAATCCGTTATCGGTGCAAAGGGCACCGCCATGGCCGAGATGCCGTCGATCACATCACTGAAAGCGCTGCGCACCGCCGAAGCGGAATGCCGCCGCTGCCCGCTCTACAAGCACGCGACGCAGGTCGTGCCCGGCGAAGGGCCGGTGCACTCGCGCATCATGCTGGTCGGCGAACAGCCGGGCGATCAGGAAGACAAGCAGGGCCGGCCCTTCGTCGGCCCGGCCGGGCGCGTGCTGGCGGAGGCCCTGGCCGATGCCGGCATCGACCGCGACACCGTGTTCGTCACCAACGCCGTCAAGCATTTCAAGTTCGAGCCGCGCGGCAAGCGCCGCCTGCACAAGCGTCCCAACGTCAACGAAATCGAGCGGTGCCATTGGTGGCTCGATTTCGAGCGCCGCATCGTCAAGCCGGCGATCGTCGTCGCGCTGGGCGCCACCGCGTTGCGCAGCATCTCGGGGCGTCCGCTTGCCATCAACAAGATCCGCGGCCGCGTGCTGCCGGTCGAAGGCGGCCGCATGCTCGCGACCATCCACCCCTCGTATATCTTGCGCATCGAGGACGACGCCGACAAACGCGCGCAATACCGAAAATTTGTCGCGGATTTGAAAGCGTGCGCGAACGCTGCGGCCGACAAGGCCTGATTTTCGCCGGGTTCCGTCGCGGAACAATTTGCCGGGGGTGGCGGTTATTGTGTCGATAACCGGCCGCCGGAAGGGCGGCCGTTTGGCAATTTGGAGTGTCCCAACATGGAACGGCCGAAAATGCAGGTCGACGACGAGCGCAGCCGAATCAAGCGCGACGAAGATCAGGTCGCGGTGAACTCCGACGAGAGCTTCCCGGCGAGCGACCCGCCGAGCTGGACGCCGGTGCACGGCGTTGGTTCCGCCGAAAGCAAGAAGAGCAAGAGGAAGCCGGCGAACGCCGCATAACTGCGCCGAGAAAATCGAGAAGAAGCAGAACTTAGAAGCTCATTTTGAGCAGCGTCTCGGCGTTGCCGCAGAATAGCTTGCGTTCATCCGCGGGCGAAAGCCCTAGGCCCTTCACGGTTTTGATGGTCGGCGCGATCGGCCCGAGCGGCGTATCGGTGGCGAACACGACCTTATCCGCGCCGAAAAACTCGTAGCCGCAACGGGTCGCCGGCACACCGCCGCCGAACATCGCGGTGTCGGCGTAGAAGTCGTGCAGGTAATCCGTGTGCGGCCGCTTGAGGGACGACAGGATTTGCGAATAATCCTCGTGCGACGTTCTTTGCCCCAGCACCTTAAGCCCGGGCCCAACCCGTCCGTCGTAATAAGGGATCATGCCGCCGAGATGGTGGGTGATGATCTTGAGTTTGGGGTAGCGATCGAGCAACCCGTTGAACACCATGCGCACCATGGCGACCGAGGTTTCGTAGGGCCAGTGGAAGCACCACCACATCTCGAAACGCGATTTCTTCTCGGCCGGATAGTCCGGCATCGATGCGGTGCCGACCGGATGCAGCCAGATCGGCAGATCGAGCTCGGCCATCAGCTTGAACAGCGGCTCGAATTTTGGCTGATCGAGCGGCTCGCCGGCAACGTTCGTATAAATTAGCACGCCGCGCGCGCGAAGATCCTTGATGGCGCGCTGCGCTTCCCTGATCGAGCCGTCGACCTCGGTTAGGCACAGCGCCGCGGCAAAGGACGGAAACCGCTGCGGATATTTGCGGCACAGCTCCGCCATCGAATCGTTGGCGATGCGCGCGAGTTGAAGCCCGACGTCCGGCTTGGCGATATCCTCGATCGCCGGATTGGGCAGCGAGATGATCTGCCGGTAGTCGCCGAATTCGTCCATTTCCTTGAAACGGGCGTCGAGATCGAACAGTTTTTTGATGCCGCGCAGCCGTTGCCCGATATTGCTGAGGTTCGGCGCGACCTTGCTCATCTCCTGGAAAAAGCGGTCCGGATAGATGTGACAATAAATGTCGATGATCGTGCTCATGGGTGTCCTCCCGATTCATTTTCCAGCACCAGCCGCCGTTGCAGCGGCAACGCCTGCCAGCCGAAGCGCTCCGCGATCAGGCCCCAGAGCCCCTTCGGCGCCCACAGCATGACCACGATGGCGACCGCGCCCATCATCAGCAAGTAGAGACTGCCGAGATCGGCCAGCGTCTGGCGCAGCGCGAAGAACACGATGGTGCCGATGATCGGCCCCTCGATGCGACCAATGCCGCCGATCACCGTGATGAAAATCACGAAAGCGGTCCAGTCGTTAACGCTGAACGCGGTATCCGGCGAGATGCGCAGCTTCATGAGGAAAATCAGCGCGCCGATCATCGCCGTGCCGAAGCCGGTCAGCACGTAGACGATAAGCTTGATGCGGGCGACGTCGATGCCGTTGCTCTGCGCCGCCAGCTCGTTGTCGCGGATGGCGGTCAGCGCCAGGCCGTGGCGCGAGCGCAGCAGCGCGACGATGGCGCCGAGCACGGCGGCGGTCAGCGCCAGCGCCAGCCAATAGATTTCGAATTCGCGGATTTGCCGGCTCGGCGCCATGGCGATCACCGCCGCGGCCGGCAGGCTGATGCCGGAGCCGCCGCCGAGCACCGAGATTTGCGAGGCCAGCAGGCGGAACACCTCCGCCACCACCCAGGTGCCGATGGCGAAATAAGCGCCCCGCAGGCGGAAGATCAGCGCCGCGACGGGGACGGCGACCAGCGCGCCGATCGGTCCGGCGATGAAAATCGCCGCGATCGGATGCACGCCGGCAAGGATCACCAGCGCGAACAGCAGATAACCGCCGAGCCCGACAAAGGCCTGCTGGCCGACCGACACTAGGCCGGCGTAACCGGCGAGCAGATTCCACGAGCTCGCCAGCGCGACGAAGGTGAAAATCTCGGCGAGCAGGCGCAGCATCGCGCGCTCGCCCCAGAACGGCGCCAGCGCCAGCACGATCAATGCGACTGCGATCAGCGTGACGCCAATGCGGCTCGAACGCGTGGCGTGCTCGACGCGCGTCATCCCGATACCTTGGGAAACAGGCCCTGCGGGCGCACCGCCAGGATGACGAGGAACACGATATGGCCGGCGAGCACCTGCCAGCCGGGGTCGATTTGCGCGCCGACCGCCTGCGACACGCCGAGGACGACGCCGCCGATCAGCGTGCCCCACATGTTGCCGAGCCCGCCGATGATCACCGCCTCGAAGCCGAAGATCAGCCGCGCCGGGCCGATCGACGGATCGAAATTGGCGCGCACCGCCAGGAATACGCCGGCGATGGCGACGACGGCAAGCGACAGCGCCATCGCCATGGCGAACACGTGGCGGGTGTCGAGCCCCATCAATTGCGCCACCGCCTGATCATCGGAGGTGGCGCGGAAGGCGCGGCCGAGCGCGGTGTAATAGAACAGCGCCTGCAATCCGGCGATCACCGCCACCGCGACAGCAAACTGGATGAGCGGCAACACGCCGACCCACACGCCCTGCAGCGCCTGGAAGGTCTGGATCTCGATGGCGCCAGCCTGCAGCTTGCGGCTGTCGGCGGTGAACCATTCGAGCAGGCCGTTCTGGATGATGATCGACAGCCCGAAGGTGACCAGCAGCGGCGGTAGCAAATCGTCGCCCAGCGTGAAATTGAGCAGCCCGCGCTGCAGCGCGTAACCGATGACGGCCATGATCGGCACCACCAGCAGCAGCGAGACGAGCGGGTCGATGCCGAGCGCCTGCGTCACCACCAACGCGACGTAAGCCGCGAGCACGATCAGGTCGCCGTGCGCGATGTTCACGAGCCGCATCACGCCGAAGATCAGCGACAGGCCGGCGGCGAACATGGCGTAGAGCCCGCCGATCAGCACGCCTTGCAGGATGACGTTGAGCCATTGCATCGCCGTCACACCCCGAAATATGCCGCCGAGATCAACTCGCGCGTCAGCTCGTGCGCAGCGCCTTGCAGCGCGATGCGGCCTTCCTGTAGGCAGTAGACCTGGCGCGCGGCTTCCAGCGCCTGCGCGATGTCCTGCTCGACCACGATCAGCGACAAGCCGTCCGCCACGATTGCCGGCAGTTGCGCGTAGATGTCGCGCACCACGATCGGCGCCAGGCCGAGGCTGATCTCGTCGCACAGCAACAGGCGCGGGTTCGACATCAGCGCGCGGGCGATTGCCGCCATCTGTTGTTGCCCGCCGGACAGCGCGGGGGCGGGCAGGCGCCGCCGCTCGGCCAGCACGGGAAAGAGCCGATAGACGCGATCGAGTGTCCACGGGCCGGGGCGTCGCGATTGGCCGCCGATCAGCAGATTCTCCTCGACCGTCAGCGACGGAAACAATCGCCGGCCTTCCGGCACCAGCGCGATGCCGCGCTTGAGCACGTCGAACGCCGGCGCACCGCCGGTCGGCTTGCCGTCGAAAAAAATATCGCCGCGGCGCGGCGCCATCATGCCGGCGATGGTTTTCAGCAGCGTACTCTTGCCGGCGCCGTTGGCGCCGATCACCGCCACCACTTCGCCCGGCTCGACCCGCAGCGAGACGCCGAACAGCGCCTGGAAGTCACCGTAGAAGGCGTCGATGCCGCGCACCTCGAGCAGTGGGTCAGGCATCCGCTTCGATCCCCATGTAGATCTCCGCCACCTGCGGGCTCTTGATCACCGCGTGCGGCTCGCCTTCGGCGATGAACTTGCCGCCGTGCAGAACCAGCAAGCGATCGACCGTCGCGAGCAACGCGTGCACCACGTGCTCGATCCACACAATCGACACGCCGCCGGCGCGCACGTCCTTGATCAGCGCCACCAGCGTGGCGCATTCGTGCTCGGTCAAGCCGCCGGCGACCTCGTCGAGCAGCAGCACGCGTGGCTTGGTCGCCAGCGCGCGCGCCAGCTCGAGGCGCTTGCGGTCGAGCAGCGTCAGACTGCCGGCGCGCCGGTTGGCCTTGTCGGCGAGACCGCAGCGGCTCAGCAACTCCGCGCAAGAATCGTAAACCGAAGCTTCGCTTGCATTCCCTGCAAAGGCCGCCGCCACCACCACGTTCTCGAACACGGTCATGCCGGAAAATGGCTGCGGGATCTGGAACGAGCGCGCGATGCCTTTGCGGCAGCGCCGCTCCGGCGGCAGGCGGGTGATATCCTCGCCGGCGTAAACGACGCGTCCGCCGTCGGGTGTCACCGTGCCGGTGGCGATGCCGAACAGCGTGGTCTTGCCGGCGCCGTTCGGGCCGATGATGCCGAGCGCCTCGCCCTCGTTGAGCGCGAGGTCGATACCGCCGGCCACCACCACGGCCCCGAACCGCTTCGAAATATTATCCAGCGTGAGGATCGGGGCCATAGGGTTTGGTGCGATCAGGCGATCGGCACCAGTTTGCCGCCGAGCGGAATTTCCGGCGCGGTCTTGTTCTCGGCGATTACCAGGTCGAACTTGCCGTTCTTGCGCTGCCACTGCCCGGCAACCAGCGGCGTCTTGGTGACATTTTTCACCGGCTGCCCGGTCCACTGGATGTGGCCGACCATCGACTGGTAGTTGGTGGCGACAATCGAATCCAGCACCGCTTTCGGATCGTGGGGGTCCTTGGCGCGCTTGAGCACGTCGATCGCCACCTCGAACAGCGCGTGCTGGAAGCCGATCGGCTGCGTCCACGGCCGATTGGTCGCCTTGGTATAGCCGTCGGTCAATTGCTGCGCGCTCTGGCCGGTGAGGCCGGACTTGAACGGATGGTGCGGCGTCCACCAGATTTCGCTGGTCAGCCCGTTGCCGCGTTCGCCGAGCGAGTCGATGACCGAGGGGAACAGCAGCGCCTTGCCGATGGTGACGATCTTCGGCTTGAAGCCCTGCTGCGCCGCCTGCGACCAGAATGTGGCGAAGTCGGGCGGGATCATGTTGCCGGTGACGATCTCGGCGCCTGCCGCCTTGAACGCCGAAATCTGCGAGGTGAAATCGTTGTTCATCAATTGATAGCGGCCTGGATCGAGCAGCTTGTAGCCGGCCTTGGCGAGTGCGGGCGGCAGGCCGAGCTTGGCATCGCCCCAGGCATTGCCGTCGGCGTCGTTCGGGAACAGGCCGCCGACCACCTTGTTGGTCGGCAGTTCGTCCCACAGCACCAAAAACGCGCCGATCACGTCTTCGAGGCCCCAGAAGAAGTGATAAGTCCATGTGAAGCCCTTCTGCGGTTCGCCCTTGCGGCCGAAGAAATAAGGCTGCCACGGGCAGTTGGTGGTGATGCAGGGCACCTCGTTGACCTCGGCCTGGTCGGCGACCGGGTTGGTGGTGTCGGGCGTCGCCGAGGCAACGATCAGATTGACCTTGTCGCCGAGGATCAGTTCGGACGCGACTTCCGAGGCGCGGCTGGCGTTCGACTGGCTGTCCTTGGAGATGATCTCGACTTTGTAGGTCTTGCCGCCGCTTTGCAGCCCTTTGCTCAAGATGCCGCGCACCTGATCGAGGATATAACCGTCGGCCTCGCCGAAGCCGGCGAGCGGCCCGGTCTTCGGACTGACATGGCCGATCTTGATCACCTGCGATTGCGCGTTCGCCGGAATGGCACGGAGAACCGCCGGCGCGGCCAAGGCACCGAGGCCGGTCTTGACCAGAGTGCGACGTGAGATCGTCTTGCTGTCGGTCATCGTCTCCTCCTTTGCGCGGTTTATCTGTCCTGGGCGCGCGCTCTCTTGAGATGCTGCAACACTTTCAAACGCAGTGCCTGCTGCTGCGCAGGGCTCCACTTGCGGAAGCCCTCGCCGGACTTGAAGCCGAGCTTGCCGGCCTTCACCAGTTTTTTCAGATAAGGCGACGGGCCCGGCCGGCTGTCGATGTCGCGCAGCACAAACTTGTGGATCGCCAGCGTCAGATCGGTGCCGACCATGTCGGCATTTTCCAAGGGGCCTAGCGCCGCCAGCCGGCGGCCGAACGACGCCTTGATGACGTTGTCGACGGTCTCGGCGTCGCAGATGCCTTGCTCGATGAGCGCGATGGCCTCGCGCCATAGTGCGTGCTGCAAGCGATTGCCGATGAAGCCCGGCACGTCCTTCTTCACGTGCGCCGGTTTCTTGCCGGCGGCGGCGTGCAATTTCATGGTGAAGTCGATGGCGGCCGGGCTCGTCCATTGCGTCTCGATCACCTCGACCAGCGGCACCAGGAACGGCGGGTTCCACCAATGGGTGCCGAGCGCGCGGTCGCGCCGCTTGAGGCCTTTCATGATCTTGGTGATCGGGATGACCGAGGTGTTGCTGGCGAGGATGGTGTCCGGCCGCACGTGTTTCTCGATCTCGGCGAATAGTTTCTGTTTGAGCGGCAGGTCTTCCAGCACGGCCTCGACCACGTAATCGGCCTCGCGCACGGCGGCCGCCAGATGAGGCACCGGCGTGACGCGCTCGACCGCGCGCTGATCGTCGCCGAGGTCTTTCAAATTCGTGAGGATGCGTGTCTTGGCGCTGTCGAGGCTCGCCATCACCGAATCAAAGATCGTCACCTCATGGCCGGCGAGCGCGAACACCTGGGCGATGCCGTGGCCCATCAGGCCGGCGCCGATCACCGCGATGCGCGCCTTAGCCATGATTTACCCCGCCGTATAGCCGCCGTCGGCGTAGAGGATGTGGCCGGTGTAGAAGTCCGACGCTTTCGAAGCGAGGAACAGCAGCGGCCCGGCGAGGTCTTCCGGTTCGCCCAGCCGGCCTTTCGGCACCCGCGCCAGGAAACCCTTGCGCACAAACTGCGCCCGCTCGGTGTCCTCGTACATCCAGGCGGTAAGTGGCGACCGGAAAACCGTCGGCCCCAGCGCGTTGACGGTGATGCCTTGTTCGCCCCATTCGCAGCCGAGCGCCTTAGTGATGCCGTCGACCGCAGACTTCGACGCGCAATAAGCGGTGTAGCCGGCCGGATGGCCGAGCAACCCGCGCGCCGACGAGGTGAGGATCACCTTGCCGCCCTGACCCTGCTTGAGCATCTGCTTGCCGGCGGCGCGCGCCATCAGCCAGGACTGGGTGACATTGGCGTCCATCACGTCGAGAAATTCCTGCGGCTTGAGGTCGACGATCTTGGCCACCTTGTTGAGGCCGGAGGCGACCACCAGGATGTCGAGCCGGCCGAAGGTGTCGACTGCCGCCTTGACGATCTTGTCGCAGCTTTCTTCCGAGCTCGGGCGCAACGCGACGATTTCGGTCTTGCCGCCGAGCTCGGCGCATTCGGCCGCGACCTTTTTCAGTTCGTCCTGCTTGCTGCCCGCCAGCACGACGTTGGCGCCGGCGCCAGCCAAAGTCTTGGCCGCCAGCGCGCCGAACGCGCCCGACGCGCCGGTGACGACGGCGGTCTTGCCCTTCACGTCGAACAAAGCGAGCGGATTCTTCAGGAAAGCTTCGGACATTTGACGCTCCTCACACAACTTTTTTCTTCGTCATGGCCGGGCTTGTCCCGGCCATCCACGCCTTGGTTGCTGCGGTCCGTAAGGCGTGGATGCCCGGCACAAGGCCGGGCATGACGCCTCCGGCGTCACTTCGGCGGCATCGCCACCGCGACGACGATCGAACACACCTCGTTGCCGCGGTTGATGATCTCGCGCGTTTCGTTCGGCTCGATGACGCAGCAGTCGTTCGCCTTCAGCACCGTCTCCTTGCCGTTGACGATGACGGTCAACTCGCCGCGCAGCACGAAATAGACCTTCTCCGGCGGCGAGGCGTCCGGGCCGGCGCCGCCGCCGGGCAGGAAATGCGACAAGCCGCAAATGAGCCCTTTGGTGCCGCCGGCTTCGGCGCCGAACAGGCGCAGTGAGGTGCAGCCGCGGTGATTGGGCGCATCGTAAGCCTTGGCGTCGGCGAAACGTTTGACGTGCATGGCGTTTATCCCTGCTTGAATGTCTTGCCGCGTTCGATGCGGAATTTCTGCGACGGATCGACGATGGCGACCAGGCGCACGATGCAGCCATCGCCGCGATCCCAGTTCCAGGGAAAATAGGCGAAGGTGACGCGCTTGCCGGTGACCTTGTCGATGTCGCCGCCGACGTTCTCTATGCCCATGATGCCGTTCTTGAACAGGATGCGGTGCACCGGCTCCCATTCCGGGTGATCGTCCTTCCAGTCGCGGCCACCGGACCATTCGCGATATTCCTCGGCAAGGTGAGGATGCAGCGGTCCGTTGCGGTGCGGGCCAATGGCGGTGGCGAGCGGATGATCGTTGGCCTGCGTATCGTGGCCGACCACCTTGACCTTCTTCTTGACGAACCACTCGCCGGCCGACGGCACGAAGCCGGGCGCGCGGCAGAAATAGTCCTCCGAGTCCTCGTAGAACTTGTGCCAGCCGGTGTTGACAATCACCACGTCGCGCGGCCGCACGATCTTGCCGCAGGCTTTTTCAAGGTCGTCGCCAGTGATCGGCTCCCATTTCTCTTTCGGGATCGACACCACGATACCGGAGCCGAAGAAATGCGGCAGCGGCACCTCGTCGATGAAGGGCGTGCCCTGGATCACGTGCGCCGGCGCGTCGATATGGGTGGTGTTGTGCATCGAGGTGGTGATGCGTTGCGACAGCACCCCCGACTTCGCCATGTAGTGGATACGCTCGATCTTGACGTCCTCGAAGTACGGCCAGTTCGGCGACTGATAGCCGAAGCGATGGGACAGGTTGTAGAACTCCAGCCCCATGCTGTTCTTGAGGTTTTCTTCGAACATCACGCCGCGAATTCGTTTTGCCACGGCATCCTCCCTTAGTTTCGTTTCGCGTGTTTCGATCGGTGTCGCCGCGGCGTCGTTCAGGCCGCGGCGGAATTCATATGCATCTCCATGGCGCGCTTGGTGGCGAGCAGTCGTTCGGCGATCAGCGCCTGCTGGTCCAGGAAGCGCTGGCTCGGCACCGGCACCGAAATGGCGACGGCATTGCCGAGCGGATCCTGCAGGGCGACGCCGGCGGCGCAGATGCCGAGCGTGTGTTCTTCACGATCGAAGGCGACGCCGCTGCGGCGCGCCACTTTGATGTCCGCCAGCAGCGTATCGAAACGGGTGTGCGTCTTCGGCGTGCGCGCTTCGTACGTGCGTCCGATCAACGTCTCGATGGCCGGATCGCTAAGTTGCGCCAGATAGGCCTTGCCGTTGGCGGTGCAGTAGAGCGGAAAGGTCTCGCCCACCGCCGACACCGTGCGCAGGCGCTGCGGGCCGATCACCTGGTCGATGAACACCAGATGGTCCTTGCCGACGGTCGAGAGGTCCACGGTCTCGTGCAGTTCCTCGCTCAGGCGCTCGAGGTACGGCCGCGCCAGCGCGATGAAATCGCTGCGCACCGAAGCGGCGAGCCGCAGGATGGTCGGCCCGAGGCGCACGCGGCCGTTGGGCGTTGCCGCGATCACCAGCTTTTCGGTTTCCAGCGCGGCGACGATGCGCTGAACGGTCGAGCGCGCCAGATTTACCCGTTGGGCAATTTGGCCGAGGCTCAGGCCGGCATTCTCGTGTTCCAGCGCGCGCAAGATCGTGGCGGCGCGCGCGATCACCTGCACCTGGCTCTTGTCGTTGGTGACGTGGCGGTTCATCGACAACAACTCGACACTGACGCGGCGGCCGGCCCGCCTTGCATGATGGTACACGTTAGCCCAATATGCGGTACAGGTAAAAACGAAAAAACGTGACGGTTGAGGAAACTCCATGGTGAAAAAGATCGCGCTCGAGGAGCACTTCATCGATCCTGCCACCGAGGCCTATTGGCGGCCGACCATGGTCGACGTGGCACCGGCCAAGACCGCTCAACTCTATGCGGCGCTGACTGATTTCGGCGAGCGACGGCTGGCGATGATGGACAAGACCGGCATCGCCCGCGCGGTGCTGGCGATCGCCGGCCCCGGCGTGCAGGCGGAGCACGATACCGCGACCGCTATCCGCAACGCGCGGGCCTCGAACGATTTTCTCGCCAAGGAAGTACAGAAGAAGCCCGACCGCTATTCGGGCTTCGCCCATCTGGCGATGCAGGACGCCAAGGCCGCGGCCGACGAACTGGAGCGCTGCATGCGCGACCTCAAGTTCCTGGGCGCCATGATCGACGGGCACACCAACGGCAAATATCTCGACGACCGCTCCTACGATCCGTTCTGGGAACGCGCCGCGGCCTTGGGCGCGCCGATCTATCTGCATCCGGCCGATCCGCCGGCGCCGTTGAAGTCGATCGAAGGCTACAACGTGCTGGCGCGGCCGATGTGGGGCTGGGGCGTGGAGACCGGCTCGCACGCGCTGCGCATCATCTGCGGCGGCGTTTTCCACCGTTACCCGAAGGCCAAGCTCATCCTCGGCCATCTCGGCGAGACGTTGCCGTTCCAGCTTTGGCGCTTCGACAGCCGCTCGGCGCCTTACGGCTGGAACCTGCCGAAGCCGCCGTCGCAATACCTCAAGGAGAATGTCTGGGTGACGACCTCCGGCATGTACGACCTCCCGCCGGTGCGCTGCTCACTCGACGCGCTGGGGCGCGACCACGTCATGTTCTCGGCCGACTATCCGTTCGACTGGCCGGGCTGCGACTTCATCGACACGGTGCCGCTCGACGAGGGCCTGCGCGCCGATATCACCTACAACAACGCGGCGAAGCTGCTGGGGCTCTAAAGCTCACTTCGCCTCGATCACCCTGATCGGCTTGCCGTCGAGCCAGGCGCGGATGTCCTCGACCACGCCGGTGTAAAGCACACGGTAGTTCCGTTCGCTGACGTAGCCGAGATGCGGCGTGAGCATGACATTGTCCATCTTGCGGAACGGATGGTTGAGCGGCAGCGGCTCGACGTCGAACACGTCGAGGCCGGCGCCGGCGATCGACTTCGCGTTGAGCGCCGCGATCAGCGCCTTTTCGTCGACGATCGGCCCGCGCGAGGTGTTGATGAGGTAGGCGGACTTCTTCATCAGCCCGAGCTCGTGCGCGCCGACCAGGCCGCGCGAGCGCTCGCCGAGCACCACATGAATGGTGAGGACGTCGGCGTTGCGGAACAGGTCGTCCTTCGAAACGTAGTCGACGCCCGCCTCCTTCGCCTTGTCCGGCGTCAGGTTCGGGCTCCAGGCGACGACCCTCATGCCGAGCGCCTTGGCGATGGTTGCGACGCGCTGGCCGAGCTTGCCGAGGCCCAGCGTGCCGAGCGTCTTGCCTTCCACATCGTCTCCCATGGTGATCTGCCACGGCGCCCCGGCTTTCATGCGGGCGTTCTCGAAGCCGATGCGGCGGGTCAATTCCAGCATCAGGCCGATGGCGATCGAGGCTGTCGGGTTGCCGAAGCCGCCGGTGCCGCAGACCGGAATGCCGCACTCGGCCGCCGCCTTGACGTCGAAGGAATTGTTGCGGGCGCCGGTGGTGATCAAGAGCTTCAGGTCGGGCAGCGCCTCGATCACCTTGCGCGGGAAGGGGGTGCGCTCGCGCATGCCGACGATGATGGCGAAGCCCTGCAGCGCCTTGATCGCCGCGTCGGGGCCAGCGAACGGCTTGTCGAACACGGTGATGTCGACGTCTTTGGCGACCGGCGACCAGTCGGCAAGTTTCAACGCGACGTTCTGATAATCGTCGAGGATGGCTGCCTTGACCATACGCACGAGCTCCTTGCTTGCACCCGGACAAGTTCCGGGCGCGACAATTTAGAGCCGGTCGGTCGAAAAGATAGGGGGTATCAGAGCGGGGGCAGGCCGTGCTTAGCGCGGTATTTCGGGCCGGGGCCGCGCATGTAATGACGCTCGGGGCGATAGGGGCCGCCCATGTCGCGGGTCAGTTCCTGCCAGAAGGCGATGAGCGCCGGCTTGAGCAGGGCAAAGGGACGCGGCAGCAGGGAAATTGCCGAACCGGAAAATGCTGCAATCGCTCGTCCCATCGTGCCTTCCCCACCGTCTCGCGGGCGCCTGACGCCCATTGATCCCTCTGTCGCCCGTCGCGACGCCGAGGTTCACGCCGGACAACCATGACGCGCCAACCGTTAACAAGCCGTAGGCGAACGACCGTCGTCCGCCGAAATTGCGATTAGCGTTTCCAAAATTTTACCGCACGGCCGCTTGACCGTTTGCGCCAGGTCAAAAACTTAGGGCTTCCCCGGATAAGGACTTGTCCGGATCGGCCGGCGCTCGCGGTATCGGATGACCCGCGACGTCAGCGGGGCAGCGTCGGCGACCGGCGCCGCGGTCCGGCGGTATCACGACCCTTGCCCTTTGCGCCGCCCGCCGCTACATGAGCGGCAACTTCCCGACATTTGGCGCCGAATGCGCGTTTCCGCGAGGAGGCAGGTCGATCAATGGCCCGTCAGTTCATCTATCACATGCAGGGTCTGACCAAGACCTATCCGCCCGCCAAGAAGGTCTTGGACAACATCCACCTGTCGTTCTACCCGGACGCCAAGATCGGCGTGCTCGGCGTTAACGGCTCCGGCAAGTCGACGCTGCTGCGCATCATGGCCGGCATCGACACCGAATACAGCGGCGAAGGCTGGGTCGCCGAGGGCGCCCGTGTCGGCTACCTCGAGCAGGAGCCGCAGCTCGACCCCAAGAAGACCGTGCGCGAGAACGTCATGGAGGGCGTCGCCGCCAAGAAGGCGCTGCTCGACCGCTACAACGAGATCGCCGCAAACTATTCCGACGAAACCGCCGACGAGATGGCGAAGCTGCAGGACCAGATCGACTCAAAGAACCTCTGGGACCTCGACAGCCAAGTCGACCTCGCCATGGACGCGCTGCGCTGCCCGGCCGACGACGCCGACGTCACCAAGCTGTCGGGCGGCGAGCGCCGCCGCGTCGCGCTGTGCAAGCTGCTGCTCGACCAGCCCGACCTGCTGCTGCTCGACGAGCCGACCAACCACCTCGACGCCGAAAGCGTGAACTGGCTGGAAGGCCATCTGCGCAATTATCCGGGCGCCATCCTGATCGTCACCCACGACCGCTACTTCCTCGACAACGTCACTGGCTGGATCCTCGAGCTCGACCACGGCCGCGGCATTCCCTACGAGGGCAACTACACCTCGTGGCTGCACCAGAAGCAGAAACGCATGGAGCAGGAAGGCCGCGAGGACGAGGCGCGCCGCCGCACGCTGGAGCGCGAAAGCGAATGGATTCAATCCTCGCCCAAGGCGCGGCAGTCGAAATCCAAGGCGCGCTACGAGCGCTACGAGGAACTGCTCAAGATCGCCAATGCCAAGCAGAACACGGTGGCGCAGATCACCATTCCGGTGGCCGAGCGGCTCGGCCAGCACGTGGTCGACTTCGACCATCTCAAGAAAGGCTACGGCGACAACCTGTTGATCGACGACCTCACCTTCAAGCTTCCGCCCGGCGGCATCGTCGGCGTTATCGGCCCGAACGGCGCCGGCAAGACCACGCTGTTCCGCATGATCACCGGCCAGGAGAAGCCCGACTCAGGCTCGATCAAGATCGGCGAGTCGGTGCATCTCGGCTACGTCGACCAGTCGCGCGACAGTCTCGACGGAAAAAAAACGGTGTGGGAGGAAATCTCCAACGGCAACGACATGATCTTGCTCGGCAAGAAGGAAGTGAATTCGCGCGCCTATTGCGCCTCGTTCAACTTCAAGGGCGCCGATCAGCAGAAGAAGGTCGGCACGCTGTCGGGCGGCGAGCGCAACCGCGTGCATCTCGCCAAGATGCTGCGCTCGGGCGCCAACCTGTTGCTGCTCGACGAGCCGACCAACGACCTCGACGTCGAGACGCTGCGCGCGCTGGAAGAGGCGCTGGAGGATTTCGCCGGCTGCGCCGTTATCATCAGCCACGACCGCTGGTTCCTCGACCGCATCGCCACCCACATGCTCGCCTTCGAGGGCGACAGCCACGTCGAGTGGTTCGAGGGCAACTTCCACGACTACGAGGCCGACAAGATGCGGCGGCTGGGGCAGGACAGCATCATTCCGCACAGGTTGAAGTATAAGAAGTTTTCGAGGTAAATGCGGTATCTCGTCGCCAGCGGCTTGCGCGCCGCCGATCTGCCGACCGGCTGCCGCGTCGTCGCCGACGGCGAGGCGGTGTCGCTGGAACAGCCGTGGAGCTTCGGCGCGCCGCTGATCGCGCAGGTCGATGACGGCGCCGACCTCGATGCCCTCAAATCGAAGCCCGGCGTCACCGCATTCACGGTCGAGGGGGCTTTGCCGCCGGGCGAGGGCAAGGCCTTCGCCATCGGCGCGCACAAAATGCGCGACGCCGAGGCCTTTAAGCCCTACATCGCTCGCGTGCCCGAGGTCATCGCGCCCTATAGCTGCCGTTACATCGCGCGCGGCGGCGCGGTCACCCCGCTCTGTGGCGCGTTCACGCCCGACCGGCTGGTGCTGATGGAATTCCCCAGCGCCGACGATGTCGTGGCGTTCTATTTTTCCGACGCCTATGCGCCGCTGCTGCGCATCCGGCTGACCGCGACCGAGCCGCGTTTTGTCCTGATGATGCGCTCCGGCGCACTGCCGGACTCGGCGCGGCGCGCGGTCGCCGACGGTCTGGCTCGCGGCCGCGCGAGCCTTTAGTCTGGCGCCGAACCGCAGCCCGAATGCAGGACAACGCCACGATGAACAAGCCGCTGCGCGCGTCGGCAAAGCCGTTCCGCCTCGAAGAGGCGACCATCGCCGAATTGCACGCGGCGATCAGAGCCGGCGAGACGACCGTGGCCGAGGTCGTGCGGAATTATCTCGCCCGCGTGCGCGCCTATAACGGCGTCTGCAGCATGCTGGTGACGCCCGACGGCGCTCCGGTCGCGAAGGCGCAAGGCGTGGTGCGCGCCGGTGCGCCACTGGAATTCCCGACGCAAACGGTGCCGGCCTCGAGCATCCTGCCCGATCTCGACAAGTACAAAGGCCCGCCGCTCGAATACGGCCGTATGGAAGCGACCGCCTCCAAGCCCGACGTGCAGCAGCAGTTCGGCATGATCGTCGGCGTTCCCGATGCCGGCCAGCTCAACGCGCTCGGCACGCTCAATATTCGCGGCGAGCGCTCGGTCACCTGCTGGGGCGAGTTCGACAAGCATCCTTCGCTCGGCCCGCTGCCGCCGGGCGCGCCGCCGGTGTGCGAATTCTTCCGCCAACAGCACGACGCGCTGGAGCGCGCCGTCGAGCTCGACAAGGAATTCGGCTGCAACCCCGACCTCGACAAGATGCCGATGTACGGCGTCGTGTTCGCCTTCAAGGACCCGTTCGACACCACGGACATGCGCTCCACCGGCGGGGGCGACGCCGCCTACGACATCGATTTCCCGGCGCGCGACCATGTGCTGGTCGAGCAGCTGCGCAACAAGGGCGCGATCATCTTCGCCAAGGCGGTCAACACCGAATATAACGGCCGCGCCGGCGATCCGGGCGGCCGCCACAAGCCGGACAAGGTGCTGCCGTCGACACTCGGCTACCAGCGCAGCACCTGGGCCGGCAATCCGTCCAACCCTTACGATACGACGCGCTCGGCTTCGCTCGGCTCGAGCTCGGGCTCCGGCGTCTCGGTCAGCGCCAACCTGGTGATGGCGGCGCTCGGCGAGGAGACGCGGGCGTCCTGCCGCGGCCCGTCCAACCACAACGCGGTGGCGCTGATCCTGCCGCACAAGTCGATGCTAGGCTTCGATGGCGGCGCGATCGGCGCCGACATCTATTGCGACCGCTCCGGCATCCATGCGCGCAAAATCGAGGACTGCGCCAAGATTCTCGACGCCCTCAAGGACCCGGTCGATGGCTACTACGACCCGCGCGATCCCTACACCACGGTGCCGCGCGCGTCGGTGCTGAGCACGCCCTATGCGGATCACGCCAAGGTCGCGGGCGCCCAGGGTGCCCTCAAAGGAATTCGTCTCGGCGTGATCCGCGAATCGATGACGATTCCGCCCGGCTCGAAGGCCGAGGAGCCGATCGTCGGCGCGGCGACGAAGGAAATCAAAAATGTGCTCGGCGCGCACCTCGGCGTCACGCTGGTAGAGTCCGGCGACCCGCTGTGGACGCCGGATGCCGAACTCGAGCCGATGAAGACCGACTTCCGCGCGGCGCTGGCGCGGCTGGTGCCGGTCTTCATGCCCGACCTGCTGTTCCGGCTGAAGGCGGACGGCACGCCGGTGTTTCCCGATTTCGCCGCGGCCATCGTGCCGACCGAGTTCATGCCGGGAAAAATCTTCGGCTCCGGCACCATGCAGCCGATCGACTATTGCGTCGCCATGGCGGATGGGCGGATCGCGCCGCCGAAAAATCTCGACCTCGCCACCATCCAGAATCAGGAGATGGCGATGGCGTTCCGCTTTCATATCGCGCAGTACCTGAGCCGGCGCGCCGCCGACTGGCAGGCGCGTGGGCCGCGCGAGACTCTAGCCGATTGGGCCGCGCTCAATGCGCGCTCGAAATTCTGGGGCGACGATCAGCGCGCGGCCTTCAAGAATTGGGAGGAGGTGGCCGATCCGCGCAACCCACTTGGGTCGCGGCAGGGCGTCAACGAGCGCATCATGCTGCGCGAGCTGCTGCGCCGCGTCGACATGATGGTGATTCTGGAAAACAAGCTCGACGCGCTGGTGCGGCTGCACACGCCGTGGCCGCCGGGGCTGATCGGGCAAGCTTATCAATACAATATCGCCAGCAATCTGAGCCCGGAGTCGCTATCCGGCCCGAACGCCGGGCTGACCGAGGTGCTGATCCCGGCGGGCTATGTCACGACGGTCTACGATCCGGTGTACCAGCTGACGCCGGACGGCATGCGCTATGTCTCCAAGGCGTCCGACACGCCGACGACGATTGCCGCGCCGGGCTTGCCGTTCTCTTTGGTGTTCCGCGCCGAACCGGGCAGGGAAGACAGCCTGCTGCGCATCGCGTCGGCCTACGAAGCGGCGTCGCAGCGCCGCATCCCGCCGCCCGCCTTCGGCCCGCTGCCGGTGGAACAACGCGCCCAATCGGACTAGCGTTCGGGCATGATTCGACGCGTCATTATCGCCGCCGCGTGGCTGCTATTTCTGATCGCTTCGGCAAATGCCGACGCCGCATTCCAACAATGGCTGCAGGCCCTGTGGCCGCAGGCGCACGAACTCGGCGTCACCCGCGCGACCTTCGACGCCGGCATCCGCGGGCTCGAACCCAATTATGCGCTGCCCGATCTGGCGCTGCCCGGCCGGCCGGAAAAGCAACCGCAGCAGCCGGAATTCGTGCAGACCCCGGCGCAATATCTACGCGAGCCGACGTTTCAGCGCCTCGCTGCGCAAGGCAAGAAATTTGCCGAGCAATATCGCGATACGCTGGCGCGCATCGAGAAGGAGTTCGGCGTCCCCGGCAACGTCGTGCTGGCAATCTGGGCGCGCGAGACCGATTACGGCTCGGAGCGCCAGCCCAACGACGCGCTGCAGGTACTGGCGACGCAAGCCTATGTCGGCAAGCGCAAGGACTTCTTCCGTAACGAATTCCTGCGCGCGTTGAAAATGCTGCAGGACGGCGTGCCGCGTGCAAACTTGCGCTCGTCCTGGGGCGGCGCCATGGGCCTAACCCAGTTCCTGCCGTCGGAATATTACAAATACGCCGTCGATTTCGACGGCGACGGCAAAGCCGACATCTGGCACTCGGTGCCGGACGCGCTCGCCTCGGCGGCCAAGCAGCTCAAGGACAAGGGCTGGCAGGCGGGCAAGCCCTGGGCGATCGAGGTGCGCGTGCCGGCCAGCGTCGATTGTACCGTCGCCGAGCCGAGCCACGTGCTGCCGGTCGTCGAATGGCTCAAGCGCGGCTACATTCCGGCCTACGGACAGCGCTTGACCAAAACCGAACTCGCCGCCGACGCGTCCTTGCTCTTGCCGGAAGGCACCTACGGCCCGGCCTTCCTGACGCCGAAGAACTATTACGTCATCAAGGAATACAATTATTCGGATCTCTACGTGCTGTTCGTCGGCCATCTCGCCGACCTGATCGGCGGCGGCAGGCCGTTCGAGCATCCGTGGAGCAAGAACGCGCAGCTCCACACCAAAGACGTGGAGTCGATGCAGCAGCGGCTGACTTCGCTCGGGCTCTACAGCGACAAGCTCGACGGCAAGGCCGGCATGCTGACGCGCGCGGCGCTTGGCGCCTATCAGAAGAAGAACGGGCTGAAGGTCGATTGCTGGCCGACCGCGGCGGTGCTCGACCACATGCGGCGCTAGCCGCCCGCAAATGATCGCTCTACATAAACGTTATCGCCGCGGCCACCGGAGCGGCCGCGGCGAAAAACTCGTCACCGGCAAGCGCGTGGCGCTTAGCGGCAGAACCAGCGCGGCCGACTCCAGCCGACGAAGTTGCCGTAGCCGTCGTACATGCGCCGGCGAGCCCAGTAGCCGTCGCAGGCGACCGGCGCGGGCGCGTCGTACTCATAGCCGTAGTAGCCCGGGTGACTGGCGATCGCCGAGCCGATGATGGCGCCGGCAGCGACACCGCCGAGGATACCCAATCCAACGCCGCAGCCATAGCAGCGGGCATCCGCCTGTTGCGGGGCAGCCAGGGTGCCGAGGCCGATGGTCGCAGCGGCCGCGAGAGCTAACATGGTCTTTTTCATAGGTCTCCCTCCAGGGTCGGGGCCGGCCGGGGCCGACCGCCAAACATTGAACTTAAAGCCTGTCCCGGTTCCTGCAAAACAGGCAGGCTGAAACTATGTCGGAATTTTGATGGATTAGGTTCACCCCCGTTTCGAAAAAGCCGGGAATTGCAGAAATTCCAGACTTTTTCGAATTCATTTCAGGCGCCGTTTCCGCGCTCCGTTCAGTCGCAGACCCACACGCGGCGCACGTGCCAGCCCCAGCCATCCCAGAATCGCTGACGCGTCCAGTAGCAGCCGGGGCCGCCGTAGTAGACCGGTCCTGGGGCATAATTGCCGGGGCCGTAATAGCCGCCGTAGTAGGGACCGTTGACAGCCGCGCCGAGGATGGCGCCCGCGGCGAGACCGCCGATGATGCCGGCGGCAACTCCGCCTCCGTGATAGTGGGCTTGCGCCGGTTGCGGCGCAGCCAAGGTCGCGACCGCAAGGATTGTGGCCGTGCCGATTGCCGTCAGAGTGCTGGTCATCCTGGTCATGACACGCTCCCTCGCTTCGCTCGCTGGGTCGTAGCGGTTAAACGAGCGACCCACATATTTCCTGCGGCGATGATCCGCAGCGATAACGTTTACGCGTCAGTGTTCCATTGTGCGCGTGAATGCCCGCTGAACGCGGCGTTCGGAAACGTTCGCCGAGCGCCTAACGGGCATTAAATCTTGGCAATGGTTGCGGCGGGATTGCGGCGCCGCGGTTTTACCGCCGGCGCATTCGACGGGCGCGGCGCTTGGCGGAATTGCGCCGTGCGGCGGTTTTGCGTTTGGCGCCGCGGCGCCGCGTCGCTTTGCGCCGCCGCCGTTTGAGGATGCGGCGGCCGACATGGCGCAAGAACAGCTTCTCCAGCGGATAGCTCAGCCGCCGCACCGCCGCGGCCAGCGGCAGCCACTCGACTGCGACGATGTCCTTCATGACGTCGCGGCTCGGGTGACGGTCCGCCTTCATGCGCCAGAATTGCACGACCTTGGGCCGGCCGCGCGCGCGATAGGTGATGGCGCCGAGAAATTCGAAGACCTTGACGCGGTGGCCGGTTTCTTCGACCGCTTCGCGGCGGGCGCCGGCGGCGGGATTTTCATCGCGCTCGAGCTTGCCGCGCGGCAGCACCCAGGCGTCGTCCTTGCTGCGCTGGACAACGGCAATGCGAGGCTGCGCGCCGCCGCGCACCACGATGCCCCCTGCCGCGTGTATCGGATCGCGCGCCATGATTGCTCAGACCGAATTGGCCAACTCTGATGTAAGCAAAAATGACCGGCACATGAAGTAAAATGCGCGCCCCAGGTGCGCGATTGTGCACAACGTGGCGCCGCCGACGGCTGTCATAAATCGGTCATGGGGGGTGCGGCGCGGGGGACGAACCGCATATTTTGTCCCTCTCCCGGAGGGAGAGGGACGCATTGGTCGGTCGGCGGGGCCGCTGCCTCCAGCCGGCTTCCCGGTCGCAGGCCTTGCGTTCGGCGACGTGGCTCTTTTCCCACTTCGTGATCGACTGGGTCTTGGTGTCGCTCATCATGCAGGTGCAATATTTCAGAACCACCTCGTGTGTCGCGCCACCCCAGTTGACGCATTGGTTGATCCACTTGACGTCGTCGGTGGTGGCGGCAAACCAAATGCGGCGTTTGCCCAACCCAAACCGGCGGCGAGGGTGAAAGCGAGCAGTACGGATTTTATACGGTTTTTCCCTGTAGAGCGCTTATTACTATCGAGGGATGGAGCCTGGCCGGCGCTGAGGCAAGGCCAAGGGTGAAGATTCCGAGCTCCGTCCGGCGGCCTTAGGCGGGATTTGAAGCTTGTTCACGATCATCGTCGGCCCCTGCCGACGGGCATCATGGGCGTAAAGAGAATTTTAATCGCGCTGCCTCAGCGTCGGCTGTTACTCGCATACGTACCGCTAGGGGCCGGCGTGGCGGCAAGGCATTTGTCCGACCGGATCGCTTGGAGCAGCGGAAATGAGTTTTGGTCCGTCGGCGCGCAAAATTGGCGGCCGCCTCATCCAATTCCGGTATCTTGCTTTCGCCTCCATCGGCATCGGCTGCGCTTTTCTTCTCGTCTCCTGGCGCTTTTCGGGGCCGGCCTACTTGGAGGACGAAATAGGTTATCTTGCCAATGCCGCGTTCTTTGCGGGTCATAGGATTGACGCGGCAAGCAGTTATCACGCCGGCTATTCGCTGCTGATTGCGCCCGCTTTTCTGTTATCCGATCCTGAGGGCGTCTGGAAAGGCGTGCTCACGATTAATGCGATCCTTTGGGCCGCAAGTTTCGTGATACTTCATTCAATTTTGCGCCGCCTGTTGCCAAACGCGAGTGGTTCGAGGCTGCTGACGGCCACTATCGTCTCGGCGCTGTACCCAACATGGATCGTGTCATCTGGTTACGCGCTCGCGACCACCGCATTTGTCGTCGTATTCCTGGCGAGCGTTCTTGCGCTTTTCCTTTGGGCACCGAAGCGCCCCTGGACGCTGACGCCGCACTCTGCGCTGGTCGGGTATCTCTATTGGGTGCATCCGACAGGAGCCGCAGCTGCGCTCTCGTCGCTGCTGGCAGTCTCGTTCGAAGCCTATCGCAGGCGCGACGCCAAATCGCTTTGCTGGCATGTCGTTCTGATCGCGGCGCTCATCATAGGCTACAGTTGGGGCATCCAGGATTGGATCGCCAACTCACTGACTCCCCCCGGCTACACCCCGCATTTTCATTATCCAAGCCTCACTTCCGCGTTGCAAACGGTCCTCACCTGGCACGGTTCGGCCGTCTATGTAACGATACTGGCCGGTCAGTTCGCGTACTTCATTGTCGCCAGTTTCGGGATGGCGTTCGTCGGCATGATGTTCTGTGCTCATCAATTCATGAACGTTTCCGACCGCGACATGCACGACACTGTTTGTCGAAACGCGCGCACCGTCTATCTCTTTATCGGGGTGGCGCCTTTGTGCATCATGGCATTGGGCGCAATGTCATTTTTTCAATGGGATCATTTCGAAGGAGATTTCTGGATTTACGGCCGGTACCTGGAAGGGGTCATATTGCCCTTGTTAGCAATCGGCTTGGCAGTCTTTCAAGCTAACACAAAGTTCGCCATTCTCTCGATTGTGGTCCTAGCGGCGGGCCTGCTGCTTGAGGCGATCGCGCCGTTGGGCGCCCAAGCCAACATCGTAAATACTGTTTCTTTTTGGCCGCAATACTTGGCTAAAGGCTACGGGTTTTTCGTTTGGATGCTGTTAGGCGCGATTGCCATCATGGCTACGGCCCGGTTTGGAAGGAAGCTCGCGATCGGTCTCATGACGATTGCGTTTCCCTTAAGCATCTACCACCAGGTCATATGGCATGAGTGGATTCTGACCGATTTCAGTTCGCCGTCGTCGCTGGTCAAAATTATACGAAGCAACTTCACCTCCGGAACCTGCGCCGGAGTCGATCCGTCGCTCCCCCCAAGCGCGACATTATTCCAGACCGAGAGATACCATCTAAATTCATACTATTTGTTCAACTACGGGTATCGTCGAATGTCGCCCACCGAATGGATTGCGCAATGCGATGGCCCCTATTTGACCTATGACCCTTCAATCCTGCTCGCGAGCGGGCGCGCTCGATTGGTAGCGCGTGAAATTAGGTCGAGCCTCGTGCTTGTCCAAAAGTCGGACAGACCGGATCTACTAATTCCAAAGAATGCTGTGGCCGATATCGAACAGCGACTGCAGACGCTGCCTTGAGTCATTAGGCGCAGGCCGCGCCACCGGAGCGAAACAGCGTACGGCCGTTCGCGTATCCTTGTTCTATTCGAGATCACGGCGTCGACGAGTTCAGCGTCGCACGCGATAGATGATAAGGCCGGTGTCGTCGAGGCTGATCCGTTCCAGAAAGCTCGGGACGTTGCCGCGGCTCAACGCGGCTGCCAGGCCAGCAGGCGCGTCGGCGGCATAGTGGTAGCTTTCCGGTGCGCCCCGACAGAACACGACATAGGCAATGTCATGTGCGGTCATCAGCCTCTTGGCGTCGTCCAGTGCGCTCAAAAACATGTCCAACATGGCGAGGTTTCCGGCCTGATTGCGGTGATAGGGCGCCGCAAGCACGGCATCATCGGACTGCATCAAGATGAAGGGGCCGGAATCGATGACGGCCAGCACGCGTCCGCGCGGAAGCCGGGCGAGCGGCGCATAATCGCGAGCGCGTTGGCAGGTGCCGGTGGCGCCGGCGGAGATGATCCGCTGCTTGGTGACCGCGTCAGCGCCGACAGCACGGGCGACGCCGTTGCCAAGCGCCAGTAACGCAACCGGATTGAGCAACAACATGGCGATCAAAGCGGCGCGATGCATGCCGAAATACGATGCGCGGCCTGCCCGCGCGGGCAACATCTGCAGCAGTGCCGCCGGGACGAGGGCGGCGCCCAGAGCATTGGCGCCGCTAGCGCCGCGTATTTGCCACAGCGACACCAATAGAAACGCAGACTGCACGGCAGCACACGCAATCCAGTTCCAGCGACGTTGACCTCGCTCTGCCACACAGCGAGAGATGCCGAGCATCACCGCAGCCAGCGGAATACCGAAATAGGCGGGGATCTCGTTCGGCAAGTCGCGCATCATCGAGGACAGGTCGCGCGCCTCCGACACCGACGACAGCCACATGCTGCTCAGGCGCGGGTCGAGTTGGGCGTAAGGGTCGGCAAGACATTGCGGGGCGCCGAGTCCGATCGCGCAAGCGAGCAGTGCAGCCAAACAGCTGGCAGCAGCCAAACGGCGGCCAATGGAATTCAACTGAGGCATCGCTGCAAGCGCGGCGAGGCCAAAACCGCCGAGGGAAAGGGCGCCGATCTGAGCGATCGAAATCGCGTCGCAATGAACGGTGAGATAGCCGGCCGGCGCCATCGTCGCGACGCCAAGGACGATCGCGCCTGCTGCCAGAGCGCAGGCATACGCGACGGTCGTGCGTGCGACCAGTTCGCCCGCTTTGACCCAGTGCAACGCGATAACGATGGCGAGCACGGCCACCGCCGGCGCCATTTCCTGACCGATGGCCACCGACAACGCACAAAGAAAACCGGCGGCGGCGGCGTCGCGCGGGCGCACCGGCGTGCGCGCGAATAGCGCCAACAACCAGATCACCAGCACGATCTGCACGTTGTGGTGATGGATCGCGCCGGCGCGGAAATGCTGCAGTACCGGCGCCATCAGCGCGGCGAAAATCAGCGCTATCCGCGCCGCCGTTTCGCCGGCAAGATCGCGCGCCAGCCGCACGATCCCGGCGAAGTAGGCGAGCAACAGCGCCGTCGGCCAGATCGCGACGGCGATCCGTTCGGCGAGCGCGACCGGCAGCACCGCAGCCCCTGCCTTGATCAGCACGGCCAGCGGCAGGTCGATCAGGCGCGACCAATGCGTGACAACCCCGGTCGGAGGGTTCAAACGATACTGCGTCAGGTCGAACCAGCTTTGCCCGGCAAGAAAATCACGCACCTCGACCAGGCGCATGGCGTCGTCGGTCGACAGACTACCGGTTCCAAACGTGACAACGAGCGTTAGCGCTGCGACCGCCCAAATCAGCAGCAGCAGAATTCGCGTCTCGGTTCGCGGATTCCAGGAGACTTCAGAATAAGTCGCTGACACGGTCATCGCGCGCTTTCGCCATGGGCGGTGCACGGCGAAACTAGTGCGTCAGCGCTAAAAATCAGTGAAAGCCATTATCGCCACGAAGATGCTGTAAATGCCGCCATTCTTGGACCAATCGCCTGACCGCAGCGCGTCCTTGGCGGTTTCGCGGCAGGAAAGGCGCCCCCGTTGCGCCCAGCCGCCGGCTATGCGCTAAATTGCCGCAAAACCTCGCAACGGGAGAAACGCCATGGCGAATTATACCTGGGATCACGTTCACCTGCGCACGCCGGATCCGGAGGCAATGGCGCAATGGTTCGAACGCACGCTTGGCGCGCAGGTGCTGCGCAGCACGCAGCAGGGCAAGCCGCGCATCGACCTGAAGCTTGGCGGCGCCAATATCTTCCTCGCCGAGGTCAAGCCGGGCGACGGCGTCAACGCCGCGCCGACGACGCCCTATCAGGGGCTGGATCATTTCGGCCTGACCGTCAGCGGCATCGACGCGGTCGCAGCAGATCTCAAGAAGAAGGGCGTCGAGTTCACCAAGGAACCGCATTCGCCGCGTCCCGGCATCAAGATCTGCTTCATCCGCGGCCCGCAGGGCATCTCCATCGAGCTGTTGGACCGCGATCCGAAATACACCTGAGTGCACTGCCTAATAGAACAAGACTCAAACAGCTACTGGGGAGGATTTTGTGACGACAATCGGACGGCGGACTTTCATCAAAGGCGCGGGCGGTCTGGCGCTGGCGGGCGGCATGCTGCCGAAGCTTTCGGGGCCGGCCATCGCGCAAGCGGCGTGGCCGAACAAGCCGGTGCGCATCATTGTGCCGTTGGCGCCCGGCGGCGCCATCGATTTTGTCGCCCGGCAATGCGCGCAGGTGCTGTCGCAGACCTACAAGCAGCAGTTCTACGTCGAGAACAAAACCGGCGCCGGCGGCACCCTCGGCATGGATGCCGCGATGAAGAGCGAGCCGGACGGCTATACGATCCTCATCACCAACGACAACGCGGCAAGCGCGCCGCACATCCTCAAGCTCAGCTACGATTACACCAAGGCGCTGGTGCCGATTATTCTGATCGCCACCCAGCCGCAGATCTTCGCCGCGCATCCCGATCTCGGCGTCAGCACGGTCGCGGAATACGTCGCCAACGCCAAGAAGAACCCCGGTGTCGGCTTTGCTTCTTCCGGCGTCGGGTCCAATCAGCACGTCGTCGGACTGTGGTTCGCCAAGGAGGCCGCCATCAAGCTCGAGCACGTGCCGTATCGCGGCGCCGGGCAGGCGGTGACCGACTTGCTCGCCGGGCATGTGAAGTCGGCCTTCCTCGGGCCGACCTCGATGATCCCGCACTGGAAGGCCGGCAAGCTCAAGTTCTTGGCGCAGACGTCGGCCAAGCGCGCGCCGACGCTGCCGGAAGTGCAGACCATGGAGGATGCCGGCTACAAGGGTCTGGTGCTGGAAGCCTGGTATGCCGCCTTTGCGCCGGTCGGCACACCGCCGGAACTCGTCAAGACGCTCAACGCGGCCATCGAGAAATCGATGACCGACCAGAATTTGCAGGCGAACTTCGTCAAGGGGTCGCTGGAATCAGTCGGCGGCACGCCGGAGAAACTCGACAAGCTGGCCAAGGCGGATTCGATCAAATACGAGCGGCTGGTGAGGGAACTGAATATCAGCGCGACGTAAGCGCCGGTGCAGCGGCGCCGCGCCCATCCACGCGGCGCGCGGTCACTCCTTATCCTTGATGCGGGTGTCCGGCCGGTCGCTGCCGCGCGCTGTTTCCGTGTGCCACTTGCCCTTCTCGTCTTCGTATTCGATTTCTTCGGTCTGGCCGGGGGTTCTTTGCTCCGCGGCGGCGGCCTGTGCGGCCTTGAGCGCTGCCGCATGGGTCGGGAACGGCTCGGAGAAGGCGCCGTCGACCTTGTAGGCCCAGCCGCCGTCGTGCTCGACGATCTCGTAAGTGACTTCGGACATGGCGCACCTATCGCGATTCAGGGGTTCCAGGCGTCAGACTACCCGCAATAATGAACGATCGCACGGAAAGTTGCGACGCGCATGACCGCCGCGTTTCACAGACGCTGCTGTTTTTTCAGGCGATCGATGTAGGCCTCTACCTCCGGCGGCAGCGAGCGCAGGCCCGCCGGCGACGCGATCGGGAATGCTGACATTGGGCCCCCGACCATTTCGTTGACGAAGACGCGCAGCCGCGCGCCGAGCGCGATGCCCGCCACCACAAAGATGACGCCTAGCGCGATCCAGGTCTGCGCCGGCGAGAGCCTGAATTGCGCGCTTAACAACCGCGCCAGTTGCGGCGCCAGCGCCACGACGATGCCCATCGCCGCCACATAGCCGAAAATGGTCGCGAGACTCCGCAACAGCCCGGTCATGAATCCCATGACCACGGCGAGGAACAGAAAGATATAGATGGCGGCGTCGAAGGTATTGATCGGCCAGGAGACCATTGCGATTTGTTCCAAGCGGATTAGGCTTTGCGCAGGCGGCGAACGGAGAGGAGAGTACCATGGCGTTCACGGTCTCGAGCAACAGCTTCAAGGACGGCGATTACCTGCCCAAGGACTTCATCCTGTCGGCCGATTTCGGCTTCGGCTGCGCCGGCGGCAACACTTCGCCGCATCTGAAGTGGTCCGGCGCGCCGGCCGGCACCAAGAGCTTCGCGGTGACCTGCTACGATCCCGACGCGCCGACCGGCTCGGGCTTCTGGCACTGGCTGGTGGTGAATATCCCGCATGACGTCAGCGAGCTTGCCGCCGGCGCCGGCAGTGCGGGCGGCAAAATGCCGGCCGGCGCTTTGCAGACGCGCACCGATTTCGGCAAGCCCGGCTACGGCGGCCCATGCCCGCCGGAAGGCGACCACCCGCACCGCTATCTGTTCACGGTGTTCGCGGTGAACACCGACAAGCTGCCGGTCGCCGCCGACACGGCCGCCGCGGTGGTCGGCTTCAACCTGCATTTCGCCACGCTGGCGAAAGCGGAAATCATGGGCCTGTTCAAGCGCTGAGCGGCGCGAGCGCGTGAGGAAAAATCATGGCACGAGGACCGATACCACCCGACGCGCGCAGCGCGGCCGAGAAAGCCTTCAAGGCGGTGACCACCAAGCCGGCCGATCTGCCGGCCAAGGCGGCGTCGATTCCCGGCGTCAAAGAGACGGTGTCGCTGCGCATCGACCGCGACGTCCTGGATTTTTTCCAGGAAGACGGCCCCGGCTGGCAGGACCGCATCAACGCGGCGCTGCGCAAGGCGGCGGGCAAATAGCGTACCAGAAACGAAATGCCCGGGACGAGCCCGGGCATCTCAAACAATCGTGCGTTGTGCGACTAGCCGGCCGCGCGCAGGTCGGCCTGCGAGTTGGCGGCGGTGGTGCCGAGATCGATCCGGATCGCGCTCGCTATCGCTCCGCGCGGTCCACCTTCTCCCACAAGGGGAGAAGGAAGTGCGGTTGCGGCTGCCAAAAAACGGGACAATGCCTGCGTTCACCGTTGGCGTATGACCCCCAACTCGTCCATGATCGGCCGGCTGGGACGGGCAGGGGCGAACGCCTGCAACATAAGGGAGACACCACCATGCGCTTTTCATCCGGACTGCGGGCGGCTGCGCTCGCGCTGACCTTGCTTGCCGGCCTCTTCGCGAGCGGCGGCGCGCGCGCCGACGAGGGCACCATCAGCATCCGCATCTTCAAGGCGGGCTTCGTGATCGGCGGCTCGGCCGGCAGCGGCGTGCTGCATTTCCACGGCCGCAGCTATCCGCTGTCGATCGGGGGCTTAAGCTACGGCTTCACCTTCGGCGCGTCGGAGACCCGTTTCCATGGCCGGGTCTCTAATATCCGCCGGCCCTCCGATGTCCAAGGCGTCTATGGCCAGGCCGGCGCCGGCGCGGCCGTCGTGCGCGGCGCGCAGGCGGTGGTGCTGACCAACCAGAGCGGCGCAGTGCTCACGCTGGCCGGCGAGCAGGCGGGCCTCATCGTCAGCGCCGACCTCAGCGGTCTCGCGCTGTCGCTGAAATAGGCGGGAGAAACGCCATGCGCCTGTCACGCGGACTCCGCGCCGCCGCGATCGCGCTTGCCATGCTCGCGGGCGCTTTCGCCCCGGGCGCGGCGCGCGCCGACAGCGGCACCATCCGCTTCGCGGTGTTGAAAGGCGGCTGGTTCGTCGGCGCCTCGGGCGGCGATGGCGCGCTGTTCTTCCACGGCAAGGTCTATCCGGTCTCGGTTGGGGGCCTGAGTGCTGGCCTGGTGTTCGGCGCTTCGCGCACCAGCTTCCACGGCACGGTGAGCAACATCCGCGAGCCCGCCGACGTCACCGGCGCTTATTTCGCCGTCGGTGGCGGCGCCGCGGTCATCGCGGGGCGGCAGGTCATCGTGCTGCAAAACGAGAAGGGCGCGCAGCTGAGAACTCACCGGCGAGCAGATCGGCCTGCAGGTCAATGTCGATCTCAGCGGCTTGGCGATTACGGTGAAGTAGGGGGCTTGGGGAGACCGCTATAGCTATCAAGTGCCGGCCTTCCGCAGAGAGCTGACCAACTCCATGGGATGAGTGTAGAAGCCGGCGCGTTACGCTTCGCTAATCCGCCCTACAATACTCACACCGCCCTATACCCGCCATCCGCCATCACGATGGTGCCGGTGACAAAGGCCGACAGATCCGATGCGAGGAAGATCGCCGGCCCGACGATGTCCTCGGGCTTCCCGGCGCGGCCGAGCGGCGTGTGATCCATGAACACCTTCACGTTTTCCGGATGATTGGCGCGCGTCGCCGCGTTGAGCGGCGTCTCGATGAAGCCGGGGCCGACGGCGTTGACGCGCACGCCGTCTTTGCCGAGCTCGGCGGCGAGCGCCTTGGTGAAGCCGAGCACGCCGTGCTTTGAGGCGGTGTAGGCGGCCGACGACGGCGTGCGGATGTGCACGAAGGACTGGATCGAGCCGAGATTGACGATCCGGCCTTTGTTCGCGCGCAAATGATCGAGAAAGGCCCGCGTCGCGTTGAAGGCGCCGGTGAGGTTGATGGCGATGATGTCGGCCCAGTCCTTGGCGACGGCCTCGGCGTCGGCCGTGATGGCGTTGCGCCGCGCGATGCCGGCATTGTTGACCAGGATAGAAATCGTGCCGAGCTTGGCCGCGACCTGCGCCGCGACGGCGTGGCAGGCGGCGCGGTCGGTGACGTCGAGGGTGAGCGCGATCGCCTTGCCGCCTTCGGCCGTAATCTCGGCGGCGGTTTTCTCCGCTGTGGCACCATTGATGTCGAGCACGGCAAGGCTCGCGTCTTCGCGCGCGTAGCCCAGCGCGATGGCGCGGCCGATGCCGGAGCCCGCGCCGGTGACGGCGGCGATGTGGTTTCGCAGCAGATTGGCCATAGTCGTCCTCCCCACCGTGTTTTGCGTCAGGCTAGCAGCCCACCGGCGGGGCGGGAAACCCGTGTCACATTCGTCATTTATTAGCGCTAAAATTGAACCCGGGAGCGCCCCGCCGACACTATGATAGTGTCGGAATCGCACGCTTTCCGAGTGACGAGACTCTAGCGACGAGCCCTGCCCGTGAACGAGCCCTTTGCCCCGCCAATCGTCCCCGCCCGCGCCGCCACGGAGCCGGTTTTCTTTTACGACGAGCGGCCGCGCTATCGCCGCATGGTGCTGCGCGGCGCCATGCTGGAACTGGTCACCGTCGGCTTCTACCGCTTCTGGCTCGCCACCAACATGCGTCGGCATCTGTGGTCGCACACCGCGGTCGGCGGCGACACCGCGGAATATACCGGCACGGCGCGCGAGCTGCTGATCGGCTTTCTGTTCGCGGTGGCGATCCTGGCGCCGATCTATTTCGTCTATTTTCTGCTCGGCCTCGAAGCCGAGCGCTACAAGGCCTTCGCCAGCGTGCCGATGGGCCTGTTCTTCTATTTGTTCACCCAGTTCGCCGTCTACCGCGCGCGCCGATACCGGCTCACCCGCACGGTGTGGCGCGGCGTGCGCTTCTGGATGACGGGCTCCGGCTGGAACTACGCCTGGCGCGTCGGCTTATGGACGCTGCTGGCCTCGATCACGCTCGGCATTGCACTGCCGTGGCGCCAGGCCGCGCTCGAGCGCTTCAAGATGCGGCACACGTCCTACGGCCATCTGCAGGGCTGTTTCGTCGGCGTCGGCGGCGAGCTATTCAAGCGCGGCTGGGGCCTGTGGGCGATCATGTTGGGTCTGGTGGCCTTGCCGTTCATCTTCGGGGTGACGAAACATGAAGTCCTGACCGGCCTCACGGTGTTCGGCCCGATGATCGCGGCGCCGTTCCTTTACCCGATGTACAAGGCGATCGAATGGCGCTGGTGGGTCGGCGGCATCCAGTTCGGCGACGTGCGCTACAAATCGGCGCTGCGGCGCGGCGATTTGCTCGGCGTCTATTGGAAGGTCATCGGCTGGAGTCTGCTGATCTTTTCCGCGCTGTCGATCTGGATCGGCGGCGTGATGGGCGTCGCCTTTGCGCTCACCGGCTTTAAGGGCACGACGGCGCAAGAGGTGACGGCGATGATGCAAAGCGCCAGCGTCCTGGTGCCGCTCGGCCTCGGCTATGTCATGGCCGTGCTGGCATTCTGGGCGGTGACGCGGATCTATCTGATCCACGACGTGTGGCGGCGCGTAGCCTGGTCGGTCACCGTGCACAATCTCACCACGGCGGAGGACGTCGTGGCCGAGGGCCAGCCGGTCACCGCGCTCGGCGAGGGCTTCGCCGACAGCCTCGACGTCGTCGGCTTCTAGGCCGCGGCCGCAAGGAAACGATGCGATGACCACCGAGCCCGAGACGCCGATCCCCGCGCCGCCTGAGCCGGCGCCGCCGCACCCGGCGACGTCGGTGCCGGTGATCCCGCCGCCTGCCGCGCCGGCGCCCGAAACGGCACAGGCCGCGCCGCCCGCCAATGCCGCGACTTTTTTCAACGGCCGCTCCAACCGCAAGCGCAGCTCCACGCTCAGCCTGGCGACCGCCGGGCTCGAGATCGTCGAGGACGGCGTGCTGGTTGACGTGTGGCCCTACGCCAGCATGCGCCGCGCCGACGGGCCGCGCGAACTGCTGCGGCTGCGTTCGGTGACGGCGCTGCCGCTGTCGCGCGTCGAGGTCGCCGATCCGGCGCTGCAGGCGGCGATCGCCGCGCGCTGCCCGTCGCTCGACTTGGGCGAAGCGCGGCAGACCTGGCGCATCGTCGGCTGGTCGCTCGGCGCGGTCACCTCGATCGTGTTGCTCGGCGTCTTCGTCGTTCCCATCGTCGCCGACCGCCTGGTGCCGTTCGTTCCCCAGGCCTTCGAGCGGCGTCTCGGCGAGGCGGTCGACAAGCAGGCCGAGGCGATCTTCGGCGGCAAGCGCTGCAGCGGCGCCGCCGGGCAGGAGGCCTTCTCGTCGCTGGCCGACAAGATCAAGCGCGCCGGCGGCGTCGACATTGAATTGAACGCCGCGGTGCTGGCTTCGCGTACGCCCAACGCCTTCGCGCTGCCGGACGGCGGGGTCTTCCTGCTCGATGGGCTGATCCAGAAGGCGGAGGCGCCCGACGAGATCGCCGGCGTGCTGGCGCACGAACTGGGCCACGTCAAGCACCGCGACCATCTGCGGCAATTGATCCAGACCGGCGGCACCTCGTTTCTGTTTGGCCTGCTGTTCGGCGACGTCAGCGGCGCCGGCGCCGTGGTCTTCGCCAGCCGCACGCTGCTCAACGCCTCTTATTCGCGCGAAGCGGAACAGAACGCCGATGATTTCGCCGTCGACGTCATGCACAAGCTCGGCCGCTCGCCGAAGCCGATGGGCGACCTGCTGCTGCGCGTGACCGGCGCGCAGGCCAACAAGAATTACACCATCCTCGCTAGCCATCCGATGACCGAGGCCCGCCGCGAGGCGATGATCAAGGGGGACCGGCCCTCGACCGGCGCGGAGCTGTTGTCTCCGGCGCAATGGCAGGCGCTGAAGACCATGTGTGGCGGTGTGGCGGCGCTGCCGGTACGGCCGGCGCCGCCGCGACCAACACCGCCGGTCCGCTCGGGCCAAGGCCCGGAGCGGGGAGCGGGACGCGACCCCGGAGTATCACCGCGGCAGGCACCGAGCCGAGAGCTGGAATCGGGCGCGGACAACGGCGGCTAGGCGGCGGCCTACTCGCTCAGGCCCGCTCGACCTTCGCCGCGTAGCAGCCGGGCGCGGCGAAATGGACGTGCAGATAGTGCGCGCGCGGCTTGGCGAACTGCCGTTCGATCGCGTCCTCGAGCCAAATGCCTTCGATCAGCTCGCTGCCGGTCATCATGCCCTCGGCATCGAAGCCACGCACCGCGAGCGTGCGCCGGCGCAACTGATCGGGCACAGTATCGACGGCGTCGTAGGTTTCCTCGCCCGGTCGCACGTAAATGGCAAAACACATGCGGTAGGGCGAAGCGACGGCGTGATGCTCGAAGTTGGTGAGGATCACGTCGTCGCCCGGGGCGGCGTCGGTGAGGCTCACGCGGCAGGGGCTCGGCCCGTCGGCTTTTCTGCGCACCGCGCCGAGCGCGACGAGCTCGGCGTTGGTGAGGGCGAACAGGTGCGCGAATTGGTCGGCCGGCAGGCCGGTGATGCGGAAATTCATGGCGTCCTCCTGTTGTTGCGGAGGACATGGGCCTTGCGGCCCCGCCGGGACACCCGGTTTGGGCACCCGATTCCTGCGGTCTTTGGACGGCCGATGCGGCTGCCAGCCGCCGTCAATGATAGATCCGCTCCTCGCGCAGGAACGGCTCCGGCCGTTTCCCGGTCTTTTGCATGACGCAGGTGTTCACCGCCTACATGCGGCTCAGCATGTTGTTGTCGGTGCCGGTCATTTTCCAGCGCTTGGTCTCTGCGTCGTAGAACGCGCCCTGCTGCTTGAAGCACTCAAGCTGGATGGCGGTGAGGCTTGGCGGCGTAAGACGGCGCCGCGAGAGCGAACAAAGCAACGGCCGCGACGATGGCGGCGCACGACGTGCGGTTCATGGCTTCCCCCGATGACCGGTGTGCAAGGCCGGTCTGCAAGCATAGGTAGCATAGCGCGCGTCGCTAAATCCTCGCCCCGCGATTATAGGCCTCGACCAGCTGGTTGTAGTCGCGCAAGAGCCGCGGCGGCGAGCCCTCGACCATCCAGCCCGAGCCGGCGTTGAGCATCATCTTGTCGCCGGTCGAGTACGGCACGTGATCGCGGAGGCGGCGCATCAGGAACTTCGCCGTGGCCAGGAACGACTTGGCGTTGCTCATGAAGAACGAGCCGATCTTGGCGCCGCCGGCGGCGCTGGCGAACGGCTCGGCGCCCTTGAGGGTATCTTCGTAGTCCTTGATCGCCTCCGTAATCTCGGCGAGGTCGGGTTTCTCGGCGCCTTCGAAGCGCAGCACGCGCTTGGCCCGGATCATCGTCGCTTCGACGAAATAGAGCGCGTTGCGGCCGTCGCTTTGCTCGATCGACGCGAGCTTCTCCAGCGCGCGCCGGTCGTTGATGGCCTCGACGCCGCCGCGCAGCTTTTTGTCGGCACTTTCGAAGGCGTCCCAGGCGGCGACCAGCAGCGGATGCAGGGCGCGGCCCTTGGCCATCTTGTCGTCCTTGTAGTCCTGCTGGGTGTAGTAGTCGTCGGCTTCCTTGAGCAGCGTCTCGAGCTTGCTCACGGCCTTGGCGTAGGCCGTGGCCGCGGCTTCGAGCTCGGCGTCGTGCGGCTCCAGCGCATTGGCCTTCTCGACATTGTTGCGGCAATCCGTGGTGTCGTAGATGGTATAGGTGCCGTAGATGATGCGCTCGCGGCCGGTCGGCCCGCTTTTCGCGGCCCAACTGAAATAGCGCGAGCGCGATTGGTAGGAGCGCTCCGACAGCCGGTTGATGCAGCCGACATAGGCGTTGAGCTTTTCGGTGAGCGAGGACGTCTGCGCGGCGGCGCGGTCCGCGGCGAGCGGCGCGAGCAGAACGGTTGCTCCGAGGACGGCTGCGGTAAACGGCTTCATGATCTTACCCCCAATGCCAATGGCGGCATCTTACCCCCAATGCCAATGGCGGCGTCGCCGCAACGGGTCCGGCGACAACACTTGGTCGCACGAAGCCTATCACGGGTTCAAGCTTCGTAGAACGGGTTAGGCTTGTTCCCGCGTTCGCGGGGACGAGCGGACTGTACTTGCCGGCAGCGCCGACCAGTCCAAATGCGCGCTTCGCCCGCTGACACAATATGCAGGGCGCCCATAAAAAAAGTATGCGAGAGGTTTTCCAAAGACCTTGCAGTCCACCAGGTCCACAAACCCGACTTAGCAATATCAGCGGCCACAAGCGCGTTTGCGATGCGTGTGAGAGGCAGGGGCGGCCAATTCGGGTTAGGATGCTTATCGACCCGGTCACGAAAATCTGAGCGGCCGTCCTCGATCGGACTCATGCGAGTGCCTGCTTTGCCAGTAGACCTTGCAACGTGAACTAATTTATAACGCCTTGTTGCTCGCCTTCACTGCGTCGACCTCGACGTAGACCTCATTGCCCATCGCCTTGAACTTCTTGCTCATCTGATCCATCCCAGCCTGCTTCTCATTCAACCCCGCCGCATAGTCCCGCACGTCCTGCGTGATCTTCATCGAGCAGAACTTCGGCCCGCACATCGAGCAGAAGTGCGCCACCTTGTGCGCGTCCTTGGGCAGCGTCTCATCGTGGAATTCGCGCGCGGTCTCCGGATCGAGTCCGAGGTTGAACTGATCCTGCCAGCGGAAGTCGAAGCGCGCGCGCGATAAGGCGTCGTCGCGCAGCTGCGCCGCCGGGTGGCCCTTGGCCAAGTCGGCGGCGTGCGCCGCAATCTTGTAGGTGATGACGCCGTCCTTGACGTCGTCGCGGTCGGGCAGGCCGAGGTGCTCCTTCGGCGTCACGTAGCAGAGCATGGCGCAGCCGAACCAGCCGATCATCGCGGCGCCGATGCCCGACGTGATGTGGTCGTAGCCCGGCGCGATGTCGGTGGTGAGGGGCCCGAGCGTATAGAATGGCGCCTCGCCACATTCCTTGAGTTGCTTGTCCATGTTGATCTTGATCTTGTGCATCGGCACGTGGCCGGGGCCTTCGATCATGACCTGGCAGCCTTTCTTCCAGGCGATCTCGGTGAGCTCGCCCAGCGTCTCCAGCTCGGCGAATTGCGCGCGGTCGTTGGCGTCGGCCTGCGAGCCGGGCCGCAGTCCGTCGCCGAGCGAGAACGACACGTCATATTTGCGCATGATGTCGCAGATCTCGTCGAAGCGTTCGTAGAGGAAGCTCTCCTTGTGCCGCGACAGGCACCACTTCGCCATGATCGAGCCGCCGCGCGAGACGATGCCGGTGACGCGATTGGCGGTGAGCGGCACGTAGGCGAGCCGCACGCCGGCGTGGATCGTGAAATAGTCCACCCCTTGCTCGCACTGCTCAATCAGCGTGTCCTTGTAGCATTCCCAGTCGAGCCTGACCGGATCGCCGTCGACCTTCTCTAGCGCCTGATAGATCGGCACGGTGCCGATCGGCACCGGCGAATTGCGCAGGATCCATTCGCGGGTGTTGTGGATGTTGCGGCCGGTCGAGAGGTCCATCACCGTGTCGGCGCCCCAGCGGATCGCCCACACCATCTTCTCGACCTCTTCTTCGACCGAGGACGTGACAGCGCTGTTGCCGATATTGGCGTTGATCTTCACCAGAAAATTGCGGCCGATGATCATCGGCTCGAGTTCGGCGTGGTTGATGTTGGACGGAATGATGGCGCGGCCGCGCGCGATCTCGCTGCGCACGAATTCCGGCGTGACAAACGCAGGGAGCGCGCCGCCGAACTGCTCGCCGTCGGCGAGCGCGGCTTCGGCGCGCTCAAGCTGCTTCTTGCGGCCGAGGTTTTCGCGCTCGGCGACGTAGATCATTTCCTTGGTGATGACGCCGGCCTTGGCCCATTCGTACTGGGTGACCGGTTTGCCGTCCAAAGCGCGATAAGGCTTCGGCGTGTTGGGGAAGTTGCGCGCCAGGTGCGTGCCGCTGACGTTGCCGTTGTCGACCGGCTGGATCGGGCGGCCGTCATATTGTTCGACGCCGCCGCGCTCTTTCACCCATTCGATGCGTGTGCGGGCGAGGCCCTTCTCCACGTCGATCGTCACGTCCGGATCGGTATAGGACCCGGTGGTGTCATAGACCGGCAGCGGCGGCTCGCCCGCCGCCTCGCTCAGCGCGATCTCACGCACCGGCACCCGCAGCTCCGGCGCGGCGTCGGGCCGCGCGTAGACCTTGCGCGAGGCGGGCAGCGAACCGGTCGTGACTTTCGGGGTGACCAGATCGGCGGTGGTGACGGGCTTGTTCATGATCGTGTCTCCAGTGCAAGTGTTCGGCGCATTACGCCGCGTAGCCTTTGAACATCAGGAAGCTGCCGAGCGCGAGCAGGCGATGCCGAGGCCGGCGAAGAAATACTCGCGGGCGACGAACCGAGGTGCCGACGAAGTTGACGAACTGCGGCGCGATGATGCGGTAGACGCCGACGATCGACATGACCCAGCCGAGCGCGGTGATGACGCTGCGCCAGTCGCGGGTCCAGATGTGGTGCGTGTTGAGGATGATCAGGCCGCCGATGAGGATCAGCACGCCGGAAAAATAGATGAACGGATAGCCGGCGAGGAACTGGCCGGCCATCTGGCGATAGGCCGCTTGGTTCGCCAGCATGCCGACGCCGATGGCGGCAAACTCCGGGCCGGTCAGCCTCGCGATGTATTGCGCTCTGTGCATGGGCGGTTGTCCTGTCCCTTCGCCGGCATGACCCGGATCAGGTTCTAAGGGTTTTTCTCAGCCCGTACCCGGGCACCCCTCGGAACTCAATTTAATGTAGGCTTGGCGGCAGGGGTGTCAATGCGCGCGGTGCATGGCTGCGCGGCGGTATTCTTTATGCTCCACCCACAAGCGCTAGGCCTCGCGCGGGATCGGCGCCAGCGCTTGCGGCTGGTAATGCGCCAGCGTCTGGATGGCGTCGAAATCGAGGAATTCAATGACGCGGTCGCGGTCGGCGATCAGCTTCTCGCCGCGCAGCTGCTGCATCATGCGATTGACGTGCGGCACGCTCAAGCCCAGCACGTCGGCGATCACCTCCTGCGAGAAGGGCAGGGTGAAGTGCGCTTCCTCCGCGCGTCCGACCGCGCGCAGCCGGTCGTGCAGTTCAAGCAGAAAATGCGACAGCCGTTCGACCGGCGTGCGCCGGCCGACGTCGATGACGTGCTCGGCGTAGGTGGTCGCCTCCTGCACGGCGATCCAGCTCAGCGCCAGGCCGAATTGCGGATGCCGGTAGCACAGCTGGACGTAAGCATCGAGCGCGCAGACGTTCATGCGCAGATCGGTGATGGCGGTGACCGAATAGACCGCGCGCTCATAGAAGCTGCCCGGCAGACCGACGATGTCGCCGGGCACGATGACGTTGAGGATTTGCCGCTTGCCGTTGCGCAGCAGCTTGTAGCGGACGGCGTAGCCGTCCTTGACGAAGCAGAGCTTGCGATACTCGTAGCCGTCGGCGATCAGGTCGCGCCGTTTGCGGATCGTCAACTCGCCGTCGATGATATCGTCGAGGCCCTTGAGGCCCGCGGCCTTCAAATCGACGAGCTGCGACAGCCGCGCGACGAATGGATGCCGATCCAAACCGTTGCCTGGGGCTTGCGCGCGCGTGGGTTAAATCCAGCAGCCAGCCTAGCGCCGTTCAATAATCTGAATCCATAATCCAGCTGAAAGCGCCGGCAGGGCGCGCCCGGCAGACTGGGCCTTGCCGTTCGTTTCCCCTCTGGAGCGGATGGCATAGACCCAAACTGAAACTTATGGCCGCACCGCTCGCGGGCGGCCATTTTTGGCCGCGGCGCGAAAACGGGGCGCTGGTCCAGCAATGAGCGAAAATCGAGACGATTGGGCCGACCCGATCGGCCGGCGGGTAGCCACGGCGTTCATCGCGCTTTTGGCCGCGATGTTCGCCTATGGCTATCTCGGTTGGTTGGTCGGCGGCTAGCGCGTCACTCCGCCGCTTCCGCCGCCTTGTGATGGTCGGTCGGCAAGGCCATCTCGGTCGGCAGCGCCTTGGGCGCGCGCAGCCGCACCACGATCTGCATGACGATCAGCAAGGCGCACAGGCCGATGAACACGGCGCTGATCGGATGCTTGACGAACACCAGGATGTCGCCGCGCGAGATCAACATGGCGCGCCGGAAGTTCTCCTCGAAGCGCGGTCCGAGCACGAAGCCGAGCAGGATCGGCGCCGGGTGGAAGTCGAGCAGCAACAGGATGTAGCCGACGATACCAATGAGGATGACTTCGCCGACCTGGAACATGTCGTTGTTGGTCGAGTAGACGCCAATCGCCACGAAGAACATCGCCGCCGGGTAGAGATACTTGTAGGGGATGGTCAGCAGCTTCACCCACAGGCCGATCATCGGCACGTTGAGCACGACCAGGATTATGTTGCCGATCCAGAAGCTGGCGATGAGGCCCCAGAAGATGTCCGGGTGTTCGCTGATCAGTTGCGGGCCCGGAACCACGCCCTGGATCATCAGGGCGCCGAGAATCAACGCCATCACCGCGTCGCCCGGAATGCCGAGGCTCATGGTCGGGATGAAGTCGCCCTGCACCGAAGAGTGCGTGGAGGCTTCGGGGCAGGCAACGCCCTCGATCATGCCGGTGCCGAACTTCTCCGGCGTCTTGGAGATCTTCTTCTCGGTGGCGTAGGAGATGAACGAGGCGATGGTCGGGCCGGTGCCAGGGATCAGCGCGCACAGGCTGCCGATGATGGTGCCGCGGAACATAGCCGGGATCGAGCGGCGAAATTCGTCGCGGGTCGGCCGCAAGTCCTTGAACTTCACGTTCGTGTACTTGGTGTCGACCTCGGACAGTTGATTGACGCTCTTCATGAACTCGGCGATGCCGAACAGGCCGAGCGCCAGCGCCACGATTTCCACCCCGTCGAACAGATTGGGGATGCCGAAGGTGAAGCGCGGCGTGCCGGTTTCGATGTCGCTGCCGACGATGCCGATCAGCAGCCCGCAAACGGTCATGGCTACGCCCTTGAGCGGCGAACCGCGCGCCAGCGTCGAGCCGGCTAGCAAGCCGAGCAACATCAGCGAACAGATCTCCGCCGGCCCGAATTTCAATGCCACCACCACCAGGATTGGCGACAAGAAGATCATCTCGGTGATGCCCCAGGAGGCACCGACGAAAGACGAGATGACGGTGATGCCGAGCGCCGCGCCGCCGCGGCCCTGCTTGGTCAGCGGGAAGCCGTCGAGACAGGTCACGGCGTGCGGTGGATGGCACGGCAGGTTGAGCAAGATCGAGCAGATCGCCCCGCCGTATTGCGCGCCGTAGAACACGCCGGCGAGCATCAGGATGGCGCCGACCGGCTTGATGCCGAAAGTCAGCGGCAACAGGATCGAGATGGTCGCCAGCGGGCCCATGCCCGGCAGCACGCCGACCATGTTACCGACGAACACGCCGATGAAACACCACATCACATTGTGCGGCTCGAGCGCGACGCCGAAGCCGTACCAGAGATCGGTAAGCGCGGTTTCGAACATCAGAAGCCCCACCGGAACATTGGAAATGGAATCTTCAGCACGTAGACGAACAGCGCCACACCGACGACGGTAACGCCGGCTGCGAGAATCGCCGAGCCTTTCAGCGTCGCGGTGCGGTCACCGAGCGCGGGGATGAGGACGCAGGCGAAGGTCGCCGGCACCAGGCCGAAAAATTCGCCAAGGATGATGAACGCAACCGGACCGGCCAGGATGCAGCCCCAGGCAAACCATTCCGGTTTTTCCGGCAGGATACGCTCGTCGTCGCCGAGCGGCGTGACGATCGCGGTACCGAGGATCAGCACGCCGACGAAGGTGAGCGTGACCCCGAGCATCATGGGGAACATCCCCGGTCCCATATGGGTGAGGGTGCCGAGGGTATAAGTGAGGGAGTTGAGCGTGACTGCGGCGCCGAGCAGGGTCATCAGACCGCCGGCGTAGAAGTCGCGCTTTTTTAGGAGCGTGCCGAACAAGGGTGTCTCCTCCAGGGCAGTTTTCTTGTCATTTATTCGGGGTGCGGTTTGGCATCCCCTATCTTTAGTCTAGTGCTAACCGTTTTTCTATATCCGCCGGCGACCGCTGCACGGTTGTCATCAGCTGCTCCGGTATTTTGTCGCACGAACAACAAGCCCTGCCAATCCTGGCCCCATGATAACAACTCCGTTCCCGGTCGGTTCTTTCACAGGCGATTGATGGCGCGCGGCTATCCCGGGCGCGGGAAACTTGCGGTGTTTTCATGGTCTTAGCGAAGTGGCCCGTGCAATACCGCAGTGCCGCGACCGCCGGTTGTCCGCCGCGCCGGCCGAGATGTACCGTCATACCGGCCGGGTCCGAGGTCGGTCCGGTCGCGGTCGCTACGGACGCGATCCCATGCGGTTGAGCTTGAGCACGGTATAGACCGTGTCGCTCGCCGGCGTCGGGATGTTGTACTCGCGGCCGAGCGCGCGCACCTTGCCGGCGAGCCAGTCGAGTTCGATCCGGCCGCCGCGCTCGAGATCGTGCGCCATCGACGCCTTCATGCCGGGCTCGATCGTGTCCAAGAATTTCATCCGGCCGTCGATGAAATCTGGCGCCAGCGCCACGCCCTTGGCTTTGCCGACAGAGTAGGCCTCCTGCATCAGCGCGCGAAAGAAGCCGCGCAATTCGGGATCGCTGCGGATCGCGCCAATGGCTGAGCGCATGCTGCCGGTCGAGCCCGCCATGGCGGTGAGGAAGATGAATTTCTCCCACAGCTCGACGTCGATATCCGGCGAGATGTCGACGTCGAGCTTGGCCGCCTTGCCGGCCTCGGTGAAGGCCCGCAGCACGGCGTCGGCTTTCTTGTCGGGGCGGCCATAGCGCATCTTGGCGAAATGGCTGGTGTGTTTGATGACGCCGGGCGAGGCAATGGTGGTGGCGATATAGGCGGCGCCGCCGGCGGTTTGTTCGGCGCCGAGAATCGGCGTGATGCGCTCGCTGTCGACGCCGTTCTGCAGGGTGATGACGCGGGTGTTGGCGCCGACCAGCGGCCGCGCCTGAGCGGCGGCAGTCTCGGTGTCCCAAAGTTTCACCGCGAACAGCACGATATCGACCGGGCCGACGCTTTTCGGGTCGTCGGTGACGTTCGGAATGGGCAGATGCAGGTCGCCGTGCACGCTCTCGAGCTTGAGGCCGTTCGCTTTCATCGCCGCGAGATTGGCGCCGCGGGCGATGAAGAACACGTCGTGGCCGGCCGCCGCCATGCGCGCGCCGAAGTACCCGCCGACCGCGCCCGCCGCCATTGCCGCTATCCGCATGAAGCCGCTCCTCGTTTGCTCAGGCGGGCGTTATAGCAAAAAATTGCCGGGCGCGATTGCCGAGGTTAGGTTGCGCGCCGACCGGAGCAAGTAAAGCAGCCATGGCCCGTGCATTGATCATCGGCGGTTCGCTCGGCGGGCTGTTCGCCGGCCTGCTGCTGCGCCAGGCCGGCTGCGACGTCACGGTGTTCGAGAAGAGCACCGGCGATCTCGCCAGCCGCGGCGTCGGCATCGGCACGCATGTCGAGATGTTCGACATCATGCGCCGGCTCGGCATCGTCGTCGACCAATCGATCGGTCAGTCGTTCTCGTCGCGCTTTTGCCTCGCCCATGACGGGTCGGTGGTCGCCCGGCTGCCGTTCGACAAGATCCTCACCTCGTGGACGCTGCTCTACCGCGCGCTGCGGCGGCGCCTGCCCGATGCCTGCTATCGGGCTGGCATGCAGCTTGACGACATCGCGCAACGCGACGGCGGCATCACCGCGATCTTCGCTGACGGCACACCCGTCGACGGCGATCTACTGATCGGCGCCGATGGCGTGCATTCGACCGTCCGGGCGCGCGCGTTTCCGGGGTCGCCGGCGCCGGTCTATGCCGGCTACGTCGGCTGGCGCGGCGTCATCGACGAGAACGCCGTGCCGCACGACGCGCGCGGCGAGCTGTTCACGTCCTACGCCTTCTATCTGCCGCCGCGCGAAATGTTCCTGTCCTATCTGCAGCCGGGCGCCGACGACGACCTCACGCCCGGGCGGCGGCGCATGAACTGGCTGTGGTATCACCCGGTGAATGCGGCGGCACTGCGCGACATGTGCACCGATGCGGAGGGCCATCATCACGCGGCCATTCCGCCGCCGCTGATCCGGCCCGAGGTGATCGCCGCCTTCCGCGCCGACGCACACGCGCTGCTGCCGCCGCAATTCATCGCGCTGACCGAAGCAACGCCGGCGCCGTTCTTCCAGCCGATCTTCGATCTGGAATCGCCGCGGCTGGTCGCCGGACGTGCGCTGCTGTTGGGCGATGCCGCCTTCGTCGCGCGGCCGCATGTCGGGGCCGGCGTCACCAAGGCGGCGCTGAACGCGGCCTGGCTGACCGATGCGCTCAAGGCGCAACCCGACATCGACGCCGCGCTCGCGGTCTATGACGCGGAGGCGCGCGGCTTCGGTGCAGCGTTGGTGGCGCGGGCGCGCTATCTCGGCGCCTACCTCGAAGACCCGCCGCGCGCCGGGCTTACGCCCGACCCGGTGACGCTGATGCAGGCGATCGGCGTGCCGCTGCGCGAGATTCCGGAGGTCGCGGCGACGCTGAGTTAAGTTAGCCGCGCGTCGCCGTCAGGTGGCGGCAGCTTCCTTCTCGACCGCCGACTTGCCGGGGTCGAGCCAGAACGCCCAGACCGCCGAGCCGAGCACCAGCAGGCTGGCGGCGACGATGAACGGCGCCTGCCACGAGCCGAACTGGACCAGCACGCCGAACACCAGCGGCGACAGCGCGCCGCCGATATTGCCGGCCATGTTCATCATGCCCGACACCGTGCCGGAATGCTCGCCGCCGATGTCCATCGGCACCGCCCAGGACGGGCCGATGGTGCATTCGAGGAAGAACATCGAGGCGGTCAGGCAATAGACTGCGGTGTAGGCGCTCTCGGTCATCGCGGCAGGCACGATGAACACCGCGCAGCCCAGCATGCCGGTGATGGCGACGGCGCGGCGGGAGAACTTGATGTTGCCGGTCTTTGCCAGCAGCCAGTCGGTCGCCAGCCCCGACGGTGTCGCCGACGACGCCCGCCCACAGCGGCAGCGAGGCGAAGATGCCGACCTTGATCAGCGTGAAGTGCCGGAACTCGATCAGATAAGACGGCAGCCAGCTCAGGAAGATCCAGAGGCAATACACGTAAGTGAAGTAGGCGCACATGATCGCCCACATGTTGGGCGAGCGCAGCATCGATGCCCCACGGCACGCTCGGCTTCTTGCTGATGTTGGCTTTGAGCGCATTGCCCTGCGCGTCGGTGCCGCGGATGTATTTGAGCTCGTCGGCATTGACCAAGGCGTGGTCTTCGGGAAGGTCGCGATAGGCGAAATACCACAAGATCGACCAGACCAGGCCGACCGCGCCGCAGATGTAGAACACCGAGCGCCAGCCGAGCGTCGTCATGATCAGCACCACCAGCGGCGGCGCAATCGCCGCGCCGAGCCGGCTCGCGCTGTGGGTGATGCCTTGCACGAAGCCGCGCTCGTGCTTGGGATACCAGAGCTGCATCGCGCGCGTCGCGCCGGGGAAGGCGCCGCCTTCGCCGACGCCGAACAGGAAGCGCAGCACCACGAACGAGGTCGCGCCGGTCGCCCAGGCCGTCGCCGCGGTCATCACCGACCAATAGGCGACGATGACCGTGAGCACCTTGCGCGGGCCGAAACGGTCGCCGATCCAGCCGCCGGGAACCTGGAACAATGCATAGGCCCAGACGAAGGCGCTGAAGATCACGCCCATGGTGATCTTGTCGAAGCCGAATTCCTTGCTGATGGCGGGGGCCGCGGTCGAGATGTTGACGCGGTCGAGATAGGTAATCAGGTACATCAGGCTGATCAGAACCAGGATGTACCAGCGGCCCATGCTGGGCCTCGCCTTTGGCTGTTCCATGTCAAGGACTCCCGGTGAGTTGGCAACCTGTAAGCCGGCCGCCCATCGTTCGACAAGGCGCGGGCGCAAAAATAGAGCCCTACCTCGATAGAGCGGCTGCGATTGCCCGACGATAACTCAGATCAATACAAGCGCCTTTTGCGTCGGCGCAAAAAAATGCCCGGCGCAAGCGCCGGGCAAAGTTGTTGGAGGTTACGCGAAAATCAGTGGAGGCTGGACGGGCGATCGACGTTCAACGATAGCCGTTCGGTATGGACGGGAGCCGGCGCGTGCTGCGCGGTCTGCGCCGGCGCGCTCTGCGGCAGCACGATCACCTTGGCGCCGACCTGCACGCGGCTGTAGAGATCGGTGACGTCCTCATTGGTGAGGCGGATGCAGCCCGACGACACGTGCTTGCCGATGGTGGTCGGGTCGTTGGTGCCGTGGATGCGGTATTCGCTGCCGCCGAGATACATGGCGCGCGCGCCGAGCGGATTGCCGGGGCCGCCGGCGACCATGCGCGGCAGATAAGGCTGGCGCGCGATCATCTCGGCCGGCGGATACCAGTCCGGCCACTCGGCCTTGCGCGCGACCTGCTTGACGCCGGCCCAAGTGAAGCCCTGCGGCCGACGCCGATGCCGTAGCGGATCGCCTTGCCGTTGCCGAGCACGTAATAGAGGAAGGTGTGCGGGGTATCGATGATGACGGTGCCGGGCGCCTCGTGGCTGGCGTAGTTGACGATCTGGCGCTGCAGGCGCGGATCGAGCTGCGCGTCGGCGTCCGGCGCAGCCTGGTCATCCGGCGCATATTGCGGCTGGACCTGCGGGGCGACCTGCGCCTGGCCCGGCGACAGGAACGCGAACAGCGGATCGGCCTGCGCGGTGCCGCACGACAAAGCGGCGGCGGCGATCAGCGAACCGGCGATGAAGTACTTGGCGGACATGTGCAGCCTCCCCGATGGATCTCGTGATCCATCATTCGTCGAGGCAAGCGCCGGGAGGTTCAAAGGTTCCGGAAATCCGGCTTCCTCAAATTTCCGTCATCGGTCGGAACCAATTGCGAATATTGACGTTTTTTGCAGCTAGTCGGCGCGCTTGCGCCAGCCCACCACCGCCTCCGGCACGCTGTCGGTGGAGGCGAAATAGGGCTTGATGTCGAGCAGCGGCGTGCCGTCCAGGCAGTCGAGCCCGACCACCGACAGCGTGCCGTCCTCGATGCCGAGCAGCTTGACGACGCTCATGGCGATCGGGTTGGGGCGGGCCGGCGAGCGCAGCGCAAAGGTGCCGTGCTGAGTGCCGTAGTGGCTGGGCACCTGCAGCACTAGGTCGCGCTGCGAATTGTCCATCCAATAAAGCAGCACCAGATGGCTGCAGGTTTCGACGTCCTTGAGCGCCTGCGCGCCAGCGCGGATCGACCTCGACCGTGCAGACCGCGTCGGATTCGCGGGCGTTTTTCGGGCAGTCCTTGCGCTGCATCCAGGGCGTGCGGATGCGGCCGATGAAGTAAAGGCCAGCGTCGTAATTCTCGGGCAGGTCGACTGCGACCTCGCCGTCGCGGACGCCGAATTCACTGCTGCGCATGGCCGTTGATCCCTGTCGGTAGGATGTTGCCACCGGCACGCTTTTCGTAACCACTCCGGAAAATGCCTTACGCGACGGGCTTGCCGTTATTCGTTTCAACGTATAAAGATATCTTTATATAGTGGGAACACGCCCATACCGACCAGCGCTAAAGACCCTATGAGCAGTGCCAGACTTCGGTTTCGATGCCCTCAACGCGGCCCTCAAGGCCGCGGGCGAGGAGACGCGCCTGCGCGTGCTGGCGCTGCTCGCCGAAGCCGAACTGACGGTCTCCGACCTCACCGACATCCTGCGCCAGTCGCAGCCGCGCATCTCGCGCCATCTCAAGCTGCTGGCCGAAGCCGGGCTGATCGAGCGCTTCCGCGAGGGCACCTGGGCGTTCTTCCGCCTGGCCGAGCATGGCGGCGGCGCCGAGCTCGCGCGCGCGCTGCTCGAGCGGCTCGATCCAGCCGACCAGACCATCGCCCGCGACCGCGCCCGGCTTGCCTCGGTGCGCTCGGCGCGCGCCGCCGCGGCGCAGGCCTATTTCCGCGCCCACGCCGCCGAATGGGACCGCATCCGCAAGCTGCACGTCGCCGACGACGCGGTCGAGGACGGCGATCCGCGCAGCGCTCGCCGGCAAGCCGTTCCGGTCGCTGTTCGATCTCGGCACCGGCACCGGCCGCATGCTCGAATTGTTCGGCGCCGAGATCGAGCGCGGGCTCGGCCTCGATCTGTCGCTCGACATGCTGCTGCTGGCGCGCGACCGGCTGGAGCGCGCCGGCCTGAGACATTGCAGCGTGCGCCAGGGCGACATCTACGATCTGCCGCTCGCCAACGACAGCTTCGACGTCGTCATCATGCATCAGGTGCTGCACTTCCTCGACGACGGCGCGCGCGCGATTCACGAGGCGGCGCGCGTGCTGCGCCCCGGCGGGCGGCTGCTGGTGGTCGACTTCGCGCCGCACGAGCAGGAATTCCTGCGCGAGCAGTACGCGCACCGCCGGCTCGGCTTTGCGCCGGAGACCGTGACGCAATGGATGACGGCGTCCGGCCTCGAACCGGTGCTGCACAAGAGCCTGGCGCCGGAGCCGGATCGGGCAAGATCGCGGTGTCGCTGTGGCTCGCGCGCGACGCCCGCGCGCTGATGGCGCAGCCGCCGCAGCGGGAGGTGGCGTGATGAACGATCCGCGCCAGCCGGTTCGCGCGCGGCGAGGGCCGCCGCATCGACGTGTCGTTCGAATTCTTCCCGCCGCAGACGGAGGAGATGGAAAAGATCCTGTGGGAGTCGATCGAGCGGCTGGCGCCGCTGGCGCCGAATTTCGTCTCGGTCACCTACGGCGCCGGCGGCTCGACGCGCGAGCGCACCCACGCGACGGTCAAACGCATCCTGGCCGAGACGCCGCTGACGCCGGCCGCGCATCTCACCTGCGTCGCCGCGACGCGCGAGGAAGTCGACGCCATCGTGCGCAATTATCGCGACGCCGGCGTGCGCCATATCGTGGCGCTGCGCGGCGATCCGGCCGGCGGCGCCGGCACCAAATACGCGCCGCATCCGGGCGGCTACCAGCAACGCCGCCGATCTGGTCGCCGGCATCAAGCGGGCGCATCGGCGACTTCGAAGTTTCGGTGTCGGCCTATCCGGAGAAGCATCCCGACAGTCGCCGACGGTCGACGCCGACATCGACATGCTCAAGGCCAAGGTCGATGCCGGCGCGGCCCGCGCCATCACGCAATTCTTCTTCGAGAACGATCTCTATTTCCGCTATCTCGACCGCGTGCGCGCGCGCGGCATCGATATCCCGATCGTGCCGGGCATCCTGCCGGTGCAGAATTTCAAGGCGGCGACCAATTTCGCCGCGCGCGCCGGCGCGTCGGTGCCGGCCTGGCTGGCCGAGCGCTTCCACGGCCTCGATAACGATGCGGCGACGCGCAAGCTGATCGCCGCGGCGGTCGCGGCCGAGCAGGTGGTCGATCTGGTCGACCGCGGCGTCACCACGTTCCACTTCTACACCATGAACCGCGCCGATCTCGTCTACGCCATCTGCCATCTGCTGGGCTTGCGGCCGGTGGCGCTGGCAGCCTGAATTCGGAGTCCATTGTTGTGGCTGTCTCGCAAGACCCGCTCCGAATTTCTCGCGCTGATGCGCGAGCGCATCCTGGTGCTCGACGGCGCCATGGGCACCATGATCCAGGCGCTCAAGCTCGACGAGGAGGGCTATCGCGGCGCGCGCTTCGACGCCTGGAACCGCGAAGTGCGCGGCAACAACGATCTGTTGAATCTGAGCCGGCCCGACGCGGTGCGCGACATCCATCTCGCTTATTTCCGCGCCGGCGCCGACATCGTCTCCACCAACACGTTCTCCTCCACCACGATCGCGCAGGCCGATTACGGCATGGAGGACATCGCCTACGAGCTCAATCAAGCCGGCGCGACGCTGGCGCGCGAGGCGGCCGTGCTGGCGGAGAAAGACGACGGCAAGCGCCGTTTCGTCGCCGGCGCGCTCGGCCCGACCAACCGCACGGCGTCGATCTCGCCGGACGTTACCAATCCCGGCTTCCGCGCCATCACCTTCGACCAGTTGCGCGCGGCCTATGGCGAGCAGATCAAAGGCCTGATCGACGGCGGCGCCGATCTGCTGCTGATCGAAACCATCTTCGACACGCTCAACGCCAAGGCGGCGATCTACGCGATTGCGGAAGCCTGCGCCGAACGCGGCATCGACATGCCGGTGATGATCTCCGGCACCATCACCGACCTGTCGGGCCGCCTGCTGTCCGGCCAGACGCCGGGGGCATTCTGGAATGCGGTGCGGCACGCCAACCCGGTCACCATCGGCCTCAACTGCGCGCTCGGCGCGCGCGAGATGCGCGCCCATATCGCCGAGCTCGGCCGTCTCGCCGATACCTTCGTCTGCGCCTATCCGAATGCCGGGCTGCCGAACGAATTCGGCTATTACGACGAGAGCCCCGAATTCATGGCCGAGCTGCTGGGCGAGTTCGCCGACGTCCGGTCTGGTCAACATCGTCGGCGGCTGCTGCGGCACCACGCCGGAGCACATCGCGGCCATCGCCAAGGCCGTTGCCGGCAAGGCGCCGCGCGCCATTCCCGACGTGCCGCGGCAGTTGCGGCTGTCGGGCCTGGAAGCGTTCACGCTCACGCCGGAAATCCCCTTCGTCAATATCGGCGAGCGCACCAACGTCACCGGCTCGGCCAAGTTCCGCAAGCTGATCACCGCCGGCGACTACACCAGCGCGCTCACCATCGCGCGCGAGCAGGTGGAGAACGGCGCGCAGGTCATCGACGTCAACATGGACGAGGGCCTGCTCGACTCGGAAGAGGCGATGATGACCTTCCTCAACCTGATCGCCGCCGAGCCCGACATCGCCCGCGTGCCGGTGATGGTCGACTCGTCGAAATTCTCGGTGATCGAGGCCGGCCTGAAATGCCTGCAAGGCAAGCCGGTGGTGAATTCGATCTCGATGAAGGAGGGCGAGGCGGCCTTCATCGAGCACGCCAAGATCGTGCGCCGCTACGGCGCCGCGGTGGTGGTGATGGCCTTCGACGAGAAGGGCCAGGCCGACACGCTCGAGCGCAAGACCGCGATCTGCCAGCGCGCCTACGACATTCTCATCAAACAGGTCGGCTTTCCGCCCGAGGACATCATCTTCGATCCCAACATCTTCGCCATCGCCACCGGCATGGAGGAGCACAACAATTACGGCGTCGACTTCATCGAGGCGGCGCGCTGGATCAAGGCCAACCTGGCGCATGTGCATGTGTCGGGCGGCGTGTCGAACCTGTCGTTCGCCTTCCGCGGCAACGAGCGCGTGCGCGAGGCGATGCATTCGGTGTTCCTCTATCACGCCATCAAGGCCGGCATGGACATGGGCATCGTCAATGCCGGGCAGATCGCGGTCTACGACGACCTCGATCCGGAATTGCGCGAGGCTTGCGAGGACGTGGTGCTCAACCGGCGGCCGGACGCCGCCGAGCGGCTGCTCAAGCTGGCGGACAAGTTCCGCGGCGCCGGGCAGGCGGCGCGCGAGGTCGATCTCGCCTGGCGCGAACGGCCGGTCGACAAGCGGCTGGCGCACGCGCTGGTGCACGGCATCACCGAATTCGTCGAGGCCGACGTCGAGGAGGCGCGGCGCGAGGCCAAGCGGCCGCTCGACGTCATCGAAGGCCCGCTGATGGACGGCATGAATATCGTCGGCGACCTGTTCGGCTCCGGCAAGATGTTCCTGCCGCAGGTGGTGAAGTCGGCGCGGGTGATGAAGCAGGCGGTCGCCTACCTGATGCCCTTCATGGAGCAGGACAAAGACGGCCGCTCGCACAATTCGTCGAACGGCAAGATCGTCATGGCGACGGTCAAGGGCGACGTGCACGACATCGGCAAGAACATCGTCGGCGTCGTGCTGCCGTGCAACAACTACGAGGTGATCGATCTCGGCGTCATGGTGCCGGCGGCGAAGATTCTCGAGACCGCGCGCGCCGAGAAGGCCGACATCATCGGCCTGTCCGGGCTGATCACGCCGTCGCTCGACGAGATGTGCCACGTCGCCGCGGAGATGGAGCGGCAGGGCTTCGAGCTGCCGCTGCTTGATCGGCGGCGCCACCACCAGCCGCGTGCACACGGCGGTGAAGATCCATCCCAACTACAGGCGCGGCCAGGCGGTCTATGTGAACGACGCCAGCCGCGCCGTCGGCGTGGCGCAGGCGCTGATGTCGGCCGAGCAGAAAGGCGGCTACGTCGCCGAGCTGCGCGGCGAATACACCAAGCTCGCCGCCGCGCATGCGCGCGCGCAGGCCGACAAGGTGCGGCTGCCGCTGAGTCAGGCGCGGGCCAATGCGGCGAAATTCGACTGGTCGGCTTACGTGCCGCCGAAGCCGACGTTCATCGGCACCAAGACGCTTGTCGATTATCCGATCGCCGAGTTGATCGATTTCATCGACTGGACGCCGTTCTTCCAGACCTGGGAACTGTCCGGCAAGTATCCCGCTATCCTCGACGACGCCAAATTCGGGGCCGTATCGCGCTCGCTCTACGATGATGCCCGCGCCATGCTCGACAAGATCGTCGCCGAGCGCTGGTTCACGGCGAGCGCGGTCGTCGGCTTCTGGCCGGCCGAGGCGCGCGGCGACGATATTACGGTGTTCGCCGACGAGACGCGCGACAGACCGGTCGTGACGCTGCACACGCTCCGGCAGCAACTGTCCAAGCGCGAGGGCCGCTTCAACGAGGCGCTCGCCGATTTCATCGCGCCGCGCGACAGCGGCGCGAAGGATTACATCGGCGCCTTCGCCGTCACCGCCGGCATCGGCGAAGACGAAATCGCCGACCGCTTCAAGCGCGCCAACGACGACTACTCCGCCATTCTGGTGAAAGCGCTGGCCGACCGTCTGGCGGAAGCCTTTGCCGAGCGATTGCACCAGCGCGTGCGCAAGGAATTCTGGGGCTACGCCGCGGACGAGACGCTGTCGGGTGACGAAATGATCGCCGAGAAATATCGCGGCATCCGCCCGGCGCCCGGCTATCCGGCGCAGCCCGACCACACCGAGAAGGGCACGCTGTTCCATCTGCTGGACGCCGAGCGCATCGGCGTGAAATTGACCGAGAGCTTCGCCATGTGGCCGGGCGCGGCGGTCAGCGGGCTCTATTTCAGCCATCCGCAGAGCCACTATTTCGGCGTCGGCAAGATCGAGCGCGACCAGGTCGAGGATTACGCCAAGCGCAAGGGCTGGAGCGTCGCGGAAGCCGAGAAATGGCTGGCGCCGATCCTCAATTACGAGCGCGCTGCGCCGAGCATCGCGGCGGCATGATCGCAAAAACAAAACACCGGAGAGGATCGCTCTCCGGTGTCCACACTCGCAGCCGGTTTCACACCGGCAATTGCTTCATTGGTTTGGCGTCGTCGTTGGCCTCTTGAACTCAGAATGCCCCCAGCAGGATCGCGCCAACAAAAGCGAACACGGCGCATACAGCGAGCACATCCAATTTCAAGGTGAGCTCCACGGCAGTGCCTCCCTTGTTTGATGTGGCGCAAGGCTAGCAGAGAACGCCGCCGCACTGAAGGTGGTCGTGCCCCATTTGCGCGAAAAATGCATCGCTCGTCATGCGCGGCGGGAATAGCGGAAGCAAGCGGTTGATCGCGCGCCAAAATCTTGGCCGCGCGCGCCCGTGCGGCAGTGCAAAAAGTGGGCAAGTGCAAATCAATCGCAGGTCCGCGAGGTGCGGCGACGGTGCAAGGACACCGCGCTGGACAAAGCCCCTGCGGCCGTTCACAAATCCATCATAAGAAAATTATCGAGGAAACGCCCATGCGCCGCTCGCTGCTCCGTCCGTTCGGACTCTGTCTTGTCGTTCTCGCCGCGCTGGTTTCGAGCGTCGCTCCGTCATCGGCGCAGAGCTGGCCGACCCGGCCGGTGCGCTTCATCGTTCCGCTCGGCCCCGGCTCCGGCGTCGACATCACGGCGCGCGTGTTTGCCGACAAGCTGTCGGCCAAATGGGGTCAGCCGGTGGTGGTCGAGAACAAGCCGGGCGGCGACGCCATCATCGCCATCACGGCGGTCATCGGCGCGCATGACGACCATGTGCTGCTGTTCGCGCCGGCCTCGACCTTCACCGCGCATCCGCTGCTGCACGACAAGCTGCCTTACAACATCAAGGATCTGGTGCCGATCGCGCGCGTCACCAACACATTGATCGTGCTCGGCGGTGCCGACGGAACTCGGTGTTTCAACCGTCAAGGAATTGGTCGCCAAGATCAAAGCGGCGCCGGGCAAGCTGAACTATGCCTCGGTGACGGGCGCCAACGATCTGATGTTCGAGGCGTTCCTGAAAACCGAAAAGCTCAAAATGGCGAAAGTGCCGTACAAGAATCCGGTGACGGCCATCAACGATCTGTCCGAGGGGCGCATCCACGCCTTTGTCGGCGCCTACGCGATCATGCGGCCGCGCATGCTGGCCGGAAAAGTGAAGGTGATCGTCTTGACCAACCTTCAGCACGCCGCGGCGCTGCCGGATATTCCGACCGGCAAGGAGGCCGGCTACAAATCGCTGGAGTTCGACGGCCTGGTCGGTCTGCTGGGGCCGAGCGACATGCCGTCGGCGGTGCGCGAGCGCATCGCGGCGGATATTCGCGCCATCGCCGCCGAACCGGAGGTGATGGCGCGGCTCAGCGCCACCGGGCAGGTCGTCAATCCGGGCACGCCGGCCGAATTCGCCAAGGCGCTCGACGATCAAACCGAGGCGGTGATGGCGATCGGCAAGACGCTGGGGATCAAGCCGGCGCAACCGTGAGCCGGCAACGATTCCTTATCCTTAACGAATTCCCAGCCCGTCAGCATTGAAGCCTCGTTAAAGAAACTGCTCGCATTTTCGCGGGCATGAGGCGTGCGTTTCCCTTTATCTCGCCGGCACTGTGGTGCTGCTGGCGCTCGCCGGCTGCGGGCGCAGTTTCCTGCAATATGGCGAGCGCGCGGCCTGGCGGCACGAGGCCGAGGTCGCCTGCCTGAAGTCGGGCGCGGTCAAGATCGGCACCGGCGTCGTGCAGATCCAGCCGATCGAAGGCCCCGGCATGTGCGGCGCCGATTTCCCGCTCAAGGTGGCGATGCTGGGCGAGAGCACAGGCGATGAGCTACGGCGACGATCTGCGCCCGCCCGGCAGGCATCCCCAACGCGCACGGCGATCAGCCGCGCTGGCCGGCGCAGCCGAGCCAGCGCTACGCGCCGCCGCGCCGGTGCAGAGCCGCCGAGCAAATGCGCTGGACGCCCGGACCGCCGCCGGCGATGCGGCCCGCAGCGGCGGCACCCGCGCCGTATACCCCCGGCCGCGCGTATTCGCCGGTCCTATGAGCCGCGCCGCGCCGCCGGCGCCGGCCGGGCAGCCGATGTCGATCTACGCGCCGGGCGTGGCGCCAGCCCGACGACATTCCCGACGACGCCGTGCTGCCGCCCGGCCGCGCAGCCGGCCAATCGCCCCGCTTATCCGCGCACAGCAGCCGGCCTACAACGCGCCGGTCTATCAGCCGCCGCCGCAACGCGCCCTGCCGGCGCTCGGCCCGATGCGCGGCCAACGCGACCACCGCGGTCATGCCGGCGGCATTGACGCCGCCAGCGACGCTCGCCTGTCCGATGGTCTCGGCGCTCGACCGCTGGGTCAGCGAAGGCGTGCAGCCGGCGGCGTTGCACTGGTTCGGCTCGCCGGTCGCCGAGATCAAGCAGATCTCGGCTTATTCGTGCCGCGAGATGGTCGGCGCCGGGCACCTCGCATATGTCCGAGCACGCCTTCGGCAACGCGCTCGACGTCGCCGGCTTCACGCTCGCCGACGGCCGCAAGATCACGGTGCAAGGACGGCTGGCACGGCTCGCCGGAAGAGCAGGGCTTCCTGCACGACGTGCAGCTCTATGCCTGCGAGACTTTCACCACGGTGCTGGCGCCCGGCTACAACGTCTATCACTACAACCACATCCACGTGGACCTGATGCGGCGCGAGAGCGGGCGGCGTCCTTGCCGGCCGGATGCGATCCCCGGCGAAGTGGTGGCGGCCAAGGCGCGCGCGATGTATGCCGCCAAGCAGCGCGGGCCGGCTTATACCGGCTCGATCGCGCAAGGCGGGCAAGCAGCCGGTCGCGGTGCCGGGCGAGGATGGCTATGTCGCGGGTGAGACGACGATAGCGACGGTGACCGGCATCAGATCGAAGCGTCGCGTGCGCCGTGCGGCGCAGACAGAGCATCGACCACGACCTTCGACGCCGAGCAGCGCGACTCGTCCAGCAGCCGCGCCTCAACTCGGATCGGCATCGCCATCAGCCGCCAAGTGGCCGGACGTCGCGATCCGCGCACGACGGAGCCATCGCGCTGGATGGCCTCACCGCTAGGCTAGGTATCTGATAGGGCGGCCGAATAAGCGGCAACGCAGCGTCGACTTAAAACACCGCCTCCAGCAGCATGGCGCGCGAACAGGATCAACCCGGCGTCGCGGTTCGATTTGAACAGCTTCAGGCAATGCGCGGGATCGTTGATGTCGAGCCGCAGCACCTGCCAGGCGAGATGCGCGGCGAAGGCGATCAGCCCGAGCACGAAGATCAACCCGCCGCCGGCCATCAGCCCGGCGAGTGCCGATCAGCACCACCGCGCCGGCGTAGAAGACTCGCCAGCATCGGCCGCGTGTTCTCGCCGAACAGCAGCGCGGTCGACTTGATGCCGATCAGCAGATCGTCCTCGCGGTCCTGGTGCGCGTAGATGGTGTCGTAGCCGATCACCCAGGAGATCGAGCCGGCATAGAGCACGATCGCCGGCCAATCGAGCCGGCCGAACGCCGCCGGCCAGCCCATCAGCGCGCCGTAGGAGAAGGCGAGGCCGAGCACGATCTGCGGCCAATAGGTGATGCGCTTCATGAACGGATAGATCGCGACCACCAGCAGCGAGCAGAGGCCGGTGATGACCGTGAAGCGGTTGAACTGGATCAGCACCAGGAAACCGATCAGCGCCTGCGCCAGCATGAAGGCGGTGGCTTCGGCGACGGTCACCTGGCCGGAGGGGATCGGGCGCGAGCGCGTGCGCTCGACCAGCCCGTCGAGATCGCGGTCGACCAGATCGTTCCAGGTGCAGCCGGCGCCGCGCATGGCGAAGGCGCCGATGAAGAACAGCACGATGTGCCAGAGGCTCGGGGAAGTGTTCGACGCGCATGCCGGCAAGCCCGACCGACCACCAGCACGGCATCAGCAGCAGCCAGGAGCCGATCGGCCGGTCGAGGCGGGCGAGCCGCAGATAGGGGCGGGTGAACGGCGGGCGCGAGACCGTCGACCCAGTTTCCGGTCGCATCGGCGACGCGTCCGGCGTTCTCGCTCATTTGTTGCCGAGCGGGGTACCGGTCAGGGTGTCGAAGGTGCCGCGGCCGGTCTTGATGTTGCTGGCGTCGGTGACCGGGGCGGTGAGCGCGTCGCTCAGCGTCGGCCCCGCGCGGCCGCGGCGGCTGCGGCGGCGGCTTGGCAAACCCGGGTGCGGATTTCGAGCAGTCTTGGCGTGCGCCTGCTTGATGCTGCTGGACGATTTGCGGCGGGATGCCGCACCAGACCGCATTGTCTCGGCATATTTCATCATCTTGGCTTCGGCGGCGGAGAACGCGTTGAACAGCTTGCAGGCCTCGGGCGGCCGCAGCCTTGCGCTCGCTCGCCTCGCGGATCAGCCGCGCGCTTTTTTGCGGCTTCGTCGCGCAGCTTGCCGAACTCCTTGCCGCACAGGGCGGTCCCTGCTGCGCGTCCGGCGCCGGCTGGAACTGCGCGGCCGCCGGCGCGACCGCGAACGGCAGCAGGCACGCGGCGATCAGCAATGCCCGGCGCAAGTTCATAAAGCGATCCTCTCCCGTCCTTCCGACGTATCATAGCAGGTTGGCGCGCGTCCGCCGCTTATACCAAGCCGGCCGAATGCGTCGGGAACACGGCAATCCGGGCCTAATCCGGCGGCCCTCGCCAAGGGCCCGCTATGCTGGCTAAACCGGCCGTCTCCCGCGATGATTAACGCCATGCCGCGCTACGATTTCCGCACCCCGCGCGTCTTTCTCGACGCCCCGCTCGAGCGGCGGCCAGGACGGTCGTCCTTCGACCGCGCCCAGGCGAATTACCTGCGTAACGTGCTGCGGCTCAAGCAAGGCGACGAGGTGCTGCTGTTCAACGGCCGCGACGGCGAATGGCGGGCCCGGCTCGCCGGCGCCGGCAAACGGGCGCTGTCGGCCGCGGTCGGCGAGCGCCTGCGCGAGCAGCCGCGCCCGTCCGACCTGCATTTTCTGTTCGCCCCGCTCAAGCACGCCCGGCTCGATTATCTGGTGCAGAAGGCGGTGGAGATGGGCGTCTCGCGGCTGCAGCCGGTGATCACCCGGCACACCCAAGTGGCGCGCGTCAATCTCGAGCGCATGCGCGCCAATGTCGATCGAGGCGGCGCAGCAGTGCGGCATTTTGACCCTGCCGGAGGTGGCCGAGCCGGTTTCGTTCGCGGCCGCGATCGCCGACAGCCGACCGTTTGCTGGTGTTCTGCGACGAGGATGCCGAGGTGAAGGACCCGGTGGCGGCGCTTACTGGCGGCCGCGCGCGACCAGCGCCGTTGGCCGTGCTGATCGGGCCGGAAGGCGGCTTTGCCGAGGACGAGCGGGAGGCGCTGCTGAGGCGGCCAAACGTGGTGCGGATCTGCGCTCGGGCCGCGCATCTTGCGCGCCGATACCGCGGCGGTGGCGGCGCTGGCACTGGTGCAAGCGGTGCTGGGCGATTGGCGCGGCGGCTAGAGTGGACATAGTGTGCAGGAATTCGAGCGGGAGTCGGTGATGGATGGCGGTTTCGGTATATTCGGTTGCTTGGCGGCCGCGGGGCTTGATTGGCCTCGGCACGTTGGCGCCGGCCCAGGCGGCGAGCTGGCTGGAAAAAAACTTCTATCTCAGCGGGCCGAACTACGACGGCGAGCTGCCGCCCTGCGAGGCCGCGCTCGGCAAGATCGCCGCGCGTTTTTCCGAGAAGGAGGGCCAGTTCTGGAACTCCGACCTGCAAATCCTCGATTTCGAGCGGGTGCGCGAAATCGCGTTCCGGCCCTGGGCGGCCGGAACCATTCCGCGCCGCTTCTGTACGGCGGTCGCCTTGGTCAGCGACGGCCGCAAGCACCGGGTGAATTACTGGATCGGCGAGGACACCGGCATGATCGGCATGACCTGGGGCGTCGAATGGTGCGTGGTCGGCCTCGACCGCAACTGGGCCTATAACCCGCGACTGCAAGATGGCGCGGCCCTAAAACCGTGCGTTAAAATTAGTGACGCTTTGTTCTCTTTTGTTCTTGAAATGTTCTAGTTATTCGGCTACCGTTTCCTGGAACCGTTGCGCAGGATCAATTTCCGGTTTGTTCACGGGTCTCGTGATGGGGGCGTCCGATGTCCCGCAGTTGCTTCGTGGTCGTCTCAACCGGGCGGCTCGCGCCGCCGCCATCTGCCCTCAGTTTCCTGTTCCTTTTCGCCATCGTCGCATTGGCGCAGGATCGCCGGCAGAATGCGCCGGGCCAATTCGATTTCTATGTGCTGGCGCTGTCCTGGTCGCCGTCGTTTTGCGAGGCGGCGCAAGAGCGGGCGCACCGGCCCGGGCGCCCGACCCGCAATGCGCCGGGCGGCCGTTTTCCTTCGTGGTGCACGGGCTTTGGCCGCAATACGAGCAGGGTTTCCCGTCCTTCTGCCAGGTGCCGGCGCCGCGGCTCGACCGCGCGATCGTCGGCGGCATGCTCGATTTGATGCCGAGCCCGCGGCTGATCTTCCACGAATGGGATCGCCACGGCACCTGTTCGGGGCTTTCGCAGCACGCCTATTTCGAAGTCGTGCGCAAGGCGCGCGCGGTGATCAAGATCCCCGCCGAATTCATCGAGCTGGACAAGCCGATCGTGGTCAAGCCCGACGACGTGGCGGAGGCCTTCGTCAAGGCCAATGCCGGCTTGTCGCGCGCCGACGTCGCGGTCGCCTGCGACCGCAAGCGTTTGAGCGAAGTGCGCGTGTGCTTGAACAAGGATTTTTCCTTCCGCGACTGCGCCGAGGTGGCGCGGCGCGCCTGCAAGCGCGACAGCATCGCCATGCCGGCGGTGCGCGGCGGATGAACGGCGTCTAAACACGATCGCCGAAAGTGCGAGCCGTTGAGTCTGCGATCGCGTTAAGCCGCCACTAACGATGGCCATAGGCGTTGCGGGGATAACCCCGGAGCGTCGAGAATTGGCGCAAGATTCTCGTAAGAGAAATCCGCAATCTTCCGCCCGCGATCAGCGCGGGGAGCGCGGAGCGATGAATCGTGTGTGGGACTATATCGGCTTTGCGGTCTGGTTTGCCGGCCTCGGCTATATCGGGCTGTGGCTCGTCGGTTCGCCGGACTATCTGGCGTTGCCGCCGGCTTTGCATGCGTTCGGCGGCGGCGCGGCGGCTGTTCGTGCCGCGTGCGACTTGATCATCGCGCGTCGCCAACAGGCGCCGCGCCGCGGGCGGCGCCATGCCGGCCGCCCACGCAGGCAAGCCCGCCGCAAGATCGCGGCCGCTGCGGCGCAAGGCGCGCTATCCCGTCCGCCAGGTCAAACCGCGCAGCCATTTCGGCCTGCGCGGCATGCCGGAATGAACCGAGTTGTGGCATAAGCTCGGCAACGCCGGCGATCAATGCCGGCTATGTGAATCTTTCGAGCAAGCCCCGTGAACTATCGTCACGCTTTTCATGCCGGCAGTTTCGCCGACGTGTTCAAGCATGCGGTGCTTTGCCGCATTCTGAATTATTTGCGCGACAAAGCCGGCGGCGTTCCGCGTGATCGATACGCATGCCGGCGCCGGCCTCTACGATCTCGCAGGCAGCGAAGCGAGCCGCGGCGGCGAATGGCACGACGGCATCGCGCGGCTGCATGGCGGCCGAGCTTGCGCCGCCGGTCGCCGCATTGCTGGCGCCCTATCTCGAGGTGGTCGATGCGCTCAACGAGCGCGGCCGGCTCAAGATCTATCCCGGTTCGCCGGCGCTGGCGCGCGCCTGGCTGCGCCCGCAGGACCGCCTGATCGCCTGCGAAATCGAGCCGAAGGCGGCTGCCGCGCTGCGGCAAAATCTGCGCGGCGATATCCGCATCAAGACGCTGGAAATCGACGGCTGGACCGCGCTCGGCGCCTACGTGCCGCCGAAGGAGCGCCGCGGCCTGGTGTTGGTCGATCCGCCGTTCGAAGCCGGACGGCGATTTCGTCCGCCTGGCGCGCGGGCTCGCCGCCGCGCACCGCAAATGGGCGACCGGCATCTACGCGCTCTGGTATCCGATCAAAGGCCGCAGCGAGCCCGACGCGCTCGCCAAGAGCCTGCGCCGGCTGGGCATCGCGAAGATATTGCGCGGCGGAACTGACCGTCGCGCCGCTGAGCGATCCGGACCCGCCTCAACGGCTGCGGCATGATCCTGGTCAACCCGCCGTGGACCCTGGAAAAGCGAGCTTTCGGTGCTGCTGCCGGCGCTGGCCGGCATTCTGGGGCGCGACGGCAAAGGCGGATACCGCCTCGATTGGCTGACCGGCGACCGGGCGCCGGTTGCTTCCTGACGTTGTAACCCCTTTCCACAGGCGCCCAGTTGGTGTGTAGTTCCGTCATTGGCAGGAACGTTCCGCCTCCGCAGTGGGGGGCCGGCGGAGTGACTGAGGCCGTCTCTGGGGCCGACGCTTTCCCCGACTGTGAATGTCCGGCCGAGCCGCCGAGCGTGGGGCTGGCGGCGGAGCAGTGCGGGGAGAGGAGCTTTCCCGATGGCGCAGACTGGTGTTGTGAAGTTTTTCAATAGCGAGCGGGGCTACGGTTTCGTGAAGCCGGATGACGGCGGGCGCGATGTGTTCGTGCACATCACCGCCGTGGAAGCGGCCGGACTGAAGGGTCTCAACGAAGGCCAGAAGATCAGCTTCGACGTCGAGCCGGACAAGAAGGGCAAAGGCCCCAAGGCCGTGAACCTGGTCGTCACCGGCTGATCGTCGAAACGGCTGCGCCGGCTCGACGGCCGCGCGCGGAACTGCCTGCTGCCATCACCAGCTGCGGATTGCCCCGCGCCTGTCGCGGCGGAGTATTTTTCCATGATGATCCTGCGTTCCTCGCCCGCCTCGCCTTTCGTGCGCAAAGTGCGCATCGCCGCCGGCGTGCTCGGCCTCGCCGACAAGATCGAGGTGCGCGAGACCGATCTCAACGACCCGACCGACGCAATCCGCGTGCAGAACCCGCTCGGCAAAATTCCGGCGCTGATCCTCGACGACGGCACCGTCTATTACAACTCGCGCGTGATCCTCGAAGTGTCTCGATCACATCGCCGGCGGCGGCCGCATCATTCCGCGCGAACCGACGGCGCGTTTTGCCGCGCTGCGACTGCAGGCGCTGTGCGACGGCATCCTCGATGCGTCGGTCCTGCTCGTCTACGAAGAGCCGCTACCGCCCGGCCGACATGCGGGTGCAGACCTGGATCGACCGCCAGGCCGACAAGGTCGCGCGCGGCCTGGCGGCGCTGGAAGCGGCGCCCCCGCCGCTCGATCCGACGCCGAACGTCGGTCAGATCGCGCTTGCCTGCGTGCTCGGCTATCGCGATCTGCGCTTCGGCGGCACCTGGCGCAACGAGTCATCCGCGCCTGATCGCCTGGCACGATGAATTCGCCGCGCAGGTGCCGGCCTTCGCCGCGACCAAGGTCGCCGTGTGATCCCGCTGCATAAGCGAAAGCCCCGGAGCGAGCTCCGGGGCTTCGATGCTTGTCGTATGTGCCGCCGCGGTCTAGAAGCGGTAGTTCACGCCGGCGCGCACGATCTCGGTGCGGAAGTTCGCGCTGGTGCCGGGCAGGGCGGTGTCGGCATTGCCGAGATCGACGTGCAGATACTCGATCTTGGCGGTCCACGGTCCGGCGATCGCGGCTTCGAGCCCGCCGCCCGCCGTCCAGCCGGTGCGGGTCGTCGTCGCATCGCCGATGCCGGCGATCGAGGTCTTGATGTCGCCAAAGGCGGCGCCGCCGGTGACGTAAGGCATGAACCGGTCGAAGGCATAGCCGAGGCGGCCGCGCGCGGTGGCGAGCCAGTGGTTGTGCGTGTCGCAGGTCGTGCCGCCGCAGGTGGCGCTGCCGCGGATGCCGCTCCAGTCGACGTCGCCTTCGACGCCGAGTACGACCTGGCCCATCTGATAGTTGTAGCCGATCGTGCCGCCGACCAGTCCGCCGGACGTATCGAACGAGGTGGATAGCGGTGACGAATATTCCGAGCGGCCGAAGCCGCCGCCGCCGTTGATACCGACATAGAAGCCGGTCCAGTTATAGGGCGGCGGCACGTAGACCGGCGCCTTCGCCGGCATGGCCTGATGACGCGGCAGGTCGGCGGCAGACGCCGACACGAGGCCCGCTCGCCGCCGACCGCGGCATGGCGGCAACACCGGCCACGATTACGCCACGATTGCACGCGGCTTCGTACGCTCAAGCGAAAAAGGCCCCGGAACTTTGTCCGGGGCCTTTTCCAGCTCTGACGAAACGCAGATCAGAAGCGATAGTTGATGCCGACGCGCACGATGTTGCTGGTGAAGCTCACGTCGATCGTGGCCCCGCAAGCGGCCACGCCGCAGCTCGTCTTGCCGAGATCGACGTAGAGATATTCGACCCTGGCGGTCCACGGACCGGCGATGGCGACTTCGCCGCCGCCGCCGAGCGTTCAACCGGCGCGCGTGGTGGTCTGGCTGCCGAAGCCCGCGAGCGACGACTTGATGTCGCCGAAGGCGCCGCCGCCGGTGACATAAGGCATCACGCGGCCGAACGAGTAGCCGAGGCGGCCACGCGCGGTGGCAAGCCAGTTGTTGCGCGTCTCGCACGACAGGCCGGCGCAAAGGCCGCTGCCGCGCAGATTGGACCAGTCGCCATCGCCTTCGAGACCGAACACGACCTGGCCCATCTGGTAGTTGTAGCCGACGGTGCCGCCGACGAGGCCGCCCGTGGTGTCGAAACCGGTGGCGAAGGCATCCCAATTCGAATGGCCAAAGCCGCCGCCGCCGTTGAGGCCGACGTAGAAGCCGGTCCAGTTATAGGGCCGCTTCGTACATGGGCGCCTTGGCCGGCATGGCGTGGCGGCGCGGCATGTCCGCGGCGTTCGCCGAACCCATCACTGTCATCACGGCGAGCGCGCCAATGCCCGCAAATACCAAACGCTTCATTCTCGAACCTCCGTACTGTGGGCCCCCACAATTGAGGCGCATACGTATTCAAAAATTGCGTCCGGAACCCGGCGGCGCTGAGCCCAAACGAAAAACCCCGGGCTCGAAGGCCCGGGGTTTTCCGCTACGCGAGCGGCGAGCGGCCGTTCAGAAGTGATAGTTGAAACCGAAGCGAAATATGTTGGAACGGTAGCCATTGTCCATGCCGGTGATTGCGAAGCCGCGATCGGCCAGATCCATGTAAAGGTACTCGGCTTTCACCGACCAGTTCCGCGCCAGCCCGACTTCGCCGCCGACGCCGCCGGCCCATCCGGCCATGGTGTGCGTCTCGGCGGCGCCGCCGAACTCACCGCGCACGTCGCCAAAGGCAAGGCCGAGCGTGCCGTAGAGCAGGATGTTGTTGAAGGCGTATCCGACGCGGCCGCGCACGGTCCCGAACCAGGGATTGGTGAACTTGTAGCCGGCGAAGGTGTCGTCGGCGCCGTTCGCCTGGAGGTCGCCTTCGACGCCATAGACGAACTGGCCGCTCTGCCAATTGACGCCGAGTTGACCGCCGCCGAGTAACCCGTTCGGGTTGGCGCCCGTATTGGTGACCTTGCCCCAGCCGTAGCCGAGGTTGAGGCCGGCATAGACACCGGCCCAATTGTAAACGCTCGGCTGGACCGGGCTATAATACGGCGTCGGACCGCGCGGCAGATCGGCGGCGACAGCGGCGCCGGCGCACATGGCGACTGTTGCCGCGAGTAGCGTTTTTTTCATCGGACCCTCCACTCACTTTCGTGAACCGGTGCGCGCTGCCGCGGAAAAACAGCGCGCGCGGTTCGAGAATTATGGTGGAGGATTTATCGAGCATTTTAAGTTAAGCGGTCATGAATCGTTCAGTAAACAGCGGCCGTTATCCCTAAAGAACTGTTAGGACTGTACGGTTCCACGTTCGGATTTACCATGTTCTCTCAGCGACCGTTTACTATACGCAAGCGTACGCTCGATACTCATTACCGGGGCACCGGATGGTTGCGGCGAATGCTCTGGCGGTTCCCATGAGCGAGGCGGCATGAACGGCACAGCACCTGCGCGCACGGCGTTGATCACCGGAGCGGGGCGCCGCATCGGCGCGGCCATCGCGCGCGCTGGCGCACGAAGGTTACGCCGTCGTGCTGCACGCGCATCGCTCGCGTAGCGAGGCCGAAGACACCGCGGGCGAAATCGCGGCGGCGGGCGGGCGCGCGTCGATCGTGCTTGCCAATCTCGCCGACGGCGTGGCGCTCGCCGGGCTGGTGCCGGCGGCGGCCGCGTTCGGGCCGCTGACGCTGTTGGTCAACAACGCCAGCATCTTCGAAGAAGACGAGGTCGGCACGCTCGATCGCACGGCGTTCGAGCGCACGATGGCGGTCAATCTCACCGCGCCTCTGTTCCTGGCGCAGGCCTTCGCCGCGCAAGCCGCGGCGGGCGCCTCGATCGTCAACGTCGTCGACCAGCGCGTGCTGAAGCCGACGCCGCGCTTCTTCTCCTACACGCTGAGCAAGAGCGCGCTCCATAGCGCGACCATGACGCTGGCGCAGGCACTGGCGCCGAAATTGCGAGTCAACGCCGTGGCGCCGGGTCCGACGCTGCCGAGCCCGCGGCAGTCGGCCGAGCAGTTCGCCACGCAGGCCGCGGCCGTGCCGCTCTGGCGGGGACCTTCGCCGGAAGACGTCGCCGCAGCGGTCGTCTACCTCGCCGGCGCGTCTAGCGTCATCGGCACGGTGATCGCGGTCGACGGCGGCCAGCACATCGCCTGGCGTACGCTCGACACCGACGGCGCCGAGTAGCGCGCGCCGCGCCGCCTTGCGGAAGCCCGACGAAAAAGCCGATGATACGAGCGGCCGCTGAACAATAAAAAGCACGCAGGGAGATTGGGAATGAGGCGCAAGATTGCCATCGTCGGAGCGGGCGCGGTCGGCGGCTATGCCGGCGCCCATATGGTGCAAGCCGGCGAGGACGTGACCTTCATCGATCCGTGGCCGGCGCATGTCGAGCATATGCGGGCGCACGGCCTGCGCGTGACGCACGCCATGAAGGAGCCGGAATTCACCGTGCCGGTGCGGGCACTGCACGTGACCGACGCCCAGCAGCTTGCCAAGGAGAAGCCGATCGATATCGCCTTCGTCTGCATGAAGTCGTACGACACGGCCTGGGCGACCATGCTGATCCGGCAATATCTGGCGGCCGACGGCTACGTGGTCTCGCTGCAGAACTGCATGAACGAAGAGACGATCGCCGGCGTCGTCGGCTGGGGCAAGACACTCGGCTGCATTGCCTCGAGCATCACGGTCAATCTGCCGGAGCCCGGCCACATTCATCGCGGCGCCGCCAAGCACGGCGCGGCGCACACTGTCTTCCGCACTGGCGAAGTGCACGGCCGCGTCACGCAACGCGCGGAGGAGGTTTGCCGTCTGGTCGCCCATGCCGACAGCGCCAAGGTGACCGGTAATCTCTGGGGCGAGCGGTGGTCGAAACTGGTCGCCAACGCCATGCAGAACGGGCTGTCGGCCTGCACCGGGCTCGGCGGCGGCGACATGCTGAAGAACGATCCGATCCGCCGCTTCGCGACGCGCCTCGGAAGCGAGGCGATCCGCGTCGGACAGGCGCACGGCTATCAACTGGAGGACATCCTGCATCTGCCGCCTGAGACGATCGCGCGCGCCGGCGAAGGCGATGAGAGCGCGGCGCGTGCCTGCGACGAGCAGCGTTTCAAGGATGCGGGCCGCACCGCATCGACGCAGCGCCCCTCGATGGGCCAGGACATGGAAAAGGGCCGGCGCACCGAGATCGAGTTCCTCAACGGCCTGATCGTGCGCGAGGGCGAGAAGGTCGGGCTCGCCTGCCGCGCCAACGCCGCGCTGACCGATATCGTCAAGCGGGTCGAGCGCGGCGAACTCAAGCCCGACCCGCGTCACATTACGGAACTGCGGCTGAACTGAGCCAAGAGACGACAAGATCCCCGCGAAATCCAGCCTGTGCCCGGCTTGCGGAAAGGCTGAAAAACGGGCGAATATGTCGGCGGCCGCCACAAAACAAAAAACGACAGGCGGCTCCAGGGAGGACTCATGAGCTTTGCACGCGCGCTCGCGGCGGCGCTTTTCGCCGCGTGTCTTTTGGCAACCGGCGCCGCTTCGGCGCAGACCTATCCCGATCGTCCCATCACGCTGCTGGTGCCGTTCCCGCCGGGCGGCGCGACCGACACGATCGCGCGGATCCTGCAGGACAGCATGCAGAAGACGCTCGGCCAGACCATCGTGATCGAAAATGTCGGCGGCGCCGGCGGCATGATCTGCGCCGCGCGCGGCGCCCGTGCCGCGCCCGACGGCTACACGTTCATGATCCACCAGGTGGCGCTGGCGGCGGGCGTTTCGCTCTATCCGGATCTCAAGTTCGATGTGATCAAGGATTTTGCCCCCATCGGTCTGATCAACACTGCCGCGTCGGCGCTTGCAGCGCCGGCAAATCTGCCGCCGAAGGATTTCAAGGAATTGCTGGCCTGGATGAAAACCCCGGGGCACACCGTCAGGATCGGGCATCCCGGCGTCGGTTCATACGGTCATTTGGCCGGTGTGCTAGTCGCGCAGGAGCTTGGCGTGAAGGTGACGCAGGTTCCCTATCGCGGCGCCGGTCCGGCGCTCGTCGACCTGTTGTCCGGGCCAAGTCGATCTGGAATCGCAATCGACCATCGTTTCCGGGCCGCTGGTCAAATCCGGCAAGCTCAAAGCCTACGCCATCATCGGCCGCAAGCGGTTCGCCGGCATGCCCGACGTCCCGACCATGGGTGAACTCGGCTACAAGAAGCTCAATATCGATTTCTGGCACATGCTGCTGGCGCCGGCCGGCACGCCGCGCCCGATCATCGACAAGCTGAACGCGGCGCTGCGCACGGCGCTCGCCGACGCCAAGGTGAAGAAGAGTTTCGCCGATGGTGGCATGGATGAATTCGGTCCCGGCGAAGAAACACCGGAGGCCGCGGCCGTCTTGCTCAAGAAAGAGATCATGCTCTGGGGCGATGTGATCCGCGCCAACAAGATTGCGGCGGCGAAGTAGCAAGCGTCGCTGTCGTAGAAAGCGAAGTGCGCCGGTGGCTCACCCCGCTGGCGCTACTTTTTCATTCGTCCCCGATTCCGGCATCAGCGCGGCCTGCTTCAGGCCCTGCTGCACTTTCGGCACCGTGGCCGCTACATCGGTGATCGGCAGGCCGTGCGTCGGCGCGATTGTTTGGACGCCGAGCCGCTCGATCAGTTGGTCGAGCCGATCGCAATAGACGTTCATGTCGGCGAACTTTGTCCAGAACAGCGCGAGATCCGCGAAGGTCGACGACACGTCCGGCAGATCGAGCGAGACCGCCTCTTCGGCGACCAGCCCGCAATGGCCGTCCTCGTGGTAGTGGCTGTAGGCGAAGCCGTCGCCCGGAAACAGCACGCTTGCTCCTTGGTGTCGAAGGCCCACCAAGTGGTGCGCAGGTCGCGGATCACGGGCTCGACCGCCATGCAGCGTCCGGCCGCCGAGGTCGATCTCGTCGCCCTCCTTCATCGAGCGCATGCGGTGTTCGTACTGCGGGAAGGCGAGGTGATAGTCGCTGACGTCGCCGCACAGGATGGCGTCGGGAAAAGTTTTGAGGACGCGGCCGAGGCCGCCGCAATGCGGCGTCTCCTGGTGGGTGACGAACAGATATTTCATCGGCGCCACGCCGCGCGCGAACAGCTCGTTCAAATGCCGCTCGATGACCGGAAAGTCCTTCGGATGGCCGGTCTCGACCAGGCACGACGCGGTCTCGCCGGCGACCAGGAAGGCGGCGTTGTAGCCGTGATAGACCTTGCCCTTGTGGCGTTGCACCAGGCAGTCGCCGATCCAGAACACGCCGGGCGCGATCTCGCGCGGCATGCGGTCGGCGGTCTCGATCGAGAGCGCGGTCGCTTGGTCGAGCACGACTTTCCCATTCATGTCACGGATCGCGCCGTCCGATGAGGCGCCGACCCCGGCGATTCCTACCTTTGAATTGAAGCCGTGTCAGCACCCCTTCCGCCGTTGACCTGATAGATTGCAGGAACCGCGAGGACTGCCGAGAGGGCTAACAATGAATGATGCGACACAGAGTCTGCCGGCGGGCGCCAAGATCGGGTTCTACGAGAAGGGCAACGTCCGCATCCGCTATGCCGAAATCGGCTCAGGCTTCCCGCTGCTGGCGACGCCTGGCGGCGGCTTGAACTCGCGCATCGTGTTCTGGCCGAACGCGGTGATCAACATCCCGGAGGAGTTCAAGAACGACTTCCGCGTGATCACCATGGACCAGCGCAATGCCACTGGCGGCGAGTCCACCGGTCCGGTTCCGGTCGACGATCCCTGGGACGCGTTCGCCGACGACCAGCTCGGCGTGATGGACCACCTCGGCATCCACAAGTTTTTCTTCTTCGGCAACTGCATCGGCGGTCCGTTCGCGATGAAGCTGATGGAGCGCGCGCCGCAGCGCGTCGTCGCTGCGATCCTGAGCCAGCCGGTCGGACACCGTCCGGAGCAGCCGGACTACATGTACAATGCGGGCCGCGACGTCTGGGCCAAGGAGTTGCGCGAGCGCCGGCCAGACGTGTCGATGGAGACCATCGAAAAATACCTGCACAATCTTTATCGCGTGCGGCCCGACTTCGTTTACAGCGTGTCGCGGGACTTCGCGAAATCCTGCCAGACGCCGATGCTGGTGCTATCCGACGACACTCCGGCGCATCCGCTCCAGGTGTCGATCGCCATCGCCTCGCTGGCCCGAACGCCGAGATCACGGTGTTTCCGTGGAAGGAGCCGCCGGAGCTAAAGGCCCGCACCATCAACCGCGCGCGCAGCTTCCTGAAGCGGCATCAGCCGGCGTAAGTTTAGCGCTCCTCGTCGCGGAAGACATAACGCGACACCGCCACGCTCTTGTCGCACGCCTTCAAGAACTCATCGAGCATCCGGTAATGCCGCGCCACCGTCTTGCGGCCACGCAGGATGCAGCCATAACCGGGCGCGATGGTCTCGATGTCGTGTCTGTCGAAGATCTCGCCCATGCCGCGGCGCATGGCGTCGGTCGTCACGCCCTCCATCCACCAATAGCGCGTATTGAGCATGAACGAGCGAACGTCGCCCGTCGTCGTGGCATCCTCGTCGGCATCGGTGATGATCCATGGGCCGATCTCGCGCTCGCGCCAGGTGTGGGTGAAAATATCGGACGAGAACAAAGTGCGCGTCGCGCGGTCGTAGAGCCAGCGCGTGGCGATCAGCCGCATCGACGGCTGCATGACGTCGATGGTGCGGCCCTGCGTGCCGAGATCGATGGTGTCGGCGCGCGTCACCGCCGTCACCTTCATCGCGTCGAGGATGCTGCGGCCGTCCTCGCGCGCGCCGAAATCGAACCACAGCGCCGCGTCGGGATTGTTGGTGTGGCACTGGTCGATGTTGAAGTGCCCGGCGAAGCTCTCGACGTTGTTGATCGACATGAATTCGTTGAGCCGCAACGGGAACATCGACAGCGGCTGCCGCGGTGGGATCAGAGACTCGATCTGCGCCCGGATCGCCGGCTCGTCCTTGCCGAAGCCGGTGTCGATCAGCATCGCGGTGTCGGGTTGGGTGAGCAGATAGCTGTTCGCCACCGAATAGCCCCGCGCGCTTGCCGGGTAGGAGCTGACCCGGCCGTCGAGCGCGAACGGGTTCTGCAAAGCGTAGAGCAGGCCGTCGGCAAGCATTGCGATGCCGCCGCGAAAGCTTTGCGGCTCACGAGAACGCTGGGGCGTTTGGGTGGGGGCAGATTGGGGCGATATGGACATGTCGGCTAAACTCTATCGGGCCTCTGTAGCGAAGGAAACAGGCCCCATTGCGCAGCGCGCGTCCACGGGCGGCTGGCCCGCCACGTTGCCGAATGCGCGCATTTGCGGGTAAAGCGGACCTTGGCTAATCGTCGGTTGCCAATATCTACTGCCCGAATCCCATGAACGGCACGCCCAAAGACATCGACCCGGCGAGCGAACTCCGCGAGGAGGACGACGAGCAGACATTGCCCGAGTTGGAGACGGCAGAGGCAGCGGCCGGCACGCTCGCCGCCGGTCGCGCCGCGATCGCGCGCGCGGTCAAGCACGCGCCGTCGTCGCCCGGCGTCTATCGCATGGTCGACGCCAAGGGCGACGTGCTCTACGTCGGCAAGGCGAAGAACATCAAGAAGCGGGTCACCGCCTATACGCGGCCGACCGGCCACGACAACCGCATCGTGCGCATGATCTCGGCGACGGCGACGATGGAATTCGTCACCACCGAGACCGAGACTGAAGCGCTTCTCCTCGAAGCCAATCTGATCAAGCGGCTGCGCCCGCGCTTCAACGTGCTGCTGCGCGACGACAAGTCGTTTCCGTTCATCTTGATCACGTCCGATCACTGGGCGCCGCAGATCCTCAAGCATCGTGGCGCGCGCACGCGGGCGGGGCATTATTACGGGCCGTTCGCCAACGCCGGCGCGGTCAACCGCACCATCAACGCGTTGCAGCGCGCCTTCCTGTTGCGCTCGTGCTCGGATTCGTTTTTCGAGGCGCGCACGCGGCCTTGCCTGCTCTATCAGATTAAGCGTTGCTCGGCGCCGTGTACGCAGGAAATCGATTTCGCCGGCTATAGCGAACTGGTGCGCGAGGCCAACGACTTCCTCTCCGGCCGCAGCCAGGCCGTGAAACAGGAAATGGCGACGGAGATGGATACGGCGTCGATCGCGCTCGATTTCGAACGCGCCGCGATCTATCGCGATCGTCTCGCCGCGCTCTCCGCCATTACCTCGCACCAGGGCATCAATCCGCGCACCCTCGAGGAAGCCGACGTCTTCGCCGTGCATCAGGCCGGCGGCTACAGCTGCGTCGAGGTCTTTTTTTTCCGCACCGGGCAGAACTGGGGCAACCGCGCCTATTTCCCCAAAGCCGACCGCACGCTAGACGCGGGCGAAGTATTGAGCGCATTCCTGGCGCAATTCTACGACGATAAGCCGCCGCCGCAGCTGGTGCTGGTGTCGCATGATTTCGAGGAGCGGGCGCTGCTCGCCGCTGCGCTCAGCGCCAAGAGCGAGCGCAAGGTCGAGGTCTCGGTGCCGCAACGCGGCGAGCGCAAGGAACTGGTGCAGCATGCGATGGCCAATGCGCGCGAGGCGCTGGCGCGCAAGCTCGCCGACACGTCGTCGCAGCAAAAGCTGCTGCGCGCGCTGACCGAGACGTTTTCGCTGCCGCGCAGCCCCCGCCGCATCGAGGTTTACGACAACAGCCACATCGGCGGCAGCAACGCGGTCGGCGCCATGGTGGTGGCGGGGCCGGAAGGCTTCCGCAAAAACCAATACCGCAAGTTCAACATCCGCTCGGCCGAGCTCACGCCGGGCGACGACTACGGCATGCTGCGCGAGGTGCTGGAGCGGCGGTTCAAGCGGCTGTTGGCGGAGGCGCCACGCGTTAGCCTCGATGACGCGCTTGCGGCCGAACAAAGTGGGGAGGTCGATATCGAGGACGAGCAACCTTGGCCCGATCTGGTGCTGATCGACGGCGGGCAGGGGCAACTCAGCGTCGCGGCCGAGACGCTTACCGCCATGGGTGTAACCGATGTCCCTTTGGTCGCCATCGCCAAGGGGCTCGACCGCGACGCCGGGCGCGAGACTTTCTTCATGCCGGGCCGCGCGCCGTTCAAACTGCCGCCGCGCGATCCGCTGTTGTATTTCATCGAGCGGTTGCGCGACGAGGCGCACCGCTTCGCCATCGGTTCGCACCGCGCCCGGCGCAAGAAGGACATCCGCGAGGCCGGCTTGCAGGAAATCCCGGGGATCGGGCCGACGCGCAAGCGCGCGCTGCTACGCCATTTCGGCACCTTGAAGGCCATCGAGCGGGCGAGCTTGCCTGATCTCGCGCAGGTCCCGGGAATTAATGCGGAGACGGCGCGGAAGATATATGAGTTCTTCCACGAACGCGCGTGATCCCGAAAAGTGTGAAGCGGTTTTCGGATAAGATCACGCGCAAACAATACTTGGCGCAATAGACAGGAAGGCGAGAATGCTCATCAAGACACAAGAAGACGTCACGCCGGCCGTGCTGGACGCATTCAAGAATGCCCCAGATCCGCGCGTGCGCGAAATCCTCGCGGCGCTGGTGAAGCATCTGCACGCCTTTGCCCGCGACGTGCATCTCACCGAAGAGGAATTCGAGAAGGCGGTGCAATACGTCGTCGCGCTCGGGCAGAAGACCACCGCGACCCACAACGAGGCGGTGCTGATTTCGGGCTCGCTCGGTTTCTCGGCGCTGGTCTGCCTGCTCAACAACGGCAATAACGGCCAAACCGAAACCACGGCCAACCTGCTCGGGCCATTTTGGCGTATGAATTCGCCGCGCACGGAGAATGGCGGTACGCTGATCCGATCGCCGACGCCGGGGCCGGCGATTTTCGTCAACTGTTGGGTCAAGGATCAGCAGGGCAGGCCGATCGAAGGCGCCGAGGTCGACGTCTGGCATTCCTCGCCGGAGGGCTTCTACGAGCAGCAGGACGAGAAGCAGGCCGACATGAACCTGCGCGGCAAGTTCTTGACCGACGCCGAAGGTCACTTCTGGTTCCGCAGCGTCAAGCCGGCTGGCTATCCGATCCCGATCGACGGACCGGTGGGCGATCTGGTGCGCGCCACCGGGCGGCACCACTTCCGGCCGGCGCATCTGCATTTCCTGATCTTCAAGCCCGGCTTCAAGACGCTGATCTCGCAGATCTACTCGAACGACGACGACAGACTGGAAACCGACGTCCAGTTCGGCGTCACGCGCGCGCTGATCGGTAATTACCTTCGCCATGATGATGCAGCGCCGGCGCCGGACGTGACCGGTGAATGGTATTCGCTCGATCAGACTTTCGTGATGGAGCCGGGCAAAAGCCGGCTGCCCAAGCCGCCGATCCAGTAATCGCCGGGGAAACGCCGCACGCGGGCGTTGACCTTGCGGCGGCGCGGGTGTTCCTTGTGCCCGATGAATGCCTTCAGCTCGCGACCGTTGCCGGCGCGCCCGCTCGCGCTGCCGAATCTATTGACCTATGGGCGCATCGCCGCCGTGCCGGTGGTGGTGGGTCTGATGTATTGGCAGAGCATCCTCGGCGGCGGACTGTGGCTGCGCTGGGCAGCGCTCGCGGTGTTCATCGCCGCCGGCATCAGCGACATTCTCGACGGTTATTTCGCGCGCATCTGGGGCCAGCAATCCTCGCTCGGCCGCATGCTCGATCCGATCGCCGACAAGCTGCTGGTGTCGTCCTGCCTGCTGATGCTGGCGGCCGAGGGCACCATCCGCGGCTGGTCGTTGTTCGCCGCCGTGATCATCCTGTGCCGCGAAATCCTGGTCTCGGGCCTGCGCGAATATCTCGCCGAGCTGCGCGTCGGCGTGCCGGTGACGCGGCTCGCCAAGTACAAGACCATCGGGCAGATGGTGGCGATCGGCTTCCTGATCGCGGGCGACGCCGGCGACGTGGTGCTGCCGCAGACGACGCTGATCGGCATCGCGCTGTTGTGGCTGTCGGCGATCCTGACGCTCTACACCGGCTGGGATTACATGCGTGCCGGCCTGCGCTATATGATCGACTAATGACGATTAAATTGCGTTATTTCGCCTGGGTGCGCGAGCGCGTCGGCAAGCCCGAGGAAGACGTTGAGATTCCCGCCGGCGTCGGCACGGTGGCCGAGCTGATGACGTGGCTCGCCCAACGCGGCGAGGAATACGCCCATGCCTTCGAGAACCCGAAAATCATCCGCGCCGCCATCGACCGGGCGCATGTCAAAGCGCAGGCGCCGATCAAAGGCGCCGCCGAGATCGCCTTTTTCCCGCCGATGACGGGGGGTTAGCGTCGTGGGCGGGATCGCGCTACATTATTGCCATGACCGCGCCGACCACCATCCGCCTGCAGCGCGAGCCGTTCGACGCCGCCGCCGAAGCGGCCAAGCTGACGCGCGGACGCACCGATATCGGCGCCGTGGTCACCTTCACCGGCATCTGCCGCGGCGACGAGGCGGGCGAGCCGATCGCCGCGCTCACGCTCGAGCATTATCCCGGCATGGCGGAGGCCGAAATCGAGCGGCACGTCGCCGAGGCGACGACGCGCTGGCCGTTGCTCGGCGTCACCGTCATCCATCGCTACGGCCGTATCGTGCCGGGCGAGGATATCGTGCTGGTGGTCGCGGCGTCGTCGCATCGCGCGGCGGCCTTCGCGGCCGCAGAATTCCTAATGGATTACCTGAAAACCCGCGCGCCGTTCTGGAAACAGGTGGAAAAGGCCGGCGCCAAGACCTGGGTCGAGGCCAAGGCCGCTGACGACACGGCGGCGGGGCGATGGCAAAAGGATAAGCTGGCGGCTGAGTGAGCGCGCGCAATGCGCGCATGGGGCTGAGATGGTTCGCGTTGTCGTCATCGCTGCGATGCTGACGCTCGGCGTTGTGCCGACTGCGGCGGCGCAAGTCTCCTATTACGACGTGCCGCGCGGCGCGCATCCCCATGACGTGGCGCCGGCGCCGGACGGCACGGTCTGGTACACCGCGCAAAGCCAGGGCGCGATCGGCATCCTTGATCCGAAGACCGGCAAGGCCACGCAAATCCCGCTCGGGCGTGGCGCGGCGCCGCACGGCGTGATCATCGGCCCCGACCGCGCGGCCTGGGTCACCGAAGGCGGGCAGAATGCGATCGCCCGCGTCGATCCCGTCAACAAAGCGGTGAAGCTCTACCCGCTGCCGCCAAATTTCCCAGACGCCAACCTCAACACCGCGACCTTCGATCGCAAGGGCATCCTCTGGTTCACCGGGCAGAACGGCGTCTACGGCCGGGTCGATCCGGCATCCGGCAAGGTCGACGCCTGGAAAGCACCGAAAGGGGCGGGGCCCTACGGCATCACCACCACGCCGAACGGCGACGTCTGGTACGCCTCGCTTGCCGGCGACCACATCGCCAAGATCGACACCGTGAGCGGCGACGCCATGGTGGTGGCGCCGCCCAAGGCCGGCGTCGGCCCACGCCGCATCTGGTCGGACTCCAAGGGCCTACTGTGGGTGAGCTTCTGGCACAGCGGCGAGGTCGGCCGCTTCGATCCGATCGCCAAGACCTGGAAGGTGTGGGCGCTGCCGAACAGCGGCGCCGGCTGCTACGCGGTCTATGTCGACGACGCCGACAAGGTCTGGCTCACCGACTTTCTGGCCAATGCCATCGTACGTTTCGATCCGGTAACGGAAAAATTCGACAGCTTCCCGAGCAACAAGCGCGGCGCCTCAGTACGCCAATTGCTCGGCCGCCCGGGCGAGATATGGGGCGCGGAATCGGGCACCGACCGGCTGGTGGTGGTGCGCGAGTGACGGGCGCAAGCCGCAGAAGCGTCCTGCAATGGCTGGCCGCCGGCGTGGCCTGGGCGGCGGCAACTCCCGTTTCCGCTGGTGAAGCGCGCGTCGCGCGGCTGATCGCCGAAACGCAGAAGCTCCCGACCATATCGCAGCGCATCGATATCGTTTCCGCCGCGCTGCGCGGCACGCGCTACCAGGGCTACACGCTAATCGGCGGGCCGCGCCGGCCGGAGCGGTTGGTGCTGCGCGACGACGCTTTCGATTGCGTGACTTACGTCGAGACCGCGCTGGCGGCGGCGCGCGCGCATGACACCGGCAGCTTCGAGGATGGCTTACGCGAAATCCGCTATCGCCAGGGCTATGTGAACTGGTTCGAACGCAACCACTATTTCTTCGAATGGTGCCAGCACAATGTCGACAACAAGACCTGCCGCTGGCTCGACCTGGACGGCGCGGTCGATATCGCCAAGACCGTCAACTCGCAGAAAGGCCTGAGCAAACGCCGCTTCGCCATGCGCGTGATCCCGCACGCGATGATGCTCGCCAATGCCGGCAAGCTCGCGACCGGCGACATCGTCGGCTTTGTCAGTCGGCGCCCCGATCTCGACTATTTCCACTGCGGCTTTGTGGTGCGCGACAAGGCGCTATTGTTGCGGCACGCCTCCGAGAGTCACGGCCGCGTGCTCGACGAACGCATGGACCGTTTTCTCGCGCGCTATCGCGTGCGTTATGTCACGCTGCTGCGGCCGCTGGAATTGGCGGTGGCGTAAATCCGCTCAGGCCGCAGCCGCCTTGCCAGACGGGTCCACCGCGGCAGTGTAGTCTTCCATCAACTGCTTGGTGATGCCGCCGGGATTGAAATTCCACTGGCCGCCGATTTCCGCCACCGCGGTGACTTCCGCCGCCGAGCCGGTGATGAAGCATTCGGAGAAGCTCGGCAGCTCCTCCGGCATGATGCGCCGCTCGACTACCTCGAAGCCGCGCTTGCGCGCCAGCGCGATCACGGTCTGCCGGGTGATGCCGTCGAGGAAGCAGTCGGCGATCGGCGTGTGGATCTTGCCGTCCTTGACGAAAAAGATGTTGGCGCCGGTGCATTCGGCCACGCGCCCTTGCCAATCGAGCATCATGGCGTCGGCATAGCCGCGGCGCTCGGCGCGGTGCTTGGAGATGGTGCAGATCATATAGAGGCCGGCCGCCTTGGCGAGGCAGGGCGCCGTCTTCGGATCGGGCCGGCGGTATTCGGCGAGATCGAGCTTGATGCCCTTGAGCCGCTGTTCCGGATCGAAATAGCTCGGCCACTCCCAGGAGGCGATGGCAAGGTGGATGGTGTTGCTCTGCGCCGACACGCCCATCATTTCCGAGCCGCGCCAGGCGACCGGGCGGACATAGGCTTCTTTCTTGCCGTTCTTGTCGACGACCAGTTGCTTGGCGGCGACGATGTCCTCGACCGAATAGGGAATCTCGAAATCGAGCACCTGGGCCGAGCGTTTCAGGCGCTCGGCGTGCTCGCGGGTTTTGAAGATTTTGCCGCCATAGGCGCGCTCGCCCTCGAACACGCAGCTCGCGTAGTGCAGGCCATGGCTGAGTACATGCAGATTGGCGTCCTGCCAGGGCACCAGCTTGCCGTCGTACCAAATGACCCCTTCGAGCCGGTCATAGGACTGCGCAGCCATTCGCTTTCTCCTTCAACTCATTGTCGCACTGGGCGGTCTCAGGTTCCGCCTCGTGCCCCGGTCATGGCGCATTTTCCGCGCCTATTCCAATACTTTGCGTCGACGGGCAACACTCGGTATGAATGGGGCCGGAGCGGACCTTTCGGTCGTTTTCTGCCGCCGCGTCGGCGAAAAGGACCGTTTCGGTACGATCCTTTCGTCCTGAACCTTACTTTTGTAACATAAAAACGAAATACGTCAACATGGCTGACATAAATGTGAACGCCAAGGTCGCCGCGGCATCGAGCAGTCTGGCCGAAAGTCCGGGCGCCGCGCCAGCGTCTGCCGCGTCCGAGCCGATCTGGGACATCATCGAGCTGTTGTTCTTTGCCTACCGCGACTTCGTCGGTGATCCCGACGAAGTACTGTCCAAACTCGGCTTCGGCCGCGCGCATCATCGGGTGCTGCATTTCGTCAACCGCAATCCCGGCATGAAGGTCGCCGACCTGCTGGAGATCCTCAACATCACCAAGCAGTCGCTCGGCCGCGTGCTCAAGCAACTGATTGATCAGGGCTACGTGGTGCAGAAGGAGGGCGCGCAGGACCGCCGGCAGCGGCTTTTGTTCGTGACGCCGAAGGGCGAGACGCTGGCGCTCAGGCTCGCCGCGCTGCAGACTGAACGCATCACCCGCGCCTTCGGCGAGCTCGGCCCGGGCGCGCATGATGCGGCGCGCCGCTTCCTCACCGCCATGATCGATGCCGACAATCGCGAAGGCGTGCTGCGGCTGATCGCGCGCGCCGAGCGCGCCAAACCGCGGACTTAGAGAATGATGCTGCCCGCCACGCTGTCCGACGACGCGCCGCATTTGCTGGTGGTCGACGACGACCGCCGCATCCGCGACCTGCTGTCGCGCTTTCTTGCCGGCGAGGGCTATCGCGTGACCACGGCGGAGACCGCGGCCGACGCGCGCGCCAAGCTCAGCGGGCTGAGCTTCGACCTGCTCATTCTCGACGTCATGATGCCGGGCGAAAACGGCTTCGACTTCGCCAAATCCTTGCGCGGCTCCTCTAGCGTACCGATCCTGATGCTGACCGCACGCGATGCCGCCGAAAGCCGCATCAAGGGCCTCGAGATGGGCGCCGACGACTATTTGTCGAAACCGTTCGAGCCGCGCGAATTGTCGCTGCGCATTGCCAATATTCTCAAGCGTGCGCAGCCGGCGGCCACGCCGCCGGTGGAGTCGGTGCGCTTCGGCCCCTTCGTGTACCATCTGGCGCGCGGCGAACTGCGCAAGGGCGAGGAGGTCATCCGGTTGACCGACCGCGAACGCGAAATGCTGCGCATCCTCGCTGCGACGCCGGGCGAAACCGTGTCGCGCCTCGCGCTTGCCGGCAACGGCGACACGGTGAGCGAACGGGCGGTCGACGTGCAGGTCAACCGCATGCGCCGCAAGATCGAGCGCGATCCGGCCAATCCGCTGTTCATCCAGACCGTGCGCGGCGTCGGCTACCGGCTGGTGATCTCGACATGACCAGCATCGATACCGGCATCCGCACCATCCGCACCGCGTTCGAGCGGCTGGTCGAGGCGTGGCGCTGGTACGATTCGATCCCGCCGATCCGGCGCATTCACGCCGTGCTCGGGCGCATCCCCGACGCCTGGCGGCGGATGAGCCGCTGGCTCAACAGCGTGATGCCGAAAGGGCTCTACGCGCGCGCGCTGCTGATCATCATCCTGCCGATGGTGATCCTGCAATCGGTGATTGCCTTCGTGTTCATGGAGCGGCACTGGAACGTGGTCACCCAGCGGCTGTCGGCCGGCGTGGTGGCCGACATCGCCGCGCTGGTGGACGTCTACAAGAACTATCCGCAGGACGCCGACAAGCAGCAGATCCGCAAGATCGCGCAGGACCGGCTCGGCTTGGTGGTCGACTTCTTGCCGCTCAGCGATATGCCGCCGCCGGGGCCGAAGCCGTTCTTCTCGCTGCTCGATTCGACGCTGTCGGAGGAACTGCGCAAGCAGATCGGCCGCCCGTACTGGATCGACACCGTCGGCCGCTCGGCACTGGTCGAGATCCGCGTGCAGCTCGACAACACGGTGATGCGGGTCTTCGCGCGGCGTAGCGCGGCCTACGCCTCGAATTCGGAAATCTTCCTGCTGTGGATGGTTGGCACCTCGCTGGTGCTGATCGGCGTCGCCATTGTTTTCCTGCGCAACCAGATCAAGCCGATCTTAAGGCTCGCCGACGCCGCGGAAAGTTTCGGCAAGGGCCGCGACGCGCCGAATTTCCGCCCGCGCGGCGCGCGCGAGGTACGGCGTGCGGCGGCCGCTTTCATCGAGATGAAGGGACGCGTCGAACGCGCCATCGAGCAGCGCACGGCGATGCTCGCCGGCGTCTCGCACGACCTGCGCACGGTGCTGACGCGCTTCAAGCTCGAATTGGCGCTGATCAAGAAAAAGACGCCGGAAACCGAGGCGATGAAGAAAGACATCGACGAGATGGCGCGCATGCTGGAGGCCTATCTCGCCTTCGCCCGCGGCGATCTCGGCGAGAGCGCGGCGCCGACCGACATGGCGGCGCTGCTCAACGAGCTCAAGGACGACACCGAACGCAACGGCCACAAAGCGAGCGTGGTGTTCCATGGGCCGCCGACTGTCACCGTGCGGCCGGCCGCGTTCAAGCGCTGCCTTGGCAATCTGGTGTCGAACGCCGCGCGCTATGCGCAGTCGATTTCGATCACCGGCTATCGCGATCACCGCTATCTCAGCGTGACGGTGGACGACGACGGACCGGGCATCGCGCCCGACATGCGCGAGGAGGTGTTCAAGCCGTTCCTGCGGCTCGACGACGCGCGCAATCAGGACCAGGGCGGCACCGGCTTAGGGCTCGCCATCGCCCGCGACATCGCGCGCTCGCATGGCGGCGACATCACGCTCGGCGACAGTCCGCAGGGCGGCTTGCGGGCGACCGTCAGAGTGCCGGTCTAAGCCGCCTCGGCTTCTTCCTCGTCGTCGCGATGACGGCGCCGCCGCCGGCCGCGGATCGCGCAGGGGATCGCGCACAGATCGCCGACGAAGCCGTCCCAGCGTTCGGCGCTGGAAAGGCCGCGGCCGAGCGCGGCCATGGTGCGGTCCAATCCCGGCTCGTCATCGTCGAACCAAACGCGGAGCACGCGGGCGAACATCAACGCGGCGCCTTGCGCGCGCAACGCGCCGCGCGGACCGTGCGCGCCGATGCCGGCGGCCTCCAGCATCCATGCTTGCGAGCGCACCGCCATGGCGTTGAGCGCCAGCGCTAAGCCCGGATTGCGCCGCGCCGATCGCAACAGCGAGTGCACCGCTTCCTTGTAGGGCGCCAGCGCTTCCAGGCGGCGCATCAGCACGTCGAACAGGCGCTCGCGCGCCGGCTCCTCCGCCATGTCGGCGGAGCCGCCGGCGAGCACCGCGCGGTCGATGTCTTTCATGTGGGCGGCGACGATGGCGAGCGGCGAGCCGAATTCGGCGCGCAACTCGGAGAGCTTGATGCCGGCGCGCCCGGCGACTTCGGCGAGGCCGATCTCCTCGAAGGAATGTTCGGCGAGCAGCGCCATCAGCGCGTCGATCGCCTTGTCGCGGTCGGAATTGCCGCGCGGGGCGGCGGCCTGAACTTGCGCGCGGCGCTGCTTTTTCGATTTGCGGGCCATGGCGGCCTCCTGCGGGCTGTTTGTGTGCCTTAATCTAGGACCGCAAAGACGCCGGTTCTAGGGCAGGTTCCGAGCGTCAGCCGGCCAACTCTCGCCCGCGCCTGGTGGCGGCGGCAATCGCTTTGGTCAGCAACTCGTCAAAGCCGGCGGGGCCCATCAGCACCGCGAGCGCGGCGGCGGTGGTGCCGCCGGGCGAGGTGACGTTCTGCCGCAAAGTGGCGGCGTCGAGCGGCGAACGATGCAGCAGTTCGCCGGAGCCGGCGACGGTTTCACGCGCGAGCGTGGCGGCAAGGTCGGCCGGCAGCCCGGCGGCGATGCCGGCCTTGGTCATCGCTTCCGCCAGCAGGAACACGTAGGCCGGGCCGGAGCCGGACACGGCGGTGACCGCATCCATCAAGCGTCTCGTCGCTCGCCCATTCGACCGTGCCGATGGCGGCGAGCAAATCGCTCGCGAGCTTGCGCTGGCGCGCGGAGACCTTGCCGTTGGGACAAGCCACGGTGATGCCGCGGCCGATGGCGGCCGGCGTGTTCGGCATCGCGCGCACGATGGCCGCCCCGGGCAGCGCCTTCTCCAGAAAGCCGATGGTGCGCCCGGCCATGATCGACAGCACGAGCGTGTTTTTGCCGACATAACGAGCGAGCGGCGGCACCGCCTCCGGCGCGGTCTGCGGCTTCACCGCGATGACGATTGCCGCCGCGGCGGCGACTTTGCCTTTCGGATTGAGCGCGAGCCCGCGCCGCGCCAGCGCCTTGATCGCCTTGCCCGGCTGCGGCTCGAGCACGGCCATGCGCTTCGGCGCCAGCCCCCGCGCGATCCAGCCGTCGAGCATGGCCGAACCCATCTTGCCGGCGCCGACCAGAAGAAGGCTGCCTATCGATTTCAGTGGCTGCGGTTTGCGGCTCACGCCTCGCCCGAGGTCTCGAACATGGCGGCGTCGAGCGCCTCGCGCGCCGGCTTACCGGCCCAGACCACGAACTGGAAGGCGGTGAAATAGCGCTCGCAGGCGTCGAGTGCGCTGCCGAGCAGCGCCTCGCATTGCTTGCCGGAGGCCTGCGTGCCGCCCGGCAGCACCAGCGCGTGGCGGAACATCAGCATGCCCTCGGTGACCCAGAGATCGAAATGGCCGACCCATAGCCGCTCGTTGATTAGCGACACCAGCGTCTGCACCTCGGCGCGGCGGCGTTCCGGCACGCGCAGGTCGAAGGCGCAGGCCAGATGCAGCGCCTCGATGTCGCCCATCCAGGTGTAGGACACCTGGTAGTCGGTCCACTTGCCGGCGACTAGGATGGTGATTTCGTCGTCGCTGGCGCGCTCGAACGACCAGTCGTTGCCCGCCGCCAGACGTTCGACCACGTCGAGCGGGTTGATCCGGGGTTCGTCCGCGTGGGCGATCTGGGGCATGACGTCTCCGCTTTGCCGAATCGTTCTGGGAACGCACGCAAGTCACGCGCGGCAACTGCCGATGAGGTTGTGACGCAGGGATACCGGACGCCTTGACGGCGGCAACGAATCACTCGGTCAACTGACTATAACCTGCGCGATTCAGGCCGCCAGAGGCATCATCGATGCTCAATGGGCCGTGATTTGCCTGTCATAGGCAACTGCGCGGCAATGACTCTCCACAGCGAATGCGGACCCCTCGTGAATCTTTTAGTGGATAACTTGACCGGCCGGAATCCGTTCGCCGCCCAATTCCGTTTTGTTCTCGGCGGCGCTCAGTCGAACAGACTCGACACCAACTCCTCGGTCGCCGTGCGCCCGATCGCCTCGCCGATCAAGGTTGCGATCGGCAGCACGCGGATATTGCCGGAATCGAGTACCTCTTTGGTCGGCTGAATCGAGTCGGTAATCACCAATTCCTTGAGCCGCGACTTGGCGACGCGCGCCACCGCGCCGCCCGACAGCACGCCGTGGCTGATATAGGCGTAAACCGCCTTGGCGCTCTGGCCGAGCAGGGCGTCGGCCGCGTTCACCAAGGTTCCGCCCGAGTCGACGATGTCATCCACCAGCACGCAGGTGTAGCCGGCGACGTCGCCGATCACGTTCATCACTTCGGATTCGCCGGCGCGCTCGCGCCGCTTGTCGATGATGGCGAGCGGCGCGTTGATGCGCTTGGCGAGCCCGCGCGCGCGCACCACGCCGCCGACGTCGGGCGACACCACCATCACATTGTCGAGTTTGAAACGCTCGCGGATGTCGCGCACCATCACCGGCGAGGCGTAGAGATTGTCGGTCGGGATGTCGAAGAAGCCCTGGATCTGCCCGGCGTGCAGGTCGAGCGTCATCACCCGGTCGGCGCCGGCCCGCGTGATCAGATTGGCGACCAGCTTGGCCGAGATCGGCGTGCGCGGGCCGGGCTTGCGGTCCTGCCGGGCGTAGCCGAAATAGGGGATCACCGCGGTGATGCGGCGCGCCGAGGAACGGCGCAGCGCGTCGATGATGATCAGCAATTCCATCAGGTGGTCGTTGGCTGGAAACGACGTCGACTGGATGACGAAGACGTCCGTGCCGCGCACGTTTTCCTGGATTTCGACGAACACCTCCATGTCGGCGAAGCGACGCACCACCGCCTTGGTCAGCGGGGTTTTCAGGTATTCGGCGATCGCCTGCGCCAGGGCGGGGTTCGAGTTGCCGGCGACGAGCTTGATCGCTCCGTTCTTGCCCGACATCCCCGATCCTTTTCTACCCGGCAACGACACGCGCGCGATCTTGCGGGACCGCCAGCGCTGAGGCGCGCAGGTCATAACAAGGCGGCAACGGGCCCGCAATACGAGTCCAATTCGTTGTCCCGGGGCTTTTGAACAAGGTGAACTGGACGCTGAAATCAGGGCCTTGCGGCAAGCCTGGTCGGTGCGGCCCGGGCCGAGACGACCGGCACGTCGGGCGGCCGGCGCGGCGGCAGCGGCACGGCGCTGACGCCGGTCGCGGCGGGCATGTCGCCGTCATTGACCGGGGCTGGGTCGGCGTTGGCCCGGAAAATACGGAAAATGCCGTTCGCCTCGGGCGAGGATTCCCGTGTCGCGGCGAGCGCCATGCGCGGCTCGCCGTCGGGCGTACCCGGCGCGACTTCGGGCGAGGTCAGGAATGCGGCGAGCTGGTCCATGCTGTTGCTGGCGATCCGCCGCAGCATGACGTCGTCGGCCGCCGACCAGGCGTCGTGTGGTCGGCCCTTGGCGGTCTCCGCGCCGGCGATGCGCAGCGCGCGGCGGCCGTCGCCGTCGAACACGTCCCACACCCAGGAGATCGTGGTCTGTCGCTTGGCCGCGCTGGCGGCGAGATAGCCGCGCACGCGATAGGCCGAGGGGCTTTCGCGCGACATCACCGCCAGCCGGCGGGTCTGCGCTTCGCTGTCGAGCGCGTGCACCAGATCCTGGAATTGGCCGGGCGGCATGCCGTCGATCGATTCGAAGGCGACGGTGGCGCCGCGCGGCTGGCCGTTCAATGCGGTGGGGTGGTCGTCGAGATTGCAGGCGGCGAGCGCCAACGCGCACAGTGCCGATAACGCGACGCCAGGCCGCCACATACGCCGCGCGCCGCGGCCGGCGCGCTCGCCCCAACACCACTGCATCGACACCTCTGCCCGCGGTCTTGTTCTTGTCGTTTCGGATTCTGGACCGCAATCCAGCGTAGCGTTTGGGACGCCCGAGTGTCCAGTCACGCGACCGCATGTCGGTGCACGGACTACTCGGCTAGGGCAATGGCGTTGATATGCCGCCCGTAATCGGGTTCGCCCAGCTTGGTCGTGCGGCGGTAGCTGAAGAAACGCTCCGGTTCGGCGTAGTTGCACAACGCCAAGTCTTCAAAGGTCGCGATGCCGGCGCGCTGCACCCGGTCGGCGATATAGCCGGCGAGGTCGAACATGGCGTGGCCGGCGCGCTCCGACGGCGCGAAGAAACGCTCGTTGTCCGGGCTGGCTGCCAGGAAACGCGCGACGAATTCCGGCCCGACCTCGTAGTTCGGCTGCCGGATGGCGGGGCCGAGCGCCGCCACAATGCGCGCGCGCTCGGCGCCGAGTTCCTCCATGGCGGCGACCGTCGCCTCGATTACGCCAGTCAGCGCCCCGCGCCAGCCGGCATGCGCCGCGCCGATCACGCCGGCCTGGCTGTCTGCCAACAGCAGCGGCCCGCAGTCGGCGGTCGACACGCCGATGGCGAGCTTCAGCGTGCGGGTGACGATGGCATCGGCGCGCGGGCGGTTCTCGTGCGTCCACGGTTCATCGGCGACCACCACGTCGGGCGAATGGATCTGATGGGCGGTGAGGAAGCGCTCCGGCGCGACGCCCAAGGCGGCCGCCATGCGCGCGCGATTTTCCGCGACCTTGTCGCGGGCGTCGCTCGAGCCGACGCCGCCGTTGAGCGAGGCATAGACGCCTTCCGAGACGCCGCCGGCGCGCGTGAAGAAGGCGTGGCGGACGCGGGCGAGGCGGCTCAGGGCGGCGGCTTGCAGCATCGGCTAGCTCTCGAATCCCGGCAGCACGCCAATCGATCGATGGGCGAAGGCGGCGGCCTTGAACAGCGCACCCATGCCGGCTTCGCCCTCGCTAATCAGGCGCTTGAGCGCGGCGTCGATCGCGGCTGGGTCGGTGGCCGTCGTCTTGAGCTTGGCGGCGCGGGTGACGATGCCGAGACGGCGCAGGAATTGCGACTGTGTCAGCGGGCCGAAGCCCGCCGTGCCCATCGCTTCGACGGCAGTGGCCAAGGCCTGGAAATCGACATGCGCGGTGAGATCGACGTTGCCGGGCGCGGCCAGCGGATTGGCGTAGACGTGCTTGCCGACCGCCTGCAACGTTTCGCCGGCGGCGCTTTCGGCATAGCCGTAGTCGATCACCAGCGCGGCGCCGCGGTCGCGCGCGAGCCGGCCGCCGAGCTCCATCGCGATGGTGTCGGTGCGCCATTCGAAGATTGAGCCGTTGGCCGCGTTGCGCACGGCCGGCGCCAGCATCAGGTCGAAACGCGGCAACGGGTCGGGCGCGATGGTGAAGGCGAGCTGGCCGGAGGAGTCGACGTCGATCAGCCGCTCGTACCAGCCGTCCGCGGTCTTCACCGCCTGACTGACCGGCAGCGCGTCGAAGAACTCGTTGGCGACGACCAGGGCCGGGCCCGGCGGGACGTCGGCCAGCGCGCGATGCCAATAGACCGGCGTACCCAGCGGCTCCAGCGTGCGCTGCTGGCAGGCCTCCAAGGCCGGGCTGATTTCGACCAGATGCACGACCACCGCTTCGCGGAAGCCCGGCATCACCTTGGCCGCGCGCAGCGCGTCCTTCATCATGGTGCCGCGGCCGGGGCCGAGCTCGATGACGCGGATGTTTTCCGGCGCGCCCATCTGTTTCCACACCGCCGCCATCCACAGGCCGAGCATCTCGCCGAACATCTGGCTGACTTCCGGCGCGGTGATGAAGTCGCCGCCAGCGCCGAGCGGATCGCGCGTGGTGTAATAGCCGTGCGTGGGATCGGCGAGGCAGAGCGCCATGTATTCGGTGACCGGCATCGGTCCGGCGGCGGCGATGCGGCGGCGAATTTCGGCTTCGAGGGGCGCGAGGTCGCTCATGGCTTGGTCTGCAGCGGCGGATGCTTGACCGCGTAGTAAATGAAAGCAAGCCCGGCGAGGAACAGCGGGATCGACAGCAATTGTCCCATGGTCGCGCCGCCCCAGAGGAAGCCGAGCTGGGCGTCCGGCTCGCGGAAGAATTCGCAGGTCGAGCGCGCGATCGCGTAGAAACAGGCGAAGCAGCCGACGATCAGACCGGGCCGCTTCAGTGCCCCGGCGCGCATCAACAGCCAGAGCACGGCGAGCAGCACCAGGCCCTCGAGCGTCGCTTCGTAGAGCTGGCTCGGATGGCGCGGCACCAGACCGGCCGGACATTTGCCCGCGTTGGCGGCTTCGATCATCGAGTTGCAGAACACCATGCCCCAGGGCTCGTCGGTGGTGCGGCCCCACAATTCGCCGTTGATGAAATTGGCGAGGCGGCCGAGGAACAGCCCGATCGGCCCGACCGCGCAGGTGATGTCGCCGAGCGACAGGAAGGGAATGCCGCGTTTGCGTGCGAACGCGACGACCGCGAACACGCAGCCGGTGAAGCCGCCGTGGAACGACATGCCGCCATGCCAGAGCTGGACGATCTGCAGCGGATTGGCGGCGAAATAGGCCGGGTTATAGAACAGCACGTAACCGATGCGGCCGCCGAGGATGATGCCGAGCGTCACCCAGAGCACGAAATCGTCGAAATCGAGGAGCGTCATCGGCGCCGGCCCCCCCACAATCGCTCCGAGCGGATCAGGGCGCGCGCATAGACCCAGCCGAGCAGGATGCCGACGATATAGGCGAGCGCATACCAGCGGATGGCGAAGGGACCGAGATGCACCAGCACCGGGTCGAAGGCGGGAAAGCGAATAGCGAACAAAGGCATTGCAGGTTCCGGATTCGGACACGCCCGCCGTCAGTGGTAGCATGCCGCCTCTTGCGGCGGGATGACCGGACCGCCATTGTTACACGCATGATCCCGAAAAGGGGGTACCGGTTTTCGGATATGATCATGCGCAAGCATTGTACCGGAGGCGAGGCATGACCCAGACCAACAACCGCATATTCGACGAGATGGCGCGCTTGATGAACGACGCCGCCGGGGTCGCGCAAGGGGTGCGCAAGGAATTCGACACGCTGTTCCGCCATCAGGCGGAGCGCTGGCTGCGCGACCTCGACATCGTCCAGCGCGAGGAATTCGAGGCGGTCAAGGAAATGGCCCGCCTGGCGCGCGAAGAAAACGACGCGCTCAAGGCGCGCATCGCCGCGCTGGAGGCGAAGGCCGAGAAACCCGCCAAGAAAGCGGTAACGCCGCCGCCCGCCGAGTAATTTTCGGCTTTCTTGCCCTTTGCGGCCCCCGCCGCTATAAGCCTGCGCGACACGCGGCCCCCGGCACCCCTGGAGGCTTGCCGCGTGCGCGGGCGGCCGAAAATGCCGCCTTTTCCATTGGCTTAGATGAGGGTTTTACCATGGCGACCGTCCTGGAATTGAAGGCGGCGGCGCGTCCGAAAGGCGGCAAGGGGGCCGCTCGGGCTGCACGTCGCTCCGGCCGAGTGCCGGGCGTGATTTACGGCGAGAACAAGCCCCCGCAAATGGTCACGCTCGACCATGCCGAATTGCGCAAGCGCATCTATGCCGGGCGCTTCCTCACCACGCTGTTCGAGATCGATTTGGAAGGCGCCAAGCATCGGGTGATCCCGCGCGACTTCCAGCTCGATCCGGTGAAGGATCAGCCGATGCACGTGGATTTCCTCCGCGTGTCGGAGGGCGCGGTGATCCGCGTCAACGTCGCGGTCAAGGTGCTCAACGCGGATCAATCGCCCGGCGTGAAGCGCGGCGGCGCGGTCAACATCGTCACCCACACGATCGAAGTCATGTGCCCGGTCGAGAGCATTCCGGAATCGATCGACGTCGACATCGCGAGCCTCGACATCAACCATTCCAAGCACGTCAGCGACGTGACGCTGCCGCCGAACGTGCGCGTGGTCGCGCAAGGCGACATCACGTTGGTCACGGTGGTGCCGCCGTCCGGCTACGCCGAAGAAATGAAGGCCGCCGCCGAAGCCGCCGCTGCCGCAGCCGCTGCTGCTGCCGCTGCTGCTGCTGCAGGCGTCGCCCCCGGCGCCGAAGGTGCCGCGCCCGGTGCCGCTCCCGCCGCGCCTGGAGCAGCGCCCGGTGCCGCTCCGGCGGCCGGCGCGCCGGCTGCCGCCGCCGCGGCGCCGAAGTCCGACAAGAAGTGAGGAGGGGTTTAACCCCCCTCATTTTCCCGCGTGCGAACGTTCCCGGATGGCGATGAAGCCATGCTGCTTTTCGTCGGCCTCGGCAATCCTGGCGAACGTTACGTCGGCAACCGGCACAATATCGGTTTCATGGCGGTGCAGGCGATCGCCAAGCGCCACGACATCGCGCCGTGGCGACGCCGTTTCCAGGGCGTCGCGGTCGAAGGCACGATTGGCAATGAAAAGGTTCTGCTGCTGCTGCCCGGCACCTATATGAACAAATCCGGGCGCGCGGTGGCGGAAGCCGTGCATTTCTACAAGCTCGATGCCGGCGGCGTGGTGGTGTTCCACGACGAGGCGGAACTGCCGCCCGGCAAAGTTCGGTTGAAAAAGGGCGGCGGCAATGCCGGGCACAACGGCCTGCGTTCGATCTCCGAGCACATCGGCAACGACTACACCCGCGTGCGCCTCGGCGTCGGCCATCCGGGCAGCAAGGAGCTGATGGAGCGCTACGTGCTGCAGGATTTTGCCAAGGACGAACGGCCGATGGTCGAGGCGCTGTGCGATATCGTCGCCGATAACGCCGCGCTGTTGGTCGAAGGCAACGGTTCAAGCTTCCAGAACAAGGTGCATCTCGCCATGGCCGCCAGGGGCTTCGGCGCCGGTGCCGATAACGACACAGACGAAGAATAAACCATGGGATTCAAATGCGGCATCGTCGGCCTGCCGAACGTCGGCAAGTCGACGCTCTTCAATGCGCTGACGCAGACCGCGGCGGCGCAGGCGGCGAACTATCCGTTCTGCACCATCGAGCCGAACGTCGGCGAGATCGCCGTGCCCGACCCGCGTCTCGACAAGCTCGCCGTGCTCGGCAAGTCGGCGGAGATCATCCCGACGCGGATCACCTTCGTCGACATCGCGGGGCTGGTGCGCGGCGCCTCGAAAGGCGAGGGGCTCGGCAACCAGTTCCTCGCCACCATCCGCGAGGTCGACGCCATCGTCCATGTCGTGCGCTGCTTCGAGGATTCGGACGTTACGCATGTCGAAGGCAAGATCGATCCGATCGCCGACATCGACACCATCGAGACCGAGCTGATGCTGGCCGATATCGAAGTCACTGGAAAAACGCGTCGATAACCTGGAGAAGAAAGCCAAAGGCAGCGGCGAGGACGCCAAGCTCGGCAAGGAGACGCTCGACCTGGTCAATCGCTCGCTGGAGCTGCTGCGCAACGGCAAGCCGGCGCGTCTGGTCGAGCGCAAGCCGGAAGAAGAAAAGCTATTCCACTCGCTCGGCCTGCTCACCTCGGCGCCGGTGCTCTACGCCTGCAACGTCGAGGAAGGCGCGGCCGCGACCGGCAACGAGTTTTCCAAGCGCGTTGAGGCGCGCGCCAAGGAGGAAGGCGCGGTCGCGGTGGTGATTTCCGCCAAGATCGAATCGGAGATCGCGACGCTGCCGCCGGCCGAGCGGGCGGAGTTTCTCGAAGCCGTCGGTCTCAAGGAGACCGGGCTCGACCGGCTGATCCGCGCCGGCTACGAGCTCTTGCATCTGGTGACCTATTTCACCGTCGGCCCGAAGGAGACGCGCGCCTGGACCATCACCGCGGGCACCAAGGCACCGCAGGCGGCGGGCGTGATCCATTCCGATTTCGAGCGCGGCTTCATCCGCTCGGAGACCATCGGCTATGACGATTTCATCGGCCAAGGTGGGGAGGCCGGCGCCAAGGAGGCCGGCAAGATGCGGCTCGAAGGCAAGGACTACGTGGTCGCCGACGGCGACGTCATGCATTTCAGGTTTGCCACCTAGCCGCAAGACAAGCGCGGCGCGAACCGGTTAAATTGGCGTCATGCCGAAGCTCCACTGGGAAGACTTCCGACCCGGCGCGGTCGCCGTCTACGGCCCGCGGCTGGTGACGCGCGAGGAGATCGTCGCCTTCGCCGCCGAGTTTGATCCGCAGCCGATGCATCTCGACGAGACGGCGGCGAGCGCTACCTTGCTCGGCGGCCTCGGCGCCTCGGGCTGGCACATCTGCTGCCTGTTGATGCGCATCATCGCCGACGGCTTCGTGCTCGATTTCGAGCTCGATGGGCTCGCCCGGCATCGAGGAAGTGCGCTGGCACGAGCCGTTGCGCCCGGGCACGCAGATCCGCGTGCGCTCGACCGTACTGGAAACCCGCCCCTCGAAGAGCCGGCCGGACATGGGCCTGACCAAGTTCCGTTACGAAATCATCGACGAAGCCGGTACCTGCCTGACCACCATGGTGACGACCGCGATGCTGGGCCGCCGCGAGCCGGAGGCGCGCCCGTGAAGTTCTTCGAGGACATCCAGGTCGGCGACGTGTTCGACTACGGCCGCTACACCTTCACCGCCGAAAACATCAAGGCCTTCGCGGTGCGCTACGATCCGCAGGCGTTCCATGTCGACGAGGCGGCGGCGGAACGCTCGCATTTCGGCGCGCTGGTCGCCTCCGGCTGGCACACCGCGCTCGCTTGGATGCGGCTGATGATCGATTACCGCCGCCGCATGGACGAAGCGATGCTGGCGCGCGGCGAGCCGGTCGCCGGCATTGGCCCGGCGCTAGGCTTCCGCGACTTGAAATGGCCGACGCCGGTCTATGTCGGCGACACCGTCGCCTACCGCAGCGAGGTGATCGAGTTGCGCCTGTCGGACAGCCGGCCGCAGTCCGGGCTGATGACGTTCCGCTCGACCGGCGTCAACCAGCACGGCAAGCCGGTGCTCTCGCTCATAAGCACCACCTTCGTCGAGCGGCGCGAGAAACCGCCATGACCGCCGCGGCCGGGACCACGCCTTCGCAAAGCGAGGAACGGCGCGCGCTCGGTATCGCCTGCGGCGCGCATGCGCTGCACGACGGCTACACCGACCTCATCTACGTCATGCTGCCGATCTGGCAGCACGAATTCGGCCTCGGCTTCGCCGCGCTCGGGCTGATGAAGACGGTGTTCTCCGGCACGCTGGCGGGCTTTCAAATTCCCTCCGGCTTCCTCGCCGAACGGTTCGGCACGCCGATCGTGCTGGCGCTCGGCACCGCGCTCGCCGGCATCGGCTATTGCTTCGCGGGCTTGAGCGGCGGCTTCGCGCCGCTGGTTGCCGCGCTGTTCGTCGGCGGGCTCGGCGCCAGCACGCAGCATCCGCTGGCCTCCTCGCTGATCGCGCGCGCTTACGCCGGATCGCGTTCGCTGAAAATGCTCGGCACCTATAATTTCGCCGGCGACATCGGCAAGATGACGCTGCCGGCGGCGGCCTCGCTGCTGTTCGTCGTGCTGCCGTGGCGGCACGCGCTGATCCTGCTCGGCGGCTTCGGCGTGCTGGCGGCGGTGGCCGTCTTTGTCCTGATCCCGCGTTTCGGCGCCGAGGCGCCGGCGCCACGCAAGACCGAGAGCGGCGCGGCGCCCGCCTCGCGCCTCAGCCAATTCGGCTTCCCGCTGCTGCTTTCGGTCGGCATCATCGACAGCGCCACCCGCATGGCCTTCCTGACGTTCCTGCCCTTCGTGCTCACCGCCAAGGGCGCCAGCCTGCCGACCATCGGCCTGGCGCTGACGCTGGTGTTTGCCGGCGGCGCGGCCGGCAAGCTGGTCTGCGTTTTCGTCGGCGCGCGCATCGGCGCGGTGGCGACGGTGTGGCTGACCGAAGCGGTGACCGCGCTCGGCATCGTCGGCCTGCTGCCGCTGTCGCTCGATGCCGCGCTGCTGGTGCTGCCGCTGATCGGCGTCGCGCTCAACGGCACCTCCTCGGTGCTCTATGGTTCGGTGCCGGAACTGGTTGCGCCGGACAAACGCCAACGCGCCTTCGGCATTTTCTACACCGGCACCATCGGCGCCGGCGCGGTGTCGCCGGCAATCTATGGTGTGCTCGGCGACGCGGTCGGCGTGCCCTCGGCACTGATGGTAGTGGCCGCGGTGGTGTTGCTGACGCTGCCGCTCACGCTCGCATTGCGGCCGGCGCTGGCGTCCGTGAAGGCGTCTTGATCGAGGACCAGGGAACAAGGACGCGGCTTTGTTCATTGTGTCAGGACCATGCCCGCAAAACGCAGCGCCACACCGCCAAGTCGAACGCCCGCGACTGAGTTGTCGATGACCGTCGAACAGGCGGCGCGCCTCAAGCAGCTTGCGATCGACGCCTATGAACTCGACGCATTCAAAGAAGTTTTGACGCAAGCCGAAGCCGCACGACGCATCGCCACGCTGAGCGCCAAGCTCAAGCTGCTCGACGGCCCGCCGCACACATTGTGAATGCCCGGTGTGGAACTTCGCTGCGGAACGCATCGCAGCGGCGCGCGTTTCCTTGCCTCGTAGCCGAAACAGGCAGGAGGAACAGATGACATATTTTCGCCACGCCGCGCTTGCGGCGGCGTTGCTCGCCGGCGTTGGCAGTGCGAGCGCGCAGACCACGGTGATCACGCGTGAGCCGGTCGAATCGCGCACGGTCGTGACCACGCAGCCGCTGGAGCTCACGCCGGTGCAGCGGCAGACAATCTATCGCACCATTGTCCGCGAACCGGTCGAGGCGGTGCCGCCCACGGTTGAATATCGCGTGGGAACGCGGGTGCCGTCCGGGGCGCGGCTCTATACCGTGCCGCAGGATGTCGCCGTCGAAGTCCCGGCGGTCCGCAGCTACAGATACATGCGGGTGAACAACCGCGTCGTGCTGGTCGATCCCGTCACCAGCGAGGTGGTGGCCGACTTCGGCGACTAAACGCATCCGTTAGAGTAAACGTCAGCGGCCCGGCGCTCCCACGCCGGGCCGTTTCGTTGTGCGCGGCGATTTACCTTGGCATTTCGTGGGCCGCTATGTGAGCGCGCTGACGCTGGATTTTTGGCGCTTTCGGGGCCATATTAGGCGTCGAGGAGTGAGTTAGAATGTCGATGATCAACTACCGGGCCCCGTCCGAGCTGTTTCCCAGCCGTAGCCGCAAGTCCCGCCGTCCGATCGGCTACAAGCGTTTTCCGACCGCGGCCGAGGCCATTCGTTTTGCCATCGAGGAATTGCCGCCGGAATTGTTGCTCGGCGCCTATCTCGAAGTCGAGGAAAAGCGTTTCGACGGCAACGGCATCCGCCGGCTGTACGAAAGCGAAGACTATCCGCTGCCGCGCAAAGCGCCGGCCAATTGACCAAACGCTCCGTAAAATGACCCCGCCTCGGCGGGGTCGAGTTTGTGGGAGGAGTGCCCGAAGACGAGGCTGCGTCTGTCGCCTGTCGCAGCAGTCTCGGCTGGCAGCGGCCGCGTGCGAGCTTGGCCGCTTTCGAACGCCCGCAGTTTAGGCACGCGGGCCGCGGTCCGGCGGTGCTTGGCTCCGCTGTCCCGGCAATCCACAGGCGGTGTGGTTTTGGCCGGCGGCTTGCCTACCGATTTCATGCAACCGGTTGCTCGCTTTGGCCGTTGTTATGGATAGGCCAAGGAGGCCCTTCCCATGCAACGCAGTTCCCATGCCCTATCGATCGGCGCCACATTGGCAGCCGCGCTTGTCTTCGCATTGCCGGCCACGCGGGCCGGCGCCTTTGCCGGCAACAATGTCACCGCGCTCGATCCGGGTTTCGTGCCCAATACCGGCCAGATCAATCGCGGTTTCGATGAGAAAAACCCGAGCAGTTCGCAGGCAAGGCAGATTCCGACGCCTGCAGAGGTGCGCGCGGCCATCGCCGCGCCGGGCAGCGGTCAGCCCATTCCGGGCGCGCCGGCGCCCGGCGCAACGACCGGCACCGCTTCGCCGGGTGCGCCAGCCGCGGGGCCGATCGGCGCCACCACACAAACCATGCCGGCGAAATTCTCGCAGCGGAACGACACGCTCGACCGCGTACCGATCATGGCGTGGCCGCTTCCGCTCAGCGACCAGGACCGCGGGCGCATCTATCAAGCAGCGATGGGTGACAAGACGCCGGTCGCCGATGACGCCGCGCAGCTTGCGCCGGCAAGCGAGCTGACAAACAACCAGGCCTTGAGCGAAATTCATCCGCTGCCGGCGAGCGTGCGCGACATGCCGGGCCTGGGCAAGCTCGGCTACATCAAGACCAAGAATAAAATTTTCCTCGTCGAGCCCGACACCCGCATCGTCGTCGACGAGATCGAATCGTAAGGAGCAACGCCGCCGCCATGGTTGCGCGGCGGCCGCTCGCTCAGTTCGCGTTGCGCCGGGTGGGATGGATCGGCGCATCCTTCCATTGCTTGAGGCTGTCGCCGATCACCTTCATGGCCGTCATCGAAGCGTGGCTCAGGCTGGCATAGCCGGCGAGTTCGCGGCTGACGCGTTCGCCTTCGCCGCGCAGCATGTCGCGCACGCCCTGCAGCTCGAGGATGACGCGGTCGATCTCCTCCATCGACGCGCCGGCGACGCGGCGGATCAGCGCATTGATATTGTCCGAGGCCGGATCGGCGGCCGTATCCACGTCGCTGCGTTGCCGGCGCAGGAAGGCGACGTCGCGCCGGACGAATTCGCGGATCTCGCCCTCGAATGAGGTCGCCGCCGCCTGATCGACCTCGCCGAGTTTTTCCGGGATGTCGCGGTTCGGAGCATATTTCTCAGGTCCGGTCCTCTCGGAGCCACTCGGGTCTCCGCCAAGCCGCTCGGGTCTGATCGCCGTCATGCTTCACCTCTCGACAGACGCAAACGTTGCGCCAAACGCCCCCCCCCACGTCGGATTGCCGCACGGAACTTGGGCGGCTATGGGGCGCGGCGAGGGCGGCTTCGCGGCGCTGCGGAACTACCAGCTCAGCTTGAAGCGGGCGGTGATGCTGCGGCTTGCGCTCGGCTGGCCGAGATCGTTCACCGCCGCCGTCACGTGCAGCGGGCCGTATACCGTTTGATCGGTGCTGAAAGTGTTGTGCGGATTCGGATCGTTGCTCGCCGTGGTGACGCCGGCACCGAAGGCCGTGCCGGTTGATAGAACGTCGAATTTGACGATTTTCTGGCTGCCCCAGAGTTGCGGCGCGGGCGCCGCCGCGGTTCCGGCCGGCGCTGCCATCAATGGCACGGCGGACGGCGTGGTCACCGGTGCGCCGATCGTTTGCGTCACCGAGTAGCTATTCTGCAGCGTCAGCGAATATTGTTCGCCGATTGGAATCGAATGCTTGAAGGTGGTGCCGAGCTTGCTTTGATCGCTGGTCTGATCGACGCGCGCGTAGACCGTCGCGACATCAGGCATGCCGACCGAAGCCCACGCCGCGCCGGAATCCTGGCTGCCGCCGATAATGGGGAATGGCTTGTCCGGTCGGTAGCCGTCCGGCTGGACCGGCGCGAGGGTGAGATCGGCGCCTATTTTGGCGTCCCAGTTGCCGGCGAACGGCCGATAGTAACGCATCGTGTCGGCACCATCTGGTTTGGCGCTGACGTCGAATTTGTTGGGACTGGCGAGACCAGGCAGGCGCAGCGGCTTGGCCGGCTTGGCGTCTGCAAGGTCGGCGGCACCGAAGGTCAACGCGTTGCCGAGGGCCGCGGCCTCTTCCGGCGTGAGCGGCGTCTCGGGCTGCGGATTGGCGTCGTCGTCCGCGTTCGCCGGCGGCAGCGGCGCTTCAACAACCGAGCCGCGCGCCTCCTGCGCCGCCGCCGGCGCGGCGATGAGCGCGCACGCCAAAGCGGCCGTCGTCCACGCCGCGCAGATCGTCGCGCTTTTCCGCATCCCGAATATCTCCCCCGATCCGCCAGACCGGAATGTCCCGGCGCATGGTCGACGCCGACCGGTTAAGCATTGGTTGCCGTGTCGCAGGGAACTTTGGCGAAGATGTGAAGCGCCGAAATCGCGGTCAGCCGCAGCGCGCCCCGATCGTATTGTTGATATTTTCGACGTCGGCATCGAGCCGGCCCAGCTCGCGCTCGCGGTCCGGCCCGCTCTTGCACAGCGCCGTGACCGCGCGCGCCTTCACCACTTCGAGGAAATAAAGCCGCGTCGCGGCGCAGGCCTCGGCGCCGTGGGCCGCCTTCATGCGCGCCTGCAGGGTCGTCGCGGTGGCGCAGGCGTCGGCCAGATTGCGGTCACAGCCGGGCCGCTCGAGCGGCGCGGGCTGCGCCGGCGCCGCCAGCAAAGCGAGCGCGAAGGCGGCCGGAATGACCAGCCCGATGAACGTGATGGCTCTGAGGACGAAACGCTTGGCCACGACAGCCCCCTTTGGCGTCTCCCAATAAGTCGCTTTGGGGGCAAAAAGGTTCATGACCCCCGGCCATGAATCGCCTGCGCCAACGGGCCAGATGGGCTAAGATGCAACTTGCGTATCGGCCAAGCGTTGAATCGGACGAGGGGAGGCTGGTCATGCCGGCGTTTTTGCCCGTTCTGGTGGCGGGGTCTTATCTGGTGCTGGTGGCCGACCAGGTGCCAAAATTCGACAGCGACGCGAGCTGTCGCCGAGCGGCGGCCGCCTCAAGCGTGATCAACCGGAGCGAGGACATCTGCAAGAAAGACGAAAACGACGCCCGGGCCAAGCTCGAGCAGCAATGGGGGCATTTCGCGCCGGCAGACAGGACGCGCTGCGTTTCCATGTCGAGGACCGGCGGCTTGCCGAGCTATGTCGAGACGCTCACCTGCCTGGAAATGGCCGAGGCGGTCAATAACCTGCCGGAAGCCGCCAAGCTCGGCGGCAGCAAAATGAAATAGCCGCTATTTCTTGCCCGGCGGATTGCCGTAGGGGCTGGCCGAGACGCCCTGCTGCTGCGCCAGCTTGTAGGCGGACAATTGCTTGGGCTTGTCCTTGTCGGCCTTCGGCTTCTTCTTTTCCTTCGGCACGCGCATCTGACCCTTCGCCATGACGACCTCCTGAACGACCTGGGATGGGGATGGTGATACGGCGGCAGGTGGTCCGCAAGGGGAGACGGCCGGTTTGTCCGCCGCTTAAGGCTTCTTGTCGGCTTCGTCCGTGTCGGCCGGTTTTTTGTCTTTTTCGCCGGCGGCGGCCGCGGGTTTCTTTTTCTGGGCCTCGGCCGTGGCGGCGGCCGGCTTTTTCTTTTTGGCCTCTGGCTCCGGCGCGGGTGCCGCGCTGGCTGAGCCACCCTTCATCTTGTCCTCGATGCATTTGTTGACGACGTCGGCGCGCTTGTCGAGCGACTTGCTGGTGGCGCCCTTTTCGGTCGACATCCAGCATTGCTCGGCGGCGCGGGTGCGCGTCATCGGCGGCTCGGGCGCCGTAGCGGTCTTCGCGGGAGCGCTCGTACCGGTGGTCTCGCACCCCGCCAGCGCCAGGCCGGCGAGCGCGATCAGCAGCAGACGCGAGATGATACGGGTTGACGTCGTCATTGTAGCGTTTTCCGGAAATCGGTTCGGCGCCCCTTCATACCGGCACTGTTCCCGCTTCGGCAACCCGCCCGATCGGCGCGCCGGCTACCGCGGGTTTCACATTGTCGTGCGCGGGCCTGAACCGCAACGATGGCCGGGCGTTGCCGTGATGGACCGATACGCACAAAGACCTTTCTGGAGACTGCTATGCGTTTGACCTGGGCTGCCGCGGCGGCCGCGTTGACGATTTGCGCCGCCGCTTCCGCCGCCGAGCGATCGACCAACCCGGTCTTGGGCGGGCCGAGCGTCGGCATCGGCATCATCTGCAACACCGCCGAGCAGGCCGCCCGCTTCGTCAGCCTGCGCGCCGGCGGCGCCGATTCGCCACACGCCATCCAGGCGGTAAACATCGAAGCCAAGGACGCGCACGCCTGCGGCATCGCCGCGGTCGCCTTCGTGCGCGACGCCACGCTGGCCGGCCGGGCGGTGAACGACAAGCTACTCCAGGTGGTGCGCGTCAACATTCTGGCCGGCTTCAACGGCAATGCCTGGCAGCAGACCGCGGGCATGATCCAGTACGCGGTGATCGAAGGCGAAGGCGAAGCAATCTAATGACACGGAAAATCATGATGGCTTGCGGCGCGGCGTTGGCGCTGCTCCCGTTCGCGGCGCTGGCGCAAAACAAGCCGAACGTCGAGCCGAACAAGCTCACCGTCGAGGCGGAACGGCCGCCCTTGCAGCTCAACGATAAGCAACATGCCGCGATCGAGCAGGGCCTCGTCGGCGAGAACACCCAGCAGAAGACGCCGCCCAAGTTCGAAGCCAAGGTGGGCGCGCCGATCCCGACTTCGATGGGGGTCGACGTGATGCCGCCGAAGCTGGTCGAGCGCGAGCCGTCGCTTCAGCCCTACGGCTACGCCAAGCTCGCCAAAGAACTGCTGGTGATCGATCCGATGAAGAAGACGATCGTCGCCATCATTCCGCGCCTGCAGCCGGCGAGCGACAAGGATATCGCCCCGGCCGATTGGGCGGGGACGCACGGCCGTGAGCTGACCGGCCAGGCGCCGCTACCGGCGGCAGCCGCCCAAGCGCCCCAGCCGGCCGGCGACAGCGGCGATAAAAGCAACGGCAACGAGCAGACCCCCAACGAGAAATAGCGGCGGCTGAAGCCACCGCTTGCGCCGGGCCGCCGGATCGCGTTCCCTTGGCCTACAAGCGGCGACGGCTGTTCCGGATCGCCGCACCGGGGAGGAGACCATGCGCGCTGTCACCTGCGCCGCCGCCATGTTGTGCGCCGCCGCGTTTCCCGCTCTCGCGCAGACCGCGCCGTCGGCCGCCGCGCTCAAGGACCTGGCGCCGACCGGCAAGCTGCGCGCGGCGATCAATTTCGGCAATCCGGTGCTGGCGCAGAAGGGCCCGAACGGCGAGCCGCGCGGCGTCTCCGCCGAATTGGCCGCCGGTCTCGCCAAGGCGCTCGGCGTGCCGCTCGACACCGTGAAATTCGAAGCCGCCGGCAAAGTGTTCGAGGCGCTGGCCAAAGGCGAGGTCGACGTCGGCTTCATCGCCATCGAGCCCAAGCGCGCCGCCGAGGTGACCTTCTCGCCGCCTTATGTGCTGATCCAGGGGACCTACATGGTGCGCAAGGACTCGCCGCTCAAAGACGTCGAGGACGTCGACGAGCCCGGCATCAGGATCGCCGTCGGCCTCGCCTCGGTCTACGATCTCTATCTCACGCGCACGCTCAAGCACGCGACCCTGGTGCGCGCCAAGGTCGGCGGCGCGTCGGCCGGCATTCCGGTGTTCCTCGAGCAGAAGCTCGAAGTTGCAGCCGGCGTGCGCGAGGTGCTCGACGCCTACGCCAAGGACCATCCAAACATGCGCGTGATGACCGGCGCCTTCGAGGAGATCCGCCAGGCGATGGGCACGCAGAAGGACAAGCCGGCGGGCGCGGCCTATGTGCATGCCTTTATCGAGGCGATGAAGGCGAACGGCATGGTCGCCGACGCGCTCAAACGCTCCGGGCAGACCGCGCCGGTGGCGCCGAAGGAGAACTAAGTTCAGTTCACCGTGCGCCGCTTGGCGGCGAAGGCGTCGGCCGTCCCGCGCGTGGGGAATGCCTTGAGCCTGCGGTACTCGCTGCGGCGCTCCGCGGACTTCATCGCCTCGAGCACGACGAAGAGCTGCCGGTGCTCCTCGATGACGATGCTGCGGTCGTCGCTCTTGTAGACGAAGACGTCGCGCCTGCCGCAGAACGGGCAATCGCTTGGCACGGCGTCCTGGGCTTCCCCCAGCCAGGCGCCCTCGCACGCTTCGCAGTGATAGTGGTGACGGAACCAGGACATGAGCGGCCTCTCGACGCGAATCGCCTGCGGACAGGTGACGCGATTCGTGTGGCGAGATCGAGTCGAGGTTGCACCCGCGTCCGCCGATTCAATTGTCAAACAGCAGGCATGTGCTATGGGAAAAAGTGGCGGCGAAATATCCGGTCGGCGGCGAGGTCGACGTGCACTACGATCCGGCCGCGCCTGCGACCTCGGCGCTGGAATTGTCGGGGGGCGTGACCTGGATCATCCTGGCGATCGCCGTTGTCGTCTTCGCGCTCGCCGCCGCGCTGCTCGGCGTGTTCGGTTAGCGCCGGCGGTTCTTGAAGCCGCCGCGCATGCCGGGGCGGCCGAGCTTCGAGCGCGGGCTGCCGCCGCGTGCCGGCTGTACCTCGTGCGACAGCGCGATGCCCATCTCGTCGAGGCCCGGCTTGTGTGGCCGGCTTACGGCGCGGCGTAGCTTCGGGTCCTGCTCCAGCATCACGCGTTTCGCCGTCGGGTCGTCCACCACCGCCATCTCGGTCTGGCGCAGGCGCTTGATCTCGTCGCGCAGCCGCGCCGCCTCCTCGAAGTCGAGATCGGCGGCGGCCTCGCGCATGCGTTTCTCCAGGTCGCCGATCACCGCCTCGAAATTGTGGCCGATGGTGGCGGCGTCGGCGAACTCGCCTTCGCTCGCGCCGCCGATGGAGATCAGCACGTGGTCGCGCTCGTAAACGCTGTCCATGATGTCGTGGATCGAGCGCTTGATGCTCTCCGGCGTGATACCGTGCTCGGTGTTGTACTCGACCTGCTTTTCCCGTCTGCGGTTGGTCTCCTCGATGGCGCGCTGCATCGAGCCGGTGAACTGGTCGGCATAGAGGATGACGTTGGAGTCGACGTTGCGCGCGGCGCGGCCGATGGTCTGGATCAAGCTCGTCTCGCTGCGCAGGAAGCCTTCTTTGTCGGCGTCGAGAATGGCGACCAGCGCGCATTCCGGAATGTCGAGACCCTCGCGCAGCAGATTGATGCCGACCAGCGCGTCGAAGGCGCCCAAACGCAAGTCGCGGATGATCTCGATGCGCTCCAGCGTGTCGATGTCGGAGTGCATGTAGCGCACGCGGATGCCTTGCTCGTGCAGGTATTCGGTGAGGTCCTCGGCCATGCGCTTGGTCAAAACCGTGATCAGTGCGCGGTAGCCTTTCTGCGCCACCGCGCGCACCTCGCCGACCAGGTCGTCCACCTGGGTGCGCGCCGGGCGGATTTCGACCGGCGGGTCGATCAACCCGGTCGGGCGGATCACCTGCTCGACGAAGACGCCGCGCGCTTCCTCCATCTCCCAAGGGCCCGGCGTCGCCGAGACGGCGAGCGACTGCGGCCGCATGGCGTCCCATTCCTCGAAGCGCAGCGGCCTATTGTCCATGCAGGAGGGCAGGCGGAAGCCGTATTCGGCGAGCGTCGCCTTGCGGCGGAAGTCGCCGCGATACATGCCGCCGAGCTGCGGGATGGAGACGTGGCTCTCGTCGACGAAGACCAGCGCGTTGTCCGGCACGTATTCGAACAAAGTCGGCGGCGGCTCGCCCGGCTTGCGGCCGGTCAAGTAGCGCGAATAGTTCTCGATGCCGGCGCAAGAGCCGGTAGCTTCCATCATCTCGAGGTCGAAGGTGGTGCGCTGTTCCAGCCGCTGCGCTTCGAGCAGGCGGCCGGCGGCGTTGAGCTGGTCGAGGCGCTGGCGCAGCTCGGCCTTGATCGAATTCATCGCCTGGATCAGCGTCGGCCGCGGCGTGACGTAATGCGAATTGGCGTAGATCTTGACGAATTCCAGCTCGTCGGTTTTTTGCCCGGTGAGCGGGTCCATCTCCTCGATCTTCTCGATCTCGTCGCCGAACAGATGCACGCGCCAGGCGCGGTCCTCGTAATGAGCCGGGAAGATGTCGACGGTGTCGCCGCGCACGCGGAACGAGCCGCGGTAGAAATCGGCCTGCGTGCGCTTATATTGCAGCGCCACCAGATCGGCGAGTAGCTGGCGCTGGTCGATCTTGCCGCCTTGCTTGAGCGTGAAGGTCATCGCCGAATAAGTTTCCACCGAGCCGATGCCGTAGATGCACGACACCGACGCGACGATGACGACGTCGTCGCGTTCGAGCAGCGCGCGCGTCGCCGAGTGGCGCATGCGGTCGATCTGCTCGTTGATGGAGGATTCTTTCTCGATGTAAGTGTCGGTGCGTGGGACATAGGCTTCCGGCTGGTAGTAGTCGTAATAGGAGACGAAATACTCGACCGCGTTGTCGGGGAAGAACGACTTGAACTCGCCGTAGAGCTGCGCGGCCAGCGTCTTGTTCGGCGCGAGGATCAGCGCCGGACGCTGCGTCGCCTCGATCACCTTGGCCATGGTGAAGGTCTTGCCCGAACCGGTCACGCCAAGAAGAACCTGCGTGCGGTCGTGGCGCTGCAAGCCCTCGACCAGTTCCTTGATGGCGTTCGGCTGGTCGCCCTGCGGCTCGAACTCGGACTTGATGACGAGGCGCTTGCCACCTTCGGATTTCTCCGGCCGCGGCGGCCGGTGCGGCATCCACGGCGTGTCGGAGAATTCCCGGCGCCCCTCGCGCAAAAGTTTCTCCAGCGACTGCTGGCTGGCCGGCCACGGCGAAGCCGCCCGGCTGTGTCGGCAGATCGGCGCGCGGCAGGCGATATTTTCCCTCTTCTTCACCTCCCCCTGGAGGGGAGAGGTCGGATCGCGAAGCGATCCAGGCGGGGGTGAATCTCTTTCATTGCCGTCATCGTCCCCTAATCCCAATTCCTTCGCCAACGCAGGATCAAGCCCGCTGATCGGCGAGGCCGCATAGTCCCGCTGCGGCGCTTCGCCGAACCCTTGCGCTCGACTTGCGCGCCTTGTGCGCGGCGGAGAAATCGGCGCGCCGGTCGAATGAGTTATCCGGCGGCGGCTGCAGGTTCGGATTTTTGCCGGTGCCGGAACCCAGTCCCGCGGTGCCCTTGTTGATCGCCGGATTGAGCAGATCGGCGAGCGCGTCCGGCGTCGGCGGCTCGATCGGCCGCGCCGCCTTGGCGCGCGTGCGATGCGCCGGATCTTTCGGTTTCTTGGGGGGCTTGGCCATCGTCTCCGAATATGGGGCGAGTCCGCGGCAGGGGAAAGGCCCGCCTTACGCCGCTGTTCCCGGATGCTAAGCTCACGGCAAAAGACTGCAGGGAGGACACGATGACCGCCACAAAACTCACCCGCCGCACGTTGCTGGCGGGGCTCGCCGCCGCGCCGCTCGCGGGGCGAGCCCGCGCGCAGGCCGCAAATTCCGAAACTTGGCCGAACCGCAATATACGCGTGATCGTGCCCTATCCGCCGGCCGGCGGCGCCGATACCACCGCGCGCATCCTCTACGCCAAGGCGGGCGACATTCTCAAACAACAATTCATCGTCGAAAACCGCGGCGGCGCCGGCGGCACCATCGGCGAAGCCATCGTCGCCAAAGCCGACCCGGACGGCTACACCATGCTGCACGACGGCACCGCGTATTCGGTGAACGGCTCGCTCTATCCGAACCTGTCGTTCGACTACCGCAAGGATTTCGAGCCGGTATTCCTGGTCTCGCTAGTGCCGAATATTCTCGTCGTCACGCCGTCGCTGCCGGTGACGACGCTGGCCGACGTCATCGCCTACGCCAAGGCGCAGCCCAACGGCATCAATATGGCGTCATCCGGCAACGGTACGCTGCAACATCTTTGCCTGGAGATGTTCCGCTTCCAGACCGGCCTCAAGATCAACCACGTGCCCTATCGCGGCGGCGGGCTGGCGCTCACCGACGTGATGTCGGGCCAGGTGAAATTCTTCTTCGCCAACGGCTCCTCGGTGGTAGGCCTGATCAAGGGCGGCAAGCTGAAGCCGATCGCGCATACCGGCACCGGGCGGCTGGAAAGCCTGCCCGATATTCCGCCGGCGTCGGACACGATTCCCGGTTTCGAGGCCAACGAGTGGAACGGGGTCTTCTTCCCGCGCGGCACGCCGAAGCCGATCGTGACCAAGCTCAACGCCGCGCTCAACCAGGCGCTGGTCTCGCCGGAGGTCAGCGCGCGCTTCAAGCAGCTCAACATCGTGTCGCGCAAGAACACGCCGGAAGAGTTCCACGAGTTCGTCGAGGGACAGATGAAGCTGTGGGGCAAGGTGGTGAAGGACGCGAATATTCACTTGGGGTGAGCCCTTGGCCCACGAACCCGTCGCCATCGCCGGGCCTGTCGCGCGGCCGAGGAAGCCGCGCGCCCTGCCGCCGCCCGGCGCCTGGGATGCGCACTGCCACGTGTTCGGCCCGGCCGACAAATTCCCCTACGCCGAGGGGCGCGGCTACACGCCGCCCGACGCGCCGGTCGAGAAATACATTGCGCTGCTCGAGCATAACGGCTGTGCCTTCGGCCTGCTGGTGCAGGGCAACGCGCACGGCTACGACAACCGCGTCGTGCTCGACGCGCTGTCGCGCTATCCGCAGCGGCTGCGCGGCGTCGCCATCACCGACACGCGCATCAAGCCGGAGACGCTGCACGACTGGCACAAAGTCGGCATGCGGGGCTTGCGCTTTCACCTCTTCGCCGTGAAGCAGACTTACATCCGCGGTGTCGGCTTCGACGTGTTCGAGGTGTTCCGCAAGACCATGGCCGATCTCGGCTGGGCGATGCAGATTTTCTGCGACGGGCGCGTGCTGGCGGAGCATGCGCCGCGCCTGCGCGAGATTTCGCGCGACCTTCCGGTGATCGTCGACCACTACGGTATGATCGATGCGGCGCAGGGCGTTAACGAGCCGAATTTCCAGGCGCTGCTGGGGCTGGTCGGCGGCGGCCACGCCTACGTGAAGGTGTCGGCGCCGTACCGCATCTCCAAGCAATACCCCGACTATCCCGACGCGCGGCCGTTCCACGAGGCGCTAGTCGCCGCCAATCCGGAGCGGCTGATGTGGGGCACCGACTGGCCGCATCCCTCGATCCCCGCCGCGGTGATGCCGGACGACGGGCATTTGCTCGATTTGTTGTTCGACTGGACGCCGGACGAGGCGGTGCGGCGCAAGATTTTGGTGGAGACGCCGGCAAGGTTATTCGGCAAGTAGGCGGCAACTACTCCGCCGCCTGCTGCTCGCCGACGTCGATGAAGCCGCCGGACTGCCGCCGCCACAGATCGGCATAGACGCCGCCGCGGTGCAAGAGATCGTCGTGCCGGCCCTGCTCGACGATGCGGCCGCGGTCGACGATCACCAGCCGGTCCATCTGCGCGATGGTCGACAGGCGGTGCGCGATGGCGATCACGGTCTTGCCCGCCATCAGCGTGCCGAGGCTCGACTGGATGGCGGCCCGTCGGTTTCAAAAAGCGTTCGAAACGGCCAAACATCGTGTGTTCCAAGCGGCAACGCGCGGCAAAAGCCGCGCGTCACACGATTCGAAGGTCAGATTCGGCGTGCTTCAAGGGGTGCTTCGTGTCGAGACCGTGGCAGCGCCTAAGCCGCATTCGCCCACAGCCGCTGCGATGCCCGCCTTGCGCCTTCGGCCAGCGAAGCGAGCTTCATCCAGACGATCTTGCTGTCGACCTGCACGCGGCCGGCAAAGGTGCCGAAGCCGCAATCGACGCCGGCAATGACGTTCTCGCGGCCGACCACGCTGGCGAAATTGGCGATGCGGTCGGCGACGAGCTCGGGGTGCTCGACGGTGTTGACCGTCGAATCGATCACGCCGGGGACGATGATCTTGCCGGGCGGCAGCTTGGCCTCGCGCCAGATCTTCCACTCGTGCTCGTGGCGCGCATTGGCGGCCGGGAACGACACCGCCTGCGGCCGCGCGGTGAGGATGATGTCGACGATGTCTTTCAGCTCGACGTCGGTGTGGTGCGGCGCCACGGTCGAGCCCCAGCATACGTGCATGCGCATGCGGTCGGGCGGCAGGTCGCGCACCGCGTGATTAAGCGCGGCGACGTTGACGGCAATGATCTTGCGGTAATCGGCGAGCGGCAAATTGAGGTAGACCATGTGGCGCAGCATCGCCAGGTCCGGGCAATCGAGCTGCAGGATGAAGCCGGCCTCGACGATCGCCGTGTACTCGCGCCGCATCACGTCGGCGAGCGCGTAGATGTAGTCCTCGTCGCTCTTGTAGTAGCGATTCTTGAGGTAGCGCGCGATCTGCCCAGGCGACGGCGAGGTCATGAAGATGTCTTCGGCTTTGACGCCAGCGAGCGCGGCCTTGGCGAGCGCGATGTCGGCTTCGGCCGCCGCCCAGTCCTTCCACGCAACCGGGCCGGAGCAGGCCGGGCGATGCTGGAACGGCGAGGCGAAGTGCTTGAGGATTTCGGCGAGTTCGGGGAATTCCGGTTCGCCGGTGCCCATTGGCGGCGCGCTCTCGCCTTCGTAGCCGGTGAGGCGCTTGAGCACGTGCACGGTGTAGTCGGTGCGGCCCTGCTCGCCGTCGTTGATGACGTCGATGCCGCATTCGACCTGCTTGTGCACGACGTGCGCGACCGCATCGCGTACGGCCGCTTGCAGCTCGGCGCGGCGTGCGCCGAAGTTCTTGTCCTCGGCCAGCAGCAGCTCGACGACTTTGGCGGTGCGCGGCAGGCTGCCGGTGTGGGTGGTGAGGATGCGCTCAATGCTGCGTTTCATGATCCGGCGACTTCAAAACCCGCGCAGCACCTCGGTGACGTGCTCGACGTTCGGTGGCGAGGCGAAGCAGTGGCCGACGAGCTTGCGCCACTCCTGGAAATCGGCGGAGCCGCGGAAGTCGACGGTGTGGTTTTCCAGGGTCTCCCATTGCAGGAACAGCCGGTAGCGTGACGGGTTCTCGTGCGAGCGTTGCAGGCTCGCGCTCTTGCAGCCCTTGGCGCGCTTGAACAGCGGCACGGCGCTTTTCACGCCGGCCTCAAAGTCTTTCTCCATGCCGGGCTTGACGTCGATCTGCGCGATTTCGGTGATCATGATGGCGGTGTCCGTTCTTGGCGGGAGCGGCATTATGAGTGTTGCGCTGCGCACCGCAAGGGCGGGACGCCGCCCATCAAAACGCCCGCATCCGGCGCAGCGCCCAGTAGCTCGCCGCGCTGGCGATCGCGGCGACACCGAACGCCATCCAGGTGCCGCCGTCGGTGTTCTGGAACGGCATGTCCTTGGTGTTCATGCCGAAGAAGCCGGTGACCAAAGTCGGCGGCAGCAGGCAGGCAGTGAGGACCGACAGCGTGAACAGCCGCCGGTTGGTGACTTCGGACATCTTGGCCGCCATCTCGTCGAGCAGCAGCCGCGCGCGTTCCTGCAGCGAAGCGACCTCGTTGTCGATGGCGTCGAGCTTTTGCGCCAGCGCGCCGATCGCCTGCGCCACGCCGGCGTTGTTCGCCGCCATGCGCGGCTCGACGCGATGGAACATGCCGCGCAACTGCGACAACTGCCGGTGCACGCGCACCGCCTGCAGCCGGATGCGGCCGATGCGCGGGCGGTGGTCGGTCGGCGCATCGCTCATGACGAAGTCTTCGATGCCGTCGAGCTCGTTGCCGAGCCGCTCCGCCATGCGGCTGACGGCGTCGGCGAACTGGTCGATCACGGCGTCCAGCATCGACACCGCGCTGGGAAAGCGCTTGCCGGCCTCGATGGCGCGGCGATTGATCTCCACCGAATGCACCGGCGTGCGGCGCACGCTGATGAGCCACCGCTCGGTCATCACGAAGCGCAGCCGCACGATGGCGTCGGTCGCCTGCGCGATCTCCTGCTGCAGGTCCGGCACCACGCCGACGATTTCGTTTCCGAACACGTCGAGGCGCAAATGCTCTTCCGGACCGAGCAGCGTCTCGCGCGCGAGCTCGGACAGCGGCGCGTTCTGCGCGAGCCAGGCGCGGCAACGCGTGTCGGCGAGCGACAGATGCACCCAGGTCCAGCCGACTGGATCGGCCAGCGCGCGGGCGACCGCGTCGGAGGCAACCGGCTCGGCGCTGCCGTCGGGCGCGAAGTGATAGGCCCAGACGATTCCGGATTCAGGCGTGGCGTCGGCCTCGGCGCGGGTCGCGGTCATGGCGCAAGTCCTCCTCGCAAGCGGTCGGGCTTGCGAGTGGGTGCGTCATATATGACAGGGCGATGACAGGGGCTAAGCCGTTGCCGCCGCGGCTTTCCGCAGGCAGTCCGGGCAGAGGCAATCCTCGATCTCGCCGGCGCGCGTCAGCGGCAGCCGGGAGGACTCGGCGGCGCACCAGCAGTCGCCGGCGAGGCCGCATTCGAATTCTTTGCCGCAGCGCGCGCAGGCGAGGCGGCGGGACGAGGGCGCGGTGTCCGTCATTTGTCACATTGCAGAGCCGAATCGGACTTATGGCAAGGCCCATGACGAGCATTCCGCTCATCGACATCATCGGCATGGCCGGCGCGGTGCTGACCACGCTGTGTTGGCTGCCGCAGGCGCTCAAGGTGATCCGCGAGCGCGAGACCCGCGTGCTGTCGCTGCTGGCGACGGCGGGGTTCGCCGCCGGCGTGGGGCTGTGGCTGGTCTACGGCGTTGCCATCGGCAACTGGCCGGGAAAGAGGCGCCGCCGAATCCACCCCGCCGAATCCGAAGCGGCCGCAACCTCACCCGCCTGGCAAACCATCCCTGTCGACAGCGGCGAGGCGGCGCCGACCTGTTTGCGCAGCACATCGAAGTCGTCGGTGACCGGCTGCGGCAGCGCAATGGCCACCGGCTTGTAGGGAGCCGGCGGCGGTATGCGGGTTTGCGCAGATTAACATAGCGGCGGGCAAAAAAAGGCGGTCCCGGAGAGCAGGGTCAGCCATCGGGACCGCGAAAAAGGGAATTACTCGAACTCAACAAGCGACAGAAGCATTGTATGGATAGCCCGAGCCTGTGACGCGGCGATGACATCCGAATCGCCGCGGCGTTTGCCGCGCACGTCCGCCATTCCCGAGGACTCCATGCCCGCACTCTCGCCCTACCTGCTGCCGATCCTGTTGCTCGCCGGCTCCAACATGTTCATGACCACGGCCTGGTACTGGCACCTGCGCTTCAAGGAGGTGCCGCTGTTTTACGTCATCCTGCTGAGCTGGGGCATGGCCTTCGTCGAATATTGCCTGGCGGTGCCGGCCAATCGCTACGGCAACGCCGTCTACAACCCGGCGCAATTGAAGACGCTCCAGGAAGTGATCACCTTCGCCGTTTTCGCAGTCTTCTCCTACGTCTATCTCAAGCAGCCGATCACCTGGAGCCAGGGCTTCGGCTTCACGCTGATCGCGGCCGGGTCGTTTTTCGTGTTTCACAAATGGTGAACTATTTCGCCGGCGCGATGCGCAGAATGCGGCCGGCGGCATTGTCGGTGAGCAGATAGAGTGCGCCGTCCGGTCCCTGCCGCACATCGCGGATGCGCTCATGCAGGGCTTGCAGCAGGCGTTCTTCCTTCACGGCCTTGTCGCCGTCGAGTGTGAGCCGCGACAGCAATTCGAACTTGAGCGCACCGTTGACCAGGCTGCTTTTCCAGCCGGGGATCAGGTCGCCGGTGTAGAAGGCCATGCCCGAGGGCGCGATCGACGGCGTCCAATGCCAGATCGGATCGACCATGCCGTCAGCATGCTGCTTGCCGGCGCCGACCGGCGAGCCGTCGTAATTGACGCCGTAGCTCACCACCGGCCAGCCGTAGTTCTTGCCCTTCTCGATGATGTTGATCTCGTCGCCGCCCTGCGGGCCGTGCTCCTGCTCCCACAACTTGCCGTCGGCGGGATTGAAGGCGAGGCCCTCCGCATTGCGCAGGCCGTAGGCCCAGATTTCCGGTAGCGCGCCTTGCTTGCCGACGAAGGGATTGTCGGGCGGCGCGCTGCCGTCGGCGCGGATGCGCACGATCTTGCCGATGTGGTTGTCGAGCGTCTGCGCCAACTTGGCCGGAGCGAAGTGGTCGCCGAGGGTGACGAACAGGTTGCCGTCGCTCGCCTGCACCATGCGGCAGCCGATGTTGAGGCCACCAGAGGCGGGGCCTTGCTGGCGGAAGATCACCGTCACTGCGTTCAGGCGCGGCGCGCGGCCGTCATCATCGAGTTGCGCGCGCGCGACGGCGATGCGGCCGCCGCCGTCGGCCCGCTCGGCGTAGCAGAAAAAGATCGTGCGGCTTTGCGCGAAATCGCGCGCCAGGATCACGTCCATCAAGCCGGCCTGGCTGCGGGCGAAGACCTCCGGCACGCCGGCGAGCGACGGCGACAATTGGCCGTCGCGCGTGACGATGCGCATGCGGCCGGGCCGCTCGGTCACCAGCATGCGGCTATCGGGCAAGAAAGCGAGCGACCAGGGATGCACCAGGCCGCCGGCGACGGTCTCGACCTGGAGATTGCCGGCGGAGGAAGGAAACACCTGCGGTGCCGCTGAGGCGGCGACAATCGCCAGCAGCGTGGCGGCCAGCGCAAGGATCGGTCGCATGCTCGCTCCATCGATCGCGCGTCAACGATGTTGCGGCGTGGAAGGTTCCGCCTATTTGCCCCAGCGCAGCACCAGCGGCTGAACCTCGCGCGCGAGCTCGATCAGCCCGGCGCGCGTCGTCGGGTGCAGCGGTGCCAGCGGATGACGCACCGCATCGGACTTGATGACACCGCCTTCCATCATCGCCGCCTTGGTGGCGCGCAAGCCGCATTGCCGGTTCTCGTAATTGATCAGCGGCAGAATTTTCGCGTACTGCGCCGCCGCATCCGTGCGACGGCCGGCGCGATGCTGCGCGAGCACCGGCTTGATCAGGTCCGGCAGCAGGGCGCTCGGCATGGTGCCGGTCGCGCCGGCGTCGAGATCGGCCATCAGGGTGATCGATTCCTCGCCGTCGAACGGACCGACGATCGCCGCGCCGCCTTGTTCGATGAGGCTGCGCAGCTTGGCCGCCGCGCCCGGCACCTCGACCTTAAAATAACTCACCTGCGGCACCGCTTGCGCCAGCCTGACGAGAAACGGCACCGTCAGCGTCACCCCGCTCAGCGGCGCGTCCTGCACCATGATCGGCAGCGGCGCGGCCTCGGCGACGCGGGCAAAATGCTCGAGATTGCCCGCGTCGTCGGCGCGCAACCCGGCGCCGTGATAGGGCGGCATCAGCATCACTATGGCGGCGCCGGCCTTGTGCGCCTTGCGCGCGCGCTCGGCGGCAATGCGCGTGCTGAAGTGGCTGCAGGTGACGATCACCGGGACGCGGCCGGCGACATGCGCGAGGCACAGCTCGAGCAGGGCGTCGCGCTCTTGGTCCGACAACAGGAATTGCTCGGAGTAATTGGCGAGGATGCAGATGCCGTCGACGCCCTGGTCGACCATGCAGTCGAGCACGCGGCGCTGGCCGTCGAGATCGAGATCGCCGTTTTCGGTGAATGGCGTCGGCGCGATGGGAAATGCGCCGCTCAGTGGCACGCGCTTCTCGGGCAAGGGCATCGTCTCCCACGGCGGTCGAGCGCCAGTGGGCTATTGCGCCATGCGAATGTCAACCGGGGACAGCGCGCTGCGCTTTAGTGCTTTTTCGGTTTGTGGCTGGGCAGCGTGAACACGCTCAGCCCGCCCATGGCGACGAACAGCAGCCCGAGCAGCAAGGCCACGCCAAAGACGCTGCCCTCATGGCCGACGACGTCACCGGCGACGTTGGCGCGCGCGATGCCGACCGACACCACGGTGGCGGCGACGATGGTCGACAGCGCGAGTCCGACGATCGCCACCAGTTCGGCAAGCGCCACCCTGCGGCCCTCGCGGCTGGGGCCGCGGCCTGCGGGAGGCGTGAAACCGGAGCTCTCAATGGGCGTAGACATGATCGGCCTGTCAACGATTCGGACGTCCAACGGTTCCAGGATTGCCGCAGGATGGGGGCGGGTCTTCGGCGTCATTGCGGCAAAGGCCGTTAGGAACCGCGGCGTTTTCGTGGCGAATATGGTTAACGACAGGTAAATATCGCTATTCGGCCGCGCTGAGGGCTTCCGGCTGCCAATCCATGGCGACATGGCCTGGTTCCGCGGCCACCCGTGCCAACCAGGCGCGAACCGCCGGGAACCGGGCCAGGTCGAAATCGCAGTGGTGCGCGACGTGGGTATAAGCGTAAAGCGCGATGTCGGCGATGGTGAAGCGGTCGGCGGCGAAAAAATGCCGGCTGGCGAGGTGCATCTCCATGACGCCAAGCGCGCGATAGCCGTTTTCCATCCAGTCCTCGAGCGAGTGTTGCTGCAATTCGCGCCCGCCCTTGATCAGCGACAGCCAGAAATAGGCGGCGCCGATGTTCGGTTCGAGGCTGTGCTGCTCGAAGAACATCCATTGCATCGCCTCGGCGCGGTCGATGCGGTCCTCCGGCGCCAGCGTAGTACCGCCGGCGACGTACCAGAGGATGGCGTTGGATTCGGCGAGATAGCGGTCGGGCGCGACCTCGAGCAGCGGGATCTGGCCGTTCGGATTCTTGGCGAGGAATTCCGGCGTGCGGCTGGCGCCTTGCAGGATGTCGACTTCGACAAGCTTGAACGGGATACCGAGGCGGGCCAGCGCCAGGCGGACCTTGTAGCTGTTGCCGGAACGCTGGTCGGAATAGAGCGTGTACATCGTCAGGTGCCCCGAAGCGCTCCGCGCGCCCCTTGCGAACACTAGAGCAAGCGAAGTCCGGCAATTCAATGACGCTGGCGCAGCGTCTACGTGCGCGCCGTTACAAATTTATGATGCAGCGCGGCATATATCGTTTGCACTGCGCTCGGTTACTAAAATTTTATTCTGCCGCCACCCGATGCGCGCGCGCGTATTCCAGCAAGGCGTCGTCGTCGACCGGCGCGATCGGCGTGAAGTCGCGATGCGCGATGAATTCCGGCCGGGTAAATTTGGTGATGTGGTTCGAGCAGGCGCACAGCGTGAGATAAACGATCTTGCGCGGGTAGGGCGTGATGTTGGGCGGCGAGGCGTGCACCAGATTGCCGTGGAACATCAGCACCGAGCCGGGCTTGCCGGTGGGCGCGACGATACCGACGCCGTCTGGGCCGGCGGCTTCGGCGGCGAGGCGCGTCACGGTGTCCTTGTCGAGCGTCCACAGCGGATAGGACGTCGTCTGTTTGTCATGGCCGGCGGCGAAGACGCCCTGCTTGTGGCTTTTCGGAATCAGCAGCAGCGGGCCGTTGATCGGCATCACCTCGTCGAGGAACACAGCGATGTTCATGGCGCGGGCGTCCGGCATGCCGTCGTCGCGCTGCCAGGTGCCGTAATCCTGATGCCACTGCCAGACGTCGCCTTCGAACGCGGCTTTGGCGTTGAGCTTGAACTGGTGCACGTAGACGTCCTCGCCGAACAATTGGCGCAGCGGCTCGACCAGCCGGGGGTGTCGCGCCAACAGGCCGAACACTTCGCTGAAGGTGTGCGCGGCAAACGCAGTGCGCGGCGCGCCGGTCTTCTCGCGCCAGACTTCCTGGCGATCGAGTTTGAGGATGTTTTCGGCTTCGATGCGCAGCAGCGCGATTTCTTCTTCCGCGAAGCAATTCGGGAAGAAAACGTAACCCTGTTCGTCGAAGGCGCGAAGCTGTTCGGCGTTGAGCTGCATGGGCGGCGTTCCCTGTTACGGTGGCGGCCGTTTGAACCGGCTCTTGGGCCGTTATTTTAGGGTACGCGCAGACAAATGCCAGAGTCGCGAATGGCCGCATTCATTCATGGCGCGGCGCAGCAATAGCGTCATTGCCAGCAACATCATTGGAACCGCTAGCGGAATAAGCGTCGCTTGTGGAAACGAGCGGGCGATGATCGGAACTATCCACAGCCCGGCCAGGACGGTTCTCTCGTAAGGGGCAAAGCCGCGCGCGATACCGTCGATACAGAGGTAAGCGATTGCCGGCGCCAACACCATCAAATCGTAGTCGAGGCTGTAAGGCGTCGCCAGCAGGCAGCCGATCAGCAGGCCGGCGGCCTTGAGCGGGTAGGCGGCGGAGCTGCGCCACAGCCAGACCAGCGCTAAGGCGAGCGCGAGCATGACCACGATCTGCGCCGCATAAGCGAGCGCGATGCCGCCGCCCCACATGCGCACCCAGGAGAACACGCTCTGAATCTTGTACCAGCCGGTGCCGCCCTGTTCGAGCACGACGCTGCGGGTGAACTTGATGGAGGCGAAGAACGCGGTCCACACCTCGCTGCCGAAAGCGAGCGTGACGGCGAGCGTCATCAGCGCGACGGTTGTGGCGGCGGCGGCAAAGGCGCGCCAGCGTCCGCTGGCGATCAGCACCAGCGGGATGAACACGCCGAATTGCGGCTTGTAGGCGAGCAGCCCGATCAGCACGCCGGCGAGGACCGGCCGGCGATCGAGTTGCACCAAGGCCGCGCCGATCAGCGCGGCGGTGAGGAAGCCGTTATGCGCCTGGCCGAGGTTGATGAACACGGCGGGAAAGGCAAGCGGGAGGAGGAGCCAGTCGTTCTTTATCCCCTCGCCTGCAGGGGAGGGTAAAGAGAGGATCGCGCGGATGGCGAACAGATAAAGAATCAGCGTCGCGCCCTGCCAGATCAGCAGCGCCAGCCAATAGGGCATCGCCGCCAAGGCGGCGGCGAGGCCGAGGAAGTAGGGCGGGTAGTGCCAGCCGTAGAATTGCGTGGCCGCGCCGAAGATTTTCCGCTCGCGGGCGAACTGCTTCTCGGGATCGAACGGCGCCGCCGGCTCGCCGTCGAGCACGTAAGTGCCGGCCGCGTAGACGTTGGAAAAGTCGGTGCCGAGCGGACGGCCGAGGCGGTCGTTGAGGCCGTTCGAGGTGGCGATCAAAAAACCGCCACCGATCACAAAAGCGGCGATGAGCGCGAACGCGACCAGCCGCGCCCGCTCGCGGGTCAGCCAGCTACCGGAACGCAAGAGTTCAATGAACCCGGCCATCGCCGGGGGTTTATCAGGGTAGGCTTAAGGGAGGGTTAGACCATCAACAGAGTTGATGAATGCATCAGTCTTTGCGTCTTGCTGTCGCCGTTTTGGCCCGGTACGACACTATAAAGAGCGCGAATCCCGGACTTTTCGGAGACTTTCGATGGCTTTCCTCGCGGACCAGCTCAAGCGCGTCAAACCGTCGGCCACCATCGCCGTCACCGACAAGGCGCGCGCGCTCAAAGCGGCGGGCCGCAACGTCATCGGTCTCGGCGCCGGCGAGCCGGACTTCGACACGCCCGACAACATCAAGGAAGCGGCGATCAAGGCGATCCGCGACGGCAAGGCATCGAAATACACGAACGTCGACGGCATCGCCGAATTGAAAGAGGCCATCGTCAAGAAGTTCAAGCGCGAGAACGGCCTCGATTACAAGGCCTCGCAGGTCACCGTCGGCACCGGCGGCAAGCAGGTGCTGTACAACGCCTTCATCTGCACGCTCAACCCGGGCGACGAAGTGATCTTCGCCGCGCCCTATTGGGTGAGCTATTTCGACATGGTGCTGCTCGCCGGCGGCGAGCCGGTTCCGGTCGAGACCTCGATGGCGGCCGGCTTTAAGCTGACGGCGGCGCAACTCGAGCGCGCGATCACGCCGAAGACCAAATGGGTGCTGCTAAACTCGCCGTCGAACCCGTCCGGCGCCGCCTATACGCGCGCCGAATTGAAGGCGCTCACCGACGTGCTGGTGAAACATCCGGACGTCCACGTCATGACCGACGACATGTACGAGCACCTGGTCTACGACGACTTCAGGTTCACGACGCCGGCGCAGATCGAGCCGTCGCTGTATCCGCGCACGCTCACCATCAACGGCTGCTCCAAGGCCTATTGCATGACCGGCTGGCGCATCGGCTATGCCGGGGGGCCGGAGCCGTTGATCAAGGCGATGGCCATGGTGCAGTCGCAGTCGACGTCGAACCCGGCGGCGGTGTCGCAATGGGCGGCGGTGGAAGCGCTAAACGGCCCGCAGGATTTCATCGCCAAGCACAACAAGATCTTCAAGGAGCGGCGCGACCTCATCGTGTCGATGCTCAACCAGGCGAACGGCATCAAGTGCCCGACGCCGGAGGGCGCGTTCTATGTCTATCCGTCCTGCGCCGGCACAATGGGCAAGACCGCGCCGACCGGCAAGAAGCTGGCGAGCGACGAGGATTTCGTCACGGAACTCCTGGAAGCCGAGGGCGTCGCGGTGGTGCAGGGCACGGCGTTCGGGCTCGGCCCGGCCTTCCGTATTTCCTACGCCACCAAGACCGAGGACCTGGAAGAAGCCGGCCGGCGTATCCAGCGCTTCTGCGGCAATTTGAAATAATTTTTCGCCATCAGCGCTTTACCGACGTACCGCACGCCGGTGTGCTTCTCCTTTTGACTCCGCGCCCGCTTCCGCTCACTGTTGTGCGATTCAATCGTCGTCACAAAGGGGGATTCTCATGCGTCGCATTGTCCTTGGGCTGGGCGCCCTGGCGTTGAGCTTCGTCATCACGGTCGGCGGCGCCGCCGCGCAAGATAGAGTCAAGACGGGCACGCTGGTGTGCGATGTGTCCGGCGGCCTCGGCATGATCATCGGCTCGAAAAAAGGCGTGCAGTGCCTGTTCAGTCCGAGTATGCGCGGGCCCGGCCGAGGCCTATATCGGCAACATCACCAAGTTGGGCCTCGATATCGGTGCGACGACGGCGGGCCAAATGGTGTGGGCGGTCTATGCGCCGTCGTCATACGGTCCCGGTGCGCTGGCCGGCGTCTACAGCGGCGCGACGGCCGAAGCGACGATCGCGGTCGGCCTCGGCGGCAATGTGCTGATCGGCGGCTCCAACCGCACGGTCGCGCTGCAGCCTCTGTCGGTAACGGGCCAGATCGGGCTCAACCTCGCGGCCGGCGTCGCTTCGCTCGAATTGCACGCGGTGCACTGAGCGAAAATTTCGCAACGGCTTCGACGGCCGGCTTCCGGGCGGCCGTTTCGTTTTGTGCGTCATCGCTCTTGCCAGCCACGCGCACTACTGCGACGATGCTGCGACAGGGCCGGGATATTTGGTCCGACCTCCCGGCCGGCAAGGGAGGTACTATGGGACAGAACGGCACGGGTCCCAGGGGTCCACGGTGCATCGCGCTGGTGGGCCCATTTCAAAGCGGCAAGACCACGCTTCTGGAAGCAATTCTCGCGCGCACCGGCGCGGTGCAGCGGCAAGGCACGGTGGACGCGGGTACCACCATCGGCGACGCTAGCAAGGAAGCCCGCTCCCATAAGATGAGCGTCGAAGCATCGGTCGCGACCACCACGTTCATGGGCGACAGCTATACTTTCATCGATTGTCCCGGTTCCATCGAATTCATTCATGATATGCGCGCGGCGCTGCCGGCGGTCGACGCCGCGGTCGTGGTCTGCGAGGCCGACGAAAAGAAGGTGCCGCAGCTGCAATTGATCCTGCGCGAGCTGGAAGACCAGAACATTCCGCACTTCCTGTTCCTCAACAAGATCGACAAGGCCGACAAGCGCGTGCGCGAGACGCTCAAGCTGTTGCAGCCGGCCTCACGCGTGCCGCTGCTGCTGCGCCAGATTCCGATCTGGAACGGCGATCTGATCGCCGGCTTCGTCGACCTCGCGCTCGAGCGCGCGCATGTCTACAAGGAGCACGCCGCCTCCGAGGTGATCGAGCTCAAAGGCGAGGATCTCGATCGCGAGAAGGAAGCGCGCTTCACCATGCTGGAGACGCTGGCTGATCACGACGACGAGCTGATGGAGCAATTGCTCGAGGACATCCAGCCGCCGCGCGACAAGGTGTTCGACGACCTGGCCAAGGAATTGCGCGAGCGTCTGGTCGTGCCGGTGCTGCTCGGCGTTGCCACGCGCTCGAACGGCGTGCTGCGTCTGCTGAAGGCGCTGCGTCACGAAGCGCCGGGCGTGGCGGACACCGTGGCGCGGCTCGGCGCCAAGCCCGGCAACGATCCGCTGGCGCTTGTGATCAAGACCTTCCACACCACGCACGGCGGCAAGATGTCCATCGCGCGCCTGCTCGCCGGGCAGGTGACCGACGGCACGGTCTTCCACACGCCGGACGGCGAAGCCGGACGGGTGTCCGGCGTGTTCAAGGTCATGGGCCAGCACTTCGACAAGCGCGGGCCGGCGACTGCCGGCGAAACCGTCGCCTTGGGTAAGCTCGACGGCGCCAAGACCGGCGACACGTTGAGCGCCGGCAAGACGGTGCATACGGCGCTTACCGAGGTGAAGCCCTATCCGCCGGTGCTGGCCTTGGCGGTGCAGGCGAAAGAACGCAAGGATGACGTCAAGCTCGGCGCCGCCTTCACTAAGCTGACAGAGGAAGATCCTTCGCTCACCGTCGTGCACAACGCCGAGAACCACGAGGTGGTGATCTGGGGCCAGGGCGAGATGCATTTGCGCGTCGCCGCCGAACGGCTGAGCGATCGCTATGCCGTGCCCGTGTCCACAAAGCCGCCGACCGTCGGCTACAAGGAAACCATCCGCAAGCCGGTGACGGTACGTGGGCGGCACAAGAAGCAGTCGGGCGGCCACGGCCAGTTCGGCGACACCATGCTGGAGATCAAGCCGCTGCCGCGCGGCTCCGGCTTCAAGTTCGAGGACCGCATCACCGGCGGCGTGGTGCCACGCAACTACATTCCGGCGGTGGAAGAGGGCGTGATCGACGGGCTCAAGCACGGCCCGCTCGGCTTCCCGGTGGTCGATCTCCAGGTGGCGCTGATCGACGGCTCCTATCACACGGTCAACTCCTCCGACATGGCATTCCATATCGCCGGCCGCATCGGCATGCAGGAAGGCCTGCCGCAGTGCCAGCCGGTGCTGCTCGAGCCGATCCATCTGGTCGAGATCGTCTGCCCGAGCGAGGCCACCGCCAAGATGAACGCCATCCTGGCGGGACGGCGCGGGCAGATTCTCGGCTTCGATACCCGCGAAGGCTGGTCGGGCTGGGACACGGTGCGGGCGCAGATGGCGGAAGCCGAGATCGGCGACCTGATCATCGAAGTGCGTTCGGCCACCGCCGGCGTCGGCTCGTTCACCTTCAAATTCGACCACATGGCCGAGTTGACCGGCCGCACCGCCGACCAGATCATCGCGGCAAGGCGGGCGGCGGAATGACAGAGGCGTGACTTGCCTGTGAGGCACTGTCACCGTACCCCTTGAAGCGAGATTCGAGGGGTTCGCCATGAACGTCATTCGCCGCCGCGGTTGGGAAATTCCCGACCGCCTCGCCACGCCCGAGCATGTGTTCTTAAACCGCCGTAGCTTTCTCGCCGGCGGCGCCAGCGCGCTCGCCTTGTTGCCAGCGGCCGCCGGCGCGCAACGCATCACCGATCTTGCGACGCTACCCGACCCCACCGCCGGTCTCTATCCGGCCAAGCGCAACGAAACCTACACGCTCGACCGCGCCATCACCGACGAGAAGATCAACGACCACTACAACAATTTCTACGAATTCAATTCCTCGAAAGAAGTGTCCGCGCAGGCGCAATTGCTGCCGATCCGGCCGTGGACAATAATATTCGACGGCTTGCTGGAAAAGCCGTTCGAGATCGGCATCGACGAACTGATCCGCAAGATGACGCTGGAAGAGCGCACCTACCGCCACCGCTGCGTCGAAGCCTGGAGCATGGCGATCGCCTGGACCGGGTTTCCGCTGGCCAAGCTCGTCGCTTTCGCCAAGCCGCTCGGCTCCGCCAAATATGTGCGCATGCAGACCTTCTCCGACCCCAAGATCGCGCCGGGCATGCGCATGACCTGGTTCCCGTGGCCCTATATCGAAGGCCTCACCATGGCCGAAGCGGCCAACGATCTCGCCTTCATCGCCACCGGCGCCTACGGCCATCCGATGAGCAAGCAGCACGGCGCGCCGCTGCGCCTCGCGGTGCCGTGGAAATACGGCTTCAAGTCGATCAAGTCGATCGTGCGTTTTTCCTTCGTCGAGGAGCGGCCGAAGGGTTATTGGGAGGCGCTGCAGGCGGCCGAATACGGCTTCTGGGCCAACGTCAATCCGGCGGTGCCGCATCCGCGCTGGAGCCAGGCGAGCGAAGAAGTGATCGGCACCGGCGAGCATAAGCCGACGCTCCTGTTCAACGGCTACGGCGACTACGTCGCCGGCCTCTACAAGGGCCTGGAAAACGAGCGACTCTGGGCATAAGTCGCGATTTTGTGCGGCGCTCCCACACGCGCATGTGAGGAACGGAACTCGCGAAGTCGAGTTAAACTCAACTCGGTCGTGGCTCGTGGGTGACCAAGGCCCGTCGCACGGCTTTTTTGTCACATCAACGCGCCGCGTCCACCTGAACTCAAAAGCTTCAGGAGACCATCATGGCGCATTCGCATATCCTGCTCGGTGCGGGAGACATTCCGGCGCGACCGTCGATTCGGCACATCGGCTTTGCCGATCTCAAGGACGCGCTCGCCAGGGGCGTCGACGATTTCATGGTGATGCCGACGCACGCCATGTTCCTGTGCGCGATCTATCCGATCATCGGCCTGGTGCTGGCGCGGCTCGCCTTCGGTTATTCGATCCTGCCGCTGCTCTATCCGCTGGCGAGCGGTTTCGTCCTGGTCGGGCCGCTGGCGGCGCTCGGGCTCTATGAGTTGAGCCGCCGCCGCGAGGCCGGATTGCCGGGCGAGGCGACGCACGCCTTCGACGTGCTGCGCTCCTCGTCGGTCGGCGCCATCGTCGCGCTCGGCCTTCTGATGCTGCTGATCGTCGGCGTCTGGCTCGCCGTCGCCAACGCGATCTACGTGTCGGATTTCGGCTACGCGCCGCCGACCTCGTTCGCGAGCTTCGTGCACGATGTGCTGACCACGCCGGCCGGCTGGAATCTCATTATCGTCGGCAATGGCGTCGGCTTCTGTTTTGCCGTCGTCGTGCTGACCATCGGCGTAGTGTCGTTTCCGCTGCTGCTCGACCGCGACGTCGGCGCCGCAGTCGCGCTGCTCACCTCGATCCGGGCGGTTGCGGAAAATCCGCTGGTCATGGCGGCCTGGGGCCTGATCGTCGCCGTGCTGCTGGCGCTCGGCTCGCTGCCGTTTTTCCTGGGACTGACGGTGGTGCTACCGGTGCTCGGCCACGCAACCTGGCACCTCTACCGCAAGGTGGTCGTGCCTGAGGGGAGTCCGCGTCCGGACTTCCGCAACGACCCGCCGCGGCACTCCGCGGTCGATTTCCCGGCCAATCTGTTCCCCTGGATCCACTAGCGACAAGGGAAGGGGTACCTGCCGCGCCCCTTCCGCCAGCTCCGGACCATTCCTATCTCGCAGGAAACACATGGAGAGTTTCTTGCGCGCATTATTCGTTTGTCTCGCCGCTACTTTCATCGTGCTGAACGCGCTGCCGGCCGCCGCGGCCGAACAGCCGGACCTCATCTTCAGGCGCTCGACGGTGTTCAAGTGGCTGACGCCGAACGACAAGCTCGCCACCTATGGCTTGGACGATCCGGAAGTCGACGGCGTCGCCTGTCACTTCACCGTGCCGGAACGCGGCGGCCTCAAGGGCTGGATCGGCGTCGCCGAGGAAGTCTCCGACATCTCGCTCGCCTGCCGGCAGATCGGTCCGATCAAAATCAAGGCCAAATTCGAGCAGGGCGAGGACGTGTTCCGCAAGCGCCGCTCGCTGTTCTTCAAGAAGATGCAGATCGTGCGCGGCTGCGACACCAAGCGCAACGTGCTGGTCTACATGGTCTATAGCGACAGGCTGATCGAGGGCTCGCCGAAGAATTCCACCTCGACCGTGCCGATCCAACCCTGGGGCCAGGAGACCGCGGTGCAGAAATGCGCCGACTGGGTGGAAAAATAATCCGTCGGACTGCGGTTCGCCGTCATCAAAAAAGGATATGTTGGTAGGGGGATAGAGGAGATTGCCATGTCCGCCAACCAGCCCGATATCGCCGGAATTCAACGCGCGGTCGCCAATGCGCTGCATCAGCATTGGAGGCTTTATCTCGCCGAAGGCATCGCGCTGGTCATCCTCGGTTTCATCGCCATCTTGGTGCCTCCGATCGCCACTCTGGCCGTGACCATCGTGCTGGGCTGGCTGTTCCTGATCAGCGGTCTCATCGGCCTTTACACCACCTTCATGCTGCGCCACGCGCCCGGCTTCTGGTGGTCGCTGATTTCCGCCGCGCTTGGCGTCCTCGTCGGCGGCATGCTGCTGGCGCAGCCGGTCAGCGGCGCATTCTCGCTCACGCTGGTGGTGATCGCGTTTTTTATCATCGAAGGTGTTGCGTCGATCATGTTCGCGCTCGAGCATAAGCGAGAATTGTCGGGCCGCTGGGGCTGGATGCTGGTGAGCGGCATCGTCGACCTGATTTTGGCAATGTTCGTTTTCGCCGGCCTGCCGAGCACCGCGGCCTGGGCGATCGGATTGCTCGTCGGCATCAACATGGTGTTCGGCGGCTCGGCGCTGATCGCCATGGCGCTGCACGCGCGCAACGCGCCGACCGCGTAATGCGGTCTTATCGTCCGTATCGCTCGGCCAATTGCCGGTCGTAGTCGAGCACGGCTTGCAGCAGCACCTGCGCGCCGGCCGCGCATTGCTCTTTGGAAGAGTATTCCGCCTCGTTGTGGCTGATGCCGTCCTTGCACGGCACGAAGATCATCGCCGCCGGCGCGACACGCGACACGAAAGCGGCGTCATGGCCAGCGCGCGAGATCATGTCGCGGGCGGAATAGCCGGAGATTGCCGCCGCGGCGCGCACGGCGGCGATACAGCCGGGATCGAACTGCACCGCCGGCTCGGCGGAAATCGACTTGATCGCAATCTCTAGCCCAAGCTCGCTGCCGATGCCGCGCGCCTGGGCGGCAATTTCGTTTTCCATCCGATCGATCACCGCGGCGTCGGGATCGCGCAGGTCCATGGTGAGAAAGACCTCGCCCGGCACCACGTTGGGCGAGCCGGGTTTGACTTCGAGAATGCCGACGGTGCCGACCGCTTGTGGAAACTGCCGCGCCGCCCGGTTGACCGCCTCGACCACGCGCGCGGCGCCGAGCAGGGCGTCATGGCGGCGCGGCATCGGCGTCGTGCCGGCGTGGGTGTCCTGGCCGGCAATCGTCATTTCGTACCAGCGCATCGCCTGCACGCCGGTGACGATGCCGATGTCCTTTCCCTCGGCCTCGAGGTAAGGGCCTTGCTCGATGTGCAGCTCGAAAAAGGCCGACAGCCTGTGGTCGCCGCAACGCTGCAGGCCACGATAGCCCATCTTGTCCAGCGCGGAGCCGAAGGTCTCGCCGCCGCGGTCGGGGCGGGCGCAGGCCCAGTCGCGGCTATAGACGCCGGCGAACACGCCGGAGGCGATCATCGGCGGCGCGAAGCGGGCACCTTCCTCGTTGGTCCAGTTGACGACTTCGATCGGCGCGAAGGTTTCGTAGCCGGCGCGATGCAGGGTGCGCAAAGCCTCCAGCGCGGCGAGCACGCCGAGCGCGCCGTCGAACCTGCCGCCGGTCGGCTGGGTGTCGAGATGGCTGCCCATGGCAATGGGCGGAATGTCGGAGCGCTGGCCTTCGCGCCGCGCGAACATCGTGCCCATGTCGTCGATCGTGACCGCGCAGCCGAGCAACTCCGTCTGCACCTTGAACCAATCGCGCACCTCGCGGTCGAGCTCGGTCAGCGTCAGCCGGCAGATGCCGCCCTTCGGCGTCGCACCGATCTTGGCGGTCAGCATCAGGTCGTCCCTCAGCCGCTCGGGGTCGATGCTCAGGTTTTTCATTTGGGTCAGCGCCACGCCGTAGCTTCAGGTTTCGACTTCTCTGGCTTCCATCGCGGCGAGCGCCAGCAGGCAGATGCTGACGATCAACAGCCCCGATGAAATCGGCCGGCCGAAGAAGATCAGATAATTTCCGTTCGACATAATCAGCGACTGGCGCAAACTCTGTTCCAGGATCGGGGCGATCACCAGACCGAGCACCAGCGGCGCCGGGTCGAAATCGAACTTGCGCAGCGCGTAACCGAGCACGCCCATGATCAGCCCCAGTGCTGTTTAAGCCGGCGCCAGGCCGGCCTTTTTATTGTGGGGGGATGCTATCGCCCGCAGCGGATGCCAATCAAGCAGCAATGATGGCGCCACGCGCATCCGGCCGATCGGCCGGATTCCGCATTTTCAGTCTGGGAAACAACTTGCGGGCCGGCGGCGCGGAAACGTTTGCCGATCGTCTTGCGCGCTATGTCGCGATGGCCGATGTTTGCCGAACCGACTTATGTCAGGCTCAAATAAGGCGACGACACCGTCCAGGAGGAAAGCATGCCCGCTTATTGGGTTGCGCGTTCGAAGATCAACGACCCGGTCGAGTACAAAAAATACACCGATCTGGTGCCAGGCATCATCGCCAAGTTCGGCGGCAAGGTGCTGGCGCGCGGCGGCCGTTTCCAAATCATGGAGGGTCCGCACAAATTCCACCGCTTCATCGTCATCGAATTTCCGACGCTGGAGCAGGGCGTCGCCTGCTTCACCTCGCCGGAATATGACGCCGCCGCGGCGTTCCGGCGCAGCGGCGCTGGCGAGGTCGAAACCATCATGGTGGAGGGGGTCTGAGCGCGCCCACGCGCGCCACCGCCCACTAGCGTGGGCCGCCTTATTTGGCCTAAACTCCCGCAAAATGAGAATAAAACTGGGAGGGAGACCATGGTGCACTACCTGAAATCGAAGGCGTTTGCCGGCCTCGTCGGGGCGGCGGCGCTTGCCGTCGTTGCCGGCTTTGGCCTGTCGGCAAACGCGCAAGACAAGACGCCGATCAAGATCGGCTTCGGCATGGCGCAGACCGGCCCGCTTGGGCCGAACGGCAAGTCGGCCATGCTGGCGATGGACATCTGGGTCGAGGAGACCAACGCCAAGGGCGGCCTGCTCGGCCGGCCGGTGCAACTGATGAGTTACGACGACCAGAGCAATCCGTCGACGGTGCCGGGCATCTACACCAAGCTGCTCGACGTCGACAAAGTCGACGTCATTGTCGGCGGCTACGGCACCAACATGCTGGCGCCAGCCATGCCGGTCGTCATTCAACGCAAAAAAACCTTCCTCGGTCTGTTCGGCCTCGGCGTCAACCAGGAGTTCAACTACGACCGCTACTTCGCCATGATCCCGACCGGGCCAACGCCGACGACGTCGTTCACAGAAGGCTTCTTCGACACGGCGATGGCGCAGAATCCGAAGCCCAAGACGATCGCGATCGTGGCCGCCGACGCCGAGTTCTCCAAGAACGCCTCCGACGGCGCGCGCATCAACGCCAAGAAGGCCGGGCTGAAGATCGTCTATGACAAGAGCTATCCGCCCTCCACCACCGACTTCTCGCCGATCGTGCGCGCGATTCAGGCGACCAATCCGGATCTGGTGGTGATCTGCTCCTATCCGCTCGAACTCGGTCGGCATGGTGCTGGCGGTCAACGAAGCCAAGTTCATGCCGAAAATGATCGGCGGCGGCATGGTCGGCCTGCAATCGACCGTGTTCAAGGTGAAGCTCGGGCCGGCGCTCAACGGCTTCATGAATTACGACTTCTGGCTGCCGACGAAATCAATGATATTCGACGGCACCGACGCGTTCATGAAGAAATATCAGGAGCGCGCGGCCAAGGCCGGCGTCGATCCGCTCGGCTACTACATGGCGCCCTTCGGCTATGCCTATCTGCAGGTGCTCGGGGACGCCATCACCGCCACCAAGGGCACCGACGACGCCAAGCTCGCAGCCTACTCGCACGAGCACACGTTCAAGACCGTGGTCGGCGACGTCAAGTTTGCCAAGAACGGTGAGTGGGTGAAGGGCCGCGTGCTGCAGGCACAGTTTCGCAGCATCAAGGGACACGACGCCGCCGAGTTCAAAGACCCGGGCACCGAGGTGATCATCACGCCGGCCCAGTACAAGTCGGGCAACGTGATCTATCCTTACGAGAAGGCGCGGTAACCAGGCGTCCCAATATTCTGCCCACTGTTCTGGATTGGGCCTTGGCTCGGCGCGGTCGAAAGACCGCGCCGCACCAATTTTGGGTCGATCCGAAGGGCCGGGCTCGCCCGGCATGGGTAGACCGCCGCGCCGGGCGCTGTCATTATTGGCCATCTCAAAAAACGAGAAACCATCGGGAGGACGATATGAGGCGATACGTTAAATCCGGGCCATTGGCGTGGGTTGCGGGGGCGGCGGCGGTGCTCGCGGCCGGCGCGCTGTTCACCGCCGCCGGGCACGCTCAGACCAAGGAGCCGATCAAGATCGGCTTCAGCATGGCGCAGACTGGCCCGCTCGGGCCGAACGGCAAGCAGGCACTGCTCGGCATGAACATCTGGGCCGAGGAGATCAACGCCAAGGGCGGTCTGCTCGGGCGGCCGGTAAAACTCGTCACCTATGACGACCAGAGCAACCCTTCGACCGTTCCGGGCATCTACACCAAGCTGCTCGACGTCGACAAAGTCGACCTCGTGCTCGGCGGCTACGCGACTAACATGGTCGCGCCGGCCATGCCGGTCATCATCCAGAAGAAGAAGACCTTCATCAGCCTGTTCGCGCTCGATGTGAACGCGCAGTTCAAGTATCCGAAATACTTCTCGGTGCTGCCGACCGGACCGAAGACCAAGCCTTCATTCACCGAAGGCTTCTACCAAGTCGCGATGCAGCAGAGCCCGAAGCCAACGACGGTCGCGTTGACCTACGAGGATGCCGAATTTTCGCAGAACGCCTGCGAGGGTGCGCGCGAGAACGCCAAGACCTTCGGCCTTAAGATCGTCTACGACAAGAGCTTCCCGTTCAACTCGCCCGATGTCTCTCCGATCGTGCGCGCGTTGCAGGCCGCTAATCCCGATCTCGTGATCGTTTGCTCTTATCCGCTGAGCTCAGTCAACATGGTCCAGGCAGTGAGAGAAGCAAACTACGAGCCTAAGATGATCGGCGGCGCCATGGTCGGCCTGCAGGCCACCGTGTTCAAGAACAAGCTCGGGCCCAAGCTCAACGGCATCGTGAACTACGAGACCTGGGTGCCGTCGGAGAAGATGATGGCGCCGGCCGCCGACTTCTTCAAGAAGTACCAGGAGCAGGCCAAGGCCGCGGGCGTCGATCCGCTCGGCTACTACCTCGGCGGCTGGGGTTACGCCTATATCGATATGCTGGGCAAAGCGGTGGACGGCGACCAAGAGCGTGAATGACGACAAGATCGCCGACTGGCTGCGCAAGACAACCCACAAGACCATCATGGGCGACTGGAGCTACGGCGCGAACGGCGAGTGGACCAAGTCGGGCATGATGCAGGTGCAGTACCACGGCATCAAGGAAGGCGCGGGGCTCGACGTGTGGAAGGGCATGAGCTACCAGACCGTGCTGACGCCGAAAGACTTGGCGACCGGCAAGGTGGTCTATCCGTACGCCAAGGCGAAGTAGGCTGAACTTTCGCAATTAACGAAACGGCGCGGGAAAAATCCCGCGCCGTTTTCATTTGCACGAGTGCATTACATGCCGAGATAAAACTTGCGGATCAGATCGTTGTTGTTGAGCTCGTCGGCCGAGCGGCCCTCGAACGCGATCTTGCCGTGCACGATGACATAGCCGCGGTCGGCGATGCGGATCGCTTGCGTGAAGTTCTGCTCGGCCATCAGCACCGTGAGCTGATAGTGCTCCTTGAGCTCTTTGATGGCGTCGATGGTGCGCGCCACCAGAAGCGGCGCGAGACCCACCGAAGGCTCGTCCACCAGAAGGATGCGCGGCGCCAGCATCAGCGCGCGGGCGAGCGCCAGCATCTGCTGCTCGCCGCCGCTCATCGAGCCGGCGAGCTGGCTGGCGCCGCTCGGCCAGGCGCGGGAAGGCCTCGCAGCAGAATTCGTAGATTGGCCTTGATCTGCGCCCGCGCCTTCGGCCGGAACGCGCCGAGCATCAGGTTTTCCTCGACCGTCAGTTTCGGGAACAGCCGGCGGCCTTCCGGCACCAGCGCGATGCCGAGGTCGACGATCTGCTCGGTGCGCATGCCCGACCAGATCGTGCTTCTCGCCGTCGATGTCGGCGACGATGCGGCCGGCGGCGGGCGCACGATGCCCATGATGCATTTCATCAGCGTGCTTTTGCCGTTGCCGTTGGTGCCGAGCAGGGCGACCGTCTCGCCGGCGTTCACCGTCATCGAGACGTCCTCGATCACCCGCACCGCGCCGTAGGCGGCGTGCACGTTTTCGATGGTGAGGCTACTGGCCAAGGTACGCCCTCACCACTTCGGGGTCGCGCACGACGTCTTCCGGCTTGCCGTCGGCGATCTTGCTTGCCGGACACCAGCACCGCCAGCCGCTGCGAGAAGCTCATCACCGCGCTCATGATGTGCTCGATCAGAATGATGGTGATGCCGCGCTCGTTCAGCTGTCATCAGCAGCGCCAGGATATCGTCGATCTCGGAATGCGACAGCCCGGCCATCGATTCGTCGGCGATCAGCAGTTTCGGCTCCGCCGCCATGGCGCGCGCCAGCTCGAGCTTGCGCATCTCGACTTGGGTCAGATCGCGCGGCAACTGCTGCGGCCTTGTTGGCAAGCCCGACCATATCGAGCAGTTCGTGGCAGCGCGCGTCGAGATCGCCGTGCGGCGTGCAGCATGCCTTCGCGGGCGCGCACCGTATAGAGCAGCGGAATGCGCAGATTGTCGGCGAGCGACATGCTGTGGAACGGCCGCGGCAATTGGAAACTGCGCGCCAGCCCGCGATGCGTGCGCTGATGCGCGGCGAGCCCGTCCAGTCTGTGGCCGTCGAAAGTGCACGTTGCCGGTCTCGTTCTGCAGCGTGCCGCAGATGCAATTGACCAGCGTGCTCTTGCCCGAGCCGTTCGGCCCGATCAGGCCGAGCCGCTCGCCCGGCTGCACCTCGAGCTCGATGCCGTCGAGCGCGACAAAGCCGCCGAAGCGCTTGCTGATATTGTCGACGTGCAGCAGCGCGCTCACGACTTCCTCCGCTTGCGCAGCCATTCCTGCACCAGCCCGACCAGGCCGTTGGGCGCGATGATGACAAAGACGATCAGCAGCACGCCGACGATCAGCAGGTTGAGCCGCCGAGCGAAATAGTGACGGTGGCGTATTGCTGCGCGGTGCCGAGCAGCAGCGAGCCGACCAGCGGGCCGATCCAGCTGGTGGTGCCGCCGATCATCGGCATGGCGATCGAGTTGACCGCGTATTCGAGGCCGAAGGCCGAGGCCGGCTGCAGATAGCCGATGTAATAGGGGAACGGCGCGCCGGCCATGCCCATGAAGGCGCCGGACAGCGTGGTGGCGATCAGCTTGAGCCGCAGCGTCGGCACGCCGGAGGCTTCCGCCGCCAGTTCGTCGTCACGGATGGTGGCGAAGCCGAAGCCGAGCTGCGAGCGCTCGATGGTGCGCGCGGTGGTCAGCGCGATCACCGCCAGCGCCAGCATCAGCACGAACAGATATTCGATGTAGTTGATCTGCAGGCTGCCGATGTCGATGGTCTCGGGGCGGATGATATAGGCGCCGCGCGAGCCGCCGACGAAATCCCAGTTCACCACCAGCGTCTGCAGCACCACCGCGAGCGCCAGCGTGGCGATGGCGAAGAAGGCGCCGCGCAGCCGCAGCGTCAGATAGCCCATGCCGAAGCCGACGATGCCGGACACCACCGCGCCGAGCAGCATCAAGGCCGGCACCGGCAGCGGATAGATCTTGTACATGAACACCGACGAATAGGCGCCGAGCGCGAAAAACGCGGCCGAGCCGAAATTCACGTAGCCGCAATAGCCGCCGAGGATGTTCCAGGCGGTTGCCAGCACGATGAATTGCAGGATCGTGTAGCCGGCGAAAAAGAAGTAGTCGATCGCTCAGCCAGTGCGCGAAGGCAAGCGCCAGCAGGCCGACGATGATTGCGATCAGGGCGAATTTTGCGGCGTTCACGGCTTACCGTCCCAACAGTCCCGCCGGCCGGAAGGCCAGCGTCAGCAGCAGGAAACCGAAGGACACCGCCGGCGACCACGACGGGCCGTAGAAGGTCGAGGTCAGGCTCTCGACCACGCCGAGCAGAAAGGCGGCGATCAGCGTGCCGGGCATGCTGCCGAGCCCGCCGAGCACGCAGATGGCGAAGACGCGGCCGATATATTCGCGTCCGACCGAGGGCTCGACCGGCTGGATGATGATCAGCAGCGCGCCGGCGATCGAGGCGGTGGCGATCGAGATGCCGAAGGCGATGCGCTTGATGCGGATCGGATCGGCCGCCATCAGCTGCAAGCGCCAACTGGTCCTGCGACACCGCCATGATGGCGCGGCCGAGAAAGGTGCGGGTGACGAAGAGCTGCAGCGCGCCGAACATCGCCAGCGCCACCAGGCAGGGCACCAGCATGCGCAACGGCAAATCGATCAAGCCGAGATGGACGCTGGGGCCGATATAGGCGGCCTCGACGTAGCGGTAGTCGACGCCGAACACCAGGATCAGCCCGACTTCGGTGACGAACAGCAGGCCGAAGAAGAAAGCGAGGCCGCGCAGCGATTCCTGGCCGCGTTTCTCGAACGACACGTAATAGACCTGATAGACCAGCGCGCCGAGCGCGTAGAACGCCGGCAGCGCCACGATGCTGACGATGATCGGATCGACGCCGAAATTGATGTTGAAGAAATAGGCGATGTAGGAGCCGAGGATGATGAAGGCCGGATGCGCGATGTTGACGATGTCGAGCATGCCGAACGAGATCGACACGCCGGCGGTGACGGCGGCATAGAAGCCGCCGAGCAGGAGCCCCGCGACGATGGCGTTGATCAGGAGATCCAGGAAATATCCATGCCGCGTTCGGCCGGCGCATTCGTTCAGGCGGATCGGTTGGCGGTTGCGATCCGTATATCGAATAAGCCGGCTTTCCCCTCTGAACTTACGTTTCTTCTTTGCCCGGATTGGCGACCGGGCATTGGCGCGGCAGTTTGCAGGAAGCCCGGCGGCTTGGCTAGTCCGTTGATCGCGCGCCTGAGACCGCTGTCCACCGGCGGCAAAACGAAACGCCCGCCGCGGACTTGGGCCAAGCGGCGGGCGCGATCGATGGCGCTGCTCAGGCGGCGGCTTGCGGGCGCACGCCCGCCGGCAGCGGCATCGGCTTGTTGGCGCTGTCTTTGAACTCGACGGTCATGAACACCATTTCCTGGTCGCCGAGGTTTTCCAGATCGTGCACCTTGAACTCGCCCTTGCCGTAGGTCTCGTGGCGCGTCTCGCCCGGCTCATAGGTGTATTCGACCGTGGTGCCGTCGTGCACGTGCTGGCGGCCGCGGCCGCCGTTGACCGAGGTCCAGAAATAATCGAGCACGTGGCGGTGGAAGCCGATGCGCTCGCCGGGGGCGAGGCGGATGATCCACACGCGCGTGCGTTCGTTTCCGACAGCAAAGTGGAGCCGACGCAGGGGTTCGGGTTCTTGGCTTCGCGCTCGAATTCGGCGGTCGAGCTCGGCCGGCCACTGCGACTTGTCCTTTTTCTCGGCGGCCTTGTCGAGCATGGTCAGTGCCATGGGAATTCCTCCGATGCACTTTGCGCTCATATATAGCATATTGCGGTCAACGGGAAGATTGCGAGGGCGTGCCATTGCCGGGGAAGCGGGCGATCGTCATCGGCGGCTCGATGAGCGGCCTGCTCAGCGGGCTGATGCTGCGCCGCGGCGGGTGGGACGTCGACATCTACGAGCGGGTGGACAGCGAATTGTCCGGCCGCGGCGCCGGCATCGTCGCGCAATATGAACTGATCGAGCGGTTGCGGGCGCTGGGGCTCGCCACCGACGCGCTCGGCGTCGCCATCACCACCCGCAAGATCCTCGACCGCGAGGGCCGCCTGACCGAACGAGTTCGATTGCCCGCAGGTGCTCACCGCCTGGGAGCGGGTCTACCGGCTGCTGCGCGATGCCTTTCCGCCGGAGCGCTATCACCGCGGCCGCGGGTTTGCCGGGCTTCGAGCAGCGCGTCGAGTCGGTGCTGGCGCGTTTTGCCGATGGCGAGACGATCGCGGCCGATCTCCTGGTCGGCGCCGACGGCATCGCGCTCGACGGTGCGCCAGCAGGTGCTGCCCGAGGCCATGCCGCTCTATGCCGGCTACTGCGCCTGGCGCGCGCTGATCGCGGAGAGCGATTTTCCGGCCGACGTCCATCACGAATTGTTCGAATATCATGACCTTCACGCTGCCGCCGGGCGAGCAGTTGCTCGGCTATCCGGTGGCGGGACCGGACAACGATCTGCGCCCCGGCCATCGCCGCTACAACGTGGTGTGGTACCGGCCGGCCGACGAGCGAACCAAACTGCCGTGGCTGCTCACCGACGAGCGCGGCGTGACGCACGCGATCTCGATCCCGCCGCCGCTGATCCGCCGCGAGGCGATCGCCGAGATGCGCGCCGCCGCCGAGCGGCTGGTGGGGCCGCAGTTCCGCCAAGTCGTGCGGCTGATGGACGAGCCGATCCTGCAGCCGATCTACGATCTCGAATCGCCGCACATGGCGTTCGGCCGCGTCGCGATCCTCGGCGACGCCGCCTTCGTCGCGCGTCCGCATGTGGCCGCCGGCGTCTCCAAGGCTGCCGACGACGCCGCAGCGCTGGCCGCGGCGCTGCAGCGCCGAACCCGACGTGGCCGCCGCGCTCAGGCGTTTCGAGGCGGCGCGCCTGCCGGAGAACCGCCGCATCATCGAGCGCGCGCGCCATCTCGGCGCCTACCTGCAGGCGACGCAGACGCAGCGAAGAGCGCGCGCGCGCCGGCCGGCACAGCACCGACAGCGCGGTGATCGCGGAGACGGCGCGTGCTGGATTTTCTGCGCGCCTAGAGTCCCAAGCAATTTCTTTGCGTTGCCGCCGCAGATCGCGGCGCGCGCGGTCGTCGTCGAAACTCTCGACCGACGCGACATGACCGATCGGATCGTACTCCAGCATGTCAAACGGATAGTCCGTGCCCAGCACGATGCGGTCGGCGCCGATAGGTCTTCACCAGCGCCTCAAGCTGATGCGGCGTGAAAACCACGGTGTCGAAATAGACGTTCCGCTGCAGATAGGTCGTCGGCGGCTTCGGCAGATCGCCGTGCGCAATCCGAGCGCGCGCCCCAGGCATGATCGATGCGGCCGGAATAGGCGCCGAGATAGCCGCCGCCGTGCACGGCCAGAACGCGAAGCTTGGGATGCCGTTCGAAGCACGCCGTCGAAGATCAGGTAGTGCAGCGCCACCGTGGTGTCGAGCGGATTGCCGATGACGTTGTTGAAGTAGAAGCGCGCCGAGACGCTGCGGCTGGGTGAAGCCGGTCGGGTGGATCAGCACCAGCGCGTCGAGCTCCTCGGCTTTCTTCCAGAACGGCGCGAAGGCCGGGTCGGACAGCTCCTTGCCGTTGACGTTGGTGAGAATCTCGACGCCCTTGAAGCTGAGCTGCTTCATGCAGCGCTCGAGCTCCTTGGCCGCCTCGTTGCCGTCCTGCATCGGCACGCCGCCGAGCGCGACCAGCCGGTCCTTGTGCTTGCCGACATATTCGGCGATGCCGTCGTTGAGCGCGCGGGCGGCCTGCACGCCGACCTCGAGCGGAAGGTAGTAATAGATCTGCGGCGGCGCCGGGCAGACGAGCTGCATGTCGACGCCCATCTCGTCCATCACGGCAAAGCGCTCGTCCGTCGTGGCGATGCGCGTTTTGATGTCGGCGGCCTGCTTGGCCATCAGAGCCTGCGTCTCGGGCGTCGAACTCCGAAACCAGCGGATCGGTGGCGTTCTTGAGATGCGGCGTCACGATCTCGGCGACGCGCGGCACCGCGACATGGGCGTGCATGTCGAGGGTGAGGCTTTTCGGCCGCACCTCGCGCCCCGGCTTGCCGTGTTTGCGCGCCGCGGTGTTCGCGTATTTGTTCCAGATCGCCATTGCGAAAGTCCTTCCTTGTCTCTTTGAGTCAGAAAACGCCGAGATGCTGGCGCAGGTCGACGCCGTCTTTGCCGAGTTGCGCCGGCGTGGAAACCACCGCGACGTGGCCGGTGTTGAGGATGACGATGTCGTCGGCGACGTCGAAGACCAGCTTCGGGTTTTGCTCGACCAGCACGATCGACAGTCCGCTCTCCTTGAGCTTCCGGATGGTGGCCATCACCTCGGCGACGATCTGCGGCGCCAGCCCTTCCGACGGCTCGTCCATCAGCAGCACGCGCGGATTGCCCATCAGCGCGCGGCCGATCGCCAGCATCTGCTGCTCGCCGCCGGACAGATGCGCGGCGATCTGCTTGTGCCGCTCATGCAGACGCGGAAACATCGCGAACACCGTTTCCGCCGTCCACGGCGCGTGCTTGCTGCCGGCATCGGGCTTGCGCGCGGCGACCATCAGGTTCTCGCGCACGGTCAGGCTCTTGAAGATGCGGCGGCCCTGCGGCACCAGCGCCACGCCGCGCGCCGCGACCATCTCCGGCGAAAGACCGGTGACCTTGTCGCCGAAGACAATGACCTCGCCGCGGCGCGGCGGCAACAGGCCCATGGTGACATTCATGCAGGTCGACTTGCCGGCGCCGTTGCGGCCAAGCAGGCCGAGCATGCGCGCCTCGCCGAGCTCGAACGACACGTCGGCCAGCACATGGCTGTCGCCGTAATAGGCGTCGATGTGGCTGAGGCTGAGCGCGCTAGTGGCCAAGATAGACCTCCCGGGTGCGCGGGTCGGCCACGACTTCGGCGCGGGTACCTTCGACGATCACTTCGCCGAAATGCAGGAGCGTAATGCGCTCGGCGAATTCCAGCGCCACGTCCATGTTGTGCTCGATCATGACGATGGTCACGTCGCGCGGGATCGCCATCAGGCATTGATGCACGTCGCGGCGCTCGTCGATCGACAGGCCGGCGAAGGGCTCGTCGAGCAGCAGCACTTTCGGGTTCTGCGCCAGCGCCATGGCGATCTCGACGCGGCGGCGCTCGCCGTAGGAGGTCTGCGTCAACGGCCGCTCGGCGATGTGCGCGAGACCGACGCGTTGCAGCGCGGCGAGTCCGTGCTCGATCAGATGGCCCTGATGCTTGATGTCGATCAGCGGATTCCAGCGCGCCGGCGACAGGCCGAGCAGCGCCAGCGACACGTTGTGGATGATGGTGTCGTGCGGGAACAGGGTGATGATCTGGTAGGTGCGCGCCATGCCCATATGCGGCGCGGCGCCGGCTCGGCACTCTGGTGATGTCCTGGCCGAACAGATGGATCGTAGCCTTGTCGGGGCTGATCTCGCCGGTGATCAGATTGAACAGCGTGGTCTTGCCGGCGCCGTTGGGGCCGATGATCAGACGGCGCTCGCCCGGCTCGACGCTGAGGTTGACCTCGTTGGTGACGTGCAGGCCGCCGAACGACTTGCACAGGCCGGTGACGGTGAGCGCGCTCATGGCTTGCTCTCCGCCGCCGCCGGCTTGCGCGCCGTGGCGATCTTGCGCCAGGCGAGCCGCCACAGCCGCGCGCTGCCCGGCACCAGGCCTTCCGGCATCAGGATGACGATGGCGACGAAGATGGCGCCGAGCAGGAAATTCCATCGCTCGATGAAGCCGCTGACGACGCTTTTGACGATTACCACCAGGCCGGCGCCGACGATCGGTCCGAGCAAGGTGCCGGCGCCGCCGGAAATCACCATCAGCAGCACTTCCGCCGACGACGTCAGCGCCAGCGTCTGCGGGCTGATGAATTGCGTGTAGTAGACGAACAGGATGCCGGACAGGCTGGTGAGCAGGCCGGAAAACAGGCAGGCCCAGAAGCGGATCGCCCAGACATGATAGCCAAGCGCGTTCATGCGGCGCGGCTGGTCGCGCGTGCCTTTCAGCGCGGCGCCAAGCGGGGAGCGCACGAAGATCGCCACCGCGACGACCGCCACCACGAACACCACCAGCGTCGTGTAATAGAAGGCGGCCGCCGAGTTGAGCGCAATGCCGAACGGCGCCGGGCGGCCATGCAGACTGATGCCGTTATCGCCGCCGGTGAGGCTGATCCAGCGATAGGCGAGGCCCCACAGGATCTCGCCCAGCGCCAGCGTGATCATGATGAAGCCGATGCCGGTCGAGCGCAGCGACAGCACGGCATAACAGCGCCATCGACGCCACGCCGGCGAGCAGCGCGCCGATGATGGCGACGCGGATGCCCGAAGCCGGCCTGCAACATGTAGCCGGTGGCATAAGCGGAGATGCCGAACAGCGCGGCGTGGCCGAGCGACACCAGTCCGGCATAGCCCGACCAGCACGTTCAGGCCGAGCGCGAATACGGCGTAGAACAGGATCTGGCTTGCCACGTTGATGTAATAGATGCCGCCCATCCAATAGCGGCAGTGTGGCGAGCGCCAGCGCCGTGACGGCGAGTGCGATGAGGCGCTGGCTCATGGCACGAACCTGCCGAACAGCCCCTGCGGGCGCAGCAGCAGCACCAGCAGCATCGGCAGGAACAGCACGAAATAGGCGAGCTCGGGCAGCATCGCCTGCCCGAAATTATAAATGAAGCCGACGATGATGCTGCCGACGAAGGAGCCGAGCAGGCTGCCGCTGCCGCCGAGGATCACCACGACCAGCGCCAGCGGCAGCATGTCCTGGTCGAGGCCTGGATAGACCGACAGGATCGGCGCGCCGATGATGCCGGCGAAAGCGGCGAGACCGGCGCCGAGCGCGAAAACGATGGTGAAGAGCTGCGACACACGGATGCCGACGACCCGCGCCATGTCGGGGTCGTCGACGCCGGCGCGGATCATGGCGCCGAGCCGCGTGCGGTCGAGCAGAAGCCAAAGCGCGAGCGCGAACACCATGGCGATACCGATGACGGCGAGCCGATAAAGAGGAAAGACGGCGGAACCGGCGCGCACGAAACCGGCGAAAACGTCCGGCGTGGTGACGTTGATCGGATCGCCGCCCCAAACGAACAGGCAAAAATCGGCGGCCATGAAGGAGATGCCGAGTGTCACCAGCACCTGCGCCAGCGGCTGCCCGGGCAATTGGCGCAGCAGCAGGCGCTCGACGACGGCGCCGAACGCGGCGACCAGCAGCGCCGCCAACAGTGCCGCGGTCCAGAAATCGAAATGCAGGGAGAGATAGCCGCCGAGGAAGGTCGCGCCGAAATAGGCGCCGAGCATGAACAGCGAGCCGTGCGTTAGATTGGGGATGCGCATCAGCCCGAAGATCAGCGAGAAGCCCGCCGACAATAGAAACAGCAACCCGCCGAACGTAACGCTGTTGACGGCCAACACGAGCCATAACATTCATGGCCGAAGTGTCCCCGCGCCTTGCAGGCCGTAAACAGCGGGCGCCGCCCCCACGCAGCGCCCGCCGATCCAGTTTCGTTACGGCTTCAGCGGCGGGTAGTCGCGCGAATAGACCGGCTGCGCCAGGAACTTCTTCTCGTCATAGGTCCAGAACTGGCTGACGTTGTGGTAGGTCTTGACCGTCTTGTTCCAGAGCTTGAGGCCGTATTTGGCGCCTTCTTTGCCAAGCTTGCGGATGTAGAAATCGCCGATCACGTTGCCGAAGTGATCGAACTTGACCGGTCCGCGCGGCGTGTCGGTCAGATTGACGGACCGCATCGCTGTCACCAGCTTGGTCTTGTCGCCGGAGTCGCCGTTGAGCGCCTTGAGGCCCGCCTCCACCACGTCGCAGTTGACGTAGAGCAGGCCGGCATACTGGCCCGGAACGGTATTGAAGTTCTTCAGCATGCCGTCGACGAAACGCTGGTTGGCGTCGATCGGCAGATCCAGCGTGTATGGAATGCAGCTGGTGAGACCGATCGCTTCATCGCCATAGCTCTTGAGCAAAGCGTCGTCGCCGCCGGTTTCGCCGGTGACCACCGGGAATTTCAGGCCAGCGCCGGCATACGCCTTCATGAAGCGCAGCGGATTCGAGCCGGCGAAGCCCTGGCAGACGCCGTCGCAATCGGCAATCTGCGCGACATACGGCGTATAGTCCGGCGTAACCAGCGGCGGCCAGATTTTCTTGAGGATCTTGCCGCCGTTCTCTTCGAAGGTCTGTTGGAAACCGCCCATCTGTTCGTGACCGAAGGCGAAGTCTTCGGAGATGCAGATGACGCGTTTGAGCTTCAACTCCTTGGCGGCGTAGTCCGCCATCGGATGCATTGCCTGCGCCGAGGTTGCCGAAGCGCGGATGAAATACGGATTGGGCCGGCGCTGCGTCATGTCCTCGGCGGCGGCGAGGCTCAAAAGCGGAATCTTGCTCTGCGCGATGTAGTCGGTAATCGCCAGCAGCTCGAAGGCCGCGAGCGGCCCGAGGATGGTGTCGACCTTGTCGCGCTCTACCAGTTCCTGCGCCTTGGTCTTGGTGCCGGCGGGACTGCCGCCGGTGTCGGCAGAGAAGAACTCGATATCGCGGCCGGCGATCTTGTTGTTGTGCTCCTTCAGCCAGGTCACGACGCCCTGTTCCATCTGGATGCCGCCTTGCGCCAGCGGCCCCGTCTTGACGGTGAGCAGGCCGAGCTTGAACGGGGTGGCCTGCGCGACGGCCGGCGCCGGGAATTTGAACGCCGCCAGCGCGGTGCCGGCGGCCGTCGCGGCCATGAAGTTACGGCGGGTAACCTTGCGAGACATTGTATCCTCCCTCGGGTCGCCCCCTTGCGGGGCTGTACGTCTTGAGCGGCGTCGTGCGGCATTTCGTTCAACCGGCACGGCCGAATTTCGTCACGACGATCAAATGGCGCCATTCCGGGCCGTCGCGGCAAGGGCGACGGACCGGACCGCGGCCATCATCGACCAATGTGTTCCATCCTGTAAAGCCCAGTCGCCGCCATGCGCCTCGGCACGACGCCTCGGCTCTCTTGCAGTAGTGGGCATGGCGCGGTCGCCCGTGCTAGGCTTGCCGCCGGCAAATGCGCTGTTGACGATCTTCGACGAGGAGCGGCGGCGATGGCCAGCAACGGATTTGAAGTCAGACCGCTGTCCGGCTCGGTCGGTGCGGAAATCTTGGGCATCGATCTCGCCGCCGAGCCCGGCCACAACGCGATCGCCGCCATCCGCCAGACCTGGCTCGAGCACGGCGTCGTCTTTTTCCATGAGCAGGATCTGCCGCCGGCCAAATTCCTCTCCTTCGCCAAGCGTTTCGGCGACGTGGTCGAATATCCTTTCATCAAGGGCATCGACGGCTTCCCGGAGATCATTCCGGTGGTCAAGCTCGAGCACGAGACCAAGAATTTCGGCGGAATCTGGCACACCGACACCGCCTATCTCGACGTACCGCCGATGGCCACCATGCTGATCGCGCGCGAGGTGCCGCCCTATGGCGGTGATACGCTGTTCGCCAACACCTATCTCGCTTACGAGACGCTGTCGGCCGGCATGAAGCGCATGCTCGACGGCATGATCGCCATCAACCATTCGGCCAAGGCCGACGTCACGCGCACGCGCGAGGACCGTTTGCGCGATGGCGCCAAGGCCGAGGCCAAGAAGGAATATGTCAGCGAGCATCCGGTGGTGCGCACCCATCCGGAGACCGGGCGCAAGGCGCTCTACGTCAATGTCGGGCATACCGTGCGCTTCAAGGACATGAGCGAGGAGGAAAGCGCGCCGATCCTCAATTATCTGTACCAGCACCAGACCCGGCCGGAGTTCACCTGCCGCTTCAATTGGCGCGTCGGCTCGCTGGCGTTCTGGGACAATCGCTGCGTGCTGCACAACCCGGTCAACGATTATCACGGCTTCCGCCGCGTCATGCACCGGGTGACGCTCGCCGGAGACAAGCCGCGCTGACGCGGTCAGCCGTGCGCCGAGCGGCTGTCTTGCGGCGCCTGCGCGCGGTCGCGCAATCCATAATCCCTCATCACGCCGGCGATGCGCAGCCGGTAGTCGGCGAACACTTCCGCGCGCCCCATTGCTTGGGCGCGGCGGTGCGCGTCGAGGTTTCGCCAGGCCAGGATCGCGGCCTCGTCGCGGAAGAAAGACAGCGAGAGGATTTTTCCAGGCTCGCTGAGGCTCTCGAAACGCTCAATCGAGATGAACCCGTCGATCTGTTCAAGCTGCGGGCGTAGCGCGGCGGCGATGTCCAGGTATTCTTGCCGCCGCTCGGGCTTGGGCCATACCTCAAAAATGACGGCGATCATTTGATGCACTCCATCAATTCGGCGCGACGGCCCCGGCAGGCGCCAAGCTGTGCGGCGTCGTGCTGACGGTTTCGCGGCCTAGATGCCGAGATAGCTCGACTTGATCTCGTCGTTGGCGCGCAGCTCTTCGGGCTTGGCTGAATAGACCACCTGGCCCTTGCTCATCACGTGCACGTAGTCGACCAGCTTTAGCGCGAGGTGCGCGCTCTGCTCGACCAAGAGGATCGACATGCCTTCTTCCTTCAACTTGCCGATCGCCTCCCACAGACCTTGAATGATGATCGGCGCCAGCCCCTCCGATGGCTCGTCCATGATCAGGCAGTCGGGATTGGTCATCAGCGCACGGCCGATCGCCAGCATCTGCTGTTCGCCGCCGGACAGCGTCTTGGCGCGCTGATTGCGGCGCTCGCGCAGCCGCGGGAACAGATTGTAGACGCGCTCGAGAGTCCAGCCATGCCGGTCGGGGCTGCGCTCGGCGACCAGCAAGTTTTCTTCGACGCCGAGCGTCGGAAACACGCGGCGGCCCTGCGGCACCAGGCCCATGCCACTGCGCACGGTCGCGAACGAGGATTTGCCGGTGATGTCGTCGCCCTTGAACACGATCTTGCCGCAGCGCGGCGGGTTAAAGCCGACGATCGAATTCACCAGCGTTGTTTTGCCGACGCCGTTGCGGCCGAGAAGACCGAGAATTTGTCCTTGCTCCAATTGCAAGGACAGACCCTGAAGGACGTAGGCGTCCCCGTAATAAGTGTGGATGTCCTGGACTTCGAGGATCGCCATGTTCAGTCGGTGCCCAGATAGATTTCCTGCACCTTGGCGCTGGAATGGATTTGCTGTGGCGTACCGGTCTCGAGAATTTCGCCGAAGTGCAGCACGGAAATCTGCGAAGCAACGTCGAACACCACGTCCATGTCGTGCTCGATCAGGAGGATCGCCAATTTCGGATCGAGCTTCATCAGGAACTTGGCCATTTCCGTCGATTCACCGGACGAGAGGCCGGCGGCGGGCTCGTCGAGCAGCAGGATTTTCGGATCGCTAGCGAGCCCGAGCACGATCTCGAGCTGGCGCTGCTCGCCGTGCGACAGATTGCGTACCTCGGTGTCCTTGCGGTCGAGGAAGGCGGCGTCTTCCAGCAGTTTGTAGGCCTTGTCGTAGACGTCCTTGTAGGACGACAAGAAACGCCACATCACGAATTTCGACGTCTTCAAGCCTTTGATCGCCAAGAGAACATTGTCGAGCACGGTCAATTTCGGGAACAGGCTGGTGACCTGGAACGTGCGCGCCATGCCGAGCGCGGTGCGGCGGTGGCTCGGCCAACCGGTGACGTCCTGGCCGAACAGCAGAACCTGGCCGGCCGTCACCGGGAAAATACCGGTGATGAGATTGAACAGCGTGGTCTTGCCGGCGCCGTTCGGGCCGATGATGGCCTGGCGATCACCCGGCATCACGCGCAGCGTGACGCTGCGCGTGGCCTGCAAGCCACCGAAGCTCTTGCACAAACCTTTGAGTTCGAGAGCGGCAACGGCGCCGCCGTTGGAGGATGTGTCGATGCTCACGCGCAGTCCTTCGGCTTGAAGAGGACGCGGGGGCTTTTCGTCCAAGCCCCGGCGCGATCGGTGTTATTCGCAGAACTTGCAGGGCGGATAGTCGCGGTCATAGACCGGATGCGCCAAGAACTTGGCCTTACCCTCGGTCCAGAACTGCGAGACCTTGGGATAGGTCTTGATCACCACGTTCCACAGCTCGTCCTTCGGATAGCCGAACATCTTCTTCTTCTCGACCTTCTTGATGTAGACGTTCTCGATCGGATTACGCATGTCGTCGAGTTCTACCGGCCCGCGCGGCGCGTCGAGTTTGATGCTCGCCATGATCTTGATGAACTCTTCCGGCCCCGGATATTTGCCGCCGGCCTTGGCGATCGCCTTATCGAGCCACATCGCGGTGGTGTAGTTGTTCTCCGAATAGTAGCCCGGGACCTTGCCGTACTTGGCGCGGTAGGCCTTGACGAAGGCCTCGTTGATCGGTGTCTCGATCGCCGCGCTGTAGTGCAGCGCCGAGACGTCGCCGATGACTTCGTCGCCCATGAACGGCAGCACGAATTCGTCATAGCTCACGCCGCTGCCGAGAATCTTCAGCTTGCTCCCGGACGCGCGCAGCTGCTTGGGGAATTGCAGCGCCATCGGGCCGACCATGGTGGTGAAGACGCCGTCGGCGTCCGACTTGAAGGTCGGAATGTAAGGCCCGAAGTCCTTGGTGCCGATCGGCGGCCAGATTTTCTGGACCACCTTGCCACCGCAGGCTTCGAACGCGGACTGGAAGCCGCCGGCCGTTTCATAGCCGAACGCGTAGTCGGCCGCGATGATGATGACCTTTTTGAAACCGTTCTCGCAGGCCCACTGCCCAAGCGGATGATGCGGCAGCGAGCTCGACCAGCTGGTGCGCAGGAAATACGGATACTTGACGAGTTGCCGCTGCGTCAGGTCGTCGGCCGACGAGACCGAGGAGATATAGAGGGTCTTTTCGCTGGTCGAGATCGGCGCCAATGCATAGCCGGTCGAGGCCAGCAAGCCGCCGATGAACATGTGAACGTGATCTTGCAGGATAAGTTTCTTGGCCTTAGTGACGCCGGCATCGGGCTTGCCCTGGTCGTCCTCGACGATGAATTTCACGTCCATGCCGCCGAGCTTGTTGTTGTGCTCCGCGAGATAGAGCTGGAAGCCGTCCACCATGTCCTTGCCGACCTGGGCGAAGATGCCGGTGACCGGCGAGATGTAACCGATGCGCAGTTCTTCCGCTTGCGCGTTCGAAGCGATGCCAAACCCAGCGGCAAGCACGCTTCCCAGCAGCAGCGGCATTACCTTAAGCGACAGTTTGTTTTTCATGGTCGTCCTCCCTGATTTTTAAGGCGCCGCCGTCACGACGGCGCCGATGCCAGTGCTTTTGTCTCTCCCGATTTGCTCGGTGTTTTATTCGAACTCTTGCGCCCTTGCCGGATGCGCGCCGGAAGGCCCATCAGGCCCATCGGCAGATAAAGAATGGTGAGCACGTAGACGCCGCCGAGCACATATTGCCACCACGGCACCAGCGTCGACAGATATTCGCGCAGCGCGAACACGATGGCCGAGCCGATGGCGGCACCAATCAGCGTGCCGGCGCCGCCGAGCACGACCATCAGCAGCGAATCGACCGAGGTGGTCAGCACCACGGTCTCCGGGCTGATCAGCCCGTTGGTGTGCGCCCACAACACGCCGGCCAGGCCGCCGAAGGCGCCGGCAATGACGAAGGCGATGTATTTGTGCAGCCAGGTATTGTAGCCGAGGATCTGCATGCGCAATTCGCGCTCGCGGATGCCTTCGAGGCTGCGGCCGAACGGCGAGCGCACCAGCACGTAAAGCACGATCAGGCTGACGACAAAGAAGGCAAAAACCAGAAAGAAGAAGGTCCTCTCATTGGTCAGGTCGAGTCCGAAATCCGGCCGGCTGCTGACGTTTATGCCGTTGTCGCCGCCGGTGAGCGAATTCCAGCGATAGGCGAGGCCCCAGACGCATTGTCCGAGCGCCAGCGTGATCATCAGGAAATACACGCCGCTCGCGCGCATTGCGAATAGCCCGAACAGCGCCGCCAGCGCCGCGCCGAACAACATGCCGAGGATCACCACCAGCCAGAAATCCCAGCCGAGCCCGACGTGATACTTCGTGGCGAGAATCGCGGTGAGATAGGCGCCGACGCCGAAATAGGCGGCTTGTCCCATCGACGACAGGCCGGTGAAGCCGAGCAAAAGGTCGACGCTCATGGCGAGGATGGCGAAGCACATTGCCCGCGTCGTCAACAGCACCACGAACGAGCCGGTGTGCGGCACGATCAAGGCGACCGCCACCAGCAGCAGCGCGACGATCATGATTTTCATGTTCTGGGTCATCGGTCGCTCAGTCGCGTCCAAATAGGCCGGTTGGCTTGATCGCTAGGATGAGAACCATCGGGGCGTAGAGCGTGAAGTAGGAGACTTCGGGGAACAGCGCCTTGCCGAAATTGTCGGCGAGGCCGACCAAGAGCGCGCCGATCGCGGCGCCGCCGAGCGAGCCCATGCCACCGATGATGACGACGGCGAAGGCGAGCGGCAGCATCTCGAAGTCGAGGCCGGGATAGATGCCGAGGAAGGCGCCGCCGGTCACGCCGCCGAGCGCGGCGAGGAAGGCGCCGAGCGCGAAGATGAACATGGAGACGCGGTTGGTGTCGATGCCGACGCCGCGCGCCATCTGCGCGTCGTCGACGGTGGCGCGCACCGCGGCGCCCATGCGCGTTTTCTCCATCGCCAGCCACAGCACGATGCCGATGGCCAACGCTGTGGCGATCATGAACAGGCGATAGGCCGGAAAATACATGCCGCCGATCACCACACTCGTGGTGAACTCCTTCGGCGGGTTGATGTCCATGTTGTTGCCGCCCCAGATGTCGAGCGCGCCTTGCTGGAACAGGAAGGCGAAGCCGACGGTGAGCAGCACTTGGCGCAGCACGTCGTTGTCGATCGGCAGAATGGAGATGCGGCTCAGCACGAAAAACAGAATAATGCTCGCGAGCACAACCACGGCAACGAATTGCGGCCAGCTCGCGGCGACCGCCGGTAGCACCCGCGCCACCGCCAGCGCGACCAAGATCGCGATGCCGAAGGCGATCACCGCGTTGCGCAGTTGGGCGAAGCCTTCCGAGCGCAGGAACAGGCGTTCCATGACGAGGCCGATCGCGGCGACGGCGAGCGCGGCCACCGGCAGCGACAGCGCCCACGACCCGGTCGCGGCGATGACCGACAGCGCGATGTAGCCGCCCCACAGAAAATAGGCACCATGGGACAGATTGACGATCCGCATGACGCCGAAAATCAGCGACAGCCCGCTGCCCACGAGAAACAGCAGTGCGCCATAGGATATCCCGTTGAAGGCCTGGATGACCCAGAACTGCGTATTCATTCGTCTCCCTCTGGACCCTTCTGTTAGGTCGAAGGTTGCCGGTAGCTTACCCGAGCTTTGCCGGGAAAGAACACCTTAATTCGAGGCGGGGTGAAATCCGCTCATTCCCGCGCAAGCGGGAATCCAGTTCTGTCCTGGATCCCTGCTTGCGCGGGGACGAACGGATGGTGGGCACTATTTTCCCCAGATCAAATTATTTCCGCCCGCGCTTTTTCTTGGCTGCCTGTTTTTTCGGCGGGATGATAGGCAGCAGCAAATAGGGCGCCTTGCCGCCTCTGAAATGCAGGGTTGTGGTGCCGCCGAAGATTGCCGGCGGCCGGTCCTGCGGATGATTGTGCAGGAAGGGGCCGCAACCGGTGAGCTCGTTCTTGAAGTTCGACAGCTTGCCGCCGCTGACGCCGCCGTATTCGTAGTCCTTGCCGCGAATCGACAGGCCGATGCGGTAGCCGGCCGGCACGTGAATCGAGGTCGGCCAGATCTCGATATCGAGCTCCACGACCTGGCCTTTCTTCAGCGGCTCCTTCTTCTTGTGCGTGTGATAGGGCCGGTAGGGCAGCGACAGTTTCTTGTCGAGCTGGCGGTGCGAGGCGCGCAGCCAGCCTTGCGCGATCGGGGTGTGCGGGTCGATGGCGCCCTGGAACACGACCTCCTTTAAGTCGCCGGTGAACACGCGCAGCACGATGAAGACATCGGCGTCGCGCGTTGACGATGACGCGAACAGCTTGAGCGCCGATGGGCCGGTGACTTCGGTGTCGTGCTCGAGCACCGGCGTCAAGAAGGTGAGGCCTTCGCCCATGGCTTCGAAGGCGAGCTTGGCGCCGCCGGACGGCTTCTTGGCCACGAGCGCCATCGACTTGGGATCGAGATAATATTTGGTCCACTGCGTGCGCGCGATCGGCCATTCGTTTTCGGCGCGTGTGACGAATTTCTCGCCGGGGTGGCGGATTTGCAGCAGCACCTTTGGCTGCTTCGCCCAGCCGTCCTTCCTGCCGTGCAGGAAATAGTCGAAGAAGCGCAGCTGCTGTTCGCGGCCGTAGTCGGTATAGAAATGCGTCCAGTGCTCGATGCCGTGCGCCTCGAGCCACTTCTGCTTCGACGCCGCGCGCACGAAGCCCTCGAAATTGCCGCGCGGATGCAGGCCCTGCCCGCCCCAATTGGCGGCGGAGAACAGCGGCGCCGTCACCTTCTCCCACACCGGCGAGCGGTCGCGGTGATATTGATCGTCCATCGGATGACGCAGGATGTTGCCGCCGAAATCGGCGCGGTTCTTGGCGAGCTGTTCGTCGGACAGCGTCTCTGGGCCGCACACCAATTCGCCGTGCACGCGGCTGCGGCCGCCTTTCTCGCCGACGCCGTACTGCACGGTCTTCACCTGCATGTCGAACCAGTTCTCCCAGAACGTCGAGAGAATGCCGCCGTGATGCGTCATGTCGCGGTACCAGTCGGCCGAGCCTTCCCACACGCACATGGCGGCGAGATGCGGCGGCTGCAGCGATGCCACGTGCCACTGGTTCATGCCGTAATAGGAAATGCCGTTGAGGCCGACTTTGCCGTTGGACCAGGGCTGCACGCCAGCCCATTCGATGCAGTCGTAGAAGTCCTTGGTCTCGCGCGGCGAGAAATGATCGATGACGCCGAGCGAGCAGCCGGCGCCGCGTGAATCGACGCGCACGCAGACGTAGTCGTGCGGCACCCATTTCTCCGGGTCGACCACTTCCCAGTTCTGGTACTTGTTAGAGGAGCCGGTGGTGACGTCCGGGTGTTTCGCCGCCATGATGCTCCAGGCGCTGGGATAGCCGTCCTGGAAGGCGAGGTTCTTGGCGTAGGGGCCGTAGGTGAGCAGGACCGGATAGTGCCCGTCTTTCACCGGACGATAGACGTCGGCGCGCAGCACCAGGCCGTCGTCCATGGTGATTGGCACGTTCCAATCGATCCGCATGCCATCGCGGATTTCCGACAACTGCTGCAACGCGGCCACCGCATCCTCTCGCAGGATTGTTTTGTTGGCCGGGAGGCTACAGAGATGCGGAGGCTAGGCGCAAGAGCGAAGAAATGCTCCGTTCGTCCCCGCGCAAGCGCGGACCCAGGGCTGCATTCTCGGACGCTTGTAATTGTCGCCCTGGATCCCCGCTTGCGCGGGAATGAGCGGAATGTAACTCAGCGCTTCTTGCGCTTCAGCTTCGCCATCTTCTCCAGCACGACGCACACGGCGGCGGTGTCCCGCGCGCCGAGGCCGCTCTTCATCGCCTTGATGTAGACCGGCTTCGATGCATCGAACATCGGCGTCGGCGCTTTGATCTTGCGCGCGTAGTCGCCGATCACCTGCATGTCCTTGTCCCAGACATCGATCTTCATGGTGACGTCTTTGTAGTCGCCCTTCACCATCATCGGCGCGCGCAATTCGAACACGCGTGAATTGCCGGCGCCCGGCGTGATCAGGTCGAAGATCAATTGCGGCGGCAAGCCGGCCTTCATGCCGAGCACCATGGCCTCGGCGGAGGCGACGTTGTTGATGGCGACCAGCAGATTGGCGACGTACTTGATCTTGCTACCGTTGCCGAATTCGCCGACGTCATAGACCTCGCGGCCGAAGTCGCGGAACATCGGGCGCAGCTTTCTGATCAATGCGGCGTCGCCGCTGGCGTAGAAAATGAGATCGCGCGCGACGGCCTGCGAGCCGGTGCCGCTCACCGGCGTGTCGAGCATCGCGTGCCCGGCCTTGGCCAGTACGCGCGCGGCCTTCTCCTTGTCGGCGATGGCGAAGGTACCCATCTCGACGACCACTACGCGCTTGAGCTTGGCTGCGGCAATTTTGCGCACCGTATCCATTAGGGCCTGCGGCTTGGGCAGGCTGGCGAGGACGGTCGGCGCGGCTCTGGCGACATCGACGGCGTTGCGGGCGATCTCGACGCCGGCGCGGGCCGCTTCGCGGCGGCGCGCGGCGCTGATGTCGTAGCCGATCACGCGCCAGCTGGCCCGGCGCAGATTTTTGGCGAACGCGCCGCCCATGATGCCGAGGCCGATGACGCCGACCGTGCCCTTGGATTTCTTGGCCCCAGCCATTCCAATTTCCCCATGGTGAAAATGCGAGTCGGCAATGTCGCGCCGTCGTGCGGTGTCATAGTGATCGCGCGCGGCACTGTCGAGTGGGCTTATGGTTGTAATGCGGCTTTCAAGCCGAGCCGCAATCGCCTATCGTCGCAGACAAAAGCGGTGAGGGAGGACTTATGCAGATCGGAGTTGCGGGTCTCGGCGCCATGGGCGGCAATGTCGCCCTGCGGCTGATGGAAGTCGGCCACCAGGTGACCGTGTGGAATCGCACGGCGGACAAGACCAAGCCAATCGCGCAGGCCGGCGCCAAGGTCGCGGCGACGCCGGCCGAGGTGGCTAAGGCGAGCGAGGCGGTGATCACTCTGCTCACCGACGGCGCGGCGATCGACGCGGTGTACAACGGGCCGAATGGGCTGCTGTCGGGCGACGTCAAGGGCAAGCTGTTCATCGAGATGAGCACGGTCGCGCCCAAGGTCGAGGCCGATCTCGCGCCCAAGGTGCGCGCCAAGGGCGCCGCGATGGTCGAATGCCCGGTCGGCGGCTCGACCGCGCCGGCGCGCAAGGGCCAGTTGCTCGGGCTGATGGGCGCCGAACCCGCCGACGCGGCGCGGGCGCGGCCGATCCTTGAGCAACTTTGCCGCAAGGTCGAGCATTGCGGGCCGGTCGGCACCGGCGCGGCGATCAAGCTGTCGATCAACCTGCCGCTGATGGTCGCCTGGCAGGCTTACGGCGAGGCCTTTGCCATCGCGCGCAGCGTCGGCTGGGACGCCAAGCGCCTGCTCGATCTGTTCGTCGAGAGCAACGGCGCCAACAAGGCGATCGGCATGCGCGCCGACATGATCGTGAAGATGCTCGAACGCAAGGATCCGGGGCCGACCACGTTCTCGATCGGCAACGCCGTCAAGGACCTGCGTACCATGATCGCGACCGGCGAGTCGCTCGGCGCCGAATTGATCGCGACCAAGGCGGCGCTCGCGGGCTTCGAGGACGCCATCGCGCACGGCCTCGGCGGCGAGGACGGCTCGCGTATGACGGTCTACTGGTCGGACCGGAAGAAAAAGTAACGCAAGGCCGAGGAGGCCACTCATGAAACTGTTTTCGTTCTGGCGTTCGCTGGCGACGTTCCGCGTGCGCATCGCGCTCAATCTCAAGGGCATCACGCCCGACGAGGTGATCGACGTCAACCTGATGCAGGGCAAGCAGCGCGACGAGGCCTTCGCCAAGGTCAACCCGATGAAGGCGCTGCCGGCGCTAATCCTCGACGACGGCACGGTGCTGTTCGAGTCGCTCGCCATCCTCGAATATCTCGACGAGACGCACCCCAACCCGCCGCTGCTGCCGAAAGAGCCGAAGGCGCGCGCGCGGGTGCGCGGCCTGGCGCAGATCATCGCCTGCGACACGCACCCGCTGATCGTCCCGCGCGTGCGCGAGTATCTTAGCGCTGAGTACAAGGTCGACGAGCCGGGCGTGGTGAAATGGGGCCACCATTGGCACGTCGAAGCCCTGAAGGCGCTGGAGGCCAATCTGTCGACGTCGAAGGATACCGGCCGCTTCTGCCAGGGCGACCAGATCACCATCGCCGACATCTGCCTGGCGGGCCAAGCGGCCGGCTCGACCTATTTCAAGGTCGATCTCGCGCCGTTCCCGACCGTTAAGCGCATCGTCGACACCTGCATGGCGATCGACGCCTTCGCCCGCGCGCATCCGATGAAGCAGCCCGGCGCACCGGCTTCGGTCTGACCGAATGCTCGACACCGCAATCGTCGGCCTCGGCTGGTGGGGCAAGAATTTGGTGAAGGCGGCGCGCGATTTCGGCGCACCGATCAATTTCGTGCGCGGCGTCACGCTCGAGCCCGACACGGTGCGCGACTTTGCCGCCGACTACAAAATCCCGATCGGCACCTCGTTCGACGAGGTGCTTGCCGACCCCGCGGTCAAGGCCGTGGTGCTGGCGACGCCGCACACCAAGCATCCGGCGCAGGTCAAGGCGCTGGCGGCGGCCGGCAAGGACATCTATTGCGAAAAGCCGTTCGCGCTGAGCAAGGCCGAAGCCTCGGCGATGCTGGATGCCTGCAAGCGCGCCGGCGTCGTCATCGCGGTCGGTCATCATTTCCGCCTGATGCCGTCGATGCGCGTGCTCGCCGAACTGAAGGAGCAGGGCGCCTTCGGCACCATCATGCACGTCGAGGGCAATTACAGCCACGATTGGCTGGCCAGCTATCCGGCCGACAGCTGGCGCATGCAGGCCGAGGAGAGCCGGGCCGGCGGCATGACCGGCATGGGCATCCACGTGCTCGACTGCTTCCGCGACATGGTCGGGCCGATGAAGCGCATCAGCGCGCTGTCGAAGGCGCGCGCGCTCAAGCTGCCGACCGGCGACACCACGGCCGCATTGATCGAGTTCGACAACGGCGCCACCGGCACGCTCGGCACCACCATCAAGACGCCGTTCCGCTGGCGCATCGCCATCTTCGGCGAGAACTGCTGGGCCGAGAGCGTGAGCGAAACGCGCGCCATCGTGCGCCGCGGCGGCAAGCACGATCCGGAAATGATCGAGCGGCCGGTCGACAATCACCTCGGCCGCAACCTCGATGACTTCGCCAAAGCCGCGCTGGGGCAGGGCACCTTCCCGATTTCGCCCGCCGGCATCCTGCAGACCGCTGCCGCGCTCGAAGCCGTGTTCAAGTCGGTCGACGCCAGTGGTGCCTGGATGGACCTGTGATGGCCGAGCCGCAGATCAAATTCGATGACGGCGCAGCCTACGAGACCATGATGGGCATCTGGAGCAGGCTTGCCGGCGAGGTCTTTCTCGGCTGGCTCGCGCTACCGAAGGGCTTGCGTTGCGTCGATGTCGGCTGTGGCAACGGCGCCTTTACCGAGCTTTTGGTCGAGCGCTGCGCGCCGCGCGAGGTGCAGGGCATCGATCCATCGGAAGGCCAGCTTGCCTTCGCCCGCAAGCGCCACAGCGTTAATATCGCGACGTTCAAGCAAGGCGACGCGATGGCGCTGCCGTTCGCGGACAACAGCTTCGATCTCGCGACCATGGCGCTGGTGATCTTTTTCGTGCCCGATCCGGCGAAAGGCGTCGCCGAGATGAAACGCGTGGTGCGCTCCGGCGGCACCGTCGCCGCCTACGCCTGGGACATGCTCGGCGGCGGCTTTCCCCTCCACGTGCTGATGTCCGAGATCCGCGCGATGGGTCACAAGCCGCCGCTACCGCCGAGTCCCGAGGCCTCGCGCATCGATACGATGGGGGCGCTGTGGACTGGTGCGGGGCTGACCTCGGTGGAGACTCGGGAGATCACGGTCGAGCGGACTTATCGCGATTTCGATGAGTTCTGGACGACGAGCGTCAAAGGGTCGCCGAGCGTGCGCGCATCCCTTGCAGCCATGGCGCCCGGCGAAGCCGGACAGCTCAAGGCGCGCGTGCGCGACAAGCTGGCGACGGATACGGCGGGCGGCATTACCTACAGCGCGCGCGCCAATGCGGTGAAAGGCCGCGTGCCGTAACGCTACCGGCAGCTTCGAACCTTCCATGCGCTCGACGGAACCCTGGCGCCGCCGGCATTTTCGCGTTAGGCATCCGCAATCGCCGCCGCAGGGTTTCGCCCCATGCTCCAGGACCGCTTCGTGCCGCCCGATGGCGCCTTTACCCGCAGCGTGACGGTGCGCTTTTCCCACTGCGATCCGGCCGGCATCGTCTACTTCCCGCATTACTTCGACATCTTCAACGGGCTGATCGAGGACTGGTACACGCAGGAGCTTGGCTACGACTACGCCGCGCTGATCATGGGCAGCCAATTCGGCTTTCCCTTCGTGCACATCGACTGCGACTTCAAGATTCCGAGCCGCATGGGCGACGTCATCGAGCTGACGCTTCTGGTCGAGCGCATCGGCCGCTCCTCGCTCGGCATCGCCATCGTCTGTCATCACGACGGCATGGAGCGGCTGCGCGCGCGCATGGTCACGGCGATGATGTCGCTTCAGACGCGCAAGCCGGTGGCGCTGCCGGACGCGCTGCGCGGCAAGATCGAGGCCTATCGGCAGAAGACCGGGGGAGCTTGATTACTTCTCGATCGGGAAGCCGACGATGCTGCCCCATTCGGTCCACGAGCCGTCGTAGATCTTGACGTTGTCGAGGCCGAGGATGGCGCCGAGCGCCAGCCAGCCGATGGTGGCGCGGTGGCTGAGCCGGCAATAGCAGACGATGTCGTCGTACTTTTCCGGCGCGATGCCGTGTTGCGCGAGACTCTCGCGAAGCGCTTCCGGCGACTTGAACGAGTCGTCGGCGTTCAAAAGGTCTTTGAAATACAGATGCACCGCGCCGGGAATGCGGCCGGTCCGCTCGGCGCCGTGATCGACGGCGAAGGAATAATCGGAGACGCGTTCGCCCGAATATTCCTCCGGCGAGCGCAGGTCGATGAGCAGCCGGCCGGGCTCGCGCAAATGCGCGCGCACGTCGTCGCGGCTGACCCGCATCGGCGCTGAGCCTGACGGCGGCGGATAGTCGACCGGTGGAAAATGCGGCACGTCGCGCGCCAGCGGCCGCTTCTCCAGGAGCCACTTGCGCCTGCCGCCGTCGAGGAGGCGCAACTTGGCGTGGCCGGCCATGGTGAAGGCCCAAAAGGCATAGCTGCCGAACTGCACCGGATCGCCGTAGAGCACCATGGTCGTCTTTGGCCCGATACCGAGGCCGCCGAACAGTTTGGCCATCGCCTCCGGTGTGATGAAATCGCGGTCGGTCTCGTGCCAGCACGCGGTCTTCCAGTACAGCCACTGCGCGCCGGGGATGTGGCCGTCGCGATAGGCCTTGTCGTCGCGGATGTTGCAGACCTCGAGAATGCGCAGGTCCGGATCGGCAAGGTGGTCCTCGAGCCAGGCGGTGGTGACCAGTGGGGACGGCATCGGAATTTCCTACGCCGACAGCCGGCGCTTCTTTGGCGCGGCCAGCGTGCGGTCCCACACCGCGTGGATATGCGCGACCTCCTGCTCGAAGCGCTGCAAGAACATGCGCGCCTGGGTCGACAGCGTGCGCCGCGTCGGCTGGATCACCACGAACTCGGCGTGCAGCTCGGGCTCGACGATCGGATTGACGATCAACTCACTGCGGCCGACGTCGTTGATCGAGATCACGCTCGGCAGGATGGTGACCCAGTCGGTGCGGGCGACGAATTCGAGCGTGGCGATCATGGCATCCATCTCCAGCGTTGCCTCGACCTCGACGCCGTGGCTCTGGAAATAGGTCTCCAGATTGCGCCGCCGGATATTGTCCGGCCCCGGCAGCACGAATTTCAGCGGTTTGCATTCGGCGAGCCGAAACGGAGCAAGCGGCGCAAAGCCGCGCTTTGCGCCCGACACCAGCATCTCGCGGTCGCGCGCCAAAAGCCGCGACTTGAGCCCGATGGTGCCCTCGAAGGCCGGTACCACGGCGAAGTCGAGGTCCTCGTCGAGCACCATGTCGGTCAGCGCGTTGCTATAGCCCTCGACGATATGCAGGCGCACCTCCGGGCAGCGCGGCACGAAATCGTCGAGCACCGGCGCCAGCACCGCGCGGGTGAAGGTCGGCATCAGACCGATGCGCAACTCGCCGGTGACCTTGCCGGCAAGCGCGCGCGCCTCCTCCGCGGCGTTCTCCAGCGCGCCGACCGCTTCGACGCAGCTCTTGTAGTAGCGCAGGCCGGCCGGCGTCGGCTTCACCGTGCCGCTGGCGCGTTCGAACAGCTTCACCCCCAGCGTGCGCTCGACGGCGGCCACATGCTGAGAAATGCCAGATTGTGTTGCGTTTTCGCGCTCCGCCGCACGGGTGAACGAGCCTTCTTCGCACACCGCAATCACGGCGCGAACTTGGCGCAGGGGGATGTTCCGCATCACGCTACCGGCATTAGAAAATATAATGACGAAACCACGATTATATTATTTCTTCTGGCGGCGCTAGCCGAATAACATCGCAGCCGAGTTCAAGAAAAACTGCGCGGCCGGCGCGCCGCTGGGGAGGATGCTATGGGCACTGCAAATTTCGGCATGATCGGGATGGATTGGCAGCAGCGGGTCAACTGGGACCGCCTGCGCGAATACCGCATCGAACGTGCGCGGCAGATGATGAAAAAGCACGGCCTCGGCGCGCTGTTGTGCATGTATGACGAGAACTGCCGCTACATCACTGGCTCGCTCACCCCCGGCTGGAACAAGCTCAAGCCCGGCCTGAAATACGCGATGCTGTGCGGCGACGGCCGTCCGGTGCTGTTCGAGCAGGGCGATATCGGCATGCAGGTCGAGCGCCACTCGCCGTGGCTGCCGAAGGAAAACATCCGCCACTCATTCGCCTGGATCAAAGGCGCGGCCGGTCCCGCCGCCACCTCGCAGGTGACCAAGTTCACTAACGCCATCCTCGAAGAGATGAAGCGTCACGGCGTCGCCGGGCAGAAGCTCGGCTGCGACTTCATCGACATCAACATGATCAAGATATTCGAGGAGAAGGGCGTTCACTGGGCCGACGGTATGACGCCGATGATGGAAGCGCGCGCGGTCAAGAATGAAGACGAGCAGGAATGCTTCCGCATCGTCGGCGCGATCGGCGACGCCACCCACTGGGAATGCATGAAGTTCCTGCGCCCCGGCATCACCGAGAACCAGGTGACCGCGCATTTGATGGAATACCTCTACAACTTCCCCGGCATCGAAGACGTCGAGGACGTGATCGTGTCGTCCGGCCCGAATACCTGGCCGAACTGGCGCAACTTCTCCGACCGCATCATCCAGCCGGGCGACATCGTGTTCATGGATTTGGCCGCGCTGACCTGGAACGGCTACAAGTCCTGCTATTACCGCACCTATTGCGTCGGCAAGGAGCCGTCGCAGGAGCAGAAGGATACCTACAAGACCGCGCTGCAGTGGCTGTATGACTCGATCGGCGCGGTGAAGGTCGGCGCCACCACCCGCGACATCGCGTCCAAGTGGCCGTCGGCGATGGAGACCTGGGGCTACGAAGATGAAGACCAGGCCGCCGCCAACCTGTGGGGCCATGGGCTCGGTCTCGCGCAATACGACCAGCCGGTGATCTCGCGCATCTGGTCGCTCGATCATCCGATCGACATCAAGGAAGGCATGACCTTCGCGCTAGAAACCCAGCACGGCAAGAAGTTCCGCTACGGCGTGCGCATCGAGGAAATGCTGATCGTGAAGAAGAACGAGATCGAGATTGTGTCGAACTTCCCGGTCAAGCAGATCACCGTCGTCGACCCGCTGCCGGGCTATGGCGATCACGTGAAGTGACCTTGGCCCATGGGCCGAAGTCGTCCCCGGGCCGGCGCGTTACGCCGTGACCCGGGGATCGTTTTCGGGCATATTAAATCCTGATCGGGCGGCCGGGAAATACCGGTCGCGGTGCGTGAATTGAGCTGGGGTAACAGCGTGACCGCCTTCATCCTGCCGCTGACCGATGCCGCGGCGATCGATCCCGAACGGGTCGGGCCGAAGGCCGCCAATCTGGCGGCGCTGACGCAGGCCGGCCTGCCGACGCCGGGCGGCTTTGCGTTGACTGCGGAAGCCTATCGGCATCAGCTCGTTCATCTCGGCATCGCCGACATGACCGCGCAATACAACACGGCCGAGCGGCAGGCCTCGCGCAAGCTGTCGGTGCAGGTTCGCCTCGCGCTCTATCAGCAACCGATCGCGCCGGAGATTCTCGAGCCGTTGCTCGCAGCCTGGCGTGCGCAGCGCGCCGACGGCTCGCTCGGCGCGGTGCGCTCCTCGGCGCTGATCGAGGACCGCGAAGGCGCCAATTTCGCCGGCCAGTTCGAAAGCTTCCTCGGCCTTTCCGACGAAACCGAATTCCTCACCGCGGTGCGCGCCTGCTGGGCGGCGCTGTGGACCTCGCAGGCGCGGCGCTACATGGAAAACCACGGCCTGTCGCCGGCCGATACCGCGATGGGCGTCTTGATTCAGCCGGTGGTGGCCGCGCGCGCTTCGGGCGGCGGATTGAGCGAGACCGCTGACGGGCAGATGCTGATCTCGGCGACCTGGGGCCTCGGCTCCGCGATCGCCCAGGGCGAGGTGGTGCCGGACCGCATCGTGCTCGCCAAGAACGGCTTCTACCGTTCCGTCGATGCCGGCCGCAAAAGCCACCGCGACACATGCGCCCATGGCGTCGCCGCACCGCAACTGGTGCCGGAGGATATGGTGAGCGAGCCGTGCCTGACGCCGGGTGAGGCGGTGGCGCTCGGCCGCCTGCTGCGCAAATGCGAGCAGCTCGCCGGCGCGCCGGTCGAGATCGAATGGGCGATGGATGAAGCCGGCTTCAAGCTGTTGCAGTCGCGGCCCCTGCACGTCGAGCCGGCGATCGTGCCCGACGACATCTGGCTGCAGCATCCCGGCCTCAACGGCCATCCGGCCGGCATCGGCTGGGGCGAGGGCCGCACGGTGGTGGTGAACTGCGAATGCGAACTGGCCCGTGTCGGCCATGGCGACATCCTGGTGACGCGCGTCGCCGGGCCTGCGCTCAGCCATATCCTGCCGCGCGTCGCCGGCGTGGTGGCCGAACTCGGCGGTTCGACCTCGCACATGGCGTCGCTGGCGCGCGAGCGCGGCATTCCGATGGTGCTCGGCGTGCTTGACGCCACCCGCAAGATTCCCGACGGCGTGCAGTGCGCGGTCGACGGCGTCGCCGGCGTCGTGCGGTGGCAGCGGTGACGCGCAAACCCCACGTCTTCATCACCCAGCCGATCGCGCCCGGCGCGCTCGCGCGGCTGCGCCGCATTGCCTACGTCAAGACCAACCCGGATTCGAGCAAGATCATCGCCAAGTCGAAGCTGATCACGGCTGTGCGCAAGTGCGACATTCTGTTTTCGCTACTGCACGACAAGATCGACCGCACCGTGCTGCGCGCCAATCCGAAGTTGCGCGCCGTCGCCTCGATGTCGATCACGCCCGACAATATCGACCTGTTGGAAGCGGCCAAGCAGGGCATCGTCGTCACCGTGGTGCCGCCGATCGTCGCCGAATCGGTCGCCGACCTGCACATCGGGCTGATGATCGCGGTGGCGCGCCGCATGATCGAGGGCGATCGTTCGGTGCGTTTGGGACATTTCCCTGGCTCGCAGTCGAACCATCTCGCCGGCGGCTTCGTCTACCGCAAGACGCTCGGCCTCATCGCGGCCGGCCGCATCGGCCAGGCGACGGCGCGGCGCGCGCGCGGCTTTGACATGCGGCTGATCTACTGGGGCCCGCGCCGCAAGCCCGAGCTCGAGCGCGAGCTCGGCATGGAATACATGCCGCTCGACCAGTTGCTGGGCGAAGCCGACTTCGTTTCGCTGCACCAGCCGCTCAATGCCGAGACCCGGCACATGATCTCGGACCGCGAATTCGGCCTGATGAAGCCGTCGGCCTACATCATCAATACCGCGCGCGGCGCGGTGATCGACGAAGCCGCGCTGGTGCGCGCGCTGAAGAAGAAAAAGATCGCCGGCGCCGGGCTCGACGTGTTCGAGAACGAGCCGAACGTGCCGCCGGCGCTGCTGAAGATGAAGAACGTGGTGCTGACGCCGCATCTCGGCAGCGCGGTGATGGACGTGCGCGAGCAGATGGCCAATATCGTGGTCGACAATATTCAGGCGCTGATCGACGGCCAAATGCCGCCGAATTGCGTCAATCTGCAGGTATTGAAACCGTCTTGACGGCGCGGAACTGTAAAACCGGGAGAGTTGCAATGGCTGATTTGCCCAAGCTCGACGTCGTAATCGCCAACAATTTCGGCCATCTGCCGATGTTCATCGGCGCGGAGAAGGGTTACTTCAAGCAGCACGGCGTCGACGCCAGCTTCAAGGTGGTGGATACCGGCACCGACATGGTCAACGCGCTGCACGACGGCCTCGCCCAGGTCGGCGACATGAGCACGACGACGTATCTGAAGGCGGTGCACGCGGGAAATCCGTTCCAGGTCATCGGCCTGATCATGAACGACGCGACCAACGACCGCTGCGATACGCCGCTCGCGATCGTCACCAAGAAGGGCAGGGGCGTCAACGTCGGCAAGATCGGCGACCTGGTCGGCAAGAAGGTCGGCCTCGCGAAAGGACAGACCTCCGACGAATTTTTCAAGATGGTGGTGCGCCGCGCCGGCGTGAAGTACGCCGACGTCACCATCGAGAACATCTGGTCGCAGTTCGGCCTCGCGCCGGCGCTCAAGGAGGGCAAGGTCGACGCTATCGTGACCTGGGAGCCCTACGTGACGCAGGCGCTCACCGAAGTGCCGGATTCGTTCGAAGTGATCCGTGGCGGTCAGCACATGTCCTACGTGATGGTCGCGGTCGCGCACGGGCCGACGGTCGAGGCGAAGCCTGCGGTGATCAAGAGCATCGCCGCAGGCCTGGCGAAGTCGTCGTATTTCTCGCGCAAGAATCCCGACGAGGCGGTGGAGATCTTTGCCAAGTGGGTGCCCGGCACCGACGTCGCCATCGGCAAGAAGGCGATCAAGCACATCCACTTCGATCCGCGCATGTCGCCGAAGGTGCTGCAGGCCTTCGAGAACGCCGAGGACGAAATTCTGGTGAACACGCTGCCCGGCGCGCCGCGGCTTAACGTGCCGAAGCTGTTCCGGCCGGAGTTCATGCAGCAGGTCGAGAAGGAACACCCGGAGTATTTCGCGGATCTGCCGAAGCTCTCTTAATCCCTCCCCTGAAAGGGGGGATAAGAGCCTCACTCCGCCGTCCAGCCGCCGTCCAAAACCAGCGCCGCGCCGGTCATCAGCGACGACGCGTCGGAGGCCAGGAAGACGATGGCGCCGGTCAGCTCCTCGAGCTGGCCGAGGCGGCCGAGTTTGATCTTGCCGAGCACTTCGTCGCGGAACGTCTTGTTCTCGAAGAATGGCCGGGTCATCGGCGTTTCGAGGAAAGTCGGCCCCAGCGAATTGACGCGGATGTTGTCCGGCGCGAGCTCGACCGCCATCGCCTTGGTGAAGCCTTCCATGGCGTGCTTGGCGGCGCAGTAGACGGTGCGGCGCGCCGCGCCGACGTGGCCCATCTGCGAGGAGATGTTGATCATCGAGCCGGGGAGTTTCTCGGCGCGCAGCCGCAGCGCCACCGTTTGCGCCATGAAGAAGGCGGCGCGCACGTTGAGGTTCATGATGGCGTCGAAGTCCGCGACCGTGACGTCCGGCAGATATGCCGGCCGGTTCATGCCGGCATTGTTGACCAGCACCTGGTAGGGCGCGCGCTCGGCCAAGGCCTTGCGCGCCGCATCGATGTCGGTGACGTCGAGGACGAGCGCATCGGCCGACTGGCCGCGGGCCCGGATCGCCGCCGCGGCCGCTTCGATTTCGCTTTGCGTGCGCGCAGCGAGCGTGACATGCGCGCCGACGTCGGCCAGCGCGGACGCCGCGGTCAGGCCGATGCCGCGGCCGCCGCCGGTCACCAGCGCGCGGCGGCCGTCGAGGCGGAAGGAGGCGGTTTTGGTGAGGTCGACGCTCACTCCGCCGCCTGCGCGTAGGGCACGTTGCGGCCGCCATAGCGACGCACGCGGATATTGGCCTGTTCGGCGTGGGCGGTGAAGCCTTCGAGGATGCACAGCCGCGAGCAGACTTCGCCGATCTTGGCGCTGGCCTCGTCTGTCAGGACCTTCTGGTAGGTGCAGGTCTTGAGGAACTTGCCGACCCACAGCCCGCCGGTGAAGCGCGCGTTCTTCTTCGTCGGCAGCGTGTGGTTGGTGCCGATCACCTTATCGCCATAGGCGACGTTGGTACGCGGCCCGAGGAACAGCGAGCCGTAATTTTTCATGTTGGCGAGGAAGTAGTCGGGGTCGCGCGTCATCACCTGCACGTGCTCGGAAGCGACGCGGTCAGCCTCGGCCACCATCTCGTCGACGCTGTAGCAGACGATGACCTCGCCGTAGTCCTTCCAGGCTTGTCCCGCGAGGTCGGCGCTCGGCAGGATCTTCAACAGTCGCTCGACCTCGGCCATGGTGTCGCGCGCAAGCTTTTCCGAATTGGTGATCAGCACGGCCGGCGAGGTCGGGCCATGCTCGGCCTGGCCAAGCAGGTCGGTGGCGCAGAGTTCGCCGTCGACGCTGTCGTCGGCGATCACCAGCGTCTCGGTCGGGCCGGCGAGCAAGTCGATGCCGACGCGGCCGAACAACTGGCGCTTGGCTTCCGCCACGTAGGCGTTGCCGGGGCCGACCAGCATGTCGACCGGCGCAATGCTCTCGGTGCCGAGCGCCATGGCGGCGACGGCCTGCACGCCGCCGAGCACGTAAATGTCGTCGGCGCCGCCGAAATACATGGCGGCGACGATCGCCGGGTGCGGGCCGCCCTTGAACGGCGGCGCGCAGGCGATGATGCGCTTCACGCCGGCGACTTTCGCCGTGACGATCGACATGTGCGCCGAGGCGACCATCGGATAGCGGCCGCCCGGCACGTAGCAGCCGATCGAGTTCACCGGGATGTGGCGGTGGCCGAGCACGACGCCGGGCAGCGTCTCGACCTCGACGTCCTTCATCGAGTCGCGCTGCTTTTGCGCGAAGTTGCGCACTTGAGCTTGTGCAAATTTGATGTCGTCGAGATCGCGCTTGCGCACTTGCGCGATCGCCGCCTCGACCTCGGCCGGCGTCAGTTTGAAATCGGTCGGCTCCCAATTGTCGAACTTCCTCGATAGCTCGCGAATGGCCGTGTTGCCGCGCTTCTTCACGTCGTCGAGGATGGTTTCGACCGTCTGGCGCACTTTAGCGTCGGCCGCCTCGATCGCGCCGGCGTCCATTCCGCGTTTGAGATAGCGGGGCATGGGTTTCTCCTTTGTATCGCCGTCATCCTGAGGGGGCAGGCGGCCCTCGAAGGATGAGCGGGGCACTGACTTGGGCGTCGCCCTTCGAGGCTCGGCGCTTCGCGCCTCGCGCCTCAGGGTGACGGTGAGAGATCGCGGTCAGTCTAGACTATTTAATCGCCTGCGGATTGATCGGGCTGCCCGTTCCGCCGGTGATGATCAGCGGCGGGCCGCAGAAGAAGAATTCGTAGACGCCGTCCTGGTCGCAGTCCTCGGCGAGTTCCTTGAGATAGAAAATCTCGCCCATGCACAGGCCCATGGCCGGGATCACCACCCAATGCCAGGGCTGGTTGGCGTCCTTGGTCTCATTCGGCCGGACTTCGACGCCCCAGGTGTCCGTGCAGATGGCTGCGATCTGCTTGTCCTGGCACCAGTAACAGTTCTCGAACTTGACGCCGGGCGCGTCGCCGCCGGCATAGCCGCCCCATTCCTTTTCGGTGAGGCAGCGTTCCATCTGGCCGGTGCGCACGAGGACGAAGTCGCCGCGTCCGATCGAGACGTTCTGCTGCTTGGCGCACTTGTCGAGCTCGTCGTTGGAGATGCTTTCGCCGTCCTGCATCCACTTGACGCCGCGGAAGCGCGCGACGTCGAGCAGCACGCCGCGCCCGACCATTTTGTCCTTGGAATTCTCGATGCCGAGCACCGAGAGGCCACGCGAGTCAACCAATTTCGCGTCGTGGCCGTTGTAGCCTTTGTCCTCGTAGAAGATGTGGCCGAGCGCGTCCCAGTGCGTGGCGCCCTGCACGCACAGCATCAGCGTGTCGTCGGCGTAGCGAATCCTGTTCCAGTCCTGCTGGCCGGCGATGGCATCGGTGCCGGTCGCCAGCATCTGATGGATCGGGTTGAAGCGGCCGCCGAACAGGCCGTTCTGCGGGCCCTCGCGGTCGAGCGGAATGCCGAGCGCGAACACCTTGCCGGTCCGGATCAGGCTCGCCGCCTTGACGATGTCCTCCGGCCTGACATGGTTGAGCGTGCCGATCTGGTCGTCCTTGCCCCAGCGGCCCCAGTTGGACAGCTTTTTCGAGGCTTCCGCGATCGCCTGCTTGCCGACCTTGATGTCCATGCGTGCATCCCCTTTTTGACGTTTTTTGCAAGGCCGCAAAGTGAAACGGCCGACCGTTGGTCGGCAATATTGCGCCGGGTCGCGGTGTTTCAGCAAGCGGGACCGCATACGGCTTTGACAGGGCAGAGAGCGCTTGCGCATGATCCAGGGCCGCACGCCAGCCGACGAATGCCGGCGCATTCCAGGGAGGATTTTCATGACGCGAAAACTGATTTTGGCGCTCGTTGCCGCCGCGGCTTTGGCGGGGAGCGCGATGCGCGCGCAGGCTATCGATGTCATCCAGGATTGGGCGGAAGTGAAAGCGCCGCCGGCGCCCACGCTCGCGCCGGTGACGGTCGATCCGAAAACCACTGCGCTGCTGATGCTCGATTTCATCAACCCAAATTGCACGAACCGGCCGCGTTGCATGGCAAACGTGCTGGCGATGAAGAAGCTACTAACCGAGGCGCGCGCAAAAGGCATGCTGGTCGTCTACAGCATTCCGAACCAAGCGACGGCCGACAAGATCCTGCCCGATATTGCGCCGCTTCCCAGCGACCCGGTGGTCAAGGCGAGCGTCGACAAGTTTTTCAGGAGCGATCTGGAAAAAATACTCAAGGACAAGGGCATCCAAACTGTGATCGTCAATGGCACTGCGGCGCATGGTGCGGCGGTCTACACGGCGAGCGCTGCGGCGCTACGCGGCTTCAAAGTCATCGCGCCGGTAGACGGCATGACCTCCGAAAATACGTATTTCGAACAGATCAGCGTCTGGTTGCTGGCGCATGGCACCGGCGGCATCGGGCCGAAGGTGACGTTGACGCGCAGCGACATGATCAAGTTTTGATGCTTATCAGTCCCCGCTTTGCGGGCCCCCTTTCAGGGGAGAGATGAAGCGTGCACCTTGCTTGAGGACCGGCGTCGCCCTAGCGAACGATATCCGGCGCGCGGCGGGCGCGCGGGGCGGTAGCGGCCGTCGCGATTGCCTTGGGCGGTCAATGCCGCTACTCAGTGCCGGCATTTTTCACCCGACGCAGGCCGATGTCTCAGCTCATTCTCGCCATTCAAAACGGCCCCCATGACGGATCGGCCGCGGTGCTGGCCGACTATGAGGTGAAGGCCGCCGTCCAGCTCGAGCGCCTCACGCGGATCAAGGGCGACGGCGGCTTCCCCGATCTCGCCATCGACGAGGTGCTAGACATTGCCGGCGCCACGCGCCGCGACGTCGACATTGTTGCGGTGAGCCGCTGGGATTTTCCGGTGCAATATTTCCGGCATTTTCGCGGCTGGCGCTGGCTGCGCGAACAATACCGGACGCATGTTGAAGGAAAAAAGACACGCTTCATGCCGCGCGAGGCGCTCCGCGCGAACACTACGCAAGTGGAGACGTTTTTCGACGTGCCGGCTTTTCGCCGCGACGCCGGTTTTCGCGACGATGCCATCGTCACCTTCTACAATCATCACGAGGCGCACGCGCTGCCGCCACTGTTCTACACCGATTGGGACAACGCGCTGCTGGTGACGGCGGATGGCGGCGGCGACACCGTCAACTACAGCCATCGTCATTTTTGCGACGGCAAGCTTGAAACGCTTTATGGCGGCGACGAGTGCCTGCTCGTTCCCTATCAGATCGACAGCCTCGGCGTTGCCTATGCGGCGGCGACCGGCGCGCTTGGCTTCCGGCCGCACCGGCACGAGGGCAAGCTCACCGGCTTGGCCGCGCTCGGACAGCCGGCCTTCGCCGACCGCATCGCAGCGCGGTTCCACATCGATGGTGACGGCCGCGTGCGGTCCGATTTCCGCGATAATTTCGCGATGCACGATTTTATGAAGGCTATCGCCAAAGAGGGCCGGCGCGAGGATGTCGCGGCTTCGATTCAAAAGGTGCTGGAAGATACCATGCTCGCCTCGGTGCGGCGCCTGCTGGAGCGGCGTCCGGCGCGCAACCTCGGGCTTGCCGGCGGCGTGTTCGCCAATGTGCGCCTCAACCGGTTGTTGGCCGAGCAACTCGATCTCGATGGGATCTTCGTGTTTCCGCCGATGGGCGACGAGGGCCTGCCGGTCGGCGGCGCGCTAGCGTTTCTGTTGCGGCGCGACGGCATCAGCCGCTGGCTCAGCCAGCGCCGGCGGCTGCGCGACGTCTACCTCGGCCGCGACTACAGCGGCGAGGCAGATGCTGCCTTCGCCGCCACCGCCGGCGTGCGGCGGCTCGCCGGCAATCTGCTCGAGACGGCGGCGAAGCGCCTGGCGGCGGGCGAGATCGGCGCGATCTATACCGGCCGCATGGAATTCGGGCCCCGCGCGCTCGGCGCCCGCTCGATCCTCGCCAATCCGGCGCGGCGTGAGACGCACGATCTGCTCAATACGCGGCTCGACCGCACCGAGTTCATGCCGTTCGCGCCGGTGATCGCAGATGAGCGCGCGGCCGAGGTGTTCGACGTCACCGACGTCAATCGTTACGCCTGCAGCTTCATGACCGTCACCTGCGATGTGAAGCCGGCATGGCGCGGGCGGATTCCCGCCGTCGTCCACGTCGACGGCTCGGCGCGGCCGCAGACCATCACGCGCGACGTCAACCCGCTCTATTACGACGTGCTGGGCGCCTTCGAGCGCGAGACCGGTCTGCCGGTGCTGGTCAACACCAGCTTCAACGTGCACGAGGAGCCGATCGTCAACACGCCGCGCGAATGCATGAAAGCGCTCACCGACGGGCGCATCGACTTCGTCGTGACCGAGCACGCCATCTACGAGAGCGCCGGCGCGCCGGAAGCGCGCTAGACCTTGCCGAGCGCCTTGAGAATCTTGCCCGGCGTGAACGGCATGTCGGTGAGCGGGGCGGCGTGCAGCGGGCGCAGCGCGTCGTTGATCGCGTTCATCACGCAGGCCGGCGCGCCGGCGGTACCGGCTTCGCCGGCGCCCTTGGCGCCCAATTCGCTGTCGGCGGTCGGCGACACGACGTGGCCGCATTCGATGTCGGGCATTTCCGCCGCCATCGGCACCAGGTAGTCGGCCATGTTGCCGTTGAGCATCTGGCCGCGCTCGTCATAGAGGCACTGCTCGAACAGTGCGGCGCCGATGCCCTGCACGATGCCACCTCGGATCTGCTCGTCGACCAGTTGCGGGTTGATGATGGTGCCGCAATCCTCGACGCACCAGTGCTTCAGCAATTTGACGAAGCCGGTGTCGGTGTCGACTTCGAGATAGGACGCCTGCACGCCGTTGGTGAAGGCGAACGGCCAGGCGCGCGGCACATAGTGACGCGTGGCGACCAACTCCGCCTGCAAACCGGCCGGCAGGGTATCGGGGCGGAAATAGGCGACGCGCGCCAATTCCTCGAGCGGCAGCCGTTCGGTGCCGCTCGCCGCATCGACGACGATGCCGTTGCGGATGTCGAGCGACTCAGGTTTTGCCTGCAACATGGCGCCGGCGACGGCGAGGACGTTGCCGCGCAACGCCTTGCCGGCCTGCCAGGCCGCTTCGCCGCCGATGCCGGCGGCGCGCGAGGCCCAGGTGCCGCCGCCATAGGGCGTCACGTCGGTGTCGCCGGTGATGACGCGCACGCGCTCGATCGGCACGCCGAACGAGGTGGCGACGCATTGCGCGAGAACGGCCTCGGCGCCCTGACCCTGTTCGGTGACGCCGCTCGCCACGATCAGCGCGCCTTGGGCGTCGAGCTTTATCGTGGCGCCGTCCTGCGAGGTGATCTTGGCGCCGCCGACGCCGTAAAAGGCGGCAGACGGATTGGTCACCTCGATGAAGCTCGCGAAACCGATGCCGCGATAGATGCCTTGCTCGCGCAATTTCTTCTGCTCGGCGCGCAAGCCCGCGTAATTCATCAGCGCGTCGAGATGGGCAAGCAACTCGTGGTGCGACAGCTTCTCGAATTTGAGCCCGGCGGCCGATTGCGTCGGATAGGCGTCGTCGGCGATCAGATTGCGCCGACGCATTTCCAGCGGGTCCATGCTGATCTTGGCGGCGGCCAATTCGACGAGGCCCTCGGTCACCGCCACCGCCAGCGGATGGCCGACGGCGCGGTACTGGCACATAACATTCTTATTGGTGAACACCACGCGCGCCTGGGCGCGATAATTCGGGCAGGTGTAGGGCCCGCCGACCAGGTTGATCACCTGGTTGGCCTCGATGCCGCTGGTGCGCGGATAGACCGAGTAGGGACCGATGCCGGTGAGGTCGTCGATCTCGAAGGCGGTGATGGTGCCGTCGCTCTTGACGCCGATCTTGGCCTTGACGCGGTGGTCGCGGGCATGGATATCGGTGACGAAACTCTCGATGCGGTCGGCGACGAACTTCACCGGCCGCTTGAGCATCTTCGACAGCGCGACCGTCGCCATCTCGTCGGCATAAGTGTGCACCTTGATGCCGAACGAGCCGCCGACATCTTTCGTCAGCACGCGCACCTGATGCTCGGCGAGCCCGAGATGCTTGGCGAACAGGTTCTGCATCATGTGCGGCGCCTGCGTGCCTTGGTACACCGTCATCTTCTGCTCGCCCGGGTTCCAATCGGCCACGATCGAGCGCGGCTCGTTGGTGACGCCGGTGTGACGGCCGAACAGGAAGGTCGTTTCCACCACGGCGTCCGACGAGGCGAACGCCTCGTCGACCTTGCCGACGTCGAGCTTGCGCTCGAAGCAGAGGTTGTCGCCTAGCGACGGATGGATCAGAGGCGTCTTGGCGTCGAGCGCGATTTCCGGATCGACAACGGCGGGCAGCGGCTCGTAACTCACCTCGACCAGCTCGCAGGCGTCCTCGGCCTGTGCGCGCGTGCGCGCGACCACAGCGCAGACCGCCTCGCCTTGCCAGCAGCCGCGCTCGACGGCGATCGGCGACTGCGGCGCGGACTTGAGGCCTTTCAGATGCGTCAATACGCCGACCCAGGGCGTCATCACCTTGGCAAGCTCGGTGCCGGTGACCACGGCGATCACGCCCGGCGCTTTCTCCGCCGCGGCTTTTTCGATTTTGACAATGCGCGCGTGCGCGTGCGGCGAGCGCACATAGGCGACGTGCGCCATGCGCGGCAGCACGACGTCGCTGACATATTGGCCGCGACCTTGCGTTAGCCGCTGCAGATTCGGCCGCGGCACCGAGCGGCCGATATAGGAATTCGGTCGGTCCAGCGCGGACAACACGGGCGGGGAGTCGTCGGTGATTTTCATCGCTTCGCTCCCGCGCGCGCTTTATTTCTTTCTTGCGCGACAAATTCCACCGCATCGACGATGGCGTGATAACCGGTGCAGCGGCAGTAGTTGCCGGAGAGGTGCTCGCGGATGGCGTCGCGTGACGGTACGCCGCCGCCTTTGAGCAAGTCTTGCGCCGCGACAATCATACCGGGGGTGCAATAGCCGCATTGTAATGCGTTGCGCTGCTCGAACGCCGCCTGCAGATCGGCGACCTTGCCCGAATCCGACAGGCCCTCGATGGTCTCCACCGTGGCGCCGTCGCATTGCACCGCCAGCATCAGGCAGCCGCGCACGATCTCGCCGTTCACCCGCACCGTGCAGGCACCGCAGACACCGTGCTCGCAGCCGACATGGCTGCCGGTCAGTGCCAAGTCGTCGCGCAGGAAGTCGACCAGCGTCTTGCGCGCCTCGACGCGCTCGCTGACGCGTTCGCCGTTTACGGTGAGGGAGATGTCGATCTCGTTCATCACCGCGCCTCCATCAGCTGCTTGGCGACGCGGCGCAGCAGCACGCCGGCAAGATGTTTCTTCACCGCGCCGGTCGCCTGCACGTCGTCGGGCGGATCGAGGTCGAGCGCGGCGACCACGGCATCGACATTGCCCTTCGCCAAAGCGGCTTCGGCCTTGATCGCGCGCACCGCCGTCGCGCCGATGCCGAAATAAGCAAGCCGCACGTCGGCGAGGCCCTTGCCGTCGCCTTTCGCGCTCGCCGCCAAACCGACCATCGCATAGTCGCCGTGCCGCCGCGCCAGTTCGGCAAACCCGGTGCGCGTGTCCTTGCCGGCGGCCGGAACGCGGATGGCGGTGAGGATTTCGTTCGGCTCAAGCGCAGTCTCGAATAGGCCCTTGAAGAAATCCGCTGCCATGATGCTGCGCTTGCCCTTCGGACCGGTGGCTTCCACTTCGCCGTCGAGTGCCAGCAGGCAGGCTGGCAATTCGGCGGCCGGGTCGGCGAAGGCGATGGAGCCGCCGAGCGTGCCGCGGTTGCGGATCGCCGGATGGCCGATATGCGGCACGGCGCGCGCGATCAGCGGCGCGTGCTTGGCAATGACGTCGGAGCGCTCGGCGGCGGCATGACGCGTCAACGCGCCGATCTCGACCATGCCGCCCTTCAGCGCGATGCCGTCGAGGCCGCCGATGCCGTTGATGTCGATCAGCAGCGCAGGCGCCGACAACCGCATGTTGAGGGTGGCGATCAGGCTCTGCCCACCGGCGAGCAGGCGCGCGTCCGGTTCGTCGAGCAGGGCGATAGCCTCCTCGGTCGAACGCGCCTTTTTGTAGGCGAATGGCGCCGGCTTCACGTTTCCCCCTGACTTTCTTATTGTGACTGGGAACGCGGACAGGTCAATGTATAAAGCCCGCACAAAACACGGGGAGGATACATATGGCGGGAGAGTTCGAAGGAAAAGTCGTGGTGGTGAGCGGCGGCAGCCGCGGCATCGGCCGGTCGATCGCCGCCGCCTTTGCGCGCGAGGGCGCGCAGACAGTGCTGGCGGCGTCGAACGCGGCTAATCTCGCCGAAGGTGCGAAGGCGGTGGCGGCCGCCGGCCCGGCGCCGCTGACGATCGCCGCCGATCTGCGCACGCTCGCAGGCTGCGAGCAAGTTCTCGCCGAAGTCAGCAAACAATTCGGCCGCTGCGACGCCCTAATCAACAATGCCGGCGCCACCAAAGGCGGCAAGTTCCTGGAGCAGCCGGACGACGCCTGGACCGACGGCTTCGCGCTGAAGTTCTTCGGTGCGACGCGGCTGACGCGGTTATTCTGGCCGCTGCTCAAGGCCGCGCACGGCAATGTCGTCTTCATTGTCGGCGGCGCCGCGCGCACGCCGGGGCCGGACTTCCTGATCGGCGGCGCGGTCAACGCCGCGGTCGCCAACTTCGCCAAGGGCCTCACGTCGATGGGCAATCGCGACGACGTCAACATCAACGTCGTGCATCCCGGACAGACGCAGACCGACCGCGTCGAGCAATTGTTCGCGCAATTCGCCAAGGCGCAGAACAAGACGGTCGAGCAGGTGCGCGAGGAGGCGCTGGTGAAAAGCGGCTTGCGCCGCATCGGCCAGCCGGAGGACGTCGCCGTACTGGCGCTGTTTTTGTGCAGCGCGCGGGCGCGCCACATCCACGGCACCGCGATCGCCATCGATGGCGGCGGCACGCCGGGGTATTATTGAGCATGTCATTCCGGTTCGCGCCGCGGAATGACTAGACAAGCGTCTTCACAATATCGACCGCGCGACGCAGCAGCGTCATCGACGCCTCCAGCGTGCGGAAGGCAGCGTGCGAGGTCAGCGTGACGTTGGGCAGTTGCGCCAGCGGATGGTCGGACTTGAGCGGCTCGTTGTGGAACACGTCGAGCCCGGCGTGGCGGATGTGCCCGCTCTTGAGCGCGGCGATCAGCGCGGCCTCATCGGCCAACGCGCCGCGCGCGGTGTTGACGTAGATGACCCCCGGCTTCATGCGCGCGATGCGCTCGGCCGAAAGAAAACCGCGCGTCTCGTCGCCGAGCGTCAAGTTCATCGACACCACGTCGCTTCGCGCCAGCAATGCGTCGATCTCGACTAGCGGCACAGTGAGGTCAGCGTGCTTGGTGCGGTTCCAGCCGATCACCTGCATGCCCATGCCTTTGCCGATGCGCGCGACCTCGCGGCCGATGCCGCCGAGGCCGATCACGCCGAGCGTCTTGCCGAGGAGTTGCACGCCCTCGTGCGGCGCCCAGGTGCCGGCGCGGATCTCGCGGTCCATGCGCGCGACGTCGCGCGCGGCGGCCACCATCAGCGCGATCGAATGTTCGGCCACCGCGGTGTCGCCGTAGCCCTTGATGATGTGCACCTTGATGCCGCGCGCTTCCACTTCGTCGACGTTCATGTAGCTCGCCGGCCCGGTGCCGAGAAAGACGATGTGCTTGAGCTCCGGGCATTGCGCGACCAGCGGCGTCGGCATGTAGGAGTGGTCGTCGATGGCGATGTCGTAGCCGCCGATGACGCGCGGCAGGTCGTCGCGCGCGAACGGCTTGCGGTTGACGTCGATCGGCGGATCGTCGGGCCGAATCACGCGCGCCCACACCGGTGCCAACTGGTCGTTGCAGTCAAGGAAGATGGTTTTCATGAAATCCCGGGCGTTGACGGGCACCCGCGCACAGAATACATGCATGCGCGCGCCTCTCGTCCCACAGCATAATGCCGAACCGGCGGCGGTTCCATGCCGCCGGAAAGAGCGCAGCCGACTGGATTTTCGATGAAACTTGCAAGCTTCAAGGTGCGCGGGCGGGAGAGTTTCGGCGCCGTAGTGGGTCAAGGCGCGAGCGAGGGCGTGGTCGATCTCAAGACGCGGCTGGCGCCGCAATTCGAGAGCGTGCTCGATCTGTTGCGCGACGGCGGCCTCGACACCGCGCGCGCGGTTGTGCAAGGCGTGCGCGCCGATTTCCCGTTGCGCGAGCTGGAATTCCTGCCGCCGGTGCTGCAGCCTGAGAAAATCCTCTGCATCGGCATCAATTACGCCAACCGCAACGCCGATTACGGCGAAGCGGAAACGCCGCAATATCCGAGCATGTTCTATCGCGCCCCCGGCTCGCTGGTCGGGCATCTGCAGCCGCTGGTGCGACCGCGCGAATCCGAGCAACTCGACTACGAGGGCGAGATCGCCCTGGTGATCGGCCGCGCCGGCCGTCGCATTGCGCGCGAGCACGCGCTCGATTACGTCGCCGGCGCGACGCTGTGCAACGAGGGCACCATCCGCGACTGGACGCGGCACGGCAAATTCAACGTCACGCAGGGCAAGAACTGGGACTGCAAGCGGCAGCATCGGCCCCTGGATCGTGACCGCCGACGAGATCGATTGGGCGAAGCCGCTGCACATCGTGACGCGGCTCAACGGCGAAGTGACGCAGGACGACACCACCGCCAGCATGATCAAGTCGTTCACCGACATCCTGGTCTATGTCAGCACGTTCACGACGCTGAAACCGGGCGACATCATCGCCACCGGCACGCCGGTTAAGCTTAACCGCGGCGCGGAACCACGCTGGCTCAAGCCGGGCGACGTGGTAGAAATTGATGTGCAGCAAATCGGCGTGTTGCGGAATGGAGTAGTGGCGGACGTATGAGTGAAGAGAAAAAAGCGGTTTGCATCATCGCGTGGCCGGCCGGCCATTCGCGCTCACCGCTGATCCACAATTACTGGATCAAGCAGCACAATCTCAACGCCGAATATCGGCGCGAGGCGGTGCCGCCGGAACAGCTCGCCGAGTTCATCGCCCATATGCGCGAGCGCGGCTATATCGGCGCCAATGTCACCGTGCCGCACAAGCAAGCGGTGATGGCGCTGAGCGAGCCGGACGAGCGCGCCAAAGCGGTCGGCGCCGCCAATTGTCTGTGGTTCGGCGACGGCAAGCTGCGCTCGACCAACACCGACGTCGACGGCTTCCTCTCCAATCTCGACGCGGTCACGCCCGGCTGGGACCGCGGGCTTGAAACCGCCGCGGTGCTCGGCGCCGGCGGCGGCGCGCGGGCGGTGGTTTACGGGCTGATCCAGCGCAACGTCGGGCGCATCTATGTCATCAACCGCACGGCGGAGCGGGCGGAAGCCTTGAAAAAGAAATTCGGCGCGCGCGTGTACGTCGCCAAGTGGGAGGAGAAGACTGGTCTCCTCGGCGGCGCCGGGCTTTTGGTCAACACCACCACCTTAGGGATGATCGGGCAGCCGCCCTTGGAGATCAATTTGCGCTGCCCGGCCTCGCTGGTGGTGGCGGATCTGGTCTATGCGCCGCTGGAAACCGGCCTCTTGAAGCTCGCGCGCGAGCGTGGCCTGCGCACCGCCGACGGGCTCGGCATGCTGCTGCATCAGGCGGTGCGCGGCTTCGAGCGCTGGTTCGGCATCCGGCCCGAAGTGACGCCGGAACTGCGCGCCATGGTCGAAGCCGACCTAGGGGCGACCAAGCCGGCGGCCCCCGTGGCTGCTCAAGAGAAAGTGAAGCCGCAGCCCAAGCGCGCCCGCGGGAATAAGGACCGCGGCTAGGGGTTGTCCGCTAAGGACCCGGCGCAACGACGCCGCCCGCAGGGAGGACGACAATGCCGAATATCCTGATGACGCGGCGCGCGCTTGCGGCCGCGACAATTGCGTTGAGCGTGGCCGCGAGCGCCGCCTTCGCCCAGCAGCCGGGGCGGATTCGCGGCGATATCGAGAAAGCGGACGGCGACACCCTGGTGCTCAAGACGCGTGAGGGCGCCGCACTGAACGCGAAGGTCGACGACAAGACGCGCGTGACGGCGCTGGTCAAGGCTACGCTCGCCGACATCAAGCCCGACAGTTTCATCGGCATCGCCGGCATGCCGCAGCCGGACGGCAGCATCGAGGCCTTCTCGGTGCACATCTTCCTGCCGGCGCAGCGCGGCGTGGTGCCGGACCGGCACGGGCCCTGGGATGCGCGTCCCGGCAGTACTATGACCAACGCCTATGTTGAGAGTATGGTGGCGGCCAAGGACGGCGAGACGCTGACGGTGAAATACAAGGACGGCGAGAAGAAGATCGTCGTCACGCCGACGACGGTGATTGCTGCTGCAGCCCCAGGCAGCAAGGACGAACTCAAGCCCGGCGTGCACATCATCATATTCGCGTCGGAAAAACAGGCAGACGGCACGGTCTTGATCAAGACCATGTACATCGGCCGCAACGTCGCGCCGGCGATGTAGGTCATGCGCGTGTTCAGACGGATCGCGTTTGCGGCGACTTGTCTCGCGTACGCCGCGGGCGCCTTCGCGCAGCAGCCGCCGAGCCTGCGCGTCGCCGGCACCGTCGAAAGCTTCGACGGCCATGTGCTGGTGGTGAAATCGGAGAGGCTCGGCGAGGTGAAGATTGGCCTCCCCGACAAGGTGGTGGTGTTCGGCGTCAGCAAAGCGGCGATCGCCGACGTCAAAACCGGCGCCTATGTCGGCATCGGCGCCATGCCGCAGGCCGACGGCAGCCAACGCGCCATTCAGGTGACGGTGATGGCCGAATCGCAGCGCGGGCTGAGCGAGGGTCATCGGCCGTGGGATGCGCGGCCGAACAGCACCATGACCAATGGCGCCGTCGATCAGACCGTGGAAAGCGTCGACGGCCGAGTGTTGACGGTCAAATATAAAGGCGGCGAGCAGAAGATCGTGGTGCCGCCCGATGCGAAAATCCTCGCTTATTCGGTCGCCGATACGAGCGAGCTCAAGCCGGGCGCCCATGTCGCGGTGTTGCGCGCCGTGAAGAAGCCGGACGGCTCGCTGGAAGCCAATCGCGTCAATATCGGGCGCGGCGAAGTGGTGCCGCAGTAGGAAGCGGAACGTTCGTCTGCTTGTAACGTTCTGTCCGCAGGAGCTGGGGCTGTACAGGAGATAGCCATGGTTCCTCGGATTTTCGTCGCGCTATGCGCGGTGTCGATTGCTCTCACCTCGGCGGCAGCGCAGCAAAAGCCCGTGCGGGTGCGCGGCACCATCGAGCAAGTGGACGGCTCCGTTCTGACCGTCAAGTCGCGGGAAGGCGATGCGCTGAAAGTGAAGCTGGCGGACGACGGCAAGGTGCTCGCCGTGGTCAAGGCGTCGGCCGCGGATATCAAGCCGGGATCCATGTCGGCTCAACCGCCATGCCGGAAGCCAACGGCAGGTGGGAAGCCGTCGAAGTGCACATTTTCCCGGAATTGATGCGCGGCCTTGGCCTGGGTGACCGGCCCTGGGACTTGAAGCCGCAGAGCACCATGACCAACGGCACGGTGGGCAGTGCCGCTAACGATCGTGCCGCGAGCGGTACGGTCGGCGGCGCGGTTGCCAAGAGCGAGGGGTCGACGCTCACGATCGAATATCAAAATCATGCCGAGAAGAAGATCGACCTGACGCCGGACACGGCGATCGTGAGCTACGCGCCGGGCAGCAAGGACGAGCTCAAGCCGGGCGCCCAGATCTTCATTCCGGCGGCGACGCGGCAAAGCGACGGCAGCCTGATGACCGCGCGCATCAATGTCGGGCGCGGTGTCGCCCCGCCGATGTAGGTCAAACCGCGCGCCGGGTCGGCGCGTGCGCCGAGCCGGGGGCGGGGACGTCGAGATCGGCGGCAAGCTCGGGCATCTCGCGCATCAGCCGCAGCAGCCGGTTGCGGCCGCCAACGCTGCGGGCCTCGCGCTGGTCCTCGACCGGCCGGCGCACCTCGTCGGCGCGCGCGAGACCGTCGATGTCGGCGCCCTGGTCGGCCAGCCGCGCCAGCCAGAAGGTGAGGTCCTCGAGCCGGTCGGCGACGACGTGGATAACGCCTGATTCCGACTGCACGCGGCCGGCGACCGCGACGTAGCGCGCACCGAGCACCACCGGGCGCACGCGCTCGAACACTTTCGGCCAGACGATGACGTTGGCCACCGCGCTCTCGTCCTCGATGGTCATGAACACTACGCCCTTGGCCGAGCCCGGCCGCTGCCGGCAGGTGACCAGGCCGGAGATGATGACATATGTATTGTTGGCGAGCCCGCGCAGCGCCTCGTTGCGGGCGATGCCGCGCGCGGCAAGATCGGCGCGCAGGAATTGCGCTGGATGCGCGCGCAGCGACAGGCGCAGGAAGCGGTAGTCGTTGACGACCTCTTCGCCCAGCGGCATGGGGGGCAACGCCACGTCGGGTTCGCGCGACACGATATGCGGCGCCGCGTCGTCTGCGCTATTGGTGAAAAGCGGCAGATCGTCATCACGATCGCCGACGCGGCCGAGCGCTTTGGCCGCCCACAGCGCCTCGCGCCGCGTGAGGCCGAGCGAAGCGAAAGCATCGGCGTCGGCCAGCCGCTCCAGCACGCGCGGCGACAGGCCGGTGCGTAGCCAGACATCGCGCACGGAGTCGTAGTTCACGCCGCGCCGCTCCACGATCAGCTTCGCATCCGCCTCGCTCAGGCCCTTGATCTCGCGCAGGCCGAGGCGGATGGCGTGGGTCGCGCGCAGGTCGTCGCGCATGTCATGGTGCAGGTCGTGCAGTCGTTCGGCGGCGCGCGGCCCTGGCTCCAGCGTCGAATCCCAATCCGAACGATTGACGTCGGGCGCGTGCACCTCGACGCCGTGCTCGCGCGCGTCGCGCACGATCTGCGCCGGTGCATAGAAGCCCATCGGCTGCGCGTTGAGCAGCGCGGCGGCGAAGGCGTCCGGGTAACGGCACTTGAGCCAGGCCGAGGCGTAGACCAAGAGTGCGAAGCTCGCCGCGTGGCTTTCCGGGAAGCCGTATTCGCCAAAACCCTCGATCTGGTGGAAGCAACGCTCGGCGAAATCGCGCGCGTAGCCGTTCGCCAGCATGCCGTCAATCATCTTGCGCTGGAACGTACCGATGGTGCCGACGCGCTTGAAGGTGGCCATGGCGCGCCGCAGCTTGTCGGCCTCCGTCGGTGTGAAGCCGGCGGCGACGATGGCGATCTTCATCGCCTGCTCCTGGAACAGCGGCACGCCCAGCGTCTTGTGCAGCACCGCCTTGAGTTCGTCTTTGGGATAGCTGACCGTCTCCAGCCCCTGGCGGCGGCGCAGATAGGGATGCACCATGTCGCCCTGGATCGGCCCCGGCCGCACGATCGCCACCTCGATCACCAGGTCGTAGAAGTTCTTCGGCTTCAGCCGCGGCAGCATGGTCATCTGCGCGCGGCTCTCGACCTGGAATACGCCGAGCGAATCGGCGTGGCCGAGCATGCGGTAGACGGCGTCTTCTTCCGCCGGGATGGTGGCGAGGGTCAGCTTTTCGCCGTAGCGGTTTTCCACCAGATCCAGCGCCTTGCGCAGGCAACTCAACATGCCGAGGCCGAGCACGTCGATCTTCAAAATTCCCAGCGCGTCGAGGTCGTCCTTGTCCCATTCGACGAAGGTGCGGTCGGGCATGGCGCCGTTGCCGATCGGCATCACCTCGTCGAGCCGGCTGCGCGTGATGACGAAGCCGCCGACATGTTGCGACAGGTGGCGCGGGAAACCGGCGATCTCGCGCGTCAGCGCCGCGATCTGCTTAACGCGCCGGCTGTCCGGATCGAGCCCGGCCCGCGCGAGATCGGCATGGCCGTCGCCGCCGCCGCCCCAGATCGAGGACGACAGCGCGCCGATGGTGTCTTCGGAGAGGCCAAAGGCCTTGCCGACCTCGCGGATGGCCGAGCGGCCGCGATAGGAGATGACGGTGGCGGCGATGCCGGCGCGGTCGCGGCCGTATTTGCCGTAGATATATTGAATGACCTCCTCGCGCCGCTCGTGCTCGAAATCGACGTCGATGTCGGGCGGCTCGCGCCGCTCCGGCGAGATGAAGCGTTCGAACAGCAGATCGGCGCGGTCGGGATCGACCTCGGTGACGCCGAGGCAGAAACAGATCGCGGAATTGGCCGCCGAGCCGCGGCCCTGGCACAGGATCTTCTGCGCGCGGGCGTAACGCACGATATCGTAGACGGTGAGGAAGTAGGGCGCGTAGGCGAGTTGCGCGATTAGCGCCAGCTCGTGCTCGATCGCGGCGCGCACCTTGGCGGGCAGGCCGTTCGGATAGTGCTGCCGCGCGCCTTGGTAAGTGAGATGCGTCAGCGCGTCCTGTGCGTTGGCGAAACCGTCGATGGATTCGTCGGGATATTCGTAGCGTAGTTCATCGAGCGAAAAGGTGAGCTCGCCGGAGAGGTGCAGCGTTTCCTCGATCGCTTCCGGCGCGTCGCGGAACAGCCGCGCCATTTCATCCGGCGGCTTCAAGAAGCGTTCGGCATTGGCGGCGAGTTTGCGCCCGGCGCGGTCGATCACGACCTTCTCGCGGATGCAAGTGAGCACGTCGGCGAGCGGGCGGCGGTCGGGGTGATGGAAATGCACGTCGTTGACCGCGATCAGCGGCACGTCCGCCTCGCGCGCGATGCTGCACTTGAGCCGTGCCTTGTCGCGTCCGCGATAGAGCATCGAGGCGGCGAGGCGGATGCGATGTGGCGCGGCGGCGCGGAGTTGGGCAAGCAGTCGTGCCGGGCCGCCCATCACCACCAGCTCAAGCCCGAAGATGTGCGCCAGAAGATCGTCGATATGCAGAATGCAATCGCCCTTCTGCCCACGCAGATTGCCGACCGTGAGCAGCCGGGTGAGGCGGCCCCAGCCGGCGCGGTCGCGCGGGTAGGCAAGGATATCGGGCGTGCCGTCGGCGAACACCAGCCGCGCGCCGGGGTGATATTTCAGCGCCAGGTTCTGCTCGCGCTTGGCGAGATGCGCGCGCACCACGCCGGCGACCGAATTGTGGTCGCAAAGCCCGAGGCCGGCGAGCCCGATCGCCTGCGCTTGCACCATCAGCTCTTCCGGATGCGACGCCCCGCGCAGGAAGGAGAAATTCGAGGCGCAGGCAAATTCGAGGTAACGCATACACAACTCACATCGTCATTCCGGGACGCGCCGAAGGCGCGGGCCCGGAATCCAGGGCCAAGGACTGAGCGTGACGCTCTGGATTTCGGGTTCGCTCGCTGCGCTCGCGCCCCGGAATGACAGGTAAGACCTCACGCAAACGTCCCGTGCAGAAACCAGGTCGGTGTCGACGCGCCTTGCGCGAGATCGCGGTAGAGCCCGGCGCGGAATAGCCAGAAGCGCAGGCCCGACTTGTCCTCGACGCGGAAGTAGTCGCGCGCGGGCCCGCCGTGCTCGCTCCACCAAGCGCCCTCGATACGCTCAGGGCCTTCGGCGGCGATCACCTCGTGCAGCGCGCGCCGCCACCTGAAACGCAACGGCGGGCCGTCCGGCACTTCGGCCACCGCCTCAATCGGTTCCGGCCGCGCCAGCAGGCGCAGCGGCCGCGACGCCAGCTCCGCCGCGGCGGCATACTGACGATAGGCCGGCCAACCCGGATCAGTGCCGGTCATCTGCGCCGGCACGGCAGCGACGGCGATCTCCGGGATATGACTGTCCTGCGCGATCAGTCGGCGCACGCGGCGCGCGCCCAATCGCGCGCTCAGGCGATCAACCAGGCGGTCGACTTCGGCCGCGTCCTCGCTGCCGCCGATGCCGATCTGCTCGGGCGGCGCGGCTTCCGCGACCAGTACCGACAGCCGCGCCATGTCGAAGCCGAAGCCGGGATCGAATTCGTCGGCGAGCGCGGCGAGCCGCTCGACGAACAGCGCGCGGATCTGCGCCGGATCGCGCAACGGGCGCGAGCAGCCGACGGCGATGCGGCGCAACTCGCCGTCGGTGCGGAATAATGTGAGCTCGAGTTCGGCGGACGCCGTCGCCGCGCCGCTCCAGCGCGAACTGCAGCCGCGCCGCCAGCCGCATGATGATAGCGAGAACGTCCTCCTCGCGCGCGATCGGCTCGGCAAAGCGCTGCTCGGCGGCATAAGGCGCGATCGGCAGCCGCGGATTGAGCGGCTCGTGCTCGGTCCCGAGCGCGCGGTCGAGTTGGCGCAGCAGGTCGACGCCGAAGCGGGCGGTGAGGGGGCTGCGCGGCAAATCGACGATATCGCCGATGCGTTTCAAGCCGACGCGCGCCAGCGCCGCGACGGTGTCGGCGGGGAGCCGCAGCGCGGCGAGCGGCAGCGGTGCCAGAACGTTGCGCTCCTCGCCGCTGGCATAGCGGCCCGGCTCGCCAAAATGCGCGGCGGCGTGAGCCGCGCCGATGCTGCCGGCGATGGCGATGGAGTAGGCGAAGCCGGCCCGCTCCAGCCGGGCGGCAAGATCGGCGGTGAGCGCGTCCTCGCCGCCATAAAGATGCGCGCAGCCGCCGATATCGAGCAGCAAGCCATCGGGCGCGTCGACCGCGACCAGCGGCGTATAGCGCAGGCACCAGTCGGCGATTTTTTCCAGGAGCTGCGCGTCGGCCTCGGCGTCTTCCCCGATCGCCTGCAACGCCGGATGCATGGCGCGTGCTTGCGCCAACGCGAGACCCGCATGCAGACCGAGTCGCTCCGCCGCCTCGTCGACGGCGACGATCAGTTCGGCATTGCCGCGCTTGCCATAGACAACGAGCGGTGCAGAAACCTCACGCGACCTGTCGATGCGGTCGGTCGAGAGCCGGCGCAGCCACAGGCTGAGCAGGCGTTGCGAGCAGGAAGCGCCCATCGCTGTCACTCCATTCGAAAATCCAGGAACCGGCCGGGCCGCGGCGGTTGCGTACCAGTTGCGCGGCGAGACGATCATGCGTCGCGGCGCCCACGATCCAGCGCGTCGCCGCGGGGGAGGCGTCGTCCGCCGGGGCGGCGCGCAGCAGCAATGCGAGTGCGCCGCTCTCGGCCGCCGCGAGCGACAACCGCCGCTGCGTCACCATGTCGATGGTGCCGTGACGCCATTCGCCGATCACCGCGCCAACCGCGCGGCAGCGCAGCGCTTCCTCCATCGCCCACAGCAAATCGCGCGGCCGCGCCGCGCCAACCGTCAGCAGGCGCTCGGGCGCAAGGCCGAAAGCATCGAGGCCGGGGCCGAAAGGCGCGCCGTTTTCGGCGAGCGCCATGTCCTCGGCGAGCCAGCACGTATGTGTTCGTCCGCATGCGGCCAGCCCCAGCGCGAAGCCGGTCGCTGCGGCGAGATGGGCCTCGCTCGGCGCGGCGATCTCGTGCAGTGCGCCGCGGGCGAGGCCGCCGCCGAGCGCCGCGTCGATCGCGGCGATGCCGAGCGGCAGGGTGCCGGGACCGTCGTCGATCCCGGCGGTTCTCTCCAGGGCGCGCAGGCGCTGGCGCAACTGCTCAAGCATGACTTAAGCCTCTAGAGATGCGAATAAATCCGGCCAAATGGGGCAGGGTGCGCGTCCGTTAAGTTCACTATTTGTTCTAATGTGACTCCGACCCGTGGGATCGTCAAGCCGCAAGGGATGGGGGCGGTCTGCAGTGCAGACCGCAGCCGATGGCGGGGTCAGTCCTGCTTGAGCAGCTTGCGGCCGCGCGGGGTCAGCACCAGCCGCGAGCCCTGCATGCTGCTGCCGTTCTGGAAGCGCACCAGGCCGTCGGAAATGGCGTCTTCCCAGATCGACAAATGCGGGCAGCTGCGCCGCCAGGCCTCCGCGTCCGCATAAGAGCGCGGGGCTTCCTCCACCCAGGCGAGGAATTGCTGCGTCAGCGCGTGCGCGGCGGCAAGGTTCGACATGACGGGCGACTTATAAACAATTCGTCCGATCGTTTCCATTCCGTCATTCCGGGACGGCGCGTAGCGCCGGGCCCGGAATCCAGGGCTTCACGCACTGCCCTGTCGCTCTGGATTCCGGGTTCGCAGTACGCTCCCGGTGAAGGGCCGCCTTGCCGAAGTGACGACGATCGGGAAGTCATAGGACTACTCCTAGGGATAGCCCTATGACCAAGAGCGACCTGTTACCTTGGAACTGGCGCACAGAACGCCGTGCTGCCGCCTGATAGTCCGCTCGGAATTGAAACGGGGGAACCCATTGGGCTCCCCCGTCACGCCTTGGCTGCTGGCTAGCAGCCTACCACTTCCTATGGATGGGCAAAAAGTCGAACTCGATCAGCACCGGCTTCTCCCCTCTGTTTTCTACGTTAATCGTCCCATGCGCATACGTCGCACGCACTGCGCCCGGAGCGAGATCCATCAGGTCACCATTTTGCGCCATCAACATGACGTTGTTCGGTCCACAATTCTTCACTACGAAGTAGATGGCCCCCCAGTTTGAGCGAGCAAAGCCGCTCGCTTCGGCTCGATCCACTGGTTCCAGTGCCCAGTGCAACCCTTCTCGCGACTCGGCACCGTATGCTCTTGTTTCGCCGGCACTGCGCTCTTCCGCTTGGCCGGGACCGTACGCTTCCGCTTGGTGATCTTCATTTTTCACTCCTTGTGTCGGAAGCGATCGACTATCTGCCGGGCTGCACGAATGCATCCGACAACTCCCGACAAATCCCGACATGTCGCGTCTTGTCGCATGTGTCGGCCTTTCGCATCATTCACGCCGATTGCGACATAAAGCTGGACGACATATGAATAGGCGAAGATGCCTATGTTTGGGGGCGACTAGAGCAGGCAACCCTAAGTCTGAAGTTGCTGACATGATCGATGAAGATTTCGGACTGGATTTCGCTCGATGCTGCAGTCGCCCATGTGGAAGCGACGCAACAATGCTATCGAGAGAAGGCGATCGATTTAGTACGGCAGGCCGCAGACAATTTGAAGCTGAAGAGTAGAACGGTTAAGTCCTCGCCGAAGTGGATCATGTCATATAAGGCTGGAAATCAAATATTTCATTCGGATGACGGCCAAAGAATTGAAGTCTGCCGCCAGAACGTTCTTGAACTTTGGCCAGAACGTCAAAAAGACGCAACGCGACCAGCGCCGGCCAAGATTGGATCAAACAAGCAGAGACGCGGCCAACCAATTTCAGATGGTATCCGCTCGGCGATTAAAGATCTATGGCCCGGTGGAATTCCCACGGACCTGATGGCGAAAGAACGTGACAAACAAATTATTCAGCGGCTCCACAAAAAGCATATCTCCGAGAACATTTCGCGTACCATCCAAAGAGTGCTTAAAGCAGAACGAGAGGCTCATAAGGAGACTACCCCCGATTAAACCGAAGGCAATTGTCGCTGTAATCGTCAGGTTCTTGCGGCGGCGAAGAAAGACTTCAGCTCGGCGGGTAAAGTCTCAAAGCCTGGCTTACTTACAACAACCGGCGGGAAATTCCAGCGCACAGGGCCTTCACCGGATGGGCGCTTACGAGTGCGCCCTGGAATGACAGACTAGGCCGGCCGCTCGACGGTGTGGATATCGATCTTGGATTCCAGCGTCTGGTGCACCGGGCACTTGTCGGCGATTTCCATCAGCTTGGCCCGCTGCGCGGCGTCGAGCGGGCCCTCCAGCGTGATGGCGCGCTCGATGTGGTCGACCTTGGTCACCTTGTCGGCGCAGTCCTCGCAGTCCTTGGTGTGGATCTTCTTCTCGTGATTGAGCCGCACCGACACGTTGGTGAGCGGAATCTTCTTGAACTCGGCATAGAGCCGGATGGTCATCGAGGTGCAAGCGCCCAAGCCCGCCAGCAGGAAATCATAAGGCCCCGGCCCCGAGTTCAACCCGCCGAGCTTGACCGGCTCGTCGGCGAGCAGGCGGTGCGGCCCGGTCAGGATCTCCTGCTGGAAGTTGCCGGCGTGCGTCTCGCGCACCAGCACCAGACCTTCCTCGACCTCCGCCTCGGTCATGACCTCCGGCTGGTCGAGATAGCGGTCGGCCCAGGCGGCGATGACGTTGGCGACGTAAACGGCGTCGTCCTTCCTGCTCAACAGATGATCGGCGCCGGCGAGTGAGACGAAGCTCTTGGGATGCTTGGCCGCCTGGAAGATATGTGAGGCATTATCGATGCCGACCAGGTCGTCGGTCGGCGAGTGGAACACCAAGAGCGCCTTGCGCAAGCCGGCGAGGCACTCGTTGAGCTTCTTCTCGGCGACGTTGTCGAGGAATTCGCGCTTGATCGTGAACGGCCGCCCGGCGAGCTGCACCTCGAGCGCGCCCTTTTCCTTGATCGTCTCGACGTACTGCTTGAACAGGCCGGTGACGTGCGCGGGATCGTAGGGCGCGCCGATGGTGACCACCGCGCGCGCTTCCGCAATGCGGTGCGCGGCCGCAAGCACGGCCGCGCCGCCGAGGCTGTGGCCGATCAGGATCGCCGGCGCGCTTTGCGTCTTGCGCAGATGATCGGCGGCGGCGATGAGGTCGTCGACGTTGGAGGAAAAATGCGTGTTGGCGAATTCGCCTTCGCTGGCGCCGAGTCCCGTGAAATCGAAGCGCAGCACGGCAATGCCGTGGCCGGTCAACCGCTCGGCGATGCGCTTGGCCGCCAGATTGTCCTTGCCGCAGGTGAAGCAGTGGGCGAACAGCGCGAAGGCCGTCGGCTTGCCGAGCGGCCAATCGAGCGTGGCGGCGAGTTGCTCGCCTGTGGCGTTGGGGAAGGTGAAGCGTTCGCTGCGCATGGCAAGTTCCTCAGGTCGGCACAGCCCTATGTATACGCGCCGGCGGAGCGATGCGCGCGGCAAGTGCGGGCATGACGGAAAAGTTATCGCCGTTTGACCGGCTTGCAAAAGCGGTCTCGACCTCCCAGTTTTGCCGGGCCGACGTGCGACGTCAGCGGCGCACGTCCGACAGGCCAAGCCTCATCAGGAGATCGCGATGAGTCTCGTCGACACCCGCTTCGATCAGATGTTTCCGGTGCTCAAGCCGGTGCAAATCGAGACCGCCAAGCGCTTCGCCAGCGGTGCGGCGTGGACGTTCGCCGCGGGCGAGGCCGTCTACGATGTCGGCGTGCGCAATGCGCCGGCCTGGCTGGTGCTCGACGGCGGGCTCGAGGTCATGCGCCGCGACGGCCTGCATCGCCAGACATCGGTCGTCTTGCTCACCGAGGGTCAGTTTTCCGGCGAGGTCAGCCAGCTTGCCGGCCGCGGCACCCTGGCGGCGGCTCAGGCGGGTCCCGATGGCTGCACCGCGCTGCCTTTCGACCCCGCCCACATCCGCGCGCTGGTGGTCGGCTCGGCCGAGCTCGGCGAAATCGTCATGCGCGCCTTCATCCTGCGCCGCGTCGCGCTGATCCAGGAGGGCGGCGTCGGCTCGCTGCTGATCGGCCGTCCCGGCTCGCCCGATCTGGTGCGGCTCGAAGGCTTCCTGTCGCGCAACGGCTATCCTTATACGGTGCTCGACGCCGCCTCCGACGAGGAGGCGCGCGCGGCGGTCGAACGTTTCGGCGTGCAGGCGGACGAACTGCCGCTGATGATCTGTCCCAACGGCTCGTTCTTGAAGCGGCCGACCGATGCCGAAGCGGCGATGTGTCTCGGCATCACCCCGGAACTCGATCCGAAGACCGTCTATGACGTCGCGGTGGTCGGCGCCGGCCCGGCCGGACTTGCCGCCGCGGTCTATGCCGCGTCGGAAGGCTTGTCGGTGATCGTGCTCGATCAGCGCGCCATCGGCGGCCAGGCGGGAGCCTCGGCGCGCATCGAGAATTATCTCGGCTTCCCGACCGGCATTTCCGGACAGGCGCTGGCCGGCCGCGCCTTCACCCAGGCGCAGAAGTTCGGCGCCGAGATCGCCATTCCGCTCGAAGCGGTGCGGCTCGACTGTACGCCCGCGCAGTCGGGGGACGGGCCGTTGCGCGTCGAGATCGCCACCGGCCAGGCGGTGCAGGTGCGCACCGTCGTGGTCGCCTCGGGCGCGCGCTACCGCCGCCCCGCGATCGCTAACCTGTCGGACTTCGACGGCGCCGGCGTGTCTTATTGGGCCTCGCCGATCGAAGCGAAACTCTGCGAAGGCGAGGAGGTGGCGCTGATCGGCGGCGGCAATTCGGCCGGGCAGGCGGTTGTCTTTCTTGCGCCGAAGGTTAAGCGGCTGCATCTGGTCGTGCGCGGCAAGGGCCTCGAGGCCAGCATGTCGCGTTATCTGATCGACCGCATCAGGGCGTTGCCAAACGTCGAACTGCACACCGGCACGGAAGTGGTTGCGCTCGGCGGCGACCGGTCGTCAGGACTGACGGGCGCGACGTTCCGCGACCGCGCCAGCGGACAAACTCGCGCCGTTCCGCTGCGTCATATTTTTCTGTTCATCGGCGCCGATCCGAACGCGGAGTGGCTGGCGAACTGCGTCGCGGTCGACGGCAAGGGATTTGTCGTGACCGGGAACGGCTTCGCCAATCGAGCCGCCGGCCGCGCGGCGCTGCCGCTGGAGACCAGCATGCCCGGCGTGTTCGCCATCGGCGATGTGCGCGCCGCCTCGACCAAGCGCGTCGGCGCGGCGATCGGCGAGGGCGCGGCGGTGGTGGCGCAGATCCACCAGGTGTTGGCGCGCAAGGCGCGCCGAGCCTTTGAACGCCGCCCGCTAGCCTTTCCAGGTCGGCGCGCGCGGATGGACGGCATCCTTGAAGCTGTCGAAGGTCTTCCAGGCCGGCTCCGGCGGCTCGCATTTCGGCTGCGGCGTGTAGATCGACGGCCCGGTCATCTGCATGTTCGGGATATAGCGCGGGCAATTGGGGAAGATGGCGCGCGCCTGCACCCGCACGATCAATTGCGCGCCGACGGTCTCGCCGAGCAGCGGATCGGCGTCGCTCACCGTCGCGCTGCCGTTGACGCGCAGGCGCTTGGGCTTGTCGTGCAGGGCGATGAACAACAGGCCGATATTCGGATTGACGATCAGATTGCCGAGGCTCTTGAACATGCCGTTGCCGTCGTAGTCGGGGAACGCCAGTTCGGACGCGCCCGTCACGCGCACGAAGCCCGGCATGCCGCCCTTGAACGAGCAGTCGGGCCGGCCTTGCGCGTCGGCGGTGGCGATGAAGAAATACGCCGCGCTCTCGATGAAGGCCTTGTCGTCGTCGGTGAAGGCCGTGCGCGTGAGCTTTTCTTCCAGCCGGTCGGATATGCGCCGGCTGTCGAAACGGTCTTGCAGCTGACGATTGCCATCGTGATAGAGGATGCTCATGGGCTGCCCCTTGCGTGGTGTCCCGGAAACCTTAGCAACTCGGGCCAAGGGCTGGCGTAAAACTTGCTTGATTTGCCGCGTCAGAATTTGCAGACGAGCGACAAGGAGTTAGCCATGACCCGCGACGACCTCACCGAAAAGCTGCTCGACATCAAGCGCGAGAAGGGCTGGACCTGGAAAACCATCTGCGGCGAGATCGGCGGCGCCTCGCCGATCATGGTCACCGGCGCCATCCTCGGCCAGATGAAGCTGACCAAGCCGCAGGCCGCCGCCGCCGCCAAGCTGTTCGGGCTCTCCAAGAGCGAGCAGGCACTTCTCAACGAGGTGCCGATGCGCGGCACCGGCACGGCGATGCCGCCCACCGACCCGCTGATCTACCGCTTCTACGAGCTGGTGATGGTCAACGGTCCGGCCTGGAAGGCGCTGATCGAAGAGGAATTCGGCGACGGCATCATGTCGGCCATCGACTTCGACATGGAGATCGAGCGCAAGCCCGACCCCAAGGGCGACCGCGTCAAGATCACCATGTCGGGCAAATTCCTGCCGTTCAAATATTACGGCGCGACGGGGAATGAGTTGGCCTATGGGCTGAAGGAGGAGTGAGGATTCTTTCTTCACCTCCCCCTCCAGGGAAGGGTGAAGAGGAGCCTCGCGCCGCGCCGCGGGGCCGGATACCCTCGCGCGCATGGCAGAGCACAAGCAGGCCGTCGTCGTCGGCGCGCTGGGCGTGATCGGGCGCTACATCGTCGCGCGATTGCTCGAAGAGGGCGATTGGTCCGTCGTCGGCCTGTCGCGGCGGAGCGCCGCGCCCGCGCCGCGCTACCGGCATATCGCAGTGGACTTGCTCGACGCCGAGGCGACGGCGGAGAAGCTCGCCGGCTTGCGCGACGCCACGCACGTTTTCTACGCGGCGTTTCAGCCCGCGGCCGGCGCCGCCGCGGGCTATGCCGAAAACATCGCTCCGAACCGCGCCATGCTGGTCAACGCCGTCACGGCGATCGCGCGGGCCGCGCCGCGCTTGCGCCGCGTCGTGCTGGTTACCGGCACCAAATACTACGGTTCCCATCTCGGGCCCTACCGGACGCCGGCGCGCGAGAGCGATCCGCGCCATGCCGGCGCCAATTATTATTTCGACCAGATCGACTGGCTCGCCGCCTTCCAGCGCGGCAAAGACTGGGACGTCGTGGAGCTGCGGCCGCAGACGCTGTGCGGCTTTGCGCCGGGCACGCCGATGAGCCTGGCGCCGGCCATCGCGGTTTACGCCGCGATCAGCAAGGAGCTCGGGCGGCCGCTGCATTTTCCGGGCAAGCCCGGCGCTTTTGCCGCGATCTATCAGATCACCGCGTCGGAGCACTTCGCCAAGGCCGCGCTGTGGGCGGCGCGCGAGCCGCGCTGCGCTGGCGAGGCCTTCAACATCACCAACGGCGATTATTTCCGCTGGCAAAACCTGTGGCCGAAGCTCGCCGCCGCCTTCGACATGGCCGAAGGCGAGGTCCGCACCGCGAATCTGACGGCCGACATGGCCGACAAGGCGCCGCTGTGGCGCGCCACGATGGAGAAACACGGGCTCAAGCCTTACGCCTACGACGAGTTGGTGGCCTGGCCCTTTGCCGATTACGTCTTCGGCTGCGACTGGGACGTGATGTCGGACGTCACTAAATCGCGCCGCTTCGGCTTTCACGACGTGGTCGACAGTGAAGCGATGTTCGTGAGCCTGATGAGGCAGTTCCGCGCGGAGAGGATTGTGCCGTGATACGGTGGCGGTCGGTGGCCCTCGCCGGAAGGCGCGACGGTAGCCCCCAGTATTTGGCCGACACATTACCTGTGCCGTCGGTGGTTACCTCGTAAGGCATAGAACCCAACCTACCCCATGAAACACATCGGCTTCCTCTCCTTCGGCCACTGGACCCCGTCGCCCCAGTCGCAGACGCGCTCGGCCGCCGACGCGCTCACGCAATCGATCGAGCTTGCCGTCGCCGCCGAGGCGCTCGGCGCCGACGGCGCCTATTTCCGGGTGCATCACTTCGCCCGCCAGCTCGGCTCGCCGTTTCCGCTGCTCGCCGCCTGCGGCGCGCGCACCAAGACGATCGAGATCGGCACCGCGGTCATCGACATGCGCTACGAGAACCCGCTCTACATGGCGGAGGACGCCGGCGCCGCCGACCTCATCGCCGGCGGCCGCCTGCAGCTCGGCATTTCCCGTGGCTCGCCCGAGCAGGTGATCGACGGCTTGCGCCACTTCGGCTACGTGCCGGCGCGAAGGCATGACCGACGCCGACATGGCGCGGCGCCACGCCGAGGTGTTCCTCGAGGTGATCCGCGGCAAGGGCTTCGCCAAGCCGAACCCGCGGCCGATGTTTCCGAACCCGCCGGGCCTGTTGCGCCTCGAGCCGTTCTCGGAAGGCCTGCGCGAGCGCATCTGGTGGGGCGCCGGCACCAACGCGACGGCGGAATGGGCGGCCAAGCTCGCCATGAACCTGCAGTCTTCGACGCTCAAGATCGACGAAAGCGACAAGCCGTTCCATGTGCAGCAGGCCGAGCAGATCCGGCTGTACAAGGCGGCGTGGAAGGAGGCCGGGCATGCGCGCACGCCGCGCGTGTCGGTGTCGCGCAGCATCTTCGCCATCGTCGACGACCGCGACCGCATGTATTTCGGCGGCGGCGGCGACGAGCGGCGACCAGATCGGTTTTCTCGGCGGCATCGACGCGCCATCTTCGGCCGCAGCTACGCCGCCGAGCCGGACGTGCTGATCGAGAGCTCAAGCAGGACGAAGCCATCGCCGAGGCCGACACGCTGCTGCTGACCGTGCCCAACCAGCTCGGCGTCGACTACAACGCCCACGTCATCGAGATGATCCTGAAACACGTCGCGCCGGGGCTGGGCTGGCGGTGAGGCGCCTTCTCTTACCCGTCTCCCCGTAAACGGGGAGAAGGTGCCGAGCGAAGCGAGGCGGGTGAGGGGCATTCGCAAACACAGCGCAGATGTGCCCCTCACCCGGCTCGTGCTTCGCTCACGCTCCGCACTCGCCACCCTCTCCCCGCTAGCGCGGGGCGAGGGAAGCAAGATGTCGCTCAGCTCTTCTTCCTTGCCGCCGCCTTCTTCTTCGCCGCGCCGCCGACCAGCACTTGGCCGTCGATCTCGGAGATCGTGTTGATGCCGGTGAGCGCCATGGTGACGCTGAGTTCCTTCGTCAGGATGTCGATCGCCTTGGCGACGCCGGCCTGCCCGCCGGCGCCGAGCCCGCAGGCATAGGCGCGGCCGATCATGCAGGCGCGTGCGCCGAGCGCCAGCGCGCGCATGACGTCGGCGCCGGTGCGGATGCCGCCGTCGAACAGGAGTTCGGTGTCGGACGCCGACCGCGTCGGCGATCGGCGGCAGCGCCGAGATCGACGACGGCGCGCCGTCGAGCTGGCGGCCGCCGTGGTTCGACACCACGATGGCGTCGGCGCCGAGCTTGACCGCGGTCTTGGCGTCATCGACGGTCGAGGATGCCCTTGAGGATCAGCTTGCCCGGCCAGATGCTCTTGATCCACTCGACGTCCTTCCAGGAGAGCGCCGGATCGAACTGCGAATTGGTCCACTGCGCCAGCGAGTTGACGTTCTCCATGCCCTTCACGTGGCCGGCGAGATTGCCGAAAGTCTTGCGCTTGCCGTTGAGCACGCTCCAGGCCCAGGCCGGCTTGGTGGCGATGTCGATGATATTCTTGATGCGGATTTCCGGCGGCACGGTCATGCCGTTGCGCATGTCGCGGTGGCGCTGGCCGAGCACCTGCAGATCGACGGTGAGCACCAACGCGTTGCATTTCGCCGCTTTGGCGCGCGCCAGCAGATCCTTCGAGAAGCCGCGGTCGCTTGATGACGTAGAGCTGGAACCAGAACGGTTTTCCGGTCGCCGCGGCGACGTCCTCGATCGAGCAGATCGACATGGTGGAGAGCGTGAACGGGATGCCGGCCTCGTTGGCGGCGCGCGCCGCGAGGATCTCGCCGTCGCCGTGCTGCATGCCCAACAGGCCGACGGGCGCCAGGATGAACGGCGACGACAACTTCTGGCCGACCACGGTGGTGGCGAGGCTGCGCGCGGAGACGTCCACCAGGATGCGCTGGCGCAGCTTGATGCGCTTCCAGGTCGGCGCGGTTGGCGCGCAGCGTCTCCTCGTTGTAGGAGCCGCTGTCGGCGTAATCGAAGAACGCGCGCGGAACCCGGCGGCGCGCCAGCTGCCGCAGGTCTTCGATCAGGTGATGTTTTTCATGGAGGCGGCCCGGACTGCGCGAAAGCGCGGGAAATCCGGGTAGCACAGCGCCGCGCGCGGCGAAACGGCAGCTTCCGGCGGTATTTCCCTGGTATAAGTGGAGCCGGCCACCGATTGTTAACGGCGTGCGGTAATGATTCCTCACAATTTTTGAAGTAAATTCACGGCCTTGGCCGTAGTATACGGCCTCGCTGGCAGTCTCGCCGCCGGCCAATAATCCGAGCTCAAAACCGCCAGCGGGCGTAGGGGTATGTCCATGGTTCGTCGCTATTTCGGCACCGACGGCATTCGCGGCCGGGCCAACCGGGTCATTACCCCGGAGTTGGCGCTCAAGGTCGGCCAGGCCGCTGGGCTGGTCTTCAAGCATGGCGAACACCGGCATCGTGTCTTGATCGGCAAAGATACCCGCCTCTCCGGCTACATGATCGAGACGGCGCTAGTCGCTGGCTTCACCTCGGTCGGCATGGACGTGCTGCTCACCGGCCCGATCCCGACGCCGGCGGTCGGCATGCTGGCGCGTTCGATGCGCGCCGATCTCGGCGTCATGATCTCGGCCTCGCATAACCCTTACGCCGACAACGGCATCAAGCTGTTCGGACCGGACGGTTTCAAGCTCAGCGACCAGGTCGAAAGCGAGATCGAGGCCCTGCTCGACGCGGATCTATCGAAGAAGCTCGCCAAGAGCGAGGATCTCGGCCGCGCCCGGCGCATCGACGGCGTGCAGGACCGCTACATCGAATTCGCCAAGCTGACGCTGCCGCGCGCGATCGATCTGTCCGGTCTGCGCGTTGTGATCGATTGCGCCAACGGCGCCGCTTACAAAGTCGCCCCGGGCGCGCTGTGGGAATTGGGCGCCGAGGTCGTCGCGATCGGCGTCGAGCCGGACGGTATGAACATCAACAAGGAATGCGGCTCCACCGATCTCGCCGCGATCTCGCACAAAGTGCGCGAGGTGCGCGCCGACCTCGGCATCGCGCTCGACGGCGACGCCGACCGCGTCATGATCGTCGACGAGCGCGGCCATGTGGTGGACGGCGACCAGTTGCTCGCGGTCATCGCCGAAAGCTGGAAAGAAGACGGCCGCCTGCAGCGTCCGGGCGTGGTCGCCACCGTGATGTCCAATCTCGGCCTCGAGCGCCATCTCGACAGCCTCGGGCTCGAATTGGTGCGCACGCCGGTCGGCGACCGCTACGTGCTCGAGCACATGCGCACACACGGCTACAACGTCGGCGGCGAACCGTCCGGCCACATCATCCTCTCCGACTACACCACGACCGGTGACGGTTTCGTCGCCGCGTTGCAGGTGCTCGCCGTGGTCAAGCGCAGCAACAAGCCGGTGTCGGAACTGTGCCATCGCTTCGAGCCGCTGCCGCAGGTGCTCAAGAACGTGCGCTACAAGAACGGCAAGCCGCTGGAGAACGCCGGCGTGCGCTCGGCCATCGCCAGCGCTGAAAAGAAGCTGGGCTTAAGCGGCCGCCTGATCGTGCGTCCGTCCGGCACCGAGCCGGTGATCCGCGTGATGGGCGAGGGCGACGACAAAACACTGGTCGAGGCGGTGGTCGACGACGTGGTAGAGGCGTTGACCGAAGTCGCGGCCTGAACGCGGCCGGAAATATCCGAGAAAACGCAAACCGATCGCGGGCGCGCTGCCGCGCGGCGCCGGCGAGTTTACGCAAACATTATGTGATGCAGACTCATAAAACCCCTATTCCGGCTAAGACAATTCGCGGTGATCGGGCAATCCTCAATGCTGGGTTCTTACGCTGATTGTTCCTTTGCGCATATAACTACGTTCGCTACCCAATAAACCTTGGGGACGTACGTCGACCATGAACGAACAACCGCAGACGCCTGCCGACAATATCGTCTAATTGCCCATCAAGCCGCGCAACCGCAGCCATCCGGCAGAACGCCCGGGCGAACCGGCGGCCACGACGATCCGCGCACCCAGGAAGCCATGCGGCTGGTCGAGTCGTTCCTGGCCATCGAAGACACCTCGGCGCGCGCCGCCTTGATCGCGCTGGCCGAAAGTCTGGTCACCCACGATTGGCTACGCCGGACGCAGCAGCGCTGAAGCGCCGCGGCAATAGGTTTTCCTCGCGCCTAGATTATAGCGGTTTTAATGTGCGGTATATTTTGACTTGGCGCAAAGAAGCGGGCATCGAAACGGCCATTGTGCGGTTCTAGCGACCGCTGGAGCCGAATTCGTCGATGATCGTTTGTTCCTGCAACGTGCTGAGCGACCATGACGTGCGCAGTGCCGTGAACACGGCCGCGCCGCGCACGGCCGGCCAAGTCTATAATTGCCTTGGCTGCAGCGCCCAATGCGGCCGCTGCGCACGCACCATTCGAAAGATCATGGATGAAGCCTTGACCGGCGCCGGCTGCCCCGTCGGCTGCGGCTGCGCCGTGCATCAGCCGCCGCGCGACTGAACGCGCTTTGCCGCCCGTTGACCGCTCCGGCGCCACCTTGCATTGTCTCTGCGAAACAAAATGTGCCGCCTCGATGTTGAGCGGCGGGGAGATGCGTCATGAAGGGTGATGCGAAGGTTATCGAATACCTCAACAAGGCGTTGCGCCACGAACTCACCGCGGTCAATCAATATTGGCTGCATTACCGGCTGCTCGACAATTGGGGCTACAAGGATCTGGCCAAGCAGTGGCGCAAGGAATTGATCGAAGAGATGGAGCATGCCGACAAACTGGTCGAGCGCACCATCTTCCTCGACGGTTTTCCCAACATGCAGGTGCTCGACCCGCTGCACATCGGGCAGAGCGTGAAAGAAGTTCTCGACTGCGATCTCGCGGCGGAAATGTCGGCGCGCGCTCTCTACCAGGAGGCTGCGACCTATTGTCACTCGGCCAAGGACTACGTCAGCCGTGACCTGTTCGAGAAGCTGATGGCCGACGAGGAGCACCATATCGACTTCCTCGAGACGCAACTCGATCTCGTCGCCAAGCTCGGTCTCGAACTCTATGCGCAGCATCACATCGGCGAGATGGGCGAGGGCGACAAGGACTGACGCCGCGGTGTTCCGCGAGCGATCGCGCAGCGCATCGCCTCCGTGCGACGCGCCACAGGCGTGAATGCTTTCTTAAACTAAACGCTTTCTTAAAATCGCATCGACGCGCGGGCGGCGTCGCGGCGCATTGCGCCACTTGCGCTCGCCGTCGGGGGCGGTGGTGAAATATTAGGGTTAAATATTAGGGTTAATTGTCACTTAAGGATTTGCTGGCATCGTCCCTCTGACGCGGGCGCTCGAGACGTGAGGGACAGTATCATGTGTATTGCTCGACTAAAGATCGCAACACTCGCGGCGCTTGCCTGCCTTGCGGTGACCGCCGCGCGCGCCGCCGATATGCCACTGCCGCCGCCGCAAGCGGAGCCATGCTGCAACTGGTACCTGCGCGGCTTTGTCGGCGCCGGCATGACCCACAGCGATCAGATGCAATACATCCAGAATCCCGCCAATGTCGGCACCGATTTCCGGATCGACAGCTCCACGATCGGCGACGTCAGTTTTGTCGGCGGCGCCATCGGCTATGCCTGGAACAAGTGGCTGCGGTTCGACGGCAGCGCCGAATATCGCTCGAAGGCGCGGGTCGATGCTTTCGGCCATTACACCGTGGCCTGCACGGACTCGGCGCTTAATCCCGAGGCCGTCTGCGATGACACCTATCAAGGCTACGTCAAATCCTGGGTGTTTCTCGCCAACGCCTACGTCGATCTCGGCACCTGGTGGTGCGTGACGCCCTTCGTCGGCGCCGGCATCGGCGGCGCTTACAATCAACTCGTTCAATTTAGCGACCTCAACGTGACCAACGGCGGTTACGGCTTCGGCCGCAACTCTACCGAATGGCACATGGCCTACGCGCTCTATGCCGGCCTTGCCTACGACGTCAGCAATAATTTCAAGATCGACTTCACCTACCGCTATCTCAACTACGGATCGATCACCGACCCGATCGACTGCGTGGGCGGCTGCAACGCCAACTCCTACAAGTTCGGCAATCTCTATTCGCACGATTTCATGATCGGCCTGCGCTGGACCTGCTGCGACGTCGAGCAGCCGCCGTCCTATACGCCGCCGCTGAGCAGCCGCGGCTAATCGACACCAAATCCAGCGCGCCGTTTCCGTTAACGGCGCGCTGTCTTGGATGAAAAAACATGGTTAAGCGCCCGCTAATTCACCGCGGGCCGGTCGAGTGGTAGCGAAGGAAGAGTGGTCATGGGTTGGCCGAAGACATCAGGCACTTCCGGTGCGGCATCTGCGGTTTCAGATTCGCCCCGTCAATCCCGCCGAACCTTATCCCATCGAATTGGCGGCCTGCGCACCAGTTTGACCGCGCTCGCCCTGATGCTCGTGGCGCCGGCCGGCGCTTTTGCCGCCGACATGCCTGCATTGCTGCGCGGCTCCTACGCGCCGACCTACACCCGCTGGGAGGGTTTTTATTTTGGCGGACAGATCGGCCAGACTTGGGGTTCGGCTGATTTGGGCAACGCCGACAATTCCTTGGTCAGCTACATGCTGGCCAACACGGAATTGCAGAGCATTGTCACCAATTTTACGACCTTGCCGAAAAGTGTGACTGGCGGCGCAAGCTATGGCGGCTTCATCGGCTACAATTGGCAGTGGGACGACGTAGTTCTGGGCGCCGAGCTGAACTATAACCACATGTCGCTCGGGATGAGCGGGCACGATTCGACCGATAACATACTGATTACGAGCAGTAATCCTCCGCCCGGCAACACGCTTGTTTACAATGTGATAGTGACATCCGGTGCTTCGGTAACAATCCACGATATCGCGACGGCGCGCGCGCGGGCAGGCTGGGTTTTTGACCGTTTCATGCCATACGGTTTTGTCGGCGTCGCGGTTGGCCGCGCCGATGTCTCTCGCTTTGCAACCCTTGCCGGCAGCACCGAAACATTTACAACGACTACGACGCCCCCGGTTTCCACCACGTCTTGTTTGTGTCTGGCGCGTGATCCGCAATCGCAATCGCAAGCTGGCCTCATTGCCTACGGATTTACCACTGGCCTCGGGCTCGATGTCGCGTTGATGCAAAATGTGTTTGCGCGCGCCGAATGGGAATTCATCGAATTCCCCAATATCAGCGATATGCGCGTCTCAACCAACTCGGTGCGCGCCGCCGTCGGGATGAAGTTCTAGCCCGCTCGCGGCGGCGTTTCATTCCATCTCCGGAAGCCAATACCGCTTTATCGCAATTGTCGGCGTTTCGGCACATTGACCGGACGCTCCAACTCGCTTATGCCCACCAATGGGACACCTCTCCCCAACGAGAGGCGCCTATCTGGAAGGATAGACATATGTCAGCAGCAAAGCCCGGCATGCGGCCGGTGATCCCGCACTTCTCGTCCGGCCCCTGCGCCAAGCGCCCCGGCTGGAACCTCACCGCTCTCACCGACGCAGCTTTGGGACGCTCGCACCGCGCCAAGATCGGCAAGGCAAAGCTCAAGCGCGCCATCGATCTCACCCGCGATGTGCTGGAAGTGCCGGCCGATTATCGCATCGGCATCGTGCCGGCGTCCGACACCGGCGCGGTCGAGATGGCGCTGTGGTCGCTCCTGGGCGCGCGGCCGGTGACCATGCTGGCCTGGGAGAGTTTCGGCGAAGGCTGGGTCAGCGACGTCACCAAGGAGCTCAAGCTCAAGGATGTGACGACGCTCAAGGCGCCTTATGGCGACTTGCCCGATCTGTCGAAAATCGATTTCAAGACGGATGTGGTGTTCACCTGGAACGGCACCACCTCGGGGGTGCGCGTGCCAAACGGCGACTGGATCGAGGCCTCCCGCGAGGGCCTGACCATCTGCGACGCCACCTCGGCGGCGTTTGCGCAAGAGCTCGATTTCCCCAAGCTCGATGTCGTCACCTTCTCCTGGCAGAAGGCGCTTGGCGGCGAGGGCGCGCATGGCATGCTGATCCTGTCGCCGCGCGCGGTGGCTCGGCTGGAGAGCCACAAGCCAGCCTGGCCGTTGCCGAAGATCTTTCGCATGACCAAGGGCGGCAAGCTCAACGAAGGCATCTTCCAGGGCGAGACCATCAACACGCCGTCGATGCTCTGCGTCGAGGATTATCTCGACACGTTGTCCTGGGCGAAATCGGTCGGCGGCCTCAAGGCCACCATCGCGCGCTCGAATGCCAATGCCAAGGCGATCGCCGATTGGGTCGCGGTCACGCCCTGGGTCGCGCATCTCGCCAACAAGGCCGAGCACCGCTCCAACACCTCGGTGTGCCTGAAGGTGGTCGATCCGGCGGTGACGCGCCTGTCGGGCGACGACCAGGCCGCCTTCGCCAAGACGCTCGCCGGCCTGCTGGAGAAGGAAGGCGTCGCCTACGACATCGCATACTACCGCGACGCGCCGCCCGGTTTGCGCATCTGGTGCGGGGCGACGGCGGAGACAAGCGACGTCACGGCGCTCACGCCCTGGCTCGATTGGGCCTTCGCCGAGGCCAAAGCCGCGCTGCCGAAGGCGGCGTAACGCCCGCTCTTCCTCCCGCGGCAAGCGGGGGACCGCCGACTGACAAACCCGTTCAAAAAAGCAGCAACCGCCATGCCTAAAGTTCTCATTTCCGATGCGTTGTCGCCCGCCGCCGTGCAGATCTTCAAGGACCGCGGCATCGAGGTCGATTTCCAGCCGGCGCTCGGCAAGGATAAAGACAAACTCGCCGAGCTGGTTGGCAATTACGACGGCCTCGCCATCCGCTCCGCCACCAAGGTCACCGCGAAGATCCTGGAGAAGGCGAACAACCTCAAGGTGATCGGCCGCGCCGGCATCGGCGTCGACAATGTCGACATCCCGGCGGCGACGGCGCGCGGCATCATCGTGATGAACACGCCGTTCGGCAATTCCATCACCACCGCCGAACACGCCATCTCGCTGATGCTGGCCTTGGCCCGCCAGATTCCGGAAGCCGATACGTCGACCCGCGCCGGCAAATGGGAAAAGAACAAGTTCATGGGCGTGGAGATTTTCTCCAAGACGCTTGGCGTCATCGGCTGCGGCAATATCGGCTCGATCGTCGCCGACCGCGCCATCGGCCTTAAGATGAAGGTGATCGCCTACGATCCGTTCCTGTCGGAAGAGCGCGCGCGCGATCTCGGCGTCGAGAAAGTCGATCTCGACGAGTTGTTCAAGCGCGCCGATTTCATCACGCTGCACACCCCGCTCACCGACATGACCCGAAACATCATCGACGCCGCCGCCATCAAGAAGATGAAAAAGGGCGTGCGCATCATCAATTGCGCGCGCGGCGGCCTGGTTGACGAGGCGGCCTTGGCCGAGGCGCTTAAAGCGGGCCAAGTGGCGGGCGCAGCTTTCGACGTGTTCGTTGAGGAGCCGGCGACGGCCAGCCCGCTGTTCAGCCTGCCCAACGTGGTGTGCACGCCGCATCTCGGCGCCGCCACCTCGGAGGCGCAGGAAAACGTCGCGCTGCAGGTTGCCGAGCAGATGTCCGATTATCTCTTGCGCGGCGCGATTTCGAATGCGGTCAACTTCCCCTCGATCAGCGCCGAGGAAGCGCCCAAGCTCAAGCCTTTCGTCGCGCTCGCCGAGAAGCTCGGCTCCTTCGCCGGCCAGTTGACCGAAAATCCGATCAAGGAAATCCACATCACCTACGAGGGCACGGTCGCGCATTTGAACATCAAGGCGCTCACCTCGGCGGTGCTCGCCGGCCTGCTGCGGCCGATGCTCGGCGACGTCAACGTGGTGTCGGCACCGCTGGTCGCGCGCGAGCGCGGTGTGGCGGTGGAGGAAACCACCCGCGACGCGACCGGCGACTACGAGAGCCTGATCACGGTGACGGTGGTGACCGAAAAGCAGACGCGCTCGGTCTCCGGCACGGTGTTCGCCGACGGCCGTCCCCGCATCGTCAACATCAAGGGCATCCGCATGGACGCCGAGTTCGGCCCGTCGATGATCTACATCACCAACCTCGACAAGCCGGGCTTCATCGGCCGGTTTTCCTCGACGCTGGGCGAGGCCGGCATCAACATCGCCACTTTTCACGTCGGCCGCGAGGCGCCCGGCGGCAATGCCGTCGCGCTCATCGAGATCGACGGCGAACTGCCTGCCGACGTCCTCGCCAAGGTGCGCGCGCTGCCGCAGGTGCAGCAGGCCAAGCCGCTGCATTTCTAGAAATAGCGGTGGCCCGCCAGGCTCTTAGCAGGCGCCGCCCGCGGTGGTACGGGCGGCGTCCTTTGCCTTGCCTCCGCCGTCGGCTTCCTTTATCCGAAGGTGGACCTGGCCGGCCGCTTCCGGCGTCAGTGTCCTAAAAGCGCTGGCGCGGGGAAACCGTTCGTATGGCGAATGTGGTAGTCGTCGGGTCGCAGTGGGGCGACGAAGGCAAGGGCAAGATCGTCGACTGGCTGTCCGAGCAGGCCGATATCGTCGTGCGGTTCCAGGGTGGCCACAATGCCGGCCACACTTTGGTGATCGACGGCGTCACCTACAAGCTGTCGCTGCTGCCCTCCGGCGTGGTGCGCGGGGGCAAGCTCTCCATTATCGGCAACGGCGTGGTGGTCGACCCCAAGGCGCTGATCGACGAGATTGCCCAGCTTAAGAAACAAGGCATCGCGGTGACCCCGGACAATCTGCGTATCGCCGAGAACGCGCCGTTGATTCTGCCGCTGCATCGCGAACTGGAAGCGGTGCGCGAGGCGGATAATTCGGCGACCCGCATCGGCACCACCAAGCGCGGCATCGGCCCGGCCTATGAAGACAAAGTCGGCCGGCGCGCCATCCGCTTCATGGATCTTGCCGACCTGCCGGCGCTGGCGCCGAAGATCGACCGGCTGCTCGCGCATCACAACGCGCTGCGCCGCGGGCTCGGCCTCGGCGAGCTCGATGGCAACGCGATCTACAACTATCTGGCGGATATCGCGCCGCAGGTGCTGCCCTACATGGATTCGGTCTGGTTGCTGCTCGACGCCAAGCGGCGCGAGGGCAAGCGCATCCTGTTCGAGGGCGCGCAAGGCGCGCTGCTCGACATCGATCACGGCACCTATCCTTACGTGACCTCGTCGAACACGGTGGCGGCGCAGGCGGCGACCGGCTGCGGCCTCGGGCCGAACGCGATCGATTACGTGCTCGGCATTTGCAAGGCCTACACCACGCGGGTGGGCGAGGGGCCGTTCCCGACGGATCAAATGGACAACGCGGTCGGCAAGACGCTCGGCGAGCGCGGCCGCGAATTTGGCACCGTCACCGGCCGCGCACGTCGCTGCGGCTGGTTTGACGCGGTGCTGGTGCGGCAGACCGTGCTGACCTGCGGCATCGACGGATTGGCGCTCACCAAGCTCGACATCCTCGACGGCTTCGACGAGATCAAGGTCTGCGTCGGCTATCGACTCGACGGCCGCGACATCCATTATCTCCCCGCCGGCGAGCAAGCGCAGGCGCGGGTCGAGCCGCTCTACGAGACCATCACGGGCTGGAAGGAGCCGACGGCGCGCGCGCGTTCGTGGGCGCAATTGCCGGCGCAGGCGATAAAATATGTCCGCCGAATCGAGGAATTGGTGGGCTGCCCAGTCGCTTTGCTGTCGACCAGTCCTGAGCGCGAAGACACGATTCTGATGAAGAACCCGTTTGAAGTATGATGACCGCACCAGGACCAAAAGTAGGGCCGCGTCGATAAAAGATGGCTGATTACCAACCGCTGATCGCCCGCGCCGTAAATGGCCTCGACAAGGACACCGGCGAGAACCGCCGCGCCTTGTACGAACGCGCGCGCGCCGCGCTGGTCAACCAACTGCGCGGCGTCGAGCCGGCGCTCGACGAATCCGACATCACGCGCGAGCGGCTGGCGTTGGAGGACGCGATCCGCAAGGTCGAGGCGGAGGCGGTCAAACGCACGCTGGCCCAGCCCGCCGAAACGCCTGCGCCGGTAAAACCGCTTTCCGATCAGGGCCTGAGCGGATTCCGCGCGACCATGGCCGATGCGGAGAGCCTCGGCGAGGCGGCCGCGACGGCCAACCGGTCGGCGCGCGACGTCTACGAAGCGGTGCCCGGCGAGCATCCGCCGCGCCGCGAGACGGCGCCGCCGGCCGCGCCTTATTTCGAGCCGCCCATGGCGGAGCGGCCGCAGAACACGGCGGACGACGAAGTTTCGTCGTCGCCGGCCGACACCTTGCCGCCGCCGCGCGAAGAAGGAGAAAAAGAGGTCTACGCGCAGCCGCCGCGTTCTTATGGCCGCGTGATCAAGTGGGTGCTGCTCCTTCTGGTGCTGGCGGGACTTGCCGGCGGCGCCTATTGGCAGCGCGGGCCGATCATTGCGATGGTGGCGAAATATCGCAGCGCGCCGCCGCCGAAGCCGCGCGAAGCCGCCGCGCCTGCGGGCCAGCCGAAGATCGCCGATCGCATCGGGGCAGAGCGCGACACCGCGGCGTCGGCCAACGCGCCCGCCGCCGCGGTCGCGCAAAAGGTCGTGCTCTACGACGAGGATCCGAACGATCCGAAAGGCAAGCGCTATGTCGGCTCGGCGCTTTGGCGCACCGAGACGGTTTCGCCGGGACCTGGGCTCGCGCCCGAACTGGCGATCCGCGCCGACGTCGAAATCCCCGAGCGGCACATGCGGATGACGTTTTCACTCCGCCGCAACACCGACAAAGCACTGCCGGCGAGCCACACCATCGAGATCTTGTTCACGCTGCCGGCGGATTTCCAGGAAGGCGGCGTCGGCAGTATTCCGGGCGTGCTGATGAAGCAGAACGAGGAGGCGCGCGGCGTGCCGCTCGCCGGCCTCGCCGTAAAGGTGACCAACGGCTATTTCCTGATCGGCCTGTCGGCGGTCGACGTCGACGTGCAGCGCAATATCCAGATGCTGAAGGAGCGCGACTGGTTCGACATCCCGCTGGTCTACACCAGCGGCAAGCGCGCCATCATGGCGCTGGAGAAGGGCACCCCCGGCGCGCGCGCCTTCGAGGAAGCGCTTAGGGCGTGGGGGGAGTAAGCGCCGTTAGCCGCGTTTCTTGCGTCTCGCCCGCGTTACGGCTCGCTTCACGCGCCGTTTGGTCTTGCGCTTGACCCGTGGCTTGCCGCGTTTTTTGCCGGCCGCCAGAGATTTTTCGGCGACGGCAACGCGTTGCTTCAATTGCGCGATGATTTTTTCCGCGCTGGCGATGGTCTGCTTGGCCGCCCGAAGGTAGCGCCGCTGATGCCTGACGTCGGTCATCTTTGCGGCCGAGCGCGTCAGGTCGTTATAGCGTCTGCGAGCCGCCTTCAACAGACGTGTGGCTTGATGTTCAACGACACCCAGCAACTTTGCCGTCTTCATGAGTTCGCCCTCGCTCCGGTTCCCTGAGATGAGAATGGGGACCCCGTCATTTGGTTCCATCCGGCGGGGCAACCAGGTAGCCGGAGCAGACCGCTCGCAGCTTGTGGGTCCTCGCTTTCGCGTTGACGACATATCAGGTCAGAATCAAAATGGCCGGGATTGCTCCCGGCCATTTGAATTTCTGAACGTCGCGGCGAGCGCCTTAGTGCATCGTGCTTGAGATCGCCGGCGTCGCTTTGGGCTGCTCCATGGCGGCGATGCGGTTCTTCACCGCCTTCTGCACCTTCTCGAAGGCGCGCACTTCGATCTGGCGCACGCGCTCGCGCGAAACGCCGAACTCGGCGGCCAGATCCTCGAGCGTGATCGGATCGTCGGCGAGGCGGCGCGCCTGGAAGATGCGCCGTTCGCGGTCGTTGAGCACGTCGAGCGCGCCGATCAGCGCCCGGTGGCGGTTATCGCTTTCCTCATGATCGGCCAGGAGGTGTTCCTGGCTGGGCGCATCGTCGACCAGCCAGTCCATCCATTCGCCGCTTTCGCCGTCGTCACGAATCGACGCGTTGAGCGAGGCGTCGCCGCCGAGGCGGCGGTTCATGTCGACCACGTCCTGCTCGTTGACGCCCAGCCGCTTGGCGATAACCTTGACCTGATCGGGCCGCAGATCGCCCTCGTCGAGCGCGGAAATCTTGCTCTTGGCCTTGCGCAGGTTGAAGAACAGCTTCTTCTGGTTGGCGGTGGTGCCCATTTTCACCAGCGACCACGAGCGCAGGATGTATTCCTGGATCGCCGCCTTGATCCACCACATGGCGTAGGTGGCGAGCCGGAAGCCTTTCTCGGGCTCGAACCGCTTGACCGCCTGCATCAGGCCGACATTGCCCTCGGACACGACTTCCGAGATCGGCAGGCCGTAGCCGCGATAGCCCATGGCGATCTTGGCGACCAGGCGGAGATGGCTGGTGACGAGCTTGTGCGCGGCGTCACGATCGCCGTGCTCACGCCAGCTGCGCGCCAGCATGTATTCTTCCTGCGGCTCCAGCATCGGGAACCGGCGGATTTCTTCCAGATAGTGTGAAAGGCCGGATTCGGCCTTGAGTGCCGGCAAAGCGGCTGAACGGGCCATGATAGCGCCCTCCTTAAGTTGCCCCCGATGAATCGGCGGGCGATTGGTCGCCGCCGCTCCCCGAGCCGACGGCACGCATCCGATTTTGCGACCGCGAAAGCTTGATCGCAGGTGCAGCATAGCGGAACCGGCCACCGAAAACCAGCACGCCGCCGTCACGTCACCGTGACCCCGGCGGTACCGTTCAAGCCATTGTCTCGATTGGCCTATTTGTGCCGTTGCCATGCCTGGCCGCTGCTTTCCGCAGCCAGGGCATCACGTAAACGACGCAAATCGCCCGGCAGTTCCGATTGGAACCGCAGGCGTTTTTGCGTGTGGGGGTGTTCGATGGCGAGTAGATAAGCATGCAGAGCCTGTCTGCCAAGACCCGCCAGCGCGGCGCGGGCTTTCGGGTCGAGCCGGGCCGCTTTGGTCTTGAATCCGGTGCCGTATGTGGCATCGCCCAGGATTGGATGGCCGATATGGGCGAGATGCACCCGGATCTGGTGGGTGCGGCCGGTTTCCAACCGGCATTCTAGGAGGCTCGCGACCGGCTTGCCGTCCGGCCCGGCGAATCGCTCCAGCACTTGCCAATGGGTGACGGCGTCGCGGCCGCCGGCGCGGACCGCCCGCTTGTCGCGCGCCTGCGGATGGCGGTCGAGCGGGGCGTCGATGGTGCCCTTAGGCCGGCCAGGCGCGCCCCAAACCAGAGCGAGATAGCCGCGTTCGAGCGGGCCTTCGGTCTTGTCGGCGAATTGGGCGGAGAGCGCGCGGTGGGCGGCGTCGGTCTTGGCCACCACCATCAGGCCGCTGGTGTCCTTGTCGAGCCGGTGCACGATGCCCGGCCGCTTGACGCCGCCGATGCCGGAGAGGCTGTCGCCGCAATGGGCGATCAGCGCGTTGACCAGCGTGCCGGTGGCGTGGCCGGCGGCCGGATGCACCACCAGCCCGGCCGGCTTGTCGATGACGATGAGGTCGTCGTCCTCGTAGACGACGTCGAGCGGGATCGGCTCGCCCGCGGGCTGAGCCGCCTCGGGCGGCGGGACGGCCACAGTGACGGTGTCGCCGGATTTGACGGCCATAGCCGGATCGCGGATCGTGCGCGCCGCGACCGTGACCTGCCCATCGAGGATCAGCGCTTTGAGCCGCGACCGCGACAGCGCCGGGATGCGAGCCGAGAGCACGCGGTCGAGTCGCAGCCCTTGCTCCTTGGCGGCGATCTTGATTGTCTCGCGCGTCCCCTCAGGCATGGCCTAACCGATGTCCGACGCCCAGAAGCCCCTCGACCCCGACGCCGCTGCGACCATCGCCAAGGTGCGGCGCTTGATGCTGATCATCATGATCGCGACCTTTGTCGTCATCGGCGTCGTGCTCTTCGTCATCGGCTACCGCCTTTTCCATGTGAAGGAAAGCGCTCCGTCATTCGCGGATGTCACGGAGTCGCTGCCCGCCGGCGCCAAGGTGATCTCGACCGCGGTCGGCGCCGACCACATTGTGGTGACCATCGAGGTCAATGGCGCGACCGAAATTCGCACCTTCGATCCGGATACGCTGAAGCCGCTCGGGCGGCTGCAACTCAAAGGCCCCTGATCTTCTCCAGCACCGGCAGCAGGTAGCCGTTGAACTTTTGCGGGTTCTCGCTCATCGGGAAATGGCCGAGATCCTTCATGATCACCGCCTCGGCGCCGAGGCGTTCGGCGACCGCCAATGTGCCTTCAGCGGTGCACGAGTAGTCGTATTCGCCGGTGAGGAAGAACATCGGGCAGCGTTTGATGTCGATCTCGCCGAGCTTGCCGCGGATGTCGCCGTCGATCATGTAGAAATGGAGGTCGCCTTTGAATACGCCGGGCCCGCTCTGCATGTAGTGCCACAGCGTTTCCCAGCGGCTTTCTGCCGGCGCGGTCGACGCCACCAGGCCCGAGACGACGCCGGCGCAGACCATGCCGCCGTGCACGTCGGGCCGGTTGAGCCAGGACAAGTCATAATAAGGCGCGGTGTGCGCGGCCGACTCCAGCCCGATCAGCGCGCGGAAGCGCTCGGGTACTTCGTGCGCGAGATGCAGCACGATGCGCCCGCCGATCGAACAGCCCATGGCAACCGGCTTATCGAGGCCGAGCGCGTCGGCGACTTCGACGATCATGCGCACGTAGTCGCGCGAGCTAAGCTGGTATTCGGTATCCTGCCAGCCGGCGGGCGGTGACGACTTGCCGTGCCAGGGCATGTCGAAGGCGATGACGCGATAGTTCACTGTGATGTGCGGGTCGTTCATCAGCCCGCGATATTGCCGCGCGTCGGAGCCGGCGGTGTGCAGGCAGAGCAGGGGGATGCCTTGGCCGGCCTCCTCGACATAGAGCCGGTGCGGCTTGCCGAGCAGGTCGAGATGCAGGTAACGGCCGGCGATGGGTTCGAAGGCCGGCTTCATCGCACAGCCTCTTTTTGTTTTATTTGGCGCGGCGTCGCGATCACATCCTTGAAGTAGAGCAGGTTGGCCATGAAGGGATGCAGGTCGCCTTCCACTTGCATCAGTTTCTGCTTCACCAGCGCGAAAATGTCGGTGAAGCCGATCGGCGGCAGCGGCTGCCAGAATTTCTCCCACACCGCGCGCGGAGCGCGCAGCGCAAAGCTGTAGTCCGGCGTGATGAACGGCCCCGGCGTGACCTTGATGACGCGGCCTTCCTGGATGCGGATCAAGGTGTAGGCGTCGTCGATCGCGATCAGGAACGTGGTTTCGACGAAGCGGCCGCGGCGCACCAGGTTGCCGTCGGCGTTGACGAGGTCGGCGAGTTTATCGAGCACTGTGTCCTCCTTGTGCGACAGCTGGCGTCGGCGCGCCGAGCCGCGCGAAAAATCGGTTCGCCGCCGGGAAGCGCCGCGCCAGCCGCGCGACGGCCGCCGAAGCAAGCACAATCATGAAAGGCTCGATCGGCAGGCGGTAGCGCAGCGAGGCAACGAACACCATGTTGACCAGCGTCAGATAAGCGGCAAAGGCTAACATCGGCGAGATGCGTATGAAGTCCGCGTAGCCCCAGCGAGCGAGATAGGCGAGCGTGAGCAGGAAGATGGGAACGTAGCCGAGCACGTAGATCGCAATAATCAGCGACTTCGAATAGAGTTCGGTGAACGGCCACAACCGCCAGAAACGCACGAATTTGATGCCCATGAATTTGACGAACTTGCCGGGGCTGTCGCGGATGTAGGCCAGACCGGCATGCCAAAACGCCTTGTCGCGCTCGACCGCATTTGTGATGTGATCGAACGCGTCAGCGGGATAATCGACGCCAACAATTCCGCCGCCAGTTTTGTTCATCGGATTGTTGCCGGCATAGAAATTTTCGCCGCCGCCGAGGTCGAGCCGGATGAACGCGCCGCGGAAATGCACGTTGTGCCACCACCACGGCGCCATCAGCGCGCAGTAGATCAGCGCATAGACCGCGACCTGTCGGATCGCTTGTCCAATCGGCTGCCGGTGTATGGCGAAGGCGAAATAGAAAACGAGCAGCGGCGCGATCAGATCGACCGCCGGACGCGTCAGGATCGACAGCACCGCGAGCACCGCCGCCCAAACGAACCGTCCCCGGTACCAGCACAGGAAGGCGCCGACGAACAGCGCCATGAACAGACTTTCCGTGTAGCCGACGACGGAAAAGAAGATGAATTGCGGATAGATCGCGACCGCGGCGGCGGCGAGCAGCGCGATGGCGGCGTCGGCGAACACCGCAAGCGCCAGCCGGTAGACGATCCAGATCAGCGCGGTCGAGAACAGGATGTCGGCAAGAAGCTCACCCCACCCAGGACCGACGATCGCGATGACGAGCGGATAAAGCGGCATGAAATACGGATGGACAATAAAGCCGCCGTGCAGCAGTTGGCTCGCGGATAGCCGGTAATTGAGCACGTCGCCGAGATTGGTGGTCTGGTCGGGCACCAGCCAGATGGCGCCGAGCCGCAACGCCAGCCCGATCAGCAGCAGCACCAAAAGCGGCGGCGCCAACGGCGGTCGACCCGTTGCGGTGTATGCAATCGCCTTTGCGTTCGCCATCGATTCCCCGACTGTGACGCTCCCCGCCTGCGCCGGCCCGCCGTTGGCTATATAGCTTAACGGATATTCGAATGGCCCAAAGCGGACAATAGCCAAACTTTATTACCGGTTGTATTACTGTCAGTGCTTAGCTTCCCTGCTATTGTTTTCAGGGTAACTTATCAGAGGGTGCGAATTTGGTGACGCTAAAGGAGTTGCGCTGGACGCCTGAAATGATCCGCCGATTTTGGGATTATGTGCAAACCCACCCGGAGAACTATTTTTCATTTCAGGTCGGCCGAGTTCTCACAAAAAAATTTAGCAAATATATAAAACATGCCGAGCGAGTTGTAGACTACGGTGCCGGGCCCGGGTTTTTGTTGGACGATTTGCTGCATGCCGGTGCGCAAGTTGGCGCGGTTGAGTTCAGTCCAAAGTCGCTCGCCGAGCTCGATCGGAAATTCCACGCCACACCGGGTTTTCTCGGCGCCCGCAGCCCGGATGCCTTGGACGGGTTCTTGGATAGTTTTGATGTCGCATTTCTTGTCGAGGTCGTGGAGCATCTCTATGACGACGAACTCGCACGATGCCTCTCTCAGGTGCGCTCTCTCCTTAAGCCGAATGGCTTGCTGATCGTAACCACTCCGAACGAAGAGGATCGCAGCAAACAGTTTATCCTCTCACCGGATAGTGGGTTGCTGTTTCATCGCTTCCAGCATGTGCGCTCATGGTCCGCCGCATCGCTTGTGGCGACACTGGAAACCCATGGATTTCGATGCGTCGAAGCGAATGCAACAGATTTTGGCGCCTCCGTTCATGCACTGCGCCGAACCAAATCTCTACCGTTCCGTATCGCCAGATCTATTGCCAAGCGCGCAATGCCTAAAAAACCACAGCTCTATGCCGTTGTAGCCAAGTGCTAGAGATTGAGCCGTCAGCGCAGGTCTCAGCGTGATCAGCAGCTGGTGTGTTGCGCTCGTTCCAATTGACGATTGACGGAGAAGCCGCAGTGCGGCATTGCAAGGCGATCTCAATCGACGTTGCGTTCGAGTAAACATCTCTAGCGATTGATTTGCGGCTTACGGCCGACGGAACGAGCTGGCGCATGGGGCCGTACAGTCGGTCGCTGTGAGGGGGGCATTTCGCCGGCTTTTGTTTCAGGCGGTCGTGGCTCAATGACGAACAAGGCAACCGATAGTAGACTGAGACTGAGGTCGCATTGGATCGCGCTGGTGCTGATCGGCGGTTTCATCGCCCTGCAGGCGCCGACGCTCGATTACGGAACCCGCATTAACCAGCTGCAATTCATTCGCGACTACCACATCACCAGCGACGTGGTGCGCGGCTCCGCGCTTGATCGGACGGCCGTGATTGGTTCGCGCGTTGAGCGCGAGGACACGCTTGACCGCTGGATTATGCGCTTCAAGCTCTACCCAATTGAGGTTGACGAGATCTACAATGTCATGGCGCTTTCGCGCATAAAACCCGCGCAGTTCCAATTCGACCCGCATTTCTATCTCTATGGCGGCGCCTTCCTGTATCCGCTGGGCCTTTACTATGCGGTGTTGGCAAAGCTCGGTGTGCTCTCGATCGGATCGCTCGATCATATGTTGAGCGACCCGCACGCGATCGATAATGTATGGATCGCGGGCCGCGCCTTCGTTCTGCTCGGGGCGGCGCTATCTGCGCTCTTGTTTTATTTTGCACTCGTGCAGTTTGCGCCGCCGCAGATCGCCTTAGTTGGGCTTGCCATCTACTTGTTCAGTCCCGCCACCATCATGTTCTCGCAGGTGTTGAAGCCGCATTGGTACGCGCTTGTGTTCGCCAATGCAGCGCTGCTGATCATGGCCCGTGCCTTTGTTCAAAAGCGCCTCTCACGCGCGAGCGAAGTCACACTGGGTGTAGTCCTCGGGCTTGCGGTCGGATCGGCGTCGACTTTCGCCCTGTTTGCAATTCTGGTTTGGGGCGCGATGCTGTACCTCTATTGGCGCGGCGGCATGCATTGGCGGACCCTGTTCCTCGTGCCGGCGGTCGCGGTTGCCGTGTGGCTCGTCACCAATCCCTATTATGTTCTCGACCGGCAGGCGCTGATGGACGAGGTCGCTGCGCATCCGGAAGCGTTTGCGCCCCGCCTCAGCCTTGAAGTGTTGCTCTCGTATCTGCACAATTCAATTTTACCGGGGTTCGGCGTTGTCTTGACCCTGGTATTCTTAGCCGTTGTTCTCCGCGATCTGGTGCGACCGGCTTCCACTGGGGTTCGCTTGTTGGCACTCGGAATTATCATTCCCATAATCGCCATGGCAGCGCTTATGGCGCCGGAACAGGACGTATATGCGAACTTTCGTTATGTCGCGTATGTATTGCCGTTGATCGTCGTATTTCTGGCCGTTCAGCCGTTGCGATACCGCAAACTCATGTTGGCGATTGCGGCGGCAGGGGCGGTCGTGCAGGCCATTCCCTTGAAACTGGCCTACCTCGACGAAAACAGCGACACGAATTCCACCCGTCTTGCCGCGGCCTCATGGATCGACTTGCATGTGCCGCGGGACGACACAATTTGTATTTCCAACGAGACGGCGCCCTATACCGTGCCGCCGTTTCGATTTGATCGGTACAAGATCAATACGCCCGATTGTAAATGGCGGGTCCAGGCCGAAGGTCTAATCCAATCCGAACTCGCCAGCGACCGTTGGTCGATTGCACGCCAATTCCGGCCTCGTCTGTCGCCGGCGATTTTCCCGCTGGTGTGGGGAAACATCAACCCAAAGATAACGATCTACCGGAAGCGCGATAGTTGACGCGAGATGATTTGCCGATGACGCCCCGGAAATGGGGACATCATTGACTCCCGGACTTTGGTACGCGGCGCTTGTGCCTGCGCGCCAATGGCTATATGTCCCTTATCGGCCTGAGCTCCCTTCGTCTAGCGGCCCAGGACGTCGCCCTCTCACGGCGA
>CAVRHL010000002.1:0-549794 GCA_963720985.1 uncultured Alphaproteobacteria bacterium
CGATCATGGAGGCGCTTTTTGCCGCCGGCGCGCAGGCGGTGCGCAGCCAGAAGGCGCTGATGCAGCAGTGGGAGACGCTGCCGACCGACAAGGCCATCCAGGCCGGCATCGAGGCCTTCGCGCGGGCCTTCGAAACCGAGCGAGCCGACGCGGATGTTGGCGGCCTTCGCCCTGCGCAAGCGGCGGCTAGGGCTTACCGCGAACGCAAATTTCGCAACGCGGCTAAGGCGTTCGACGCGGCTGGGCGCTCGAGCCCTGACCGCGAATGCCGGCGGATCGCTCGGCACCGATGCGGCGCGCGCCTTCATCGCGCGCAGCGAGCGGGTGAAAGAGGCGCAGGCCGGCGACACGCACGATATGGCGCCGATGGAAGCGGCCGAATAGAGTTCACCCGATCCGCGCCAGCAGCGCCTGAGCCCGCGCCAAATGCGGGCGGTCGTACATTCTGCCGTCGATGGCGACCGCGCCGGCGCCCGGCTTGGCGGCAAACGCGGCGACGATTGCCTTGGCTTTCTCGACCTGCTCCGCGCTCGGCGTGAACACCGCATTGATCACCGGAACCTGCGCCGGGTGGATGGCGAGCCGCCCTGTAAAGCCGTCGCGCCGCGCCAACTCGGTGTCGCGGCGCAGCACTTCGGCATCGCGGAAATTGACGTGGATGGTCTCGATCGCCGGCACTTTCGCCGCCGCTGCGCCGAACAAGCAAAACGAGCGGGCCAGGCGATAGGGCTCGGTCGGCGTGCCGTCGGCTTCGCGGTTGGCCTCGGCACCGAGCTCGGCCGACAGGTCTTCCGGCCCCCAGGTCATGCCGATCAGCCGCGCGCTGGAATTGCGATAGCTGCCGGCGGTGAACAGGCCCATGGCCGACTCCACGGTCTGCGCCAGGATCTTGATCGAACCTTCCGGCAGGCCGGCGATGGCTTCGCGCGTGGTCAGCTTGGCGTCGATATGGGTGACGGTCGCGCCGCCCTCGGCCTTGGGAAACAGAATTGCGTCCGGCTTGCCCGGCACGATGGCGTCGAGGTCGGCGTCGGTCATGCCGGTGTCGAGACCGTTGATGCGCACCAAGAGGCGCGGACGCTCCTTCTTCGCGGCGTTCGCCTTGAGGAAATCTAGCGCAAGCTTGCGCGCCGCCTCCTTGCGCTCGGGCACGATCGAGTCCTCGAGATCGACGATGACGCCGTCGGCGCCGCTCGCCATCGCCTTGTCGAGTTTGGGCCCGCCGTCGGCGGGGACGAATAACAATGAACGCATGACGTTACTTCGGCCGCATCACGATGAAGGCGTTGCGCTGGCATTCTGCGACCAGGGTGCCGTCCTGCTTGAACGCCTTGTGATGGAAGGTGACGATGCCGGCGCCGCTGCGCGACTTCGACTCGCGCTTCGACACCACCGTCGTCTCGCAGTGCACGGTGTCGCCCTCGAACAACGGCGCGGGAAACTTTACATCGGTCATGCCGAGATTGGCGATGGTGGTGCCCACCGTCATGTCGGAGACCTGGATGCCGATCATCAGCCCGAGCGTGAACAGCGAGTTCATCAGCGGCTGGCCCCACTCGGTCTCGGTCTCACAGAAGTGCCGGTCGATGTGCAGCGGCTGCGGGTTGAGCGTCATGTTGGAGAACAACATGTTGTCCATCTGCGTGACCGTGCGCGTGTAGCGGTGTTCGTAGGTCTTGCCGACCTCGAAGTCCTCGAAATAGAGCCCGCCGCGCTTGTGCCGCTGGACCGTGTCCGCCATTGCCTTCCCTCCAGTGCCGGCGGGTCGCCGCCGTTAACCGATCATTTACCATAATTACCCAGGATCGACAGAGATCGCGCTTGTCGGTGTCCGGTTAGGCCAGCATTTCGGCCCGCGACCTCAAGGCCCCGCTTTTTAAGGCCAGACATGGCGATCGATTCCATCCTAGCCGCCGCATCGGCCCGCATCGCGGGCGCCATTCGCGATGCCGCGCAGGCGACCGGCGCGAGCTTCGAATACCTTTTGACCGCCGCGCGCATGGAATCCAACCTCAATCCGGCGGCGCAGGCAACGAGCTCCTCGGCGACCGGCCTCTACCAGTTCATCGACCAGACCTGGCTCGCTACGCTCAAGAGCGCCGGCCCGGCGCACGGCTACAAGCAATACGCCGACGCCATCGCCATCGGCGCCGACGGGCGCTACGAGGTGCCCGATCCGAACATGCGCGCGGCCATCATGAAGCTGCGCAATGATCCGGCGGTGAGCGCGACCATGGCGGGCGCCTTCACGCAGATCAATGCGGCGCAGCTTGCATCCGCGCTCGGCCGCCAGCCGTCCGAAGGCGAGCTCTACATCGCGCATTTTCTCGGCCCCGACGGAGCCGTGAAGCTGATCAACGCCATGCCAGGCCAGCCGAACGCCAATGCCGCGCAGATGTTTCCGCAGGCCGCGGCGGCAAACCCAAACATCTTTCTCAACAAGTCCGGCCAACCGCGCAGCGTGAGCGAAGTCTATGCCACGCTCACCGGCCGTTTCGAGGTCGCGCGCGCGGTGGCGTTCGGCCCCGACCTGCGTGGCAGCCAAGCCGTGACGCCGGATCCCGCCGTCGTCACCCAAGCCTATGCGAATGCCGCCGCCCGGCCGCTCGCCGTCCCCGTTCCGGTGCCGGCGGTGCCGCCCGACCAACGGCCGCTTTTCCAGTCGATGTTTTCCGATCGCGGCAACCAACCGGTGGCGCAGGCCGTGAGCAGCCTGTGGACGCCGCCCGACGCGGACGCGCAAGTCAAGACGCCTGCGCTCAGCCTGTTCAGCGATCCGCCGGCGTCGGTGCGCAAGCCCGGAAAAATCTGAAAAACCGCGAGCGCTGATTACCGCATGGTTAATTGCGGCATAATTTCTATGGTGAACGTTTTGTTAAGCGTCCGGAGGTAGGCTGAGCCTTGCCGTCGAAGTGGGGACGGCTGTCAGTCGCGTCAGGTCGTAGCATGATTGTCCGTCAGTTTCTGCAGTGGATTCGCCACGCGCCGCCCGGCGAACGCGCTGAGGCCACTTCTGCGCTGGCCCGCGCCTATCTCTATTCCGATCTTTCGAACGACGATCTCGCCGCCGCCGAGGGCGCGATGATCATGCTGCTCGACGATCCGTCGCCGCTGGTGCGGCGCGCACTCGCCGATGTCTTCGCGACGTCGCAGAAAGCGCCGTCCGTGGTGATTCATGCGCTCGCCAACGATCAGCCGGAGATCGCCATGGCGATCCTGGCGCTGTCGCCGATGCTGCAGGAAGCCGACCTCATCGATCTCGTCGCGACCACGCAACCGGCGGCGCAAATGGCCATCGCCGGCCGCGCCATGCTGCCGCGCTCGCTCGCCGCGGGCATCGCTGAAGTCGGCTCGGCGCAGGCATGCCTTGCACTTCTGGAAAATTGCGACGCCGATATCGCGCCGTTCTCTATCGATCGCGTGGTTGAGCGTTTCGGCCATCTGGCGCCGATCCGCGAGAACCTGCTGGCGCGCGCCGATCTGCCGATGGCGACCCGCCAGGCGCTGCTCGCCAAATTGTCGCGTGCGCTTGCCGGCTTCGTCACCGGGCGGCAATGGCTCGGCCCCGAACACGCCGAAGACGCCGCGCGCGACGCCTGCGAGAAGGCGACCGTGGCGCTTGCCGCTGACACGCCTTACGACGAAGTCGGCCACCTGGTGCAGCATTTGCGCGCCAGCGGGCAACTGACCGCCAGGATGATTCTGCGCGCGCTGTTGTCCGGCAACGTCGTGTTGGTCGAGGAAGCGCTGGCGGATTTGTCCGGCGTGCCGATCAAGCGCGTCACCAACTATATCCACGACCCCAATGTTTCCGGCTTCGGCGCGCTCTACCGCAAGGCCGGGCTGCCGGACCAGGCCTATCCGGCGTTCCGCGAAGCGATCGCCGCCATGCGCGAAGGCGTCCTCATCGGCGAACAAAGCGGGGAGGGCCAGCTCAAGCGGCGCATGGTCGAGCGCGTGCTCGCCGCCTGCGAGGCCGAACGCGGCCGCGATCTGACTTCGCTCTTGGCGCTGCTGCGGCGGTTCGCGGTCGAGGCGGCGCGCGAAGAAGCGCGCATGTTCTGCGACGATCTGGTCGCCAACGACGATCGTGCGATCGACCCGGGCCAGCTCATCGAAGATACCAGGCTGGTGGCCTAGCAGCAGCGTCGCCGTGCATTGACGCGGCCGGACTTATTCCGGCGCGATGGTCGGGCCTTTGATGTGTTCCAGCACGTCGGGCCGATCGCGGTTCTCATGGAGGAGAAACTCGTCGGTCACCACCCGCAGGCGCTTGGTCAGCGTCGCGGCGAGCGCCGTGGCGTCGGAGCGGGCATATTCGCGGTGGATCGCGCGCACCGCATCGACATGCTGATCGACCAGCATGATCGGAATGCGGGTCACATCCGGCGAATGCTCGATCAGCCGGCACAGGCTGTCGGCGGCAAGCGCCACCAGCGGAAATCCGAAGGTCGCTGCTTCGCCCTTGATGTCGTGCGCGGCATGGAAGACCGCATCCCTGTTGGCCGCAGTGAAGCCGCCGGTGGCGATATTGCGGCGGGCGGCGTCCAGCCGCTCGCATTCGGAATCCATCCAGGTCGAGAATTCGGTCGACAGTTCGGCCAATGCCTTCTCCGCGCGCTCGACCGGATTAGGCTCGTCCGGAGCCGGCGGCTTGGCGCTCACGACCCGGCGCAGCATGTTTTCCGGCGTGATGACCTCATGGTCGCCGTAGGTCGCGACGGCCGTTGAATTTTTCTTATGGTGGGCCATAGGGCACTGCCTTGTCAGCCGGCGCGGACTTTGTCGGAAAGCGCGGTTTGCTTGATGACGTCGGCCTTGCCGCCCTTGCGGCGCTCGGTGCCGACGTAATTTGGGTTGACGTTGCGGCGGCGGTCGGGACCGAAATAGGTCTTGGTCTTGATGAAGGGCCGCGGATTGGCGACAACGTTGACAATGCGCTGATAGAGTCCCTTGGCGGAAATCGGCTTGGCCAGGAATTCGGTAATGCCGGCGTCGCGCGCGGAGACCACGCGTTTCTTTTCCGAATGGCCGGTGAGCATGATGATCGGCACGTAAGGGTTGGAATTGGCGCCCGGCTGGCGGATCATCTGCGTGAGCTCAAGGCCGTCGAAGATCGGCATCGCCCAGTCGGTGATCACGATATCCGGGGTGTGGTGCGTGAAGGCTTCGAGCCCGGCCGCGCCGTCTTCCGCCTCATGCACTTCGCGCGCGCCGAAGCCGTGCAACAAAGTGCGCAGCATGCGCCGCATGTGGGCGTTGTCGTCGATGACGAGAAAACGCAGGCGGTTGAATTCGATGCGGACCATAGCGCCCCGGGGCCTCGGACATAGAGCCCGATACCAGCAGGAGAAAGCTACTGGGGTGCCGTTAAGGAAGGGTATAGGATAGCCGTGCGGCGCCGACCGGAAGCGTCATTATTGGGCCAAGGCAGCGTTCTCACATGGCTCCGGCATGAAGACGATTTTGCTACCGACTGAAGACCACGATGCCATGCCGGCGGTGCTGGAAGCCGCCCGCCTGGTCGCCCGGCAGTTCGACAGCTACATGGAAGGCGTCGCGGTGCGGCCGTCGGCGGGCACCTATGTGACCGTGGAGCCGGTCAGCAGTCTGGCGATTTCGGGCGCCTTCGAGGGCGACACCGCGATCCAGGCGCGCGCCCAATTCGAAGCCTTTATGAAGAGCCACGACGTGCCGCAGCTAAACCGCGAGCCCGCCGTCTATTCCTTTGGCTGGCCGCGCGCCGAGTCGGCTGAAGATGCCTTCATCGGCAACTACGGCCGCTGCTTCGATCTCATCGTGCTCGGGCGGCCCGGGCCGGAGCCGGAAAACCCCCGCATGCCGCCGCTCGAGATTGCCCTGTTCGAAAGCGGGCGGCCGGTGCTGGTGGTGCCGAACACCGCGCCGCAGACGCTCGCCCGCAACGTGCTCGTCGCCTGGAACCGCAGCACGCAGCAGGCGCGCACCAACATCTTCGCACTGCCGCTGCTGCGGCTGTCCGAGCAGGTGACGGTGCTGATGGTGGAGGGCGGCCGCGAGGTCGGGCCGTCCGGCGAAGAAGCAGCGCGCCATCTGCGCCGCAACGGCATCAAGGCGGCGGCGTTGACGGTGCCGCGCGGCACGCGCACGCCCGGAGAGATCATCCTCGAACACGCAACCGCGCTCGGCTGCGACCTCCTCGTCAAGTCCGCCTACACGCAGAGCAAGCTGCGCCAGATGATCTTCGGCGGGGCCACCCGCCACATCCTCGCCAACGCGAGCTTGCCGGTCCTGATGGCGCACTGATAAGTCTTTCGACCGCTACAAGAGCAGGACCAAATTTTGTCGAACGGGCCCGACCAACGCCAGAACCCCGCCGGGCCGGTCGCCAAATATCCGGCATTCCTGACTGTCTTTCCCTCGATCATGCTGCCGATGTTCCTGGCGGTGGTGGACCAGACCATCATCGCCACGGCCTTGCCGGCGATCGCCGCCGCGACCGGCCAATTCGAGCGCGCGTCCTGGATCGTTGTCTCGTACCTCATCGCCTCGACCGTCGCGGCGCCGATCTACGGACGGCTCGGCGACTCCTTCGGCCGCCGCCGGCTGATGTTCGCCGCGCTCGCCGTATTCATGATCGCGTCGCTGCTGTGCGCGGCCGCGCCCACCATCGAGCTGCTGACCCTCGCCCGGCTGCTGCAGGGCTTGGGCGGCGGCGGGTTGATGACGCTGTCGCAGGCGCTGATCGGCGAGGCGATCCCGCCGCGCGAGCGGGCGCGCTACCAGGGTTATCTCGCGGCGGTTGCGGTCTGCGCCAACACCTTCGGACCGGTCGCCGGCGGTTATCTCACCGAGCATTTCGGCTGGCAGTCGATCTTCCTGGTCAACGTGCCGATCGGGCTTGGCGCGGTAGCGCTGACTTGGCGGCTGCCGACCCCCAAAATCGGTCGGCTGCCGTGGCGCGCCGACCCCGGCGGACTTATTCTGTTCGCGGTGTTCGTGGGCGCGACGCTGTTGTCGCTCGAGCAAGTGCAGCACGTCGATATCGCGATGCTCCCGGTGGGCGGCGGTCTGCTCGCCGCCGGTATCGTTGCCCTGGTGCTGTTGATCCGCCACGAAAACCGCACGCCGTCGCCGCTCATCCCGCTCGGGTTGCTGCGGCAACCGGCGATCTGGCACAGCGACGCGCTCGCCGCCTGCCACGGCGCCGCGCTGGTGTCGCTGATCACGTTTTTCCCGGTTTACCTTCAGGTGGTGCGCGGGGATTCTCCGTCGGAGACCGGCCTCCTGCTGGTGCCGCTCACCATCGGTATCGGCACCGGCTCTCTGGTGACCGGCCGGCTGGTCAACAAGACCGGATTGCTGACGATCTACCCAATCGTCGGCCTTGCCACCGTGACGGCCATTTTCATTGCGCTCGCCTTCTGGGTCTCGGCACTGGGGACCGCCGCGCTCGCCGGCCTGCTGTTGTTCAACGGGCTGTTCATGGGCACCGTGATGGGCGTCGTGCAAGTGAGCGTACAGATCGCCGCCGGCCCGGTGCGGCTCGGCGAAGCGGCCGCCTCGGTGCAATTCTCGCGTTCGATCGGTGCCGCCTTCGGCACCGCTATGGTGGCGACCGTGCTGTTCGCTTTTCTGACGCTGCGCAATCCGGAAGCCGCGCGCGTCTTCGCCAGCATGGTCAAGCACACGGGCACGGGTCCTGTGCTGCCGGCCGCGCAGCGGCTCGCGATTCAGGCCGATATCCGCCAGGCCTTCAGCGCCGCCTTCCTGACGATGGCGGTATTTTCAACCGGGGGGTTTTTCCTGGCGCTGACCAACCCGCTGCGGCGTATTTGACGCTTACGTCTTGAGCAGCGTCGCCATGATGCGCTCGCGGGTAAGCGGCAAGTCGCGGATGCGCTCGCCGAGCGCGTGCGAGACGGCATTGCCGATCGCGGCGGCGGTCGGACCGGCGGTGACCTCGCCGACGCCGAGCGGCACCTCGTCCTTGGTATTGATGAGTTCGATGTCGATCGCCGGCACCTCGCTGAACTTGAGCACCGGATAGGTCTCCCAGTCGAACGAGGCGACGCCCGCGGCCGCGCCGCGGTCGAAACGCACTTGTTCTTTGAGGACCCAGCTTGCCGATTGGATGACGCCGCCTTCGAGCTGGTTGAGCACGCCGTCAGGATTGACGACGAGGCCGGCGTCGCAGGCGCACCACACGTGGGCGAGGCGGATCTCCTCGGCAATGTCGAGTTCGACCACCACGGCGGCATAGGCGGCGCGGTTCTTGTAGCGCGAGAAGGCGAAGCCGCGGCCATGGCCGGTGCCGCCGGGCTCGTTCGGATTCCACCGCGCCAAGGCGGCGGCTTTCTCGATCACCGCGCGGGCGCGTTGGTCGGCGGTGAGCGACAGCCGGTAGGCAACCGGGTCCTTTCCGGCGCGCTCGGCCAGTTCGTCGATGCAGCATTCCATCGCGAACACGTTGGGCATGGCGCCGAGGCCGCGCAGCGACGAGGTGCGCACCGGCGGCTCGGTGATCAAATGATGAATGATGCGCTTGGCGGCGATGTCGTAGAGCGGTTCGCCGTTGCGGGTGGCGCCGCCGCCGTTCGATTCTGGCACGTCGCCAGGCGGCGGCTCCGGCATTGAATTGGGCAGGGCGACCGCGCCGAGCAACACGCCGCCGGCGCCCGGGCGGTTGCTGTGCGTTGCGCTCCATATCTCCTGCGTCCAATCGACCGGCTTGCCGGCCTCGTCGAGTTGCGTCTGCACCTTGACGACCATGGCGGGAGTTTTCGGCTCGTAGACGAATTCCTCCTCGCGCCGCCAACGCACGCGGACCGGTTTGCCCGGCATCTGCATGGCGATGATGGCGGCGTCGGCCGCGGCATCGTCGGCGCCGTTATGCCCGTAGCAGCCGGAGCCCTGCGCGTGGTGCACGGTGATCTTGGATGCGTCGATGCCGAGCGCCTTGGCGAGCGAGGCGCGCAGCGGGAACACACCCTGGCAATGCGTCCACACGGTGAGATGGCCGTCGCGATATTCGGCCAGCCCGCAGGACGGCGAGATCGAGGCATGCGCGAGATAGCCGCGCGAGTAGGTTGCCTCGAAACGCGGACGGCCTTGAGGCTCGCTCACCGGCGCGCCGAACGGACGGTCGATCCACGGCCGCTGCAACAGCCAGGAGGCTTCCGCTTGCAGCGCGGTCGGCGTCTCGACGTTGGTCCAGGCGACGGCGTTTGCCGCCGCCGCGGCCGCCAGATCGACGGACGTCTCGTCGTCGCCGACAAGGGCGAGGAAATCGCCGCTGCGCACGAAGGCGACCTTGCCTTTGGCGGCGCGCAATATCGCCTTCTCGTCGATCTTATCGATTGTCGCGCCACGATTAGGCTGGCGCACGACGCGGGCATGCACCATGCCTGGCAGTTGCATGTCGTGGATGAAGATGGCCTTGCCGAAAATCTTGTCGGGCAAGTCGAGGCGTTCGCTGCTTTCGCCGATGTGCGCGAATTCGGCAACGGCTTTGCGCTTGCCGGCGCCGCTCGCCTTGACCGCGAGGTTCACCGCGCCGGCAAGCGTCCAGTAATCCTGACCGGTCGGCTTGCCGCCGCGCAGGATGCTGCCGTCGCTAACGGCAAGCTCACTCACTGGGCAGCCGATGATGGCGGCGGCCTGCGCGAGGAAGAGCGCCCGTACGTCGGCGCAGGCTTGGCGCATGGCGACGCCGCCCGACTGCATCGATTGGCTGCCGGCGGTGTAGCCCTCGTTGGGCGTCAATTCGGTGTCGCCGGAGCGGATGGTGATGCGCGCCATCGCCACGTCGAGTTCGTCAGCGGCGATTTGCGCCATGGCGGTGAGCACGCCCTGGCCGATCTCGACGCGCCCGGTATTGACGGTCACCTTGCCGGACGCGGGAAACGCGACCCAGCGGTTGAGCATCGGATTGTCGGCAAGAATGCCGGGCAGGGGCGCGTTCATGTTGGCGCTCCCACGCGCATCTGCGCCGCCGCCTTTTGCACCGCGCGGATGATGCGGTTATGCGAGCCGCAACGGCAGATATGGTCGTCAAGCGCAGCGGCGATATCGGCGCGCGTCGGCGAGGAGTTTGTGTCGAGCAGCGCCTTGGCGCTGACGATGATGCCGGCAAGGCAGTAGCCGCATTGGCCGGCCTGCTCGTCGATGAAGGCCTGCTGTAGTGGGTGCGGCTTCTCCGGCGTGCCGAGGCCCTCGATGGTGACAACCGATTTGCCGGCGACGCTCCATACCGGCTTGGCGCAACACTTCTCCGGCTTGTCGTCGATCAGCACGGTGCAGCAGCCGCATTGCTCGAGGCCGCAGCCGAAACGCGTGCCCATCAGGCCGAGCTCGTTGCGCAACACGTTGAGCAGCGGTGTCTCTTCGTTGGCGAGTGCCACGCTCACCGGCTTGCCGTTAACGGTGAATTTGAACTCTTGAGTCATTCGTGGCTCATGAAATAGATGGCACTAAAACCCGAATTGCTCGCGCAGAATGCGTTCGTCGAGGCTGTGGCCAGGGTCGAACAGGAGATCGATCGATATCGTGTGGTCCATCTCGACGTCGACGTCACGCACCGAGCGCACCTCGTCGGAATCGGCGACGGCGGCCACCGGCCGCTTGTCGCCGTCCATGACCGCGATGGTGACGTGCGCTTTGTCGGGCAGCAGCGCACCGCGCCAGCGCCGCGGGCGGAACGGGCTGATCGGGGTCAGCGCGAGCAGCGAGGCGGTGATCGGAATGATCGGGCCCTGCACCGAAAGATTATAAGCGGTGGAACCGGCCGGCGTCGCAACGAGGAGGCCGTCGGCGATCAATTCGGGGATGCGTTCCTCGCCGTCGACCAGGATGCGCAAATGCGCGGCCTGGGCGCTCTGGCGGAACAGCGACACCTCGTTGATGGCGCGATGCTCATGCACGCGGCCGTGGACGTCGCGCGCGCGCATCACCAGCGGATGGATGACGGTGATATGCGCGGCGGCGAGCCGCTCCGGCAGGCCGTCGAGCGAGAATTCGTTCATCAGAAAGCCGATGGTGCCGCGGTGCATGCCGTAGATCGGCTTGCCGGAATTCATGAACTTATGCAGGGTTTGCAGCATATGGCCGTCGCCGCCGAGCGCCACGATGACGTCGGCGTCCTTCGGCTCGGCATTGCCGTAGCGGGATTGCAGCCGCTCATAGGCCTCGCGCGCCTCGGGCGTGGTGCCGGCGATAAAGGCGATGTTCTTGAAGCGCTTGGGCGGGCGGCTCATTGACGGCTCGGGGCGAAAGCGGGGTCTTTTCGATGGAACGCGCGGTGCTCGTCTATACGACTTGGCCCTCGATTGTCGAGGCGGAGGCGGCCGGGCGGAAAATCGTCGAAAAACGCGTGGCGGCCTGCGTCAACATCCTGCCCGGCATGATCTCGCACTACTGGTGGCAGGGCAAAATCGAGCGGGCCCAGGAGGCGGTGATGCTGATCAAGACCCGCGCGGCTTTAGCGGAGAAAGTCGGCGCTGCGGTGAAGGAATTGCACACCTATACCACCCCGGCGATCATGGTGCTGCCGGTCGAAAGCCTCGACCCGGCCTATCATCAATGGATTGTCACGGAGACGGAACGATAGGCCGCTGTCCGCATTGCAGTAGCGGGATGCCACGGAGGTTGTCATGAGAATTGTTATCGGCCCGCTCGCTTGCATGTTGCTTCTCGCGACATTGTCCGCCGCCGAGGCGAAGGGATGTATGAAAGGCGCGGTCGTTGGCGGCGTGGCGGGGCATTACGCGGGACATCACGGTTTTCTCGGTGCGGCTGCCGGCTGTGCCGTCGGCCGCCACGAAGCCAACAAGCGGGCACGCGAGCAGCGTGAGACGACCGGGCGTGGCTCAAATGAGGATCACGAACGCTAGACCCGCCTAAACCGCCGTCACCAAGCCGGAGCTTGCTTTGACGGCGTGGCTGCCCGGGAACACGGCCGAAGATAGCGCGCGCTCGTCGACGCGCAGGTGGTCGCGCAGCACGCCTTTGAGAATCGCGCGCAGATCGGTGGTCGGTTTGAGATCGCGGCCTTCGTAGAGGCTCGCCTCGTTCAGGCCCGGCCAGTCGGCGATGACGCGGCCGCCTTTGACCGCGCCGCCCGCCAGCAGCGCGACGGTCGCGGTGCCGTGGTCGGTGCCTTCGGTGCCATTGATGCGCGCGGTGCGGCCGAATTCGGTGATGACGGCAACCGCCGTTTCTTTCCACGCATCGCCCATGCCCTTTTCGATTGCGGCCAGCGCGCCGTCGAGCGCGCCGAGCAAGCAGGCGAGACGGCCGCTGATCGGCGCCTTCGTCCTGCGTGGGTGTCCCAGCCGTCGAAGGCGAGCGCGCCGACGCGCGGGCCGTCGTCGCGGGCCATGAATTTCGCCGCGGCGCCGGCGGCTTCGGCAAAATAGGCGCGCACCGCGGCGCCGGGGCCCTTGCGGACGGTTGGCGCCAGGCTTCTGCGCGGCTCATGCCCATGCCGCCGGCGCGGGCGATTGCGGCGAGATCGACGCGCTCTTCCAAGCGCGCGCGCAAGCGCCGGATCGGTGTGGCGATAAAGATCGAGCAGCCGCATCACGGTGTCGTCGGTGGCCGGCGGCAGCTTCGGCGGCGTCCACGACAGCACCGGCGCCGGGCCGCGCACCACCAGCGGCGTCACCGGGCCGACCGCGAAGGCTTCCGTTGTCGCTGACGCGGCCGGCGGGCGCAAGCGACGCGAGCGCGCGGTTGAGCCAGCCAGTGTCGGCCGCGCCCGGCTTGGTAAGCCCGCTTTCCAGCACATCCTGCCCGTCGAAATGCGAGCGCTCGCGATAGGGCGAAGCAACGGCGTGCACGATGCTCGCCTGTCCCGCTTTGTACATGCGGTGCAGGTTCGGCATCGCCGGATTGAGCGCGAAGAAATTGTCGAGCGGCAATGCCGGCGTCGCGCCGTCAAGCGTCAGCGCCTTGTCGCCGCGCAGCCGCAGCCAATCGGGATCGCCGACCGGCGCGACCGCGGCGAGGCCGTCGAGCGCGCCGCGCAGCACGATCACCAGAAAACGCGGATCGCGGCCTTCGGCGCGCGCCACGCGCGGCATATGGGCCCAGGCAAACAGCACGCCTGAAGCGAGCAGCAATTCGCGGCGGGTGGGCATATGCAGTTCGTCATGACATCACCGTCTCTGGAATTCGGGCGCCATCAGCAGCAGCGCCAGCGCCTGCGGCCGGCTCTCGGCGCGCTCGACCGTTTCGCGCGTCTCGCGCGAGGCGAGGGGGCCGAGCGCGGCGTCGACCATCGCGTCCGGCTCCTGGCCGGTATTGCCGACAATGCGGCCGACCTGGTTGGCGATATCGAGGCGTTGCGCCATGCCGTCGAGCCAGGCGGCGCTGTCGTCGGAAAAGCCTTTCGGCGCCGGCGGCCGCCACAACGGCTCGCCGAGCAGGTTCTGCGTGCTCGACGACCGCGCGCACGTCTGTGCATGCGCAAGCCCGCTGCGCGCGCATCGCGGCAACGATCCATTCGCCCGGCTGCTTGAGCTTGGCGCGCGGGGCGCTCCAGGCTTCCGGCGCGGTGACAGCGCCTTGGTGACCTCGCATGCAGATCGCCGCCGGTGTCGCAGGAAACGGCTTCGCCAGTTTGTCGACCAGGCCGGCGGCGGCGCATCGGCAGACGAAATGGACCGCGCAGCTTGGTGGCGATATGCTTCGCCGTCGCCGGATGACGCGCCAGGTCCTCCAGCACGGCGCGGCCTTGCTCGAAGCCGCCCTCGGGATAGATCTTGCCGAGTACGGTCTGTGCGCCCGGCTCGTGCATGCGCTCGTTGAACATGAACTCGCCGCCGTGATCGGGATCTTGTCGCGGCGGCACGAATGGTCCAGCCGGTAATCACCTTGGCGAAATTGGTGACGTCGGCTCTGCGTGTAGCCGGTGCGCACGCCGAGCGTATGCAATTCCAGAATTTCGCGCGCGAGGTTTTCGTTGAGGCCTTTGCCGCGCCGCAGGCCGGCGATCGAGTTCGGGGCCGATCGAGCGGGCATTGTCGAGATAAAGCAGCATCGCCGGATGCGTTTCGACCGCGAGCAGCATGTCGGAAAATTTTCCGAGCACGTGTGGGCGGATCGCCTCGCGCTCATAGGCGCCGCAGAGCGGCCGCACCGGGCCCTTGTCGGCGGAGACGCAGAAGTGGTTCGACCAGAACCAGACCAGCCGCTCGACCAGGCCGATGTCGGCGTTGAGCGCGGCCTCGTAGCGGGCCTTGGCTTCGGCGAGATAAATCTGCTGCGGCACGGGGACCATGCTGCTCCGGCGGTGGGGTTCGTGGCGGCGTCCGGCGCCATCGCGCCATCTGCATGCGCTTTGCTTCGCGTGCGGCTTTGCGTTCCTGCCGGAATTCGAATGCCTTGCGGAAAGCCGCGCCGCTGTTCATGAGATCGGGGGCGCTGATGGAAGCGGTGCCGGGCTTTAAGTTCGGCGAGCAGGGCGCCGCGCGGATCGGAAGCGATGCGGTCGATGTCGCCGGAGCGAGGGCCAAATCCGAAGCGATGCAGTGCGAACGCTGCCTGCGCCTTGGCATCCGAGCGCGCCAGGATCGACCGCCACGGTCCGAAGTCCTCGAAGATCGAACGCTCGTCCCGATAGACGAAAGTGCTGTCGAGTTGTGTCGAGACTAAGGCCGCTGACCTTGCCGGCGTGCTAACGGCGCATGAAAAATTGGACAGGTTACCGCAAAAGTTCCGTGGCCTACGAAAAGAAAATGTCCCGCCTCCGTTGAGCGGAGGGCGGGGCATTCTTCGTAAGAGGCAATCGGATTAGTAGCTGCCGGTGCCGTCGATTACGGCCTTGAGCTGGAGGTATTCCTGGCAGTTGGTGCTGCCGCACAATAGCTTCACCTTCTGCAGATCATCTTCCGCCTTGAGCCGGTTGCCCTGTTCCATCTGCCACATGCCGTAATAGGACCAGGTGCGCACATGGTCGGGATCGGAGGCGAGCGCGCGCTCGTACCAGACCTTCGACTGGTCGTAACTGCCCATGCGGCGATACGAGTAGCCGATGTAGTTCGCCACGTCCGGTTGCTCGTCGCGGCCGAGCGCGTGCATGGCGGCGATGCCGGCTTGGTATTGGCCTGCGAGGATCATTTCGCGCGCGGCGCGGTAGTCGCGCAGGAATTTGGCATCGGCCTGCTCCTGTTGTTGTTGCTCGGCGGCGTTGCCGTCGCTCTTTTTTTCTTCTTTTTGCTGTCATCCGTCGTCGGATACGGCGTGTCGGTGCCCATGGCGTAGACCGTCATCGGCTTGAGGCTCACGGCGGTCACCAGCAGACCGGCGGCGGCGTAAATGCCGAGACGGCGAAGCGCTTGGGTCGGGGTCATTGGAAAACTCTCCTTTTGGCGGCTTGGGCTGATATCTACTGCGAATTGTTTCCATACGAAAAACAATCCGGAGGCGGTGCTTCATCCCGCCTACACAAAACCGTGACCGGGCAACCTTTGCGGGCGCCGCTTGACTTGGCCCGGGGTTCAAGGGAGCATTTTAACGTGCTGGTTCCCCGGGTGAATCCGGGGACGAAAGAGGGAACACGGGAATCTGCCGGTTCGTGCTTGAGCGAATTTGCAGACGTCCGTGGCTGCCCCCGCAACTGTGAGCGGCGAGCCCGCGTCCACATGGCCACTGGGAGACCGGGAAGGCCGGGCGCATCTGAGCGACGACCCGCGAGCCAGGAGACCTGCCAGCGCGGTCACCCAACCGGTGGACGGGGCGTCCATACGGAGCGGTCTTTCGCAGCGGTGACGACAATGCCGGTGCGAAGCCGTGAGAGAACCCCTCCCACGACATTGCACGTGAGCGTCACGCCGAACGCGTGCCGCTGAACGTGTCCTTCGCCCGGGTTTGGTCTCACCCGATGCGCCGCATCAATCGCGCGCGCAAACGAAGGAACGTGACGTCATGGGAGCGAAACAGAGGATTTCCGGCGCCGCAATGGCGCTCATAGCGTTCGCACAGCCGGCGAACGCGCAAACCGCCGTCGAGCTGCCGCAGATCGTGGTCAGCCCGACCATCGTGCCGACGCCGGCCAACCTGATCGCCAACTCGATCACCGTCATCACCGGCGAGGACCTGCAGCGCGAGCAGCGCCGCACGGTCACCGACGCGCTCAACGCCGTGCCCGGCCTGCAGGTGGTGCAGAACGGCTCGTCCGGCGCGCAGACCTCGGTGTTCATCCGGGGCACCAATTCGAACCACGTCAAGGTCCTGATCGACGGCATCGACGTCAGCGACTTCAGCAATCCGAACGGCGCCTTCGATTTCGCCCATCTGCTCACCTCCGATATAGACAAGATCGAGGTGCTGCGCGGCCCGCAAAGCGGCCTCTACGGCGCAAGCGCCATCGGCGGCCTCATTTCGATCACCACCAAGAAGGGCTCCGGCCCGGCCAAAGTCACCGGCATGGTCGAGGGTGGCTCCTACGGCACGTTCAACCAAGCGGTCGGCGTCAGCGGCTCGCAGGACAAGTTCAACTACGCCTTCAACGTTTCGCACTTCCGCTACGAGAACCAGCCGGTGACGCCGGCCTATATGGTGCCGCCGGGCGGTCATGCCATCGGCAACGCCTATGACAACAAGTCGCTGTCGACCAAGCTCGGCTACGACGTCGACAAGACTCTGAGCTTCAATTTCATCGGCTACTACACCGACGCCGTGCTGCATTATTCGGGCGACGATCCGAACTCCTTCCCCGGCGTGACCTTCCCCTCGCAATCGGTTTACCGCAACCGGAATTTCTACGGCCGCGGCGAAGCGGTGTGGACGCTGCTCGACGGCCGTTTCGTCAACACCTTCGCCGTCAACTACACGAATTACGCGCGCGACAACAAAGATCCCGATCCCAATCCGCAGACCAAGTTCAATTCGACGGGCGAGAAGTTCGAGTGGCACGGCGCCTTCACCGTGATGCCCGGCCAGATCCTAGTGGCCGGGCTGGAGCGGCAAAACGAGCAGGCGACCAGCGACAATCTCGCGGCGAAAACCGGCAACCAGGCCGGCTTCCTGGAATTCCAATCGGAAATCGCCAAGCGGTTTTTCTTTGTCGCCAATATTCGCCACGACGACCACGACGCTTTCGGCGGCCACGACACCTGGCGCGTGGCGCCGGCGGTCATCGTCCCGGTCACCGAGACCAAACTCAAGGCGAGCTACGGCACCGGCTTCAAGGCGCCCGATCTCTATCAGCTCTACGGGCAGGGGCCGTTCGGCTTCACCGGCAATCCGGGCCTGCTGCCGGAGACGAGCCGCGGCTACGATTTCGGCTTCGAGCAGCCGCTACTCAACGACCGCGTCCGCTTCGGCGCCACTTATTACCGCAACGACATCAGCAATCTGATCGAGTTCAACAACACGTTCACCTCGCTGATCAATGTCGGCAGTGCCGTCACCTATGGTGCCGAGGCCTTCGTTGCCGTCACCGTCAATGACCAATTGCGCGCGCGGCTCGATTACACCCGAACCACGGCGAAAGACCTCGACACCGACACCGAGCTGCTGCGCCGGCCGCGGCACAAATACGCGCTCACCGCGACCTGGCAGCCGATCGACAAGCTAACCATTTCGCCGACCGTCATCTATCTCGGCCGCTGGCTGGACATCAATCGATCGACCTTCGACATGCAGGAAGGCGGCGGCGTCGCCATCGTCAATCTGGCGGTCAACTATCAGCTCGACGCCCACACCACAGTGTTCGCGCGCGCCGACAACCTGTTCAACAAGCAATACGAGGAGCCGCTGGGCTGGCTGCAACCCGGCTTGTCGGTATATGGTGGCGTCAAGTTGACCACCAACTAGCCGTCCGCCGCCGCGGCCGATGCGCTCGGCTGCGGCGGCGTCCATCCTGGGGGCTTTCCATGATCCTCGCGCGCGTTGTGTTGATCGCTGTGCTCGCCTTGGCCGCGCCGGTCGCGGCCACCGCCGCCGACGACATCCTCGATGCCATCGACCAGGCCCGTAAATCCTATCAGGACGGCAACTACACCGCCGCCAAGCAGTCGCTCGACCTCGCCTCGCAACTGGTCGGGCAGAAGAACGCCGAATCCTTTGCCGCCTTGCTGCCGGCGGCGCTGCCCGGCTGGAAGGCCGAGAAGGCGGAAACCGCCGCTGTCGGCGTCGCCATGTTCGGCGCCTCCTCGGCGAGCCGCCGCTATCGCTCACCTGATGGGCACGACGTCTCGGTGCGCATCACCGGCGACTCGGCGCTGGTGATGCAGTTCGCCCAGCTGTTTCTCAACCCGGTCATCGCCGGCGCCATGGGCAAGCTGATCAAAATCGGCGACCAGCGCGGCATCCAGACCAGCGACGGCACGATCAACATGGTCGTGAACAACAAATACCTGGTCACCGTCGAAGGCTCGGCCGACGCCGCCGCGAAGCTCGCCTACGCGCAGGCGGTCGATATCGCCAAGCTCTCGAAGATGTAGTCAGAGCGGCGCCCACATCGCCGGCACCAGCTCGTAGCCGGTCCCGCTCTTGACGATGTGACCGCAGGCCGGGAAGGGGAAGTGATAGGCCTCAATCTGCATGCGATCGGTGGCCGCGCGGTCGAGCATATCCGTCCGCGTTTTCGCGGCGAGCGGCCCGTCCATGTCGTAGCTCGGCTGCCATTGGGGATGGCGCACGAACAAGAACGGCTCGCGTGCCGTGTCGCTCATCGCCAGCATCGATTGCGCGCCAGAATGGATGGCGAAGGCGGTGTGGCCGGGCGTGTGGCCGTAGGCTGCAACTGAAGTAACCCCGGGCGCGACTTCGGCGTCGGGCTGGAACGGCCGCACCTCCTTGGCGATGTCCATGAAGATGCGCCGGGCGTTGAGGAAATAACGGTGTACCGTGCCGGTGGCGCGGCTCATGTTGCCGTCGTCCATCCAGAATTTCCATTCCGGCTCCGGCACCAGGATCTCGGCGTTGCGGAACACCTTGGCGCCGTCCTTGGTCTTGATGCCGTCGATATGGTCCGGATGGAAATGCGATATCAGGATGGTGTCGATCGCCTCGGGCGCGATGCCGGCGATAGCGAGATTGTCGTTCATGACGCCGGCGCTGTCGGTGATCTGCCCGGCGGTGCCGGTGTCGATGAGCACCAGTTTGCCGCCGGTGTTGACCAAGAGCGCAGTGAACGAGATCGGCAGCATGCTCGGCGGCAGGAAGGCATCCGCGAGCGCCGCATTGACGTCGGCGCCCGAGGCGTTGCGCACGAACTTGCCGTCGATCGGCACATACCAGATGCCGTCGTAAAGCGCCGTGAGCTGGATATCGCCGAGTTTGTAACGATAGACGCCGGGCCCTTGCGCCTTGGCCGCCGGCGCCGCGGCATACGCCGGGAAGGCCGCGCAACCGGCGGCGGCTGACGACAACGTGAACCAAGAACGGCGGGTGAGCATGGTGCACCGTCTCGCACCCAAGCAAAGCATTTCTTGGGCAGGCGTCCGCCTCTATCAACACCGCGCCCCACGGGTCTAGTTCTTTGGCGCCCCTTTGGCCGATCCGGCATAAGGCGCTATGATTGCGGTGGGGCAAATGACGCGGAATGCGGAGACGGGGATGCGGTGGTTGATGTTGCTTGCGGTGCTCATGATCGGCGGCTGCACGACCGACGTCGGCCCGAGCCCGGCCGAACTGAAGGCGCAATGGAATGCGCAAAACGTCTTTCCGCAAAACTACAAGAACGATCTGATGGCGTTCCTGCGCACCTATCTCAACGACCCGACCCACGTTCGCAATGCGTCGGTGTCGCAGCCGGTCCTCAAGCAGGTGGGGCCGGGCGAGCGCTACGTCGCCTGCGTGCGGTACAACGCTCGCGTCGACGGCAAGTATGCCGGCGTCAAAGACGGCGTTGCGACCTACGTGTCCGGCAAGCTCGACCGCTATTTTTCTACGCCGCAAGACGTGAAGGAATTTTGCAAGGATGCGGTCTATGCGCCGTTTCCGGAACTGGAGACGTTGACGCGCTAAGAGAGCCGATGCGCAAAGCATCGAGACGCGCACGCGGCAAACGCGTCCGACAACCGCCGGGCTCAGCGAGCTCGGCGACGGCGGATTCAGTCAGAAAGGCCGAAAGTAGCCTCGGGCTACGAGGTCACTTAACCTTGAGGTTCTCCGCGGAAGTCTTTCCGCGGTTCTCGACGAGTTCGAACTGAACGGTCTGACCTTCGTTCAGTGTGCTAAGTCCGGCGCGTTCGACCGCCGAGATGTGCACGAACACATCCTTCCCGCCTTCTTGGGGCTGGATGAAGCCATAGCCCTTCGTCGGATTGAACCACTTTACGGTGCCCTGAGGCATGCTAGATCTCCGAAGTATTACGAGTAACGCGGACAGTTTGGCACAGTCTGCAACCACCGAACAAGGTCCCGGACGGCTACCATCCTCTGACTTTCGGGTTCTCGCCCGGCGCCGCTTTTTGCGGCGAAAATCCGGACATTCGATCCGGCCAATTTATTGCAAATCGATGGGCCCGGTTGGAAACGCCAGCCATATCATCGGGTTGGCAAATCGTCGAAACGGTACGTCCGGCGCCGGGCGCCTGAGTTTTCATCCCCGTTTCAGCCGGTCGGCGATAGGCCGATGTAGTCGGCCGCCGCCGGTCGTTCGTCTTCTGAATTCGGATGCGGACGAACGACCGTCACGGTGCACTGCGCCTCGGCGGCGACTTTAGCCGACACGCTGCCGAGCAGCTTGCGCAACAGCGAGTTTTGCCGCGCGCCAATCAGGATGTGATCGATCGAATTGGCTTGCGCGAATTCCAGGATGGACGCCGCCGGGTCGACGCCTTCGAGCACGTGCGCGGTGAGCCGCCGTTCGTCGAGCTGGATCGGCGCCGCCCAATGCTTGAGCGCAACCAGGCGGTCGATCTGCTTGTTGTGGCCGTGCTCGTCAAGGGTGAAGTCGATGGTGAGGCGGCCTTGCTTGAGCACGTTGACGCAGGCGAGCCGCGCCGATGGCAGCGTCGCCAGGATGCGCCCGGCGGTCACGCGCAGCGCGTCGTTGGTCGCTTTGGATCCTTCGGTCAGATCGATGGCGACCGCGATGATCGGGGAGGACGAAAGTTGCGCCGCCAGCACCGACCGGTCGGCCGGCCGCGTCAGTTCCTTGTTGAAGCGCCGCCGCAGCACGGTGGTGAACGGGTCGCGCCGCATGCGCTCTGATCGCGTGGTCAGCTTGACCTCGTCGCGGTGGGTGAGATCGAAGGCCAGTTGCGCCGCGGTCGGGTAGCGGTAGCCCGGCTCGATCTCGAGGCAACGCAGCACGATTTCTTGCAGCCACGGCGGATAATCGGGTCGCAGACGGCGCGGCGGCACCGGGTCGCGCCACAGCCGGCGGCGCATGCCGCGCAGCGTTTCACTTTCGCCGAACGGCCGCACGCCGGTCGAGAAGAAATAGAGTAGGACGCCGAGCGCAAACAGGTCGCTGCGCGGGTCGTTGCGGATGCCGAGGAGTTGCTCCGGCGACATGTAGGGCGCCGTGCCGAACGGCACGCGGAACTCCTCCTGCATCAGGTCGGGCAGCTGATCGTGATGCGACAGACCGAAATCGAGCAGCACGGCTTCGCCGGACGGGCGGAACATGATGTTGCTCGGCTTGATATCGAGATGCACCACGTGTTGCCGGTGGATGTCGTCAAGCGCCTGCGCAATTTTCACGCCGATGTCGGCCACCTCGTCATAGGGCAGCGGCAGATCGGGCAGCCGCGTGTACAATGTCTTGCCGGGGATGCACTCGATTGCGATGTAGGGCTGGTTGGCAAAATCGCCGACCGCGATGCATTTGGGAACATGCACGCCGGCGAGGCGCGGCATGATCATCTGTTCCATCTCGAAGCTGACGATTGCCGCCGGATCGGTGCCTTCGCCGATGCGCGGCACTTTCATCAGCATCGGCGTGGTGACGCCGGGACGCGTCACCCGCCATACCGCCGCCATGCCGCCCTGATGCGCCACCTCTTCGAGCCGGAAGCCGTCGAGGATCACCCCAGGCTCGTGCAACGGCTTGGCCATCGGTCACTGTCCCACCAGCAGGCGGTCCGCCAGCCAGCGCGGCAGGCCCTTTTTGCGGATCGCGGCCACGGCCAGCGCGACGTCGTAGGGCACGCGGCAATACGTGAGCTCGCGCTTGTCGGTGTCGAACATGGCGAAAGAAGCGGCCGGATTGCCGTCACGCGGCTGCCCGACCGAGCCGAGCACCGCTAGCCAGCGCCGGCCCTGCAATAGCGGCACGGCGGCACCCGTGACCGGCGTGAACGCGGTCATTTTGGCGGTCGGCGACATGCTGTAGATCGCCGGCCGGTGCACATGGCCGCAAAACGTGATCTGCGCCGGGTCGAACGCGAGGCTGCGCGAGGCTTCGACCGTGCTCACCACGTAGATCCAGCCTGCCGGATTGCTGGCGTCCGAGTGAACGTAAAGGCGGTCGTCGTCGTTTATTCGGAGCGGCAGTTCGGTGAGGAAGCGCCGCTGCGCGGTGCCGAGCTCGCCGCGCGTCCATTCGATGGCGACCTTGGCTTCGACGTTCATCTGCACGCGCGGATCGGCGATGGCGCTGTCGTGATTGCCGAGGACGGCGAGGGCGCCCTGGTCGACCAATTCCATGGCAGTCGTCACCACCCAGTCGGGATCGGCGCCATAGCCGACAAAGTCGCCGAGCAGGACGTAACGCTTGGCGCCGAAGTCGCGCGCCTCCGCGAGGCAAGCGTCGAAGGCCTGCCGGTTGGCATGCATGTCCGCGAACAGGGCAATCAGCACGGTTTCACTCTCTCGGCCCGACGGTGATCCGATTGCGACGCGGGGCGTTGATCCTGGTCAAATTGTAAGCACGGCGCCGACCGGCGAAAGTGGCAACCGGGACCGATCCGATCGGTTTTTCCGGTGCCGGGTGAGGGAAGCAATACGGGTCGTCTCGGTCAGGTCAATGCTGCCGGTATACCCTTTTGTTCAATGCACCTAGGTGCAATAGAATTGGTGAGATTGCGGCTCTAGCAAAGGAAAGTGACAAGGGTACCCCTCAATCTCCCTCCACTAGCCCTTGTCTATACGCGAGGCCGTCAATGCGCCCCAGCATGGCGGCCTCGTTCTTATGAAGCTAGGCGCTCCACTTTGGCGGCCCGCCCGCTGGTTCAATGCACCCAAGTACAATCGACTCTGTGAGATTGAGGGTCTATGTTTTTGCTTTCTAATGTCATTTAATTACGGCGGTTAGTGTTATGGATGCAAAGAGCTTGTTCAGGGATAAAGGGTTAAGTGATCGTACGATCAAAGCGCTGCTTGACTGCGGAATTGACGCACCGGAGCGCTTGCTGTTTATGAGGCCCGATCAGCTCGCGGTAATCCGCGGCGTTGGAAAGATTTCGCTCGTCGAAATTATGCGATATCGAGCGCGGTTTATTACTACAGATGGCGCAATGTTGAACTGGCTAAGCACTCCAACGTGCCGTTTGATATACGATGGGGCTCCTCGCCGGCCAGCTCTTTAGGTCGATGTGGACGTCCAGTGTCGTTGCCATCATTAAGTGCGGTGCTGCACCTGATTGGATTTCGGAGAGACCGCCGCGAGGCGGTCTTTCTGTTTGTGGTGGTACGATCTGCTTGTTCGCTCAAGCAGAGGCGGAAGTGTCCTGATGGTTGGTTGGGGTCGTAGTCTGATGGTTAGTTAGCGCAATTGATTTCTGTTTCGAGCGACGCCGTTTGAGTATTTGTCTGATTTGAATTGGCGTTTTTCGACGGACCTCGTAACCGCGACTTTCGAGTTCAGCAAGAGCAGCATTTCTTAGCTCCGCGAGCATTTCGCGAAAATGTTTACGTCGCGTGGCGCGGTCATCAGCCATAGCTTTGCCCCGTGCAAATAACTTACGACCTAAAACAAATGAGGCCGCTGTGACCGCCGTCACCAAATGATGCATTTAAAGCCAGGGGTGCGGCTGCCGGTAGGCCCTATGCAGCGCCCTACACGGTTAGGTCAGCGCTTCTGACCAATGCAAAAATACGTGCTTGACGACATTCGGCTTCGGCAGCACCCTCCAAAAAATTATTATGGAGGATCGTCATATGATCAGAATAATCAGCGTTGCCTTTGTTTTGGCACTCGCGTCGTCATCAGCACAGGCGATGCCGCTCGTGGCTATCCAGCAACCGGACAGCATGGTCACGAAAGTCGTCGCCGGGTGCGGAGTGGGCAGGACACGAGTTAATGGTGTCTGCGTGTCCAGACACCACAGAAGGCAAGCTCGCAGGTGTGCACGATGGAATGGAAGCACTTGCGCTGCGTGGCACTACTACTGAACCGACACCGTGACCGCAGTTTCGGGGCTGATTGGTCAAAGCGCGGGGCCGCGTCAGTTGGCGGCTTCATTCATATTAAGCCGAACACGTGATCGGAGTTCGGAGAGACCGGCGCCAGGCGGTCTTTCTTTTTGCGCTGTTTACTGCGCTGCGTCGGTCGCTGCTGGCACTTCTTGTCCGATCTGCGAGGTCCGCTTAATGGTAGCTGTGAGGGGAAAGCCGACATAATGCGGGCATTGGAAAACCGACGCGCTTGACCCGAAGCGGATTTCGGCTCTTGCGCCAAAGGACAATATCTCTGACGCGGAATTTGGGGTCCTTAGCTATAGGAGAAAATCTCTAAGACTAAGTGCCATCAAGAGCGGACATTCCGTGATGTCGTCGTTTCCGCTTTACCCCTGAAAGCGTCTCAGTATTAGCGCACGCATCTCAGCGTGGAATAATGAAGACAGTCGAAATTACATATCGGTATGGGGCACAGTATGCAGCCGCGCCTCGGCCATTGGACAGTAATGCCGCGCATGCCCGTTTGAACGATGGCAATCAGGTATTCGCCGCACTTCTCGAAGGAATGGCGGACGATAACAGTAGGGTCCAAAAAATTATTTATGTCGATCCGCGTGATCTTGGACTCTTGGCCGGCGACCCAGCGTTGCCAAAACAACGTCCGTTTGCCGCCATTCTCGGCTGCTCAGACGCTCGTGTGCCGGTCGAATTGATCTTCAACGAAGGGCTGAATGATCTTTTTGTAATTCGCGTTGCCGGTAATAGTCTAGGCACAGAAGTCCTGGGCAGCCTGAAATATGCCGTTGAGCATCTCAGCGGAAGCCTGAAACTCATCGTCGTCCTGGGACATAGCGGCTGTGGGGCGGTAACAGCTGCGGTCGATGTGTTTTTAAATCCAACTGATTACTTATCACTCACCACCAAGCATTCGTTGCGAAGCATTCTTGATGGCCTGCTCGTTGTAGTGCAGGCGTCCGCGAAAAAAATTCAGGAGGCCTTCGGACCCGATGTTTCGCATCATCCGGGTTATCGACAGGCGCTAATTGAGGCGTCGATTGTCACTAATTCCGCGCTTGCTGCCTACTCGTTACAGCAAGAATTTGGGGCCAGTGATCCAGCGGGATTGCAAGTTGCATACGGCGTTTATCTTCTCGAGACCCGACAAGTATGGGCACCACATGTGAGCAAAGCGAAGGGAATTGGATTGGCCGCCGCGCCCCGAGACCAGGCGGGATTTATAGAACTTGGCAACGCGATATTGCAGTCAGACCGAATTGCATCGCTCATCCGAACTAAAATGCCATCGCCTTTGGGTCATGCGACCCTCGACGCTATCGATGGCCGCATTGCCGCTGAACAAGCTAAGCGAGCTGTTTAGTCCCTACTCATCAGATTTCGGAGAGAGCGCCGCGAGGCGGTCTTTCTGATTTAGCGATTGTGTCTCGGTCAGGTCAATGCTGCCGGTAGGCCCGATGCTGCGGAGAGCCTTGGCAATTCGCTCGCCGGCCCTGCATGCACCAAAGGACAATAGCGCGTTACGGGTTTAAGTGATGCCGTTATCATTGGAAATCGGTAATGTCCTTTGGTGAGGGGCATTTTCACTTAAACGAGAGCTGTGTCGCCAAAATGTCACTTGAACGCGCAAAATGCGGGCATTAAAGGAACGTTTATGAGTCTGGCGCTTTCTCGCCATACTTGGAAGTTGTATATGGCCCATACGAAACCCATACGAAACCCATCTGAGGGGGCAAAAATGAAGCGGATCCTATTGGCGACCGTCGCTATGGCGGCTCTTTGTTCTGCGAGTGCATTAGCGGCTGACCTGCCGCAGAGGCCTGTACCTGTATATAGAGCAGAACCCGTGATGCTCGGCGCCCGACCTGGACCGGCTGCTACATCGGCGGCAACATCGGCGGGGCATTTGGCGACGCCAGTGTAAGTGGCCCTGGCGGAACAGTCTCTGCAAACGGTTCTGGCTTTGCCGGTGGCGGTCAGATTGGCTGCGATTACCAATTCAGCGGCGGATTTGTGATCGGCTATCCGCGAATGTTTGATTAGACAAGCAACAAAAAAAGTGGAACATTCGCGGCCGGTCTACTCGCAGGTGACGTGGCTGAACTTCAATAATCAATGGTTCGACACGCTGACGGCCCGCCTCGGCTATGCGGTACAACCTGGCTGGTTGCTCTACTTCCAGGGCGGCGCCGCATGGGTCATACAAGCACAAACGTCACCTCAGTGGTGTTCAAATATGGGCAGACCTCCAACACCAGAACCGGCTGGACGATCGGTGGTGGCGTTGAATGGATGTTCGCACCGCACTGGTCGGCGTTTCTCGAAGGCAATTACATGGACTTCGGCTCAAACTCTGGAAACGTCGTCACCCCAGTCCTTATGCCCGGCCGGCTGTTCCGTCAGCGTGCAAAGCGACCGAGGCAATGTCCTTGTTGGTGTGAACTATCGTTTCTTCTAGGCGGTAAACGCCCAGTCTGATCGACTGTTGGCTTGCAAATTAAGAACCCCGGGCGAATAGCCTGGGGTTTTTGTCTAATTGGCGTCGATGTACCAGCGACGCTACTCGCCCGCGCCGACGAGGTGATCGAATAGCGCCGCTGTTTGCTGCGGTTCGGTAGCTAATGGCATAAGGCAAAGCTCTCGCTCTCTTGACTTATATTCGCAATCGTTGCGAGATACGTTGGGGGATTTAGATGAGATTCCTTGAGCTTAAGGATGTCATTCGATTGCTCCGCTTGGAGGTAGAGCGAGCGGGAGGCCAAAAAGCGTGGGCAAAAAAGACCGGCACTAGCCGAACCGTAATCAATAAGGTCCCTTAACGCTCGACAACTGCCAAGTAAGAAAATCATAAGAGCGCTAGAATTACGTGCGGTTTTTGTGCCTAAGCCGAAATCGCGACATTCAAAGTGAGTCACTAATAATCCATCGCAGCCACCGGTCTAGCGGCGGACCACGAAGCGGAAGGCCGCTGCACTCGCCGCCTGATCAAAACACCTGATCGGATTTCGGAGAGACCGCCGCCGAGGCGGTCTTTCTGTTTGTGCGGCCAATTGCCAACCGCATGGTCAGGTCAATGCTGCCGGTAGGCCCTTTTGTTCAATGACTCCCTAAAGGCCAATTGCCGCGCTCGCTTTAAGTATTAGCTTGTTTTGGAGATTGGGGCTGTTTTTCTTTAGTGCTCAAAAGATCGAGTAGTGGGATGCCAGCGCTGGCCTTTCTTTCAGTGGCAGGTTTGATACTGGTTGCACTGCTGTTCGTCGCAGATGCAACGCTGGAAAAGAACCGTTCGCCTGTGATTGTCACCAGCCAGAGCATCGGTCTGCCAGAGCCTCCCCGGCGTTCCGTTCTCACCACTGTGCCAGCACCCGCGCCTGACATGACATCGCAGGCTGTACTTGATGCTCAGCCCAAGCCGGAGCCTAAAGCACTACCGAAGATCGACCCCGAGGCGCGCACGGCGCGGGCGGAAGCTCCCCCCAGAATTAAGGGCGTCAGGCAACCCATCGACTACCAACAGAACCACTACCGAGAGAACCAATGGTTCGACAGATTTTCTATTAAGGGACAATAGGGCCGAACTGCCGCTCTCGCAGTCGCCTGATCAAAATACCTAATCGGATTTCGGAGAACGTGGTCTAACAGCAATACGGGTCGTCTCGATCAGGTCAATGCTGCCGGTAGGCCCTATGCAGCACCGGTGAAACCTGAAAGCGGCCGTTCAAAAACTCGATTGTGCATTAGGGATAAGCATTGTTGCATTGCAGTATAAAAAATGCTGCAGTGCGGAAACTGACTCGAAAGGCTCCAACGGCAAGAGGGTCATTATCATTATGAGCGTGATTAGCAGGTCCATAACTAACGTCGCCCCGACCGTCCCCATCACGATAGATGGCGAGCCTTTGTTACAAAAAGGCGGCGGCCCCAAGCTTATGAAAATGAGGGAACGGCAATCATACAAAATTCGGCAATTCAGTGATGCATTCGCCGCTGCGGGGTTCGTTACAATTGACGCGCGAGCCAAGCTGCTTGGGCTCTGTCGAAGCACGACTTGGACTATCCTCAAGGGCAATCACAAAGGTTCTGGACTTTCAGCGACAACCATTAATCGCATTTTGCTAACACCGCAGTTGCCTTCGGGCGTGCGAGCCAAGGTCATTGAATACGTCAAGGAAAAAGCTGCCGGATTATACGGCCACAGCGAGAAGCAGCGATCCCGATTTATCGCTCGGCTGTCGGCATTAAACCCGCTGTACAGTACATATCGGAGTTATCGAAGCGCCGCCTGAAAGGCAAAATGGACTATAAAGGCGACCCGATTATAGGATTCCCAAGCCGCCACTTTTGCTGGCGGTGTTTATTTGGGCCGTGTTTGTTGGAATGTACGTTATAATAGGAGTGGCAGTTTACCTTCGATGAAGAAAATCGAATCGTACCGCTGCCTGATCAACACCTGATCGGATTTCGGAGAGGCCGCCGCGACGCGGTCTTTCTGTTTGTGCGGCCAACTACCAAGCGGCGTCTCGACCAGGTCAATCCTGCCGGTAGGCCCTATGCAGTGCGCCCAAAAGGTCTATTTCGCAGTGGCCAGAAAAAATGGGGTCGCAGGCATGTGCGACCCCAAAATGGTCGCCACCTTGATGGGGCGGGCGAATTGCGCCGAGCTTAGCCGATCCGGTGACGTATTCACCAAACGCGGCTGCCTGAAATAAGGTTCCTAATGGCCTACTCTGATTTTGCGAGTGGCCTATTTCGGCACACCACCTGGCCCGTTTTGATGCCCACTAAGGCGAGTGGCCGAGAACCAAGGTGGCCCCTTTTGATTCTTGTGGCATGTGCGTAATTCACGCGGCCCGGCCAATAAGTGTGCCTGTCGGGATTCATCCATCCCCGGTCAATAGCGCGCCCGCCTTGTGGCGGCTGGTAAGGTTTAAGACCGCCTCTATGATGTGGGGCACCAACGTTAGCGACAACGGGGATAGAGAAGGTCAGCAACAATGATCGAGCGATATACTGATCATGCCGCGAACGAACGCACATTCCTAGCATGGGTCCGCACTTCGATCGCGATTATGGCTTTTCGATTCTTAGTAGAGAAGTTCGACCTATTCTTAGAATTTGCAAGCAAATCTCTCGCAGCGCGTATGCCGACCGTCGGCGGGCAGCTTGTCGGTAATATCGCCGGATTGCTTCTGATAGTTCTGGGTGGCGTAACAATGATTTTGGCGATAATCCGTTTCCGCCAAACCGCGCTCGATATCGATAGCAAAGACACGCGGCCCGGCACCGGGGACCGGATGGATGTCATCCTCGCGGCACTCTTGGTTATTTTAGGGGCCGCATTGTTTGTCTATCTTTCGTACACCCTCATAAGCCGAATTTGATGGCAGCATCGTTGTTCGCCCCGCGATTGAATGCCCGCTTTGGGTCCATCGCGGAGCTATCCAGCGCTCGCGCCGATCAATGTCCGCTGTTACGAAATGAAAGAGGCCGCCAACTGAGGCGATTGTGAAGGCAGCGAGTTATTTGTTGACGGCTTCCTTGACCGCGTCCTTGAAGCCACCGACAGCGTTCTAAATCTTGCCAGCGGTCTCCTGCGTCTTGCCTTCGGTTTCGAGCTTGGCGTCGCCGGTCACTTTGCCCACGACTTCCTTGATTTTACCTTTGGCCTGCTCAACGGAGCCTTGGATTCGATCCTTGTCCATGTCGTTCTCTCCTTGGTTGGTTAGCGATTGTAAGGTTACGATCAGGCCGCTGCGATGTCCGCGGCTTTACCGGCCTCATACGGTCATATGGGGATGAATTACGACCGCCAACATTTCTCCAAGAGCGGAAATTCTGCCCTTAAGGGCAATGTTCGCTATCGGACATTGTTGATCTGAATCAATGCGTTGGAACTAAAGTTCCTTTAACAGGTTTCGCAAGTTGAAATTGAGATTCATTGAGTTTTCCGTAGGAGCAAGACAATGGGACTGATCCTATTATTGGTTGTTCTGGTTCTCCTTTTCGGGGGCGGTGGTTTCTACATGGGCCCGCCATTCCATTATTTTGGCGGAGGCCTCGGCCTAATATTAGTGATCGTCATTATAGTCCTTCTGATGCGGGGCTGATTGTCCACACCATCACGGCGTAATCTCGCAAATGCTGATTGAAGAAAGAAATTAGGTTGCAAGGTTTCGGCGATGTCAGGATTTACAACAGAGCTAGTAAGGAAAAAAAACTGCCGCGGAGCGTAAAGCAGATTTGGTCCTTGAAATAACATATGTGGTGACGGGCGCAATGGTGGCAGTTGCGCTATTGCTGAGTGTGCATCAGAGCCCAAAATTTATCGGCCCGGCTGCGACGGTGTTGTGCAGCAACGTCGCGTGTCTCGCCTGAAACTGGCACGCTGCCTGAAATCGCATCGCCTGCTCGTGGGTCGCCGGTGGCCACGATCATGCAGCCAGCGGTGAGCGCGCGCGATTTGCGCGATGGTGAAAAGGCACCTTGGCGGTGATGCAGCGTCCAAGGTCAATGCTGCCGGTAGACCATATGCAGTGCTTGTGGAAGCTGAAAGCCGCACCATCTATGAAATTGCAGCGCGCTGATAATTCGGACTGGCTTAAAAGTTGAGTATCACGACAAATAATTTCAGCATATAAACTTTTAGCAGTCCGATGCTCAACCAGATTTGAGGGTGCTCATGTCCATTGAAAATACAATTCCGTCGCGCTCGGCGCACATGATCGTTGTGGGCAATGAAAAGGGAGGGTCGGGAAAATCAACTATTGCAATGCATATTGCGGTCGCGCTGATTAAGTCGGGCCAAGGTGTCGCGACCATCGATCTCGATTCGAGACAAAAGAAGCTTCACCCATTATATTGAAAACAGACGCGCTTGGGCCGAGCACGTCGGTCGAGACCTCCAAGTCCCCGAACATCTTTGTCTCGGTGAAAATGATTATCCGAAGGATGCAGCAGGTTGCGAGGCATTCGCCGATGCCGTTGATGCACTGGCGCAAAGGCAAAGCTTTATTGTGATCGATACTCCCGGTCACTATAGCGATCTATCGCGGCTTGCTCACTCGTTGGCTGACACCTTAGTCACGCCGCTTAACGACAGTTTCGTTGACTTTGATGTGCTTGGTACCGTCGATCCTGAGACTTTCGGCCTCACCGGCACCAGCCACTACTCCAAAATGGTGGAAGAAGCGCGCCATCAACGGCGACTTATCGACAATGTAACCCCTGATTGGATTGTATTGCGAAATCGACTTTCGACGCTTGGTTCACGGAATAAGCGTTTCGTCGGCGAGGCGCTGCATGAACTTTCACAAAGGCTCAATTTTCGCTGCATTGAAGGATTAGCCGAGCGGGTGATATTTCGCGAATTTTACCCACGCGGATTAACTGCCGTTGATGAACTCGATGAAATCACGCTCGGCACTCGCCCGACCATGTCGCATGTCACCGCTCGGGTCGAGATGGACACTTTGCTCAGTACAATGAGGTTGGGAGACTTGGTGGGCAGTGGCGCAGCGGTTGAACACACCAGCGACGCGGCTTGAACTAAAACCCCAGAAGGCTGCTGCCATCGCCGTTTGATCAAAACCCCTGATCGGATTTCGGAAAGACCGCGCGGGCCAGGCCGGTCTTTCTCTAAACGCCATCGCTCACAACTTTGGATGCAACTTTAGCTGCGTGGTCGCCAAAGTAACCATCCCCAAGCGATCAACGAAAGCGCCGCCAAAAAACACAGGATTGGAAATAACAAGGCGAGGTCAAGCCGAATCGGTCCATGAACCTTCGGCTCCCAAACATACACCATATAAGTTTCGTACAACGAATATGCGAGATAAGTTTCGTACAACGAATATGCGAGCCATGCTCCCGGCCCACTCAACATCAAACATCTAAAAACAAATTCAGCTTCGACGATAGTCGTCCACATCGCAGCTAAAAGAACTATGCCTACAGCGAACGACATTCCCGGCTGGTAAAATAGGCTTTGAAAAAGAGTTATTGCTGCACAACCGCGATCATGGGGGGCGCTGCGGGATACGAGCCGCTATCGCTTAGATATTTAAATCTTTCGCCTTCTTGATAGCGTCAAGAACATTTCTGTCTTTTTTGTATTTTAACTTGAGCGCTTGTTCCTCAGAAACAAGACCGTCGCATCTTGCATTTTTGATAGCCTTTCCGATTTGTTCAGCGCGCTCCCTGTCGTAAGGCTCTTCACCAGCCCATATGCTGATGCCGGATTAGGTAAATATTGGTCCACGATGGTTCGCCCGCTTTTTACACCAGCAGCTCGGCTTGACCATTCTTAGAACGGGTGGTGCACTATGGCAATCGAGGGATGGGCCGTGGCGAACAAATCCAACGTGCAGGCAAGTTCCCGCCTGAAAGGATGGTGGCGCTTTAGAAATGAAACGCTCGAGCGTATCGCATTCATTGTTGCAATAGTAGGCTTTCCGCTTCTAGTGATTTCGACATGTGCCGTCCTTTATCAATTTATCGAAGTAAGGCACATCGCGTCATCGCAGAACTACATTTTATTGAGCAATCTGTTTTTCCGCGACGCTAATATCGCGATCATCGATGCCATCGAGATCAACGCCATCGACGGCAAAAAGCAAATTCTCAGAGAACACGGAGGAGAAAATACCAACACGCGCCTCGACAACTATCTCGGTGATTTTGATACTATCGACCAAGTGTACAAAGAGGGGCTCGTTACCGAGGACCAGATGTGCAGGTCCTTTTCTTACTATGTGACCGCAACACTCAAAAATGAGGAGGTCAAAAAATACATGGCCGATAATCCTAGCTATTTTGACGGAATTAAAGACCTGAGAACCGCAGTAGAAAAAAGCAAAAAGAAAAACTGTCATTCACTCTAAATGTTGCCATTCTAAGTCGATGGTCGTGCGATAAAGCGCGAAGACGCTCGACATGAGGGTCGCGCCATTACTTCTCGCCACCGCCGTGCCTCGATCATGCGGGTACTGTGGGATGCGCGCCGTGATCGTCCAGAACCACGGCGTGTCCCGGCTGGCCGCGTGCGCCCACATGGTCCGCCCGCTGTGCTGCTCGCCGTCGTACACGTCATAGTCGTCAGCCGACCACGGGCCGCCAGGGCGGTGCTTGGACGCACGATTGAGGGTGAGCATGTGGTCAGTGCTTTGAGTGCCCACGCTGTTGCCGCGCATGTTGCCGATGGTCATGGAGGCTGACCTTATACGCAATAAACGCTTTGCTTATTCGGACTTAATATTCTTGTATAATTTCTCGATTTCCCTAATCGACACCATCCCCTGATCGGTTTGGATCATGGCCGTGCCCCGATCCTCCGGGAGCAACTCGTCCATAACAAATAGGACAGCGCTGCGAAGCTCATCAAACATCTTGTTTTGACCACCTCCGATTTGATCTGGCGGTAATTCGGCGACAGGAATCCATAACGCTGTGGCCGCTTGAGTTAAATCCCATTTTGCCATGATTTATCCTTCCGCTCGGTGTCGTCACACGCGGAATTTACGCGCATTGTGCCATCGAGTCTGGTCGCTGCTGAACTTGCCCCAGGCAGTGCACAGTTAAGCGCTATGTACCAATCTCCTCCTTCTGGGAACACGGCGATCTCGGCAAGGCAGCGCACCTTGCCGGGGTCGATCTGATGGCGCGGTCAGGTCAATGCTGCCGGTAGGCCCTATTGACTTGGAAGCTTCGTCGTTGGCTGAGTTGGGGCACGAAACTGATCGCGAAACCACACCGTCCGCCCATTGCTGTGCCCATATTGGCCCCTGATCTTCTCCTCAACATATTCTTTGATTTTTCGTCGCACTGCCACCGGAAGGTTCGGCGATGAAAGAATGCGCTTGATGACCTTGGCCGAAGGACCGGCTCTCCTGTCGCGGTTGAGCACCACCCAAGCCGTGGATCGCGATACCCCAAGGACAGCGGCTTGCTTGGCGGTCGTATCACACCCAGCGGCTATCAACGCTTCGGCGTATCTCTGCGAGTTTTGAAGCTTGCCTCGTTTTCGCCCGGCGTTTTTTTCCGGTCTGTCGCATCGAAGTCCCAAGCGGAGATAGCCCTCGCTCCGGTGCGCATTTGCGCTATCCTTCCCGTCGACGTCTTGTTGTAATCTGCCAAAGTTTTGTCCGGGCATGCACATCGGCGTTTCGGTCAGGTCAATGCTGCCGGTAGGCCCTATGCAGCGCCATCGATCTGCTGAATTGGAAATATAAGATCGTTATTTCGCGGAAGCGACGCTAATGAGTTGTTCGCTATGAACCGGACCAGGCGTCCAGTCGGCACCGGGCAAAAGTGTAACTTTCACTTCTCTGATGAGCCCGAGTTGTAGGGTCGGATCGAAATAACGCATGCTCCGTTCGTTAAGATCAATCACGCGGCCAGGATTAAGCGGTCCAACATCGTTGATCTTGACAATGGCTTTTCTTTCGCCGCTCTCAACAAGCGCGTAGGCGGGCTGGTAGTTTTGGCCATAGCGGACGCCCCTGAATTTCTCGCGCAAGTCGATCTGGATCGCCGCAGTCCAAGCGGTTGGGTTATATAACTCGCCGGAGGCGGTTTGCATTTCATCGGAGTCCGTTCCGTCGCGGTATGGATTATACATCGAAGCCGCGCCGACAATTGCGGTGCCCATGAGCGCCGCATATTTCTGGATAAGAGATTTCGCCTCAACGGCTAACGATTTACGCAAAGACTTATACGAAGCGATGAAATTCGACAGGGCATCAAGTCTATTATGCCTAGCTGGGCCGATGGCGTTACTTCTCTTGCCAGTCCGGTCGATCTCCGTCCATTGAGATATATTCGACGCTGACCTGAAAACGATTGGGCTGGACGTATGGATATTGCTGATCGCCGAGGAATCACCGTTCGCAGCAAGCAGTAACAGCGGGGCAGATTGCGCTATCGCCCCTCCGGCACAGACGCCGAGGAGACCCAGCATTGCGATGAACCGCGCCACAACGCGCAATTGGAATGGAACCGGCACTCGAACGCTCCCACTCGCGGGGTATGGTGCCGGTCTTCACGGACCGATCTCATTCCCGTCGTGCGGGACATCCGATACGATAAGCGCATATCCGATCTGGTTAATCGCGCGGATAAACCCTATCATTTCGCAAGCGAGGGATAATCTGAAACAAAAGCGACAATTAAAATTTAAATGAGCGGGCAGAGTATTATGATGCTCTCAGAGAGCGAAGGCTAGGGCAGCATTGGATTGATGAGGATGCCGATCAGCAATAGAACCGCGACGACAAAAGCGAGCGCATAGCCAGCGTTTTGGTCAAAGCGTCGCGATGCGGACTCGATAGCGTTTACATGCATATTGCGGATCATTGGATGCCCCGCGAAGAACTGCCAAGCCGACAGCTTTCCACATTTTAAATAATGATTAGCTGCACTGATTTAGATTAAACGCGGCAAGATTGATTCAAATGTCATTTGAACAAGTTCCAAATTAGTTGTCCCGGCTACGACGGCAAATATTCCTTGCGATTTTGGTATGGCTTAGTCGTTTCTCGCTCACACAATTATCGAAGCATTCTTTGGCAAATGCTTCACGCGTAAAACCTCCGTCCGACTGCCGGTAGGCCCTATGCAGCGCCGGTGACAGTTGAAAGTAGGTCAGCCTGCTGCCGCATGCAGCGCCGCTCTCTGTTATCCTCTACGCTGGTCAATAAAGCGGGCCGAGAAGGCTCTTATGCGGAGGTAAACGGCAGGGAGAAGAACTCCATGACGCGTATCTCGACATTGTGTGTAGTAAGCAGCACGTTGACCGTGCTTGCGCTGTTTGCAAATGCGGCGATTGCTGGGGGCAATCACGCAGGAGGAAGCAGTGCGGGCCGCGCTGTTACCGGGACAACAAACACTTTGAACGCCACATCAGGTACGGGCGCGGGACAGGCAAAGTTCAACGAATTTACGATCAAAAAAACAACCGAACTCGGCATCTCCAAATCTCTTTATGGGTACGGCGAAAGGAACACACTATAAGCGAGGCAAAATTGTAACGAGAAAGGCCGGGGGGACCACCACAAGCGGCACGTCTTATGACAAAAGCGGAAAAGGTGGTTCGGGCGACCTACCCGAAGAGTTGGTAGAATTTAATTACGGCAAGATGGAGTACCACTACTAGCGCGGCGCGGCTTCTTGACACTGTGCGTTCCGCCAATGGGGCGATTTCCAAAGTCGCCTGATCAAAACACCTGATCGGATTTCGGAGAGACCGCCACGAGGCGATCTCTCGGATGCTGTTTGGCTGCGGTGCGTCGGTCGCCATTGGGCTAAAAACAGATAAAAGTCGGCATAGGGCCTTTACGGCCCTTTAATTTTCCTCGCCCCAGTGTGTCATGTACATCAAACCAGGGGGAACGCTATGACTGAATTTGGTGATATTTTCGATTATCAGCTCTGTACGATGGTTTTCGGCTACATAAGTATCGCGTTTGTGGCCGCTTACGGGCTTGTTGGAATTTGGCTAACATCGCGTTCAAAAGCACATACTGTCAGTACGTTGCGGCAAGCCTGACAATCTTGAAATCAATACGTCGAATATAGGCCGCCTAGTTGGCGGCCTCTTTAATTTCGCAACATACGCGCGATGTCTCCAATTGGCACTTCGCGGCCTTCGCTGCATTGCCGTGACGGCGGTCGCTATCCGGGGCACAGCGGATAAACGCCCGTCCGGGGCTTGAATTGCTCGGGCGCTAATGACCCGAAGCGGACATCGGACGCCCGCAGGATTATGCGAATTTATTTGCAGCGCCATTCAAGCCGGACATACTTGCACCGAAGGCCGAGTTGGTGACGCAAACGAATTGTTATTTTGGTGGAGTCACATTTGCGGTGAGCATCGCGATGTGCCAAGCATCACCGTCACGCACGAGTACCCAGCCAAAGTGTCCGCCGGTTTGTTTGCCAGCCACTTCGCCAGACCCCAACAAACCATACTCACCGGCAGCCCAAACGACATTGCCTGCCATCCCCGCGTCGTTTGTCATCACAGTTTCCTTCGTCCAGCCCGCCTTTATGCGGCCTGCAAGCGCTTTCGCGATCGCGTCGCGCCCTTTGAGTACGGCACCTGAGGGTGCATTGAAGACGCCATCCTGGGTGAACATTGCACCAAGGGCCGCGGCGTCGCCGGCATCGTAGGCTATGACCCACTTGGTTGCGAATTCGTCAGCAGCCTTCTTTGCGTCCTGTGCATAGGCCGACAAAGTCGACGCACACACAACGAACAGAACCAAAAACCAGCGCAGATTCATCGTCAACTCCACGAATGTTTTGATGATTAAGACTACTGCCTGTCTTGCGCCTGTCAACGCATGGAAATGTCGCTTGGCTGATGTCCGCCTCTGATGCTGTGGACGGTTGGCGGCATCTAATATGTGGAACATGTCGAGAGCGACGGCGACACAACGTTCGAGGCTGCGTGTCGCCTCGGGCTTGAGGGCATCGTCTCGGGGCTCCATTAATCGCCGATGTGGAGTGGCGTATAAAAAGTACCCCGCCTCTATGCGCTGGGGGATGGGTTGCATAGGGCGGGGCTCTTTATGATCACGCTGCGTGCGCGACCGAAGCATAGGCTGGGACGAGGGAATTGCGGCCTATGCTAACAAGCGGCATAGAGTAGTCTGTGACGCCAAAGGCCTCATGTGCTTGCTCATAAAGGCGACTGAAATCACGTTCGCCATTCATGGCTGCCTCAATAAACCACCTTGCGATGGTCTCACGCACTGTGACTGATGTTCCGAATTGGTCGAGCGACATGCAGGTCCGGTCGAAAGCCTCGCCCATGGCCGAAGTCGTGGCGTCGTCGAACGAAACGTCTTGGTTCGAATTGTCGAATGACCCGTATTTCATCGCATCGATAGTCATAGTTACCTCCCGAACGGTACGAGCGGGAGCCCAAGAACGTCTCTCAGTCACCAAGGCTCGAAGCTGTTTCGGTGATGCTTAAAGCCTGTTCCCTTTAATCGTGCGCCGTCTGTTCAAAACAGACCACTTTCGCAATTGCGTCTAACTTGCCCACTAAAACGTTTGGACAGTTACTCAAATTGAGGGCCAAAACTCGCCCCTTACGCGCGTCAAAACCAACCAGTACAAGGGCCAGAACATGCCCAGTGCGACAACGACAATAATAAGCCGAACGGTAAGATGCAGATCCATGTGAAATAGTCCGTAGGACCAATCCGTTCGTCTCTCAGTCGTTCCATGGATGTGCATTAAAAGCGTAGTGTTGTCTGCTTTGGGTCAAAAGCAGACATGGAACGCATGAAATTGCATGTCCGCGTCACCCCCGAAAGCAGAAATCGCGTAGCGCGTTCGGCACGTCATGCTTATGGTGCGGCGGGTTCAACCGGTCACTGCAACACCGCTCGTAGTCTATCGGCAGGGGTTTCAAAGCCCAAGGTCTTTCGCGGGCGTTGATTGAGCCGCAGCGCGATCCTGTTCAGGTAGGCCTGAGAGAAACGCGAGAGATCTGTTCCCCTCGGGAAATACTGTCGCAGCAAGCCGTTGGTGTTCTCGTTGCTGCCGCGCTGCCAAGGACTGCGTGGATCGCAGAAATAGACCTGCACGTTGGTGGCGACGGTGAAGCTCTTGTGGTCAGCCATCTCCTTGCCTCGATCCCAGGTCAAGGAGCGGCGCAGTTCCTGAGGCAGTTTGCGCACGTGTTTACCGAGCGCGGCTACCACGGTCGCCGTGTCCTTGCTCGGGACCTTGAGAAGCATCGCAAAGCGAGTATGGCGCTCGACGAGCGTCGCGATGTGCGTGTTGTTCGCTCCGGAGAGAAGGTCTCCTTCCCAGTGGCCTGGCACGGCGCGGTCCTCGGCCTCGGCCGGCCGCTCGCGGATGGAGACCGTATCGACGATCTGTCCCAGTCCGCTCTTCGTGGTGCCGCCCTTGGCTTGGCGCATCTGCCGCGCTGTACGCAGGTGCGCCATCAGCTCCTTCTTCAGCACGCCGCGTGTCTGAATAAAGAGACTCCGATAGATCGTTTCGTGAGATACCTGCATGCCTTGGTCGGCAGGGAATTGCCGCTTCAGCCAGCCGGAGATCTGCTCCGGCGACCACTGGAGCGCGAGCTTCTGCGCGACGCGCCATCGTAGCTCCGCATGGCGCGCCAGGCGACAAGGCTTCGGGCGCAACGCCCGCTCCCAGGCGCGCGTATCAGCCTCGCTTGCGCGGTAGGCGCTGCAGCCGCCATTACGCCTTATCTCTCGACTTACAGTCGAGGGCGATCGTCCGAGGCCCTGTGCGATCCGCCGTATCGACCGACCGGCGGCAATGCCACGCGAGATCTCTTCGCGCTCCTCAAGCCTCAGCGCTACCGCAGCTCTCCGGCGCGGCGCTGGAGCAATGCCTCCATTGAGAGCCAAGACCCGATAGACGCCGCTCTTGTTCCTCCTCTCAAGCGCTCGCGCGATGTCCGCCACACATTGACCGCTCTTCCAGCGCTCCCAGAGCTCAGCCTTCTGCTTCGGCGTGAACCATATCCGTGCATTCCCCTCCATGCGCATACCTCCTCATCTGGCAAGATTAGAAGGTGTTGCGTCGATCGGTTGAACCCACCGCCCAAAGCGGACATTCGCTAAATAACCTGCGGAAAAACAGAAAGACCGCCTCGCGACGGCAAAACGCTGCTGTGATTAGAGTGATTAGGCGTTCAGTCAGGGCTGCCTAAGCAGCGCGCAAACGGGCGCGCTGGCCAGCGTTGGCAAAACAGTTGTGAGGATGCTTCCAGCATCAAACTTGGAGGGAAGCGTCATGGAACGCCTAAACAGGACGCAATTGAAAAGCTAAAAACGAAGCCCCGGGCATGGCCGGGGCTTTTTGGTTATCAGGGCGATCAGTCGCAGACGCGGACCCGCCTCAAGACGCGATGACCGTAGCGATTGATGACCCATTGCCGTGTTATGTAGCAGCCGCCGCCGTATGCGTAGCCGCCGTAGTAGGGGCTGCCGTAGTAAGGGCTGCCGTAGTAGGGGCCGCCGTAGTAACCGCCGTAGTACGGCGCAGCGAGCAACCCGCCGAGGATCGCCCCGGCGGCAAGTCCGCCCCCGTAATAGCCCCATCCTCCTCCGCCGCCCCAACCCCCGCCGTGCCAGCCACCGCCATGACCGCCGTGGCCGTAATGCTGCGCTTGAGCACCACCTACGCTGATAACCAGCGCCAACGCCACAATCCCAAGAACTTTTGGAAACTTGGACATAGCCGGACCTCCGTGTCCCCCCGCCCAAATCACCTCAGGCGCGCTAAGCGCAATGACATAGATCAATAAGACGCGACTACAGCATTGACCTGACCGAGACGGCGCATCGGATGTCCGCTTCTCTAATCGGCCGTTTTGGGTCAAGCGCTTTCAGACTATCCACCACTGCAGTGTCGATGTCACTCGCGGGCTCGTGCTTCTCTTCGGAATCGGCACCAAGGCCCTTCCATCATGGGATTCGAGGACGAGGCGGAACAATCTTTGGGTCGGCCTTGCCGTCGGAGTGACGGCAGGTCCAAGCGGACATGCGAACTCACCTCATCCATCGTCCCGCGAGGGACATCATTCCACCGCTCGGTGGAGTTCGCGTTTTCTCCTATCGATTTGATCTTGCAGGTTGTCATGCTGCTGCCGCCTTGTTCCCGGGTCCAGCGGAACTCGGTGCCGTCAACCCATATGCGATGCATGATCACGGCCAGCCGGCGCGCCAGCGCCACGATCGCCTTCTTCATGCCGCGGCGCCTGGCGATCTGCATCGCCCAGGCCTTGAGCCAGGACCATTTCGTCGATGCGGCAGCAGGATCTGGGCCGCTTCGTAGAGCATGACCCGCATCATCTCGTCTCCGCAGCGTGATATTGCGCCGGTCCGGTCGACCTCGCCCGATTGATACTTGGCACGGCGTCAGTCCAAACACCGCCCCGACCGCCTTGGAGCTACGAAAGCGCGCCGGCACGTCGACGGTGGCGCGATAGGTCAGCGCCACCACGGGGCCGACGCCGGGGACCGTCATCAGGCGCCGGCACACCTCATCGTCCCGAACGATGGCCAGCAGGCGGCGATGCAGGATGACAATCTGCTCGCGCAGCACCCGCCGGACAATGAGCAGTCGGTTCGACCAGCACGGCCAGAGTCAGGGAGGTTCTCGACAAGCTCCTTGATGCGCGCCTCGAACTTCACCGTCCCGACGATCCCGACCTTGAGGCCGAAGTTGCGCAAGGTCCCGCGCAGGTCATTGTCGATGGCGATGGCCTTCGACTGCAGCAGCTTGCGATGGGTCAGCAGCATCCGCAGCTTCTGACTGCGTAACGTCTTCACATGCACCGGGCGATAAAGCCCCGCCCGCATCATCTGCGCGATGCCGCGCGCATCGTTGCGGTCCGTCTTGTTGATCTGCGCCTTCAGCACCGCCCGCATGTGCCGCGTCTCGACACAGATCACCGGCAAGCCCGCTTCGGCGAGAGCACTGAAAAGCCATTGCGACAGCGGCCCGGCTTCCAGTCCAATCCGCTTGAAGTGGTAGGCGGGGTTCATCAGCACCTGCAGCAGAGCTTCCGGTTCGCTCGCCACCTTCACTTCCCGCACGATCCTGCCTGTGTCGTCCACAATGCAGACGCTCGTTTCCTTGACTGACACGTCCAATCCAGCAAAATGGTCCATGCTGCGCTTCTCCTTCTGATGCTTGAGGCCGTGACCACGGACCTCGTTTCACCATCAGCCTGAAGCGCAGCACCCAAAATCTTCAGCTATCCACAAGCTGCCGGCCGATTACCCCATCTTTGGGTCAAAAGCCGAAGTAAATCGCTTTCATAACGAAGCCTGGTTTGCCACCAATAGCGACCGCAATAGCGGACATCGGTGCAACGCCTTAACGAGCTCCAAACAGGCTAGGCGGTGCTTGCTCATTCCAATTGGGCCGAACGTCCGCGCCGCGCTGGCCGCACCGCTCACACCGCATCCTTGGGCCGAATGAGGGCACAAACAGGTCATCGCCGTAGGCATCCACGGTCACGATCTTTTCGTGGCGACAGGTGACGTTTGAGCACGTCACGAGCAGCGAGCGCACGCCGTTCTCGCGCATGTTGCCGAGCGTCATGGGCGGGCCGGTGTAGACCATGAATTTAAGTGCCCGTTTCGCGTATTATAATCTGCTTAGGCACCGCGCCGCTATCGGCCATCTTGGCGGGTTTGTTCTTGTAGTGGCGGCAGCGGCTCCATTTGATCGGAGGCGGCCAATAGGCCGCTTCGCGCACGGCGCAGGCGGCCCGTAGCTCGCGTTATTCCTGCCGAGCATGCCCTTCGCCTAGCCCAAGCGAAAAACGAACCACTGTGGCGTTCTGTTACCCCGGTGTTTACCCTATAGTCTTTTCGCGATGCGTCGCGGCGCCGCTATTGCTCATAAGCCTTTGATTTTATTGGTGCCGGGTGAGGGAATTGAACCCACGACCAACGGTTTACAAAACCGCTGCTCTACCGCTGAGCTAACCCGGCTTCAGCGAAGAGCTATCAGCGTCGCCGCGCCGCCACAAGCCACGCCGCGACAGCCGCAGCAAAACGCCCCGCACATGGTGTGGGGCGCTGAGCGAAGCTGGGCCGCCGGCGCCGGCGGCCCAGTCGTTCGGTTAGCCTGAGCCCGCTCGTGGCTTTTCGGATGACCGCTCGCTGTCTGACAAGATGATTAACTTTAATATCGCAATGGCCGATTGGCGAGCGGAACCTATCTGTCAATTGGCACTTGAGTTCGGCTTGGCGGCGCGGCGATTAATGTTACTCTGTAATTGCACGCGGCAAAGCAAATCATTCGTCTAAAATAGATTTGAATTTGTCGGAGCAAGTCCGGATGCGCGTTCTGTTCGCCATTGCGTTGTTGAGCGTCGCCTTCGCCGCGCGCGCGGCCGATCTGCCGGTCGGCCATTCTGATGGCGGATTCGACGTCGCCCAGCGCGCGGAGATGGTGTGGTTCTACGACGATCAACCCGGCGTCGTCGTGCGCGCCTATTGGAGCGAGCCCTGGCATAACCACCACTACTATCCCTACACCGGAATTCGGCCGCGCGTGGGCCGCCACGAGAACCTGTCAGCGCCGAGCCATCCGGCGAAGCCGGCGCAGACCTATCGCCGCACCTGGAACAACAACTGGGCGTTCGAGCATTCGCCGGTCATTCTGTTTCCGCCCGGAAATCAGACCGGCGTTGTCAACCAGGATGGCGACCAGCAGGATTCACACGTGCAGCGTCGGTTCTATCCGCGCGGCCATCACCACATTCAAATGCACTGAACCCGTGAAAGCACCCGCATGACCAACCGCCCGCGCATTCTCGCTCTCCTCGTCGCCGCTGCCGCGCTGCTGCCGGCCGCCGCGCAGGCTCACTGGAACAACCGGTGCGGCTGCCAGCGGGCGCCGCTCTACCGTTATCATCACGCGTACGACCACCATCGCTATTAAGTGGCGCGCGAGCGCGATTACGCCGCGGTCCAATTGGCGCCGGATGTCTTCGCCATTCCCTATCGCCTGCGTCACTATCCTTATGTCAGCGGCGGCCATGGCGACGGCGGCATCGTCAGCATCGGCGCGCCGGTGGTCGGCGAATCCAATGCCGTCGAGCGCACCCAGCAGCGCGTCATCGACGCCGATGCCCAGGTCACCATCCTCGGGCCGGACCGCATGAACATCCGGCTGTTCCGCAAGGGCCGCGGACGAATAATCGTCCATCCAGATCACTAACAGACGCAAGAGATAGCGGGCGCAAACGGCGGGCTGGGGGGCCCGCCGTTTGCATTTTATGCGCCGTTGAGTTGCCGGCTGGCGACGTAGAGCGCAAGCGCCGCCGCGTTGGACACGTTCAGGCTCTTGATCGCGCCCGGCAGCTCGAGCCGGGCGACGGCGTCGCAGGTTTCCTTGGTGAGCTGGCGCAGACCTTTGCCCTCGGCGCCGAGCACCAGCGCGAGCGGCGCGCGCAAGGGCAGGGTGGCGAGGTCGGCCTCGCCGCTCGAGTCGAGCCCGACCACCAGGAAACCGTTCTGCTTGAGCGCGGCAAGCCCGCGCGCCAGGTTCTGCACGCTCACCAGCGGCACGAATTCGAGTGCGCCGGAGGCGGCCTTGGCCAGCGCACCGGTCGCGTCCGGGCTGTGACGCTGCGTCGTGACGATCGCGGTCGCGGCGAAAGCGGCGGCCGAGCGGAAGATGGCGCCGACATTGTGCGGGTCGGTGATCTGGTCGAGCACCAGCACGACGCCTTGCGCAGGCAGGCTTTCAACCGCCGGCGAGGGCAAAGCATCGGCCTCAAGATAAAGCCCCTGGTGCACGGCGTCTGGCGTGAGCCGTTCGGCGATCGCCGACGGCCGCACCAGTTCCGGCGCAAGCCGGGGCGTAATTCCTTCCTCCGCCAGTCGCCGTGCGGCGTTGTCGGTGGCGAGCAGTTTGCGCAGGTGGCGGGCCGGGTTTTTCAGCGCCGCGGTCACCGTGTGCCAGCCGTACATGATGATGGGGCCGTCGCCGGCGGGCCGCAAACTCTCGCGGCGGGCGCGTTCGAAGCGCTCGCGCCGCTCGATCTGCTGGCGGGTAGCGCCGGGCTTGCCCCGGCCGTCGGGTATTCTTTGTGCCATGGCGGTGCCTTAACCGATCCGCCGCGGGTGGAACAGCCTCCATTGACTTAACGGGGGTGGGTCCCCATAAACCGGGCCTGCCCAGCCGGCCGGAGCGGTGTTTTTCGCGTCGGATCAATGTGCTGCGGTGGCTTCAAGGGAGAGTGTCCCGAGCGGCAAAGGGGGCGGACTGTAAATCCGCTGGCTATGCCTTCGTAGGTTCGAGTCCTACCTCTCCCACCATTATTCACGTCTCCCTATTCTTCGGGTTCCGTAGTGGCAGCTCAGAGGTACCGCAGCTGCCTTTTTCAGCGTATTCGTTGTAGCGGGGTGTGGCTGGGCCCGCCGCATTCGCGGTGAGCTTGGGTGGGCCAATGCGCAAATTGTTGAGTTTCGGCAAGAACGAAGGTCGGGTTCTGCACCATCGCAAGCCGCAATTCGCGCCGTGCTATTTCGAAGGCACGCATAGCTTCCGGCATCCCGGCTACAACGTCGCGCATTTCAACATCGACGAGCGCGCGGGCATTTTGAGCAACGGCGAACTGCGGATGTTTCACTACACGATGTTGCATCAATTTCAATGGAATGTGGCAAGCTACGCCGAAACGTTGCGGCAAAAGGAAAACCCAGCTTTAATGCGCGCCCGTGAATCGTTATGTTGATCTGGTGCAGGCGAAGCAGCGGGAACTGGAGACACGCTTCGGCATAATGATGGTTCGGCCGGGGTCGGCAGACGAGGCGGATACGCCGCTGCCGGTGCACGAAAGTTACCGGCCGATGTTTCCATCGCCGAGGCCGATTGCATCGCGAGAAGAATGCGATGAGATCAGGGCAACTCGCTGCCGGTTGATTCTGCGCGCCGCGCGCAAGCTGCGGCGCGCATCTTGTTCATGCGCACAGGGTCGAGTGATAAAGTGGCTGCGCTTCGAGATGTTGGTGGAGGCAGCGGCAAGCCGGCCGGGGATTTGTAGTTGCCGGATGTATTTGCGTTCCGCGGGTGTAGCTCAATGGTAGAGCAACAGCCTTCCAAGCTGATGACGAGGGTTCGATTCCCTTCACCCGCTCCAGTTTTCAAGAGTTAGAGGGTGGCGCGCTTGCTATTGTTTTCTAGCGCGGCTGTCTAGGCAAACCCTTGAGTTCGGTTAGGCAAGGTCACTGCGGCGGCCGGAACGCCTTGCAGCGCGCCGGATCGGTATCGATGCGCGCCGCGCCGATCAGGTCGAGGCAATAGGGGATCGCCGGAAACACCGCCTGCATGGTCATGCGGATGGAGGCCGGCCGCCCCGGCAGGTTGACGATCAGCGTCGCGCCGCGGATGCCCGCGGTCTGCCGGGACAGGATCGCGGTCGGCACCTGTTTCAGGCTCTCCATGCGCATCAGTTCGCCGAAGCCGGGCATCAGCCGCGTACAGGCGGCAATGGTGCCCTCCGGTGTCAGATCGCGCGGCGCCGGGCCGGTGCCGCCGGTGGTGAAGACGAGCGCGCAATTCTCGCGGTCGGCGAGATCGATTAGCGTGTCGCGCACGCTGTCGATGCCGTCGGGGATCAGCCGGCGCACCGCGCGCCACCGCGTCGTCAGCACCTCGCGCAAGAAGTCCTCGATCGCCGGTCCGCTGACGTCATTGTAGGTGCCGGCGCTGGCGCGGTCGGACACAGTGACGATGCCGATAGCCGCGGTTTGGCTTTCGTTCATGGCGTGGCCTTCAGCCGGCGGACGACAATTGCGCGGGCCCCGCCGCGCGCGATAGCCGAACCGCGTAACGGCACCACGCCAGCACCGCGCTGATATCCGCGGGCAGGTCGCTCGCCAGATGCCCGTGGAAATGCGCCCACGCCTCGTCGTAGGGTGCGCGGACCGCCGTCAGCACCGGAATATTCGCCTCCATGGCGCGCGCGAAGACCGGGCGCAGGCCGCCGCCTTCCGCTTCGGCTTTGCCGAACCGATTGAGGATCAACAGCTCGACATTGTCCTGCGACGCGCGGTCAAACAGCGCGACGAATTCGGCAAGGCCCTGCGTGTCGAGGCGGCAGCCTTCCGCCATAGAACCAAGGTCCTGCGAAATCTGGAAGCGCTTGCGCGTGGCGAGGTCGACCAGGCTCATGGCCGCGCAGCGGGTTTCGCCGCCCGGCGAGTTTTCTTGCAGCGCACCGCCGAGCCGGCTGTGTTCGGCGCGCAGCCGATCGGCGACGCGGCCGAGGAATTCGTCGATCGGAAAGCCGGCCTCGTAGACAATGGCCGCGAGCCCGCCGCCCGATATCGTCATCTTGTTGCTCCCGCGAGCGGCTTCCGCGCCCGCATTCTTCCAGTGCGCGCGTGCCGGCTGCCTTGAAATTAGTCAAGTGCCGGCTTCCGGCGCCCTGCTATGCATCGATCATAAAATTAATGCGTACGATGGGGGAATCCTATGAGGGCAATGCAACGCGTTGCGGCAACTGCCGCAATTGGCCTTTGCGCCGTGGTCAGCGCCGGGCTTTCGGCCTCTGCGCAGATCAAGATCGGCGCCGTCCTGTCGGTGACCGGGCCGGCATCGTTTCTCGGCGATCCGGAGAAGCGGACGCTGGAAATCTATGTCGAGGAGATCAACGCCAAAGGCGGCGTGAACGGCCAGAAGCTCGAGCTCATCGTCTACGACGACGCCGGCAACGCCAACAACGCGCGCACCTTCGCCACCCGCCTGGTCGAGGAAGACAAAGTGGTCGCCATGGTCGGCGGCAGCACCACCGGCTCGACGCTGGCGATGACCCCGGTGTTCGAGGACGCGCAAATCCCCTTCATCTCGCTGGCCGGCGCCATCCAGATCGTTGAGCCGGTGCACAAGTGGGTGTTCAAGACGCCGCACACCGACAAAATGGCGTGCGAAAAGATCTTTGCCGATCTCAAGGCGCGCAATCTGACGACCATCGCCTTGATCTCCGGCACCGACGCCTTCGGCAAATCGATGCGCGACCAGTGCGTCGCGGTCGCGCCCAAGGCCGGCATCAAGATCGCGCACGAGGAAAGCTACGGGCCGCGCGACAGCGACATGACCCCGCAGCTCACCAACATCCGCAATGCCGCCGGCGTGCAGGCGGTGGTCAACCCCGGCTTCGGCCAGGGTCCGGCGATCGTGACGCGCAATTATCGCCAGCTCGCCATCCAGCAGCCGCTCTACCAAAGCCACGGCGTCGCCTCCAAGCAGTTCATCGAGCTCGCCGGGCCAGCGGCGGAAGGCGTGCGGCTGCCGGCCGCGGCGATCCTGATAGCCGACAAGCTGCCGGCCACCGATCCGCAGAAGCCGGTGGTTGTCAACTACACGCGCACCTACCAGCAAAAGACCGGGCAGGCGGTCTCGACCTTCGGCGGTCACGCCTATGACGGCCTGATGATTCTGGTGCAGGCGATGCAGCGCGCCAAGAGCGCCGACAAGGCCAAGGTGCGCGACGAGATCGAGAAGACCAAAGGCTACATCGGCACCGGCGGCATCGTGAACATGTCGCCGGCCGACCACATGGGGCTCGATCTGTCGGCGTTCCACATGCTCGAGATCAAGAGCGGCGACTGGACGCTGGTCCCCGGCACCTGAGATAACGGTCGGGCAAACTCGCGCGAGCTTGCCCGCCCAATTCTGCTGCGATCGAATCCAAGACCCGAGAGGCCTTCGCTGCGATGGCCGAGTTGCTGCAATTCGTGTTCTCGGGGCTGACCGTGGGCGCCATCTACGCGCTGGTCGCGCTCGGCTTCACGCTGATCTACAACGCCTCCGACATCATCAATTTCGCCCAAGGCGAGTTCGTCATGCTGGGCGGCATGACAACCGTCTTTTTGGCGCTGGCCGGCGTGCCTCTGCCGCTCGCCGCGCTGATCGCCATCGCGGTGACGACCGGCGTCGGCCTGGCGCTGCACCGCTTGGCCATCGAGCCGGCGCGCGGCGCGAGCCCGGTGGCGCTGATCATGATCACCATCGGCGCCTCGGTGTTTTTGCGCGGCGTGGCGCAGATCGTCTTCGACAAGCGCTTCCACAGCCTGCCGCCGCTGTTCGGCAACGATCCGATCAAATTCGGCGGCGCCGCCATCCTGCCGCAAAGCCTCGTCGTGCTGACCGGCGCTGCGATTATCGTCATCCTGCTGTGGCTGTTCATCGAGCGCACTTTGCTCGGCAAGGCGGTGATCGCTACCGCCGCCAATCGCCTCGCGGCGCGGCTGATCGGCGTCAACACGCGCCGCATCATCGAATTTTCCTTCGCCGTCTCGGCGGCGATCGGCGCCGTCGCGGGCATTCTGATCACGCCAATCGCGCTCACCAGCTACGACGCCGGCACCTTGCTGGCCCTCAAGGGCTTTGCCGCGGCGATGCTCGGCGGCATCGGCAGCCCGCTCGGCGCCGTGGTCGGCGGGCTCATCATCGGCATGATCGAGGCGCTGTGCGCCGGCTATATCTCGTCGAGCTACAAGGATGCCGCTGCCTTCCTCATCATTCTCATCGTCCTCGTCGCCATGCCGCAGGGCCTGTTCGGCCGGGTCAAAGTCGAGCGGGTATGAGCGCGCTCACCGACAAGCGGTTGCTGCCGGTGCTCGCGGTTGCGGTCATCGTCATCGTGCTGCCGCTGTTTTTTCCCTCGGCTTATTACTATCGCGTCGGCGCGTTGGTTTTCATATTCGCGCTTGCCGTGGTCGGCCTCAATCTGCTGATGGGCTTTGCCGGCCAGGTCAGCTTGGGCCATGCCGGCTTCCTCGGCATCGGTGCCTATTCGGTCGCGATCGGCCCGGTACATTTCGGCATGCCGTCGTGGCTGAGCCTGTTCGCCGGCGCGGCGATTTCGGGCGCGGTCGCCTTCGTCGTCGGCCGGCCGATCCTCAAGCTCAAGGGCCATTATCTCGCCGTGGCGACGCTCGGCTTCGGTCTGCTGGTCGCCATCGTTCTCACCAATGAAGCGAACTGGACCGGCGGTCCCGACGGCATGAACGTGCCAGCGCTGACGCTATTCGGCTGGCGCGTGCGCGGCTCCGACGTTTGGTACTGGATCTCTGGCGCCACGTTCGTCGGCGGCTTTCTGCTCGCGCTCAATCTGATGGACAGCCCGACCGGCCGCGCGCTGCAGGCAATTCACGACAGCGAGATCGCCGCGCGCGTGCTTGGCATCGACGTGGCGCGCAAGAAGCTTGCCGTCTTCATCATCTCGGCGGTCTACGCCTCGGTCGCCGGATCGTTCCTGGCGCTGTTCAACGGCCTGGTGACGCCGGACGCCGCCGGATTCCTGAATTCGATCGAACTGGTCGCCATGGTCGTGCTCGGCGGCATGGGCTCGATCTTCGGCTCGCTGGTCGGCGCGGCGGTGCTGGTCGTGTTGCCGCAGATGTTGACGGTGTTTCACGAATATGAGCAGGCGCTGCTCGGGCTGATCGTCATGGTGTTCATGATCTTCCTGCGCAAGGGCATCGTGCCGTCGCTCGCCGGCGTCTTCGCTGGGTGGCGCAAATGACGATCCTGGAAGCCGAACAACTGGCGATCACCTTCGGCGGCGTGCGCGCCATCGACGGGGTCAGCATTTCGATCGCGCCCGGCCAGGTGTTCTCGATTATCGGCCCGAACGGTTCGGGCAAGACCACGTTGATCAATGTAGTTTCCGGCATCTACACGCCGCAGGACGGCGTCATCCGCTTTGCCGGCGAAACGGTGACCGGCTTTGCGCCCGACCGGCTGGCGCGGCGCGGGCTGTCGCGCACGTTCCAGAACCTGCAGATTTTCTCGCAGATGTCGGTGCTGCAAAACGTCATGGTCGGCCGTCACCGCCACGAGCGCACCGGCATCCTCGCTGACCTGATGCATTGGCCCTCGGTCGCCCGGCAAAACAAGGCGACGCGCGAGGCGGCGCGCGCGGCGCTCGATCGCGTCGGCCTCGCCGACGCCGCGGAGCGGCCGGCCGGTTCGCTCGATTACGGCGCGCTCAAGCGCCTGGAAATCGCCCGCGCGTTGGCGAGCGAGCCTCGATTGCTGCTGCTCGACGAGCCCGCCGCCGGCTGCAACCCGGTCGAGACGCAGGATATCGACCAGGTCATCCGTTCGCTGGTGAAAGACGGCATTACCGTGGTGTTGGTCGAGCACGACATGCGGCTGGTGATGAACATCTCCGATCGCGTTCACGTGCTGGCGCGCGGCAGGACGCTCGCCGAAGGCACGCCGCAGCAGGTGCGTTCGAACGCGGAGGTGATCGAAGCCTACCTGGGCGTCCACGGCTCGCAGGAGGCCGCGCATGCTCTCGATTGAAAAGGTCAAAAGCGCCTACGGACGCATCGAGGTGCTGCACGGCGTCACCCTGCGCGTCGAGCCGGGCGAGATCGTCACGCTGATCGGCGCCAACGGCGCCGGCAAGACCACATTGCTGCACGCGATCTCCGGCGTGCAGCCGATCACCGGCGGCGCCATCAAGTTCGACGGCGCGCCGATCGAAAGGCGGCCGGCGCACGAGCGGGTGGCGTTGGGCATCGCGCAGGTGCCGGAGGGCCGGCAGGTGTTCGCGCCGCTTTCCGTGCAGGACAATTTGAAGCTCGGCGCCTGGTCGCGCCGCTCCGCCGACATGGAGCCGGCGCTGGCGCGGATCTGCGAGCTGTTCCCGATGCTCGCCGCGATGCTGGACACGCCCGCCGGCGCTTTGTCTGGCGGCCAGCAGCAGATGCTGGCGATCGGCCGCGCGCTGATGGCGCAGCCGCGGCTGCTGCTACTGGACGAGCCGTCGATGGGGCTTGCCCCCAATCTGGTCGACCAGCTGCTCGCGGTGATCCGCGCGCTGCGCGACGACGGCCTGACCATCCTTCTGGTCGAGCAGAACGCGCGCGCCGCGCTCGCCATTGCCGACCGCGCCTATGTGCTGGAAACCGGGCGGGTGACGCTCAACGGGCCGGCCGGCGAGATTCAGGCCGACGCCCGCGTTCGCGAGGCCTATTTGGGGATCTAAAAACGCCGGTCGGTTGACCTTGGTCAAGTCGGCGTTTCGGGGTGTCAATCTAATTGGTGTGCCATCGTAAGGGTCAGGAGGATGCCATGAAGGAGAGCTTGCGTCCGGGCGTGTCGCGGACCAACCGGGTGACCATCGACAAGGACCGGACCATCGGCTTCATGGGCGAGGAGGGCCGCGTCTACGCCACGCCGCGCCTGGTGCAGGACATCGAGCACACCTGCCGCGATCTCATCCTCGAGCACGCCGACGCCAACGAGGATTCGGTCGGCATCGACGTGTCGATCCGGCATCTGGCGCCGACGCTGCCGGGCATGACCGTCGAGATCACCGCCACCGTGAGGGCGGTCGAGGGCCGCAAAATTACCTTCGACATCGCCGCCAAGGACAATCTGGAAGCGGTCAGCGCCGGCTCGCACAGCCGCTTTGTCGTCGACAAGGGCAAGACGCTGGAGCGGTTGAAGGCCAAAGCCGCCAAATTCGCCGCGACGCGTTGATCGGCGCGGGATTCCGCGCCCGATCCGGACGACAACCAATTGATTTGGCTCAATTAGATCTGCTGGCGAAGAGAGGATGATGACGAGACGATCGACCAGGCATCGGCCAGCGGGAGGATAGCCGGAATGCATAAAGCATTGGAATCCGCCGAGCAGCCAGCAGCGACCAAGGCCGTCCGCCCCTTGACCGGCAACGAAGCGATCGCGCGCGGCGCCTGGGAGGCCGGCGTCAAGGTCGCCGCCGCCTATCCCGGCACGCCGTCGACCGAGATTCTCGAAACACTGGCAGAATACCCGGCCGAGGACCTGCACGCGCAGTGGTCGACCAACGAAAAGGTGGCGCTCGACGTCGCCATCGGCGCGTCTTTCGCCGGCAAGCGCGCGCTCGCGGCGATGAAGCATGTCGGGCTCAACGTCGCCGCCGACGCCTTCATGTCGCAAACTTACATCGGCGTGAACGGCGGCCTCGTGCTCGCGGTGTGCGACGATCCCGGCATTCACTCGTCGCAGAACGAGCAGGACACGCGCATCTACGGCGCGCTCGCCACCGTGCCGGTGCTCGAGCCGAGCGACGCGCAGGAGGCGCTTGAGTTCACCCGCCTGGCGTTCGACCTTTCCGAAACTTTCGACACGCCGGTGATCGTGCGGGCGACGACCCGCCTGTCGCACACGCGCAGCCCGGTGGTGCTCGGCGAACGCCACGAGCCGCCGGCGCGCGCCTTCATCGAGCAGCCGTCGAAGAACGTGATGATCCCGGCGCACGCGCGGCGGCGTCACGGCGTGGTGCTCGAACGCGAGGCGCGGCTGAAGGCCTATTTCGCCCAATCGCCGATCACGCGATGGGAAGAGGGCGACACCAGTTTCGGCATTATCACCGCCGGCACCTGCTACCCTTATGTGCGCGAAGTGCTGCCCAAAGCCAATGTGCTGAAGCTCGGCGCCTCCTGGCCGCTGCCGGATGATCTGCTGCGCCGCTATTGCGAGTCGGTTGACCGTATTTTCGTCGTCGAGGAGCTCGAACCGGTCATTGAAAAGGAAATCCGCGCGCTCGGCTTCAAGGTCGAGGGCAAGTGCTTTTTCCCACGTTCGGGCGAATTATCGCCCGAGCTGGTGCGCGCCGGCTTTGAACAGGCCGGCATTGTCCCGCCGCGGCCGAAGCGAAACGACGAGTGGACGCCGGAGCCGCTGGTGCGTCCGCCGGTGCTGTGCGCCGGCTGTCCGCACACCTCGGCTTTCATGGCGGTGCGCGCGACCGGCGCCCGCGTCGCCGGCGATATCGGCTGCTACACCTTGGCCTGCCTCGATCCGCTGCGCGGCATGGATACCACCGTGTCGATGGGCTCCTCGATCGGCAATGCCGTCGGCATGGCGAAAGCCGGCGAGACCAAGCCGGTTGTCGCAACAATAGGCGACTCGACCTTCCTGCACGCCGGAATTCCGCAGCTCATCAACGCGGTCTACAATGCGGCCAACATCACGGTGCTGCTGCTCGACAACCACATCACGGCGATGACCGGCGGCCAGCAGCATCCCGGCACCGGCAAGACGCTGCGCGGCGACGATGCGCCGGCCGTCGATTACGAAGCGCTGGTGCGCGCCATCGGCGTGAAATGGGTGCGCAAGGTCGATAGTTACGATCTCGCCGCCATGCATCAGTCGCTGCGCGACGCCATCAATCACCGCGGCGTGTCGGTGCTGATCGCCGACCGCCCATGCGTGCTCGATCCGGTCAAGATCAAGGGCCCGCCCTTCGCAGTGGTCGAGGAGCAGTGCAATGCCTGCCAGGCCTGCATGAACCTCGGCTGCCCGGCAATCACCTGGAGCGAGCAATCGTTCGAGGGCCGCCACAAGGTGCAGATCGACCCGTCGCTGTGCATCGGCTGCACGCTGTGCGCGCAGGTCTGCACCGTCGACTGCATCAAGACCGTCGCAGCGGTGATGCAATGAGCGGTCCGGCCACCACCGTGCGTCCCGCCGCCTGGCCGAAATCTTCGGCGCTGACGGCCGATGCCGCCGAGGACGCCTGCAACGTCCTCATCGTCGGCGTCGGTGGCCAGGGCGTCATCATGGTGTCCAAGGTGCTGGCGCTGCTAGCGCAGACGCAAGGCTTCGAGGTCAAGCAGAGCGAAGTGCACGGCATGGCCAAGCGCGGCGGCTCGGTGTTCAGCCACGTGCGCTTCGGCCGGCGCGTCTGGTCGCCGACCATCCCGAAGGGCGAGGTCGACATCCTAGTCGCGCTGGAATGGGCCGAAGGGCTGCGCTGGCTGCCGTTCCTCAAGCCCGGCGGCATCTTCATCTGCGACACCAAGCGCATCGTGCCGCCCTTCGCCTGCCTCAACCGTCATCCGGGCGCGCCGATGCGCTATTCCAAGGAGACGCCGGCCGACGTCGTCGCGCACGTCGCGGAAGCCTATGCCATCGACGCCACCGACATGGCCGAGCAACTCGGCAACGAGCGCGCGGCCAACGTCATCCTGCTCGGCGCGCTGTCGACGGCGTTGCAATTTCCGCCCGTGGATTGGGAGCGCACAGTTGCCGAGTTCGTGCCGAAGAAGACCATTGCGGTCAATCTGGAGGCGTTCCGGCGCGGCCGCGCCTGGATTGACGAGGCGCGCGACGTTACGCCGCCGATAGAAGGGCCCGCGATCAACGTTCCTGCCGAGGCCGCCTATAACGTTCGCCTCGAGATCAATCCGGCCTGGTGCAAGAGCTGCGACATCTGCGTGAAGATGTGTCCGGAACGCTGCCTGCGGCTCGATGCCGACCGCATCGCCGTGCTCGCCGAGCCGCACAAATGCACCGGCTGCCGGCTGTGCGAGTGGCTCTGTCCGGATTTTGCCATTCGCGTCCATCTCGATACTGCGGCGGAGGCGCGCGCCCAATGAACGCGGTCGACACTTCGCTCACCGGCAAGGGCGCCGTAAAACTTATCTCCGGCAACCACGCCTGCGCGCTCGGCGCAGTGGCTACCGGCTGCCGCTTCTTCGCCGGCTATCCGATCACGCCGTCCTCTGAAATCGCCGAGCGGCTGTCGCGCCGCTTGCCGGAAGTCGGCGGCGTGTTCGTGCAGATGGAAGACGAGATCGCCTCCATGGCCGCCGTGATCGGTGCCTCGATGGGCGGCGTCAAGGCCATGACCGCGACCAGCGGCCCGGGATTTTCGCTCAAGCAGGAAAACCTAGGCTACGCTGCCGGCGCCGAAATCCCTTGCGTCATCGTCAATGTCATGCGCGGCGGCCCTTCCACCGGCATGCCAACGCGGCCCTCGCAGGCCGACGTGATGCAGGCGCGCTGGGGCAGCCATGGCGACTATCCGATCATCGTGCTGGCGCCCGCGTCCGTCGCCGAGATCTACAGCGAGACCATCCGCGCCTTCGAACTGGCGGAGAAATGCCGCTCGCCGGTCGTCCTGCTTTACGACCAGGTGATCGCGCAGCTTTCCGAAACTGTGGCGCTCAACGGCGCGGCGAATAACATCGAGCGCACTTGGGCGAGCGGACCGCGCGCCGACTTCAAGCCCTATGGCGGCGACGATATTCCGGCGATGGCGAAACCCGGCGACGGTTACCGCGTCCACACCACCGGGCTAACGCATAGCGAAAGTGGTTTCCCGACGCAGAACCCGGAAGCGGTCACCCGCAACCTGTCGCGTTTGCTCACCAAGCTCGACCGCCATCGTGATTTGATCAATTCCTGGGAAACGGTCGCCTGCGACGATGCCGACGTGGTCATTGTCGCCATCGGCATCAGCGCCCGCGCCGCGCGCCGCGCAGTCGAGATGTGCCGCGGGCAAGGGCTGAAAGTCGGCTTGTTCCGGCCGATCACGCTGTGGCCGTTCCCCGAAGAAGCGCTGCGCGAAGCGGCGGCCGGCGCGCGCGCCGTGCTGGTCCCCGAGATGAACAACGGCCAGCTGCGGCTCGAGGTCGAGCGCGTGCTGAGCGATCTGCCGGTCGAGGGCCTGCATCTGTTCAGCGGTGAGGCGATCACGCCTTCGGATATCGCCGCCTGCGCCGCGGCGCTGGCCAAGGAGGCGTCATGATTCTCGACACCGCCGCCGAATTCGACGTGCGCGATTATCTCCGCCCCGAGATGATGCCGCATTTCCTTTGCCCGGGTTGCGGCCATGGCATCGCGTTGCGCGCGCTGCTGTGGGCGATCCACGATCTCAAGATCGACAAGGACAGGCTCGCAATCGTCTCCGGCATCGGCTGCGCCGGACGGCTGTCGGCCTATATCGACGCCAACACCTTCCACGTTACGCACGGCCGGCCGCTCGCTTATGCGACGGGCCTCGCGCTGGCGCGTCCCGATCTCAACGTCGTCGTCATCACCGGCGACGGCGATTGTCTGGCGATCGGCGGCAATCATCTGATCCATGCCTGCCGGCGCAATCTCAAGCTCACCTGCCTGATGCTCAACAACGAGGTCTACGGCATGACCGGCGGCCAGGTGTCGCCGACCACCTCGGAGACGCGGCTGACCACCACCACGCCGCTCGGCAATCAGGAGCCGCATTTCGACGCCTGCGCGCTTGCCGCCGCGGCGGGCGCGGGTTTCGTCGGCCGCGAAGTGACGCACCACGTGCCCAAGTTGAAAGAACTGATCAAGGCCGGGCTCGAGCATCCGGGCTTTGCCTTTGTCGAAGTCCTCACCGACTGCACGGAAATTTTCGGCCGTAAGAACGACATGGGTTCATCGCCCGAGATGATCATGCGGCAGACCAGCAAGATCCGCCCGAGCGCCTACAGCAACACGGTGGACACGCCATTCCGTCCGAACGATCTGCCGACCGGAATCTTGATGCGGAACGATCGGCCCGAATACGGCGCCGCCTACCGGCGGGCGGGCGAACACGCGGGGGCCAAGCGATGAGCGGGCGCATCGAGCTTCGCATCGGCGGCACTGGCGGGCAGGGGCTGATCCTTGCTGCCAAGATGCTAGCCGACGCATTGGCTGCCAGCGGCAAGTACGTCGCCAAGGCGCAATCCTACGAGCCGACCTCGCGCGGCGGCTTTTGCAGCGCCGACTTGGTTGTCGCCGACGGCGAGGTGGATTTCCCGCTGGCGACCGCGCTCGACTGCCTGGTGCTGCTCGACCGCATGGCCGTTACGCCGTCCTGGCCGCTCATCAAGCCCGGCGCGCTGGTCATCGCCGACACGCGGCTCTGCCCCGATCTGCCGGCGGGCGATGATCGCCGTTATCACTTGCCGCTCAGCCGCACCGCGCTGCAGCTCGGCAGCGAGCGGGTGACCAACATCGTCGCGCTCGGCGCCTTGGTCGCGCTGAGCGGCATTTGCGATCGCAATCTGGTCGAGCAGGCGGTGCGTGCCGAGGCGCCGCGCGGCTTCCTCGATCTCAACATGGATGCGCTCAAGGCGGGTTATTCGCTGCACGCGGCAGTGGACGTTCGCGACGAAATAGCCGGAGCCGTCGGCGCGTAACGCGCCGGGTCCTCGCGGCTGGAAAAGTTCTCTGTTTGGACTGGGGTTGCGGCTATGCCGGGAAGCAAGCCACCGCAGGAACGCACTGTCTCGACCTATTGCTACCAATGCGTAGCCGGGCCGGACCTTTTGACCGTGCGGCTGCAGGACGGCGTCGCCACCGAAATCAATCCGAATTTCAAAGCCGCGGAGATCCACCCCGGCGGCGGCAAGGCCTGCGTCAAGGCCTTCGGCCTGGTGCAGAAAGCCTACAACCCGAACCGCGTGCTTTATCCAATGAAGCGCACCAACCCGAAGAAGGGGCGCCACGAGGACCCCGGCTTCGTGCGCATCTCCTGGGACGAGGCGCTCGATCTCGTCGCCGACAAGATGATAGCCGCGCGCGCCAAGGGCCTCACTGACGACGGCGGCTTTCCGCGGCTCGCCGCAAGTTTCGGCGGCGGCGGCACGCCGACCGCTTACATGGGCACGCTGCCGTCCTTCCTCGCTGCTTGGGGACCGGTCGATCTCAGTTTCGGCTCCGGGCAGGGCGTCAAGTGCACGCACTCCGAACATCTCTACGGCGAGTTGTGGCACCGCGCTTTCACCGTCTGCCCCGACACGCCGCTGTGCGATTACGTGCTGTCGTTCGGCGCCAATGTCGAGGCCTCCGGCGGCGTCTGCGGCGTCAAGCGCCACGCCGACGCGCGCACACGCGGCATGAAGCGCGTGCAGATCGAGCCGCATCTGTCGATCACCGGCGCCTGCTCGGCCGAATGGATCCCGATCAAGCCGAAAACCGACGCGGCGTTTCTATTCGCCATGATCCATGTGCTGCTGCACGAAACGCCACGCGAAAAACTCGACCTGCCGTTTCTGAAAGAGCGCACCTCGTCGCCTTATCTGATCGGCCCCGGCGGGTTCTTTTTACGCGATCGGGAAACGCAGAAGCCGCTGGTGTTCGACTTGAAGAGCCAGCGCGCGGTGCCGTTCGACACCGCCGGAATTGATCCGGCGCTCGAAGGCGCGTTCACGGTCGACGGCATCGAGATCGGCCCCGATCACGAGACCGCGACCCACACCGCGGCTGCGGTCACCCCCCCTTCGCGCTTCTGGTCGCGCACGTGAAATCCTATTCGCCGGAATGGGCGGCGAAAATCTGCGACGTGCCGGCCAAATCCATCCGCCGTGTCACCAATGAATTCCTGGCGCACGCGCGCGTCGGCGAGACCATCGAGATCGAAGGCATGACGCTGCCGCTGCGGCCGGTCGCCATCGCCTTCGGCAAGACGGTCAACAACGGCTGGGGCGGCTACGAATGCTGCTGGGCGCGCACGCTCATCCCCTGCCTGGTCGGCGCGCTCGACGTGCCGGGCGGCACGCTCGGCACCACGGTGCGGCTCAACCGCCCGGCCGATAACCGCTGGTCGAGCGTCACGCCGGGGCCGGACGGCTTTATGCACTATCCGATGAATCCGACCGGCAAGGACGACTGGATTTCAAAACCGACCGCGCGCAGCGCGCACCGCACGCTGGTACCGCTGGTCGCCAATTCCGCCTGGAGCCAGGCACTCGGCCCGACGCATCTCGCCTGGATGATGCAGAAGGAGGACTTCGACCATCTCCCGCATGCGCCGCCGCCCGACATCTGGCTGGTCTACCGCACCAATCCGGCGATCTCGTTCTGGGACACCAAGGCGGTCGGCGAGACCATGGCGAAGTTTCCGTTCACCGTCTGCTTCGCCTTGACGCGCGATGAAACCAACCACGTCGCCGACGTGCTGTTGCCGGACTGCTCCGATCTCGAAGGCCTGCAGCTGATGCGCATCGGCGGCACCAAATACATCGAGCAGTTCTGGGACCATCAGGGCTTCGCGCTACGCGATCCCGCAGTGCCGCCGCAGGGCGAGGCGAGGGACTTCACCTGGATCGCCACCGAACTCGCGCGCCGCACTGGGCTGCTCGAAGCCTACAACACCGCGATCAATCGCGGCGGCACCGACGTCAAGCTGAAAGGTGCCAATTACGATTTCTCGCTTGATGTGACCAAGGCGCACAGCGTCGAGGAAATCTGGGATGCGGGCTGCCGCGCGGCGAGTGCCGAGCTGACCGGCGGCGCGGAAACGCAAGGCCTCGACTGGTTCCGCGAGCACGGCTTCCGCGTCAAGCCGTTCTCGCGGCTGATGTGGTACCTCTATCCCAAGCTGGTCGAGCAAAATTTGCGCTTCGAGCAGCCCTACCAGGAGCGCCTGCTGCGCATCGGCAAGGAGCTCGAGCGCCGTCTGCACGAGCACGGCATCACCTGGTGGGACAAGCAGCTCGCCGAATACGAGGCGCTGCCGCATTGGCGCGACCTCGGCGCGCTATGGGAAGACGCGCTGGCGAAGCATTTCAAGGTGCGGATCGCCGATTACCCGTTCTGGCTCGTCACCTCGCGCAGCATGCAATATTCCTGGGGCAACAATGTCGGCATTCAGCTGATCAAGGAAGTTGCCGACAACGTGATGGGCCACGGCAGCGTGGTCATGAACGAAAGCGCGGCGGAAAAACTCGGCATCGCCGACGGCGAACTGGTCGAAGTGACTTCGCCGCTCAACAGCACCAAGGGCAAGGTGACGCTGCGCGAGGGCATCCGGCCCGACACGCTGCTGATCATCGGCCAGTTCGACCACTGGGTGACGCCTTACGCCAAGGATTTCGGCGCGCCGAGCATGAACGCGCTGGTGCCGATGCTGCTCGATCTCACCGACGCCACCGGCTCGAGCGCCGACCTGGTCAAGGTCAAGATCACGCGGCTGGAGACGCCGTCATGACGCGCTGGGCGATGGTCGCCGATCTCGAGCGCTGCGTCGGTTGCCAGACCTGCACCGCGGCCTGCCGGCATGCCAACGCCACCTCGCCGGCGGTGCAATGGCGCAAGGTGCTCGACATCGAGGCGGGCTCATTCCCCAACGTCAACCGCACGTTCGTGCCGGTCGGCTGTCAGCACTGCGCCGACCCGCCCTGTATGCATGTTTGTCCCTCGAGCGCAACACGCCAGCGCGCCGACGGCATCGTCACCATCGACTACGACATCTGCATCGGCTGCGCTTACTGCGACGTCGCCTGCCCCTATCAGGCGCGCTTCAAGGTCACCAAGGAGGACTTCGCCTACGGCGCCGAAGCGATGCAGAACGAGATCGAACGCGAGATTTCCGAGCGCCTCGGCGTGGCGCAGAAATGCACCTTCTGCTCCGACCGCATCGATTTCGGCATCGCCAACGGCTTGGCGCCGGGCTCGGATCCGCGCGCGACGCCGGCTTGCGTCAACGCCTGCATCGCCGACGCGCTGCATTTCGGCGATCTCGACGACGCCGACAGCAATGTCTCCAAGCTGTTGCGCAGCCACAAGAGCTTCCGCATGCATGCCGAGCTCGGCACCGAGCCGGGCTTCCATTATCTCTACGACAAGGCATCCGCTGCGCCTTCGGCTGACATAAAACCCGCGTTGTCGGACGGCCAGGCCGGGCGCACGCGCTCGCGCGGCGTCGAGCCGTGGCATCAGAAGCATTGGGATTGGAAGGCGGCCGGCAATTTCCTCTGCGGCGGCGCCGGAGCGGGCTTGCTTGGCGTTGCGGCTGTGGCGAGCTTCGCCGGCATTCCGCCGCTGCTGCCGGTGCTCGCCGCGCTCGTCATCATCGCCTGCGGCCTCGGCCTGCTGATGTTCAAGATCGGCCGGCCGCTGCGCTTCATGTATGTGCTGCGTCAGCCGCAACGCTCCTGGATGTCGCGCGAAGCCTGGGTCGCCGGCGTGCTGTTTCCAGCGGTGCTCGCCGCGCTGTGGTTCGACAAGCCGCTCGCGCTCGCGGCGGCCGCTGCGCTCGGGCTAGTCTTCCTGTTCTGCCAGGGCATGATCCTGGAGCAGTCCAAGGGCATTCCGGCCTGGCGTAATCCGCGCGTGATCGCCTGGATCATGGCGACCGGCCCGGCCGAAGGCTGCGGGTTGTACCTGCTGTTGGCGGCTTTCGTGTCGGCGCTGGACACCGCCGCCAAGCCCGTGGCCATCGCGCTCGCGACGCTCGCCGTCGTCCGCATCTGGACCTGGTGGCGCTACATCGCCGCGTTGGAAAACGGCGGCGCGCCGACGAGGACGCTGGAAATATTCTCCGCCTGCCGCATGTGGTTCTTCGCTGGCGGCCTGGTACTGCCGCTGGCGCTGGTCGCGATCGGTTTGATCTGGCCCGGTGCAAGTGCGGCCCTATTTGCGCTCGCCGGAGTTGCGGTCTTCGCCACCGGCTGGGCGATCAAGTTCATCCTCATCACCCGCGCCGCCTATAATCAGGGCTTTGCGCTGCCCCACACACCCATTCGCGGGTCCGGCGTTCCCGGACCGGCGGTGAAACCGGGATGGAGTTCGCCATGAGCGCGACAATTCCGGCTGGCAAGACGCGCCGCAGCGCGCCACAATTCAAGAAACGCGACCGGGAGGCTTAAGTCATGAGTACGCAACACGCGATCGCCGACGCGCCCAGCTTCATGTTCGAACCCGAGGCCGAGACCATGCCGCGCGCCGAACTGAACGCGTTGCAGCTTGCCCGGCTCAAGACCACGCTCGATCGCGCCTATCACAAGGTGCCGCATTACAAGAAGAAGTTTGACGCGGCGAACGTCAAGCCAGCCGACCTTAAGTCGCTGGCCGATCTCGCGCGCTTCCCCTTCACGGTGAAGACCGACCTGCGCGACAATTATCCCTTCGGCATGTTCGCCGTGCCGCGCGATCACCTGCTGCGCCTGCACGCCTCGTCGGGAACGACCGGCAAGCCGACCGTCGTCGGCTACACTAAAGGCGATCTCGATTTGTGGGCTGACTTGATGGCGCGTTGTCTTGCCAGCATGGGCGCCAGGCCCGGCGAGATCGTGCACAACGCCTACGGCTACGGTCTCTTCACGGGCGGGCTCGGCGCGCATTACGGCGCCGAACGGCTCGGCTGCACCGTGGTGCCATTGTCCGGCGGCGGCACCGAGCGGCAGGTGACGCTGCTGCAGGACTTCGGCGCGCATATCCTGTGTGCCACACCGTCCTACGCGCTCAACATCGCCGAGATCGCTGAAGGCATGGGCGTAGATATCCGCAAGCTGCCGCTGCACACCGGCATCTTCGGCGCCGAGCCGTGGACCGACGCCATGCGCCGCGACATCGAGGCGCGGCTCGGCATCAAGGCGGTCGACATCTACGGCCTGTCAGAAATCATCGGGCCGGGCGTCGCCTGCGAATGCCGCGAAGTGCAGAACGGCCTACACGGTTGGGAGGATCATTTCCTGTTCGAGGTGGTCGACCCCGACAGCATGCAGCCGAAGCCGATGGGCGAGGCGGGCGAACTGGTCATCACCACGCTGACCAAGGAAGCGCTGCCGATGGTGCGCTACCGCACACGCGACATCACTCGGCTGTCCGACGAGCCCTGCGCCTGCGGCCGCAGCCACGTGCGCATCTTGCGCGTCACCGGCCGCAACGACGACATGATGATCATCCGCGGCGTCAACGTTTATCCCTCGCAGGTCGAGGCGGTGCTGGTCGGCTTTCCGGGCATCGCGCCGCACTACCAGATCGTGCTGACGCGCGAAGGCGCGCTCGATGCGATGACGGTCGAGGTCGAGCTCGCGCCCGATTTCAGCGGCGACCGGAAGCGCAAGGCAGCGGAAGTCACCCACCACATCAAGTCGCTGATTGGCGTGACCTGCACGGTGGTGCCGAAAGCGACCGGCGAAGTGCCGCGCTCGCAGGGCAAGGCGGTGCGCGTCGTCGACCGGCGCAACAAGGCGAAGTGACTGCATTGCCACGTCAGGCGAAGCACCCTGCGAGCTGCATCAACTGACGCACGACGGCGGCATCGAGATCGTCGATCTTGCGGGCGAGGGCGATAATGCTTTCGGCCTTGGCCGCGTCGAGCCGCGTCGCCAGGCAGTCGCGCACTTTGACGAGGTGCTCGGCCTCGCCGATCGGCGGCGTGCCCCACTTGCCGCGCGGACCGTTGCAGCGCGTCTGCAGCACGCGTCCGCCGTCAAGTTCGACACTGAGCAGCACATGCATGTGTTCGAACCGGCCGGGGATCGCCGGGTCGAGCACGACGTCGAACTTGCCGAGCAATTCCTGCATGTCGGGCTTGGCGAGCCGCGCGTCGGTGAAAGTGCGGATGCCGACCTTGCCGTCAAGCAGGGCTGCCGCCGCCGTATATTGCAGCGAGAATTTGCCCTCCAAACCCTTCTTCGGCAGCGGCCGGTTGACGTAAGTCATCACCGGCGCGGTCAAGACCACGCGGCGAATAGCGCGCGCGTCGGGAATTTGCGGGTGCAGTTCGAGCCCGGCGGTAATGCCGAAATGCGTGCCGAACTGGCTCGGAAACATCTTGATGGCGTAGCCGGGGTCGACGATGCGAAACGGCGCGCGGCCGAAGCCGAGCATCTCGTCGATCTTGAAAGTGTCGCCGTAGAACGCCGGCACGTAGCCTTGCGCGGCTTCGAATACGGCAGCATTCGCGGTGAAGCCGCGTGCAGCAAGCAGTGCGGCTTCGAGGCCGAGCGCCGCGGCATGGCCGCAATGCGTCGATTTGGTCATGGTGCCGGCGTTGGCGAGTACGCTGCCGGCGCGCGAGGCGGCGATGCCGATGGCGTGGGCGAGCTGTCCCGGATCGAGCTTCAGGAGATGTCCGGCCGCGACCGCGGCGCCGAGCGGGCCGGCGGCGCCCGGCGGATGAAACCGGCTGGTGCTTGCCTCGAACTGGCCGGAGGCCTGGCGGATCCAGCCCTGCATCTCCACGCCCTTGACCAGCGCGGTCAAAATCTCGCGGCCGGTCGCGCCGCGATGCTCCGCCAGCGCCAGCGTACCGGCGAGCGTCGTCGACAGCGCGTGGTTCGCCGGGCTCCACATCGGCTCGAAGTCGAGCACGTGCATGGCGGCGCCGTTGAGCGCCGCGGCCGACACCGTATTGAGGCGGAAGCCGTTGCCGATCGCGGTTGCCTGCGGCGCGCCGCCTTGCTCCTTGTGGTAGGCGGCGAGGATCTGGATTGCTTCTTCCTCGGTGCCCGCAATGGCAATGGCGATGCCGTCGAGTACCAGGCGTCGCGCGGCCTCGATCGCAGGCGTACCGAGGTCGTCATAGCCGGTCGCGGCGATCCGTTCGCAGAGTTGCGCTGTCACGGCCATTACAGATTTGTCACCCGTCACTCGACCTTAAGATTCGCGAACTTCACCACCTTGGCCCACTTCTCGGTTTCGTTGGCGATGAACTTGGCGAAGTCGGTGGGACTGACAGCCATCGGCACGCCGCCCAGATCCTCGAGCTTCTTCTTCAGCGCGGGATCGGCAAGGCCGGCGTTGATCGTGCTGTTGAGCTTGGTGACGATGTCCTGCGGCGTATTTTTCGGCGCGCCGATGCCGAACCATGCCGTCCCGTCATAGCCCGGCACCGATTCACTCACGGTCGGCACATCCGGCAACACCGGCTGGCGCTTGGTTGCGGTGACCGCCAAGGCGCGTAGCTTGCCGTCCTTGATGAAGGCCATCGATGACGGCAATGGATTGAACGTGACCTGCACCTGTCCGCTAAGCAGATCGGGGAACTGGCTGCCCTTATAGGGAATGTGGGTGAGCTTGGTGCCGGTCATCATCTGGAACAGCTCGCCGAGCACATGGTTGGCGCTGCCGATGCCCGGCGACGACATGTTGATCTTGCCCGGATTGGCTTTGGCGTAGGCGATGAACTCCGGCGACGGTTTTCGCCGGCACTTGCGGATTGACCATCATCACGGTCGGCACGGTAATGACGCCCGCAACGGGTTCGATGTCCTTGCTGAAGTTGAACTTGAGCGAGTGGTAGAGCGTCGTGTTGATGGTGTTGGTTTGCGTGATCCACAGCAGCGTGTAGCCATCAGGCGAGGCCTGCACCACGGTCTCAGCGGCGATATTGGTGCCGGCGCCGGTACGATTTTCGACGACGAATTGCTGGCCGAGCTTTTCCGACAGCCACTGGCCGATCAACCGGGCGCAGATGTCGGACGAGGTGCCGGGCGGAAAGCCGACGATGATGCGTCCCGGCCGCGAAGGATAGGTGTCCGCCCACGCAGTCTGAGAAAGAGCCGGCAACGCGGCTGCGCCCGCTAGCCAACCGAAGAAAATCTCGACGGCGAAATGTCATGGCAATCCTCCCTCGTATTCGTTTTGATGTTTTCAGCAAAATACAAGGTTCGGACAAAGCGGCGGAAGGGGCCTGTCTATCGGCGCAGCTTCGGCGACGTCAGCACGTCGGGATTGACGACGTTGATCGGATGGCCGGCCTGATAGGCGGTGATCTGATCGAAGATTTCCACGAACTGCGTTTCGTATTCCTCGCGCGTCACGTAGCCGATGTGCGGCGTGGCAATGACATTGGGCAAGGTCAGCAGCGGGTGATGGGTGTCGCGCACGGGCTCCTCTTCGAAGACATCGACCGCGGCCATGCCCGGGCGTCCGGCCTTGAGCGCCGCGACCAGCGCGCCCGGTTCGATCAGCGGCGCGCGGCTGGTGTTGACGAGCACGGCCGTCGGCTTCATGCGGGCGAGATCGGCGGCGGTGACAATGCCGCGCGTGGCGTCGACCAGACGCATGTGCAGGGTCAGCACGTCGGACTCTTCGAAAAACGCCTGCTTGCTCTCGGCGGTCGCGTAGCCCTCGTTGCGCGCCTTGCGCCGTCGACGCCTCGCGCGCCCAGAACTTGACCGTCATACCGAAAGCTTTTCCGTAACCGGCAACTTCGCGACCGATCCGGCTATAGCCGAAAATTCCCAGCGTCTTGCCGCGCAGCGTCGAGCCGACGCCGATCTGCCAGGTCCCGGCCTTGAGCGAGGCCATCTGTTGCGGAATTTGCCGCACCGCGGCGAGCGTCAGCGCCCAAGTCAGTTCGGCGGCGGCGTAGCACGGTGCGCCGGGATGCTGGCTGGAGGCGACGACGATGCCGAGATCGGTGCAGCTGCCGATGTCGATATGCGGATAGACGCTGCGCTGGCTGATGAGATTGAGCCGGGGCAGCCGCTCAAGCAGCGGCGCGCGGATTTTCGTGCGCTCGCGGATCAGCACCAGGACATCCGTGTCCTTGAGCCGGTCCGCCAATCGATCGACGTCCTGGACGTGGTCGTTCCAGATCGTGACGGCGTGGCCATCAAGCTTGCGGAAACAGTCGAGGGTGCGGATCGTATCGAAGTAGTCGTCGAGGATCGTGATGTTCATACGCTGCTCAAACCGCCGCCTGTGCGAGGTGCGCGCGCACGAAGGCCGGATCGAAGATGCGGTCGGCCATCACCTGGCAGCGCTTGATCAGCCGAGGCTCGTCCGGCCGGTAATCGGGAATGGCGTTGTGCAGCGTGCCGATGTGATCCCACATCAGCACGTCGCCTTCGGTCCAACGGTGGGCGTACTGATATTTCGGTTGCAGCTGATGGCGGAAGAGTTCGTCGAACACGGCGTTGCTTTCCGCCTCGTCGAGTTCGTTGATGCGCACGGTGTAACCGGGATTGGCGTAGAGCACCTTACGCCCGGTGATCGGATGGGTGAGGAACACCGGATGCACCGAGGGCGGGCGCGCGGCGCGCTGCTCGGGCGTCAGCGCCGGGCGCTGCGAGCCGGGACGGCGGCGCATCTCCTCCCAGAACTTGTTGAAGTCGTGCGTCGCGGTGGCGTTGGCCAGCTTCGTCTTGAGCGCGGGCGAGAGATCGTCATAGGCCGCGTGCATGTCGGCGAACACGGTATTGCCAAGCGGCAAGCCGTCCCGGCGCGGCACCTTGACGGCGTAGAGCACGTTGGTGAAACCGACCACCGGGTTATAGGACATATCGGTATGCCAGTCCTGCCCGGCGTCGGCGAGGCCGATCGGCTTGCCATCCTCCAAGATGTTGGAGAGCAACATCACTTCCGGCACGCCCGGCTCGCAATAGGTCCCGGTCGGCGAACCTTGCAGGGAACCGAATCGCTCCGAAAAAGCCTTCAGGGCCCGGGCATCGAGCGCCTGTTTCGGGAAGCAGAGCACGCCGTACCGCCCGAGCGCGGCGAGGATGGTGGCGAATTGCGCCTCGCTGATCGGCTGCGACAGGTCGATATCGTCGATGCGGGCCCCGGGGGTGCCTTGATTGGGGGTGAGCTTCATGAGCCGGATATTATGAAACGCTCCCGGATTGTACAGATTGCCCGGGGAGTGCCTGTTGCGCCCGGCTTCGAGCCCGCCCGCGCGGAAAGGCGCAAAACCGGCCACTTCCGCCCTTGCAAAGCCGCCCTGTATAATGCATGACAGGCCTGCGGCGGGCCATTATATGGTCCGCCGTATCCGCTTCCGGAGGAGTGTAGCTCAATTGGTAGAGCACCGGTCTCCAAAACCGGGGGTTGCAGGTTCGAGCCCTGCCACTCCTGCCAGGCGGAGGCGCGGGCGAAAGCAGGCCTGACGCAACTTGATAACGCAGCGTTGGATCACGACGTAGGTAACAGGGCTTTGCAATCGGGACTGAATTGAATGGCGACGTCTCCCTTCAAGTTTCTGCAAGAGGTGCGCGAGGAGACCCGCAAGGTCACCTGGCCCTCGCGCAAGGAAACCATGATCACCACCGCCATGGTGTTCGTCATGGTGGCGATCGCCTCGGTTTTCTTCCTGGTCGCGGATCAATTCATCCGCATCGCCGTTACCTTCGTGCTCGGCATCGGCACCTGAAAGCGCATAGAGCGATGAGCGACACCGCCACGACCACCACGACCCGGCCCAAGCGCTGGTACATCGTCCACGCCTATTCCAACTTCGAGAAGAAGGTCGCGGAGTCGATCCGCGAGCAGGCCAAGCAGCGCGGGCTCGACGACCATTTCGAAGAGATTCATGGTGCCGGCCGAAACGGTGGTCGAGGTGCGCCGCGGCCGCAAGGTGAACGCCGAGCGCAAATTTTTCCCCGGCTACGTGCTGGTGAAGATGGATTTGACCGACGAGGTCTACCATCTGATCAAGAACACGCCGAAGGTCACCGGCTTCCTCGGCACCGACAACAAGCCGATGCCGATTTCGGAAGCCGAAGCCAATCGCATCCTGCATCAGGTGCAGGAAGGCATCGAACGGCCGAAGCCGTCGGTGTCGTTCGAAGTCGGCGAGCAGGTGCGCGTGTCGGACGGCCCGTTTGCCTCGTTCAACGGCACCGTCGAGGAAGTCGACGAGGGCCGCTCGCGCGTGAAGGTGGCGGTGTCGATCTTCGGCCGCGCCACGCCGGTCGAGCTGGAATTCGGACAAGTCGAAAAACTCTAAGATGCCCGAGGCGGCGCTCGCACGCATCGCCGGCGCCTATGCGCTACGAGCCTATCTGCCGGCCTCGCTCGCCGCGCGGACCTTTCGCAACACGCTCAGACGATTGCGCGGCAAGGCCGGCGCGCCGGCGACACGGCTGCCGCAGGTGGCCTGGCCGCAGCTCCTGAAAAGCCGTCCGATCGAGTTGACCGCATGCCTACGACTACGCGAAAAAGGATTCCGAAACCGCCATGCGGCTGATCCGGCCTAGCGGCATCGTGCTCTGGCACGACTATGGGGTCTGGGACGGCGTCACCCGCGCGCTCGAGGAGCTCGAGGCTGCGCGCGGGCTTGGTCTGGTCAATATCCGCGGCAGCAGCCTGGTATTCTGGCGCGCTGGACAGGGCTCCTGAGACCCACTACATGTCGCGGCGGCCGATGAGGCCGACATAAAGTCGTGGGAGGTGAGGCGGCCGCCAACCGTCAAGATCCGCACCACTAACCGGAGTGAGATATGGCGAAAAAAGTCACTGGATTCCTCAAATTGCAGGTGCCCGCGGGCGCCGCCAACCCGTCGCCGCCGATCGGGCCGGCGCTGGGTCAGCGCGGCCTCAACATCATGGAGTTCTGCAAGGCGTTCAACGCGCAGACCCAGAAGATCGAGAAGAACACGCCGATCCCGGTGATCATCACCACCTATCAGGATCGCTCGTTCACCTTCGAGATGAAGACGCCGCCGGTGTCTTATTTCCTGAAGAAAGCGGCCAAGCTCGACAGCGGCTCCAAGACCCCCGGCCGCGAGATGGTCGGCGAGGTGACCAAGAAGCAGGTGCGCGAGATCGCCGAGCAGAAGATGAAGGACTTGAACTGCGACACGATCGAAGCGGCGATGAAGATGATCGAAGGTTCCGCCCGCTCGATGGGCCTCACGGTGGCGGAGTAACGGTCATGGCACTCGGAAAACGCACTAAGGCCGCGCGCGAAGGCGTCAACCGCGAAAAGACCTATTCGATCGCGGAAGCGGTCAAGCTGGTCAAGGAGCGCGCCAAGGCGAAATTCGACGAGACCATCGAGATCGCGATGAATCTCGGCGTCGATCCCAAGCACGCCGACCAGATGGTGCGCGGCGTGGTCAATCTGCCGAACGGCTCCGGTCGCACCGTTCGCGTCGGCGTATTCGCCCGCGGCGCCAAGGCGGACGAGGCCAAGGCTGCCGGTGCCGACGTGGTCGGCGCCGAGGACCTGGTCGAGAAGGTCAACAAAGGCGAGATCGACTTCGACCGCTGCATCGCCACCCCCGACATGATGCCGCTGGTCGGCCGGCTCGGTAAGGTGCTCGGTCCGCGCGGCATGATGCCGAACCCCAAGGTCGGCACCGTCACCATGGACATCACCACTGCGGTGAAGGCCTCGAAGGGCGGTTCGGTCGAGTTCCGCGTCGAGAAGGCCGGCATCGTCCAGGCCGGCGTCGGCAAGGCCTCGTTCACCGAGGACAAGCTGGTCGAGAACATCAAGGCGTTCGCCGATGCGGTCCAGAAGGCCAAGCCCGCCGGGGCCAAGGGCCACTACATCAACCGGGTGGCGATCTCCTCGACCATGGGTCCGGGGGTCAAAGTCGACATCCCGACCCTGTTCGGCGGACCGACTGGGCACTAAGCCGCATTTCTCTGCTCTTTTCGCGGTGATTTTCGTGAAAAAGGGGCTTGGCAAGGGCTCTCGAACGCTCTAAATAAGGCCCATCGGGCGTGCCGGCCCAGTTTGTCGGCGCGCCTTTGCGCGTCTCTACAAACATATGGTGATCGGAACTTATTCCTTTTGGGCATCCCGGCGGGACATCTGAAAGGAAAGAAGGCCGGCGTCACTGTTTGCAAGATGCGGAAAGCCGGTCCGGCGACGGACCGACCGACCTGTCCAAGACTGCCGGCGCCGACGCCTTCGGGCTGACGCTTAATCCTGCAAAGGGCCAGCACAGACGGGGATAAGACCCGGGTTTGCGCGGCCTCGCGGCTGCGCCAAGTTCGGTTCGAACCTCGGAGACCCAAATGTCGGCTTCAGCCGGAGTTGGGGGGCAGGCTTTTCGAACGTCGTCCTGCCCGGTTCGCTGACGTGAACTTTTGGCGGGACGGCTGGTCTCAACCCGGCGGCTCCCGCGCTCACGCAACGGGCCGTCATAACCGGAAAGAGCTTGCAGTGGAACGAGCGGCCAAAGCGGAGTCCATCACCGAACTGAGCGGGGTCTTCAAGACTTCGAACGTCGTGGTGGTGGCTCACTATGCCGGCCTCACCGTTGCCCAAATGCAGACTCTGCGTAAGCAGATGAAGCAGGCGGGCGCGCAGGTGAAGGTCGCGAAGAACCGTCTCGCCAAGATTGCGCTCAAGGACACCGACGCCATCGCCATTTCGCCCCTGCTGAAGGGGCCGACGGTGCTCGCCTACTCAGGCGATCCCGTGGCGGCGCCGAAGGTGGCCATCGACTTCGCCAAGGCGAACGAAGCGTTCGTCATTCTCGGCGGAGCGATGGGCAAAACGGCTCTGGACCTCAACGGCGTCAAGGCGCTCGCCTCGCTGCCGTCGCTGGATGAATTGCGCGCCAAGATCGTCGGCCTCGTTCAGGCGCCGGCGACCAAGATCGCGCAGCTCGTCAACGCTCCCGCGGCCAAGGTCGCGCGCGTGGTTCAGGCCTATGCCTCCAAGGGCGCGGCTGCGTGACGGCTCACAAGCATTCTCTGGTTCGAACCTCAAGGAACTGAACAATGGCTGACCTGCAGAAGATCGTCGACGAATTGTCGACCCTGACCGTCCTCGAAGCGGCGGATCTGGCGAAGATGTTGGAAGAGAAGTGGGGCGTCTCCGCCGCGGCCGCGGTTGCGGTGGCGGCCGGCCCCGCCGCCGGTGGCGCTGCCGCCGCGGAAGAAAAGACCGAGTTCACCGTGGTCCTCGCCGCTGCCGGCGAGAAGAAGATCGAGGTGATCAAGGAAGTGCGTGCGCTCACCGGCCTCGGCCTCAAGGAGGCCAAGGATCTAGTCGAGGGCGCGCCCAAGCCGGTCAAGGAAGGCGTCAACAAGGATGAGGCCGACAAGATCAAGGCCACCCTCGAAAAGGTGGGTGCCAAGGTTGAGCTCAAGTAGGCGAATGCCTATTTGACCGATATCCTCGGGGTTCATCCCCCGGGGGTCTCGAACAAAAGGTGGAAGTGACCGCTCAACGGTCATTTTGGAGGCGGCGTGAACGGCTGCGGCCTGTTCACGGGATATTGTGAAGAGTTCGGCGGTTCGGGCCACGCCCAAATCACTTAAAACGGGTAGCCCCGACGCCTGTCCTGATGGTCGCGATGGATTGCGACCGTCCGGAGAGGCGCCCGCGCTGGCCGCCAAAATCGAATCGAGAGAAAGAGACGATGGCGCAGACATTTACCGGTCGCAAGCGCGTAAGGAAGTTTTTCGGGACAATCAAGGAAGTGGCAGAGATGCCGAACCTCATCGAGGTTCAAAAGGCGTCTTACGACCAGTTCCTGCTGGTCAAGGAACCCGTGGGCGGGCGTCCCGACGAGGGCCTGCAAGCGGTCTTCAAATCGGTGTTCCCGATTTCCGACTTTTCCAATTCCTCGCAGCTCGAGTTCGTCAAATACGAATTCGAGCCGCCGAAATACGACGTCGACGAGTGCCGCCAGCGCGGCATGACCTACGCCGCGCCGCTCAAGGTGACGCTGCGCCTCATCGTGTTCGATATCGATGAAGAGACCGGCGCGCGTTCGGTCAAGGACATCAAGGAGCAGGATGTCTACATGGGCGACATTCCGCTCATGACCAACAACGGCACCTTCATCGTCAACGGCACCGAGCGCGTCATCGTCTCGCAGATGCACCGTTCGCCCGGCGTGTTTTTCGATCACGACAAGGGCAAGACGCACTCCTCTGGCAAGCTGCTGTTCGCCGCCCGCATCATTCCGTACCGCGGCTCCTGGCTCGACATCGAGTTCGACGCCAAGGACATCGTCTACGCGCGCATCGACCGCCGCCGCAAGATTCCGGTGACGTCGCTGATGTATGCGCTCGGCCTCGACGGTGAGGAAATCCTGCGCACCTTCTACAAGCACGTTGCTTACAAGCGCGCCAAGGAAGGCTGGCGCGTGCCGTTCGATGCCAACCGGCTCAAGGGCTACAAGGCGGTCAACGATCTGGTCGACGCCGACACCGGCCGCGTGGTGGTGGAGGCCGGCAAGAAGCTCAGCGTACGTCAGGCCCGTCAGCTCTCCGAAAAGGGCCTCAAGCACCTGCGCATGACCGACGACGAGTTGATCGGTCACTACATCGCCGAGGATCTCGTCAACGCCAAGACCGGCGAAATCTACTTGGAAGCTGGCTCGGAAATCGATGAGAAGAACCTGAAAGTTCTGATCGAGGCCGGCTACAAGGAATTGCCGCTGCTCGACATCGACCATGTGAACGTCGGCGCCTATATCCGCAACACGCTGACCGTCGACAAGAACATGACGCGCGAGGACGCGCTGTTCGACATCTACCGGGTGATGCGCCCGGGCGAGCCGCCGACCGTGGACACCGCGGAAGCGATGTTCCGTTCGCTGTTCTTCGACAGCGAGCGCTACGACCTGTCCGCTGTCGGCCGCGTCAAGATGAACATGCGTCTCGACCTCGATGCGCCCGACACCATGCGCGTGCTGCGCAAGGAAGACATCATCTCCGTGATCCGCACGCTGGTCGATCTGCGCGACGGCAAGGGCGAAATCGACGACATCGACCATCTCGGCAATCGCCGGGTGCGCTCGGTCGGCGAGCTGATGGAAAACCAGTACCGCATCGGCTTGCTGCGCATGGAGCGCGCCATCAAGGAGCGCATGTCCTCGGTCGATATCGACACCGTGATGCCGCAGGACCTGATCAACGCTAAGCCGGCGGCCGCCGCGGTGCGCGAGTTCTTCGGCTCCTCGCAGCTCTCGCAGTTCATGGACCAGACCAACCCGCTGTCCGAGATCACGCACAAACGGCGTCTCTCGGCGCTGGGTCCTGGCGGTCTGACGCGCGAGCGCGCCGGCTTCGAGGTGCGCGACGTGCACCCGACGCATTACGGCCGCATCTGCCCGATCGAGACGCCGGAAGGCCCGAACATCGGCCTGATCAATTCGCTCGCGACATACGCGAGGGTGAACAAATACGGCTTCGTCGAGACGCCCTATCGCAAGGTCAAGGACGGTCGGGTCACCGACGAGGTGATCTATCTCTCCGCCATGGAGGAGGGCCGCTTCACCGTCGCGCAAGCGAACGCGACGATGGACGCGCGCGGCCGCTTCACCGAGGACCTGATCATCTGCCGCCACGCCGGCGACGTGCATCTGGTCCCGCGCGACAAGGTCGACTTCATGGACGTGTCGCCGAAGCAGCTGGTGTCGGTGGCCGCGGCGCTCATTCCGTTCCTGGAAAACGACGACGCCAACCGCGCGCTGATGGGCTCGAACATGCAGCGCCAGGCGGTGCCGCTGGTCCGCTCCGAGGCGCCGTTCGTCGGCACCGGCATGGAAGGCGTGGTCGCGCGCGATTCCGGCGCGTCGATCTCGGCCCGCCGCACCGGCATCGTCGATCAGGTTGACGCTACCCGTATCGTGGTGCGCGCCACCGGCGAAACCGACCCGACCAAGCCGGGCGTCGATATCTACCGGCTGATGAAGTACCAGCGCTCGAACCAGAACACCTGCATCAACCAGCGTCCGCTGGTGAAGGTAGGCGACTCGGTCGAGAAGGCCGACATCATCGCCGACGGCCCCTCGACCGATCTCGGCGAACTCGCGCTCGGCCGCAACGTGCTGGTCGCGTTCATGCCGTGGAACGGCTACAATTTCGAGGACTCGATCCTGCTCTCCGAGCGGATCGTCAAAGACGACGTGTTCACGTCCATCCACATCGAGGAATTCGAGGTGATGGCGCGCGACACCAAGTTGGGCCCCGAGGAAATCACCCGCGACATCCCCAATGTTTCGGAAGAGGCGTTGAAAAACCTCGACGAAGCGGGCATCGTCTATATCGGCGCCGAGGTCCACGCGGGCGACATCCTGGTCGGCAAGATCACGCCCAAGGGCGAAAGCCCGATGACGCCGGAAGAGAAGCTCTTGCGCGCCATCTTCGGCGAGAAGGCCTCCGACGTGCGCGACACGTCGCTGCGCGTCCCGCCGGGCGTGCAGGGCACGGTCGTCGAAGTGCGTGTGTTCAACCGGCACGGCGTCGAGAAGGACGAGCGCGCGCTCGCCATCGAGCGCGAGGAGATCGAGCGGCTAGCCAAGGACCGCGACGACGAACAGGCGATCCTCGACCGCAACGTCTACGGCCGTCTGGCGGAATTGCTGGAAGGCCGGCAAGGCATTGCCGGTCCGAAGGGCTTCAAGAAAGACAGCAAGATCACCAAGGCGATCCTGGACGAGTATCCGCGCTCGCAGTGGTGGTTGTTCGCCTCGCCGAACGACAAGCTGATGGCCGAGATCGAGGCGATCCGCAAACAGTACGACGAGTCGAAGAAGCTCTTGGAACAGCGCTTCCTCGACAAGGTCGAGAAGCTGCAGCGCGGCGACGAATTGCCGCCCGGCGTGATGAAGATGGTCAAGGTCTTCGTCGCGGTGAAGCGCAAGATCCAGCCCGGCGACAAGATGGCCGGCCGCCACGGCAACAAGGGCGTGGTGTCGAAGATCGTGCCGGCCGAGGACATGCCGTTTCTCGGCGACGGTCAGCCTGTCGACATCGTGCTTAATCCGCTCGGCGTGCCGAGCCGCATGAATGTCGGACAGATCCTGGAGACCCATCTCGGCTGGGCTTGCGCCGGCCTGGGGCTCAAGATCGGGCAGGCGGTCGATGCCTACAACCTCAAGCACGACGCCCGTCCGCTCAAGGACATGCTGAAGAAGGTCTATGGCGACGAGGAGACCATCAAATCGCTCAACGAAAGCGAACTGGTCGAGCTCGGCGGCAACCTGCGGCACGGCGTGCCGATCGCGACGCCGGTGTTCGACGGCGCCAAGGAAAAGGACATCGAGAACATGCTCGATCTCGCTGGCCTCGACCATTCGGGTCAGTCGTCGGTCTTTGACGGCCGCACCGGCGAGAAGTTCGATCGCCAGGTTACCGTGGGCTACATCTACATGCTCAAGCTGCACCATCTGGTGGACGACAAGATCCACGCCCGTTCGATCGGCCCGTACTCGCTGGTCACCCAGCAGCCGCTCGGCGGCAAGGCGCAGTTCGGCGGCCAGCGCTTCGGCGAAATGGAAGTGTGGGCGCTGGAAGCCTACGGCGCGGCCTACACGTTGCAGGAAATGCTCACGGTGAAGTCGGACGACGTCGCCGGCCGCACCAAGGTGTACGAGGCGATCGTGCGCGGCGACGACACGTTCGAAGCGGGCATTCCCGAATCGTTCAACGTGCTGGTCAAGGAAATGCGCTCGCTTGGCCTCAACGTCGACCTGCACAATTCCAAGCAGCAGCGGCCGGGTTCGGAAACGGCGGAAGCCGCCGAATAACATGCGTTACGGCCGGCCCTTCAGCGCCGGCCGGCCACGCGGCGTCACGAATTATTTGAATGCAGCCGGCGACGGCCGGCACAGCGGAGATGGCAATGAATCAAGAGATGATGAATTTTTTCAGCCCGCAGGCGCCGGCTCAGGTCTTCGACCAGATCCGGATTTCCATCGCGAGCCCGGAAAAGATCCTCTCGTGGTCCTACGGCGAGATCAAGAAGCCGGAGACGATCAACTACCGCACCTTCAAGCCCGAGCGCGACGGCCTGTTCTGCGCGCGCATCTTCGGGCCGATCAAGGACTACGAATGCTTGTGCGGCAAGTACAAGCGCATGAAGTACAAGGGCATCATCTGCGAGAAGTGCTCGGTGGAAGTGACGCTCTCCCGCGTGCGGCGCGAGCGCATGGGCCATATCGAATTGGCGGCGCCGGTTGCCCACATCTGGTTCCTGAAGTCGCTGCCGAGCCGCATCGGTCTGCTGCTCGACATGACGCTGAAGGACCTCGAGCGGATTCTGTACTTCGAATATTATGTCGTGCTTGAGCCGGGCCTCACTCCGCTCAAGGACCGCCAGCTTCTTTCCGAGGACGAGTACCTCAAGGCGCAGGAGGAGTTCGGCGCCGACAGCTTCACCGCGACCATCGGCGCGGAAGCGATCCGCGAGATGCTCAAGGGGCTCGACCTCGACAAGATGCAGGCCGAATTGCGCGCCGGCATCCTGGAGACCGACAGCGACATCAAGAAGAAGAAGATCGCCAAGCGGCTGAAGCTAATCGAGGCCTTCATCGCCTCCGGCAACAAGCCCGAGTGGATGATCCTCACCGTCGTGCCGGTGATCCCGCCCGATCTGCGGCCGCTGGTGCCGCTCGACGGCGGGCGCTTCGCCACGTCGGACCTCAACGATCTCTATCGCCGCGTCATCAACCGCAATAACCGCTTGAAGCGGCTGATCGAGCTGCGCGCGCCGGACATCATCATCCGCAACGAAAAGCGCATGCTGCAGGAAGCCGTCGACGCATTGTTCGACAACGGCCGCCGCGGCCGCGTCATCACCGGCGCCAACAAGCGCCCGTTGAAGTCGCTCGCCGACATGCTCAAGGGCAAGCAGGGCCGCTTCCGGCAGAATCTGCTCGGCAAGCGCGTCGACTATTCCGGCCGCTCGGTGATCGTGGTCGGACCGGAGCTCAAGCTGCATCAGTGCGGCCTGCCGAAGAAGATGGCGCTCGAACTGTTCAAGCCGTTCATCTATTCGCGCCTCGACGCCAAGGGCCTGTCCACCACGGTGAAGCAGGCGAAGAAGCTGGTGGAGAAGGAAAAGCCGGAGGTTTGGGACATCCTCGACGAGGTGATCCGCGAGCATCCGGTGCTCTTGAACCGCGCGCCGACCCTGCATCGCCTTGGCATCCAGGCGTTCGAGCCGGTGCTGATCGAGGGCAAGGCGATCCAGCTGCATCCGCTGGTCTGCGCCGCGTTCAACGCCGACTTCGACGGCGACCAGATGGCCGTGCACGTGCCGCTGTCGCTCGAGGCGCAGCTCGAAGCGCGCGTCTTGATGATGTCGACCAACAACATCCTGCATCCGGCGAACGGCCAGCCGATCATCGTGCCGTCGCAGGACATCGTGCTCGGCCTCTATTACCTCACGCTGCTGCGCGAGGGCGAGCCGGGCGAGTGGCGGTTCAATCTGTACAAGGAAGAAGAGCTCAAGCGCGACAGCAAGAAGCAAAACCGCGTGCAGGGCTTCTACAAGGATCTCAGCGAAGTCGATCATGCCCTCAACGAGAAGGCGGTGACGCTGCACGCCAAGATCAAGTACCGCTGGGAAGGCATCGACGAGAAGGGCAACACCTACACCAAGTGGTACGAGACCACCCCCGGCCGCGTCGTGCTCGGCAACGTGCTGCCGAAGAGCGCCAAGCTGCCCTTCGACATTGTCAACAAACTGATGACCAAGCGCGAGATTTCGACGTTGATCGACACGGTCTACCGCCACTGCGGGCAGAAGGAGACGGTGATCTTCTGCGACCGCATCATGGCGCTCGGCTTCTATCACGCGTTCAGGGCCGGCATCTCGTTCGGCAAGGACGACATGGTGGTGCCGGCGTCGAAGTGGAAGACGGTCGAGGATACGCGCGGGCTCGCCAAGGAGTTCGAGCAGCAATACAACGACGGCCTCATCACCCAGGGCGAGAAGTACAACAAGGTGGTCGACGCCTGGTCGAAGTGCACCGAGGCGATCGCCGACGCGATGATGAAGGAAATCTCATCGGTCAAGAAGGACGCGCATGGGCGCGATCAGCAGGTCAATTCGATCTACATGATGGCGCATTCCGGCGCGCGCGGCTCGCCGGCGCAGATGCGCCAGCTCGCCGGCATGCGCGGCCTGATGGCCAAGCCCTCGGGCGAGATCATCGAGAGCCCGATCATCTCGAACTTCAAGGAAGGCCTCTCGGTGCTCGAGTACTTCAACTCGACGCACGGCGCCCGCAAGGGCCTCGCCGACACCGCCTTGAAGACGGCGAACTCGGGCTACCTGACGCGGCGTCTGGTCGACGTGGCGCAGGATTGCATCATCACGTCCGAGGATTGCGGCACCAAGAACGGCATCAAGGTGCGCGCCATCATCGACGCGGGCACCGTGGTCGCTTCGCTCGCCATGCGCATCCTCGGCCGCACCACGGCTGAGGACGTCAAGGATCCGGCCAGCAACAAGATCGTGATCAAGCGCGGCACGTTGCTGACGGAGCCCGAGGTCGACGCGATCACGCAAGCCGGCGTGCAGGAGATGAAGATCCGCTCGGTGCTCACCTGCGAGTCGAAGAACGGCGTCTGCGGCGCCTGCTACGGGCGCGATCTCGCCCGCGGCACGCCGGTGAACATGGGCGAGGCGGTCGGCGTCATCGCCGCGCAGTCGATCGGCGAGCCGGGCACCCAGCTCACCATGCGCACGTTCCACATCGGCGGCGCGGCGCAGATCTCCGAGCAGTCGTTCATCGAGTTCGAACTTCGACGGCAAGCTCAAGTTCAAGGGCAAGAACATCGCCAAGAACTCCGACGGCGACGTCGTGGCGATGGTGCGCAACATGGTGGTGGCGGTGGTCGATCCCGACGGCACCGAACGCGCGCATCACCGCATCCCCTACGGCGCGCGGCTGCGCGTCGAGGACGGCGATGACGTCAAGCGCGGTCAGCGCATCGCCGAGTGGGATCCCTACACGCGGCCGATCCTCACCGAGGTCGAGGGCTCGATCGCCTTCGAAGATCTCGTTGACGGTCTGTCGATGTCGGAAGCCCTCGACGAGTTGACCGGCATCGCCAAGCGCGTGGTGGTCGACTGGCGCACCGGCTCCTCGCGCAACCAGCAGGAGCTGCGTCCGTCGATTGTGATCAAGTCGGGCAGCAAGATCCTCAAGCTCGCGCGCGGCGGCGACGCCCGTTACGTGCTGGCGGTGGATGCGATCCTCTCGGTCGATCCCGGCGCGCACGTCAAGGCGGGCGACGTCATCGCGCGTATTCCGACCGAAAGCGCCAAGACGCGCGACATCACCGGCGGTCTGCCGCGGGTGGCGGAGCTGTTCGAGGCGCGCAAGCCGAAGGACGCGGCGGTCATCGCCGAGATCAGCGGCACCGTGCGCTTCGGCAAGGACTACAAGAACAAGCGTCGCCTGACGCTCGAGCCCACCGAGAAGGGCGAGGAGCCGAAGGAATACCTGATCCCGAAGGGCAAGCACATCCATCTGCAGGATGGCGACATCATCGAGAAGGGCGATTATATCGTCGAAGGCAATCCAGCCCCCCACGATATTCTCGCCATCAAGGGCGTCGAGGAACTGGCGGCCTATCTGGTCAACGAAATCCAGGAGGTCTACCGGCTGCAAGGCGTCAACATCAACGACAAGCATATCGAGGTGATCGTTCGCCAGATGCTGCAGAAGGTCGAGATCGACGAAGCCGGCGATACCGAGCTGCTGCAGAGCGAGCAGATCGATCGGAGCGAGATGGACGAAATCAACGTCCGCATGGAAGCCGAAGGCAAGAAGCCGGCCAGCGGTCATCCCGTGCTGCTCGGCATCACCAAGGCGAGCCTGCAGACGCGGTCGTTCATTTCGGCGGCGTCGTTCCAGGAGACCACGCGCGTGCTCACCGAGGCCGCCGTCAACGGCAAGGCGGACACGCTCGACGGACTCAAGGAGAATGTCATCGTCGGCCGGCTGATCCCGGCCGGCACCGGCGCGATGATGGACGAGCTGCGCGAGGTTGCGGTCAAGCGCGATGCGCTCATCCTCGAGGAGCGCGAAAAGGATGCCGCCAAGGTCGCGGCGAAGGCGGCTTCCGCGGCGGAAGCGGCGGAGGCTCCGGCTTTGCCGGCGGCCGAATAAGGCGCGCTACCATTGCGACAAACGAAAGGGCCGCCTCCGGGCGGCCCTTTCTTTTTCCGTTACCCGCGCCGCGTATGTTTCAATCCCCATTCGCGCATCGATTTGAGCACCGGCCCGAGGTCGCGTCCTTTCGCCGTTAGCAGATATTCGGCGCGGGGAGGGTGCTCTTCGTAAAACCGGCGGGTGATGATGCCAGCTTCCTCGAGCCGTTTTAGTCGCGCGGACAGCGTATTGGGGCTGACGCCTGTCAGCGACGCCTCGAAATCCTGAAACTTGCGTGGCCCCTGCACGAACAGGTCACGCAGGATGAGGATCGCCCAGCGATCGCCGACGATATCGAGCGTGCGAGCCAGCGGGCAATCCAGTCCGTAACTCTCAGCCATCAACCAATCCTCCTCGACCGGCGCGGAACGTCCTATCGCGGCCGCTACGAATGTCCTATAGACTCCTAGAAGCGTAGTGACTATAAAAATAGTAGTCAACTTAAAAGGAGGGTTCCGTGAGTAGCGGTCTTAGTCAGTATATTTCGTCCTATGAAGTTCTGATCAGCGTCGTGCGTCCGGCAATTGTCGGAGCGATCCTGTGGGGCCTTTGGACGGCGCTGAGCCGCACGCGGCTCGACACGAATGCGCGCGTCACCGCGTGGCTCGCCGTGACCATTCCCTTGGCCGCCTAGCTTGCCGCGGCTTGGACTCTGAGCACGGCGAGTGCCTTTGTACCGACCCAGCCGGGCAGCGCTTCGCCCCTGCCGCTTGCGGTGGTGGTTCCGGTGCTGATTGGGCTGTTCGCGCTCACCCGCTCAGAGCGGATCGCCGAGGCGCTCGATGCTGCCAACCCCAGCTGGCTCATCGGGCTTCAGGCCTTTCGCATCTTCGGCGGCAATTTCCTCGTGCTTTGGGCGTTCGGTGCCATTCCAGGTGTATTCGCCCTGCCTGCCGGTCTCGGTGACATGCTCGTCGGCGTGCTGGCTTTGCCGACGGCGTTCTATCTTGCTTCGGGCGCGCCGGGCGGACGCGGAGCCGCGATTGCGTGGAACGTGCTCGGTATTCTCGATCTGGTAAACGCGCTCGCCCTTGGCATCCTCAGTTCGCCGGGGCCGCTGCACCTACTCCTGGCGCTTGACCATTCGAACACCTTCATCACGACTTATCCGACCGTGATGACGCCGGCCTTTGCCGTCCCACTTTCGCTCATCCTGCACGGCATCTCGCTCTGGCAACTGCGCCGCCGTGCGCGGCAGCTAAACCCGGCTCTCGCGGCGGCATAGTGACCGCAAGAACGCCAAGGGCCGCCTCCGGGCGGCCCTTTTCTTTTGGGGTCGTCTTAAAACCGTCACCGCGAGTCAGAACTGTAGGGGCCCATGACGGAATCTTGGTGGAAATCCGCGGTCCTTTATCAAATCTATCCGCGTTCGTTTCAGGATTCGGACGGCGACGGCGTCGGCGACCTGGCCGGGATCACGGCGCGGCTGCCTTATCTCGTCGAGCTCTGCGTCGACGCTCTCTGGCTGTCGCCGGTGTTCGTCTCGCCGATGGCCGATTTCGGCTACGACATTGCCGACTACACCGCGATCGATCCGCTGTTCGGCTCGATGGCCGATTTCGACGTGCTGTTGCATGAGGCACATGCGCTCGGCCTGAAAGTCGTGCTCGACTTCGTGGCCAACCACACGTCGATCGAGCATCCTTGGTTCAAGGAAAGTCGCGCCTCGCGCCAGAGTTCGAAGCGCGACTGGTACATCTGGCGCGCCGGCGCGCCGGGCGGAGGCCCGCCCAACAACTGGCTGTCGCAATTCGGCGGCCCAGCTTGGACGCTGGACGAGCGGACCGGGCAATATTATTACCACGCGTTCCTCACGGAGCAGCCGGACCTCAACTGGCGCAACCCGGAAGTGGTCGCGGCCATGCACGATGTCATGCGCTTCTGGCTCAAGCGCGGCGTCGACGGCTTTCGCTTCGACGCGATCTGGCATTTGATCAAGGACGAGCAGTTGCGCGACAATCCGCTCAACCCGGATTACCGGCTGGGCGATCCGCCCGACATGCGGCTGCTGCAAATCTATTCGGGCGACCGGCCGGAGGTGCATGACGCGCTGCGCGACATGCGCAAGGTGATCGACGAATTCCCCGACCGCCTCATGATCGGAGAAATCTATCTGCCGTTCGAGCGGCTGATGACCTACTACGGCCGCGATCTCGACGGTGTGCACCTGCCGTTCAATTTCGCGCTGCTCAAGTCTCCGTGGCAGGCACGCGCCATCGCGGCGCTGATCGACGAATACGAAGCCGCGCTGCCGGCCGGCGCCTGGCCGAACTGGGTCCTGGGCAATCACGACCGGCCGCGCGTCGCTAGCCGGGCCGGGCAGCGTCAGGCCCGCGTCGCCGCCATGCTGCTGCTGACACTGCGCGGCACGCCGACGCTCTATTATGGCGACGAAATCGGCCTGCCGCAGGTCGCCATACCGCCGGAGCGCGTGCAGGACCCGTTCGAGAAGAACGTGCCCGGCCTCGGACTCGGCCGCGACGGCGCCCGAACGCCCATGCAATGGGACGGCTCGCGCTTTGCCGGGTTTTCCAGCGTCGAACCCTGGCTGTTGCTCAGCGAGGACGCTGCTGTGCGCAACGTCGACACCCAGCGCGGCGATCCCGCCTCGATCTTTAATCTGTACCGCCGGCTGCTGGCGTTGCGCCGGCAGCATCCGGCGCTGGCGACCGGCCTCTATCGGCCGATCGAGGCCGAGGGCGACGTGCTCGCCTTCCTGCGCGAACAGGAGAGCGAGCGATTCCTAGTGGCGCTGAATTTCGGTGATGGCCCGGCCGCCGCCGTGCTCCCGGCGGAGTACCAGGGCACCGTCGTATTTGCTCTTCGGGCTGATCGCGAAGGGGAACGCCTCCGTGGACGGATCGATTTGGCCGGAAACGACGGCATGCTGGTCAGGCTCGACTGAGCAGCGCGCGCCGCCACCGGCGGATGCCCCGGAATTGCCGTGAAATCGCGATTTTCCCGATGCTTGCGCCTTGACTTGAGGGGGGCCGGCCGATACATACGCGACACTTTTCGGCAGGCGGTGAGCTTCGCTTGCTCGGAACGGCCGCCCGGCTAACCCTTTGAGAGTCTTAAAGTTTCTCAAAGCTTGGCCGGCGCATCGCCTCGAGGAATGAAGCTCAAACGCTGCCTCTGACAGCCACTGTCAGACTTAAGGTGTGATCGGCCGCGGTGTTTTACCGCATCGTGGTCGTCCGGAACGGAAGAGCGCCCCCGCGTTTCAGGCGGATGGCGCGATTTCGTTTTGCGCGTGGAAAAGTCGCACGGGAATGCCGGGGCGATACGCCCAAAGACCGACCGCGGGCGAGGGCGCCCGTGACGAGCGAGACGAGGGGCGAAAGCCTTTAACGATTCCGGGTCCGCGTGGCCCAAACCAAGGTAGCGAAGGCAAACAATGCCGACGATCAACCAGCTGATTGCCAATCCGCGCAAGCCGCTCAAGGTGCGCGTCACGGCGCCGGCGCTGCAGTCAAGCCCGCAGAAGCGCGGCGTGTGCACGCGCGTCTACACCACGACGCCGAAGAAGCCGAACTCGGCGCTGCGCAAGGTCGCCAAGGTGCGTCTGACCAACGGCTTCGAGGTGATCGGCTACATCCCGGGCGAGGGCCACAATCTGCAGGAACACTCGGTGGTGATGATCCGCGGCGGCCGCGTCAAGGACCTGCCGGGCGTGCGCTACCACATCCTGCGCGGCGTGCTCGACACGCAGGGCGTCAAGAATCGCAAGCAGCGCCGGTCGAAATACGGCGCCAAGCGTCCGAAATAAGGGTAACCGTCATGTCCCGCCGCCACGCCGCAGAAAAGCGCGAAGTCATTCCGGACCCGAAGTTCGGCAACGTCGTCGTCTCCAAGTTCATGAACGCCGTGATGTATGCCGGCAAGAAGTCGGTCGCCGAAAATATCGTTTACGGCGCGTTGGAGATGATCGAGGGCAAGACCAAGCAGAACCCGCTCGGCGTGTTCCAGCAGGCGCTCGACAACGTGATGCCGTCGATCGAAGTGCGCTCGCGCCGCGTCGGCGGCGCCACCTACCAGGTGCCGGTCGAAGTGCGTACCTCGCGCCGGCAGGCGCTCGGCATCCGCTGGATCATCTCGGCGGCGCGCGAGCGCAACGAAAAGACGATGACGGAGCGGCTCTCGGCCGAGCTGCTCGACGCATCCAACAACCGGGGAAACGCCGTCAAGAAGCGCGAGGACACCCACAAGATGGCGGAAGCCAACCGGGCCTTCTCGCATTATCGCTGGTGACGGCGAACAACAGAATCAAGGATTGAACTGCAATGCCCCGCAACCATCCGATCGAGGACTACCGCAATTTCGGCATCATGGCCCACATCGATGCCGGCAAAACTACGACCACGGAGCGGATCCTCTATTACACCGGCAAGAGCCATAAGATCGGCGAGGTGCACGAAGGCGCCGCGACGATGGATTGGATGGAGCAGGAGCAGGAGCGCGGCATTACCATCACCTCGGCCGCGACCACCGCGTTCTGGAAAGAAAAGCGCCTCAACATCATCGACACCCCCGGCCACGTCGACTTCACCATCGAGGTGGAGCGTTCGTTGCGCGTGCTCGACGGCGCGGTCGTCGTGCTCGATTCCAACCAGGGCGTCGAGCCGCAGACCGAAACCGTCTGGCGCCAGGGCGACAAATACAAAGTGCCGCGCATCGTCTTCGCCAACAAGATGGACAAGATCGGCGCCGACTTCTTCAAATGCATGGAAGATATCGTAAGCCGCCTCGGCGCCAAGCCGGTGGCGATCCAGCTGCCGATCGGTTCCGAGCAGAACTTCAAGGGCTTGATCGACCTGGTGCGCATGAAGGGCGTGGTGTGGGACGACGAATCGCTCGGCGCCAAATATCACGACATCGATATTCCCGCCGACATGCTCGACCAGGCCCAGGAATACCGCGACAAGATGATCGAGGCGGCCTGCGAGCTCGATGACGATGCGGCGACCGCCTATCTCGAAGGCAAAATGCCGGACGAGGCGACGCTGAAGAAGCTAATCCGCAAGGCCGTGATCACCGGCGCCTTCTTCCCGGTGCTGTGCGGCTCGGCGTTCAAGAACAAGGGCGTGCAGCCGCTGCTCGACGCCGTGGTCGATTATCTGCCGTCGCCGCTCGACGTGCCGCCGATCCACGGCATCAATCCGGACAAGGAAAACGAAGACGTCATCCGCGAGCCGAAGGACAGCGCGCCGCTGGCGCTGCTGGCGTTCAAGATCATGGACGATCCCTTCGTCGGCACCATCACCTTCTGCCGCATCTATTCCGGCACGCTCATCAGCGGCACCGGCGTCATCAATTCGACCAAGGAACGCAAGGAGCGCATCGGCCGCATGCTGCTGATGCATGCGAACAACCGCGAGGACATCAAGGAAGCCTATGCCGGCGACATCGTCGCGCTGGCCGGCCTCAAGGAAGTCCGCACCGGCGACACGCTGTGCGATCCCAAGCAGCCGGTGATCCTGGAAAAGATGGAATTCCCCGATCCGGTGATCGAAATCGCCATCGAGCCGAAGTCGAAGGCCGACCAGGAAAAGCTCGGCGTCGCGCTCGCCAAGCTCGCCGCCGAAGACCCGTCGTTCCGCGTCTCCACCGATCAGGAGAGCGGGCAGACCATCCTCAAGGGCATGGGTGAACTGCATCTCGACATCAAGGTCGACATCCTCAAGCGCACCTATAAGGTCGACGCCAATATCGGCGCGCCGCAGGTGGCCTTCCGCGAGAAGATCACCCAGAAGGTCGAGCACGACTATACCCACAAGAAACAGACCGGCGGCTCCGGCCAGTTCGCGGCGATCAAGATCATCGCCGAGCCGGTGGCGCCCGGCACGCCGTTCGAATTCGAGGACGAGATCATCGGCGGCGCGGTGCCGAAGGAGTTCATCCCCGGCGTCGAGAAGGGCCTCGAATTGGTGCTCGGCTCGGGTCCGCTCGCTGGCTTCCCGGTGGTCGACCTCAAGGTGACGCTGATCGACGGCAAGTATCACGACGTCGACTCCTCGGCGCTGGCGTTCGAAATCTGCGCGCGCCAATGCCTGCGCGAAGCGCTGCAAAGGGCGCGCCCGGTGCTGCTCGAGCCGATCATGAAGGTCGAATGCGTGACGCCGGAGGACTACACCGGCTCCGTCATCGGCGATCTCAATTCGCGGCGCGGGCAGATCCAGGGCCAGGACATGCGCGGCAACGCCAACGTCATCAACGCGATGGTGCCGCTGATGAACATGTTCGGCTACGTCAATCAGCTGCGCTCCATGTCACAGGGGCGCGCCACATTCACCATGCAATTCGATCACTACGCTGAACTGCCGGCCAACGTGTCGGCGGAAGTGCAAAAGAAATTCGCGTGACGATCGTAACCTGAAGGAATCTGAACGGAGAGTTCCATGGCCAAAGAGAAATTCCTGCGCAACAAGCCTCATTGCAACATCGGCACGATCGGTCACGTCGACCACGGCAAGACCACGCTGACCGCCGCGATCACCAAGGTGCTGGCCGAGACCGGCGGCGCCACGTTCACCGCCTACGACCAGATCGACAAGGCGCCCGAAGAAAAGGCGCGTGGCATCACCATCTCGACCGCCCACGTCGAATACCAGACCGAAAAGCGCCATTACGCGCACGTCGACTGCCCCGGCCACGCCGACTATGTGAAGAACATGATCACCGGCGCCGCGCAGATGGACGGCGCGATCCTGGTCGTGTCGGCCGCCGATGGCCCGATGCCGCAGACCCGTGAGCACATCCTGCTCGCCCGCCAGGTCGGCGTCCCGGCGCTGGTCGTGTTCATGAACAAGGTCGACATGGTCGACGATCCGGAACTGCTTGAGCTGGTCGAGCTCGAGGTTCGCGAGCTTCTGTCCAAGTACAATTTCCCCGGCGATAAGATCCCCGTGATCAAGGGCTCGGCGCTCGCCGCCCTCGAGGGCAAGGATCCCAAGCTCGGCCATGACGCCATCATCGAGCTGATGAAGGCGGTCGACGACTACATCCCGCAGCCGGAGCGTCCGAAGGACCAGCCGTTCCTGATGCCGGTAGAAGACGTGTTCTCGATCTCCGGCCGCGGCACCGTCTGCACCGGCCGTATCGAACGCGGCATCATCAAGGTCGGCGAGGAAGTCGAGATCGTCGGCATCAAGCCGACGCAGAAGACCGTCGTCACCGGCGTCGAGATGTTCCGCAAGCTGCTCGACCAGGGCGAGGCCGGCGACAACGTCGGCTGCCTGTTGCGCGGCACCAAGCGCGAGGAAGTCGAGCGCGGCCAGGTGCTGTGCAAGCCCGGCTCGGTCAAGCCGCACACCAAGTTCAAGGCGGAAGCCTACATCCTCACCAAGGAAGAGGGCGGCCGTCATACCCCGTTCTTCACCAACTACCGTCCGCAGTTCTACTTCCGCACCACCGACGTGACCGGTGTGGTGCACCTGCCGGCCGGCACCGAGATGGTGATGCCGGGCGACAACGTGGCGATGGAAGTGCACCTGATCGTGCCGATCGCCATGGAAGAGAAACTGCGCTTCGCCATTCGCGAGGGCGGCCGCACCGTCGGCGCCGGCGTGGTGGCGAGCATCATCGAGTAATTTTGGCTGCTGTCGTGGCCCGCGCAAAAAAACGCGGGTCACGCAGTTGAAAGAGACAGACAAATGAACGGCCAGAATATCCGGATCCGGCTTAAGGCGTTCGATCACCGCATCCTCGATGCGTCGACCCGCGAGATCGTCAACACGGCCAAGCGCACCGGCGCGCAGGTCCGTGGGCCAATCCCGCTGCCGACGCGAATCGAGAAGTTCACGGTGAACCGCTCGCCGCACGTTGACAAGAAGAGCCGCGAACAGTTCGAGATGCGCACGCACAAGCGCCTCTTGGACATTGTCGATCCGACGCCGCAAACGGTGGACGCGCTGATGAAGCTCGACCTCGCCGCCGGCGTCGACGTCGAGATCAAGCTGTAAAGGCCGCACGAGGACGACAATGCGATCCGGAGTTGTTGCGCAGAAATTGGGGATGATGCGGCTGTTCACCGATGCCGGTGAACACGTGCCGGTCACGGTGCTGCGCCTGGCGAGCTGCCAGGTGGTCGCCCATCGCACCAAGGACAAGAACGGCTATGTCGCGCTGCAGCTCGGCTCGGGCGCGCGCAACACCAACAACATGATCAAGGCCGACCGCGGCTATTTCGCCAAGGCCAAGGTCGAGCCCAAGCGCAAGCTCGCCGAGTTCCGCGTCACCGAGGACGCGCTGATCCCGGTCGGCGCCGAGATCACCGCCGATCACTTCGTGGTCGGCCAGTTCGTCGACGTCTGCGGCACCTCGATCGGCAAGGGCTTTGCCGGCGGCATGAAGCGCTGGAATTTCGCCGGTCTGCGCGCCTCGCACGGCGTGTCGATCTCGCACCGCTCGATCGGCGGCACCGGCGGCCGCCAGGACCCCGGCAAGACCTTCAAGAACAAGAAAATGCCCGGCCATTTGGGCGTCGACCGCGTCACCACGCTCAATCTCAAAGTGGTGCAGACCGACGTCGAGCGCGGCCTGATCATGATCGAAGGCGCTGTTCCCGGCGCCAAGAGCGGCTGGGTCACGGTGCGCGACGCGGTGAAGCGGGCGTTGCCGAAAGAGGCGCCCAAACCTGGCAAATACCGTCTGGCGGAATCAGCCGAAGCGAAATCCGAGGCGAAGCCCGCGGCCGAGCCGGCCGCCGCGGCCCCCGCAACGACGGAGGGCGCGTGACATGGAACTGAAAATTACCACGCTCGAAGGCAAGGACGCCGGCTCGGTCAATTTGTCCGACGCCATCTTCGGCCTCGAGCCGCGCAGCGACATTTTGCAGCGTTGCGTCAACTGGCAACTCGCCAAGCGCCAGCGCGGCACCCATAAGACCAAGGATCGCTCGGAAATCTGGCGCACCGGCAAGAAGATGTATGCGCAGAAGGGCACCGGCGGCGCCCGCCATGGCTCGGCGCGCGTGCCGCAGTTCCGCGGTGGCGGACGCGCCTTCGGTCCAGTGGTGCGCAGTCACGCCATCGACCTGCCGAAGAAGGTGCGCGCACTTGCGCTCAAGCACGCTTTGTCGTCCAAGGCCAAAGGCGGCGGCATCATCGTGCTCGACAAGGCGTCGCTGAAGGACGCCAAGACCAAGGCGCTGGCCAAACAATTCGGCAAGCTCGGTCTTGAAAACGCGCTGATCATCGACGGCGCCGAGGTGGAAGCGAACTTCCGCTCCGCCGCGCGCAACATCCCGAATATCGACGTGCTGCCGGTGCAGGGCATCAACGTCTACGACATCATGCGGCGCAAGACCCTGGTGCTGACCAAGGCCGCGCTCGATGCGCTGGAGGCGCGCTTCAAATGAGCACCAGCGATCCCCGCCATTACGACGTCATCCTGTCGCCGGTGATCACCGAAAAGGCGACCATGGCGTCCGAGCACAACAAGGTCGTGTTCAAGGTGCGTAAAGACGCGACCAAGCCGCAGATCAAGGAAGCGGTCGAGAAGCTGTTCGACGTCAAGGTCAGAAGCGTCAACACGCTGACCCGCAAGGGCAAGAAGAAGGCGTTCAAGAACCGCATCGGCGTCTTGTCCGACGTCAAGCGTGCGGTGGTGACGCTGGAAGAGGGTCACCGCATCGACGTGACCACGGGATTGTAAGGGAAGCTCGCGATGGCGTTGAAAACATACAATCCGACCACGCCGAGCCAGCGCCAGCTGGTCATCGTCGACCGTTCCGGCCTGCACAAGGGCCCGCCGGTCAAGGCGTTGACCGAAGGGCAGATCTCGACCGGCGGCCGCAATAACAACGGGCGCATCACCTCACGCTTCCGCGGCGGCGGCCACAAGCAGGCCTACCGCAAGATCGATTTCCGCCGCACCAAGGTCGACGTGTCGGCGACCGTCGAGCGCATCGAATATGATCCCAACCGCACCGCCTTCATCGCGCTGATCAAGTATCAGGACGGCGAACAGGCCTATATCCTGGCGCCGCAGCGCCTGGGCGTCGGCGACCAGGTCATCTCGTCTGACAAGGCCGACATCAAGCCGGGCAATGCGCTGCCGATCGGTGTCATCCCGGTCGGCACCATCGTGCACAACATCGAGATCAAGATCGGCAAGGGCGGGCAGATCGCGCGCTCGGCCGGCTCCTACGCGCAGATCGTCGGCCGCGACCAGGATTACGTCATCCTGCGGCTCAATTCGACCGAGCAGCGCCTGGTGCACGGCCGCTGCCTGGCGACCGTCGGCGCGGTGTCAAACCCCGACAACATGAACACGACGATCGGCAAGGCCGGCCGCCAGCGCTGGAAGGGCCGCATGCCGCACAACCGCGGCATCACCATGAACCCGGTCGACCACCCGCACGGCGGCCGCACCAAGGGCGGCAAGCACTGGACCACGCCCTGGGGCGTGCCGACCAAGGGTTGGAAGACGCGCAAGAACAAGCGCACCACCAAATTCATCGTCGCCAGCCGGCACGATCGCAAAAAGAAGCAGAGCTAAGGACCCGCATCATGTCCCGTTCGCTATGGAAAGGCCCCTTCGTCGACGGCTATCTGCTGAAAAAAGCGGAAGCCGCGCGCACGTCCGGCCGTCACGAGATGATCAAGATCTGGAGCCGGCGTTCGACCATTCTGCCGCAGTTCGTCGGCCTGAATTTCGGCGTCTACAACGGGCAGAAGCACATCCCGGTGATGGTCACCGAGGAAATGGTCGGCCACAAGTTCGGCGAGTTCGCGCCGGGCCGCATGTTCTACGGCCATTCGTCCGACCGTAAAGCCAAGCGCGCGGCTGCCGCTCCGGCGGCTGCCGCGCCCGCGGCACCGGCCGCGGCGCCGGCGGCGAGCTGAGGAATCGAGAGACACGTCATGGGCAAGAGTTCACGCGAGCGCAGCCTCCCCGATAACGAGGCCAAGGCGGTGGCCCGGATGATCCGGATCAGTCCGCAGAAGCTCAATCTTGTCGCGCAGATGATCCGCGGCAAGAAGGTGGCGAGCGCGCTCGCCGACCTGGAGTTTTCGCGCAAGCGCATCGCCAGGGACGTGCGCAAGTGCCTGGAGTCGGCGATCGCCAACGCCGAAAACAATCACGACCTCGACGTCGACGACCTGATCGTCGCCGAGGCGCACGTCGGCAAGGCGCTGGTCATCAAGCGCTTCAATCCGCGCGGCCGCGGCCGCATGGGCCGCATTTTGAAACCGTTCTCCCACCTGACCATCGTCGTGCGTCAGGTTGAGGCGCAAGCCGCAGCGAAAGCCTAAAGGGGTACTCGATGGGTCAGAAAGTCAATCCGACCGGGCTTCGTCTCGGCATCAACCGGACCTGGGACTCGCGCTGGTACGCGGGCAAGGCCGAGTACGGCACGCTGCTGCACGAGGACATCAAGATCCGCGAGGAGCTCAACAAACAGCTTAAGCAGGCGGCGGTGTCAAAGATCATCATCGAGCGGCCGCACAAGAAATGCCGCGTCACCATCCACTCGGCGCGGCCGGGCGTGGTGATCGGCAAGAAGGGTGCCGACATCGAGAAGCTACGTAAGTTGGTGGCCAAGCTGACGCAGAGCGATGTGGTCATCAACATCGTCGAAATCCGAAAACCCGAGCTCGACGCGCAGCTGGTCGCCGAAATCGATCGCCCAGCAGCTCGAGCGCCGCGTCGCGTTCCGCCGCGCCATGAAGCGCGCCGTGCAGTCGGCGATGCGGCTCGGGGCCGAAGGCATCCGCATCAACTGCTCCGGCCGCCTCGGCGGCGCTGAAATCGCGCGCATGGAGTGGTACCGCGAAGGCCGCGTGCCGCTTCATACCCTGCGCGCCGACGTCGACTATGGCGTCGCCACCGCTTTCACCACCTACGGCACCTGCGGCGTCAAGGTCTGGATCTTCAAGGGCGAAATCCTCGAGCACGACCCGATGGCGCAGGACAAGAAACTCGCCGAAGGCGATCAGGGCCGTCCGCGCCGCGACGCCGCGGCCTGAGGGGACGAGAAAGTTTAAGTCATGCTGCAACCGATCCGCACCAAGTTCCGCAAGGCCTTCAAGGGCCGCATCCACGGCGTCGCCACCTCGGGCGCGACGCTCGCCTTCGGCCAATACGGCCTCAAGGCGCTCGAGCCTGAGCGCGTCACCGCGCGCCAGATCGAGGCCGCGCGCCGCGCGCTCACCCGCTTCATGAAGCGGTCGGGCCGGGTGTGGATCCGCGTCTTCCCGGACGTGCCGGTGTCGAAGAAGCCGATCGAAATCCGCATGGGCAAAGGCAAGGGCACGCCCGAATTGTGGGTCACCCGCGTCAAGCCGGGCCGCATCCTGTTCGAGGTCGACGGCATCCCGCTCGCGGTCGCCAAGGAAGCGTTGGCGCTCGCCGCCGCCAAGCTTCCGGTCAAGACCCGTTTCATCGAACGCATCGCCGAGTGAGACCATGAAAGCCGTAGACGTAAGAGCGATGACGCTCGACCAGATCGACGACGAAGTGCTCAAGCTCAAGAAGGAGCAGTTCAACCTGCGCTTCCAGCGCGCCACCGGGCAGCTCGAGAACACCGCGCGCGTGCGCGTGATCCGCCGCGACGTGGCGCGGCTCAAGACCATTGCTGCGCAGAAGCGCGCCGGATCGATGCCCGACATTGCGCCGAAGCCGGTAGCGGAAGCCAAGCCCAAGGTTGTCAAGCCGAAGGCCGAGAAGCCGAAATCCGACAAGCCGAGAACAAAGAAGCCGCAGTCCGCGAAGAGCCGCAAGGCTGGCGCGAAGAAGACTGCCGCCAAGAAGTCGAAGTAAGGGGTTTAAGATGCCGAAACGTACGCTTCAGGGCGTCGTCGTCAGCGACAAGCAGGCCAAGACCGTGGTCGTGCGGGTTGACCGGCGTTTTGCCCACGCGACGATGAAGAAAGTCATCCGGCGCTCGAAAAAGTATCACGCCCACGACGAGAAGAACGAATTCTCGGTTGGTGACGTGGTGTGGATCGAAGAGCGCCGTCCGATTTCAAAGCTCAAGTGCTGGGAAGTGGTCCGCGGCGAGAAGAAACAGAAAGCTCAATAAGCCTCATGCTCGTTAAGACAGAAAGAGCCGCATCATGATCCAGATGCAAACCAACCTCGACGTGGCGGACAATTCCGGCGCGCGCCGCGTCATGTGCATCAAGGTGCTGGGCGGCTCCAAGCGCAAATACGCCACCATCGGCGACGTCATCGTCGTCTCGGTGAAGGAGGCGATCCCGCGCGGCCGCGTCAAGAAGGGCGAGGTGATGAAGGCTGTCGTCGTGCGCATCCGCAAGGACATCAAGCGCGCCGACGGCTCGGTCATCCGCTTCGACCGCAACGCGGCGGTGCTGATCACCCCGCAGATGGAGCCGGTCGGCACCCGCATCTTTGGGCCGGTGCCGCGCGAATTGCGCGCCAAGAATCACATGAAGATCATCTCGCTCGCCCCGGAGGTGCTGTGATGGCCGCCAAGATTAAGAAGGGCGACAAGGTCATTGTGCTGACCGGCCGCGACAAGGGCCGCACCGGCGAGGTGCTGGCCGTGCATCCGGCCGACGACCGCGCTTTGGTGCGCGGCATCCACATGGTCAAGCGCCACCAGCGCCAGACCGCGCAGCAGGAAGGCGGCATCGTCTCCAAGGAAGGGACGATTCACCTGTCCAACCTGGCGCTCGCCGATCCGAAGGACGGCAAGCCGACCCGCGTTGGCTTCAAATTTGTGGGCGAGGGAGCGGACCGCAAGAAGGTGCGCATTGCCAAGCGTTCCGGGATGGAAATCGATGGCTGACACGCAAGCAAACGCCGAACCGAAAAAGGCGAAGCCGCCGCAGGGCACGCCCAAAGCCGCCAAAGCCGCCAAAGGCGATGGGCCGAAGGGCGACGCGCCGAAGGTGAAGAAGCCGCGCGAGCGCTCCGACTACGTGGCGCGGCTCAAGACCCAGTTCGAGACGGTCATCCGCGGCGAACTGAGCAAGCAGTTCGGCTACAAGAACCGCATGCAGGTGCCGGTGATCACCAAGGTGGTGCTCAACATGGGCATCGGCGAGGGCGTCGCCGACCGCAAGAAGGTCGACAACGCGGCGCAGGACCTGTCGCTGATCGCCGGGCAGAAGGCGGTCATCACCAAGTCGCGCAAGTCGATCGCCACCTACAAGCTGCGCGACGGCCAGGCCATTGGCTGCAAGGTGACGCTGCGCAAGACGCGCATGTACGACTTCATCGACCGGCTGGTGAACATCGCGCTGCCGCGTATCCGCGACTTCCGCGGCCTCAACCCGAAGAGCTTCGACGGCCGCGGTAACTTCAGCCTCGGCATCAAGGAACACATCGTGTTTCCGGAAATCGACTTCGACAAGGTCACCGACTCGTGGGGCCTCGACATCACCGTTTGCACCAGTGCGCGCAACGACGACGAAGCGCGCGCTTTGCTGACCGCATTCAACTTCCCGTTCCGGCAGTGAGGGACGTTTCCTCAAACGCGGAAACAAGGAGCTAAAGGTATGGCCAAGAAGAGTATGGTCGAGAAGAACAACCGGCGGCGCCGGATGACGAAGAGTTTCGCCAACCGCCGCAAGGCGCTCAAAGCGATCGCCCGCGACAAGAAGCTGCCGATGGAGGAGCGGTTCGCCGCCACCCTCAAGCTCGCCGAATTGCCGCGCAATTCCTCGGCGACGCGCATCCGCAACCGCTGCGAACTGTCCGGCCGTCCGCGCGCCTATTACCGCAAGCATAAACTCAGCCGCATCGCGCTGCGCGACCTCGGCTCCAAGGGGCTCATCCCGGGCCTCGTGAAGTCGAGCTGGTGAGGAGGTCGCGATGGCTGTGAACGATCCGATCGGCGACATGATTGCCCGCATCCGCAACGCGCAGATGCGTGCCAAGTCGAAAGTGTCCATGCCGGGCTCCAAGCAGCGCGAGCGCGTCTGCGAGGTGCTCAAGACCGAGGGCTACATCCGCGGCTACGCCAGCGTGGCGCATGCCGACGGCCGCAGCGAGCTCGAGATCGAACTCAAGTATTTCGACGGCGAGCCGGTGATCCGCGAGATTTCGCGCGTCTCCAAACCGGGCCGGCGCGTCTACGCCTCGGTCAAGGCGCTGCCGCGCATCAACAACGGCCTCGGCATCTCGATCCTGTCGACGCCGAAAGGCGTGATGGCCGACCACGAAGCCCGCGACGCCAATGTCGGCGGCGAAATCATCTGCACGGTGTTCTGATGTCACGCATCGGCAACAAAGCGGTTGCGATCCCGTCCGGCGTCACCGCCAAGGTGGAAGGGCAGACCGTCAAGATCAAGGGCCCGAAGGGCGCCATGCAGGTCGTGGTGCACGATGACGTCACCGTCAAGATGGACAAGGGCGCGATCAAGCTCGATCCGCGCGTCGAGACCAAGCGCGCGCGCTCGCAGTGGGGCACCTCGCGCACGCTGGTGAACAACCTGATCGCCGGCGTCACCAAGGGCTTCGAGGAAAAGCTGGAGATCGTCGGCGTCGGCTTCCGCGCCGCGGTGCAGGGCAAGACGCTGAACCTGCAGCTCGGCTTCTCGCACGATGTCAACTTCGCCATCCCGCAGGGCATCGCCATCGGCACGCCGAAGCCGACCGAGATCGTCGTCACCGGCACCGACAAACAGCAGGTCGGCCAGGTCGCCGCCGAGATTCGCGGCTTCCGTCCGCCCGAGCCGTACAAGGGCAAGGGCGTGAAATACGCCGGCGAATACATCTTCCGCAAGGAAGGCAAGAAGAAGTAGAGGAACGCGCGATGTCGAGATTAAGCGATCGGACTGCGCGACGGACGGCGACCGTGCGCCGCAACGTCAAGCTCGCCGCCGGCACCAGCGGCCGCGCGCGGCTGACGGTGTTCCGTTCGTCCAAGCACATCTACGCCCAGCTCATCGACGACAACAAAGGCGCGACGCTCGCCGCCGCCTCGTCGCTGGAAAAGTCGCTGCGCGAGGGCGCCAAGACCGGCGCCAACATCGCCGCGGCGAAATCGGTCGGCAAGCTGATCGCCGAGCGCGCCAAGGAAAAGGGCATCAAGGACGTCGTGTTCGACCGCGGCGGCTATCTCTACCATGGGCGCGTCAAAGCGCTGGCCGACGCCGCACGCGAAGGCGGCCTCAACTTCTAAACGGATCAATTGCACATGGCACATGAACCCCGACGAGAGCCCCGGCGAGACCGCGAACGCGGTGGCCGCGAGGAGCGCGACAGCGAGTTCACCGACAAGCTTGTCCACATCAACCGCGTGGCCAAGGTGGTGAAAGGCGGACGGCGCTTTGCCTTCGCCGCGCTGGTGATTGTCGGCGACCAGAAAGGCCGCGCCGGCTACGGCCACGGCAAGGCGCGCGAGGTGCCGGAGGCGATCCGCAAGGCGACCGACGCCGCCAAGCGCAGCCTGACCCGCGTGCCGCTGCGCGAAGGCCGCACGCTGCATCACGACGTGCTCGGCCGCCACGGCGCCGGCAAGGTGTTCCTGCGCGCGGCGCCTCCCGGCACCGGCATCATCGCCGGCGGCCCGATGCGCGCGGTGTTCGAGACGCTCGGTATCCAAGACGTGGTGGCGAAATCGCTCGGCTCGTCCAACCCGTACAACGTGGTGCGGGCGACCTTCGACGCGCTCAAACACCAGGATTCGCCGCGCTCGGTCGCCGCGCGCCGCAACATCAAGGTCTCCACGCTGCAGTCGCGCCGCCGCGAAGGCGGCGAGGCGGAAGCGACGGCGGAATAAAGGATACGTGGTCATGGCTTCCGGAAAGACGATCAAGGTCGAGCAAATCGCGAGCCCGCTGCGTTGCCACCATGATCAGCGCGAAACCCTGATCGGGCTCGGGCTTAACAAGATTGGCCGCACCCGCGACCTGCCGGACACGTTGTCGACGCGCGGCATGATCCGCAAGTTGCGGCACCTGGTACGCGTGGTCGGCGAGGCGAAGTAAGAGGATTGCGACGATGAAACTCAACGAGATCGCCGACCGCCCCGGTGCGCGCAAGAATCGCATGCGCATCGGCCGCGGCATCGGCTCCGGTATGGGCAAGACCGGCGGCCGTGGCGGCAAGGGCCAGACCGCGCGCTCCGGCGTGCGCATCAAGGGCTTCGAGGGCGGCCAGATGCCGCTGCACCGGCGCCTGCCCAAGCGCGGCTTCCGCAACACGTCGTTCGCGGTCAAGCTCAATGAAACCAATCTCGGCAAGGTGCAGGCGGCGATCGACGTCGGCTTGCTCGATGCCAACAGCCCGATCGATGCCGCGGCCATGGTCAAGGCCGGGCTGATGCGGCGCGTCAAAGGCGGCGTGAAGCTGCTCGGCGACGGCGAGTTCAAGGCCAAGGCCGAATTCCAGGTTTTCGGCGCGTCGAAATCGGCCGTCGCGGCGGTCGAGAAGGCGGGCGGTAGCGTGAAGATTCTCGCCCCGGCCAAGGAAGAAGACGCCGAGCCGAAGGGCAAGAACAAGCGCATGGCGCTGGAAGCGGCCAAGGGCGGCGGCAAGCCGAAAGGCGGCAAAGCCAAGGCTGACGCCGCCGAAGACGAGCAAAAGGCCGAATAGGCCGGCTACAAGAACGCGGCGTGATGCCTATCTAAGGCTGCGGCGACGTCGACTTGGGGTGGGCGGCAGGAGCGACTGATGGTCTCTGCAGCGGAACAACTGGCGGCCAATCTCAACTTCGGCGCGCTCGCCAAGGCCGAAGAGCTCAAGAAGCGCATCTATTTCACGGTCGGCGCGCTGCTGGTGTATCGGCTGGGCACCTACATCCCGCTGCCCGGCATCGATCCGGCCGCCTGGGAACAGATCTTCAATACCCAGGCCGGCGGCATCCTCGGCATGTTCAACATGTTTTCCGGCGGCGGCATCCACCGGATGGCGATCTTCGCCCTGAACATCATGCCCTATATCTCGGCCTCGATCATCATCCAGTTGATGACGACCGTCTCTCCGACGCTCGAAGCGCTCAAGAAGGAAGGCGAGGCCGGCCGCAAGATCATGAACCAGTACACCCGGTATCTCACCGTGGTGCTGGCCGCGTTCCAGTCCTACGGCATCGGCATTGGCCTGCAAGGCACCGGCAGCGTGGTCAGCGAGCCCGGGATATTCTTTCTGGTTTCCACCACCATCACGCTGACCGGCGGCACCATGTTCCTGATGTGGCTCGGCGAGCAGATCACCTCGCGCGGCATCGGCAACGGCATCTCGCTGATTATCCTGTCGGGCATCGTCGCGCAATTGCCCTCGGCCATCGCCGGCACGCTCGAACTCGGCCGGCAGGGCGCGCTGTCCACCGGGCTGATCCTTGCCGTCATCGTGATGGCGGTCGCCGTGATTGCTTTCATCGTGTTCATGGAGCGCGCGCAGCGTCGGCTCTTGATCCAATATCCCAAGCGGCAGGTCGGCAACCGCATGTTCGAGGGGCAGTCCTCGCATCTGCCGCTCAAGCTCAACACCTCGGGCGTCATCCCACCGATCTTCGCCTCGTCGTTGCTGTTGTTGCCGACGACCGTCGCCAACTTCAACGCCGGCTCGGGGCCGGGCTGGCTCACCACCGTCACCACGCTGCTCGGCCACGGCCGGCCGCTGTTCCTGCTGCTCTATATCGCGCTGATCGTGTTCTTCGCCTTTTTCTACACCGCGATCGTGTTCAACCCGACCGAGACCGCGGATAACCTGAAGAAGCACGGCGGCTTCCTGCCCGGCATCAGGCCGGGCGAGCGCACGGCGGAATACATCGATTACGTGTTGTCGCGCATCACCGTAATCGGCGCGCTCTATCTCGCCATCGTCTGCCTGATTCCCGAAATCCTGATCTCCTACGCTGCGGTGCCGTTCTATTTCGGCGGCACCTCGCTGCTGATCGTGGTCAGCGTCACCATGGATACGGTCGCGCAGATCCAGGGCTACCTGCTGGCTCACCAATACGAAGGGCTGATCAAACGTTCGAAGTTGCGGGGACGCAATCGATGAGACTGATCCTGCTCGGCCCGCCGGGGGCGGGGAAGGGCACGCAAGCGCAGCGGCTGGTGCAGAAACACCGCATCGCTCAGCTCTCCACCGGCGACATGCTGCGCGCCGCGGTCGCCGCCGGAACACCGGTCGGCCTGCGCGCCAAGAGCATCATGGACGCCGGCCAGCTGGTTCCTGACGAGGTGGTGGTGGCGATCATCGCCGACCGCATCGACCAGCCCGACTGCAAGCGCGGCTTCGTGCTCGACGGCTTCCCGCGCACGGTGCCGCAGGCCAAGGCGCTCGATCGCCTGCTGGCCGAGCGCGGCCTCAAGCTCGATGGCGTCATCGAGCTCAAGGTCGATGAGGGCATCCTGCTCAAGCGCATCGAAACCCGGGTCGCCGAGATGACCGCGCGCGGCGAAAAGCTGCGCGCCGACGACAACCCGGAGGTACTCAAGGGTCGCCTGGCGGCCTACCGGGCGCAGACCGCGCCGTTGATCGACTATTACGGCGGCCTGGGCCAGCTCAAGAGCGTGGACGGTATGGCGCCGATCGATGCCGTCACCGCGGCCATCGACCGCATCCTGCGGCCCGCCAAGGCCAAGCCGGCCCGCCGCAAGGGCAAGACTGCTAAAAAGACTGCCAAAAAGCCGGCCAAGCGGGTCAAAAGCCGGGCTACCGCCCGCACGGGCCGCGCCAAGGCGGCCAAATCCGGGCGGAAGGCGCGCCGTCCGGCCCGGGCGAAAAACAAGGCTGGACAGCGTAAAACGCGCGTGCGCCGAGGTTGACGAGAGGCCGATGAATCCCCTAATAAGCTGCACATTCAGGAGTTTGACGCGATGCCGGGCCCCACGAATCCGGGGACAGGTGTCGTGTTACGCTTTGGGCTATCCCCTTCTGGGAACACGAAGAATTCGGCGCATTGCGCGCGGCCGAACGATAACAGGAGAGACCTTCCGTGGCTCGTATCGCCGGTGTCAATCTGCCTACCAACAAGCGCGTCGTGATCGCGCTGCAGTATATCCATGGCATCGGGGCCAAAAAAGCCCAGGAAATCATGACCAAGGTTAACCTGCCCCCGGAGCGGCGGGTGTCGCAGTTGACCGACGCCGAAGTGCTTCAGATTCGCGAAATGATCGACCGCGATTACATGGTCGAGGGCGACCTGCGCCGCGAAGTGGCGATGAATATCAAGCGCCTGATGGATCTCGGCTGCTACCGCGGCCTGCGTCACCGCAAGGGCCTGCCGGTGCGCGGCCAGCGCACCCATACCAATGCGCGGACCCGCAAGGGCCCGGCCAAGACCATTGCCGGCAAGAAGAAGGCCGAAGCGAAGTAACAGGAATTGCCCGCGCCTGACGGCGGCGGGCCGCGAAAGGACTAGAGAATGGGCAAGGAAGCCACCCGCGTCCGCCGGCGCGAACGCAAGAACATCGCGTCGGGCGTCGCGCATGTCGCCGCCTCGTTCAACAACACCATGATCACCATCACCGACGCGCAGGGCAACACCATTGCCTGGTCGTCGTCGGGCACGATGGGCTTCAAGGGCTCGCGCAAATCGACCCCCTACGCCGCGCAAGTCGCCGCCGAAGACGCCGCCAAGAAGGCGCAGGAGCACGGCATGCGCACGCTGGAGGTCGAGGTTTCCGGACCGGGTTCAGGCCGCGAGTCGGCGCTGCGCGCGTTGCAAGCGCAGGGCTTCACCATCACTTCGATCCGCGACGTAACCACGATCCCGCACAACGGTTGCCGGCCGCGGAAACGTCGCCGCGTTTAATGTTCGTTTCTGGCGGGTGCCGCAGGCGTCCGCCGCCGCCGAGATTTCCCCACACGGCGGGTGGGATGCGCGGGGAAAACCTCGCGCCGCTCAAAGGTGAATGACGTGATCCAAAAAAATTGGCAGGAATTGATCAGGCCGAACAAGCTGCAAGTGACCGTCGGCAGTGACGCCGCGCGGGTCGCCACTGTCGTTGCCGAGCCACTCGAGCGCGGCTTCGGCGTGACGCTGGGCAATGCGCTGCGCCGCATTCTGTTGTCTTCGTTGCAAGGCGCAGCGGTGCAGTCGGTGCACATCGACGGCGTGCTGCACGAATTCTCCTCGATCGCCGGCGTGCGCGAGGACGTCACCGACATCGTGCTCAACATCAAGGACATCGCCATCAAGATGCAGGGCGAAGGCCCCAAGCGCATGGTTGTGAAGAAGCAGGGTCCCGGCACGGTGACCGCCGGCGAGATCCAGACCGTCGGCGACGTGGTGGTGCTCAACCCCGACCTCGTTCTGTGCACGCTGGACGACGGCGCCGAGATTCGCATGGAATTCACCGTCAACACCGGCAAGGGCTACGTGCCGGCCGAGCGCAACCGTCCCGAGGACGCGCCGATCGGCCTTATTCCGGTCGACAGCCTCTATTCGCCGGTGCGCAAGGTCTCCTACAAGGTCGAGAACACCCGCGAGGGCCAGATCCTCGACTACGACAAGCTGACCATGACCATCGAGACCAACGGCGCGGTCAGCCCCGAGGATTCGCTCGCCTATGCCGCGCGCATCCTGCAGGACCAGCTCAACGTGTTCGTGAATTTCGAGGAGCCGCGCAAGGAGCAGGCCGCCGAGAGCATTCCCGATCTCGCCTTCAACCCGGCCTTCCTCAAGAAGGTCGACGAGCTCGAACTGTCGGTGCGCTCTGCCAACTGTCTCAAGAACGACAACATCGTCTACATCGGCGATCTGGTGCAGAAGACCGAAGCCGAGATGCTGCGCACGCCGAACTTCGGCCGCAAGTCGCTCAACGAGATCAAGGAAGTGCTGGCGCAGATGGGCCTGCATCTCGGCATGGAAGTGCCGGGCTGGCCGCCGGAGAATATCGAAGAACTGGCCAAGCGCTTCGAGGATCATTACTAAGCCGCCTCGCGGCCGCAGAGGGGTTAGGAGACCAAGCGATGCGTCACGGAAAAGTTCACCGCAAGCTCGGCCGGCATTCGGCGCATCGCACCGCCATGTTCGCCAACATGGCGGCAAGCCTGATCAAGCACGAGCAGGTCGTCACCACGCTGCCGAAGGCCAAGGAATTGCGCCCGATCGTCGAGAAGCTGGTCACACTCGCCAAGAAGGGCGGCCTCGCCGCGCGCCGCCAGGCGATCTCGGAAATGCGCGACGTCGCCATGGTCAAGAAATTGTTCGACGTGATCGGCCCGCGCTACAAGGGCCGCAAGGGCGGCTACACCCGCGTGCTCAAGGCCGGCTTCCGCTACGGCGACAACGCCGCGCAGGCGGTGATCGAGTTCGTCGACCGCGACCTCGAGGCCAAGGGCAAGGATTCCGGCCCGCTGCAGGAGAAGAAATCGGAAGAGGCGACCGCCGCGGCCTAAGCCCACGGTTTCAATGAAATTCCCAAAGGCGGCCCCAAGGGGCCGCCTTTTTTGTTTTAGTCGACACTCGCCGCCGCGCGCCGCCTATGTATAATCCCCGGCAAAACCAGCAGGGGGAACTTCATGATTCGCTTCGTCACGGCTCTCGTCGCCGCTCTCGCCGCCACGCTCGGCATTGCCCACGCGCAGTCCGATCTGGTCAAGCGCGGCGACTATCTGGTCAACGGCATCCTCACTTGCGGCAATTGCCATTCGCCGAAAGGCCCGCAGGGCGACATCCCCGGCAAGCTGTTCTCCGGCGGTTTGTCCTGGGACGAGCCGCCGTTCAAGGTGACGGCGCCCAACATCACGCAGGACAAGGACACCGGCATCGGCAAGTGGAGCGACGCCGACATCAAGAAGCTGATGCGCACCGGCGTCATACCGAACGGCGTGCATATCGCCATGATCATGCCGACCGGCTTTTACCACATCATGACCGAGCGCGATCTCGACGCGGTCGTTGCTTACTTGCGCACCATCAAGCCGATCAGCAACAAGGTCGCCGATCCGATCTACAAGATGCCGCAGGTCGAGTACGTGCTGCCCGGCGGCGAGAAGCCTTTCACCGAAGCGATGTTGAAGGACAAGGTGAAGAAGGGCTTCTACCTCGCCACCATCGCGCATTGCATGGAATGCCACACGCCGATGGACAAGGGCGCGCGTCAGTGGGATACGCGCTTGGGCGCCGGCGGCTTCGAATTCCCCGGACCCTGGGGCGTGTCGGTGTCGCGCAATATCACCGCGAGCAAGACCAAGGGCATCGGCTCGTGGACCGACGATCAGATCAAGACCGCCATCACAAAGGGCATCAGCAAGGACGGCAGCCACCTCAAGCCGCCGATGGGCTTCCATTACTATTCGACGCTGACGCCCGGCGACCTCGACGCCATCGTCGCCTATCTGCGCACGGTGCCGGCGAAGGAGTAGCTTTTTCACCTCTCCCTGCAGGCGGGGAGAGGGAAGAACTGGCCTTCATTTAGCCCCGGCGGGCGCCTATATCTCGGCGTCTCGCCGGGAATTGCCATCATGCGCCTGAAACGACCCTTCGCCGCCGCCTTGTTCGCCGCCATTGCCGTGGCGGCCTTCGCCGCGCCCGCGCGCGCGCCCGCCCAGGAGCGCCGGGTGCCGACCGCCGCCGAGCTGCGGCTGTCCTACGCGCCGGTGGTGCAGCGGGTGGCGCCGGCGGTGGTCAATGTCTATGCCGCCAAGGTGGTACAGACCCACAACCCGCTGTTCGACGATCCGATCTTCCGCCGCTTTTTCGGCGCGCCGGGCGAGGGCGGCGGACGCCAGATCCAGCGCTCGCTCGGCTCCGGCGTGATCGTCGATCCGACCGGCCTCATCGTCACCAACGTGCACGTCATCGAGGGCGCCGACGAGGTCAAGGTGGCGCTGGCAGACAAGCGCGAATTCGAAGCCGAGATCGTGCTCAAGGACAAGCGCACCGATCTCGCCGTGCTGCGCCTCAAGGGCGCGAATGAGCGCTTTCCGGTGCTGGACTTCGCCAATTCCGACGCGCTCGAGGTCGGCGACGTCGTGCTCGCCATCGGCGATCCGTTCGGCGTCGGGCAGACCGTGACGCACGGCATCGTCTCGGCGCTGGCGCGCACCCAGGTCGGCATCACCGATTATCAGTTCTTCATCCAGACCGACGCCGCCATCAATCCGGGCAATTCCGGCGGCGCGCTGGTCGATCTCACCGGCAAGCTGGTCGGCATCAACACCGCGATCTTTTCCCGTTCGGGCGGCTCTCAGGGCATCGGCTTCGCCATTCCCGTCAACATGGTGAGGGTGGTGGTGGCCTCCGCCAAAGGCGGCAGCAGCGCGGTGCAGCGGCCGTGGCTTGGCGCCAAGCTGCAGCAGCTCACCGCCGACCTCGCCGACAGCATGAAGCTCAAGCGCCCGGCCGGCGCGCTGATCGCCGACGTGGCGGCGGGCAGCCCGGCCGCGCAGGCCGGGCTCAAGGCCGGCGACGTCATCGTCGCGGTGGATAACCAGGCGGTCGACGATCCCAACGCCTTCGATTATCGCTTCGCCACAAAGCCGCTCGGCGGCACCGCGACGCTCGGCCTGTTGCGCGACGGCCGCGAGCTGAGCGCCAAGGTGGCGCTGCGCACCGCGCCGTCGACGCCGCGCGACGAGATCACCATTCGTTCACGCTCGCCGTTCTCCGGCGCCAAGGTCGCCAACCTGTCGCCGGCGCTGGCCGACGAGTTGCAGTTGCAGAACGCCGACGAGGGCGTCGTCGTCGTCGACGTCGACAACGGTTCCTATGCCAGCAATCTTGGCTTCCGCCGCGGCGACGTCATCGTTTCGGTGAACGGCGCAGCTATCGCCAGGACCCACGACCTCGAACGCGCCACCGAGCAGCCGAGCCGCTCCTGGCAGATCGTCATCCGCCGCGGCGGGCAGCAGATTTCCGCGGTGTTCAACGGATGACCCCGCGCGCCAAAGCGGGTCCAACCCTGTTCGCCGCCGCCGGCCTCGACAAGGATGCGCCGCGCCCACTCGCCGACCGGCTGCGCCCGACCAAACTCGACGACGTGGTCGGGCAGGACCATCTGCTGGGCGCGGACGGCGCGTTGACCCGCATGCTGGCGACGCGCTCGCTCGGCAGCCTGGTGTTCTGGGGCCCGCCCGGCACCGGCAAGACCACGGTGGCGCGGCTTCTGGCGCAGGCGACCGACCTGCATTTCGAGCAGATTTCGGCCATCTTCACCGGCGTCGCCGACCTCAAGAAGGTGTTCGAGGAGGCGCGCCGCCGCCGCGAGCTGGGCCAGGGCACGCTGCTGTTCGTCGACGAGATCCATCGCTTCAACCGCGCGCAGCAGGACAGCTTCCTGCCGGTGATGGAGGACGGCACCATCATTCTGGTCGGCGCCACCACCGAGAACCCGTCGTTCGAATTGAACGCGCCGCTGTTGTCGCGCGCGCGCGTGCTTGTGTTCAAGTCGCTCGACGCGGCCGCGATCGAGAAGCTGCTGGCGCGAACCGAAGAGATTGAACAGCGCAAGCTGCCGCTCGACGACGACGCGCGCACGCAGCTTATCGGCATGGCCGATGGCGACGGCCGCGCTGCGCTTACGCTGGCGGAAGAAGTCTGGCGCGCCGCCCGCAAGGACGAAACATTCGATTCCGCCAAGCTGCAGGACATCGTGCAGCGCCGCGCGCCGATCTACGACAAGACGCAGGACGGCCACTACAATCTGATCTCCGCGCTGCACAAATCGGTGCGCGGCTCCGATCCCGACGCCGCGCTGTATTATCTCTGCCGCATGCTCGACGCCGGCGAGCCGCCGGTCTACATCGCGCGCCGCGTCGTGCGCATGGCGGTGGAGGATATCGGGCTCGCCGATCCGCAGGCGCTGGTGATCGCCAATGCCGCCAAGGACGCTTACGATTTCCTTGGCAGTCCGGAAGGCGAACTCGCGATCGCCGAAGCCGTGCTCTACATGGCGACCGCGCCGAAATCGAACGCCTCCTACGCCGCCTTCGGCGCCGCCATGCGCACCGCCAAGCAGGCGGGCTCGCTGCTGCCGCCCAAGCACATCCTCAACGCGCCGACCAAGCTGATGCAGGAGGAAGGCTACGGCCGCGGCTATGCTTACGACCACGACGCGGAGGAGGCGTTCTCCGGGCAGAATTATTTCCCCGACGCCTTGCCGCGCCAGCGCTTCTACAATCCGCCCGAACGCGGCTTCGAGCGCGAGATCCACAAACGGCTGGAATATTGGGCGAAGTTGCGCCGCGAGCGGGGTTCTTCATGAGCCGCGGCAGGAACGGCCCACGCCAGCCGGGCGGCGGGCGGCAGCAGGCGGGGCCGCGTGGCCGCGGACACGGCCGCGATCGCGATGAGCGGATCAAAGAGCGTGCCAAGGAGCGCTTTAATCCGCGTCGATCCGATCTGCGCCCGAAGCACTCGCCGAAACGCGGAACCGGGCGCGCCTTTCCCGCGCGCCCGCCACGCGAACAGTCAGTCGAAGTCAGGCCCACCCCGCCGCCGGCGTTCGCGCCGAAGCCCGCGCATTTCTCGGCCGGCGTCCAAACCGTCGCCGTCACGCCGGACGAGAACAACATGCGCGTCGACCGCTTTTTCGAGGCGCGGTTTCCCGGCCTGTCGTTCAGCCACATCCAGCGCATCATCCGCAAAGGCGAGGTGCGGGTGAACGGCAAGCGCACCGAGCCGAAAGCGCGGCTCGAAGCCGGCCAGTCGGTGCGCATCCCGCCGCTGCAGCTCGAGCGGCCTGCACCGCGCGACGACGCGCCGCAGGCGCAGAAGGACCGCGCCTTCATCAAGTCGATCACGCTCTTCGAGGACGACGACGTGCTGGTGCTCAACAAGCCGGCGGGGCTCGCCGTGCAGGGCGGCTCCGGCACGACGCAGCATCTCGACGGTATGCTCGGTAGCTTGCGTGGCGCGCATCCGGACGCGCAGCGTCCGCGCCTGGTGCACCGGCTCGACAAGGACACCGCCGGCTGCCTTTTGGTGGCGAAGACGCGCTTTGCCGCGGCCGCGCTCGCCAAAACCTTCCGCACCCGCGCCGCGCGCAAGATCTATTGGGCCCTGGTTGCCGGCGTGCCGAAGCCGCAGCAGGGCCGCATCTCCACCTTCCTCGCCAAGCAGGAGGTCGAGGAGGATTCATTCATGCGCATCGCCAGGCACGGCGACAAGGATGCGATGCACGCCGTCACCTACTACGCGGTGGTGGAAACGGCGGCGCAGAAGCTCGCCTGGATCTCGCTCAAGCCGGTCACCGGCCGCACCCACCAATTGCGCGCGCACATGGCGCATGTCGGCAACCCGATTGTCGGCGATCCGAAATATTTCAACATCGAGAACTGGGAACTGCCCGGGGGCATTCAGAATAAGCTGCACCTCTTGGCCCGCCGGATCGTGGTACCGCACCCGCGCGGTGGAACCATTGACGCGACCGCGCCGTTGCCGGCCCATATGCTGCAATCCTGGAACCTGCTCGGCTTCGACGCCAGCCGCTACGATCCGATCGTCGACGCGCCGGAGGAGTGACGCGCATGCGGTTCGTTCTTGCCATGCTCGCGGCGGCGCTCGCCGCGCCGGCCGCCGCGCAAACCGGCAATCCGCCGCCGCCGGCCGCCTATCCGATGCCGCCGCCGCCGGCTCCGCCGGCGGTGGTCACAACGCCGAACGGGCATGGCGCGCCGCCGCCCCACCTCGACAATTTCACCGACAAGGCCTCGCGCTGCTTGCAGTACGGGCAATCGATCGGCGTGCCGGCGGACAAGATCGAGGACTACGTCAAGCGTTGCGTGCAGCAATGAACGCCGTGCGGCACTCCGTGTCGCTCTGCGCCTTCATTTTTGCGCTGGCGCTCGCCGCGCCGGCACGGGCAACACAGCCCGGCGGCGGCGACGGCGGCACGATCAACATCATGCGGCCCGAGCCGGCGCCGCCCGCGGCAAAGCATCATCGTGCGCACAAGCCTCGCAGCCATCGCGAAGCGGAGGGGCCGAAAGGCTATGGCGTCAAGCAGGACTCGCGCCGCGGCTCCTCGGGCGCGGTCTTGCCGGCGCCATTGCCCGCGCCGCAGCCCCCCTTGGCAGTGCCGCATCAGCAGGTCGTGACGCCACAGCCGGTGACGCCGCCGCCGCTCTACGTGCCGCAGACCGGCCGCGCGTTGCCGAACCTGCCGAACCCGGCGCCCTCCGGCCCGCGCGGGCAGGAGACCTTCCAGGACCGCGCCGCGCGCTGCGCGCATCAGGCCGGCGTCTACGGTCAGGCCGCCGGCAACACCAGCACTTACATCAATAGTTGCATCAACCAGTAGCGACCAAAGTGTAACCGCTCCTGGGAAACTTGCGGCTTGACAGGCAACCAAAAGGTTGCATATTGTCGCCCATGGATGCGGTGTTCAAAGCGCTGGCCGACGCCAGCCGGCGGGAACTTCTCGACCGGCTATTCGCCGGGAACGGCCAGACCTTGAACGAGCTTTGCGCTCGCCTCGCCATGACGCGGCAGGCGGTGAGCAAACATCTGGGAATTCTGGAAGAGGCCAATCTCGTCGCCACGGTGCGGCGGGGCAGGGAGAAGCTGCACTACCTCAATCCGGTGCCGATCCACGAGATCGGCGAGCGCTGGATCGGGAAATTCGAAAGCCATCGCCTTCAGGCGCTGAGCGACATGAAAAAGGCATTGGAAAGAGAGTGAGGAGAGAACAGATGAGTAAGCCCGTTTTCGTCTACGTGACCTACATCGCCTCGACCCTGGACAAGGTGTTCAAGGCGCTCACCGATACCGAGGCCACCGGCAAGTTCTGGTTCGGCAATGCCGCTACATCGAGCTGGACGGTCGGCGCGCCGATTGAATTCCACCGGGAGGGCAATCTGATCCTGCAGGGCATTATCCTGGAAAACGATCCGCCACGCCGGCTTTCCTATTCGTTCCGGCCGATGCACGACGAAAAATTCAGCGCCGAACAGCCCTCAAGGGTTGTCTTCGAACTCGAGCAGCAGCGCGATCAGGTCAAGCTTACGGTGACCCACGACGGTTTCGCCGAAGACAGCAAGGTGTTCGGCAGCATCAGCAACGGCTGGCCGTTGGTGCTCTCGAGCCTCAAAAGCTACCTGGAGGCAAACCGCGTTCTGTTCGCGCCGTGGTACGACAAGCCGAAAGAGGCGGCCGCGTCATGAGCGAGGCCGAGCGGTTCAAGCCGCGGACGGTCTACGTCATCTACATCGCCGCCACACCTGAAAGGGTGTGGCAGGCGCTGACCGATCCCGCCTTCAGCCGGCAATATTTCTTCGGCTTTGCCGTCGACGTCGAGCCGAAGGCCGGCGGCGCTTTTTTCCTGCGCTATCCGGACGGCCGCGTACACGTCAGCGGCAAGGTGGTGGCGTGGGACCCGGCGCGCCGCTTCGCCTGCACGTGGCTGGTCGAAGGCATAAAGGATTTCGCCCAATTGCCGGAGTGTCTCGTCACCTATGATATCGAGCAGGCCGGCGACAGCGTGCGGCTGACGATGACTGAGGCACATTCCTGGGACGTGCCCGAAGCGATCCTGTCCGGCGGCCGCGCGGGCTGGCCGGCGATTCTGTCCAGCCTCAAGAGCGTGCTGGAGAACGGCAAGCCGCTGTCCATCAAGATGGAACCGCCAAAAGAGATGCTGGAGGCGATTAAATCCCTCAAGACCCTGTAATTCCGCCGAATTTTGGCGGTTCCGGACGCCGCAACCGCCGTCGCTTCGACGACGCCTTGGCGCGCGAATGGCGGCGCTGCCGCCGCGTCGGCCTGCCGATGTCGCTGTTGATGATCGATGTCGATCATTTCAAGGCCTACAACGACCACTACGGCCACCAGCAGGGCGACGAGTGCTTGCGTCAAGTGGCGCGGCTGCTGCTCGACGGCATTGGCCGGCCCGGCGATCTGGTCGCGCGCTACGGCGGTGAGGAATTCCTCTGCATGCTGCCGGACACCGGCATGGCCGGGGCGCTCGCGGTCGCCGACAAGCGCGCCGCGACGGTGCGCCAGGCGGATATCCATCACCCGCGCTCGCCGGCGGGCGCGCGGCTGACCATCAGCATCGGCGCCGCCACCGCCAAGGATCTGTCGGGCGAGCCGGAGGCGCTGGTCGCCGTTGCCGATAAGCTGCTTTATGCCGCCAAGGCCGCCGGCCGCAATCAGGTCAAGGTCGGCCAGCTCGGCGCGCGCAAGGCCGAAGCCCACGCCGCTTAGGCGCTCGCCGCGTTGAGCGCCGCCATATCCTCGCTCGTCAATTTGAGGCCAGCGGTCTGCATGATCTCGTTGAGCTGCGTGAGGCTGGTGGCGCTGGCGATCGGCGCGGTCACCGCCGGCTGCGCCATCAGCCAGGCGAGCGACACCTGCGCCGGCGTCGCCTTGTGCCGTGCGGCGACCGCGTCGAGCGCGGCCAGGATGCGCAGGCCGCGCGCGTCGAAATAGGCCTTCACCTTGCCGCCGCGCGCGCGGTTTTTCGCCGCGTCCTCCGTCGAGCGGTATTTGCCGGTGAGGAAGCCGCCGGCGAGCGAATAATAGGTGATGACGCCAATTTCTTCGGCCTTGCAGATCGGCGCGTACTGGCTTTCGAAATCGACGCGGTCGTAGAGATTGTAGTTCGGCTGCAGGCTCTCGTAGCGCGGGATGCCGAGCTCCTTGCTGGCAGCGAGCGAGGCCTTGAGGCGAGGGAGGCTCATGTTCGAGGCGCCGACCGCGCGCACTTTGCCCTGCGCGATCAGCTGCGCATAAGCCGCCATGGTCTCTTCCGGCGGCGTCACCTCGTCGTCGAAATGCGTCTGCAGCAGGTCGATGCAATCGATCTGTAGCCGCTTCAGGCAGCCTTCCGCCGCGCGCAGCACGTAATCCCTGCGCACGGTCTTGCCTTCGCCCATGTCGGAACCGACTTTGGTGGCGATGAGGACCTTGGCGCGCTTGCCCGAGCGCTTGAGCCAGTTGCCGATGACGGTCTCGGATTCGCCGCCCTGATGGCCTTTGATCCAGCGCGAATAAGTGTCGGCGGTATCGACGGCGTTGAAGCCGGCATCGATGAAGGCGTCGAGCAGCGCAAACGAGGTCAGCTCATCGACGTTCCAGCCGAACACATTGCCGCCCAGCACCAGCGGTGCGATGGCGAGGTCGGAGCGGCCGAGGCGCCGGAAGTCCATCCGCCTACCGCAGCGAGGCGTTGAACCTCTCCAGCGCCGCCTGACCGGGGCAGAGCTCGGCCTCGCCGAGCGCGTTGAGCGGGCCGTCGACCGTGCGCAGATGCGCGTGCAGGTCTTCCGGGTCCTGCTCGACGTAAAGCAGGCCGGTGACGATCTGGCCCTTCTTGGCGTGGTGCTGCAGGAAGCCGAGCGCCGCAGTGCGGTCGTTGATCTCGTAATCGGCGGCGAGCTTGCGCAGCGCGAGCTTGCTGCCGTCGTGCTGCTCGACCACCTCGACGGTGCCGGGCTCGTATTGCACCTCGATCGGCATGCGGCTCGCCATGAAGTCGAGCCGGTTGACCGCCTCGTTGTGCTCACGCACGAAATCGAAGCTCTTGGTCGAGCCGGCGTGGTTGTTGAAGGCGACGCACGGCGAGATCACGTCGATGAAGGCCGCGCCCTTGTGCGCGATTGCCGCTTTGATGATCGGCACCAGCTGCTGCTTGTCGCCGGAGAACGAGCGGGCGACGAAGCTGGCGCCGAGCTGCAGCGCGATCGCGACGAGGTCGATCGAATTGTCGGTGTTGACGAAGCCGCGCTTGGACTTCGAACCGCGGTCGGCGGTGGCGGAAAACTGGCCCTTGGTGAGGCCATACACGCCGTTGTTCTCGACGATATAGACCATATTGACGCCGCGCCGCAGCGCGTGAGCGAACTGGCCAAAGCCGATCGAGGCCGAGTCGCCGTCGCCGGAAACGCCGAGATAAATGAGGTCGCGGTTGGCGAGGTTCGCGCCGGTCAGCACCGACGGCATGCGGCCGTGCACCGAATTGAAGCCGTGCGAATTGCCGAGGAAATAAGTCGGCGTCTTCGACGAGCAGCCGATGCCGGAGATTTTCGCTACCCGGTGCGGTTCGATCGACAGCTCGAAGCAGGCCTGGATGATCGCGCCGGTGATCGAATCGTGGCCGCAGCCGGCGCACAGCGTCGACACCGTGCCCTCGTAGTCGCGGTGGGTATAGCCGAGCTCGTTCTTCGGCAGATCGGGGTGGTGGAATTTCGGCTTGGCGAGATAGGTCATGACTGCACCTTCAGCGGCGTCACTTTGAGCTTGTCGACGTGGTCGCCGATCGACTTGGCGATGAAGCGGGCGGTGATCGGCGTGCCGTCGTAGTGCAGGATAGGCACCAGGCGCACCGGATCGATGCCGCATTCGTTGACGATGAGCGAGCGCAATTGCGCGTCGCGGTTCTGCTCGACCACGAACGTGAAATCGTGGTCGGCGACGAATGAGTTGACGCTGGAATGGAACGGGAAGGCGCGCACGCGCATGCGGTCGAGCGAATGGCCGCGCGCCTCGATCATGGCTATCGCCTCGTCCATCGCCGGGGCAGTCGAGCCGTAGTAGATCACACCATATTTGCGTCGGCTTCGCTGCGTTGGCCTGCAGCGGCCGCGGCACCAGGTCTTTGGCGGTGTCGAACTTGCGGATCAGTCGCTGCATGTTGTCGACGTAAGGCGCGCCTTCCTCGGTGTAGCGCGCGTAGCGGTCGCGCGAGGTGCCGCGGGTGAAGAACGAGCCCTTGGTCGGGTGCGTGCCGGGGTAGGTGCGGTAGGGGATGCCGTTGCCGTCGACGTCGAGATAACGGCCGAATTCCTTGCCGGCTTCAAGCTCCTCGGCGGTCATCACCTTGCCGCGATCATATTTGCGCAAGTCGTCCCAGGTGAGCGGCTTCGACAGATGATGATTCATGCCGATGTCGAGATCGAGCATGACGAAGATCGGCGTCTGCAGCCGGTCGGCGAGGTCGAAGGCCTGCGCGCCCATGTCGAAGGCTTCCGCCGGGTCCTCCGGGAACAACAGCACGTGCTTGGTGTCGCCATGCGAGGCATAGGCGCAGGACATGATGTCGCACTGCTGGGTGCGCGTCGGCATGCCGGTCGAGGGGCCGGCGCGCTGCACGTCGAACAGCACCGTGGGGATTTCCGCGAAATAAGCGAGGCCGATGAACTCCTGCATCAGCGAGATGCCGGGGCCGGAGGTGGCGGTGAAGGCGCGCGCGCCGTTCCAACCGGCGCCGATCACCATGCCGATGGAGGCGAGTTCGTCCTCGGCCTGGACGATGGCGTATTTCGCCTGCTTGGTGTCCGGATCGACGCGGAATTTGGCGCAATGCCGGGTGAAGGCGTCGGCGAGCGAGGACGACGGCGTGATCGGATACCAGGCGCACACCGTGGCGCCTCCATAGACGGCGCCGAGCGCCGCCGCCGAATTGCCCTCGATGAAGATGCGGTTTCCTACCTTGTCGCTCTTCTTCAGCCGCAGCCCGATCGGGCAGGCGAGGTTGAGCGTGGCGTAGTCGCGGCCGATATGCAGCGCTTTGATGTTGGGCTCGATCAGCTTTTCCTTGCCCTTGTACTGCTCGCCGATCAGTTGCTCGACCGCTTTGACGTCCATGTCGAGGAGGGCCGTGAGTACGCCGATATAGATGATGTTCTTGAACAGCTGACGCTGGCGCGGATCGGTATATTCGCGGTTGCAGATCGCGGTCAGCGGCACGCCGATCACCGTAATGTCGGCGCGGAACTTGGACGCCGGCAGCGGCTTGGTCGAATCGTAGAGCAGGTAGCCGCCCGGCTCGATGGCCGCGATGTCGCGGTCGAAGGTCTGCGGATTCATCGCCACCATCAGGTCGGTACCGCCGCGCGCGCCGAGATGGCTCGCCTCAGTGACGCGCACCTCGTACCAGGTCGGCAGCCCCTGGATGTTGGACGGGAAGATATTGCGCGGTGCCGACCGGCACGCCCATGCGCAGCACGGCGCGGGCGAACATCTCGTTCGCGCTCGCCGAGCCCGAGCCGTTGACGTTGGCGAAGCGGACGACGAAGTCGTTTACGCGGCTGATCGGCGTGGCGGTCGGCATGAAGTCCCTGCTTAAGTCATTTCCAACAAGAATTTCTGCATGTCCCAGGCCCCGGTCGGGCAGCGCTCGGCGCACAGGCCGCAGTGGAGACATACGTCCTCGTCCTTGACCATGACGCGGCCGGTTTTGAGCCCGTCCTGCACGTAGAGCGTCCTGGGCAAGGTTATGCGAGGGCGCGTTGAGGTGCTTGCGCAGATCGGGCTCTTCGCGGTTCACCGTGAACGTGATGCAGTCCATTGGGCAGATGTCGACGCAGGCGTCGCATTCGATGCAGAGCTGCGCCGAGAACACCGTCTGCACGTCGCAATTGAGACACCGCCCGGCCTCCGACAGCGCCAACTCGGGGTCGAAGCCGAGCTCGACCTCGGCCTTGATGTCCTTGAGCGCGATCACCTTGTCGCGCAGCGGCACCTTGTAGCGCTGGTCGAGCGCGATCTCATTGTCGTAGGACCACTCGTGGATGCCCATCTTCTGGCTCATCAGTGTGACCATCGGAGCCGGACGATCGCCGATGTCCTCGCCATTGAGCAACTTGTCGATCGAGACGGCTGCGTCGTGGCCGTGCGCCACCGCCCAGATGATGTTCTTGGGGCCAAAGGCGGCGTCGCCGCCGAAGAACACCTTCGGGTTGCTCGATTGGAAGGTCTTGTCGTCGAGCTTGGGTAGGCCCCAGTCGTTGAACTCGATGCCGGCGTCGCGCTCGATCCAGGGGAAGGCGTTCTCCTGGCCGACCGCCACCAGCACGTCGTCGCAGGGGAAGTGCTGCTCGGGCTCGCCCGCCGGCACCAGCTTGCGGCGGCCCTTGTCGTCGTATTGCGCCGTCACCTTCTCGAAGGTGATGCCGGTGAGCTTGCCGTTCTCGTGCGTGAATTGCTTCGGCACGAGGTAATTATGGATCGGGATGCCCTCGTGCATGGCGTCTTCCTTTTCCCAAGGCGACGCCTTCATTTCCTCGAAGCCCGAGCGCACCACCACCTGCACGTCCTCGCCGCCGAGGCGGCGCGAGGAGCGGCAGCAATCCATGGCGGTGTTGCCGCCGCCGAGCACGATCACGCGCTTGCCGATCTTGGTGGTGTGGCCGAACGACACCGACGACAGCCAGTCGATGCCGATATGGATGTTCTTGGCCGCTTCCTGGCGGCCGGGAATGTCGAGGTCGCGGCCGCGCGGCGCGCCCGAGCCGACGAAGACCGCGTCCCAGCCTTGCGCCAGCAGCGCCTTCATACTGTCGATGCGCGTGCCGCCGCGGAATTCGACGCCGAGGTCGAGGATGTAGCCGCACTCTTCGTCGATGACGGCGTCGGGCAGACGGAATTTCGGGATCTGCGAACGGATCATGCCGCCGGCTTTGGGATCGCCGTCGAATACCACGCAATGATTGCCGAGCGGGGCGAGGTCGCGCGCGACGGTGAGCGAAGCCGGTCCGCCGCCGACCAGCGCGACGCGCTTGCCGTTTTTCTTCTGCGCCGGCTTCGGCAGCCGCGCCTTGATGTCGTCCTTGTAGTCGGCGGCGACGCGCTTCAGGCGGCAGATCGCTACCGGTTCGTCCTCGACGCGCACGCGCCGGCAAGCCGGCTCGCACGGCCGGTCGCAAGTGCGCCCGAGGATTCCCGGAAACACGTTGGAGTACCAGTTGACCATGTAGGCGTCGGAGTAGCGCCCGGCCGCGATCAATCGGATGTATTCAGGAACCGGCGTGTGCGACGGGCAAGCCCATTGGCAATCCACGACCTTGTGGAAGTAGTCCGGCGCGGCAATGTTGGTATTCTTCATTCACTCCTCGAAACGCGCCCCTAGACCTGCAAGCCTCGCACCTTCACCTTCAACAACGTGCAAGAAGCTTGCCGGTGTCGCGTGCCAGCCGCAGGCGGCTGCTCTTTCCCCCAACGCGGCCTTGTCGGAACGGCCACGATTCAGGGGGCGGAATATATTGGTATCAACCCCCTAAGGCTACCTATCCTTCCGTCATGCCAGGATTCTATCAACTACCAGCTTTCTCAGGCATTTTTCGCTCTCCGAAAGGGGCGGTAGCAAGGCGGCGGGGTGCGGAAAATCGCCGCGTTGAGTTAATGTTTTTGCCCCGCGAAACGGCTAGTTTCCAGGGGTAGCGCGCTCGGCGGGGCGGCCCACTGCCGCCCTTTTTGCGGCGCACAATCACATAATTCTGATGCGCGACATTTTCACCGAAATCTTCGAGAACCAGCCGCTCGACCCGCGCGAGGCGGCGCGCCGCGGCGCCCGCCCGACCTTGCGCAAGCGATTCTACCAGCGGGCGCATGTCGGCGAGGCCGCGCCGGGCGGGTTCCCGCTTAAGCTCGACGGCAAGCCGGTCAGGACGCCGGCGCGGCGCCCGCTCGCCGCGCCGACCGTGGCGCTGGCCGCGCGGATCGCCGATGAGTGGAACGCGCAGCAGGAGGTCATCGACCCGGCGCGCATGCCGCTCACCCGGCTCGCCAACGCAGTGATCGACGCGGTGGCGGACGCGATGGAGCCCGTCGCCGACGAGGTGGTGCAGTACCTTGGCGCCGATCTGCTGTGCTATCGCGCCGAAGCGCCGGACGGCCTGGTCGAATCTCAGACGCGGCACTGGGATCCGGTCTTGGCCTGGGCATGCGACACGCTGGGCGCCCGCTTCGTGCTGGGGCAGGGCGTCGTGCATGTGGCGCAGCCGGACGAAACCATCGCCGCCCTGCGCGCGACGATCCCCGCCGAGCCGTGGCGGCTGGGCGCTCTATCGGTGATCACCACGCTGACCGGCTCAGGCTTGCTGGCGCTGGCGCTTGAGCGTGGCGCGATCGAGCCGGAAGCCGCCTGGGCCGCGGCCCATGTCGACGAGGACTGGCAGATCGCGCAATGGGGCCGTGACGACGACGCGCTCGAGCGCCGCGCCTATCGCCGCGCGGAATTCGAGGCCGCGACGACGGTCTTGCGATTGACCAAGTGATGGATTTCGGGCGAGGGGGGATTCTCATGCGTACCGCGGGCCACTTCCGGAATTGGACTTGCGGCGCAATCATCGGCATTGCCGCCGCTTGCTTCATCAGCGCCGCGGCGGCCGACGACGGCGAGGTCTGTGTGAGAGGGTCGGGCAACGCGGCAATCGAGGCTTGCACGCGTGCGCTTAACTCAGGCCGATTTGACCGGCGCAATATGGCCGTCATCTACAGCAATCGCGGCAACCAGCGGGAGCGGATGGGCGAGTTCGACAAAGCCATCGCCGATCATGACGAGGCGATCCGAACCGATCCGACTTACGCCGCCGGCTTCATGCATCGCGGCAATGCTTACGCCCGCCACGGCGACTTCGAACGCGCGATTGCCGATCACACCGAAGCGATCCGGCTCGGCCCCAAGGACGCCGATGCATTTTATAACCGCGGTTACACGTACAGCCGCAAGGGTGACCATGAACATGCGGTTGCGGACTACACGTCGGGACTCGAACTGGACGCCAACAATTCACGGCTTTGGGGTCAGCGCTGCTGGTCGCGCGCCGTTGTCGGCAAACAACTGCAAGAGGCGCTCGACGACTGCACCAAGGCCAGCAGTTTGGCCCCCAAGATTCCGCAAATCTTGGCCTATCGTGGACTGGTCGATTTAAAGCTCGGGCAATTCGACAAGGCGCTTGCCGACTACGACGCGGCGTTCGCGTTGACGAAAATCCCCGACCACGCAGATTGGCTCTATGGTCGCGGCGTCGCCAAATTGAGAAAAGGCGACGCCGCCGGCGGCAACGTCGATATCGCGAGCGCGAAGGCCATCAAACCCGACATCGCAGAAGAATACGCGAAGTACGGAATAAAGTAGACGTTCGGCCCCGGGAGTGGAAATCGAACGACGGGCTCCATCCCCCTTCGCGGCCGGCTGCATCTTTTTCGGAAACTCGCCGTACCTCGTTTGGAATTGCTCAAACGCAGCCAGATGGGGGTCATCATGACGACATTCCGCAATGCCTTGGTTTTCGCCACGTTCGCAATCGGCGTCCTCGCCAGTCCCGCAGGCGCGCAAGACAAATCGCTGTACCAGCGGCTCGGCGGCTACGACGCCATCGCCGCCGTGTCCGACGAGTTCATCGGCCGGCTTGCCACCGACGATATGGAAAAGCGCTTCTTCGTCGGCTTCTCGACCGACCGCAAGAAGCGCATCCGCCAGCATTTGGTCGATCAGCTGTGCAACGCGGCCGGCGGCCCGTGCGTCTATACCGGCCGCACCATGAAGACGTCGCATGCCGGCGCCGGCATCACCAAGGCCGACTGGGACCACTCGGTCAAAGTGCTGGTCGAGGTGCTTGACAAGTTCAAAGTGCCGGAAAAAGAACAGAAGGACCTGTTCGCGCTGCTCGGCCCGACGGAAAAGGACATCGTGGAGAAGTAGGGCGCTTGGCTTTCACCTCTCCCCGCGAGAGCGGGGAGAGGGGGCCACTAATGCCCGCTCGGGTCGCCGCGGCGGCTGGACTCGTAGAGAAACCAGACGCGCCGTTCGGCGTCGTCGATGAAGGTCTCGAGCAGACTGGCGGTGGCGACATCCTCCTCCTCGTCGCACAGGCCGTGCGCCTCGCGCATCGAAGCCACCACGCGCTGATTGTCGTCGCGAAGCTCGGCCAGCATGTCCTGCGGGTCGACGTATTTGGCGTCGTTGTCCGCGAGCCGCTGCTGCCGCGCGATGTCGCCGATCGAGCGCAGGGTGGTTTGGCCGATTTTGCGCACGCGTTCGGCGATCACGTCGGTGGTGGCGAAGATTTGGTCGGCCTGTTCGTCGAGCAGCAGATGGTAGTCGCGGAAATGCGGGCCGCTGACGTGCCAATGGAAATTCTTGGTCTTCATGTAAAGCGCGAAGGTATCGGCCAGGATCGCATTGAGTGCGCCGGCGATGTCCTTGCTGGCGTTCGAGCCGAGATCGGTCGGCGTGCGCAGGCGCGGCGCGCCGTCTTGCGCGGTGGCTTTGCTGGAGCCCATGGGGACCCTCCCGTTATGATGCTGTGCAACGTACCGGAACCGCAAAAGTTCCGTGCGGCCGGTGGTCTAGTGCGCCATCAGAGGCACCGCCTCGGCAATGCGCGCCAGCACCGCGTCCCAGCCGCCGGTCGCAGCCTGGCGGAAGATGCGCAGCGTCGGGTACCAGGGCAAATCCTCGCGGCCGATCATCCAGCGCCAGTCGGCGACCACTGGCAGCGCCACGAACACCGGACGCGCCAGCGCGCCGGCCAAATGCGTCACCGACGTGTCGCATGTGACGACGAGATCGAGGCTCATCATGATCGCCGCGGTGTCGAGGAAGAAATCGGCGTCGGCGTCCGGGTCGGCCTCAAGCGTCGCGATCTTGTGGCCGAAGGGCACTTCGCCGATCTGCGCCGCGGCGGTGTCCTTTTGCAGCGAGATCAGTTGCACGCCCGGCAGTGCGGCGAGCGAGGCGAAGCTCGCGAGCGGAATGTCGCGGCGCTGGAAATGCGGCTTGTCGGAATGGCCGGACGCCCAATTGATGCCGATCTTGAATCCGTCCGGCAGCCGGCGGCGCCAGGTTTCGACGCGCGCCGGCTCGGCCGCGAGGTAGGGCATGGCGGCGGGCACGGTGTCCGCCGTGATGCCGAGCATGCCGGGCACACTCAGTAACGGCAGCCAGCGGACCTTTGTGTCTTGCGCGACTTTGTCGTGGTCGGTCTCGACGGTGACGCCACGAAGCGTCGACAGCAGCGGCGCCATTGCCTTGCGCGTCAGGATGCTGACGTCGTAGCCGCGCGCCGCGAGCAGCGGCGCCAAGCGGCAAAATTGAATGATGTCGCCGAGGCCCTGTTCGGTGATGAGCACCAGGCGCTCAGCCGTGAGCGCCGCGCCGCCCCAGCGCGGCTGCGGCAGCGGCTCGAAGGTCGGCTCGCCAGCCTCGGTGCGGAATTCGTAATCGGGAAAGCCGGCCGCCCAGTCGCCGCGCAAGAGATTGAGCCAGCCGCGGCCGAGATGCGCCTCGGGCAGCTTGGGATCGCGCTTGAGCGCAGCCTCGTAGGCCGCCATCGCCGCATCGAAGCGCGGCGCGGCGTCAAGCCCGGCGGCGGCGTCGAAATGGGCGAGATCCTTGAGCGCGTTGCCGCGGTTGACATGGGCTTCCGGGATGTCGGCGCCACACTGAACCGCCTTGTCGAAGCTCGCCAACGCCTCGGCGTGGCGGCCGAGCCCCTGAAGCAGCGAGCCGCGGTTGAGCCAGTCGGGCGCCGAGGCCGGGTTGAGCGCCAGCGCCCGGTCGAAGCCCTTCAGCGCCTCGTCGGCAAAGCCGGCATCGAGCAGGATATTGGCGCGGTTGCCGTGCGCGTCGGCGAAGTTGGCGTCGATGGCGATGGCGCGGTCGAAACACTTGATCGCCTCCAGCCGGTCGCCCTCGCGGTACAGCGCCTGGCCGAGCAGATTGTGCACACGCGCCTGCGGCGGCTCGTTGGTGATGGCGCGGCGGGCGAGCTCGATGCCCTGCTGGAACTGGCCCTCTTGGCAGGCGACCACGGCGACGTAATAGAGCGCATCGGGATTGTGCGGGTCGATGCGCAGCACCTCGACGTAGCGTTCCATGGCCTGCGCCAGATCGCCCTGGCGGTGGTGGAACAGGCCCTGTTGGAGCAACTGCGCGGATGTGGCGGGTTCGGCCATGAGGGCGTTCTAAGCAGGGTTCGGCGGCGGTGCCAAGCGGCAATGACGGCGGCGAGGGCGTTTTCATGGTATGCCTTTTGCTCGGAAGGCCGGTGGAAATGCGCTAAGGGCAGGGGCTCATGAAGGACATCCTCGACAGGCTGGAGCAGCGGCGCGACGAGGCGCGGCTGGGCGGCGGCAAGGCCCGCATCGAGGCCCAGCACAAGCGCGGCAAGCTGACGGCGCGCGAGCGCATCGAACTGCTGCTCGACAAAGGCTCGTTCGAGGAGCTCGACATGTTCGTCCAGCACCGCAGTAACGACTTCGGCATGGAGAAGACGAAAATCCCCGGCGACGGCGTCGTCACCGGCTGGGGCACGGTCAACGGCCGCACGGTGTATCTGTTCTCCAAGGACTTCACCGTGTTCGGCGGCTCGCTGTCGGAGACGCACGCGCAGAAGATCATCAAGGTGCAGGACATGGCGATGAAGGCGCGCGCGCCGATCATCGGCCTGTTCGACGCCGGCGGCGCGCGCATCCAGGAAGGCGTCGCTGCGCTTGGGCGGCTACGGCGAGGTTTTCAAGCGCAACGTCATCGCCTCCGGCGTCATTCCGCAGATCAGCGTCATCATGGGGCCCTGCGCCGGCGGCGACGTCTATTCGCCGGCCATGACCGATTTCATCTTCATGGTGCGCGACACCTCCTACATGTTCGTCACCGGGCCGGACGTGGTGAAGACGGTGACCAACGAGGTCGTCACCGCCGAGGAGCTCGGCGGCGCCTCCGTGCACACCACCAAGTCGGGCGTCTCCGACGGCGCCTTCGAGAACGACGTCGAGTGTCTGCTGCAGATGCGCCGGCTGATCGACTTCCTGCCGGCCAACAACGAGGCCGGCCCGCCGGACTGGCCGACGCAGGACGATCCCGACCGCGTCGAGGAATCGCTCGACACGCTAATCCCCGACAATCCGAACAAGCCCTACGACATCAAGGAGCTGATCCTCAAAGTCGTCGATGAGGGCGACTTCTTCGAGCTGTCGGCGACTTACGCCAAGAACATCGTCACCGGCTTCGGCCGCATCGCCGGCCGCACGGTGGGCTTCGTCGCCAACCAGCCGATGGTGCTCGCCGGCGTGCTCGACTCGGATGCCTCGCGCAAGGCGGCGCGCTTCGTGCGCTTCTGCGACGCCTTCAACATCCCGATCGTCACTTTCGTCGACGTGCCCGGCTTCCTGCCCGGCACCGCGCAGGAATACAACGGCCTGATCAAGCACGGCGCCAAGCTGCTATTCGCCTACAGCCAGTGCACGGTGCCGCTGGTCACGGTGATCACGCGCAAGGCCTTCGGCGGCGCCTATGACGTGATGGCGTCAAAGCACGTCGGCGGCGATCTGAACTACGCCTGGCCGACGGCGCAGATCGCGGTGATGGGCGCCAAGGGCGCGGTCGAGATCATCTTCCGCGGCGGCACGGCCGAGGAGATCGCCGCGCGCACCAAGGAATACGAGGACCGCTTTCTGTCGCCGTTCGTCGCCGCCGAGCGCGGCTATATCGACGACGTCATCATGCCGCACTCGACGCGGCGGCGCCTGGCCCGCGCGCTGGCAATGCTGAAGAACAAGCACGTCGAGATGCCGGCCAGGAAGCACGACAATTTGCCGGTGTGAGGGCAGTCCAAAAATAGAACTATTGTTAGTCCTTAAAATATTTGGCGAGCCAGTGGTCGTCCGTATAGACCGCTGCTATTTGTCGCCGAACGTCGGTTGGAATGCTACCTGTCATACTGACGCGCGCGGCAGATTTTCCATTGCGTCTAATTTCCAAAACTATTGCAGTGCCGGCCTTTTGGAGTTCGAAACCACGAGTTAGGCTTCCAAGTCTCCGGCGAGAATCAGCACCAGGCTTATCTTCTCCAAGCCAGCCGGAACAGCATTTGAGCTTCGTGGGAAGAAGCAAAATATCGTTCGTTGCCTATCTGAATTTCAAGATCGCTTGTGCCGCGCAGAGTTAGTGTTAGCCCTGGTGTTTCATCGGCGTGACATCGCAGGATGCGTCAAAGGCATTGGCGAACATCGAGATTGTTCATCCTTATGGACACCTCGGCCCGCTTCCCTGGCAGAGCACCAACGGCTTTGCGTTCGGTGGAATTGCCGGTCGGAAAATCATTCAAATTTCCGAACGAATTAAAACCTTCTATGAACAGCTTCAGGATGCAGATGATATGGCGGCTATGAAGAAGCCGTAGTCGACGCGGAGCGCATTGTGTTTCTGGGGTTTGGGTTTCATTCGCAGAATATGGGGATGTTAAAAGCAGCTTCCGAAACTAATGCTAGATAGATTTATGCGACCGCAGACGGTGAAAGCGCGGCAGGATCGGCCGCGATCCTGCAAAGTATTCTAGGCGCGATGGGCAATCAGATTATCAATACGACAAGACACGTTCAGGTGCACCGCGAAATGAAGTGCGTCGATCTTATGAAAGAATATACGCGCGAGTTTTCCCTGACATAATGCTCGTAACGCGCTACCGGTACAGCAGGCTTAAGCAGTGGTAGTGCGGGAGCCTTTCAATGCCCACCACCTTCTTCCTCGTCCGTGCCGTCGTCGCGCCCGCGCTGCGCGACAAGTTCGACCATTGGTATTCGGCCGACCACCTGCCGTGGGCGCTCGAGGTCTTCAAATGCAACAAGGCCTGGCGCTTCTGGAGCGAGGTGGAGCAGGGCGTGCACTACGCCGTCTATCGCTTCGCCGACAAGGCGGCGTGCGATGCCGCGCTTGCCTCCGACGGCTTCAAGGCGCTGGTCGCCGACTTCAGCCGCACCTGGCCGGAAGGCGTCACCCGCACGCGCGACGTGGTGACGCTGGCCGAGGAGCGGCCCTAAAGTTCCGCTCATTCTCGAGCAAGCGGGAATCCAGAGCCAAGAACTGGGTCCCCGCTTTCGCGGGGACGAGCGGGTGAGGGCCACCGGGCAAAAACCATTGTGACCTAATTCCTATAGGAATATATACACGATCCGTCCCATCCATTCGAGGGCGCTCTCATGAGGCGTCGTGACGGCGGGGTGGGATGCGGCGCCCGCGGGCGGTGCGCCATGCCCCTCGATGCTGCGAGGGGTGAGGAACTGGAAGACGGCCTACCCGGGGCGTAATAGAATACGGGCGCTTTCGCTTGGCTGTTTGGCAATTGCATCGGTCGACTGCGCGCATGATCCTTGCGGCGAGCCGCCCATGTCCACGCTCTTTGCCTTTTTCCATCACGTGCTGGCCTTCACCGTGGTGTCGGCGATCGCGATCGAATTCATCCTGCTCGGGCAGGAATTGTCGCACGCCAACGCCAAGCGGCTGGTAATCACCGACGCGATCCTCGGCGCCGCGGCCGGCCTCTTGCTCGTCGTCGGCCTGTGCCGCGTGTTCTTCTTCGAGAACGGCCCGGCCTATTACTTCCACAGCCACGCCTTCCTCACCAAGTTCTCGGTATTCGTCGCCGCCGCGCTAATTTCGATTATCCCGACCGTGGAATTTTTGAAATGGCGCAAAGCTCTCAAGGCCGGGCAATTGCCGGCGGTGAGCGCCGATAAGCTGCGCTTCCTCAAGAAGGCGATCCACGGCGAATTGCTGTGCGTGGCGATTATTCTGCTCTGCGCCGCCATCATGGCCCGCGGCGGGTGGGTGTAGCGGCGGCGCGCGCGGCTTAGGCCTTCTCGGTCGTGCGCGCGGCGGCAAAGCCGGTTTCGGTCAACTGATAGCGGTAGCGGTTGCGCCCGTCGATCGCGACCCAGTTGTTGGCCACCGCTCTGTTGAGGCCGCGCTGGAAGTCGCCGTCGCGCACGGTGAAGAAATAATTGCGCGGCAACAGGCCGCTCACCGGAATGCGGTGGCGTATGAAGACGTCGAGAATCTGGCGGCCGACGTCATCGTCGGAGATTGCGCAGGACATGGGGGCACCGGCATTGCGAGAGGACGTGCGCTAGCGTTACGCCAATGCGCGGCCGCTGTCGCGCCGCTCGCGCGCAATCCCCGACGTTATCCCGGAAAGTTTTTCCGTCAGGTTCCCGACACAACTTTGTTCCGCAGCACGCCGATGCCGGCGATCTCGATCTCCACGGTGTCGCCCGGCTTGATGTTCTCCGGCACGCCGTCGGTTCCCATCCACATCACGTCGCCCGGTTCGATAGTGCAGTATTTCGAGACTTCGGCAATGTAGGTCGCGGTGTCGAAGATCATGTTGTTGGTGGCGAAACGGTCGGTTTCGCGGCCGTTGACGCGGATCGTCGTGGTCATCTTGGCCGGATCGAGCCCGGTGACGAGCCACGGCCCCATCGGCTTGAAGGTGTCGGCATTCTTAGCGCGCCACAGCGTGCGGTCATCCTTTTGCCAGCCGCGCTCGGAGACGTCGTTGCCGATGGTCCAGCCGAACACGTAGTCGAGCGCAGTCTCGCGCGTGGCGTTGCGGCAGCGCTTGCCGAACACCGCGACCAGCTCGCCCTCGTACTGGAACTGTTCGCCGGCGTCGGCCGGCTTGACGATATTCTCCTCATGCGCGATCAGCGCGTTGTTGGAGCGGTAGCCGATGTCGGGTTTTGATGGGAACACCGGCTCGGTCTTGCGCTTGGCCGCCATCTTGCGGATGTGGTCGTCGTAATTGATGCCGACACAGAAGAAATTCGCCGGCACGGTCGGCACCAGCAGTTTCACGCTCTTAAGCGGGTAGGCGCTTCCGTTGCGCTTGTGTTCTCCCCATGGAATGCCGTCGACGGCGATCACCTGGTCGCCTTCGACCACGCCATAGCTCGCCACGCCATCCTTGCTGAACCGGCACCACGTGGTCATTGCTTATCTCCAGCCGCCGCCGCCGTTGATGTAGACGGTGTCGGCGGTCATGAACGGGCAGGCATCGGAGCAGGCGAACAGCACGAATTCGCCGATCTCCTCCGGTTCGGCGAAGCGGCCCATCGGCACGTCCTCGAGGAATTTCTGCACCAGCTCGGGCGAGGACGACGCGGCCGCCTGGAACGGCGTCTTCACCGGCCCGGGCGAGATCGACAGCGCGCGGATGCCTTGGGTGGCGAATTCGCGCGCCACGCCCATGGTCATGGTCACCACCGCGCCCTTGGCCGAGGCGTAATGCACCGAGGAGCCCGGTCCGCCGCGCTTGTGCGACATACTGCCCATGTTGACGATGACGCCGAACTTATTCTCCAGCATGTGGGGGAGCACCGCCTGCATGGCGTAGAAGGTGCCCTTGACGTTGAGGTCGAAGGTCCGCTCGAACAGGTCGTCGTCGATGGCGAGGAATTTGGAGCGGCGCAGCGCCGCGCCGGCCGAATTGAACAGGAAGTGGATGGCGCCGAAATCGTCGCGCGCGAGCTGCACCATGTCCTCGACCGCCGCCCGCTTGGTGACGTCGATGGTCAGCGCCAGCGCCTGCGAGCCGGTGTTGCTGTATTTGGCGTTGATCTGCTCGCTGGTCTCCTCGACGCCCTTCTCGTTGATGTCGGCGCAGACCACGTTGGCGCCCTCGCGGGCGAAGATCAGTGCGGTCGCCCGCCCGATGCCGCTCGCCGCGCCCGTGATGATGATGGTCTTGCCGCGGAAATAGTCAGGCGTTTTCGGCATGGCAGTCCTCGCTTGGGGGTGTTGTGGCGGGCGCAGACTAGCTTAATTTTTCAGCCGCCGTACGACAATCCGCCCATGCGGATCGCCGCCTGCGTGCCGAGCAGGATGGCGCGTGACAAGAGGGCGATGTCCATCGGCATGTCCTTGCGCCAGACGTCGAGCAGCAGCGCGATGCGGACCTGGTCGCTGCGATTCCACACCTCGTGCCGATAGGTGTCGTCCCACAGCAGACTTTCGCCGTCGCCGAGCCGATACGGCACGCCGTCGATATTCATGACGCAGGCGGGCACGCCGCTGCCGTCCCACGGCATCGACAGCATCAGGTGGTAGCGCAGGATGGCGCGAAACGGCCCGCGGTGCTCGGGGATGTGCTTGCACGGCGCCAGGAACGACAGGATGGCCGACTTCACCTCCGGCGCCTCGGCCAGGATCGAGGCGACAGTCGGGCAGCGGCGCAGATTGTCCTCGACCGTCACGCCATAGGCCTTCATGATGAACACGCGCCAGTCGCGCCCGTCGTTCGCCGAAATATCCGCCTGCGCCGGCATGATGTCGTGGAAGCGCGGGATCTTGTCGAACATGCCGGCCACCGCGAAGGCTTCGTCGCGGATGTCGGCCCAGCGCTCGTCGAAACGCCTGGCGTTGGGAAAATTGCGGTCAGCTTGAAGCGTCGCCGGCGTGGCGATCCGGCTGTCGTAGATGGCGCGGACGACTTGCGTCGCGCGGTCGTAGATTTGTCCCACGGAGCTATCCCCGGACGTCGCACCCTTGGCTTGAGAATATAGTCCCCGCGCGGCTCGAGGCCAACTCAATTTGCGGCTTGCTTCGCGGTGGCGTGATTGGGAAAAAGCATTGGCAATTCGGAGCGCACAAGGAGGCTTTTATGCGATGGTTATGGCTGCTGATGTTGCTGGCGCCGCTGTTTGCCACGCCGGCCCACGCCGAGGAAAGCCTGGTCACCTTCAAATCGATGACCGTCGAGGTCGCGCTCGATTTGGCCCGCGCCGCGCTCGCCGATTGCCGCAAGCAGGGCTATCAGGTGGCGGTGGCGGTGGTCGACCGCTTCGGCGTGACGCAAGTTCTGTTGCGCGACCGCTTCGCCGGCGCCCATACCGTGCCGACGGCGACCGGCAAGGCCTGGACCGCGGTCAGCTTCCGCACCAACACCGGCGAATTGGTCGCCGCGACCCAGCCGGGCTCGCCGCAGGCCGGCGTGCGCAATCTGCCGAATGCCACCATCATCGCCGGCGGCGTGACGGTGGAGGCGGCCGGCACGCTGGTCGGCGCCATCGGCGTCTCCGGCGCGCCGGGCGGCGACAACGACGAAGCCTGCGCCAAAGCCGGCATCGCCGCCATCCGCGACAAACTCGATTTCTGAGAGGTCAGCGATGAAACCAACGGATCCTGTCGAATACGCCGATGCCTCGCCGCAAGTGCGCGCCGTCTATGACGACATCAAGCAGACCCGCAACGTGCCGGACGTGAACAATTTCTGGAAATATCTTGCGCGCGATCCGGCAACGCTCAAGCGCACCTGGGACAGCATCAAACAGATTATGGCGCCGGGCGCGCTCGACCCGCTCACCAAGGAGATGGTTTATCTGGCGGTCAGCGTCACCAACGGCTGCGCCTATTGCATCGCCAGCCACACCGCCGCGGCGCGCAAGGCCGGCATGACCGAGGCCATGTTCGGCGAGCTGATGGCGGTCACCGGCATGGCCAACGAGACCAACCGGCTCGCCAACGGCTACCGGGTCCCGATCGACCCCTCATTCCAGAATTGACGCAATTGCCCAATCCGGGGCATCCGTGACAAGATCAAAGAAAAACACGCCAGGGGGAGGGGACCAAGGATGATCGATCGGCGATTGATGATCAGGCTGCTCTGCGTCGCATTGGTCGCGGCATTGATGCTGCCGCTCGGCCATATGCTGTTTCCCTACGTCAGCTACGAGCTGAGCGGCATGCAGTTCCAGGCGATCGAGGCCGTGATCAGCGCGACTGTTGGATTTGGCATTTCCGCCATCCTCGGCTGACGCAATTTCGGCAGCGGATCGCGCGCTGGAACAATAAAAAACCCCGGCGCGCGAGGCGCCGAGGTGACTCAAAGATCAATCTGGCTAGACGGTCTACTGGCTGCCGGCCGGCGGGCTGCGCGGCGTTGCCGGCGCCGGGGTCAACGGCCGCGGCGAACCTGCGCCGGAGCCGGTGGTGGCCGGCGGGGTCATCGGCTGCATGGCGCTGCCAGGGGTCGCAGGCGATGAATTGTTACTCGCCGTGTGGTCGCTGCTGTTCCAGCCGACGATCACGAGAAACGCGATCAACGCGATCACGGCAATGCCGGCTAGCCAACTCCAAGGCCCGCCGACGGCTTCGTCACGACGCAGCACCGGGTCGCTCAACCGCGGATCGGTATAACGTGGATCACTCATGGCAATCCTCCTTCGGTTCCAGACGCGCTTGGTCGGCTCGTCTTGAAGCAACCCTTTAGCGGCGGCGGCGGTTCCGCAAAAAAGGCCTGTGTGCAGTGCCGAAAAAAATTTCTGCGCTGATCGGCGCCAAAATGGCCGCGAAAATGCTAAGGGAACAATTCGATTCCCCCGAATTCGCTTGTCTTCGATCAAAATCATCATGCGCCTGACCAAATTCGCCGTCGCCATCGCGCCGATGTTGTTCGTGCTGTTGTGGAGCACCGGCTTCATCGGCGCGCGCTTCGGCTTGCCCTATATCGAACCGATGACGTTTCTGGCGGTGCGCATGGTCTTCGTCGTCCTGATCATGGGTGCGATCGCGTTCATGGCGCAGGCGCGCTGGCCGCAGGGCGCCGAGATCGGCCACAGCCTGGTCGCCGGCGCGCTGGTGCATGGGCTCTATCTCGGCGGCGTCTTCACGGCGATCAGCCAGGGCGTGCCGGCCGGCATCTCGGCGCTGATCCCGGGCCTGCAGCCGATCCTCACCTCGACCATCGCCAATCGTTTCATGGGCGAGAAGGTGACGCGCCTGCAATGGCTCGGCCTGGTGCTCGGCCTGATCGGCGTACTCCTGGTGCTGCACGACCGCAGCATCGTGCTCGCCGGCTCGCCGCTCGGCTGGATCGCGAGCTTCGGCTCGCTGATCGGCATCACGCTCGGCACGCTGTACCAGAAGCGCTATTGCGGCCGCATCGATTGGCGCGCCGGCAACACCGTGCAATATGCCGGCGCGCTGGCGCTGTTCGCGCTTGCCGCGTTTGCCTTCGAGACGCGCGTGATCCACTGGAGCGGCGAATTGATCTTCGCCATGGCATGGCTGGTGCTGGTGCTGTCGATCGCAGCGGTCGGGCTGATGTACTGGCTGATCCGCCGCTCGGCGGCGACCGGATTTGCCAGCCTGTTCTATCTGGTGCCGGCGGTGACTGCCTTGCTCGCCTTCCTGCTGTTCGGCGAGAAGCTGGATGCGGTTTCGATCGCCGGCATGGTGGTGTGCGCGGTCGGCGTGGTGCTGGCCAACCGCGGCGGCGCCTTGCGGCCGGCAGCGGCGAATGCCGCGGCCTCCGTCGCCGCGGAAAGCTAGCGGCGCCTACTTCTCCGGATCGATCACGATCTGCGTCTGCGTCACCAGCGCGCAGAGCTTGCCGTCGCCGCGGGTGACGCGGGTCTGCCAGACCATGGTGGTGCGGCCGCGGTGCAGCGGCGTGCATTCGGCATAAGCAATGTCGCCGATCGGGATCGAAGCGAAAAAATTGGTCTTGCTTTCGATCGTGGCGGTGCGCTGGCCGGGCTTGAGGTTGGCGGTGGCGCCGGTGCCGCCGAGATTGTCGGCCAAGCGCCATGATGGCGCCGCCGTGCATGATGCCGTGGCGGTTGTTGAGCTCCTCGCGCGCTGGCAAGTTCCGCCATGATCCGCTCGCGCGTGACATCGGTAATCTTGATGCCAAGGAATTGGGCAAAAGCCGGCTGCGAATTCGCCGGCGCGTTGATCGTCGTTCATTGCAAGGACTCGCCGGGCCGAACACGAAAAGGCGCGCGGGGAAACGCGACCCGCGCCCTTGTTCGATCAGATATAACGCGACGAGCCGGCGCCTGTCACTTCGGCTGCGGCACGATGCGGATATAAGGCTTCGGCGTCTTCCAGCCCTGCGGGTAAAGCTTCTTGGCTTCGTCCTCGGTGATGGCGCCGGTCATGAGCACGTCCTCGCCCTGTTTCCAGTTCGCCGGCGTCGCCATGCGGTGCTTGGCGGTGAGCTGCAGCGAGTCGAGCACGCGCAGGATCTCGTCGAAGTTGCGCCCGGTGGTCATCGGATAGACCAGGATCAGCTTGATCTTCTTGTCCGGCCCGATGATGAAGACGTTGCGCACCGTCATGTTGTCGGCAGGCGTGCGGCCTTCCGAGGTGCCCGAGGTCGAGGCCGGCAGCATGCCGTAGGCCTTGGAAATCTTCAGATCGGTGTCGCCGATCATCGGATAGTTCGGCGCAAAGCCGACCACATCCTTGATGTCGACCGCCCATTTCTTGTGGTTGTCGACCGGGTCGACCGACAGGCCGATGATCTTGGTGTTGCGCTTGTCGAATTCCGGCTTCATGCGCGCCATGGTGCCGAGCTCGGTGGTGCAGATCGGCGTGAAATCCTTCGGGTGCGAGAACAGCACCGCCCAGGAATTGCCCAGCCAATCGTGAAATCGGATTTTTCCTTCGGTGGTGTCCGCTTCGAAATCCGGTGCGGTATCGCCAATCGCCAGTGCCATGAGAAACCTCCTTGAAATGCGATCACTTTACGTCCGGGCGCTTAATATAGGCGCCCGCGCCGAGGCGGAATAGGGCACGGGGCAAAGGGAAAAGCCATAAGGTGCGGCCGCACGACGCAGCATAAAGCTTCGTCGCCGTGCGGCCGCCCGGAAACAGTATTCCGTCGGCAGTTTCCAGGCTTCAGCGGCTCGCCGCCTTGCGCTCGTCCATGCCGACCGTGCGGCCGGGGAACCCGGCGGCGTCGAAATAGCGGTTCGCGCCGACGCGCTGGCCGACCAGGACGGTGGCAAGCCCGTCGTGGCCCGGCTTGGAGCGCTCGATGAAGTTCTCCACCACCGGGCTCGCGCCGCCGGGCAGGGCTTCCTCGGCGACGCGACCCATCAGCGCGCCTTTGAACGGGATCTTCAGGCCGAGGATATGCGCCATGGTCTTGCCCATGTCGGCGTTGCTCACCGGCGCCTCGTTGACGAAGCCCGCTTTGAAGTCGGGGCCGATCGCCGCCATGAAGTTCATGGTGTCGGCGCGGTTGAAGCTTCCGTGCATGCCCTGGCCTTGCTGCAGGCCGGTGTCGGCGATGTTGATCGCGCACATCACCGGCTTGTCGCAGCCTTCCGCGTAGGAGCGGAAGTTGATGACGACCGACGGCCGCGGCGTCACCGACGAACCCTTCAGGTTGATGGCCGACAGCGGCAGCGTGCCGGGGATCGCGCCGATTTCGTCATCGACGAACAGGCCGCTGACGTAATCCTGGCGGAGCAGGGCGGCGACCACCTTTTCGGTGAGCGCGCGGTTCTTGCCCGGCACATAGACGAGATCGGAGCCGCCGTTCGAGGCGACGACCACGTCCGGCTTGGCCGCATCGGCGCCGATCAGCCCGTTGCCGCGCTTGGGATAGGTGCCGGCGGCGACCGGGGCGTTCTTGTCGTCGGGATCGGTGAGCGGCAGGGCGAGCGCCTTGGCGAGATCGATGGCGACGAAGCCGGGCGGCAAGAGGCCCGCCGGCACGTCGGCGTATTTGGCCTGCGCCGCCGCACTGGTCTTGCTTTCCTTGCTGATGGTCGAAAAGCCGTGGTCGGCGGAGACGATGATATCGGTGGTCGCGGCCAGACCGAGCTCGTCGAGCGCCTGGCGCAGTTCGGCCAGATTGTCGTCGGCATTCTTGATCGCCGCGAGCGAGGTCGGTCCGTTGATGCCGGGCGTGACCTTCAAGAGGCTGTCGCCCTGGTTATGCTGGGTGCCGTCGGGATCGCGCGACCAGAACACCAGCACGAAGGGCTTGTTGCGCGCTTTTAGCATCGGCAGCACCGCCTTGGCGGCGACGTCGGCGAAATATTTCTGCTGCCCGACATTGGCAATGAGCGTGCCCGGCGTCTTGCCGTCGCCGGTCTTGCCGTTGTCGCCTCGCGACGGCGCGGTCAGCGGCAGCCCGAGCTTGGTGAGCGCGTCCTTCATCTCCTGCGACAAGGGCACGCCGGCGGCGCTGCCGGTCGCGTCGTCGACGATGATCGTCGCCTCGGCCTTGTGGTCGGTGTGGTCGAACATCATGGTCGGGCCGACTTTGCCGACGGCCGCAGTGGAGAAGCCCTGATGGCGGGCGGCGTACAGCACGGCGTCCTCGTCGACGAAGTTGCCGGAGAAATGCGCGTCGATGTCGCCGAGCACGGCGTCGTTCTCGATGAACGGCGTCACGCTGTTGGCGGCATGCGGGGCGGAGAAGCCGACATAAATCGTGTTGGAGAACACACCGGTGTCGCCGAGGAAATGGCCGGTCGACATGCCCGAGGCATTGGCCATGGTGAAGGTCGGGAACAGCGAATGCGGATTGGCGAAATTGACGCCCTTGTCGCGCAGCGCCGCCATGGTGGGGGCGCTCTGCGGCGTCACCGCCAGCGCCCGCAGGCCGTCCGGCACGAACAGGATCAGGTTATGCGGCGTTTGCGCGGCGGCCGCGCCGAGCGGCAAGGCGGTAGCGCAGGCCAGTACGAGCAGGATCTTCCTGAGCGGCATGGCAACTCTCCCCGTTTATCTTTGTTGCATTGCCGCGCTAGATACGCCACCCGCAAGACAGTATTGTAACAAACGCCGGCTATCCGCAGCCATTTCCACCGGAATGGCAGAGGGCAATTCCCCTGTATGTTCAAGCGAATCCTGATCGCCAATCGCGGCGAAATCGCCTGCCGGATCATCAAGACCGCCCGCCGCATGGGGATCGAGACGGTCGCGGTCTATTCGGAAGCCGATAAGGACGCCCTGCACGTCGAGATGGCCGATACCGCCATTGCCATCGGTCCGCCCGAGGCGGCCAAGAGCTACCTGCTGATCGACAAGATCGTCGCCGCCTGCAAGGCGAGCGGCGCGCAGGCCGTGCATCCCGGCTACGGCTTTTTGTCCGAGCGCGAGGCCTTCCCGAAAGCGTTGCAAGCCGCGGGCGTGGTGTTCATCGGGCCGAACCCGAAGGCCATCGCCGCCATGGGCGACAAGATCGAGTCGAAGAAGGCGGCGGCCGCCGCCAAGGTGTCGACCGTGCCCGGCCATCTCGGCATCATCAGCGACCACCTCGAGGCGATCGAGATCGCCAAGGAAATCGGCTACCCGGTGATGATCAAGGCCTCCGCCGGCGGCGGCGGCAAGGGCATGCGCATCGCCTATAGTAAGTCCGACGTGGAGGAAGGCTTCACCCGCGCCAAGTCGGAGGCGAAGTCCTCGTTCGGCGATGACCGTGTCTTCATCGAAAAATTCATCACCGACCCGCGCCACATCGAAATCCAGGTGCTCGGCGACAAGCACGGCAACGTCATCCATCTCGGCGAGCGCGAATGCTCGATCCAGCGCCGCAATCAGAAGGTGATCGAGGAGGCGCCGTCGCCGCTGCTCGACGAGGCAACGCGCAAGAAGATGGGCGAGCAGGCGGTCGCGCTGGCCAAAGCCGTCGGCTACGACTCGGCCGGCACCGTCGAATTCGTCGCCGCGCAGGACAAGAGCTTCTATTTCCTGGAGATGAACACGCGGCTGCAGGTCGAGCATCCGGTGACCGAGCTCGTCACCGGCATCGACCTCGTCGAGCAGATGATCCGCAGCGCCGCCGGCGAGAAGCTGTCGCTGAAGCAGAGCGACGTAAAGCTCAAGGGCTGGGCGGTGGAGAGCCGCGTCTACGCCGAGGACCCGTACCGCAATTTTCTGCCGTCGACGGGACGGCTCACGCGCTACCGCCCGCCGCAGGAGCGCAGCGCCGGCGGCAGTCACCGTGCGCAACGACACCGGTGTCTACGAGGGCGGCGAGATCTCGATCTACTACGACCCGATGATCGCCAAGCTGGTGACCCATGCGCCCAAGCGCGAGCAGGCGATCGACGCGCAGGCCGACGCGCTGGATGCCTTTGTCATCGATGGCATCCGCCACAATATTCCGTTTCTCTCGGCGCTGATGGCGCACAAGCGCTGGCGCGCCGGCAAGCTGTCGACCGGTTTTATCGCCGAGGAATTTCCCGCCGGCTTCCATCCGCATCCGCCCGACGGCGAGCGCGCCAAGGTGATCGCCGCGGTGGCGGTGGCGATCGATCACGTGCTCGGCCAACGCAAGCGGCAGATTTCCGGCCAGATGAACGGCCGCACGGTGCAGCGCGCGAGCCGCCGCGCCGTCTGGCTCGGCGACAAGAGCTACACGGTCGACATTGAGAGCGGCGAGTTGCGCTTCGGCGACGATGAACGCGGCGAGCGCCCGCCGGGCGGCAGTTCCCTGACGCTGAGCTATCGCGCAGGCGAAGGCGCCGCCGGCAACATACCGGCACAGACGGTCACGGTCGTGCCGTGCTGGAAGGCGGGCGAGCCGCTGTGGACCGGTACGGTCGATGGCCATGCGGTCGCGGTGCAGGTGCGCACCATCCGCAACGGCTTCGCGCTGGCCTATCGCGGCGTTGAGACCAAAGCCTATGTCTATACCGAAGCGGAAGCCGCGCTGGCGCGGCTGATGCCGGTGAAGCAGGCGGCCGACAGCCTCAAACACATTCTCTGCCCGATGCCGGGGCTAGTGGTGTCGATCGCGGTCAAGGAAGGCCAGGAAGTCAAGGCCGGCGAGACCGTGGCGGTGGTCGAGGCGATGAAGATGGAGAACGTGCTGCGCGCCGAGATCGACGGCACGGTAAAGAAGATCAACGCCAAGCCGGGCGACAGCCTGGCGGTCGATGCGGTGATCTTGGAGTTTGCTTAGGGCTTGCGCGAAGTGGCTCGCGCTTTATTTGCTTGAGCCTATGACTCTTTATTTCGCCTACGGTTCCAACATGCAGCGTGCCGCCATGGCGCGGCGCTGCTCGGGCGCGCGGGCGGTGGCATCGGCCGTGCTTGAGGGCCACACGTTTTTTGTCGGCATCGACGGCTGGGGCTCAGTGAAACCCAAGCCGGGCCAGCGCGTGCATGGCGTGCTGTGGCGGCTGACCCCGCGCGACATCGCTGCACTGCATGCCTACGAGCTGTTGCACCAGGGACTCTACGACGTGCGTTACCTGCCGGTGCGGCTCGGCAGCAAGCGCGTGCGCGCCATGATCTATCGGCTGCGCCGCTGCGTCCCGGGCAAGCCGAAGCCGGGCTATGTCGAGATGATCGCCGCCGCCGCGCGCGGCCGGGGATTGCCGGAGCGCTACATCCGCTCGGTCGAGCGCTGGTCGATCGCTTAGGCCGCGATGACGCAGGCGTCAGCCGCCACATGGTCGTGCATGGCCACGTGCATGGCGTCGGCTTCCGCGCCTTTGTCGAGCGCGAAGCGCTGCGGCGAGGCCTCGAAGGCTGGGTGCGCAACCGCCGCGACGGCTCGGTCGAGGCTGCGGTCAAGGGCGACGCTGCGGCCGTTGCCGCTGCGATCGAAGCCTGCCGGCGCGGCCCGCTCGGCGCCCACGTCGACGTGCTGCACGAGCGCGAAGGGACCGATGAGGATCTCAGGCTGCGGCGGCCGGGCGAAGTATTTTCCGTGCTGCCGACGGTCTAGCCGCCGAATAAATCCTCGAAATTGCGCCGCAGCACCATGTCGACATCCGCCATCGACACCGGCATGCCGAGATCGGCGAGGCTGGTGACGCCGTAGCGCCGTTCGCTCACGCCGCACGGCACGATGCCGGAGAAATGCGAGAGGTCGGGCTCCACGTTCAACGCCATGCCGTGCAGTGTCACCCAGTGCGAAACGCGGATGCCGATGGCGGCGATCTTGTCCTCGTAGGCTTGACCGTTTTGTTGGCCTTTGTCCGGCCGGCGCACCCAGACGCCGATGCGGTCGTCGCGCCGCTCGCCGCGCACGTTGAATGCGGCAAGCGTGCGGATGATCCATTCTTCCAGTGTGGCGACGAAGCGGCGCACGTCCGGCCCGCGCCGGCGTAGATCGAGCATCACATAGGCCACCCGCTGGCCGGGTCCGTGATAGGTCATCTGCCCGCCGCGGCCGCTCTCGAATACCGGAAAGCGCGCCTCGATCAGCTGCTCTGGCCTGGCGCTGGTGCCGGCGGTGTAGAGGGCGGGGTGCTCCAGGAGCCAGACCAACTCGCCCTCGCGGCCGGCGGCAATCGCCGCCGCGCGCGCCTGCATGGTGGCGACGGCCTGCTCGTAGGGCACGAGCGAATCGCTCACCCGCCATTCGACTGGCACCGGGCCGGCCGGCAGTTGCAGAACCTCGATTTCGTCGCGTAATGCAGCCGCCACTCAAGGGACCTCAGAAGTTGGCGCCTGCTCCAGGGAAGGCCCGGCGACGATGAAAAAGATGACCTTGTGGTCGATGATGCAGCGGATCGCGGCGGTATAATCGCCGCGGGTGCCGTAGCGCGATTGCGTGGTGCGCTCGATCCCGCTGAAACCGGCCGCCTGGATGGCGATTTCGGCGTAATGGAAGCATTCGTGCTGCGACATCTCGGACTCCCGCCAGCGGGTGCTGACGGCGGGTCCGGCATAGGCGCTGCCGGCAGCGGCGACGGCGGACAAGCCGAGGCAAAGGCCCAAAACAGCGGATTTTGGCGTCATCATCTCCCCCTTTTAGGTCAGGCGCTTCGATCCGTTAACGTTGCATTCACCATAGCATGGTCACCTCATGTCGCCCGCGATGAGGCTGGGCGCAATGGGGTGTTTGACGTGGCCACACTCGATAAGGTTTCGGTCGATATTACCGTGGTGCTCGGCACCACCATCATGCCGGTCCACCAGGTGCTCCGGCTCGGTCGCGGTGCCATCATCGAACTGGACTCCACCGAGGAGGATGCGGTCAGTATCTTGGCCAATGACCTGCCGGTCGCCAAGGGCACCGTGGTGGTCAACGGTAACCGCATCGCCGTCGAGGTCGGCGAGCTGTTGCCCCGGTCGCCGGATATGCGCTGAGCGGTCGAAAGGCGGCCCTTGTCCCTCAAGACCCTATTTGTTAGAGCAACCGCGCTTTGCCGGGGCGTAAGCGCTTGAAAGGCTTTTCGTCCTGCCTCCATGCGGCCATGGCGGAATTGGTAGACGCACTAGCTTGAGGTGCTAGCGGGGCAACCCGTGGAGGTTCGAGTCCTCTTGGCCGCACCATCAAAAAACTAAGCAACTGTTTTTGCTAAGAATTTTGCGTTTTATCCCTCACCTTTCGGTCAGGTGAGGGAATAGAAGTTGCCATATCGTTCTTGAGTAACTTTTCAGCTGCGCGTTGACCGAGCCGGGCGCGGTCGGCGGCGCGGGTGTAGAGCGATGCCATCCCGCCGCCCGACCAGCCGAATAGCGCCTCGAGCTCGTTGACCGTGGCTCCATTGTTCGCCGCCCGCGTCGCGCCAATCTTGCGCAAACCGTGTGCCGATTTGCCGTGGACGCCCGCCTCGACGCAGGCATCCTTGAACATGTTGCCGAAGCTTTCTTTGGTCAGCGGCTTGCCGCGACCCCCGCAGATATAGGCGAGTTCCCCGGTGGGCCCAGCGTCGAGCGTGGCTTTCAGCACCGGCAGTATCGGAATGGTGATGGTGACCGTCTCGCCGCTCTTTTCGGTACGGAATGTGCAAATACCGTCGCGCACATGTTGGCGGCCAACCACGACCGCATCGCCACGCCGCAGTCCGGTGTAGAGCAGCACGTCGATCCAGACGCGCTCCTTTGTGCCAACGGCCCAGTATCGTTGGTACTGATCAACCTCTTCTTCGGTCCAGACCGGAAAGCCTGCACCCTTCTTGCGCTTCGGGTTCTTAACGCCCGCAGTCGGATCAACGTTGACCAAATCTGCACCAAGCGCCCAACCGAACAGTCCCCTCATGGCGTCGAGGAAGTTTCGGGCCTGCGCAGGTGTCGCCGATCGCCGGTCGCGCCCGTCGGTCACGCTCTTGCGCGTGACCGCCCGGTATGGCTCACCGCCCGCCTTCGCGATGACGCCCTTGAAGATGTTCTCGCGCTGGCGGCGGGTCGCCATCGACAGGTCGCGCCACGCCGACGTTTCCCGGTATCGTGCTAGCAGCCACGCCAGCGTTCCCTCGCGGCACTTGCCGGCGGGGGCAGGGCGCTCGCCTTGCAGTGCGGCTCGATACTCGGCCTCGAATGCCGGCGTGTTGTAGGCTGCACGCATGCGAATGCGGGGGCCGTGATTAACTCGCACGTACCAAACGGTCTTGCCATGGCGCGTGGTCTGCCGGTGCAGATGCGGAGGCCTTGGGTGGGGCATGGCTTCCATCAGAGGACGATTTCCCGTTCTTTCTCAAGAGTAGCCGGTGCGGCAACCGGCTGATCTGGGGACAACCTGACCAAAATAGAGCCATCCGGCCGTACTTCGACGTGATCCGCACCCGTTTGCATTGCCGCTCGAATGGCTCGGGCAATGTCAGCTTGGGTGAAATGGGCGGGGTGGCGTGGCATTAGGCGGCATCCGTTCGGGCGGCATGCTTACCGCGATTACTGCTGCCCATGATGGCCTTGGTCACGTCGCTTTGTTTGAAGGTTTGCTGGCTAAGGGACATTGCTAGTCACTTTCCTTAGTGCCTGGCGGCATCGCCTGACCGCGGCGGCGTAGCGTAGCCATTAGGTTCTTAATTCGCTCCTCCAAAGGATCAGCCACTACCGTTTGCTCGCCCACATCTGCGGCGGTTTGCGTGGCCGGAGTCATCACTGTTGATTTCAGGCGCAAACCCCGGATCATCCGCTGCCCGTGCGTACCCTTCTCTGCCGAAAAACCACGGTCGGAGATATTCCGCCGGAATTTCAGCATTTTAATTGCCCAGCCGACCTCCTCAGTTGCCCATTGGAAGTAGTCATTAAAGGCATGGCTGGTCGGAACGGTCGCGTTTAAGTCCACTTCGCAGCGTTCGGCGATCCACTGACCGACCACGTCCATATCTTGGCGATAGCTTTCGGTAGAAGCGATCACCGCCTTAGGCGGGTTCAGTCCTTGCTTGAAGTAAGCAGCGAGGCCCGCGAGCGCCCAGATTAATATTCCCGGCAGTTCGGGCATTAGCCTTCGGTCGCGGAAATCTTTCTCAACCTTCTCCGGCGGGATAGCGACCGTGAACGGCAGAAGATGGATACGTCTCCAAATTCCAATATCTGTCCCGCGTATGATCGGCTTGTGGTTCGTGGTCAAAAACGTCTTATGCGACGGATCGAAATCGAAGAACTGCTGATATAGGTTGCGAGCTGTTACCTTGTCTTGGCTTGTGATGAATTTAACCCGCGCCTCATTCAGGTGATCGTTCTCGGAAGTCTCGTTAATCGAAACTAATCGACGCCCCTTTAGGCGAGCCAACTCGGGGGTAGCGCCGCCGGGCGTCTTACGCTCAATCAACAGGCCAGCATCGGCCGCCAATGCATAGTCGCCGAGTAGCGAGTGAACCGTTTCTCTAAACGTGGATTTTCCGTTGTTGCCAGTGCCGTAGAGCACAAACATCACCTCTTCGCGGACGGAACCTGTCAGTGTATAGCCGACCACCCGCTGAACATACGATTGGATCGAAACATCGCTGCCTGTAACCGTGTCGAGAAATTTCAGCCAGTTCGGGCACCGCGCATTTGGATCGAATACGACATTGGTGCGTTTCGTGATCAGGTCTTCTCGGCGGGCTGCACGAAATTTACCCGTCTTGAGTTCAACCACGCCATTTTGTACGCCGAGAATCCATGGATCAGCGTCGAGCTTATTTGCCGGTAAAACGACAGCCGCTTCGCTTTCAGCCAAGCTCACAATCGCTTTGAGCCGCGCTTCCGCTTGGCCCTTTAGTGCGCGTTTTAATAGCGCCGTACGACGTTGTTCGTTTGCGAGACCCAATGCCTCAGAGTACATCGCAATTACTGTCTCTTTGGCGAGCCGCATGGCCGCGCCATCGTCGTCAACCTCCCAACGGGAGCCATTCCACACAATCCATTTATTCCACTCGGGGATGAAGCGGATATTTTTGCCGTGCCGACGTACAAACCGGCGAGCATTTCCCAGATCGGTGTGGAAATCAGTTTTGGCCCCGCGTGTACCCGCTGAGCTGACCGAAGTCGGAGTAGGCTTTTTTTGGTGGACATGTCTCGTCATTACGATCCCCCACTTAGGGTCTACTTGGAGATGCGCCTTACTCCGGATGCTTCATGCGGGCGTAAAACTCGGCCCACTTTGCAACTTTGTGTGCAACCAACCACGCTTGATCAGGCGGAAAGTCGGCGAGCAGCTCGAAGAGGTGTAGTTCAGCGGCATCGGACCGTACGCCTAGTGGAATTTCAGCGAGCGCATTGTGCAGCTTTTGCATATCCTCGGGTGTGATGCGGAATACTACGCGGGGGTCACCTTGCCGGATCATCTCGCGTTGTTCCTCTTCCCAACTGGTCGCTAGCGACAACTCCACACGGCGGATACTTGCAAGAGCGACTTCAGGGGGAAATTGATGGAGATAGACGACTGCGCGATCTTCTGCCTCAAGACGTGCAAATACTTCGTCCATCTTGCGTGATTTTCTTGAGTGCCTCATGACACATTTTCCTTCTTACAGATAAGTTCCGGGTTCACTTTGACCGATGGCAGCGACTGCAAACAGCGCTGCAAGTCTTCAGCGAGTATCAGTGTTCGCCGTCCGCGTTTGCGGGCGGGTAGTTGGCCAGTGTTGATCAGTTCGTAGATTGCTGTGCGCCCGATGCCGGATCGCGCACACGCTTCGGCAATAGTGTGAGCTAGTGGGTTGTGCATAATCGTACCTTTCGTGTTTGGCCGGGATGATCCCGGTGAACACGACGATGCTCTCTGACACTTAAGCGTGTATTTATTTTTGGCGTGGCGAGTGCAGGACAAGTGCAGCGAGCCTAGGCTCGCTGCACTCTAAAATTCCTAAATTCCGAAGTTCCCGTTTTTTTTCATATAGAAAATGTCCGCCTTGATCGTCCGGACGGTCATAGGCGGCCTCCGGTTAAACGGTAAATCGTTAAGCCGGCCGATAATTGCTTGAGCGGTTCCCATTGAACTAGGCTTTGCCTGGAGCGAAGGCCGCAGTCGTTTGAACACGTATGCGACCAATATCCGACGGAGCGCCAAGTCCTGCTCGCGCTGAATAGTTCGGCCTCGCGCGGCGGCTTGCTGACGAGGCCGAGCCTTTGCATAAGGCGGGGTCCAACCTGCCCGTTTTGCCGCATCGTACAGAACTTCGTGGAGGGGCGTCGGAGGTATGCCGTAATAAGGTTGGAGCAGTTCTGCAAACAAATCGACGACGGCTGGTACGTGAGCCAGATCAGCAAGCTGCTGAAGTATTTCATTGCGCACTGATTGCGCTACCGCATCGGGTGCTGGTCGCGTCTGTGGCAACTTATTTGTTGGTGGAGGCATGTGACCACTCTACCACCGCCTATAAGAATGTGTAACCCGCGGTTGTCTGCGATTTTGTTGAGAGGTAACGCCGAGGTTGGATCAGCGGCACGAACGCATCAAAGCGTTGCTGGCAGGTGAGGCCGGACATTCGCACGAGGGACGCCCCTGCAATGGGTGGCAGTGGTGGCGTTCTGCAAGGTATTCTGCAGAAGTATTTCTAGTGAATTTCATATAGGGACTTTATGAAATCGGCATTGAGACCGCCACCACCTGCCGCCCAACAACACAGCCCCGACAACGCCCCACTCGGGCGACGTTTCGGTTCTGACACCAACCGCCCGCTAATCTTTGTTCATTATTAAGAGGTTCAGCAGAAATTTGTCATGACAGATGATCTGGCCAAAACCCTGGGTCAACTTGGGACAAATGGGGGGGAACTATGAGTTGGTTAGGAAAGTTGGAGAACGCGAAAGCCGAACAGGCCACACGGAACGTCGATCCATGGCGGCTGCCGTTGGAACGGGCGCACGGCAAAATCGATTACGACGGAGTTGAACGAGTTACAACACAGCTGTTGTTAGATATTCTGGAAGTCCCACAGCGCAGCCGTCGAGCAGGCACCTATAGGCATTTATCGAAGTTAATGGTCGAATTGGGGTGGACCCCAGTGCGAGTGCGCGCCCGGACACGAGGCGACTATTTGGAACAAGTTCGCGGGTACTGCCGCGACGCGCGTGGCCGTTCAAATATGCCGGCCGCCCGACACGGTAAAACGGTTTCACGCCGCTACGAGCTATGATGCCGGTAATACGGTGACACTCTGCCACCGTGAGACGTTCACACCATCACACCGCTAGGGTGCTTTGGTAATTGCAATCACGTCCACTTCGACCAGCATTCCAGGCCACGCAAGCTGGTTGATGTTCAGAAATGTATGCACCGGTTGCGGAGCTCCAGCGAGCGCTTCCGCCCGGCATTTTCCAGCCTCGACCTGATTACGGATATCAGTGACGTAGGTGACAACCTTCACCACGTCATTCATTGTAGCTCCCTGGGCTGCCAATAGCCGTTTGATTTTATCATAGGCATACCGGCACTGGCCCCCAAAGTCGCCGAGATGGCGAATGGCTCCGCGTCCGCCGCTTTCATCTTCGGCGCCGACCCCCGCGAGGAAGATCATTTTTCCCGGGTGCGTGACCGTTACGACTTCTGAAAATAGTCCCTTCGTCCATTCGCTATAATTATAGTTCTTCTTTTCAAAGCCGGTACCGTTTCCGGTCGGCGTTTGCGCCTGCGCGGCCAATAGTGTGAGCAGAAGTGCTGAACCGATAATAACTACGTGTCGCATGTTCACCTCCGGCTTGCGGGCGTTTCGAGAACACCAAAGCTAGAACGTGCCCGGCCCTAGGGTCAAACCCGCACGCAATCACGTTGCGCCACCGTGGAATGCCGAACGGCGGCACGGTGCAACGGTCGCACCGTCACTCCGCAGCTTGGTCCCGCCGATACCGGCCTCCGGCGGCCGCCCCTGGTGCCACGGTGACGTGGCTACAGGCCTTCCGCATTAATCCGTTTTACCGTGGCACCAGACGCCTACAACGGGTGGAGACCAAAGTAAGTGTTCGCGGGAGGCCAGCATAGCATTAAGATATAAGGAGCAGGTCCGTGGCTACTGCCGCGATGCTCTGTGCCGTTCCAGGGTTACCTAGTTGAGAACGTGCACCCGCTGGCAGTGCCGTATCAAGGTAACAAGGTAGACCGCCCTCAAGCGTCGTTCGAAGCACACCTTGCAAGCTTGCGCCCTTGCGACCTTGCGGACGGCGGTTTGTCCGCTTTTGACCCGGAATGGTCATTCATTGATTTCACTTGGCATGCTCGAGAGCGCGCGGTCTTAAGTTTGTAGAGATGCCAGCCTTTTATTTCTGTGTTTTTCTAGTTTTCCCTTCGGCCGAGCAGGGATTGTCACGTGAGCAAGTGTCGCCGACCACGCCAACAGCTTGGATTTCGATCTCGATCCCGGGTCGAGCGAAATTTGTTACGGTGATTAATGCGCTGCCGGGATAATTTCCATTCTTGAAAAAATCCTTACGCATTTCCACGAACTTGTCGCCGTACCGGGATTCTTTGATGAAAACAGTCATGGTCACAACATTGTCTAGGCTACCGCCCGCACGCTTCAAGACGCCGTCGACCTGAGCAAACACTTGTTTGACCTGGGCTTCGAAATTGTTTGCAATGTTATTGCCTTGGCTGTCCTGCGTTGCAGTCTGACCAGCAACCCAGACCGTTATTCCGCCAGACGTGATCACGCCCGGCGAAAATGCACGCGACAACTGAAAAGGCGTCTTCTCCATGTACTCGGCGGCCTGAGCCGCAGTTGAGAGCAACATGGCGAGCAATACGGTGCCGGTACGACTCATCTAGGGCTCCTATGAATAACGGTTGGTCTTAAAGCGAGTGGCGAGTGTTCTTGATATACACGATAGCGTCAATCTTCATCCAGCCGTCCGTACTTGACATTTCGCGTCGTTTGCTGCGCCGCAAAATTGGCAAACCTAAAAAGCTGCAAATCTGAGAAGGTTGTTCCTTGGCACCTTAAACCGTGTGAAGGTGTGAAGGTTGGACTGTGCGCGGTGCCGACCGGCGTTACCGGACCGGTAAACCGATTTCACGCGCCATTCGATTGATACCTTGTCACTTGCCACCTTGCGACCTTGCTACCCACGGTGCGTGATTTCTGAGGAGCGGCGACCGCCGGCACTAATTAGCCCAGCCATGACTTAGGGAAGCCCGCTGGCGATCTTGCCGCTCGACAGCGGCCCAAGCCACCCACCACACCCTAAAACGACTCCATGATTCGATGTGAGTCAGCGTGCAGGGCAACACCGCCAGGTCGTTATTTGGTCGCTTTGCTTGTGGCGCATAGCGGACTTGCGAGAGCCGCCGAGAACAGCCGACATCGCCAGCTCAACAGAGGGATCCATACGCCCTAACGGATATTGAGCACGAAATCGAACTGGCCAGCGAGACCGTCGCCGGTGTCCGCTACCCGCATCAGCAATTCGCGCTGAAACAGGCCATCACGCAGGTTCGCTGGTTCGTTGGGGAAATAGAGTTGCGTGGTGAGCAGCCGGCTGCCCGGCGCCTGAACCTTGAAGTGATAGTGCCTTGTGCGCCCGGAATAGAGCTCCGGCACGATGGTGCGGAACCGAAAAGCGCCGTCGAGCCCGGTGGTGACATGGCCACGATATCGGAAACCGATATTGTCGTATTCGCCCTTGTCATCAGCATGCCAGAGATCGACCACCGCGCCGCGAAGCGGACGACAGTGCTTCGTCAGCACAAAGCCAGAAAGTTCGAGCGGTCGGCCCCTAGCGCCGGGCTCGCGGAGGTCACTGCGTTCCGGCGATCTTGGCTTGAAAAACGGCCCCTCAGTCTGAGGGACGGTCGGTTCGTCGCCATCGCGACAGGCAGGCGTCGGCGCAAGTTCTTGCGTCAGGACGGCGTTCGGACAGAAAAGTTCCCATCCGGCGGCAAGGATGCCGGTGTTGAGTAGAAATCGGCGGCGACTCGATTTCGATACTTCGTTCATGACCATGGCCAAGCTGTTGAGCAATAGGAACCAATACTAGCAGAAGAAATGCTCGCGGACATGCCAAAACGAGTTTTACCGAACCTAAACCTGAAAACCTAAGGCGCTGAATCGTTCCGTGGTGACCACATGCCACTTGAGGAACCCGAATTTATTGACTTCTGGCCAAAACGGACAACGGCTAATCGTTGCTCACATAAGTCGATGGGGGAGACGCCCTAATACGATGGTCTAAAGTTCCAGCAGCCATCATGCTGAAACCGAGCGGTTTTTTTGAAATGGACTGGACGACGATCCCCGTTCGCGAGTTGTATTTAGCACGCGTTGGGTGGCAACCGGCCGCAATAGGGAAGATGAACGCAGTTGATTTTGCCGGTTTCTAACTGCGACACCAACGCATCGGTATGCGTAGCGTCTTACCTGTTCTCGGCGCGTGCGCCTTTGACCGCTTTTGGGATCTTCGCTTCCTGCACAGCATTGATAATACGAGCATAACAATGAAACTTTCCGCAAAAGCCGAATGCTGTTGGACCGCGACAGCGGAGGCGACCGCTTACGCCAAGCTCAAACATTCGGGGAGCATGGATGTTGCAATCATTGGCGCCGGGATTGTGGGCCTCACCGCTGCTTATTTGTTGACGCGAGCCGGAATGTCGGTAGCCGTTCTCGAAGCTCGTAAAATTGGACGCCAAGTAACCGGCCGTTCGACTGCCAAAGTAACTGCCCAGCATACGCTAATTTACCGGCATTTGATCGACAGCATCGGTATCAATCAGACGCAGCTTTACGCCGAAGCCAATCGAAGTGGCGTCGAGCAAATACGCAGCTGGGTAAATCAACTTGGCATTGATTGCGATTTCGAGCCGAAGGACGCCTACGCATATACGTGCGACCAAGAGCGGCGAGCTGAAATCGAGGCAGAGGCGGAAGCCGCGCGCCGCGTCGGTTTCGCGGCCGATGTACTCGCTAAAGCGCCGTTACCATTTGAAACTGCCGGTGCGCTGCGGTTTCGGAATCAGGCCCAATTCAATCCGGCGCAATACCTTATCGGACTAGCCAGGGCAGTTGAAACCGCGGGCGGTCGTATTTTTGAAAACACCCGCGTGACTGCCATTAAATCCGGCCCCCGTTGGCGGATAGAAGCCGGTCGAAACCATCTCGATGTCGAACACGTCATTAGCGCAACAAACCTGCCGATTGGGCCCGTTCCCTTCGATGGGCTTACCAGACCCCGTTGTCATATCGCGATGGCCTTTCGGTCGTTGTCCGACGCGGCGATCGATGGGATGTTCATTGGTATCGACAACCCAACCCATTCGTTGCGAATGGGGCGCGATCGCGACGGTCCTTTGCTGATCGCGCTTGGCCCTTCGTTCCCGACCGGACATGACGGCGACGTTGCGGCGCGGTTCCGAGACCTTGAAGGTTGGGTACGCCGCAATCTTCAGGCCGGAGACGCGGCATGGCGTTGGGTCAATGAGGATTACGACACGGCCGATCGTATCCCCTTCGTCGGCGCGCCGTCTAAAAAGTATCCCGGCTTGTATATCGCAACCGGTTTCAACGGATGGGGTATCAGTAATGGTACGGCTGCTGGCATGCTGATCGCCGACCAAATTAGCGGTCGCGAGAATCCCTGGGCAACGCTTTATGATCCTACGCGCCCAACAAGAAAGAATTTCAATAAGGGCGGGGAAAGTCAGTCACTTGTTGCCAGTCTTAAAGATATCCGGCCTGGCGAGGGTGGCGTGATTAAGCTCGGTAGCGGCAAAATCGCGGTGCGCAAAGCTGCAAACGGTTCACTGCGCGCACTCTCCGCATCTTGCACGCATATGGGATGTATCGTGACCTGGAATAATGCGGACCAGACGTGGGATTGCCCGTGTCACGGATCAATATTCTCAGCCGACGGCGATGTGATTTACGGACCGGCAACCGTGCCCCTCGGTGCAAAAAAACTGCCGTCAAATTGGCTGAATCACCGCTCACGGCGCTCCAGCAATGCCCATCGCCTGAAAGTCGAAAGATAATTGTCCCTCACAAGAACCTGGTCGGCAATTGCTTGGCACTTTACTCACAACGTGAAGTTCAATGAGAAGGTAAAACGCTTTCCGCTATTGTGACCGGGACAATTTCTAAGTTTTGAATAGCTAGTGTTACCGCGCGTGAGGCACCGATCTGCGGTCTAGCGGCCGAATACAAACGGCCCCATATTAGTTAGATGGCAAAAGATCGGATCCTTATTAGGCCGGTCGGCTGGGAAGTCTTCCTAGTTCGGGACGGCGGTTATACTCTTTTGGCCTTTGCTGGCTCGGAAGCTCAAGCGAAACGTTACGCTAAGCAGGCCGAGGCAAAATATGGACTGAAAAAGAAGAATGAGAAAAAAAAGAAAAGATGACAGAGCCACTGACCGGCGTTGCCATTCAATATGCCTCCGCGTGAGGCTCCCTTTAATTCGCACCTACTAACGACGATGACTGTCCGGCGAATTTGCTAGGCTTGTGCGTCGCTCCAAGAACTCAGCGACTTTTTCGAGCGGCACGCCGTCGAGTTGATATACGACAACGTTAAATCTTGCATTTACAAGACGATAGCTTTTGTCGCCATTTTTTTCGAGGCGATAGCCTTCACGCTTCGCAAGCTGTCGAGTTGCAAATTCGCGTTGCATTTTTCACGCAGTCGTTGTGAAACGCGGCACCAGTACAGCATCCTTTTGCGGTTGGTTCAATTGTGTATACCCAGTGGTGGTGTCGCAATATGTCGACACGGCGTATTTAGTGAAGGTGCAAAGTGCAAAGGTGGGACGGTGAGCGGGTGCCGGACGCCGAACTTGCCGGCGTTATTCGGGCGTGGACCATAAACCGTCTGCCAAATGTAGACCCGCAGACGTTTCTGCGTTCGTTTGAGTGAGGAACTTTTTTGCCCCTCACCCGTTGTCATTCCGAGCCCGCAAATTGGAGCGCAATGCATGCTTAAAATAAGCGCTATTGCTTTGGTGCTCACGATGATGGCTCCGCTTTCCGCTATCGCCTATACGCAAGAGGATGCAGACGCCTGCACGCCAGATGCCATGCGGCTTTGCCAGAAGGCTATCCCAGATGCCAGTCGCGTAGCGCTCTGCCTTGTCCAGAACAGACGGCAACTCAGCCCCGACTGCGCTGTTGTGTTTAATCGGCCACATAACGCGAATGCGGAGCGCGAACGTCCGAGAAATATTCAAAGGACCAATTACTGATCGCACTGATCGAGTTAATTCGGGTTCGGTAGGGCGATTATCATTCAACCAAAAAGGAAACGGGCTATGAAGATAAAAATTTTAGTTGGAGTTGCGTGTCTTGCAGCGTTTACTATGCCGGTAGCCGTACAGGCTCAAGGCGTTCCCGGAGGGGCTGCTCATGGCTTCCATGAAGGAAACCGCATCGCAGGGCCAGTCGGTGCCGTCGTCGGCACTGCGGTCGGCGGCGCCATTGGCGGCGTAGAAGGGGTGTTAGGCGTCGACCACCGCTACTACGCTGAATATCCTGTCCAACCGCATCACCGATATTATCGGCATCATGTGCACTATCATCACGACTAATCGCGCTTCGGTGCAGTGTCCAAAATAGGATTACAAGGCCTCGGCATTGTCCGGGGCCTTTCGTTTTGGCAACGTTCAGGCAAACAGCAAATCGTTTCAAGAAGCGTCTTCTTTTGCGGGTAAGATAGGTGAAAATCCTGAGAAGCTTGTTCCCGCTCGGCTCGTGCGGCCCAGCGCGCGTCTTGGGTATCAAGGTAAAACACTCTCACGCGCCGTTCGCTGTTACCTCATCCTAAAACGTCAATGTCTCACATGGATCGGCAACGTCTTTCCCGTGCTGGTCGCGGCAGGGCTGCTTTACCCCCCGATAACTGACATTCGTCGTATGTGAACGGCACGTCCGAGAAGTGCTACGGCGACGTTTCTCTCACCGAGAGATTGAGTTAGTTTGAGCATAGGGCTGCCAGCGGCAGCGTTCGTGTCGTCGGTCCCGCGACCTATGCCTAGCAGTTATTTGAACAGCAGGACGGCCCCGTTACTCCTCTGCTTGGTGGTTTTGCTGACACTTTCGGCCCGATGTGCACTTGCTGATGACGAGCACGTCTGGGCTGCATTAAAACAGGGTGGCAAAGTTATATTGTTGCGTCACACGCACGTCGATATCCGCGAAGGCATAGGGCGGCTCGCGCCCGGAAACTGTGACGAAGAAGTAAATCTTTCCACCAGCGGTGTAGAGCAGGCCAAGCATATCGGAGAAGCCTTCCGCGCCCACGGCATTGCGGTCGGGGAGGTTTTGACTAGTCCCTATTGTCGCTGCATGGACACCGGCAAGCTTGCATTCGGTCGCGCGACTGCCGTTCAATATTTGTTGCCACCGGGTGTCGTCTCTGACGATCAAGCCAAATTAAATAATGAAAGCGTTTTACGAAAAATTCTGAAACACCACGATGCCTCGAATTTGGTGATGATCACCCACGATCTCAATATCTCCAACATTGTTCTTGAGCCAACAGTTAAGATGGGGCAATTTTTCGTGCTCCAACCGAACGGGACAGATTTTGATGTCATCGGTAAAATCGAGCTGGGCGACCAATAATTGACGACACCATCGGTCAAAAAGCGACAAAGTGCCGAATGGACTTTGTGAAGGTGCAAAGGTTGGACGGTGAGCGTGTACCGGACGCCGAATTATGTGACCGTAACAAGTTTTCACCTTCTAAGAGCCGAAGCACCGCAACATTTTGTCCGCTTTCGGACAATCGCGGACAAAGGCGGCATTTGGTCTAAGGGTGGTTTGTCCGCTAATGACCCACAACGGTCAAAATAAATAAACCATAAAACTGAAACGGTCGCGAATGACCAAAAGCGGACGTTGCGCAAACGACGACGATCATCGCCTGGAACGGTGATCGTATGTCCAAAATAGACTGGAAATATCGTGCTGCATACGCGATCCTTAGCGTTTGTGAACCTTCACGCGAGCGGAGCGAAAATGATGGAATCGCCTGACGTTCTGAGGCGCGAAATCAAGGTGCTGGCGTTCGACCAATACGGCACCATCGTCGATATGCAGAAGGGGCTTACGAGGCCGTCACGCCTTTCCTGAAACAGAAGGGCTGGGATGGAAAGCCGAACAGTTTCGTAACTTGGTGGCGCCGCACGCATTTCGAGAACTCGATGATCGACGCGCTGTGCGATCGCGGGCATACGCCATACCGGCAGATCGGCCATCGCGCGGTCTCGTACGTCATGGACCGTTGCGGCATTGCCTACACACAGGAGGAAGTGAGCTGGCTCGTGAGCGAGATCGAGAAACTTAAGCCGTTTCCCGATGTCGTCGCCGCTCTCGAGAAGCTTCGATCGCAAGGGATACAAGCTGGCATTCTGTCGAACGGCGACCGCGACATGCTGAAGGCGGCTGGGCCGCACATCGGTTTTCCATTCGATCATGTCATTTCGGTGCAGGAGGCCGGCTATTTCAAGCCGCACTGGAAAACCTATGCGAAAGCCGAGGAGATCATCAGTAACGACCGCTCCAGCATCCTGTTTGTTGCCAATCATGCCTTCGATTGCATTGGTGCAAAATCCTACGGCATGCGGACCGCGTTTATCGACCGCCGCAAGCGGCCATTCGGCCAAACACCGCATCAGCCTGATCTCATTGTAGCCAATTTCGCCGAGCTGGCCGCCACACTAACGTGAGGAGCAAGCCATGCGACCTCTCGAAGGCATCCGCATACTTGACCTCACGAGAGTGCTCTCGGGGCCGTACTGCACCATGCTGCTCGGCGATCTCGGCGCCGAGGTGATTAAGGTTGAGCGGCCCGGCGAAGGTGACGATACCCGTGCCTTTGCGCCGCCGTTTCAAGGCGATCAGGCGGCCTACTTCCTCTCCATCAACCGCAATAAAAAGAGCATTACGCTCGATATGAAGAGCGAGCGCGGCAAGGAAATTCTCTGGCGGCTCGTAGACCTATCGGATGTGCTAGTTGAGAATTTTCGACCCGGCGCGATGGAACGGCTCGGCTTTGGTTATGAGGCCGTCAGGGCGCGACGCCCGGCGATGATCTATTGCTCCATTTCCGGTTTCGGCGATAGCGGGCCGCAGAAGGATCGTGCCGGGTACGATGTAATCGTACAGGGCGAGGCCGGCATTATGGATTTGACTGGACCGCGTGATGGACCACCGCATAAAGTTGGCACCTCCATTGCCGATCTTGTGTCCGGGCTCACTGCGGCGCAAGGAATCCTCGCAGCGCTCTATGCGGCCAAGATCGACGGGCGCGGCCAGCGGGTGCATGTCTCGATGTACGAGGCGGTTGCAGCCCTTCTCACCTTCAATGCGAGCATCTATTTTGCGACAGGTAATTCGCCCAGGCGGCGGGGCAACGAACATGCCACCATCGTCCCTTACGAGACTTCGAGACCTCCGACGGCTGGATCAACCTCGGCGTCGCGAATGACGACATATGGCGCCGCTTCTGTGCGGCGGCTGGTACGGCAGAACTAGCGGACGACCGACGATTTGCGAGTGCGCCCGACCGAGTTAGGAACCGAGATGCCTTGGTCCCTGTCATAAAGGCGGTTATCAGGCAGCGCTCGCGCGACGAATGGCTCAAACGACTCGATGACGGTGGCGTGCCCTGTGGGGCCATTCGAACAGTCGCCGAGGTCTGCGACAGCGAGGTGCTGCGGGCGCGGGGCATGATCGCCGAGATGCCTCATGCGAGTGCCGGCAACGTGAAGGGAATTAAGAGTGCCATCCAGCTGAGCCAGACAGTCCTTGATACTTACGACGCGCCTCCAAAGCTCGGAGAGCACACGCCAAGGTGCTCATTGAGCTTCTCGGCTACACTGGCGACGAAGTGAAGTGCTGGCACGCGAAGGCGTGGTTTAGGGCTCGATCCGCGGGCGGGCTGATTATTCGAATAGTTACTAATCGGGACGGGCGTGCGGAAATGTCGCATTTTGGCACAAAGCGGACATCCGTAGTTGCACCGCACATGTCCGCTATTGGGGGTAAAGCAGACATGCCCTTTTGCACTGCAAATATCCGTTTTTGACGACGGCTCACTACGACGCTATGTACGCGAAGAGAAGGGTCTGTGGCAGCCTTTTCTGGCAGTGGATCAACTCGCAATTTAGGTCATGACAAAGAATGAAGTTCGCAATAATTTGAATGCCAACGTCGCGAGGCTCAACGTGGGCTTTCCGCTACATGCCCATCTTGCGGGGCTGCCGTGATTGCTAAGTGCGGCGATCACCGAGACTGGCACTGGGCGCACCGGGGAATTCGGGATTGTGATTCCTGGGCCAAAAGGAAACCGACTGGCACCGCGCATGGAAAAACAACTTCCCGGCCGAATGCCAAGAATTTATCCAGCACGATGGGCAATCCGGGGAAAAGCACATCGCTGATGTTCGTACGCCTCATGGGCTTGTGATTGAGTTTCAGCACTCGCATCTCGATCCGCTAGAACGGGCTGCACGCGAGCGCTTTTACGGAAATATGGTGTGGGTCGTTGATGGCACCCGCCTACAACGAGACTATCCGCGGTTTAATAAGGGAAAGGATGATCTCAGGCACACGAATATCCAGGGATACTTCCTCCTCGCATTCCCTGATGAGTGCTTTCCCGCGATGTGGCTTGATAGTTCAGTACCCGTCATTTTTGATTTCCGGGGTGTGGATGAGGGCCAACCACCGGATGAGTTTAGAGACACGCTTTGGTGCCTGCTTCCAGGACGTGCGGAAGGAAGTGCTGTGGTTGTTGGAATGTCGCGCGAGGAATTTGTAAAGGTGGCTCCAAGCCGTCCTCAGTTGCTTCCCGTTCGGGAGATCCTAACGTTTTTAGAGAGCTACGTGCAGCGGGTGCGCGTGAATCCCGACAGTTTGCTGGAATGCCTGGTGGAAGGGGACCGCGGCGGCGATATGCGCGTTTTTGAACTGATCGAATAATGTCGGCTTTTGGCACATAGCGGACAATCGCGGCACTGCAACAATTTGTCCGCTATTGGGGTAACAACGGACATGCCGAACGAATTTTGGCGAACCTAAAAAGGTGAAAATCTGAGAAGGTTGTTCCGCTCGGCTCGTATGGCCCAAAGCGTAACGACTAAAAATGGGTACACGCCCTCACGAGCTGTTCGGTGCACCGTGTCACGCTAGCAGGTGCCACCACCATCGTCGCCTATAGCACGGTAAAACGCTCTCACGCGCCGTTCGCGCTCAAACACTTGCTCTACCGTTTACGGGCCGGCGAACCAAGGTCCTGTTGCTGCAGGACCTCGATAACAGTCGCTGCGACCGTCATATCCGATCCGGTCGCATTCTTATAACGATTAATGGCATCGAGCCACCTATACTGGGCCAGAAGTTGGCGGATCTCGGATCGAAGCGGGTCCGTCATTTTGCTGACAAGATCGACCGCGAGATTTTTTTGCTTTGCACCTTCGGCTTGTTTCTCGCGAAAGAATGCAAGACCTTTTGCGTTAGGGCAGGGTTCGACATTGAAGAGCTTGCCATTAACAAATGCGACCCAGCGCAAGATTACCATGGGCTGACCGCCGGTCTCGGCGTCGATTTGTATGTGATGAGTGGGTGGCACTGGATAGCTGAAACCATCTTCGGGCAGGAACCCATTGGGAGGCGGGGTCGACAACGGCTTGAAGCCCTCGACTTGGTATTTTGCGCCGATCTTGGCGCCGAGGCTAAGTTCGTCCAAGATGACGTATTCGAAGAAATCGCGGTTGTCGTCGTTGATACAGGCGAGGACCGCAGGATGAAACAGCGCCTTCACTTTGGCGGGATCGCGCGATTTGATTGCTGGGATGTAGGCATCGGCGAATTGCTGCTGTGCGGCATCTGCGGACTGCTCCGAGGCCGCATGCGGGCCCACGAGAATGAGCGCGAAAACGGTGATAAACGCAGCTTGCAGCAAAATGGCTCGACAAAAGCCGCCCCGCATGGAGTTCTCCTACGAAGTTGTGCACTTGAATGGCCAACGCAGATGCACTAATCACTCTATCGCCAACACCATTCTATTTTAAATCTACCTCTTCCTCCTTTATCAACACCGCACCGGTCCAATTTATGCCGCCTCATTACTGCGGACTCTATTTCTTTATTGTTGGGCGCGAACGCGATGAAAGCCAACACTGGCATTTACCCGACGTCATGAAGAGCTAGGCCGCCGGTCAGATGGCGATGCCGCCGGCCACCCTGCCGGGGCCGGCAACTGAGCACGAATTTAACCGCTGTCGCCGACCTGGAGAGGGAATATTCTTCAGGTGTAGGCATTCATACACATGATGATGCCCGCCTTCGTGCCGGAGCTCTTTCTCAAATCCTGAAAGGAAATAGCCTCATGCGGCGTCATTGGACTTTCGCAAGTGCGATGCTTGGCATGATAAGCGCCGCCTTTGCTGACCCAGCCCCCTTAGAACCAAGCTCTTTTAGTGCGAACGCGCAATTCTCGGTGGATAGTGGCGCAGTGTCTTCGGCCAGTGCGGCGGTCGCTACCATCGAAGCGCGTAATCTTGCGCCGGGATATTCCTGGCTGCGAATATATTTCTATTCCGGTCCACTCTCGAAAGAAGATATCGCTGGTGCAATGAACGGCAAGGTGAACAGTAGATGGAATGGCGTCATCCAGCTAACCGTCGATAAAGACCTCAAGATTACGCAAGTTGATATGTCCATACCGGGTCATGGCTGCACGATTGCCCCCTTTGAACAGGAAGTGAGAGCTTTTCCGCAGGAATATAGGTTTGATGGCCAGAATTTAATACTGAAAAGCAAGGGATCGTACGTCTGCGATATGAAATTCATGGGAATTCCAAACCAAAAATTCGAATGGAATATCGATCTGACTGTTCCAGTGTTTGAGAAAGTAAAGTCGAGAAAATAGGAATCACAGCATCATGAAGAAGGCCCTGTTACTCTTGCTGGCGATCGGCTCTTTGAGCATGGCAGCGAATGCCCAGACGGTGAGTGGATCGCGAATTGTGCTCACAGGCACGACGGCCGGGCCGCAGTTTTTCCAGCTGACCGGGACATGCGCGATGGCGGCTGCGCCGGATGTCGCAGTCGTCTTGGGCGGCATCGCGAGCGGAGCCCTCAAACCGATCGAAGGCGTCGAGCATCTCGACCAACACCTCGGCATAATCCAGGCCTATCTGGAAGAAGCTCATGGCCGACTACAGCTCATGGAGCGCGTGCGTACGGTCATGAACCCTTCGTCAAACCCGGAGGAACGCGAATTGCCCTTCGAGGTCGTACAGCGGCTTCATGTCGAGTTTTCCGCTGACGCCCCGGTCGACGCCATCATGCAGAGGTTGATCGAGTTGGGACTCGACCGCTTTGGCGACAATGTACTGAACAACAACGGTTCACGCCGCGCGGCGGTCATCCTATTCCGGTTCAATGATTTCGATGCCAAGATGCGCAACCTCCAGAAGCAGTGCATCGCAGATGCCTGGAAGGAGTGGTGCGTCGCGCCGACCTCCGGCGGGACCTGCCCATCCGAGCAGCCCCCTGCCGTGCTGCAGTTACAATCTTTTGCTGTGCGCTCGACTGAGAAGCTGCTGCGGCCCGATGGTGGCGGTGCTCAGTATTGGCAGTTCACCTACACGGGCGCGCAACGCCAAGCCGAGCCGCTGGAGCTATTGGGCAGGGTTGTCGTCCATTTTGCTGGGACCATCATGCTGACATACCGCCTGGAAGGGAAACCTTGAGAGCTCGCCGTTTCCTCTTGCTGGCGGGTCCGCTGGTGGTTGCCGCGGTCGTCATGGTGTGGCTGTCATTACCGGACACCGGCGGCGATGACGAGACCATGCCGCCGCCGGAGGCAACGGAACAGGCTCCTGACGAAGCGGTGGGGCGCCGGCTGCTGCGCACAATCCAGCTCAGTGTGCCGCAGGGTCTGAGCGTGGACGAGATAAGGAAGATAGCGGACGACAGCAGCGGTCCCTACGAGATTGTGATTCTGGCGCGCTCCGCGCTCCTCGTCCTGCACCGCGACGACAATTTGCGCCGCGTTGCGTATGAAGAATTGATCGAGAGGGTGCTCAACAATCTGGCGCGGCAGGGCAACACTTACCAGCTGTCCGCCGACCTCCCGGAGTTTCACGGCAAAAACCTGGTGTTCACCATGGTCTACGCCATGGTGTTGAGCGGAAATCAGGAGCGCGTCACCGACCTTTTAGAGAAGCATTTGTCGACCGGCAGCGCTTATAAGCAGGCCGTAGTGCTGCAGGCGTTGCGTAACATCGGGACATCGCGCGCGATCGGACTCATTCAAAAATATGCCGAAGTTGGAAAGGACAAGAATCTTGCGCAAACAACGCTCGCCGACGAAGACTACCCGGTCCTCTTCGAGCTGCATGATCGATGGAATCTGGTGCCGCCTAGACAGCGCACGCGCGACAAGTTGCTAGCAATCATGCAAAAAGGCTGTAGTGAGCGCGCGGCCATGGCGTCCTATTGGCTCGGTTTTTTTTCGCCGCATGCCAATCCCGAGAGAGAGCGCACGGAACTTGATGCACTTAAGGCGATCATCGGTCGCAATAAATCTTCCTGCAAGATGATCGATCACATCATAGCGCTCAAGTCGCTCGCCCTGCGTTCGCCCGAAACCGTTGATTACTGGGCGGGTCTGGCGCGCGCGACCGACAATGTATGGGAGCGCCATCAGATCGTGATCAACGGCTTCGCTCGCTGGGGCCGGCAATTCGCGGCCGCCGCGCTTGATCTGCTCAAGACCGAGCCCGCGCAGTATGTCCAGTGGGAGCTGATGCAGGGCAATCTGCAGACGCGGCAAGGCCACCGCTATCGCGATTATTGGGACATTTGGATTCCCGTCAACATCTTGGTGCTACTCGAAGAGGACGAAGACGGCCGGAACGGCATGAACAAGGCTGAGATGGACGCACTTCTGAGCTGGCTCGAAGCAGGGGCCCGGCCCAGGGACCCGTGGGTCGCGAATCACATGCTGTACAATCTGGCCGGATTGGTCTCGGGCGATGATACTCGGCGCCTGCTCGCCCTCTTCAACGCACACCCGCAGCGCAACGACAATTGGTGGATCATCGAGAATTTAAGCGATCCGGACGCGCTGCCCCTCCTGCGCTATTGGGCGACATTACCGGCGCCCCAGACTTAGGTGGCAGTGCTCCAGGCACTGATCGAGCGCCTTGAAGCCACGCGGTTGAGCGCGGCTCCGAGAATTGCGTGTTGCCAGCCGACCCAAGCGTGTCTCACGGAGTGGCTGTCTCGCCCGGATGCGTCCGCTGCAATCCACTCTGAAGAAGAAGCGAAAGCATGGATGGCCGCAAATGCCGCGGCTGCCGGCAATTACACCATTGATTACCAAGATGCGCTAAAGCGCTTGGCCGTCATACGCCGCCAGAACGGCACCGAGGAGCGCTGGGAGTATCTCTACGACTGCTGGCGCAATATCGCCCGACCCCAGGAAGGTGGTCCTTTACAGGACCGAAAGTAGTCCCGGATCGATTCGAATTGCCCATCAAGGCGAGCTCGAAGTTCCGCCCCCCGAAAGCGGGAGACATTCATTGCGGCAGTCGGAATGTCCGCTTTGTGCGGCGGGTTCAATCGGTCACTGCAACACTGGGGGCCAGCTGGCAATAAATGCCTATGACGGATTGCCAAACGCGTCCAGCGGTGTCGCCTACCGTCTTGGAGCGCATAGCGTTCGTCGGTCTTAGTTTGTCAGCGTGCTGCCAACCAAACGACGGTGCTGTGCGGGAAATGTGCGCAAAGGCGGAGGCGTTGCCCTAGCGGGAGGGTCGTTTAGTGCCGTGCAGCAGAGCTGATTACACCTCTTGCGTCATCCCGACGAAACTCGGCGTCATAATTCACAATTTCGCGCATCAACTGTTCGATCATTTGCTGTCGGATCGTAGCGTTCTGGCTGCAAGTTAGCTCCGCCACCGTCTTTGCAATTGCGGTAACCACTTCGTCGGTGTCGATGGAATCTGGCCCGCCGGGTGTCGCTGGATACTCCTCAAAAAATTTGTCGATGAGTTCGACGATCGTGCAATGCAGGCAGGGGCGTTCTTCGTTGTCTCGCTCGTCTGACATGGGCGCTGTTCCTTTGAGGCCAATGTAAGCCTCCGGTTGGGGCGCTGCCACGGTCTTAGTTTGTCACCTTGCTACGGGCCATCCCCTATAAGGGTACCCGTACACTGGGTTTGCACATGAACAGTGCACGTTCCGTACGTTAAGAACCTAAATGTCAGGAAGCAAAAATTGGAATAGCGTTCTCGCCGAGGTCGGCCGGGATGGCCGCGGAGGAATGGATATGACGAATCAAGGCATCATAGCGAGTGTGCAGAAAACGGTTGTAGCCGCAGGGAAAAGCGTTGCTGAAGAAGCCAAATCGTTTGCTGGCGAAGTCGCCGATGCTGCGGGCGCGGCCACCGCTACGGCTAAGGCTAAGGCTGCCACCACGGCTGCGGCCGGTGCAGTCTTGCATAAGGTTTCGACGACCATGGAAGCAACCAAGCCCACTATTACGAATGTGCGAGAAACTGTCGCAGCCGCAGGGAAGAGCGTTGCTAAAAGAGCCAAGGCGTTTGCCGGTGAAGTTGCCGATGCTGCGGCTGCAGCTAGAACCGCCACGACGGCTGGGGCAGGCGCGGTCTTGGACAAGGTTGCGATGGCGATCGAAGCAAGGGCCGTCAAAGGAGCCCAAGCGTTTACTGGCAAAGCCACCACAAGGGCTACACCCAGTGTGGTCTTGGATAGGGTTGCGACGGCGAAAGAAGCTAAGAAGTCTAGTTCCCGCACGAATAAAAAGGTGGCTACAAAGAAACGCGCAGCCCAAAAGAAGAAAGCCAACACAAAAAAGGCTTCCCGCAAGGCTGCTAAAAAGAAACGAATTTAACGCGCGCGATGAGGTAACGCGACTAATCGTCGATGGACGTTTAGCGTTCCCAATCGGTAGCCCAGCATCCCAAGGCCAGGGCGGCCGCGACACTAAAAAAGACTTAAGAAGGGTTTTTGGGTCCTAGATATTTCTGGTTCCCTCTAACGCGCGCCCTAGGGCCCCCGGCCTGTCCATGCTGGGGGAGGGTCGCGCCAACTCGACGGAGCGGCTTGCCGTCCGGCGTCATGAAGGCGGCGGAGCGGAATGTTGACAATCTTTTCTTGAAGCGATGCATCCTACTATCAGCGCCAGAAATCCTTGAAGCGGTTGGGTGCCAGCTCGGTGTAGCGGACAGTGTGCTGGATCGAGCGATGCCCAAGCCACCCTTGGATTGCCCTTGTATCGTGGCCCTCATTGGCCAAGGCGTAGCCACAAGCGTGTCTCAGCATGTGGACGTGGACAGGGAAGGGCAGGCAAGCTCGCTCACCGATGCGCTTGATAAGGCGATTGACAGCATCCGGCGTGAATGGTCCACCACGCTCGGTACAAAACACGTAGGTACTGTCCGGCCATTGCCGCTGGAGGCCCCGCAGGGCTCGTAGTTCATCGCCCCGAATTGGATGTGCAGCAGGCGTACCATTTTTGACGCGACGAACGTGCAGCGTGGCATTGCGACCAAACTCCACCTGCGACCACTCCAGATCACAAATCTCCGTCGCTCGCAGGCCATGTCGGTATGCGATGAGGATCATCGTGGCGTCACGTTGCCCATAACGACCTTTGCCAGCCGCTTTGATGAGCGTGTCCACTTCCTTGGCTGTTAGATATTCCCTTGATCGGAGTGCGGCATTGGTAGGACGAATGGCAACTGTCCGGTTTTGGTTGCGTGGCTTGACCAGCTTCAGGTGTGCAGCCATTGGTGTTCTTGCCTCCTGTACAATGTAACTATCCGAAAAAGACACCTATTCCGGTCAGTTGTCGAGCCAATGTCGAGATGATGGTTACTGGGGCGGGTACGGCCACCCCCCACAAATGGTCTGTCTGAAAAAGTTTTTGTGTATCGAAAAATATTCACGACAGGCAAGCGCGTCTGCCACTTGTTTCGCAACTTGAAGCACCGCCTCGATGTCGTTTTTGTACAATGCTAGACGGCCCCGGCCACTTAGATCGCCGCGTTCAGCGACAGGCATGAGCCGCATATCGCAATTTGAGCTGGGGTTATGCAGGCTCGCGTTTAGCCCTGTCCGAAGCGAGAATTCGTAAAGAGCCGTTGTACGAACAGTCGTCAGCACAGGAAGGGCAAAACCTATGGCCAAGTCGCACCTCAAACTAGTCACACCAGCCACTGTAAATCGCACAGTCACCCCCAAGCGTGTGCCAAACGCTGACCTTCGCACCCGCGAATACCTGACCGAGGCCGAAGTCGAACGGGTCATGGAGGCCGCCAAGGGAAACCGACGGGGCCATAGAGACGCAACAATGGTCTTTGTGGCCTACAGGCACGGTTTACGGGCCTCAGAACTGGTGGACCTGCGCTGGGACCAGGTGGATTTCGGCACAGCGACCTTGCACATCCGTAGGGTCAAGCAGGGTACGCCCGGCACCCATCCGATCCTCGGGGACGAGCTACGGGCGCTCAGGCGGCTGCAGCGCGAGCAGGAACCAAAGTCGCCCTTTGTGTTCACCTCTGAACGCGGGGCACCGTTTAGTACGGCTGGCTTCGCCCGCATGGTTGAACGGGCGGGCAGGGAGGCCAAGCTGGCCTTTAAGGCTCACCCACACATGCTGCGGCACGCCTGCGGCTATGCGCTTGCCAACATCGGTTAGGTCAATGCTGCTGACGCAGTTCAAAATATAACGATTGACTGTCCCTTCGCAGCGCCCTCGATAAAAACTAGAGTTAATCTAGAGTTAATAATGTGGCGAAGCCGAATGGAGGCTAATATGTTGCGTTTAGATTGTCTGCTTGCAGCCTGCATGTTGGCACTGGCCATCAATATAGGCGCCGCTGAGGCGACTGGGCATGGCGCTGGTGGCGGGCATGGCGCTGGTGGCTGGCATGGCGCTAGTGGCCACCATTTTGTTGGCCGACATCTTGTTTTTGGTCGTGGGCATCGCGTTGGTAAGCGCAACCATCACTTTGGCGGCAATGGCATCGGTGCCTTTGGCGGTGGCTACTTCTACGGCGACAGTACCTATGGCACTCCCAACTATTCCAATGAGCCCGACGGTAGCGTGTCACAACCCCAACCGCTCCCAGCGACTTATGCTTTGGATTGTCCCCCTAGTGAGAAAATCGTAACGGTCCCTTTAGAACACGGCCCCGGCGAGGTCAAAGTCAGAGTTATATACGGCACCGGCACCAAATGTCGGCTTTATAGGAATATTGAGCGGGAGGACCTCGCCGATTAGTTAGGGCACACGGTGCGCGACGGAGCTATCACCGACGCGGTTCAAGGATTTTTGGCGCAACAACGTGTGAAACCTGAAACGGTTGGTTAGATAAGTCCCTTAGTGCGAGCATTCCGGATTGCATTGTAAGTACTCGGGAGTAATGCCTCTGTACACAATTATGTTGTTGAGGTTGGTTTTCGGGGGCTCAACGACCGCTGTTTTCGGAGGCTCGACCACCGCCTCGATTAGTTGCGGGCCGCCGAGTGAGGCGTCACTCAAGCTTCGCAGCGACAGCGCCAACGTGCCCTCTTGCTGAGCCTGCGTAAGAGCTTCCGCTTGGTGCGGGGTCAGTTCGAGTGTCGCGGTCTTGCCGACCACGACCTTTTGACCGTCTTTCTCCTGTATGTTTTGATCAATTGCCAGTACGCGGACGTTTCTGAGAATAGTGTCGCTGCTATGGCCTTCGGGCATCTGAGTATTACTGGCCACTCGAGTACGGCGTGTCAGGATCACGTCTACATGATCATTCGGAAGGATAAAGCCGCCTGCACCCGTCTCTGCCGAAATCTGTGTGGAAATAGCGCGCATGCCCGACGGAAGTATTGCCGCCAAGAAGCCGGAGCCCTTGGCATTGACTAATTTGGCTTCACGGATCGGTTCGCCGGCCACGAATGGATAACGGGCGATGTTATCTGACAGCTGCTCGATAGCTTGCGGCTTTTCAGTCCTGCGGATGACGTTTGCGCCTGGAGCGTCCGCGGGCCACGCCTGCCATTGCACCTCTGCCGGCGTAATTTTCTGACCCGCGAAAATGTCGGACTTGGCGACCAAGATGTCCGCGGTGGCGATCTTGGGCGCCTCCGTGACCGTTACCGTCTTGTCTGACCGTCCAACCAGCATGGCGGCGACACCGCCCGCCCCAATTGCGATAATCAAAACGACAATGCGCGCGCCTTTCATGTACTCATTCTCACCGTACAACTAACGCCTACTCGGCCTCACCACACGGCGAAGCCGACGCCGTTGGCTGGAGCAGCTCAACAGACAAACGTCAAGGCGTGGTTAAGGGGCGGTACCCAAGTCGAGTTAATATTGTGGAACGGCAAGCCTCCTGCGATCGCAGATGTGATTATTATTCGGTCACGGCGATAGCCATACGTGTTAACAATGTATTACTGCTGCATTGCTCCGATCGTCGGTTATGCGTAGGAGCCAGAGAGCCGCAGTCCGGGGTACTTCACCCGCTCTACAATCTGCTGCAACGCCCGAAGGCAAGGGCCTTCGGAGTAGCGACCGAAGGCGAAGCCCCGCACGTGGCCAACGATCGCGGCCACATCCGCCTGCGATACGCTGTCTGCCTTGTCTAAGCACGTCAACACGTTCTTCCGCAGGGAATGAAAGTTCACGCGCACCCGTGTTATGCCAACCTTGCGACGATACGTTGTGAATTGTCGCGTCACGTACCACGATAGCTTTCTGTCGGGTCCACCCGGTTTCAAGCCTGGCCAAAGCTGCCCGTTGGCAAGTGACTTCTGGTAGTCCACAAGGCCAGCCTTCATTAGTTCGCTATGAATTGGGATGCGGCGGAAACCCGCCTCCGATTTGACACGTTGACCTTCGTATTCGTTGCCCACGTTAAGGTACCAGATGCCTTCCTCTAGTCGCACATCATCCTTGTGTAACTGGCAAATTTCATTCAGGCGCATACCAGTGAATAGGGCGACCAATATGATCCAGCGCAGCTCACTCGGAGGTTCGCCGGCGAATAGCCTGTTTAGCTCCTCGATTGTATATGGCAGCCATCGAGTGGCGTCGGTGCTGGCTTCATCGCGCGATTGATTTGAAAATGGGTTGTCACCTTGGAAATTAAATTTAGCTCTGTTGCGCTGAAGCCACTTGAATAGGGAGGAGAGGGCGCTGATATGTCGATTGACAGTCTTGTTACTGATGAACGTCTCGGCATTACACGATTGCTCCAATACTTCGGCTAGCGTCTTTTCTCGCGCATTTTTTGATTTGCCCCAATTCGCTGGCAACTTTTTAAGTGCGTCGAGGAACGCATCGGCCACGTCTCGATCAATCGCAGCCACGGGCGGATTACGGGCGAACTGCTCGAACAGCCGGAATGTTATGCGGTACAGATGTTCGCTTTGACCGATTAGCGCAGTATCGGGGCGGTGCTGTTTGGCGGCAAAGTAGCCTGCCACAGCATCTGAAAATTTAGGGCCGGTCGAGCTGCTAGTGGTCATGTCCTTGGGGATGTGCGCAATTCGGTTGCTCCGCACCAAACATCAAAAGCTCCTTATTCAAGCTCATTCTCTCATATCACTTGGTTCAAGAAAGCCCGAGGCCTTTAACAATACCTGGCTTATTTACATGCTTTTAATCCAACACAGGCTTCCGGTTTGGCAGTGCAGAAAAATGCCTTTAGCGCCCGTAGCGCCGTTAGAGAAGTTTGACACTATAAGTCATTGAAATCGCAAGGTCGTGGAAGCGGGCCAAGCAGCGATACGGAGAAGGTGAGGGCGCCGCTGAAAATAACCTTTGCCCTTCAAGGGTCCCTTTTCGCCCTCACCTTTGTCCAACTGACTGAAATTGCTTATCTGTCCCACTTCTCTTGGCCGCACCAATCATAATTATTGCCGTTATTTCAACGTCATAGTCGTCGCGCGCCGCGGCAATTGCCGGCCGCGGCCGGCTTACAGGCGGATGCGCAACCGATTGGCGATCTCGCCGACGATGCCGCGGCGGAACAACAGCACGCAGGCGACGAAGATCACGCCCTGGATCACCAGCACCCATTCACCGACGACCGCGAGCTTGTACTGCATCAGCAGGATGACGAACGAGCCGACCGCCGGCCCGAAAATGGTGCCGAGCCCGCCGACCAGTGTCATCAGCACGACCTCGCCCGACATCGGCCAGTTAACGTCGGTGAGCGAGGCGAGCTGCAGCACGATCGCCTTGGTCGAGCCGGCGAGGCCGGCCAGCGTCGCCGACAGCACGAAGGCGATGAGCTTGTAACGGTCGGTCCTGTAGCCGAGCGAGACGGCGCGCGGCTCGTTCTCGCGGATCGCCTTGAGCACCTCGCCGAAGGGCGAATGCACGATGCGGTAGATGAACAGGAAGCCGGCAAGGAAGATCGCCAGGACGACGACATACATCGCTGCCTCGTTGCGCAGATCGATCAGCCCGAACAAATAGCCGCGCGGCACGCCCTGTATGCCGTCCTCGCCGCCGGTGAACTTCGCCTGCAGCGCGAAGAAATACATCATCTGCGCCAGCGCCAGCGTGATCATAGCGAAATAGATGCCCTGGCGGCGGATCGCCAGCGAGCCGGCGAGGAAGCCGCAAACGGCGGCGGTCGCAGTGCCGGTCAGAATCGCCAGTTCCGGCGTCAGGCCCCAGGCCTTGGCGGAATAGGCGGCAAGGTAGCTCGCCCAGCCGAAATAGAGCGCGTGGCCGAACGAGAGCAGGCCGACATAGCCGATCAGCAGATTGAAGGCGCAGGCGAACAGCGCAAAGCACATCACCTGCATCAGGAACAGCGGATAGGTGAAGAACGGCGCCACCACCAGTGCCGCCACCATGACGGCGAAGGCGATGGTCTCGCTCGGCAGGCGTGACGCCACGGGCAAGCTCTGTACGGGATTGGCCGGTGGATCCATCAGCCCCTCCGCCCGAACAGGCCTGCAGGGCGCACCAAGAGCACGATCGCCATGATGACGAAGATCACGGTGTTCGACGCTTCGGGAAAGAACACCTTGGTCAGGCCCTCGATCACGCCGAGCCCGAAGCCGGTGAGGATGGCGCCGAGGATCGAGCCCATGCCGCCGATCACCACCACCGCGAACACCACGATGATCAAATCGGAGCCCATCTGCGGCGACACGTTGTAGATCGGCGCCGCCATCACGCCGGCGAAGGCCGCGAGCGCGACGCCGAAGCCGTAGGTCAGCGTAATCATGCGCGGCACGTTGATGCCGAAGGCGCGCACCAAGGCCGGATTCTCCGTCGCCGCGCGCAAATAGGCGCCGAGCCGTGTGCGTTCGATCACGAACCAGGTGCCGAAACAGATGGTTAGCGAGGCGACGATAACCCAGGCGCGGTAATTGGGCAGGAACATGAAGCCGAGGTTCTGGCCGCCGCGCAGCGAATCCGGCAGCGTGTAGGGCAGGCCGGCGGAGCCGAAATAATTGCGGGCCACGCCCTCGATGATCAGCGCCAGGCCGAAGGTGAGCAGCAGGCCGTAGAGATGGTCGAGCTTATAGAGCCAGCGCAGGAACAGCCGTTCGATGATCATGCCGGTGATGCCGACCATGATCGGGGCGACGATCAGCGCCGGCCAATAGCCGAGCCCCGAATATTGCAGCAGCAGATAGGCGGCAAAGGCGCCCATCATGTATTGGGCGCCGTGGCTGAAATTGATGATGTTGAGCATGCCGAAGATCACGGCGAGGCCCAGGCTTAACAGTGCATAGAATGAGCCGTTGATCAGCCCGATCAGAAGCTGGCCGAACAGCGCAGTCGATGGGATGCCGAAGATTTCGAACATGTCGGGTCCGTGATTTCCCTCTCCCCGCTTGCGGGGAGAGGGTGGCGAGCAAAGCGAGCCGGGTGAGGGGCCGTTTTAATGGCTAGAAAAGCCCCTCACCCGACTTCCTCGTTTCACTCGGAAGTCGACCTCTCCCCGCACGCGGGGAGAGGTGAAGAAAGTGAGATCAGCCGCCGGCCAGCGGGCAGTTGCCTTCCTTGAGCGGACGGAACGCTTCGTCGGCCGGGATAGTGGCGAGCAGCTTGTAGAAATCGCCCGGATATTTGGAATCGCCCGGTGCTTTCACTTCGAACAAATAGGCCGGGTGCAGCTTGCGGCCGTCGGCGCGGACGGTGCCCTTGCCGAACAGCGGATCGTCGGTCGGCAGTTTTTTCATCTCCGCCACCACGGCCTTGCCGTCGGCTGCGCTCTTCAGCGCGGCCACGGCTTTCAGGTAATGGGTGACGGCGGAATAGACTCCGGCCTGCACCATGGTCGGGAACTTGCCGGGGGCATTCCGCTCGGCCTGCCAGCGTTTGGTCCAGGCGCGGTTGGCGTCGTTCATGTCCCAGTACCAGGTTTCCGTCAGGGTGAGGCCCTGCGCGGTCTGTAGGCCGAGCGCGTTGACGTCGCTGGCGAACACCAGCAAGCCGGCGAACTTCTGGCCGCCTTTGACGATGCCGAATTCGGCGCCCTGCTTGATCGCGTTGATGGTATCGCCACCGGCATTGGCGAGGCCGATGATCTTGGCCTTGGACGCCTGCGCCTGCAGCAGGAACGAGGAAAAGTCGTTGGTGTTGAGCGGATGGCGCACGCTGCCGAGCACCTTGCCGCCGGCGGCCACGACGGCTGCCGTGGTATCACGCTCAAGCGCATGACCGAACGCGTAATCGGCGGTCAGGAAGAACCAAGTGTTGCCGCCGGTCTTGACGATCGCTTTGCCGGTGCCGTTGGCCAGCATCCAGGTGTCATAGGTCCAGTGGATGGTGTTGGCGTTGCACTTCGGCCCGGTGAGGTCGGAAGCCGCGGCGCCCGAGACCAGGAACACCTTATTCTTCTGCGCGGCGACCTGGCTGACCGCCAGCGCGACGCCGGAATTCGGCACGTCGACGATCATGTCGACCTTCTGCACGTCGAACCACTGATTGGCCATCTGCGAGCCGATGTCCGGCTTGTTCTGATGGTCGCCGGAGACGAGCTCGACCTTCACATTGGGATTGGCCTTGGTGAAGTCGGCAATCGCCAGCTTCGCCGCCGCGGTCGAGCCTGGGCCGCCGACGTCGGAGTAGAGGCTCGACATGTCGCTGAGCACGCCGATCTTGGCGTTGACCTGCTGGGCGCTTGCCGCGCCGCAGGCGAGCATGACGGCAAGCACCGTCAATCCTAAAGTTTTTCGCATGAGTTCATTCCTCCTTGTTGTTCTCGGTAGCTTCGGTCAGTGACGAAATGGGTGTGCTTGCCGGGGTATTCGGCAGCGCCAACATGAATGGGTCGGCGCTGCCGGCATCGTCAGCCGCTTACAAACGGGCAGCCGCCGTCCTTGAGCGGACGGAACGCCTCGCCGGCGGGGATGGTCGCCCGCAGCTTGTAGAGATCACCCGGATATTTGGATTCTTCGGGCTTCTTGACCTCGAACAGGTACGCGGGGTGCAGGACGCGGCCATCGGCCCGGACAATGCTCTTGCCGTAGACCGAGTCTTCGGCAGGCATCGCCTTCATCTTGGCGACGACGGCCTTGCCGTCCGCGGCGCTGCCGACGGCGGCGACCGCTTTTAAATAGTGCAGTGTGCCGGAATAAACGCCGGCCATATTCATGCTCGGCAGCTTGCCCTGGGCGTTGCGCTCCTTATCCCAACGCTTGGTCCAGGCCCGCGTGCCGTCGTTGAGATCCCAGTAGAAGGTTTCGGTGAACTGGAGTCCCTGTGCGGTCTTCAGCCCCAGCGCGGCCACGTCAGGCGCGAAGATCAGAAGGCCGGCAAATTTCTGCCCGCCGGCGGTGATGCCGAATTCCGCGCCCTGCTTGATGGCGTTGATGGTGTCGCCGCCGGCATTGGCGAGGCCGATAACCTTGGCCTTGGAGGTCTGCGCCTGCAGCAGGAACGACGAGAAGTCGTTGGTGTTGATGGGATGGCGCACGGCGCCGAGCACCTTGCCGCCGTTCGCCTTCACCACCGCCATGGTGTCACGTTCGAGCGCGTGACCGAAGGCGTAGTCGGACGTGAGGAAGAACCAGGTGTCGCCGCCATTTTTCACGATCGCTTTGCCGGTGCCGTTCGCCAGCATCCAGGTGTCGTAGGTCCAGTGCACGGTCGTGGGCTGGCACTTCGGGCCGGTGAGGTCCGAACTCGCCGGTCCCGACGCCACGAACACCTTATTCTTCTGCGCCACGATCTGGGCGACCGCCAGGGCGACGCCGGAATTCGGCACGTCGGCGATCATGTCGACGTGATCGACGTCGATCCACTGGTTGACGATCTGCGAACCGATGTCGGGTTTGTTCTGGTGGTCGGCGCTGACCACTTCGACCTTGAATTTGGGGTGACTCTTCATGAAGTCGGCCGCCGCAATCTTCGCGGCGATCACGGAGCCGATGCCGGTGTCGTCAGCATAGAGGCTGGCCATATCGGTGAGGACGCCGATCTTGACGTTGACTTGTTGGGCGCTTGCGGCGCCGCAGCCCAATATGACGGCAAGCGCCGCCAGACTTATCGCTCTCTTCATTGGTGTTCTCCCTGATTTCGTGCGCTTACGGCACTTTTGTTAAACTCCAAGATAATCGTGCAGCTTCTCGACATTAGCATCGAGCTCGGCCGTGGCGAACTGATCGATAATCCGGCCGTTCTCCATGACGTAGTAACGGTCGGCGACCGTCGCGGCGAAGCGGAAATTCTGTTCGACCAGGAGTATGGTGAAGCCGCGGTCCTTCAGCGCGCGGATGGTCTTGCCGATCTGCTGGATGATGACGGGGGCGAGGCCCTCGGTCGGCTCGTCGAGCAGCAGCAGTCGCGCGCCGGTGCGCAAGATGCGGCCGATGGCCAGCATCTGCTGTTCGCCGCCGGACAGCTTGGTGCCTTGGCTGGCGCCGAGCCGCTCGCGCAAATTGGGAAAAAGCTCGAAGATGGCGTCGACCGGCAGGCCGCCCGGCCGGATCACCGGCGGCAGCATGAGGTTTTCCTCGACGTTGAGGCTGGCGAAAATGCCGCGCTCCTCCGGGCAAAATGCAATACCCGCGCGGGCAATCTGGTCCGGCGCGCGGTCGATCAGTTCCTGACCCTCGAAGCGCACAGAGCCTTCGCGTCGGCCGACCATGCCCATGATCGATTTCAGCGTGGTGGTTTTGCCGGCGCCGTTGCGGCCGAGCAGGGTGACCACTTCGCCTTCGCGAACGTCGAAGCTTGCGCCGTGCAGAATGTGCGACTCGCCGTACCAGGCCTGCAGGTCGGCAATCGCGAGCAGGGGGGAGTGCGCATCAAGCATGGCCCACTCCCATGTAGGCCTCGCGCACCTCCGCATTGTTGGACACCGTCGCGTAGTCGCCTTCGGCGAGCACGCGCCCGCGCGTCAGCACGGTAATGTGGTCGGACAGGTCGGCGACGACCGACAGGTTATGCTCGACCATCAGCACGGTGCGATCGGCGGCGACGCGCTTGATCAGTTGCGCGATGCGGCCGACGTCCTCATGGCCCATGCCGGCGGTCGGCTCGTCAAGCAGCAGCATTTCCGGGTCGAGCGCCAGCGTGGTGGCGATCTCGAGCGCGCGCTTGCGCCCGTAAGGCAATTCGACCGCCAGCCAGTCGGCGAATTCGGCGAGGCCGACGTCGGCGATCAGTTCCATCGCCCGCTCGTTGTAGCTGTCGAGTACCGCGGTCGAGCGCCAGAAGTCGAATGAGCCGCCGCGCAGGCGTTGCAGCGCGATGCGCACGTTTTCCAAAACCGTCATGTGCGGGAAAACGGCGGAAATCTGAAACGACCGCACCAGCCCGAGCCGGGCGACATCGGCCGGCGCGAGCGCGGTGATATCGTGGCCGTTGAAGACGATGCGCCCGCGCGTCGGCGACAGGAACTTGGTCAGCATATTGAAACAGGTGGTCTTGCCGGCGCCGTTGGGGCCGATCAGGGCGTGAATGGTGCGCCGCAGCACGCGCAGGCTCACGCCGTTGACGGCGAAAAATCCGGAAAATTCCTTGGTGAGATCCTCGGTTTCGAGGATGACGTCGGCAGCCATACACTCCCCACTCGGGCGGCATTCTGAATGTGCCGCTGCGGATGTCCTAAGCGGTACCGTACAATTGAGCGGATGCAAAGGGATGACCGGCGAGGGTATCCCTACCGGGGCACCACCTTGGGGGCGAACGCCGGTTGACTACGGCGCTTCAGGCGCCGGGCCGCCCGCCGATGCCGACACGGAGGGCTAGGTCCGCCATTGCTTCCGTGGATTTTGCGCAAGCCGGCGTTGCCGTCGGGGATCGGCGCGCCGTCAACGCCCTTCAGGTTCTCGCCTAACCAATTAGTCTATAGTGGCCGGCCCCTACCCGAATACATCCTACGGAGTCACGACATTATGCAGCCTGTGCGTACCGCGCTGTTCGCCCCCGGCATCAAGGAACGGGTGATGAGCAAGGCGCTGGAAAGCGGCGCCGACGCCGTCATTCTCGATCTCGAGGATTCGGTGCCGCTCGCGTCCAAGGCCGAGGCCCGCGCGCTGGTCGCCAAGGCGATCGATGCCGCCACGAACGCTCCCTCTCACCCGGCGATTTATGTGCGCGTGAACGCCGCCAGCACCGGCCTGTTGCTGGACGATCTCGAGGCGGTGACGCGCCCGGGACTCGACGCGGTGTTGCTGTCTAAGGCCGAGACGGTCAAGGACGTGCAGCAATGCGCCGCCGCGCTCGATCGTCACGAAGCGCAAGGGGGCATGAAAGCCGGGCTCGGTCGGGATCATCCTGCAGATCGAAAACGCGCTCGGCGTTTACAACTGCTTCAACCTGATCAAGGCCTCGCCGCGCGTGGCTGCGACCTGCTTCGGCAGCGCCGCGACGGCGATCTGCAGAGCGATCTTGGCTGCTCCTGGTCGATCGAGGGTACCGAGCTGCTCTACGCCCGCTCCAAGGTGCTGCTCGACACCCGCGCCGCCGGCGGCGCCGTGTTTCCGCTCGACGGCGTGTTCGCCGATCTCAACGACGAAGCCGGGCTCATCGCCGATTCCCGCCTTTCGGCTCGGCTCGGCTATATCGGCCGCACCGTCATTCACCCCAAGCAGATCGCGCCGGTGAAAGCTGCCTATGCCGTACCGGAGGCGGAGGTCGCTTACTACAAGAAGATTTCGGCCGAATTCGCCGCCGCGGAAAAAGCCGGCGTCGCCGCGATCGCGGTCGACGGCAAGCTGGTCGACTACGCCATGGCGCAGCGCGCGCGCCGCGTGCTGGCGCTCGCCAGCCTCGACGCCCCACGGTGAGCCATGGATTTTTCTTTCACGCCGGACGAGGAGACGCTGCGCGCCCACGTCAGCGAATTGCTCGACGAAGTCTGTCCGCCGGATTACGCCGAGCGCTGCGATAACGAGGCGACGCCGCCGCGCGAAGCCTATCAGGCGCTGGCCAAGCACGGCTGGTTCGGCCTCGCCATTCCCGCCGAATATGGCGGCAGCGGCGGCTCGGCCATCGATCTCGCCATTTTGTTGGAGGAAACCGGCCGCCACTTCGAAGAACTGGCGATGTGGCTGTTCCGCACACTCACCTATGGCGGCTACGCCGTGGTGCGCGACGGCACGGCGGAGCAGAAGCGCGAGCTGCTGCCCAAGGTCGCGCGCGGCGAATTGTCGTTCTGTTTCGGCTTGACCGAGCCGGCCTCCGGCTCCGATGCCGCGGCGCTCACCACGCGCGCGACAGCGACCAATGAGGGCTTCACGTCATCGACGGCCAGAAGGTGTTCACCTCCGGCATGGACATCAGCGAATATTGCCTCTTGATTACCCGCACATCGACCGGCGAGAAGAAGCAGCAGGGCATCACCAATTTCCTGGTCGACACCAAGCTGCCCGGCATCGAAGTGCGCAAGATCGCGACGCTCGGCCAGCGCGCCATCGGCACCACGCAGGTCTTCTACAGCGGCGTGAAGGTGCCGGCCTCGGCCGTGCTGGGAAAAGTCGACCATGGCTGGGAAGCCGTCGACTCTTATCTATGGTACGAGCGGCTTTGTCTCTCCGCCGCGCGCACCGGAGCGGCGTCGGCGGCGTTCGACTACGCGCTCGACTACGCCAAAAGCCGCAAGCAGTTCGGCCGGCCGATCGGCCAGTTCCAGGCCATCTCGCACAAGCTTGCCGATATGAAGGTGATGCTCGACGTGTCGCGCACGCTGGTCTACCGCTTCGCCTGGCTGCTTATCGCAAGGCCAGGCGACGCGTAGCGACGCGGCGGTGCTCAAGCTCTACACCGGCGAGACCTACAAGACGGTATCCGACCTCGGGCTGCAGATCCTCGGCGGCTACGGCTACTGCATGGAATATCCGATGCAGCGCTTCTTCCGCGACTCGCGGCTCGCCGTCATCGGCGCCGGCACGTCGGAAATCCAGCGCAACATCATCGCCCGCGGCCTGGGGCTCTCGACCGATGTCGTATCCGCTCGAAGGCGTCCAGAATCCTGGAGCTCGGCCAGATCATCGCCGGCACTTACGGCTGTCAGGTACTTTCGGACCTCGGCGCCGAAGTGATCAAGATCGAGACGCCCGAGGGCGATCTCGGCCGCATTCCGTCGGTCGCGCCGTACAAGGGCCTGAGCGGGCTGTTTCTCACCTTCAATCGCAACAAACAGAGCGTCGTCATCAATCTCAAGTCCGACGAGGGCCGCAAGCTCTTCTACGATCTCGTCAAAATCTCCGACGTCGTGATCGACAATTCCGGCCCGGCGTGCTCGAACGCCTGCAGATCGATTACGACACGCTGAGCAAGATCAATCCGCGCATCATCCAGTGCTCGGTCACCGGCTTCGGCTCGGCCGGCGAATACAAGGACTATCCGGCGCTCGATCTTAACATCCAGGCGATCTCCGGCCACATGGCGATCACCGGCGAGCCCGGACGGCCGCCGGTGCGCGTCGGTATGCCGCTCGCCGACATCAGCGGCGGCATCTATTCGAGCAAGGGCATTCTCGCCGCGCTATTCGACCGCGAGCGTACCGGCAAAGGCCGCCGCATCGAGATCTCGATGTTCGACACCATGCTGCACCTGCTGACGTACATCGGCACCATGTGGCTGTCGAACGGCGAGGTGCCGAAGCCGCCGGGCTCGGCGCACGATTATTCCGTTCCGTGGCAGGCTTTCGCCACGTCGGACGCCTACATCGTCGTGGCGACCCGCCAGGAAGGCTTCTGGAAGAAGCTGTGCGTTGTGCTCGAGCATCCCGAACTGATCGACGATCCGCTCTATGCCGACAACGCGACGCGCGTGAAAAACCGCAAGGTGGTGATCCCGCGCCTGGAGGAAATCTTCCGCACCCGCACCGCCGCCGATTGGCTCACGCGCCTGCGCGCGGCCGATGTGCCGGCGGCGCCGGTCAACAATGTTGACGCGCGCGTTCGCCGAGCCGCCGGTCGAGGAACGTGAGATGATCGTGGAATATGAGCATCCGCAGGTCGGCAAGGTGCGGCTGCCCGGCAATCCGATCAAGATGGCGGACATGGGCAAGACCATTTCCAAACCGGCGCCGATGCTGGATGAGCACACCGACGTGGTTCTGCAAACGCTGCTGCAGCTTTCCGCCGAAGAGATCGCGCCTTGCGCAAGAGCGGTGCCGTCGGCCGGCCACAAGCGAAATAAAACTCGAAAGGGAAAGCGTGCGATGCGAGGACTGTACTGGGAAGACTGGGAGATCGGCGCGGAGTTTGAAAGTCCGGCGCGTACCGTCACTGAAGCCGACATGGTCGTCTATGCTGGGCTGTCCGGCGACTACAACCCACTCCACATCAACGAGGAATACTGCAAGACGACGCCGTTCGGCACCCGCATCGTGCACGGGCCGCTCGTCTATGCGATTGCCGCTGGCCTCATTTTCCAGCTTCATCTCTACGACGACACGCTGATCGCCTTCCTCGGCTTCGACAGCCTGAAGTTCACCAAGCCGGTAAAGCCCGGCGATACCATTCACGCCGTCATCAAAGTGCTGGAGAAGCGCGAAACCTCGAACCCCGAGCGCGGTGTGATGAAGCGCGAGCTGAAGGTTCTCAATCAACGCGGCGAGGTGGTGCAGGAAGCCCTGCAGGCCTTTCTGCTCAAGCGCAAACCGGCCGCCTGACGTCGCTGCGACGGCCAATTGGCAGTTTGGACGAGTGATTTAACAAGGGCTTAAACAATCCTGCCGCAACATACCGCCGGGGCTTTACGGCGGAAGGGTGCGGGGCGGCTCGTTTCCAGTTTAGCGACGTTCCGGCATCAAAACCGTGGCAACGTCGCGCTAATGTTCGGCATTGCCGCGATTCCGCATGTTGTCGGTCGGCGCGCGGCGGTCGACTATAGCCTCGCCAACCGCACCAAGGCGCGGTGCTCGACGGCATTGCCGACGCCACCTCGCTGTCGGCGGTTCCGCCCTTGGCGATTTCCGCCGAACGACTACTACGGCCTTGCCAAGAGGCTCGGCGTCACCACGCGCATCGACGTGGTGCGCAGCGCGACACAGCAGCTGATGGATACCGCGAACGTGACGCAGACCGTGCCCAACCAGTTTCGCGCGGCGATCTATACGTTCGGCGCGTCGGCAGCGAGTGCGGGCCTCACCAAGATCTTTCCGCTGTCGTCAAGCCTGTCGAGCGCCAAAATCGCGGCCGCCAATGTCGACTTGATGACGGTGCACCTCGCTGTCGTCGCCGCAGAAAATACTATTCTTCGTGTCCGATGGCGTGGCCGACGCCAGCACCGGCGTTTGCTCGCAGCCGACCAGCGCGGGCAGGGACCCGCAGACCGGGCAGACTTATACCCGCTGTCAGGAGCCGCTCAACGTGTCCTGGTGCGCGGCCATGAAAGCGCGCGGCATCAAGATCGCCGCGCTCTACACCACCTATTTGGCGCTGCCGACCAACGGCTGGTACACGAGCTGGATTGACCCGTTCAACAAAGGGCCCTATGGGCCGTCGATCAACAGCCAGATCGCCAAGAACATGGAGAGCTGCGCGTCGCCGGGCTTCTATTTCGAAGTGAGCCCGACTGACGGCATTTCGCAGGCGATGACAGCGCTGTTCCAGAAAGTGGTGACGGCGGCGCGCCTCACGCGCTAGCCCCGTCGGAAAATCCGGCAGAAATCCGCGCTAGAACAAGTTCGCCGGCCGGCTGCGCGCTTCGGCATGATTCCTGCTTGCGTGCGCTGACATGGACCACCGGCCGGCGCCGACTGGCTGCCACCGCTTTCGCTTTCTTGGCGTGGTGGTGACGCAGCGTCGGCTTGTCTCCGCCGAGCACGGCGTCGGCGCTCGCTTTCAACACCCGTGGCCAGGTGCCCTTCTCCTTGTCGGTTGCGATGAGCTCGGGCACCGACGCCGGGCGTTCGCCCGCCGGCACCACCTGCACCACGTGATAGCCTTGGCTCTTGATCTCCTTGAGCAGCATCGGCAGCGCCATCGCGGTGGCGGGATGAATGTCGTGCATCAGCAGGATGCCGCGGCCTTTCGCGTTCAGCCGGCGCATGGCGCGTTTGATGAGCTGGCTCGGACTGGTGCCGCGCCACCAGTCGTTGGTGTCGATGTCGGCGCTCCAGGTCACCAGCTTCTTGCTCTCGAGGAAATTGTCGATCGCGTTGTTGCGGCCGAGGCCGGGGATGCGGAAGAACGGCGCCACCGCTTTCGGATCGCCGAGCACGGCATCAACCGAGGCGATGCCGTCGTCGACCTCGCGCTCGACCCTCTGCATCGACAGCCGCTGCATCGCGAACGGATGGTGCTGGGTATGGGTGCCGATGGTGTGGCCGGCATTGTAGATGCGGCGGGCGATGGACGGATAAGCATGCGCCATTTCGCCGACCATGAAATAGGTCGCCTTCACGCATTGCGCGTCCAGCGCATCGAGGATGATGTTGGAGTAGGGCGGGATCGGCCCATCGTCGAAGGTGAGCACGACCTCATGGTCGTTGAGCGGCAAGGTCTGCTTGTACTGGATGCGGCCGATGCGCGCGAAATCTTGCGGGCTGATGGTGAGCACGCGCGAGGTGCCGAGTGCGTCCGGATGACCAGGACAGGCGTCCTCCGCCATGGCCGACCCCATGCCGGCGATCAGCGAGAAGCATAGCCCCACGACGAAACGCATGATGTCCCCCGGCCCCGAGAATCCCGCGCCAATTTACCCCCGAACCGCGCGTCTTTCGCAAACTATGAGAGGCAATATTAACGGCACATTAACGATTTGGCCCTTTACACACCTTTAAGCTCCGTAAACTAACGGCCAAAAACCCCCATTATTGCTTGATATTTGGCGTTAAGACGCTTAAATTTCTATTAAGCCCAATAAAGGGGCAATCGTTAGTTGACCGTTAGTTTGGAGTAGCCCGATGCCGCGCCCACGCCGCGATGGGAAACCTGCAAGCGCGCCAAACAAGCACAAGCTGTCCGACATTTCCTCAAGAAGCTGAAACCGCAGGCCCGCCCGTTCATGGTCTGGGACAGCCATCAGCGCGGTCTTGCGGTCGTTGTGCAGCCGACCGGCCACAAGGCTTGGAAGTGTGTTTATCCGTTCCACGGTCGCCCGCGCTGGTACCACATCGGCAATGCCGCCGCGATTGATCTTGCCGATGCCCGCAAGCTCGCGAGCCGCGTCATGTTCAAGGTCGCCGAGGGCAACGACCCAGCCGCTGAGCGCAAGGCCGAGCGCGGCAAGGGCACCTTTGAGGATTGGCAACGCGCTACGTCGAGGAATACGCCAAGCGCAAGAATAGATCTTGGCAGCAGGCGGACGCGCTGGTTCGCCGTCACCTGATCCCGAAGTGGGGCAAGTTGCAGGCCGCCGATATTGCGCGCAGTGACGTTAAGGCGATGATGGCGCGCATCAAAGCGCCCATAGTTGCCAATCAGACGCTTGCCGCTGCGTCAGCAATCTTTGCCTGGGCGATCCGCGAGGAGATTGTGAAGACAAATCCGTGCCAGCTCGTAGAGAGGAACGACACTAAAGCCCGCGAGCGCGTTTTATCCGACTCTCGAAATACCAAAATTCTGGACCGCGTTTGATAGCGCGGGGCTGTTACAAAGCACCGCGTTGAAATTGATCCTGTTGACCGGCCAGCGCCCCGGCGAAGTCGCCCATATGCGGCGTGAGCATATCGTCGACGGCTGGTGGATGCTGCCCGGCGATCCCATGCCGGCGCTCGGCTGGCCTGGCACCAGAATGGCGAAAACCATCGCGTCTGGTTGCCCGCGCCTGCGCAGGCATTGCTTGCCGACATGCCGGAGACTGGGCTGGTTTTCGTTGGTTCACGGGGTGCCGCTGTCGCCAAGCTCGACGCTGCAATGCGCGATATCTGCAAGGCAGTCGGCGCGGAACGGGCAACGCCGCATGATCTGCGGCGCACGTTCTCCACGAAGGTGACAGAACTCGGCTTCGGAAAAGATGCCATGAACCGCGTCACCAACCACAAGGAGGGTGGCATCGCGAGCGTGTACGACAGGCATCAGTACGCCGACGAGAACAAGAATGTGATGGAAGCGGTCGCGCAGAAAATCATGGCGCTGGTCGAGGGCAGGGCGGCTGCGAGCAACGTGGTCGCGGCGCAGTTTGGTCGTCCGGTAAAATAATTTTTAAAAATAAACGTTTCCTTTTGCCGGCAACACTGGCTATATTCTTCCCACACAGGAGGACTTCCATCGGGTAACCGGCGGCGGACTCCTGTTTTTTTATGGGAGTCCCGGCGCCGGCGGAATTTTAACCGCGGCGCTGGTGCCATCGCTGGGCGCAGCGCCTCCAATTGAGGAGTGTCCTGTGTCGACAATGAAAAAACCGGCTGCGCAGGTCGCAATGGCCGCCAAGGCAGCGGCTATCAAAGCTCAAACACGCCAAGCACCACCGACCTTCGGCCTGCAAGCGCCCGCGCTCAACAGCATCGATTCAGATCGACGCCAGCGTCGTCCGCATCGCCGCGCCTACACCGATGGTGGCGGTGATGGTGACGGTGATGGTGATGAGCCAGCCGGCCCAGTTCGCCTCATCTCAAAAGCTGAGGTCTGCGACCGTGTAGGCTGCACCTTTCCGACGATCTGGAAATGGATGCGCAACGGGAAGTTTCCGAGCGCGCGCGATCTGGGCGGCAGGCCCGCCTGGATTGAGCGCGAGGTTGAGGACTGGATCACCAAGCGGCCCAAACGTGAATACAAGCCCGCCGATACGGTGGCGGCGTGATCCACCATGTCCCAAAACGAAAACAGCGCCCCGGGTGGCTCCGGGGACGCTGTGGATTGCAAAGCTTCAACGCGGTGCAACCAACATATACCAGCCAGCGTCGTAAATAAAGACCCGCCGACCTTCGTCGAGTGGCTGACGACCTACATCGTCACCGCCTCGAGTTGGGGGCGTCGCGGCAGCGCCTCACGTTGCGCCGACCTATCGCGGCTGACGATCGATCTGGTGCAGTACCTCGCCGGCAACAACAAACTGATCCACGCCAATGCCGTCGACGATATATACCGCTGCATCGCCGAACATTGCGGCTGGCGGAACGATTATCGACCGTTCATCGAACTGATCTGAAAAAAATATTTGCGCGTCTGCGGGCAGCTCCCGCCGCGCCCGGCCTATGGCCGACGCATGACCTACCTCGAGCGGCAACGGCGCGTGGCCGAGCGGCGCAAGGTGGTGCAGCCATGAACGCAAACATGGTGGCGGCGATGCACTACGCCGAGCGCGGGTTGCCGGTGTTTCCGTGCAATCCGAAAAACAAAGCGCCACTGGTCGATGGCGGCTTCCGTATTGCGACGACCGACGCCGATCAGATCAAGGCGTGGTGGACCAAATGGCCAAGCGCCATGATCGGCATTCCGACCGGTCCGGCATCTGGCATCGACGTGCTCGACCTCGATGTTGACGACAAAAAGGGCAAGGACGGCTTTGCCTACATACCGGATTGGCAAACCCGTTCACCAATTATCGTGCGTACGCCTCGCGGCGGCGCTCACCTGTGGTTCAAGTCGAACGGTACTATTTACAATACCACCGACGCCATCGCACACGGCGTCGATACGCGCGGCCAAGGCGGTTATGCCATCGCGCCGCCGTCGCAGAATGGTGTCGGGGAATATCGGTTCGAGAGGGGCAATGAGCAGGGGTTAGCAGACCTGCCGCCGTTCCCGGCCGACTTAAGAGAACGACTGAGCGCCAAAGATGAGCAACGGACGCCCGGTGATGAGCCTCGGGCAGACCCGGCACTGATCGCGGCAGCACTCGCTGTAATTTCAAACCACGATCTGGGATGGGAGGAATGGAATTGCATCGGCATGGCGATTTGGGCCGCGACCGGTGGCAAAGGATTTGTGGACTTTGATCAGTGGTCGCGGAAATCAACCAAGTACGGTGCGAGGACGACCGCCTACCGCTGGCATCATTATTCGAGATCGCCACCGACGCAAATTGGTGCAGGAACGCTTTTCTATTTGGCCAACGCTGCCTCGCACGGCTGGCGTGACGAATACGACGCCAAGCTGGAAGCAGAAATCGAAAACACAAACCGCACCTCGGCCAAGCAACAACAGACCGCCGAAGGCAGCGCCGAGCCATCTCCTGGGCCAGCACCCGAACCAAAAATCGAGAGGCCATTGAAGCCGCGCATTAGCGCCACGCCGTTTGAATGGGTTGACCCAACGAAGATTCCGCTTCGACGCTGGCTCTATAAACCGCACTACGTTCGTCAGTTCGTGTCACTCACTGTCTCGACCGGCGGCGTTGGCAAAAGCTCGCTGCTTATCGTCGAAGCATTGGCGATGGGTGCGGGCAAACCGTTGCTCGACGTCCATCCGGCACAAGAACTGCGCGTTTGGTACTGGAACGGCGAGGATCCGAAGGACGAGTTACAGCGGCGGTTTGCCGCAGCGGCGAAGCAGTTCAATTTGCAGCCTGAGGATATTGGCGACCGGCTATTCGTCAATTCCGGCCGCACGATGCCGATTTTGATTGCCGAAGATGTGAAACGCCAAACGAAAATTGCCATGCCGGTGATCAATGAGGTGATTGCGACGTTGGTCGAGTGCAAGATCGACGTGTTGATCATCGACCCGTTCGTGTCGTGCCATCGGGTTGCCGAGAATGACAACGCCGCCATCGAGCGCGTCGCAAAAGGCTGGTCACACGTAGCCGAGGTGGCGAATTGCGCCGTCATGCTGGCACATCATTCGCGCAAGACCGGCGGCGAAGGTGTGACAGTGGATGATGGACGCGGGGCCAGCGCACTGGCCAACGCTGCGCGGACTGCACGTACGCTTAACGTGATGACGACAACCGAGGCCGACAATGCCGAAATTGATGACGGCGACCGGCGGCTGCATTTTCGGTCCGACATTGGCAAGGCAAACCTGACACGGCCACCAGAACAAGCAGATTGGTTCAGACTGGTCTTGGTCGACTTGCAGAACAACGAGATCGGATTTGGCGGCGACGAAGTCGGCGTGGTCACACCATGGACTTATCCGGCTGTGGACGCGCCGGTGATCACGCCAGCCACGATTCGGGACGCACAGAGTTTGATCAAGGCGGGCGGCCCGTGGCGGGAAGATCAGCGCTCGCAGAAAGAACCGTGGGTTGGGGTTCCGATAGGACAGGCGCTCAATCTCGACCTGCAACGGAAGCCGATTAAGAGCGCGGTCGCCAAGATCGTTCGGGATTGGCTGCGGGCAGGCTGGCTGAAACAGGTCGAAGGGCAAGACGCGGCGCGCAAGCCGCGTTGCTACATCGAGGCCGGAAAGGCACCCGAGGAGGAGGCGGTTCCTTTTTGAAATCCCGCCCAAAATCCCCCGAAAATGCGCCAGTCAAACGACTGGCGCAGCGCCAGCAGGCCCCAAACGGCCAAGAAAGACGCGTGGAATATAGGTTTGCGCCAGTTGAACGACTGGCGCAAAACGACTGTCGCAACCGTTTTGCGCCAGTGCGTCGGTTGTTTCCCCCCTTTAGGGGGGAACAACTGACTGGCGCAGCGGGAAGGGGGTGGCCTCCGGACAGGCTGCCTCCAGGCAATCCCGTCCGTGGATATGCCCCTCAAGGACGGCGACCTGCGGCGCTGCGGAACGCGGGGATAATCGAAATAATAGTTGGTTCGTTGCGCCATGCTCGATTGCGGCGACGATAAGCGCGAGCGCAGGCGCCGCCTCAACCGCGAGCGCGGGGCGCGACTGCGCGATCGACGCCGGGACAGGCGCAACCCGATCCAATGCGCCGAAGGCGTTGAATACAGCGGCGACGTCGAAGAAATGCTGGTGAAGCTCGGCTGGCTGCCAGGCGACGCGAGAAATAGGAAGGCGGTCGGCAAGGCGATCACTGCGCTACTTGCCGAGAGCGCGAAAGACTTTTGCTAACGCGTTAGCTCAGATCGCTTTAGGCGGCGGCATAATTGCCCCATGAACACATCACGCCCAATTCCGTTGCGCCCGGATTACAGCGCGCGCACCCGCTCCACCACCAATTCAACCTTGATGCGCGCCATACACGCGCACCTCCATGCCAGGCTTGAGCAAAGCGCTCCGGTCGACGTCGCCGCGGAAATTTACGACAGGGATGTCGAGCTGCTAACACGCGCTTCGGTTAATCCCTCGAGCACGGTTGTCGACGCCAATGCCGGTGTGCTCGTTCAAACGGCTGTTGCTGATACGCTCGGCGGACTCGGGGCCGCGTCGGCCATGGGGCCGCTATTTGCTGCCAATAATCAGCTGGAGTTCGGCAGAAGCAGCGCGTTCTTCGTCCCCGGCTTCACGGCCAGCGCCACGGTTGGCGGCTACGTTGAGCAAGGAAAACCGATCGGCGCGGCCAAGTTGAGTGCTGGCGGCATCACCTTGAGCCAGAAAAAATTTGGAGTTGTCGTCCCGTTCACTTACGAGTTTTCCACGTATTCGGTCCGCAATGCGCTGAAGCTGATCACCGTGACAGTGAACGACAGTTTCGGCCTGGCACTCGACACCGTGGCGCTCGACGCTAATGCCGCGACCGTCGGTCGGCCAGCCGGACTGCGTTACGGAATTGATGCGCTGACTGGCACGCCGAGTTCGAACACCAATCTTTTCGAAGCGATGATCGAGGACACCAGCCGGCTGGCTGCCTCGGTCAGCGCCGTCGCCAACAACGGGCCGATTATTTTCATCTGCTCACCCAGGCAGGCCGTGTCCTTGCGGCTGCGCGCACGTGGTGTTTTTCCGTATGAGGTTCTCGCCAGCTCCGGGCTCGCCGACCGTACCGTGGTTGCGCTCGCCCCCAACGCGCTCGCCAGCGCCATCGGTCCAACGCCTCGCGTCGATGTGTCGAGTCAAACTTCATACCACGAAGATACCATTGCGCTGCCGATCAATTCCGGCACGACTACGACGCCGCTGCCCGCGGCGCCAATCAGATCAACTTTTCAGACCGCCACGCTCGCACTGCGCCTCATAATCGACCTCGATTTTGGCTTGCGTGCTGCCGGCGGCCTGGCCTGGGCGCAGAATGTGATCTGGTGACGCATGATGGACGAAGAAACGCGAAAAATAATTGCCGCGTTCCGCGCCGCGCGAGCTTGTTTACAAACGGCACGAAGACGCACTCGTGCAGCAGCAACAGTCACAGCCACAACAGCAGACTGAGCGCGATATTTCCGGAAGCGTTATACGCGAATTTACGACCGCAATGCGCAACTCGCGGCCGCAGGATTTATCGCCGGCGATAATACAAGGAACGGCAGACCAATGGCGCATCTGGGTCGATTCCCACATCGCATCCTGGTTGGAGAATTATCACGAAGGGTTGCTCTCGCCGGTAATGTCCGAGGTGATCGGCGAATTGCGCGAGGAATGGCGCGCGTACGTCGCGAAAACGGTGGCACGAATGCTCACCGAGGAGGCCGTAACGTTGCGGAACTATATGAGAGATCAGATAACCATTCATGTAGCGTCATTGCGCAACGATATCGAAGCCGTCGTGCGCGCCCAGGTGAAGAGCGACAACCTGGACGACCACTTCGTCGAGCTGCCGGAGTTTTTGAGGAAGCGCGCATGACGCCTGACGAAATGAAAGAACAACTTTTGACGATGCCGCTGAGCGAGCGGGTCGCCATGTTGATCTGCAGCGTCGCAGGAACTCATCCGAAGCCGCAAGCTTGGGCTGCAGGCATTATCGGCGTCCTGACGACACTAACCCAAGACTGCAGCGCAGAGGATCGCGCAAGCGTAGCCGCGCGCATGCGCACTGCTGCCGATGGACTTGAAGGAGCAACGCGACCGTTGTGGGAGGATCGCTTTCTACCTGTCGTGCATTAGTTGGGCCGCGCTCTCCCGGGCGGCCTTACACGCAGCGGCGGCCTTGTACTTCTGCCCAGGGTCGCCGCCGTACTTGAGAGGCCGGGGGGAATCCGAATTAAAAAAGGGGGGCCCCTTCGTCCGAGCGGTCGCCTAATCGAAGTTCTACAAAACTAAGGAAAACATTGGGAGCAAATTTTCGTGGCGAAAAAACCTCAATTATCGCTGGTTAATTCGGCAACCATCGCCAGCGCACCGCCGCGCAAGTTGGGTCAACATGGCTTGGCCCTTTGGAACGCCATCAATTCCGAATTTGTTGTCGATGACCGCGGCGGCATCGAATTGCTGGCGCAGCTTTGCGCGGCGCAGGACCGTGTCGAGGCGCTGGCCGAACGCATCAACGACGATGGCGAAACAATCCGCACGAAGAACGGCCTCAAAGCGCATCCGGCTTTGCGCGATGAATTGGCACTGCGCGCTTTTATCTGCCGCACCTTGCAGCGCCTTGGCGTCACTGTTGAAATCGTAAAGCCGATTGGCCGACCATCGGGGAGTTAAAATGCCAACCGCCCGCAGACCACGCCGCCGCACACCACGCCGTCGAATTTCGCCTGAGGCCATCGCGGCCTTTCAAGCCGCAGATTACAGCGCTCTGCACCTTGCATTATCGCTGCCGCCATGGGCGCGCTCGCCACTGCCGCGTGAGATCACCTCGTTTGGCGTCTCCGATGACGACGATCTGCGCGACGATCAAGCCATCAAACTGCAACGTGAGCTGCTGGCCGCCGTCGGTTGGCCGGATTGCCGCGTTGCGTATCAACAGCGTTTAGCCGATGCCGAGAAAACAGTCGCCTATTACACCGAGCTGGTCAGGCATCCCGACCGCGGCGGCATTGGCACCAACAGCGATCCCGCCTCGCGTCGGCGCGCACTGCAGGAAGCCGAGGCCGATGTCGCCTACCGGCGGCAGCTGCTCGAGGATCTCGACGAGGGCAAGGCATGATCTTGGCGGTTAGCCGCCAGCAGAACGATGCAGCGCCCAGATCGGATCAATGCTGCCGGTAGGCCCAATGCAGCGCCGAATGTCCGCTCTTGGGGTAATAGCGGACATTACCGGATTTAGGCGCGAGACCGTTTGTCCGCTTTTGACCCACAACGGACATTGGCTGTGCACTGCGGCAATGGTTTTGATGCCGGTTTCAGCCCCTATCAAAGTACCCGTTTGAGCCGATAAGATGCCGTCTCCTGAGCATGGGAGCGGATATGCGACGGCGCGAGTTCATCACGCTTCTCGGCGGCGCGGCAGCGGCGTGGCCCCTCGCGACGCGCGCGCAACAGCGTCCGAAGGCGCCGCGATTAGGAGTATTATTGTTCAGCACTCCCACGGCTGATCCCCAGATGAAAGCCATTCATGTTCGTCTGCGCGAACTCGGCTATGTCGAGGGACAGAACGTAGTCGTGATTTATCACTACGCAGAAGGCAGATCCGAGCGATTGCCCGATCTTGCCGCTGAGCTCGTAGCTGAAAAGCCGGATGTGGTACTCGCGCTAGGTGGCGATGTGGCTCCTTATGCCGCAAAAGCGACCTCGACAATCCCGATTGTCTTCGTCAGCAGTGCCGACCCAGTGCAGCTTGGGCTGGCCGCGAGCCTTGCTCGGCCCGCGCGCAATGCGACCGGCGTCACGCTCTTGCTGGACGATACAGCCTCGAAGAGGTTGGAGCTTCTCAAGGAAGTTGTGCCGCGAATGCAGCGCATCTGCGTTCCTATGGAATCCGGATCATCCTGATAATGAACTGCCAGAAGCCCAGCGTGCTGCCGCAGCTCTCAACATACGACTGGAGCCCGTGGAAATGCGGGGTCCAGTCGAGCTTGAAAGTGCGTTAGTGCAGTGGCCAATGCTCGACCCGACGCTCTTTACGTTGTCTCGTCGCGACATACGGTGCTTGAACATCCCTCGGATTGTTGATTTTGCGAGGACAAAACGACTTCCGTTGGCTGGTGGTTGGGGGGATTGGGCGCGTGCTGGCGGGCTTATCTCCTACGGGCCGAATACCGATGAAATGGCCGGACGTGCCGTAGAGTACGTGGACAAAATACTGAAGGGGGCAAAACCGGCCGATCTGCCCATTCAGCAACCAACGAAATTTGAACTGGTCGATCAACGCCAAAGCTGCAAAGGCGATTGGAATTGAAGTGCCGCCAATGCTGCTCACCCGCGCCGACGAGGTGATCGAATAGACCTGCTGTTTGCTGCGGTGCGCTGGTCGCGATTGGCACTTAGCGGACAATCGCGGCATCGCAATATTTTGTCTGCTTTTGGACAACAGCGGACATCGAAACGGTTTAGCCTCAGGATGGATTGTCCGCTTATGGCCCGACTGCGACATTCGGAATGGGACATGAGACAAGTCAGCTGGCTTGCGAACTACCGTGCTCGATTAGCGCTCTTGGGTGCGATCACCGGTCTTGGACCTTTTGAAGGGCGTCCGCACAGCTCTTGGAAACTGAAGTTTTGTTTGCCGCCAAACATGCTGCAATGCGGCCTTGGCCGGGCTAAGTCGTCGCGCAGAATTTATCGATATCACCCCGGCAGGCATTCACAGCTTCCCTCAAGTTTTCGGCGGTCGCTTCAGCTTGATATTCCACTTCGTCCAGAGCGGATGCACATCCGTCACTGATCTTGTCCTCATGCGCTTCTATGCAATACATGAGGCGGCCCTCCCCAGGCGTGACAGTGCTGCAATATTTCTTCACATCTTCGCCGCAGGCAGTCTCTAGTTTTTTAAAACCTGCCGCTAACCGTTCGCGCAGCAAACTCATCATGTCCGTTTGCGCGTAGGCGGCGCTCGAAATGCTGATGCACATGGGTAGGAGCACAATCTTGGCTAGCAGGCGGAGTGTATGTGTCATCTATCGTCCTCTCGCGGTCAACTCTGAAGCGGCAAGAACAGGCCAAATCTCAAGGGTCAGCGAACCGGGGTCAGCGTCAGTCCCGCAACCCCAAGCGCAAGATTAACGCCGACCTGTCCTTCCACTGATAGTGGCTGTAACGATATTCCCTGCGCCGTCCCTCCGACGAGGACATTTGCACCGACGCCGACACCCACGGAGATTTCACCACTGCCGCCGACAAAGCGGCCCGTGAGCACCCCAGGCCGTACCGCGCCTGTGCTGCCAATAACACCCCATGCCATGACACCCCCGGCAGTGAAGCCGATATCCAGGCCAATGCGGTTTATTCTGCCAAAGTAATTCTGGGTCCAGCCGGAGTTATCTCTGTATTGGCACGCGAGTTTTTAGTCGAGCCGATAATGAGACCCAAGCTAGGTGCGGTCCTGCATGTCAGCATGCCCTGCCGGCCTGTAGCGTCTTGTGCATGAGCGGCATTCCCGACCAGCAGGAAGCCGAGAAGTAATGCAGGCTTGATAAGGCGATGAAGCATTGGGATATGTCCTTTTAAATCACTCGGCGCTGGCAGCCGTAGGCACCCGCTGCGCCGTGTCGTCCTCCGCAGCGCCAGCCACGATAACCCAAAATCGCCGACTGAGGAAGCCACTGACCGCCCTCAGTATCAACATCGGCCGCGCGTTTTGGTGATACGATCACCCAAACAATGATGAAGTTGAGGGACTGCTCTTCCAACGTTGGCACCAATGGTGCCTCACTGCCCTCAAAGCTGAAGCATTAATCGGTCGATGTCTGCTCCTGATGCTGTGGACGGCTCCTCCACCGGCACGTGAGTGCCATGAAAGTGGGCGCTGTTAAGGCCCCCACAATTTGGAGGAGCCAAACATGCAAGCGATCACGACAATCGGTCTCGACATCGCCAAGTCGGTGTTTCAGGTGCACGGCATTGATGCACAAGGGCAAGTAGCTATCCGCCGACAGTTGAAGCGGCGGTACGTTTTGGCGTTCTTCGAGAAACTGCCACCGTGCCTCATCGGAATAGAAGCCTGTGCCTGATCGCACCATTGGTCGCGTGAGCTCAAGGCGCTCGGCCACACGGTACGGCTGATGCCGCCGGCCTATGTTAAGCCTTACGTCAAACGGCAGAAGAACGATGCGGCGGACGCAGAGGCAATCTGCGAAGCGGTTACCAGAGCGAACATGCGGTTCGTTGCGACCAAGACCCCCGAGCAGCAGAGCTGTCTGACGCTCCATCGCACGCGCCATCTGTTTATCCGCCAACAGACTGCGGTGATCAATGTGATCCGGGCCCACCTTGCCGAGTTCGGGATCGTCGCGCCGGTCGGACGCAAGGGTGTCGAGGAACTGCTCGATGTCATCGCCGATCCAAGTGACAAGCGAGTTCCTGCGATAGCCCGTGCGTGTCTCGCAGCACTTGGGATTTAACTGCGCAGGCTCAAGGAGCAGATTCTGGAGTTCGACCGCCAAATCGTGGCGTGGCACCGATCCAATGAGACGAGCAGGCGGCTCGATGACGATTCCTGGCGTCGGTCCGGTGCTGGCCACCGCTTTGGTTGGCAGCATTGCTGACCCAAAGGTCTTCCGATCAGGCCGCAACTTCTCGGCCTGGATTGGGCTCGTGCCGAAGCAGCATTCGAGCGGCGGCAAGGACAGGCTCGGCAGTATCAGCAAACAAGGCGATCGCTATCTGCGCAGCCTGTTCATGGCCGGGGCGCTCGCCGTCATTCGCTATGCCAAGATAAATGGCACCAAGCATCGGCCCTGGCTCGCGGCATTGTTGGCGCGGCGGCCCACCAAGGTCGCCGCCATCGCGCTTGCCAACAAGATCGCCCGCATGGCCTGGGCCATGATGGCCAGGGGCGAGCGTTACAGGGAACCCGTCGCGCTTGCGGCGTAAACGAGATCGCGTCGAACATCCGACGTGATGTGAAGGTTGGAAAGGGCGAACAGCACGTAATGCAGTGCCGGTCGATCCGGCGATCAGGACAACCCATTTGTGCCAGCGCATTGTCGAATGCGTGCTTGTGACCGGGACCTGATCCGCGGAGGGCATTATGGCCAGCGGCCCTGTGTGCCGCACTTAAAGGCCGAACACATGGCTGCACCGACCAAAGCTGCAAACGTGAAGAAAGCTCTTGCCAACTCGGAGCCGTCCACACATGGCACTTAGCGTCATCTCGCTGGCCCGCAAAATTTGGTCGCTATTGGGGGCATAGCGGACATTGGCCCCGACTGGCAGCAATTGAACCGGTCGCTAATGACCCAAAGCGGACTCTCGGTGATGCGGACTGTACCAAAGGGCAGTTTCATCTGGCCAAGCATCGCGTAACAATCTCAAATCAATTTCGGTAATTGGTGTCTTAGTTCGCTGCTCGCTCGTTCAAGACCAAAAAAATCCTCTGAAAAACTTAGACGCACGTAGGGGGCCACAACCCATGACATCCGTCAGTGGAGATGAAAATGAACAAGTCCTCAGTCCAGCACAAACTCTGTCTGTTAGCCCTACTTGCACTTGCGTCGCTTTGGGCCGCTTCAGGTACAGCACAGGCTCAAGCTCAGAATCAAAAACCAAATATCCTGTTCATCATGGGTGACGACATCGGCATCATGCAGCCAAGCATCTACCATCGTGGCCTTATGGTCGGGGAGACGCCCAACATCGACCGCATCGGGCAAGAGGGCGCGCTCTTTATGACCTATTACGCCGAGCAGAGCTGCACGGCCGGACGCACCGCATTCTTTACCGGCATGCACCCAATACGGGCAGGCATGGTTATGCCGCAGCTACCAGGTGCGACAAGCTCCTTATTGCCGGGCACACCATCGCTAGCGAAGGCGCTGCTCGACCTAGGGTACAATACGGGCGAGTTCGGCAAGAACCACTTGGGCGACAAGGCGGCTTCGCTCCCGACCGCCCACGGCGTCCAGGAATTTTGGGGCTACTTGTATCACCTCGACGCGATGCAGGGCATAAGCTTCCCGGACATTAACAAGTCCCCGACAGAACAGACCGTTGTACCACCATGCAAGAACACGCCTGTCCGCGGGCTCTCCGATCCGCCGGGCGCGGTCGATCCGAGGACCGCGCTGTGCATGACGCCACCGCGGCCGGTCATCTCGTGCACGTCCTCCAACGGTACGGAGCAAAACCAGACGTGTAAGGACGAAGGTCCTCTAACATTGGAGCGTTCGAAGACGGTGGACGAGGAAATATCCGCCAAGGTCGTCGACTACCTTGACCGAAACGATCCGAAGAAGACAAACAAGCCGTTCTTTGTGTGGTACAATCCAGCGCGCATGCATATCACTACTGTGTTCTCGCCGAAGTACGAAGCGATGCTGGGCGAGAAAGGCGGCAAGGACTGGGGCATCAACGAAGTCGGGATGAAGCAGCTCGACGACAACATCGGCGTCGTGCTCAAGAAGCTGCAGGACATAGGGCAGCTCGACAACACAATCGTTGTCTTCACAACCGACAATGGCGCCGAGGCCATCACTTATCCGGACGGCGGCGTCACTCCGTTCCGCGGCGGCAAGCTCACTACCTGGGAAGGCGGTATGCGGGCCCCGCTCGTCGTGCGGTGGCCGGGCCATATCAGGCCGGGTACTGTAAAAACCGAGATCGTGTCAGGTCTCGACTGGCTGCCGACACTGGTCGACATTGCCGGTGGCCCGAAGGGCGACGGCTTAAAGAAGCAGATAGAGGCCGGACAGTACCCCGGCTTCGTCAAGACGACGCTCGACGGCGTGGATCAGCGAGCTTACCTCGAAGGTCAGGGCCCGTCAGCGCGCGATTATCTATTCTATTGGACTGGTACGCACCCGTCGGCGGTCCGATACAAGAACTGGAAGTTCTACTACACGATGGCACCATCCTCAGCGACGGGTGGATTGACGGGGACCGTGACTTATCACTGGACCCAGGTCGACAATATCAAGCGCGACCCATTTGAGCAGGCCGTTGCTGAAGATCAAAAGACACTGCTTGGGATGGGCGGCGCGATCGCGGCGCCGAGCACGGCTTATATCTATGACTGGAACCTGGTGCCGATCGGACAGCTTCTGTGGCTGAAGGAACTTGAGACCTTCCGCACGTTTCCGGCCCTGCAGTCCCCAGCGAGCTACAATCTCGACCAGATCATCCAGGCCATGCAAGAAGCAAGGACTATCAGCCACGCGGGTGATTAGCTGAAACCGCTTTGCGGAAAAAGGGTAGCGCGAGCGGTTCGCAAGGGCCGCTCGTTCTGTTTCCTGCGCTTTAAGGATGTCCGCTTATGATGCTGTGGACGGCTCCTCCACCGGCACGTGAGTGCCATGAAAGTGGGCGCTGTTAAGGCCCCCACAATTTGGAGGAGCCAAACATGCAAGCGATCACGACAATCGGTCTCGACATCGCCAAGTCGGTGTTTCAGGTGCACGGCATTGATGCACAAGGGCAAGTAGCTATCCGCCGACAGTTGAAGCGGCGGTACGTTTTGGCGTTCTTCGAGAAACTGCCACCGTGCCTCATCGGAATAGAAGCCTGTGCCTCATCGCACCATTGGTCGCGTGAGCTCAAGGCGCTCGGCCACACGGTACGGCTGATGCCGCCGGCCTATGTTAAGCCTTACGTCAAACGGCAGAAGAACGATGCGGCGGACGCAGAGGCAATCTGCGAAGCGGTTACCAGAGCGAACATGCGGTTCGTTGCGACCAAGACCCCCGAGCAGCAGAGCTGTCTGACGCTCCATCGCACGCGCCATCTGTTTATCCGCCAACAGACTGCGGTGATCAACGTGATCCGGGCCCACCTTGCCGAGTTCGGGATCGTCGCGCCGGTCGGACGCAAGGGTGTCGAGGAACTGCTCGATGTCATCGCCGATCCAAGTGACAAGCGAGTTCCTGCGATAGCCCGTGCGTGTCTCGCAGCACTTGGGATTCAACTGCGCAGGCTCAAGGAGCAAATTCTGGAGTTCGACCGCCAAATCGTGGCGTGGCACCGATCCAATGAGACGAGCAGGCGGCTCGATGACATTCCTGGCGTCGGTCCGGCGCTGGCCACCGCCTTGGTTGGCAGCATTGCTGACCCAAAGGTCTTCCGATCAGGCCGCAACTTCTCGGCCTGGATTGGGCTGGTGCCGAAGCAGCATTCGAGCGGCGGCAAGGACAGGCTCGGCAGTATCAGCAAACAAGGCGATCGCTATCTGCGCAGCCTGTTCATGGCCGGGGCGCTCGCCGTCATTCGCTATGCCAAGATAAATGGCACCAAGCATCGGCCCTGGCTCGCGGCATTGTTGGCGCGGCGGCCCACCAAGGTCGCCGCCATCGCGCTTGCCAACAAGATCGCGCGGATGGTCTGGGCCATGATGGCCAGGGGCGAGCGTTACAGGGAACCCGTCGCGCTTGCGGCGTAAACGAGATCGCGTCGAACATCCGACGTGATGTGAAGGTTGGAAAGGGCGAACAGCACGTAATGCAGTGCCGGTCGATCCGGCGATCAGGACAACCCATTTGTGCCAGCGCATTGTCGAATGCGTGCTTGTGACCGGGACCTGATCCGCGGAGGGCATTATGGCCAGCGGCCCTGTGTGCCGCACTTAAAGGCCGAACACATGGCTGCACCGACCAATGCTGCAAACGTGAAGAAAGCTCTTGCCAACTCGGAGCCGTCCACACATGGCACAAAGCGGACAATCGCGGCACCGCTACAATTTGTCCGTTATTGGGCAAGAGCGGACATTGATTGTCGCTGCCGACGCCCGACAAATCACCTGATCGGATTTCAAAGAGACCGCCGTGAGGCGGTCTTTCTGTTTGTGCTGATCCGCTGCCGGTAGGCCCTATGCAGCGCCGAATGTCGGCTATCGGGGCGACAACTGACATCGGGCAGACTTGGGGCGAGGATGCGTCGGTTGAAAATGACCCGAAGCTGTCAAACTCCAATAGCCAGATGAGTGGCCCGTTTGTGCTATTGCGTTAAGAAGGCGCTAATTATGGTTTCGGCCAAAAATACATTTCCGTTTATGCCCCATGTTTATTTGATTCGATTCAACAATCGTAAATGCCGGGCAATTAGAACGATGTCCGTTCGGGGGCGCGCCGAAACCGCGCATCGATCTAATCAGCAGGGAGTTACCCAAATGTCTAAGATTGTTGCGTTTCTGAAGAATAAATCCGGTGCGACTGCCATCGAGTACGGCCTAATCGCCGCCGGCATTTCGGTTGCGATCATCGCCGTGGTCAATGGCTTGGGCACCAAGCTCAACACCACCTTCACCAGCGTGTCGACCCAGCTCAAGTAAAACTCCGCACTCCGTCTAAGCACAGAGGCCGCCTCAGTTGGCGGCCTCTTTCTTTTCAGACACCGCGCCTTGAATCCGCCATCGCCTCGACTCGCCGCGTGGCGCAACTTAAAAATTAAGAATCCAAAAGGCAGCGATCGCCATTCCCGCTACCGCCGAACACAGCAATATTGTCTCCGGCCAAACCGCGTTTCCTGGTAGCTTCCAAAATCGTTTACGCATTTGACGGCTCCCGTTTGGTTCGTCTGGAGCGGCTGCATGTTTCCGTTTGGCCGCTTTTTTCGGGGGCGGCGTCACATCGTCATAGTATGTTACATTTAAGTTCCGAATTTCTGAGCAAAGATATTGTTCTCTGGGGCAGTCTGGAACTCTGTCATCGCTTGCTCACGACTCGCCGCGTAACCGCGATCATGAGTTTGATCGTGTGATCGGCGCTTGTTTGTGCGTCTCATTCCAATTTAGCCGAACGTCAGCCCCGCGCTGGCCGCACCGCTCACACCGCATCCTTGGGCCGAATGAGGGCACGAACAGGTCATCGCCGTAGGCATCCACGTTCACGATCTTTTCGTGGCGACAGGTGACGTTTGAGCACGTCACGAGCAGCGACCGCACGCCGTTCTCGCGCATGTTGCCGAGGGTCATTGGGGACGTCATACAGCCACCTTGTCGATCAGCGTCGCGTCGTCGCGTCAGCGCGTGAGCTCAGCATCACCAAGAGCTGGCCCATGGCTGCGTGCCTTCCACCAAACCAGCGTAAGCCTATTTGGCGCCATTCGCGCTACGGCGCGCCGCTCGGCCCGAGGGGGCGCCGGGTGGCGGCAACTCAACGGCTGCGCGTGGTAGCTCGCGGCTTGATCCAGCAGATGTTGCCGTCCTGCTAGGCAGCGGCGGCCAGGGCACCAACAGTGATCCCGCCTCAAGGCAACGCGCGCTGCAGCAAGCCGAGGCCGAGGTCGCTTATCGCCGCAAGTTGCTCGCTGTGCTTGCTGGGTAGCGGTTAAAACGCGCCAGCAATGTCTGCTTTCGGGGGTAAAAGCAGACATGCAATTTCATGCGTTCCATGTCTGCTTTTGACCCTGAGCGGACATGCCAGCCCCGCTCACGGATGTCTCCTTCTCAGGGATAAGGAATTACTGCATTAGGTATATTGCCAAAAGACGGGAGGGTTAAAACTAAAGTTGATGCCTGTTAGCACGCGGTGTTATGTTCGCAATGCGCCGACGAGATTTTCGGAGAGCTGGGGTGTTTTTGAGATTTTTAATTCGCTTTCTTGCCGTCTCGTCGACATTGTTCATGCAGCCTGTTTTCGCCGCGGATAATCCCTTTCCGTGGCTTGATGAGGTGCGCGTCGGCGTTACGTCCTCTGCTAGCCATGGAGCGTCGGCCAGCGGCGAATTGCAAGCTCTCTTCTCGCCATTGTCTCCGATAGGCCATCCCTACGATCCAAATTGGGCGTGGTTCTTTTCCCCTCGGCCTCTCATCGGAGCGTCTATAAGTCTCGAGGGTAAGACCTCTCAAGCGTATGCTGGTCTTGCGTGGGATCTGCCGATCTCTGGTCCATATTTCGTCGAATTGTCAGCTGGTGGCCTTGTTCACGATCAAACTCTCAATCAGAATTACAGCGACCGTCCCTCTCCCTTGACAACACGCCTTTTGTTTCGCGAATCGATCGCGATTGGTTACGACATCAATGCAAATTGGCGGGTGTTGTTGTTCGCCGATCACGGGTCGGATGGGAATCTTGGCTACAGAAATGAAGGCGTGAACCGCTTTGGCTTACTGTTGGGCTATAAATTTGGGCCATCAACCAATAAACCAATTAAAGCAGATACTTCGATTCCCACCTTTAGCTGGGCCGGCCCATATGCGGGGTTTGGCGTGGGACTGGCCCGTGGCAAATTTAATATAACATCTCCGTTCAACGCGACCGCGAATGATGATTCGGTGAATGTTGCCGCGCAGGTCGGATATAATTGGGTGTATGGTCCTATGGTGGTGGGGGGTGAGGTCGACTACTCCGCCCAAGGCCTCAGAGGAAGCGCGGACATCAACGCGGCTGATGCGGCCGTTTCAGCGTCTGCACTTTGGCTGACTACCGCACGCGGTCGAATTGGAACCGATATTCAAATACCGTTGGTGGCCCAACGATCGCTGATCTACGGAACTGGCGGCGTAGCGATTTCACGAATCGCAAGTAGCTACTGCGTACATGCCTCAATCCAATGCTACACTGGACCGGCTCGGGATATTGGCGGCGGTTGGGCTGTTGACGCCGCTGTACGCAGCGGTTGGACGGTCGGCGGCGGCGTCGAGATTCCGATGACGCCCGTGGTTACCGCAAAATTTGAATATCTCTATGTTGATTTTGGAAAGCTAAGTTTCGCTAATAACGGGGCTATTAATGACGAATTTTCAATCAGCCAGCAAATTTTGCGGAGTGGTTTGAATTTCAAGTTTTAATCGAAGTGATGATCATTCGTTGGCGCGGTGTTGAGTTGGCAAAAGATTGTTTCGAGGCCAATGGGGCATTTGCTGAACACCCAACAAGCTGGTCTCACAATTTGAATGCTGTTTAAGCCAATTAGTAAAAGTACTTTCTTTGTGGAAAACAGCGAATCTGGCGTCTGTTGCGGCCGATGAATGCGCCTTGATGCTGCCGATAGCATAGCCATTTTGAAGATGTTGAGAAACGAACGATGACACAATTGCGATCCAGCGAGATCCTTCGATACCGGAAAAAACCGATATCCAGAGCGACTGTGCGTCGCCATTACCTTATCTGGCGTAAATCAGAGGGCATTCCGATACGATGTGACGAGGAAAGCTGCAAATTTTACTCGCACAGGCTGCTCTGGAACGGCAAACCGCTAGTACCAATTTTGGAGCACAAGAACGGAAACAATTCTGATAACCGCCCGGAAAATCTTCGCTTCCTGTGCCCAAATTGCGATTCCCAACTGCTCGAGACGCGTGGTGGTGCAAATAAAGGAAGGGTTGAAAAATCCGACGGCGGTTTCGCGCGCGTTTCAAAGGACGGCAAGCGTGCCTACACTATGCCGATTGAGCCGGTCGCCTTCGAACTTTCGGGACATCCCCTTCGAACTCGCTCACCGCAATAACCGAAAGACATGATCGGCGCGTGGACCTTCAGGGCCGCGATTTAGGAGATGGTTTCTCGGGTGGGCACTGCTGTCCTCCTGTTCCGCAGTGTTCAAATATGTAGTTCAATATTTCAAGATCGTTGAAACCAGCCTGCTTCAGGAGATTTCGGGTCGTTTCATCCAACCGAGCGAGATTAAGCCCCGCGAATGTCCGGAAATCTGTCGTGATGATCCAGCATGGCCGAACTTGTGTGACACCGCAGGTCTTAGATTTATCAAAAATAAGATCGTGCAAGGTTGCACCAAGGCCGATCAGTCCGAGCGCGACAACGATGTAAATTACTACCCGTTCTGCGCGACGCATGATGGCTTTTCCTCCATTGATTGGCGCCTCGGCCGTGGTCCTTCCGACGGGGTATCCCCTTTTGAAGGACCCGCTCAGCGGCCCTTTTAAACACGCGCCCAGACCGCCCTGGGAGCGCCCAGGACGCGTTTGCGAGGCCTCCCCCTAGGGCAACCAGGGGTTGCCACTCGCCCTCCTAGAATCTCGAAAAGGTCGTTAGCTAGTCGTTAGTTGAAAACTGTAGGCATAGGCCTTTCAATAACAGTTTGATTATATTTGACTATCTTCAATAAATACGACTAACGGCACAGTAACCGACTGAGGCAGGCGAAAAGCCATGTTGCATTGCACGCTTTGCGGTTTTCTGTGGAGAGTGCCGCTTCAGTGCGCATTTGCGGCGGCAACGACGTGAACAATGCTGTAGCCGCGCCGCTTCAGCTCACCCAAAAAGGCCGGAAGCATCGCCGCGGTCTGCGCCTTGGTATCGTGTAATAGCACGATACCGCTGCCGCGCCGGTCGATTCGGGCAAGAATCAGCTGCAATTCCTGGGCCGGCGTCATCCGCAGCCAGTCGCTCGCCCAGACGTCGGCGCCGAACACGACGATGTGGCGGGCTTGCAGGCGGCCGAGCAGTGCTACGCTCGAGGCAAAGCCGGGAAAACGGAAGAACGGCGTGGTCGGCTCGCTACGTCGTTTGCCATAGAGCGCGAGTTCGTCTTCGCCGATGCCGCGGTCGATCTCCGCTTCGGCCTTGGCCGGCGCCATGCGGTTGAGCAGCGGATGCGAATACGAGTGATGGCCGAGGCTGTGGCCATCGGCCAATTCGCGCCGCGCGATCTCGGGGTGCGCCGCGACGTTGCGGCCGACCAGGAAAAAGGTCGCCAGCACGCATTCGTGCTTGAGCGCGGCCAGCACTTTCGGGGTGGTGGTCGGCCAGGGGCCATCGTCGAAGGTGAGTACCAATTCCTTGTGGTGCAGCGGCAACGTCGTGGGGAATTGTTTACGGCCGATCCGCGGCATGCTGCCGGCATCGACCGTGAGCACGCGTTCGGTACCGAGCGCATCAGGGTTTGGGCACGGTGCTGCGGCGGCGGCGACCGGCGCGAAGGCCGCGGCGAGGGCGATGGCGAAACGGATCATGACGTCCAATTGACTGTAACGCCGCCGAGCCGGCAAGCGCGGCGTTATGGCGCGCCGCGGCGGTGTTAACCTTTCGTTCACCAAGTTCGCTGACCGGGCATTAACGCTAAAACCCTAGCGTCTCTCTCCGATTACCGCAGCGTGGCGCGGGGAGTCCCTGTGGACGACGAGGTCAATCCGCCGGCGACCGGGGCGAAGCCCGGGCGCTTGCTGGCGGCGTGGAGAAGGCGGGCCGCCGCGGACGCCGCGCATGACCGCGCCGGCGCGCCGCGCGCGCGCGCCAAACGGATATTGTCGGCCTCACAACTGATCGTCGTGCTGGCGGTGCTTGCCATCAGCGCGACCTTGCTCGCCGGCGTCATCGGCTACGCGCTGGCGCGGCAAAGCGACGAGCGGCTGTGGACCGCGCAGCGCGCCGCGCTGAGCAACGCCATCGGCGAGTTCCGCACGCTGTTCGGCAAATCCGATCAGATCGGTCCGCGCCTTCTGCGTATCGCCGAACAAAGCGCCGGCTTGAAAGGCCTCAAATTCGAAACCGACCCGGTCCCCGGCGACCGCGAGATGCAGCCGGTGATGGATGCGCAAGGCCGCATCGCCGGTTTCCTCACTTGGGACAAAACCCATCCGATGGTGGATGCGATGGGGCAGCTGATGCCGTTTATCGTCACCATCGCCATCGTGCTGATCGCCTTTGCCGCGATTTCGCTGACCCAGCTCCGCCGCGCGCGGCGGGAGCTGGCGGCGAGCGAAGCGGAGGCGCGCCGCGCCGCCGAGGAAGACAAGCTCACCGGCCTGCCCAATCACGCCAGGACGCTCGAATTGCTCGATCGCGCGCTCGCCGAGCGCGTCGACGCCGACGTGACCACCTTCGCGCTGATCGAGCTCGACGGCACGGCGGACGTCAATGCCCAGCTCGGCGTGCTCGGCGGCGACGAGTTGATTAAAGCGGTGGCGGCGCGGCTCAAGGAAGCGTTGCCGGGGGACGCGGTGTGCGGGCGCATCGGCGGCGACCAGTTTGCCGCGATCTTCACCGCCGGCGGTCAGGACGATGCCGGCGAAATCATCCGCACCGCGCTCGATGCGACGGCCCGCCCGCATTGGATCGACACCGTGGTCCGCATCAGCGCGCATGCCGGCTTCGCGCAAGCGCCGCGCCACGCCGACTCGCGTGCCGAGCTGACCCGGCGCGCCGAAATTGCGCTGCGTGCGGCGGCCAAGAAAGGCCCCGGCGCGCTGGTCGAATTCGAGCGCGCGATCGACACCGTATCGGCCGACCAGAAGTTTGTGCACCGCGAGCTGCCGCGCGCGCTCACCGCCAATGAGCTGGACGTGCACTATCAGCCAATCGTGTCGGGCAACGGCGCGCGCATCGTCGGCGTCGAGGCGTTGTTGCGCTGGACGCATGCGACGCGCGGCATCATCGGCCCGGCGGTGTTCATCCCGGTCGCCGAACAAATGGGCCTGATGGATACGCTCGGTGCTTTCGTGCTGCGCCGCGCGCTCGCCGAAGCCAAGCGCTGGCCCGAGCTCTACGTGGCCGTCAACCTGTCGCCGCTGCAGGTGCGCGACCGCGGCATCGTCGAACTGGTGCGCTCGGCGCTGGTCGAAGCCGGCGTGCCGGCGCGGCGGTTGATGCTGGAAATCACCGAGGGCGTGCTGATCGACAATCCCGACGAGATGCTCAAGCGCATCGGCGAGCTGCACAAGCTCGGCGTACGCATCGCGCTCGACGATTTCGGCTCCGGCTATTCCAATTTGACCTATCTGCAGCGGTTCCCGCTCGACAAGCTCAAGATCGACAAGAGCTTCGTGTCGGCGCTCGGCACCTCGTCGAACGGCGGCGTGATCATCCAGGCGATCGTCGCGCTCGGACGCGCCCTCGGCCTCACGGTGCTGGTCGAGGGCGTCGAGACCGAGCAGCAGCGCGTGCTGTTGCGGCTCGCCGGCTGCGACGAAATGCAGGGCTTTCTGTTTGCTCGCCCGGCGCCGGCCAAAGCCATCGACCGCTTGCTCGCGCAGGCCAAGCCTGGCCGTGCACTGTCCGCCGAGCCGCTGACAGCGTGACGCCAAGCCTATACAGTCGTCGCCGATCTGCCGGAGGCGTGTGATGATCCCCAATGCCTGGGCGGGCTTCGATTTCGGCCTCGGCCCCGACGTCGAGATGCTGCGCAAGTCGGTGCACGACTTCGCGCAGGACCGCATCGCGCCGCGCGCCGCGGCAATCGACCGCGACAACACCTTTCCCCGCGAGCTGTGGCCGGAAATGGGCGCGCTCGGCCTACACGGCATCACGGTGGAAGAGGAATACGGCGGCTCCGGCCTCGGCTATCTCGAGCACTGCGTGGCCATGGAGGAGATTTCGCGCGCGTCGGCGGCGGTCGGCCTGTCCTACGGCGCCCATTCCAACCTTTGCGTCAATCAGTTGCGCCGCAACGGCACGCCCGAGCAGAAGAAAAAATACCTGCCCAAGCTGATCTCCGGCGAGCACGTCGGCGCACTGGCGATGTCGGAACCCGGCGCCGGCTCCGATGTGGTGTCGATGCGCACCCGTGCCGACAAGAAAGGCGACCGTTACGTTCTCAACGGCTCGAAGATGTGGATCACCAACGGTCCGGTGGCCGACACGCTGGTGATCTACGCCAAGACCGACCGCACCGCCGGCGCGCGCGGCATCACCGCCTTTATCGTCGAGAAGGGCTTCGAGGGCTTCGCCCCGGCGCAGAAACTCGACAAGCTCGGCATGCGCGGCTCCGACACTTCGGAGTTGGTGTTCACCGATTGCGAGGTGCCGGAAGAAAACGTGCTCGGCGCCGTCGGCAACGGCGTCAACGTGCTGATGTCCGGTCTCGATTACGAGCGGGTGGTGCTGGCCGCCGGGCCGCTCGGCATCATGCAGGCCTGTCTCGACGTAGTGATCCCTTACGTCCACGAGCGCCAGCAGTTCGGCCAGGCGATCGGGCGTTTCCAACTGGTGCAGGCCAAGCTCGCCGACATGTATGTGACGATGAATGCCGCCAAGTCTTACGTCTACACGGTGGCGAAAGCCTGTGACGACGGCCGGACCACACGCGAGGACGCCGCCGGGGCGATTTTGTATGCCGCCGAGCGCGCCACCTGGATGGCGCTCGAAGCCATCCAGAGCCTGGGCGGCAACGGCTACATCAACGATTTCCCCTGCGGCCGCCTGCTGCGCGACGCCAAGCTCTATGAGATCGGGGCAGGGACATCGGAAATCCGCCGCATGCTGATCGGGCGGGAGATTTTTGAGAAGACGCGGTAGGTCACTGGCCGACTAGGGCATTGGCCACGGGTTCATTGAACTATTCACTCTTTGAACGAGTTCGCCGTTAACCTCTCAGCCCCGCGAATCAGCTAGTGCGTTGGCCGATACCACCACCGATGGGGACGGCCATGATGCGGGTGCGGTTGAAGGCGGACGGGCGGATCGTCGAGATCATGCCCGACGGCAGTGAGAAGACGCTCGACCACAACAACCCGGCTACGTTCGTGCGCCAGGTGCGGGCGCGCTTCGGTCTGACGCAAGCGGCGTTCGCGGAGCAGATCGAGGTGCCGATCGAGACCGTGCGCAATTGGGAGCAGGGCAAGCGGTCGCCGCGCGGCCCGGCGCGCGCGCTGCTCAAGATGATCAACAACGCGCCAGCCGCGGCCTTCGCAGCGTTGGGACGACGGCGCTGATTGTTTATTCCGCGGCGGCGGGAACGCGCTGGCGCGGCGCCGGGCGCGCAATGCGCATCAGCAGAAACATCGCGAACAGCGTCGCAATATAAGTCATCAGCTGCAGTTCGGTCGGCCGCTCGGTGTAGCCGATCAGCGTGTGCAGGAGCTTGCCGAACAGGCTGCCGTCGGACAGCAGCCACGATGTGTCCCAGACCGTGCGCTCGAGCACGATCACCACGCCGGCATTGCTGAGGAATTGCACTGACTGCGCCGCCATGCCGGCGGCGAGCAGCGCGATCAGCCAGCTCGTCACCGAGAAGATGTGGCGGCTGGGGATCGCCAAAAGGCCGAAATAAGTCAGTCCAGTGAAAGCCGCGCCGGCGGCGACGCCGAGCAATCCGCCGACCAACAAGTCGAGGCCGGACGTGCCGGAGGCGAAAATCCCGTACAGGAACAGCACCACTTCCGAGCCTTCCCGCAACACTGCCAGGCCGACCACGATGGCGAGCACGGTCAGCGGCTTGGCGCCTTCGCTCACCGCATGGCCGACGGTGCGCATCTCCTCGGCGATCTCGCGGCCGTGCCGCGCCATCCAGGCGTTGTGCCACATCAGCATGACCACGGCGATGCCGAGCACGCTGGCATTGAACAGCTCCTGGCCGGCGCCTTCGAAGGCCTGCGAAATGGCGCCGGCGAAAATGGCGACCAGCGCCGCGCCGACGATACCGGCGAGAATGCCGGCGCTGACCCAGCGGCCGCGCCCGTCGACGCCGCGCGTCGCCGCCAACACGATGCCGACAATCAGGCCGGCCTCGATGACTTCGCGAAACACAATGATCAGGGCGCCGAGCATGTCTCTCGTCCGTGGCCGTCAAGCCCATTACGCAATCGGCTGCATAGCGATGGCATTCATCGTGCAGCCGAGCCCTCACAAAAGCATTAAAGGCCCTTGATGCAAGTACAATTTTCCACTCTTGAATTATTCCAATGTGAGAACCCGAAGCAAAACCTTATGCCTGCAAGTATTGTCCTGAATTGACCAAAAAAAGTTTAAAGTTCCGGCTCCGCGCCTCTTGTCTCCCGTTCGGACGGCGAGCCGACCCGGTTGGCAGGGCGGCATTGACCGGGCATTCTTGAGCTCCCACCCGCCCATTCCAGCCGAAAGGCCAAGGAGATCGTAATGCAAGTCGTTGAAGCCCATGGCGCTCGTATTCCCGTGATCGGTCTTGGCACCATGACCCTGAAGGGCGACGTCTGTGTGCAGGCGGTGAAGGCCGCGTTGCAGATTGGCTACCGCCATATCGATACCGCCTGGTTTTACGGAAATGAAAAGGAGGTGGGTGAGGGCCTGCGTCAGTCAGGCGTCAAGCGCGAGGACATCATCCTCTGCACCAAGGTGCGCGAGACGCACCTGGAGCCGGACAAGTTTCGTCAGTCGCTCGACGAAAGCCTGCGCCAACCTGCAAATGCCCTCGGTCGATCTCCTGCTGATTCACTGGAACAACAAAGACATCCCCTTTAAGACGTCGATCGGCGCGCTGTGCAAGGCCAAGAAGGACGGTTTTGCCAAACATGTCGGCGTCGCCAACTTTACCGCCAAGATGCTGGACGAAGCCTGGGCGGTGACCACCGAGCCGCTGGTCTGCAATCAGATCGAGGTGCATCCCTTCATCAACCAAGACAAGGTACTGGCGGCGAGTAAGAAGCACGGCATGGCCGTGGTGGCCTATGTGCCGATCGCGCGCGGCAAGGTGCCGGGCGCCGACGCGCTCGAGCGCATAGCCAAGGCGCACGGTAAGACCGCGGCCCAGGTCTCGCTGCGCTATCTGGTACAACTCGGCCTCTGCGCGATCCCGCGCACGGCAAACCCGCAACACTTGAAGGAAAATCTCGACGTCTTCGGCTTCGTGCTCAGCGATGCCGAGATGGCCGAGATGAAAAAGCTCAACGCCACCAATATGCGCGTGGTCAACCCGCCGCACGCGCCGGTGTGGGATACGCCTTGATCCGGATTGCGCTCGCCCTGGTCGCGGCCGTGCTTGCCGCTTCGCCCGCCGCGGCGCAGGCGGGCAAGCAGGCCGCCGACGATTCCAAAACGATCCGGGACTGCGTCAAGGCCACGATCAGCAAGGATTGGGAGACCTGCGTCGGCCGCGTCGCCGACCCCTGCATCGAAAACGCGAAATCGACCGCCGACCACAACGCTTGCATCGACCGCGAGCAAAAAATCTGGGACGATATTCTGAATGACGCCTATCGGCGGCTGCGCGCGAAACTCGACGCCGGGCAGCAGACCAAGCTGCGCGACATGCAGCGCCTCTGGCTCGCCGCGCGCCGGGCGACTTGCAACTTCTATTGGGACTATTATCAGGGCACGATGGCGTCGCCGATGGTTGCGTATTGCGTCGACCGGGAAACCGCGCGCCGAGCGGTTTTCCTGCTCGCCTTCCTGCAGGACGCCGAGGATAAGTAACGGGTGAGACGACGATGCAAGTGATCGAGGCCAAGGGCTTTAAGCTGCCGCTCGTCGGTCTCGGCACCTGGACGTTGCAGGGGCGCGATTGCACGCGCCTGGTCGAGCAGGCGATCCGCGTCGGCTATCGCCACATCGACACCGCGCAGATGTACAACAACGAGCGCGCGGTGGGCGAGGGCGTGCGTGCCTCCGGCAGGCGCAACGAGGTGGTGGTCGTCACCAAGGTGCAGCCGACGTTACTCGCACCGCACGATCTCGAACGCTCGGTGAAGGAAAGCCTGGTCACCCTGCGGCTCGACGTGATCGACCTTTTGCTGATCCACTGGCCCAATCCGCGCGTGCCGCTGGCGGAGACGCTCGGCGCCATGGCCAAGATGAAACGCGAGGGCTATACGCGGGCCATCGGGGTGTCGAACTTCACCGTGGCGCTGCTCGACGAGGCAATCCGGGTATCGCCCGAGCCGCTGGTCTGCAATCAGGTCGAGTGCCATCCGTATCTCGACCAGGACAAGGTGATCGCCGCCTGCCGCAAGCACGGCATGGCGATGGTCGCCTACAGCCCGATCGCGCGCGGGCAGGCGAGGGGCGACGAGCTGCTCTCCCGTATCGGCGCGGCGCATAAGAAGACCGCGGCGCAAGTCTGCCTGCGCTGGCTCGTCCAGCAGGGCGTCGCGGTGGTGCCGCGCACCAGCAAGATCCTGCGGCTGGAGGAAAACCTCGCCATCTTCGATTTCGAACTGTCGGATGCCGAGATGAAGGAGATCGCCGGGCTTGCCGGCCCCGGCGGCCGCATCGTCGACTGGACCTACTCGCCGAAGTGGGATTGAGCGGTGGCCCTTAGCGTCAGCTCCGACAGTGCCCTCGTCCTGTTTTCCGGCGGAAAGGACTCCACCGTTTGCCTCGGCTGGGCGCTCGAGCGCTTCGCCCGCGTCGAAACCGTCGGCTTCGACTACGGCCAGCGTCACGCCATCGAGCTCGACGTCCGCCCGCGCATTCGCGACTTGATCGCCGCGCTCAAGCCCGAGTGGAAGACGCGGCTCGGCGACGACCACGTCATTAAGCTCGACGCGCTCGCCGCCATTTCCGACAGCGCGCTGACCCGCGAAACGGCCATCGAGATTGCCGACAACGGCCTGCCGACCACCTTCGTGCCCGGGCGCAATCTGATCTTCTTCGCCTTCGCCGGTGCGCTCGCCTATCGCCGCGGCGCCCGGCACATCGTCGCCGGCATGTGCGAGACGGACTATTCCGGCTATCCCGATTGCCGTGACGAGACCGTCAAGGCGATGCAGCTGGCGCTGAGCCTAGGCCTCGACAAGCGCATCGCCATCCACACGCCGCTGATGTGGGTCGACAAGGCCGGCACCTTCGCCATGGCCGAGGACCTCGCCGGGCAGCCATTTCTCGACGTCGTTGTCGAGGACACCCATAGCTGCTACCTGGGCGACCGCACGCATTGGCATGACTGGGGTTTCGGCTGCGGCAGCTGCCCGGCCTGCCAATTGCGGGCGCAAGGCTATGCGACATTCATGGGCCGGCGGACGAAAAACTGACATGACCGACATCGAAAACAAGAAGAACATCGAAGGCTGGACATTCTTCGTCTTGTTCTGCGCCACCATTCCGCTGGCCAACTGGATGATCGGCCACGTCGGCACCGTCTGCGCCGCCAGCGGGCCGTGCCTCATTCCGGTCGCGCCGCACCTCATGGCGCCGTCCGGCGTCTTGATGATCGGCATTGCGCTGGTGCTGCGCGATCTGGTGCAGCGCCGGCTTGGCGTCGAGTTCGGCATCGCCGCCATCGTCGCCGGCGCGGCGATTTCGGCCGGGCTTGCGCCGCGCTCGCTCGTGCTCGCCTCGGCCGCTGCCTTTCTGCTGTCGGAATTTGCCGATTTCGCCATCTATACGCCGCTCGCGCGCCGCCGCCTCGTGCTCGCAGTGCTCGCCTCGAGCCTGGTCGGGCTTGTTATCGACTCCATCGTGTTCCTGTGGCTCGCCTTCGGCTCGCTCGATTTCCTCGCCGGCCAGGTGGTCGGCAAGTTGTGGATGGTGCTGCTCGCGATGCCCTTCGTCGCCTACTTGCGCCGCCGTGACGAGCGGCTCGGCCTCAACCCCGCTTAGCGCAAAGGTCGCCTATGTCAGCTCTTGAGACCCTGAAAAACGTCACCACCGGCACCATCACCACAATGCTGCTGAAGAAAGGCATCCGCCGCTCCTGGATGGCCGGCGCCATGCCGTTCGGCTTTTCCGGCAAGCGCGCGGTGGGCAAGGCCTTTACCTTGCGCTTCGTGCCGGTGCGCGAGGACCTGGCGACGCCGGAAAGCTGGTCGAAGCCGATCTCCACCCGCTCGGCCATCGAGGCCATGCCGGACGGCTGCGTCGTCGTCGCCGACGCCATGGGCGTGACCGGCGCCGGCATCTTCGGCGACATCTTGTGCATGCGCATGGTCAAGCGCGGCGTTTCGGCGCTGATCACCGACGGCGCGATGCGCGACAAGCACGGCGTCATCGCCACGAACCTGCCGGTCTGGTGCGCGGGCGTGGCCGCGCCGGCTTCCGTCAACCAGCTCACCTTCGTCGGCTGGAACGAGCCGATCGGCTGCGGCGGCTGCGCGATTTTCCCCGACGACATCATCGTCGCCGACGACGACGGCGCGGTGGTCATCCCGGCGGCGCTTGTCGATTTCGTCGCCAACGAAGGCGCCGAGCACGAGCTCATGGAAAGCTGGCTGGTGCAGGAGGTGGAGAAGGGCGCCAAGCTCCCCGGCCTCTATCCGCCCAACGACGAGAACAAGAAGCGCTACGAAGACTGGAAGAAGTCGCGCTGATCTTTAAGCGCCCAACGCCGGGCCCTTCATAAAATTGTGATATTATTTTCAAGTTATGGTGATTTCGCAGCCCGGGTTCGCGTCCGCGTGCACGAGCGTCGTCGCGGTGACGCGATGCTGACCCTGGGGGCTGCTCATGGCTTTGCAGATTCATCGAACGCATGCCGATTCCCGCGGACGAACCGGCCGCCGACCGGCTCGGCGCGCTCTATCCCGACTGGAGCGAGCGCGTCGTCACCGTGGTCGCCGCGAGTGCCGCGGTGCTGATCGTCGCGCTGATCGCCGTCGTCATGGGGATGGCGTGACGCCGTCGCCCGGCCGGCGACGCCCGCCGGCGCGCCCGAACCGATCGAAAAAATTCCGCCGCAATGCGTGCAGAAGCCATCCCACCATGCGCACATAGCCGCGCCCATTCGCGCCGTCATGCGCATGATTGCCGCCGGCCCGCTGCGGCTCCGGCGGGGCCAGCAGCCCGCGTGCGCGCATGAAGGCCCAAGCCATCGGTGCGCTGCGCCGCAGTGTGGCGTCGCCTTCCTCAAACAGGAACTCCGCCAGTAGAACCGGCGGCGGCGCGAACACTTCGGGCATCGTGTCCGAGAGCTTGTGGTCGCCGAGAATATTCCAGCGCGACGATCCGCCCATCACCGGCGAGCGCATCGAGAACACGACCTTGCCGATGCGGCTCTCGCGGATCGCATAGCAGCAGAAGGCGCAGGGCTCCATGTTCGTGTAAATTGTGCAGTCGGTGAGGTCGGTGCTTGCGAGCGTCTCCTGCGCGAGCGAAATCGCCACCGTCTCGGCGTGACGGGTGACGTCTCGCTCGTGCGCGACCCGGTTGATCGTCTCCGCGACAATCGTGCCCCCGCGCGCAATGACGGCAGCATAGGGGTATTCGCCCTGGCCTGCCGATTTTGCGGCAAGCTCGAAGCAGTACCGCATCATGTGCTCGTCGCCGATTTGCGGACTGGGGCTGTGCATGCGTTGCTCAGCCTGTGGGCGGGGTCGGCGGCGTTTGCGAAAACGCCAGCCGCGAATCGGAGGCGAATTGCCGGCGCCACATGACGATGACGATGCCGGTGGTGGTGATGGCCAGCGGCAACGGGCCCAGGAACCAGCCGAGATAACCGAGCGCGAAGAAGAACGCGCGCTGGCCGCGGTTGAAATGGCGGCCGGCATCGGCGCAGAGCCGCGCGGCGCGGTGGGCGAAGTCCTGCGCCGCCGCAGTATCTTTTTCCGCCGGCGGCGGCGCCGCGCCGACCATGATGGCGAAGTAATTGTACAGCCGGTACGACCAGGCGAATTTGAAGAAGGCGTAGACGAAGACGATGGCGAGACCCATAATCTTCAGCTCCCACATCTCCTGTGACTGCGCGACGCCGAATGGCAGCGCCGAAACCACGGTCAAGATTTGGTCGGCCGAACGCAGCAGCGTCAGCGTGCCGCCGACGGCGATCAGGCTGGTGGAGGCGAAGAACGCCGTACCGTTCTGCAGCGCGGCGGTGACCTGGGCATCCACCATGCGCATGTCGCGCCCCAGCAGACGCTCCATCCACGCGTCGCGATAGAGGTTCATCAGCGCGTTGAGGCCGCCGCGGCCCTTGGCGGTGTTTTCGATCAGCAGCGAATAGCCGAGCCAGGCGCCGACAAACCAGGTGAACGCCACGAGGTCCAAAAGGGTGAAAGCCGCCATCCCAGAGACTCCACGGCCATCGTGCTCCCTTGCCGGCGGCCGTTCAACCGTATGCTTGAGTGCGCGGCGCGGCTCTGCCATCGTCGGTTAAAAGGAGGCGTCTATGCCGCAAAACATCACCACCGGGTACCGCGCCCTCGTCGATGCCGCCAATAGCGAGGTCGAGACGCTGCCGACTGAGGAGGCCATCAAGCTCGCCGGCCGCGACGACACCGTCCTGGTCGATATCCGCGACATCCGCGAACTGGCGCGCGACGGCAAGGTACCGGGCGCCGTGCATTGCCCGCGCGGCATGCTCGAATTCTGGATCGACCCGCAGAGCCCGTACCACAAGCCGCTATTCGCCCAAGACAAGAAATTCGTGTTCTTCTGCGCCGGCGGCCTGCGCTCGGCGCTGGCGGCGCAGACCGCCCAGCGCATGGGCTTGAAGCCGGTCGCCCATATCAAAGGCGGCTTCGGCGCCTGGAAGAAACTCGGCGGTCCGGTCGAGGCGCCGGAGATGGCGCCGGGCGAAACCAAGCAGTCGTGAGCAAGCGATGGCACTCAAGCTGATCATCGGCAATAAGAATTATTCTTCGTGGTCGATGCGGCCATGGATCGCCATGAAAGTAGCCGGCATCCCGTTCGACGAAACAGTGATCTCGCTCAACGCGCCGGACTTCAAGGCGCAGGTCGGCGCGGTGTCCGGCGCCGGCAAGGTGCCGGTGCTGATCGACGGCGCTGTGCATGTGTGGGAATTGCTGGCGATCCTCGAATATCTGGCGGAGAAATTCCCCAACGCCAGCTTGTGGCCGGACGATGCCGTGGCGCGGGCGCACGCGCGTGCGATCGCCAATGAAATGCACGGCGGCTTCCTGCCGCTGCGCCGGCTGCTGCCGATGAACATGTGGCGCCCGGTAATCAAGCGCGACTTGACGCCGGAGGTCGAGACCAATGTGGCGCGCATCGAGGCGATGTGGGCGGATTGCCACGCGCGTTTTGGCAAAAGCGGGCCGTTTTTGTTCGGCGGCTTTGGCGCGGCCGATGCGATGTATGCGCCGGTGGTTGCGCGCTTTCATACATATGCCGTTTCGGTCGGCGCTGGGACACGCAGCTATATGGACGCGGTGATGGCGCTGCCGGCTTGGCGCGAATGGCACGACGCCGGGGTGAAGGAGCCGTGGGTGCTCGCCGAAGACGAAGTGGAATGGCCGACCGTACTCAAAGCGTGAGGCAACCAAACTCGCGCCGGCATCACGCCGGCGCGAGCTTCGACATGACGTGGCTGTGCGTCTAGTTTTTCGAGCCGGTGGTGCTGCTCGGACGCGGCGCGCAAGTCTCGCTGCTCTTGGCCGCTTTTTCGCACGCCGCAAGACTGGCGAATTTGCAGTTCAACGCGCCGCCTTCGCCCGCGACGCAGAATTTGCCGGAGCCGATCACACGAATGGAACTCCCGCCCATCGTCCCTTTCTGGTCCATCGACGAGCCCTGAGCGCTGGCGACGGAAATGCCGGCGACCAATGCCGCAACGGCAGCGAGTGCGGTCAATGTCTTCATGCCTTGTCTCCTTCAGGGTGAATTGCCGCGGATAGCGACACCGCCCCAACGAGAGCGAACAACCGATGTTCCGGGAACTCGCGCGAGTTCGGAAAAAGATTTTGCAATGCGGCGACTGCGTGGCGGTTTCGCGGAAGCTGCCGCAATCGTACGATCATTGCGTAGCGGTAATCACGATCTCGACCAGATGCGGCGGTTCGAGATTGACGCCGAGACAGGCGCGCATCGGCGGGTTGGCGCGGTCGACCCATTCGTCCCAGGCGCGGTTCATCTCTTCCTTGTGCGCGATGTCGGCGATGTAGACGATCGCCGACAGGATGCGGCTTTTGTCCGTGCCCGACATGGCGAGGCTTTCGTCGATGCGCTTGAGCGCCCGTTGCGTCTGCTCGTAGACGCCGGGCGGCGCGGGGTCCGGCGACACCGCGACGGTGAAGACTAGGCCGTTGTGGACGACGGCGCGGCTGCGCGTCGGGGTGAGGCCGGGGAAGCGCGTGATCATGCGGGCTCCTGCTGGTTTCCAGGCGCCAGTTTAAAACGAAAATACGCGCAACGAAAAACCCGGCGCCGCGCGCCGGGCTTTCCGTCCATCCAGGCTTTCGGCCGCACTCAGTCGTCGACGGCTTCCTTGATTGTGTCCTTCAGCCCGCCGATGGTGTTCTTCACTTTGCCGGCCACCTGATCGGCCTTGCCTTCGGTCTCGAGCTTGCTGTCGCCGGTGACTTTGCCGGCGACTTCCTTGACCTTGCCTTTGGCTTGTTGAGCCGAACCTTCGATGCGATCTTTGTTCATTATTGTCGTCCTTTCGAATGTGGGGATGATCGGAACGTCAACGATTGAGGCGCTGAAAACGTTCCGATTGGCTGCCATTGCCATCCGCGACGCAGCAAGGCACGTTTCGGGAGCCGGGTTTCGGCTAATGTGCATGGATAAATACCGGGGGAGGGGACGTTGGCGATCCTGACATCTGCCATCGACGCGAGCGGCGCCGAGTTCCGCGCCAATGCCGAGGCGATGCGCGCGCTCACCGCGCAATTGCAGGCGTGCCGCGCCGAGGCCGCGCTCGGCGGCTCGGAAAAGTCGCGCGAACGGCATGTCTCGCGTGGCAAGCTGCTGCCGCGCGACCGGGTGATGAACCTGATCGATCCCGGCTCGCCGTTCCTGGAGCTGTCGCCGCTCGCCGCCTTCGGCATGTATGACGGCGACATCCACGCCGCCGGCATCATCACCGGCATCGGCCGCGTCGAGGGCCGCGAATGCATGATCGTCGCCAACGACGCCACCATCAAAGGCGGCAGCTATCATCCGATGACGGTGAAGAAGCATTTGCGCGCGCAGGAAATCGCCCGCGAGAACCGGCTGCCCTGCATCTATCTGGTCGATAGCGGCGGTGCCAATCTGCCGACGCAGACGGAGGTGTTTCCTGACCGCGAGCATTTCGGCCGCATCTTTTACAACCAGGCGACGCTGTCCTCGCTGCGCATTCCGCAGATCGCCGTGGTGATGGGCTCGTGCACCGCCGGCGGCGCCTATATGCCGGCGATGTCGGACGAGACCATCATCGTCAAGAACCAGGGCACCATCTTCCTCGGCGGCCCGCCGCTGGTGAAGGCGGCAACCGGCGAAATGGTGAGCGCTGAGGACCTCGGCGGCGCCGACCTGCACGCCCGCAAGTCCGGCGTCGCCGATCATCTGGCACAGGACGACCATCACGCGCTGTCGCTGGCGCGCCGCATCGTCGCCAATCTCAATCACCAAAAGACCGTGGACATTCCGCTCGCTGCGTCGCGCGGGCCAGCGCTCAATATCGCCGAGCTTGACGGCATCGTGCCGGTCGACCTCAAGAAGCAATACGACGTGCGCGAGGTGATCGCGCGCCTGGTCGATGGCTCCGAGTTCGACGAGTTCAAGCAGCTTTACGGCACCACGATCGTCACCGGCTTCGCGCACATCCACGGCATGCCGGTCGGCATCTTGGGCAACAACGGCATTCTGTTCTCGGAGAGCGCGCTGAAGGCGGCGCATTTCGTCGAGCTGTGCTGCCAGCGCCGCATTCCGCTGCTGTTCCTACAGAACATCGTCGGCTTCATGGTCGGCCGCGACTACGAGGCCGGCGGCATCGCCAAGGACGGCGCCAAGATGGTGACGGCGGTCGCCTGCGCCCAGGTGCCGAAGATCACGCTGATCGTCGGCGGCTCCTACGGCGCCGGCAATTACGGCATGTGCGGGCGCGCCTACGGGCCGCGCTTTCTGTTCATGTGGCCGAATGCACGCATCTCGGTGATGGGCGGCGAGCAGGCGGCCTCGGTGCTGGCGACGGTCAAGCGCGACAACATCGAGGCCGGAGGGAAGACCTGGTCGCAGGTCGAGGAAGAAGAATTCAAGGCGCCGATCCGCGATCAATATGAGACCGAGGGCAATCCCTATTACGCCACGGCGCGGCTGTGGGACGACGGCATCATCGCGCCGGCCGAGACGCGCCGCGTGCTGGCTCTAGCATTCAGCGCCGCGCTCAATGCGCCGGTGCCGGAGACGAAGTTCGGCGTGTTTAGGATGTGACGCATCCTGCGAACGGGGGCGACGATGCGCTTTGTCTTATCGATTGTTGGGGTAGCTGCTTTGCTGGCCGGTCCGGCCTACGCCACCGAGATACAGCCCGGCCTCTGGCAGGACGCCGACCGCGGAGATTGCCGGCCAGGTGTACCCGCCGGAAATGATGACCGGCTGAATCAAGCCGGACGGTGCCAAGGACATCGTTAAGGCCGCGCTGGCGCATCAGAAGGAGTTGATGATGAATGATCGGCCGCAGGAGTGCAGCAAGTTCGACTTCAAGCAAGACGGCGATGTCATGCTGTTCGAGATGAAATGCCGCGGTCCGAAAGAAGGCGATATCTACGTTTCGATGACCATGACCATGACGGTGAACTCGCCGCAGAGCACGACGCGCGTGATCAAATCGACCATGCGCGTGGGCGGGCAGACAAGGGTCATCAACGCACGACCGAATTGAAATGGCTTTCGGCAAGCTGCGATAAGAAATAGCCGCCCCATCCTTCGAGGCGCGGCCTTTGGCCGCTCCGCGGGATGAAGACGGAGCTACGCCGCACTAAATCTGCGCCAACTCCTGCAAGTGGCCACGACGAGCCCGACGCTCGCCGCCGCCCAGGCCGACAGCGCGACCCATACCATGGCGAGCGAGATCGAATGCAGCGGCGGAAAATCGCTCGCCAGCGACAGCCTTAAGCTCGCCAGCGCGTACATGCCGAGCGGAAAGACCAGGCTCCACAGCATCGGGGTATAGGTGATCGGGACGCGGCAGACGCCGTGCTTCCAGATGCCGAACAAGATCAGCAGCGGAATCCACCAGGTCCCCCACGCCCACGCGATCAGCGTGACGCCGTCGATGAGCGGCCGCATCGAGTGTAGGAAGGCGAGGCCGCTGTCGGTCAGGATCAAGGTCGAGCCGGCATTGGTGCTGATCGCGGCGGCGCCCATCACCACCCACAACAGCGGCGTGATGTCGTCCGGCTCGAAGTCGAGGAAGAAAATGCGCGACGCGAACAGCGTGATGAAGATGCCGTAGAACGCGAGGCCAATGCCCCAAAGCATGTGGATGAGCACGAACACCGCGGTGCCGAGCTCACCGAGCGGCGGCGCGATCTGCGTGCCGAGGATGACCAGCGATTCGGTGCCGACGATGGCGATGAGCCAGCCGCCGTGCACGACGTTGGCGCCATGCGCGGTGTTGAGAAACGTGAGCACGCCGAAGCTCAGATAGATCAGGCCGAACCACAGCACGAGCGCAAACAGCCAGAGCGCCAGGGCCAGGCCCGCATAGCCGCGCAGATTGACGCCGATGCCGAACACGTCGGTGCTGGCGACGATCGTGAAGAACGAGAACACCAGGCGTCGGCTGATAAGATCGGCCCACAACGCCGAACCGAAGCGCACGGCACGGATCAGGGTCGCAACCAGCAGCACGGGATAGGCGACGGCGTTGACGGCGAAGAGCGCGTCGGAAATGCCACGCCAGTTTTCTAGGTACAGGGCATTGGAGATGATGCCGGTCGCCATGACCATGGCGAATGTGCCGGGGTAGAGCGTTGCGATCTGCCGCGCGAGCCACGCCGCGGTGGAGGGGGGCCGCAGTTCATCCGGCTCTGCTTGGCTTTGTGGCGTCGACGTCATGAGGCACTCGCGAGAGGAACCATCCTAACGTAGCATGCCGCGTCTTGCACGATCGGAGCGACACCTGATGACCACGTATTCCTCCGTCCTCATCGTCGGCGCTGGCTCCGGCCTCTCGGCTTCGCTGGCGCGCGCGTTCGCCAAGGCGGGCATGAGCGTCGCGCTGGCCGCGCGCTCGGCGGCCAAGCTCGATGAGTTCGTCAAGGCGACTGGCGCCAAGGCGTTCAACTGCGATGCCGCCAAGCGCGACGAGGTCGAGAAGCTGTTCGCCGATCTTGACGCGGCCAAGCTCACGCCGGACGTCGTCGTCTACAACGCCAGCTACCGCACGCGCGGACCGTTCACCGAGCTCGATCCGATCGAAGTCGCCAAGGCGCTCGAGATCACCGCCTATGGCGCCTTTCTGGTCGGGCAGGCGGCGGCGCGCCACATGCTGCCGCGCGGCCACGGCGCCATCCTGTTCACCGGTGCCTCGGCGAGCGTGAAGGGCTACGCGCAGTCGGCGCCTTTCGCGATGGGAAAATTTGCGTTGCGTGGTCTCGCCCAAAGCATGGCGCGCGAACTGCATCCGCACGGCATCCACGTCGCGCATTTCGTCATCGACGGCGGCATCAGAAGCGCGCGCCGTCCGGCCGATCCGGACAAGCCCGATGCGCTGCTCGATCCCGACGCCATCGCCGCGAGCTACTTGGCCGTGCTCGACCAGCCGCGCAGCGCCTGGACGCAGGAGCTCGAGCTGCGGCCTTGGGTCGAGAAGTTCTGAGGGGAATTCGCGGTTCTGCTATGCGAGAGCCGCTGCCGCATTGCCAAAGGCGGCGCTGTCGCGCTACGAGACGGGCCCTGAAACGATCACGTCTATCAGCCCGGGTTCAGCATGAGCACAGCGTTACCTCAATCCACGGACATCATCGTCGTCGGCGGCGGCAATGCGGCATTCTGCGCGGCGCTGGCGGCGGCCGAGCAGGGCGTCTCGGTGCTGCTGCTTGGAGCGCGCGCCCGAAGAGGAAGCCGGCGGCAATAGTCGCTTCACCGCCGGCGCCTTCCGCTGCGTCTATGACGGCGTCGAAGACCTGCGCAGACTGATGCCAGACTTGACGGACGAGGAGGTCGCCAAATCCGACTTCGGCACCTACACCGAAGAGAAGTTCTTCGACGACATGGGCCGCGTCACCGAGTACCGCACCGATCCCGACCTGTGCGAGGTGCTGATCAAGAACAGCAAAGCGACCATGCTGTGGATGCGCGACAAGGGCGTGCGCTTCATGCCGATCTGGGGCCGCCAGGCCTACAAGATCAACGGCATATTCAAATTCTGGGGCGGCCTGGCGGTGGAATCGGTCGGCGGCGGCCCGGGCCTGGTCGAGGCGCTCACCAAGATCGCGCGCAAGAACAAGGTGACCATCGCCTACGGCGCCCGCGCCGTCGGTCTCATCGCCGACGACGAGGGCGTGAAGGGCGTGCGGGTCAAGCATAACGGCCACACCACCGAAGTGCGCGCCAAGGGCGTGGTGCTCGCCGCCGGCGGCTTCCAGGCCAATACCGAAATGCGCACGCGCTATCTCGGCCCCGGCTGGGAGCTCGCCAAGATCCGCGGCACCCGCTTCAACACCGGCGACGCCATCAACATGGCGCTCGAGATCGGCGCCATGCCGACCGGCAACTGGTCGGGCGGCCACGCCGTCGCCTGGGACCGCAACGCGCCGGAAACCGGCGATCTGACGGTCGGCGACAATTTCCAGAAGCACTCCTATCCGTGGGGCATCATGATCAATGCCAACGGCGAGCGTTTCCTCGATGAGGGCTCCGACTTCCGCAACTACACTTATGCTAAGAACGGCCGCATCATCCTGATGCAGCCCAAGCAGTTCTGCTACCAGGTGTTCGACAACAAGATCATCCCGATGCTGCGCGACGAGTATCGCATCAAGCGGGTGACCAAGATCCGCGCCAACACGCTGGAAGAGCTGTGCGCCAAGATGGAGGACGTCAACGCCGAAAAGGCGCTCGCCACCATCAAGGAATACAACAAGGCGGTGATGACCGAGGTGCCGTTCGACCCGAACGTCAAAGACGGCCGCGGTACGCGCGGGCTCGCCATTCCGAAGTCGAACTGGGCCAACACCGTCGACGAGCCGCCGTTCGAGGCCTACGCCGTGACCTGCGGGCTCACCTTCACCTTCGGCGGCTTGAAGATCGACACCAGCGCGCGGGTGATGGACACCGAGGGCGCGGCCATCCCCGGGCTCTACGCCACCGGCGAACTGGTCGGCGGCATTTTCTACTTCAACTATCCCGGCGGCACCGGGCTGATGAACGGCGCGGTGTTCGGCAGGATCGCCGGCACCAATGCCGGCCAGCGCGCCAAGCAGGCGCCGTAGATCAGCGCCCGAGCATTCCGACCACGGTGTCCCAGTTCAACTGCTGCGACGGTCCGAAATTCACGCGCTTGGTATCGTGCAGATAGGCCGAGCCCAGCATCAGCGCGGCGCCAACGATGACGCCGAGAATGAATTTCATAGTCGCCTCCCCGAATGAGCCCGGTGGCCCCGATCTCCCAGATGCGGATCCTAGGCCTATATTGGCTTCACAGGCGGCGGCAATACCAGCCACTCGTGCGTAAAAAACGAGGGCGAGCCCGCTGGTGACACCGGCTTTTGCCGCCGCCTTTTCCGTCACACAGCCGTGATCGGCCGATTCATGCCCCTAGCGTCCCCGGCCGGGGGAGCGTTGCGTATGATCGCTTACGTTAACGGTTACGTCTGCACGACGCCGTGCGAGGCGGCCGCGGCCAGGAAGGGCAAGGATCCTTTCGCGCCGCCGGGAACGCCGCCGGATCAAGCCAAGAAAAACGACAAGACCCCTGGCATCGACGGCCAGCCGGCAACGACGTTCGGCCGCGTCTTGGCGAACCTCAGCCAGACCAACGCGATCACGCCGTCGGGCGCGCCACCGCCGTCCAATCAGCCGGTGCTGAACATCCTGGTGTAACGGCTTGCGCGCCGCCTGCGTGCTAAATGCGGGCGCATGCCGAGCCCCGACGACCTCCGAGAACTCGCGCCCACCGGCACGCTGCGCGGCGGCGTGGTGGTGTCGCCGGCGCCGTCCGCCTTCTTCGCCATCCGCGACAGCAAAGGCGAGGTGCAAGGCGTCACCATCGATCTGCTGCGCGTCTTTGCCGCGACGCTCAAGCTGCCGCTCGAATTGCAGGTCTATGAGAATTCCGGCCAGGTGACCGACGCGGTCGCCGGCGGCTCGTGCAATCTCGCCTTCATGCCGCGCGACGCCGCGCGCGAGGCGAGGGTCGATTTCGGCCCGGCCTATTATTTGATGGCCAGCACATATTTGGTGCCGGCCGGCTCCACGATTCAAAGCATCGAGGAGATCAACCGACCCGGCGTGCGCATCGTCGCCATCGCCAACACCACGACCGCGCGCAGCGCGCGCCGTACCGCGCCCCATGCCTCGCTTGAAGAAGTGCCGAGCGTCGATGTGATGACGGAGATGGCGGCGACGGGAAAGGGCGACGCCTTTGCGCTATCGCATGACTTGTTCGCCGGCCTCTTGCCCAAGCTGCCGGGCGCGCGCGTGCTTGCTGGTCATTTCCAGCAGACCGGCATTGCGGTGGCGGTGCCGAAGGGGCGTCCGGCCGCGCTCAAGTTCGCGACCAAACTGCTCGAAAATGCGAAAAAATCAGGTCTGGTACGCCGCGCGCTCGATGCCGCGGGCTTCAAGGATGCCGAGGTGGCGCCGTAGCCGCCGACGGCGGGCTAGGGCGATTCGGCGGCTTTGCGTTCGCTCTCCGCGGCCAGAGCACTCAACTCACCGGCAAGCTTCTGGTGTTGCTCTTCCGTTTCGGCCAAGTGGAGATAAGTCTGCCGCAACTGCAAAAAGCGCTCGCGGCTGTCTTCGTCGTGAGTTTGCTTCGCCAGGGCTGCGCACTTATCAGCCTGAAGTCTGAACCGTTTGACGGTCATGGCGGCACCTCCGAACTCCGGCAAGTGCATCGCAGCATTATTTATACCGCATTGCAATAAGAAATTCACGCCAACAACACAAATATATCTGACATCAACGATACTGCTGTCTCGGCCGCCGCCGTAGCGTCGCCGGCGTCACAATGTGACGATTACATTGCCGATCGTCCCGCGCTCGACCGCTTCGTGCGCGGCAGCAATCTCGGCGAGCGGAAAGGTCGGTCCGATCCGGTTCATCAGTCTGCCTTGCTCGAGCGCGCGGCCGATGGCGCTGACGGCGCGTTCGCGCTCCAACATGTTGAGCTCGTAGACCAGGAAAAACTGCACGCGGATCGAGTTGGTCAGGCAGAAAAACGCCGGCAGGTTCGCCGTCGCGGCGCCGGTGCCATATACGATGACGCTGCCCTTCGGCCGCAGCACAAACGGGATGAGCTTGGCGTTGGTGGCGAGATCCATCTCGATCACCGCATCGACGCCGCGCCTGCCGGTGATCTGCATCACCCGCTCGCCGACGTCCTCGCGCTTGTAGTCGATGGTGTGATCGGCGCCGGCCTCGCGCGTGGCTGCCGCCTTCTCCGGCGAGGAGACCGTGGTGAGCACGGTCGCGCCGACCGCTTTGGCGAATTGGATAGCGTATTGGCCGACCGCGCCGGCGCCGCCGGCGACCAGCACGGTCGAGTCGTTGCCGGCACCGGCCAGCGCGACTGCGTGGACCGCGGTCATCGCCGGAATGCCGAGACAGGCGCCGGCCTCGAAGCCGATCGTTTCCGGCAGCTTAACGGCCTGCGCGGCGGGCAGGGCGATGTATTCGGCGGCAGTGCCGAAGGCGCGCCTCCATTGCCCGTTCCAGATCCACACCCGCTCGCCCAGCCGCGTCTTGGCGATGCCGTCGCCGACCTGATCGATGACGCCGGCGCCGTCGCTCTGCGGGATCAGCCGCGGCCAGGCGATCTTGCGCGTGGTGCCTTGCCGCGATTTGACGTCGGACGGATTGACCCCGGAGGTTAAGAGCTTGACGCGGACCTCGCCGGGCCCGGGCTGCGGAGTATCGACCTCAGCCACGCGCAAGACCTCGCGCGCCGCTCCGTTCTGCTCGTAATAGGCGGCGCGCATGCTCCGTCTCCCCATATCCCCGCGAAAACTTTACCCGCCGGCGCAACAAAATTTGCCCCAGAGTCCGGGTTCAAACGTTGTTTGAGCATACCTATCGTTGTTTGAGCATACCTATCGTTGTTTGAGCATACCTATATTGGAGGCAACGAGCCAAGATGGAGGTTCGCCATGCAATACCGTGTTTATAGTGGTCCGAAAGGCTCCGGCGAGATCTCGCCGATGGCCAAGGAGCAAATGCTGTACAAGGAATTCACCGCGCTCGACGACGCGCTGTCATGGGCGCGCCATGTCGAACGAGACGGGCGCGTTCCGCTCCTGATCGAAGGTGACGACGGCACCCGCATGGACCGCCGGACCATCGCCGACGCCTTGGGCGTTGGCCAGCGCGAGCAGGTCGGTCGTTAGATCGCGCGTTAGAGATTAGCGGCGAGACGTACCCATTCGGCGTGCGCGCGTGCGGTCAAATGGTTCCATTTGACGTTGACGACGTCCCAATTGACCAAGGGGCGTTGCACGCCCGCCTGCGCGTTCGTTGCGGCCAGCGCGGTGTGGTAATCGTACAGATAAGCTCCGCCGACGGTCAAAACAGCGCCCAAAATGATGCCGATCAGCACTCGCATGACGCACCTCCCGTGCCTTCCGGTGATGAACGCTTGCGGGCAGGGCCGGTTCCCCGCGGCCGCCGCTGATTTGCGGTGCCTCGCTAAGGTGCGGCGCGACATCGGGAGGGCGGCCTTGGGACCATTAACCACTCAGAAACTTTGTTATAACCCATTGAAAATGCTATTGTTCCGTGTTCAAAATCTTCGCACTGGGACGAAATTTGCTGCTATATTGAAGTTATGAGCAGCCATTCGACCAAGACCGCCGGCCGGTCCTCCAAAACAGCCCGCCGATCCGACAAGAAACCCGCCAAGAGCGTTCGCGCCGCGAGCAAAAAGGCGTCGAAATCCGCGCGGCGTCCGGTCAGCAATTCGACGCGGCCGAATTCCGCGATCGCCATCCGTGCGCCTAGCATTGCGCCCAAATCGGCGGTCAAGGCTAAGCCGTCGCTGAAAGCGGCGGACGCGATGATCCGCACGCTGAGTCCGCCGATGCAGCCGGTCGGCGGGCAGGACATTAAGGTCATGGCGCACAAGTACCAGGTCGGCGAGACAGTTTATTACACCTCGCCGACATTCGGCCGCGCCGCCGCCACCGGCAGCTATACGGTGGTCAAGCTGCTACCGTCGGAAGGTGACGATTACCAATATCGGATCAAGAGTTCCGGCGAGGCCTTCGAGCGCGTCGCTAAGGAAAGCCAGCTCGACCGCGTCTAACGGTCGCTCGCGACTTCCTTTCCGTTTCGCCGTAACATCAAACCTCAAGATTTGAAGGGAAGGATTTGATGCGCACCGCTTTGCGTTTGATCGCGTTCCTGTTGCCGGTCCTGCTGGCCTTGCCAGCCGCGGCGGAAACCTATCCGAGCCGCACCGTCCGCCTGATCGTGCCGTTCGGCGCCGGCGGCCCGGCGGACGTCTACGCCCGAATTCTCGCCAAATATCTATCCGAAGAAACCAAGCAATCCTTCGTGGTCGAGGATCGCCCGGGCGCAGGGTCTCTGATCGGCACCGATGCAGTCGCGAAATCGGCGCCCGACGGCTACACGCTGCTGGTGATGTCAAATACCCACACCACCAACGAGTCGCTGATCCCGAACAAACCCTACCAATTGATGCGCGACTTCGTACCGGTCGCGTCCATCAACTATTCCGACCTGCTGATGGTGGTGAACCCGGCGGTACCGGCAAAGACGGTGGCGGAATTCATCGCGCTGGCGAAGAAGGACCCCGGCAAGCTCAATTACGCCTCGTCCGGTCCGGGGACGCCCTATCATATGGCCGGCGAACTGTTCAAAGCAATGAGCCACACCGAGATCGTGCACGTGCCGCACAAGGCCTCGGGCGACATGCGCAACAGCGTGCTGGCCGGTAATGTGCAGATGATGTTCGACGCCATTACTGTGATGTCGCAACTCGCCAAGGCCGACAAGGTGCGTGCGCTCGCCACGACCGGTGTGGCGCGCAATCCGCTGACGCCCGACCTGCCGACGGTGGGCGAGACCGTGCCAGGCTATGAAGCGACCATCTGGATCGGTCTGATGGCGCCGAAAGGCACGCCCAAGGAAGTCGTCAGCTTCCTCAATACGTCAGTGAACAAGGTGATCAATCTGCCCGACGTGAAGGAGACTTGGCTCAAGCAGGGCGCCATTCCGCTGGTGAAGACGCCGGAGGAGTTCGATGCCTTCCTACGCAAGGACATCGAAAAGTGGGCCCAAGTGGTCAAGGTGTCGGGCGCACAAATCGGGAAGTAACCCGTCTGCCGGAGGCCTATGCCGAATATCGATGGCGCATGGTTGAACGGCCTGCTGTCGACGCCGCTGGCGCTGGGCGCGCTGACGGCGCTTTTGATCGTGCTGATGGTTCTGGCCGCGATGCGTGCCGGCGTGGCGCGCCGGCTGCTGCTGCCGCTCGTGGTGCTGGCTATTGCCGGCGTCGGGGTTTCCGCCATTCTCGACCGCTTGGCGCAAGACGAGCGCGCGGCCGAACGGCGCGCGCTGACGCAACGCCTGGCCGAGCTCTCGGCGACGGCGCTGGCGCCCAGTTCGGCGCTCGCCTGTCTCGATGGTGCGGCCGGCGAGGCGGTGGAGAACGCCTGCGAGAGGACCGTGTTCGCAGGCCCGCAGGCGACCGCCGGCGCGGTGTCCTATATGGCCGCGCGGCTGACGCTGCTGGCCGACGGGCTTGCCTTCGCCCAAAAGAGCGACCCCGATTTCGCCGCCGCGCTCGGCGCGCTACGCCGCGCGGTCGAGCTCGATCGCTTTGGGGTCGCCGCGCATGTGCTGGCGGTGCGCGACGGCTGCACCGCCGAGCGCTGCGCCGCCTTCGCCTGGCTGCACGACGCCAGCGTGATCAAGGCCAATCTCAAGGCACAGGTGTTCGACCAATATGTGTCGCGCTATGCGGCGGCATGGGACAAATCGGTGCCGGTCGCCGTCAAGGAGGCGCCGGCGGTACCGGTGGCGGGCGCTAACGAACAACTCGCGCCCGCTAAGGCGCCGGTGCCCGATAAATACGATTTCCCCTCGGCAGCCTCGATCCCGCCGGTAAGCATCATGAATCCCGAGCCGCCATTGCCGAAAGAGGCGAAGGACGCGCAGGCCGCGCAGCCGCCGCGTGAGGCGCCGGCGCCGCCGAAGCCGCCGGCAGCGGCGCCGCTGCCGTTGCGCTAGGATACGGGCCAGACCCCGGGCCATTGATGTTCACATCCGTTCTGATCGCCAATCGCGGCGAAATCGCCTGCCGCATCGCCCGCACCGCGAAGCGCCTCGGCCTGCGCACCATCGCGGTTTATTCCGACGCCGACGCCAATGCGCTGCACGTGCGGCTGTGCGACGAGGCGCGCGCCATCGGGCCGCCGCCCACCGCCGAGAGCTATCTGCGCATCGACGCGCTGATTGCCGCCGCCAAAGCCGCGCGCGCCGACTGCATCCATCCCGGCTACGGCTTTCTCTCCGAGAACGCCGACTTCGCGCAGGCCTGTCTCGATGCCGGCATTGCTTTCATCGGCCCGCCGCCGGCAGCGATCCGCGCCATGGGGCTCAAAAGCAGCGCCAAGGCGCTGATGGAGAAGGCCGGTGTGCCGGTGGTGCCCGGCTATCACGGCGACATGCAGGAGCCGAAGTTCCTCGCGCGCAAAGGCTACGAAATCGGTTACCCGCTGCTGATCAAGGCGGTGGCCGGCGGCGGCGGCAAGGGCATGCGCCGGGTCGATCGTCACGCCGACTTCGAGACGGCGCTGGCGGGCGCGCAGCGCGAGGCGAAAGCCGCCTTCGGCGACGAGCGCGTCCTGATCGAGAAATACGTCACCACGCCGCGCCACATCGAGCTGCAGGTCTTCGCCGACCGCCACGGCAACGCCATCCATCTCAACGAGCGCGACTGCTCCTTGCAGCGCCGCCATCAGAAGGTGATCGAGGAGGCGCCGGCGCCGGGCATGAGCGCGGATTTGCGCGCGGCGATGGGGGAGGCCGCGGTCGCCGCCGCCAAGGCCGCCGGTTACGAAGGCGCCGGCACCGTCGAGTTCATTGCCGATGGCAGCGCCGGGCTGAGCACGGGCGGCTTCTGGTTCATGGAGATGAATACGCGGCTGCAGGTCGAACATCCGGTGACCGAGGCGATCACTGGCCTCGATCTGGTCGAATGGCAATTCCGCATCGCCGCCGGTGAGACGCTGCCGCTGACGCAAGGCGAGGTGCCGCTCAATGGCCATGCCGTCGAGGCCCGGCTTTATGCCGAAGACCCCGAGCGCGGCTTCCTGCCGTCGACCGGCAAATTATTGGCGTTGCGGCTGCCAAAGGCTGAAGGCCTGCGTGTCGACACCGGCGTCGAAGCCGGCTCCGAGGTCACCCGGTTCTACGATCCGATGATCGCCAAGCTGATCGCGTACGGCCAAAGCCGTAACGAGGCGCTCGACCGGCTGGCGGACGCGCTCGACAAGACCGTCGTCGTCGGCCCGCGCAGCAATGCCGGTTTCCTCGCCGCGCTTTGCCGCGCCGACGGCTTCCGCAACGGCGATTTCGACACTGGCTTCATCGACCGTCATCTCGCCGACCTCGGCGCCGCGCCGCAGGGCCTCGACCGCGCCGCCGCCGCGCTCGGCGCGCAGACGCTCATCGAGCGCGAAAACGCGCGCATTGCTGCCGCGCGGCAAGCGGACGAGCCGCAATCACCGTGGGACCGCGGCGATGCCTTCCAATTGGCCGGCGCCCGCCGCCTGGCGCTGCCGATTCTCGCCGAAGGCGAGAGCGTCGTGGCGCAGATCGTCTATGGCCCGCGCGGTCCGCGGGTGACCGTCGATGGGATCGCGCCGGCCGCCGACGCAAGCGCGGTCGCCGCAGGCGACGGTGTCTATGTGCTGCGCCACGGCCGCCAGACCAAGGTCACCTTGCGCGATCTCGCGCTCGAGGAGGGCGCCGAACCGGGTGGCGGGGGGCTGGTGCGCGCGCCGATGCACGGCAAGGTGCTCAGCATTCTGGTGGCGCAAGGCGACCGCGTCAGCCGCGGCCAGCGCCTCGCCATCATCGAGGCGATGAAGATGGAGCACACGCTGCATTCAGCCGTCGACGGCACGGTGGCGGAAATCGCGGTGGCGCAGGACGCCCAGGTCGCCGAAGGCGCCAAGGTGATGATGATTGCGCCGGCGGAAGATCGAGTTTAGATCCCCATCCATGCCGGCCGACAAACTCAAGAGCATTGAGAGCCATTTCGCCTTCGGCAAGAACTGGGATTCCTATTCGTCGCTGATCGACCAAGAGCGCATCGACGAGGCCAAGAAAGGCCTGCTGCGCCTCGTTCCAGCGGAAGCGTTTCGCGGCCGGTCGTTTCTAGACATTGGCTGCGGGTCCGGGCTGCATGCGCTGGCGGCGGCGGAACTCGGTGTCAGCCGCGTGACGGCGGTCGACCTCGATCCCGACAGCGTCGCCACCGCGCGGGCCGTGCTGGCAAGGAGCGGCGTGTCGGTGCCTTGGACCGTCGATGCCGTCAGCGTGTTCGATCTCGAAGCCAAAGAGCGCGGCACCTTCGACATCGTTTATTCATGGGGCGTCCTGCATCACACTGGCAGCATGTGGGAAGCCGTCGCTAAGGCGGCTGCCATGGTGGCGCCGAACGGCCTCTTGGTACTCGCGCTCTATCGGCGCACGCGGCTTGATGCGTTCTGGCGGATCGAGAAACGGTTCTATGCGCACGCGCCGCATGTCGTACAGCGCGCCATTGCCGCTTGTTATGTCGCGGCTTTCCGCTCGGCCATGCTGGCGAGCGGCCGCAGCTTTGCGGCCTACACGGCCAATTATAAATCCTCGCGCGGCATGGATTTCCGCCACGACGTCCACGATTGGCTCGGCGGCTACCCTTACGAAAGCGTGCTTGCGGGCGAGGTCGAGCAGAGGCTCGGCGCGCTCGGCTTTGCCGCCGAGCGCGTGTTCGCCATGTCGGAACCTACGATCAAGTTCGGTTGCGACGAATACGTCTATCGGAACCAAGGCTAAATTCACGGTCCAGCGCGCGCGTTAAGAAAACCGCAACACGCATCGCCCACAAATTCCTTGTTTGCGCCCCGATTTGGCCCCGAAGGCCTGGTGGTTTCGCTGCGGGGCGCGCCGCTTATACGACGGGGACCGATGAACCGAACCCTCGCTTTTGCCATCTACGCGATTTGCCTCGCCTTCGGCGCGGTCGCTGCGCAGGCCGCCGATATGCCTGCCAAGGCGCCGCCGGTGCCTTACGTCGACGTGCCGTTCAGTTGGACCGGTTTCTACGTCGGCGTCAACGGCGGTTACGGCTTCGGCCACTCGAGCTGGAGCGATCCGCTGGTCGGCGCCAACTCCGGCCGCTTCAATACCCGTGGCGCGCTCGTTGGCGGCCAGCTCGGCTACAACTGGCAACTTGGCAGCGTCGTGTTCGGCCTCGAGACCGACGCCGATTGGGCGAACCTGGCCGGCAGCGGGATCGGCGGCGTCTGCCTCGCCGACGGCGGCGGGTCATGCCAGACCAAGCAGGATTGGTTCGGCACCACGCGCGGGCGCATCGGCTATGCCTTCGGCCGCTGGCTGCCTTACGTCACCGGCGGCGCCGCCTACGGCGACATCAAGGCCTTGCAGTTGAACGGCACCAGCGCCACGACCAAGCTCGGCTGGACGGCCGGCGGCGGTCTTGAATATTCTATCGACCGCAATTGGAGCGCCAAGGTCGAGTATCTGCATCTCGATCTCGGCACCGCGGGCTTCTTCAGCGCGGCAAACGGCGTCTCCACGCTGGAGGTACCGGCGAAAGACAATCTCGTCCGCGCCGGCATCAATTATCACTGGTAGTTCCGGCTATGCCATGTGCGGACCGGGGCCGCCGGCGGCTTCCAGCACGGCGGCGCGCCATTCGCGCTTGATCGGCAGGATCGGCGGCATCGGCGCGACGTCGGGCTCCGCCGTCGGCGCCGCGATCGAACTCGATGTGCTCGGTCTGCGAGCCGCGCCGCATGAACAGATTGTAGATCGTCCATTGGGCGCGATGTCGTGCGCCGAGCCATGGGAAGCGGCTGGCGATCGAGGCGCCGGAATAGAATTTCTCGTAGGCGTGGTTTTGTCCGAGCCGCAGCTCGTCGCCCGACATCTGCGCCGGCCGGTAGACGACGTGGCCTTGGTCGTACATCGTCCAGTCGAACGAGACGATGCGGTCATCCTTCTTCATCTCGTACCAGGTCAGCGTGCCGGGGTAGGGCGTGAGCGTCGAATAGGCGCAGGCGTCGTATTTGGCGTCGATGTTGAAGTCGACGGTGTGGTCGAACACCGAGGTGTTGTCGCCGTCGAAACCGAACATGAACAGGCCGAACACCATGATGCCGTAGGAGTGCACCTTCTCCACCAGCGCAGCGAAGGTCTCCGGCCGGTTGACGTGCTTGTGCACGCTCTTGAGCGTGTCGCGGGAGATCAATTCAAACCCGATGCTCAATAGCGTGCAGCCGCTTTCCGCGGCGAGCTCGAGCATGCGGTCATCTTGCGCAAGCTTGGAGGTGACGCCGGCCTGCCAGTGAATGCCGCGGCCCTTCAGCGCGCGCATCACCTCCTTCGGCCGCTCCGGCGTGCCAAAGAAATCGGCGTCGTTGATGGAGATGGTGCGCGCGCCGCAATTCTCCATCTCGTGGATCACCTCGTCGACCGGCCGGTAGCGGAATTTCAGCCCGTTCATCAGCGGCTCGGCGCAGAAGGTGCAGCCCTGGTGGCAGCCGCGCGAGGTCTGCACGAAGGTCTTGTTGACGTAGCGGTGCTTCTTCAAGAGATCGTAACGCGGCATCGCCACACCAACCATCGGATGCAATTTTTCCGACTTGTAGGTACCGCGCATGTCGCCGTTCTCGAGATCGTTGAGCAATTTGTCGATCACCAGCTCGACTTCGCCGATGACGACGGCGTCGCAGTGCTTGAGCGCTTCCAACGGCATGAAGCTCGGGTGCACGCCGCCCATGGCGACCGGCACGCCCTTGGCGCGGAAGGCATCGGCGATTTCGTAGCCGCGGTTGACGTAGCTGGTCATCGCGGAAATCCCGACCATGTCGCATTCAAGGTCGAAGTCGATGGTCTCGATGTTTTCGTCGGTCAGGATTACTTCGTAGCGATCGCGCGGGATCGAGGCAGCGACGGCCAGCAGGCCGGCAAGGGGAGAATAGAGGGCGCGGTTGAAATAAAGCGGGCGCGTCGTCAGCGAATCGGTTTTCGGATTGATAAGGTGGATGACATGGGAACGCATGAATTCCCCCTAAAAATTGGCTCCGACCCTGCCCGGTACAATGACAGGACGGCGCGCCGGTTCCCGGGTTTGCCGAAATAAATGTGCGCCGTTGCCGCAAATTCCGGCACGCCGCCGTGCAAAACATGGGTCCGGACGCTTTCGCTGCCGGCGTGCTCACGCTATGCAGATTTTGGGCCACCGCGTTATGGAACTTTGGAATGCCGCTTCATCTCATCAAGCTCTGCGTCGGCTGCAACTCGGTCGCCGACCTCGAGGATTGGATCAAGCAGAAGCTGAAGGAGAAGAAGAAACGCCGGCAGAAGCCCGAGCACATCCACACCACGCGCATGATCCCCAAGCGCGCCGAGGAATTGATCGACGGCGGCTCCCTGTATTGGGTGATCCGCGGCCAGATCAGTTGCCGCGAGAAGATCCTCGATATCCGCCCGTTCACCGACAAAGACGGCATCTCGCGCTGCCGCGTGGTGCTCGACGGCAAACTGGTGCTGGTCGAGCCGCGGCCGCGGTCGGCCTTCCAGGGCTGGCGCTACTTCGAACCGAAAGACGCGCCGCGCGATCTCGCCCGCGCCGCGCCCGGCGCCAGCAAGATGCCGGAGCAGATGCGGCGCGAATTGCGCGAGCTGGGGCTGCTCTGACGCCGCGCTTGAAAGCGGGCCCATAATAGGAATATATTCTACACCTTCGATCGCGTCGCGAGCGCTTCATGAGGCGTGTTGCGGCGGGAGCAGAAGGCGGCGCCCGACAATGGCGCCGTCGCGGTCTCGACTGCGGCTACGCAGGCTTGACGGTGGAGCGTCGGGAGGTGCCGGGCCCTTCGCCAAAGGGCCCCGCGCGTCTCGCCAGACGCGCACGCGGGTTGCGCCAACCCGCCTAAGGGCGCTTCGCCAGTGCCCTGCCACCTCCCGGTGCTCCATCCCTTATGCGAGGGACGGAAAAAGGGACACCGGCCGACCCGGGGCCGCCAAGAATACGGGCGGCGGAGCGTTGGCTAGACGCCGAGATTATCGATCAGCCGCGTCTTGCCGATCTTGGCGGCGACGAGGAGCCGGATCGGCCCGTCTTTGCGCGAGGAAATGGGCGCCAGCGTCGTCGCGTGGCGCGCTTCCAGATAATCCAGCGCGAACCCGGCGCGCGCGATCTCGACCTGGCCTTCTTCCAGCACCATTTCGATCGGTTCGACCTGCTTGATGCGTTTCGCGCTCGCCTTGAGCACGCGATAAAGCGTCGGCGCCACTTTGCGCTCAGCCGACGAGAGATAGGCGTTGCGCGACGACAGCGCGAGGCCGTCCGGCTCGCGCACCGTCGGCACGCCGATCACCTTGAGCGGCAGATCGAGATCCTTCGCCATCTGGGTGATGACGCAAAGCTGCTGATAGTCCTTCTCGCCGAACATGGCGAAATCCGGCGACGTTTGCGTGAACAGCTTGGCAACAACCGTGGCGACTCCGCCGAAGAAATGCGGGCGGAACTTGTCTTCCAGCCGGGCTTTGGCCGCGCCTTGCGGCTCGATGCGGGTGGCAAAGCCTTCCGGGTACATTAGCTCGGCCGACGGCGCCCAGACCAAATCGGCCTTTGCCGCGCGCAGCGCCGCCAAATCGGCGGCAAAACCGCGCGGATAACTGCCGAAATCCTCGTGCGGGGCGAATTGCGTCGGATTGACGAAGATCGACACCACGACGCGGCGGGCGCGCCGGCGCGCCGCGGCGACCAGGGTCAAATGACCGCGGTGCAAGGCGCCCATGGTCGGTACCAAGGCGATTCGATCGCCGGCCTTGCGGAATTGCCATAGCGCGCGGCGAAGCGAGGGAATTGTGCGCGCCACGGTGGGAGGAGAACGGCCTGCCATAATTCGTGCTGTCGGCTGATTGTCGCAAATCCGGGTTAGGCCATAGCAAAACTGTGGCAAGGCGGCCACGCGTACGGCAACAAAATCGTTTCGATCATATCCGCTTGACGAATATCCAGAAACAATTCGAGTATTGAGAGCCCTCGGGGGACGGGTCATATTAGTGCAGCCGATCGGGCCGGCGCGTCAGTCCGCGCACGTGGTTGTTCTCGGCAACGAAAAAGGCGGGTCGGGTAAATCCACCACCGCTCTGCATATCGCGGTTGCATTGCTCAAAGCCGGCCAGCGTGTGGCGACCGTCGACCTCGACAGCCCGCAGAAAAGCTTCACCCATTACATCGACAACCGCCGCGCCTGGGCCGAGCGCGCGCGCATCAAGCTCGACCTGCCGACGCATTACTGCGTGCAGCGCGCCGAGGGCAATTCGCTGGGAGGCAACGAGGCGCAGGAGCTTGTCGCGTTCACCAAGGCGATCGCCGAGATCGAGCACAGCCACGACATCGTGGTGATCGATACACCGGATAGCGACACCTATTTGATGCGGCTTGCCGATTCGATGGCCGACACGCTGGTGACGCCGCTCAACGACAGCTTTGTCGACTTCGACGTGCTCGGCACGCTGGACCCGATCAATTATACCGTCACCGGCGAAAGCCATTACGCCGAGATGGTGCGCGAGGCGCGCCGCCAGCGCCGCCTGGTCGACGGCAAACTGACCGACTGGATCGTGGTGCGCAACCGGCCGTCCTCGCTCGGCTCGCGCAACAGGAAGCTGGTCGGCGACGGTCTGGTCGAGCTATCCAAGCGCATGGGCTTTCGCTCGGTGGAGGGCATCGCCGAGTGCGTGGTCTACCGCGAATTCTTTCCGCGCGGGCTCACCGCCTTCGACGACCTCGACGAGGCGACACTTGGCACGCGGCCGAGCCTGTCGCATCTGACCGCGCGCGAGGAGGTGATCGCGCTGCTCAACGCGCTGCGCCTGCCGCTGTCTGAAAACGGCAAGCGCCGCGCCGCCGCCCGCGCCGAATGGCTGTCGGTCATGGACCAGCCGCTGCAGGTCCGCGACATCATCGGATAGACGAGCGGGCGCCTTGCGGGCTCACCGATTGCCCCTAAATCGGTGTAGACTGTCGCCATGAGCAAGGACCAATCGAAGCAAGCCCCGGCGCCGGCCTCCTCGCGGCCGGAGATTGCCGAATTCATCGACCGCGTGCACGCGCTCGGGCCGACCAAAGCGGCCGGCACGCGCGGCCGGCTGATCTTCGCGCTCGACGCCACCATGAGCCGGCAGCCGACCTGGGATTCCGCCTGCGCGCTGCAGGCCGACATGTTCCGCGAGGCGGCGAAGGCCGGCGGGCTCGATATCCAGTTGGTCTATTTCCGGGGTTTAGGCGAATGCCGCGCGTCCGGATGGGTCGCCGGCGCCGAGAAGCTTGCCGCGCTGATGTCGCGCATCGACTGTCGCGGCGGCCATACGCAAATCGGCAAAGTGCTCAGCCACGCCCGTCACGAGTACGCCAAGCAGCGGCTGCAGGCGATGGTCTTCATCGGCGACGCCATGGAGGAAAAGATCGACGATTTGTGCCAGGCGGCTGGCGAACTCGGGCTGCTTGGCGTGCCGGTATTCATGTTCCAGGAGGGCGACGACCCGGTGGCCGAGAACGCCTATCGCGAGATCGCCCGGCTCTCGCGCGGCGCCTATTGCCGCTTCGATACTGGCGCGGCGCACCAACTCGGCGAATTGCTGCGCGCGGTCGCCACTTACGCCGCCGGCGGCCTCAAGGCGCTCGCCGACCTGTCGGCGCAGCGCTCCGACGGCGCCCGCAAGCTATTAGCGCAGCTCAAATAACATGCCGACACTTATTTTCGGCTTGCTGGTGCTGGTGGCCGCGCTGTGGGTGCTCGGCGTGATTTCGCGCGTCGACCCGAAGATCGCCGCCCGCGTCATGAAAGCCGCCGGCGGCATCCTGGCGATCGGCTTTGCCACCTTTCTCGGCCTGCGCGGTGAGATTGCCGTCGCCATTCCGCTCGGCATCTTCGGGCTTGGGCTGCTTGGCTGGATCCCGTTCGGTATCCCCGGATTTTCCCAGCGCACGCAGAAGAGCGCCGGGCAGACCTCGCGCGTGCGCTCGGCCTTTCTCGAGATGGAACTCGACCACGACAGCGGCGCCATGCGCGGCCGCATCGTCGCCGGCGGCCGGGCCGGCGAGGCGCTCGAGCGGCTCGACGTTCCGACGCTCGCCGGCCTGCTCGACGAATTCGACGAGGAAAGCCGCGCGCTATTGGTGGCTTATCTTGACCGCCGGGCGCCCGGTTGGAGTGAAGACGCGCAGGGACACGCGGCAGCGGGGCGCGCTCACACGGGGAGCGGCAAAATGTCGGAACAGGAGGCCTATCAGATCCTTGGCATTGAGCCGGGGGCGAGCGCCGAGGCTATTAGCCGTGCGCATCGCACGCTGATGAAGAAACTCCATCCCGACCAAGGCGGGTCGACGTATCTGGCCGCTCGCATCAACGAAGCCAAGGAGATTCTTTCGCGTCGCCATCGCTGAGGTACTCCATACGCAACAACACCATCAGCGGCTCCTGGCTCTTGGCACGTCCCGTTACGTTTGTTTTACGCGCGCGTTCTGATCTGGCGCGTCGTCCTCGGTCGTTCAGTTCTTCAACAGCATGCACGGAATTTCGCTGCGCTTGAGATGCTTGCAGGCCGTTTCTGCCTGGTCCTTATCCAGGCCGGCAAAGCGCGCGCGATAGAGCGATTTGTTGCCCTTCGCCACGCGTTCGGTAAACGGATCGGCGCGACCGAGCAGGTGCTTCGCCTTGTCCTGCGCCGCGGCCAGACGTTGCTTGGCTTCCGTTTCCTCGGGAAACGCGCCGACCTGGATCATCCAGCCGCCGCTGCGCGGCTTGGCTGCCGGCTCCGGCGGCTTTTCCGCCGCGACCGGAACGCTACTGTCGGTGTAAGCGATCTTGACTGGCAGCACGCCGAGCACGCCGGGCTTTGCGCTCGGCAGCGGCGGGGATTCGCGCTTGACGACGGCGACGGTGGTGACATGGCTCGGGTTGGTCCCCTGCGAAACCGAGACGAGCTTGTAGCCGTCCGGCGCCGCGGTCGGGGCGATCGAAGCGGTGTGCATGGCGCTCACCGAAAACGTTTTCACCGGGTTGGGCTTGATCGGATCGGTCGAACCGATCGCCGGCTCCGGCGCCACGCGTTTCGGCGCCGGCGCGGCAGCAGCGACTTTTTCAGGACTCTTCTTCGTGTGCGCGGCGATCTCCGCAGCTTCGCCAACCGGCGGCGCCGTGCGCTTGACCGATGCAAGTTGGATGGTGTCGTCGAGCAGGCTTTCCACGCGGGCATCGCGCGCCGATGCCGAGCGGCCGCCGAACACTACGGCGATGAGGTGACGTCCGCCGCGGCGCATCGAGATGACGATGTTGAAGCCGAAGTCGTGGATGTAGCCGGTCTTCATGCCGTCGACGCCGGCGACCCGGCCGAGCAGGTGATTGTGATTGCGCATTTCCTCGCCGCGGTACTTGAACGTGCGGGTGGCGAAGTAGTGGTAATATTGCGGAAAGCGATCCTGCGTGGCGCGGGCGAGGATGGTCATGTCGCGCGCCGTGGTGATCTGCTCGTCATTGGGCAGGCCGGAGGCGTCGCGGTAGACGGTGTGCGTCATGCCGAGCGCGCGCGCCTTGGCGGTCATCATCTTGGCGAAGTTTTCTTCGCTGCCGCCGAGCGCCTCGGCGACGACGACCGCGACGTCATTGGCCGATTTGGTGACGATGGCGCGGATCGCGGTTTCGACCTCGATCGTTTGCCCCGGCTTGAGGCCGAGCTTGGACGGCGCCTGCGCCGCGGCATGGGCGGAAACCTCCATCTCGCTCGACATCTTGATCTTGCCCGCCTCCAGCCGCTCGAAAAGCAGGTGGAGCGTCATGATCTTGGTCAGCGAGGCCGGGTGGCGCAGGCTGTCGGCACTGGTCGCCTGCAGCACCGCGCCGGAATTGGCGTCGACCACGATGGAGGAGTAGGCGGGCTCGTAACTCTCGGAGGCAGCGGGATGGTGGCGGTGGTGGCGCCGGCCGCGGGCATCGGCGTCGGTGCAGACTGTCGCCACGGCCAGTAGTGTGATCAGGCCGAGCGCGCACCGATAGAATGGGCGCTGAACCAAACCGTCGGCACGCGACATCCGCTCCCCCCAAACCCCGTTATTTCTGGCTGATCTGAGACCCGTCGAATTTGGCCGAATTATAGCGGCCCTGCGGTGCCGCAAATCTCGACCGTAGGGGATCACGGTTTACAAGGCGTTAAGACCAATCCCATTCGGTTTTAAAGGCTTTTTCGCACTGCAAAATGATACTTGACTTTATTGTGCAGTGCAGTATAGGAGCTAACCATTCCCCGGAATTCAGGCCGGGTCTTGCAGATGAGCACATTGCGCCGCGTCGCGGCCGGGAAGGGATGACAATGGTCAAGAATTTGGAAGATCTCCAGCAGGTCAGCAAAGAAAACGTCGATCTCGCGCTCAAGTCGATGGGCGTGCTGTCGAAGGGCACCCAGGCCATCGCGGTCGAGGTGGCCGACTACTCCAAGAAGGCTTTCGAAGACGGTACCGCCGCACTGGAAAAGCTGTTCGGCGTGAAGTCGTTCGACAAGGCGATCGAGGTGCAGACCGAATACGCCAAGACCGCCTACGAGGGTTTTGTGGCCAAGGCGTCCAAGATCGGCGAACTCTATGCCGATCTCGCCAAGGAAACCTACAAGCCGTTCGAAAGCCTCATGGCGAAGGCTAAGTAAGTCGCGTCCGCGTCGACGATTGAGTTCTGTCGCGTCGTTTGCGTAAGGCGTGAAAGGCAAAGCCCGGCTCGATTGGCCGGGCTTTTTCTTGTGGTCGGCTGCGCCGCTTATCTGGCGACGTAGAGATTGCTCAGCTTGGTGCCGATCGATTGGAACGTCGTCACGATCTGATCGGCCGACGTCAGCAGGTAGAATTTGCTGGGGTCGGGATAGACGGCCGCAGTGGTGGCAGTGCCTGCGCAGTGCTGAGAGCAATAAAAGCGGGGCGGACACGATCAAACATTTCGACACCAACGTCGCGCAGCCGGATCCGGTCACGCCCAAGTGCCCCTTGTGACCGCCAAAACGGCGGTCGTTCGAATTCCTGGAGAATGCCCGGCTCGTCTTGATAGTCCGTTGGAACAGTGGGCTGAATTTGGGGAAAAATAGCCTTGGATTGTCCGCGAGCGACTTGCGATCGGGTAACCAATGGATATGTGACCGGATGCACCCGGAATCGCCCGAATTTGCATTAACCTGTGTCGGAGCGGGACGAATCTCGGCTTGGCCAGGGCGGCCGCTGGTCTCTATGATGGCCGTGTCGCCGCGCCGATGCGGCCCGGCCAATAGGGACCTGGAATGTTTCTTGCCTCGGCAAAGCTATGAACGCGACGACCATGATCGATCTTACCGCCACCATGGCGGCGGCCGGTCCGGGCGGTGACCGGACGCCTCGCATGGCGGACGATGACCGCAAGCGGCGGAGCGATGCAGGCGGCCCCGGCACCGCGGTCGTCACCAAGACCAAGCCGCAGACGAAACGGCCGAGCCTGTACCGCGTTCTGATCCTCAACGACGACTACACGCCGATGGAGTTCGTCGTGCACGTGCTGGAACGCTTCTTCGGCAAGGATCACGAGGCCGCGACACGCATTATGTTGCATGTGCATCACCACGGCATCGGCGAATGCGGCATCTATACATACGAGGTGGCGGAAACCAAAGTGACGCAGGTCATGGACTTTGCCAGAAAACATCAGCATCCTCTGCAATGCGTGATGGAGAAAAAGTGAGTCTGACAAAACAAAGACTTGCCAAACGAAGACTTGGGGAGGGGCGTTCGATACAAATGGGAATGGACATCTAGATGCCAACGTTCTCGCGCAGCCTCGAGCAGTCGCTTCACCGGGCGCTTGCCATCGCCAACGAGCGGCACCACGAATATGCGACCTTGGAGCACCTGCTGCTGGCGCTGATCGACGATTCCGACGCCTCGGCGGTGATGCGCGCCTGCAATGTCGACCTCGACAAATTGCGCCGCAGCCTGACCGCCTATCTGGAGTCCGAACTGGAAAACCTAATCACCGACGGCGCCGAGGACAGCAAGCCGACCGCCGGCTTTCAGCGCGTGATCCAGCGCGCGGTGATCCACGTGCAGTCGTCCGGCCGCGAGGAGGTCACCGGCGCCAACGTGCTGGTGGCGATCTTCGCCGAGCGCGAGAGCCACGCCGCCTATTTCCTGCAAGAGCAGGACATGACGCGCTACGACGCGGTCAATTACATCAGCCACGGCATCGCCAAGCGGCCGGGCCTCTCCGAGTCGCGCCCGGTGCGCGGCGTCGAGGAGGAGGCCGATACCAAGAGCGGCGACGAGCCCAAAAAGAAGGGCGACGCGCTCGACGCCTATTGCGTCAACCTCAACAAGAAGGCCAAGGACGGCAAGATCGATCCGCTGATCGGCCGCGACGCCGAGATCAGCCGTACCATCCAGGTGCTGTGCCGAAGGCAGAAGAACAATCCGCTGTTCGTCGGCGACGCCGGCGTCGGCAAGACCGCGATCGCCGAGGGCCTGGCGCGCCGCATCGTGCACGGCGACGTGCCCGACGTGCTCAAGGGCGCCACCGTCTTCGCGCTCGACATGGGCACGCTCTTGGCCGGCACGCGCTACCGCGGCGACTTCGAGGAGCGGCTCAAGCAGGTGATCAAGGAGATCGAGGCCTATCCAGGCGCGATCATGTTCATCGACGAGATCCACACCGTGATCGGCGCCGGCGCCACCTCGGGCGGCGCCATGGATGCGTCGAATTTGCTCAAGCCGGCGCTCGCTTCCGGCACGATCCGCTGCATCGGCTCGACAACGTATAAAGAGTACCGTCAGTATTTCGAGAAGGACCGCGCGCTGGTCCGCCGCTTCCAGAAAATCGACGTCAATGAGCCGACGGTCGCCGATACGATCGAGATCTTGAAGGGCCTCAAGCCTTATTTCGAGGAATACCACAAGCTCAAATACACCAACGAGGCGATCAAGGCGGCGGTGGAATTGTCGTCGCGCTACATCCATGACCGCAAGCTGCCCGACAAGGCGATCGACGTGATCGACGAGTCGGGCGCGGCGCAAATGCTGCTGCCCGAAAGCCGGCGCAAGAAGACCATCGGCCTGAAGGAAATCGAGACGACGATCTCGACAATGGCGCGAATTCCGCCGAAGACGGTGTCGAAGGACGATGCCGAGGTGCTCAAGCACCTCGATCACACGCTGAAGACCACCGTCTATGGTCAGGACAAGGCGATCGAGGCGCTGTCGGCCTCGATCAAGTTGGCACGGGCCGGCTTGCGCGAGCCGGAAAAGCCGATCGGCTGCTATCTGTTCTCCGGCCCGACCGGCGTCGGCAAAACCGAGGTCGCCAAGCAATTGGCCGCCGCCCTCGGCGTCGAATTGATCCGTTTCGACATGTCGGAATACATGGAGCGGCATACGGTGTCGCGCCTGATCGGCGCGCCGCCCGGCTATGTCGGCTTCGACCAGGGCGGGCTTTTGACCGACGGCGTCGACCAGCATCCGCATTGCGTGCTGCTGCTCGACGAGATCGAGAAGGCGCATCCCGACTTATTCAATGTGCTGTTGCAGGTCATGGATCACGGCAAGCTGACTGACCACAACGGCAAGCAAGTCGACTTCCGCAACGTCATTCTGATCATGACCACCAATGCCGGCGCCTCCGAGATGGCGAAGTCCGCTTACGGCTTCACCCGCACCAAGCGGGAGGGCGACGACCACGAGGCGATCAACCGGATGTTCACGCCCGAATTCCGCAACCGGCTCGACGCCACCATCACCTTTGCGCATTTGTCGCAGGAGATCATCGCCAAGGTGGTCGAGAAATTCGTGCTGCAGCTCGAGGCCCAGCTCGGCGACCGCAATGTCACCATCGAGCTGTCCGATGAAGCTTCGCGCTGGCTGATCGCCAGCGGCTACGATGAATTGATGGGCGCGCGGCCAATGGCGCGGGTGATCCAGGAGCACATCAAGAAGCCGCTCGCCGACGAGGTGCTGTTCGGTCAACTGAAGAATGGCGGCCATGTCCGTGTCGTCGTCACCAAGGGCGAGGACGGCCGCGACAAGCTCGGCTTCGAATTCCTCGACGGGCCGGTGACGCCGAAGCCGGAAAAATTGCCGGCGGTGCCGCCGAAAGCCAGGCGCCGCTCGCCGCGGCCGAAGGCCAAACGCGGCTCGGTGCCCAAGGTGCCGCTGCTCAAGGCGTGAGCCCGTAATATCGGCTAAGATCGGGCCGCAAGCCCGGCCTTGGCATTTTCGCGGGACGCGCCTGCGCTCGCGCGGTTGCGTGCGTCGCGGCGCTATGGGACAGGTGGTCGGCCGCCATGTCCGCGCCCGCGCCAAATCCGTCCACCGCCGCCGTCTTCTTCGCCGGGGTTAAATCGGCGCTCACCTCCGTATTCTTCCTGGTGCTGGCGGGTACCTAGATCGGTATGGGCGCGCTGACCCACGACTACGGATTTTCCTCGTGGTGGCTGGCGCTGTCCTCGATTTTGGTTTGGGCGGCGCCGGGGCAGGTGATCCTGATTTCCTCGCTCGGCACCGGCGCGCCGCCGGTCGAGGCCGCGGTCGCCGTGACGCTGAGCGCGATTCGGCTGTTTCCCATGGTCGTGGCGCTGTTGCCGCTGTTGCGCGGGCCGCCGACGCGCCTGCGCGACCTGCTGCTGCCGACTCATTTCACCTCGGTCAGCATGTGGGTGGAATCGCTGCGCCTGCTGCCGACCATGCCGCGCGAACGCCGCATCGCGTTCTGCAATGGCCTGTCGGTCGGCTATATGGGCACCGCGGTCACCTTCGGCTTTGCCGGCTACCACCTCGCCGCCGGGCTATCGCCGCTGCTCGCCGGGACGCTGCTGTTTCTCACGCCGATTTCGTTCCTGATCTCGACCGCGCGCAATGCCCGCGTCATGGTCGACCGGCTTGCGCTGGCGCTCGGCCTCGTGCTCGGTCCGGCGCTGACGTACTGGCACGTCGGTCTCGACCTGATGTGGACCGGCGTGGTCGGCGGCTCACTCGCTTACGGCGTCCACCGCTTGCGCGAGGCCGCCAAATGAATGCTGCTTTGACCGAGCTGTGGCCTTATCTGCTGCTGATCCTGGTCGGCTATCTGCCGAACGAGATGTGGCGCGTGCTCGGACTGGTGCTGGCGCGTGGGCTCAACGAGGATTCCGAAATCGTGGTGTGGTCGCGCGCGGTGGCGACCGCGATCCTGGCCGGCGTCATCGCCAAGCTCATTCTGTTTCCCGCCGGCGCCCTGGAAAGCATCCCGCTTGCGGTCCGGGTGGCCGCGGCGCTGTGTGGCTTCGTGGTCTTTCTCGCCGCGCGGCGTTCGGTCTTTGCCGGCGTCTTGGCCGGGGAGGCGGCGTTGCTCTCAGGGGCGGTCTTGTTCGCGCATTAGCCGGCGATTGCCGCCGCAAGCTTCTTGGCCTGCTCGGCCAGCACGCCCGGCTTTTCCTTCTCGCTCGCCGGCGGCTTCATCGGCACGCCGGATTTGCGCGGGATGATGTGCACATGCAGGTGGAACACCACCTGTCCGCCGGCGCCTTCGTTGAACTGCTGGATGGTGACGCCGTCGGCCCCGAAAGCCGCCATGGCGGCCTTGGCGACCTTCTGGGCGATCTTCATGACATGCGCGAGATCATCCGCACCGATGTCCAGGATGTTGCGCGCCGGCGCCTTCGGCAGCACCAGCGTGTGGCCGGGCGCGCGCGGCATGATGTCGAGGAAGGCGAAAGCCTTGTCGTCCTCGTAGACCTTGTAGCAGGGCAATTCGCCGCGCAGGATTTTGGCGAAGATGTTGTTCGGATCGTAGCTCGGCATCGCGGGCCCCTGAATCATTCCTGCTCAACCAAATCCTTGCGGAACGGCGCGGCCGCCGCAAGCTCCTCGGCGGCCGCCTGTACATAAGCCCGCTCGCGCGCCAGGTACTCGGCAATCGCCCGCCGTAGTGCCGGATTGGCGATGAAATGGGCGGAATAGGTGGTTTTCGGCAGATAGCCGCGCGCCAGCTTGTGCTCGCCCTGCGCGCCGGCCTCGACGCGTGTGAGTTTGTGGGCAATCGCGTAGTCGATGGCCTGGTAGTAGCACAGCTCGAAATGCAGGAACGGATGGTGCTCGACGGCGCCCCAGTTGCGGCCGTAGATGGTGTCGTGGCCGAGGAAATTGATCGCGCCGCCGATCCAGCGCCCGGCGCGCTTGGCCATCACCAGCAGGATGCGGTCGCGCATTGTTTCGCCGACGATGGAGAAGAATTCGCGCGTGAGATAAGGCCGGCCCCATTTGCGCGAGCCGGTGTCCATGTAGAAGGCAAAGAACGCATCCCACACCGCCTCGGTGAGGTCGGCGCCCGTCAGCCAAGCTACCTCGATGCCGGGCGCCAACGCCTCCTTGCGTTCGCGGCGGATGGATCTTGCGCTTGCGCGAGGCGAGGCGGCCGAGGAAGTCGTCGAAGCTGGCGTAGCCTTCGTTGTCCCAATGGAATTGCTGGTCGTTACGCTGCAGGAATCCGCGCTCGCCGAGCGCGCGCCATTCCGGCTCGGTGAGGAAGGTGACGTGCGCCGAGGACAGGTCGCTGGCGGTGGTGATCTCGACGAGGGCATCCGCCAGAGCGCCGCGGACGGCTTGCGCCAGCGGTCCAGGGCGGGCGAGCAGGCGGGGGCCGGTCACCGGGGTGAATGGCACCGCCACCTGGAGCTTGGGGTAATAGTCGCCGCCGGCGTGCTCGAAGGCCTCGGCCCAGCCGTGGTCGAAGACGTATTCGCCGCGCGAATGGCTCTTCACGTAGCAGGGCGCGGCGCCCAGCAGAGTGCCGTCGGACCGTCTTCGGCCAGCAGGTGGCGCGGCTGCCAGCCGGTGCGCCCGCCGACCGAAAAAGATGCTTCCAGCGATGACAGAAAGTCATGTGAAATAAATGGGTTATAGACTTGTCCTCGTGTGAATAATTCTGGGGATAAGTTATCCTCAGATGTTAGTTTAACTGCCGACGCCATCGCGGTGCCACCGTTGGCGTCGTCGCTGCCGCTCGCGCAGGCGTCCCAGGCCGCGGCCGGGAACCTCGGCGAGCGATTGGGCAATACGGATGCGGAGTTCGATATCGGTCATCGGATGCGGTTTCTACCCCGACTTTATGCCGGAAATGGTGCGAAGTTCAGCACTGCTTAAGTTGCGCCTGGGCTGCTCAAGGGCGCCAACCTTCGAAAATGATCTGATCGGCCCAGCGCGCGGCGCGTCTGCCGGTCGGCTTCGGTACGCACCGTCCAGGTCAGCAGCGGCAGGCCGGAAGATGGCGCGCGCCGTCAGCGGCGCCAGCGCCGGCAGGTCCTTCACCGCGTAGGCGATGAACTGCGGGCGGCTGCGGCCGGCGTGCAGCAGGAACGCCATGCGGCGCTTTTCCGCGGGCGGACAGCGATCCCATTCGTGATGCGCGTAGTGGCGCTCGGCGACGATGCCGCGCGTCAGCTGCGGCGCGATCCGGCGCACCAGCCTCGATCATGGCCGGATCGAACGACATCGAGCGCCACCGGGCCGGCATAGTTCGCCAGCACGTCGGCGACGCGCTGCACCAGCCGCCGGTCGCCGTCGAAATGGCTCTTGAGCTCGAGCAGCCAGGGTGGCGCGGCCGGCGACGAGATCGCACAGATCGCCAAGCGTCAGGATGCGGTCGCGCGTCTGCCTTGAAGCGGACCGCCTTGATCTCGGCCGCGGTCATGTCGGCGAGCCGGCCGCTGCCTTCGGTCAGGCGGCCGAGCGCATCGTCGTGATGCACCATGGCTTCGCCATCGGCGCTGATTTGCAGATCGGTTTCGATGCCGTAGCCGCCGGCGATGGCCGCGGCAAAGGCGGACGCCGTGTTCTCGATCACGCCCGCGGCGGCGTCGTGCAGGCCGCGATGGGCGATCGGTCGCGCGGTGAGCCAGGCGAGGCCGGGCATCTGCGGTCAGATCACCTCGAACAGGCCTTCGACTTCGACCGCCGCGTCGGCCGGCAGCGCCGCGACGCCGACCGTGGTGCGCGCGTGGCGGCCTTTGTCGCCGAACACTTCCACCATCAGATCGGAGGCGCCGTTCATCACTTTCGGTCCGTCGGTGAAGCCGGGCGCCGAATTGATGAAGCCGCCGAGCCGCACCACGCGGCTCGACCTTGTCGAGATCGCCGAGCGCGGCCTTGAGCTGCGCCAGCAGATTGATCGCGCAGGCGCGCGCCGCCTTCTGCCCATCCTCGATCGATACGCCGCCGCCCAATTGGCCTTTGGCGACCAGCTTGCCGTCGGCGCCGAAGCAGAGCTGGCCGGAGACGACGAGCAGATTGCCGCTGCGCACGAACGGCACGTAATTGGCGATCGGACTGGCCGGGGTCGGCAGGCTGATGCCCAGGCTTGCGAGCTTCTTTTCGACCGTTCCGGCCATGACAATCCTCCCTTGCGTGCGTTACGCCTTGTCTTGGCCGATCGGCGCGGCGCTGTGCAAGCGCGGCCCAGTTGTTGCCGCGATCGCGCGCGGCCTCTATCTTGCCTCTATCTTGCATGATTCATCTTCGTGAATGCCGCTGCGCAACGTGCACGCGGAAGGCCCGATCCATGAACACGCGTACACTCACCAAACGGCTGGTTCTGCCGGTCCTGGCCATCGGTCTTGCCGCTGCTGTCGTCAGCCATCCGGCGCTGGCCGCGCCGCCCGCCGACAAGGTGCTGCTGGCGCCGCATCGGGCGGTCTACGATCTCAAGCTGTCCAAATCGCGCGGCAGCCGCGGCATCGAGGCGGTGCGCGGGCGCATCCTGTATGATTTTTCCGGCAACGCCTGCGACGGCTACGACGCTGCAATTCCGCCAGGTGTCCGAACTCGATTCCGGCGAGGGCAAGACCGCGCTCAGCGATCTGCGCTCCACCACCTGGGAAGACGGCGCCGCCAAGGCGTTCCGCTTCAACTCGGAAAATCTGCTCAACGACAAGCGCACCGACGCCGTCGACGGCCATGCCGAACGCAACGCGAAGACGGTGGCGGTCAGTCTGAGCAAGCCGAAGGAAAAGAATTTCACCGTGCCGGTCGAGCGCGGTGTTTCCGACCGAGCACATGCGCCGCATCATCGCCGCCGCGCGCGAAGGCAAGAGCATCCTGGAATTTCCGGTCTATGACGGCTCGGAAAGCGGCGAGAAGCTTTACAACACGCTGACCGTGATCGGCCGAAGCCGATCGCGCCGGGCGACCAAGCCGCCGGACGACGCCGCGGCGAAAATCCCCGAGCTTGCCAAGCTCACGCGCTGGCCGGTGACCATCAGCTATTTCGAGCAGCAGGGCGCCAAGGCCGAGCAGACCGGCGAGCAGACGCCGGTCTATTCGATCTCCTTCGAGCTGTACGAGAACGGCATCTCGCGCGCGCTGGTGCTCGACTACAGCCGATTTCACCATCAACGGCGAGATGACGTCGCTGGAGATGAAGAAGGCGAAGCCCTGTCCGTCAAGCCGGACGTTAGTCGTCGTCCAGCGCCAGGCCCTTCACCACCGCGTCGCGGCCGAATTTCGCGCGCAGGCGGTCGACCGCGTGCTCGGCTTCGGCGGCGCGGCGGTCGATGAGATCGGCGAGATCGTCGCCCGCGGCGTCCTCCAGATGGCTGACGCCGATGCCGATCAGGCGAAAGCGCGTCGTGCCGACTTCGTGCGCCGAGCAGGTCGCGGCCGGCGGCGAAAATGCGCGCGGCAAGCTGGGTCGGCGCGCCGAGCGCGCGCGCCCGCGTGCGGATCTTGAAATCGGCGCTCTTGAGCTTGAGCGTCACGGTCGAGCCGGCAAGCGCGTTGGCCTTCAGCCGCGCCGACACGCGTTCGGTCAGATCCCACAGATGCTGCTCGAGCGGGCGGAATTCGCCGATGTCGCGCTCGAAGGTGGTTTCCGCCGAAATGCTTTTGGTGTCGCGCTCCGGATCGACGGTGCGCGCGTCGATGCCGCGCGCCAGCTGCCAGAGCCGCGCGCCTTCCTCGCCGTAGCGGCGCATCAGGTCGTGCTTCGTCGGCGCGCTGCAGGTCGGCGATCAGGCGATAGCCGTCGGCGGCGAGCTTGGCGGCGCTCACCGCGCCGACGCCGTAGATGAAGCCGACCGGCTTGCGGCGCCAGAAACGCCGCGGCCTCGTCCTGGCCGAGCACGGCAAAGCCGCGCGGCTTGTCCATGTCGGAGGCGATCTTGGCGAGGAATTTGTTGGCCGACAGGCCGATCGACACCGTGATGCCGAGGTCGCGCTCGACCTGCAGCGCAAAGCGCGCCAGCACCTTGGCGGCGCTCATGCCGTGCAGCCGCTCGGTGCCGGTCAGATCGAGAAAGGCCTCGTCGATCGACAGCGGCTCGACCAGCGGCGTCAGCGCGAACATGGCCTGGCGCACCTCGCGGCCGACTTGGACGTATTTCGCCATGTTCGGCTTGACCACGACCGCGTGCGGGCAGCGGCGCTTGGCCTCGAACATCGGCATCGCCGAGCGAATGCCGTAGGTGCGCGCGACATAGCAGCGGCGGCGACCACGCCGCGTTTGCCGCCGCCGACGATCACCGGCTTGTCGACCAGCGAGGGATCGTCGCGCTTTTCGATGGTGGCGTAGAAGGCGTCGCAGTCGACATGCGCGATGGTCAGCGTGTCGAGCTCGGCATGGCGGGCAAGCCGCGGCGAGCCGCAGGCCGGGCAGCGCGTGGCCGTGTCCGGCGCGTCGGCCAGGCAATCGCGGCAGAAGCTCATGGGATCTCGCGCTCCCAATGTCCGCCGCAGCGCGGCGAGCGCCTTGCCGATATCGGCGGGATCGAAGCCGGCCTCGGCGGCAAAGGCCGGCAACAGGCGCTCGTCGCCGGCGAGATATTCCAGCACGCCGGCCAGGAACCCGGCTCGCTGGGCGGCGGCGCGAATCTCGGCCGGGCCGATGCCGGTCGATGGCGAGGAAGCGCCCCAAGCCGCTCGCCGTCGCCGGCGATGAAGGTAAGCGCCTGAATCGCAAGCCCTTCTGCCGCTTCTTGGGTTAACGAAGAGGCCGCTTTCATCGACTCAAATTTGCCTTTCCGTAACATATCGGCACTACCGTGGACCGATCATGCCCGAGCGCGCGGGGCCTGGCGACGCCGCACGCGTGCGGGCTGGGGACGCATTGGGGACAAATGGGGCGGGGAAGATGCCGAAGACCGTCCTGATCGTGGAGGACAACGAGCTGAACATGAAGCTCTTCCACGATCTCCTGGAAGCGCATGGCTACCAGACCGTCGGCACCCGCAACGGCATCGAGGCGCTCGATCTCGCGCGCAAGCACCGGCCCGATCTGATCCTGATGGACATCCAGCTGCCGGAAGTGTCCGGCCTCGAAGTGACCAAATGGCTCAAGGACGATCCCGAGCTCAAGGCGATCCCGGTGGTGGCGGTGACCGCCTTCGCCATGAAGGGCGACGAGGAGCGCATCCGCGAGGGCGGCTGCGAGGCCTATCTGTCCAAGCCGATCTCGGTCGGCAAATTCATCGAGACCATCCGTCATTTCCTGGGGCCGGCGTGATGGTGCAGTGATGACCGCCCGCGTTCTCGTCGTCGACGACGTGCCGGCCAATGTGAAGCTGCTGGAAGCGCGGCTGTCGGCGGAATATTTCGACGTCATCACCGCGCAGAGCGGGCCGGAGGCGCTGGCGATGTGCGAGCGCGCCGAATGCGACATCGTGCTGCTCGACGTCATGATGCCGGACATGGACGGCTTCGAGGTCTGCCGCAAGCTCAAGTCCAATCCGCTGACCCATCATATTCCGGTCGTGATGGTGACCGCGCTCGACCAGCCGTCCGACCGCGTGCGCGGGCTGGAGGCCGGCGCCGACGATTTCCTCACCAAGCCGGTCACCGACGTGGCGCTGATCTCGCGCGTGCGCTCGCTGGCGCGGCTCAAGATGGTGACCGACGAACTGCGCCTGCGCGCGCTCACCTCCAAGGAAATCGGCATCGAAAGCCCGGAGCGCGAGGCGGTGGCGGAAACCGGCCGCAACGGCCGCATCCTGATCGTCGACGACCGCGCAGAGCTCCTACGAGCGCATCGTCGCGACGCTGTCGGCCGAGCACACGGTCGACGTCGAGACCAATCCGAGTCGAGGCGCTGTTCCACGCCGCCGAGGGCAATTACGACCTGCTGATCGTCTCGCTCGGCTTGAAGGATTTCGACGGGCTTGCGGCTGTGCAGCCAGGTGCGCTCGCTCGAGCGCACGCGCAACGTGCCGATCCTCGCGGTCGCCGAAGCCGACAACAATGCGCGGCTGGTGCGCGGGCTGGAGATCGGCGTCAACGACTATCTGATGCGCCCGATCGACAAGAACGAGATGCTGGCGCGCGTGCGCACCCAGATCAAGAAGAAGCGCTACACCGAGCGGCTGCGCGACAACGTGCAGATGTCGATCGAGATGGCGATCACCGACGCGCTCACCGGGCTGTTCAACCGCCGCTACATGGAAACGCATCTGGCGACACTGGTCGAGCAGGCCGCCGCGCGCGGCAAGCCGATCGCGGTGCTGGTGCTCGACATCGACTACTTCAAGGCGGTCAACGACAGCCACGGCCACGACGCCGGCGACGACGTGCTGCGCGAATTCGCGCTGCGCATCCGCAAGTCGATCCGCAATATCGATCTCGCCTGCCGCTACGGCGGCGAGGAATTCGTCATCGTCATGCCGGAGACCGACATGGCGGTCGCCACCATGGTGGCCGAGCGGCTGCGCCGGCGCATCGCCACCGAGCCGTTCGCGATCCAGCAGGGCGCGCGCAATCTCGAGGTGACGATTTCGATCGGCATCGCCGCGCTCGCCGGCGCCACCGACAACGCGGCGGCGATCCTCAAGCGCGCCGACACCGCGCTCTATCGCGCCAAGCGCGACGGCCGCAACCGCGTGGTGCCGGACGCCGCCTAAAGCGGCTTTACGGCCGAACGATCGTCCAGCCTTTTTCGCCAGTTCGATCAGCGTGACACGCCCGGCGGGCACGCGCGTGGCGTTGTCGACCAGCGGCGGCTCCTTGCCTTCGTTGCGGGTCATGGCGGCGAGCGTGTTCTCGCAGGCCATGAAGGAGACGTTGGGCATGCCCTGCTTGAACGATTTCAGCCGGTCGAGCACCGGCGACTTGTCCGCGCGCAGCATGTTGAGGCCGGCATTGAAGGCGACGATCTGGATTTCGACCTCGTCGCCTTTGTCGGAATAATATTTCGACACGTTGGCGGCGACGTTGAGCACGGCGTTCATCTTCGCCGGGTCGTTGTCGCTGATCTGCAAGGCGAGCCGATGCTTTTCCATCGCGCTCGGCCGAGCGCGAAGGCGAGCGGGACGCAACAGCAGGGCGGCAAACAGCGTGCGCAGCATGGCGCTCACTTGATCTTGGATTCTTTGTATTCGACGTGCTTCTTGGCGATCGGATCGTATTTCTTCTTCGTCAGCTTGTCGGTCTGGGTGCGCGAGTTCTTGCGGGTCACGTAGTAGTGGCCGGTGCCGGCGCTGGAGACGAGCTTGATCTTCAGACTGGCGGCTTTGGCCATGGGATTTTCCTCGAACTGAACGTCGGAATAGGCGGCTGTTGGCGCGGAACCTAGCGGCGAGGCCGCAAATGTCAAGAAAGCCCCGATTTTGCTGCATTTACAGCAGTTCCCGGAAGAACTTGCTGCTCGATCCATGAAATAAAACGGCACCGGCAGGTCGTGGCCCATGCCGGCGGCGACGCGGGCGGCGAGTTCTTCCAGCACGACGCCGGTGATGGTCGGCATGTCGAGATGCGTGGCTTCCTCGATCGGCACCCAGACGAGTTCGACCAGCTCGGAATCCGGCCCCACCACGCCTTCGATCTTGTGCGCGACCGCGGAGGCATCGGCGGTGAAGAAGCGCGTGTCGAAGCGGCGCGGCCGCCGCGGCGGCGTGATGGCGCGGGCGATGAAATGGATCTTGCCGAGGTCGGGATGCACGTTGGCCTTGGCGAATTCGGCCCAGATCTCGCCCGGCGTCGCCGGCGGCTGCGTCGCGTTTGACGCCGAGCAGCAGCCCGGTTTCCTCGGCCATCTCGCGCACCGCGGCGAGCGCGAAAGCCGCGCGCGAAGGCCGCGCTCGGCGTTTTGCGACGCGTTCGTCAGCAGTTTCTTCTGCCGTGTCGGGATGCAATTCGCTGACCGCCGGCATTGCGCGGTCGAGCGGCTCGATGCGGCCGCCCGGAAACACGAACTTGCCCGGCATGAATTTGTGGCCGGCATGGCGGCGGCCGAGCAGCACTTTCGGCTTGCGCCCGGAGCGGTCGATCAGCATCAGCGTCGCGGCGTCGCGCGGCTCGCTGTCGGGGAACGACTGGTCGCGCTCCGACTTGGTCATGCGTTCGGCCCAGACTTTGCCTAGATCGGTCACGTCGTGCGTCATCGTGCCTTCCGTTGCTTGCCGCGCGGGCGGTAGTGTTGGCGCTGGTTCGTGCCGCGGGCGGCGGCTCGGCTTTCCGGGCCGTCCTTCGGATAAAAGCTCGAAGCGCAAGCGCGCCGGCAACCGGGGCGGCTTCCACCAGCTTGACGGTGACGCGGTCGCCCAGCCGGTAGGTCTCGCCGGAGCGCGAGCCGACCATGGCGTGGCCGGCCTCGTCGTGGCGGAAATATTCGTCGCCGATGGTGCGCGCCGGCACGAAGCCGTCGGCGCCGGTTTCGTTGCAGTTTCACGAACAGGCCGGCGCGGTGCACGCCGGAGACGCGGCCGTCGAAGGTCGCGCCGACGCGGTCGGCGAGGAAATGCGCGATCAGCCGGTCGTTGGTCTCGCGTTCGGCCAGCATGGCGCGCCGCTCGGTCGCTGAAATCTGCGCGGCGATCTCGGCCAGCGCTTGCACGTCGGTCGGCCTCGGGCAGGCCGTCCTGCGCCGAGCTTGAGCGCGCGGATCAGCCCGCGATGCACGATCAGATCGGCATAGCGGCGGATGGGCGAGGTGAAATGCGCGTAGCGGCGCAGGTTCAGGCCGAAATGGCCGTAATTCTCCGCCGCGTATTCGGCCTGCGCCTGCGTGCGCAGCACGACATCGTTGATGAGCTGCTCGGCGTCGTGGCCCTTCACCCGGGCGAGAATGCGGTTGAAGGCTTCCGCCCGCATCGCGCCGCCTTTGGCGAACGGGATGTCGAGCGTGGCGAGGAATTCGCGCAGCGCGTTGACCTTTTCCATGCCCGGCTCGTCGTGCACGCGATAGATCAGCGGCACGCGCGCTTTTTCCAGCGTCTCGGCGGCGGCGACATTGGCGAGGATCATGAATTCCTCGATCAGCCGGTTGGCCTCCAGCCGCTCCGGCGTGACCACGCGGTCGACGGTGCCGTCGGCCTTGAGCAGGATTTTGCGCTCGGGCAGATCGAGATCGAGCGGCCCGCGCTCGGCGCGCGCGCGCTTGAGCGCTTCGTAGGCCGCGTAGAGCGGCTTGAGCACCGGCTCGAGCCAGCGGCCTCGGTCGTCGTCGTCGGTGCGCCCGTCGATGGCGGCTTGCGCCTGCTGGTAGGAAAGCTTCGCGGCCGAGCGCATCATGCACGCGGTGGAAGGTGTGCGAGCGCTTGCGGCCGTCGGCGCCGATCACCATGCGCACGGCGAGCGCGGCGCGGTCCTCGCGCGGCCGCAGCGAGCACAGATCGTTGGAGATGCGCTCCGGCAGCATCGGCACCACGCGGTCGGGGAAATAGACCGAATTGCCGCGCACCAGCGCTTCGCGGTCGAGCGCCGAGCCGGGCGTCACGTAATGGGCGACGTCGGCGATGGCGACGCTGACGATGAAGCCGCCGTGATTGTTGCCCGCGGTGTCCGGCTCGGCATGCACCGCGTCGTCGTGATCCTTGGCGTCGGGCGGATCGATGGTGACGAGCGGCACGTCGCCGCCAATCCTCGCGATGGGCGAGCGTCGCCGGCTGAGCGGCTTCCGCCTCGGCCAGCGTGTCGTGGCGGAACACGTGCGGGATCGAGTGGGCATGGATGGCGATCAGGCTGACCGCGCGTTCGCTCGCGAGCGAGCCGAGCCGCTCGACCACGCGCCCGGTCGGCAGGCCCAGGCGCGGCGCGCGGCTGGTCTCGACCGCGACCAGGTCGCCGTCTTGCGCGTCGGCGGTGCTGCCGGCCGGAATGCTGAGCTCCTTGCCGAGCATTTTCTTGTCGACCGGCTCCAGCCGGCCGCCGCCGTGCGGCGCTTTGCGGAAAATCCCCAGCACGCGGTGCTTGGGATGATCGATGATCTTGATGACGCGGCCGCGGTGGCGGATGCCGTCGTCGTCTTCGGTTTCCTCGATGTGCAGCAGCACGCGGTCGCCGATGCCGGCGGCTTCGCCAGGCCGCGCCTTGCGCGGGGTGTGAATGCGGATCTTCGGCGCCGGCGCCGTGCGCCTCCTCGTCCCATTCGTCGGGCGTGGCGATGAGGTCGCCGTCGCTATCGCGCGCGGTGACGTCGGCGAGCACGGTCGAGGGCAGGGTGCCGGCGTGATGCAGCTTCTTGCGGCGCTTCTCGACCGCGCCTTCGTCGGCCGAGTTCGCGCAGCATGCGCTTGAGCTCGGCGCGCATGGCGTTCTTGAGGCCGAAGGCGCGGGCGATTTCGCGGGTGCCGACTTTGCCGGGCTGCTTGCCGATGAAGGCGAGAATGTCAGCCTTGGAGGGGAGGGAGGGAGTTCGTTTGGTTTGTTTGTTCAAAATAGATTTTCCTGCGCCAAATATCGGCGCGATTGAGATGAATGTAATGATCGAAAGTCAGGCTTCGCTAGCTACTCGGCGGCGGTCGCCTTGGTGCGGCGCGCCGGCTTGGCGTGGGCTGCGACAGCGGCCTTCTTCGGTTTGGCGGCGGCGGGTTTCTTCGGCTTGGCGGCGGGCGAGGCCGCGGCCTTGCCGGAGGCGGTCTTGCGGCCGGCGGCGCGGCGGCCCTTCGGCGAATTGCCCATCATGGCCGCGCGGGCGTCGAGCAGCACGATGGCTTCGTCGAGCGTCACGGTATCCGGCGTCTTGTCGCCGGTGAGCGTGGCGTTGACGCCGTTGTGGCTGACATAGGGCCCGTAGCGGCCGTTCTTGACCACGATCGGTCCGCCTTTGTCGGGATGCTCGCCCAGCGCCTTGCCCGGATCGGCGCCGAAGCGGCGGCCGCCCTTTTTCGGATTGGCGATCTTGTCGGCGATCAGAGTGCATGGCGCGGTTGAGGCCGACGGTGAGAACGTCGTCGCCTTCTTCCAGGCTGGCATAGACCTTGCCGTGCTTGACGTAAGGCCCGAAGCGCCCGACGCCGGCCATGATCGGCTCGCCGTCTTCCGGCGATAGGCCGACTTCGCGCGGCAGCGCCAGCAGCGCCAGCGCCTTGTCGAGATCGATGTCCTCGGGCGCCACGCCTTTCGGCAGGCTGGCGCGCTTGGGTTTTCGGCTCGGCTTCTCGGGTCCTTCTTCGCCCTTCTTGCGGCTTTGCGGCCTTCGCTCTGTTCGCCGAGTTGCAGATAGGTGCCGAAGCGTCCGCCGCGAATGGTCACTTCGAGACCGGTGACCGGGTCGACGCCCAGCACTTTGGTGGGCTGGACGCCGTTGGCGCCCGGCGTCATCTGCCGGGTGAAGGTGCATTCCGGATAGTTCGAGCAGCCGATGAAGGCGCCGAAGCGTCCGACTTTGAGCGACAGCTGCCGTTGCCGCATTGCGGGCACTGCCGCACCGGCGCCGCCGTCGGCGCGCGCCGGGAAGATATGCGGCTCGAGCAGGTCGTTGAGCGCGTCGAGCACCTGGGTGATGCGCAGTTCCTTGATTTCGTTGACCGCGCCGATGAAGTCGGTCCAGAAATCCTCCAGCACCTTCTTCCAGTTGATCTCGTTGTTGGAGACGCGGTCGAGCTGCTCTTCGAGCGAGGCGGTGAAATCGTATTCGACGTAGCGCTTGAAGAAGCTTTCCAGGAAGCCGACGACGACGCGGCCTTTGTCTTCCGGGATCAGCCGCTTCTTGTCGATGCGCACATAGCCGCGGTCCTGCAGCACCTGCAGAATCGAGGCGTAGGTCGAGGGCCGGCCGATGCCGAGCTCTTCCATGCGCTTGACCAGCGCCGCTTCCGAAAAGCGCGGCGGCGGTTCGGTGAAATGCTGCGAGGCGTCGATCGATTCCTTGGCGAGCGTCTCGTTTTCCGACATCGCCGGCAGGCGGCGCGACTCTTCGTCGTCCGGCGTCTCGTCCTGGCCTTCCTGATAGAGCGTGAGGAAGCCGTCGAACTTCACCACCTGGCCGCTGGCGCGCAGGTCGATGGTGCGGGCGCCGGACTTGGCGACGATATCGACGGTGGTGCGTTCGAGTTCGGCGGATTCCATCTGGCTCGCGACCGCGCGATTCCAGATCAGCTCGTACAGGCGGGCCTGATCGCGGTCGACATATTTGGCGACCTGGTCGGGCGTGCGGCTGGGGCTCGGTCGGGCGTATCGCTTCGTGCGCTTCCTGCGCGTTCTTCGACTTGTTGTGATAGTCGCGCGGCGCTCGCCGGCACGTATTCCTTGCCGTAATTCTTGCCGATCATGGCGCGGATATCGGAAATCGCTTCCGGCGCGAGGTCGATGCCGTCGGTGCGCATATAGGTGATGAGGCCGGTGGTCTCGCCGTCGATCTCGACGCCTTCGTAGAGACGCTGCGCCAGGCGCATGGCGATGGCGGGCGCAAAGCCGAGCTTGCGGCTGGCCTCCTGCTGCATGGTCGAGGTGGTGAAGGGCGGCGGCGGATTGCGCCGCGCGGGCTTGGCCTCGACCGCGGCGACGGTGAAGGTCGCGCTTTCAAGCGCGTTCTTCAGATCGGTGGCCTGCACGCCGGAGCCGATGTCGAGACGCTGAAGCTTCTGTCCGTCGGCGCCGACCAGGCGCGCTTCGAAACTGTCGCCGCGCGGGGTCGCGAGCTTGGCGACGATCGACCAGTATTCCTTGGCGACGAATTTCTCGATCTCCAGTTCGCGGTCGCAGACCAGCCGCAGCGCGACCGATTGCACGCGGCCGGCCGAACGCGCGCCCGGCAGCTTGCGCCAGAGCACGGGCGAGAGCGTGAAGCCGACCAGATAATCGAGCGCGCGGCGCGCCAGATAGGCGTCGACCAGCGCCTCGTCGATGGCGCGCGGATGCTTCATCGCCTCGGTCACCGACTGCTTGGTGATCGCATTGAAGACGACGCGCTCGACCTTCTGGTCCTTCAGGGCCTTCTTTTCGTTGAGCGCTTCCAGCACGTGCCAGGAGATCGCCTCGCCTTCGCGATCGGGGTCGGTGGCCAGAATCAGGGTGTCGGCCTTCTTCAGGGCGTGGGCGATATCGTTGACGCGCTTTTGCGACTGGGGGTCGACCTCCCAGAGCATCTTGAAATTATTGTCGGGATCGACCGATCCGTCCTTGGCCGGCAGGTCCCGGATATGGCCAAAGGACGCCAGGACCTCGTAACCGGGGCCCAGGTACTTATTGATCGTCTTCGCCTTGGACGGCGACTCGACAACGACAACTTTCATGAAAATCCAATGGGTTAGCAGCCGAATACCGTTGCGATTCATGAGCGGAATCGGCCGCTTGGCTTTGGCCGGAACATGGTGAAGGCACCCCTGACTGTCAAATAAGGGTGCCCTGGAAACCTTTAAGAACAGCCAAATTCGGGCATGAAAGAGACCGGGCTGCGCCAGGTTACAACCCTATGAGTATTAAATTGATGCAATGTCAATTTATAGGCTACAATTCGCCGGTAAGCCGGAAACTGTGTATTTTCGCGCGTGAGCACCCATACGGCAGCACCACATCGGACGGGACGAAAGGTCGACCACCCCGCCACGGCGGTACCGGCAACCAGTCTGAGGTCGCCAGTACTGGCGAACCCTGTCGGCCGACCTCGCCATCATGGCGCGGCGGAGCGGCCTCGACACCCTCGGCTACCTGCTCGGGAAATGGTCCGCCTCGAAGCCGAAGGCCTGTACCGCCACGGCGAGCGCAAGAACGGCGGGCGGTAGCGCTACTTTGCCGGCACGCCCAAGCTTTTCGAGAAACGCCGCGGTCGGATTGCCGTCCGGCAGCATGCCGAGCTTGACCTGCTCGGCGCGGATATTGTCTCGCAGGTCGAAGTCGATGTGGCCTTCGAAGTCGTTGACTTTGTAGCCGAGCGCGGACAGTTTTTTCTGCAAGGCGATGCGCGCGTCGCGCGAGAGCGGGCCGGTCGTCGGCCGGCCACGCCGCCTTGATCGGCGGCGCCGCCGCTCATGCGGTCGGCGAGATGGCCGACCGCGATCGCGTAGGCATCCGAGTTGTTGTACTCCTTGAGCACGGCATAATTTTCCGTGGCGATGAAGGCCGGGCCGTTGGCGCCGCTCGGGAAAAACAGGATGCCGGGGCCGGACGGCGGAAATGGCTTGCCGTCGGCGCGGCGCACGACCGAGCTTTTTCCATTCCGCGAACGTGGACGCGGCTCGTCATGTAATCGAAGCCCTTCGGCAAAATGACCTCGAAGCCCCAGGGCAGGCCGCGCTTCCAATGCTCCTTGGCGAGATAATTGGCGGTCGAAGCCGAGCACGTCCGGCACGTTGCTCCAGATGTCGCTTTTGCCGTCGCCGGAAAAATCGATCGCGTAGTCGACGACGTTGGTCGGCATGAACTGGGTCTGGCCCATGGCGCCGGCCCATGAGCTGACCATCTTGTCGCGGCGCGAAGTGGTTGTCCTGCATGATGCGCATCGCGACGATCAATTCGTTGCGGAAATAGGGATGGCGATAGCGCACGTAGCCGAGCGTCGCCAGCGAGCGGAACACGTCCCAGTGATCCTTCTCGGCGCCGTAATCGGTCTCGATGCCCCAGAGCGCGAGCAGAACCCAGCGTTCGACGCCGAATTTCTTTTCCACGGCGTCGAAAGTCTTCGCCCACTCCTTTTCCTTGCGCAGGCCGTTGGCGATGCGCCCGCGCGAGACGATGTCGTTGACATAGGCGCCGACCGGCTTGCCGTATTCCGGCTGCCGCTTGGTCGCGGCGATAACGCGCGGATCGGGCGTGACGCCGCGCAGCGCGACATCGAAGGTCGCGCGCGTGATGCCCTTGGCTTGGGCGTCCGGCCACAGCTCTTTGACGAAGGCGGCGAAGGGCTGCTCCTGCGCGCGCGCCGGCGCCGCGATAACGGCAAATGCAAGAGCGAGGACGACGAATTTCGGGAACATGGTGCGGTCCGCTGCGATTCGGATCGCATCTTATAACAGCGACACCAACGCGCCGTGGCGTTCCAGCCGGCCGGCGATTTCGAGTTCCAGCAGCACCGTACGCTCGATCGCCGGCGAGGTGCGCGACAGCCGCACCAGATCGTCGATCGATACCGGCGTAGGACCCAGCAGGCCGATGATGCGCGCGCGCTCGTCGTCGTCCGGCTCGACGTCGAGCGGGCCGGGAACGTCACGCTCGGGCTCCTGCACTGGCAAATCGAAGCCGCGGCCGAGGATCGGTTCCAGCACCGCGATCACGTCGGCCGAATGCGCGCCGGCGCCGAAGCGCCGCCGCGGCGGGCGAGTGCTGGCAGGGCTTCGAGCGCGGCGCGCGCAGCCATAATCATTGACCAAATCGCGGAACGCGCGTCGCCGGGCACTACTCGAGCTTCGATGCCGGGCGCGGCTGCCCATTCCAATGCAGCTTCTGATCGATCTCCTGGAATTCTTCTATCGGACGCCGCTGCCGGGCTCGGAGGACCACAAGAATTTGTACATGCGTGGGGTCGCGATGGATCCCGACATGAACAAATACGATCTAGAGCACGCCTGCACCGCGCATCCGTTGATGTCGAAGGAAGCCTGGATGCGCACCTACGCCGATGCGTGGAAGCGCTACTACACCGACGAACACGCCGAGACCGTCTTGCGCCGCGCCGTCGCAAGCGGCCTCAATCCGGCATGCCGGCAGAAACGAGCCCGATCACCTGGTCGAGATTTTTTCCGACAAGATTCCGAAAACCGGCGCGCCAGTACAGATCGCGGTCTAGGCCGCCGAACTGCGCCCGATGCGGCTTTCGCTGCCGGCGATGAGCCGCGCGATATTGGCGCGGTGCATGATCCAGAGCAGCGCGCTGAGCAGCAGGAATAAGGCTGCTGCGTTGGGCTGGCCGAGAAACCACAAGGCCAGCGGCGTCAGCGCGCTGGCGACTCAGCGCGGCGAGCGAGGAATAGCGGCTGGCGAAAGCGACGAGCGAGCCAGATGGCGCAGAAGATCAGCGCGCCGGGCCAGTACAAGCCCGATCAGCAGGCCGATATAGACGGCGACGCCTTTGCCGCCTTTGAATTTCAGCCACACCGGAAAGAGATGCCCGAGAAAGGCGCCGAGCCCGGCGGCAAGCGCCGCATCGGGTGTCGCAAAATGCGCCGCGACCAACACCGCGGCGGTGCCCTTGAGCGCGTCGCACAGCAAGGTCGCGGCGGCGAGGCCTTTGCGGCCGGTGCGCAGCACGTTGGTGGCGCCGATATTGCCGGAGCCGATGGTGCGCACGTCGGGCCCGCCGGCCGCGCGCGTGAGGATCAGCCCGAACGGAATCGAGCCGAGCAGATAGCCGACCGCGAAGGCGAGCGCGAGGATCATACGTATTCGTAGACGGTGCGGCCGGCGACGATGGTGCGCACCACGCGGCCGGTCAGGCTGGCTTCATCGAACGGCGTGTTCTTGCATTTCGACTTGAGCTCGGCCGGGTCGAGCACCCAGGGCAGGTCGAGATCGACGACAATGACGTCGGCCGGCGCGCCGTTCTTCAGCGTGCCGCCGGGCAGGCCGAGCAATTCGGCCGGCCGCGTCGACATGGCGCGCAGCAAGGTCGTCAGCTCGATTTCGCCGGAATGCACCAGGCGCAGGCCGGCGATCAGCATGGTCTCGAGCCCGATCGCGCCGGGCGCGGCTTCGGCAAACGGCAGGCGCTTGGTTTCGACGTCCTGCGGATTGTGATCCGACATCACCATGTCGATGAGGCCGCTCGCCAGCGCCGCGACCAAGCAGCTTGCGATCGTCCTCGGCGCGCAGCGGCGGCGACACTTTCAGGAAGGTGCGGTAGGGGCCGATGTCGTTTTCGTTGAGCGTAATGTGGTTGATCGAGCACGAGGCGGTGACGTCGAGGCCGGCGTCCTTGGCGCGGCGCAGCACCTCGAGCGATTCCCCGCAGGTGATCGACGCCGCGTGATAGCGCCCGCCCGACAGCGCGACCAGGCGAATGTCGCGCTCGAGCATCACCGTTTCCGCCGCCTTCGGAATGCCGAGCAGGCCGAGGCGGGCGCCGAATTCGCCTTCGTTCATCACGCCGTCGCCGATCAGATCCGGATCCTCGGTGTGGTGCACGATCAGCGCGTCGAAATCGCCGGCGTAGGTCAGCGCGCGCCGCATGACTTGCGCGTTGGTCACGCTCTTGTCGCCGTCGGTGAAGGCGACCGCGCCGGCGGCCTTGAGCAGGCCGATCTCGGTCATCTCCTTGCCTTCGAGCCCTTTGGTCAGCGCCGCCATCGGATGCACATGCACGATCGCGGTGTCGCGCGCGCGGCGCAGCACGAAATCGACCGTCGCCGGATCGTCGATCACCGGCGAAGTATTGGGCTGGCAAACGATGGTGGTGACGCCGCCGGCGGCCGCCGCCTGGCTCGCCGAGGCGAAGGTTTCGCGATGGCCGGCGCCGGGCTCGCCGATGAAGGCGCGCATGTCGACCAGGCCGGGCGCCACCAGCTTGCCGCGGCAATCGACCACGTCGGTGCCTTCCGGCACGCCGCCAGCGCCGATGCCTTTCTTGGCTTCGCGGATGACGCCGTCGGCGATCAACAGGTCGCCGACGATATCGAAGTCGCGCGACGGATCGACGATCCGGGCGTTGGCGAGCAGGATCGGGCGGCGGTCGGACAACATTGGCTACATCACACTCAAGCGTTCGGCAGGTTGCGCGACAGAGCTTCCAGCACGGCCATGCGGACGGCGACGCCCATTTCGACCTGCTCGCGGATCAGCGATTGCGCGCCGTCGGCGACGATCGAGTCGATCTCGACGCCGCGGTTCATCGGCCCCGGATGCATGACCAGCGCGTCGGGCTTGGCGTAGGCGAGCTTCTTCTCGTCGAGGCCGTAATAGTGGAAGTACTCCGAGATCGACGGCACGTAGGAACCGTTCATGCGCTCGCGCTGCAGGCGCAGCATCATCACGATATCGGCGCCGTTGAGGCCCTCGCGCATGTCGCGCGCGACTTCGACGCCGAAATGCTCGATGCCGGGCGGCAGCAGCGTGGATGGCGCGACCACGCGCACGCGCGCGCCCATCTGGTTGAGCAGGATGATGTTGGAGCGGGCGACGCGCGAGTGCAGGATGTCGCCGCAGATCGCCACCAGGAGGCCCTCGATGCGGCCCTTGTTGCGGCGGATGGTGAGCGCGTCGAGCAGCGCCTGGGTCGGGTGCTCGTGCGAGCCGTCGCCGGCATTGATCACCGAGCAGTCGAGCTTGCTGGCGAGCAGCTCGACCGCGCCGGATGATTGATGGCGCACCACCAGGATGTCGGGATGCATGGCGTTGAGCGTGATCGCGGTATCGATCAGCGTCTCGCCCTTGCGCATCGAGGACGAACTCGTCGACATGTTCATCACGTCGGCGCCGAGCCGCTTGCCGGCGAGCTCGAACGACGATTGCGTGCGGGTCGAGACCTCGAAGAACAGGTTGATCTGGGTGCGGCCGCGCAGCGAGGTGCGCTTCTTCTCGACTTGGCGATTGAGCTCGACGAATTCCTCGCCAAGGTCGAGCAGGCCGGAAATCTCCGCGTGCGAAAGTCCTTCGATCCCCAACAAATGCCGTTGGTTGAGCACGAAGGACGATTTCGGCGCAATGTTCATTAAAGCGATTGCTATAGGCGGAACGAAGGTTCCCGGCAAGGCCCGAACATAAAACGGTCCACACAGAAGCGTTATCGCCGCGGGTCGCGGTTAACGGAACGCGTCGCGGCGGCATGGGTTGAGGCACGACACCCGGCGGCCCTCTCGCCGGAACCGGTATCGCTGTGGCGAAACCGGGCAAAAAGGAGGAACGCCCGCGCACAGGGCAAGCAAAACCAGAAACGGAGATGAACCATGAAACGGATTGCGAAATATGCGGTGGCGGCGGCATTGACCGGCGCGCTTGCGCTCGCCGCGGCGACCCCAAGCCAGGCGCGGTGGCATGGCGGACACGGGTGGGGCGGCGCGGCGATCGGCTTCGGTGCCGGCGCGCTGGTCGGCGCGGCGGTCGCCAGTTCGGCGTACCCCGGCTACTACAGCGACTATGCTTACGAGCCGGGCTACGGCTACGAGCCGGGTCCATATGACTCCTACGGCTATGCGCCGGCCTACGACAGCTACCGCACCGACGGCGCGCCGGCCTGCGCCGGCAGCCTCGGTTACGGCCGGCCCGACTACACATCGTGCTGACGGGCCGATCGCGAGTTCATGATGAATAGCGAGGGCGGGGCGCAAGCTCCGCCCTCATTCTTTAAGCTTGGCGAGGCGATCGAGCGCGCCCTGCAAGATATAGGCGGCGGCGTGCTGGTCGATCACTTCAGCGCGCCGCGCGCGGCTCATGTCGGCCGCGATCAGATCGCGCTCGACCGCTGCGGTCGACAACCGCTCGTCCCACAGCGCGATCGGCAGCGCGGTGAGCTTTGCGAAATTGCGGGCGAAGGCGCGGGTCGATTGCGCGCGCGGTCCCTCTGAGCCGTCCATGTTGACCGGCAGGCCGAGCACGAAGCCAACGGCGTTGCGCTCGGCGGCGAGCGCCAGCAGGCGCTTGGCGTCGGTGGTGAAAGTCTTGCGCACCACGGTCTCGACGCCGGCCGCGAGCTTGCGCTCCGGATCGCTGGTGGCGACGCCGATGGTCTTGGTGCCGAGATCGAGGCCGATCAAGGCGCCGCGCGCGGCCAACAGCGGCGCAAGTTCCATCAGCGTGCCGATCGTCATCGTTAGGCGGTGCCCGGCGGATCGTCGGGATCGCGCGAGGTTACCACCCGCTTGTAGGCCGCCTTGTCGGCCGCGCCGAGACTGGCGATCGCGTCGCGCGCGGTGTCGTAGGCGTTGGCCTTGCGCCGCGCTTTGATCGCTTCGATTTTCTGCATGTCGTCATTGAGACTTTTCAGCGCGTCTTCGGCATCTTCATTGCCCTTCAGCGCATCGGGCGCGGCCTTGGCCAGCGCCGCAACAATGTCGTTGAGCCAGCCAATCTGGCTGCCGTAGCTCGCGACGTCCTCGGTGACTTCACGTTCTACCGCCGGATTGCCTGCGAAATTGACCGACACGCGCGGCGACCAGAAATCGAACGATTGAAAGTTGCCGCCCGCGCCGGTAAACATGATGTTCAGTGGATTGGGGAATGTATACATCGCGCGTTCTCCTTCCCGGCAGATGTCTCAGTGTAACATGCGGCCGGGGCGCCGACGGCCTCCCACCTTGAATTTATCTGCAGCCGTCAACCCCTACTTGCTTTGCACGCAAAAGCGAATTCAATAGGGCCACTTGAGGGGTGGGGAAGCGACACGAGCGTAAGCAGCACGAAGCCGCAACGGGCCGACATCGACATGCGGGCGTTTGCAAAAAGCGCGGGCGCAACCATCAAGGTGCCGCCGGCCGGCGTGATCTTCAGCAAGGGCGAGAGCGGCGATTGAATGTATATCGTGCAGTCGGGCACGATATACATGATGATCGGCGAGAGGGTGATCGAAACCATCGGCGCCAACGAGGCGCTCGGCTTCATGTCAATGATCGACGACCTGCCGCGCTCGTCCACCGCGCGGGCGCGCGACGCCTGCGAACTGTCGCTGATGAATCCGCGCACGTTTCGTTTCATGGTGGACGAGGTGCCGAATTTTGCCACCTACATCATGGGCGTGCTGGCGCGCCGCATCCGTGCCATGAGCCAGGCGATGTAAGGTGCCGCACCGTCATGGCACGATGCCCGGCGGCAGCGTGGCCGCATGCGCGGCGATGGCGCCCGGCGTGGTCAACCAGACCCTGTCGTCGGCCTTGCGCGCGATGTGGCGAAGCGCCCGCGCCAGATGCTTGAAGCGGTGCGGCTGGCCGACGATATAAGCGTGCAGCGCGATGCCCATGACCAGCGGGCGCCTGGCGCAGTCGCCGGAGAGCACGTCGAAGGCGTCAACGATCATGTCGGCGAAGTCGGCGCCCTCGCGCTTGCGGGCGACGATCTGGGGGATGTCGTTGAGCTCCTGCGGGTAGGGCACTGAGAGAATGCGACCTCGGCGCGTCGTCATCCAGGTCGGCTGGTCGTCATGGCACCAGTCGAGCAGATAGCTGTAGCCGGCTTCTTGCAAGAGGTCGGGCGTGAGCGGCGACTGCGAGATCCACGGTCCCAGCCAGCCTTGCGGACGCTGACCCGAACGCGTCTCGATCGCGGCGGTCGTCTCCGCGATTAGCGCGCGTTCTTCGGGCTCGCTCAGCGTGCCCTGGCGCTCGGAATTGCTGCGGCCGTGGGCGACGATCTCGGCCCCCGGAAAAGCGGCGACCGCCTGCGGCGCGTGCTCATACATTTGCGAATTCACCAGGAGCGATGCTGGCAGCCTCAACTCGGCGAACAGATCGGCGAGGCGGAACACGCCGACGCGGTTGCCGTAGTCGCGCCAGGCGTAATTGAGCACGTCCGGCGGCGGCCCACCCGGCGCCAATTCGGCGCCGATCCCTTTGCCGAACGAAAACCATTCGAGATTGAGCGCGAAATAGACGGCAAGCCGCTTGCCGCCGGGCCAGTCATAGACTGGGCGGGCGGGGATCGGCGAGTAGGGGTAGCGGCCGTGGGTGGCGATCATGCGCTTATGCTAGCAAAGTTCCATTTGTTCTGCGCGAAGGCTTGCTTGTGCGTTTAAGAATGTGTCTTGACCGGCCGCGGCGCTAAGCTCGGTTCGGAGGAATAGGAGCGGGCCATGTGGGCGGACCGGCGATTGCTGAACCTGTTCGGCATCGAGCACCCGATCGTGCAGGCGCCGATGGCCGGCGCGATGGACACGGACCTGGCGATCGCCGTCGCCCAAGCCGGCGGGCTCGGCTCGCTGCCGGCGGGCATGCTCAACGCCGCGCAGTTGCGGGCGCAGGTCGAGAAATATCGCGCTGCGACCCACAAGCCCGTCAATCTGAATTTCTTCGCGCACAAGCCGCCGGTGCCCAACAATGCGCGCGAGCACGCCTGGCGTGAAAAGCTCAAGCCTTATTACGCCGAATTCGGCATCGATCCGGCGGCACCGGTGCCCTCGAGCAACCGCGCGCCATTCGATGATGCGCTCTGCGCCGTGGTGGAGGACCTCAAGCCGGACGTGGTGAGCTTCCACTACGGTTTGCCCGAGGCTGCGTTGGTCGAACGCGTCAAGGCCGCGGGCAGCAAAGTGATGAGTTCGGCGACCACGGTCGCCGAGGCGCGCTGGCTGGAGGCGCACGGCTGCGACGTGGTGATCGCGCAAGGCGTCGAGGCCGGCGGCCATCGCGGCATGTTCCTGACCGACGATCTGGCGACGCAAATCGGCACCTTCGCCCTGGTGCCGCAGATCGCCGACGCCGTGAAGGTGCCGGTAATCGCCACCGGCGGCATTGGCGACGCGCGCGCTATCGTCGCTGCGCTGGCGCTCGGCGCTGCCGCCGTGCAGATCGGCACCGCTTTTCTGTTCTGCCCTGAATCCAAGATCACCTCGCCGCACCGCGCGGCGCTGAAAAGCGTGCGCGACGACGGCACCGTGCTGACCAATGTGATCAGCGGACGCCCGTCGCGCGGGTTGATCAATCGCACGATCCGGGAGTTGGGACCGATAAGCGAAATCGTGCCGGAGTTCCCGCTCGCCGGCGGCGCGCTGGCGCCGCTGCACGCCAAGGCGCAGGCGCAGGGCTCTGGCGATTTCTCGGGGATGTGGGCAGGGCAGGCGGCCGCGCTCGGCCGTGAATTGCCGGCCGGAGAGCTCACTGTGACACTCGCCAACGAAGCGCTGGCCCTGATGCGGGAGATGGCTGGATAGGTCGCATAGACGTTTGCATGGGGGGCAAACGGCGCCTATCTCTTCGGCACTGGCAACCAAGAGGCGCGCCCATGCACACCCATTCCATCGAGCCCTGGCAGCACAGCCACGTCTTCCTTGGGGCAAGGCACGACCGCCGCGAGCGGCGCACCTGGTTCGTGGTGGCGCTCACGACCGCGATGATGCTGGCGGAAATCGTCGGCGGCACGCTGTTCGGCTCGATGGCGGTGGTCGCCGACGGCTGGCACATGTCGACGCATGCCGGCGCGCTGACCATCGCCGCGCTCGCCTACCGCTTCGCGCGCCGCCACGCGCACGATCCGCGCTTTACCTTCGGCACCGGCAAAATCGGCGAACTTGCGGCGTTCTGCAGCGCCGTGATCCTAGCGCTGATCGCGGCGGCGATCGGCTACGAGGCGGTGACGCGGATTTTTACGCCGGTCGCCATCCATTTCCGCGAGGCAATCCCGCTGGCGGCGGTCGGTCTTCTGCGTCAATCTGGCGAGCGCCTGGCTTTTGTCTGACCATGGCCATCATCACGGCCACGCGCACGCCGACGACCATCACGATCACGACCACGGACACCACCACGGCGCCCATCGCCGCGGCCAGGACAGCAATTTCCGCGCGGCTTACGTCCACGTGCTCGCCGATGCTCTGACTTCGATGCTGGCGATCGTCGCGCTGACCTGCGGCTTTTTGTTCGGCTGGGTGTGGCTCGACCCGCTGATGGCGCTCGTCGGCGTCGCCGTGATCCTGAGCTGGTCGTTCGGGCTGATCCGCTCGGCCGGCACGGTGCTGCTCGACATGGTGCCGGACCGCCATCTCGCCGGCCATATCCGCAAGCATCTCGAGGTCGACGGCGACCGGGTCTGCGACCTGCATCTGTGGCGGCTCGGGCCCGGCCATGTCGGGCTGATCGCGGCGGTGGTGTCCGATCACCCGCAGGCGCCCTCGGCCTACAAGCACCGGCTCGACGGCATCGCCGGCCTGTCGCATGTGACCATCGAGGTGCATCGCTGCGCGGACCACAGGCGCAAGGCGGCGTAGCATTGCGACGCTAAACGGGCGTCTGCTATACGCGGCGCTGTTCCTTGAGGGCTCTATGTCCGTCGACGCCGATACCGTCCGCCGCATCGCGCATCTGGCGCGCATCGCCGTCGCCGACAGCGAGGTCGAGCACCTGCGCGGCGAGCTCAACGCCATGCTGGCCTTCGTCGAGCAATTGCAGGAAGTCGATGTTGCGGGCGTCGAGCCGATGACCTCGGTGACGCCGATGGCAATGAAGAAGCGCGCGGACGCGGTCACCGATGGCGGCATCGCCGATGACATCGTCAAGAACGCGCCGGCGAGCGAGGATCATTTCTTCCTCGTGCCGAAAGTGGTCGAGTAGATGTGCATCGCCTGCGAGATGAACTTCTGGGCCATGATCGACGCGCTGCCGCCGGCGGACCGCGAACGCATCCTGCGCGAGCAGGCCGCGCGCTTTGCCTGCGAGGCGCCCGACGGCGAGCCGCAGCCGGCGCCGCAACCCGCCGCGGATGAGCAAAAATCGTGAGTGACTTGAATTCGCTCACGCTGGCTGAGGCGCGCGACGGGCTGACGAAGAAAATCTTCTCGGCGCTCGAATTGGCCGACGCGCATCTCGCGGCCATCGAAAAGGCGCGCGCGCTCAACGCCTATGTGCTGGAGACGCCGGAGCGCGCGACGCGCGATGGCGAAGGCGTCCGACGCGCGCATCGCCGCCGGCAAAGCCGGGCCGCTGGAAGGCATTCCGCTCGCCATCAAGGACATGTTCTGCACCGAAGGCGTGCGCACGCACGGCGTGCTCGCACATCCTCGACAATTTCGTGCCGACTTACGACTCCACCGTCACCGCCAATCTGTGGCGCGACGGCGCGGTGCTGCTCGGCAAGACCAACAACGACGAGTTCGCCATGGGCTCGTCGAACGAGACCTCGCATTTCGGGCCGGTGATCTCGCCGTGGCGGCGCAAGGGGGCCAACACGCCGCTGACGCCGGGCGGCTCGTCCGGCGGCTCGGCCGCGGCGGTGGCGGCGCAATTGTGCCTGGGCGCCACCGGCACCGATACCGGCGGCTCGATCCGCCAGCCGGCGGCCTTCACCGGCACGGTCGGCATCAAGCCGACTTATGGCCGCTGCTCGCGCTGGGGCATCGTGGCCTTCGCGTCCTCGCTCGACCAGGCCGGACCGTTCGCGCGCACCGTGCGCGACGCCGCCATCCTGCTGCGCTCGATGGCCGGACCCGACGCCAAGGACACGACCTGCGCCGATCTGCCGGTGCCGGATTACGAGGCGGCGGTCGGCCAAATCGGTGAAAGGCCTGCGCATCGGCATCCCGAAGGAATACCGGCTCGACGGCATGCCGGCGGAGATCGAGAAGATCTGGCAGCAGGGCAGGGAGTGGCTCAAAGCCGCGGGCGCCGAACTGGTCGAGGTGTCGCTGCCGCACACCAAATATGCGCTGCCTGCCTATTACATCGTCGCGCCGGCCGAGGCCTCGTCCAATCTCGCGCGCTATGACGGCGTGCGCTACGGCCTGCGCGAGGCCGGCCGCGATATCATCGACATGTACGAGAAGACGCGCAGCGCCGGCTTCGGCGCCGAGGTGCGCCGGCGCGTGATGATCGGCACCTATGTGCTCTCGGCCGGCTATTACGACGCCTATTATCTGCGCGCGCAGAAGGTGCGCACGCTGATCAAGAAAGACTTCGAGGACTGCTTCAAGGCCGGCGTGCACGCCATGCTCACGCCGGCGACGCCGTCGGCGGCATTCGGGCTGGGCGAGAAGGGCCAAGCCGATCCGGTCGAGATGTATCTGAACGACGTGTTCACGGTGACGGTGAACATGGCCGGCTTGCCGGGCATTGCGGTGCCGGCGGGGCTCGATGCGCAAGGTCTGCCGCTCGGCCTGCAATTGATCGGCCGGCCGTTCGACGAGGAGACGTTGTTCTCCTGCGCGGCCGTGATCGAACAGGCGGCGGGGCGTTTTACGCCGCAGGCGTGGTGGTGACTAGCGGCTACTGATCCGCCGTCGCGATCGGCGGCAGATCCTGGTCGCCCTCGACCGTCTTCTTGCCGCCGAATTCGCCGCCCCCGAAAATGAAGAACACCGCGGCCAAGGCGAAGATGCCGCCGACGATGATGCCAAAGGTGCCGTTGTCCTGCTGCTGCATGGTGGTCGCTCTGCTGTTTGCTCTTTCCGTTCGCCGATTGCTTCCGCGCGCGTCATACGCGGCTGACCAGTCCCAAGCAGATTCCGGGCCAATCGCGGCAAATTTGTACGCGGCGTGATTTTCGATATGCGAAAAACGCAATGCTTGGCCCGACGCAACGGTAGCGACATACTTGTCGGTGCTGGGAGGATTCGGTGGCCGACGGCGACTTCCGCGCCAACGTACGGGAGCTTTACGGCGCCTACGGACACCGCGATTTCGAGCGCGTCGCCGCTTTGATCGACGACGACATCGACTGGGTGATCTACGCGCCGATATCGGTGTTCCCCTTCGCCGGTCCGCGCCGTGGACGCGCCGCGGTGCTGGCGGCGATGGCGGAGATCGCCGTGCATTTCTCGCTCGAGAACTATCATCCGGAAGTCATGCTTGTGGACGGCGCGCGCGGCGCTGATGTCGGACGTGAGCTACCGCCAGCGTTCGACCGGCCGTGCGCTGCGCATCCCCGTCGCCGGCTTCCTGCGCTGGCAGGAGGGCCACCTGATCGAGTACCTCGAATTCGTCAACTCATTCGACGCGGTGGGGCAGGCGCTCGGCCGGAAATTGCAGCTCTAGCCGCTTGCCGGCTGCAGCCCGCGCCGCCGATACACGGCTGCGGCGGCAGGCGCGGTGAGCCAACCGGCGAATTCGTGCGCTGCGGCGGGCGTTTTGGCCTTGGCCGAGATGCCGCAGGAGAAAATCGTCGTCTTCTGGATCTCCGCCGGCAGCGGGCCGACCAGATCGATGCCGGCGTAATGCGTGAGCTCGCTCATCTGCTGGAAGCCGAGTTCGGCCTCGCCATTGGCGATGAGGCTGCCGACGAAGGTACCGGTCGACGCCAGACGCAGCTTTGGTTTGATCTCGTCGGCGATGCCGAGACGCTCGAACAGGCCGAGGACATAGTCGCCGCTCGGGCCGGTGGAATAGCCGACGGTGCGGGCGGCAAGCAGTGCGGCCTTGAGGGCATCGACGCTGCCGATATCGGGCTTGGCCGCGCCTGAGCGCACCGCGACGCCGACGCCGGAGGAGGCTAGGTCGGCGCGGCTGCCGGGCGCAAGAACGCCAGCGGCGATGAAGGCGTCGATGTCGGTGCTCGCCATGATCAGCAGATCGAAGGCCTCGCCGGCGGCGATGCGTTTCTTGACGTCGACGGTGCCGGTGAAGCGGGTCGTCACTTGGTGTCCGGTCGCCTGCTCGAAGCCGGGCATGAGATCGTGGTAGGCCTGCTCGGTGGCGAGCGTCGAGAGGACGGTGATGTTAGCCATGTTTTCCGCGCCTTGTCTCTGGTCTGTAGGCCTTGGCCGCGATACATAGTCGCCGCCATGAGCGCGCAAAGCAAACCCGACCGCCTGATCAAGGGCACAACCGGCGACTGGGAAGTCGTCATCGGCATGGAGGTGCACGCCCAGGTCACCTCCAAGTCGAAGCTGTTCTCCGGCGCCTCGACCGCATTCGGCGGCGAGCCCAACAGCCATGTCTCGCTGGTCGACGCGGCGATGCCCGGCATGCTGCCGGTGATCAACGAGGAGTGCGTCAAGCAGGCGATCCGCACGGGCTTCGGCCTGAAGGCGCAAGATCAATCTGCAAGTCGGTGTTCGACCGCAAGAATTATTTCTATCCCGACCTGCCGCAGGGCTACCAGATCAGCCAGTACAAGTCGCCGATCGTCGGCGAGGGCGAGGTGGTCGTCGATCTCGCGGACGGCGAGGCCGTCACCGTCGGCATCGAGCGGCTGCATCTCGAGCAGGACGCCGGCAAGTCGCTGCACGACCAGCATCCCGACATGAGCGCGAGTCGATCTCAACCGCTCCGGCGTGGCGCTGATGGAGATCGTGTCGAAGCCGGACATCGCGCTCGGCCGAGGAGGCGATGGCGTTCCTCACCAAGCTGCGCTCGATCCTGCGCTATCTCGGCACCTGCGACGGCAACATGGAGGAAGGCTCGCTGCGCGCCGACGTCAACGTCTCGGTGCGCAAGCCGGGCGCGCCGCTGGATACGCGCTGCGAGATCAAGAACGTGAACTCGATCCGCTTCATCGGCCAGGCGATCGAGTACGAGGCGCGCCGCCAGATCGAGATCATCGAGGACGGCGGCACGATCGACCAGGAGACCCGGCTGTTCGATCCGGCAAAGGGCGAGACGCGCTCGATGCGCTCCAAGGAAGAGGCGCACGACTATCGCTATTTCCCCGATCCCGACCTGCTGCCGCTCGAATTCGACGAGGCCTATGTGGCGGACGCTCAAGGCGCACCTGCCGGAGCTGCCGGACGAGAAGAAGGCGCGCTTCATGCGCGACTTTGCGCTGTCGGCCTACGACGCCGGCGTGCTGGTCGGCGAGCGCGAGACTGCGGACTATTTCGAGGCGGTGGCCAAGGGACGCGACGCCAAGGCCGCGGCCAACTGGGTGATCAACGAACATGTTCGGCCGGCTCAACAAAGAGGGCAAGCGACATCGCGACCTCTCCGGTCAGCGCCGCGGCAGCTCGGCGCCATCCTCGATCTGATCGCCGACAACACCATCTCCGGAAAGATCGCCAAGGACCTGTTCGAGATCGTCTGGAGCGAGGGCGGCGACCCGCGCGCGATCGTCGAGAAGCGCGGCATGAAGCAGGTCACCGACACGGCCGCGATCGAAAAGGCGGTCGACGAGATCATTGCCAAGAATCCCGACAAGGTCGCCGACGCCAAGACCAATCCGAAGGCGATCGGCTGGTTCGTCGGCCAGGTGATGAAGGCCGTCCGGCGGCAAGGCGAGCCCGCAAGCGGTCAACGACATCCTGAAAAAGAAACTCGGACTTTGAATTGCGCCCGGCAATCGCGCGCGAGCATCGCTTGGGTGCAGTGCGGTAGTCGTGTGCAGCGTCGGCGCGCGGGATCTAAAAATTTTGGGCGCGAATCGGTCGCCGCAGGCGCGCGCGTTCGTACAAAAACCGTCCGCCGGCGAACGTGCAAAGCGAATCACTGACGACTGATTCGCTCGTTTTTGCTCGATTCGGGTCGGTGCACGCCGTTTGTACAGTGAATTGTGGAAAATTATTTTAGGCGCGCGGAGATCGCCGTTCGGCGCGACGCGAGCGCAAAAGCGGTCACGCGCGCACGCAAAATCTTCTGTAGGCGGAATTCGCCGCGTGCAATTTGAATTGCAAGAAGCCCTTGTCTTATCGATGTTTTTGCGCTGTTGGAAAAATGCGGCTGGCTGCGAAGTGCGCGCGCGTCACGCGCAACAACGCATCGTCGACGCGCGACATCGTGAGCGTCGAGCGATGCTTTGCGCATCGCGTATACACGCTTCGTTAAGTCAAACACTGTTTTTTTCACTGTGTTGTTGTAAATGGAATGCAGTGCGTGTCGATCCGCGACCGTACTGATGCAGACATCCGCCACGATCCGTGGCTAGGAGGGCAGCAATGGCGAAACGTAGAAAGAAGAAGGCAGCGAAGAAGAAGAAGAAGCTCTAGTCGCTTCTCATTCTCTTCCCGATCTTCGGACTTAACGTTTCGAAGATTGCGTCATACGGGCCGGGATGCGTTGTGGCGCGACCAGCGCGATGCAGCCGCTCCGCGGCGCCCCGGTTCCGATGACAACAGAGGGCGTCGGCGAGACTTCGAGTCTCGCCGACGCCCTCGGCATTTGTGGTGTGTACCGCGCATCGGCGGCGACGAGGCCAGGCTTACGCCGGAATGTGCAGCGTCGCCGACAGGCCGATCCCGGTGTTGTTGAAGGAAAGCCTCGCCTTGATCTGGTCGGCGAGCGAATGGGCGAGGCGCAGCCCGAGCCCGGCATTTTTCCGCGGATCGAATTTATCCGGCAGGCCGGCGCCGTCGTCCGCCACTTCGACGACGATCGTTTCGCCGACCGTGTCGCAACCGACGACAATCAATCCGCGCACGCCGCTCGGCCGCCCCTGCAACCTCCGTTTAATAATAACCATCACAGATTGCATTCGTCCAGGGTCATTCCGGTGTGTCGGAAAACGCCGGCCTGAAAAGCCTTTATGAGAGTTGCGCAAGACCGCCGCGGGTCTTAGGTCTGACGGTGGCCGGCGACGGGCCGAGGGAAATGGAGCAGCGACATGGCGCGCGGTAAGCTGAAGCGGGCGGTGAAGGCGAAGGCCAGGCCGACGGCCAAGAAAAGCAACGCCAAGGCGGTCAAGCCGATCGAGCTCTACTACTGGCCGACGCCGAACGGCTTCAAGATCTCGATCATGCTGGAGGAGTGCGGGCTGCCCTACACCATGATCCCGGTGAACATCTCCAAAGGCGAGCAGTTCAAGCCCGACTTTTTGAAAATCTCGCCGAACAACCGTATGCCGGCGATCGTCGATCCGGACGGCCCGGGCGGACGGCCGATTTCCATCTTCGAGTTCGGCGCTATCCTGCAATATCTCGGCCGCAAGACCGGCAAGTTCTATCCCAATGACGAGCGGGGGCGCGTCGAGGTCGAGCAATGGCTGTTCTGGCAGATGGGCGGCGTCGGCCCGATGGCGGGCCAAGTGCATCACTTCAAGAATTACGCGGTGGAGACGCTCACTTATGCGATCAACCGCTACATCAACGAGGTCAACCGGCTTTACGGCGTGATGAATATTCGCCTGAAAGACCGCGACTTCATCGCCGGCAAATATTCGATCGCCGACATGGCGCTGGTCGGCTGGGTCAACGGCTGGGAGCGCCAGGGGCAGAACATCAACGAGTTCCCCAACCTGCGGCGCTGGCTGGAAACGGTGAAGGCGCGTCCCGCGGTCAAGCGCGGCATGACGCTCGGCCTCGAATTGCGCCAGGGCATCGATATGAAAGACCCGAAGGTGCAGGCGGTGCTGTTTGGGCAGCGCGCGCGCACGGCGTAAAAGGCGCACGCGGTTTCTCATCGTTGGGGTGGTTAGTCGGCGCTTACCGGGCGCGGTGAACGCTTCCTGAAGGTGGGCGCGGTGATCGCCAATTTAGCCCGAAAATGCAGGACTTTTCGCGTGCCCGCGTCGGTGCGCCCACGCCGCGCATTCACATTCGATTCATTGCGACGCTTAAACTGTCATTCAAATTTTCCGCCTTAGATCGCCTCGCTCGGACGAACCAAATCGGCCGCGCAACAGGGACGACCGATCGGCCCGCGGGCGGACGATCGCGATCATGGGGAGGCCTTCAATGGCAATCGAAATCGCGGCGGCATCTGTCGTCGAACCAAAGGACGCGGACGACTGCTTCGCGCTCGGCATGAACTTTTCGATCGGCGCGGACGTCGCGATCGATCTGATCGAAGCGCACAAGTGGTTCAACATCGCGGCCACGCGCGGGCACAGCGACGGGGCGCGGCTGCGCCGCGAGATCGCCGAACAGATGGCGGACGCCGAGATCGGGCTGGCGCAGCGCGCGGCGCGCGACTGGCTCAAGAGCCATCCGCTGCCGGTCATGCAGCGGCCGGAGATCCGAGCCGCGGCGTAACGTTAGGGAAGGCGCGCGAGCTCCGCGCACACCGCCGCAACGACGCTCGGCCAATCGCCGAGCACGGGCTGGCGGAACAGTCGCGCCTGCGGATACCAGGGGCTCATTTCGCCGTTGAGCGTCCAGCGCCAATCCGGCGCAAAGGGCAGGAGCACCCAGACCGGACGCCCGAGCGCGCCGGCCAGATGCACCACCGAGGTATCGACCGAAATCGTCAGATCGGCGAACGTGAGCAGCGCCGCGGTGTCGGCCATGTCGGACAATTCGCCGCCGAGATGGCTGACATTGGCGTGGCGTGCCAGGACTGCGGCGTCATCGCCACGTAATTCGCGCTGGATGCTCAGAAACGACACGCCCTCGAGCGCGAGCAGCGGCTCGAGCAGCTTGAGCTCGATCGAGCGGTTGCGGTCGTTGGCGTGCCTGACATTGCCGGCCCAGGCGAGCGCGACGCGCTTGCCGGGCAGCGCGTCGAGGCGCTGACGCCATTTGGCGATGCGCGCGCCGTCGGCGCGCAGATAGGGGATATCGGCGGGGATCGTCGCCGGCTCGGTCTTCAGCGCCAGCGGCAGGCTGCCGAGCGGACAATGCACGTCATAGGCGGGCAGTTGATCGCCGCGCGCATGACAGGACGCGACGCCGTCGAGATTTTCCAACAGCGGTTTCAACTCCGGCGGCACTTCGGTCACGACGCGCGCGCCGCTTTTTGCCAGCAGCGGCACATAGCGCGCGAATTGGATGGTGTCGCCGAGGCCCTGTTCGGCGGTGAGCAGGATGGTCTTGCGGGGGAGCGGGTATTCGCCGAGCCACAGCGGCTTGCCGTAGCTGCGCCGCGTATCGCGCATGCCGGTGCGCTGCCAGCGCCATTCGTATTCGGCAAAGCCGCGTTGAAGATCGCCGAGCGTGAGCAGGCTGAGCGCGCGGTTGGTATGCGCGTCGGCGTAATCCCTCTGCTGCTCGATTGCCCTGGCAAAGCTCGCGACCGCATCGGCATGGCGGTCGAGCGCCTGCAGCGCGCGGCCGCGGTTGTTCCAGGCTTGCGCATGATTGGGCGCGGCGGCGAGCGCGCGGTCGAAGGCGGCAATCGCCTCGGCGTAGCGGCCGAGATCGAACAACGCATTGCCGCGGTTGTACAGCGCACCCGGATGCCCCGGCATCACGGCGAGCGCGGCATCGAAAGCGGCGAGCGCCTGATCAGGACGGCCGAGGCTTGCCAGCGCGCTGCCGCGGCCGATGAGCGCGCCGCCGCGCCGTGGATCGCGCATCAGCACGGCGTCGAAGCAGGCGAGCGCCTCCTGCGCGCGGCCAAGTGCGAGCAATGCGTTGCCGCGGTTCTCCAGGGCGTTGGTGTCGCCTGGCCGCAGCGCCAGCGCTTTGTCGAGACAATCGAGCGCCTCGGCGTCGCGCTTGAGCGCATGCAACACGTTGGCGAGATTCATCCAGGCGTCACCCGCCTGCGGGTTGAGCTTGAGCGCACCCGCCATCAGCCGGTAGGCCTCGCCCATCTGCCCGGCTTGCGCCTTGGCGAGCCCGCACAGATGCATGGCGTCGAAATGATCGGGCGCCGCTTTGAGCACGCGCGCGTAAAGCTTTTCGGCCTCGCGCAGCCGGCCCTGTTGATGCAGGGCGACGGCTTCCTGAATCGTCTGCTGCACGTTGAAACGGGACGCTTGCGCCATGGCGCGCGATATGGCCCCGGTTCCTGCATGCGCGCAAGCGTGTCGCGGTTTCGCCGCCTAATCGTCATGCTTGCGGCTGCGCCGCACGGGCCTGTTTTCCGGTCCGGTGTAGAACAGATTGCGGTCGCAGAAGCCGCCCATGCCACGCACCGTTTCCATGCATTGCTCGCGGCTGACGAAGCCGCAATTGCGCGCGCCATCCTCTTTGCCGGTGTAGACGGCGCACCATTGGTAGGGTTCGGCCCGCGCCGCCGGCGCCGTGAATGCGGCCGTCACCGCGAGGGCGCTCAAAGACAGCCACAATCCGCGCATCGTCGTTCTCCCGGTCTTGTCAGCGGTCGGGGTTCTTGTGTTTGCGCACCGGCGCCGCCGATCGCTCCGCCGGGCCCTCGTAGAACTGGTTGCGCTGGCAGTCGCCGCCGATGCCGCTGACGGTGGCCATGCATTGCGCAAGGGTGGAGAAGCCGCAATTGCGGCCGCCGTCGCTCATGGCGCCGTACTGCGCGCACCAGGGATATTCGATCGCGGCCGCCGGGCGGACCGCGCCGGAAACGGCAACGAACATGATGGCGGTAAGCAGCGCAGGACGCAATTTGGTCATGGCTGGGGCTCCGGTTGCGGACACGCCGCGCTGTTGCCTTAAACCCGCGGTTCGGCGGTTTAGTTCTCGCGGCGTTAAATTTTACATGTCGGGACGCCCTTAGCTTTTCTGCACCCAAAACATATACATATTGGCGAAGGTATCGGGGTATTGGCGCTCGACCGCGTCCCATTTGTCGAGATCGGTCATCGACCAGCCGTTGGCGGAAAACAGCGCGCGGAAGTTTTGCGTGGCGGCGTCATCGAGGTCGAAGCCGATGAATTTCAGACCGTGGCGGTCGATAAATTCCTTGATGACAGGAATGGTCATGCGGCTTTCCTGCACGTGGAACAGCAGGTCGCGGCACTCGCTGGTGCTGAAGAAGTCGCCGAAGCGCGAGACCGTGCCGAGCGGCGTGTTGAGCAGGTCCTGCCGGCAGCGGCGGATGTCGGCGGGCGTCGAAACATAGCCGCGTTCGGCGATAAATGAGCGCGCCGCCACCAGGTCGCGGCGGCCGATCTCGCTGTAGAAGCCGAGATGCATGATGCCGCCTGGGCGCAACAGCGTGAGCAAGACACGCCAGCCCTCGAACGGGTCGGCCATGTGATGCAGCACGCCGCCGCAATCGATCAGGTCGAAACTGCGGCCGATGCCGCCGAGCTTGAGAATGTCGCCTTGGACATATTCGATGCGATCGGCAAACGATGCCGGCGTCTTGCGTTTGGCGTAACAGAGACTGCTCAGGCTGAGGTCGACCGCCAGCACGCTTGCGCCCGTGTAGATCTGCGCGATCTGAAAGCCCAATCCGGTGCCGCAGCCGGCCACCAGAACATCCAACGATTTCGATTTTTCGAGCGGGGTAAATGGCGTGCCCGGGAATTTGCTGCGCAGCGCCGCATTAAGGGACATCGGTGTGATGCCGCCGGCGGCATTCACCCAGCGCGGGTAGGGGTTCTCTTCGTACTGGCGCTGAACGCGTTGCGAGGTCTCATCCTCGATCGGAGTCAGCCGAGGAATCGAGGCGCGAAGCTGCAATTCCTGCAGCGGCTCGCGCAATTGCTGGGTTACCACCGCATCGACGGCCGGCGGCCATGATTGATCGAGCAGCGCCTGTGCGTCCGGCAGCGAAGACAAAGACCGATACATCGCAATCGCCGCGACCGTGGCCGGGGGGATCGGCGCGTGGGAGCTTCGGGCGTCGACGACAGCCTTTGCCAGCCGCTCGACCTCGGTGTCCTCGTCCGGCGTGGTCGCAAACACATATTCGTTGATGAAGCATTGCGTCGCGAGCGCGCCGCAAAATGTCAGCGCGACGTCGTTGCCGGCCTTGCCGGCGTCGGCGAGCAGCGCGGCGCGCAGCGCCGTCAGGACGAGTTCGAGCCCGGTGTCGCGGGCCGGCATCAACTGCAGCATGCAGAGCAGCAAGGGGTCCAAGGGTTCATTGCAGATCGCGGCGCCGCCGGCGCCGCCAAGCAGTTGATCCGCGGTCAGCCGGTTCGGCCAGGCCGCGAGCGCCCGCCGCATTGCTTCGCCGATCGGCGGCAATACCGCGGCGAGCGTTTGGCAAATGCCGCCGAACTGCTCGAACAACTGCGGCATCAGCGTGAGCGCCTGCGCGAAACGCGCGGAGGCTTCGTTGCGCTTGCCTTGCGCCAGCAACACGAGGCCGAGATTATTGCAGGCTTTGGCGTGATCGGGTTTGAGCAGCAGCAGGCGCTTGTAGACGCGCGCGGCGTCGTCGAGCTTGTGTTGCCGCTGCAGCTGTTCGGCTTCCGCGAACATTTGGATCGCCGGATCGCCGGCAATCCGCCGACCGGCGGACGAGGGACCTTGCTTGAGTGCGGCGCGCCGCTGTTTTCGATTCATCGGCTGAGGTCCAAAAGCAGATCGGCGATGAGACCGGTTCCAATGCGGCTTTCAAGTGCGGACTTGGGCGTGGCTGTTTCAAGTATCAGCTTTTTCGAAGGGCGAGCAGCGTTTGACGTGGAATTGCCGAGGGCATAAGCCTTGGCCGATAGCGGAGCTGTGGCCGAGTGGCTGAAGGCGGCGGTTTGCTAAACCGTTATACGCTCTCAAGGCGTATCGAGGGTTCGAATCCCTCCGGCTCCGCCAGACTTGAATGTCCAATCTCTTCTAAGCCTCGATTTTTCGAATCCATCCGGATTTGATAGTCGCCAACGGTTAAGCCTGTGCCGAGCAACCGACGCGCATTGGGCGCGCCATCTGCCGCCGCAATGGCCAAGCAAGCCGGCAAATTCTTTTGTGGACGAGATCGTGAGTTGCTCGCGTTCTCCCGAATCGCGACAGCGAGGCAGGCCACACGCGATTCGGTTTTCGCGGGTTTTTTGTCCTCGCCCTGCCGCCGCCTGTACCGCTATCCGGGTTTGTCGACGTTGCTGCGACTTTGGCGTCCGACCGGCCGAGATGCCTCGAAATTTGGCTTTCGGGCGACATCGGCGAGGCAAAAGAGGCCAAAAGCCGTCCGTTTTGGCCAGACCTGGCTTCTTGCGGTGCGAAACGCCGGTCAGACAGAGACCAGCGGGCGGCGCCCGAGGAGAACTATAAGTGGTTGAAATAACGTAGTAATATTCTTATAGCCGGAATGCGGCGGTGGCGATTTCATCGGCCCGGCGCGGCTGTCACAATTTGCGTGTTTTTTACGCAACAGTCGCTCGAAAAGCGTCGTTGAGGCCTGTGGGAACAGTGCTTCTTCATTGCACGTCAGAACTCATTCGATAATGTCGTGATTGCGACGGAGGGGGGCATCCCCGTGTCGCGCTGTCCGGTTAACGGATCGCATCAGGTGAAAGACCCACGTCGGGTGAATTGCTTGCGGCGAGAAATTTTCCGGGAAGCGGGGAGCAAGGGGAAGTTCCATCGGTGTCTGTCGCACTGTCCGGATCGAACCCTCTCACGAAACAACGTTTGGAGGTTCAAGATGAAGATGGTGAAAAGCCTTCTCCTCGGCAGCGCAGCGGGTCTCGTTGCAGTTGCAGGGGCACAGGCCGCCGATCTTCCCGTTAAGGCCAAACCGGTCGAGTACGTGAAGATTTGCAGTCTGTATGGTGCGGGGTTCTATTACATCCCGGGCACCGATACCTGCCTCAAGATCGGCGGTTGGGTCCGCCAGTATTTGGGTGTCAATTCCAACAACAACCTGACCAATGGCTATCTGGGATCGGGCAACGTCACCACCCGTTCCAACAACAATGGCTGGCAGTGGAAAGCGCGCGGTTACATCACGGCTGATGCCCGCACGCAGACCGAGTTCGGCACATTGCGCAGCTACATCGCTGTCGGCGGCAACACGCAAGGCCAGTCGGGCAACAGCGTGTTCAACAGCAACCGCGCCTTCATCCAGTTGGCCGGCTTTACCTTCGGTGTCGCGCAGTCGTTCTACGATCTGTATCCGACCCCGGCTCTGTCGTACTTCGGCGGCATGATCAACCCGTCCTCGGACACCGGCGACGGTGGCGAGACGGTGACGGCCTATACCGCTCAGTTCGGCAACGGCTTCTCGGCGACACTGGCGCTCGAAGCACCGCGTACTATTGCGGTTCTTGGGCCGAACAGTGTGTTCGCTACCGGTGGTACAGGTGCATACACTGCTGTAAATACGGCCGCCGTCCGTTATCCGGATATCGTGGCCAACATCCGCATGGATTCGGTATGGGGCGCTGCCCAGATCATGGGTGGTATCCACGATGTTGCGGGGACCTACTACGGCGCCTCGACGAGCGCGACCTGCAATCCGCTGGTCAACAATAACGCCTGCTCCGGCGGTCCCAGCTTCGCAACCGGCTACTTCATTGGCGCCGGCGCGAAGATCCTCTTCCCGTCAATCGGACCTGGCGACTACTTCTCGTTCCAGCTCAACTACACGGTTGGTGCGGCCGGTTACGCCGACGACGGCGCTACCAACGGTGGCACGATTGCGACCGGCGGCCCCGGCAACTTCTACTCCCTCCTGACATCTAACTCGTTTGGATTGGGTCTCCTCAGCGACGGCGTCTACAGTAACGGTACTGTTGCTGGCACCTCGTCTAGTATAAGCTTGACGACTACATGGGGCGTCAACGCCGCTTACGAGCACTATCTGGAGCAAGCGGTGGCAGACGTCGATCTACGGCGCCTACCTCTCTTCCAGCTACAACAGCACTGCCAACGCTGCACTGTGCAACGCGGTGTTTGGTAACACAGCTGGCCCGGGTGGCCTTGGCTGCAACATGAACTGGTCGTACTGGGACGTCGGTACCCGGACGCAGTTCAATGTCGACAGTCAGACCTACATCGGTCTCGACATTATCTACACCGATCTGAAGTCGGCGAGCATCGGTGCGGGCGCAGTAACTGTAACCGGTTCCGGCACGCAGCCGACCGGACTTCGCACGTTTAGCGATCAGAGCGCGTGGATCGCGGAGTTCCGCTTCCACCGCAACTTCTATCCCTGATCGTCTGATCACGGTGAAATTCGGTTAGGACAAATAGCCCCCGGCGGGAAACTGCCGGGGGTTTTTCTTTTTTACTGACAGCGCGGTGGTGGAAATGGCCGTTGTCCGCTTTCCGAGGAAACGCCGCCGTCTTTCCCTCCGTCACTACATCTGTACCGAGGCCGGGCCACTCAAGGTTACTTCTCGCCAGGCCCGTGAGCTGGCACACCGTGAAGTTGCTGTCCCGAAATTTGCAAATTCCGTTCAGCGGATGGTGGAGGTGTTTTTTGAGACAGTCGATGGCCAGATAACGGATGTCCAAATCCGGCCAACCCATGAGCGTTTTGATCAAGAAGGAAAAGCCGATCTTCATTATGCCGCTGAAGCAATGGCTGTGATTATAGATGCGCTCGAACCCACAAAGGTTCATGAAAATATATTTGATGTGACTGGAAAGCTGCGGGCGATCCAACGAGAGCGCGAGACGCATTGGCGGATGGATCAGCGTTTGAAGAAAGCAATCATGGCTGACGTTAAGGGATTAAGGGTGAGACGAAGCTGCCGCGCTTCCCAATGAGGATGGCACGATCCCGGCTGGCATTAGATGTAACGTACAATTCTAGCTGCGATATACAGTAAGGGCGTGGGCAAGGCGCATGCCTCCGCGGTTACCTGTACTCTTCGGAGGTTCTGGGCGCGCGCTGCCGGAACGAAAATGGAAAGCTTGAGCGGTTGGGCGCTTGCTTGCGACGCCGGACCGACTCCAGTGTAAACATAATCTGCGTGGCCTGCCGCCACAGCAAGTGTTCATAGCGGCTGAGGCGGTCAAGGGCAAAGGTCGGCAGCTCTGCCAAGCGCAAGAAGCAGTCACCGATATCCTTTTTTGTATTGAGACTGGGCTCGTTTGCTGCGGCGACGTCAGATTGCCGTGCTGCTCGCAGGGCTAATTGATTTTGCTCTGGAAGACTGCCTCCACCGACGACCGTCAGGCGCGGACAGCCGTCCTCGAGGATGCTCGGTTCCGCGGTTACAGACTCGAAAAGAGCTGTCTCTATTCCGGTTGCGCGGCGCAGCCGCCACAGCACGCTCGCCAGTCGGAGCACTAGCTCGCGCTCTACGGCTGACTCTGCGTCGTAGTCGGCAATCACCGTGGCTTCGAAGGCCTGGTAGTCGTCGGCATCCTCAAGCTCGGCAATGACCGTCTCGGCGGTGAGGCCGTGACGAACGGCATTGCGGCGCGAGCGCTCTTTGCCTTCCGGGGTTATTGGGCCCCTGCTTTTCAGCGCATTGCGTCGGTTGGCCTCAATCTGCTTTGGCGAGCTCATTGCGGATCAACGGCAATTGGCTTCGTTTTGTTATCCTCAGCCTCGGGACGAACCTGTGCTTTTGGATGCGTCTCATCCCAAAGCGCTTTGGCGACCGCGAGCGGCTTGATGTTGAGCTTCTCCCACCAGGTGACTTCGTTGCCGGCCTGGTGCAGCTGCCGGTGATGGCCGCGGCAGAGCGGCACGGTGAACTCGTCGCTGACCTTGAGGCCGATGGCTCGTGGTTGGGCAAAGCGGAGGTGATGCGGATCGGACGGCTGCCGGCCGCAGATGAGGCACGGCTGTGAGGCAACGAACCTGAGATGCGCCTTGTCGCGCAGACGTCTCGGCTCAGCGAGGGCGAGCTGGCTCTTGTCGATGCGGCCGGGCAGGGGATCAGGTTGAGTATCAGGCGCAAGCGGCGGAGCCGATGGCGATGGTGCCATGGGGGCATGTACCGGCAGCATCCCCATCGCCTGTTCGGCCTGGCGTCGTTCAGCCCGGAAATGCTCGGCCAGCTCGTTTTGCCGGCGGCCGTAGTAGCGGGAAGGCCTTGGGATCGGCGTTGTGTCGTCGGGGTGGAAGCCAACACGGCCATCGGCAGGTACCGGGACTGACGCCGGCGCGGGCAGGGGCTTCTGCTGTGCTGCGGCTTTGCCGCTGCCCCGGTAGAGCTCAAGACCGAACGGTCGACCGAAGGTGGCAAGGGCCCGCTTAGTGGCGTCAGTTTCCGCAGCCTTGAGGGCGATGTCATGCACCTCTCCGGGGGATGTCCCTCGGCCTTCCCCGGTGCCATGGCCCTCGCGGATGACGGTTGCCCCGTCCGCCTGCACAGTGAGACGCACCCGGGCGATATAGACGGCCAGGAACGTGCCCTTGGCCTCCCGGGAAAGCACGCACTTGGATTTGATGGTCTCTCTGGACCAGCCGCGCCTGGACCTGTTTTGCTGAGAGTGCGGATATGGGATCGGTTAGGTTGACGCCGCAGCGTCGATGCGGCTTGGAATTTAATTCGGTTGCGCCGAATCCAGGCGGCCTTTTTGAAGGACAAGGTATGGAAAGATGTTAATGAAGAGGCGTGGCCGCTCATTGAAGCCGACCCGAAACTCATGGAGGGAACAGAAAAGGAAAAAGAAGAAATGGAGAAATTGCTGAACCCAGATTTTGAATTGAGTTGGGACAAACTAGTTGAACAATATCCACGTGCGAACGAAAAATTCCAAAAGTTTTGGGCAGCGGCAGAGTCAACGCTGGATAAGAATTTAATACAGGCGAAAATAATAATAAATAAATTAGATACCATCGAACGGATCGAACATTTTATAGCAATTGCCCAGCGCCGCTATGATACGGTTATTCGCGAATTTGATCGTCATCGTTTTATTCACGATCAGCGTGACAGCATTGAAAATGCGGTGGAGGCCGAATTTAAGGCGATCAAAACATTAACCGTACCAAAAATAAACGATAAAAAAGTCGCATGACCACCACGCAGAAAATAAAATCCAATCGTACAAATGCTCAAGCAAGTACGGGCCCAAAAACGGCACAAGGTAAAGCGCGCGCTGTACACAATGCTCGCCGCCATGGCTTGAGCATATCGATATTTAGTGATCCTGAGCGATCAGTGGAAATAGACGATCTCGCAGTTAGAATTGCAGGCGAAGGAGCAGAACCCGATATCATTGAATTGGCGCGCAATGTTGCCAGCGCGCAAATTGATGTCGTGCGTATCCGCCGGGCACGTCACGATCTTCTTTCTCGAGAACTCGATGATCCGGAATTTCGACCAAAGAAACTTTTTAAGGACGCCCGTGAGGTCACGAAACAAATAGTCGGCCTAATGCGTGTGTCTGGTCCCGATGTTGTTGTTCAGCAACCTTTGGCGCAGCATGCAGATCACGTCATGTATTGGAAGCCGGAAGGCGCGGAAAAATTTGCGTGTATTTTGTCTGATCTTAGCCATCAATTGATCGCGATGGATCGGTACGAGCGGCGGGCGCTATCGCGACGTAAATTTGCTATTCGCGCCTTTGACCTCGCGACACGCCAAGCGGCGAAAGCTGCGTAAACCGGCACCAGAGAAAAAGCCCGAAAACGATCCAGCTCCGCGGCCAAGTGGAAAACCCGCTAAACGCTTTACGTGTTAATTAATATATTACAATCGTAAATTGTAACATTATTCATTTTGGCAGAACGAAGGCGCCGGAAGCTGAGCCGGGAAAGCGTGACCCAGGGGCTGGAGCGCATACGGCAAGAGCAAGGGAAAGGAAGAAGGAGAGGTTCACCGCGCTCCTCCACCACATCAGCGTCGAGCACCTTGCAATGGCATTCCTCGAACTGAAGGAACATGCCGCGGCGGGGGTGGACGGGCTGACGTGGCGGGACTACGAGGCAGGCCTCGAGGGCAATCTCGAAGACCTGCACGGAAGGGTCCAGCGGGGAGCGTACCGGCCGCTGCCGTCACGACGGGTCTACATTCCGAAGCCGGATGGACGACAGCGTCCGCTCGCCGTTGCTGCGCTGGAAGACAAGATCGCCCAGCGGGCGACTGCGGCGGTGCTGAGCGCGATCTACGAGGAAGACTTCCTCGGGTTCTCGTACGGATTCCGGCCCCGGCGCGGCGCACATGATGCGATGGATGCGCTATGTGTCGGAATCGGCAGCCGCAAGGTGAACTTCATTGTGGACGCCGACATCGAGTTGTTCTTCGACACGGTCGAGCTAGGAATGGCTCACCCACTTCCTGGAACACCGGGTCGGCGACCGGCGCATCATCCGCCTGATCGAGAAATGGCTCGAGGGCGGGCGTGCTGGAAGACGGGACGGTGACGTCAAGAGAGACGGGGACGGCACAGGGCGCAGTGATTTCGCCGCTGCTCGCCAACGTCTACCTGCATTACGTTCTCGATCTCTGGGCCGAGCGCTGGCGACGGCGCGAGGCCACGGGCGACATGATCATCGTGCGCTATGCCGACGACTTCATCGTCGGGTTCGAGCATGAGATCGAAGCCCGCCGCTTCCTGGATGCGATGCGCTCGCGGTTGCAGGAGTTCGCTCTGACGCTGCATCCGAAGAAGACCCGGCTGATTGAGTTTGGCCGCTACGCGGCGGACAGCCGCAAGCGACGTGGGCTCGGCAAGCCGGAGACCTTCAACTTCCTGGGCTTCACCTTCCAAAATATTCAATAATATCAAAGTGCAAATTTTTTATGTCATCGGCGAGCACGGCGATGGTCCTGGAGTGCGACTGCGAGAGCGCCAGCGACCACATTCGTCGGCCGGGTATCGACCAGCCAGCTTCATGCCATCGGCCTGGCCGATATGGTGACCGACAATCTCGCCGAATACGAGGCCGCCGCCACAATTATCGGCCATCGGGTTATTGTCGTGGGTCAACAACGCTGCGCGGCCTCGTTAAGGCTGCCCTTTTGATGAAGAAAAATCGCCGTTAGCGGTTCCTGACGGTCGTTGGGTCCCGGCATGCGACCGCCCGCTCAGTTCGCTTCGTAGCTGTCGCACCGCGCCGCGAAATCAGCAATGCGCGCGATGATATCGGGCTCGACCAAGAGCGGCGCGTGGCCCTGGTCGGGCACCTCGATGGCCTCCAAGGCCGGGCGGCGCGCGCGCATCGCCTCGACCGTCTCGGCCGACAGGATGTCGGAATTGGCGCCGCGGATCACCATCAGCGGCGCGTGGGCGAGGGCGTCGAATTGCGCCCACAGCGGCGGGAACGGCTTGTCGAATTCGACGCCTTCCAGCGTCTTGGCGAGCTTGGCGTCGTAGGTCGGCGCCAGCGCGCCGTTGTGATGGCGAAATGTGCGGTGCGCGCTGGCGAGCCAGGCCTCGGAGCCGAGCTTGGGAAATTGGGCGCTGAACAACCGGCGCAGGATCTCGGCGGCTTCTTCGAAGGAGCGCGGCTGCGGCAGCTTTCCGATATAGCCCTTGATCCGGATCAGCCCTTTCGGCTCGATCACCGGGCCGATGTCGTTGAGCACGCAGCCGGCAATCGCCGTCGGCCGTACCGCGCCCAGCAGCATGGCGAGGATGCCGCCGCGCGAGGTGCCGACGAAAATCGCCCGCGCGGCGTCGAGCGCGGCGATGACGGCGAGCACGTCGGCGAGTTCGACCTGGAAATTGTAGTTGGCCGGGTCTTTGTCGTATTCCGATTGGCCGCGGCCGCGATAGTCGAGCGCGATGACGCGGCGCGGCCGTCTGGCGTCGCCCGCCAGGGCCCCGGCGAGCGTCTCGAAATCGGCTTCGGTGCGCGCCAAGCCCGGCAGGCAGACGACGGGCAAAGCGGGCGCGCTGCGGGCGCCGTAGCAGCGCGCGTGCAGCCGCAAGCCGTCGCGAGCGGAGACGAAGGTGGAGGTTGCGCTTATCGCCGCGTCGGGACCGGTCATGGCAGTGCAAGGTGACCGATCACGCGGGCGATTTCAATTCGTCGCGCCGCGCCGGATGTCGGCCTCGATCATCAGTTTGGTGCCGCCGCCGAAACGGGCGCGGTAAACCTGCAGGTTCTCTATGATCCGCTCGACATAATTGCGGGTCTCGGAAATCGGGATGCGCTCGACCCAATCGACCGGGTCGACGTTGGGGTCGCGCGGGTCGCCATAGGCGGCGATCCACTGCCGCACGCGGCCGCGCCCGGCGTTGTAGCCGGCGAAGGTGAGGATGTAGGAGCCGTTATAGCCGGTAAACAGGTTGGACAATTCGGCGGCGCCCATCTGCATGTTGTAGACGGGGTCGCCGAGCAGGCGGGCGCGGTTGTAGACCGCCTTGAACTTGCGTGCGGTGTCGATTGCCGCCTCCGGCGTCACCTGCATCAGCCCCATCGCCTTGGCCGGCGAGATGTCCTTTTGATTGAAATGGCTCTCCTGGCGTGCGATCGAATAGGCGATGGCGTCGCTGATCGGCGGCGCGATCGGCGTATAGTTGGGCAATCCGAACGTCGGATAGGCGAAGTAGTCGAACGGCAAGCCGCGGCTATAGGCGCCATCGCCGAGCAGCAGCACGGCGCGGCCGTCGCCATGCTTGGCGGCGAGCTCGGCCAAGGCGGTCAGGCCGGCAATGTCGCTGCCGCTGTCGCCAAGCTCGGCATAGATCGAGGCCAACATGTCGCGCTCGTTGAGGGCGTATAGAATTTCGGCCGCGCGCACGACGTCATAGTTAGTTTTCTGCCGCAGCTCGACCGGCGTCAGCGCCAGCGGCCCATGCAGGCCGAGATCGGTCAAGCCGAGCTTCGCCCGCGCCAATTGGCCGTAATAGGTGGCGCTGTAATGCGCTGCCACATCGTAATAGGCCTTGGCTTGCGCGTGTTGGCCCATGGCCTCGGCGGCACGGCCCTGCCAATAACCGGCGCGGGCAAGCGCGTAAGGGTTGGTGGTGCCCTCGCTGATATGCGCGAAGTAGGCGGCGGCGGTCTTCGGGTCGTGCAGGAAGCGCAGCGCGACCCAGCCGGTGGTGAAATAGTGGTCGACGCGGAAGAAGCCGTGCGGGGGCGGCGCGGCATCCCGCGCCACGCGATAGGCGGTCTGCGGATCGCCGTCGTCGAGCAGCTTGCGCACCAGGATGCGCCGCTCCTGCCACCATTGATTGAGGTCGACCAGGGCGTTCGGATCCTGCGGTGCGGTGAGGATGAGCTTGCCGGCTTCGTCCGGCTTGTTGTTCATGCGCAGCCATTGCACGTGTGCGAAGATGTAGCCGGGATCGCGGCGCGCATTCACCGGCACGGCGTCGAGCAGCGCCTTCGCGTTGTTGAGCCGCTTGATCACCGCGGCGCGGGCGCGCCCGATCGCAAGTTCGTCGCCGCCGAGCCGATTGGCCGCGCGCATGCCGGCTTCGACGTCGCCGGCATAGAAGCGCTGCTCCATGCGCACCTTGTGGTCGGCGCGGCTGAGCAGGTTGCCGAACATCTCGAGCACCTTGCTCTCGACTTCGGAGCTGCATTCGTCGTGCCGCCAAGCGTAACGCACCAAAGCCGCCGCGCCGTCGCGGTCGCCTTTGGCAAGCAGCACGCGCGCCAGCATGTAGCTGCCCTTGGCCGTGCGCGGCTTGTGGTTGGTGAAAAATGCGATCACCGCGGCGTCGTCGACATGGTCGTTCCACAGCGCGTTCTCGGCGCGGCGGCGGAACAGTGCAGCGTGCGGCCACGCCGCGTTGCCGGTGACGAAGGCCGCATAGCGCGCGAAGCTCGGATCGGTGTTGTCGCTGCGCAGGATGATCCATTCGGCAAGCTTGCGGGCGACCGGATCCTTGATGGCGGCCTCGTCCAAATCGGCATCGGTCATTCGGCCTTTGCGGGCGGCTTCGATCACCCGCTTGACCGCGGCGATGTCGTCGGGCGTGGCCGCGGCGGACGGCGCGACGGCAAACTCGTTGGACAAAGCGCGCTCTGGCGGATGGAACATCGCCGGGCTGGCGAGCGGCAATTTGCGGAAGCCAAGGCTGCCGGGGATGATGGCGGCAGTGGCGACCTTTGCTGGAGCGGCGGCGGCTCGGGGCAAGGGGCGCTTGGGCGGCAGCGGCACGTTGCGGACGATATGCACCGCCGGATGCCTGGCGGCGTGGGCCTTATCGCCCGCCGGCTTGGCCTGGACCGCCTGCTTCGCCTGCGGTTTCGCCGCGGGAACTTTTTGGGTCTCGGCCACGGCAAATTGGGCGCTCAGGGCGCCGACTGCCACAAGCGCCAGGGCGATAGCCCGGCGGTTCCGCCTCATCAGGTGCATTAATACCCTAGCCCGGCCGTCTGCAGGATCGGGGTCGGCCGAACTCATAACGTGCCGCTCGGTTGCCCCATTAGGCCCATCCTGGCGCAGAAGAATAGCCGAAATCTCGATCCCTATTGAAGCCTACACCGCAAGCCGGGCAAAAGCAGGGCGAAGCGCCATTTATCAGGCCAATTCATGGAGCTATATGATTCAAGGGCTTTTATCGTTCGGTGCAACCCGGTATTGATGGGCGGCGCCCAGTTGAGCCTGTGGAGAACTAGCCATGACCGCCAAGACGAGCTTCCGGGGATCGTTCACCGCGCTGGTCACGCCGTTCAAAAACGGCGCGCTCGACGAAAAGGCGTTCCGCGACCTGGTGGACTGGCAGATCGCCGAGGGCACCAGCGGCCTGGTCCCGGTCGGCACCACCGGCGAGAGCCCGACGCTCAATCATGAGGAGCACAAGCAGGTGGTGGAATGGTGCGTCGACCAGGTCGACGGCCGGGTTCCGGTGGTCGCCGGCGCCGGCTCGAACTCGACCGCCGAGGCGGTCGAACTATCGCAGCACGCCGAGAAGGCGGGCGCCAACGCGGTGCTGATCGTGACGCCCTACTACAATAAGCCGACGCAGGAAGGCCTCTATCAGCATTACAAGGCGATTAACAACGCCATCGGCATTCCGATCATCATCTACAACATTCCCGGCCGCTCCATCGTTGACATGTCGGTCGACACCATGAAGCGGCTCTACGAGCTCAAGAACATCGCCGGCGTCAAGGACGCCACCGCCAACATGTCGCGGGTGTCGCAGCAGCGCGCGGCGATGGGCGAGGATTTCAACCAGATGTCCGGCGAGGACATCACCGCGCTCGGCTTCATGGCGCATGGCGGCCACGGCTGCATCTCGGTGACCTCGAACGTCGCGCCGCGGCTGTGCGCCGAATTCCAGAGCGCCTGTCTCAAGGGCGACTTCAAGACCGCGCTCAAGCTGCAGGACAAGCTCGCGCCCTTGCACATCAACCTGTTCGTCGAAACCAGCCCGGCGCCGATCAAGTACGCGATGTCGCTGATCGGCAAATGCGCCAACACGGTGCGGCTGCCGATGGTGCCGGCGAGCGAGAAGGCGCAGACCGCGGTGCGCGAGGCGATGGTGCACGCCGGACTGATCAACTAGCGCGGGCGGGCAGTTGGCGATGCTCGAGGACTTCAAGAAATTCGCGCTGCGCGGCAACGTGGTCGACCTCGCCGTCGGCGTGATCATCGGCGCCGCCTTCGGCGCGATTATCAGCGCGCTGGTCGGCGATCTCATCATGCCGGTGATTGGCGCCGTAAGCGGCGGCCTCGACTTCTCGAATTACTTCATTGCGCTGTCGCCGAAAGTGACCGCCACCACGTTAGCCGAGGCGCAAAAGCAAGGCGCCGTTCTGGCTTACGGACATTTCCTGACGGTCACGCTCAACTTCATCATCATCGCCTTCGCGTTGTTCCTGGCGATCCGGGCGATGAGCCATTTGATCCGCAAGGAAGAGGCCAAGCCGGCGCCGCCGACCAAGCAGGAAGAATTGCTGACCGAGATCCGCGACTTGCTCAAGCAGCGCTAGCGCATGATCCCGAAAAGTGGCGACCGGTTTTCGGAAAAGATCATGCGCAGTCAAGAATGCGCTCATTTGATCTCGACCAGCCCCACTTGATTGGTGAGGCTGTTGGCGGTCACCGGATTGCCGTCGGGCGTCACGTCCATGTTGCGCACGATGTCGCCGCCGCCGGGGATTGCCCAGGTCTGGAGTTTTTCGGTCTTGGGATCGAAGCGCACGATGGTGTTCGGCTTGGCGAAGGATTCGTTGTACCACAACGCGCCTTTGGCGAAAACGATGCCGTAGGGCTCCGACTTCGGCCCGCTGGGCGACGGCCATTCGCTGACCTTGCCGGTCGCGGTGTCGAGGCGGCCGAGGAAGCCGCGCGCGAAATCCGTGTACCAGACGATGTCGTCGGGCGAGATCGCGACGCGGCGCGGCCGCGCGCCGGGATTGGGCAGGGTGTATTCGTGGATCGCCATGGACTTGGCGTCGATGGTGGCGATCTTGTTGGCGCCGAACTCGACGAAATGCACGACGTTCTTGGAATTCACCGCCATGCCGTAGGGCCGCGACTTCGGCGTCGGCGAGGTGACGAGTTTCACCGCGCCGGTCTTGGGATCGAGCCGGCCGACCATGTTGGCCTGCTGCACCGTGAACCACAGCATGCCGTCGTGATCGAACACCAGGGTGTGCGGATCCTTGGCCGCCGGATTCCCCAAATTGTATTCGGTGGTGATCCCGGTCCTCGGGTCGAGCTTGCCGATGAAGCCGGCCACGTTGCCGGTGAACCAGATGTTGCCGTCACTGTCCTCTTTCAGGCCGTGCGGGCCGCTGTGCGGCGTCTTCAGCGTGTATTCGCGGATCGCGCCGGTCTTGGGGTCGATGCGTCCGAGCTTGTTGGACAGTTGCCCCGCCCACCAGATGGCGCCGTCTTTGGTGGCGAGCGGGTCGTGCGGACGCGAGCCGAGCGTCGGCACGTCCCACAGCGTGATCTTCGCCTGCACCGGGCCGGCAATGATCGCCGCCGGCGGGCGCGGCTTTTCCGGGAAGTTCTTCATGAGATAGGTGGTGACGGTCGGCCATTGCTCCGACGCGACCGGCGCGCCCATGTTCTGCATCATGCTCTGGATCATGCTCCAGCCGACCGGCGTGTAGCCGGCGCGCAACCGGTTGATGGCGTGGCAGCCGCCGCACACCGCGACCACGGTGTCCTTGCCCGGGCCCTCGGGGAAACTCGGCGGCGCCTGGCCGAAGGCCGCGGTGGCGGAGCACGCCAGCATGGCCGCCAAAAGCGGGAATAGTGGTGTCTTCGACATGACGGCCTCCCTGACGCTTTATTTTCATCGATCTTGTCGGCCGGCCGCGCCGCGCGCAAGCGGCGGTTGACCGGAAGGCGCGCATTTGATCGATTGCCGCCATGGCCGCCAAACCCGCCCCCAAATTCAAAGTCGTCGCCGACAACCGCAAGGCGCGCTTCAATTACGAGATCGGCGAGACCTACGAGGCCGGCATCGCGCTCACCGGTAGCGAGGTGAAATCGCTGCGCGCCGGCAAGGCGACCATCGCGGAATCCTACGCCGACGCGCGCGGCGGCGAGATCTGGCTGATCAATTCCAACATACCGGAATATCTGCAGGCGGCGCGCTTCAACCATTTGCCCAAACGGCCGCGCAAGTTGCTGCTGCATGCGCGCCAGATCAACAAGCTTGCCGGTGCGGTCGAGCGCGAGGGCATGACCATCGTGCCGCTCAAGATTTACTTCAACGAGAAAGGGCGGGCGAAAATCGAGATCGCGCTGGGTAAAGGCAAGAAGCTGCACGACAAGCGCGAGACGGAAAAGAAGCGCTCCTGGGAGCGCGAGCGCGGCCGGCTGCTGCGGCAGAAGGGGTGAGCGTTATGGCGCCGACCAAGCTCGATCATTGCGTCATCCACGTCTCCGACTGGGAGCGTTCGAACAAGTTCTACGTCGAGGTGATGGGCGCCGAATTGGTGGCGCGGCCGGCGGGCTTTGCCTATCGCTTCGGCGACAAGCAGCTCAACGTGCACGGCCCCGGCGTCAAGCCGGCCGAGGTCGCGCGCTTGCCGGTGCAGCCGGGCAACAGCGATCTCTGCTTCGAGTGGGCCGGACCGATCAAGGACGCGATCGCGCATTTGAAGGTGCATGGCATTGCGGTCGAGCGCGGGCCGCTCGAGCGGTTCGGCGCAAAAGGGCCGGGGACGAGTGTCTACTTCCGCGATCCGGACGGCTCGCTAATGGAGTTCATGTCGTATGGAGGCGGTAAATGAGTGAAGCGCCGGGCATGCATAATCCGAACGTGTTGCCGCCGGGCATTCCGGCGCCGCAGGACGACGGCGGCGCGCGGCATCTGACCGGCATGACGCTGCCTGATCTGTCGCTGCCGGCGACCGCGGGCGCGCCCGTCAATCTGGCGAGGCTCAAGGGCCGCGCCGTGGTCTACACCTATCCGCGCACCGGCGTGCCGGGCGTCGATGCGCCCCCGGGCTGGGACGAAATCCCCGGCGCGCGCGGCTGCACGCCGCAATCCTGCGGCTTCCGCGACCATTTCGCCGAGCTCAAGCGGCTGGGCGTCGCGCAGCTCTACGGCCTGTCGACGCAGGACACCGCCTATCAGCGCGAGGCGGCGAGCCGGCTGCACCTGCCGTTTGCAATTCTGTCGGATGCGGCGTTGGCGCTGACCAAGGCGATGAACCTGCCGACCTTCACGACGTCGGGAATGACGCTGCTCAAACGCATGGCGCTCGTCATCGACGACGGCGTCATCGTCAAGGTGTTCTACCCGGTGTTCCCGCCGGACAAGAACGCCGCGAATGTGATCGCCTGGCTGCAGACGGTAGCTTAAGCGGCTCCCGTCAGGCTTTCCGGCGTCTGGCTTTCCGGTCGCTGCTTGAAGAATTGCCGGATCTCGTTCGCCGGCCGCGCGCGGCTGAACAGATAGCCCTGCATTTCGGTGCAGCCCATCGACTGCAGGATGTCCATCTGCTGCTGCGTTTCGACGCCTTCGGCGGTCGAGGTCATGTTCAGGCACTTGGCCAGATTGGCCACCGCCTGCACGATAGCGACCGGTTCGGCGCCGTTCGAAAGATCCTGGATGAAGGAGCGGTCGATCTTGATCTTGTCGAACGGGAAGCTGCGCAAATAACTGAGCGACGAATAGCCGGTGCCGAAATCGTCGAGCGCGATTTGCACGCCGAGTTTGCGCAGTTCGTGCAGCGTCTGCAGGGTGCCAAAGGTGTTGTGCAACAGAACGGTCTCGGTGATCTCCAATTGCAGCTTGCGCGCGGGCAGGCCGGTTTCCGCGAGCGCGCCGATCACCACGTTGAGCAAGTTGCGATTGTTCAATTGCGCCGGCGATAGATTGACGGCGACCTTGATATCGTCCGGCCAGTCGACCGCCTCGTAGCACGCCGACTTGAGCACCCATTCGCCGAGCGGGACGATGAGCCCGGTTTCCTCGGCGACCGGGATGAAGTCGGCCGGCGACACCAGCCCGCGTTTGGGGTGGTTCCAGCGCAGCAAGGCCTCGAACGCGTTGACATCGTTCAATTCAAGGTCAACGAGCGGTTGATAGTGCAATTCAAATTCTTTGCTGACCAGCGCCTTGCGCAGATCCATTTCCAGCTCGCGGCGCGCTTTCATGCGCGTGTTCATCTCCAGCTCGTAAAACCGGTAGGTGCCGCGGCCGTCGGCTTTGGCGCCGTAGAGCGCCATGTCGGCATTGCGCAACAGCGGATCGGCATCCACGGCGTCGAACGGCGCCACGGAAATGCCGATACTGATATCACTGACGATCTGATGACCTTCGATCTGGTACGGCTTGATGATCAAGTCGCGGATACGCTTGGCCAAGGCCGCGGCGTCGGTCGCCTCCTGCATTTGCGTCATGATGATGGCGAATTCGTCGCCGCCGAGGCGCGCCACGGTGTCGGGCTCGCGCGTGCAGCCGCGCAAGCGGTCGGCGACGAGCTTGAGCAATTCGTCGCCGATCGGATGACCGAGGGCGTCATTGACGGCCTTGAACTGGTCGAGATCGAGGCACAGCACAGCGAGGCACTCGCCGCGCTTGACGCGCTTGAGCTCGTGATCGAGACGCTCGCGCAAGAGGACGCGGTTGGGTAGATCCGTCAGCGCGTCGTGGCGCGCCATGTGGGCGATGCGGCCCTCGGAACGCTGCCGTTCGGTAATGTCTTCGTGCGTCGCCAGCCAGCCGCCGCCGGCGAGCGGCTTGTTGACGATCGAGAATGAACGGCCGTCGGCCAACTGCACAGTATGGCTGAACGAGGGGCCCGCGGCGATGCCTTCCTTGAGCCTGACGATGTATTCGTCCGGGTCCTCGGTGAAAGTTCCGGTCTGGATGCGCTGGATCAGCAGGTCGCGCAGGTAGCGGCCGGGCCGGGCAAATTCCGGCAGCAGGCCGTACATTTCCAGATAACGGTGATTGCAGAAAATCAGCCGTGTGTCGGAATCGAACAACAGCACGCCTTGCGACATGTTGTTGAGCACGGTTTCCAACATTTGCTCGTCGATGCGGGTTGTCTGCGGGAAAGACAAAATCTCCGCAGCCGTACTGACTTGATCCATTGCAACCCCCCTTAAAGGTACCGGGATCGGGCGTACGCTATTCTTAAGGGCGGGGTTCTTTGGAACTCTTGAAGCAAGCGCGCGCGCTTTGATTCAAAAAAGAGTCGATAGGCGAAAATTAGAATTTTAAAAAATCAGAATCGAGTCAATTGCGCTCTGGTTCCAAATAGCCGCGCACGCTGGCGAACACAGTCCGGAACATCTCGGGCGTGAGCACGCCGGTGTTCGTGTTGTAGCGCGAGCAGTGATAGCTCGAGAACAGCGCCTTTCCGTTCAGTGTGTATGTTCCGCCGTGCTTGAACGGCGCGGCGGATTTTTTCGTGCCCAACGCGACCACCACGCTGTCGTGCGCGATACGGCCGAGCGCGACGATGGCGCGCAAACGTTTCATCTCGGCGATGGTGGGCTTGAGGAAATCGCGGCAGGTGGCGATCTCGGCCGGCGTCGGTTTGTTCTCCGGCGGCACGCAGCGCACGGCGTTGGTGATGCGACAGTCAACGAGCTCCAAGCCGTCGTCTGGATGCGCGCCGTATTGCCCGCGCGCAAAGCGGTAATGCTTCAGCGTCTCATAGAGAAGCACGCCGGCATAGTCGCCGGTGAACGTCCGGCCGGTGCGGTTGGCGCCCTGTAGCCCGGGCGCGAGGCCAACGATCAACAGGCGTCCGTCGAGCGGGCCGAACGAAGGGACCGGCGCGTTGAACCAGACCGGCTCTTTCGTTCGCCAATTCTCGCGGAATGCCGCCAGCCGCGGGCAGCGCGCGCAGTCGCGGCCGGGCTTGCCCGCGGCCTCGAGCGTCGACGGCTTATTCGAAGAACTCGTCGTCGTCATCGTCGCCGCCGGCGGTCACTCCGGCGCGCTGCGGCGCCGGCGGACGCTGCAGGAACTGCGGCGTATGCCCCGGCGCTTCGCCGCGATCATCGCGTGGCGGCCGTGCCGCGCGTTCGGACGGATCGCGGCCGATCTTGCTTTGCAGCGTGACGATGTCGGTGAAGATGTCGGCCTGGCGGCGCAATTCGTCGGCCACCATTGGCGGCTGGGTGGTGACGGTCGAGATCACGGTGACGCGCACGCCCTTGCGCTGCACCGCCTCCACCAGCGAGCGGAAATCGCCGTCGCCGGAGAACAGCACCATGTGGTCGATCGAGCCGGCGATCTCCATGGCGTCGACGGCGAGCTCGATATCCATGTTGCCCTTGACCTTGCGCCGACCGGTCTGGTCGACGAATTCCTTGGTCGCCTTGGTGACGACCGAATAGCCGTTGTAGTCGAGCCAATCGATCAGCGGGCGGATTGAGGAGTATTCCTGATCCTCGATCACCGCGGTGTAATAGAACGCGCGCAGCAGATAGCCGCGTGACTGGAATTCGCGCAGCAGCTTCTTGTAGTCGATGTCGAAGCCGAGCGATTTGGCGGTGGCGTAAAAATTCGCTCCATCGATGAACAATGCGATTTTTTCACCGGGTACTGTCATGGTGTTTTCTCTCACGGTCCTCGCAATACAAACCCACGTCCCGGTTCCGCACACGCCTAACGCGCGAGAGGCGCGGCGCGCTGCCGTGGACCGGCGTTAACAGATCGTTTGAAGGCACCTTCGATCAATTCACAGGCCGCCCACGCAATCACGCCAAAACCGCTAATATCCTGTCGGCCGGCCTGCTTGCGACCGTTCGGTAACAGAGGCCTGCGGCTAAACCAAGACAAAAATACTTGAACTTTCCGCCGTTACGGTCTACCTACCGGGCGAATTCACGACAAAGTTCCATTCAAGGGAGTGGCGAGCCGATGGCCCGTGTCACCGTAGAAGATTGCATCGATAAAGTTGAGAACCGCTTCGACCTCGTCCTTCTGGCAAGTCATCGGGCGCGCATGATCTCGTCCGGGTCGCAGATTACCGTCGACCGCGACAACGACAAGAACCCGGTGGTCGCGCTGCGCGAGATCGCCGAAACGACGGTGTCGCCTGGCGATCTGAAGGAAGACCTCATCCATAGCCTGCAGAAATATGTCGAGGTCGACGAGCCGGAGCCCGACGTGCCGCTGATCGGGGCCGGTGCCGGCGCCTCGGTCGATTCCGACGATACCGAAGTGACCTCCGAGCGCATGACCGAGGAAGAATTGCTCAAGGGCCTCGAAGGCTTGGCGCCGCCGGAAGAAGTGCCGGAAGAGGACACCGAATAAGCGCTTTGGCGTCAATTCGGCGTAAAATTTAAGCAACGGCCCGGCCTTCGCGCCGGGCCGTTCCTTTTTGTCTGACATTAACGGCAAACCCTTGCGGCGCCTGCGATTTGCCGTGATATCTATGCTAGAAACGGTCGCCGGCAGCATTTTCAAAGGGATTCGGCGGCCGCGAGGCAAAAGAATGGCGCGCGCGCGCTCAGATTTACCGCGGATGCAGAAGCAGTCGCCCACCCGGGCGCCGCTGGAACTGGCCGCGTCCGCGCCCCAGGCGGTTGAGAAACCGGCGCCATCGCGCAAGCCGCCGATGATGCGGCAATACGATCTGATCGAGCGCGTACGCCGCTACAATCCCAATACGAACGAGGCGCTGCTCAACCGGGCCTATGTTTACGCCATGAAGGCGCATGGCGAGCAGCGGCGCGCCTCCGGCGACCCGTACTTTTCCCACCCGATCGAAGTCGCGGCCATCCTCACCGACCTCAAGCTCGACGACGCCACCATCGCAGCGGCGCTTTTGCATGACACTATTGAGGATACCGCAACTACGCGCGCCGAAATCGACGGCCTGTTCGGCAAGGACATCGGCACGCTGGTCGACGGCCTGACCAAATTGAAGAAGCTCGACCTGGTCACCAAGGAGGCCAAGCAGGCGGAGAACCTGCGCAAGCTCTTGTTGGCGATCGCCGACGACGTGCGCGTGCTGCTCGTCAAGCTCGCCGACCGGCTGCACAACATGCGCACGCTTGAATACATGCCGGTCGAGTCGCGCCGCCGGGTCGCCGAGGAGACGCTGGAAATCTATGCGCCGCTTGCCGGCCGCATGGGCATGCACGAAATGCGCGAGGAACTCGACGACTTGGCGTTCCGCGAACTCTATCCGGACGCTTATCGGGTGGTCAGCACGCGTCTCGACGGGCTCGCCGAACGCAACAAGCACCTGATCGCGGAGATCGAGCAGCAGCTCACGCGCAAGCTGGCCGACCGCGGCATCACCGCCCGCGTCGTCGGCCGGCGCAAGCGCTCTTATTCGATCTGGCGCAAGATGGAGCGCAAGTCGGTCGGTTTCGAGCAACTGTCCGACATCTTCGGCTTCCGCGTCATTGTCAAGACGGTCGCCGATTGCTACCAGACGCTCGGCATCGTGCACACGACTTGGCCGATGGTGCCGGGACGCTTCAAGGATTACATCTCGACGCCCAAGCGCAACGACTATCGCTCCATCCACACCACGGTGATCGGCCCGGGCCAGCAGCGCGTCGAACTGCAGATCCGCACCACCGAGATGCACGAGATCGCCGAATACGGCATCGCCGCGCACGCGCTCTACAAAGACGATGTCGGTTCGCCCACCGAATTGCTGTCGCGCAAGTCGAGCGCTTACGCCTGGCTGCGGCGCACCATTGAGTTGCTGGCCGAGGGCTCCAACCCGGAGGAATTCCTCGAGCACACCAAGCTCGAATTGTTTCACGACCAGGTTTTCTGCTTCACCCCGAAGGGCAAGCTGATCGCGCTTCCGCGCAAGGCGACGCCGATCGATTTCGCCTATGCGGTACACACCGACATCGGCAACGGCACGGTCGGCTGCAAGATCAACGGCAAGATCTCGCCGCTGACCTCGGAGCTCGGCAACGGCGACGAAGTCGAGATCATCACCTCGAAGGCGCAAGCCGCGCCGCCGACGGCGTGGGAATCGCTGGTGGTCACCGGCAAGGCGCGCGCGGCGATTCGGCGCGCCACCCGCGCCGCGGTGCGCACGCAATATACCGGGCTCGGCCGGCGCATCGTCGAGCGCCTGTTCCAGCGCGCCAAGATCGCCTATTCGGACGAGAAGCTTACCGGCGCGCTGCCGCGGCTGGCGCGATCGTCGATCGAAGAGGTGATGGCCGCGGTCGGGCGCAGCGAGTTGAAGGCCTCCGACGTCGCCCGCGCCATGTATCCCGATTACAAGGAAGAGCGCGCCGCCGCGATGGCGGTGAAACCGAAATCGGAGAGCGGCTGGTTCGGCCTCAAGAAGCTCACCTCGGTCAAATTCAAGGTGCCGACCGCGAGCCCGAGCGGCCCGGCGATCCCGATCCGCGGCATCAACGGCGACCTGCCGGTGCGCTTTGCGCCCGACGGCGGCGCGGTGCCGGGCGACCGCATCGTCGGCATTCTCACGCCGGGCGAGGGGATCACCATCTACCCGATCCAGTCACATGCCTTAAGCGAATTCGAGGACGAGCCGGAACGCTGGCTGGACGTGCGCTGGGACGAGGAAGAACAGGTGCCGCGGCGCTTCCCGGCGCGCATCACGGTGCAATCGGTCAATGAGCCTGGCTCGCTCGCGCAGATTGCGCAGGTGATCGCCGAGCACGACGGCAATATCGACAATATCCGCATGACGCGGCGGGCGCCGGACTTCACCGACGTGCTGATCGATCTCGAGGTCTACGATCTCAAGCATCTCACCGCCATCTTGGCGCAACTGCGCGCCAAGCCCGTGGTGGCCAAGGCCGAACGGGTGACGGACTAATACGCAATGATCGCGCCTCCCTTACGCCTCGGCGTCAATGTCGACCACGTCGCCACCATCCGCAACGCACGCGGCGGCCGTCATCCCGATCCGGTGCGCGCGGCCAAGCTCGCGATCGCGGCGGGTGCCGACGGTATCACGGCCCATTTGCGCGAGGACCGCCGCCATATCCGCGACGACGACATCGCGCGGCTGAAGGCGGAGATCGACAAGCCGCTCAATTTCGAGATGGCGGCGACCGCCGAAATGGTCGCCATCGCGCTGAAGACGCAGCCGCACGCCGTCTGCCTGGTGCCGGAAAAACGCACCGAGCGCACTACCGAAGGCGGGCTCGATGCGATCAAGCAGCACGCGCAGCTTGCGCCGGTGGTGCATGACCTCAAGCACGCCGGCATCCGCGTCTCGCTGTTCATCGCCGCGGCGGCAGCGCAGATCGAGGCGGCGGTCGAGCTCGGCGCGCCAGTGGTCGAGCTGCACACCGGCTCGTGGTGCGACGCGCTGATCGAACATCGCGCCGCCGAAGCCGCCGCCGAATGGGAATTGATCCGCGCCGGCGCGCTGCTGGCGAAAAGCCTGGGGCTCGAAGTCCATGCCGGCCACGGCCTCGACTATGCGAGCGCTGAAGCGATCGCGGCGCTGCCACAGATCGTCGAGCTCAATATCGGACATTTTCTGGTCGGTGAATCCGTGTTCGAGGGACTGGCCGATACGATCAAGTTCATGCGGGCGGCGATAGACCGCGGGCGCGCCAAGGCGGTTCACCCCGCATGATCATCGGCCTCGGCTCGGACCTGGTCGACGTGCGGCGCATCGCGCACAGCATCGAGCGCTACGGCGAGCGTTTCCTCAACCGCATCTATACGCCGGTCGAGCGCGCCAAGGCGGAGGGGCGGGCCAACCGGGTCGAGACCTACGCCAAGCGTTTCGCCGCCAAGGAGGCCTGCTCCAAGGCGCTCGGCACCGGCTTTCGCAGCGGCGTGTTCTGGCGCGACATGGGCGTGGTCAATCTGCCGTCGGGGCGGCCGACCATGCAATTGACCGGCGGCGCGCTCAAGCGCTTGCAGGCGATCACGCCGGCCGGTTGCGAAGCGCGTATCGACGTTTCGCTCACCGACGAAGGGCCGGCGGCGCAGGCCATCGTCATCATTTCCGCGCTGCCGAAGACGGCGGCGTGAAAGCCAGGAAACGCAATCCAACCAAGTGCTTATAAGGTGGTCGCGGCGTTCTTCATTGCGCCACAGGATGGCAGCCGCTACAAGATGCCGGGGAGCGCGGGACGAGAGGCCGATGAGCGTGGCAACCAATACAAAGCGCAAAGAAGGCGGCGTCGGCGAGACGGTCCGGGTGATCATTCATGCGCTGATCATCGCCCTGGTGATCCGCACCTTCCTGTTTCAGCCCTTCAACATCCCGTCCGGCTCGATGAAGGCGACGCTCTTGGTCGGCGACTACCTGTTCGTGTCGAAATATTCCTATGGCTACAGCCATTTTTCGTTGCCTTTGTCGCCGCCGCTGTTTTCCGGGCGCTTGCCGGACAACTGGCTGCCGCAGCGCGGCGACGTGGTGGTGTTTCGGCTGCCCAAGGATACCTCCACCGACTACATCAAGCGGGTGATCGGCCTGCCCGGCGACACCATCCAGGTGAAGGACGGCCAGGTCTTCATCAACGGCGTCGGTGTCAAGCGCGAGCCGGCGCCGCCGTTCGTCGAGACCGAGGAGGGCGCGCCCGCGGCTCCCGTCAAGCGCTGGAAGGAAACGCTGGACAACGGCGTCAGCTTCTACACGCTCGATCTGGTCGACAACGGCTTTGCCGACAACACGCAGGTCTACACCGTGCCGGACGGCCATTATTTCATGATGGGCGACAATCGCGACAATTCGACCGACAGCCGCTTCAGTCAGGTCGGCGTGGTGCCGTTCGAGAATATCGTCGGCAAGGCGCAGATCATTTTCTTCTCCGTCTATGAGGGCGAGCGCGCCTGGGAATTCTGGCGTTGGCCGGTGTCGGTGCGCTGGAGCAGACTGTTCACGATCGTGCGATGAGCCGTAAGGCCAAGGACAGAGCGGCGCTCGAAGAGCGGATCGGGTACCACTTCGCCGACAAGGCGCTGCTCGAACGCGCGCTCACGCATATCTCGGCGCTGGCGGGCGGCGCCACGCGCGCCAACAGCTACCAGCGTCTGGAATTCCTCGGTGACCATGTGCTGGGTTTGGTGATTTCCGACATGCTCTATCGCGCCTTCCCCAAGGCGAACGAAGGCGAGTTGTCGCGCCGGCTCGCCGATCTGGTGCGCAAGGAAAGCTGCGCCGACGTCGCGCGCGCCATGGATCTGGGGCCCGCGCTCAAGCTCGGCAATTCAGAAATCGCACGCCGGCGGGCGCCTGCGCACCACCATTCTGGCCGACGCCTGCGAGGCGCTGGTCGGCGCGGTCTATTCCGATGGCGGCTACCCGGCGGCCGAGGAATTCGTCGGCAAGTTCTGGAAGGAGCGCATGCTCAAGCCGCTGCGCCCGTTGCGCGATCCAAAGACCATACTGCAGGAATGGGCGCAGGCGCGCGGTCTGCCCACGCCTGCTTATAAAGAAATGGCGCGCACCGGCCCGCATCACGATCCGGAATTCCGCGTCGCCGTGACGCTGCCCGGCCGGTCGCCGGCCGAGGGCAAGGGCTCTTCGAAGCGCGCCGCCGAGCAATCTGCCGCGGCCGAGATGCTCACGCGCGTCGGCGTCGCGGCGGACAAGCTCGATGACTGACGCAGCGCCGGCGGGCGACACACGCTGCGGTTTTGTCGCGCTGATCGGTGCGCCCAATGCCGGAAAATCGACACTGCTCAATGCGCTGGTCGGCTCCAAGGTCACCATCGTCTCGCACAAAGTGCAGACCACCCGCGCGCTGATCCGCGGCATAACGCTCGCCGGCAAGTCGCAGCTGATCTTCGTAGACACGCCGGGAATTTTCGCGCCCAAGCGGCGGCTCGACCGCGCCATGGTGACGACCGCCTGGAGCGGCGCGCACGAGGCCGATCTGGTCGGCGTGCTGATCGATGCGCGCAAAGGGATCGACGACGAGGCGGAAGCGATGCTGGCGCGGCTCGCCGAGGTGAAGCCGGCAAAAATCCTCATCCTCAACAAGATCGATCTGGTGCCGCGCGACACGCTGCTGTTGCTGACTAAGTTCGCCAATGAAAAAGCCAAGTTCAATTCGACGTTCATGATTTCGGCGCTCACCGGCGACGGCGTCGCCGATCTCAAGGCCTGTCTCGCCGAGCGCATGCCGCCGAGCCCGTGGCTTTATCCGCCCGACCAGATGTCGGACGCTCCGGTGCGGCAATTGGCGGCCGAGATCACGCGCGAGAAGCTGTTCGAGCGGCTGCACCAGGAATTGCCGTATCATTCCACGGTCGAAACCGAGCAGTGGAAGGAATTGCGCGGCGGCAAAATCCGCATCGAGCAGACGATCTATGTCGAGCGCGAGAGCCAGCGCAAGATCGTGATCGGTAAAGGCGGCCAAACGCTCAAGTCGATCGGTGAAGCGTCGCGGCGGGAAATCGCCGAGATCGTCGAGGCCAAAGTCGACCTGTTCCTGTTCGTCAAGGTGCGCGAGGGCTGGGGCGAGGACCCGGAGCGCTACCGGGCCATGGGGCTGGAGTTTCCCAAGGAATAGCGCGTCGACCGCCGTGATTTTCTCCGATTCGCGGCGTATGAAGCCCATATGCAATGGACCGATGAAGGCATCGTGATCGGCGTCAGGCGGCACGGGGAGGCGAACGCCATCCTCGAGCTGATGACACGCGAGCATGGCCGCCATCTCGGCCTGGTGCGCGACGGCTACGGCTCGCGGCTGAAGCCGGTGCTGCAGACCGGCAATACGCTCGCCGCCAGCTGGCGGGCGCGGCTCGACGAGCATCTCGGCAATTACACAGTGGAGGCGGTGAACCTGCGCGCGGCGAGCTTCTTCGCGGCGTCGCATGCGGTCTATGGCGTCGGCCATCTCGCCGCGCTGATGCGGCTGTTGCCCGAGCGCGACCCGCATGCCGGCCTCTTTGCAGAATTTGACGGCCTGCTCGCACATCTCGATGACGCAAGCGTGGCCGCGCCGCTGGTGGTTCGGTTTGAGCTGCAGGTGCTCGCCGAACTTGGCTTCGGCCTCGACCTTGAGCAATGCGCCTCGACCGGCGCGCGCACCGAGCTGATTTACGTCTCGCCGAAGTCGGGCAGGGCGGTGTCGCGCGAGGCCGGCGAGCCTTGGGCCGACAAGATGCTGCGCCTGCCGGCCTTCCTCCTCGATGCTGCGGCCGAGCCTGGTGGCACCGATGTTGCCGACGGCTTCGCGCTCACCGGCTATTTCCTCGAACGTCACGTGCTGGAGCCGCGCGGGCTGGCGCTTTCCGACGAGCGCGCGCATTTCATCGCCGCGCTGTTGCGCGGTCCGCGGCCTGCACTGGCGGCCGGGCTATAGCGCGTCGGGCAGATCGTCGGGTAACGGCCCGTAGGTCTTCAGCATCTTGTCCGAGTGCGGATTGCCGTCGACGGCCTCAACGCGACCGCAACGCGCGCGCCGTCGGCCAAACTGCCGTAGCGATTGATTTGGCCCTTGAGATCCGGTTCGACCGCGAGAATGGCATTGCGGTACGTATCGGTCGAACGGGCCGTCCAGCGCCGCCACATTGTCATGAAAGACGCCGATCAGAATTTTACGGTCGCGATGCTGGTCGCGATAGACCGCGAAGCCGATTCGCTTACCAATGAGGATGCGGCCCTGGCCGACCGGCGCCGGCACGAACGTATCGGCGGGCGTCACCGTCTCGTCGAGGATGTAGTGAAATAACTTCAGCCTTCTGTTGAACAGCAGGAAGAACCGTACGCCCAACTCGTCGAAGATCGGGCCGATGAATTGGTCGTCCGGCGCCAGCGCCGCCGGCGGCGGCTTGACCTGCGACAAATCGTTGAGGGCAAAGACGACGCTCTTGTTGCGATAGCTGAGGCGGTAGGCGAGCGGCTCGAACTTTTCGACCGTGACGCCGCGCGAGGCAGCGAGCGCCAATCCGGTCGCTTCGCTGTCCGGCAGCCAGCTCGGGCGATCTTCGTAATAGGAAAACTCGACCTTGCCTTGCGCGCGCAGAAAAGCGTCGATCTTGATGTTGCCGGCATAGCGGATGCCGTTGAGGTCAAACGCAAAGTAATAGTGGTTCTCGGTCGGGTAGACCTTGACTCGGTCCGGCAGGCTATTGAGCACATAAGCGAACACCGCCATCGGATCGTCGATGGCGAGCTTTTGCGTGCGCGTGGTCGCCTCGTTGACGTAGCCCTCGTTGGTCTGCAGCCGCGGCAAGTCCTGCGCGGCGGCAGTCGTCATCGCGGCGGCGAGCAGGGCGGTTGGCAGGCACAATCCGGTTCTGAGCATCTCGCAGTCCTCCACGGCCGGGCCGCCGGCTCGATCGGGCGCACGCTGTTTTGCGGTCGGAATGGCCGCTTGGCAATGCGTTCCGGCTCGATTTTGCGGGCCTAAAGCCGGTTCCCGGCTTGTTCATGGCCATAGGCCGCAGTAGCTATCGGTTATGAACAAGCGACTGATTCCCCCGGAGAAGGGCGACATCGAGGAGGTCGCGCTGCGCGGGGCGCTGGAAGAGCGCTATCTCCTCTACGCGCTCTCGACCATCACGAATCGCGCGCTGCCCGACGCGCGCGACGGGCTCAAGCCCGTACACCGCCGCATCCTGCACGTGATGCGGACGCTGCGGCTCGATCCCGGCGCCGCCTTCAAGAAATCCGCCAAGGTGGTCGGCGACGTGATGGGCAATTTCCATCCGCACGGCGACCAGGCGATCTACGACGCCATGGTGCGCCTCGCGCAGGATTTCGCACAGCGCTACCCGCTGATCGACGGCCAGGGCAATTTCGGCAACATCGACGGCGATAACGCCGCTGCCATGCGCTACACCGAATCGCGGCTGACCGAAGTGGCGCGGCTCTTGCTCGACGGCATCGACGAGGACGCCGTCGATTTTCGCCCGAGTTACGACGGCACCGGGCAAGAGCCGGTGGTGCTGCCGGCGGCGTTCCCCAATCTGCTGGCGAACGGCTCGCAGGGCATCGCCGTCGGCATGGCGACCTCGATCCCGCCGCACAACGCGGCCGAATTGTGCGACGCCGCGCTGTTCCTGATCGACAACCCGAAGGCGCGCAGCCGCACGCTGCTCAAATACGTCAAGGGACCTGATTTCCCGACCGGCGGCGTCATTGTCGACAAGCCTTCGGAAATCGCCGAGGCCTATACCACCGGCCGCGGCTCGTTCCGCGTGCGCGCGCGCTGGGAGAAAGAAGATCTCGGCCGCGGCACCTACACCATCGTGATCACCGAAATTCCCTGGCTGGTGCAGAAGTCGCGGCTGGTGGAAAAGCTCGCCGAACTGATCAACGAAAAGAAGCTGCCGCTGGTCGCCGACGTGCGCGATGAATCAGCCGAGGACCTGCGGCTGGTGATCGAGCCGCGCTCGCGCGCGGTGGATGCCGAACTGCTGATGGAATCGCTGTTCAAGCTCACCGAGCTGGAAAGCCGCATCCCGCTCAACATGAACGTGCTGGTGAAGGGCCGCATCCCGCAGGTGCTCGGCCTCGCCGAGGTCTTGCGCGAATGGCTCGACCACCGCCGCGACGTGCTGGTGCGCCGTTCCAAGCACCGGCAGGCCGAAATCGAGCATCGCTTGGAAGTGCTCGGCGGCTTCCTGATCGCTTATCTGAACATCGACAAGGTCATCAAGATCATCCGCCGCGAGGATGAGCCCAAGCCCGTCCTGATGAAGGAGTTCAAGCTTTCGGACGTGCAGGCCGACGCCATCCTCAACATGCGGCTGCGCAATCTGCGCAAGCTCGAGGAGATGGAAATCCGCGCCGAGGACAAGGCTCTGCGCGAGGAGCTGAAAACGCTCAAGTCGCTGATCGGCTCGACCGACAAGCAATGGAAGACCATCGCGGCCGAAATCAAGGAGTTGAAGGTCAAGTTCGGGCCGAAGACCGATCTCGGCAAGCGCCGCACCACCTTTGCCGAGGCGCCCGAGCACGACGAGGCGGCGATCGAAGAGGCGATGGTGGTGCGCGAGCCGATCACCGTCGTCGTCTCGGAGAAGGGCTGGATCCGCGCGCTGCGCGGCCACGTCGACGACTTGTCGGGCGTCACCTTCAAGACCGACGACGCGTTGAAATTCGCGTTCCCGACCGAGACCACCGCCAAGATCCTGATCTTCGCCGGCAACGGCAAATTCTACACCCTGGAAGCCTCGAAATTACCCGGCGGCCGCGGCCACGGCGAGCCGGTGCGGCTCTATTTCGACATCGAGCAGGACGCCGACGTGGTGGCGGCGCTGCCTTACGAGGGCAAGCGCAAATTCCTGGTGGCGACCTATGGCGGCAACGGCTTCGTCGTGCCGGAGGACGAGGTGCTCGGCACCACGCGCAAGGGCAAGCAGGTGCTCAACCTCAAGGGCGCCGACAAGGCGGCGGCCTTGACGACCGTCGATGGCGAACTGGTGGCGGCGATCGGCGCCAACCGCAAGATGGTGATTTTCCCGATCGACCAGGTGCCGGAGATGACGCGCGGGCGCGGCGTGCGCCTGCAGAAGTACAAGGAGAAGGGGCTCTCCGACGTCAAGACTTTCAAGGGCGCCGACGGCCTCACCTGGATCGACACCGCGGGCAGGAGCTTCACGCTGACGCTCAAGGAGCTCGCCAGCTGGCGCGGCAACCGCAGCGACGCCGGCAAGATCAGGCCCGACCGCTTCCTCACCAACAACAAGTTCAACGCGCCGCCGGCTGCCGGCAAGTCGGGCGGCGAGGACGAGTAGCGGCGGTCAGCTCGCCACGAACAGCAGCGAGCAGTCGGCATCCTTGAGCAAGGCCGCTGCGGTGTCGCCGAAGAACAGCTTGTCGCCGGGCCGCCGGCCGACGCCCATGACGACCAGATTGTTCTTTCGCCGTTTGCATTCGGAACGAATGGCGGCGGCGGCGGCATCGTCGGCCAGCACGGCGGTGCGGATGCTCATGTTGTAGCCATCGGCGATCGCGACAATGTCCTTCAGGATCGCCTCTTCGTGGCGGAGGTTGCGCAAAGTCCTGCCGCGCGGGCGCTTGCCGCTGCGCACGGCGACGTAGAGCGCCGTGAGCGGCGCCTTGGTCGCCCGCGCCATGGTGATGGCGACTTCGGCGCCGCGGCGCGAGGCTTCCGTGCCATTCACCGGCACCAGAATGCCGAGTTTGCCGTTGGGCTGCTCGGCGAGATCGCCGCGCATGGCGACGATCGCCAGCGGTCCCTCGAAGCCCATGGCCAAAGCGGCCACGCTTTCGTGGAAGTCCTTGCTGCGTCGGAGGTCTTCGCCAGTCCGATCAGCATGAGATCGTAGCCTTTCTTGGCTTCCTCCACGATGAAGTCGGGATGCGGCGATTCGTGGATGATGGTGGTGACGTCGACCGGCGCGTCGACCTTCTCTTCTTTCTCCTGCTTGCTCTTGATCTGCGCGGCAGCTTTCTTGACAGTCTCGCCGGTCGCTATCGCTTCTTTTCTCCTTTCGATTTTTTCTTCTTTCTTGTCGGCCTTCTTGGCCTCGGATTTCTCGACGTCGGCCTTCTTTTCGGCCGGCTTGCCGCCGTCCTTGCCCGCTTTCGGATCCGGCGTCGGCTTGTCGATCTTCGCCGGATCGGCGATGTGCAGCACGGTAGTCGGCATGCCGTGCGGTGCCGGCCAACATGCCGGCAACGCGCGAGGCGAATTTGCCGTTCGCGCTGTCGTCGACGGCGAGCAGCAGGCGTTCGAGGTTGGGCACGAAGCCCTGCTCTTCCATCTCCTCGCGTTCGAGCCGCTGCTTTTCCTCTTTGCGCATGGGAATGCGCGACAGCGCCCAGCGCAGCGTCGGCGGCATGGCGAGCGTGGTCATCACCGCCATGGTCACGATCATGGTGAAAAGGTTCTGATTGAGCGCGCCCATCGACAGGCCGATGGTGGCGATGATGACCTCGGTCGATCCGCGCGCATTCATGCCGCAGGCCGAGTGCAAAACCCTCGCGCCTCGTCAGGCCACCGAGTTCGGCGCCAATGAAAGCGCCGCCGAACTTGCCGATGCTGGCGATCAGGATGAGGCCGCAGGTCAGCAGGGCGATCTTCGGGTCCGCGAAGATGGTGAGATCTGCGCTCAGGCCGGCAACGCCAAAGAACACCGGCGCGAAGAACGCCGTAATGATGCCGCGCAACTGTTCGTCGATATGCTTGGTGAGGATCGGCGACTCGCCGATCAGGATGCCGGCGACGAAGGCGCCGAGCACGGTATGCACGCCGATCAGCATCGGTGATCGACGCCATGGCGCCCATGATCGCGAGGATCGCGGTGATCACGGCAAATTCGCTGACGAATGTGTCGTTGACCCAGCGGATGATGAAAAACACGACGCGGCGGCCGACGGTCAAGCTCGCCACCATGAAGAGCAACGTGCCGATCACGCTTTGCGCCAAGCGACCAGGCGTCGACCGCGCCATGCAAGGCAAGGCTGAAGATGATCGAGACGATGATCCAGCCGACGCTGTCGTCGATAATGGCGGAGGCCAGGATGACTTGGCCGACCACGCGCCGCATGAAGTTCATCTCGCGCACGACCATGGCCACGATCTTGACCGAAGCGATCGACAGCGCGGTGCCGAGAAACAGCGCGGTGATCAGCCGCTTGCCCGGATCGGGCAGCACGGAGTCGGGCAGCATTTCGCCGAGCGCGACGCCGCAGGCGAAGGGAATGAGGATGCCCATGAGCGATGCGAACACGGCGGCGCGCCCGGTCTGGCGCACCAGCTTGAGATCGGTCTCCATGCCGGTCAGCAGCAGCAAAAGCAGAATGCCGAACTGCGAGATCGCGTCGATCATCGCCTTCTGTTCGGGGTTCTTCGGGAAACAGTGCGTGCTGAATGTCGGGCAGCAGCAGCCCGAACAAGCGATGGCCCGAGCAGCAAGCCGGCGATCAATTGGCCCATCACCGCCGGCTGCTTGAGCCGCAACATGGCTTCGCCGAGCAGCCGGCCGACGATCATCAGCGCCAGGATTTGCGCGATGAAGATGACGTCCGAGGGGCCTTTCGCGACCTCGCCCGCGGCGAATGCGGGCTGCGATTGCCAGCAGCGGCCGAAGCGAGCGGCAGCCAAAGCCACGCGGCGTTGCCAGATCTTGGTCATCGCTGAGAGCCGCTCCCGTTATGCCGAGCGCTCAGGATTGAAGCCTGCGACAACCCAAGGGAACTCGGAAAGTTCCATGCAAAATGCAATTGCAAACTATTCGCAAGTAGGACTACGTTTGTGTGCGTCCGCAAAGCCTGATTTTACAGATCGGAAAAGAACTTAAGTTCCGATGGACGCGGCAAACCGGGATCCCAAATCGCTGACCGACCGCACAGTGGCGGCGGCGCAGGCCATTCTGAGCGGCGAGCGCCGCGGCCCGGCCGCCTATCTCGCCTTCGCCGGTCCTGCGATCGTCGCCTCGATCGCCTACATGGACCCCGGCAATTTCGCCACCAACATCCAGGCCGGCGCCAAATACGGCTACAGCCTGCTGTGGGTGGTGCTGCTCGCCAATCTGATCGCCATGCTGTTCCAGGCGCTATCGGCCAAGCTCGGCATCGTCACCGGGCGCAATCTCGCGGAATTGTGCCGCGACCATTTCCCGAGACCGGTAGTGTGGGCGATGTGGATGGTGAGCGAGGTCGCCGCCATGGCCACCGATCTCGCCGAATTTCTCGGCGGCGCGGTCGGCCTGTCGCTGCTGTTCAAGATGCCGCTGATTTACGGCATGGGGGTCACCGCGGTGATCACCTACGCCATCCTGATGGTGGAGAGCCGCGGCTTCCGCCCGGTCGAGCTGATCATCGGCAGCCTGGTCGGCATCATCGGGCTTTGCTACCTGATCGAAATGTTCATCGCGCCAGTCGATTGGGGCGCGGCGGCCTATCATTCGGTCGTGCCGGAACTTCCCGACGCCGAGGCACTGCTGATTTCGGTCGGCATCATCGGCGCGACCGTCATGCCGCACGCGGTCTATCTGCATTCCGGCCTGACGCAGGCGCGCACGCCGGGCCGCGACGAGCACGAGCGGCGTCTCCTGGTGCGCATCTCCAACCATGAAGTGGTGATCGCGCTGGCCATCGCCGGCCTCGTCAACATGGCGATGGTGATGATGGCCTCGGGCGCCTTCCATGCCGGCCATCCGGACGTTGCCGAGATCGAAACCGCCTATCACACCCTGGCGCCGCTGCTCGGCATCGGCGCGGCGGGGATCTTCCTTTTGTCGCTCATCGCCTCGGGCATATCGAGTTCGGTGGTCGGCACCATGGCCGGGCAGATGATCATGCAGGGCTTCGTCGGCTTCCGCATTCCGATCTGGCTGCGCCGCGTCATCACCATGGTGCCGGCCTTCGTGGTGGTGGCCTATGGCGTCAACGCCACCGCCGCGCTGGTGGTGAGCCAGGTGATCTTGAGTATCGCGCTGCCGCTGCCGATGATCGCGCTGCTGATCTTCACCGGCCGCGCCGATATCATGGGCGGCTTCGTCAACGATCGGCTGACCCGCATCGGCGCCGTCGTCGCCACCGTGCTGGTGCTGGTGCTCAATGCGTTTCTGATCGCCCAGACGCTGGGTGTGGCGATCCCGGGATTGAAATAAATCGGCAGCGCCCAATATTCCGCCCATTCCCGCGCGAGCGGGAATCCAGGGCCACGACTGCTGATCGAAGTTGCCGCCCTGGGTCCCTGCTTTCGCGGGGACGAGCGGTCGATTGTTACTTCTCCACCCGGCTCCAGCCCGACGGCATCAGCCGTTCCTGCGGCAGGAAGCGGCCTTTGTAGTCCATCTTGCGCGAGCCCGGCACCCAATAGCCGAGATAGACGTAAGCAAGCCCCATCGTGTTGGCGCGCGCGATATGGTCGAGGATCATCAGCGTGCCGAGCGAGCGCTCGCCGGCGTCGGGATCGAAGAACGAATAGACCATCGACAGTCCATCGGAGAGCACGTCGGTGAGCGCCACCGCCAGCAACTGCCCGGCGCCGCGGCCGTTGATGCCGCTATCCGGCCCACGCCGGCGGTATTCGACCACGCGGGTGTCGACATGGCTGTCCTCGATCATCATGGCGTAATCGAGCACGGTCATATCGGCCATACCGCCGTCGCGGTGGCGGGTGTCGAGATAGGCGCGGAACACCGAATATTGCTCGGAGGTCGGCGCCGGCGCGCGCATGTCGCCGATCACGTCGGCATTGCGCTCGGCAATGCGGCGCATGTTGCGCGAGGGCTCGAAATCGGCGACCACGACGCGCACCGAGACGCAGGCGCGGCAGCTCTCGCAAGCCGGCCGGTAGGCGATCGACTGGCTGCGGCGGAAACCGCCATGGGTGAGCAGATCGTTGAGTTCGTTGGCGCGCTCACCGACCAGGTGGGTGAACACCTTGCGCTCTTCCTCGCCGGCCAGATAGGGGCAGGGCGACGGCGCGGTCAGGTAGAATTGCGGCGTATCGCGGGAATGTTGGGTCACGTCATCGGGCCGTTGTCTCGCTCAAGAATCTGCCAAGCATCGCGCGCCGGACGGCCGCCGTCAAAGCCCTTTATCGGGCCGGCGCGCCGCGCAGGGCGGCCCGCACCGGATTGTTGATGATCACGGTGCCAAGCATGATGTCGTGCAACAGCCGCCGGCGCTCGTTGAAAAAGGCGACCAGCAGGACGAAGGGCGAGAAGAACGACACGGTGAACCAGAAGGCGACGGCGTGCACCGCGCCGAGCACGAAATAGGCGGGCGCGCCGTACCAGGTGCGCATTTCGAGGTCGACGATGCGCATGCCGATGGTGGCCGAGCGCGGCCCGCCGAGCGTGACGCCGAAATAAACCAGCGCCCAGATCACGGTTGCCGGCGACAGCAGCCAATAGAGCGCAAAGCCTAAGCCCAGCGTGACGATGCCGAAGGCGAAAATGAACATCGCCGCCAGCGCCACCGGGACGGCGATGATGACGAAATCGATGACGAATGCGACCACCCGCCGTGCCAGCACCCCCTCGAATAGCTCGGGGTTTCTGACCGGATCGTAGGCGTGCGGTTTGACGTCGATAGCCATGGTGGTCCCCTGGATAAAGCGCGGTTCCTTCGAGATGGCGGACGAATCGGGCCGGCGCAAGGGGCTGCCGGCTGGAACGCCGGCCGGGCTTGCGGCATGGTGCCGTAACGCCAGGGGGTTCCGACTTGCCCGTCACATTGTCCGATATCGAGGCCGCCCAGAAAGTCATCCAGGGCGCGGTCCTGCGCACGCCCATGCTGCCGGCGCCGCGGCTGTCGGCGCTCACCGGCTCGCAAGTCTACGTCAAATATGAAAATCTGCAGGTCACCAATTCGTTCAAGGACCGCGGCGCGCTAGTGAAGCTTGCTTCCCTCGGCGAAGCCGAGCGCAAACGCGGCGTCATCGCTATGTCGGCCGGCAATCACGCCCAGGCGGTCGCCTATCACGCCGCGCGGCTGAAGATTCCGGCGACCATCGTCATGCCGGTGACGACTCCCTTTGTGAAGGTGGCGGCGACCAAGTCGCATGGCGCCGAGGTGGTGCTCGACGGCGAGAGCGTGGCCGAAGCGGAAGCGCGCTGCGAAGAGCTTCGCGCCGCGCGCGGGCTGACGCTGGTGCATCCTTACGATGATGCGCGCATCGTCGCTGGGCAGGGCACCATCGCGTTGGAAATGCTGGAGGAAGTCGGCGACCTCGACTGCATCGTCATCCCGATCGGCGGCGGCGGGCTGATCGCCGGCAACGCCATTGCCGCGCGCGCGGTCAAGCCGGGCATCGAAATCGTCGGCGCAGAAGCCGCGCTCTATCCCGCGGTGTGGAACGCGCTGCACAACGAGCGTCGGGCGATCGGCGGGGCGACGCTCGCCGAAGGCATCGCCGTGCAGAATGTCGGCAAGCTGACTTTGCCGGTGATCCGCGAGCTGGTGTCCGACGTGGTGCTAGTCGACGAGGCGCATCTCGAGCGCGCGGTCAACGCCTACCTGACGCTGCAGAAGACAATGGCGGAAGGGGCGGGCGCCGCGGGGCTCGCCGCCATGCTGGCGAAGCCGGAGCGCTTCGCCGGCAAGAAGGTCGGTCTGATCCTCTGCGGCGGCAATATCGACCCGCGCATTCTGGCTTCCATCATGGTGCGCGAGCTCGAACGCGAAACGCGCATCGTGTCATTCCGCCTCACTATTCCGGATCGGCCGGGCGTGCTCGGCATCATTGCGACGCGGCTCGGTGAGCTCGGCGCCAATATTCTCGAGGTCGATCACCGCCGGCTGTTCCTCGACGTGCCGGCCAAGGGCGCCAAGCTCGACGTCACCATCGAGACGCGCGACGCCGCGCACGCCGCGGAAATCTTGGCCGCGCTCACCGCTGACGGCTACCAGCCGGTACGCATCGAAAGCGCATCGGCGCTGGAGTGAAGCGCCGGCAGCAATCTTCTGCGCATCGCCGGCCGCGTAGGGATTTGCTGCCGCGTCATGCGCCGGGGATGAAAAAAACTGTCGCGCCGGGCAATATCCTTTCCCAATCGCGACGCGCGGCGCGACAAGACGCTGAGAAACAGCGTGCGCGACGATGGAGTTTTTGCTGGCAATTGTCATATCAATATTGGAACGGCATTGTCGTAATCCCGTCGGCAGTAGCATCCAACATGCGCAACAAATGGAAAAAAACGAATTCTATTTCGGATTTGACGTGTTGATGGCGCTGCGCATTGAGTGCGGCATGCTCGATGTCACGCAACGCATTCGCGGCGACGAGGCGGCGGCCCTGCCGGCCGCCGAACGCCTCGCGTTTCTGCGCCGCGCCATCGACGGCAGCATCGTCTTCACCCATGGCTTCGGCGTCGAAGGCCAGCTCATCTTCCATTGGATCTGCGAGCAGGGCCTCGACATCGACGTGGTGACGCTCGACACCGGGCGGCTATTTCCGGAGACCTATACGCTGTGGGCGGAAACCGAGCGGCGCTACGGCTGCCGTATCCGCGCCATCTATCCGAACACCGCCGCGCTGGAACGGCTGGTTGCCCGACAAGGCATCGATGGCATCCATGACTCGAAAGAAGCGCGCGAGGCTTGCTGCTCCGTGCGCAAGACCAAGCCGCTCGATCGCGCTTTGGCCGGCGCCTCGGCCTGGGTCACCGGCTTGCGCGGCGACCAGAATGCCAACCGCCACGAGGCCGGCCTGACCGGCTTTGACGCCAGCCGCGGCGTGCTCAAGTTCAACCCGCTCTACGACTGGTCGCGCGAGGCCGTGCTGGCGGAAGCGCGCCGCGCCGGCGTGCCGATCAATGCGCTGCACGACAAAGGCTTCGTGTCGATCGGCTGCGCGCCGTGCACCCGCGCGATCAAGCCGGGCGAGCCCGAACGCAACGGCCGCTGGTGGTGGGAGCAGGACGGCCACAGTGAATGCGGCCTGCATCTGCCGCGCAAGCGCGTGGCCTAAGACCCGCTCCAGCCGCGGCTGAGCGCTACTTCGCTTGCATCGCCCGCCAGACGCGCTCCGCCGTCGCCGGCATCTCGATGTGCTTGACGCCGAATTCCTTGAGCGCGTCGACCACCGCGTTTGCGACCGCCGGCAGCGCGCCGACATTGCCGGCTTCGCCGGCGCCCTTGGTGCCGAGCGGATTGGTCTTGGTCGGCACCGGATTGGATTCGACCTCGATGTCGGACAGATTGTGGGCGTGCGGCATGGCGTAGTCCATGAACGAGGCGGTCACCAGCTGGCCGCTCGAGTCGAAATGGATGTCCTCCAACAGCACCTGGCCGGCGCCTTGCGCGACGCCGCCGTGGATCTGGCCGTGCAGCAGCAGCGGGTTGAGCACGGTGCCGACGTCGTCCACCACGCTGTAGCGCACGATGTCGACCACGCCGGTTTCCCTGTCGATCTCCACCTCGCAGACGTGACAGCCGTTGGGAAAGTTCTGTTTGCCCGCTTTGTAGACGGCGGTGCCGGTGAGGCCCGGCTCCATGGCTTCCGGAATCTTCGCAGAATTAGCGGCGTCGATGGCGACTTCCTTGATGGTCATGGTGCGGTTGGTTTTCGGCGACGAGAACACGCCCTCGGCGAAGTTGACGTCGGCGGCGTCTACCTTGAGCGCGTGCGCGGCGATCGCCTTGGCTTTCTCGATCACCTTGTCGGTCGCCATCGTAAACGCCGCGCTCGACATGGTCGAAGTGCGCGAGCCGCCGGTGCCTTCGCCGTAGAACACCAGGTCGGTGTCGCCCTGTACGTAGCGCACCTCGTCCGGATTGAGGCCGAGGCGGTCGCACACCAGCTGCTTGAACACGGTTTCGTGGCCTTGGCCGGCGGTGACGGAGCCCGAGAACAAGGTCGCGGTGCCGCCGCGGTCGAAGCGCACTTCGGCGCCTTCGGTGCCGCCCGCCGCGGCGCGCTCGATGGTGTTGGAGATGCCGATGCCGCGCAGTCTGCCGCGCTTGCGCGAGTCCGCGCGGCGCTGCTTGAAGCCCTTGATGTCGGCGAGTTCCAGCGCGAGGTCCATGTTTTTTTCGAATTCGCCGCAGTCGTAGGTAAAGGTCAGCGCGGTCTTGAACGGCATCTGATTGGGCGAAATGTAATTGCGCCGGCGCAGCTCGGTCGGATCGAGCCCCAGATCGGCGGCGGCGATATCGACCATGCGCTCGATGACGTAGCCGGCCTCTGGGCGGCCATTGCCGCGATAGGGCCGCACCGGATTGGTGTTGGTGAACACGCCGGTGATGTCGACATGCATCGCCGGCGTGCGGTAGACGCCGGCCAGCGTGCCGGCGTTGAAGATGAAGGCCGGCATGTTGTTCTGCAAATAGGCGCCGATGGCGGCGATGGTCTTGACCCGCATTGCCAGGAAGTGGCCGTCTTTGTCGAGCGCGAGTTCCGCCTCGGTGACGTTGTCGCGCGCCTGCGCGTCGGACAGGAAGGCCTCGGTGCGGGTGCTGATCCATTTCACCGGCCGGCCGATGAGCTTCGACGCGTAACAGGCGAGCGGCGCTTCGTTGAAGACCGGTGTCTTCATGCCGAAGCTGCCGCCGACGTCGATGCAGATCACGCGGACTTTGCTTTCCGCGACGTTCAGCACCTTGGCGATCTCGTTGCGATAGGGGTGCGCGCGCTGCACCGGCGAGTGGACGATGTAGCGGTCCTCCGCCGGCAGATAGACGCCGACGGCGCCGCGCGGCTCCATCGCCGCCGCGGTCACGCGATTGATGACGAAGCTGCCTTTGGCGACATGCGCGGCCTTGGCGAAAGCGGCATCGGTCGCGGCCTTGTTGCCGATCAGCTCGACGAAAGAGATATTGTCGGGACACTCGTCGTAAACGCGCGGGGCGCCCGGCTTCACCGCCTCGGCGGTGGAGACGACGGCGGGCAGTTCTTCGTAATCGACCTGGACCAGTTCGGCGGCGTCCAGGGCCTGCGCCGGCGTGTCGGCGACAACGAAGGCGACCGGATCGCCGACCCAGCGCACGCGGTCCTCGGCCAACACCGGGTAGCGCGGCTTGAGCATGGCTGAGCCGTCGCGGCGCTTGAGGCCGGAATGCGAGGGCAGGTCGTTAAGCTTGGCCGCTTTCCAGTCGGCGGCGGTGATCACAGCGCGCACGCCGGGCGCGGCTTTGGCGGTGACAGTGTCGATCGACAGAATCTTGGCGTGACCGTGCGGCGAGCGCACCACGACGCCGTAGGCCATGCCGGGCAATTGCACGTCGTCGGTATAGTTGCCGCGACCCTGGACCAGGCGCGGATCCTCGAACCGCGACACGCTTTGACCGATTGCGAATTCACCCATGGCAGCGTTAACCCGTCGATTGCAGGAATCACCAAGCCGGTGATCGGGAAGGAAGGACGTTCGGGTGTTCAGCCCTTGGTGAGTTTTTCCGCCACGCGCGGCGCGAAGTAGGTGAGCACGCCGTCGGCGCCGGCGCGTTTGAAGGCGCCCAAAGTCTCCCACATCGCTTTTTCGCCGTCGAGCCAGCCGTTCTGCGCGGCTGCCATGATCATCGCGTATTCGCCGGACACCTGGTACACGAAAGTCGGCATGGCGAAAGCGTCCTTCACCCGCTGCACGATGTCGAGATAGGGCAGGCCGGGCTTGATCATGATCATGTCGGCGCCTTCCTCGATGTCGAGCGCGACTTCGCGCAGCGCCTCGTCGGTATTGCTGAAGTCCATCTGATAAGTGCGCTTGTCGCCGGTCAGCGTCTTCGACGAGCCGACCGCGTCGCGGAACGGGCCGTAGAACACGGAGGCGTATTTCGCCGCATAGGCCATGATCGAGACGTCGGTGAAATCCGCCGCGTCGAGCGCCCGCCGGATCGCGCCGACCCGCCCGTCCATCATGTCGGAGGGGGCGATGATGTCGCAGCCGGCTTCCGCCTGCACCAGCGCCTGCTTGGTCAGCACGGCGACCGTTTCGTCGTTGAGGATTTCGCCGTCGCGCATCAGCCCGTCATGGCCGTGGCTGGTGAAGGGATCGAGCGCGACGTCGGCGAGCAGGCCGATCTCCGGCACTTCCTTCTTGATGGCGCGCAGCGTACGGCAGACGAGGTTATCCGAATTGAGCGCCTCGCTGCCAGCCTCGTCGCGCAATTTCGGATCGGTGTAGGGGAACAGCGCCAGGCAGGGGATGGTCAGCTTGGCGGCGCGTTCGGCCTCGCGCACTGCCTGGTCGACCGACAGCCGCTCGACCCCGGGCATCGACGGCACCGGCGCCCGCGCATTGTTCCCGTCCATGATGAACAGCGGCCAGATCAGGTCGTCGGTGGTGAGCTGGTTCTCGCGCACCATGCGGCGCACCCATTCGCTGCGCCGGTTGCGGCGCGGGCGCACAGCAAGGTCGAGGCGTTCGCCGGCGTCTTGTTCGACGGGGGCCAGATGGCTGCGGGCTTCGATGGGGCGGCCGAATTTGATTGCCATGGCCATGTTCTCCGGGCGTCCTTTTAGCCGGTCTCGCCGCCGCCTGCCAGCCGTGAGGCAGGCCGTTGTAGGCGACTGCGTGCCACGATTGCCGTCACCCGGAGGAACTCCATGTCAGCCGTCGAGCCCCGGTCGACCCCGCCGCCGCCCAGGCCGCCGGCGGTTTCGGATACCCAGCTCGCGCTCGCGGTCTACGTTCTCTACTTCGTCGGGTTCTTCACCATGATCAGGGCCCTGGTCGGCGTCATCATCGCCTACGCGCAGGTCGACAAAGCCGACGACATGCTGCGCACGCATTATCTCAGCGCGATTGTCATCGTCGGCATTTTCATTCTGCTGTGGTGGTTCATCTGGACGTTGGTGCGCTGCGTCAAAGGGCTGCTGGCGCTGAACGAGAACCGGCCGATCCAGAATCCCGGATCCTGGCTGTTCGGTTGAGGCGATGAGGGGACAGTGAGCGTTGCCTCGCCGCCCGCCCGCTACCCGGCTTTTGCCGGCTGCCGTTCCATGGCGGCGGCGGCTTCGAGGCTGTCGCGGTCGCGATAGATCGAGGCAACCGCCAGTGTGCGCCCGCCGCTTTTGTAGCGGACCACGCAGTCGCGTTTCATGACGTCGCCGTCGATCTCGATGGCGTCCCATTTCTCGGCGTGGCCGACGTAGTTGATCGGCACGTCGTAATGCTGGCTCCAGAAGAACGGCACGGCGCGAAACGGCGTGCGCAGGCCCATCATGTTGAGCGCCGCGGTCTGGCCCTGCCGCTCGGCGACAACCCAGTGCTCGACGCGGATGCGTTGGCCGCTCACCGGATCGGGCCAGCGCGCGATATCGCCGGCGGCATAGATGCCGGGCGCGCTGGTCTCCAGGAACTCGTTGACGCTGACGCCTTTGTCGATTGCCAATCCGGCCTTTTCGGCGAGCGCGAGCCGCGGCCGCACGCCGACGCCGATCACCACCAGGTCGGCATCAAGCGAGCCGCCATTCTTGAGCGTCACGTCTTTGGCGCCGATCGCCGTCACGCTATTCTCGAGATGGAAGATGACGCCGTGCTCCTCGTGCAGCGCGCGCACGAAATTGCCGAGCTGCGGCCCGAACACGCGCTCGAGCGGGCCTTTCTCGGGTGCGACGACGTGCACCTCGATGTCGCGCGCGCGCAGCGAAGCGGCGGTTTCCAGGCCGATGAAGCTCGCGCCGATCACCACCGCGCGCTTGGCGGCTTTCGCCTGCGCGATGATGGCGCGGCTGTCGGCGAGGGAGCGCAGCGTGTGCACATGGCTTTGGCCGGCGCCGGGCAGGTCGAGCTTCACCGGCTCGGCGCCGGTGGCCAGCAGCAGTCTGTCGAAACTGAGCTTGCTGTCGTCGCCGAGCGTCAGCGTCTTTCCCTTGGCGTCGAGCGCGGTGACCTCAGTCTTGAGCTTGAGATTGATTTTGTTCTCGGCGTACCAGTCGTCGCCTCGCAGCGGCACCCAATCTTCCGGTGCCGAGCCGGCGAGATAGTCCTTGGATAAATTCGGCCGATCGACCGGCGCGGTGTCGTCGTTGCTGAGCATGGTGATGGAGCCGGCGTAGGCGCGCCGGCGCAGCATCTCGGCGCAGGCAAAGCCGGCCGCGCCGCCGCCGACGATGACGATGCGCTCGCTCGGCGATCCGGCCTGTTTCGGCGCGGGCTGATCCTGCTTGGCGCCGACAACGATCTTGCCGCCGCGTTCTTCGAACTGCCAGCACGACAGCGGACTGAGTGCGGGCGCCGCCAGCGCCTCGCCGGTCGAAAGATCGAAGCAGGCATGGTGCCAGGGACAGCGGATGGTGTTGCCGACCACCAGCCCGTCCGCGAGCGGCCCGTGGTAGTGCGTGCAATGGGCGGCGATGGCCGACACTGTGCCGCCGTGGCGGACCAGCAGCACCTCGTCGTCGCCGACATGGCCCGCCACCATGCCTCCGTCGGCCAGTTCGGATGAGGCGATGCCTTTGCCGAGGTCGGGCCCGCTTGGCTTCTTGTCGTCCTGCGCCATGGTTTGCCTCCGCGCCGCCGCCCCGCTTCATTAGACCCCGGAATGGCCGGAATGTTCCACCCGGTTGCCCGGCAGGGCGTCGGCTTGGTAAGCCCAAGGGGCAGGGGGCTCCATGGACTTTTCCCTCACCGAAGAGCAACGCGCCTTCCAGGCCACCGCGCGGCAATTCGCGCGCGATGATATGATGCCGCAGGCGCGGGGCTGGGATGAGAACGAGACTTTCCCGGTCGAGGCGCTGCGCAAGGTGGCGGCGCTAGGCTTCGGCGGCATTTACGTCAAGGAGGACGTCGGCGGCTCGGCGCTGTCACGGCTCGATGCCGCATTGATTTTCGAGGAGCTGGCGCAAGGCTGCACCTCGACCGCCGCCTATATCTCGATCCACAACATGGCGGCCTGGATGATCGACGCCTTCGGCGCGAAGCCGGCGCGCGAGAAGTTCCTGCCCAAGCTCTGCACCATGGAGCACTTCGCCAGCTACTGCCTGACCGAGCCGGGCGCGGGCTCCGACGCTGCCAGCCTGACCACGCGGGCGCGGCGCGACGGCGACACTTATGTGCTCGACGGCACCAAGGCTTTCATTTCCGGCGGCGGCGTCTCCGACATCTATGTGGTAATGGCGCGGACCGGCGAGGCCGGCCCGCGCGGCATCTCGACCATCGTAGTGGAGAAGGGGACGCCCGGGCTCACCTACGGCGCGCAGGAGAAGAAGCTTGGCTGGAAGAGCCAACCGACGGCGATGGTGATGTTCGAGAACTGCCGCGTGCCGGTGGCCAATCGCATCGGCGCCGAGGGCCAGGGTTTCCGCATCGCCATGGCCGGGCTCGACGGCGGCCGCCTGAACATCGGCGCCTGTTCGATCGGCGGCGCGCAGTTCTGCCTCGACCGCACCGTCGACTACATGAAGGAGCGCAGGCAGTTCGGCTCGCGGCTTGCCGATTTCCAGGCGCTGCAGTTCCGCATCGCCGATTATGCCACGGAGCTTGATGCCGCACGCTTGTTATTGCATCGCGCCGCGGTGGCGGTGAGCGAAGGCGAACCCGGCGCCACCGCGCTCGCCGCCAAAGCCAAGCGCCTTGCCACCGATACGGGATTCGAAGTGGTCAATGGCTGCCTGCAGTTGCACGGCGGCTACGGCTATTTGCGCGATCATCCGATCGAGCGCGTCTTGCGCGACGTGCGCGTGCATCAAATACTCGAGGGCACCAACGAGATCATGCGGCTGATCGTCAGCCGCGCTATGCTGGGGAATTAGAAAATACGCGCATGATCCCGAAAAGTGGGAACCGGTTTTCGGATAAGATCATGCGCAAATGAAAATGGGAGAAACGCCATGGAGCAGCTTCCGCGACTCTATCTCTCGCGCGACGACATGATGAAGCGCGTCGCCCGCTTCAAGGACCTCAAAGGCTCCGACGGCGGCTTGCCGGACTCAAAGATGCCCGGTTGCGAGCGCACCTTGTTCAACGTCATCGGCTTCCAGCCGCCGAAAAACCTCGGCGAGGGCGGCGTGACCTCGCCGGTCGGCTCGGAAGCGGCGCGGCTTGCCGCCATCAAGATCAGCGAGGGCTTCAACCTCGGCTATTGCAAGGCCAAGCCCGGCCACGGGCCGGAAATGCACAACCACGACACCAACGAGACCTTCATCCCCATGACCGGCACCTGGCGCGCCAGCTGGGAGAACGAGAAGGGCGAGGTCGAATACGTCGATCTCGGTCCGCTCGACGTGGTGTCGTTTCCCCCCGGCATGATCCGCCGCTTTGAGAACGTCACCAAGGGCGATCCCAACGCGGAATCGATCCTGATGTTCGTCATCGGCGGCGACGCGCCGCAGGCCGAATTCTCCGACGAGGCGATGCATCGCCTCGAAGCCGCCGGCGTGTGGCCGCAACGCTGATGCTCATTCCGTTCGTCCCCGCGAAAGCGGGGACTCAGGGTTCCGGTGGATAACTCGACACTTGCAGCTTGGATTCCCGCTTGCGCGGGAATGAACGGAGTATAAAGCCGCGATGACCGACGATATCCTGTTCGAACGTCGCGGCGCGGCCGGGCTCGTCACGCTGAACCGGCCGCAGGCGCTCAACGCCGTTACCCACGACATGGTGCGGCGTTTGCGCGCGCAGTTCGACGCCTGGGCAAACGACGCCGCCATCGCCCGCGTCGTCATCGCCGCGGCCGGCGAGCGCGCCTTCTCGGCCGGCGGCGACATCCGTCATCTTTACGATCTCGGCCAGGCCGGCCGCCATGCCGAGGCGCTGCAGTTCTGGCGCGACGAATATCCGCTCAACGTCGCGATCAAGAACTATCGCAAGCCCTATGTGGCACTGATCGACGGCCTGGTGATGGGCGGCGGCGTCGGCGTGTCGGTGCACGGCTCGCACCGCGTCGCAGGAGATCGCTTCTCCTTCGCCATGCCGGAAGTGGGCATCGGCTTTTTCCCCGACGTCGGCGCCACCTGGTTCCTGCCGCGCCTACCGGGCGAACTGGGCGCCTATTGTGGGCTGACCGGCGAGCGCTTCAATAGCGCCGACGCTTGCGCCGCCGGCATCGCCACCCATCGCATTGCCTCCACGCGGTTCCCGGCGCTGCTCGACGGGTTGACCGGCACGGTATCGGTGGACGCGCTGCTCTCCGCCTTCGCCGAGCCGGCCGGCGAGGGACCGGTCGTGGCGCGGCGCGCAGCGATCGACCGCCTGTTCGCCGGTAACAGCGTCGAAGGCATTCTTGCCGCGCTCGACCGTGAAGCGGCGTCCGGCAGCGCCGACGCCGAATGGGCGAAAAAAACCGCCGCCACCATGCGGACCAAATCGCCGCTCAGCCTCAAGCTGGCGCTGGCGCAAGTGCGGCGCGGCAAGACTTACGATTTCGAGACGTGCATGCGCGCCGAATTCCGCATAGTGTCACGGGTGATCCATGGGTCCGATTTTTATGAGGGCGTGCGCGCCGTGATCGTCGACAAGGACAATGCGCCGCGCTGGCGGCCGGCGACGCTCGCCGAGGTGAGCGAGGCGGAAGTCGAGCGTCATTTCGCGCCGGTCGGCGCCGAAGAATTGATTGTCGCATGAGCGAGCCTTACACCAGCGACGACCTGCAAAGCCTCGAGCCGGTCAAGGAGCGCGAGACCGATGATGGCGTCGGCCGTTGGACGCGGCGGCTGGTGCTCTTCCTGCGCGTGATGGCCGGCGTGTCGATGCTCAAGGGCCTCTATCACTGGTCGCGGGTCTGCGGCATCGGCGTCGATGGCAACAACGTGTTCGAATATCATTCCGTCGCCTGGCAGGTCGCCACCGTGTTCTTCGCGGTGATCGACCTGGTCGCCGCGGTCGGTCTGTGGCTCGCCGCCGCCTGGGGCGCGGTGATCTGGCTGATGGCGATCGCCTCGATGCTGGCGGTGGAAATTTTTTTTCCGCAGGTGTTCGGCGCGAGCCTCATCGCCGGCCTGATCGAAGGCGGCTTGCTGGCGCTCTATCTGCTGCTGGCCTTGAAGGCGGCACAGGAGCAGCCGGCGTGATCGCGCAGGCACAATAAACCGGGGGAGGGCGTCATGGCGCGCATAGGATTTGTCGGGCTCGGCAACATGGGTTTGCCGATGGCGCAGAATCTAATCAGGGCCGGTCATCAGGTCGAAGGCGTCGACGTCAACCCGGCGTCGGCCGCCAAGCTGGTGGCGGCCGGCGGCGCCGCGGTCGAGACGGCGAAGAGCGCGGCGGCGCGCGCTGACGTGTTCATCACCATGCTGCCGTCGGGCAAGGAGGTGCGCGAGGTCTATCTCGGTTCCTCCGGCGCGATTGAAAACGCCAACGAAGGCACGCTGCTGATCGACTGCTCGACCATCGACGTCGAGACCGCGCGCGCGGTCGCCGCCGCCGCGGAGCAAAAGGGCCTCATGATGCTCGACGCGCCGGTGTCCGGCGGCGTCGGCGGCGCCGCCGCGGCGACGCTCACCTTCATGGTCGGCGGCAGCGAGCGCGCCTTCGTGCGCGCGGAATCGATCCTGCAGAAGATGGGCCGAACGATCGTCCACGCCGGCGGCCCCGGCAACGGCCAGGCCGCCAAGATCTGCAACAACATGATCCTCGCCGTGTCGATGATCGCGGTGTCGGAAGGCTTCGTGCTGGCGGAAAAGCTCGGCCTCGATCATCAGAAGCTGTTCGACATCGCGTCGAAGTCGTCGGGCCAGTGCTGGGCGATGACGAGTTATTGTCCGGTTCCTGGACCGGTGCCGGCTTCGCCCGCCAACCGAGATTATCAGGCCGGCTTCACCGCGGCGATGATGCTGAAGGACTTGAAGCTGGCACAAGGCGCGGCCAAGGCGGCCGGCGCCAAGGCGCAGCTCGGCGCCGACGCGGAAAGGATTTATTCGGCTTATGTCGAGAGCGGTCAGGCTGGCAAGGATTTTTCCGGCATCATCCAATATGTCCGCGGGTAAATAGCATCTGCGTCATTCCGGGACGGTACGCGCGCGATCGGCCCGGGATTCAAACTCTCGATCCTTAAATACGAATTCCGAATTCGCCCGTTTGCCGCACTGCTTGAAATGATGGGGGTTCTGTGGTGAACGAAATCTTGCCGCGGCCGCTCAAATTTTGCATTCAACCAAACGTTCACCGTTGCAAATAAATCTAATCTTTATCGTGTTATTTAAGCCGATTTTAGACCGCCCCTTATAGGGTTGGTCATCCGGGAAAAGAGGGGGAAGACAGGGCCCCGTCCGGAAAGTGGCGACGATAATAAAACGAGCAAAAGGGGCGTTGGACATGAAAGCCGTTGTGAAGCCGGTCGAGCCTGCCGAACGCGAGGCGCGTTTCGACCACATCAGGCCGCTCTATCATGAGGCCTTGACCTTGGTCGAACGGCTGCATCGCCGGCTGCTCGACGTCATCAAGGACGAATTCGATCGCCGCGGCCGCGCCGATATCAATTCGGTGCAGGCGCTGCTGTTGTACAATATCGGCGACAAGGAGCTGACCGCGGGCGAGCTGCGCACGCGTGGCTACTACCTCGGCTCCAACGTTTCCTACAATCTCAAGAAACTGGTCGAGATGGCCTTCCTCGATCACCAGCGCTCGCGCGTCGACCGCCGTTCGGTGCGCATCAAGCTGACCGAGAAGGGCCGCGAGGTGCGCGACATCGTCGACTCGCTCTATCAGAAGCACGTGCGCACCGTTGAGCAGGTTGGCGGCATCAATGCCGACGAGTTCGCCACGCTCAACAAGTCGCTGCACCGGCTCGAGCGCTTCTGGACCGACCAGATCCTCTATCGTCTGTAATTTCGCTCAAGGCGGAGACGACTTGCCCCGGCCACTTGCGGCCGGGGTTTGGTTTTTCCGCGGGATTGGCCATAATGTCGCCCGCAGCCGCCGCTAGGAACCGGCGCCAGGCGCATTTTTGTCGAGACCGCGATGCCGAGGGCCAACCCCCGGGACCACAAGGCCCCGACTGCCGTGCCTTTCTCAGCCTGCTCGGTGGTGGTCTTGCCGCCGGCGGCGCTTTGTTGCGTGAGGCGCGCGCCGCCGAAGACCAGACGCTGCAGGCGCTGATCGAGCAAAACCAGCGCCGCGAACTCGGTCAGGACTTCGACAGCGCCTCGCGCACCATCCATATGCCGAGGGCCTCGCTGCCGACGCTGTCGCCGTCGACGGTCGACACCACCGCGCAGGCAATCGGCCGCTACGAGGCGACCGTCGCCGGCGGCGGCTGGCCGAAGGTGCCGCCGATCGATCGGCTGCGGCTCGGCAACCGCCATCCGAGCGTGGTGGCGCTGCGCCAGCGGCTGATCGCCGCCGGCTATCTCGAAGCCACCGCCGGCACCACCGATATCTTCGATTCCTACGTCGAGGCCGCGGTGCGCCGCTTTCAGGCGCGTCACGGCATCACCGTCGACGGCATCGTGCGCGCCGAAACCTTCGACCGGCTCAATATTCCGGTCGAGGTGCGGCTGTCGCAGCTCAAGACCAATCTGGCGCGCCTGCGCACCCTCACCGGGCATCTGCCCAACCGCTACGTCGTCTGCAACATCCCGGCGCCGCAGATCGAGGCGGTCGAGGACGGCGTCGCGGTCAGCCGCCACACCGCGGTGGTCGGCAAGCCGGACCGGCCGTCGCCGGAGATCAACAGCAAGATCATCGAGGCCAATTTCAGTCCGTTCTGGACCGTGCCGGTGTCGATCGTGCGGTGCGACCTGATCCCGCTGATGCAGAAGGATCCCGCCTATCTTACCAACGAGCACATCCGCATCTTCGACCTGCGCCACGACGAGCTCACCCCGTCGCAGATCAATTGGCATTCGGACGAGGCGTTGAACTTTCCGTTCAAGCAGGACCGGGGCAGTTTCAATTCGCTTGGCTCGATCCGCATCAATTTTCCGAGCAAGGACGGCGTCTATATGCACGACACGCCGCTCAAGAATCTGTTCGGCGAGGGCTTGCGCTTCCATTCCTCCGGCTGCGTGCGGGTGCAGAACGTGCGCGCATTGGTCGATTGGCTGTTGCGCGACACGCCGGGCTGGTCGCGCCAGCAGATCGACGCAATGATCAAATCGGGCGAGCGCCAGGACGCCAGGCTGAAGAAACCGGTGCCGGTGTTCTGGGTCTACATCACCGCCTGGGCGACGCCCGACAATGTCGTGCAATTCCGCGACGACACCTACAACCGCGACAATCTCGGGGCCCTACGCGACGACGTTCAAGGGCTGAGCCGGGCGCCGGCGACACCCCAGATATTGGGCTTCAAAGCGATCCACACCCAATGCTTGGCGCTTTGGGGCCGATATGCTATTGCCCAGTCTATCCCGGACTTTGCCCCTTATTCGGTGCCGACAAACCCCCGGCGCCAGGAGATCGTGATGTCGGCGACGTCGAGCTCTAAGCCTTTAAGCGATGTGGAAGCCATGTTCTCGGCGCCGTTGCGCGAGGTCGATCCGGAGATCGCCGAGGCGATCGATCTGGAACTGGGCCGCCAGCGCGACGAGATCGAGCTGATCGCCTCGGAGAACATCGTCTCGCGCGCGGTGCTGGAAGCGCAAGGCTCGGTACTGACCAACAAATACGCCGAAGGCTTGCCAGGCAAACGCTATTACGGCGGCTGCCAATTCGTCGACATCGCCGAGCGGCTGGCGATCGAGCGCGTGACCAAATTGTTCGGCTGCAAGTTCGCCAACGTGCAGCCGCATTCCGGCGCCTCGGCCAACGCCGAAGTGTTCTTCGCGCTGATGCAGCCGGGCGATGCCTTCATGGGGCTCAATCTCGCCGCCGGCGGCCATTTGACGCACGGCTCGCCGGTCAACATGTCGGGCAAATGGTTCAAGCCGGTGCCTTACGGCGTGCGGCGCGAGGACCAGCGCATCGACATGGACGAAGTCGCGCGCCTCGCCAAGGAACACAGACCGAAGCTGATCATCGCCGGCGGCTCGGCCTATCCGCGCATCATCGATTTCCGCGCCTTCCGCGCCATCTGCGACGAGGTCGGCGCGCTGCTGATGGTCGACATGGCGCACTTCGCCGGACTTGTGGCGGGCGGCGCGCATCCATCGCCATTCCCGCATGCGCATGTAGTCACGACGACGACGCACAAGACGCTGCGCGGGCCGCGCGGCGGCGTCATCCTGTCGGATGACGAGGAGATCGCCAAGAAGCTCAACTCGGCGGTGTTCCCCGGCATGCAGGGCGGGCCGCTGATGCACGTCATCGCCGCCAAGGCGGTGGCCTTCGGCGAGGCGCTGCGGCCGAGCTTCCGCACCTACGCGCGCAACGTGGTGGAAAACGCCAAGGCGCTGGCCGAAACGCTGAAATCGCGCGGCCTCGACATCGTCTCCGGCGGCACAGACACGCATCTGATGCTGGTCGACCTGCGGCCCAAGGCGCTCACCGGCAAGGTCGCCGAGCTGGCGCTCGGCCGCGCCCACATCACCTGCAACAAAAACGGCATCCCGTTCGATCCGCAGAAGCCGACGGTCACCTCCGGCGTCCGGCTTGGCACGCCGGCCGGCACCACGCGCGGCTTCGGTATCGCCGAATTCCGCGCGATAGGCGAGATGATCGCCGATGTGCTCGACGTGCTGTCGCAGAAAAAGGTCGAGGAGGATTCGCTGATCGAAGGCGCGGTGCGCGACAAGGTGAAGGCGTTGATGTCGCGATTTCCGATTTACCAATGATGTGTGGGTAGGGGGGCGTCATGCGTTGCCCGAGTTGCGGCAGTCTTGATACGCAGGTGAAGGATTCGCGGCCGACCGAGGATTCGGCGGTGATCCGCCGCCGCCGCGTCTGCCTCACCTGCAATTTCCGCTTCACCACCTTCGAGCGCGTGCAGTTGCGCGAGTTGACCGTGATCAAGCGCAACGGCCGCCGCGTGCCGTTCGACCGCGACAAGCTGATGCGCTCGGTGCAGGTGGCGCTGCGCAAGCGCTCGGTGGACCCCGAGCGCATCGAGCAGGAAGTCTCCAAGATCGTGCGCGAACTCGAAAGTATGGGCGAGAACGAGGTCACCTCGGAGACCATTGGCGAACTGGTGATGGAGCACCTACGCGAGCTCGACGACGTCGCTTACGTGCGCTTCGCCTCGGTCTACCGCAATTTCCGCGAGGCCAAGGACTTCCGCGCCGCGCTCGATGAATTGTCGGGCGAGGACGAAGCCAAGCCCGCGACCGCGCGCAAATGAGCGACCAAGCAGCGCCGATTGCCTCCGCGCCGGACACCGCGGACGACGCCCGCTTCATGGCGCTCGCCTTCACCCTCGGCCGGCGCGGGCTCGGCAACACCTGGCCCAATCCGGCGGTCGGCGCGGTTATTGTCAAAGATAACGTCATCGTCGGCCGCGGCTGGACACAACACGGCGGCCGCCCGCACGCCGAGGTCGAGGCGCTGCGCCGCGCCAAGAAAGCCGCGCAAGGCGCGACCATGTACGTGACGCTCGAGCCGTGCTCGCACCAGGGCCAGACGCCGCCTTGCGCCGACGCCATCATCAAGGCCGGCATTGCCCGCGTGGTGTCGGCGCTGGAAGACCCCAATCCGGAGGTCGCCGGGAAGGGCCATGCGCGGTTGTACGAGAAGGGTATCGCCGTCGACATCGGCCTCGGCGGCGACGAGGCGCGCCGCGTCCACGCCGGCCACATCATGCGCGTCACCAACGGTCGGCCTTACGTGACGCTGAAGCTCGCGGTGTCGGCCGACGGCAAGGCGGGCTTGGCCTCGCGCAAGCCGGCGGCGATCACCGGCGAAGCGGCCTGGACGCGCGTGTTCCAGATGCGCGCGGCAAGCGACGCCATTATGATCGGCATCGGCACCGTGCTGTCCGACAACCCGCAGCTCTCCTGCCGTCTGCCCGGCATGTTCGAGCGCTCGCCGGTGCGCGTCGTGCTCGACGCCGGTTTGAAATTGCCGTTGATGACGTCGGTCGTCGCGACGGTGCGCGAGACGCCGACCTGGGTGTTCACCTCGCGCAAGCGGTCGGCGATCGCCCAAGAGATTCTAGAGCAGAAGGGCTGCAAAGTGTTCCGCGTCGGCGATGCGGACGGCGAGCTCGATTTGGCTGAGGTGCTCAAGGTTTTGGCCGAGCAGGGCGTCACCCGGCTGATGGTTGAAGGCGGCCCCACGCTCGCCGGCAGTTTTGCCGCCGCCGGCCTCGTCGACGAACTGGCGCTGCTGCGCGGCGACAAGACCATCGGCGCCGACGGCATCGCGCCGCTCGAGGGCATGCCGCTCGACGGCTTCACCGGGCAGTTGCACGCGCGCGGCAGCGAGAAGCTCGGGCCCGACACGCTCGAACATTACGAGCGCGCCTGATGTTCACCGGCATCGTCACCGACATGGGCGAGGTGCGGTCGGTCAAGCCGCGCGCCGACAATCTGCACCGCATCACCATCTTCTGCCGCTACCCGCGCGCCGAACTGGTCGAAGGCGCCTCGATCGCCTGCTCCGGCGTCTGCATGACGGTGGTCGGCACCGGCGAAGAGGATGGCCGCACCTGGTTTGCGGTCGACGCCGCGGACGAGACGCTGCGCGTCACCACCGTCGGCCGCTGGCGGCATGGCGGCCACGTCAATCTCGAGCGCTCGCTCAAGTTGGGCGATGAACTTGGCGGCCATCTGGTCGCCGGCCATATCGACGGCCTCGCCAATGTCGTTAAGCGCGAGGGCATGACCGACATGGCGCGCTTCACGCTGCGCGCGCCAGCCGAGCTTGCGCGCTTCATCGCGCCCAAGGGCTCGGTCGCGCTCGACGGCGTCTCGCTCACGGTCAACGGCGTGGACGGTGATACCTTCACGGTGCTGATCATTCCGCACACGCTACAGGTGACGACCTTCGGCGCGCTGCGGGTGGGCGACGACGTCAATCTCGAAATCGACACCATGGCGCGTTACGCCGCGCGTTTACTGAGCGCGCAATAGGACCCTTGTTCGCCGCGCGCGCGCTTGCTAGGACGCGGCTCAACAAAGGGACTTGAAAACATGGCCAAGAAGACCAGCGCTGCGAAAAAGCGCGACGGTGCGCGCGTGCTGATTGTGGAAGCGCGGTTTTATGAACACATTTCCGACGCGCTGATGGCGGGCGCCCAGCGCGTGCTCGGCGAGGCCGGCGCGCAATACGAGACGATCGCGGTGCCCGGCGCGCTGGAAGTGCCGGCGGCGATCGCCTTTGCCGTCGATGCCGCGCAGAAAAAGCGCGCGCCCTATGACGGCGTGATCGCGCTCGGCTGCGTCATCCAGGGCGAGACCTATCATTTCGAACTGGTGGCGAACGAGTTGGCGCGCGGGCTGATGGATTTAAGCCTCAACCGCGGGCTTGCCATCGGCAACGGCATCCTCACCGTCGATACCGAGGCGCAGGCGCTCGCGCGTTCGTCGACCGACGGCCGCAACAAAGGCGCCAGCGCCGCGCGCGCCGCGCTTGCCATGATCGCGCTCAAGCGCAAGCTCGCGGGCAAATAATGGTCAAGGGCGCGCCCTTCGCCGACAAGGACGCGCGTAAGGCGAACAAGCGCGGCGCGGCGCGGCTCGCCGCCGTCCAGGCGCTCTACCAGATGGACCTCGCCGGCACCGGACTCAACGAGATCCTCGCGGAATTCGAGAGCCATTGGCTCGGCCGCGAGGTCGAGGGTGCGCAATATCTGCCGGCGGAGGCCGCGTTCTTCCGCGACATCGTCTCCGGCGTGGTGCGCGAGCAGCGCAAGCTCGATCCGATCATCGACGAGGCGCTGGCTAAGAGCTGGCCGCTAAAGCGCATCGAGACGGTGCTGCGTGCGGCCTTGCGTGCCGGCGCCTACGAGCTCGATCACCGCTGCGACGTGCCGGCGCGCGTGGTCGTCTCGGAATATGCCGACGTCGCCGCCGCTTTTGTCGAGAAGCAGGAGACCGGTATGGTCAATGCAGTGCTCGATCAGCTGGCGCGCAAGCTGCGGGCGGAAGAATTCACGGCCTAAATCCCCCTTTTAGCGGCAGGGATAAGCAGGCAGAGTCTGGCCATGGGCGCAGACGACGACAAGCTCTCGGCCGAAGACCGCCTGATCGCGCGCTATTTCGCGCCGCTGGCGACGCATCCTGGCGCGCTTGCGCTTGCCGACGATGCCGCTTTCATCAAGCCGCCGGCGGGTTGCGAGATCGTTCTGAAAACCGACGCCATCATCGGCGGCGTGCATTTCTTTGCCGAAGACGCGGCGCGCGACGTAGCGAAGAAGGCGCTGCGGGTCAATCTGTCCGATCTCGCCGCCAAGGGCGCCAAGCCGCTCGGCTTCCTGGTGTCGCTGGCGCTGCCGAAGGAGATCGGCGGCGACTGGCTTGCCGGTTTCGCGCAAGGCCTGCGCGAGGACGCCGAGGCCTTCGGCTGTCCGCTGTTTGGCGGCGACACCGACCGCACGCCGGGGCCGATCACGATTTCCATCGCCATGTTCGGCAGCGTGCCCGAGGGCACCATGGTGCGCCGTGCCGGCGCTAAGCCCGGCGACCGCGTCTTCGTCACCGGCTCGATCGGTGATGCCGCGCTCGGCGTGGTGCTGCGCAAAAATACAAATTTGGGTGCAACATGGAATTTGAGCGACGCGCAACGCGACCACCTTCTCGCGCGCTATCTCGTGCCGCAGCCGCGCAATGCGCTGATCGAAGCCGTGCGCGCGTACGCTTCCGCAGCGATGGACGTGTCTGACGGTCTCGCCGGCGATTTCGCCAAGCTATGCCGGGCCTCGCAAGTCGCGGCCGAGATCGCGGCCGTGCGCGTGCCGCTGTCCGACGCGGCGCAAGCCGCGGTCGCCGCAGAACCGGCGATGCTGGAGAACGCGCTCACCGGCGGCGACGACTACGAGGTTGTCTGCACCGTGCCTGCGGCCAAGACCGACAGTTTCCGCGCCGCGGCGCGAGCCGCCGACGTCGTGGTGACCGAGATTGGCGAGATCAAAGCCGGCGAGGGTGTCCGCTTCCTGGACAGCGCCGGCCAGGCGCTCGCCTTTAAGCGCGCTTCGTTTAGCCATTTCTGACGCCGCGCCCCAGTGGTTACAGCGCGGCCGGGCGCGCTATAGTCAAACAAAACGGACTTAGGGAAACGCCATGGACGACCTGACGGTAAAAAAACCGCTCGAACAAATGCCCTCGGGGATCAGCCCGAATTTCGAGGCGCTGCACAAGCGCTACCCGAGCTCGGCCTATTTGCGCGCGCGCGCGCCGAAGAACGTGCCGCGCTTCTCGTTCGAATACGGCGACACCGGCGCCGGCGCCGACGTCGGCATCGCGCACAATTGGGCGGCGTTCGACCAGATTAAGATCGTGCCGCGCTATGGCGCCATCACCACGGTGCCGCCGACCGACGTCACCTTGTTCGGCACGCGTTACGCCGCGCCGATCGGCATCGCGCCGATGGGCGGGCCGTCGCTGGTGTGGCCGGGCGCCGACCTGATCATGGCCAAGGCGGCGCAGCGCGCCCGCGTGCCCTACACGCTCGGCGTCGCCGGCGGCGCCACCATCGAGGAGGTCGCCAAGGTCGCGCCCGACGTGTTCTGGCTGCAGCTTTATCGTTTCTACCAGAACGACCACGCCATCGGTTTCGACCTGATCAAGCGGGCGACCGCGGCCGGCGTCAAGGCGCTGGCGCTCACCATCGACGTGCCGGTGCGCACCACGCGCACGCGCGAATCTTACGCCGGCTTGGGCCGCGAATTCCGCCCGACCCCGCGCATGCTCTACGAAATGATGGTGCGGCCGAAATGGCTGATGGCGCTGCTGCGCAACGGCTATCCGCGCTTCGCCACCATCCGGCAATATTGCCGGCCGGGCGCCAGCACCAACGAGGTGATCGGCTTCTCGCGCCAGAACATGGGCGGCGTGTTTTCCTGGGAAGAAGTCGCGCGCTATCGCGACCACTGGAAAGGGCCGATGCTGGTCAAGGGCGTGCTGCATCCGGCCGACGCCGAGAAAGCGGTGTCGCTCGGCATCGAAGGCATCTGGGTATCGAACCACGGCGGCCGGCAGATCGAGGCGCTGACGCCGTCGATCGACGTGCTGCCGGCGATTGTCGCCGCGGTCGGGCAGAAGGCGACGGTGGTGCTCGACAGCGGCATCCGTTCCGGCCAGGACGTGATGCGGGCGCTGGTGCTCGGCGCCAAGGCGGCCTTTGCGGGCAAGTCGTTCCTCTGGGCGGTAGGCGCGCTGGGCGAAGCAGGGCCGGGGCATCTCATCGACCTCTACATCGACGAATTGCGCTCTTCCCTCGGCCAGATCGGCGCCCGCACGCTGGACGAGGCGCGCGACGCGGTGATCCGCCACCCCGGCGCCTGGCGCTTCGACAGGAACGACTGAGCTGTCTCGGGTGGCAGTGTCCTCGTGCCCCGGATGCGACGCAGCACTAAGCCATAAGCGCGTTTACGCGCGTCTTCGATGCGCTATGGCGAAGTGGTGCGGCGCTGATCCCGGGCTCAGCTTGAGAAACCGGGGTCCCGGGCAGCGCACCGTTTCACGCTGCGCTGCCCGGGACACGAACAACCCAGCCCTGCACAGGTGGCAGTGGTGATATTCTCCGGCGCCCGGTAGAAAGAGAATCCTTTTCCCGGGAATCGTTTCATGTCGGCGGTCGCCGAGCCCATAATGTCCGCAACCGTCGACGACAGCTTGGCGCGCCGCAACGCCATGGTGCTCGCGGTAGCGCAGGCGCTCGCCGGCGGCAATAACACCGTCATCGTCTCGACCGCTTCCATCGTTGGCGCGGTGCTCGCCCCCGACAAGGGCCTGGCGACGCTGCCCATCACCTGCATGGTGATCGGCATGTGGCTCGGCTCGCTGCCGGTCGGCGCGCTCGCCCGCCGCTTCGGCCGGCGCTTCGCGCTGCAGACCGGCTCGGCCTTCGGCATCCTGTCCGGGCTGATTTCCTATTCGGCGGTGATGAGCGGGCAGTTCTGGCTGCTGCTCCTTGGTACCTTCTGCGGCGGGCTCTACGCTGCCGCGCACAACTCCTACCGCTTCGCCGCCGCCGACACCGCCAGCGAAGCGTTCCGGCCAAAGGTCGTGTCCTGGGTTCTCGCCGGCGGCGTGTTCGCCGCGGTGATCGGGCCGCAGCTCGTCATCTTCACCAAGGACATCCTGTCGCCGCACATCTTCGCGGCGAGCTATCTCAGCCAGTCGGCCTGCGCGGCGGTCGCCGCGCTGGTGCTGATGTTCGTCAAGATCCCGCCGCTGCCGGCGGTGCATGCCGTGAACGCCCGACCGCTCGCCGAGATCGTGGGCGCACCGCGCTTCATCGTCGCAGTGGCCTGCGGCATGGCGAGCTACACCATGATGAACATGGTGATGACCTCGGCGCCGCTCGCCATGGTCGGCTGCGGCCATTCGGTGACCGACGCCACACTTGGCATCCAGTGGCACGTCTTGGCGATGTATTCGCCGAGCTTCGTCACCGGCTCGCTGATCGCGCGTTTCGGCGTCGAACGCATCACCGGCATCGGTCTCGGCCTGATCGTGCTGGCCGCGATCGCGGCGATTGCCGGCATCACGGTGGCGCATTTCTGGACCGCACTGGTGCTGCTCGGACTTGGCTGGAACTTCGCCTTCATCGGCGCCACCACCATGGTGACGCAGTGCCACCGGCCCGAGGAACGCAACAAGGTGCAGGCGTTCAACGACTTCCTGATCTTCGGCGGCATGGCGGTGGCGTCGTTTTCCTCCGGCCAATTGCTCGAATATTTCGGCTGGGCGACGATCAACGAGGTGATCTTCCCGGCTATCTTCACGGCCGGCGCCATGCTGGCGTGGCTCAGCCTGCACAAGCGCGCGGCGGCGATTTAACCACAGCTTCGGCCCTTGCTCCGCTCATTCCCGCGTAAGCGGGAATCCGATTCTTCGCTTCGTACCTGCCGCTCCTGGGTCCCCGCTTTCGCGGGGACGAGCGGGGAGGGTGCACAGTTAGTAGGGTGGGTTAGCGCCGAAGGCGCGTAACCCACCGGCTGAATTCGCGGCGAGTCCTGCGCGGGTTTTTTCGGTGAACTGAATTCAAACCAAGCCGCTACGCGCGCGGTGGCCGCTCATTTTGCGTAGCCCTGTGACCTGAGCCATCTAATCTTGCCGTCGCCCGCCAGCCATTCATCGATTGAAGCTTTGTCTTTGAAGCCCGTGACATACCGAATTTCTGCGCCCAGGCAATGAGCCTCAATTTGCCAGTCGCCTTCAGCAATCCGGTTTGGATGAAAGATAACGCGCGGTGATTTGCCCATACTGCAAAAGCTAGTCTCTGCTCACGACAGTCGCTAGGGGCGAAAATGGGATGTAAAACCTATTTCAGTTCAAAACTGACCCACTACCAACTCTTGATAGGACCGCATTCACAGGTATATCGTCCTATTCATCCGATCCACCGAGGGCGCTTCATGAGGCGTCATGTCCCCTGCGAGGAGCTCGCTGACGGCGGCCGGTGAGGCCGGCCAACGCCTGTCGGCCCGTGGAGGGCCGGGCGCCGAAAGAGCCGAAAGGCCCGGGATGACCCGGCGTCGAAAGCGCGGCCCGGCGCCGGATGTGAGAACGCCGCGATGGCGCGCCGAGAAGCGCAACGTGCCGGAAACGGTACCTGACTACGTCATACGACGCGCCGCTTGGCGCGCCATCCCCTCGATTGTGCGAGGGGGACGGAAAATGGAAGACGGCCTTCCCGGGGCCGCAAAGAGTACGGGCGATTTGGCGCGCCCGCTTCTTAGCCATCAAGTGGGGGAGGGATAAGAAAAAACCGCGAGTTGCTTTGTCGCATCCTTTTTGGCTATATCCGCGCGCTTTTCCGGTCGGGGTGAAGCGCCCTCCATAGCGGCCATCCTCGACGCTCCTGGCGCCGGCGGGAGCGTTCTTTCGCCTGCACCATTTCAATCGAGGTTGAAACCACCATGAACACATTGTGGGTGATCGTCGGCTGTGGCGTGCTCGCTGTTCTCTACGGCATCTGGGCGACCCGTTCGGTGCTCGGCGCCGACGCCGGCAGCGCGCGTATGCAGGAAATCTCCGCCGCCGTGCGCGAAGGCGCGCAGGCCTATCTCAAGCGTCAATATTCCGCCATCGCGCTGGTCGGCGCGGTGATCTTCGTCATCGTCGGCTTCACGCTGGGCTGGCTGGTCGCCGTCGGCTTCCTGGTCGGCGCTATCCTGTCGGGCATCACCGGCTTCATCGGCATGAACGTGTCGGTGCGCGCCAACGTCCGCGTCGCGCAGGCCGCCACTAAGTCGCTGGCCGGCGGTCTGGAACTCGCCTTCAAGTCGGGTGCCATCACCGGCATGCTGGTCGCTGGGCTCGCGCTGCTCGGCGTCACGCTTTATTTCGGCTTCCTCACCGGCACCATGCATTTGGCGCCGAACGACCGCACCGTGATCGACGCCATCGTCGCGCTCGGCTTCGGCGCCTCGCTGATTTCGATCTTCGCCCGTCTCGGCGGCGGCATCTTCACCAAGGGCGCCGACGTCGGCGGCGATCTGGTCGGCAAGGTCGAAGCCGGCATTCCCGAAGACGATCCGCGCAATCCGGCAACCATCGCCGACAACGTGGGCGATAATGTCGGCGATTGCGCCGGCATGGCCGCCGACCTGTTCGAGACCTACGCGGTGACCATCGTGGCGACCATGGTGCTGGCGGCGATCTTTTTCGCCGGCACGCCGCACCTGCTGACCATGATGACGCTGCCACTCGCTATCGGCGGCGTCTGCATCATCACCTCGATCCTCGGCACCTTCTTCGTGCGGCTCGGCGCCCGCCAATCGATCATGGGCGCGCTCTACAAGGGACTGATCGCGACTGGCGTGCTGTCGCTGGTCGGCATCGCCGGCGTCATCCACTGGCTGATCGGTTTCGGTGTGCCGCTCACTGCGGGCGTTGCGACCTTCACCACCACGACGCTCTTCTACTGCGGCATCGTCGGTCTCGCGGTCACCGGGCTGATCATCTGGATCACCGAATACTATACCGGCACCGACTACCGTCCGGTGCAGTCGATCGCGGCGGCTTCCGTCACCGGCCACGGCACCAACGTCATCCAGGGCCTCGCCATCTCGATGGAATCGACCGCGCTGCCCGCGATCGTCATCATCGCCGGCATTCTGGTGACCTACGGAATGGCCGGTCTGTTCGGCATCGCCATCGCGGTGACGACCATGCTGGCGCTCGCCGGCATGATCGTCGCGCTCGACGCCTTCGGTCCGGTCACCGACAACGCCGGCGGTATCGCCGAAATGGCCGGCCTGCCGAAGGAAGTGCGCAAGGCGACCGACGCGCTCGACGCCGTCGGCAACACCACCAAGGCGGTCACCAAGGGCTATGCCATCGGCTCGGCCGGCCTCGGCGCGCTGGTGCTGTTTGCGGCCTATAACCAGGACCTGTTGTTCTTCAGCAAGGACGCCGCCGCGCATCCGTACTTCAAAGGCGTGCAGCTCGATTTCGCGCTGACCAACCCCTACGTCGTCGTCGGCCTCTTGTTCGGCGGCCTGCTGCCCTATCTGTTCGGCTCGATGGGCATGACCGCGGTCGGCCGCGCCGCCGGCGCGATCGTCGAGGAGGTGCGCCGGCAATTCCGCGAGAACCCCGGCATCATGAAGGGCACCAGCAAGCCGGATTACGGCCGCGCGGTCGACATGCTCACCCGCGCCGCGATCAAGGAAATGATCATTCCGTCGCTGCTGCCGGTGCTGTCGCCGGTTTTCGTCTACTTCGCGATCTTCCTGATCGCGGGCGGCGGTCCGGCCGGCAAATCGGCGGGCTTTTCCGCGCTCGGCGCCATGTTGCTTGGCGTGATCGTGACGGGTCTGTTCGTCGCGATCTCGATGACCTCGGGCGGCGGCGCCTGGGACAATGCCAAGAAGTACATCGAGGACGGCCATTACGGCGGCAAGGGCTCCGATGCCCATAAGGCGGCCGTGACCGGCGACACCGTCGGCGATCCCTACAAGGACACTGCGGGTCCTGCCGTGAACCCAATGATCAAGATCACTAACATCGTCGCGCTGTTGCTGCTGGCGATCCTGGCGCACTAGCCGCGAAAGCGGAAACAAAAATGCCAAGGGCCCGCCACAAGCGGGCCTTTTTTCATCGGCGATCAGATCTTCGGGCTGAGGGAGCGCAGCACGCCGCTGAGATAAGCGAACTCCTTGCCGCCGGTCGGCGTCGTCTGCGACGCGAAGTCGAACACCTTGCCGTCCTTCAAGCCGTAGTTCGCCAGCCGCTCGACGCGGCGGTTCTTGTCGAAATAGACGGCGACGACGCGCTGGTCCTTCACCTCATAGGGCATGAAGGCGGCCGAGCGCTGCGAGGTCTGCGAAATATAATAGAACGCTTCGCCGCTCACGGTGGCGACGGTCGATGGCGTGCCGAGCACGATCAGCACCTGCTCCTGGGTGGCGCCGATCGGAATTTGCTCGAGCGCGCCCTCCTGGATGACGTAGCCGCGCTGCAGCGTCTCGGTGAAGCCGCCGCAGCCCGCAAGCGCGAGCGCGCTGGCAAGCGCGAGCCGGATCGGCATGCTGTTCATCCGAAGGATCGTCCAATCCAAACGCGGCACCGTGATTTCGATCTTGCATCGGCGGGAGCGTTCACGTACCCGGCGGCTGTGCCGGTCAGCTCCGAACCAACGCAATGATTTTCCCCCTGTTTCGCCGCAAGCCGCGCGGCGCCGACACCATTTCGACCCTGTATGGCATGATCGTGGCGCAGGCGCGATTGCCGACCTTTTATCGAGACTACGGCGTCGCCGATACGGTTAACGGCCGTTTTGAGCTGATCGTGCTTCACTTGGCCATGGTATTGGACCGGCTGGCGCAGGATCCGGCCTTTCAGACGCTCGGGCAGGGCATTTTCGACCGGTTTTGCCTGGATATGGACGATAATTTGCGGGAAATGGGGGTGGGCGATCTGAAGGTCCCCAAAGAGATGCAGCGCATGGCCGAGGCTTATTATGGCCGTGCGCAGGCCTATCGCAGCGCATGGGTGGCCGCCGACGATGGCCCGCTGGTGCAGGCTTTGGAGCGCAATATCTATGGCGCGGCGTCGGTGGCCGCGGCACCCCGCCTTGCGGCCTATGTGCGGGAGGCGGTACGTCATCTCGCCACCCAGCCGGCAGAGGGCCTTGCCGTCGGCGACCTGCGTTTTCCTGAGGAAACGGGTTAAGACATTGATCTTAAGGGCCTGATCGGATGAGTAGAGCCGCAAATCCTTGGAGCGTGCCGGTGGCCGTGGAGGATATCCCGGAAACCGGCCTGCATCTGGCGATTGAGGCGCCGGCCGCAGCGCGTGCGGAGCTTGCCGAACTTGCCGGTGTGCGCGATTTGCCGCGGCTTGCGGCGGTGTTCGATCTGACGCGCCACGGCGCCGGCATCCATGTCAGCGGCCAGGTGAGCGCGCAAGTCGGGCAAATCTGCGTGGTGACGCTCGAGCCGATCGACAATGCGGTGGAAGAGACGGTCAATGTCGACTTCGCGCCATCGAGCGAACCCGAGCCTAAGGCCAAAGCCGCCCGCAAACGCGCGCGCGACGACGACATGCCGGAACCGGTTGTCGGCGGCGTTTTGGACTTAGGCGCGCTCGCCACCGAGTTCCTGATTCTGGGCATCGACCCCTATCCGCGTAAGGCGGGCGCCGAATTCGCCCCGCCAAAGGACGAAGATGCCGGCGAACACCCCTTTGCGGCGCTGGAATCGCTCAAAAAGACCCTCGGCGGCGGCCAAACGTGAGCGAATGGCTTAGTCGCGGGGCAAGTCATGGGCCTGTGGGAAAACCGGCTTGTCTGGCGTGGCCGGGCGGTTATGGTCGCCGTCGTGCGTCATACCCTTTGGACTAGTTTGCCGGTGCCCGGGTTCACGCCGCCAAGGTCGCCCCATGCCTGACAAGGCCCGCATCGCGCTTGACGCTATGGGCGGCGACCATGGCCCTTCGGTCGTCCTCAACGGCGCCGATATTTCGCTCATCCGCCACCCGGACATCGCGTTCTTGATCTACGGCGATCGCGCCGTGATCGACCCGGTGCTCTACAAGCTGCCGAGGCTCAAAGCGAACGCGCGGGTGACGCACACCGACGTGGCGATCCGCATGGACGACAAGCCGAGCCAGGCGCTGCGCCATGGCCGCTGGAAGTCGTCGATGTGGCTCACCCTCGACGCGGTGAAAAAAGGCGAAGCCGACGTCGCGGTCTCCGCCGGCAACACCGGCGCGCTGATGGCGATGTCGCGATTCAATCTGAAGATGATCGAGGGCATCGAGCGACCGGCGATCGCGGCGCTGTGGCCAACCTTGAAGGGTGAATCGGTGGTGCTCGACCTCGGCGCTTCGATCGGCGCCGACGAGCATCATCTCGTCAATCTCGCGGCGATGGGCAGCGCCATGGCGCGCGTCTTGTTCGATATCGAGCGGCCGAGCGTCGGACTGCTCAATATCGGGGTCGAGGAGGTCAAGGGCCTGGAGCAGGTGCGCGAAGCCGGCCGCATGCTGCGCGAAGGCAATTTCCCGCATCTCAATTACGTCGGCTTCGTCGAGGGCGACGATATCGGCAAGGGCACGGTCGACGTCGTGGTCACCGAAGGCTTCGCCGGCAATATCGCGCTCAAGGCTGCCGAAGGCACCGCGCGGCAGTTCGCGCAATACCTGAAGAACGCCATGAACCGCACCTGGGCGGCTCGGCTCGGCTATCTCTTGTCGCGCGGCGCCTTCCGCGCGCTGCGCGAGAAAATGGATCCGCGCAAATCGAACGGCGGCGTGCTTCGTTGGCCTCAACGGTATCGTCATCAAGAGCCATGGCGGCGCCGACGCCGAGGGCTTCGCTTCCGCGATCGACATGGGCTATGACATGTTCCGCTACGAGTTGCTCGCCAAGATCGGCGAGTCGATGGCGCGCGATCTGCAGGCAAGTGCCACAGCGCGCATGGTGAGCGGAGCGATCTCTTGACGGTGATGCGGTCGGTAGTGCTCGGGTGTGGCAGCTATCTCCCCGCGCGCATCCTCAGCAATGACGAACTGGCGAAGTCGGTGCAGACCACCGACGAATGGATCGTGCAGCGCACCGGCATCCGCGAGCGCCATATCGCCGCGTCCGGCGAACTGACCTCCGATCTCGCGCTCAACGCCGCGCGCGCGGCGCTCGCCAATGCCCGTGTCGAGGCCGCCTCGATCGATCTGATCGTGCTCGGCACGTCGACGCCGGACCAGACGTTTCCGGCGACCGCCGTCTCGGTGCAGGCGGGGCTCGGCATCACGCATGGCGCCGCCTTCGACCTGCAGGCGGTTTGCTCGGGCTTCGTCTATGCGCTGTCGATCACTGACGCGATGCTCAAGAGCGGCGCCTTCAAGCGTGCGCTGGTGATCGGGGCGGAGACGTTCTCGCGCATTCTCGACTGGAACGACCGCACCACCTGCGTGCTGTTCGGCGACGGCGCCGGCGCCCTGGTGCTGGAGGCGCAGCCGCAAGCCGGCACGACGGCCGACCGCGGCCTGTTGACCGCCCATTTGCGCTCGGACGGCCGCTTCAAGAGCAAGCTCTATGTCGACGGCGGACCGTCCTCGACCCAGACTGTCGGCCATCTGCGCATGGAAGGGCGCGACGTGTTCAAGCACGCCATCGCCATGATCACCGACGTCATCGACGACGCCTTCAAGGCGACCGGCACCAGCGCCGCCGACATCGACTGGTTCGTGCCGCACCAGGCCAACAAGCGCATCATCGACGGATCGGCCCATAAACTCGGCATCGCGCCGGAAAAAGTGGTGATAACTGTGGACCGGCACGGCAATACGTCGGCGGCCTCGATCCCGCTAGCGCTGACCGATGCCGTGGCCGACCGGCGTATCAAGCGCGGCAACCTCATTCTGCTGGAGGCCATGGGCGGCGGCTTCACTTGGGGCTCGGCGCTGCTGCGCTGGTAGGCGGCAGCAAGCCGGTTGCCGAGCTGCCGGCCGCCAGGTCGGTTGCATTTGGGCAAAATTCTCGATGGTTCTGGCCCGGCGGTCCGGCTTCGGCGCCGGGCGCAATCCCCTCAGAAACTGAAATCTTGCCGTTGACCCCTGGGTATGATGCTAATATCGTCGATAATTCAGCGAGATACTTCGCCAGGGGCAGGGCAGGCGATGTCTGGTAAAACGGTAACGCGGGCGGACCTCTGCGAGGCGGTCTACCAAAAAGTGGGCCTTTCGCGGACCGAATCAGCCGCGCTCGTAGAATTGGTACTCAAGGAAATCACCGACTGCCTCGAGCGCGGAGAAACCGTGAAGCTTTCCTCGTTTGGTTCGTTCGTGGTGCGCAAGAAGGGCCAGCGTATCGGGCGCAATCCGAAAACCGGCAAGGAAGTGCCGATCTCACCGCGCCGGGTGATGGTGTTCAAACCGTCGGCGATCCTCAAGCACCGCATTAACGGTCACGCCGAGCCGGCCTGACGCCGCGTTTCGGCCACCAAGCTGCGTTCGTTGTGTCCCGCGTGCGTTGTCGTTTCGGGTTCAATTCAGAATCGTGAGGGGCCGCTTTGGATCACAAGGCGCCGGAAGCGTTCCGCAGCATTAGCGAGGTGGCGGCCGAGCTCGATCTGCCGCAGCACGTACTCCGATTCTGGGAAAGCCGTTTTCACGACATCCGGCCGATGAAGCGCGGCGGCGGACGGCGCTATTACCGGCCCGAGGATGTCAATCTTCTGCGCGGCATCCGCCATCTTCTGTACGGCGAGGGCTACACCATCCGCGGGGTGCAGCGCATCTTGCGCGAGCAGGGCGCCAAATTCGTCGCCGTCGTATGGCAGGAGGGCGCGCCGCAGGCGCCGCATGGGGCGAGCGAAGACGAGGATCTGGCCGAAGAAGCGGCCTCGGCGGAAGCAGAAGCGGCCGACGAAGCGCGTGGCATCGGCAGCAGGCTGTCGGCGCTGATCGGGCGCGATCTCGGCGACCGCGCGGACGATGTCGAGGCCCGCCGCGAGCCGCCGCTCAAGGGCGCGCCGGAGCCGCGCATCGATCCGACCGACCGCGCCATTCATGGTGCATCGGAGCCGGCGCCTGCCGCGTCCGAGCCTGCCGCGCCCGCGGTTTACGCCCCGCCGTCGCCGAGCCCGCCAGCGCGGCTGGCGCGCGAGGATCTGCGCAAGTTGCACGCCGTCCTGCACGAGCTCGCCGAATGCCGCAAGTTGATTGATGTTGCCATGGTTCGCCAAGCCTAACACGGGCCGCAATAGGCCTTCGCCGGCATCCATGGCAGGCTGCGCCAAGACCTGAACCGGCGGCCGGTGGGGTCCGACCAAGGTCTGGATAGAATAGGTTTGACGGAACGTGCGCCGGCCAAGGGGGGATGTATGCGGCGGGTTGTAGCGGCTGCGCTTCTCGCGGTGGCGCTCAGCCTGAGCGCGTCGGTGTCTGCGCAGGCCCAGTGCATCACCAACCTCTGCGTGGCGCCGCCCACCACCACGGTCACAAGACCCATCCCGCCGCTCGGCTGGTACGCCATCGGGTCGCTCGGCTGCGTTGCGGTGTCGCCTATGGCCGGCACCCTGCTACTCGGCCGCGAATTGACGGTCATGGAAGTCGACCGCATGACGCTGTCGTGCTTCCTCGGCCCGCTCGGCTGGGTGCTCGGTCCGGCGCTGTTTCCCGATCCGGTTCCGGTTCTCACCACAACCACACCGCCGCCCAATCCACCCAATCAGCCGCCGCCGCGGCAGGCGCGCGGCCACCACATCGATATTCCCTCGCGCGGCATCGTCGCGTTCGTGAACAATGAGATCCTGACAGACGTCGAGAGCGGCACGCCGGCGCAATACCTCAACGTGGTCGCGCGGCGGCTGCACCTGACGCTCCTGGAAACGCAAAGCTTCAACCTCAGCGGACGCACGCTGCAGCGCTGGCGCATCGACGGCAACGCGAACGTGCGCGCCACATTGGGCAGGCTGCAACCCTTCGGCCGAATATCAGCGCAGCCGAACTACCTTTACGTCTTCGGCCAGGCGCAGGCGGCGGTGCAGTCCGACATCGGCGCGCAATATGTCGTGCCCAAGCTGCACCTGATGGAAGCGCACAAGATCACCAACGGCGACGACGTGCTGGTGGCGGTGATCGATTCCAAGATCGATGCCGATCATCCCGATCTTGCCGGCGTCATCGCCGATCAATACGACGCACTCGGCGCCGCGGCGCCGGCGCATATGCACGGCACCGGCATGGCCGGCGCCATCGCCGCGCACACCAAGCTTCTCGGCGTCGCGCCGAAAGTGAAGCTGCTCGCGGTACGCGCGTTCTCCGGCGACCAAGACGGCGCCCAGGGCACGACCTTCAACATCCTCAAAGGCCTCGATTGGGCGGCGAGCAAGCAGGCGCGCATCGTCAATATGAGCTTTGCCGGCCCGCCCGATCCCTTGTTGCGCGACATGCTGGCCAAGGCGCATGCGCGCGGCATCGTGCTGATCGCCGCCGTCGGCAATGCCGGGCCGCGTTCGCCGCCGCTTTATCCGGCGGCGGATCGCGACGTCATTGGCGTCACCGCGACCGACGCCGACGACAAGCTGCTGCCGCAGGCCAACCGCGGCGCGCAAGTGGCGGTCGCGGCGCCCGGCGTCATGGTGCTCGCGACCGCGCCGGATGGCGGCTATCAGGTGACGACCGGCACCTCGGTTGCCGCCGCCCATGCCAGCGGCGTCGCCGCGCTGCTATTGGCGCGCAACCCCAAGCTCACGCCGGATCAGGTGCGCAGCCTGCTGATCAAATCGGCGCGCGCGATCCCGGGCGCCAGGCGCGACATCGGCGCCGGCGTGATCGACGCGCTGGGCGCGGTCGACGCGGTGCGAAACTGACGGATCGGGCTGCTGCGGAACCGGCACAGGCTTCAGGGAAATTTGGTCGGGGCGGCGAGATTTGAACTCACGACCCCCTGTCCCCCAGACAGGTGCGCTAACCGGGCTGCGCTACGCCCCGACCGAAACGGCGCGGACTATAGGGGATGCCCCTGCCGCGGCGCAATGACGCTTCCGCCACCGAGTTTCCGACTGCGCCGCCGAGTTAACGAAAAGTGCACGCCTATCGGACCTAATCCCCATCCGAGTGTTCCCGTATCGCGATGTGGCCATGGCCGAGGCTGTCCCAGCACGACTTGACGCGCATTTCGCCGCCGACCCGGCCGTCGGCCGGGCCCGGACGCTGCCGGCCGCGGGCGTCGGCGATATTCGCCTTGCCGTCTACGACGATCTGGCGGCCGTCGAGTGGGATTGGCGCGGCTTCGAGCGGCGGGCCGATAGCACCGTGTTCCAATGTTTCGATTGGTTGGCGACCTGGCAGCGCACGATCGGCGTGCGCGAAGGCGTGCAACCGGCCATAGTCGTCGGGCGAGACGGGAGCGGCGCCATCCTGTTCCTGCTGCCGCTGGCGGTCCGCGCCGCTGGCCTCGCGCGCGAACTGACCTGGCTCGGCGCCGCGCTGTGCGATTACAACGGGCCGCTGTTGGCGCCGGCCTTCTCCGCGCGCATCGACCGCGCCCGGTTCCTGGCGCTGTGGCAGGAGATCACGCAGGGCCTGCAGGCGCAGCCGCGCCTGCGCTTCGACGTGATCGCTCTCGATAAAATGCCGGATCTGGTCGGCGCGCAGCAAAACCCGATGCGTTATCTCGGCGGCACGGTCAATCCGAGCGGCGCCTATCTGACGCGTCTCAGCGGCGACTGGGACGCGTTCTACACCGCGGCGCGTTCGTCGGCGACGCGCCGGCGCGACCGCACCAAGCGTAAGAAGCTCGGCGAATTCGGCGAGATCAAATTCATCAATCCAGCAGACGAGCGCGACATTTTGAGTTCGCTCGACACCCTGATGGCACAGAAGGCGCGCTCCTTCGCCCGCATGGGCGTCGGCAATCTGTTCGCCAAACCGGGCTATGCGGACTTCTACCGCGCGCTCGCCATCGATCCGGCGACGCGGCCGTTTGTGCATATCAGCCGGCTCGACGTCGGTGCGACCCCCGCCGCGGTCAATCTCGCGCTGGTTCGTCGCGGCCGCTACTATCACCTCTTGGCGAGCTACAGCGATTGCGAATTGTCGCGCTTCGGGCCGGGCGCCGCACATCTGCACGACCTGATGCATTACGCGATCGATCGCGGCTGCAGCATTTTCGATTTCACCATCGGCGACGAGCGCTACAAGCGCGACTGGTGCGACACCGAGCTTAAGCTCTACGACTTTATCGCGCCCGTGACCTGGCGCGGCGCGCTCATCGCCATGCCGAAGCTTGCCGCGCTGCGCCTCAAGCGCTGGATCAAGCAGACGCCGCTATTGTGGGCGGTGGCGACCAAGGTTCGCGAGATCATCGGCGGACTGCGGCCGAAGGGCGACTAGGCCGGCAAAATTGCCGTGCCAGCAGAGATTCCACAGAAATGCCCGCCGCGGCACGCATAAAGGTTAACCGCAAGTGCGGTCGCATCGGTCGCATTGCGGCGATATTCTAAAGGGAAAAATTGCTGCGCTTGCCCTATCACTGTTTCGAGCCTGCGGGGACTGAATGACGTTTATCGATCTAAGACAAAAATGGGTGATGGCGCCCCAGCGCATCGTCATGGGCTTTCGCCGCCAGCTCGCGGCGCAGCTGGCGCACGAGCACGCCACGACCAAGAAGCTCGCCGGCGGCGCGTTCGTGATCCGCATCGCGAGCGCAGGGATCGTTTTCGTCTCGCAAGTCCTCATCGCGCGCTGGATGGGCAGCTACGAATTCGGCGCCTATGTCTACGTCTCGACCGCGCTGGCGCTGGTGAGCGAGCTCGTTCATTACGGGCTGCCGTTGACTGCGCAGCGTTTCATTCCGGAATATACGCAGGAAGGCTCGCTCGACCTGCTGCGCGGCTTTCTGTCCGGCAGCCGCTGGCTCGTCTTCGGGTTCGGCACGGGGGTCGCGCTCTTCGGCGGCCTTATCGTCTATGTGCTCGGGCAGCGGGTCGATGCCCATCTGGTCTGGCCGTACTATTTTGGCTTCGCGGCGCTGCCGTTTTTCGCACTGACCGTGATGTGCGACGGCGTGGCGCGCGCCTACAACTGGATCGACGTCGCGCTGCTGCCCGCCTACATCGTTCGTCCGCTGACATTCATCCTGTGCGTTGCCGGCCTCTACGCGGCGCACATGCCCTTGAATGCAACCACGGTGATGGGCGCGCTGGCCGTCACCGGATGGTTTGCCGCGCTGCTGCAGGTCATTCAGCTCGATCGCAAGTTGAGGATCGCAACGCCGCCCGGTCCCAAGCGCTATGAGGTCAAGCGCTGGCTCGGCACCGCGTTGCCGATTCTCGTATGTGGCTTCTATACGCTTATGGTCTCGATCGACGTTTTGCTGCTCAAGCAGTTCAGTTCGGAAGAGGTGGTCGCGCACTACTACGCGGCTGGCAAGGTGCTGGCGCCCGTCAGCATCATTATTTTCGCGGTCGCTGCGGCGGCGGCGCATCGCTACACCGATTACCATGTGGCTGACAACCGCGAAGGGCTCGTTCTGTTTGTCGGCAACACCGTACGCTGGGTGTTTTGGCCGTCGCTTGCGCTGACCCTGGTGATTGTCGCGTTCGGCCGCCCCCTGCTCAGCCTGTTCGGGCCCGCCTTCGTCGCCGGTTATCCGGTGATGCTCATTCTCGCCATCGGCCAGATGGTGCGCGCTGCGGTCGGTCCGGCGGAGCGGGTGCTGAATATGCTCGGCCAGCAGCGCATTTGCGCCTTCGCCTACGCCGCTGTCTTTGCCTTCGATATCGGCGCGTGTCTGCTGTTGATTCCCAAATACGGCGCCATTGGCGCAGCGACAGCCACCACCGCGACGTTTGTTCTGGAGTCGGTGCTGCTGTTTGCGATTGCCAAGCGCAAGCTCGGCCTGCACCTGTTCGTCTGGCAGTTTTCGCCTAAGGCGGAGCGCACGGCCCAAGATGGCGGCGCCTCGGCGACGCTGCCGGCGAACTAAACGCGGTAGGCGACTTCGTGCTTGCCGGGCTTGCGGGGCCAATTATTAGCCGCCGTTAACCTTCTTGCGCTATCGAAAACGAGCCGCCGGGCGGCGGCGGGGAGACTTTTCATGCAGGCGGCGGCGCCGGGCATCGCGGCCGGTATCTTCAAGACGAGGAATTTCCTGTTCTTCGTCGCTGTCTTGGTGATGCACTGGACGCTGCCGCGGCCGGCGCCCGGCGACGTGGTGTTCGTCATCGCGTTGCTGCCGTCGCTCCTGATCAATCCGAGCGTCACCCGGCAGGCCCTGGTTTTCGTCGCGCTCATCCTGGTGTGGACCTTCTCGGTCTTCATTTCCTCGATCGATGTGCTGAACGATCCGGAGGTGCAATTCCAGCTGCTCGCGCACACCTTCGTCGCCACGCTCGGCGTGACAGCCTGCCTGGTGTCACTGAGCTGGGGCGAGCGGGACTTTTACACCTTCATGAAGGTCTATCTTGTCGCCTGCTGCATCACCGCGACGTTGGGGGTCGTCGGTTTCATCGGCCAGGTGGACCTGTTTCTGTGGGACGGCCGCGCCAGGGGCTTGTTCGACGAGCCGATTGCCTTCGGCGCTTTTCTCCTGCCGGGCGTGTTCGCTTCGCTCTATATGCTCAGCTACCGGCGCGGGTTGATTTTCCCGCTGATCGCGCTCCTGCTGTGCATCGCTGGCGTGCTGTTGTCGTTCTCGCGCGCCGACATTTTCTCGCTGGCGGTCGTCGGACCGCTCTACTACGTGGTGCTCAACCGCGACCGTCCGAAAAGGGCAGTCGCCATTCTTGTGATCGGTGCCTTTGCCGTCGTTGTGCTCACGGGCATCGCCCTAGTGAGTTTTCCGGGCTTCGAGCAAAAGCTGCTCAGCCGTGCGACGCTCGCGGAGCCCTATGACGTCGGACAGACGGGCCGCTACACCCGCTATCTGCTCAGCATTCCGATGATCCTGGACAATCCGCTGGGGCTCGGCATGTTGCAGATCGACAAATACTTCCCCGAGCCGATCCACAACGTGTTCCTCAGCTCGTTCCTCAACTATGGTTGGGTGGCGGGTGTGGTGTGGATCTTATTGACCGCGCTGTCGTTCAAGATCGCCATCGACAATGAGCGGGCGACCAAGAGCCCCGTCACAGTCTGGCTGTCGTTTTCGGTGCTTGCCCAACTGCCTTGCGGCCTGCTGCAGCAGGTCGAGCATTGGCGGCACTTGTGGCTGCTGCTCGGGCTGCTTTGGGGCCTTAATGCGAAGAATTTTGCGCCCATACCGCGTGCACCACGCCACGCGTACGATGCGCCGCCGCTGATGCCCCTGCACCTGGTCTGCCGCGCTAAGCCCGGTCGGTCTTACGGTGCGCTGTAAGTCGGCGCCGACAGCTGCGCGCAAAATCTCGCGATACGGGTAGCTGGCATATGGGCGCACCGAAGACTCCATATGCCGAAGACTTTCGAGTTTCGGCAAAAAGTCGACTTGATCTTCATACAGATAAACGTTGTCGTCTCGCAGCTCGACGAATTCCGGAATGTCGGGGCAGATTACACGAGCGCCCGCAAGGCGACCCTCTACCACACAACGACCAAACCCTTCGCGCAAAGAGTGAACCCAAACAATATTATGCCTCTGATATTCCTCGGCGACCTGCGTATCCGTTAGCTGGCCACATAACGTTAACTGGCCGGATGTCATGAAGTCGCTGAGCGGAGCAAGCCTCGCTGCATCGCTAGTCTTGTGCAGCCCGAGCACCGAGACATGAAAGCCCGCAGCGAGCACCTCCGGCAAATAATCGCGCACGACCGATTTGAGATCTTTGTTTGCCGTCGATCCTGTGCACAAAAGGATAGACGACTTTGCTCTGCCGGCAGATGGATGCGAAGAGAGTAGATTTTCGAAGGAGTAGAATGTGTTCGGCAAATTCGTGATCGCGCCGTGGCCAAAGCGAGCGCTGGTTTGCAGCCGGTGCCGTGACTGTTTCGAGATCGTAAAAATTGGCCGGCCAAGCCATTTAATCGCGCGATAACAAGCCAGATAATAGAGCTTGGAAGGTGAAATCCCGCGGTTCAACTGCTCGAGGTCATGCACCACGATGCGCCCGCGCTGTGTCAGCAGATCAACGATCGCGACCGAATTGTATGGATAAAGCGTCATGTCGGCACGCTTGAGGTATCCAATCATGGGCAAAGCCAACTGCTCTACCAGGACCGAGATCAGATAAAAGACATTGCGTGGCAGAATACGGCAGATACGCGGGGCTCGAACGACGCTCACGCGGAACCCTTCTTGCTTCAGCCCGTCAATCAAGTTGCGGACATAAAGCGGCATGCCGCGGTCCAGAAAGCCTCCGATAAAATCGTTGATGAGGATATGCAAATCCGGCCTCCGTCTGGACAGGTTCCTGGGAAGGCATCATCTCATCAGCAAAATATAGAAGGGCCGCCGCGTCGAGCAACAAAAGTCTGCCGGCAACCTTAATGGCGCGGCCGACCGTTCGCCGCGCGCGCCAGCGCCCCGGCTTCCGGCAGTAGCTTGCCCTGCGCATCGAGCAGACCCCATTCGGGGCCGTCGTAGTCGTAATAGAAAGCCGGCCCGAATTTGTCGCGGCGATCCTCGGCAAGCGCTTCGAAGAAATGCTTAACGGCCTGCGTTCGGCTTTCTCCGTTGCTTGTCCGACGCCATCCGAATTCCGTGATCCAGAACGGCAGGTCGGAGCCAAGCGTGGCGCTATCGCGCTTGAGCGTCGCTGCCACGGAGGCTTTGACGTCTTTGGGGTTGGGATAAACGTGCAAGCCGTAGCCGTCGATGTGGTAGCGCGTATTGCTCAGATAATTGACGCCGTCGAGATCGCGCAGCGACGCTACGAACGCCGCCGGGTTCGGCAGATGATGCGGCGGGATGTCCCAGCCATCGTCGGCATGCGCGATACCGAAGGTGATGATCTTCGCCTCGGGGAAGAAGCGCGGGTCGCGGATCACCTCCGCCGCGGCCTGCAGAAACCGCGCATAGCCGTGTGCCGCGACCGAAACGTCATTCGCGGTCGCCGGACGGCCGAACGGGACATCGCCGTTGAAGCAGACCCAATCGACCTCGTTGCCGATCTCGAATGCGTCGACGTCAAGGTTCGCCGCCTTCAGGGCCGACAGAAGCCCGCGCAGCCGTGTCTGGAATTTGGTCGTGTTGATCTGGCTGAGCTTGAGCGAACCGCTGTCCCAGCCGCAGCGTCTCTTGAAGAGCCACCCTGCATTGTCGGCTTTGGCCGCCGCGCCATCGTAATCGGCGACGTCCTGGATGATCACCACCAGCATTTTCAATTTGGCCTGTTTGGCCATGCGCACGACGTCGACGAAATCTTGCGTGCCATCCGGCGCATATGCGAAAGCGTCGCGGAACCAGTGCACGCCGGTCGCGCCGATACCGGCGATGATCGTGGCCTGCTTCGCCTTCGGCTCCCAGATCGTATTCGAGCGGCAGAGGCCGACGTCGAAGCCGTGCGATTGCGCATAGCCCGCCGCAGCCGGCAACAACACAGCCATCGCGCACAGAACGCCGAAGCAGAAACCTCGCCGCCGTCTGGTCGCGATCAATAGGCGTTTTCCGTCTTGAGCAGCGCGAACGGCGTCCGGGCCAGGATGTAGAGGTCGAGCAGTAGCGACCAGTTTTCGATGTAGTAGAGGTCGTGTTCGACGCGCTGCTGGATCTTCTCTTGCGTGTCGGTTTCGCCGCGCCAGCCGTTAATCTGCGCCCAGCCGGTGATGCCCGGCTTGACACGATGGCGGGCGAAGTAGCCGTCGACCGCGTCGTCGTACAGCTTGGCCTCGGCCTTGGCGTTGACGGCGTGCGGGCGCGGACCGACCAGCGACAAGTTGCCCTTGAACACGACGTTGATGAGTTGCGGCAGCTCGTCGAGGCTGGTCTTGCGGATGATGCGGCCGACGCGTGTCACGCGCGGATCGTCCTTGGTGACCAACTTGTTGGCGTGGACGTCGGACTTGGCGGTGTGCATCGAGCGGAACTTACAGACTTCGATGAGATCGTTGTTGAAGCCGTAGCGTTTCTGCTTGAAGAAGACCGGGCCGCGGCTTTCCAGCTTAATGGCGAGCGCGATAAGCGCCATCACCGGCAATGCAAACAGCAGCGCGAGGCCGCCGATCAGCTTGTCGAACAGCCATTTCATCACGACGTCCCAATCGGCGATCGGCCGATCGAACACGTCGAGCACCGGCACGCTGCCGATGTAGGAATAGGAACGCGGACGGAACTGCAGCTTGTTGGTGTGGGCGGCGAGGCGGATGTCGATGGGCAGCACCCACAGCTTCTTCAGCATCTGCAGAATGCGGTCTTCCGCCGAGATCGGCAGCGAGAAGATCACGAGGTCGATGCGGGTGCGCCGGCCGAACTCGACCAGGTCGTCGACGATGCCGAGCTTGCGTTTGCCGGCGCAATCCTGGCTGCTGCGGTCGTCGCCTCGATCGTCGAACAGACCGATGATCTTGACGTCGGAATCCTTTTGCCGGTGCAGCTCTTCGATGACGTGCTCGCCCGGCGCGCCGCCGCCGACGATCACCGTGCGGCGGGTGAGGCGGCCTTCGCGCGTCCATTTGCGCACGAGCAGGAACAAAAGGCGCCGCGAAGTGACCAGCGCGAATAGACCGCAGACGTAAAAGCCACCGAGCCAGACGCGAGAGAACATGTCGCCGGCCTTGGCGAAGAACGAGGCGCCGATAACGAGGAGAAACACCACCGACCATGCGGAGGCGAGCCTCATGTATTGCTTCTCGTGACCGCGGAACGCCTGGACCTGATAGATGTCCGCGGTCTGGAACGCGAACATCGACAACACGGCGATCGCGAAGATCGCGCCGGCATAAGTCCAGAATAGAGCTTCGCTCAAACCGAGGTAGAGCGCGAACACGGCAAAGCCGACCAGCACGATCAGGGCGAATTCGCCCATGCGCGCGAAGCCGGCGAGGACGATCGGAGAAATCGCGCTTGGCGCCGGGCGGGCAGTGACGGCGAGTGCTTCCGGCGTCAGCGGACGGGCTTTGCTTGCGGCGCGCGGACCGCTGCGCAGGCGGTCGAGAAACGCCGGCGCGCCCGTTGCGTTGATCGAAGGACTAGTGTCGGTATCGGTCATGGATCAGCGGTCAGCCGCCGGCTGAGCCCCGGGTCGGCGGCTGAGAACGTCCCTAATTCACGGAAATTTCTAAGGAAAGACTCTCAAGAAAGACTTATCGGGATACGTCAAAAACCGTTAACGGCGGCGCTCACGACGCACCGTCTCGAGCGCCGTCTGGTAGGCGGCGAGCACCCCGTCGACCATCGTCCCGACCGAAAACGACGCCTGCACCTGATCGCGCAACTTGCGCGTAATGTCCGCCATCTCGTCAGGATGATCGAGCGCCCGGGCAATAGCGCCGGCCAGCGCGGGACAATCCTGCGGCGGTACCAAGGTACGCGACAGCGGACCGTAGATTTCGGGGATGCCGCCGACATTGGTGGTGATTAGCGGCTTGCCGCCGGCCGCCGTCTCCAGGACGACGTAGGGCAGCGATTCTGCCCGGGAAGGAACCACCATGATGCGGCCGAGGGTTAACGCCACGGCGGCAGGCGTCGTCGGCTTGAATTGCACGGCGCCGGTGAGGCCGAGCGCCTCAACCTGAGCCTGCAGCGCAGCCCGGTCCGGACCGTCGCCGACCAGTGTCGCGGTGACGGTGCGTCCGGCCGCGCGCAAACGCGCAATCGCGTCAAGCAGTACGTCGATGCCTTTGACCGGCCGCAGCTCGCCCATGAACACGAGGTCAGTCGCGTCGACTACGCTCTCGATCTGTTTAAATTCGGCTTGCGACACGCCGTTATGGACGATGCGCACCAGGCCGCGCGGGCTGCCGATCTTGCGGCGGAAAACGTCGGCGCTGTAGTCGCTTTCGAACAGGAACAGGTCGCCGCGCAGCATCAACAGGCGTTCGGTCGCTAGATAGATTTTTCCGGCCAAGCTGTCGTGGCCGAACAACAGGCTGCCGCCATGCGGCGTATAGGCGCGCACCGCGCGCTTGGGTCCAAACGAGAGCCGGGCATAGGCGCCGCCTTTGGCGCCGTGCCCGTGCACCACGTCGGCCTCGGCTTGCGCGGCGCGGCGCACGACATGGGCGAGGACAATGAGGTCGACCGGATTGGCGTGGCGGTGCATCGAAATTCGGGTGAGGCCAAGGGCGAGCGACGGCTCGACCTGGCGCAGTGTATCGTCGGCGTGTGTGCCGCCGGTGCGTGAATCGGCGATCAGCCCGACCCGGTGTCCTCGCGCGATCTGCTCGCGGGTCAGGTCGAGCACATGGCGAAACAGGCCGCCGACGGGCGCGCGGAACACGTGCAGAATGTTCAATGGCTTCGCCCCCATGGAATTGAAAGGCGGATTAGGGGCCGGGACGGTTAACAAAACCTAACCCCGCGCGTATGGCCGGAAGAAATTAACGCGGAAGAAACCATAATAGGTTGTGATCCACACGGCACAGTGAGTGTGTGCGTTTGGAGTGAGCATGTTGCTCCGTAAAAAGTCGAACGTCGCTGCCCCGTCGCCGGCGCCCGCCGCGGTGTCGATGGCCGCAAACGGCGAGCCCGATTTGCGCAGTTTGGGCGCCGTTCTGTGGGCGAAGAAAACCAAGATCCTCGCCGTCACGCTGCTGGCCGCCGCAGCCGCCTTCGCCGTCGTTAACACCATCACCCCGCGCTATCGCTCCGAATCGCGCCTGCTGCTCGAAACGCACGAGAACGTGTTCATGCGCGCCGAGGCGGACAAGAACAACGGCGATCGCAACACGCTCGATCCCGAAGCGGTGACCAGCCAGACTCAGCTCGTTCTGTCCCGCGACCTCGCGCGCGAAGTCATCAAGAAAGAAAAACTCGCCAATCTTCCGGAATTCGATCCGGCGGTGGGCCGCATGCCGGTGTGGCAAGCCATTCTCGCCATGCTCGGCATAGGCCACAATCCGGCAATGTCCGCGGAAGAGCGCACGCTGGAATCCTACTACGACCGGCTCAACGTCTATGCGGTGGATAAATCCCGCGTCATCGGCATCGATTTCGATTCTGCCAACCCCGATCTCGCCAGCCGCGTCGCCAACACGATCGCCGAGACTTACTTGAGGATGCAGCAGGCGGCGAAACAGGAACAGACCCGCGCGGCCGGCGAGTGGCTCGCCGGCGAGATCACGGGCTTGCGCAGCAAGGTGTCGGACGCCGAAGCCAAGGTCGACGCTTATCGTGCCAAGGTCAATCTGTATCCCGGTTCCAACAACACGTCGCTGTCGGCTCAGCAGCTGACCGAGATCAATTCGCAAATCGCCGCGGCGAGCGGGCAAAAGGCGGACCTCGAGGCGAGGGCGAAGCAGTTGCGCGAGCTCATCCGCTCCGGCAAGCCGATCGAGTTCGTCCGACATCGCTAATTCCGACTCGATGCGCCGGCTGATCGAGCAGCGCAGCACGCTGCGCTCCCAGCTCGCCGAGCAATCGACCACACTGCTCGACCAGCATCCGCGCATAAAGGAATTGAAGGCGCAGATCGCCGAAGTTGACCAAGCGATTATCCGTGAGGGCGAGCGGCTGGCGCGGCAACTCGATAACGACGCCAAGATCGCCGGCGACCGTGTGGAAACGCTGAGCGGGAGCCTCGATTCGGCCAAAAAGATCGCCGCACAGACGACTGGGCAGGACCTTGAATTGCGCGCGCTCGAGCGCGACGCCAAGGCCGAGCGCGATCTGCTCGAATCCTATCTCGCCAAATACCGCGAAGCGACGGCGCGCGAAAACATCAACGCCGCGCCGGCCGAGGCGCGCATCATTTCGCGCGCCAGCCCGGCGATCAAGCCGGCCTTCCCCAAGAAACTGCCGACCGTACTGATCGCGGCCTTCGCCGGCTTCGCGCTGTCGGCGGGCTTCATCGTCACCGGCACGCTGCTGGCGGTGCCGCCGCAGGACTATGGCTTCGCTTCACCCATGATGGCCGCGCGTGGCATGACCCGCGTCAATGCGCCGTCTTTGATGCCGATGACGGCGCCGCCCGGGGCCGTGGCGGGCGCGCCTGTTGCGGTCAGCACGGTGGAGCAGATCGCCAAGAGCATGCGCCACGGCGGCGATGACGGCCGCCGCGTCATCGTGGTCGGCGCCATGCGCAATGTCGGCACCAGCCACGCCGCGATTTCGCTCGCCCGCTCGCTCGCGCAGGACGCCAAAGTGGCGCTGGTCGACATGGCGTTCGGCTCGCCCAATCTATCAGTGATCTCCGACGATCCCAACGCGCCCGGCATTGCCGAACTCGTCCGCGGCACGGCGACGTTCGGTGACATCATCACCCGCGACCAATATTCGGCTGTGCATCTGGTTGCGACCGGCAACGTCGGCGCCGACGCGCGCGCGCTTGCCGCTTCGCCTATGCTGGCGACCATGATCGAGGCGCTGGTGCGCAGCTACGATCATGTCGTCATCGACGTCGGCTCCGCCGCCAATAGCGCGCTCGAGCGGCTGGCAGCGCTGGCGACGCGGGCGGTGCTGGTGACGGCCGACTCGGCCAATCCGGCGACCAAAATTGCGCGCGAACGGCTTGTGATGGCGGGGATTGCCGACGTCATGGTGACGGCCGGCGCCCCGCAGGTCATCGCAGCCTGAAGGCCGCGGCCAAGGGTTGGTCGCGGCGGTCGCAAAGCTTTATCAATAAAACGGCTGAATAGTTGGCCGCGGTAGCCTTTTGGAGCCATGCGCTTGGCTGGCATGAAGCAGACCATCATCCGGACCGGCCTGGAGACGCTGTATTTCACCGGGATGCATCATTTCATGCGTCCGCTGGTGGGAGGCGTCGGCGCCATCCTGACGCTGCACCACGTGCGGCCGCGACGGCCGGACGCTTTCCAGCCCAACCACCTTCTGGAGGTCACGCCTGAGTTTCTCGACGGCCTGCTGCGCCGGCTGAAAGGCTCGGGCCTCGACGTCATCTCGCTCGACGAAATGCACGCGCGCTATCTCAGCGCCGATTTCAAGCGGCGCTTCATCTGCATCACCTTCGACGACGGCTATAAAGATCTCGTGCGCTATGCCTATCCGCTGCTCAAGCAGTACGCGTTGCCGTTCGCGCTCTACATTCCCACCAGTTTTCCCGACCGGCTGGGCGAATTGTGGTGGCTCGCGCTCGAAGCGGTGATCGCGCAGAACGACCGCATCGGCATGGTGATCAACGGCGCCAGCCAGTTCTTCGATTGCCGCACTGTCGCCGAGAAGCGGGACGTCTACGACCAGATCTTCGGCTATCTGCGCAGTCTCGCGACCGAAGACGAACTGCGCCACGCGGTGCGCGATCTTGCCGCCCGCCACAAAGTCGATATGGCGGCATTATGCCGCGACCTGTGCATGGATTGGCCGGAGATCGTGACGCTCGCCGCCGATCCGCTGGTTACCATTGGCGCGCACACCGTCAACCACAACATGCTCAAGAAGATGCCGGACGAAGCCGCGGTGCGTTTCGAGATGGAGATGAGCCGCTCCGTGCTGCTGGCGGCGCTGGGCAGGCGGCCGGAGCATCTGGCCTATCCGGTCGGCGATCCGACCTCGGCCGGCCCGCGCGAGTTCCGCATCGCCGCCGAGCTCGGATTCAAGACCGCAACGACCACACGGCCGGGCGTGCTGTTCAAGGCGCACCGCGATCAACTGACGGCGCTGCCGCGCCTTTCGGTGAACGGCGACTTCCAGCGCCAGCGCTATCTCGACGTGCTGATGTCGGGTGCGGCCACCGCGATGTGGAACGGCTTCCGACGCGTCAACGCAGCGTAGTCCATCTCCGTTCGTCCCCGCGAAAGCGGGGACCCAGGACTGCAACTCCTGACATTGCTATTTGGCTCTGGATTCCCGCTTGCGCGGGAATTAGCGAAAGTTGAATTAGCGCGGCGCGTCCTGTCGCACCATCCAGCTCACCAGCGGCATCGCCGGTAGCACCCAGCCGAGGCCGGCGACCACATAGAAGATTGCCGCGACGAAGCCGTTGATGTCAGTGAGCACCGATTGCGCCAGCACCATGGCGAGCAGGCCCCAGACCGTCACCAGCACCAGCAAGGCGACGGCGCCGATCAATTTGCGGACGCGACTGGGCATGGCAGCTCATTGCTGGCGTTATTGCGGGGCAGGGCGCGTGACTATATGGTTCGCGCGATTTCCTGCAAAGCACATAGGTCCATGCACGACGATCGTCCGGTTCCGGAATTTCGCGTCCGCGCGGTGCGGCTGTGGCTGCTGGCGGCGGCGGCGATGATCTTTCTGACGCTGATCGTCGGCGGCGCGACGCGCCTCACCGTGTCGGGGCTCTCGATCGTCGAATGGAAGCCGATCACCGGCGTGCTGCCGCCGCTGAGCGATCAGGCCTGGCAGGCTGAATTCGACGGCTACAAAGCCATCCCCCAATACCGCGAGCTCAACAGGGGCATGAATCTCGCGCAGTTCAAGGTGATCTATTTCTGGGAATGGACGCACCGGCTGCTGGCGCGCGCGACCGGGGCAGTGTTCCTTGTGCCGTTTCTTGTCTTCTTGTGGACGGGTGCGATCCCGCCGCCGCTCCGGCCGCGGTTGTGGCTGATTTTCGCCGGCGGTGTGGCGCTCGGCGTGGTCGGCTGGTGGATGGTGTCGTCGGGGCTCACCGGCTCGCTCGTCAAAGTGTCGCAATATCGCCTGGCGTTCCACATGACGCTCGCCTGCGCGATCTATGCCGCGATCCGGTGGACCGCGCAACAGATCGTGCCGCGGCCGCTCGACGAGGTGCCTAAGCGGCTGCGCCTTGCCGCCTTGGCAATCGCGGCATTGCTGCTGGGGCAGATTTATCTCGGCGCGCTGTTGGCCGGCCTCGACGGCGGCCTGAAATACAATACCTGGCCGCTGATCGACGGCGCGGTCATGCCGCCGCTCGATCAACTGCTGTTCATCAAACCGCTGTGGCGCAATCTGTTCGAGAACATCCTCACCGTTCAGCTCGATCACCGCATGCTGGCCGACGGCATCTGGCTGCTGGCGGTTCTGCACGCGATCGACGCCTGGCGGCGACAATATGCCGCGCGTAGCGCGGTCGTGCTCGCCGGCGGCGGTGACGTTGCAGGCCGCGCTCGGCATCGTACGCTGCTCTATCAGGCGCCACTTGCGCTCGCGCTCGTGCATCAGCTAATGGCCATGGTGGTGTTCAGCATCGCCATCGTGCACGCCGAGCGGCTGTCGCATCGCGCGCTTGTACGCGTGCCGCAAGCGGTGGGGCAGGCCGCGTGATCGACGTCGCGATCAATGAAGGTATTGCCGTTCTCACCATGCGGCACGGCAAGGCCAACGCGCTCGATATCGAATTGTGCGAGGCCCTGGCCGCGCGCTTCCACGCGCTGCACGCCGATGCCAGCAAAGCCGTGGTGATCACGGGGCAGGGCAAGATATTTTCGGCCGGCGTCGATCTGATCCGCGTCGGCAATGGCGGTGCATCCTATATCCGCGACTTTTTGCCGGCGCTGCATAAGCTGTACGACCAGGTGTTCTTTCACCCCAAGCCGGTGGTGGCGGCGATCAACGGCCACGCCGTCGCCGGCGGCGCCGTGCTCGCGGCTTGCGCTGACCGCCGCATCATGGCGCGCGAGAGTGGGCGCATCGGCGTCACCGAAATGTTGGTGGGCGTGCCGTTTCCGGCGTTGGCCTTAGAGATCGTCCGTTTCGCGGTGCCGGCGCGCCACCTGCCGGAGTTCACGCTGAGCGGCGCGACCTACACGACCGATGCGGCGCTCGACCGCGGCTGGATCGACGAGATCGCGGAACCCACCGAACTCTTGGAAGACGCGCTCGCGGTTGCGACCGAGCTCGCCGAGCTGTCGCCGCCGGCTTTCGCGCAAACGAAACGGCAGCTTCGCCAGGCCGTCACCGAGCGTATGGCGCAAAGCGGCGCTGCGATCGACAAAGCGGTCACCGACATCTGGACCGCGCCGGAGACGCTTGGGCGAATCCGCGATTACGTCGCGCGCACGCTGAATAAGCGCTGATCAACCCGCCTTCAGCCCCTGCTCCAAATCGGCGATAATGTCGGCGATGTCCTCCAGGCCGACCGATAGCCGCACCACGTCGGGCCCGGCGCCGGCCTGCACCTTCTGCGCGTCGGACAATTGCTTGTGCGTGGTCGAAGCGGGATGGATGATGAGCGAGCGGGTGTCGCCGATATTGGCGAGGTGCGAGAACAGCTTGACGTTCGACACCAGCTTGACGCCGGCGTCGTAGCCGCCCTTGAGGCCGAAGGTGAGCACCGCGCCAGCGCCCTTCGGCGCGTATTTCTTGGCCAGCGCGTTGTATTTGTCGCTCGGGAGGCCCGCATAGCTGACCCAGGCGACCTCCGGCCGCTTCGACAACCACTCGGCGACAGCGAGCGCGTTCTCGGAATGGCGCTGCATGCGCAGCGGCAGCGTCTCGATGCCGGTGAGAATGAGGAAGGCATTGAACGGCGACAGCGCCGGGCCGAGGTCGCGCAGGCCCAGCACGCGACAGGCAATGGCAAATGCGAAATTGCCGAAGGTCTCGCCCAGCACCATGCCGGAATATTCCGGGCGCGGTTCGGACAGCATCGGGTAACGCTTGTTCTGCAGCCAATTGAAGCTGCCGCCGTCGACGATCAGGCCGCCGATCGAATTGCCGTGGCCGCCGAGGAACTTGGTGAGCGAATGCACGATGATATCGGCGCCGTAGTCGAGCGGTTTGCACAAGTATGGCGTCGCCAGCGTGTTGTCGACGATCAAGGGCACGCCGGCCTTGCGCGCGATCTTCGACACCGCCTCGATGTCGGTGATGATACCGCCCGGGTTGGCGATCAACTCGATGAAGATCGCCTTGGTTTTCGGCGTCACGGCTTTTTCGAATGTCGAAATGTCGTCGGGGTCGGCCCACACCACGTTCCAGCCGAAATTCTTGTAGGAATGGTTGAACTGGTTGATCGAGCCGCCATAGAGCTTCTTCGACGCGACAAATTCCTCGCCCGGCATCATCAGCGCGTGCATCACGATCACCTGCGCGGCGTGGCCGGAGGCGACGGCCAAGCCCGCGGTGCCGCCCTCGAGCGCGGCGACGCGCTCCTCCAGGACGGCACAGGTCGGATTGCCGATGCGAGTATAGATGTTGCCGAAGGCCTGGAGGCCGAACAGCGAGGCCGCGTGCTCGACGTCGTCGAACACGAACGAGGTGGTCTGGTAAATCGGCGTCGCCCGCGCGCCGGTGGTCGGGTCCGGCTTGGCGCCGGCATGAATCGAAAGCGTCGAAAAGCCCGGAGTGCGTTCGGCGTCGGCCATGGTCGTTCCCCCTTGCTGCCGGACGTTTCTGCGCCGGTTGGTCGATGGTGTTTAACGGATGGCCGCGAGCGGTCAAGGGAAGGGCTTTGCCAATTCAGCCGGCAGCGGCGAATTCTTGACCTCGGCACGTCTTGTTTACGAAATACCGGTGACAATGGCGGCGATTACGGAGATTTGTCATGGATCCAATCGCGCGCGTCATCATGGCCGCCTTCGGCCTATTCGTCGCCTGGACGCTGCTGCGCGCATGGCGGAGCGGCGTGATCTACAGCCGTGGCTTCGGTTTTGACGTCAACGAGCGGCCGATCCTCTACACTTTGTGTTTTGCGGTTCACGTCGGCATCGTCGTCATGTGCGCGGCTTTTGCGGCGGGCTATTTGCCGCACCCGGTTGGCGAGTTTGTCATCTGGCCGCCGCGTTGATACGGGGCGCCGGTGCCGGCTCGCGGCTAGCGCGAACTCTTGTCGTTTTTGCCGGTGGGCGCAGCGGTCGGACCCGCTCTCTCCTCGATCGACATGCGCTGGACGCCTTCGCCGAGTGGCACCGCTCTTTTTGACGACAATGTCCGCGAATTGACGCCGATCCAGGAAATCTCCGATGACAAGTCGCCCATATTCGATCTTCGGGCAGCGGTTCATCACTACTTTCAGTCCCGCTTCGTCCGCAAGCCGCGCGGCCTCGTCGTTGCGCACTGAGAGTTGCATCCAAATCACTTGTGGGCGCGGCGAAAGCGCCAACGCCTCCTGCACGATCGGCAGCGCGTGTTCGGAGCCGCGGAAAATGTCGACCATGTCGATCGGCTCGGGGATGTCGGCGAGTTTGGCAAAGACGGTCTGGCCCAGGATTTTCTGCCCGGCCTGGCCTGGATTGACCGGGATCATGCGGTAGCCGCGCTCCTGCAAATATTTGAACGCGAAATAGCTCGGCCGGTTGTCCTTCGGCGAAATCCCGACCACGGCGATGGTTTTTACCGCGTTGAGGATGCCGCGGATGTAGCTGTCGGGATAGGTATCGTGGTCCATGGCGTCCGGCCGGTTGGCGCCACCATAGTCACGGCCCCGGCATAACAAAAGTCCGGTGAACCTCCGCGCATTACCGGCGTTGTTCCGGCGCCGCGTTGTATGTTCGGCAACGGGGAGAGGCCGACGGTCGATTGTTTTTGTTGCGAACGGGGCGCTGCGGGGCCGCCTTATGGTGCACAAACAGGAGGCACTCGATGTGTGACTACAGTCTTCACGACGTTCCATCCCGGCCCGCCAAAGTCGGCGACAGACTAACGACAACCCGGTTTCGCAACGCCATCACTCGCGGCTTCGCCGATCCCAACGAGCCGCGCATGGCGGTCTGCCTGTTGCCGGGGACGGAACTGGCCTTCGACGAGGTGATCCGTTGCGACCCGCCGCTGCCGCTGTTTCCAAAATGGAGTTCCCGGCACAAGGTGGCGCGCTTCCGCCAGGTCAACCTCGATCGCCCGGCGACGCATCACGACGCGCTGGAATTTCCCGACGGCAAGATCAAGCTTTTGACCAACTTGAGCGAGGGCCAGCGGGCGACGGTGCTGCAACTGCCGAGCACCGGACGCGCCGCCGAGAACGAGCACGAGACGCCGCAACCCCAGCCGTCGGTCGCTTGAAGCGACCAAAGGAAGAGCGACGAAGCGGGTCGGAAATGACGCAAGTCTTTCCGGCTGATTAGTCAGCGTCTATCCAACGCCGCCATGGCCGGGCTTCCCCGGCCATCCACGTATTATTTGCCGAAGTGCTGCAAAATCGTGGATGCCCGGCATAAGGCCGGGCATGACGCGCTACGGTGCACTGCCCCGGCAAACGTCGTACTTTAAGACGCCGCCGCCTGGGCGAGCGCGGCGCGCAGTTTCCTGTTCTCCGCTTCGAGTGTCGCGATCTTGTCGCGGACAGTGGCGAACGCCTCTTCGAGGTCAAATTCGGCGTAGCGCGTGACGATGTGCTGCGAGCAGTTCGCGTCCCAAGCCTCGATTGTGAACAGAATGGCCCGCTCAGGTTTCGCCTTGTAGCCAGTATCGAACAGTTTTTCGATGAAAGCGGGATCGTTCTCCACAACACGCGCGCGGCCCCACAATTTGATGCGTTGTCGGCGTGCCGGGTCGAGCAGGAACAGGAAGGCGCGATCGTTCTCCGATAGATTGCCGAGCGTGAAGTATTGCCGGTTGCCTCGGTAGTCGGCAAAGCCGAGCGTGTGTGCGTCGATGACCTTGATGAAGCCCTTCGGTCCGCCGCGGTGCTGGATATAGGGCGCACCGTCGCCCGACGCGGTGCCGAAGAAGGCGGTGTCGATCTCGGCAATGAAAGCCGCGAGTTCCGGCGTCACCGTGTTGGGAAAGCCTTCGGCAAGGCGCTTGGCGTAGTGCTGGGCGGAGCCGCGTTCGGCCTGCGCCCGCTGCGCGGCTGGGGTGAAGACGCGAGGAGCGTTGTGCATGCGGCAAACTCCGGTGGGCCGCCCAAAATAGGCGGCGTGCGGGAGCGTGGAAAGGGTGCGTGCGATCAATGCAACGTGAGCGCCATCACCGATCTTGCCACTTCGGATCACGTTTTTCGATGAATGCGCAAATGCCCTCGTCGGCGTCCTGCGCCATCATGTTCTCGGTCATGACTTCGGAGGCATAGGCGTAGGCCTCTGCGAGCGGCATTTCGAGCTGGCGATAGAAAGCCTGCTTGCCGATCTTGAGCACATAAGACGACTTCGAGGCGATCTGCCGCGCGAGAGCGAGCGCGGCGGCGCGCTCCTCGCCGGGCGCGACGACACGGTTGACCAGCCCGATGCGCGCGGCGTGCTCGGCGGCGACCATATCGCCGGTGAGCAGCATTTCCATGGCGGCCTTGCGCGGCACGTTGCGCGACAGCGCGACCATCGGCGTCGCGCAGAACAGGCCGATATCGACGCCGGGCGTGGCGAATTTCGCCGCCGAGGAGGCGATGGCGAGATCGCAGCTCGCAACCAGTTGGCAGCCGGCGGCGCTGGCGACGCCTTGCACGGCGGCGATGACCGGCTGCGGCAGATTGACGATCTGCCGCATCATCGCGCTGCAAACGTTCATGATGTGCCGAAAGTATGCTCGGCCGCCGTCGGCGTCGCCGCGCCGCGCCGTCAACTCCTTCAAATCATGGCCGGCGCAAAAGGCCGGGCCGCTCGCCGCCAGCATCACCGCACGGATCGACGTGTCAGCGGCGATCTCCGAGAGGGCGACCGACAACGCTCCGAGCAGCGCCTCCGACAGGCTGTTGCGCGCCGTCGGCCGGTTGAGCGTCAGAACGGCGATATCGCCTTCGCGCTCGCGCAACAGCGCGGCCTGTTCGTTGAGCTGGGAGGCGGTTCGGGCGCTCATAGGTCCCGATAGTTAACCTGATGCCCGAAGCGCGCAAGGCCGGGAACGGCCGTTGCACGCGACGCGTTGGCAGGCGATGGCGAAGAAACGAAAAAGGGCGAAACGGGGCGGCAGGCGTTGGTCGCAGCGCGTCACGCGCGAGAGCGACGCATTGACGTTGGAGAAGGGCGTCTTCAACAAACGCACGCCGCGGGCGATTGCCCGATCGCTCAAGCACTCCGCCGACCGTAGCCGCCGCCGCAAATCGAATTCCTACCGTTCGGCCATGTCGATGCTGACGTTCTATATCAATCGCGGCGGCAAAGGCCTTTCCGCAACGCAAAAGAAGAAATTGGAAAAGGCCAAGGACGAACTCCGCGCGCTTTACGGCAAGGCTTGAAAAGACCGTTTGACCCCATTGCCTGTCCGTCTAAGAACGAAGCGCCGGATAGGCCGGCGGAGGGGGAGCCATGCGCGCGCCAGCGATGTCGGGCGAAGCCATCGCCGATTTGTTGCACGCGGAATTTCCGCAAGCCTTCTATCCCGGCTGCGGCCACAGCATCGAGCGCGTGGCCTATGGCGACGTGCGCGTGCGCTGGAAATTCGAAGAGACCAGCCTGCGCCCCGGCGGCACCGTGTCCGGCCCGACCATGATGGAATTGGCCGACTTCGCCATGTATGTCGCGGTATTCTCGGCGATCGGCCCGCAGCCGTTGGCCGTCACCACCAATCTCAACATCAATTTCCTGCGCAAGCCGACCAAGGCCGACCTTCTCGCCGACGCCCGATTGATGAAGGTCGGCAAGCGGCTGGCGGTGGGCGAGGTGACCATTTTTTCGGAAGGAACGGACGAGCCGGTGGCCCATGTTACGGCGACCTATTCGATCCCGCAGAACCGATAGCTTAGCAACTGGTGTCAAAATACCATTCGTGTAATGCATTGATATGTTTGATATAATATCATAGGGATGGCGTTGACCGGCGAGGCTCGCTCGGCTAGAGAACCGCACCTCGGCGCGACGGCGCCGTTCCTACAAGGATTTGTCATGACGACCTATTCGGCCAAAGCCGCCGACATCGAGAAGAAATGGCTGCTCATCGACGCCAGCGGGCTGGTGGTCGGCCGGCTCGCCTCGATCGTGGCGATGCGGCTGCGCGGCAAGCACAAGGCGACGTACACACCGCACGCAGATGATGGCGACAACGTTATCGTCGTCAATGCCGCCAAGGCGGTGCTCACCGGCCGCAAGCGCGAGAAGAAGGTCTATTACCACCACACCGGCTTCATCGGCGGCATCAAGGAGCGCACGGCCAAGTCGATCTTGGAAGGCCGCTTCCCCGAGCGCATCGTCGAGAAGGCGATCGAGCGCATGCTGCCGCGCGGGCCGCTCGGCCGCGTGCAGCTCGGCAATCTGCGCGTCTATCCCGGGCCGGAGCATCCGCACGAAGCGCAGAAGCCAGAAAAACTCGACGTCGCCGCGATGAACCGCAAGAACCTGAGGAGTGCCTGACCGTGGCCGAGACCGTACAATCGCTCGAAGGCTTGGCGACACTGAAGCCGGCCGCGCCGGAAGCTCCCAAATACGTGCAGAAGATCGACCCGCAGGGCCGCGCTTACGCGACCGGCAAACGCAAGAACGCGGTCGCCCGGGTCTGGATCAAGCCCGGCTCCGGCAAGATCCTGGTCAATACCAAGACGGTGGAAGTGTTCTTCGCGCGGCCCGTGCTGCGCATGCTGATCCAGCAGCCGCTGGTCGCGGCCAATCGCGCCGGGCAATATGACGTGACCTGCACGGTCTCCGGCGGTGGCCTGTCCGGCCAGGCCGGCGCGGTGCGGCACGGCATTTCCAAGGCGCTGACCTATTATGAGCCGGACCTGCGCGGCGCGCTTAAGAAGGGCGGCTTCCTCACGCGCGACTCGCGCGTGGTCGAGCGCAAGAAGTACGGTAGGGCCAAAGCGCGGCGTTCGTTCCAGTTCTCCAAACGCTGATCCGTCGGCACGGTTACCGAATTCTCAAGAGGCGCGCCGAAAGGTGCGCCTTTTGTGCATATTTGTAGGTCATGGCGCTGAATTAATTCGAATTTTCACAAGTCTTGCATCGAAGCGCGCGTATTGGGACAAGCCTTTTCGCACAACCCCGGGAGTAGCCTTGATCAGTATTTCGGGGGTTTCCGTGCTTCTTGCCGCTACGCCAAAGCTGTCGCCGTTGGACATCCAGACACTGGGCTTTATCGCCGTTTGTCTCGGCGTGTTGCTCGGCCTGATGCTGATTTTTGCCTGGATCCAGCAGCGCAATGTGCGTGCGCTGGCCTGGTGGGGCTCGGCTTATCTGGTCGGCGCGTCCTCGATCGCGTTCTGGTGCACGCCGACGCCGCTCTACGAAATCCCGATCGAGTGGTCGCAGACGCTGACGTTCATCGCCTGCGGCATGATCTGGAACGGGGTACGCCTGTTCCACGGCCGCCGCCTTTTGCCGACCGCCGCGTTCTCCGGCGCCATCATCTGGCTGGGGCTCTGCCAACTGCCGGCTTTTGCCGCCGCGAGCAATCACCGCGTCACGCTCAGCGTCATCATCGTTGCGACCTATACATTCTGCATTGCCTTCGAGCTGAACCGCGAGCGCCGCAAATCGCTCTGTTCGCGCACCGCTGCCATCCTGGTGCCGTTCCTGCACGCGGCGATTTTCCTCCTGCCGCTCGGCATGCAGGCTTTCCTGCCGACGATCTATGCCGCGAGCTGGCTGACGGTCTTCACGCTCGAGACCATGCTCTACGCGGTCGGCACCGCCTTCATCGTGCTGCTGATGGTCAAAGACAACGACGTCGACCTCTATCGCAGCGCGGCGTCCACCGATCCGCTGACCGGGCTGGTCAACCGGCGCGCCTTCCTGGAAGGCGCGCTCAGCCTGTGCGCCCGCCAAGCCAATCGCGGCCTGCCGGTCACGCTGCTGATGCTCGATCTCGACCACTTCAAGTCGATCAACGACCGTTTTGGCCACGCGACCGGCGACGAAGTGCTGCGCGTGTTCGCCGGCGTCGCGCGCTCTAACATGCGCGGCGGCGATCTCGTCGGCCGCCTCGGCGGCGAGGAATTCGCAGTGATCGTGCCGGAGCCCATCGAATTCGCCGAGCGCATCGCCGAGCGCTTGCGCGCAGCCTTCGAGCTGGCCGGCGTCACCATCGACAATCATGTCATCGGCGCCACGTGCAGCATCGGCGCCGCCTCGTCGGCCGAGCCGGTGACCGATATTTCCGCCTTGATCGCGCGCGCCGATGGCGCGCTCTACCGCGCCAAGCGGGACGGCCGAAACCGGGTACATGTGGCCGGGCAGGAGGGGCAGCCGAACTCGGCCCAGCCATGCTACCGCGGTCGTCCTGTCCGATACGCGCCGCGCCCAGGCAGCCAAGGCGCCGCGGCTGACGAACGGAAAAGCCCCCGCCAGACGCGCCAAAACCGTGGACCAGGCGGCCGCCGCCCGGACCGCAACCTCTCGTTTACCATCCGCGCGGTAACCTGCGCGCATGATGCGTATGACCCATAGCGGACAAGGCGATGCCGCGGTCCTGGCGCTCGAAGACTATGCCCGCAGCGCCGGCGCGGCTTTGGCATGCGCCTATTCCTCCTCGGCCGAGTACGATGCCGTACTGATCGCCGAGCGGCGCGCGGCAGGCGTCTACGGGCCCAAACGTCACCGCAAGCGGAGGCTGGCGACCGCCGCCGGCGTCGCCGCGGGGCTCGCGGTCATCGTTTTTCTGATTGTCTGAGCGGATTGCAATCCGGCAAAGAAAAAGGGCGCCCCGCAAGGAGCGCCCTTTGAGTTGCATCGCTCGCGCGATGGTTGGGAGGAATGCTTACGCCGAATAGTACATTTCGAACTCGACCGGATGCGGGGTGTGCTCGAAGCGGATCACCTCGGTCATCTTCAGGTCGATATAGCTGTCGATGAAGTCGTCGTCGAACACGCCGCCGTTCTTGAGGAAGGCGCGATCCTTGTCGAGTTCGCCGAGCGCCTGGCGCAGCGAGCCGCACACCGTCGGGATCTTCTTCAGCTCCGCCGGCGGCAGATCGTAGAGGTCCTTGTCGACCGCCGAGCCCGGATCGAGCTTGTTCTTGATGCCGTCGAGGCCGGCCATCGTCATCGCCGCGAAGGCGAGGTACGGGTTGGCGAGTGGATCGGGGAAGCGCACCTCGACGCGCTTGGCCTTCGGGTTGGTGGTGTAGGGGATGCGGCACGACGCCGAGCGGTTGCGCGCCGAGTAAGCGAGCAGCACCGGCGCCTCGAAGCCCGGCACCAAACGCTTGTAGGAGTTGGTGGTCGGGTTGGTGAAGGCGTTGATCGCCTTGGCGTGCTTGATGATGCCGGCGATGTAGGACAGGCAGGTTTCCGACAGGTCGGAATATTTGTTGCCCGCGAACACCGGCTTGCCGGCCTTCCAAATCGACTGGTGGCAGTGCATGCCCGAGCCGTTGTCGCCGTAGACGGGCTTGGGCATGAAGGTCGCGGTCTTGCCGTAGATCTGCGCCACCTGCTGGATGCAGTATTTGTAGACCTGCATCATGTCGGCCATCTGGGTGAGCGGCGAGAACTTCAGGCCGAGCTCATGCTGGGCGGAGGCCACTTCGTGGTGGTGCTTTTCGACCTTGGCGCCCATGCGCGCCATGGCGCCGAGCATTTCCGAGCGCATGTCCTGCACCGAGTCCTGCGGCGGCACCGGGAAATAACCCTTCTTGGTGCCGATGCGGTGGCCGAGATTGCCGCCTTCGTATTCGGTGTCGGAATTGGACGGAAACTCGACCGAGTCGAGCTTGAAGCCGGTGTTGTAGGGGTTGGCGGCGTATTTGACGTCGTCGAACACGAAGAATTCGGCCTCGGGGCCGAAGAAGATCGTGTCGCCGATGCCCATCGACTTGACCATGCCTTCGGCTTTTTTGGCGATGCCGCGCGGGTCCCGGTTGTAGGGCTCGCCGGTGGTCGGCTCGAGCACGTCGCAGACCAGCACCAAAGTGGTCTCGGCGAAGAACGGGTCGATGCAGGCGCTCGCGGGATCCGGCATCAGGTTCATGTCGGACTCGTTGATGGCTTTCCAACCGGCGATCGACGAGCCGTCGAACATCTGGCCTTCGGCAAACGTATCCTCTTCGATGAGCGAGACATCGAAGGTGACGTGCTGCCACTTGCCGCGCGGATCGGTGAAGCGGAAATCGACGTATTTGACGTCGTTGTCTTTGATCATCTTCATGACATTCTTAGCGGTCGTCATGGCCTGCATTCCCCCTTTTCATGAATTGGCCGCCGGGACCTTGCCCCGCGGCTTAGATGGCGTCGATACCGGATTCGCCCGTCCTGATCCGGATGGCTTCCTCGATGTTGGATAAGAATATTTTGCCATCCCCGATCCGGCCGGTTTGGGCGGCGCGCCGGATCGCCTCGATGGCCTTATCCACCATATCGTCGCCGAGCACGATCTCGATTTTCACTTTGGGGAGAAAATCCACGACATATTCGGCGCCGCGATAAAGTTCAGTGTGTCCCTTTTGCCGGCCGAAGCCCTTGGCCTCGGTGACGGTAATGCCTTGGAGCCCGACTTCTTGCAGGGCTTCCTTCACCTCGTCGAGTTTGAAGGGTTTGATGATGGCCTCGATTTTTTTCATTGCCTTTCCTTCCCCAGCCCGCCGCGAACCTGCGGTGCGCCGCGCTAGCGGTTAGCAGGTCCCGTGCCAAGCCGGCTAGAGCGGAATTCGTGCGTCCGCACAAGACGTTAGGACGCCACTAGCGCATTACTCCTCGGTCTTCCGCAAGGCCGCTGCCCAGCAATTAAGCACCCTGCAAAAACTTTTGCCAGCGGCCGCAGCTATAATAGCAGGCAGTCGATCGGGCCGATTTGTCGGCCTTTCGGCCGACCGGTAGTGTCGATGGCGATGATCGAACTGCTGACCAATGCCGAGATGGCGGAAGCCGACCGACTGACCATCGCGGGCGGCACTCCGGGCAGCGACCTGATGGAGAATGCCGGGCGCGCGGTGGCTGACGCTGCGACCGTGCTGCCCGGCCGGCGCGTCGTGGTTGTGGCGGGGCACGGCAACAATGGCGGCGACGGGTTTGTCGCCGCGCGGTATCTGGCGGAGCGCGGCTACATCGTGCGCGTCGCCTTCGTCGGCGACACCGCGCGGCTTAAGGGCGATGCTGCGCGCGCCGCCAAGGCGTGGCGCGGCAAGGTGGTGCCGGCGACACCGGCATCGCTTGCCGAATGCGACATCGTCATTGACGCCTTGTTCGGTGCCGGCCTCGATCGAGAGGTCGAGGGCCTACCGCGCACCATGATCGAGGCGATGAATGCGGCGTCGGCGCCGGTCATCGCCGTCGATCTGCCGAGCGGGGTGAATGGCACGACCGGCGCGGTCATGGGCGTCGCGGTCAAGTCGGCGCGCACTGTCACCTTCTTCCGGCGCAAGACCGGCCACATGCTGCTGCCGGGACGCCTGCATTGCGGCGCCATCCAAGTTGCCGATATCGGCATTCCGGACAGCGTACTAGCGACGATCAAGCCGGCGGCGTTCATGAACCGGCCGACGCTCTGGAGCGGCGTTTTCCCGCGGTTGCGCGCCGACGGCCACAAATATTCGCGCGGCCATGCGGTGGTGGTGTCGGGCGGCCTGTCGACTACCGGCGCGGCGCGGCTGGCGGCGCGCGGCGCGCTGCGGGTCGGGGCAGGGCTGGTCACTATCGCCAGCCCGCGCGAGGCGCTCAGCGTCAACGCCGCTGCCAACCTAGCGGTGATGGTGCGGCCGGTGGACGGCGCCCGCGAACTCGCCGCATTCCTCGCCGACAAAAGGCGAAACGCGGTGTTGGTCGGACCTGGCGGCGGCGTCGGCGCGGCCCTGCGCGAACAGGTGGCGGTGGCATTGGCGAGCGCCGCCGCGGTGGTCTTGGATGCCGACGCCCTCATGAGCTTTGCCGGTGACCTCACGGAGCTCACCGCGCTGATTGCCAAACGCTCCGGGCGGGCAACGGTGCTGACGCCGCACGAAGGTGAATTTGCGAGATTATTTAATGTGATATATGAAAATGCTAATGCTCCTGCAAAACTTGAGAAAGCGCGCCTGGCCACTCGAACGATAGGAGCTATTTTGCTGTTCAAGGGCCCCGATACCGTCGTCGCTGCGCCGGATGACCGGACCGCGATTGCCGACAACGCGCCTCCGACGCTCGCCACCGCCGGGTCGGGTGACGTCCTGGCCGGGTTCATCACCGGCCTATTGGCCCAGGGCATGCCGGCCTTCGAAGCGGCAAACGCCGCCGTCTGGCTGCACGGCGAAGCGGCCAAGGAATTCGGCCTCGGCCTGATCGCGGAGGATCTGTCGGAAGCCTTGCCGGCGGTCTACCGGCGGCTCTTTGGCGAGATGGCCGCGGCCCCTTGAGTGGACGAAAACCGCGCCTATTTTATCGCTGCCGCGCGATTTTACTTTGCCGCCCGCAACGCGGCCATAATGCTTGCGCTGGCAGGCCGCGGTGCGATAAGCCGTTCCGCGCTAAACCTTGCCGGATTGCGGCGTCAGGATCGTCCTGAAATTGCCCTTTGCGGGCGTGGCGGAATTGGTAGACGCGCGGGATTTAGGTTCCCGTGACGAAAGTCGTGGGGGTTCGAGTCCCTCCGCCCGCACCACACCGAGGGCAATCACCAAGCGGCGCGCGCGAATACCCATCATCCCGATGCGGTCCGGCGCGGCGCGCGGCCAAGAACAGAAGTGTGATCGATGCAAGTTACCGAAACGCTGTCCGAAGGTCTCAAACGCGAATTCAAGGTGGTCGTGCCGGCCGCCGAGCTCGACGCCAAGGTCAAGACACGCCTGGAAGAGCTGAAGGATCGCGTCCGCATCAACGGTTTCCGTCCCGGCAAGGTGCCGGTCGCCCATCTGCGGCGCGTCTACGGGCGCTCGGCCATGGCCGAGGTGATCGAGGCGACGGTGCGCGACACCAACAACCAGATCGTCAGCGAGCGCGGCTTCAAGCTCGCCGCCGATCCGAAGGTGACGCTGCCGACTGAGCAGGACGCGGTCGAGAAATTGATCAACGGGCAGAGCGACCTCGACTACACCATGGCGGTCGAAATCGTGCCGCCGATCGAGCTCGCCGATTTCAAGACCATCAAGCTGACCCGGCTGACCAGCGAGGTGACCGACGCCGAGGTGGACGAGGCGCTTACGCGTATCACCGAGCAGAACAAGCCCTACAGCGCCAAGGCTGAGGGCGGCAAAGCCGCCAAGGACGACCGCGTAGTCGTTTCCTTTGCCGGCACCATCGACGGTGAGCCCTTCGAGGGCGGCTCCGGCGACGACTCGGCCGTGCTGATCGGATCGAACACCTTCATCCCCGGCTTCGAGGACCAGCTGGTCGGGATCGCCGCCGGTGAAACCCGCACGCTGAAGGTGAAGTTTCCCGAGCACTACCAGGCTGCAAATCTCGCCGGTAAGGACGCCGAGTTCGTCGTCACCGCCAAGTCGATCGAGACGCCCGGCAGCGTGACGGTGAACGACGAATTCGCCAAATCGCTTGGCCTCGAATCGCTCGCCAAACTGCGCGAGGCGATCAAGGACCGCGTCGCCCGTGAGCACGTCGGCGCGTCGCGGCAGAAGATCAAGCGCGCGCTGCTCGATGAGCTCGACGCCAAGCACAAGTTCGAGCCGCCGCCCTCGCTGGTCGAGGAGGAGTTCGATCGCGTGTGGAAGTCGGTGCTCGGCGAGATGGAGAACGAGAAGAAGACCTTCGCCGACGAGGGTACCACCGAGGAAAAGGCCAAGGCCGAATACCGCGCCATCGCCGAGCGGCGGGTGCGTCTCGGCTTGGTGCTGGCCGAGATCGGCGAGAAGAACTCGATCACTGTGACCGACGACGAGCTCAACCGCGCGATCATGGAGCACGTCCGCCAATTCCCCGGCCAGGAGCAACGGGTCTGGGACTACTACCGGCAGAACCCGCAGGCGGTCGCCTCGATCCGCGCGCCGCTCTACGAGGAAAAGGTCGTCGATTTCCTGCTCGAACTCGCCTCCGTGACCGAGAAAAAGGTCGCGCGCGAGGACCTTTACAAAGACGACGAACCGGTCGCGGCCTGACCCCCGAATTAACCCTCCAAGGGCCGCGCCTTGCGGCGGGCGCAATTCGAAAATAGATCAACGGTTGCGGCTGCGGGGCTAAGCTAGCCCCGTGATTCGCGTGAAGGAGCCGAAATGAGAGATCCTGTCGATTTATACATGCAGCATCTCGTCCCCATGGTGGTCGAGCAGACCAACCGGGGCGAGCGCGCTTACGACATTTACTCCCGGCTGTTGAAGGAGCGGATCATCTTCATTACCGGCCCGATCGAGGACGGGGTGGCGACGCTTGTGGTTGCGCAGCTTCTGTTCCTCGAAGCGGAAAACCCGAAGAAGGAAGTCTCGATGTACATCAACTCACCGGGCGGCGTGGTGACATCGGGCATGGCGATCTACGACACCATGCAGTTCGTGCGCCCGCCGGTCTCTACGCTTTGCGTCGGGCAGGCCGCCTCGATGGGCTCGCTGCTGCTCGCAGCCGGCGCCAAGGACATGCGCTTTGCGCTGCCGAACGCCCGCATCATGGTGCACCAGCCGTCCGGCGGCTTTCAGGGCCAGGCCACCGACATCATGGTGCACGCCCAGGAAATCCTGAACCTGAAAAAGCGGCTGAACGAAATCTACGTCAAACATACCGGCCAGTCGCTCAAGAAGATCGAAGATGCGCTCGAGCGTGACTATTTTCTCACAGCCGAGGCGGCCAAGGATTTCGGCCTGGTCGACAAGGTGATCGAGCGCCGTCCGGAGGAATTGCCGACCAAACCCGCCTGATTTTCCCGCCCTCGGTACCGGTCCCGGTTGGCCGGTACCGCCCTGATGTGCCTTGGAAGTTCCACTTTCGCAGTGGATGTTGAAGGGGCATTATCGTTAATAGATTCTTGATTATCGCGCCGTTAGCATGCTTCGCTTATGGTGTGGGACAGTGTCGGGATCGTGGGCCTCCCGGTTGAATGGTCCGCCGGGCCGGAAGGTAGGCCCGAAACTTGCTTCGTACGGTGGGGTGGCGCGTTAGCAAGGTCGGCGCCAACTACAGAATGTACGGACATGTTCGACGGAGAATGGAATGAGCAAAGTCGGCGGCAGTGATTCCAAGAACACCCTCTATTGCTCGTTCTGCGGCAAGAGCCAGCACGAAGTGCGCAAGCTTATCGCTGGGCCGACCGTCTTCATCTGCGACGAATGCGTCGAACTGTGCATGGACATCATCCGCGAGGAAAACAAATCCTCGCTGGTCAAGTCGCGCGATGGCATCCCGACGCCGAAGGAAATCCGCAAGGTTCTCGACGACTACGTCATCGGCCAGGATCACGCCAAGAAGGTGCTCTCGGTCGCCGTGCACAATCACTACAAGCGGCTCAACCACCAGACCAAGCACAACGACGTCGAATTGGCGAAGTCGAACATCCTGCTGATCGGGCCGACCGGCTCGGGCAAGACGCTCTTGGCGCAGACGCTGGCGCGCATCCTCGACGTGCCGTTCACGATGGCCGACGCCACCACGCTCACCGAAGCCGGCTATGTCGGCGAGGACGTGGAGAACATCATCCTCAAGCTGCTGCAGTCGGCCGACTACAACGTCGAGCGTGCGCAGCGCGGCATCGTCTATATCGACGAAATCGACAAGATTTCCCGCAAGTCCGACAACCCGTCGATTACCCGCGACGTGTCGGGCGAGGGCGTGCAGCAGGCGCTGTTGAAGATCATGGAAGGCACCATCGCTTCGGTGCCCCCGCAGGGCGGCCGCAAGCATCCGCAGCAGGAATTCCTGCAGGTCGATACCACTAACATCCTGTTCGTCTGCGGCGGCGCTTTCTCCGGGCTGGACAAGATCATCTCGGCGCGCGGCCGCTCGACCTCGATCGGCTTCGGCGCCAAGGTGCTGGCGCCGGAAGACCGCAAGACCGGCGAAATCTTCCGTCAGGTCGAGCCGGAAGATCTTCTCAAGTACGGCCTGATCCCGGAATTCGTCGGCCGCTTGCCGGTCGTCGCCACGCTCGAGGATCTGGACGAGCCGTCGCTCAAGCTCATCCTCACCCAGCCGAAGAACGCCCTGGTCAAGCAATACCAGCGGCTGTTCGAAATGGAATCGATCGACCTCACGCTGGCCGAGGAGGCGCTCGGCGCCATCGCCCGCAAGGCGATCGAGCGCAAGACCGGCGCGCGCGGTCTGCGCTCCATCATGGAGAGCATCCTGCTTGACACCATGTTCGACCTGCCTAGCCTGGAAGGGGTCGAGGAGGTGGTGATCTCGAAAGAGGTCGTCGAGGGAACCGCCCGGCCGCTCTATATCTACGCCGACCGCAGCGACCGGACGGCCGAATCCGGCAGCGCCAGCGCCTGACCCCGCCGCGTCCGGCGGGCAGAGAACAGCTTGTAGAATCGCCCGGTTAGTGGCGTGCTTTTTACCGCAAAAACGGGCCTTACTTGCGGACCCTGGGCGGTCATCCTACGTATAGCGTACGAAGCGAAGTTGCGTACGAAACATCGTAGTTTTCCGACTGGGTGAGGTTCGTACCTGTCTAAAAGCGCGCCGGGCTGGCGATCGCCCGACAACTCCTTGCCCATCCTTCTTATCGGCACTGTCCGGCGATGCCGCAGCAGCGGGTCAACGCACAGGGGCACAACAAAAAGGACCACGTCATGACCACCAAGCCACGACCTCAGCCGCAACCCGGCGAAACCCGGGCTTATCCCGTATTGCCGCTGCGCGACATCGTGGTGTTCCCGCACATGATCGTCCCGCTCTTCGTCGGCCGTGAAAAGTCGATCAAGGCGCTGGAAGAAGTGATGCGCTCCGACACCTTCATTCTGCTGGCGACGCAGAAGAACGCCTCCGACGACGACCCGGCGACCAACTCGATCTTCGAGGTCGGCACGCTGGCGAGCGTGCTGCAGCTGCTCAAATTGCCCGACGGCACCGTCAAGGTGCTGGTCGAGGGCGCCGAGCGCGCGCGCGTGCTCAAATACACCGACCGCAGCGACTACTACGAAGCCGACGCCACCGTGCTCGCCGACGACGTGGGCGAGCGCGTGGAGGCGGAAGCCATGGCGCGTTCGGTGGTCACCGAATTCGAGAATTATGTAAAGCTCAACAAGAAGGTGTCGCCCGAGGTCGTCGGCGTGGTCCAGCAAATCGAGGATTACGCCAAGCTCGCCGACACCGTGGCCTCGCATCTTGCCGTCAAGATTCCGGACAAACAGGAAATCCTGGAGACGCCGGTCGTCACTCAGCGCCTGGAGAAGGTGCTCGGGCTGATGGAGAGCGAGATCTCCGTGTTGCAGGTGGAAAAGCGCATCCGCACCCGCGTCAAGCGGCAGATGGAGAAGACGCAGCGCGAGTACTACCTCAACGAACAGATGAAGGCGATCCAGAAGGAGCTCGGCGACGAGGAAGGCAAGGACGAACTCGCCGAACTCGAGGACAAGATCAAGAAGACCAAGCTCTCCAAGGAAGCCCGCGAGAAGGCGACGCACGAGCTCAAGAAGCTGCGGCAGATGTCGCCGATGTCGGCGGAAGCCACCGTCGTGCGCAATTATCTCGACTGGCTGCTGTCGATCCCGTGGAGCAAGAAGAGCAAGGTCAAGAAGGATCTCATCGGCGCCGAGAAGATTCTCAACGACGACCACTATGGCCTGGAGAAGGTCAAGGAACGCATCGTCGAGTATCTCGCCGTGCAGCAGCGCGCCAACAAGCTGACCGGGCCGATCCTGTGCCTGGTCGGTCCTCCGGGCGTCGGCAAGACCTCGCTCGGAAAGTCGATCGCCCGCGCCACGGGCCGCGAATTCGTGCGCGTGTCGCTCGGCGGCGTGCGTGACGAGGCCGAGATCCGCGGCCACCGGCGCACCTATATCGGCTCGATGCCCGGCAAGATCATCCAGTCGATGAGGAAGGCCAAGACCTCGAACCCGCTGTTCCTGCTCGACGAGGTGGACAAGATGGGCGCCGATTTCCGCGGCGACCCGTCTTCGGCTTTGCTCGAGGTCCTGGACCCCGAGCAGAATCACACCTTCAACGACCACTACCTCGAGGTCGACTACGATCTGTCCAACGTGATGTTCATCACCACGGCGAATACGCTCAACATCCCGCCGCCGCTGATGGACCGCATGGAGATCATCCGCATCGCCGGCTACACCGAGGATGAGAAGGTCGAGATCGCGCGTAAGCATCTGATCCCGCACGCGGTCACGAAGCACGGCCTGACCGAGAAGGAATGGTCGATCGACGACGAGGGGCTGATGCTCATGATCCGCCGCTACACGCGGGAAGCGGGCGTGCGCAACCTCGAGCGCGAGCTGTCGACCCTGATCCGCAAGGCGGTGAAGGAGTTGATGACCTCGAAGAAGAAGTCGATCGCCGTCACCGCGGCGACCGTCGGCGACTATCTCGGCGTGCCGAAATATCGCTTCGGCGAGATCGAGGCCGAGGACCTGATCGGTATGGTCACAGGGCTCGCCTGGACCGATGTGGGCGGCGAGCTGCTCACCATCGAAGGCGTGATGATGCCGGGCAAGGGCAAGATGACCGTCACCGGCAACCTGCGTGACGTGATGAAGGAGTCGATCTCGGCGGCGGCGTCCTACGTGCGCTCGCGCGCGGTCGCCTTCGGCATCGAACCGCCGCTGTTCGACAAGCGCGACATCCACGTGCACGTGCCGGAAGGCGCGACGCCCAAGGATGGACCCTCGGCCGGCGTCGCCATGGTCACGGCCATTGTATCCGTGATGACCGGCATCCCGGTTCGTCGTGATGTCGCGATGACCGGCGAGATCACGCTGCGCGGCCGCGTGCTGCCGATCGGCGGCTTGAAGGAAAAGCTGCTCGCCGCTTCGCGTGGCGGCATGAAGACCGTGCTGATCCCGGAGGAGAACGCCAAGGACCTGGTGGAAATTTCCGACTCGATCAAGAAGGGGCTGGAGATCATCCCGGTCACCCGCATGGATGAGGTCATCGCCCGGGCGCTGGTGCGCAAGCCCGAGCCGATCGTCTGGGACGAGGAGAGCGCCAAGCTCGCCGCCGCCGCGGCCGTGTCCGGCGAGCCCGTGGTCGAAGACGATGGGTCGGGCCTGACCGCGCATTAAGCGCGATCGGCAGTAAAAACAGGAAACGGCGCCTGCAAGGCGCCGTTTTCGTTTTATCGGCGATGCCAGAGGTCTATATTGGTTCGGGCCGGGCGGTTAGCTCAGTTGGTAGAGCGCCTGCTTTACACGCAGGATGTCGGCGGTTCGAGTCCGTCACCGCCCACCAGCCTTCGCTCGCGAAGCGGCGAAGGCTGTCGCGCCGTAGCCCGCAGGGCGAAGGCGGACTGATCGCGAATACATCCCACGGCTTGGGTTGGCGAGCCACCTTCGCACGCACGAACGCAAAACAGCAGGCCGGAAGTTTGCCGCTCCCAGCCTGCCGATATTTTCTTCCGGAGGATCCGGCCTGAACTTAACTCAGACCAACTCTTTCAATTCCTTGGACGCGCGGAAGGCAACCTTCTTGCTCGCCTTGATCTGGATCGCTTCGCCGGTCGCCGGGTTGCGGCCCATGCGCGCGGCGCGCTTGCGCACCTGAAGAATGCCGAGGCCGCCGATGCGGATGCGCTCGCCCTTCTTGAGATGCTTGACGATATTGCCGACGAAATCGCCGAGCACGGCTTCCGCCTGCTTCTTCGACATTTCGTGCGTTTCCGCGAGCGCGGCGGCGAGATGCTTCAACGTGACGGTGGTCGGTGTCGGAGCTTTTCCAGGAACCGTTGCCATATTTAGGACCCTCCTCATTGAATCCGTGCGCTTGGCGGTGGCCAAACACTCTGCCCGCATAGACGATTCGGGGGCGGTCTGACCATCAATTCTTGGCGTCAAATAAGGCTTTTTCGCAATTTTCGGAAGGGCGCCGAGGCTTACCTTGACTATGGGGCAGGGTGCCTTTACGTCCACACCACGCCCGCGGGGGCGTAGCTCAGTTGGTTAGAGCGCTGCCCTGTCACGGCAGAGGCCGCGGGTTCGAGTCCCGTCGCTCCCGCCATTTTATCAATGACTTAGCCACGGCCGCGGTCCCGTGAAACCGGCCTTTTCGAGCATGGAGTTGGTGCCGTGACCGACGCCGGAACGCCTATCCGGGCCCTGTTTTTCGACGTGTTCGGGTCCATGGTGGACTGGCGCACCTCGGTCGCCCGGGAAACTGAAAAAATACTCGTCCCGCTTGGCTATAGGCTCGACTGGACGGCTTTGGCCGACGCCTGGCGCGGCGAATATCAGCCCGGTTTGGAGGATGTGCGCTCCGGCCGCCAGGCTTTTGCCAAGCTCGATGTGTTGCATCGGCAAGGTCTCGTTCGATTGTTGCCGCGCTTCGATTTGCAGAACCTGTCCGATGAGGTGCTGGACGACCTGACGCTGGTTTGGCACCGGCTCGATGCTTGGCCCGACGTGGCGGCGGCGCTGGCGCGGTTGAAAAAGAAATTCTGGCTGGCGCCGGTCTCGAATGGCAATATTTCTCTGATGGTCAATCTTGCCCGCCGCAACAATTTCCCATGGGACGCGATCCTCGGCGCCGAAATCGCGCACGACTACAAGCGCAAGCCGGGCGTCTATCTCGCCTCCTGTGCGGCGTTCGATCTGCCGCCTGCTGAATGCACGATGGTCGCCGCTCACAGCAACGATCTCGAGGCGGCGGCGAAATTGGGATTGCGCACCGCGCACACCGCGCGGGTCAACGAATACGGCCCGAACACCGGCGAGTCGGCGCCGACGGTGAAGGTCGATTACGCCGCGAAGAATTTAGCCGACCTCGCCGATCAGCTCGGGGTTTGACCGCTCAGCCTTTATACACCGGCGCCGGCTGCGCGAAGAATTGCGCCAGGATGTAATAGACGCCCAGGTAGTTCTTCTGCTGGAAGCTGGCGTGCGAGATGCCGGCCATCATCGAGAACTGCTTGTCGGGATTGGGCAGCTTGGCGAAGAAGGCCAGCAGATCCGCCATCGAGGCGATGCCGTCCCATTGCCCGCGCATGATCAGCGTCGGCACGGTGATCTTGTCGGGGTCGACCACCGGCAGCCGCGAGCACATGTCGACATAAGTGCCGGTCGGCACCGAATCGTCGAGCGCGCAGACCGCGTCTGCGAAGGCGTCGATGACTTTCTCTTCCGCCGTGCCGGGATGATCGCGGTCGAAGATCGAATGGATGAAGGCCTTGTCGATCGGCCGCCGGTTCTTGGCGATGAACTCGGGCAGCCTCTTTCGCCGCTGCTCCAGCGTCGGCGAGCCTTCGCCGGTCCACACCATGGCGTCGAGCGCGAGCCGCGCCACCATCTCCGGATGCCGCTCGGCGAACATCGCCGCGCGCAGCGCGCCGGAAGAAATGCCGTAGACCAGGAATGGACGTTTTCCCCGCAGCTTCTGGATATAGAGCGCGGCGGCATAGCAGTCATCGGCGCCTTGGCTGATCGGCGCGTTGTTGTCGCGGTCCTTGGTCGAGCGGCCGTAGCCTTCCATGTCGACCGACCAGCAGTCGTAGCCGCGCCGCGCGAAGTGATCCATCGCCGAGGAGTCCTGTCGCCCCGGCACCTGCAAATCGAAAGTCGGCTGCGAGGCCATCGACGAGCCGTGCACAAATAAAATCGTACCGATGCATTTCGCCGGATCGCCGGCGCACTTATTCCACAGGAACAGCTTCACGCCGCCGTCTTTGCTGGTCCAGTGTTCGGCGCCGGTGATCGGCTGGGTCATTTCGTTCATCGCGTGATGGTCCCGCTGCTCAGTTGATCGCCTTAATGTCGTTGGCCTTGATGAGGTCCGCCCATTTGGCGATCTGCGCGTCCATGAAGGCCTTGAATTGCGGCTGCGTCATCGTCACCGGCTCGGCGCCTTGCTTTTCCCACGCCGCCTTGATGTCCGGCCGCAACACGATCTTGGTGATTTCCGCGTTGAGCTTTTCGAGGATCGGGTTCGGCGTGTCGGCGGGCGCCATCAAGCCGACCCATAGGGTCGCCTGGAAACCCGGCACGCCGGCTTCCGCGAGCGTCGGCACATCCGGCAGGATCGGCGAACGTTTCACTCCGCTCGTCCCGAGCGCGCGCACTTTGCCCGCCTTGATCAGCGGCGCCATGGTCGGCACGCTGTCGAACAGCATCTGGATCTGCCCGCTCAGGATATCGGTGCGCATGCCGGTCGAACCCTTGTAAGGCACGTGCACGATGTTGATGCTGGTGAGCTGCTTCAACAGCTCGGCGGCCATGTGATAGTTCGAGCCGGGACCGGACGAGCCGAAATTGAGCGTGCCCGGTTTGGCGCGCGCCAGCGCCAGGAGTTCCTGCAAGTTCTTCGCCGGCACCGACGGATGGACCACCAGCACCAGGTCGCTGTCGATCAGCGGCGCGATCGGCACCAGGTCGTGCATCAGGTGATAGCGCTTATTGGTATAGAGCGTCTCGTTGACGGTCTGCGTGCCCGACACCATCAGCAGCGTGTAGCCGTCGGGCGCGGCCTTGGCGACGTAATCGGTTCCGATTGTTGTGCCGGCGCCCGGCTTGTTCTCCATGACGAAAGTCTGATGCAGCGACTTGCGCAGTTCCTCGGCGATGGCGCGGGTGAATACGTCGGTCGGCCCCCCGGCGCCGAACGGCACGATGATTCGCACCGGCCGCGACGGGTAGTCGTCGGCCCGGCTCAACGGTGCCCCGATAGTGGCGGCTGTCGCCAGGACGAGAAGGGCTGCGAAATGTCGCATAAGTGTCATGCGTCTTTTCCCGGTGTTTGCGCGTCACGGCGCCCGGGGCAACTATCAAGGGCCGCTTGCGGGCCTGTCAATCGCGCCGTGATGCGGATACCGCCACAAACTACGCGTGTTCGTGGATGTTTCCGCATTGTCGTCTTGCACCTGTTTGTGCGCTGCGCTAAGCCTCAGCCGCGCCCGTCCTCAAGGCTAATCCGCACGCGGCAAGGGCTTTTTCGTGCGGGGCTTTCGGCGCTCGTCTGCGTCGCCGAGCGGTCTCGGCGGGCGAAATCCGGGTAATGGGGCTCGGGGGCTGCACGCTGAGGTCGCCATGAGCGCATTGCTGCTGGATTACCTTCCTCTGGTCATCTTTGTCGCGGTCTCGCTCGTGATCGGGCTGGTGCTCCTGATCGCGCCGTTCATCGTCGCCTACAAGCAGCCCGATCCGGAAAAGCTGTCGGCCTACGAATGCGGCTTCAACGCCTTCGACGACGCGCGCATGAAATTCGACGTGCGCTTTTACCTAGTCGCCATCCTGTTCATCATCTTCGATCTCGAAGTGACCTTCCTGTTCCCGTGGGCCGTGGTGTTCCACAAGGTCGGCGCCTTCGGCTTCTGGGCGATGATGCTGTTCCTTGGCGTCCTCACCGTCGGCTTCATATATGAGTGGAAGAAGGGGGCGCTGGAATGGGATTAGTTCCATGACCCTTGTCGCACCCGCACCCAAAGGCATTCTCGACCCGCGCACCGGCAAGCCGGTCGGCGCCGACGATCAATTTTTCGTCGGCGTCAACAACGAGCTCGCCGACAAGGGCTTTCTCGTCGCCGCCGTCGACGACCTGATCACCTGGGCGCGCACCGGCTCGCTGATGTGGATGACCTTCGGGCTTGCCTGCTGCGCCGTCGAGATGATGCACATGGCGATGGCGCGCTACGACGGCGAGCGCTTCGGCTTTGCGCCGCGCGCGTCGCCGCGCCAGTCCGACGTCATGATCGTTGCCGGCACGCTCACCAACAAGATGGCGCCGGCGATGCGCAAGGTCTACGACCAGATGCCGGAGCCGCGCTACGTCATCTCGATGGGCTCGTGCGCCAACGGCGGCGGCTACTACCACTATTCCTACTCGGTGGTGCGCGGCTGCGACCGCGTGGTGCCGGTCGACATCTACGTGCCGGGCTGTCCGCCGACCGCCGAGGCGCTGCTGTACGGCGTCATGCTGCTGCAGAAGAAGATCCGCCGCACCGGCACGATCGAACGCTGAGCGGGGTCTTCGCATGGACGAAATACTCGACAGGCTGGGGGCGACGATCAAGAACGCGCTGCCCGGGTCGGTCACCGGCTACAAGGTCGCCTACGGCGAGCTGACCGTCACAGCCAAGGCCGCCGACATGGTCAAGGTCGCGACCTTCCTGCACGACGACGCAGCCTGCCAGTTCATCAGCATCATCGACGCGACCGCCGTGGACTGGCCGAGCCGCGAGCAGCGTTTCGACGTCGTCTATCATCTGCTGTCGCCGCGGCTGAACCTGCGCATCCGCCTCAAGACAATGACCGACGAGGTCACGCCGGTGCCCTCGCTGATCGACGTCTACCGTGGCGCCGATTGGTATGAGCGCGAGGCCTTCGATCTTTACGGCGTGCTGTTTACGGGCCACCCGGACATGCGGCGCATCCTCACCGATTACGGTTTCGAGGGTCATCCGCTGCGCAAGGATTTCCCGCTCACCGGCTTTGTCGAGGTGCGTTACGACGACGAGCTCAAGCGGGTGGTCTACGACAAGGTGCGGCTGGCGCAGGAATTCCGCACCTTCGATTTCCTCTCGCCCTGGGAAGGCACCGACTACGTGTTGCCCGGCGACGAAAAGGCGAAGGGCGAAGGCAAGGGGTCGTGAACTAAAATGGCGGAAACCGCGCTACGCAACTTCACCATCAATTTCGGGCCGCAGCATCCGGCCGCGCACGGCGTGCTGCGCATGGTGCTCGAACTCGACGGCGAGGTCGTCGAGCGGGTCGACCCGCATATCGGGCTCTTGCATCGCGGCACCGAGAAGCTGATCGAATACAAGACCTATATGCAGGCGGTGCCCTATTTCGACCGGCTGGATTACGTGGCGCCGATGAATCAGGAGCACGCCTTCTGCCTGGCGGCGGAAAGACTGCTCGGCGTGCAATTGCCCAAGCGCGGCCAGCTCATCCGCGTGCTGTTCTGCGAGATCGGCCGGCTACTGTCGCACATCCTCAACATCACCACCCAGGCGCTCGACATCGGCGCGCTGACCCCGCCGTTGTGGGGCTTCGAAGAGCGCGAGAAGCTGATGGCGTTCTACGAGCGCGCCTCGGGCGCGCGCATGCATGCGGCCTATTTCCGCGTCGGCGGCGTGCACCAGGACATTCCGAACAAGCTGGTCGACGACATCGAGGAGTTCTGCGATCCGTACTTGAAATTTTGCGACGACCTCGAAGGCCTGCTCACCGAAAACCGCATCTTCAAGCAGCGCACCGTCGACATCGGCGCGGTGACGCTCGAGGAGGCGTGGAACCGCGGCTTCACCGGCGTCATGGTGCGCGGCTCGGGCGCGGCCTGGGATCTGCGCAAGGCGCAGCCTTATGAGTGCTACGCCGAGATGGATTTCGACATTCCGATCGGCAAGCACGGCGACAGCTACGATCGCTACTGCGTGCGCGTCGAGGAGATGCGTCAGTCGATCAAGATCATGCGGCAGTGCTGCGAGAAGCTGCGCAGCCCGCAGGGCCAGGGCCGCGTCTCGGTCGACGACGGCAAGATCGTGCCGCCCAAGCGCGCGGACATGAAGCGTTCGATGGAAGCGCTGATCCAGCACTTCAAGCTCTATACCGAAGGCTTCCACGTGCCGGCCGGCGAGGTCTATGCCGCGGTTGAAGCGCCCAAGGGCGAGTTCGGCGTCTACCTCGTCTCCGACGGCACCAACAAGCCGTACAAGTGCAAGATCCGCGCGCCCGGTTTCGCGCATTTGAGCGCGATGGACTTCATGTGCCGCGGTCACATGCTGGCCGACGTGTCCTGCATCATGGGCACGCTCGACATCGTGTTCGGGGAGATCGACCGATGAGCGTGCGCCGTCTCGCCCCGCCCGACGTCCAGCCGAAGGACTTCGCCTTCAACAAGGAGAACCTGGCCTGGGCCCAGCAGCAGATCGCCAAATATCCGGAAGGGCGCCAGCGCTCGGCGATCATTCCGCTGTTGTGGCGCGCGCAGGAGCAGGCCGGCGGCTGGCTGCCGGAAGCGGCCATCCGCTACGTCACCGACATGCTCGGCATGGCGCATATCCGCGGGCTTGAGGTCGCCACTTTCTACACGATGTTCAATTTGAGCCCGGTCGGCAAAGTCCATGTGCAGTTGTGCGGCACGACGCCGTGCCGGCTGCGCGGCGCCGACGATCTGGAGCACGTCTGCCGCAAGCGCATCGGCGATCAGATGGACGTCACGGCCGACGGCAAATTCTCCTGGGTCGAGGTCGAGTGCCTCGGCGCCTGCGTCAACGCGCCGATGGTGCAGATCGGCTCGGATTATTACGAGGACCTGACGGCGGAGAGCTTCGGCAAAATCCTCGACGATTTTGCCGCCGGCAAGACGCCGAAGCCCGGTCCGCAAATCGACCGCCAGTTGTCCGAACCGATCGGCGGCGCCACCACGCTCAAAGAGCCATCGATTTACACGGCGCGTTCACGGGAATCATGACGCATGCTCGCTGACAAGGATCGCATCTTCCTCAACCTTTACGGCCGCCACGACTGGGGGCTCAAGGGCGCGCGCGCGCGCGGCGCCTGGGACGGCACCAAGGCGATCCTGGAGAAGGGCCGCGAGGGGATCGTCAACGATGTCAAGGCATCGGGCCTGCGCGGCCGCGGCGGCGCCGGCTTCCCGACCGGGTTGAAGTGGTCGTTCATGCCCAAGCAGATCGGCGAGCGGCCGCATTATCTCGTGGTCAATGCCGACGAATCCGAGCCGGGCACCTGCAAAGACCGCGAGATCATGCGCCACGATCCGCATCTCCTGGTCGAGGGCTGCCTGATCGCCGGCTGCGCCATGGGCGCGCATGCCGGCTACATCTATGTGCGCGGCGAATTCATTAGAGAGCGAGAAAGACTGCAGGCGGCGATCGATCAGGCCTACGAGGCCAAGCTGATCGGCAAGAACAATGTGCACGGCTGGGACTTCGACCTCTACGTCCACCACGGCGCCGGCGCCTATATCTGCGGCGAGGAAACCGCGCTCTTGGAAAGCCTGGAAGGCAAGAAGGGCCAGCCGCGCCTGAAGCCGCCGTTCCCGGCCAATGTCGGCCTCTACGGCTGCCCGACGACGGTGCAGAACGTCGAGTCGATCGCACAGGTGCCCGACATCATGCGGCGCGGCGCCGCCTGGTTCGCCGGCATCGGCCGGCCGAACAACACCGGCACCAAGCTGTTCTGCATTTCCGGCCACGTCATGAAGCCGTGCAACGTCGAAGAGGCGATGGGCATCCCGCTGCGCGAGCTCCTGGAAACGCATGCCGGCGGCGTGCGCGGCGGTTGGGACAATCTGCTGGCGGTGATCCCCGGCGGTTCGTCGATGCCGCTGGTGCCGGCGGGCAAGGACCAGGCCGACACGCTGCTAATGGATTTCGACGGCTGCCGCGACAAGAAATCCGCGCTCGGCACCGCCGCGGTGATTGTCATGGACAAGACCACCGACATCGTCAAGGCGATGGCGCGCATCTCTTATTTCTACAAGCACGAGAGTTGCGGCCAATGCACTCCGTGCCGCGAAGGCATGGGCTGGATGTGGCGCGTGCTCACGCGCATGGCGGACGGCCGCGCGCAGAAGCGCGAGATCGACATGCTGATGGAGGTGACCACCCAGATCGAGGGTCACACCATTTGCGCCTTCGGCGACGGTGCCGCCTGGCCGGTGCAGGGCTTGCTGCGGCATTTCCGTCCCGAGATCGAGCGGCGCATCGACGAATATACGCGCAACGCCGACGCCCACGGCGCGGTGCGCGAGGCGGCGGAGTAGGGAAGGGGAAAGCCGTGGAGCCAAAGCATGACGTTCGAAAACAAGAATTTGCGCTGCAATCATTGCCGGTTCTGGTGGCCGAGGCCACGGGCAACGAGCCGAGCCGCCAGCGTTCAATCCTCGGTCAATGCCGGCGGCGGGCACCGCTGCCGGGAACCGTCGATCTGCCGGATCACGCGCGCCACTACCCGGCCTCGGTGACCACCAAGCGCGACGACTGGTGCGGCGAGCATGAGCATACCCAGCAAGGCTGACGCGGGAACCGAGCAACTGAAGAAGACAGCATGACCAAGCTTATTGTCGACGGCAAAGAGATCGACGTACCGCCGGAGTACACGCTGCTCCAGGCCTGCGAAGCCGCGGGCGCGGAAATCCCGCGCTTCTGCTTCCACGAGCGGCTGTCGATCGCCGGCAATTGCCGCATGTGCCTGATCGAAGTGCAGGGCATCCCCAAGCCGCAGGCCTCCTGCGCCATGGGGGTGAAGGATCTGGCGCCCAACAAGGACGGCGCGCCCAAGCAGCTTTTCACCAAGACGCCGATGGTCAAGAAGGCGCGCGAAGGGGTGATGGAATTCCTGCTGATCAACCATCCGCTCGATTGCCCGATCTGCGACCAGGGCGGCGAATGCGACCTGCAGGACCAGGCCATGGCCTATGGCGTGGATTCGAGCCGCTACGGCGAGAACAAGCGCGCTGTCGAGAACAAATACATCGGCGCGCTGGTCAAGACGATCATGACGCGCTGCATCCATTGCACGCGCTGCATCCGCTTCGCCACCGAGGTCGCCGGCGTGCCCGAGCTCGGCGCCATCGGCCGCGGCGAGGACATGGAGATCACCACTTATCTCGAGCAGGCGATGACCTCGGAGCTGCAAAGCAACGTGGTCGATCTCTGCCCGGTCGGCGCGCTCACCTCCAAGCCCTATGCCTTCGCGGCGCGGCCATGGGAGCTCAACAAGACGCAGTCGGTCGACGTCATGGACGCGCTCGGCTCGGCGATCCGCATCGACACGCGCGGCCGCGAAGTGATGCGCATCCTGCCGCGCACCAACGACGAGGTGAACGAGGAGTGGATTTCCGACAAGACGCGCCACATCGTCGACGGCCTGCGCACGCAGCGGCTCGATCAGCCTTACGTGCGCGAGAACGGCCGCCTGCGGCCGGCGACCTGGAAGGAAGCCTTCGCCGCGGTCGCCGCCAAGGTGAACACGGCGGGCTCTAAGCGCATTGGCGCCATCGTCGGCGACTTCGCCGGCGCCGAGGAAATGTTCGCGCTCAAGAATCTGTTGACCCGCCTCGGCAGCGCCAATATCGACGCGCGGCAAGACGGCGCGGCGCTCGATCCGGCCTGGGGCCGGGCGAGTTATCTGTTCAACGCCACCATCGCCGGCATCGATCGCGCCGACGCGCTCTTGATCGTCGGCTCCAATCCGCGCCGCGAGGCGGCGGTGCTCAATGCCCGCATTCGCAAGCGTTGGCGCGCCGGCAATTTCCCGATCGGACTGATCGGCGACAAGGCCGACCTGACCTACCAATACGACTATCTCGGCGCCGGGGCGGACAGTCTCGCCAATCTCGGCCAGAGCAAGTTCGCCGCCGCGCTGAAAGCGGCCGAGCGTCCGCTCGTTCTACTCGGCGCCGGCGCGCTGGCGCGGCCGGCCGGCGCCGCCGTCGCCTCGCTGGCCGCCAAGGCGGCGCTCGAATTCGTCGCGGTCAAGGACGGCTGGAACGGATTTTCCGTGCTGCACAGCGCCGCCTCACGCGTCGCCGCCCTCGACCTCGGCATGGTGCCGGGCGCCGGCGGCCTCGATGCGGCGAAGATGGCGGCGGGCGGGGTCGACGTGTTGTTCCTGCTCGGCGCCGACGAGATCGAAGTCTCTCCGGGCCCCTGTGTCGTCTATATTGGCACCCATGGCGACCGCGGCGCGCATCGCGCCGACATCATCCTGCCGGGCGCCGCCTATCCGGAAAAATCCGCGCTTTACGTCAACACCGAAGGCCGCGTGCAGCTTGCCAACCGCGCCGCGTTCCCGCCCGGCGATGCGCGCGAGGATTGGGCGATCCTGCGCGCTTTGTCCGGTGCGCTCGGCCACACGCTGCCCTACGATTCCCTCGCGCAATTGCGCCAGGCGCTTTATGCCGCGCATCCGCATTTCATGCGCATTGACCAGATAGCGGCCGGCGATGCCGCCGATATCGGCAAGCTCGCCAGGCTCGGCGGCACGGCGGACAAGACGCCGCTGCATTCCGCGGTCCGCGACTTCTATCTCACCAATCCGATCGCGCGCGCGTCGGCGACCATGGCCGAGTGTTCGGCTCTGGCGAACGCCGCGGCCAAGAACATGACGGCGGCGGAGTAGGGCCATGGATTACATGGAGTTTTTCTGGACCTATCTCTGGCCCTTCATCATCATCCTGGCGGAATGCGTGCTGCTGCTGGTGTTCCTGCTGGTCGCCATTGCCTACGTGATCTATGCCGACCGCAAGATCTGGGCGGCGGTGCAGCTGCGCCGGGGCCCCAACATGGTTGGGCCGTGGGGTCTATTCCAGTCCTTCGCCGATATGCTGAAATTCGCGCTCAAGGAGCCGACGGTTCCCGCCGGCGCCAACAAGGGCGTATTCCTCTTGGCGCCGCTGGTGTCGACCACGCTGGCGCTCGCCGCCTGGGCGGTGATCCCGGTCAATGTCGGCTGGGCGATCGCCGACATCAATGTCGGCGTGCTGTACATCTTCGCCATCTCCTCGCTGATGGTCTACGGCATCATCATGGCGGGCTGGGCGTCGAATTCGAAATATCCGTTCCTGTCGGCGCTGCGCGCCGCGGCGCAGATGGTGTCCTACGAGGTCTCCATCGGTTTCGTCATCATCACCGTGCTGCTGTGCGCCGGCTCGCTCAATCTCACCGTCATCGTCACCGCGCAGCAGAACGGACTGGCGAACCTGGTCGGCCTGCCTTGGCTCGAGTTCCTGAACTGGTACTGGCTGCCGCTGTTCCCGATGTTCATCATCTTCTTCGTCTCGGCGCTGGCGGAGACCAACCGGCCGCCGTTCGATCTGGCCGAAGCGGAATCGGAAATCGTCGCCGGGTTCATGGTGGAGTACGGCTCGACGCCTTACGTCTTGTTCATGCTCGGCGAATACGTGGCGATCTGCACCATGTGCGCCATGGCCACCATCTTCTTCCTGGGCGGCTGGCTGCCGCCGATCGCCGTGCCGCCGTTCACCTGGGTGCCGGGCGTGATCTGGTTCGTGCTCAAGGCGCTGATGCTGTTCTTCATGTTCGCCATGGTGAAGTCGATCGTGCCGCGGTACCGCTACGACCAGTTAATGCGGCTCGGCTGGAAGGTGTTCCTGCCGATGTCGCTGGTCATGGTGGTGATCGTGGCCGGCGTCCTGCAGTTCGTCTTGCCGGCGATAAAGTGAGGATGCGATGAGACTGGACCGCACAGCCAAGGGATTGTTCTTGTGGGAGTTCGTGACCGCCACGATCCTCGGCCTGCGCTATTTCTTCGGGCCGAAGGCGACGCTCGACTATCCGCACGAGAAGGGGCCGATCTCGCCGCGCTTCCGCGGTGAGCACGCGCAGCGCCGCTATCCCAACGGCGAGGAACGCTGCATCGCCTGCAAGTTGTGCGAGGCGATCTGCCCAGCGCAGGCGATCACCATCGAGGCGGGACCGCGCCGCAATGACGGCACGCGGCGCACCACGCGCTACGACATCGACATGGTGAAGTGCATCTATTGCGGGCTGTGCCAGGAAGCCTGCCCGGTCGACGCCATCGTCGAGGGACCGAATTTCGAATTCGCGACGGAAACGCGCGAGGAACTCTACTACGACAAGGAGCGGCTGCTGGCGAACGGCGACCGCTGGGAGCGCGAGATCGCCAAGAACCAGGCGCTCGACGCGCCCTATAGGTGAGATGATGATCGTCGCCGCTTTATTTTTCTACCTCTTTGCCGGTCTCTGCGTGGCGAGCGCCTTCATGGTGATCGCGGCGAAGAACCCGGTGCATTCGGTGCTCTATCTCATCCTCGCCTTCGTCAACGCCGCCGGGCTGTTCGTGCTGCTCGGCGCCGAATTCCTGGCGATGATCCTGATCGTGGTCTATGTCGGCGCGGTCGCCGTGCTGTTCCTGTTCGTGGTGATGATGCTCGACGTCGACTTCGCCGAGCTCAAGCAAGGCGCGCTGCAATATTTGCCTGTCGGCATGCTGATTGGCGGCATTTTCCTTGCGGAACTGCTGCTGGTGGTCGGCGCCTGGGTGATCGGGCCCGGCGTGCCGCAGGCGATCGCCGCGCCGATCGCGGCCAAGACCTCGAATATCGAGGTGATCGGCCTCGTGCTCTACACTCGCTACGCCTACTTCTTCGAGGCCGCCGGCATGATCCTGTTGATCGCCATGATCGGCGCCATCGTGCTCACGCTGCAGCACCGCGTGCGCGTGCGCCGGCAGAATATCCTGGAGCAGAACGCGCGCACGCCGGCGACCGCGATGGAAGTTCTCAAGGTGCGCACCGGGCAGGGCCTGGGGAGCAACACATGACCATCGGGCTCGGCCATTATCTCTCGGTTGCCGCGATCCTGTTCACGCTGGGGATTTTCGGCATCTTCCTCAACCGCAAGAACGTGATCATCATCCTGATGTCGATCGAGCTGATCCTGCTCGCGGTCAACATCAACCTGGTCGCCTTCTCCAGCCACCTCGGCGACATCGTCGGCCAGATCTATGCGTTGCTGGTGCTGACAGTCGCGGCGGCGGAAGCCGCGATCGGTCTGGCAATCCTTGTCGTGTTCTACCGCAACCGCGGCTCGATCGCGGTCGAAGACATCAATCTGATGAAGGGCTGAGCGCAGAATCGCGGAAAGCGGAATTCGGTTCTCCGATTTTTGCGCAAACGGAAGAAGACTTAGATGTACCAGGCCATCGCCTTTCTACCGCTGCTCGGCGCCATCCTCGCCGGTCTGATCGCGATCGTGGGCGCGCGCGGGCGCTGCCCGGGCGAAAGCCCGCCGCCGGGCGCGGAGGAGGGTGCCGCCGCGGCCGATCACGGCGCGCATGGCGGTCACGCCACGCACGCCCACAAGGCGCATGACGGTCACGGCGCCCATGGCGGCGAGCCGGCCGCCGTCGGCTCGCGCACGGCGGAGCTGATCACCACCACGCTCTTGATGATCTCCATGATCCTGTCGTGGATCGCCTTCGTGCAGGTCGGCTTCGGCCATCACGACGAGCACGTGCCGGTGTTCACCTGGATGCTCTCCGCCGACCTCAAGATCGACTGGGCGCTGCGCATCGACACGCTGACCGCGGTGATGCTGGTGGTGGTGACGACGATCTCCGGCTTCGTGCACCTTTATTCAATGGGCTATATGGCCGAGGATCCGTACCGGCCGCGTTTCTTTGCTTATTTGTCGCTGTTCACCTTCTTTATGCTGATGCTGGTGACCGCCGACAACCTGGTGCAGATGTTCTTCGGCTGGGAAGGCGTCGGCCTGTCGAGCTACCTCCTGATCGGCTTCTGGTATCATAAGCCGGAAGCGAACGCGGCGGCGATCAAGGCCTTCGTGGTCAACCGGGTCGGCGATTTCGGCTTCGCGCTCGGCATTTTCGCGCTGTTCGCGCTGATCGGCGCGGTCGATCTCGACACCATCTTCGCGCAGGCGCCGACCTTGGTCGGCAAGACCATTCCGTTCTTCGGCTGGCATCCCGACGCGCTGACCATGATCTGCCTGCTGCTGTTCATGGGCGCCATGGGCAAGTCGGCGCAGTTCGGCCTGCACACTTGGCTGCCCGACGCCATGGAGGGCCCGACGCCGGTCTCGGCGCTGATCCACGCCGCCACCATGGTGACCGCCGGCGTATTCATGGTGGCGCGGCTGTCGCCGCTGTTCGAGCTGGCGCCGACCGCGCAGAGCTTCGTCATCTTCATCGGCGCCACCACCGCGATCTTCGCCGCGACCGTCGGCCTGGTGCAGAACGACATCAAGCGCGTCGTCGCCTATTCGACCTGTTCGCAGCTCGGCTACATGTTCGTCGCCATGGGCTCAGGCGCCTATTCGATCGGCATGTTCCATTTGTTCACCCACGCCTTCTTCAAGGCGCTGCTGTTCCTTGGTTCCGGCTCGGTGATCCTGGCCATGCATCACGAGCAGGACATGCGCCACATGGGCGGGCTCAAGGACCGTATCCCGTACACTTACATCGTGATGATCATCGGCACGCTGGCGCTCACCGGTTTCCCGCTCACCGCCGGCTATTTCTCCAAGGACGCGATCATCGAGGCGGTGTTCGTGGCCAAGAGTCCGATCGCGCTCTACGGCTTCATCTGCACGGTCGCCGCGGCGCTGCTGACCTCGTTCTACTCGTGGCGGCTGATCTTCAAGACCTTCCACGGCGAGCCGCACGACCGCCAGCATTGGCGCGACGCCCATGAAAGCCCGATGGTGATGCTGATCCCGCTCGGCTTCTTGGCCTTCGGCTCGATCATGGCGGGGCTGCCGTTCAAGGAAATCTTCGCCGGCCACGGCGTCGAAGGCTTTTTCCGCGAGTCGCTCGCCTTCGCCAAGAGCAACACTGTGCTCGAGGATATGCATCACGTGCCGTTGCAGATCGGCATGCTACCGACGGTGATGATGGCGGTCGGATTCGTCGTCGCCTGGTACTTCTACATCCGCCGCCCGGATATCCCGGTCGAACTCGCGCGCACGCAGGAGCCGCTCTACAAGTTCCTGCTCAACAAATGGTACTTCGACGAACTCTACGAGATCATCTTCGTGCGGCCGATGAAGTGGCTCGGCTACACGTTGTGGAAAGGCGGCGACGGTTGGCTGATCGACGGCTTCGGCCCGGACGGCGTCTCCGCCCGCGTGCTCGACGTCACCCGCAACGTGATGCGGCTGCAGACCGGCTACCTCTACCACTACGCCTTCGCCATGCTGATCGGCGCGGCGCTCTTCATCACTTGGTTCATGTTCGCGGTGCACTAGCGCATAGCCTGATGCGCGAGGAATTCTCATGAATTGGCCGATCCTGTCCGTCACCACCTTCCTGCCGCTGCTCGGCGCGCTGCTCGTGATGCTGCTCGCGCGCGGCAACGGGCCGCTCGGCAAGGGCACCGCGCGCTGGGTGGCCTTGTGGACGACGCTCGTCACCTTCGCGATCTCGCTGGTCATGGTGTGGCGCTTCGATGCGACCTCGCCGGAATTCCAGTTCGCCGAGAAGCACGACTGGCTGGGCGTCGCCGCCTACCACATGGGCGTCGACGGCATTTCGTTGCCCTTCGTCATCCTCACTACCGCACTGATGCCGATCTGCATCCTGGCGAGCTGGACCGTGATCCAGAAGCGCGTGAAGGAATATATGATCGCATTCCTGGTCCTGGAAACGCTGATGGTCGGCACCTTCTCGGCGCTCGATTTGGTGCTGTTCTACCTGTTCTTCGAAGGCGGCTTGATCCCGATGTTCCTGATCATCGGCGTCTGGGGCGGGCCGCGCCGCGTCTATGCCAGCTTCAAGTTCTTCCTCTACACGCTGCTCGGCTCGGTGCTGATGCTGCTCGCCATCATGGCGATGTATTGGGAGGCGGGCACCACCGACATTGTCACGCTTCTGCATCACGGTTTCCCGCTCGGCCTGCAGAAATGGGCGTGGCTCGCCTTCTTTGCCTCGTTCGCGGTCAAGCTGCCGATGTGGCCGGTGCACACTTGGCTGCCGGACGCCCACGTCGAAGCGCCGACCGCGGGCTCGGTCATCCTCGCCGCCATCCTGCTGAAGATGGGCGGCTACGGTTTCCTGCGCTTCTCGCTGCCGATGTTCCCGGCGGCGAGCCATGACTACGCGCCGCTGATCTTCACGCTGTCGGTGGTCGCCATCATCTACACCTCGCTGGTGGCGCTGATGCAGGAGGACGTCAAGAAGCTGATCGCCTATTCCTCGGTCGCGCACATGGGCTTCGTCACCATGGGCATCTTCGCGCTGACCCCGCAGGGCGTCGCCGGCGGCATCTTCCAGATGATCTCGCACGGCATCGTCTCCGGCGCGCTGTTCTTGTGCGTCGGCGTCGTCTACGACCGGATGCACACGCGCGAGATCGCCTTCTACGGCGGGCTGGTGAACCGCATGCCGGTGTTCGCCGCCGTTTTCATGGTGTTCACGCTGGCCAATGTCGGACTGCCCGGCACCTCCGGCTTTGTTGGCGAATTCCTGTCGCTGATCGGTACCTTCAAGGCCAACAATGCGGTGGCGACCTTCGCCACCCTCGGCGTCATCCTGTCGGCGGCCTATGCGCTGTGGCTTTACCGCAAGATGATCTTCGGCAACCTGAAGCCGGCGCTGGTCGGCATCAAGGACATGGGCTGGCGCGAGATCCTGATCTTCACGCCGCTGGTCGCACTCACCATTCTGTTTGGGGTGGCGCCGAAGCCGGTGCTCGACATGTCGGCGGCTTCCGTCGCCCAATTGCTCGACAACTACAAGCATTCCATGGCGGCGCTGAACCTGCCGGCCAAGGACGCAACGGGTGCGCTCTCCATCAAGCTGGAGCGGGCCGAACTGTTACCGGTGAGCGCCGCGCGATGAACCAGTTGACCCAGATGCAAGGGCTGATGCCGGTCTTGCCGGAACTCGTGCTGGCGATCGGCGCCATCGTCATGCTGATGGCCGGCGTCAGCGCCCACCAGAGCGAGCGCAGCGCGCGCATCGTCAACGGCTTCTGCATCGCCGTGCTGGCGTTGGCCGCGGCCGCGGTGGTGGCGAATCCGCCGGGCCGCACCGAATTGTTCGGCGGCAGCCTGGTGATCGACGATTACGCCCGCTTCCTCAAGCTGCTGGCGCTCGCCGGCTCCGGCGGTGCGCTGATCCTGTCGATCAATTGGCTCACCGTCGAGCACCAACAGAAATTCGAATACGGCGTACTGTTCCTGCTGTCGACGCTCGGCATGCTGCTGCTGATCTCGGCCAACGACCTGATCGCGCTCTATCTCGGGCTCGAAATGATGAGCCTGCCGCTCTACGTGGTGGCGGCGTCGAACCGCGACAACGTCAAGTCGACCGAAGCGGGCCTGAAGTACTTCGTGCTCGGCGCGCTGTCCTCCGGCATGCTGCTCTACGGCGCCTCGCTGATCTACGGCTTCACCGGCACGGTCAATTTCGCCGGCATCGCCAAGGCGACGCAGCAGGGCGCCAATATCGGGCTGGTGTTCGGCCTGGTGTTCATGTTCGTCGGTTTCTGCTTTAAGATATCGGCGGTGCCGTTCCACATGTGGACGCCCGACGTCTACGAAGGCTCGCCGACGCCGGTCACCGCCTTCTTCGCCGCCGCGCCGAAAGTCGCCGGCATCGCCATCTTCGTGCGCGCCACCACGGTGGCGTTCCCCGGCATCGTGCACGAATGGCAGCAGATCGTGGTGTTCGTGTCGATCGCCTCGATGACGCTCGGCGCCTTCGCGGCCATCGGCCAGCGCAACATCAAGCGGCTGATGGCCTATTCCTCGATCGGTCACATGGGCTTCGCGCTGGTCGGCTTGGCCGCCGGAACGCCTGAGGGCGTGCAGGGCGTGCTCGTCTACATGTCGATCTATGTGGCGATGACGCTTGGCACCTTCGCCTGCATTCTGAGCATGCGCCGCGACGGCGTGTTCGTGGAAAACATCAGCGATCTCGCCGGTCTCGCGCGCACATCGCCGACCATGGCGTTCTTCTTCGCCATGCTGCTGTTTTCGCTCGCCGGCATTCCGCCGCTCGCCGGTTTCTTCGCCAAGTACTTCGTGTTCCTCGCCGCCATCAAGGCCGGGCTCTATACGCTCGCGGTGATCGGCGTGGTGACGAGCGTGGTGGGCGCCTTCTACTATCTGACCATCGTCAAGATCATGTACTTCGACGAGCCGGTTAAAGGTTTCGCGCGGATGCCCGGGCTGCTGGCCCTGGTGCTCTGTGTCTCGGGGCTGATCAACATGCTGTTCTTCGCCTATCCGGCGCCGCTCTTGGGTGCCGCGACGGCTGCGGCGAAGTCCTTGTTCTGATTTGAATGAACCGCGACGCCACGGACCTGGCGGGGGTCCGGCACCTAGCTTACGACACGCTCGGCTCGACCAATGCCGAGGCGCTGGCGCTTGCGCGTGCCGGCAAGCGCGGCCCGTTGTGGGTCAGCGCGCAGAGCCAGAGCGCCGGGCGCGGCCGCCGCGGGCGGGCCTGGGTGTCCGAACCCGGCAATCTCTACGCCAGCCTGCTGCTGACCGATCCGGCGCCAGCCGAGCGCGCGGCGCAATTGTCCTTCGTCGCGGCACTGGCGGTGCGTGATGCCGTGGCGCAGCAAGCGCCCGCGCTCGCACCCAAGCTTTCCTTTAAATGGCCGAACGACGTGCTGCTCGCCTGCGACAAGGTCGCCGGCATCCTGATCGAGGGCGAGGTGACGCGGGGCGAGCCGGCGACGGTCGTCATCGGCATCGGCGTCAATTGCGCCAGCCATCCGCCTGAAGCTTCGTACCCGGCGGCTAACCTGTGCACGCACGGCGCCGAGATTAGCCCGCAGGACCTGCTGGCGGGCCTGTCCGTCGCGCTGTTCAAGCGCCTTGCGCAATGGGACCGCGGCAACGGCTTTGCCGGCATCCGCGGCGATTGGCTGGCGGCAGCCCATCCGATCGGCACGACGATCAAAGTAAGCGACGGCGGCGGCGACCAAACCGGCCGCTTCGCCGGCCTCGACGACACCGGCCGGCTGCTGCTCGATCTTGCCCACGGCGCCCGCCAGGAGATTGCCGCCGGCGATGTGTTTCCGCTGACGCTGCGCGCCGGCTGCGATGATCCGGTCTTACGGAGCTGAGCATGGCCGCGCCGCATCAGGAATTGGTTTTTGCGCCGCTCGGCGGTGTCGGCGAAATCGGCATGAACCTGTCGATCTACGGGCTCGGCGACGAGCGCCGCCGTCAGTGGCTCGCCGTCGATCTCGGCGTATCGTTCGCCGCCGAGGAGCATCTGCCCGGTGTCGATCTGATCCTGCCCGATATCCGCTATCTGGTGGCGGAGCGGAAAAATCTCGCCGGCCTGGTGATCACCCACGCGCACGAGGATCATTTCGGCGCCATCATCGAGCTGTGGCCGAAACTGAAGGTGCCAATCTACGCGACGCCCTTCACCGCGGCGCTGCTTGAGGCCAAGCGCGCCAGCGAGCCGGGTGCGCCGGAAATTCCAGTGACCATCGTGCCGCTCGGTGGCCGCTTCAAGGTCGGGCCGTTCGACATCGAGTTGGTGTCGATGGCGCATTCCATCCCCGAGGCGAATGCGCTGATCATCCGCACGCCGGCCGGCACGGTGCTGCACACCGGCGACTGGAAGATCGACCCGACGCCGATCCTCGGCGACGCCACCGACGAAAAGAAGCTCCGCGCGCTGGGCGAGGAGGGCTGCCGGGCACTGGTCGGGGATTCGACCAACGCGGTGCGCGAGGGCCGCTCGCCGTCCGAGAAGGACGTGGCCGCGACCATCGCCGAGATGATCAAGGCCGCGCGCGGCCGTGTGGCAGTGACCACCTTCGCTTCCAATGTCGCGCGCCTGCGCGGAGTGATCGACGCCGCGCACGCCGCTGAGCGCGAGGTCGTGGTGGTCGGCCGCGCCATGGACCGCATCATCCAGGTCGCGCGCGAGACCGGCTACATGGAGGGCGTGCAGGATTTGCGTTCGGTCGATGCCTACGGCTGTCTGCCGCCACGCAAGGTCGTGGCGTTGTGTACCGGCAGCCAGGGCGAGCCGCGCGCTGCGCTCTCGCGCATCGCCGAGGACCAGCACCCCGACGTCACGCTGTCGCGCGGCGACACGGTGATCTTTTCCGCCCGCACCATCCCCGGCAACGAGAAGGCGGTCGGCCGCATCGTCAACGGCCTGATCGACCAGGGCATCACCGTCATCACCGACCGCAATGCGCTGGTGCACGTGTCAGGCCATCCGCGCCGCGCTGAATTGGAAGAGCTGATCGGCTGGGTCAAGCCGCAGCTCTTGATCCCGGTGCATGGCGAGGCGCTGCATCTATCCGAGCACGCCGCGCTCGCCCGCCGCTGCGGCGTCAAGGAAGTCGTGCAATGCCGCAACGGCGACCTGGTGCGACTGTCGGCGCCGGCCAGGATCATCGACGAGGTGCCGGCGGGGCGGGTTTACAAGGACGGCTCGGTGCTGGTCGAAGCTGACTCGCGCACCGTTGCCGACCGTAAGCGGCTTAGTTTTGCCGGCGCGGTGTCGGTCGCGCTGGCGCTGACCGCCAAAGGCGAGATGGTCGACGATCCCTCGGTCGACCTCATCGGCATCCCGGAGCGCGACCGCGACGGCGGGCTCATTTACGAGGCGGTCTACGACGCGGTGCTCGCGACCTTCGAGTTGCTGCCGCGCAAGCGCCGCAGCGATCCCGACGCGGTGGCCGAATCCATCCGCCGGGCGGTGCGCGCGGACATCGCCGAGCGCTGGGGCAAAAAGCCGATGTGCCATGTGCATGTCTTGGCGGTATGATGGACGCCGCCGGCCATCTTGGAAGAGCGCTGAGAAAAACGGGTGATTATCTGTGAAGATCATCCGCGAGAAAGTGAAGAGGAAGAGGATGATCGGTCGTCTCAATCACGTCGCCATCGCCGTGCGCGACATCGCCAAGGCGGCGAAGGTCTACAGCGATACGCTGGGCGCGGAGGTATCCGAAAAGGTGGCGCAGCCCGACCACGGCGTGTCCACCGTGTTCATCACGCTGCCCAACACCAAGATCGAACTCTTGGAGCCGCTCGGCGAGGGCTCGCCGATCGGCAAGTTTCTCGACAAGAATCCCGACGGCGGCATCCACCATGTCTGTTACGAGGTCCCGGACATCAAGGCGGCGCGCGATACGCTCAAGGCGCAAGGCGCCCGCGTACTCGGCGACGGAGAACCGAAGATCGGCGCGCACGGCAAGCCGGTGTTATTCCTGCATCCCAAGGACTTCTGCGGCACCTTGGTCGAACTGGAACAGGCATGAATGTCGATTGTCGCCACCGCCATCGCCATCTATTTCATCATCTGGTGGGTGGTGCTGTTTGCCGTGCTGCCCTGGGGCATCCACAGCCAAGAGGAGAGCGGGGAGGTCGCGCCGGGCACCGATCCCGGCGCGCCGGCGGCGCACGTGATCTGGCGCAAATTATTCTGGACGACCGTCACCGCCGCGGTGGTGTTCGGCGTTCTCGCTTTTATCTACAAGGAAAACCTGATCCCGCTCGAATTCCTCAAGCGCATTGCCAATCCGCCGCATTCCTGAAAAACGCGCGCCGCGCGAAAAAAAAGAGCAGGGCACGGTGCCCTGCTCGTCGTATCAGAAGTCCATCCTCGCGTGTTTATTCGCATTATCGAGGCGGCAGCGTTTCCGCGCCTAGGACTTGGCTCCTCCCAAGACTTGGACCGCAGCTTGGGGACGGCTTAGCGAACCGGCCTCTCCAGTCTTACGGATGCAGAACGCTACCCGATCGCCGCCGCGCTGTCACCACGTTTCCGTCAAGCTTCGATCACGCGACACGCATTGCATCCAGATGCTCAATTTCCGGTCCTGCCGCCGGTTCAGGCAGGGTCCGGCAAATCCCGGGTTCCGTAGACCGCGTGCGGATTTCGCGAGGAAAAGTAAAAAATCGCGTATAAGTCGCGGATCCATCCGGGGCCAACGCGCCGCCTTGTGTTTTTGCGGCCGATCCGCTTTCACTCGGGCCCCAATCGCCCGTGATTCCGAGCCATCCGCAATGCGCCTGTCCCGTTATTTCCTGCCGATCTTGCGCGAAACGCCGAAAGAGGCCGAGATCGTCTCGCACCGGCTGATGCTGCGCGCCGGCATGATGCGGCAGGAGGCGGCCGGCATCTACGCCTTCCTGCCGCTCGGCCTGCGCGTGCTCAAGAAGATCGAGCAGATCGTGCGCGAGGAGCAGAACCGCTCCGGCGCCATCGAGATCCTGATGCCGACCATCCAGTCCGCCGATCTGTGGCGCGAGAGCGGGCGCTACGAGGCCTACGGCAAGGAAATGCTGCGCATCAAGGACCGCCACGAGCGCGACATGCTCTACGGTCCGACCAACGAGGAGATGGTGACGGAAATTTTCCGCGCCTATGTGCGCTCGTACAAGGACCTGCCGCTCAATCTCTATCACATCCAATGGAAATTTCGCGACGAGGTGCGGCCGCGCTTCGGGCTGATGCGCGGCCGCGAATTCCTCATGAAGGATGCCTATTCGTTCGACGTCGACCAGGCCGGCGCCCAGCATTCCTACAACAAGATGTTCGTTGCCTACTTGCGCACCTTCGCGCGCATGGGACTGAAATCGATTCCGATGCGGGCGGAGTTGGGGCCCATCGGCGGCAATCTTTCCCACGAGTTCATCATCTTGGCGCAGACCGGCGAGTCCGAGGTGTTCTGCCACAAGGATTATCTCGATCTGCCAGTGCCGGCAGCGGACGTGAATTTCGACGACATCGCCGGCTTACAGGGGATCGTCAAAAAATGGACGTCGCAGTATGCCGCGACGTCCGACATGCACGACGCGGCGGCCTACGCCAAGGTTCCCGCCGACAAGCAGGTGTCAGCGCGCGGCATCGAGGTCGGCCACATCTTCTATTTCGGCACCAAATATTCCGAGCCGATGAAGGCCGTCGTCGCCACCGGCGACGGCAAGGAGGTGCCGATCCATGGCGGGTCCTACGGCATCGGACCGTCGCGGCTCGTCGCCGCCATCATCGAGGCCTCGCATGATGACGCCGGCATCGTCTGGCCGGAGCCGGTGGCGCCGTTCAAGGTGGCGATCCTCAACTTGAAGCAAGGCGATGCCGGCACCGATGGCGCTTGCGAGCAGCTCTACAAGGAGCTCACCGCTAGGGGTGTCGAAGCGCTCTACGACGACCGCGACGAGCGCGCCGGCGGCAAATTCGCCACCGCCGACCTCATTGGTATCCCGTGGCAGGTCATGATCGGGCCGCGCGGGCTTGCCGAGGGCAAGGTCGAGGTGAAGAAACGTGCCGGCGGCACGCGCGAGATGATGGGCCCGGCCGCGGCGCTGGATGTGCTGGCAAGATAGCGAATGGCGAATGGTGACGAGGGAATAGGGCGGCAATCGCCTATCGCATCTGTCGATTTGCTATTCGCCATTCGCGACTTGCTCCAGGAAAATCCTGTGTGCGGCCAAGGACTTTGGCGCGTATTCCGCCCTTGAAACCGCCCGAATCGTGTGAAAATCGAGGCTGCGGGAACCAGCAATCAATGTCCGAGCCCTCAGGAACGCGGCCCTTCTCCCCGTTCGAATGGATGCTGTCGCTGCGCTACTTGCGGGCGCGGCGCAAGGAAGGATTCATCTCGGTGATCGCCGGGTTCTCCTTCCTCGGCATCATGCTGGGCGTTGCCACTCTCATCATCGTGATGGCGGTGATGAACGGCTTTCGCCACGAATTGCTCGACAAGATCCTGGGCCTCAACGGCCACCTCCTGATCCAGCCGCTGGAAAAGCCGCTGACCGACTGGGAGCAGGTCTCCGCGCGCATCGCCCAGGCGCCGGGCATCAGGCTCGCGGCGCCGATCGTCGAGGGCCAGGCGCTGGCGTCCTCGCCGTTCAACGCCGGCGGCGTACTGATCCGCGGCATCCGCCTCGCCGACCTCGAGAAGCTTCCCTCGGTCGCCAAGAACATCAAGCAGGGCACGCTCGCCGGCTTTGACGAAGGGCAGGGCGTTGCGATCGGGCGGCGGCTCGCTGACCAATTGTCGCTGCGCGCCGGCGACAACATCACGCTGGTGGCGCCGCGCGGCGCGGTGACGCCGATGGGCACCACGCCGCGCATCAAGGTCTACAAGATCGCGGCGGTGTTCGAAATCGGCATGTCGGAATACGATTTCGGCCTTCGTCTTCATGCCGTTGAAGGAGGCGCAGGCGTATTTCAACCGCTCCGGCGACGTCACGGCGATCGAGGTCTATACCGACAATCCCGACCGCGTCGACGCCTACCGCAAGGCGGTGCAGGACGCCGCGCAACGGCCGATCTTCATGATCGACTGGCGCCAGCGCAACGCCACCTTCTTCAACGCGCTGCAGGTCGAGCGCAACGTGATGTTCCTGATCCTGACGCTGATCGTCCTGGTCGCCGCGCTCAACATCGTCTCCGGCCTCATCATGCTGGTGAAGGACAAAGGTCAGGACATTGCGATTCTGCGCACCATGGGCGCGACGCAAGGGGCGATCATGCGCGTGTTCCTGATCACCGGCGCCTCGATCGGCGTGGTCGGGACGCTGGTCGGCTTCCTGCTCGGCGTCGTGATCTGTCTCAATATCGAGAGCATCCGGCAGTTTCTGTCTTGGCTCACCAACACCGAATTGTTCTCGCCGGAACTCTACTTTCTGTCGCATCTGCCCGCCGACATGGATACCGGCGAAACCGCCGCGGTGGTGGTGATGGCGCTCACTTTGTCGCTGCTGGCGACGCTCTATCCGTCCTGGCGCGCGGCGCGCCTCGATCCGGTGGAGGCGCTGCGCTATGAGTGAGACGATCGCCCCAGCCGCCGCTCCGGCGCAGGACAAGCCCGAGGACATCCCGATCCTGTTCCTGCACGGGATCGAGCGGACCTACCGGCAAGGCGAGGAGGCGCTGCATATCCTCAACGGCGCCGAGCTCGCGGTCTGGCCGGGCCAATCGGTGGCGCTGGTCGCGCCATCCGGCGCCGGCAAGTCGACGCTTCTGCACATCGCCGGCCTGCTCGAGCATCCCGACCACGGCGACGTCTATATCGACGGCCGCGCCACCGCGATCTTGCCCGACCACGAGCGCACCCGCATCCGCCGCCAGGAGATCGGCTTCGTTTACCAGTCGCACCATCTGCTGCCGGAATTCACCGCGCTGGAAAACGTGCTGCTGCCGCAGATGATCCACGGGCTGAGCCGTGGCGAGGCGAAAAAGCGCGCGGTCGAGCTGCTCGGCTATCTCGGCCTGCGCGACCGGCTGACCCACCGGCCGGCGGAACTGTCGGGCGGCGAGCAACAGCGCGTGGCGATCGCGCGCGCGGTCGCCAATGCGCCACGCATCCTGTTGGCGGACGAGCCGACCGGGAACCTCGATCTGCATACCGCCGACCATGTCTTTGCAGCCTTGACGCAGCTGGTGCGCGCCTCCGGGCTTGCCACCATCATCGCCACCCACAACATGGATCTCGCTGCCCGCATGGACCGGCGGGTCACGTTGAGCGACGACGGCAAAGTGGAGGAGATGGCGTGACATGACGCGTTGGTTCAGGCGCGGTTAAAAACGGGCGGTAATTGTCGGTAGCCCATAGGCGGCTAACCGCCTTGACCAACCGTATTATCGGCGACGCAGCGCCAGATAAATTCGGCGTTAGCAAGCTAGTTTATCGATGCAATTGAACGTCGTTTTTAGCGCGCCGTAGAGCGGGCCGGGCGCATGAGTTTGCGCGCTATTCGGCAATGATTGAGGTAGGAGGATTATTCCCCATGTCGATTTAAGACGAAGTCGCACAGGCCGCCGACGTGGCCAAGGACAACGTCTGTCCATTCGGGCAGTGGCTGTACGGCCCGACGCTGCCGGCGGAGGTGCACACCAGCGCCGACTTCGCCACGGTGCGTAACCTGCATGCCGACTTCCCCAAATGTGCGGCCCAGGTGATCGAGTGCGTCGGCCAGGGCAACAAGGCGAAAGCCGAAACGCTGATGCATGGCGACTACGCCAAGATCTCCAGCGGTCTCACCTCGGCGATGATGAAGTGGAAGGCCGCGGCGCACTGATCGACGCGGGTCCGTGCGGGCCGCGGATTGCGGCAAAGTCTGGCGCGGGCGGCTCTGCCAGCGGCGGGTGTCTCGCTTCGTCGTCCGCTTCGGGAGGGACGAATTTATTTAACGCCGCCCTTACTCCAATCCAGCCAGTGGCGAGTAAAACGAACACGCCCAGTGTGATCATGAGAACGCTACTCATTGTGCACGGACCTTTTGGAAGACTTAAGACCCTGGGCGAGACGGATTGGCAGAACACCCTCAAATTCCAGGGCCGTGCGGGGCACGGAACTGGAATGCACACAAACAAACATTGCTGCCCTACACCGACAATAGCTGAGACATAAAAACGCGTTATCTGTGCAAAACGGCGCTAATTATCGAGGGTTTTCCGGGCCTTGACATGAGAACATAACATGAACTATGTTCCCTCTCCGTTCCTGGGAGAGAACAATGTTTAAAGCCGTCGTCCAAGAAGCTGCCGCGCTCACCTCGCTCGCGCTGTTCGTCAGCATGATCGCCATCTGGTCGCAGGTGTTTAGTAACCTGTAGCGTGTGGCGTTGCGCATCGCCGTCACCCTGAGGTGGCTGCCGCAGGCGGCCCTCGAAGGGCGACGGCCCGGGTAGGTGGCCGATCATCAGGCGCGCCAAAAGGCGCACCTCAGGATGACGGGGAAAGGTAGGGCCTGCCGCTTAGGGCCGGTGGACTTACGCCGCTTCCATCCCCACTCTGGCGGCAACAAGGAATCACCCGTGGCCGGTCTCGACTTCGTGCACTTGCACGTGCACTCGAACTATTCGCTGTTGGAAGGCGCGATTCCGCTGGCGCGTCTCGCCGACCTCGCCAAGGCCGACAAGCAGGCGGCGCTGGCGCTCACCGACACCGACAACATGTTCGGTGTTCTGGAATTTTCCGAAAAAATGGTCGGCGCCGGCATCCAGCCGATCGTCGGTTGCGCCTTGGCGATCGATTTCGGCGACACCGACCATGGGCCGCGAGCAAATGCCAGCGCGCCGGCGCCGCGCGAGCGTATCGTGCTCTTGGCCGCGCGCGAGGCCGGCTATCGCAGCCTGATGCGGCTCAATTCGCGCGCTTTCCTCGACACGCCGCCGAACGAGCCGCCGCAGCTCAAGCTCGAATGGCTGGAGGGCGAGACCGAGGGCGTCATCGCGCTCACCGGCGGGCCTGGCGGGCCGCTCGATCGCGCGATCGCGGCGGGGCAGAGCCATCTCGCCACTACGCGGCTCGACGCGCTGCACAGGCTGTTCGGCGACCGCCTCTATGTCGAGCTGCAGCGGCACGGCACGGCGCAGGAGCGCACGACCGAGCCGGTGCTGATCGATCTTGCCTATAGCAAGGGCCTGCCGCTGGTCGCCGCCAACGAGCCGTTCTTCGCGACAGCGGCCGACCACGAAGCGCACGACGCGCTGATCTGCATCGCCGAGGGGCGGGTGGTCAGCGAAAGCGACCGTCGCCAGCTCAACGCCGAACATCGCTTCAAGAGCCGCGCCGAAATGGTAGCGCTGTTCGCCGACCTGCCGGAAGCGCTCACCTCGACGGTCGAGATCGCCGAGCGCTGCGCCTTCCGCCCGCACATCCGGGCGCCGATCCTGCCGCGCTTTTCGATCGGCCACAGCGACGAGGCGAGCGAATTGCGCAATCGCGCCGAAGCTGGGCTCGCAAGCCGGCTCGCCAACGCCGGCGTCGCGGCAGGCCACACCGAGCAGGAATATCGCGAGCGGCTTGATTTCGAATTGGGCGTCATCGCCGGCATGAAATATCCCGGCTACTTCCTCATCGTCGCCGACTTCATCCAGTGGGCGAAGGCGCAAGGGATTCCGGTCGGCCCCGGTCGCGGCTCCGGCGCCGGATCGCTGGTGTCCTATGCGCTGACCATCACCGATCTCGATCCGATTCGCTTCGGGCTGCTGTTCGAGCGTTTTCTCAACCCCGAGCGCGTATCGATGCCTGACTTCGACATCGACTTCTGCCAGGACCGTCGCGACGAGGTGATCCGCTACGTGCAGGAGCGCTACGGCCGCGACCAGGTGGCGCAGATCATTACCTTCGGCACGCTGCAGGCGCGCGGCGTGCTGCGCGACGTCGGCCGCGTCTTGCAGATGCCCTACGGCCAAGTCGACAAACTGTGCAAGCTGGTGCCGCAGAACCCGGCCAATCCGGTGACGCTGGCGCGCGCCATCGACGACGAGCCCAAGCTGCAAGCCGAAGCCGACAACGACCCGGTGGTCAAGCGCGCCTTCGCCATCGCCAAGAAGCTCGAAGGCCTCACCCGCCACGCCTCGACGCATGCCGCCGGCATCGTCATCGGCGACCGCGCGTTGTCGGAACTGGTGCCGCTCTACCGAGATCCGAAGTCCGACATGCCGGTAACCCAGTTCAACATGAAATGGGTGGAGCAGGCGGGGCTGGTGAAGTTCGACTTCCTCGGCCTGAAAACGCTCACCGTGCTGCAGACCGCGGTGGCGCTGGTCAAGCGGCGCGGCATCGACATCGATCTCACCGCGATTCCGCTAAATGATGCAAAGACTTACAACTTGCTGGCGCGCGCGGAAGCAGTCGGCGTGTTCCAACTGGAAAGCGCGGGCATGCGACGGGCGCTGCTCGACATGCGGCCGGACCGCTTCGAAGACATCATCGCGCTGGTCGCGCTCTACCGCCCGGGTCCGATGGCGAACATCCCGACCTATTGTGCGCGCAAGCACGACATGGAGAAACCGGACTACATCCATCCCAAGCTCGAATCCGTCCTGAAGGAGACGTTCGGCGTCATCGTCTACCAGGAGCAGGTGATGCAGGCGGCGCAAATCCTCGCCGGCTTTACGCTCGGCCAAGCCGACCTGCTGCGCCGAGCCATGGGCAAGAAGATCCGCAAGGAAATGCAGGCGCAGCGCGCGATTTTCGTCGAAGGCGCGGTGAAGAACTGCATCGAACGTCATCAGGCCGACGCCATCTTCGACCTGCTCGAGCGCTTCGCCGAATACGGCTTCAACAAGAGCCACGCCGCGGCTTACGCGCTGGTCGCCTACCAGACCGCCTATATGAAGGCGAATTATCCGGTCGAGTTTCTGGCGGCGTCGATGACCCTCGACATGGGCAATACCGATAAGCTTGCCGAATTCCGCACCGAGGCCGAGCGCCTCGGCATCAAGGTCGAGCCACCGTCGATCAACCGCTCGCACGCCGCCTTCGAGGTCGACGGCAACAGCATCATTTACGCGCTTGCCGCGCTCAAAGGTGTCGGCACGCAGGCGGTGGACGCCATCGTCGAAGCGCGCGGCGACAAGAAATTTTCCGACCTCGCCGATTTCGCCGCGCGCATCAATCCGCGCGCCGTCAACAAGCGCGTGCTGGAAAGCCTGGCGCAAGCCGGCGCCTTCGACGCGTTCGAGCAAAACCGCGCGCGCGTCTTCCCGGCGATGGAAGCGGTGCTGGCGCGCGCGCAGCGCTCGCACGATGCCGCGACGGTCGGACAGAACGAATTGTTCGGCGGCGGCGGCACGCGCGAGCCGATCGCGCTGCCCAATGTCGAGCCCTGGCTGCCGGCCGAGCGCTTAAAGCGTGAATACGAGGCGGTCGGATTCTTCCTGTCCGGCCATCCGCTCGACGATTACGCCGCGGTGCTGAAGAAACTGCGCGTGCAGCCTTGGGCCGAGTTCGCGCGCGCGGTCAAGAACGGCGCGACCGCCGGCCGCGTCGCCGGCACCGTGGTGTCGCGCCAGGAGAGGCGCACGCGAACGGGGAGCAAGATGGGCATCATCGGCCTGTCCGATCCGACCGGCGCCTACGAGGCGGTGATCTTTTCGGAGGGCCTTGCCGAGCATCGCGATCTGCTCGAACCCGGCACCGCGGTGCTGCTGTTCCTTTCCGCCGAGGTGCAGGGCGACGACGTGCGCGCGCGCATCCAGTCGGTCGAGCCGCTCGATGCTGCGGCCGCCAATCTCGCCAAGGGGCTGCGCGTGTTCCTGCGCGACGACAAGCCGATCGAGGCGCTGGCCAAACGCCTCGAGCCCCTTCCGCGCAACGCCAAGACGAATGGCGACGGCGAGGTCAGCGTCGTGCTGATGCTCAAGCAGGGCGCCGAAGTCGAGGTGAAGCTGCCCGGCCGCTTCAAGGTCTCGCCGCAGATCGCCGGCGCCATCAAGGCAGTGCCCGGCGTGGTGCAGGTCGAGGCGCTCTAGCGCGATCAATAGCCGCCGTGCGGCACGTCCAGATAGAACACCAGGCCGAACACGAACATCCCGATCGACACCGCCGCGATCGGCAGCAGAATCTGCATCGCGGCCTCGCGGCCGCTGAGTCTGCCGGTCCAGGTGGCGAAGCTTTGCGACGCCCATGCGGCAAACGATTCCGCCGGCTCGCGGGTTTCCTCGGCCGGCGCGTTATGCTGCCAGGTCTTCCAAATGAGGATGGGGATGCCGACGGCGATCACAAAGAACACTGTGATCATCGCCAGCGTCAGCCCGACATAGGCGCCGCGGTCGAAAAAGATCCAGATCGACAGCACCAGCCAGGCCGTCAGCGCGATGATGCTGCGGTAGACCAGGGGATGCAGTCCGTCGTGCACCGGCGGATGGTGGTGGATTTGATGGGTCGCTATGGCGTCCTCCATCGGTATGAGGTCGCTCCAGGGACTCAACGCATGCCGGGCCATGAGGTTCTGGGTTGGTAATATTGTACCAGCCTGCCTCCGAACGAGCCTTTCCTTGCATCCCCGGAAGGCCGCCTATATAAGCCCGGCATCACTCACGCGGACCGTGGCTTTCGGCCCCGACAATGGGTCAAAAGGCCGTCCGGTGGCCCCATCGAGGGCTCACACACGTCCGCGGCGGATCAACCGGAGAAGATTATGGCGCTTCCTGACTTTTCGATGCGTCAGCTTTTGGAAGCTGGCGTGCACTTCGGCCATCAGGCCCACCGTTGGAACCCGAAGATGGGGAGTTACATCTTCGGCACCCGCAACAACATCCATATCATCGATCTCGCCCAGAGCGTGCCGATGCTGCATCGCGCGCTGCAGGCGGTGAGCGATACGGTCGCTAAAGGCGGCCGCATCCTGTTCGTCGGCACCAAGCGGCAGGCGCAGGACTCGATCGCCGCGGCGGCCAAGCAGTCAGCGCAGTACTACGTCAACTCACGCTGGCTCGGCGGCACGTTGACCAACTGGAAAACCATATCCGGCTCGATCTCGCGCCTGCGCAAGCTCGATGAGATGCTCAACTCGGGCGAAGCCGGCGGCTACACCAAGAAAGAGCGCCTCACCATGCAGCGCGAGCGCGACAAGCTCGACCGCTCGCTCGGCGGCATCAAGGACATGGGCGGCGTGCCCGACCTGTTGTTCGTGATCGACACCAACAAGGAAGACATCGCCATCAAGGAAGCGCGCCGGCTCAATATTCCGGTCGCCGCGATCGTCGACACCAATTCCGATCCCGCCGGCATCACCTACGTGGTGCCCGGCAACGACGACGCCAGCCGCGCCGTGTTGCTTTACTGCGATTTGATCGCCAAGGCAGCGATTGACGGGATTTCCCGCGCCCAGGGCGAACTTGGCGTCGACGCCGGCGCCGCGGAAAAGCCGATCGTCGAGCCCGTGCCGACGACACCCGCGCCCAGCGATCTCGGCTTCGAGCAACTGCCGGGACCGCGCGGCGTTGCCGACGACCTCAAGAAACTGCCCGGCATCTCGCCGGCGATCGAGAAGCAGCTCAACGACTTCGGCATCTTCCACTACTCGCAGATCGCCGAGCTTTCACCGACCGCTGCGCACAATATCGGCGAAGAGGTCGGCTTGCCCGGCCGCGTCGACGGCTGGATCGCGAAAGCCAAAGAACTGACTGCGGAGTAACGACGCGATGGCGAATATCACCGCCCAGATGGTCAAGGAGCTGCGCGAGTCGACCGGCGCCGGCATGATGGATTGCAAGGCCGCGCTGACCGAGACGCAAGGCGACATGACGGCGGCGCAGGACTGGCTGCGCAAGAAGGGTCTGTCCAAAGCCGCCAAGAAGGCCGGCCGCGTCGCCGCGGAAGGCCTGATCGGCGTGCTGGTGCAGGGCACCAGGGGCGTCTTGGTCGAGGTCAATTCGGAGACCGACTTCGTCGCCCGCAACGACCTGTTCCAGGGCCTGGTCAAGATGATCGCCGACGTCGCGCTTGGCGCCGGCACCGACGTCGAGAAGATCAACGCGGCGAAAGCCGGCAGCATCACGGTGGCCGACGCCATCGCCGACACCATCGCCAAGATCGGCGAGAACATGACGCTGCGCCGTGCCGCTTCATTGTCGGTGAAACAGGGCGCGGTCGGCTCGTATGTGCACAATTCGGTGGTCGACGGTCTTGGCAAGATCGGCGTGCTGGTCGCGCTCGAATCGAGCGGCAACGCGGACGAACTTGCCAGCCTCGGCCGGATGGTGGCCATGCACGTCGCCGCTTCGAACCCCCAGGCGATCGAGGCCTCGGGCCTCGACCCGGCGGTGGTCAAACGTGAAAAGGACGTGCTCGCCGACAAATTCAGGCAGCAGGGCAAGCCGGCCAACGTGATCGACAAGATCGTCGAATTGGGTTTGAAGACTTTCTATAAGGAAGTCTGTCTGCTCGAGCAGCCTTACGTGCATGACGACAAGAAAACCGTCGCGCAGGCACTGAAAGAAGCCGAAGGCAAGGTCGGCGGCCCGATCAAGGTCACCGGGTTCGTGCGCTACGCACTCGGCGAAGGAATTGAGAAGAAGGAAAGCGATTTCGCCGCCGAGGTCGCCGCTGCCGCCGGGCAAAGCTGAATTCGTCGTTCGATCCCATGGAGGATCGTGAGGATGACTGATCCGCTCTACCGCCGCGCCATCGTCAAATTGTCCGGCGAGGCGCTCACCGGCGACACGAGCTTTGGCATCGACCAGATGACGGTCGAGCGGCTCGCTGCCGATCTCGTCGCCACGGCGAAGTTCGGGGTCGAACTCGGCGTCGTCGTCGGCGGCGGCAACATCTTCCGTGGCGTCGAAGTCTCCGCGCGCGGCGTGCCGCGCCCGGTCGGCGACACCATGGGCATGCTGGCGACCGTAATGAATTGCCTGGTGCTGGAGGCCGCCATCGAACGGCAGGGCCACGAGGCGCGCACGCTGTCGGCGCTGGCCATGACCTCGGTGTGCGAAACCTATAACCGCAAGCGCGCGCTGAAGAACCTGGCCAAAGGCCGCGTCGTGCTATTGGCGGCCGGAACCGGCAATCCCTTCTTCACCACCGACACCACGGCCGTGCTGCGCGCCGCCGAGCTCGAATGCCAGGCTGTTCTCAAGGCCACCAACGTGGACGGGGTCTATACCGCCGACCCGAAGAAGGACCCGAAGGCCAAGCGTTACGACAAGCTCAGCCATCAGGAGGCGATTGAGAAGCACTTGCGGGTGATGGATTCCACCGCCTTCGCGCTTGCCCGGGAAAACCACATGCCTATCATCGTCTTCTCAATCGCCGATAAAGGCGCCATCGAGGCCGTTTTGCGCGGCAAAGGCCGCTCGACCGTGATCGGCTAGACGCGGCTTCGCGCCTTTGAAATAGCGGCCGCGTGTCCGGGGGATCGCCATGACGAATGCAACGACGCACGATATCAACGAGATCAAACGGCGCATGCAGGGCGCCAGCGCCGTGTTGAAAACCGAATTGTCCGGCCTGCGCACCGGGCGCGCCTCAGCCCATATGCTCGATCCGGTGATGGTCGAGGCCTATGGCGCGCAGATGCCGCTCAACCAAGTCGCCAGCGTCACCATCCCGGAGCCGCGGCTGATCGCGGTCAATGTCTGGGATCGCTCGCTGGTGCACGCGGTGGAAAAGGCGATCGTCAATTCCAATCTCGGTCTGTCGCCGGCGACCGAAGGCCAGGTGCTCCGCCTGCGCATCCCCGAGCTCAACGAGGAGCGGCGCAAGGAGCTGGTCAAGATCGCGCATAAATATGCCGAGACCGCGCGCGTGGCGGTGCGGCACGTGCGCCGCGACGCCATGGACATGATCAAGAAACTGGAAAAGGATCACAAGATCAGCAAAGACGACCACGACCGCTTTTCCGGCGATATCCAGAAGGCGACCGATGCCGGCATCACCGAGATCGACCACCTGCTGGCGGCCAAGGAGAAGGAAATCCTCACGGTCTGAGCCATTAATCCCGAAAACCGCCCGGCTGTGGGGCCTGGGCCGGCAGCCGGTTTTCGGACAAGATCATGCGCAAGGATCGTGTTAGGTCAGGGTCCTGATTTCATTTGAAACGATACGGCTAACCAGCAATGCCCGAGGCCGAAATTCCGCATAGCGCCGCACCGCCGTTCGAGCGGGCGCCGCGCCACGTCGCCATCATCATGGACGGCAACGGACGCTGGGCAGCGGCGCGCGGGTTGCCGCGCGTGGAGGGTCATCGCCGCGGGGTCGAAGCATTGCGGCGGACCATCCGCGCGGCGAGCGAGATCGGCATCCGCTTCATCACCATCTTCTCCTTCAGCGCGGAAAACTGGTCGCGGCCGGCCAACGAAGTCGGCGAACTGATGGGCTTGCTGCGCCGCTTCATCCGCAACGATCTCGCCGACCTGCACCGCAGCGGGGTGCGCGTGCGTGTGATCGGCGAACGCACCGATCTCGATCCGGATATCGGCCGCCTTCTGGTGGAAGCGGAAGAGCTCACCAAGGCCAATGACGGCCTCACCTTGGTGGTCGCCTTCAATTACGGCGCGCGTCAGGAAATCACCCGCGCCGCGCGGCGCATCGCCGAGCAGGTGGCGCAAGGATTGTTGACGCCCGCCGAGATCGACATGGAAACCATCGGCGCGTGCCTCGACGCGCCGGATATTCCCGATCCCGATCTCATCATCCGCACCAGCGGCGAGCAGCGGCTGTCGAATTTCCTGCTCTGGCAATCGGCCTACAGCGAATTGGTCTTCGTGCCGACCTATTGGCCGGATTTCGACCGCGCATCGCTCGAGGCGGCGATCCGCGAATATCAGCAGCGCGAGCGCCGGTTCGGCGGCTTGGTCGCCAAGACCGGATCTTGAGCCCGTGGCCGAGGCCGACCCCGTTTCCGGATCGAACGACGCGCGCACGCCCGCCGCGGCGAGCAATCTCACGCTCCGCGTGGCCTCGGCGGTCGTGCTGGCGCCGCTGGCGTTGCTCGCTGCCTATCTCGGCGGCTGGCCGTTCACGCTGTTCTGGGCGCTCGCCGCGATCGCCGTGTTGTGGGAATGGACCACGCTGGTCGTCGGCCCGAACCACCGCCTGATGCTGTCGGCCTGCGGCAGCGCGATTGGCGTCGCCGCCATGGTCGCCTGGCTCGGCCGTCCGATCGCGGCGATGCTGCTGGTCGGCCTGGGTATTCTCGCGGCGCTGATTTTCGCACCGCGCGAACGTCGGCTCTGGATCACCGGCGGGATCGGCTATGCCGGCTCGATGCTGCTGGCGCCGGTGCTACTGCGCGCCGATGACAATGACGGTTTTTTCGCTATGGTGCTGTTGTTCGCGGTGGTGTGGACCACCGACGTGCTCGGCTATTTCGCCGGCCGCAGCTTCGGCGGGCCGAAATTGATGCCGTTGGTGAGCCCGAAGAAGACCTGGTCCGGCGCCATCGCCGGCACGCTCGGCGCCATGGTCGTGGCGGTGATCGCCGCCGGTTTTTTCGGCTCGTTTAACCGGACCGCAATCGCCCTCATCGCGTTGATGCTGTCGGTGGCGGCGCAGATCGGTGACCTCTTGGAATCCTGGATCAAGCGGCAGTTCGACGCCAAGGATGCGAGTTCTCTCATTCCCGGCCATGGCGGCGTGATGGACCGGCTCGACGGCTTTTGGGCCGCCGCGGTCATCGGCTGCCTGATCGGCCTTGCGCGCGGCGGCTTCGATGCGCCCGCGCGCGGCCTGCTGGCATGGTGAGCGCATGACCGTTCCCGGGCTTGCCCGATCGAAACCGCAGCCGGCGGCGGGCGTGCGTAGCATCACCATTCTCGGCGCCACCGGCTCGATCGGCGCCAGCACCGTCGATCTGATCAAGCGCGCGCCGGAGCGCTATCGCGTCGAGGCGATCAGCGCGCGGCGCAGCGCGGCGGCGCTGGCCAAGATCGCGCGCGAGGTCGGCGCGCGGCTCGCCGTGGTGGCCGATCCTGCGGCCTATGGCGATCTGAAGGAGGCCCTGGCCGGCAGCGGTATCGAGGCGGCGGCCGGCGAGGCCGGACTGCTCGAAGCCGCGCAACGTCCGACCGATTGGCTGATGGCGGCGATCAGCGGCGCGGTTGGCCTCAAGCCGACCCTTGCCGCCATCGAGCGCGGGGCGACCGTGGCGCTCGCCAACAAAGAATGCCTGGTGTGCGCCGGCGCTCTATTCATGCGCCGCGCCGCCATGACCGGCGCGACGGTGTTGCCGGTCGACAGCGAGCACAACGCGATATTTCAGGCGCTTGGCGCGGGGCGCCGCGAAGACGTCAGACGCATCATCCTGACCGCATCCGGCGGCCCGTTCCGCACCTGGTCGCTGGAGGCGATCAAGGCGGCGACGCCGGCGCAGGCGCTCAAGCATCCGAACTGGTCGATGGGGCCGAAGATCACCATCGATTCCGCGAGCCTGATGAACAAGGGCCTGGAAGTGATCGAGGCGTTTCACCTGTTCGCGCTCAAGCCGGAAGAAATCGACGTGCTGGTCCATCCGCAGTCGGTGGTGCATGGGCTGGTGGAATTTCGCGACGGCTCGGTCGTCGCCCAGCTTGGCTCGCCCGACATGCGCATCCCGATCGCGCATTGCCTGGCTTGGCCGCGGCGGATCGACGGACCGGCGGCGCGGCTCGATCTGGCGCGGATTCGCGATTTGACCTTCGAAGCCCCCGACCTCGTCCGTTTTCCGGCGCTGGCGCTGGCGCGGCGCGTCTTGCAAACCGGCGGCGCGGCGCCGACCGTGTTCAATGCGGCAAACGAGGTCGCGGTCGCCGAATTCCTCGCCGGACGCATCGCCTTTCCGACGATTACGGCGCTGGTCGAGGCGACGTTAGATGCCGCGGCCGGCCGCTCAATGCTGGCGGAACCGCTGGATATCGATGCCGCGCTCGCCGTTGACCATAATGCGAGAAGTTTAGCCTTGGCCCTCTTGCCCGAAATTGCCGTAAAGTCATTTTAGTAACCTTTGGCTAACAATAGTCGGCGGGCAGCGGGACGAGGGCGCCATGAGCATGGACTTTATGGGGAGCTTGGGCGCATTCGGCGGCCATCTCGTCGGCTACATCGTTCCTTTCCTGTTCGTTCTGACAATTGTCGTGTTCTTTCATGAGCTTGGCCATTTTCTGGTGGCCCGCTTGTGCGGTATCAAAGTATTGGTTTTCTCGATCGGTTTCGGTCCCGAAATCGTCGGCTTCTATGATCGCTACGGCACGCGCTGGAAAATCTCGGCCGTTCCACTTGGCGGCTATGTGAAATTCTTCGGCGACGAGAACGCGGCGAGCGTGCCCGATCACGAGGCGGCCGCCGAAATGACCGAAGCGGAAAAAGCGGTCAGCTTCATCCACCAGAAAGTCGCCCCGCGCGCCGCCGTGGTGGTGGCCGGCCCGGTCGCCAATTTCATCTTGGCCATCCTGATCTTCGCCGGCGTGTTCATGACTGTCGGCAAGCAGACCACCAGCGCGCGCGTCGATACGGTGCAGCCGGCGAGCGCCGCGCAAGCCGCCGGTTTCAAGCCGGGCGACCTGGTCGTCGCCATCGACGGCGAGAAGATCGACAGCTTCGCCGACATGCAGCGCATTGTCAGCATCAATGCCGGCGAGACGCTCAATATCGAGGTCGACCGCGGCGGCGTGCGCGTCACGCTCAAAGCGACGCCGCAACTCAAGGAGCTCAAGGACACCTTCGGCAACAAGCACCGGCTCGGCGTGCTCGGCATCAGCCGTTCGATGGCGCCGGGCGACATCAAAACCGAGAAAATGGGTCCGTTCAAAGCCGTCGCCGAGGGCGTGCGCGAAACCTGGTTCGTGGTCGATCGCACGCTGTCTTATATCGGCGGGGTCTTTGCCGGCCGCGAGGCCGCGGATCAACTCGGCGGGCCTATCCGGATCGCGCAGGTGTCGGGCGAGGTCGCCTCGATCGGCTTCGTCGCGCTGATCCATCTGACCGCGGTGCTCTCGGTGTCGATCGGTTTGCTGAACCTCTTCCCCATTCCGCTCCTCGATGGCGGTCACCTTTTGTTCTATGCGATCGAGGCGATTTGCGGCCGCCCGCTGTCCGAGCGTGCCCAGGAGATGGGGTTCCGGATTGGGTTGGCGATCGTGGTCATGTTGATGATATTTGCAACGTTTAATGACATTCTCCATCTGGCGACCTCCTAAAGCGTGTCTTACGGGCAACTTTATGAGGGGAAAGGGAAAGTTGGGCTGCCGGTTTCGTTTGCAGGGCCTTTAAAAGGCTGTACAACGCGATCCAAAGCTTGCCCAACAAACAATCAGCTCCGCTCTGGGGGCGGTCGCACGGGTACTAAAAAAGGCGCGTTGCGCATGGAATTGGGTGTGCGGATATTGCGGGGACTGGCGGTCTGCTGCTTGGTCCTCGGGGGTATCCTTGTCGGCACAGGGATTGTGGTCGTGGCGTCGCCAGGCGTCGCGATCGCGCAGTCGGCCAATTCGGTCGTCGTGCACGGCAACCGCCGCGTCGAAGCGGAGACGGTGCGGTCCTATTTCAAGCCCGGCCCCAACGGTCAGCTCGGCCCGGCCCAGATCGACGACGCCATCCACGCGCTCTATGCGACCGGGTTGTTCGAGGACGTCCGTCTTAGTCACGAGGGCGGCCGGGTTGTGGTCACCGTGGTCGAGAACCCGGTGATCGACCGCGTGGCTTTCGAGGGCAACAAAAAGGCCAAAGACGAACAGCTCACGGCCGAAGTCCAGTCGAAACCGCGCGGCACGCTGTCGAAGCCGATGGTGCAGGCCGACGTCCAGCGCATCATCGAAATCTATCACCGCAGCGGTCGTTTCGACGTCACGGTCGATCCCAAGATCATCGAACTGCCGAACAACCGCGTCGATCTCGTCTTCGAGATCAAGGAAGGCCCAAAGACCGGGGTGAAGGATATTAACTTCGTCGGCGTGCATGCCTTCTCGCAGGGCCGCTTGCGCGACATCATCAAGACGTCGGAGAGCAACTGGCTGAGCTTCCTGCAGACCGCCGACATCTACGATGCCGACCGCGTCGAAGCCGACCGCGATCTGCTGCGCCGCTTCTACCTCAAGCACGGCTACGCCGACGTGCGCATCGTGTCGGCGATCGGCGAGTACGATCCGGCCAAGAAGGGCTTCATCGTCACCTTCACCATCGATGAGGGCAGCCAATACCGCGTCGGCACCATCGACGTGGTGTCGAACGTGCATGCGATCAATTCGGCCGCGCTACGCGGCAGCCTCAAGCTGGGCGCCGGCAGCGTCTACAACGCTGATCTGGTCGAGAAGACCGTCGAGACGATGACAATCGAAGCCGCCAAGCGCGGCTACGCCTTCGCCACCGTGCGCCCGCGCGGCGACCGCGACTTCGAGAAGAAGATCATCAATCTCACGTTCGTCGTCGAGGAAGGCACGCGCGCCTATATCGAGCGCATCAACATCATCGGCAACACGCGCACACGCGACTACGTCATCCGCCGCGAATTCGATATCGGCGAAGGCGACGCCTATAACCGCGCGCTGGTCGACCGCGCCGAGCGCCGGCTGAAAAACCTCGGCTACTTCAAGACGGTCAAGATCACCAACGAGCCGGGCTCGGCGCCCGACCGCGTCGTTATCAACGTCAACGTCGAAGAGCAGTCGACCGGTGAGTTCTCGATCTCCGGCGGCTATTCCACCGCCGACGGCTTCCTCGCCGAGGTCAGCGTCGCCGACCGCAACCTGATGGGCCGCGGCGAGTTCGCCAAGGCGTCGGTCACCTACGGCCAGTACAGCCGCGGCTTTGGCATCTCGTTCGTCGAGCCCTATCTGCTCGGCTACCGCATGGCCGGCGGCATCGACATTTTTGCGCGGCAGACGTTGGCGACGTCCTACGTGTCCTACAACACCCAGACGGCCGGCGTGAACTTAAAGCTCGGCTTCGCGCTGTCGGAGGAGCTGTCGTTCACGCCGCGCTATTCGATCTTCCAGCAGGAAGTGTCGCTGCCGGATTATTTGAACAACTGCCAATTTTCGAGCAACGCACTGATCAATGGCGGCACTGGCGTGAACCCGGGTAATGAAGGTGGCGCCGGCAATACGGACACGACCGTGAACGTTCCAAACGGATGTTATTCCGATGGCGAAACGACGCTGCCGGTGCGTATCGAACTGGCGAACGGCGCGGTGCTCGAGTTGCTTGTCGGTTATTCGCTGGCCTATAATACGCTCGACAACAACAAGTCGCCGACCAGCGGCCTCTATGCCGAAATCAAACAGGACTTCGCCGGAGTCGGCGGCGACGTGAACTTCGTCCGTTCGACGTTCGAAACCCGCAGCTACTACGAAGTCTTGCCCGACATCATCGGCGTGCTCAAGTTGCAAGGCGGCTACCTGCAGGGATGGGGCGGCAAGTCGCTGCGCATGCTCGACAACTTCCAGATGGGACCGAACCTGGTCCGCGGCTTCGCGCCCGCCGGCATCGGTCCGCGCGATATCACGCCGGGCACCACCAACGACGCGCTCGGCGGCACCATGTACTGGGGCGCGAGCTACGAGGCGCAGACGCCGCTCTACTTCCTGCCCAAGGAGATCGGCATCAAGGTCGCTGCCTTCGCCGACGCCGGCTCGTTGTGGAATTACAAGTCGGAAACTTATTGGTCAGTGACCGGCGAAACGCTGCAGGTCGCCGATACCCCGGCGATCCGCTCGTCGGTCGGCATGGGCCTGATCTGGGATTCGCCGCTCGGACCGCTGCGCTTCGATTTCGCCTATGCCCTGACCAAGGAGAGCTACGACCGCACGCAGTTTTTCCGTTTCAGCGGCGGCACGAAGTTCTAGTTTGATCGCCTATACAGGGATGTCAGGAACGGCGCTGATCCGCTCCTGACGGATCGGCCTCGAGCCCCATGAGCGAGCCGGTATTCCAGCGACACGCGCGAGCCCTCACGCTGGCTGAGATTGCCGCGCTGACCGGCGCCGCGCCGCCGCCGGCACACTTGCTCGCGCGCGCCATTAGCCGACATCGCTCCGCTCGACCGCGCTTCGCCAAGCGCGATCGCTTTTTTCGACAACCGAAACTACGCCGCCTCGGCCTCCGCGAGCCATGCCGGCGCCTGCTTCACGACCGCCGCACTTGCCGAGACGCTGCCCGAACGGGTGGCGGCGCTGGTGGTGCGCGATCCGTTTCGCGCCTTCGTCGATGTGGCGCGCGAACTCTTCCCGCACGCGCTGCGGCCGTCCTCGCTCGCGGAGGCTGGGCAGCGTTGCCGGCGCGAACGTGCATCCGTCCGCGCGCCTGGAAAGCGGCGTCACCGTCGAACCCGGCGCGGTGATCGGACCGCACGCCGAAATCGGCAGCGGTACTATCGTCGGGGCGACCGCCGTGATCGGCGCCGACGTGCGGATCGGGCGCGATTGCTCGATCGGCGCCGGGGCCGTGATCAGCGACGTGCTGATCGGCGACCGGGTCATCGTTCACCGCGGCTGCAAGATCGGTCAGGACGGCTTCGGCTACGTGCTGGCGGAGCGCGCTCAGCGCAAGATGCCGCAGGTCGGACGCGTCATCATCCAGGACGACGTCGAGATCGGCGCCGGCACCACCGTCGACCGCGGCGCCATCCGCGACACCGTGATCGGTGAGGGCAGCAAGATCGACAACCTCGTGCAAGTAGGCCACAATGTCAGCATTGGCCGTCACTGCATCGTGGTGGCGCAAACGGGCATTTCCGGCTCCGCGACAATCGAGGATTTCGTGGTGTTGGGGGCGCGCGTCGGCCTTAACAACAACGTGACGATCGGCGAGGGAGCGCAAATTGCCGGGGTCAGCGTGGTGCACGGCAACGTACCGCCCGGTGCGCGCTGGGGCGGCGTGCCGGCCAAGCCGATCAAACAGTGGTTCCGCGAGATGACGCTGCTCGCGCAAATGGCGCGGGCAAAAGGCGGCCCAGTAAAACCGGCGGATGAGCGAGACGACGGCCATGGATGAAGCCGTGACGACGATGGAAGCGGCCGATATCGCGGCGGTGCTCAAGATGCTGCCGCACCGTTACCCGTTCCTCATGGTCGATCGGGTGATCGACATGCATGGCGACGATCGCGGTATCGGCATCAAGAACGTGACCATAAACGAGCCGCACTTCATGGGGCACTTTCCGGAAAATCCGGTGTTCCCGGGCGTGTTGATGATCGAAGGCATGGCGCAGACGGCCGGCGTGCTTTGCATCGCGAAATTGCGGATGACGCGGCCGAAATCGGTGTTCTTCCTCACCATCGACAAGGCCAAGTTCCGCAAGCCGGTGCTGCCGGGCGACACCATCGAGTACCACATGCGCAAGTCCGCACATCGCCGCACCATGTGGTGGTATACCGGCCTCGCCAAAGTCGCCGGCCGCGTCGTCGCCGAGGCGGAAGTCGGCGCCATGATTGTCGACGCATGAGCGCAGCCGTGATCGACCCCTCGGCGCGCATCGACGCGGCCGCGGTCATCGGATCTGACGTCAGCGTCGGCCCCTATTGCACCGTCGGGCCGCACGTGACGCTCGGCGACGGCTGTCAGCTCCTCGCGCACGTCAATGTCACCGGCCACACCACGATCGGCACGCGCACTGTCGATCCGACCCTTCGCCTCGCTCGGCTCGCCGCCGCAATCGGTGCACTATCGCGGCGGGCCGACGCGGCTCGTCGTCGGCACCGACTGCGATATTCGTGAAAACGTCACCATGAACACCGGCACCGAGGACGGCGGCGGCGTCACGCAGGTCGGTGACAAGTGTTTCTTCATGGTCGGCGCGCATGTCGGGCACGATTGCAAGCTCGGCAGCAACGTCGTGGTCGCCAACAACGTATTGCTGGCCGGCCATGTCACCGTCGGCGATTACGTCGTGTTCGGCGGCAGCGTCGCGGTGCGCCAGTTCGTGCGCATCGGCGAGGGCGCCATGTTGGTCGGCTTGAGCGGCGCGCGCGCCGACGTGATCCCGTGGGGCCTGGCGCAGGGGCCGCTCGCAAACCTCGTCGGCCTCAACGTGATCGGCCTGCGCCGGCGCGGGTTTTCCAAGACCGACATCCAGCGTTACCGCCAGGCCTATCGCGCGCTGTTTCTCGGTGTCGGCGCGTTCCGCGCCCGGCTCGAACAGGTGGCCGCCGACTATGCCGGTGACGCGCTGATCGAACGACTGATCGATTTCATTCGTGCCGGGAAACGGCCGCTCACCATGGCGGGACGACGCGGCGAGGCCGGTATCTCCGAAGAGGTCGTATGACCGCCGCGCCGGCCGCGACCGAGCAGGGCCCGCTCGCGCTCATTTGCGGCGGCGGCAGCCTACCGCTGGCGATTGCGGATTTGGTCGGCGCTGGCGGCCGGCCGGTGCTACTGTTTCCGTTGCATGGCGCGGCCGATCCGGCCGGCATCGAGCGCTACCCGCACCATTGGCTCTATCTCGGCCAGGGCGGCAAGTTCAGACGGCTGGCGCGTGCCGCCGGCTGCCGCGACGTCGTCCTCATCGGCTCGCTGGTTCGGCCGTCCCTGTGGCAGATCCGCCCCGATTTGACGACGCTGATGGAATTTCCGCGCATTATGGACGCTTTCCGCGGCGGCGACGACCATTTGCTGTCGGCGATTGCCGGGCTGTTAGAGCGGCACGGCTTCCGCCTGCTCGGCGCTCATGACGTCGCGCCGGAAATCCTGATGCCGGCGGGTGTACTCGGCGCGGTGCAGCCGTCGAACGGCGATCGCGGCGACATCGCGCTCGGCTTCGACTATCTGCGCGCGGCCGGTTCGTTCGACGTCGGGCAGGCGGCGGTGGTGGCGGGCCGCCACGTGCTGGCGGTCGAGGCGGCGGAAGGCACCGACGCGATGCTCGCCCGCATCGCCGAAATGCGCTCGAGTGGCCGCGTGCGTTCGCCTGCGGGCAGCGGGGTGCTGGTGAAGGCGCCCAAGCCCGGCCAGGACCGGCGTTTCGATCTGCCCTCGATCGGTCCGCGCACGGTAGAAGCCGCCGGTCAGGCCGGGCTTGCCGGCATCGCAGTGATGGCAGGTTCGACCGTTGTCGCCGAGCCGGAGCGGCTGATCGCTGCGGCCAACCGCGCCGAATTGTTCGTGCTCGGCGCGCCGGCCGAGAGCCAAAGATGACCGCCGCGCCGGCTCCGCATGTGTTCCTGGTGGCGGGCGAGGAATCCGGCGACCGGCTCGGCGCCGCGCTGATGGCCGCGATCCGCCGGCGCGCCCCGGACGCGCGCTTTTCCGGCGTCGGCGGCGCGCAGATGGCGGCGCAAGGCCTGGCGAGCCTTTTTCCGCTCGGCGACCTCGCGATCATCGGCTTTGCCGCCATTCCGGCGGCGCTGCCGAAAATTATCACGCGCATCCGGCAGACCGCCAATGCCGTCATCGCCGCCAAGCCGGACGTATTGGTGATCATCGACAGCCCGGAATTCACCCATCGCGTGGCGCGCCGCGTGCGCGCGAAAGCGCCGGAAATCCCGATTGCCGATTACGTGTGCCCGTCGGTATGGGCGTGGCGGCCGGGCCGCGCACGGGCCATGCGCGCTTATGTGGATCACGTCTTGGCGCTGTTGCCGTTCGAACCGGCGGCGATGCGTGAATTGGGCGGACCGGTTTGCACCTATGTCGGCCATCCGTTGAGCGAGCGGGCAGGGCGGCTGCGTCCGAACGCGGAGGAAGCGCGCCGGCGCCTTGCCGATCCGCCGGTCCTGCTGGTACTGCCGGGCAGCCGCGGCAGCGAAATCCGCCGCATGGCAGGCGTGTTCGGTCAGGCCGCGGCGCTGGCCGCGGAGCGGGTCGGCAAGCTTGAGGTGGTGGTTCCGGCGGTGCCGCGGCTCGCCGAAGCGGTGCAGGCGGCGGTGGCCGCTTGGCCGGTCCCGACGCGGGTGGTGACCGACCCGGACGAGAAGGACGCGGCCTTCCGGATCGCTCGTGCCGCGCTCGCCAAATCCGGCACCTCGACGCTCGAACTGGCGGTCGCCGGCATCCCGATGGTCGCCGCCTATAAAGTTCCTCTGTTCGAGGAAGCGGTGGCCCGCCTGCTGCTCACGGTCGACACCGTGATCCTGGCCAACTTAGTCCTCGCCGAAAATGTGGTGCCGGAGCGGTTACAGCGGGACTTTACGGCGCAAAAGCTGGCCGCAGCCCTCACGCCCCTGCTGGGCGACAGCCCAGAGCGCAGGCGGCAAGCCGAGGCATTTGCCCGCCTCGATACGATCATGCAGATCGGCCAGGCCGCCCCCAGCGACCGGGCGGCTTCCGTGGTGCTCGATTGCGCCGGTTTCCGGCAGCAACCGGCGCGCGAAACAGTGGTATCCGCCACGCCAGCAGCGTAATTTGCCTCGTTCGGCCCAAGGGCTTATGCCATGGCCGCAAACTGGAATAGCCGCCTGTGAACGTGCCCCCCCGCGCCGCCATTACTGCCGTCCACGGCTACCTGCCGCCGGACCTGCTGACCAATGGCGACCTGGCGCATATGGTGGACACGACCGACGCCTGGATCACCGAGCGCACCGGCATCAAGGAGCGCCACATCCAAAAGGGCGAGGGGCTCGGCACCTCGCATATGGCGGCGGAAGCTGTGCGCGGGCTGCTCGCCAAGACCGGGACCAAGCCGTCCGACATCGATCTGCTGATCTGCGCCACCACGACGCCGGACATGCAGTTCCCGTCGACCGCCAACATCATCTGCGACATGGTCGGGGTGAAGAATATCGGTTCGTTCGACGTGCAGGCGGCCTGCTCCGGCTTCCTTTATTCGCTGACCATCGCCTCGCAGTTCATCGCCAACGGCACCGCGCGCAAGGTCGTGGTGGTGGGCGCCGACAAGATGTCGTCGATCATCGATTACACCGACCGCGCTACCTGCGTGCTGTTCGGCGATGCCGCCGGCGCCGTGCTGCTCGAGCCGAGCGTGGACGGCACCGGCATCATGGACGCGCTGATCCGCTCCGACGGCTCCGGCATGATCCATCTGCATCAGAAGGCCGGCGGCAGCCGCATGCCGCCGAGCTTCGAGACGGTCGCCAACCGGCTGCATTACGTGCATCAGGAAGGCGCGGCGGTCTACAAATTCGCCATCGCCAAGATGGCGGAGGTGGCCGGCGAGATCATGGCGCGCAACAATTTGCGCTCCGACATGATCGACTGGCTGGTGCCGCACCAGGCCAACAAGCGCATCATCGAATCGACGGCAGAACGCATGGGCCTGCCGATGGACAAGGTGATGGTGACCATCCACAAATACGGCAACACCACCAACGCCACCATCCCGCTCTGCCTGTGGGATTACGAGGCCAAGTTGAAGCCCGGCAACAAATTGGTGCTGGCCGCCTTCGGCGGCGGCTTCACCTGGGCCGGCATCTACGTGCAGTGGACCTACGACGGGGCCAAGGCGCCGAAGCTCAACGGCAAGGGCGCAAACGGAAAGGGCGGCTGATAAGCCGCCGTCCGCGAGAAATTTCGCGAGAGACTATTTCCTGCGCGAAATCGGCACGTAATCGCGCTGCGCCGCGCCGGTATAGAGCTGGCGCGGCCGGCCGATCTTCTGCTTCGGATCCTCGATCATTTCCTTCCACTGCGCGATCCAGCCGACGGTGCGCGCGACCGCGAACAGCACGGTGAACATGGTGGTGGGGAAGCCCATCGCCTTGAGCGTGATGCCCGAATAGAAGTCGATGTTCGGATAGAGCTTCTTCTCGATGAAATAATCGTCGTGCAGCGCGATCCGCTCCAGCTCCATGGCGACGTCGAGCAGCGGATCATCCTTGATGCCGAGCTCGGTCAAGACCTCGTGGCAGGTCTTCTGCATGATCTTGGCGCGCGGATCGTAGTTCTTGTAGACGCGGTGGCCGAAGCCCATCAGGCGGTAGCTGTCGTTCTTGTCCTTGGCGCGGCGGACAAATTCGGGGATGCGGCCGACCGAGCCGATCTCGCGCAGCATGTTGAGCGCGGCCTCGTTGGCGCCGCCATGCGCGGGCCCCCACAGGCAGGCGCAGCCGGCGGCTATGCAAGCAAACGGGTTGGCGCCGGACGAGCCGGCGAGCCGCACCGTCGAGGTCGAGGCGTTCTGCTCGTGGTCGGCGTGCAGGATGAAGATGCGGTCCATCGCGCGGGCCAACACCTTGTTCGGCTTGTACTCCTCGGTCGGCACCGCGTAGCACATGCGCAGGAAGTTGGTGGAATAGTCGAGGTCGTTCTTCGGATAGACGAACGGCTGGCCGACCGAATATTTGTAGGCCATCGAAGCGAGCGTCGGCACCTTGGCGATCATGCGGATCGAGGCGATCATGCGCTGGTGCGGATCGGAGATGTCGGTGAAGTCGTGATAGAACGCCGACAGCGCGCCGATGCAGCCGGTCATCACCGCCATTGGGTGCGCGTCGCGGCGGAAGCCCTGGAAGAACCGGGCCATCTGCTCGTGCACCATGGTGTGGCGCGTGACCGTGTAGTCGAAGTCGGCCTTCTGCTGCGGGGTCGGCAGTTCGCCGTAGAGCAGTAGGTAGCAGGTCTCCAGGAAGTCGCCGTGCTCGGCAAGCTGCTCGATCGGATAGCCGCGGTAGAGCAGGACGCCTTCGTCGCCGTCGATGTAGGTGATCTTCGATTCGCAGCTTGCCGTCGAGGTGAAGCCGGGGTCGTAGGTGAACATGCCGCTCTCGCCGTAGAGCTTGGCGATGTCGAGCACCTGCGGACCGATGGTGCCGTCGTAGACCGGGAAGTCCCAGTTCTTGTTGCCGACGGTGATGGTGCCGGTGGCCTTCTTCGCGTCCGTTTTGGCGTCCATGGTCGAACCCTCGATGTAGAGGCGCGCGCGGCGGTGAAACCGTTAGAGGCAGGAGCCGAGACGCCGGGCAAGGCGAGCGTGGTTCCGGCCGTTTGTGGCGTAGCTCATCCTTATGTGCACTGCAAGATAGCCTAGTTCCGCATACGCCTAATGCACAACGCGTCCAACCGCCTAGACATAGATCAAGGGTCTGGCTTGCGGCCGTCGAATATCGACAGGAGCGGCGGTTACCCGACCTGATCCCGCAGGCGGGCTAGGCTCTCGTCCTTCCCCAGCACCGCGAGAACATCGAAGATCGGTGGCGAGGTAGTGCGGCCGGTCAGGGCAGCCCGCAGCGGCTGCGCCACCGCGCCGAGCTTCAGGCCGGAACGCTCGGCAAAGCCGCGCACGACGGCCTCCACGGCCGGTGCGGACCATTCGCTCACCGCGTCGAGTTCCGGCAGCAGCGCGGCGGTTCCCGACTTCGCTTCGGGGGTCAGCAAAGCCTTGGCCTGATCGTTCAAATCCAGCGGCCGGCTAGCCCAAAGAAAACGTGTTGAATCAAATAATTCTACCAAAGTCTTCGCGCGCTCTTTGAGCGCCGGCATGGCTGTGAGCAGCATGCTGCGCAGCGCCGGCGTCATCTTGCTGGCCAGCTCTTGTCCGCCGGCGATGTGCGACAACAGCTCTTCCAGGCGCGCGATTAGGCCGGCGTCGTCGCTGGTCCGGATGTAATGACCGTTGAGGTTTTCCAGCTTGGCGAAATCGAATCGGGCCGGCGAGCGGCCGATCTGCGGCAGATCGAATGCGGCGATCATCTCCTCGGTGGTAAAAATCTCCTGGTCGCCGTGCGCCCAGCCGAGCCGGACCAGGTAGTTGCGCATCGCCGCCGGCAGATAGCCCATGGCCCGGTAGGCATCGACGCCGAGCGCGCCGTGCCGCTTGGACAGCTTGGAGCCGTCGGGCCCATGGATCAGCGGGATATGCGCCATGACCGGGACGGTCCAGCCCAGCGCCTGGTAGATTTGCGTCTGCCTTGCTGCGTTGTTGAGGTGGTCGTCGCCGCGGATGACATGGGTGATGCCCATGTCATGGTCGTCGACCACGACGGCGAGCATGTAAGTGGGGTTGCCGTCCGAACGCAGCAGGACGAAGTCGTCGAGGTTCTCATTCTGCCAGGTGACGCGGCCCTGCACCTGATCCTCGACCACGGTTTCGCCGGTCAGCGGCGCCTTCAGGCGGATCACCGGTTTGACACCGGCCGGCGCTTCGGCGCGCTCGCGGCAGCGGCCCTCGTAGAGCCGGGTGCGGCCTTCCGCGCGCGCCTTCTCGCGCATCGCGGTCAGCTCGTCGGGGCTGCAATAGCAGCGGTAGGCATGGCCCGATGCGAGTAACTTCTCAGCGACCTGGCGGTGGCGGGCGGCGCGCGAGAACTGGAACACGATCTCGCCGTCCCAGGCGAGTTCGAGCCAGGTGAGGCCGTCGATGATGGCGGCGATGGCGGCGTTGGTCGAGCGCTCGCGGTCGGTATCTTCGATCCGCAGCAGCATCTTGCCGCCGTGCCGGCGCGCATAGAGCCAGTTGAACAATGCGGTGCGGCCGCCGCCGATATGCAGGAAGCCGGTGGGCGACGGCGCAAAACGGGTGACGACGGGCTCGCTCATCGCAGGCCTAGTACCATAAATGCGGTGGAAAATGTCAGCGCAATTGACATTGAGCCGGGCGCCACGTCATGGCATAGGCCGCCGGTGGCCGCACCATAGAGTTCGAATCCGAGATCGAGCATGGCGAGCGAGGTTAAGGCAAGCGACAATCCGGCACCGGCTGAGCCCGGCCGAGATTTCGTCCGCGACATCGTCCAGGCGGACCTCGACGCCGGACGCGTCAAGAGCGTGGTCACCCGCTTTCCGCCCGAGCCGAACGGCTATCTGCACATCGGCCATGCCAAGTCGATCTGCCTGAATTTCGGCATCGCCCAGGAATTCGGCGGCCGCTGTCATTTGCGCTTCGACGACACCAATCCGGTGAAGGAAGAGCAGGAATATATCGACGCCATCGAGCGCGACGTGCGCTGGCTCGGCTTCGATTGGGGCGAGCACCTCTATCATGCCTCCGATTATTTCGAGCGGCTCTATGGCTGGGCCGAGGATCTGGTGCGCGCCGGCAAGGCCTACGTCGACGACCAGAGCCAGGACGAAATCCGCCACAATCGCGGCACGCTGAGGGAGCCCGGTAAGGACTTGCCGTTCCGCGACCGCAGCGCCGAGGAGAACCTCGACCTGTTCCGCCGCATGCGCGCCGGCGAATTCCCTAATGGCGCGCGCGTGCTGCGGGCCAAGATCGACATGGGCAGCGGCAACATCAACCTGCGCGATCCGGTGCTCTACCGCATACTCAATGCGCCGCACCCGCGCACCGGCACCACGTGGAAAATCTATCCGAGCTACGATTTCGCCCACGGCCAGTCGGACGCCATCGAGGGCATCACGCACTCGATCTGCACCCTCGAGTTCGAGGACCACCGGCCGCTGTACGATTGGTTCATCGCCAATCTCGACGTGCCGGCGAGGCCGCATCAGTACGAATTCGCCCGCCTCAATCTCACTTACACCGTGCTGTCGAAGCGCGTGCTCACGCTCTTGGTGCGTGACGGCCACGTGTCGGGCTGGGATGATCCGCGCATGCCGACAATCGCTGGACTGCGCCGGCGCGGCGTGCCGCCGACGGCGATCCGCGATTTCATCAAGCGTATCGGCGTCGCCAAGGCCAACAGTCTGGTCGACGTCGGCATGTTCGAGTTCTCGGTGCGCGAGGTGCTCAACAAAAGCGCGCTGCGCCGCATGGCCGTGCTCAAGCCACTCAAAGTGACGATCGAGAATTATCCGGAAGGGCAGGTCGAGGAGCTCGACGCGGTCAATCATCCCGACGATGCGGCGGCGGGCTCGCGCAAGATCAAATTCGGCCGCGAGTTGTTCATCGAGCAAGACGATTTTCAGGAGACTCCGGAGAAGAAATTCTTTCGCCTGTCGCCGGGCAGGGAAGTGCGCCTGCGCTATGCGTATTTCATCACCTGCCGCGAAGTGGTGAAGAACGCCGCCAGCGAAGTGGTCGAGCTGCGCTGCACCTACGATCCGGCGACCAAAGGCGGCAACGCGCCTGACGGCCGCAAGGTGAAGGCGACCATCCATTGGGTGTCGGCCGCGCATGCAATTCCCGCCGAAGTGCGGCTGTACAATCCGCTCTTCACCAAGCCCGAACCCAACGTCGCGGAATTTGCCGGCGATCTCAACCCGAACTCGCTGGAAATGCTTGCCGGCGCCCGCCTCGAGCCGGCGCTCGTCGACGCTAAGCTGGAAGTGCCGGTACAATTCGAGCGCAACGGCTATTTCTGCGTCGACCGCGACTCCCAGCCGGGCAAACCAGTGTTCATCCGCACAATCGGCCTGCGGGACACATTTGCCAAGGATGTGGCGAAGGAGAAGGCGGCGGGCTAGCGGTCGTTCGACAATCAAACGCGGAGCAGCGGCGGCATCACGCCTGAAATATCAGACACGGCGTCGTGCCATGCGCGAGCAAGCGTCCCGTACCGTCGGTCAGCCGCCACTCGGCGGTGCCGACCCGGCGGCCCCGTGTCACCACGATGCCTTCCGCCTTGATGGCCCGGTGTCCCGCGTAATGGGGCGCAGCAGCGAAATCTTGAACTCGAGCGTGGTCTGACTAACGCCTTTCTCCAGCGTCGAATGAACCGCGAGGCCCATGCAAGTGTCGAGCAGCGTGGCCGCCACGCCGCCGTGCACCATGCGGGCTGGATTGAGATGGGAGCCGCTCGGCACGGCGGTGACGACCACGCGGCGGTTTTCCGCCTCGGCGATATCATAACCAAACGTTTGGGCCATCGAATTAAGCGGCAGTGAGCCGTCGACCAGTCCTTGGACGAACTCCAGGCCGCTCATGTCCTTCTGTCGGCTTGCCTCCACGGTCCCGTATGTCTTGCTCACGCGACGACTTGGCATCGGTTCTCCCGAGGTTAGCCGAACAATGTCGGGATCGACTGGACGGCCTCGGCAATAATAACTGCGATGGCGGTCGCGCCTACCCGATTCCTGTCGGGGGACAACTCGCTCCGTTCACAACCGTTCCTCTAGTCACAACCTGTGGCTGCGCTAGCCTGGAACGCGGTTGTAGATGTGCGTCGGGGCGCCGCGTCATAGCCGACAGCGAGCGAGAGCGGACACGCGCCAAGGCTTGGGCGGCCGAGGTCGACGCCGCGCGGCGGCGTGCTTAACGAAGGCGCGGTGTCGCTGCGCTCGACCGACGACGGTTTCGTGATGAGCGCGGCGCGGCCGCCGGGTTACGCGCGGCCCTGGGCGCGCGGCGCGCCGGTTTCCTTGCAGCCCGCGCTTCGGCCGGACGCGCCGGATGCGACGCTGCGGACCAGCGATCTCGAGCCCGGCGACCGAGCTCGCAAAATTCCGTCACATTGACGCCCTTGGGGCCAGTTAATAGCGTCAATTCATGGACCCCGTACTGCAATTGCGCACCATCGGTCATGCCTGCTTGCTCGTTCTGCAGGACGGCGAGTCGATTATCGCCACCGACCCCTGGCTGATCGGTTCGGTCTACTGGCGCAGCTGGTGGCTGGAGAAATATCCGAGCGACGACGACATCGAGCTGGTGCGCCGCAGCCGCTATCTCTATGTCACGCATTCCCATCTCGACCACTTCCATTGGCCGTCGCTGCGCCGGCTCGGCCCGCACCGTGTGCTGCATCCGGCGTTTCCTAACTACGCTATACCGAGTTTTCTGGAGTCGCACGGCTTCCGCAATCGGACGCTGACGCCGCTGACTTGGTATGCTGTGAGCGACCAGGTGCGCGTCGCCAGCGTGCCGGTGCCGTTCGACGATTCGATCATGCTCATCGACACGCCGAAGGCGGTCATCTTCAACATCAACGACGCCGCGCCGCGCCGCGCGCTGCTCGAACGCATCCGGCGCACCTTCAATGCGGCGGGGAAGACCGCGATCGCGCTGAAAAGCTATTCGCCGGCGTCGGCCGGCGCGCTGACCTTTGTCAACGGCGTGCGCAGCCCGCTCAAATCGAAAAAGGATTTCGTTCAGGTCGCCATCGGCATCTCGAACGCGCTCGGCGCCGATTATTTCATTCCGTTCGCCTCGCAGGCCTTCTTCAACCGAGAGGATTCCAAGTGGGCGAACGACCACAAGGTCACCTACGAAGACCTCAAGAACTATTGGATCGGCACCGCGACCAAGCTCTGCCAGCCGTTCGTCACCATGGATTTGCAGAGCTTCGCCTGGACGTCGGCTTATGACGCGGTCAAGCGCAGCCTGACGGAGGCGCAGCTCGCGCGTGTGCACGAGGAGGAGGCGCAGGAAAAATCGTTCGTCTGGCCGGAAGCAAACGCCGCCAGGCTCAAGGCCTACATGGACGGGATCTATTTCGTGCGCTGGCTCTACCGCAACGGCGTTGGCTGGCGGCTAACCACCAGTGGGCGCGAGCTGTTCTACCGCACCAAGACACGCAGGATCGAGAACAAGATACCGGACGAGCACGACTTCGTCATTTCGCTGCCCGACAAGGTCATGGACGACGCGCTGACCAACGGCATCCTCACCGACCTCGGCATCACGCTGTTCGTGCGCATCGATACCAAGATCAACCAGACGCTAGCCTATCTGTTTTTCATTCTGATGAATTTGCGCGACTACGGGCACTTCAAGACCAAGCGCGACTTTCTCGACATCGTGCGCTTCTACCTCCCGGTGGTGTTTCCCAAGCTGTTCCGCGTCGCGCCGAAGGGCGACAAGCCGCTGGCCATCGCCTTCGACACGGCGAACCCGGTCAAGGTCTGATTGTCGCGGAGGCGATCTCAATATCGGCGGAACAGGCCGACCAGCTTGCCCTGGATGCGCACGCGATTGGGCGGCAGGATGCGCACCTCATAGGCGGTGTTGGCCGGCTCGAGCGCAATCGAGGCGCCGCGGCGGCGGAAACGCTTGAGGGTGGCTTCCTCGTCGTCGATCAACGCCACCACGATGTCGCCGGTGTCGGCGGCTTCGGATTTGCGGATCAGCGCGATGTCGCCGTCGAGGATGCCGGCCTCGATCATGCTGTCGCCGCGCACTTCCAGCGCAAAATGCTCGCCGGCGGTGAGTAGGTCGGCCGGCATGTTGATGACATGGCTGCGCGTCTGGATCGCCTCGATCGGGGTGCCGGCGGCGATGCGGCCCATCACCGGCACCGCGATTGGACGGCGGCTGTCGTCGTCGCTCTCGGAATTGGCGGAAGCGGCTCGCACCCGGCCGAGGTCGCCCTCGATGACGCTGGGGTTGAAGCCGCGCGAGCGGCCGCCATTGCTGATGCCATGGGCGACCGAGTCGGGCAGCTTGATGACTTCGATGGCGCGCGCCCGGTTGGGCAGGCGGCGGATGAAGCCGCGCTCCTCCAGGGCGGTGATCAGGCGGTGGATGCCGGACTTGGAGCGCAGGTCGAGGGCGTCCTTCATCTCATCGAAGGAGGGGGGTACCCCCGCTTCCGTCAGTCTTTCGTGGATGAAGCGCAGGAGTTCGAACTGCTTGCGGGTCAGCATCTATCTCTCCCCGGACTTTTCGCTGGCAGGCCCGGCCCGGTCCAAAAAGGGAATCAGGCCAGAAACAAATCATGAACGAACACTATCTGTTCGATATGTGTTCCGCAAGGTTTTAATTTGGAGTGAAAAAGTCGAAAGGCCGCTAAAGGCCTAGCTTAAGGATGACACAGGGTGAACCTGCGGGGCCAAATGGTGCGTTTGGGTCCCGAATCACCAGGCAGTCCGCTTTGGCGAGCGGCGCCATCAGGGAACTGTCCTGCGACGGCAGCGGAGTCGCGATGAGCCCTTCCGGACCCAGGGAGAGGGTGGCCCGCAGGTAGTCGGCGCGCTCGTCATTGGCCGGCAGGTCGCGGCCGAGCCGGGCGCGCTCCGGCACACGTTCGACGTCGCCACGGCCGGTGAGCCGCCGGATTAGCGGCACCAGGAACAGGAAGGCGCAGACATAGGACGATACGGGATTGCCGGGCACGCCGAGCACCTGCATGCCGCCGAGCCGGCCATGCATCATCGGCCGGCCGGGGCGCAGCGCCACGCGCCAGAACGACAGGTCGAGCCCCTCGCTGGCCAGCGCCCTTTGCACCAGATCGTGCTCGCCGACCGAGGCGCCGCCGCTGGTGAGCAGGATATCGGCGTCCCAGTCGCGCGCGCGGCGCACCGCGGCAGCGATATCTTCCACGCGATCCGGCGCGATGCCGAGATCGCTGACCTCGGTACCTTCGCTGCGTGCCAGCGCCATCAGCGCAAAACCGTTGGAATAAACGATCTCGCCTTGCGCGGGTTTGCTGCCGGGCGGCACCAATTCGTCGCCGGTGCCGAGCACCGCGACCTTCGGCCGGCGGTGCACATTGAGGTTGGGGTAGTTCATGGCGGCCGCCAGCATCAGGTCGCGGTCGGTCAGGCGGCGGCCCTTGCGCAATAGCGGCTCGCCTAGCGTGAAGTCGATCCCGCGGCCGCGTACGTTGCGGCCTTTGGCGGTCGGTTTCTGAATGGTCACCACGTCGCGGTCGCGGGCGGTGAGTTCCTGGATCACCACGGTGTCGGCGCCTATCGGCATCACGCCGCCGGTGAAGATGCGCGCGGCCTGGCCCGCTGCCACCTCGCCGTCGAAGGGATGGCCGGCAGCGACTTCGCCGATCAGCTTGAGTTTGACTGGCGCTTGCGCCACGTCGGCGGCGCGGACGGCGTAGCCATCCATGGCGGAGACGGCGGCCGGCGGCTGGGTGCGCAACGCGGCCAGATCTTCGGTCAGGACGCGGCCAAGCGCATCGTCGAGCGCAACCGTCTCGGCTGGCAAGGCGCGCGCATCGGCCAGCACGCGTTGCAGAGCCTCGGCGACCGGCATCAAAGCCACGGCTCAGCCCTCTGCACGATAATCGCCGGACTTGCCGCCGCTTTTGCTCAAAAGCCGGATGCCCTCGATGCGCATGCCTTTTTCGACCGCCTTGACCATGTCGTAGATGGTCAGGCACGCGATCGACACTGCGGTGAGGGCTTCCATTTCGACGCCGGTCTGGCCGATCACTTTCACCGTCGCTTGCACCAAAAAGCCGGGCAGGCCGTGCTCCGGATCGATTTCGATCTTGATTTTGGTGATCGGCAGCGGGTGGCACAGCGGGATCAGGGTATGCGTGCGCTTGGCCGCCATGATGCCGGCAAGACGCGCGGCGCCGAGCACGTCGCCTTTCAAGGCATTGCCGGCGAGCACCAGATCCAGCGTTTCCTTGCGCATCAACACCTTGCCTTCGGCCACCGCAACGCGCTCGGTCGCGTTTTTGTCCGAGACGTCGACCATGCGCGCCTGCCCGCGCGGATCGAGGTGGGTGAGCTCGGCGTCGGTCATCCGCGGTGACGCCCTCTTCTTCGGCCGCGGAACGATTTTTATGGCGCGCGCCATGGTTTACTCCGCCGCTGCGTGACGCGATGACCGCGCCAGCAGGGCGCGCGTGGCCACCGTCACATCGGCCTGCCGCATCAGGCTTTCGCCGACCAGGAAGGTGGAAATGCCAATTGCCGAGAGGCGGGCGAGGTCGGCTGGGGTGTTGAGTCCGCTTTCGGCCACCATAATGCGGTCGCGGGGAATTCTACCGGCGAGGCGTTCGCTGACGGCAAGGGAGGTCTGGAAGGTGCGGAGGTCGCGGTTGTTGATGCCGATTAGGCGGGATTTCAGTCTCAAGGCACGATCGAGCTCATCTTCTTGATGAACTTCAAGTAAGACGTCTATCCCATTGGTGGATGCAGTATCCTCGATTGCTTTGGCCGCGGCATTATCGACTGCCGCCATGATGATCAGGATACAATCGGCACCCAGCGCGCGGGACTCGACGACCTGATAGGGCTCGTAAATGAAATCTTTGCGCAGTGCCGGCAGGTTGGTCGCGGTACGCGCCTGGCCGAGGAATTCCGGCCTGCCCTGGAACGAGGGGCCATCGGTAAGCACGGACAGGCACGTCGCGCCGCCCGCCTCATAGGCTTTGGCAAGCTGCGGCGGATCGAAATCGGCACGGATCAGCCCCTTCGACGGGCTCGCCTTCTTGATCTCGGCGATCAACGCATAGTCGCCGCCGGCAATTTTGCGCTCGATGGCCTTGAGAAAACCGCGCGGCGGCGGCGCGGCTTTTGCTTGTGCCTCCAGCGCGGCCAATGGGCGTGCGCGCTTGGCCGTGGCGATCTCCTCGCGTTTGTAGGCTTCGATTTTCGCCAGGATGTCGGCCATTCAGGCCTCCACGGCGTTGGACACCGCAATCAGCCGGTCGAGCCGGCCTTGAGCTTCGCCACTGTCGATCGATTTGGCCGCGAGCGCAGCGCCTTCCTTCAAATCCTTGGCCTTGCCGGCGACGATCAGCGCGGCCGCCGCATTGAGGATCGCGACATCGCGGAACGGGCCGGGCTTGCCTTTGAGCACGTCGAGCAGCGCCTTGGCGTTGCTTTCGGCATCGCCGCCGCGCAGCGCCTCCGGCTTGACGCGCTTAAGGCCGGCGTGCTCCGGCGTGATCTCGAACGTATCGATCTTGCCGTTTTTCAGCGCGGCGACGCTGGTCGGCCCAGCCGTTGTGATCTCGTCGAGGCCGTCGGAGCCGTGCACCACCCAGATGCTGTCCGAGCCGAGGTTCTTCAGCACCTGCGCCATCGGCTCGACCCAATGCTTGGAAAACGTGCCGACCATCTGCCGTTTGACGCCTGCCGGGTTCGACAGGGGGCCGAGCAGGTTGAAGATGGTGCGGGTGCCGAGTTCGACGCGGGTGGGTCCGACGTTCTTCATCGCCGGATGATGCGCCGGCGCGAACATGAAGCCGATGCCGGCCTCGCGAATGCAGTCTCCGACCTGTTCGGCGCTGAGGTCGATCTTGACGCCGAGCGCTTGTAGCACGTCGGCGGCGCCGGATTTCGACGACAGCGCGCGGTTGCCGTGCTTGGCGACCGGCACGCCGGCGCCGGCCACGATAAAGGCGGCGCAGGTCGAAATGTTGAACGAGCCGGAGGCATCGCCGCCGGTGCCGACCACGTCGACGGCGTCGGGTGGCGCTTTTACGCCCAGCATCTTAGCGCGCATGGTGGTGACCGCGCCGGTGATCTCGTCGACGGTCTCGCCGCGCACACGCAAGGCCATCAGCAGCGCGCCCATCTGCGAGGGCGTCGCTTCGCCCGACATCATGCGGTCGAAAGCGGAAGCGGCTTCCGCGCGGGTGAGGCTCGCGCCGGTCGCGACCTTGGCGATGAGCGCTTTGAAATCGTCGATCATGGTCGCGCCTCAACTCGCCGCGAATGCGGGTGACTTGCGCATGGCGGCGCCCGATCGGCCGCGCTGCTTGTTCCAGGCGGCGGCGATGTCGAGGAAATTCTTGAGCATCAGGTGGCCGTGCTCGGAGGCGATGCTTTCGGGATGGAATTGCACGCCATGCACCGGCAGGCTCGCATGCGCGACGCCCATCACCAAGCCTTCGGTTTCGGCGTTAACGGTCAATTCGCGCGGCAACGTCGTGCGCTCGACCACTAGCGAATGATAGCGCGTGGCGCGGAACGGCCCGTTGATGGCGCGAAATACGCCGGTGCCGGTGTGTTTGATCGCGAATACCTTGCCGTGCGCAGGGCTCGCGCGCACCACTTTGCCGCCAAAGGCCTGGCCGATCGTCTGATGGCCGAGGCAGACGCCAAGGATCGGGATCGTCACTGCAGCTTTGCCGATCAACTCGAGACAGATGCCCGCCTCGTTCGGCGTGCAAGGACCGGGGGACAGCACGATCGCCTCCGGCTCCGACGCCATCACATCGGCAACCGAGATCTTGTCGTTGCGATGCACGACGACGTCCGCCCCCAGCCCGCCCAGGTAATGGAACAGGTTGAAGGTGAAGCTGTCGTAGTTGTCGATCAAAACGATCATGTTTTTAAGCCTGCTCAAGGTCTTAAAACCCCCGCCGAGGGGGGTCAAGCAGGCCTCATTTGAGCTCGATTTCGGGCGGCGGGGCGAGCATCTCGCGCATGCGGCGCTCGATTTCCTCGTTGGAGACGGGCGCGGCCGTGGCGCGCGTGTTCTCGGCGGCGTTCTCGCCGAAATGGACGAGCTTGGGGACCAGCAGCACGACGATCAGCAGCAGCCACTGCGCCACCAGGAACGGCACCAGCGCCTTGACGAATGGCCGGAACGGCGCCGGATTGCGCGCCGCGCCGCGCACCATCATCAGCGCATAGCCGAACGGCGGCAGCAGGAAGCTGGACTGCAAAGTCAGCAGCACCAGCACCGCCACCCAGCGCGCATCGGCGACCCGCACCAACAGTGGCGGGATGACGATCGGGACGATGACGAAAATGATCTCGAAGGCGTCGAGCACGAAAGCGCACAGCCCGATGACGGCAAGGATCGCCGCCGTCGCCAGCACGTCGCCGCCAGGAATGCCGGCGACCAGATTGTCGACCAGCCGGTCGGTGCCGAGCAGCCGCAGGATCAGCGTGAAGGTGGTGGCGGCGATCAGCAGCGAGAACAGCGCGCCGGTGATGGCGATGGCGTCGTGCAGCAATTCGCGTAGCGCCGCGCCGCGCAACTGCCCGCCGATCAGCCCGGCGCACAGCAACGTGAAAGCGCCCATGGCTGCTGCTTCGACGGCGTAGAAATATCCGATGGCGACGCCGCCGAGCAGCGCCAACAGCGCCGCCAGCGCGAAAGCCGCCAGGATCATCTGCCGCGGCGCGACCTGTTCGCGCTCGGGCGGCAATGCATGGTGGCGGCCGGCGAGCCAGGCGAGCGCGATGCACAGCAGCAGGAATATTCCGGCCGGCAACAAGGCGGCGTGAAAGACGTCCTGTGTATTGATGACGCGGTCGCTGCGGCCGGTCGCGGTGACCGCGACGGTGTGGGCGCTGAGCATCGCGTCGCTGAGCAGGATCAGCACCAGCGACGGCGGCACCAGCACGCCAAGCGTCGAGGCAACCGCGACGATGGCATCGCGCGTTGCTGCCGGCACGCCCTCGGCGGTCAGCCGCGGCGACACCACACGCGAGAGGCCGAGCACGCTGGCGCCGACCGAGCCGTTCATCGGCCCGAGCAAAGCGCCGAGCAGCATGCCGGAGGCGAGCGGCGCCGAAGCCCGTTTCGGCAGGATGGCGATGCTGGTGCGGTAGAGCGCGTCGGCCACCGGCAAGCGACCGAGCAGCAGGCCCATGGTCACGTAGAGCGGCAGCGCCTGCAGCAGATCGTTCTCGAACAAATTGATCAGCCGGCCGGGCAGCGCCCACAGCAGCGAAACTTCGAACGTATGAGTGGCGAGGCCGAACAGCGCGCCGAGGCAGGCCGCCGCGATCAGCACGAAGGCGGCGGGCAGGCCGGTCGAGACGATGCCGGCGCCGACCAGGATCAGCAGCGCAAGACCGCTCCATTCCATCAGACGTCATCCGCCGGCAGAGGATGCAAAATGTCGATCGCGGCTTGCGCGACGACCAGCAGCGCCATGAACCATAGCGCTGCCTTGATGATGAAATAGCCGGGGTTGCCGGTATCGGCGAATGCCTCCAGGCCGCGCACGGAGGGGATCACGTAACTCGCTCCGGAGACGGCGACGAAGATCACCCATGGCAAAATGCTCACCGCGGTGCCAATGCGCTTGATCCACGCGCGCGTGTACGGCGAGTACCGATGCGCCAGCGTGTCGGCGGCAAGGTGCATGCCGGCACGCGTCGCCGCGGTGACGCTGACCGCGACGAATAGCGCGAAGATAACTTGCCCGAGATCGTTGGCTTCGCGCGAACAGCAGCGCACGATGTCGCGCAACGGCCACTGCAGAAACAACAGCAGGACGAGCGGCAGCGCCAGCCATTGCGCGGCAGCAACGGTATGGCCGATCAGGCGGTCGAGCCGCTGCAGCCAGCCCATGGCTGCCCCCCGATGAATAGTCGTCCCCCGCGACGATTATTGCCCGCGCTTAGCGGCGCTGGCAAATCGGCGGGCTTCCTCGGCGGCCCGGAACAAGGCCTTCGCCTTGTTGATACATTCCTGCTGCTCGAAGTCGGGGTCGCTGTCGGCGACGATTCCGGCGCCGGCCTGCACGTACATCTTGCCGTCCTTGACCAGCGCGGTGCGCAGCACGATGCAGGTGTCCATCTCGCCGGCGGCGGAGAAATAGCCGACCGCGCCAGCATAGAGCCCGCGCTTTTCCTTTTCCAGTTCGTCGATGATCTGCATGGCGCGCACCTTGGGCGCGCCTGACACCGTGCCGGCGGGAAAGCCGGCGGCCAGCGCATCGAGCGCGTCGCGGTTGCCGGCGAGCTTGCCCTCGACGTTGGAGACGATGTGCATCACATGGCTGTAGCGCTCGACGAAGAACTGGTCGGTGACGGTGACGCTGCCGATCTCGGCGACGCGGCCGACATCGTTGCGACCGAGATCGAGCAGCATCAGGTGCTCGGCGCGTTCCTTCGGATCGGCGAGCAGTTCCTCTTCCAAGGCCTTGTCTTCATGCGGCGTCGCGCCGCGATGGCGCGTGCCGGCGATCGGGCGGATGGTCACCACGTCGCCCGCGACCTTGACCAGGATTTCCGGGCTTGAGCCGGCCACGGCGAAGCCGCCGAAGTCGAGGAAATAAAGATAAGGCGAGGGGTTGGTCCGCCGCAGCGCGCGGTAGAGTGAGAACGGCGGCAGCGTGAACGGCGCCTCGAAGCGTTGCGCCAGCACGATCTGGAAGGCGTCGCCGGCCATGATGTAGTCCTTGGCCTTGGCCACCATCGCCTTGTATCCCTCGGGGGTGGTGTTGGAGCGCGGCTCAACGTCGAGCGGGCCTTCGTCGACTTCGGCGAACGACTTGTCGAGCGGCCGGTCGAGGCTTTCCAAGATCAGCGATAGCCGCTCGACCGCGCGATTGAGCGCCGTCTTGGCGTCGACGCCTTTCTCCGGGCGCACCGGCGTCACCACCGTGATCGCATCCTTCACAGCGTCGAACACTACGATGATGGTCGGGCGCACCAGGATGGCGTCGGGAATGCCAATCGGATCGGGATTGGACGGTGGCAGCTCTTCCATCAGCCGCACCATGTCATAGCCGAGATAACCGAACACGCCGGCCGCCATCGACGGCAAGCTGTCGGGCAAAGCGATGCGGCTTTCTGCAATCAGCGAGCGCAGCGCCGCGAGCGGCGGTTCGGGGCAGGGCACGAAGGTCTCGGGCTTCGCGCGCGGACTGCGATTGATTTCGGCCTGCGCGCCACTCGCACGCCAGATCAGGTCGGGATCGGTGCCGATGATGGAATAGCGCCCACGGGTGTCGCCGCCTTCCACCGACTCCAGGAGGAAGCTCATCGCCTTGCCGCCGCCGAGTTTGAGGAAGGCGGAAACCGGCGTCTCCAAGTCGGCGACCAGCGTGGTCCACACCACCTGCGCTTGCCCGCGGCCGTAGCGTTCGGCGAAGACGGTTTCCGGCGGCTCGATTTGCATGGGTCTTGCTACTGCGGCGTTCCGCCGCCGATCACCTGGTTCAGCGCCTGCTGATTGAAAGTGACGCCGAGATCGTTTTCCAGCTGGGTAACATAGGCGCCGACGACATCGTCGGAGTAGGAATTCTGCAGCACGGTGGAAAGCTGCTTGCTGGCGATCGGATCGAGCGGGGGATCGGTCACTGCGGTGACGCGGAACACGAAACGCGTGGTTTCCTGATCGCCCTCAGCGCTCGCCGGAGCGTCCTCGGGCGTCTTGAAGGCGGCCTCGACCAGCTTCGCCGGCGCGAAGCCGCCCGGTTTGCCGCGCTGCAGGTCGGAGGCGGTGACCACCTTGAGGCCGGCTTCGCTCGCGAGCTGATCGAGCGCGTTGCCGGCCTTGAGCTTGCCGATCATGTCGTCACTCTTCGCCTTCAGGCGCTTGGCGATTTCGTCGTCGCGCCAACGCGTCTCGACTGTATCCTTGATCTCGTCGAGCGTGCGATCTCGCGCCGGTGTGATGCCGCTGACGTCGTACCAGAGATAGCCGCCAGTCGGCAGCTGCAATGGGTCGTTGTCGACGCCGACGTCGCTGGAGAAAGCGGCGGCGATCACGTCGGGTGCGGTCGGCAGGTCGGCGATCGCCTTGCCGTCCGGACCGCGCCCGGAGCGGTCGACCGCGTCGATGGTGCGCGATTTGAGGCCGAGCTTCTTGGCGGCTTCGGCGAGGGTCGAGCCGGCGGCGCGCTCGTCCTCGAACTTGTCGCGCAGGTTGCCGATTTCGCTACGCGCGCGGGTCTCGGCGATCTCGCGTTTGATCTGCGGCGCCACTTCTTCCAAGGTCTTCTGCGTGCCCGGCTCGATCTTGCCGACCTGCACCAGCACGGTGCCGAAGCGGCCCTTGACCGGCGCGCTAATCTCGCCCGATTTGAGCGCGAAGGCGGCGTCGGCGACCGCCGGGTCAATGACTTCGGTCTTGGTCACCAAGCCGACAGCGACGTCGCTGTCCTTGAGCCCGCGTTCCTTGACGATATCGGCAAAGCTCGCGCCCTTGGCGATGTTGTCGCGCGCGGCGGCGGCATCCTGCTCGTTCGGGAAGACGATCTGGTGCAGCTCGCGGCGCTCCGGCGCGCCATAACTCGCTTTGTGCCGCTCGAAATAATTCTTGACGTCGGCATCCGTGACCGCGTCCGGCTTGGCGAGCTCGGCCGGCGACATTGCCAGCAGAGTGACCTTGCGATACTCGGGCGCGCGGAACAGGACCTTGCGTGTCTCGAAGAATTTGCCCAGCGCTTCGGGCGTCGGCGCCGGGATATCGCCGGCCTGCGCGGCGCCCAAAGTAAGGTAGGCGATGGCACGCTTCTCATTCTGATATTGATTGATCGCCTTCATCGCCGTTTCCGGCACGCGGATTTCGCCGCCGATGCTGAGCGCGATCTGCCGCCGCAGCGTGATCCGCCGCTGCTCCTCGACGAACTTGCTCTCCGTGAATCCGGCATCGCGGATGATCTGCTCGAAGCGGGTGCGGTCAAATTTGCCGTTGAGGCCGCGGAACGTGGGATCGTTGGTGATGCGTTCGGCGACCTCGGCATTGCCGATGCCGAGACGCAGGACCTTGGCCTTTTCGTCGAGCGTCGTTTCGGCCACCAATTGGCCGAGGATCTGCCGATCGATGCCGCGCGCACGCGCTTGGTCGGGCGTGATCGGGCGGCCGAGCTGCCGGCCGATCTGCTGCAGGCGGTCGCTGTAGAATTGGCGGAACTGTTCGGTCGAGATCTCGGTGCCGCCGATCTTGATCGCCGAATTGAGCCCGAAGCCGCGGAAAATATCGCCGATGCCCCAGATCGCGAAGCTGATGACCAGGCCGCCCATGATGACGGCCATGATGCCCCGGCCGAGCCAGGTCGAGGAGGCTTTGTGAATACCGCGGAGCATTGGCAGCGTTCTTCCCGGGACTATCGATAGCGCTGAATGAAGGGCTGATGGCGCCCTTATAGGGAGCGGGCCAACTCGCTGCAACTCAAGAAGGATCGGCTTCGCAGCCGGGTCCGCTCTGGCGCCCGGCAGCGAGGTCTGATAACCGCACGCGGAAAAGGACTTAAATCATGGCGACGGGCGATGTCAGGCCGCTGGTGGCGGGCAATTGGAAGATGAACGGGCTTGCCGTTGCCGAGGGCGACCTGACCAAAATCGTCAATGGCGCGAGCGGCATCAAGGCCGATTTGATGGTCTGCCCGCCGGCGACCCTAATCGCCGATTTTGCCGCCGCCGCGCGCGGCTCGGCGGTCGCCATCGGCGGCCAGGATTGCCACGCCCAGCCCTCCGGCGCCCATACCGGCGATATCGCCGCCGAAATGCTCAAGGACGCCGGCGCCACGGCGGTGATCGTCGGCCATTCCGAGCGGCGCACCGACCACCATGAAACCGACACGCAAGTGCACGCCAAGGCACTAGCGGCGCATCGCGCCGGACTGACGGCGATCGTCTGCATCGGCGAGCAGCGCGCCGAGCGGGAAGGCGGGCAGACTTTGGCGGTGATCGGCCGCCAGCTCGACGGCTCGCTGCCCGACCGCGCCGCCGGTTTGGTAGTTGCCTACGAGCCGGTCTGGGCGATCGGCACCGGGTTGACGCCGACGCCAGACGATGTCGCCGAAGCGCATGCCTTCATCCGTAAGAAACTCACAGAGCGCTACGGCGCCGAGGGCGCCGGCGTGCGCATTCTGTACGGCGGCTCGGTCAAGCCATCGAATGCCCAGGAACTGCTCACCATCGCCAATGTGAACGGCGCCCTGGTCGGTGGTGCCAGCCTGAAAGCAACGGATTTCCTTGCGATTGCCGCGGTTTACCGCTAGTTCCGGCGAGGGTGGAAATCGCCGCGGCGATCGTGTAGAGACCGCGGCGAATTCCTATATATCGCGCAACGCCGGCGGGGCATGCAGCCCGGACCGGCCGTTGTGAACGGACCGAGGTTTTATGCAGCACGTCGTTATCGTCATCCATCTGATGCTGGTGCTCGCCTTGATCGGCGTGGTGCTGCTGCAGAAATCGGAGGGCGGCGGGCTTGGCATCGGCTCGACCGCCGGCTTCATGACCAGCCGCGGCACCGCCAATGTGCTCACCCGAGCCACCGCGATCCTCGCCGGGCTGTTCTTCGCCACCAGCTTGATCCTGTCGATCCTCGCCGGCATGAACCGCAAGCCGACCTCGATCCTGCAGGGCGGCCGGCCGGCACCGACCGCGCCGGGACCGAACGCGCCGCTGAGCCCGGGCGGCATCCTCAATCAACTGCCGCCCGCGCCGCCGGCCGCCCCCGCGGCGCCCGCCGGACCGCAGGTGCCGCAATCGAAATAAGCGACTGACGAAGGGCCGGGAAACCGGCCCTTTAGCGTTTGGGAGCTGGGCGGACGAAATGCAGTGTGCGAGTTTCAGGCACGGAATGAATAGACCGGCACAACTGTCTTTGATTGCAGCAGTTTTCCGAATTGCGCACAGACGCAGACCGGCCCTGAGTTTTTCGCGCTCGTCGAATCGATTCGGCGGGTTTAGAGGTTAAGCCCCATGGCGCGGTACATTTTTATCACCGGCGGCGTGGTCTCCTCACTGGGCAAGGGTCTCGCTTCCGCAGCGCTCGGCGCGCTGCTGCAGGCGCGCGGCTACAAGGTCCGCCTGCGCAAGCTCGACCCCTATCTCAACGTCGATCCCGGCACCATGTCGCCCTACCAGCACGGCGAGGTTTTCGTCACCGACGACGGCGCCGAGACCGACCTCGACCTCGGCCATTACGAGCGCTTCACTGGCCGCCCGGCGACGCGCCACGACAACATCACCACCGGCCGCATCTATCAGGACATTCTCACCAAGGAGCGGCGCGGCGACTACCTCGGCGCCACCATCCAGGTCATTCCGCACGTTACCAACGCCATCAAGGATTTCATCCGCGACGGTAATGACGGCTTCGATTTCGTGCTCTGCGAGGTCGGCGGCACCGTCGGCGACATCGAGGGCCTGCCGTTCTTCGAGGCCATCCGGCAGATGGGCAACGACCTGCCGCGCCACCATGCGGTCTATATCCATCTCACGCTGCTGCCATTCATCCCGAGCGCTGGCGAGCTGAAGACCAAGCCGACCCAGCATTCGGTCAAGGAACTGCGCTCGATCGGCATCCAGCCCGATATCCTGCTGTGCCGCACCGACCGGCCGATCCCGGAAGGCGAGCGGCGCAAGCTGGCGCTATTCTGCAATGTGCGCGAGAGCGCGGTGATCGAGGCGCGCGACGTCGACAACATCTACGCCGTGCCGGAAGCCTATTCAGCGGAAGGCCTCGACAGCCAGGTGCTGGAAGCCTTCGGCATCGAGCCGCGGCAGCAACCCGATCTCGAGCGCTGGCGGCTGATTAACGAGCGCGTCCGCAATCCGGAAGGCGACGTCACCATCGCCATCGTCGGCAAATACACCGGCATGAAGGACGCCTATAAGTCGCTGATCGAGGCGCTGTCGCACGGCGGCATCGCCAACAAGGTCAAGGTCAAGCTCGACTGGATCGAGTCCGAAGTGTTCGAGAACGAGGACCCGGCCCCGTTCCTCGAGCACGTAAATGGCATTCTGGTGCCCGGCGGCTTCGGCCAGCGCGGCGCCGAAGGCAAAATCCGGGCGGCGCAGTTCGCGCGCATGCGGCAGGTGCCGTATTTCGGCATCTGCTTCGGCATGCAGATGGCCTGCATCGAAGCCGCGCGCAATCTCTGCGGCATCGAACAAGCGAATTCGACCGAATTCGGCGCGACGCCCGAGCCGGTAGTGGGCCTGATGACGGAGTGGCTCAAGGGCAACGAACTGCAGATACGCGCGGCCGGTGGCGATCTCGGCGGAACCATGCGGTTAGGGGCCTACGACGCAGTGCTGTCGCGCGGCAGCCGCGTTGCGGATATCTACGGCACCACAGAAATCTCCGAGCGGCACCGCCACCGCTACGAGGTCAACACCGGCTACAAGGGCCGGCTCGAGCAGCGCGGCATGCGCTTTTCCGGCATGTCGCCCGACGGCATCCTGCCCGAGATCGTCGAATACGAGGACCATCCCTGGTTCATCGGCGTGCAATTCCATCCCGAGCTGAAATCGCGGCCGTTCGAGCCCCATCCGCTGTTCGCTTCCTTCATCGGCGCGGCGGTGGAGCAAAGCCGGCTGGTCTAAGGAGCGTCGCGATCAGTCATCCGGGCGGCGCATCCTAGCTTGCGCATCGCGGCGCTGGGCGCCCTGCAGCTTGGTCTGAAACTTCCCCTTGGCGGCCCGCTCGGCCTTTTTGGCTTTCTTGGTCGCCGCATCGGGCGACAGCGGATGTTTGTCGCGACGCTGGCCTATTCGTGATTTGCTGGTCATCTGAACTCCCATATTTTTGGCGGATGCGCGTCTATACTCAATTGATGCCTATGACGGCAATGCGTGGTCATTGAAAGGACGTTCATGCCGCGCGGGCTCGACCATATCGTCCACGCCGTGCGCGATCTCGACGCGGCGGCGGCGCTTTATCGCGGCCTCGGCTTCACCGTCGGCGCGCGCAATCGCCATTCGCGTGAATGGGGCACGCAGAACCACATCGTCCAGTTGCCCGATACGTTCATCGAACTGTTGGCGGTGACGTCTCCTGAAGGCATCGTGCCGCACGGGCCGCGCCACTTTTCGTTCGGCGCCTTCAACCGCGATTTTCTCGTGCACGCGCAAGGCCTGTCCATGCTCGTGCTCAAGGGGCGCGGCGCGGCCGACGTAGCTGAATTTGCGGCGAAGGGCATCGGCGATTTTGCGCTTTATGAATTCGAGCGCACCGGCATGCGTCCGGACGGCACAACGCTGACCCTTGGCTTCGCGCTCGCCTTTGCGTCCGATCCGAATGCACCGGATGCCGGCTTCTTCACCTGCCAGCATCGCCACCCGCCCGAAGATTTCTGGAATGCGGAATTCCAGAAGCATGCCAACGGCGCGTCTGCCGTGGCCGGCATCGTCGCGGTCGCGGCTGAACCCGAGCGTCATCGCGATTTCATGCAGGCTTTCTCTGACGGCACGGCGGCCGCGATCAAGGGCGGCTTCCGGATCGACACGCCCCGCGGCGCCCTTGAGGCGATGACCCCCGACGCTTTCATCGCCCGCTTCGGGGTCCAGGCACCCGATGTCTCGCGCGGACTGCGGCTGGCAGCGATCCGGTTTACGGTCGCGGATGCAAGTCTGATGCAGGATATTCCGGAGCTTGGCGGAATCGCCGGGCTTTATGCAGATAACCCCGCCGTTATCGGTGCCGACGACGCGTTGGGCGCAGTCTTGGTATTCGAACCAAGCCGTTGACCCTGCGCCTTAGGCGCTTCATGGTCCGGCCCGGGAGGGCAAAATTTTGGACCGGAAATCGAATTCGACCGTGACCGCCGGCGCCGTGCGCTTCGGCAATGCCTTGCCGCTGGCGCTGATCGCCGGCCCCTGTGTGCTGGAAAGCCGCGCGCACGCGTTGGAAACGGCGACCGCGCTCAAGGAAATCGCGGCGCGCGTCGGCATCGACCTCGTCTACAAGACCTCGTTCGACAAGGCCAACCGCACCTCGGCCAAGTCTGCGCGCGGCCTTGGCCTCGACGCGGCGCTCCCCATCTTCGCCGAGATCCGCGACACGTTGAAAATTCCCGTGCTGACCGACGTCCACGACGCCGCGCAATGCGCGCGCGTCGCCCAAGCTGTCGACATCTTGCAAATCCCAGCCTTTTTGTGCCGGCAGACCGATCTGCTGATCGCGGCGGCGCAGACCGCCAAGGCGATCAATGTGAAGAAAGGCCAGTTCCTAGCGCCCTGGGACATGGCCAACGTGGTCGACAAGATCACCGGCGCCAGCAACGCCAATGTGCTGGTGACCGAGCGCGGCGTCTCCTTCGGCTACAACACGCTGGTCTCCGACATGCGCGCGCTGCCGATCCTCAAGCGCCTGGGCGCGCCGGTGATCTTTGATGCCACGCATTCGGTGCAGCAGCCGGGCGGGCAGGGCACCTCGTCGGGCGGCGAGCGCGAATTCGTGCCGGTGCTGGCGCGCGCGGCGGTCGCGGTCGGCGTCGCCGGGGTCTTCATCGAGACGCATCAAGACCCCGACCGCGCGCCCTCCGACGGTCCTAACATGATGCCGTTGAAGGATATGGAGCTGCTGTTGCGCACACTGGTCGAATTCGACCGGCTGGCCAAGCGCTGAACTGAGAGAGGCTCTTCGCCTCGATGACCCGCACGCTCAATCTCGTCGCCTTTGTCGTCTTCGCCTGCGCGCTGTTCATCCGCTCGACCGATCCGGTAATCCCGCAGATCGCCGCCGGGCTCAACGTCGAGCCGGCGACCGCAGCGCTGTTGTCGACCGCGTTCACGCTGCCTTATGCGCTGGTGCAGCCGGTGCTCGGCGCGCTCGCCGACATGTTCAGCAAGGCGCGGTTGATGCTGCTCTGCCTGTTCGTGGTCACTGCCGCCACCTTGGTTTGCGGCTTTGCGCCGAATTTCCCGCTGCTCGCGGCCGGCCGCGTGCTCGCCGGATTAGCCGCCGGCGGCGTGGTGCCGATTGCCTTTGCCTTGGTTGGCGACAACATCCCGGTTCATGAGCGGCAGGTGGCGATGGGCCGTCTCTTGTTCGCGATCATGACCGGAAATCTGTTGGGCGCGACCTGCGCCGGCGTGATTGGCGATTTGGCCGGCTGGCGCGGCGTGTTTTTCGTCACGGGCGCCTTGGGCCTGATCGCGGTCTTGGCCGCGATGCCGGGCTTGCGCGGCACCAGCGACGCAGCCGGTCACGCCGACCTATCGAAGCTGATGCCGAACTATCGTGCGATCCTGCGCAATCCCTTGGCCAAGATCTGCTTCGGCACGGTGTTTCTGGAAGCCGTGTTCATGTACGGCTGCTTTCCTTACATCGCGACCATGCTGCACGAGGCAGGCGAGACCAAAGCCTCCATCGCCGGCATCGTGCTCGCCGGCTTCGGTATCGGCGGCGCGCTCTATGGCGCGCTGGTGTCGCGGCTACTACCGCGGCTCGGCGAGAGGCGCATGATGCAATTCGGCGGCACGGCATTGGGCTTTTGCCTCACCGTGGTCGCGGCGCGCGCCTGGTGGCCGATCGAATTTGCAAATTTCGCGCTACTCGGCTTCGGCTTCTACATGCTGCACGCCGTGGTCCAGATCTATGCGAGCGAACTGGTGCCGGCCGCGCGCGGCTCGGCCATGGCGTTGCATTCGTTCTTCTTCTTTCTCGGCCAGGCGATCGGACCCGTCGTCTATGGTGCGGGTCTCTCCACTATCGGGCTGACGCCGGTGCTGCTGTTCGGCGCGGTGGTGCTGGTCGTCGTCGGCTTCACCTGCGCGCAGTGGCTGCGGCGGCCACGGCCTTCGGCGGTCTAGCCGCGCCCGCGGTAGGGCGCGACGCCCTGATCCGGCACCCACAGGCCCTTCGGCAAGCGGCCGGCCTGCCAGAACACGTCGATTGGCATGCCGCCGCGCGGGTACCAGTAGCCGCCGATGCGCAACCACTTGGGCTTGAGCCGCGCGAACAGCGTTTTGCCGATGGCGACGGTGCAGTCCTCGTGGAACGCGCCGTGGTTGCGGAAGCTGTTGAGGTAGAGCTTGAGCGATTTCGACTCCACCAGGAATTTCGCCGGCGCATAGTCGATCACCAGATGGGCGAAGTCGGGCTGGCCGGTGATCGGGCACAACGTCGTGAATTCCGGCGCGGTGAAGCGGGCAAGGTAATCAGTGTCGGTGTGCGGGTTGGGCACCCGGTCGAGCACCGCCCGTTGGGAGACGCCGGGATGCGCGAAGGGCTGCCGAGTTGAAGTCGCTTTTTCGCCATGACGGCGACTATTGGCCCGCTTTCTTAAGGAATGACAAGACCCATCGCTGGCTGTAGAAACGCCCCAAAACCGGGACCTGCCATGACCGCCATCACCGATATTATCGGCCGCGAAATCCTCGACAGCCGCGGCAATCCGACCGTCGAAGTCGACGTCATCCTCGAGGACGGCGCCAAGGGCCGCGCCGCGGTCCCCTCGGGCGCCTCGACCGGCGCACATGAAGCGGTCGAGCTGCGCGACGGCGACAAGAAACGCTATGGCGGCAAGGGTGTGCGCAAGGCGGTCGACGCGGTCAATGGCGAAATCTTCGACGCGCTCGGCGGCATGGACGCGGAAGCGCAAGCCAAGATCGACGAGACCCTCATCGCGCTCGACGGCACGCCCAACAAAGGCCGGCTCGGCGCCAACGCCATCCTCGGCGTCTCGCTTGCCGTCGCCAAAGCCGCGGCCATCGCCAAACGCGAGCCGCTCTATCGTTACGTCGGCGGCACCGCGGCGCGCACGTTGCCGGTGCCGATGATGAACATCCTCAACGGCGGGGTGCACGCCGACAATCCGATCGACTTCCAGGAATTCATGATCGTGCCGGTCGGCGCGCCGAGCTTTGCCGAAGCGCTCCGCGCCGGCGCGGAGATTTTCCAGACGCTGAAGGCGCAGCTCAAATCGATGGGGCTGAACACCAATGTCGGCGACGAAGGCGGCTTCGCGCCCGATCTAAAATCCGCGGAGGCCGCGCTCGACGTTGTCATGCAGGCGGTTGCCAAGGCCGGCTACAAGCCGGGCGGCGACGTCATGATCGCGCTCGACCCGGCGGCCAGCGAATTCTTCAAGGATGGCGCCTACGTCTACGCAGGCGAGGGCAAGAAACGCTCGCCGCAGCAGCAGGCCAATTACCTTGCCGAGTTGGCCGGCAAATATCCCATCGTCTCGATCGAAGACGGCATGGCGGAGGACGACTTCGAAGGCTGGAAGCTGGTGACCGACAAGATCGGCGCCAAGTGCCAGCTGGTCGGCGACGATTTGTTCGTCACCAACGTGAAGCGACTCGCCGACGGCATCAAGCGCGGGCTTGCTAATTCGATCCTGATCAAAGTCAACCAGATCGGCACGCTCACCGAAACGCTTGCCGCCGTCGAGATGGCGCACAAGGCCGGCTACACCGCGGTGATGTCGCACCGCTCTGGCGAGACGGAAGATTCCACCATCGCCGATCTCGCCGTCGCCACCAATTGCGGACAGATCAAGACCGGCTCGCTCGCCCGCGCCGACCGCACGGCGAAATACAATCAGCTTCTGCGTATCGAGGAAGAACTCGGCGCGCAGGCCAAATTCGCCGGCCGGACGGCTTTAAAGGCGCTCTAGCGCCTGGCGGTTCTCTTCGGGGCAGGCAGAACGGGATGGACAACACATCGGGCCAAGGCGTTGGCGCGGTCGTTCCGCCGGAGATCGATTGCTGGAACTGGGGCGCATTTCTCCTCAATTGGATCTGGGGCATTGGCAACAATACGTTCATCGCGTTGCTGATGTTCGTGCCGCTGGTCAACTTGGTCATGCCGTTCGTGCTCGGCGTGAAAAGCAGCGCCTGGGCATGGCGCAACAAGCGTTGGGAAAGCGTTGAGCATTTCCCGCGCGTGCAGCGCATCTGGGCGATTGCCGGCGTCATCGTCCTCATCGCGGCGATCGGACTTGGCGTCGCGATCTGGTTCTCCGTCACGGCGATCTTGAAGAACTCAGAAGCCTATCAAATGGCGGTCGCGCAATTACAGGCGAACGGCGAGGTGATCGACGCGCTGGGCACGCCGATCGTGGCCGGTACGCCGAGCGGCCGGATTGAAACGTCGGGGCCGACCGGGAGCGCCGATCTACAATTTTCGGTCGAAGGCCCAAAAGGCAAAGGCGTCGCTTTTCTGCGAGCGACGAAAAGCTTCGACAAGTGGCATATCGATGGGATCGAGGTGCGGGTCGAGGGCCGCAACCGGCGCATCATTCTTGGCGAAGGCGCGTGGGATCGCTCGGCGCGCAGGTGAAGTATGTGGGCCGCGATGCTTTGAAGGCACGCCGCTAGCTTGCCAAGACCGCCCCCGGCGTTGCTGTCGTCACGGCATAGCGCTCGACGGCGGCGGCCAGCGCCGCCAGCACCGCATAAAAAGCCAGCGCCATGACCGCCATCTTTTCCGACGCCGGCGGCGGGCCGAAGTTGGCATAGACCTGCATCGCCGCCAGAAAGATGACGAAGCCCCAAAACACCGCGGGGTGCTTCAACGTCTCGGTCTCGGCATAAAGCCAGGCGCCGACGCCGAGCACGAGCAACTCAAGCGGAAAGCTCAGGATGACGTGTCGCCACAAGCCGAAACCGACTTTCGCCGTGTTGTCGTAAAGCGGCAGGTCGGGGACGTGCACGATCAGGTCGAGAACCCAATGCGAGAATGCCGCCGCGGCGACCAGCATCGCTGTCGCGCCGCGTTTGCCAGGCGTGAACCAGGCCACCGCGGCGCCGAGGGTCAGCGACAGCACGATCGATCCCGGCAGCCCGTGGGTGTAGGGCATGTAATAGAGGTCGTATGAATTGGCCTGCGTGAAGCCGGGGACGATATGCAATTTCTCAACGCCCAGCAGCACAAGCACCGACCACACGACGTCCAGCCACTGCACGGCGGTGAACCAGACCCAGAGCGGCACGCGCGTTGCAAGCGGCTTGGCCGCAAATGAGACGCCATAGTGACCGACGAACATCGTTTGGCTCCTGCCGAATTGCCTCGGCCAAGTCTAATGCCTCAAAGGCACCGTCGACCCCAGCGATGCGATCAATTCGGCGCGAGCGGACGCTTGCATTGCGCGCCGATTGGCCGCAAATTGCCGGCAAATTTGCGCGGATAACGCGAGTTGCAGCGATGGACCAGACAACGCGACTGACCGGCCAAGACCGCCGCCAGGCCATCGAGCGGCTGTCCGCCTTCGTCGTGCAGTCGATCGATGCGGCGCGCGCGGTGGAGAAGCCGTTTTTCCATCTCGAATTCGACCGCGTTTTCCCCGACGATATCTATGCCAATATCCTCACCCTGATGCCGGAGGCGACCGACTATCGCCCGATGCACGGCCGCAGCAAGGGCCACGATCTCACCGACGGCACGCATACCCGCGTCAAGATCGATCTGTTCCCGGAATACATCCGCAACCTGCCACCGGAAAAGCGCGCGCTGTGGGACGTGGTCGGCCGCGCATTGTGCTCGGAGCCGGTCAAGCAGGCCTTCATCCGCCGTCTCGCGCCCGGCCTGTCGAAACGCTTTGGCGCCGACTTCGCCAAGGTCGGCATGTATCCGATCCCGATCCTGACCCGCGACATTCCCGGCTACCTGATCACCCCGCACACCGACACCAAGTGGAAGGGCATCACGGTTCAACTCTATCTGCCGAAGGACGACGCCAATACCGACATCGGCACCATCTTCCACGAGCGGCTGCCGGACGGGTCGATGCCGAAGAAAGCGCAGATGCGCTTTGCGCCGAACAGGGGTTACGCGTTTGCGGTGGGGACCGACACCTGGCACTCGGCGGACCCGGTGCACGATCGCGTCAAGTCGCGCGAACTCGATCCTGCTCACCTACTTTGTCGATCAGGGCCTGTTGCGGAACTTCCGCAACCGCGGCAAGCGGCTTGGCAATTTCGTGCTCAACGAGTTGCGCCAATACCTGCCGGTGTGAGCGCATTAAAGGCGACTTATTCTTAAAACTGGAATAACATATTGTAATAATTGAGAATTACAGCTTAAGGCTCTTATAAAACTAACGACGCGCTAACGACCTGTCGCGGGAATTTTGGGCTTCGGGCGAGGCTTGGGACCCGCTCGCACGCCTCGGGAACTCATCGCTTCTTTTTGAATATCCTTTAGCGGCGTCGGGGGGCCAGAGAAAGCGCCGAGTAAATTTTTTGTCGCCGCTTCACGTTGTATTGTCTCATGTCCCGCACCTCAAACGAAGAAAGACAGCAAATTCGCGACAAGCATGCTGCCGCGATTGGAAAAATTGTTATCGCATGGAATGATTATCATGAGTTGCTTGGAGAAATCTTCGCCAGTCTGTTTGGCGTGCGCGGTTGGAGCTTGGCCTTATCGGCTTGGCACGTAATAGAAAATGATCGCGCTCAAAGATCTATGTTAGTTGCCGTAGCCAATAGAAAACTTAAACAAACGGATCGTGCATACAGAGAAATTGTTTGGATGATCGAAAAGACCAATCAAATGATCTCCGATCAACGCAATTCAGGGATACATACCCCGCTCATAATGTTTACAAACTCTGATGGCATTTCGCAGATGTTGCCGCACGCCATGTTTGGCAACCGACGAGCCGGAAAACTATATGGAGCAGTTGTGCTTGCAGAGTTTGAGCACTATGAACGGCAAATAAGAGAGATGATAGGATATGCTGTAGCTATTCGCTTTGCTACGTCTCCGAAAAAACGGCGACGCGGGCGCGTAACATGGCCTCAAAGACCTCAACTGCTACCCCGTGCGCCTCAAGTGAACCCCAAGGCATGATATCATTGAATGACCGCCAAGCCCGATCCTCTCTATGCGTTCGAAAAGCTGAGCGAAGCGGTCTACGAGCTCGCAACGGGCGCCGGACGGGTGCAAGAACGCCTTTTCGAAGCGGCAATCTATTTCATCCAAATCAGACCGGTGGACATACCGGATGAAGATTTGCGGCGCATGCTCGTTGCTATCAAGGACGACCTCGCATTCGAGGAACCAAAAGGCAAAGAGGGCCGAATAGCGGCCACGCTTCAAAAGACTGATGACGCCGCGCACCGAAGCTTAAGGAGCTGCTCGCGTTGAAGCCGCTGCACTATGGGCAGCTGCCAATGAGGATGCCAGAAAAAGGCGTCTACATGTTCTCAGAAGGCCGCAATCATCTCTACATCGACGTTTGCCTAGCGCGTTAAGTCCGCTGCCGGGGCAGATTACCGGATGGCCCGACCCATGTCTTTGCCCTTTATATAGGACGCCTTGAGGCGGCCGGTTGCTTTGCGTGCCAAGAGGAAGGCGAAGGTGGCCCCGCCGTTCATTCGCGTCATAGCCGCTGCTGGCTAAAATCCAACCTTGTCCGCTGTTAGCCCAAAAGGCGACTTGGCGCTGCATAGGGCCTACCGGCAGCATTGACCTGAGCGAGACGACTTGTGCGCTTGTTGGTCCAATAGGCGACAAAAAAACCCGGTCGATTTGAAACGTCACCGCAACGGAGATCACTGACATGCTCCAGGAACTCAAGCAACGCGAAAAAGAAGGACGCCCAATCAATGTTGGACTGACCGGCCTTGGGTCCATGGGTCTGGGCGTTGCCTATCAGATTGGCAGAACCCCTGGCATGAGGTTGTCCTTCGTGGCGGATTACAACGAGGCTGCGGCAAAAAAGGGCGCGGAAGTCTATGGCAAGCCCACAAATATCCTGAAGGACAGTATGGCGGCGCTGAAGGATCCCAGCATCCCCTGCGATGTCTTTGTGGAAGCAACCAATTCCATCGTAGCCGCACACGACTACTGCATGGAGGCGATCCAACGCAATGCTCATTGCGTGCTAATGAACGCCGAAGTGGACCTTGTCCTCGGCTACCTTCTGCGCGCTGCTGCTGCGAAGCAGAATGTCATCGTCACCAGTGACGCTGGCGACCAGCATGGAGTGCTTGCGCGCATGATGGAAGAAATTGATATGTGGGGCTTCGACATAGTCCAGGCCGGCAACATGAAGGGTTTCCTCGACCGTCACCAGACACTCGAAGGCATCGAGCCCATAGCGAAACAACTCAAACTCTCGAACGTGCAGTGCCTCGCGTACACGGATGGCTCGAAGTTAAACATCGAGATGAGCATCATCGCGAACGAATACGGTCTCACTCCATTTATTCCCGGTATGGAAGGGCCTACGGGCAAACCGGGTACAGGATGTAACTACTTTGTTTGATTTTGATAAATACGGCCAGCAGGGTCGCGTGGACTACATTCTTGGCGCGAAGGAGCATGGCAGCGGCGTGTATGTCGTCGGCAAGTGCGACAGCGAGTTCCAGCAGCGCTACCTGAATTACTACAAGATGACAAACAAGCACCCCTACTACGTCTTCTTTCGTCCGTATCACCTCTGCCATCTCGAAACACCTCGCGCCATCGCGCTCGCCGCGCTCTATGGGAAGGCTGTTTGCACCATGCGGCAGGGCCGCGTGACCGACACCTTTGCGTATGCGAAGAAGGACCTTAAGCCCGGCGACAAGGTGCAACACGCCATTGGCGGAAATGAAATCTATGGCCTCATCGACGAAGCGAAGAAGGCCGACGCAGCCAATCATGTTCCGCAAGGTGTGCTCGTGGTCGAAGAACGAAGCTCGAGCGTCCAGTCATCAAGAAAACGGTGAAGAAAGACCAGCCGATCACCTGGGATGACATCGAGATTCCCGAAAATCGCATGATGGATCTGTGGGTAAAACAGAAACCACTCGTTGGATTGATTTAAAGTCGCTTTGGACAACTCGCCGATAGATTAGGTTTGCCGTGTTTTCACATTAGCAGACGATGACGGGCTTGCTAAATTCGGTCGCCACCAGCGTACACCGGGGTAATCTTTGGCCAGGCTCGTTGAGTTTGGCTGATATCGACTGCACGCATCTTAAGCTCTGGCCATCTTGTACGCCAGTTTGATAGAGGAATAGTCGAACTGCATAAGCCCAATTGTTTTTGCGGTCAATATTGCCGAGGCCCGATTGGCGAGCAACACATGTCGGGGCCGGATATAATTAAAGCCAATATATTTGTAATGGAGAATGAGGAGCTCGTCGATTTCAGGATATATGATTTTCCCTATGGGCCGAGCCAGCATGGCGGCCGGGGGAGTAATTAGTTTCCTCAACCGCATCCGGATTAAACAAGTTCAGCTTGTTCCACAACGGCTCTGGTGCCCCGCAAGTTCGGGTCTTTGTCAGCTCTTCGGTCGAGCCCGGGAATTTCACTGACACCATATCGTAGCCTAAGCCTGGTATTGCGGTTATGCCCGATCGTTGGGCGTACGCCAGGTAGCCGGACAAGTCGCGATGATATAAGATGTTCATCGACCGCCGAAATAATTACCCAGTCTGCGAGGCCGCGACTTTCCTTCCAGACATGGTTGTTCAAATGCTGCGATGATAGCACGAAAGAATTGGCATTCTGACGTTCGAAGCGTCGCAACTTCAACGCGTGGATGACGGCGCAGGACATCCAAAGTGCCGTCATTCGAGCCGTCATCGAAGAAAATGTATCGTTCGACCCACGGGTCATAATGCCGAAAGAAGAAGCCGAGCATCTTCATTTCATTCCACGAGAGTGTGTAAAGATGAACACGCATTGTAGTCGCTGTAGTTACCATTAGAGACAAATTATCTTTTTAACGAGAGCTACGAAACTAGCCTATAGTGGGCGACCTGACTTCGACAAGAGTTTGTGAGCTGCGCGTTGCCCAACGTGGCGTAAAGAGCCGGATCGATGGGCTCGCCGCATGCGGATTGCCGGCCACGGGCTGAGCGCGGGCCGCCATCCCTCGGAAAACGTCAGCAAAGTCATTCAACAAGTCTCTGGCTGGCTTACGCGCCAAGGAGCGCGCCTGTTCGGCGGCCGGGCCTTGAGAGACTGCGACGGCGGCCTGCTTGTCCCGACGCATGCGCCCTGCTTCTGGCGGCTTCCCGCCCTGCAGGGGGGCTGCATCGGCGGGCAGTTTTTCGGCCATGGCGTGCATTTTCGTCACCGGGCGGCGGCCAGCGCGGGCCGCTGCGTTAATATCCTATTAACGCGAGTCGCCCCCCGAGCAAACTATAATAGCGCTATTCTACAGCACTTTCTGTGCCATCAGACCTTCGGCCCCGTCGCATAGAACTAACGCCAAACTAATTTCAGCGCCCGGAATGGGCGATTTCGGCCCGGCAGGCGAGGGCGCGGGAAAAAATTGGCGGCGACGGCGGGAGTGCGCGAGCCGAGCGCCGCTGGAAGCGGGGCCGTGGCGTGCCGTAAGGACGCGCACCTGACGGCGGGGGGTCACTGGGCTGTCTGGGCGGCCACGTCCCCAGTGTAGATATAGAAAGTAGTGTGGGTTTCCCCACCTTGGCTGTAGTGGGGGTTTTCCGCACCGGGAATTTTGGTTTTCGGTGGGGGTTTCCCGCACTGAAGCTGGTAGTTTACCCGCACTGGTTTTTGTTTAGCAGTTGAGCAGCTGCACATACTGCTGGATCAGAAATTAGGAGGGCTGAAATGTTCCGCACAGCATTGCTGGCGCTGGCCATCGCCATTGGGGAAGCAAGCGGAGTCTCCGCCCAAACGATTAAAGGGAGCGGAAGCGATAGTTGTGGGGAGTGGCTACAACATCGGCAGGCTATCGCGGCGCAACGGGCGACAAACCTTCATGTGGTAGTTCTTCGTATGGAGCAGAGTTGGATAGATGGATTTGTTTCAGGCATTAACGCGACGAACACTGTCGGTGTCGATCTTTTGGCTTCTCACCCCGGCGAGGGAATGTATGTATGGGTGGATAACTATTGCAGTTCGAAACCTCTCGACAGTCTTTTGAGTGCGAGCCTGGCTCTCGTGAGGGAATTGCATCAGCAAGCGGAAGGTAAATAGTGCCGCAGTAGATGGAATAAAGATCGTGACTAACACAAAATCGGTGCTTCCAAATATTAAAGAGTTCAATGAAATTACTGCCATGATCCTTGGAGAGATTTATAAGTCTCACCCTCGCCCCAAGACAATCGATCCTGCAGAAATTGCGAGGCTGCTAGGTGTATCTATCTCAGAGAAATTGCCTTCTGGGCAGACCTTTAATGACATGTTTGCCCATACCCTTAACTGGCTCGCCCGCGAGGGTTTCGTCAACGATCTCGCCGCCATTCAACCCCATCGATGCAATTTGACCGCGAGAACACTATCCGCGATGAAAGCCGATCTTGGACTAGATCTCGCAAATGCTACGAAGGAAGGTTCATCTGAGTTCTGGAAAGACGAAAATAGCTGAACTGATGGGAACTTTTTTTGGAGCCTTCACGGGGTCGGTGGTGAAAGCCTTTGGTGGCCCCTAGAATTATAGGGATGTTACCGCGGTGATCGTATCCGCGCGAGCCCGCTTCCCATTCCAACCTTGCTTCTGCCGCGCTGCTTTTGCGATGGTTTTGGCTTCCTCGATGGTTTTGACGCGCCGCCACTCGTCGGTCGCTGCGGCATTGTCCGTGGGCCGATATGTCATCCGAAACTTGTTCGGGGTCCTGTGTTCAGCATTACCGGCGCGACCTCGCTCGGTGATCTCGACGAACCCGAGCGCCATAACTTCGCGGATGGCGGGCGCGACACTGTGGCGCTCTATGCCGTACTCCACGAAGTCGTTGTAGGTGACGGGCAGCTTGCCGTTCTCACGGCCCGCGTGACGTCCGTGCTCGATCTCAAGGCGGCATAGAACCTTGCGCCCCGATAGGCTGAGCACGCGGTAGGCAGCCGACTCCAACATCTCGATGAGCTGCCATGCAAACTGTCCCGCGATCTTGTTGCGGCGGTGTGGCCGTGTGGTTCCCGGTGCCACCAGGACGCTGCCGCTCCGCTGTAATGTGCGGCCTGTGGCATCAGCGGTTCTTGGCACGACCAACCTCGTCGTCCGCGATGAGATCGAGCGCGACGCCGAGCGGGCCATTGGGGCGGCCTTGGCTATCCCGCATCAAAGCGCGACGAATCGTTTCGATCGGCACGCCGTACTGCAGCGCGATCGAGCAAACGACTGCCGAATCTTTCGCCGCCGTATCGGAGTCGCTCCCGGCTTTTCCGTTGCCGATGAAAATCTCGGCGAGATCTCCGTTCGGAAATCGCGAAGCAGTTACCCGGTACAGCAGCCCGTTGGCGACGACTTCGAAATTTTCGGACGCCCGGCGATTGGGCAGGCGGCGGCGCGCGGTCATGGCACACCTCCGGATTTCGACGCGAGCCAATCGTTGACGATGCTGACAACCTCGGCGCTCACACTCCGCCGGATGCGCAGAATGATACCGCAGCGCGGACAACGGTCGGCGGCGGTGGTTGTCTCGCCGCTGCGCAATGCCATCGCGACGGCGGCGAGGGCTTTCGTGCTCGGAACGGGCTTCGATTTGTGCAGCAACAGTTCGAATAGTTCCTCAGGGATTTCCGCCATGAGGTGCCAGCGCCATAGCATCGCTCTCGAAACGCCAAGTAATTTTGCGTATCGACGCTCCGAAAATTCTTCTAAGCCCTCATCGCAATTGCGCAGGTAGTCCTCGACCGTCTCTGCCGGTCGCCAGTTTGGCTGATCCGAATGTGGGTGGCTCCCCCGGGAGCATGGCGCGGCGGGGGCGGTCATGGCACGGCCCCCGTCGCCAGGCGCCCGCCGGCTGGTTTCCGGTGTCGGACATCGGCTAGCCGGTTTTCAGGCGAGGGCGTCGATGACCACCGAAAATTCTCTAATGATTTCAAGCGCCGGGCGACGCTCAAATCCCGACGCTCGGTCATGATGAGATGCTCCGCCCAGGCGACGGCGGCGTCGCGGCAGCGCGTGAGGTTTGCGGGTGCGGATGGCCCGACGTCCGGCCAATTGATTTTCCAAAGTCCGGAGTCTGCCGGCATGACCTCGATCCGTTGAGGTCCCGCATGGAGGCAATAGATTCGCTCAGCGTCGCTGCCGAGCATCTCGGCGCAGCGTAATGCTTGTCGAGGGGTTGAGTTTGGAGTAGCTACGGGGTCGATCTGCCGCCAAGCAAGATCATCAGGACCACCGTGGAGCTCGCGATCGGCCGCGGCCGTCGCGGGCTTCCGCGCTTTGTAGGCTCCCGTTCACGCTGCCACCATATCGTCGGCGGGCTTGTACTCGCGCACCGGCAGTGCCGCGATCCACGCATCGATTTCGGATTCGACCCACGCGGGGCGGCCGCCGAGATCGCGGGCTTGTGGAAATTTTCCCGCGCGCATCCACTGCCAAATTGTCGGAAAAGTCTTTCCGACCTTGTCGCATACCTCGGCCTTCGAGATTAAACGGACCGGCGCACTCTCGATTTGGGAGGTTGGTGCCGGCGCTGTAGCCATTAATTTGTGACGCGTCATCGCGTGCCTCACTGTTTAGGGTGAGGCTATTAAGGGAAAAATACGGGAGACATTAAATAGGGGCAAACCGTTGCTGTGTTTGCCCCGGGGGCAATCAGCTCGTGCGGTTGCCCCTATCAACAAAGCGCTTTTTCTTGAACGGCGCTTCGACGGCTTGAAAAGTTGGATGCTCACCCGTGATGGCTGGTGTGACCGCTACGATGAAGCGATAGACCGCGGCCTTTGATTGATTTGGTAGGGCCGATTGGAAGATCGCCGCTAAGTCCTTCGCAAAATCTTTCCATCGCTTGGTTGGCTTACTCGTGACGGTGTTGAGTGCCAATGGCAACCCACGCTTACGCGCAGCATGTGCGGCTGTGACCAGCGCATCGAACGCAGCGAGGTCGGCTCGCGCCTCAGCCGCCGCCGCCGTCATATCCCATCTCTCCATTGCGGCGGGAATTGCGGCGTACCCCTTACGCTGCGTGGGCAAAATCTCGGTCAGAGCCCAAATCGCCTCGCCGATTTTCTGAATCTGTTCTTGTTCTTCACGCCACGGCCCCGTCCACCCCCGCACCTTCCACCAAATTATATTCAGGACGTCTGCAAGGCCCCTAATTGCATGATCGGTCGCACGCGGCAGGATCGCATCGTCTTTCAGGACGTCGTCGCGCAGGAGGGCAAGCACACCTTCGGGCGAGAAGGGTCCGTCACCCCATGGAATAAACGGTGCCTTGACCAGTGGCTGCGGCGCCATCGCGCCCGGTTTCGTCGTCGGCTGGGATTGCACCGTCGCTTGTCGCCGCGCGCGTGTAGCCATCACGCCCTCGCCGCTTGGAGGTTGACCACGTTGGCGGCGACCGGTTTGCCTTCGGCCAGCGCCATGATCCGCGCGGCCACCGCTTCCATCACGCGCTTGTTCTCCTCGGCATAGCCGTGCCGGTCATAGACCGAAGCGATGCCGCCTTCCTTGTGGTTCTGCACGCGGTTCATCGCCTCGCGGCCGAACCCGAGGGCGGCGATAGTAGTGCCGTGCGTTCGCCTCAAGTCGTGCGGCGTCGCCCGCTCGCCGCCGAGCTTTTTGCAGATGTCGCGCATGGCCCCGTCGAGCCGATCAAGGGCGCCCCCGCGCGGGCCGGCGAAGACGAAGCCGGTCGCGCCGCCGTCGTCGCTTAGCTCGCGCAGCAACGTCTGTGCGGCCCCGGGCAGCCACACGCGATGCGTCGCGCCGTTCTTGGTGCCCGGCCAGTCGAGCGCCGGCACCGGCTCGCCGGGCAATTCCCACCAACCGTCGACGATGTGCTCGCGCCGCATGTGGGCGACTTCGCCGGGCCGCTGGCCGACGAGCAAAAGCACCTTGAGCGCCGTACTCGCGAGCAGCCCCGCGCCGTCGAACGCCTTCCAGAATTTCGGGATCTCGAAGTCGGACAGGACCCGCTCGCGGCTCTTCGTCTCGTTTCGCTCGACCAGTTGGCAAGGGTTGGCGGCGACGATGTTCTCGCGGACGCCCCAGGCGAAGATCGCGCTGGCGGCGGCGAGCGTTTGGTTGGCGACGACGGGCGCGGCAATGCGGGCCATCATGGCCTTGGCGTCCGACCGCGCGATCGACGCGGCCTGCAGCTTGCCCCATTTCGGGATCAGGTGCCTGCGCACCAGCTTGTCGGGCTGCTGCCACGACCTGTTTTTGCGCTTGGCGTACTCCTCGACGTAGCGCGTCGCCAATTCCTCGAAGGTTCCCTTGCTGCGTTCGGCCTTGCGCTCAGCCGCCGGGTCCTTGCCCTCGGCGACCTTGAACATGACGCGGCTTGCCAGCTTGCGCGCGTCGGCGAGGCCGATGGCCGCGACGTCGCCGATCGAATACCAGCGCGGACGCCCGCGTAACGAGTAAATGACCTTCCAGCTCCGATGGCCGGAAGGCTGCACCGCGACCGCGAGGCCGCTTTGCTTCGTGTCCCAGACGATGAAGGGGCGGTCCTCCGGTTTCAATTTTTTAAGAAAGATGTCCGACAGTTTGCGCTTGCGCGGGGCTGCGGTCGGCGTCCCGTCTCGGCGTGGCCTCGGCATGTTAATGGGGCTCCCGAACTAATGCCCCGCTAACGATCGGGGCTTTATTTAGCTATACGGGACTTTAAGGGTCTTAACGCTCAAAGTAAAGTAATAGCGCCGTTTTTGACAGCTTTTCCGGCTTTAGTTTACAGTTTTAAATGGTGTCTAAAGGGCCGTTTTGTTAAAGGCGCCTTAACGCGATTCCCGCATCTTGCCCGGTCATGGTCTCCCATCGGCGACGCCGCACCATCCTGACCGCGCTCGGGCTTTATACCTTCGCCGCGCTGTTCGTCGGCTATTTCGCGGCCAACGCCTTTACCGGCAACCATGGCCTGCGCGCGCAAGCCGACCTCGACCAGCAATTGGCCTCCATGCAAGGCGAGCTCACGAACCTGAAAGCCGAGCGCGCGCAATGGGAGCGGCGGGTTGCGCTGCTGCGCTCCGACAGAATCGACCCTGACATGCTGGACGAGCGCGCCCGCGCGCTGCTTGGCTATGCCGATCCGCGCGACCTGGTCCTGCTCACCCACCCGCGCTGACGTTATCCACCGCGCTGCCGGTAATTTTCAGACAAAATCCGAGCGTTTTCCGCAATCTCGCTGGGTGGTCTCGCGCTTCCGCGCCCGGCCGAATTAAGCTATTGGGGAAAGGCAAAGCCTAACCGTCGCCCCCAATACAACCGGCCGGACGCTTTCGCAGGGAGTGCCAATGGCGGCCAACAAAAACGAAGCCAAGAAGGGCCAGGGCGCCGACGGCAAGGAACTGGCGATCCCGGTGGCCGATTTCAGCAAGGACCAGGAGCTTTCCGCCTATCGCACCATGCTGACCATCCGCCGCTTCGAGGAGAAGGCGGGGCAGATGTACGGCATGGGCCTGATCGGCGGCTTCTGCCACCTCTATATCGGCCAGGAGGCCGTCGTGGTCGGCATGCAGATGGCGCTGCAAGCCGGGCGACGCCGTGATCACCGGCTACCGCGACCACGGCCATATGATCGCGACCGGCATGGACGCCAAAGGCGTCATGGCGGAGCTTACCGGCCGCGCGCACGGCTATTCCAAGGGCAAGGGCGGCTCGATGCACATGTTCAGCGTCGAGAAGGGCTTCTACGGCGGCCACGGCATCGTCGGCGCGCAGGTGCCGCTCGGCACCGGGCTCGCCTTCGCCAACCGCTACCGCGACAACGGCAAGATCTCGCGTCACCTATTTCGGCGACGGCGCCGCCAACCAGGGCCAGGTCTACGAGAGCTTCAACATGGCCGAGCTGTGGAAGCTGCCGGTCATCTACGTGATCGAGAACAACCGCTACGCCATGGGCACAGCCATATCGCGCTCGTCGGCGACGACCAATTTGTCGCACCGCGGCACTTCCTTCAACATTCCTGGCGAGCAGGTCGACGGCATGGACGTGCGCGCGGTCAAGGCGGCGGGCGAGAAGGCGGCCGCCTGGTGCCGCGCCGGCAAGGGACCGTACATTCTCGAGATGCTGACCTACCGCTACCGCGGCCACTCGATGTCGGACCCGGCCAAGTACCGCACGCGCGAGGAAGTCGAAGAGGTGCGCACGCACCACGACCCGATCGACATGGCGCGCGCGCGCATCCTGGAAAAGAAATTCGCCAAGGAAGACGAGCTGAAAAAGATCGACGGCGAGGTGCGCGACCTGATCAACCAGGCCGCGGAATTCGCCACCCACGATCCGGAGCCCGACGCTTCCGAGCTTTACACCGACGTCTACCGGGTATGAGTAGGACCGTATAGCGCCCATGCCGATCGAAGTGCTCATGCCCGCGCTGTCGCCCACCATGGAGAAGGGCAACCTCGCCAAGTGGCTCAAGAAGGAAGGCGACAAGATCAAGTCAGGCGACATCATCGCCGAGATCGAAACCGACAAGGCGACCATGGAAGTCGAGGCCGCCGACGAAGGCACGCTCGGCAAAATTCTGGTGCCGGAAGGCACCGCCGACGTCGCGGTGAATACGCCGATCGCGGTGATCTTAAGCGAGGGCGAGGACAAGTCGACGATCAAGGACGCGAAACCCGCGCAGCAGCAGAAAGCCGCCGAATCCGCGCCGCCGGCAAACCCGCAAACGAATGCCGCGAAAGCGCCGGCCGCGCCGATGCCCAAACACGAACAGCAAGCGCCGCAGGCGCCCGAAACCAAAGTCGCCGCCGATCCCGACATCCCGGAAGGCACCGAGATGGTCACCATGACCATGCGCGAAGCGCTGCGCGACGCCATGGCCGAGGAGATGCGGCGCGACAAAGATGTGTTCGTGATGGGCGAGGAGGTCGCCGAATATCAGGGCGCCTACAAGGTCACGCAAGGTTTGCTGCAGGAGTTCGGCGACAAGCGCGTCATCGACACGCCGATCACCGAGCACGGCTTCGCCGGCTTCGGCATCGGCGCCGCGCTCGCAGGCCTCAAGCCGATCGTCGAGTTCATGACTTTCAACTTCGCCATGCAGGCGATGGACCAGCTGATCAACTCGGCGGCGAAGACGCTCTATATGTCGGGCGGCCAGATGGGCTGCTCGATCGTGTTCCGCGGACCGAACGGCGCGGCCGCGCGCGTCGCCGCCCAGCACAGCCAGGATTATTCGTCCTGGTACTCGCACATTCCGGGACTCAAGGTGATCGCGCCGTCGAACGCCGCCGACGCCAAGGGCCTGTTGAAGGCCGCGATCCGCGATCCCAATCCGGTCGATCTTCCTGGAAAACGAAATTCTCTACGGCCATTCCGTCGCCGGTGCCCAAGCTCGACGACTTTGTGCTGCCGATCGGCAAGGCGACGCATCGCGCGCGCCGGCAAGGACGTCACCATCGTCGCCTGGTCGATGGGCATGACCTACGCGCTCAAGGCCGCCGAAGAACTGGCCAAGGACAGGGCATCGACGCCGAAGTCATCGACCTGCGCACGCTCAAGCCGATGGACACCGACACCATCGTCGCGTCGGTGAAGAAGACCGGCCGCTGCGTCACCGTCGAGGAAGGCTGGGCGCAGTCCGGCGTCGGCGCCGAGATCGCCGCGCGGCATCATGGAGCACGCCTTCGACTATCTCGATGCGCCGGTCGCTGCGCGTCACCGGCAAGGAAGTGCCGATGCCTTACGCCGCCAATCTCGAGAAGCTGGCGCTGCCCTCCGTCGCCGAAGTGGTCGAGGCGGCCAAAGCCGTCTGACGTACCGGTAGCCGCGCGCATGCCCACCAACATCCTCATGCCCGCGCTGTCGCCCACCATGGAGAAGGGCAACCTCGCGCGTGGCTGAAGAAGGAGGGCGACAAGATCAAGTCGGGCGACGTCATCGCCGAGATCGAGACCGACAAGGCGACGATGGAATACGAGGCGGTCGACGAGGGCACGCTGGCCAAGATCGTGGTGCCGGAAGGCACGCAGGACGTGGCGGTCAATGCGGTGATCGCGGTGCTCGCCGGCGAGGGCGAGGACGTGAAGGCGGCGGCTGCGGGCGCGCAAAGGCCGCGCCCGCACCGAAAGCCGACCGAAGCGCCAAAGCCGCAAGCCGCGCCCCCGAAAGACTGCGCGCACCCGCTGCCGCAAGCCAGCCTCTCCACCTAAACCTGCCGCGCCAGCCGCCGCCGCAGGCGCCGCGCCGGCGCGCGGCGGGCAATCGAATCTTTTCTTCGCCGCTTGCCCGCCGCCTCGCCAAAGATGCCGGCATCGATCTCACTCGCGTGTCAGGGCTCCGGCCCGCATGGCCGCGTGATCGCGCGCGACATCGAAGACGCCAAATCCGGCAAGGGCCTGCGCGCGCCCGGCGCTGCGCCGGCAGCCGCGCCAGCCGGCGCACCGATTGCGCCGACGATGTCGGACGCACAAATTCGCGCGCTCTACGAAGAGGGCTCCTACGACTTCGTGCCGCACGACGGCATGCGCCGCACCATCGCGCAGCGCCTGACGGCGTCGGTGCAGACCATTCCGCATTTCTACGAGACCATGGACTGCGACATCGGCAAGCTCGTCGCCGCGCGCGAGGAGATCAACGCCGCCGCGCCCAAGGACAAAGACGGCAAGCCGGCCTACAAGCTCTCGGTCAACGACTTCGTCATCAAGGCGCTGGCGCTGGCGCTGCAACGCGTGCCCGACGCCAATGTGTCGTGGACCGAAGCCGGCATGCTCAAGCACAAGCATTCCGACGTCGGCGTCGCGGTGGCGCTGCCGGGCGGGCTGATCACGCCGATCGTGCGCAACGCCGAGAGCAAATCGCTGTCGGCGATTTCCAACGAGATGCGCGATCTCGCGGCGCGCGCCCGGGCGCGCAAGCTCAAGCCGCACGAATACCAGGGCGGCACCACCTCGGTGTCGAACCTCGGCATGTACGGCATCAAGGATTTCACCGCGGTGATCAATCCGCCGCAGTCGACCATCCTCGCCGTCGGCACCGGCGAGGAGCGCGCGGTGGTGCGCAACGGCCAGCTAGCCGTCGCCACCATCATGAGCGTGACGCTGTCCTGCGATCACCGCGCCGTCGACGGCGCGCTCGGCGCCGAGCTCATCGTCGCGTTCAAGAAACTGATCGAGAATCCGGTGATGATGGTGGTGTAGCACCCGCTTGCGGCGTTACTGCCAGAAGCGCTTGCGTCCGGTGCGTTCGGCCTGCGCGCGCGTCAAGCCGATATCCTCGAGCAGGTGATCGTCAAGTTCGAGTAGCCGCTGCCGCTCGCGCTGGCGCTGAAGCATGCGGTCGCACGTCTGCGACAGCTCGAAAGCGTATTCCAGAACCTCGCTGATGGCGCGGAATGCCTTGAGGAGGCCGTAGCCGTCTCGTAGGACCGGTTCGGTTTGCAACGACGTGCGGCCGAGTTCGCCCTTGTAAGCACAAGTCATTTCTCATCTCCATGCGGAGTCGAGACAACGCTTGGCTGCAAGGCAGCTGACCGGGCGGTCGTCGTCGGCCCGGCACAAAGCTTTGAGGGATAAACGCATATCGCCAAAAGCCTTCGGTCCGACGAGCGGACGAAGCGCAGTGCTTGGGCGATATGCCTTGGAGTAGCCGGGCGACTGCAATGCGGCCCGACGCGCCTCACATAGGAAAGACGCCGCGAAAAGTCAAGATAATTGACGGCGAACCCGCGACGATTACGCCGGATCGAAGCCCTTCGCCTTGAACACCGCCTGCGCTTCCGGCGACATCAAATATTTGACCAGGGCCTTGGCGGCATCGGCCTGCGCCGCGCCGGTCTGCACGCCCGCGTCGTAGATCACGGTGAACGCCATATCGCCGGGCAACGGTCCGACCACCTCGACACCGGGGACCGACAACAGCTCGGGCTTGGAATTGATGGCGATGTCGGCTTGGCCGTCCACCAAAAGGCTTCCTGAGAAGCCGCCCGATGGCGGGTGTTTGGTCTTGCCTTTCATCTGCTCGGTGATGCCCATCTTCTCGATCTGCTTGGCGGTGTAGACGCCACTGGCGCCGCCGGTCGCCGGGTTGGTGTAGCTGACGGCTTTCGATGCAAGCAGCGCTTTCTTGAACGCCTCCGGCGTGGAAATGTCCGGCTTCGGCGCGCCGGCCTTGATGCCGACCGCGAAAATCGACTTCGTAAATATGACGTCGGTGCCGGGCACGATCTTGCCTTCCTTTTGCAGCGTCTCAATGTTGCCCTTGATCAGGATCAGCGCGTCCGCTTGTTCGCCGGCCTGAACGCGCTTCATCAGCAGCGCCGCGGTGCTCCAGGTGATGGCGAGCTTGTTGCCGGTGGCCTTTTCGAATTTCGGGATAATCTCTTCCAGCACGCTCTTGACGCCGACGGTGGCGAAGACCTTGATCTCGGCGGCCGAGACGAGGCCGGCTTGCGCGAACAGAAAGACTGCGATAGCCGCAAGGCGGCCGAAGTTCCTGCCCATGACGCTTCTCCCCCGGGTGTTATTGCGGTCATTACATGCCTAAATTGGGCTACATTCAATCGGGGTCCGTGCGGAGGCGAACGAGCCTATGGCCGACAGCAATTTCGACGTTCTGATCATCGGTTCCGGCCCCGGCGGCTATGTCACCGCCATCCGCGCGGCGCAGCTCGGCTTCAAGACGGCCATCGTCGAGCGCGACTATCTCGGCGGCATCTGTCTCAACTGGGGCTGCATCCCGACCAAGGCGCTGCTGCGCTCGGCGGAAATCTTTCACTACATGCAGCACGCCAAGGATTATGGGCTCAAGGCCGACAATGTCGGCTACGACGCGAGTGCCGTGGTGGAGCGCTCGCGCGCGGTGTCGAAGCGGCTCAACGACGGCGTCGGCTTCCTGATGAAGAAGAACAAGGTCTCGGTGATCTGGGGCGAGGCCGTCATCGACGCGCCCGGCAAGGTCACGGTGAAGGCGTCCAAGAGCGAAGCGCCGAAGGGCGCGCTCGGCGCGGGCGCCTATCAGGCCAAGCACATCATCATCGCCACCGGCGCGCGGCCGCGCGTGCTGCCGGGCCTCGAGCCCGACAAGAAACTGGTGTGGACCTATTTCGAGGCCATGGTGCCGCCGGCCATTCCGAAATCGCTGCTGGTGGTCGGCTCCGGCGCGATCGGCATCGAGTTCGCCTCGTTCTATCGCACGCTCGGTTCGGACGTGACCGTGGTCGAGGTGCTGCCGCAAATCCTGCCGGTCGAGGACCACGAAATTCAGACGTTTGCGCGCAAGAGCTTCGAGAAGCAGGGCATCAAGATCCAGACCAGCGCCAAGGTCACCAAGCTCGACAAGAAGGCCGACAGCGTCATCGCCACCATCGAAGAGGGCGGCAAGACGCAGACGCTGGACAGTCGAGCGCGTGATTTCCGCCGTCGGCGTCATCGGCAATATCGAAAATCTCGGACTGGAAAAGCTCGGCGTCAAAACCGACCGCGGCTGCGTCGTGGTCGACCCATTCAGCAAGACCAACGTGCCGGGCATCTATGCCATCGGCGACGTCGCCGGCCCGCCGATGCTGGCGCACAAGGCCGAGCATGAGGGCGTGGTCTGCATCGAGGCGATCAAGGGCCTGCATCCGCATCCGATGAACAAGTTGATGATCCCCGGCTGCACCTATTGCACGCCGCAGATCGCGTCGGTCGGCCTCACCGAGCAGGCCGCGAAAGAGAAGAAACTCGACATCCGCGTCGGCCGCTTTCCCTTCGTCGGCAACGGCAAGGCGATCGCGCTGGGCGAGGATCAGGGCCTGGTGAAAGTCATCTTCGACAAAAAGACCGGCCAATTGCTCGGCGCGCACATGGTCGGCGCCGAGGTCACCGAGTTGATCCAGGGCTACGTCGTCGCCATGAACCTGGAAACGACCGAAGAAGAATTGATGCACACCGTCTTCCCGCACCCGACTTTGTCGGAAATGATGAAGGAAGCGGTACTCGATGCGTATGGTCGCGTCTTGAACATGTAGGGGAGCGAAGCGATGGCCAAGTTCGACAACATTTTAGGAACCGTCGGCAACACGCCGGTGGTCAAGATCACCAAGCTGGCGCCGAAGGGCATCAACCTCTACGTCAAGATCGAGGCCTTCAATCCGCTCGGCTCGGTCAAGGACCGTCTCGCGCTCGGCGTCATCGAGGCGGCGGAGAAATTCGGCGAGCTCAAGCCCGGGCAGACGGTGGTCGAAGCGACCTCCGGCAATACCGGCATCGGCTTGGCGATGGTCTGCGCCGCCAAGGGTTATCCGCTGGTCGTCACCATGGCGGAGACCTTCAGCGTCGAACGCCGCAAGCTGATGCGCTTCCTCGGCGCCAAGGTGATCCTGACGCCGGCCGCCGGGCGCGGCTTCGGCATGGTCGAGAAGGCGCAGGAACTCGCCAAGACGCACGGCTGGTTCCTGACGCGGCAATTCGAGAACGAAGCCAACCCCGACATGCATTCGCGCACCACCGCGCGCGAGATCGTCAACGACTTCAAGGGCGAGAAGCTCGACTACTGGGTCACCGGCTTCGGCACCGGCGGCACGCTGAAAGGAGTCGCCCGCGTGCTCGCCAAGGAGCGGCCCGACACCAAGATCGTCGTCTGCGAACCGGCCGAGGCGCCGATGCTCACAAGCCACATCGGCCAGGAGCGCAACGCGGACGGCTCGCCCGCCAAGCCCCATCCTTCGTTCAAGCCGCATCCGATGCAGGGCTGGTCGCCCGGACTTCATCCCGAAGATCACCGGCGACGCCGTCGACATGAACGTGATCAGCCGCATCGTCACCATCCCCAACGCCGACGCGTTGAAATGGTCGAAGGCGCTGGCGCAGCAGGAGGGCATCTTCGTCGGCATCACCGCCGGCGGCACCTTCGCCGGCGCGCTCGAAGTGTGCAAGGACGCGCCGGCCGGTTCGACCGTGCTGGCGATGCTGCCCGACACCGGCGAGCGCTATCTGTCGACGCCGCTGTTCGCCGATGTCGGCGTCGACATGAACGACGACGAGGTGAAGATTTCCAATTCGACGCCGAACCACCGCATGCCGCCAAAGGCGGCATAGGGCAGAGCGCACACCATGGGCATCATTGCCTGGATCATGATCGGCCTCGTCGCCGGCTTCTTGGCGCACACCTTCCTTGGCGGGCGCGGCGGTATTTTCGGCAATATCGCGGTCGGCTTGATCGGAGCCATCGTCGGCGGCTTTCTCTTTGCCCAACTACATATCGTCGTCGAGCCTGGGTTCGGTGGCAGCTTGATAACTTCGACCATCGGTGCGGTGATTTTTCTGTTCATTTGGCGATCAATTCGCGGCGCGTGATCGCCTGACCTTGCGGCGCAAAGCCGCAAGCCGTAAGTATCCGTCATGGCCGTTGTCCTCGACCTCAACACGCCGCGCCCGCGCCATCCTGAAAAGGCGCACCGGCCGGATTCAGCCGTTGCGAAAAAGCCCGACTGGATCCGCGTCAAGGCGCCGGTGTCGCAAGGCTATAACGAGACGGACGCCATCATGCGCGCCAACGGCCTGCACACCGTCTGCGAGGAGGCCGGCTGCCCGAACATCGGCGAGTGCTGGGAGAAGAAGCACGCCACCTTCATGATCATGGGCGACACCTGCACGCGCGCCTGTGCCTTCTGCAACGTGAAGACAGGTTTGCCCGGCGCGCTCGATCCGAACGAGCCGGCCCATGTCGGCGAAGCAACCGCCAAACTCGGGCTCGCCCACATCGTCGTCACCTCGGTCGACCGCGACGATCTTCCCGACGGCGGCGCGCGGCATTTCGCTCACACCATCCGCGCCATCCGTAGCGCTTGCCCGCAGACGACGATCGAAGTGCTGACCCCCGATTTCCTACGCAAGGACGGCGCTCTGGAGATCGTGGTCGAGGCCAGGCCCGACGTGTTCAATCACAATCTGGAAACCGTGCCGTCGCGTTATCTCAGCGTGCGGCCGGGCGCGCGCTATTTCCATTCGCTGCGGCTGCTGCAGCGGGTGAAGGAACTCGACCCGGCGATGTTCACCAAGTCAGGCATCATGCTCGGCCTCGGCGAGGAGCGGAACGAAGTGCTGCAGGTGATGGACGACCTGCGCTCGGCCGATGTCGATTTCCTCACCGTCGGTCAATATCTGCAGCCGACGCGCAAGCACCACGAGGTTGTGCGTTTCGCGCCGCCCGACGAATTTGAAGTCGCTCAAAACCGTCGCCTACGCCAAGGGCTTCCTAATGGTGGCCGCTTCGCCTTTGACGCGCTCCTCGCACCACGCCGGCGAGGACTTCGCGCGCCTGAAAGCGGCGCGCGCCCGCTAAGCAAGAATGCCGTCTTTCTCAACCAAGCGCCGCGTCCGCCATAGCGCGGAGAAAATGTTCGATCTCGTCGGCGACGGCGAGAGTTATCCCGAATTCGTGCCGTTGTGCGACGCGTTGCGGGTCAGGAGCCGCATCGACAAAGGCAACGGCGTTGTCATTTTGATCGCCGACATGACCGTCGCCTACAAGATCATCCGCCAGACCTTCACCAGCCGCGTTACGCTCGACCGGCCGAACCTGAAAATCCTGGTGGAGTACGTCGATGGCCCGTTCAAGTTCATGCACAACAATTGGGGTTTCCGCCCGGCGGGCGAAAACACGTGCGAGGTGGACTTCTTCATCGAGTACGAATTCGCCAGCCGCACCCTCGGCATGCTGATGGGCGCGCTGTTCGACACCGCGTTCCGCAAATTCGCCGCCGCCTTCGAGCGCCGCGCCGACGCCATCTACGGCCGCAACCCGGCGTAACGCGGCTCCGCCTATGGCCCGAGCCGTTTGAGCTCGGCGGTCGCGCCGGAAAATTCGATGAAGCCCGACGGACAACTGTCGATGGCGGCCTTCAACATGGTGGCGGCGCGGCTATTGTCTTTGTGCAGCCCCACTCGCCGCCGTAAAATTGCGCCTCGCACTTCTGGTCGTCGCTGCTGGCGGCAGCGACCATGGCATCGACGTCGCGCTTGCCGAGGAACACGCTCTCCGAGGACCCATCATATCATAGCAGCCTGCCAAACGTTGAGGAGGAGGGGGAACGCAGTGTCGCGCAAAATTTGTGCTGCGGCGACTATTGCAACGCTGGGTCGGGCCTGCGACGTCGAGCCGGCCGGTGCTACTGCGGCAGCGGCGCCGCCTCGACCGGCGCGGGCGCTACCGGCGCAGCTACCGCCTCGAATTGGTCGGCTTCGATCTTTAGCATGCCGATCAGCGTCGGCATCAGCACCCGGATGGGCGCCATGACCGAGGTGCCGGCAATCGGCGCGAACCAGAGTTCCATATCGCGCCTGCCGGCGACGTATTTGACGATCATGCTGTTGGCCCGGTAACCGGCGATCGGCTGCAGCACGACGCTGCATACCAGGATCGCTCCGGAATAGCCGCGTTTGAGCGCGACTTTGTCCATGCGGGCATAAGACAGCATCAGATTGTAGCGCCGGCGCCCATCGAAAATCTTCAGCGTGCGGTTGCAATCGGAAGCGGCCAGCACGCCGCCGCCGAGCTTGGTGACGATCAATACCGCGCTCAGCGGATCGGCGGCGCCACGGCGGTCGGCATCGGTCACTGGCAGGCGGTCGGGATGCACGGGCGGCTGCGGCGTGATCCGCTCTGTGGCGACGCCGTCGGCAAAGGTCATCTCTAATTTTATCGTGCCGTCTTCGTCGGTGATGGCGGAGGTAAAGGATGTCGGATCGAAGCGGCCGGCGACGATATTGCCCTGCGCCACGACCCCGCCTTCGCCGTTCATCAGCATGCTGAGCACGCCGCTCGCCTTGCCGGTGGCGGACGTGGTGTAAAGCGTATCGCCGATGCCGATTTTCCAGACGATCTCGCCGATGGTGACGCCGGTCATCGAAATCGTATAGTGGGCGCCGACCGTGCCTTGCGCGTGCACCGAACTCGCCACCAGCAACCCGCAAACCGGCGCGGCCACGAATTTGGCCGCCGCGCGGGAAAAGATTGCCGAGATGGCGTTCATGGCGTCTGCGATCTACGCCGGGTTTGGCGGCGTCAGTATGTCAATTGGGCTCAACCGAGGTTCGTCCTTCCGCTAGCGCCTTGAGCAGCGCCAGCGCCTGCAAAACCGATAACCGCCGCACTTCGGCGCGGCCGATATCGCCGTAGCGTATCTCCTTGTGAACAAGCGCGCCGTTGCGCGAGGCGGCGGCAAAATGCACCAGGCCAACCGGCTTGTCGGGGCTGCCGCCGCCGGGGCCGGCGATGCCGGTAATCGCGACGACGATGTCCGCCGCAGCCTTGCCGAGCGCGCCGCGCGCCATGGCTTCGGCGGTCACGCGGCTCACCGCGCCGTGCGTTCTGATCGTGTCGGCCGGCACGCCGAGCATCTGCTGCTTGGCCTCGTTCGAATAGGTGACGAAGCCGCGATCGACCACGTCGGACGATCCGGCAATTTCGGTGAGCGCGCCCGCCACCAACCCGCCGGTGCAGGATTCCGCGGTGGCGATTTTCAAACCGCGCGCGCGGGCAAGATCGAGCAGCGCGGTCGCCGCCAGCCGCAGGTCGGCGTTCATGCCGCACTCCAGGGCAGCCGCACCGTCGCGGTGGCATAGGCGACGATGCCTTCGCCGCGGCCGGTGAAGCCGAGTTTCTCGCTGGTGGTCGCCTTCACCGCCACGCGGCCGGCGTCGATGCCGGCGAGCCGCGCAATGTTCGCCCGCATGGCGTCACGGTGCGGGCCGATGCGCGGCGCCTCGCAGACGATGTTGATGTCGATGTGGCCGATGCGCCCGCCGCGCTTGGCGAGCCGCTCGAGCGCGAAGGCGACGAAACGATCCGAGGAAGTGCCGCGCCATTGCGGGTCGCTCGGCGGAAAATGCACGCCGATGTCGCCGTCGGCCAATGCGCCGAGGATGGCGTCGGTAAGCGCGTGCAGCACCACGTCGGCATCGGAATGGCCGGTCAGTGCCTGGCTGTGCGCGATGTGGATGCCGCCGAGCGTGACGTGACCGCCGGGGCCGAAGGCGTGGACGTCGATGCCGGTGCCGGTGCGAATATCGCCAAGGTTTGAAAATTGCGTGGCTTCTCCACGCGCGAAATCGCCTTGCTCGGTGATCTTAATGTTGCCGGGCTCGCCGGCAAAGACGCTGACCTTGAGGCCGGCCCATTCGGCGAGCGCGGCATCGTCGGTGAAATCCTCGCATCCCACTTCGGCGGCGCGGCGGTGCGCGGCGAGCAGCGCCGGGAATGCAAAGCTCTGCGGCGTCTGCACCAGGCGCAGCGTGTTGCGGTCGAGTGTCTTGTCGACCAAGCCGCTGGCGTCCACGGTCTTGACGGTGTCGGTGACCGGCAACGCGGGGATCGCCGCGCCGCTTCGCTCGGCGGCCGCGATCGCGCGGGAGACGAGGGCCGCGCTGGCGAAAGGCCGCGCCGCGTCATGCACGAGCACGATATCGGGCTTGCGCGGGGCGAGCGCCTCCAGCCCGGCACGGACGGAACTCTGACGGGTGGCGCCGCCGAACACCGGAGGAAGAAGATCGAGGCCGGCCGCCGAGGATTGGAACGTCGCCACATCGTCGGGATGAATCACCGGTTGGATTGGACCCACGCCGGGATGTTCCACCAGCATGGCCAGGCTCCGCCGGATCATGGGTTCGCCACCGATTGGCCGAAATTGCTTGGGCAGATCGCCGCCCGCGCGCGATCCGCGCCCGGCGGCGACAACGACGACTGCGACCTCGGCCATGCTGCTGACGCTCCTGAATTCCCGCTTGGCTTTAGCGCGTTCCCGCTGCAGCGGGAATGGATTAGCCGGGTCGTGCCGCTTTTAACGATGAACAACTTTTTGCAGTGCAGCACTTGCGCGGCCTACAAGAATGGCTAAACTGTGAGCAATGAAGGGAGCCGCCTAAATGGTAGGCAGTCAAGCTGTGCCGGGCCAAGTCAACCGAATTGCGGGCGATTTTCTGCGGATCGGCTCCTTGGAGGTGCCGAACCGGGTGATTTTGGCGCCAATGTCCGGGATTACCGACGCGCCGTTCCGGCGGCTGGCGGAACGGCATGGCGCGGGCCTGGTGGTATCGGAAATGACCGCGAGCGCCGCTCTGGTCGAAGGCCAGCGCGAAGCGCGCGTGCGCAGCGAAGGGCAGGGCGTCGCCATCAATGTCGTGCAGCTCGCCGGCTGCGAGGCGCATTGGATGGCCGAAGGCGCCCGCGTCGCCGAGGCGAAAGGCGCCGACATCATCGACATCAACATGGGCTGCCCGTCGAAGCAGGTGACCAACGGTGCCGCCGGCTCGGCGCTGATGCGCGATCTCGACCACGCGCTGGGCTTGATCGAGGCAACCGTCGCCGCCGTGCGCGTCCCGGTGACGCTGAAAATGCGGCTCGGCTGGAATCACGCCAACATCAATGCTCCGGAACTCGCGCGCCGCGCCGAGACCGCCGGCGTTCGTATGATCACCGTGCATGGCCGCACTCGCTGCCAGTTCTATGACGGCAGCGCCGATTGGGTGGCCGTGCGCGCGGTCAAGGAGGCGATTGCGATCCCCGTTGTCGTCAACGGCGACATTCGCAGTTTTGACGACGCCGAACACGCGCTTACCGCCTCCGGCGCCGACGCGGTGATGATCGGCCGCGCCGCACAGGGCCGGCCGTGGTTCCCTGGACAGGTGGCGCGCTATCTCGCGACCGGCGATCGCGGGCGCGCGCCGGCATTAAGCGAGCAATTCACTCTCATCGATACGCTCTATGACGAAATGCTCGTCCACCACGGCTTGGCGATCGGCCGCCGTCACGCCCGCAAGCATCTCGCCTGGGCGCTCGATTCCGCGGCGGCAACCGCCGGCATATCGCTCGATCTGCTCAAGAACCACCGCGCCCGCGTGCTCACCGCGGAGGAACCGGGTGAGACGCGCCGCCTGCTCGCCGACGCCTATGATGACTTCGCCTGGAGGGCCGCCGCATGAGGCGGGCGCATGCCATCTCCGCCACCGTCAACTCGCCGGCCGACGCGGTGCTGCACGCGCTGCCGCATCCGGTGATCATGGTTTCGCCGGACGGGCGGATCGCCGACGCCAACGTTGCCGCCGAACAGTTCTTCGAGGCATCAATTCCAGTTTTGCGCCGGCACATGTTGCGCGACCTGGTGCCGTTCGGCTCGCCGCTGCTGACTTTGATCGAACAAGTGCGACAGCGCGGCGCGGCGGTGAACGAGTACAAGATCGATCTGGCGACGCCGCGCAATCCAGGCGAACGGCTGGTCGACCTGCACGTCGCGCCGCTGCCGGAATACACCGACCACGTCGTGGTGATGCTGCAGGAGCGCACCATCGCCGACAAGATGGATCGTCAGCTCACCCATCGCGGTGCCGCCCGTTCGGTGATCGCGCTCGCCGCCATGCTGGCGCACGAGATCAAGAACCCGCTGTCGGGAATACGCGGCGCCGCGCAGCTGCTCGAGCAATCGGCCGGCGACGACGACCGTTCGCTCACCAAGCTGATCTGCGACGAGACCGACCGCATCGTGAAACTGGTCGACCGCATGGAGGTGTTCGCCGACGAGCGTCCGGTCAAGCGCGAGCCGGTGAACATTCACGTCGTGCTCGACCATGTGAAGCGGCTGGCGCATACCGGTTTCGCCCGCCACATCAAGTTCGTCGAAGAGTACGATCCGTCGCTGCCGCCAATCCTCGGCAACCGCGATCAACTAGTTCAGGTCTTTCTTAACCTGGTGAAGAACGCGTCGGAGGCGATCGGCGAAGACGCAATCGACGGCGAAATCCAGCTCACGACCGCGTTCCGCCCCGGCGTGAGGCTGGCGGTACCGGGCAGCAAGGCGCGCGTGTCGCTGCCGCTCGAATTTTGCGTGAAAGACAACGGGCAGGGCGTGCCGGACGATCTGATGCCGCATTTGTTCGACCCCTTCGTCACCACCAAGCAGAGCGGCAGCGGCCTTGGCCTCGCGCTGGTCGCCAAGATCGTTGGCGATCACGGCGGCATCATCGAGTGTGAATCGCAGCCGCGTCGAACGATCTTTCGCGTCTTGATGCCGGTTTACAGTGGCGATGGCGCCGTGGCCGACGACGGGCCGCCGGTCCAGAGGCCGTGAGGTAACACCATGCCAACGGGGAGCATATTGGTTGCTGACGACGATGCCGCGATCCGCACCGTCCTCAATCAGGCCTTGTCGCGCGCCGGCTACGAAGTGCGCTCGACCGGCAATGCGGCGACGCTGTGGCGCTGGATCAGCCAAGGCGACGGCGATCTGGTGGTCACCGACGTCGTCATGCCGGACGAGAACGCCTTCGACCTGATCCCGCGCATCCGTAAGGCGCGCCCCGATCTGCCGATCATCGTCATGAGCGCGCAGAACACGTTCATGACCGCGATCCGCGCGTCCGAACGCGGCGCCTACGAATATCTGCCCAAGCCGTTCGACCTCAAGGAATTAATCGCCATCGTCGGACGCGCGCTGTCGGAGCCGAAAGAAAAGCGGCCGGCAACCGCCAAGACCGACGACTTCGACAATATTCCGCTGGTCGGCCGCTCGCCGGCGATGCAGGAAATCTACCGCGTGCTGGCGCGGCTGATGCAGACCGATCTCACGGTGATGATCACCGGCGAGTCCGGCACCGGCAAGGAACTGGTGGCGCGCGCGCTGCATGATTATGGCAAGCGGCGCAGCGGAACGTTTGTCGCCATCAACATGGCGGCGATCCCGCGCGACCTGATCGAATCCGAATTGTTCGGTCACGAGAAGGGCGCCTTCACCGGCGCCAACACGCGCAGCGCCGGCCGCTTCGAACAGGCCGAAGGCGGCACGTTGTTCCTCGACGAAATCGGCGACATGCCGATGGAGGCGCAGACGCGTCTGCTGCGCGTGTTGCAGCAAGGCGAATACACGACAGTCGGCGGACGCACGCCGATCAAGAGCGACGTGCGCATCATTGCCGCCTCCAACAAGGAATTGCGGGTTCTGATCCAGCAGGGCCTGTTCCGCGAGGATCTGTTCTTCCGCCTCAACGTCGTGCCGCTGCGGCTGCCGCCGCTGCGCGAGCGCATTGAGGACGTGCCGGACTTGATCCGGCATTTCTTCGCCCAGGCGCAGCGCGAAGGCTTGCCGCCCAAGCAGATCGACCAGGCCGGGCTCGAGCGTCTCAAGCACCACCGCTGGCCGGGCAACGTGCGCGAACTGGAAAATCTGGCGCGGCGGCTGGCCGCGCTCTATCCGCAGGAGACCCTCACCGCTGCGGTGATCGAGACCGAACTGGCGCAGCCGGCGCTGCCGGTCGGCACCGACGAGCAGCGCGCGCAAGAAAGTCTCAGCGCGGCGGTGGAGCGCCATTTGGCCGCTTATTTCGCTGGTTTTGACGACACGTTGCCGCCGGCCGGCCTCTATCATCGGGTATTGCGCGAGATCGAATACCCCTTGCTCACCGCGGCGCTCGCCGCGACCCGCGGCAATCAGATCCGGGCCGCCGACCTCCTGGGGGTCAACCGCAATACCCTGCGCAAGAAGATCCGCGACCTCGACATCCAGGTTTTCCGCGGCAGCTGACGTCCTTCCGCCTCAGCATAAGTGTGGTTTTTGCGCCGCGCTTTTGTCGCAATTCGGCAACATTGTTGTATAAAAGCATCAGTGGCGGGAAGGGCGACACCCCTTCGCGCGGATTTCCCGAGCCCTCGGCTCAATAACATACGCTGCCAGGGATCCATGACCGTTGATCAGGCTACCAACGCCGACGCGGCGCTTGCCGCTCCCGCTGCCAGGCGGGCGGATGTGCGGCTGGTCGGGCCGATCGCGGTCGGCCTGGCGCTGCTATCGGCCTTTGTCACTTTCATCGTCCTCGCCGATTTCACGCCGATTTTGCCAACCCACAACGTGGTGGTGACGCTACTGGCGGTGAACGCCGGCACGGTCGTTCTGCTGCTCGGCGTCATCGCGCGCGAAGTGTGGCAGATCGTGCAGGCCCGGCGGACGGGGCGGGCGGCGGCGCGCTTGCACGTGCGTATCGTCGGGCTGTTCTCCATCATCGCCGCGGCGCCAGCGATCCTGGTGGCGATCGTCGCCAGTGTGACGCTCGATCGCGGCCTCGATCGATTGTTTTCAACGCGCACGCGCGCGGCCATCGAGAATTCGCTCATTGTCGCCGATGCCTATCTGCGCGACCACGCGCAAATCGTACGCGCCGACATCATGGTGATGGCGACCGACATCGCCCGCTCCAAGTCGGTCTTCGAACCCGACCATGCGCAGCTGCAGCAGTACCTGACGTTCCAGGCCTCGGTGCGCGGACTCGCCGCGGCCATCGTCATCGATAAAGATCTCAACGTCATTGCCCGCGCCGATCTCAAGATCAACCAGACCTTCGCCATGCCACCGCGCGACGCGCTGCCCAGAATCGGCGAGACCGATCCGCAATTGGTGCTGCTCCCCGATACCAACTACGTGGCCGCGGTCGTCAAGCTCCATAATTTCAGTGACTACTATCTGTATTTGACCCGGCTGCTCGACCCCGCCGTCGTGCCCCAACTGCAGGCCACCCGCGACAGCGTGACCGAATACGCCGCGATTGAATCGCGCCGCTACGGCGTGCAGATCGCCTTCGCGCTGATGTACACGGTGATCGCGCTTACCGTACTGTTGTCGGCGGTCTGGGTCGGCTTGGATTTTGCCACCCGGTTGGTGGCGCCGATCCGCCGCCTGATCGGCGCCGCCAACGTGGTGTCGACCGGCAATTTGCACGTGCGCGTGCCGGTGCACCAGTCGGAGGGCGATCTCGCCCAGCTTGGCGAAACCTTCAACCGCATGACGCACGAGTTGCGCAGCCAGCGCGACGACATCATGCGCGCCCGCGACGTCATCGACAGCCGCCGCCGCTTCACCGAAGCGGTGCTCGCCGGCGCCAGCGCCGGCGTGATCGGCGTCGACGGCGCCGGCTGTGTCAGCATTCTCAACCGCTCGGCGGAAAAACTGATCGGCCGCAGCGAGGCCGAGACGCTAGGCAAGCCACTGACGGAGGTATTTCCCGAGCTCGCAGATTTCATGGCGGCGGCGCAGTCGAACGCCCGCACGCAGGACCAAGTCACCATCACCCGCAACGGCCGCGAGCGAAATCTGTCGGTGCGCATGACCAGCGAGCAATCCAGCGAATCCGATCACGGCTACGTGGTGACGCTCGACGACATCACCGAACTGGTCGCGGCCCAACGCACCTCCGCCTGGGCCGACATCGCGCGCCGCATCGCGCACGAAATCAAGAACCCGCTGACGCCGATCCAGCTGTCGGCCGAGCGCATCCGCCGCAAGTACGGAAAGCTGATCGGCGAAGACCGCTCGGTGTTCGACCAGTGCACCGACACCATCATCCGCCAGGTCGACGATATTCGCCGCATGGTCGACGAGTTCTCGCGCTTCGCCCGCATGCCCAAGCCGGTGATTGCCGCCGAGGACGTCGCCGACACCGTGCGCCAGGCCGTGTTCCTGATGCGCGTCGGCCACGCCGAGATCGACATCGACGCCGACGTCGCCGAAGACCCGATGCCGGCGCGCTTCGACCGGCGGCTGATGTCGCAGGCGCTCACCAATCTGATCAAGAACGCCGCCGAGGCGATCGCCGCGGTGCCGTCGGCCGAACTCGGCAAGGGCTCGATCAAGGTCTTCGCCGCGCGCGACCGCGGCGACATCGTCATCGACGTGATCGACAACGGCATCGGCCTGCCGAAGGAAAACCGCAGCCGGCTGCTCGAGCCTTACGTCACGACGCGGGAGAAGGGCACCGGCCTCGGCCTCGCCATCGTTGGCCGCATCGTCGAGGACCATGGCGGCAGCATTGAATTGCGCGACGCCGCCGACAGGATTGCCGGTCAGCGCGGCGCCTGGGTGCGCGTGCGCTTCGCCGCCGCCGGCCACGCGGACGCCGCCACGCCGGAAAAACAGAACGCCGAGAACGGATAACAGGGCATGGCCGCAGATATTCTCATTGTCGACGACGAGGCCGATATCCGCGATCTGGTGGCCGGGATTCTGCAGGACGAGGGTTTTGACGCGCGCACCGCGCGTAACAGCGACGACGCGCTCGCCGCTATCGCCGCGCGCAAGCCGAACCTGGTGTTCCTCGACATCTGGTTGCAGGGCTCCAAGCTCGACGGTCTGCAATTGCTCGACGCCATCAAGCTGGAGCATCCGGAGGTGCCGGTGGTGATGATCTCTGGCCACGGCAACATCGAAACCGCGGTCGCGGCCATCAAGCACGGCGCCTACGATTTCATCGAGAAGCCGTTCAAGGCCGACCGCTTGGTGCTGGTGGCCGAGCGGGCGCTGGAGACATCGCGGCTCAAGCGCGAGGTCAAGCAGCTCAAGCAGATGGCGCCGCAGCCGGCGACGCTGATCGGCCGTTCCGCGGCCATCGCGCAACTGCGCCAGACCATGGAACGCGTGGCGCCGACCAATAGCCGCATTCTCATCGTCGGCCCCTCCGGCGCCGGCAAGGAATTGGCCGCGCGCATGATCCACCAGACGTCGGCGCGCGCCAGCGGCCCCTTCATCGTCATCAACGCCGCCGCCATCACGCCGGAACGCATGGAAGTCGAATTGTTCGGCGTCGAGCGCTCGAACGGCTCGGAAGAGCGCAAGCCGGGCGCGCTCGAAGAGGCGGATAGCGGCACGCTGTTCATCGACGACGTCGCCGATCTGCCGCGCGAGACGCAGAACAAGATCCTGCGCGTGCTGGTCGACCAGACTTTCCAGCGGGTCGGCGGCGCCAGCAAGGTCGCGGTCGACGTGCGCATCATGTCGTCGACCGCGCGCAATATCGAGGCGGAAATCGCCGAGGGAAAATTCCGCGAGGACCTCTACCATCGGCTGTCGGTGGTGCCGATCCGCGTGCCGCCTTTGGCCGAGCGGCGCGAGGATATTCCCGATTTGGTCGACTACTTCATGGACCAGATTTCGCAGGCGACCGGCCTGCCAAAGCGGCGCATCGGCGAGGACGCCATGGCCGTCCTGCAATCGCATAGCTGGCCGGGCAACGTGCGTCAGCTGCGCAACAACATCGAGCGGTTGATGATTCTGGCCGGCGGCGATCCCAACGCCGTGCTCAACGCCAGCATGCTGCCGCCCGACGTCGGCTCGATGGTGCCGCAGATGCCCAACGGCAACGGCGGCGAGCATCTGATGGGTCTGCCGCTGCGCGACGCGCGCGAGGTGTTCGAGCGCGAATATCTGGTGGCGCAGATCAGCCGCTTCGGCGGCAACATCTCGCGCACCGCCGAGTTCGTCGGCATGGAGCGCTCGGCGCTGCACCGCAAGCTCAAGGCGCTGGGGATCGGCTAGCCCCCATGTCTCGCATCGCCTACGTCAACGGCCGCTACCTGCTGCGCGCCGAGGCAAAAGTCTCGGTCGAGGATCGCGGCTATCAGTTCGCCGACGGCGTCTACGAAGTCTGCGAGGTGCGAGGAGGGCGCTTGGTCGACGAGCGCCGTCACATGGCGCGGCTCGAGCGCTCGCTCAACGAGTTGGGCATCGCCCGCCCGATGTCGCCGGCCGCGCTGTCGGTGGTGCTGCGCGAAACCGTGCGGCAAAACCGCGTGCACGACGGCATCGTTTATCTGCAGGTCACCCGCGGCGTGGCGCGGCGGGATTTCCCGTTTCCGGCAGCCGGCACCAAGCCGTCGATCGTGGTGACCGCGCGCAGCAACGATCCCGCCCGGCTCGAACAACTGGCGGCCGAAGGCATCGCCGTCGTCACCGTGCCCGACCTGCGCTGGCAGCGGGTGGACATCAAATCCGTGGCGCTGTTGCCCAACGTGCTCGCCAAACAAAGCGCGCGCGAGCAGGGCGCGCGCGAGGCCTGGCTGGTCGACGCGCAAGGCCGCGTCACCGAAGGCGCTTCGTCGAATGCCTGGATCGTCAGCCGCGACGGCAAGCTGATCACGCGGCCGCTCGGCCGCGACATCCTGCCGGGCATCACGCGCTCGGTGGTGCTCGACGTGATCGCCGCGCAAGGCTTGGCGCTCGAAGAACGCGCCTTCATGGTCGAGGAAGCCTATGCCGCGCGCGAGGCCTTCGTCACCTCGGCGAGCCAGATCGTGCTCCCGGTGGTCAGCATCGACGGCCGCCCGGTCGGCAACGGCGCGCCCGGACTGGTCGCCGCGGCGCTGCGGCGCGACTACCACCGCCACGCTGAAATCGCCTAGCTCCGGGCTCGGCCGACGTGCCGGGAAGCCGCGCAAAGAGGGCTCTTCTGGGCCCCCATGGCGGACAAGAACTACCGCTATCCGAGCGACGAATTGCTAGCTATTTCAAACCCTTAACAGGGACGCTGTGAACTTGCGCTTGCGTGCGGGGACCGCCTGCCATCTAATAGCAGCTTCCTGGGCCTGGCACCGCTTTCGCGAGGGGCTTGGCGGGGTGTGCAACGTCGCTTGCACAGGGTCCGGGCAACGATCGTCCCGCGCGTTAAGACGCGGGCAGAAAAATGGAACACGGCCATGGCAGCCGAACGGGCGCAAAATCTACAAGACACTTTTCTCAATCATGTCCGCAAAGCAAAAATCCCGCTGACCATCTTTTTGGTCAACGGTGTCAAACTGCAGGGCGTGGTGACCTGGTTCGATAATTTTTGCGTGTTGTTGCGGCGGGACGGACATTCCCAGCTCGTCTACAAACACGCGATCTCGACCATCATGCCCGGCCACCCGATCCAGTTGTTCGAAGGCGGCGAAGAACCGGCCGGAGACAAGGTCTAGTTGGAACAACGACCGCGTGACCAGCGCGCCGATGTCTTGAGCCCGACCGCGTCGGGTGCGGAGACCGGCCGCGCTATCGTCATCGAGCCGTGGCTCAAGCGCGACGCTAGCGCTCTCGCGCAGGCGCGCACGCCTGAGGCGCGCCTGGAAGAGGCGGCCGGGCTCGCGCGCGCCATCGACCTCAATGTCGTCGAGGAAGGCCTGGTCACGCTCAACCAGGTTCGCCCGGCGACCTATATCGGCACCGGCAAGGTCGACGAGATCGCCGGGTTGGTGAAAAGTCTCTCCGCCTCCGTGGTGATCATGGATTGCCCGGTTTCGCCGGTGCAGCAGCGCAATCTGGAGAAAGCCTGGGGCGCCAAGGTAATCGACCGCACCGGCCTGATCCTGGAAATCTTCGGTCGGCGCGCGCGCACCAAGGAAGGCGCGCTGCAGGTCGAGCACGCGCATCTCAATTACCAGAAGAGCCGGCTGGTGCGCTCGTGGACGCATCTGGAACGCCAGCGCGGCGGCTTCGGCTTCCTTGGCGGGCCGGGCGAAACACAATTGGAAGCAGACCGTCGCGTCATCGAAGACCGCATCAAGCGCATCGAGGGCGAACTCGACAAGGTGAAGCGGACGCGCAAGCTGCATCGCGATAGCCGCAAGCGGGTGCCGTATCCGATCGTGGCGCTGGTCGGCTACACCAATGCCGGCAAGTCGACGCTGTTCAACCGCATGACGCAGGCCTCGGTGCTGTCGGCCGACATGTTGTTCGCGACGCTCGACCCGACGCTGCGCGCGGTGGCGCTGCCGCACGGCAACCGCGTCATCCTGTCCGATACCGTCGGCTTTATCTCCGATCTTCCGACCATGCTGGTGGCGGCGTTCCGCGCCACTCTGGAAGAGGTGATCGAGGCCGACGTCATCCTGCACGTGCGCGACATGTCGCACGAGGAGTCCGCGGCGCAGTCGCATGACGTCGAGAAGGTGCTGGGCGAGCTCGACATTGCCGCGAGCGACCCGCGGCTGATCGAGGTCTGGAACAAGATCGACCGCCTCGACGCAGCCGCGCGCGAACGACTGTTCAATCGGGCCGAGCGCCAGCCGGAGGCGCGGCGGGGCATTCCGGCGTCGGCGCTGAGCGGGGAAGGGCTCGACCGCCTGGTCGGAGCCATCGAAACGCGGCTCAACGAAAAACGGCAGACGCTCGAACTGGCGCTCGATCCGGCCGACGGCGCGGGCTTAAGCTGGCTCTATCGCCATGCCGAGGTGCTGTCGAAGGGCATGCGCGACGACGGCCGCCTGGCGGTGACGATCCGCGCCGACGCCGAAAAAGCGGCGCGGGTGCGGGCGAAGTTTGCGGGAAGCGGTAGCTGAGTCCGGCCAGAGTTTTAGTTGCGACCGCCGCGCGCTACGCAATCTGTAAATGCCTGATGTCGCGGCCGGCTGATAGGTCCGGGGACAGAATACCAAATGCCGTTGCCTCTTATTCCGCCACCATTTTTTAACGCGCAGGTGAAACCAATCTTGTCTCGCATCTTCATACAGTCAGGATGGATTTTTTGGCACTAGCGCTGATCGGGAAGATGCACAACAAACCAACTACTACACTCCGTACTATCATCGGTTCCTCTCCCTAAACGCCCTTGAACCTCCCGCGACAATACGCATTGCAGCCACAGGTAGCAGGCCGAGAGGATGCCGGCCTGTCTAACCCGTTAAGTCCGCAGGGCTATTCTGGTGAATGCGGGACAAGCGCATGCGCGCTTTGCCTTCCGCGTCCAGAGAGGAAGGGGAAGAAATCGCCGCGGCAAATTCGAAATGGGCGAGGGGGCTTACTCGCCCGCCTTCTCCACCGCCTTGGCCGCATCCCACAGCGCGTCCATCTCGGCCAACGGAGCCTCTTTCGGCGTCTTGCCGCGCGCGGCCAGGGCCGCTTCGATGGCCGCGAAGCGGCGTTCAAATTTCAGGTTGGTCTGCCGCAGTATATCTTCCGGGTCGGCGCCGATATGGCGAGCGAGGTTGACCACGGCGAACAACAGATCGCCGAGTTCGGCGCCGACTTTGGCCTGGTCGGCGCGATTGAGTTCGGCTTCGATCTCGTCGGCTTCCTCACGGATCTTGGCCAGCCCCGCACGCGGATCGTTCCAGTCGAAGCCGACGCGGCCGGCTTTGTCCTGCAGCTTCAGCGCACGGGTTAACGCGGGCAGGGCGACCGGCACCCCCGAGAGAGCGCCCTGCGCCGCCTCGCCGCGCCCGGCCTTTGCTTCAGCCTTTTCTTGGGCCTTGATGCGCTCCCACAGACCCTCGACCGCCTTCGCGGTCCGGCCCTCGGTATCGGCGAACACATGCGGATGCCGGCGCACCAGCTTGGCCGTCACCGTCTCAACCACGTCGCCGAAATCGAAGGCGCCTTGCTCCTCGGCCATGCGGGCGTGAAATGCGACCTGGAGCAGGAGATCGCCGAGTTCGTCCTTGAGGTCGCCGAGGTCGCCGCGGGCGATGGCGTCGGCCACCTCATAGGCTTCCTCGAGCGTATAGGGCGCGATGGTGCGGAAGGTCTGTTCGAGGTCCCAGGGGCAGCCGCTGCCGGGCGTGCGCAGCGCCGCCATGATCTCGATCAGCCGGGCAATGTCGCGGGAAGGCTTCACGGGCGGGCTCGTGGCAGCGGGAGGATGAGACCGTAGCAAAGCCCGCTTGGCGCCGCGAGCGCGTATCGATGATTCGCATAAGACATATTATGGAATATCTCGATTACAGGCAGAACTCCGTCTAGCTTTAAGCAACGGTGCCATCAGCGTGAAATGTCTCGTCTATTTGCAGCGTTGATCGATTGCGGCGAATGCTAGCCTCAGAACGTATTTCTAAAATAATATCAGCTGATTGCGTGAGGACACTTTAGGTACACATTAACTCGTGACCGTCATTCCGTCATAAGCCGGCTCGACGCCCGGCGGCAGCGTGGCGCGCAGGCTGGCGTAGTCCATGTCGCTGTGGAGGTTGGTCAGGATGGCCCGCTTCGGCTTCACCCGTGCGATCCATTCCAGAGCCTCGTCGAGGTTGAAGTGGCTGGGATGCGGCGCCTTGCGCAGCGCGTCGACGATCCAGACGTCGAGTCCGGCCATGGTGGCGAGGCTCTCCGGCGCCAGCGCCTTGATGTCGGCGGAATAGGCCAGCTTGCCGAAGCGGAAGCCGAGCGAGGGGATGTCGCCATGGTCCTGGGCGACCGGCAGCGCCTCAATCGGTCCGCCCTGCCCCTCGACAGTCACCAGCCGCCCGGGCGCTAGCCGGCGCTCGTTGAGGATCGGCGGATAGCCGCTGCCGGGCGGCGTCATGAAGCAATAGCCGAAGCGCGAATGCATGGCGCGCGAGGTGGCCTCGTCGAGATAGACGTCGACGCGGCGGCGTTTGTGCACGAACAGCGGGCGCAGGTCGTCGATGCCGTGGATATGGTCGGCGTGCTCGTGGGTGATGAACACGCCGTCGAGCCAATCGACTTGCGCCGCGAGCAGCTGCTCGCGGCAGTCCGGCGTGCAGTCGACCAGGACACGGGTATGGCGGCCTTGGTCGTCGCCGCGCTCGACCAGCAGGCTGCAGCGTCGCCGGCGGTTCTTCGGCTCGTTCTGGTCGCAATTGCCCCAGCCGAGCGCGACGCGCGGCACGCCCATCGACGAGCCGCAGCCGAGGATGGTGAATTTCAGGCTCATGCGGCGTCGGCCAAAACTGGTGGGACCTTGCTGAACAGGCGGAAGAAATTCTCTGTGGTCTGCCGCGCGATCTCGTCGGCGGAAACGCCGCGGATGTCGGCCAGAACCTTGGCCGTTTCAACCACATAAGCCGGCTCGTTGCGCTTGCCGCGGAACGGCAGCGGCGCGAGATAGGGCGCATCGGTCTCGACCAGGATGCGCTCGGCCGGCAGCTCGCGCGCGATGTCGCGCAAGTCTTGCGAGTTCTTGAAGGTGAGGATGCCGGTGAACGAGATGAAGAGGCCCAAGTCGATGGCGCGCAGCGCCAAATCGCGGCCGCTGGTGAAGCAGTGCAGCACGGCCGGGAAGGCGCCCTGCCCGGTTTCTTCCGTCAAAATCGACGCCATGTCGGCGTCGCATTCGCGCGAATGGACCACCAGCGGCAGACCGGTTTCGCGCGCCGCGGCGATGTGCTGGCGGAAGCTCAATGCCTGCGCGTCGCGCGGCGACTTGTCGTAGTGATAATCGAGGCCGGCCTCGCCGATCGCTACGATTTTCGGATGCTGCGCCAGCGCGATCAGCGTCTTGGCGTCGACCTCCGGCTCCTCTTTGGCGTTGTGCGGATGGGTGCCGACCGAGCAGAAAATATCGGGATATTTTTCCGCAATCGCCAGCACCTGTGGGTGCTTTTTGACCCGGGTCGAGATGGTGACCATGCGGCCGATGCCGGCGGCGCGCGCCCGCGCCACCACGGCGTCGAGCTCGGCCGCGAAATCGGGGAAATCCAGGTGGCAGTGGCTGTCCACCAGCATGGTCAGGCCTGCGCCTCCGGCTCGACAAAGCGCGGGAACACCGGCGCCGGCGCAGGCAGTTGCTGGCCGGACGCGATGCGTTTCTTGCCATCAAGCGCGGCGAAGCTGCGTTCGGCCGCCGGAATGGCCAGCAGATCGAGCAGTTTCGCGGCAGAGGCCGGCATGAACGGCTGTGCGAGGATTCCCACCTGGCGCAGAACCTCCGCCGTGACGTAGAGGATCGTTCCCTGCCGCTGCTGGTCGGTCTTGGCCTTGGCCCAGGGCGCCTCCGAGGCGAAATAGCGGTTGGCGTCGGCGACCACCACCCACACCGCGTTGAGCACCTGGTGCAACTGTTGCGTCTTCATGTGCTCGCGCGCGGTGCCAAGCATGCCGTCAGCGGCGGCCAAGATGGTCTTGTCCTCAGGCGTCAATTCACCCGACGCTGGCAACACGCCACCGAAGGCCTTGCCGACCATCGACAGCGAGCGCTGCGCCAGATTACCCAAATCGTTGGCGAGATCGGCGTTGATGCGGTTGACGATGGCCTCGTGGCTGTAATTGCCGTCTTGGCCGAACGGAATCTCGCGCAGAAAGAAAAAGCGCAGCTGATCGACGCCGTAGGTGTCCGCCATGGTGAACGGATCGACCACGTTGCCGACGGACTTCGACATTTTCTCGCCGCGATTGAACAAAAAGCCGTGCGAAAAGATGTGCTGCGGCACCGCGATGCCGGCCGACATCAGGAAGGCCGGCCAATAGACCGCGTGGAAGCGCACGATGTCTTTGCCGATGACGTGCAGCGCCGCCGGCCAGTAGCGCTTGAATGTCTCGCTCTGGTCGTCGGGAAAGCCGACGCCGGTGATGTAATTGGTCAGCGCGTCGACCCACACATACATGATGTGCTTGTCGTCGCCGGGCACGCGGATGCCCCAGTCGAAGGTGGTGCGCGAGATCGAGAGATCCTGCAGGCCGCCGCGAACGAAGCTCGCGACTTCGTTGAGCCGCTCCTTCGGCAGCACGTAATTCGGCCGCTCGTAGAGCTTGAGTAATTTCTCCTGGTAGGCCGAGAGCTTGAAGAAATAGCTCTCCTCCTCCACCCACTCGACCGGAGTGCCGGTCTTTGAGGCGACGCGCACCTTCTGCTCGTTCAAGTGCGTTTCGCTTTCGGCGTAATAGGCCTCGTCGCGCACCGAATACCAGCCGGCGTATTTGTCGAGATAGATGTCGCCGTTCTTCTCCATGCGGCGCCAGATTTCCTCCGACGAGCGGTGGTGGCGCTCCTCGGTGGTATGGATGAAGTCGTCGTTCGAGCATTCCAGCCGCTCGACCATCTTCTCGAACAGCGGCACGTTGCGGTCGCGCAGTTCGCGCGCGGTCAAGCCCAGCTTGGTCGCGGTCTGCTGCATCTTCTGGCCGTGCTCGTCGGTGCCGGTGAGGAAATAGACGTCGTAGCCGTCGAACCGCATGAAGCGCGCGATGGCGTCGGTGGCGATCGCCTCATAGGCGTGGCCGATATGCGGCGCGCCGTTCGGGTAGGAGATCGCGGTGGTAATGTAGAAGGGCTGTTTAACGGGCATTTTCGACTTTTTGAAAGACGTGGATGGTCGGGACCGGCCCGGCCATGACGAATTGAGGACTAGGTATCAATCGCAGGCCGCGGCGGCAAGCGACGGCGAAATCGGCTCCCTTCCCCAGAATCCAGGCCGGGACAGGCTTTTCGAAATCGGACTCTCAAAGCAATTAAGCGCGTATAGTGCCGTGAGCCGTTCGCGCCAGAAGCGCCCACCCGGCACTCGCTCATTTGCAGACCAGTCAATTCCGAAGGGAAACCGCATGGCTTTCAGGCCGAACTACGGGATGCAGCGCAACGATCGCAACCGCGCGGCGCAGGCCCGCAACGAGGAAAAATTGCGCAAGCGCGAGGAAAAATCCGCGCAACGCAAAGCCGAACGCTTAGGCGAGACCGAGAGCCCAACCGACGATGCGAAGGCAGAATAAGGATAAGATCGATGACCAACGCCGAATCCAAGGCTCTCAAGACGGGTAACCGGGTCTATTGGCAGGGCGATGCCGCCGACCGCGGCTGTATCACCGAAACGAGCTGGGATGCCGTCACCATCGCTTGGGATAACGGTCAAGTGGCCCGAGTGCACCACGGCGATATGCGCGAAATCCGGCATGCGCCGATAAAGCCGGTGACCGCGCAGATCTAGCGTCCACCCGGCCGCCCGACCATGATGTTAACCCGCATCGCGCGTCCGCGGTGAGCTAGGCGAAGACGTTGAGCAGCGCCGACGTCATCTGGTTGTCGGCGCGAACCACCCCGGCGTTGGCGGCGTAAGTCAAGCCGGCCATCATTTGCTGCACCGCCTCGTTGGCCAAGTCGACATTGGGCGCAGCCACTATGCCCTGCGCGTTGGCGTATGATGCGGCGGGATCCCAGGTCTTTACAGTGCCGGGCAAAACCGGGGCGACCGTGGCAAAGTTGGTGCCGTCCGGCATCGCCGTCTAATTGACGGTGAGCGCGTTATAGGCGGGCGGATAGTTGCCGGCGCTGGCGCCGTCCGGCAAAGACCCGCTCGACTGCAAGTTGGCGACATTGCTCGCCGAAATCTGCAGCCGCAGCGCGGCGGCGTTCATTCCCGAAGCGGCGATGGTGCTGGCGATGCTCATGGCCTCCGGTTGTACCGGCTCCGGGCAAACCGATCCTTCGCCAATTCCCTCAAAGTCTATGAAAGGCCGAATAATCGGCGGACGGTAGTCCGGTGCGCGGCGCTTGCGACCGTCGCGCCGGAGCGGTAGTCGCAACACGCCGCTTTAACCGGTGAATTCACGCCCTGCGGCGTTGTGAATGCGGCGGGAGAACGCCATATATCCCTAGCGCCGAATGTCCCCCAAGGAGATTGAATGACTTTCTTTAGAAGCCCCGACGTTCTCGAACGTCGCAATAACGCCGCCGCCGTCAAAAAGACGATGCTGGAAAAGTTTCGCACCGTCACCCAAGACCCCGTCTTAGCCGAGCAACAGCGCCTCAAGCGCATTGCCATCAACGAAGCGCGCGCCGCGCGCACAGCCGAGCGCGATGCCGCCCGTCAGGTGCGCGAGGTCGAATTGGCCGCGCAGGCAGCACGTGAAGCAGAACTCGCCGCCCAGGCGCAACGCGAGACCGAGAAGCTCGAGGCGCTGGCCAAGGCCGAGGCGGCGGAACGCGCGCTAGCGCTGGCGGTTGAGCAAAAAGCCGAGCGCGATGCCCGCTACGCGGCGCGCAAAGCGGCCAAAAAGGTCCGCCGGCGCGGCTACTAGCGCTTACCGCGCGCCACCCTGTCCGTTCCGGGCCAATCAGATTTAATCGTTGGCGGCGTAGCGATCGTCGTGGTCGCGCCGCGTATTGGCCATTCGCGGCGGACGCGGCAACGCGACGACCACCACCATGCGGTCGACCTGGCCCTTCAAGAAGGCGCGCAGGAATTTGTCGTAATCGCGGAACGACACGCAGCCGTTCGACTGGCCGTTGGGCCCCAGCATGTAAGTGTGCGCCAGCATGCCGGCGCGGCCGTGCATCTTGTCCTCGTCGACCGGATTGAGGCGGATGGCGCGGACGCCGTGGAAGATCTCCTCGCGCAGCGTCAGATTGTAGACGTTCGGCGGCGTCGGCCCGCGCATCCTCACTTTGACGTATTCCGGATTGTCCATCTTGTCGCCGAGCCCGGAATGCGCCTCCAGCCGCTCGCCATTGGGCAGATAAACGGTATGCGCCGAAATGTCATAGACCGCGGTGCGGGCGTCGGCCACGGGCAGCGCCGGCGCCTTGTTGTGGGCGAGCTGCGGCGGCTTTTCGGCGATCGCGGCAGCCGGCGGCAACGCCAGGGCGACTTGCGGCGCGGCCTGCCCGACCGGCGGCGCGATGTGCGGGCGTGGCTGTGGCAGCGCGATCCTGGGCGGCGACGCGGATAGTCGAGCCACCTGCGTCAGGCCATGCGCGATATTGCGTGCCGGCACGATGGTCAAGCGCGCCAGGAGCTGCCGCGAGACCGGTACGAAGCGCATCGCCGTCACGGCATGCGCCCATTTGCCTTCAAAGGTGACCGGCGCGGTTCCCCCCGGCGTCGGTTCGACCAACGCCAAGGCTGCCGGGCCGCCTAGGGTAGGCGCCCGCAGTTGCGGATTGCTGGCAATTCCGGTGTTGAGGATAAAGGCCGCGCCCAGCGTCACCGCCACGCCGAAGACGCCGACGGCGGCAACCGCGGCAACGCCGGTAGCGGCGCCGCCGGCAACAACACGAACCGCCCGCCCGATCCGCCGCGTGTCGGCGAGAAAGAACACACGCTGGTCGAACCCAGGGACTTCGTGGAGCGCTGCGGTCGCACTTCTCATTGGTACGCTACTCGAACTCGATGGCATTGACGCCACGACCGCCGCTTGCGCGTCAGTCGGTCATCGATCGCGTGAGAAAGTTGGAACTCGACCCCAAGCGTCCCCATGCACCGCCTCACCCCACGACAGGCGGCGCGAAATTATGCAGGGACTACGGTTAAGCGCCTGTAAACGTTCGGAAGACGCGGGCAGATACCATCCTCAGCGCCAGCCGGGCCGCAATCATTCAAGAACCGCGGCGATTGCGCTGGTGCGGCCGCTTCGGGCACAAACGGTCGCCCGCACCGTTGAGTCCGCCCCGCATGACTGCTCCCACCTCTCCGCCGGCCACGTCGATCGCCCTGCAACGATGGCTGATCGGCCTGTTCGTGACCATCGTCGCGGTCGCGGTCTGCTATCTATGGGTCGACCGCCCGCTCGCGTTGCTCGCGCATGCACGTACTGGGGAGCGCGAGACCTTCGCGCGTTTCATACATATCCCCGACCCGTTCATCCCGGTCGCCTGCGTCGTGTTCTTCGCTTGCGGGCTGTGGGTGTTCGCCGGTCGAATGCTCACTCGGCCGATGATCAGCGGCGCGCTCGCCAGCACCAGCGTGATCGTGGCCGAGACCATCAAGGGCGGACTCAAATACATCTTCGGGCGGCTGTGGCCCGACACTTGGGTGCAGAACAACCCGTCGTTCATCCACGACGGCGCCTACGGCTTTAATTTCTTCCACGGCGGTCCCGGCTATGCATCGTTTCCCTCCGGGCATACGACGGTAACCTGCGCGCTGATTTCCGTGTTGTGGATCCTCTATCCGTACTGGCGACCATTCTACGCAGCGATCATCCTGGCGGTCGCAGTTGGTCTGATCGGCGCTAACTACCACTTCCTCAGCGACGTGGTCGCCGGCGGCTTCCTCGGTACCTCGACCGGCTGGATGACGGTGGCGATCTGGCGGGAGCGGCACGGCGCCTAGCGCGCCCACCCTGCCCGGTTCCACCGGACCGAAGTAATTTTAAGAATCCGTCATCCGAATCATCTACTCTCTGTGTCCATGGCGGTTCGTCAGTTACGGATCGATCGGCAATCAGCCCATTCGGGGTCTCACCGTTCCCGGACGCTCGCTTCGCCGCCGCCTCGCGCACCCCCCTTTCGTTACCGACGGCGCCGCGCCTGCGCGCGGGTCGCCGCGTTGCGCGTTCATCCTCAAGTCCACCAGAAGGAGTCGGCCCTTGGGTAAGAACCTCAATCGGAAAAAACGTCGCCACGAGCGCCAGTTCGGATCCGCCGAGATCATAAATTTCCTGGACCCCAAATTCGAAATCGAACGCGCGCTGCCCCCGGTCAAGGCGCTCAATCCCACCCAAGCCGACTATCTCGACGCCCTTCGCAAGTCTCCCCAGGTCATTGTTCTCGGGCCAGCCGGCACCGGTAAAACTTGGATCGCGGCCACCCACGCCGCCGACCTCTACCGCAACCGCCACATCGACAAGATCATTCTCACCCGCCCGAACGTGCCGTGCGGGCGCTCGCTCGGCTATTTCCCCGGTTCGCTGGAGGACAAGTTCGCGCCTTGGGCCGCGCCGGTCGCGGAAGCGATCAAGGAGCGCATCGGCAAGGCGGCCTACGACATTGCGTTGAAGCACGGCGGCATCGAGCTGGTGCCGTTCGAGGTCATGCGCGGGCGGTCTTGGAAAAACGCTTTCGTGCTGCTCGACGAGGCGCAGAACGCGACTCCGGCCGAGATCAAGACGTTCCTCACCCGCATCGGCGAGGATTGCACCGTGGTGATCAACGGCGACGTCAGCCAGTGCGATCTCGACCGCGATAGCGGCTTGCGCACGGTCATTGGCATGATCGAGACGCAGAACCTGCCGGTTCCAGTGATCGAATTCACCCGCGCCGACATCGTGCGCTCAGGGACTTGCGCCATGTGGGTGAACGCGTTCGAGGAGGCTCAGATCTAGCGCCAGCCGCGCGTACCATGACACCACCGCCGCAGCGTGAGCGGATAATTGAGGTGCGTCAACGTCGCTTGCCGCGAAGCGTGATTCGTGTGCGCCCGGATCCCGGAGACGCAGCATGAGCAACAACGACCACCCCGATCACGGCATCGACGCGATGCTGCCGGCGGAGATCGCCGAAAAGGCGGAAGGCGTCGGCGTCAAGAAGGCGCAACTGGACGTGGTCAGCCTGGTGGCATTGGCGGTGCTCGCCGGTGCCTTTATCGCGTTCGGCGCCATGTTCGCCACGACGGTACTCGCCGGCGCCGACGCCATGCCCTTCGGCGTGAGCCGGTTGCTCGCCGGTATTGTATTCGGGCTCGGACTGATCTTATGCGTGCTTGGTGGCGCCGAACTGTTCACCGGCAACACGCTGATGGTGATGGCATGGGCCGCCGGCAAGCTGCCGCTCGTCACCATGCTGCGCGCCTGGACGATCGTCTATATCGGCAATTTCATCGGCGCAGTCGGCACCGCATTGCTGGTATTCCTGTCGGGCCAGTATCTCGCCGGCCACGGTTCCGTCGCCGCCGTCGTGCTCAACATCGCCGCCGTCAAAACCGCCCTGCCTTTCTGGAACGCGGTGTTCCTCGGCATTCTCTGCAACGTGCTGGTATGCCTCGCAGTGTGGCTAGCGCTCGGCGCGCGCACCACGACCGACAAAGTGCTCGCCGTGCTGTTCCCAGTTTCCGCTTTCGTCGCAGCAGGTTTCGAGCACTCGGTCGCCAATATGTATTTTATCCCGCTCGGCCTTTTCGTGAAGACCTGGGGGCCGGCCGATATGTGGTCCCAGCTCGCCACCAGCGCGGCGGCCTATGGCGAGCTCACATGGCTGTCGTATTTCCGCAGCCTGATCCCGGTCACCATCGGCAACATCATCGGCGGCGGCGCGCTGGTCGGCGGCGTCTACTGGTTCATCTACCTGCGCCGGCGCTGACGGCTATTTGCCGCACATCTCGTCGAGCGGCTCGAGTGCCGCGGCGATGTCCTTACCCGCCTTGGAGTTCGGATCCATGTCCTGCATGCCGTTGACCAAAGCGACGTAGTCGGGCCCGAGCTTCTGGCTCATGTCGTCGAGCTTCTTGCTCAATTCATCGACTTTCTTTTGGTCCTTCTTCTGGTCGGCCTGGTCGAGCTGTTCTCCGATTTTGTTCATGTCGCAATAAGTTTGCACTTTGGCCTTGTCGCCCTTGATCGTGGCGACGACTTTGTCCGCCTGCGCCTTGGTCGGCGGTGCGGCCTTCTGCGCCTGCGCGGCGAACGGCACGGCAGCGATGACGATGGCGGCAGCGAGGATTTTCAGTTGCATGGACGCCCCTTGTGATCGAGCGGGCGGCGAACGCGCCGCCCATGTTACACATGATAGGACGTAATACCCCGCTGTGACAGAGGTGTTATCCAGGCCGGAGGGGAACCGCGCCTAGGCCAGCGGCTTGCGCGAGATGTGGTAGGACATCACGCCGGTCAGGAAGCTGCGGCTTTCGACGTCGGTGAAGCCCACGCCGCGCAGCAGGTCGGCCATTTCGCGCGGCTTGTAGAAATGGTGGATGGCGTCGGCAAAATATCTCACGCACTTCATGCTCTCGGCCGAGCTGCCGAACAGCTTGGCGGTGAACCAAACCGAAAAGCGTAGGTAGGCGAGATACGGGATCTCGACGATACGCGAGGCCGGGCGCAGCATGTCGTCGTGGCAGAAGATGCCGCCCGGCTTGAGCACGCGGTGGATTTCCTTGAACGCGCGGATGATCTCGAGGTGGCGCGAGGCGAATTGCAGCGTCACCGCGTCGAACGAATTGTCCGGGAACGGCAGCACGTGGGCGTCGCAGACCCTGGCGTAGATTGTGAGACCACGCTCGCGGCCGCGGCGCTGGCCCTCGGCCGTCATGTGCGGGCTGCCGTCGACCGCGTGAATCTCGAGTGACGGATCGAGCGTCAGAAGCTTGAGCGGAACTTCGTGGATGCCCGAGCAGACGTCGAGCACCCTGGCGCCCGGCGGCAGGCGATTATAAATGGCGCGCGCAAAGCGCGTGCTCCACCACGCGCAGCTGCCGAGCGAAGCGACCGCATTGCCTTTGTCGTAGTAGGTCGGCACGTCCCGGAACACTTCCGGGATCAAGGTGCGCCACGTCTCGCCAAACAACTGCGAGCGCAGATCTTCCCGCTTCAGGAAATCTTCTGAGATGCTCATCGGGCAGGCCCCCACAGGTCGTTATCGGACAATCATACACGAAGGGCGTTATGGACCAAAGCAAGCTTTGATCTCGCTTGCCCGACCAACCCACCCGCGGAACTCCGAGGGTTCTTGAACTGATTGTTCTTATAGATCGAATTCGGCGGGGCAAAACTGATCTCGATCAAAACCGCGACCGCCGGAAAAATACGTAGGTGATCCGGACCGGAAACTTGATACAGCGCAAAGACGGATGGTGCGGCTATTGGCAGGCCCGTGCGCCAGAGTTTGGCTTAAGACGTCGGCTCGACCGGCACGGAATTTCGGGCGCCACCGCTCTCTCTCCGCACCACGCCATGTTTATCCCGGCTATCGAATGTCGGAATTCCTGCCGCTGAGCCCGGCGGGCAAGCGCCGAGTGGAAGCAAAGCAAATTCAAATGCTTGCGGGTCGATTGTGATGAATGTTCCGCCTGCTCCGCCGTCAGGCTCTTGCCGCCTCGGCGAGCTGTGCGAAGACGGAAAACACCAGCGGCTTGCGTTCGAGGTTGTAGGTCTCGACGTCGCGCGCGGCGCGATTGACCTTCTCCCAGACCTCGGCGGTGGGCGCCATTGTCCGCGCCGGGGCCGCGGCGCTGAGCCGCGCCGACAGCCAGCCGTTGACGAGGTCCATGAAGGCGGCAAGCGTCTTCGGCTCGTTGCCGCCGAGTGCGTCGCCGAGGGCGTGCAGCGCGCGCAGATCGGGCTCGGGCAATTGCGCGAACAGGTCGAGCACCCGCTGGCGCAGCGCCAGCGCGGCGCCGTCGAGCAAGCCGATAGCGCGCGCGACGCTGCCTTCGGCGGCGGCGACTGCCGCGATCACCTCCGGCTCGTCGGCATCGCGGCCGGTTGCCGCGGTAACCGCGTTCGCGACGTCGGCCTCGTCGAGCGGCCGCAGCAGCAGGCGCCGGCAGCGCGAGCGAATGGTCGGCAACTCGCGCCCGGGTGCGTGGCTGATCAGCAACAGCAGCGTGCGCCGCGGCGGTTCTTCCAGCACCTTCAACAGTGCGTTGGCGCCTTCGCGCTGCAGGTCGTCGACCGCATCGACGATGGCGATGCGCCAGCCGCCTTCGCCCGCGGTCGAGCCGAAGAACGGCACCGCCTTGCGTACGTCTTCGATGCGGATGACGGTGTAGAGCTTGCTGGTCTGCTCGTTGATGACGCGCTCGAGCATCAGCAAGTCGCCTTGCGCCTGCGCGGCGATGCGGCGCGCCACCGGATGCACGGCATCGACGGCAAGCGATGTTGCCTTCTGCACCGCCGGCAGCCGCGGCTCGGGATGCGCAAGCACGAAGCGCGCCAGGCGATAGGCGAGCGTCGCCTTGCCGATGCCGGGCTCGCCGCCGATCAGCCAGGCGTGCGGAATGCGGCCGCTCTTGTAGGCATCGAGCAAAGCGCGCTCGGCCTCGGCGTGTCCGAACAGCACCGTGGTTTCGCGCGGCAGGCGAACGTCGCTTTCGGTCTCGTCGCGGCTCATGGCATGGTCGTCTCGGCCGCGAGCGCTTCGAGTCCCGGATGCAGGCGGTGCTCGACCGTGGTCCAGATGCGCTCGGACACCACCTCGCGCGGCGCGCGGCCGTCGATTGCGACGCAGCGCTTGGGCTCGCGCTCGGCGAGCGACAAATAGGCACGGCGCAATTCCTCGTGAAATTCGACCAACTCCGCTTCGAAGCGGTCGGTCGCGCCCTGCCCGCGTCGCCGCTTGGCGCGCGCAAGCCCGACGGTCGCCGGCACATCGAGGATGAAGGTGAGGTCCGGCATGGCGCTGCCGACGGTGACACGCTCAAGACCGCGGATCAGCTTGGCGTCGACCTTGCCGAGCGCGCCTTGATAGACGCGCGTCGAATCGATGAAGCGATCGCAGATCACCCATTTGCCGGCGTCCAGCGCCGGCCGGATGGTGGCGCGTACGTGGTCGTCGCGCGCGGCGGCAAACAGGATGGCCTCGGTCTCCGCGCCAAGCGGTTTGGCGATGCCGGAGAGCAGAATGTGGCGAATGATCTCGGCGCCGGCCGAGCCGCCCGGCTCGCGGGTCAGCACCGTCTCGATGCCCACCGCCTGTAAATGATCGGCGAGCATGCGCGCATGCGTGGACTTGCCGCTGCCTTCGCCGCCTTCGAAGGTGATGAAACGTCCGCGCATTGGGCCCTGTGTTGGCGGTGACAAGAGGATTATAGCCGCTCCGCTCCGGCGCGGAACAGCGCGATCACCATTTCAGTCACAGCATCGAGCGCGCGTCCCGGCATGTTGCCGCTCTCGACGCTCGCCGCCGCCTTGAGCGGTGTCCGCAAGACGAGCTTGTCGTCGCGCCAGACCCTGAGCTCCCCGATCTGCTGGTCTTGCGTGATCGGCGCCGGCACCGGCCCTTGATAGGCAATGCGGGCGATCAGCCTTTCGCCGCCGCTCTTCGGCACCATGATCTTGACCAGGCCCGCCGCCTTGAGCGGCACCGAGCCGCTGGCGCCGCCATAGACCTTGGCGGAGCCGATGGTCTGCCCTTCGGCGAACAGACTGCGCGGCTCGAACGTTCGGAAGCCCCATTCCAGCAGCTTCTTGGCTTCGTCGGCGCGTTCCTTGGCGCTTTTCTCGCCGTTGACCACGACGATCAGCCGCACGCCGTCTTGCACCGCCGAGCCGACCAAGCCGTAGCCGGCATCCTTGGTGAAGCCGGTCTTCAGCCCGTCGACGCCAGTGACCGTGCCGAGCAGCGGATTGCGGTTGGGTTGGCGGATCTTGTTCCACGTAAAATCGGCCTGGCCGAAGATCTTATAGTATTCGGGGTAGTCGACGATGATGTGACGCGCCAGCATGGCGAGCTCGCGCGTGGTGACATGCTCATTGGGATCGGGCAGCCCGTTCGAATTGGTGAACACCGATTTGGCGAGACCGAGTTCGCGCGCGCGCTGGGTGAGTTTCTCGGCGAACTCGTTTTCTGTGCCGGCAAGCCCCTCCGCCAGCACGATGCAGGCGTCGTTGGCCGACTGGATGATCATGCCGTGCAGCAGGTCGTCGACCGGGATCTTGCTGTGGATCGCCGCGAACATCGTCGAGCCGTGCGACGGCGCCCCGCCCTTGCGCCAGGCGTTCTCGCTGACCTGGTACTCGTCGGTGAGATTGATGCGGCCTTCTTTGAGCTCGTGGAAGACGTATTCCGCCGTGATCAGCTTAGCGAGACTCGCCGGGAAGATGAGCTTGTCGGGGTCGCGCTCGTAGAGCACGCCGCCGTTTTCGGCGTCGATCAGGATGGCGTGCGGCGCGATGATGCCGGCCTCGTCCTTCTTCGGTGCCTCTTTTTTCGGAGCAGCCGCGACAGGCTTTGCCGGCTTCGTCTCGTGCTTGGGGGCGGCGAGCGCGCTTGCGCCGGCGAGCAGAACCGCTGCCGCCAAAAGCCGTCCGATCATGCGATGCCGAGGGGCCATTGTCATAAAATGCCGTATGCCCGCGAGTCCGGGCGGGCGGGCCTGATCAGAGCGATTAGACGGAAATTTGTGGCTCAGTAAAGGCCGCGGCCGCTGAGCAATCCCGCGCGGCCATCGTAGCCCGTCGGGGCAAAGGCCGAAACCGGCGAAACCTGCGGTTCGGCCGGGGGAGCTTCGTCCGCCTCGACGGCGGGCTCGGGATGAGGACGGGACGCTGCTGCGAGTTCGACGGTGCGGGCGGGCGCCGCCGGAACGTTGCGGGCGCCCTCGCCCAGCCGGTATGGCCGGTCGGGCGGCGCCGGCACGTTGGCCGACAACTGGGTGAGCGGCCGGTTGTCGAAATAAGTCGGCGCGAAGCCCTTGACGGAGGCGACCTGTACCGGGGCCATGCCCGGCTCGCGCAAGGTCGCCTCGAGCTTGCGATCGTCCGAACCTTGCAGCGGCGCGCGGCCGACATAGTCGACTTTCACGCGCGTGACTCCGTTGCCGTAAAAGCCGAGCAGCTTGGCGGTGTGCACCGAGACGTCGATGACGCGGTTGCCGACATAGGGGCCGCGGTCGTTGACGCGCACGATGATCGAGCGGTGGTTGGCGAGATTGGTGACGCGGGCGTAGGACGGCAGCGGCATGGTCGGATGCGCCGCCGACATCGAATTCATGTCGAAGACTTCGCCATTGGCGGTATAGCGGCCGTGGAAGTCGTCGCCGTACCAGGAAGCCAGGCCGACGGCGCTGTAATTGATGTCTTCCTGCGGCACATATTCGCGGCCGGCGACCACGTAGGGTTTCCCGACCCGATAGACGCCGCCGCCCTTCGGCACCGGCTGGCCCGGCTCTACGACGCGCTCGCTGGCGGAAACGCCGTAACGGGGGTCGAGCTTGCCGGACAGGCCGCCTGAGCAATTGGCCAGCGCCAGGGCGCCGGCGGACACCGCGGCCAGGCGCGCAATCAGGCAAAGCCCGCTTCTGCCCCCGAACCCGCCCATGCTGCCTCAGCACCCCGATGTGAAACTATCAGTTTACCCTACGGCGTGCGTTTCGGGAACCGCCGCGCTGTGGGGTGGTAAATACTTGGTTCCACTGCCACATTTGCCGCACCGCCGCCATGAACGGGATACCCTAAGGACCCCCCGCTTGCAAGCGGCAAGCGCGCTTCGCCCATTGCATGGCTGATAGCGCGATTGTGTTACGGAAGGGTGGCCGAGTGGTTTAAGGCACCGGTCTTGAAAGCCGGGAGGCCTCGTATCGCCCCATATCGCAGCGTGCTGCCTGATGTGCATTTACAGGGCTATTTAAAAACTTTCGGTCTATTCAATGTTGGTCGGTATTGCTCAGTATTGTCCTGTTTGGGTCCAAAATTGGGTCCAATATCGAAGCCCACCAATGCCTAGCCGTGGGCCGCCTATGCGGTCGCTGTGGTGGGCGATGCAGGACGCCTTTAGCGCCGAGCGGTACAACCACAGGCGACAAGCGAAGGACCGGCTTCTACTCGGTAGGAAAGGTTTTGTAGGCAGCGGTCCAGTCTTTGCCGATGGACAAACTGTTGATTTGCGGTTGACGCGCTCGGCAGCGGGTACCTTCAGTGTTTCCGTTAACGGCGCTGTTACTCTTAGTTTCGTGGACGCTACTTTACTCACCACATTTTCGGGTCCGGATAGCATCATCTATTTCTTTATGGACGATCTAGTTAGCTTGGCGAATTATCCCAATACGCGAGTTGAGCCAACATTGTAGACAATCGCAGTTGCCATCGCCTGAGGCTGGGTCGGGCCTTATCACTTTCATCGAAGTGACCTCTGATCTTTCTGCTGTGCCGCTGCCCGCTGGCTTGCCGTTATTCGCCACCGGCCTCGGTGTGTTGGGTTTGCTCGGCTGGCGCAGGAAGCGGAAAGCCACAGCCTAAGAATGCCGCCGCTAAGAACGGTGCGACCTGATCTGGCGGCAATGAATTCAGCCAGCGGGCGAGCAATGCCTACGTCCGCTCTTACCCCACAAGCAGACATTGATAGCTAGTCGTTGTCCGTTTTGTGCCAATAGGCGACATTCCCCAACAGTTAAATGCTGATCGTCAGCGCGCCTTATGCGGGTAGCGTCCTCTGTCGAAAGAGAACTGCGAGCGGCCCATGGTCAGTTTGCGAACTTGACCATGTCGTTCCGGGTCAGGATCACCTTGCCACCCAAGGCCGGCGCGGCGACGAATTGATAGACGGAATATTGCTCGATATAGGCATTGCGCCCGAATATGCCATCGAGCGAGAAAATCGTCTGGTATCCGTGGGTAAATGCCGAGGTGCCAGTGTAGAGGACGGCACCATTTGCCACACCGCCCACGATGATCACCGTCTTGATCCCCTTGTCCTTGAGGATTTTATCGAGATCGGTGTTGCTGAACTTGTCAAAAAAAGTGTGGACGACCGGCTCGTTTCCCTTGGGTGCGACTTCCGGCATGGTGTCGCCGATCACCACCCCGGGGGGAGGAATGATAGGGAGGCTGTAGATAACAGTGGCGCCATTGGCGCGCGCCGCCGCCAAGAGCTTCTGGACCTTAGGCAGCGCAGCGGTACAGCGCGGATTCGGGGAGCAGAGCTGTTTGACAATGTCCAGCATCAGCAGCGCGGTAGATTTGGGATCGACCGTGACAGACTTGAGCTCGGGCGCTGGGGGCGCCTTTACGCTATTCCATTCGTCGATGATGGTCTGAGCCGGCGCAGGTGCGGCATAAACCAAGACAGCCCCAATCGCGGCAAGCGGCAGTAGATGGCGTAAGCGGAACATCGTTTCCTCCCAGTAGTTTCTAACCCAAGGGACCAGCAGCCGCACGCGTCGAATTCCAAGAACTTTTGTAAATTTCGACATTGCCAGACCTCCAATGTCGCCCCGCGATTTCACTTATCTTGGATAAGGATGAGGGAATTGCAAAGCCGTCATTTTTTGGACAGGCACTGCATAGGGCCTACTCGTAAATCATCGCAGCTATGCTTTTCTGAGGCTCTTGTGCTGTCATTATCATGGTTTATTCTGCATACTAGCTAGTAAAGCGCGGGCGGAGTCAGTCACACATGCGGTCGATGTATCACCCAGCGCAGCTGGGTCTGAACGGCTGGATCAATATCGACAATACGAGTGTAGAGCGTCCAGCCGAGCCCCCGGGTGGTCTCGATGCGCGGTTTTGCGAAGTGATGGATGCTGCTCCCGTAATGATCTGGGTTTCCGGTCAAGACAGGGGCTGTGTTTGGTTTAACCAGCCTTGGCTGACATTCACTGGTCGCAGCATGGCGCAGCAGGTCGGCAATGGCTGGGCAGAAGGCGTTCATCAAAGCGATTTCGACCGATGCCTGAAGGTTTATACCAGCCATTTTGACGCCCGCAGTGAGTTTCGCATGCACTACAGGCTTCGCCGACATGATGGCGAATATCGCTGGGTCAATGATACCGGCGTCCCCCGATATGCCCATGACGGTACATTTCTTGGCTACGTTGGCTCCTGTGTTGACATTCACGAACATCGAAGAACACAAGCTGAACTACGCAGTCGTTTACAGGAAATTGCTGAATTAAATCGTCAAGCTGAGGTCACGGCTCTTACGGCCTCAATCGCCCATGAGATCAATCAGCCACTGGCGGCGATCATTTCAAATGTTGATGCTGGCTTGCTTGGGTTTGACAAGGAGTCTCCCCGATCTTGATGAGTTGCGCGAAATACTAAATTGCATTGCCGATGATAGTTATCGCGTAAGTAAGATTATCGACAGCATTCGTGCATTCTTCAAAAATGGACATCAGATAAAAGCGCCACTCGACGTTAATGATCTTCTTGGAGAGGTCCTGATGTTTGTGGATGCCGATTTGCGCAGCCATAACATCACTGCGCAAACCACACTGAACAACGCGCTTCCTCAGGTGTCGGCTGATGCAATCCAACTGCAACAAGTCATTTTAAACCTAATTAAAAATGCCATTGAGGTGGGGTAGAAAATGGCTCGCAAGTCCTAGAATTAAAGACGGAGCTTGGAGAAGCTGAAAACCTACTAATCACAGTGCAAGACAGCGGACCAGGAATAGATGCTGAAAATATCGAGCGAATTTTTGATCGGTTTTTTACGACGAAATCTAGAGGAATGGGAATTGGTTTATCAATTTGCCGCTCAATTATCGAAGCTCACGGTGGTCGCCTTTGGGCGGAGCCCTCAGTTCATCAAGGTTCAGTCTTGCGAATTTCGTTGCCAATTGCAGCTTCATGATCAGTCGAGGTAGGGCGAGTTATCGCCCGTGGTGGACTAGCCACGCACGCTGACCAATGTCGGCTACGGGTCAGTCGCGACCGAGCTATCAGCGGCCAAAATCGACCGATGTCTGCTGTTACTCCAACAGCGACCAAAAATGGTGCGTCGCCGCGAATGACGCAAATGCCTAGGCGACCACCAGAACGTCCTGGCGCCGAAGACCGAGGAGCCTAACTGTTGGCCCACTCAAGATCGAAACAATTGGGCGCCATGGCTTACCGGCAGCTACGGCAATTGTGGTAAAGTGTATTGTGACAGAAATGGTGCATATGCCCCCGCTACCCAATCCACGCCATGAACGCTTCGCACAGGCTCTATTCAAAGGCCAAACCGCTGACGCCGCTTATGAGATAGCAGGCTACAAGCCCAATGACGGCAACCGTATCCGGCTGAAAGGAAATGAAAGGGTGAAGGCGCGATTAGCTGGGCTACAAGCCGCCGCAGCAAAGGCCTGCGAAGTGACCGTGCAAAACCTCCTAAATGAATTGGAGGCCGCTAGAGCCCGCGCGGACCGCCTGGAACAGCTATCCGCCGCAGTTAAAACGATAGACCTGAAAGCCAAAGTTTCGGGTTTATTGGTGCAGAGGGTGGAGGTTGGCACTGCCGGTCCCTTCGATGAATGCGAATCATACGCTGAGCTTGCCGCTAAGATGCTGACCGGCTGACCGGCTGACCGAGTGCGAGGCGAGGTTTCACCCTGTCACTAACGACGACCGTGAGGCGCTGACTGAATTGATTGAACGGCAAGCCGGCGAGCTCGGCGAGTTCCTGGCCTCAATCCAAGCCCGCCCGGTGAATGGCTACCGTGAGAACCCTGCCGATGTCCGGTGGCGGGAATTCCGGGCCAGCCGCCCTAGGCGGAGGCCGCGATTATTCGGTCACTCGCAATAGGGCTTAGGCGGCAAGCTCGCTCAGGGCGGCATTCAAGAGGCGTTGTGGATCACGCTCACCCTGCGCTGCGGTTTCGAGAATACGCACCGCCAGCGACGATTTAAGCGTTGCGGCTCGTTCCTGTGGGCGTAGCCGGGCCCACGCCTCATCGAGCGTCTCGCGCACAGCGCGACCGTATCGAGATCGAAATTTACCGGATTTGTCGGACCCATGACTTCCCCCCAATTCAATTTTTTTGAGATTTGCCGATTTTGCGACTTGCTAGCCCACAAGCTCATAAAAATGAGTCAACCTGATGACGGTGAGTTTAACGAGTCTCGCATTTGTTGCGGCGCAGAACACCACGGTAATCGGTCGCGTGAGACTATTTGAATACGGACAGTTAGGAAGCTCATTCGGGGAATGATTATTGCGTTGTCAGGCGGAATTTTGAATCAAACCTGCGTTGTTAGTATTCGGACAGTGCAATATCACTCAGGGGCTAATCACATGGCTAAATCCACCCTCAAGCTGGTGTCGCCAGCAACAGTTAATCGGACAGTCACGTCATTGCGGCGGCCTAATGCTGAATTGAGGCCGAGAGAACACCTACGAGGTGCATGAGGGGGTGGTGCGGCGGCGGAGGTGGTGGTGGAGGAGGCTTGGGCACACCGCCGGCTTTTTCGAAAGAGCGTTTCCGCATGGCCTGATCCTCACGGGTCAACTCTCGGTTCAATTCTAGCCTAGGCAATTCCAAAAAAAATCACAAAACTAAAAAATCAATGTCGCTTCTCGCTTACATTCAGAATTGACCTTACCCGCCAAGCCGGCTTGGTGACCGGTGCGCAGACGAATTGTGGCGCTCTGTTAGCTCTGCTAGGCGCAGGTAGGCTTGCGCCAGATTGTTATATAGATCCGTCAATTTGGGGTTCTTTTGCACTCTGCTCCGCGCAAGAGCTTCGGAAGCCTTATCGACGAGTTCGGCAAACCTGTCCTTAAAGTCATCAGTCATGTAAATCCGTACTCAATGCAATCCAAAGAACTTCAGCCAAGGGACGGTGAAGCCGACCGCAAAGCCAACAACGGCTTGTGCCAAGTAGACGATGACGACGATGCGGACGGTAGTGCTCATGTGAGCCTTCAGAGCGGGCCGATGGCGATCTACAAACCTAGAAAAGAGTAGTCGCCCGCATTCGCCACGGCGATCTAAACCGCTGCGTAACGTCACCAAGTAACGTTAAAGGCTGGGGCCATTGACCTAGGCGAGACGCGGGTTGGCAATTGGCCGCACAAACAGAAAGACCGCCAACTGCGGCGATCTCTCCGAAATCCGATCAGGTATTTTGATTTCGGCCAGTTAGTGTCCAACGGGGACACTCTCTCCGGGGGCAGTCATGGTTGATCATTTCATTTAGTTGTCATCTGCTGCCGATAATGAACGGGTCTTTAGCGCCGGGACAGGACGACAACAATGACCCAAATCTCGCGACAATTCCGAGCTTGGTTCGGGGGTGCAGTGGCACAAAATGATTTTGGCGCGAAAGATCGGATCGAATGCCCCAAGTGCGGAAGCTACATGTACGTCCTACGCCGGATGCCCAACGGCAGCCACTGCGAACGGCAAACGCTAGAATGCCTAAAATGTGGGCGTGCCCAGTTGCGGACCGTCGATGATGACGGCCAACCAATAAAGTGAAGCATCGGCCGAGTTTCTTGGGCTGATCGCGCCTATGCGGCAAGCCGCGAGGAAGCGATGGCGGATTTCAAGGCGCGATTGTCCGCTAAGTGCCAAAAAAGCCCTGGTCGGGGGCCGGGACGGACGCGCGACCAGGGTTTTGCAGTAAAGGGGGGGAAAACAAGGTCTACAGGCCATATTAGAAATGATTCTGTGACGCAGCTATGACGTTTTCCTAAAGGCTCGACACGCAAAAACAGAAAGACCGCCTAGCGCGGCGGTCTCTCCGAAATTTGAACGAGGCGAAAGCGTCCGATAACTGCTCTACGCAATTAGGCGCTGAGGCTATCGACGGTGCGAAGAAATCGGTCTGCTATATCCATGTCCAATTTTCACATTATTATATTCCTGACTTAAAGAGTTATCTAATTTTGCGCGCTGCGATTTTAACTGCTGCGTTGTCGAGTTTAATTGCGCCCGATTTTTACGTGATTTGTCCATGTATCTAAGTTGGCTGTGTAAATTAGCCTGGTTCTGATCTCCCGATTGCTTCAACGCTGCCTGACCCGCCGCATCCGCGACTTTGGGCGAGGGATTGAGAAATATCACCGAAGGCGCTGAGAATTATTGCCGTCAACGCAATAAAAAAAAGATCGCATGATGACATCCCCCCAGAGCATGTAACCGCAGACTTCGGCACGCAGTTTTCGATGGCAGCTAAATGAAATACTACCAAAACCTAATGTGTCTGAAAAGCGGTTGGAAAACGACCCGGCGCTGCATGGCCTACCGGCACCATTGACCAGACCGAGACGGTTGCTCGGTGCGGCAAACAATGTTTATGGCACTAGAGGCCGCAGAGAAATTCACGCTAGACCGCGTTCTGTATTTAAGAGCTGATCGCGTTTCTAACGCAATCTATCAATAGCTGGCCGACGAATGGCTTATGCAAAAAGGCTGCGTACCCTAATTCTTTCACCTCGTCTTCGACTGCCGCTGAAGCAAACGCTGTCATAAAGATCACCGGTATCGGAGAGCCCATCGCCTTTAACCGCCGTCGGAGTTCAATGCCGGAAATCCCTCCGAGATTAATATCGAGCACGATGCAGGACACATCACTGATATCTCCTCGCGCAAGGAATGCCTCAGCCGACCCGAAGGTTTCGGTTGAATAATTTGAGACGTCTAGCAGGCGCTTGAGAACTCTTCAATTCGCTTGGTTCGTCGTCCACAATTGCTACAATTTTTGCTCGCATTTCGTGGACAAAAAATAGCCGTGCAGAATTTGAGGGCCACCATGCATGGCAAAGAAGGCGCTTGGATATTATCCTTTGGGGAACCCCTATTCCGATACCTATATGGGGCACGATCCTTTCTGATAAGTCAGGACGTTGCCGGTGTTGGCGCTCTTGATCGCCGCCACAGAAAGCATGTGGTGGCCACATGGAAGACACTGCTTATCGGACACGTTCTTGTCTTACGAACAAGGGCGCCACCGCTTATTACTGCGGCGGGAAGAACAAGTCACCGGAGGATTGTGTTAAGATTGACCTGCCCAAGAAAACTTCCGGTAAAAGCCACCCGCAACCGGCCCCTGTCGGGAACGCGATGCGATTAAACAAGAGCCAGAGCACAGTGAGCGCAACCGGGACTGCGAAAACTCCCGGAGTGGATATCCATCAGAGCAGACATTAAGCGACGCAATAGCACGTCGGCTGTGGATCATTAGCGCCCGAGCAATTCAAACCCCGGACGGCCGTTTGTCCGCTATGCCCCCGATAGCGCCGCAGTCGCGGCAATGCAGCGAAGGCCGCGAAGTGCCATTACCGGCTATTCTGATCTGGTGCGCAACCGTCCCTCGTAGTCGCGCTTGCCGAGTGGCACGCCCCGCGAGCGGAGGATGTCGTAGGCGGTGACTGCGTGAAAATGGAAGTTGGGCAGCGAAAACGAAAGGATGAGGGTCTCCGCAGAGAAGGCGAGCCTCCGCGGGCCGATCTGAAGATCCAGGTCCTTGCCCGCCCAGCTGTTGACGTCGTCGGGGGTGAGCGCCTCCAATGCCGTTTCCGCCTTGCCCATCATGGCCTGCAGGTCGGCGAAGGGGACCGGCCCGACTAGGGCGGGCGGGGCGAACACGCCAGTCTTCGCGGCCTCCAGCCCCCAAACAGCATGGTGCCACGCCGCTTCGATCTGGAAATGGAAAGGCGCCATGTCTTCGAAAAGCCGGACCTGGACGAAGTCGTCCGGGTCCGCCTTGGTTTCCGCACAGTGGTTGGCTGCGTGATCGAGGAAGCCCCCGACGGCCCTTACGGTCTGCAGAAATGTCGGCACGCTCAGTTCGTAGAATGTTATCGCCATCGGCTCTCCCTTGCTTGGATCGGACCACCCAGTGCCATGCGGCTCCGCCCTGTCGTTGAGGGCGGAGCATCAAGTTCTAGACCCTCGTCGATCCGGCAATCTATGGGCACATGCGGCTATGGCGCTAATGACCGAGGCGTCATCGTGATTGCCACGCCAGGCACCCCGATGCCGACTTCGGCGTTAGCGCCAAGCGCGCAACTGGCTAAAATCCAACTTTGTCCGCTGTTAGCCCAAAAGCCGACATTCGGCGCTGCATAGGGCCTACCGGCAGCATTGACCTTCGGCGCTGCATGGCGCGGGTGCCGCAGCGCCCTCATGATCGCGGTTACGCGGCGAGCCGTGAGGAAGCAATGGCAGAGTTCCAGACTGCCCCAGAGAACAATATCGTTGCTCAGAAATTCGGAACTTAAATGTAAAAACTACGACGATGTGACGCCGCCCCCGAAAAAGCGGCCAAACGCTGCAGGACCATGCAGCCGCTCCAGACCAACCAAACGGGAGCCGTCAAATGCGTAAACAATTCTGGAAGCTACAAGGAAACGCGGATTGGCCGGAGACAATATTGATTTGTTCGGCGGTGACGGGAATGGCGATTGCTGCATTTTGGATTCTTAATTTTTAAGTTGCGCCACGCGGCGAGTCGAAACCAGGCGATGGCGGATTTAAAAGCGCGGTGGACGGCGTGAAAGTTCCGCAGCGGGGGCTAATAAAAAGGTAAGAATTGCTGCTTCATTGTCGCACTGAGTTTTTCAAAAATCCGCCAAACTCCGCACATCCAACGTGCGAGCAACGCAGCTCGAGGAACGCCTCTATGTCCTATCGTCTCAATAACAGCAAGAAAATCGCACCCTCACGCCCGCACATTCCATGCGCGCAGTGCCACGAAAGCCTGTTCATGCCGGAATGGTCGGAATACGTCGATGAACGCCGCGTGCGGCACCTCTGGCAATGCGACGCGTGCGGCTATGCCTTCGAGACTATCGTCTATTATGAAGCAGAAGTAGAAGCGGCATAGTCGTGGGCGAGGATTGCGGCGTCAAAAAGTTCCGTCGACAACGCGCATAGCCGCCGGGGCCTTTGGGTTCTTGACCTTGATCCACGCCTTCGACGGGCCTGATCGATAGGGCGAGGCCACTCTTTTCGAGACGATGCCCTCGAGCCCGAGCCGGCACGCAGCCTCGAACATTTTGTCGCCGTCGCCCTCGACATGTTCCACATGCGTGACCGCCGCAAGAGCTTGCGCAGCGCGGCCTTGCGTGGCATGCGAATGTACTACTGCAAGCCAAAATCTTGTCGATGGACTTGCGCCACTCTCTTGATCCAATTGACAAGATTGCGCCGAAAAACAACGAGATTGTTGCCGTTGTTAATCCTAGTCATCAGTTAAACGTTTCAGTCATGTCCGAGATTCTCGATCGGCTGTCCCAATATCTGAGAGCAACGGCCAATCGGACTTAAGGCTTACGTCGGTGCCAATCCGGTGGCAATTTGATTGGAGTCGAAAAGCTAAGCAGTTGATTTCACAAGCTGGAAGGGTGGCCGAGTGGTTTAAGGCACCGGTCTTGAAAACCGGCGTACCCGCAAGGGTACCGTGAGTTCGAATCTCACCCCATCCGCCAAAACCTGTTCGCCGATGTTCGCTGACGTCCGTTTAATCCAAGAATACCAATGACTTTTTGAACTCCTTCGTCTTACGCTGTCCGGCGTGACTCCGGCGCCGTACCCACGCTTCTGTGTGGGTAGGCGCGCGGGTACGAGTTTTGAATTCCAGTTCAAATCCCAAAAAGTCCGCTTGAAGTAACACTTCAAGTCGCCAGCGGAGCCAACCCCTCGATGAGCAGGACCATCGGACGCCTCTCCGCCCTCAAGGTCGCGCAATTGCGCGAGCTTGGCATGCACGCCGATGGCGATAATCTTTATCTGCAGGTCACGAGTGCCGAGGCGCGTTCCTGGATCTTCCGCTACCGCTGCGGCGGCAAACCTCACGAAATGGGCCTGGGCTCGCTCAAGGCGGTCAGCCTATCCGAGGCACGGGAAAAGGCCCGGGAATGCCGGACGCAGCTCGCTGACGGGATTGATCCGCTCGCTGCCCGCGAGGCGAAACGGGCGCGCCAGGCAATCGAAGAAGCCCGCGGCATCACCTTCGACCAGTGTGCGGCGGCCTACATCAAGGCGCACGCCAGTTCCTGGAAAAGTCTCGTCCACCACCTGCAGTGGGAGACCACGCTGGCGACCTATGTGAGCCCGGTGTTCGGATCGCTGCCTGTGCAGGCGGTCGATGTCGGCCTGGTGATGAAGGCGCTGGAGCCGATTTGGACCACAAAGCCCGAAACGGCAGCGCGCATCCGCGGACGCATCGAGTCGCGTTCTCGACTGGGCAAAGGCGCGCGGCTACCGCTCGGGTGAAAATCCGGCGCTGTGGAGGGGCCATCTCGACAATCTGCTGCCGGCCCGCAGCAGGATCAGAAAGGTCAGGCATCACGCCGCCCTGCCCTATGACGAGATTGCCGCAGTTCATGAGGCGAGCTGCGGGACCAGGAAGGGATTGCGCGCGCGCGCACTTGAATTTGCGATCCTTACGGCAGCGCGCACCGGCGAAGTCATCGGCGCCCGCTGGAACGAGATCGATCTGGACGCGAAGTGTCTGGACAGTTCCGGCCTCGCGGATGAAGAGTGGTCGCGAGCACCGTGTTCCGCTTCGCCGGCTGCGTCGCGGTGCTGGCACGTCGCCAGGCTCGACGAGGCACCACGAAGATCACGTTTTCGCCGGCCGCGCGCGGCGGCTCATTGTCGAACATGGCGATGCTGATGCTGCTGCGGCGGATGGGGCGCGAAGACCTGACGGCGCACGGGTTCCGCTCGACATTCCGCGACTGGGCAGCCGAGCGGACGAATTTTCAGACTGACGTCGCCGAGGTGGCCTTAGGCCATGTGGTTGGCGACAAGGTCGAGGCCGCCTATCGGCGCGGGGATTTGTTCGAGAAGAGGCGCCGCCTCATGGAAGCATGGGGAGAATTTGCGACGAAAGCGCAAGATACCGGCGTTATTCTGCCGCTGCGGGAAAAGATTGTTTAGGTCATTTCGCGACAGGGTGATGTTCAGATGATCATAATTGCCATACAATCAGTGCTAGCCTCCACTTAGGCGCGGGGGGCCGGGTCTGCAGCTCGTCGTCGAACTCCGGTTCGCCCCCTCACCAACACTCTTGCGTTGGTAGTGCATGGCGGTGGTCATGATTCTGAAAGCAAGCATTCGGCCCGCAGCGGCGGTCGCGTCATTAAAGGCGATGTCGCGCTCTCGAACTCGATACGGCGGGCCGAAATTATCGAAGAGGTAGTTGACAACCTGCGGCCTTGGAAAAATCACAAGAGCCGCGACGCCGTTATAGCCGAGGTAAAAAAAGCCCTTGATATATTGCGGATAGCGATCCCGATCCAGTACATGATCTTTGATCCGAGGCCGTTTCGTGAACATGCAAAGAAGCTGGACAAAGCACTCCACAATGTTGAGGCGTTGATTACATCAAGTCCGTTGACGCTCACCGCTCTTTTATTCGCGATGAGGCCGATAGCCCCACCTATACCGGTGAACAACGCTGAATATTCTTCGGTAGAGCCTGCACCGGAGAAGTCATTCGTCCGCGCACGACAAAGAGTACGAAAAACTGCATTTGCGGGTAGCCGAAGAAGCGCTGTACCGGGTTGACCGGGATTTTCCCCGGCTGACGCCCATAGTGTTTTCGAGTGGCGTACCGGCCGGTGTCGAACGTGTCAAATACGAGATCAATCTTTCGGGCTTCGACCACCTGCTTATTGCGACTGTCCCGACGGCGCCGCAGGTCGCTGAACTTTTGCGATAGTGCTGCTCAATCCTTGCTGTAGATCGAGATGTACGGCGGAAGCCAGCCGTAATCCTGCGCTCGCGAGACTATTCGTTGAGCTTCGGCGATGGATTGCGGGTAAAGTTTACAAAACTCCATATAAGTATTCTGTTTCAATGAGTTATGAAAAACACCCCTTCCGCCATATCACATTGATATAATCATACTATATTAGTTTTGAGTCGTTGTACCCAAGTTAGACCCAAATCCCCTGGCCTCCGTGGCCGCCGATTCGCGGTGGGTAATCGGGGGAGGCCTTGCCCCGAGGGCAAAGCCGACCTCCGTAAACATCCGTATTTCGGTAGCGAGCCAGCCCGGTAGTCTTCGCAACTACCGTGAGCCAAGTCGCAAAGCCCGAACCACCAAAACAGTGCCCAGTCTGTCGCGTGGCAATGAAGGCCACCAAGACAGAGCGCGGCGTCGTTCACACATGCGAACGATGCGGCACGGTTATAAAGATCGAGAGATCGACGCGCTTGAAGCCGGAGCTGGCAAGTGACAATTCCCGCCCTCGTGATTGTCGTCGTTCTGCTACTCGCTGCGCGCTATGGGTCTTGCCGGTATTAGAACGCTTGTGCCTGTGCCGCTTGCCAAAACGGTGCGGCCTGATCTGGCGGCAATAAATTCACACAGGCGAGAGGTTCCGCTTTGCCCCCGAAAGCGGACAACTGTTGCGCGGCAGCGAATGTCCGCTTTGTGCCATAACCGGACTCATGCACTGCAACAAACGCGTTATTCGATGAGGTGTAACTGCGCCAATATTCATGGCGCCCACCTGCCGGTGGAGGAGCCGTCCGCAGCAGTGATTCTGACCAGTTTTCCCTCTCGGGGCGCGACAACTCTTGCGCTGCATAGGGCCTATCGGCATCCGCGCCCCTGACTTTAAATGCACCATTTTGTGACGGCGGTCACAGTAAAAAGCCGCTTCTTGTTCTTTTTTGAACAGCGGGGGTCAACAGCTTCCAGCGTTCGTAGGAGGTTGCCCATGAAGTCCTCGATGACAGTCGATACTCCGCGTTCGTGTCAACCAGGCCGTTTAACTGTCACACAGATGAGAGAACGACAGTCGGCCAAAATTTGGGAACTCAAAGTCGCTCTTATGGCGGCTGGAATATTCTCACTCGACGAGCAGGCCGAGGTGCTTGGACTTCTCTCGAAGCACGGCTTGGGCCGTTCTCAACGGTCACAACAAAACGGGAGGTCTCTCAGCGCTAACCATCAATCGGATATTGGCAGCACCTCGATTGCCTGCGCTTGTCCGAGCCAAGATCCTAGAGTTCGTCGAGGAAAAAGCCGCCGGGCTGTACGGCCATAGCAAATCAATACAACGCAAATTTATCGCTGAGCGGACAGCATTACCTAATTTATGAGGGGGGCGATGCGACAGACCAGCCGGGAGAAAGCGAGACTGGGTTCAAAGCTCGCAGAGATACGCGAAGCGTTGATAGCCGCTGGATATAATTCTGCCGCCAAGCAAGGAGCGGTCCTCGGGCTATCACGAAGCACGGCCTGGGCAATTCTCAATTCAGACAAGAGAGCCGGTCCTACGGCCATTGTCATCAAGCGCATCCTTTCATCGCAGAAAATTCCGCCGGAGGCGCGACGAAAAGTCGAAGAGTATGTCGTACAGAAGATCTGCGGCCTGTACGGCCATAACGAAGAGCAGACGCGGGCATTTCGTGATAAGCTTGATACACTGCGAAAGACGTCGCCTGTTCGCCTGCTCCGCGCTGGGCAGTGCAAACAAACTCCGGCTGGGCGCGGCGGCGCTGCATAGGGCCTACCGGCAGCATTGACCTGAGAGATGCACTGGTTGTTTTACGCCATTGCACGCTCGCACAGTGCCAAGCTTCCTGCGCCCGGCAAAAGAAAGGGCCGAACAGGACGCCGCCGTAGATCGCTGGAGTTTTGATTTTATTTATTCTACGGCATATTCAGTTCTAACCCTCTGCTTTGTGGCGAGGAGGCGCGCATGCCAGACAGTCGAGTTGAGTTTGTTGGGCAAGGGCCATTCCACTTGCCAGCAGCGCAACGTACGGCAGTAACCGCTGTGGGTAACGCCGTAGAGGCGCGGCTATACGCCGTGATCGTAAGTGGCGGCAACTCAGTAATACGGCCAATCGTGATTTAAATGACAGCACCGGTCGCAAAGGATTTTGCGACGCAGTTGCTTGATGCTGCGGCGAAGATGGCTCACTAGCATTCATTGGGTCACGAGCGTCGCCCTCTGCAACGGGCGACCGCCTGTCAACGTCCGTTATGTGGCCGCCGATGATGATGGCTGCGATCCAGCCTCTTCCTGCGTCTCCCATGGCTCAGCTCCTTGAAAAGGCGCACCCTTGCGCCAGATACCAAGCCTCTAATGTGCGAGGGGCCTATTACAAGCGTCGCTTGAAAGGGCGCTCAGGTGTTTTGAGATCAGGCTGCGCGGGCTGGCGGGCGCCTTGACAGAAGAACAGCGAACTCACCGGGCGCTGTTCTGAATAGCGCTCATAACCGTCTCGCCCCCGTGTTTCTTGCAATAGTTGCCGACGGCCCTTTTATTGTTGGCAAAGCGTTGGAAGTCGAACGTGGGTTGGTTCCTCGACGCTCGGATGTAGCCGCTCATCCAATAGGCGATCATTCCCTGCCGGTCTGAACTTAAATATTGTTTGCACGTGATCAGGGACATATCGACCTTGATCTGGCCCGTCGGGGCTGGTTGTGGAGTGGAACGCCCCAAGGCAGCCATAATTGTCGCTTGCGGGTTACCGGCGCACCATTGGCTGACACTGGCGATGTTTCTAGCAAAGTCGTCGAAGCCAACCGTGACGTACCCAAATCTGATTGAACCAACCGCTCATCCAGGCGGAGAAGACACGAGCCTGGCTTGGCGGCATGGCGAGATAATTCGCGCAGGTTACCTGCGTCATATCAAGCGTTACTTGAGCGTGACCAGCACTGGGCAGGATTGATGTTGCGAGTGCCAAACCAAAAAAAACCAGCTTGCGCATCAGCGTCTCCAGATCGAAATGAAGTCCCCATCGATTACGGGCGATGTTTCTGTCTGTTGACAGAAGTGACTATTTTAGCCCGTTTCAGCCACTTCCGCTATCCCCGGCACTGCATTCCGCGATGGCAGCGCGATGTTGGCTTTACCCCCCCAATAGTTCGGACACGATGTCTGTGGGTCCCCGGTAGTGCTGGGTGACGCTACTTCGCGAGCCTCTTTGCCGTATATTTTTTGTGACGTGCTGCCTTCCTCGCCATTCTGGCCTTCCTAGTTTTATTTTTTGGCCCGTATGCAATGATCGCCCCGATGAACTTGTTTAAAAAATCTAGTGGGTTGCGCATGGTCTATGACCTTCGCGTTTGTGCAGTCCAGGTTAATCGCGGTCGTGCTGGGGCATGCTACTTCGCCACGGCCATTGCGTCATTAGGCTAAATGGGCATCCACGTGTCGACCCGCGTTCGTGCGGTCGCTGCTCGTGACGTGCTCAAACGTCACCTGTCGCCACGAAAAGATCGTGAACGTGGATCCCTACGGCGATGACCTGTTCGTGCCCTCATTCGGCCCAAAGATGCGGTGTGAGCGGTGCGGCCAGCGCGGCGCCGACGTTCGGCCAAATTGGAATGAGACGCAGAACAAGCGCCGATCACACGATCAAACTCATGAGCTTCGTCACACGCTCGGCCATTGTCCGCGCCCATGAGCCTGCACAGCGGATCAATTGTTATCGCGCAGAATGAATGTCCGGGCTCGCACTGGTCGGCGCGGCGTTGGCTATAGCTTTGGATTTCGATGACGCAACGCCCCAGATTGCGACGCCGATAATTAGTCCGATCGACATCGACAAAACAAGCCAGTCAAAGAGTTTGCGTATCCGTGCCCGAGTACGGCGCGACATATCGATCCCCAGCGACCTAAACTGTGTATTCAATCGAGGCCGGTGAGCCCCGTAATGTCCGTTGTTGTCCAATCGCGACCGAATTGCTGCATCGCCGCAAAGCGTCGCTTTGTACCAATACGGCCCGCGCATAACCACCTCCCTAATATAACCAGGGAATAATGCGTTTGGTCCGCGCCGTATACGGCGGTATTCGTCGCCGAACAATTCAGCCATCATCTGCTCTTCGCGCGCGAACCGCAGCGCGAACAGCAGCAGCGCGCTAACAAGCCCCGCAAGTCCAGCAAACCAATTCGACAACAGCAGGAATTGCGCGAGACCAAGCAAGAGGAACGACAAGTACATCGGGTGGCGTACGTCGCGATAGACGCCCACCGTTACCAGCTTGTGCCCCTCGCGCAGTTTGAGGCTCGCTGACCAATTGGAACCTAGATCGTGATGGCTGCGCCAGAATAGCCACAGCGCCACGAGCATCATCAGAACGCCGAAGATCGCCATCCACGGCACGAACTGCCGGTCCAGCGCGGCCGGGACGCCGCTCGCTAAATAGAAGGGGAATGACAAAAAGGCTGACCGCTGCGGCGACGAGCAGTACCGTTTTTGGCTGTTGTGCATCGTGCGCACGACCGGCGTTTTTCTGGCGCGCTGATTATACGGATGCTTAATCACGTACCGAACCATAACTCCGGCGCACCAAACGATTTCAGCAGCAAGCTTAGTTATCGCTGCGATAATACGAAAATCCGACCGCAAAAGCTACGGGCTAAATTCGACTGTGCGACACGCGCATGGGGCTTTTCAGCGTATTCATAGCTGATAGGCATTGAAAAAAGCAAAGCGGGAAACTTAAATGTTTTCGGGGAGTTTTCCGTTTGGAGTGGGTTTCATGGTGCGCTTGCAATCGACCGGTTTGGTTGCGGGATTGGCTGTTTCTTCGTCATATCCGCAGCACTCATCTCGTCGAATGCACGTGGTGGTGCAATTCACCAGCTATCCGGCTGGCACACCTATCCGACCAGAAGGAGTGGAAACGCACTCAAAGTTACCGAAGCGAAGCTGGCGGAAAAGTATCCGGGCTGTGTTCGCTGGTTGGCAGCTGTGAAGAATACCGCTGACCTGCAGTAGATGTTTTAACTTCTTTGGTTGGGCATTTTTGCTCGCAAAATCAGTATACAGGAGAGCTCTGCTGTTGCGTTTAATGGCGGTTGTGGCTTTTCTGCACTAGTACAAATAGGCGTTTCATTAACTCTTAAGAGCTGAAGTTAGAGAGGTGGCTGAAATGAAAAAGTTTTTTGTTGTGGGGAGTGCGTTAGGCTTGGGCTTCGTTGTTCTGAATGGGACCAAATCGTGAAGGGACCGACAGGTTTGATCGTGAAGTCGGGACAAGCACTAGCGGCGATATGGGAGTTAGAGCGCCGCGCGGCCCGCGCGGTCGGCAAGGGGGAGCCGATCATCGGCAAGGGCAAGGGGAAGCCGGTGTGTAAGGGGGTAAAAATGAAACGTATCCTATTGGCGACGTCGCTATGGCGGCTCTTGGTTCTGCGAGCGCCTTAGCGGCTGACTTGCCGCAGAGGCCTGTATATAGAGCAGAACCCGTAATGATGGCTCCAGCGCCGACATGGACTGGCTGCTACATCGGCGGCAACATCGGCGGGGCATTTGGCAATGCCAGTGCAAGTGCTCCTGGCGGAGCAGTCTCTGGAAACGGTTCCGGTTTTGCCGGTGGCGGTCAGATTGGCTGCGATTACGAATTTGGCGGCGGATTTGTGATTGGTCTCCGCGAACTGCTTGATTACACAAGCAATAGAAAAAGCGGCACATTCGGAAGCGGTCCACTCGCGGGTACTGTGGTGAACTTTAATAATCAATGGTTCGACACCCTGACGGGTCGCGTCGGCTATGCGGTACAACCCGCCTGGTTGCTTTACATTCAGGGCGGCGCTGCGTGGGCTCATACAAGCACAAACTTCGTCGGTCCTGTTATTAGCGGCCAGACCTCGAACTCCAGAACCGGCTGGACGATCGGTGGCGGTATTGAATGGATGTTCGCACCGCACTGGTCGGTGTTTCTCGAAGGTAATTACATGGACTTCGGCTCGACCTCTGGAAACGTGATCGCCGCGGTGTTTCAGTTCCCGTCACCGTGAAAGCGACCGAGAGCGATGTCCTGGTTGGCGTGAACTACCATTTCTTCTAGGCGGGGTATAATCAGATGAGCTAGCTGACAAATTCGAAGCCCGGTCAAATAGCCGGGGTTTTGTCATCGGTAGGTGGTTAAGGCGTGGTGGAAGTTAGCCTTGTATACAGCACAAACAGAAAGACCGCCAACGCGGCGGTCTCTCCGAATGCGATAGGTGTTTTGATCAGGTGGTTGTGAGAGCGGATGCTTTCCGCTTCCTGCGCTAGCTGAGCAGATCATCAGTTTTCATCAGTAAAGATGACTTCTTTGTCGGTCATCTTCTGCTGCGGAAGCGTTCGCATATCTTTATCACTTTGCATTTGAAGCAAGTTCATGCTGGCAGTGGTGAAAATAGTGGCATCTGCTTGCTTGGGCGGGAACACAAACTGCTTCGCTCCTAACCCGATAACGAGAACTGCGATGACTGTGATGACATGGCGTGCATGCATGGACGCTCCATTGCTCTGGGTTGATGTCTGATTGGGGGTTCGGACAGGACCATCTCTTTTTTGCTGGACGGAGACGTAACTTGATTTCTCTGTATTTAGCTGTGACGCATATCACAAAGTTCCAAAATTTTTTCTCCGCTTCGCAATCGAATTAAGTCAACAATGCTAGCAAACCTACCGGCAGCATTGACCTGAGCGAGCCGCCGCATCGCATGTCCGCTTCTCTAATCGGCCGTTCTGGGTCAAGCACTTTCAGACTTTCCACCACTGCAGTGTCGATGTCACTCGCGGGCTCGTGCTTCTCTTCGGAATCGGCACCAAGGCCCTTCCATCATGGGATTCGAAGACGAGGCGGAACAATCTTTGGGGCGGCCTTGCCGTCTGAATGACGGTAGGTCCAAGCGGACATGCGAACTCACCTCATCCATCGTCCCGCGAGGGACATCATTCCACCGCTCGGTGGAGCTCGGGTTTTCGCCTATCGGATCTCATCTTGCACGGTTGTCATGCTGCTGCCGCGGCTTGTTCCCGGGTCCAGCGGAACTCGGTGCCGTCAACCCATATGCGATGCATGATCACGGCCAACCGGCGCGCCAGCGCCACGATCGCCTTCTTCATGCCGCGGCGCCTGGCGATCTGCATCGCCCATGCCTTGAGCCAGGACCATTTCTTCGAACGCATCATGGCTTGAGCTGCTTCGTAGAGCATGACCCGCATCATCTCGTCTCCGCAGCGTGATATTCTGCCACTCCAATCCACCTCGCCCGATTGATACTTGGCACACGTCAGACCAAACACCGCCCCGACTGACTTGGACCTACGAAAGCGCGCCGGCACGTCGACAGTGGCGCGATAGGTCAGCGACACCACGGGGCCAACGCCAGGGACCGTCATCAGACGCCGACACACCTCATCATCCCGAACGATGGCCAGCAGGCGACGATGCAGAATGACAATCTGTTCGCGCAGCACTCGCCGGACAATAAGCATCGGTTCGACCAGCACCGCCAAGTCAGGGAAGTTCTCGACAAGTTCCTTGATGCGGGCCTCGAACTTCACCGTCCCGACCATCCCAACCTTGAGGCCGAAGTTGCGCAGGGTCCCGCGCAGGTCATTGTCGATGGCGATGGCCTTCGACTGCAGCAGCTTGCGATGGGTCAGCAACATCCGCAGCTTCTGACTGCGTAACGTCTTCACATGCACCGGGCGATAAAGCCCCGCCCGCATCATCTGCCCGATGCCGCGCGCATCGTTGCGGTCCGTTTTGTTGATCTGCGCTTTCAGCACCGCCCGCATGTGCCGCGTCTCGACACAGATCACCGGCAAGCCCGCTTCGGCGAGAGCATTGAAAAGCCATTGCGACAGCGGCCCGGCTTCCAGTCCAATCCGCTTGAAGTGGTAGGCGGGGTTCATCAGCACCTGCAGCAAAGCTTCCGGCTCGCTCGCCACCTTCACTTCCCGCACGATCCTGCCTGTGTCGTCCACAATGCAGACGCTCGTATCCTTGACTGACACGTCCAATCCAGCAAAATGGTCCATGCTGCGCTTCTCCTTCTGATGCTTGAGGCCGTGACCACGGACCTCGTTTCACCATCAGCCTGAAGCGCAGCACCCAAAATCTTCAGCTATCCACAAGCTGCCGGCCGATTACCCCATCTTTGGTCCAATAGCGGACAAACTATTGCGATGCAGCGATTGGCTCCGAGTTGGCAAGAGCTTTCTTCACGTTTGCAGCATTGGTCGGTGCAGCCATGTGTTCGGCCTTTAAGTGCGGCACACAGGGCCGCTGGCCATAATGCCCTCCGCGGATCAGGTCCCGGTCACAAGCACGCATTCGACAATGCGCTGGCACAAATGGGTTGTCCTGATCGCCGGATCGACCGGCACTGCATTACGTGCTGTTCGCCCTTTCCAACCTTCACATCACGTCGGATGTTCGACGCGATCTCGTTTACGCCGCAAGCGCGACGGGTTCCCTGTAGCGCTCGCCTTTGGCCATCATGGCCCAGGCCATCCGGGCGAGTTTATTGGCAAGCGCGATGGCTGCGACCTTGGTCGGTTTTCGAGCTAGCAATGCCGTGAGCCAGGGCCGATGTTTGGTGCCGTGGATCTTGGCATAGCGGATCACGGACAGCGCGCCTGCCACAAACAGGCTGCGTAGATAGCGGTCGCCCTGTTTGCTGATACTGCCGAGCCTGTCCTTGCCGCCGCTCGAATGCTGCTTTGGCACCAGCCCGATCCAGGCTGAGAAGTTGCGCCCTGATCGGAAGGCCTTCGGATCGGAAAGGCTGGCAACCAAGGCCGTGGCGAGCATCGGGCCGACCCCGGGAATGTATTGAAGGCGCTTGCTCGCCTCATTGGACCGGTGCCAGGCCATGATCATCCGATCAAACCTTACAATCTGCTCCTTGAGCCTGCGCAGTTGAATCCCAAGTGCTGCGAGACACGCACGGGCTATCGCAGGAACTCGCTTGTCACTTGGATCGGCGATGACATCGAGCAGTTCCTCGACACCCTTGCGTCCGACCGGCGCGACGATCCCGAACTCGGCAAGGTGGGCCCGGATCACATTGATCACCGCAGTCTGTTGGCGGATAAACAGATGGCGCGTGCGATGGAGCGTCAGACAGCTCTGCTGCTCGGGGGTCTTGGTCTCGACGAACCGCATGTTCGCTCTGGTAACCGCTTCGCAGATTGCCTCTGCGTCCGCCGCATCGTTCTTCTGCCGTTTGACGTAAGGCTTAACATAGGCCGGCGGCATCAGCCGTACCGTGTGGCCGAGCGCCTTGAGCTCACGCGACCAATGGTGCGATGAGGCACAGGCTTCTATTCCGATGAGGCACGGTGGCAGTTTCTCGAAGAACGCCAAAACGTACCGCCGCTTCAACTGTCGGCGGATAGCGACTTGCCCTTGTGCATCAATGCCGTGCACCTGAAACACCGACTTGGCGATGTCGAGACCGATTGTCGTGATTGCTTGCATGTTTGGCTCCTCCAAATTGTGGGGGCCTTAACAGCGCCAATTTTCATGGCACTCACGTGCCGGTGGAGGAGCCGTCCACAGCATCATTAGCGACCAACGCACCGCAGCAAACAGCATCTCTATTCGATCACCTCGTCGGCGCGGCCGGACAGCGGCAGCGGGATGGTGATGCCGAGCGCTTTTGCAGTCTTGAGGTTGATGTACATCTCGACTTTGGTCGCCTGCTGCACCGGCAGATCGGCAGGTTTGTCGCCCTTGAGAATTCGCCCGGCATAAATCCCGGCCAGGCGATGAGTATCCGTGATATTCGCTCCATAACTCGCCAAACCGCCGGCTGCAGCGAACTCGCGCCATTGGTAGATCGCCGGCACTGCGTGTTGAACCGATAACGCGGCGAGCTGATTGCTGCGGCTGCTGAAGAAGGCATCGCCCGAGATCACAAGCCCGCCTGCCTTCAATTCAATCACTTTTGCGAAGACCGTCTCGAAATCGCCTTCGGTACTGGCGTTGAGGACATGAAGGTCAAGCCCGAGAGTGTGGGCCGCCGACTGCGCCAGTCGAGTTTGGGGCTCAGCAAGGGGACCGGCGGGATTAACGAGCAGGGCCAAGACGCGCGCCGCGGGAAGGAGCTCGTGCAGCAATTCCAAACGTTTCGGCGCCATCTCTTCGGACGTTTGGGTCGCGCCGGTGATGTTGCCGCCGGGCCGGTTGAGGCTCTCTACCAGTCCAAACTTGACTGGATTAACGGCCGTTTCAAAAACAATCGGGATGGTCGTGGTCGCCGCCTTCGCTGCCAGCACCGCCGGAAAGCTGCTCGCCATAATCACTGCTACCTGTCGATGAGCCAAATCGCTCGCCAGCGCCGGCAGGCGATCGTAGTGGCCTTCGGCCCAACTGATACTCGATGGCAAAATTCCGACCCTCGACGAGACCGGCTTCAGTCAAGCCCTGTCGAAATGCCGCCACACGATAAGCATCGGACTCGGCTGAGCCCGGGCCGAGAAAGCCGATTACTGGCACCGGAGACTGTTGCGCCCGCGCCGCAAGCGGCCACGCAGCCACAGCACCGCCAAAGAGCGTGATGAACTCGCGTCGCTGCATGCCCGACCTCAAGTTCAGGAGACGGCATCTTAGCCGCTCAAAGGGGTACTTCGATAGGGGCTGAAACGCGCACCAAAACCATTGCCGCAATGCACAGCCAATGTCGCTTATGGGTCATTCGCTACCGAGCAATTCAAGCCCCAGACGACCGTTTGTCCGCTTCTCTAATCGGCCGGTTTGGGTCAAGCACTTTCAGACTATCCACCACTGCAGTGTCGATATCGCTCGCGGGCTCGTGCTTCTCTTCGGAATGGCGCGAAGGCCGTTCCATCATGGGATTCGAGAACGAGGCGGAACAATCTATGCCGCGGCCTTACCATCTGAGTGACGGCAGGTCCAAGCGGACAAACGAACTCACCTCATCCATCGTCCCGCGAGGGACATCTTTCCACGGCTTAGTGGAACTCGAGTTTTCTCCTATAGTATTTGATTGCCTACGGCCCTCATGCCACTGCGGCCTCCCGGGTCCAGCGGAACTCGGTGCCATCAACCCATATGCGGTGCATGATCACGGCCAGCCGGCGAGCCAGCGCCACGATCGCCTTCTTCATCCCGCGGCGCCTGGCAATCTGCATCGCCCAGGCCTTGAGCCAGGACCATTTCTTCGAACGCAGCATGGCCTGAGCTGCTTCATAGAGCATCACCCGCATCATCTCGTCTCCGCAGCGTGATATTCTGCCGCTCCAATCCACTTCGCCCGATTGATACTTGGCACACGTCAGCCCAAACACGGCCCCGACTGACTTTGACTTCCTGAAGCGCGCCGGTACATCGACGGTCGCGCGATAGGTCAGCGACACCACAGGGCCTACACCGGGCGTCGTCATCAGGCGCCGGCACACCTCATCGTCCCGCACGATGGCCAGTAAGCGGCGGTGTAGGATGCAGAACTGTTCGCGAAGCGTCCGTCGGACAATGAGCAATGGTTCGATCAGAACGGCTAGGTCGGGCAAGTTTTCGACCAGCTCCCTGATGCGGGCTTCGAACTTTACCGTCCTGACCACCCCGACCTTGAGGCCAAAGTTGCGCAAGGTGCCGCGCAGGTCGTTGTCGATGGAAATGGCCTTCGACTGCAGCAGCTTGCGGTGGGTCAACAGCATTCGCAGTTTCTGACTGCGCAGCGTCTTTACATGTACCGGGCGGTAAATCCCTGCCCGCATCATCTGCGCCATCCCGCGGGCATCGTTGCGGTCAGTCTTGTTGATCTGCGCCTTTAACACTGCCCGCATGTGCCGTGTCTCGACACAAATCACCGGCAAGCCGGCCTCGGCGAGGCCACTGAACAGCCATTGCGACAACGGCCCGGCTTCCAGCCCAATCCGCTTGAACCGGTAGGCGGATTTCGCGAGCTCCTGCAGCAGAGCGTCAGGCTCACTCGCTACCTTCACCTCCCGCACGATCCTGCCCGCGTCATCCACAATGCAGACGCTGGTCTCCTTGACCGATACGTCCAATCCAGCAAAATGGTCCATGCTGCGCTTCTCCTTCTGATGCTTGAGGCCGTCACCACGGACCTCGTTTCACCATCAGCCTGAAGCGCAGCACCCAAAATCTTCAGCTATCCACAAGATCGCCGGCCGATTACCCCATCTATGCCCCCGATAGCGACCGCCGTCGCGGCAATGCAGCGAAGGCCGCGATCTGAGAACTGCGACATCGCTGGTATGTTGCGAAATTAAAGAGGCCGCCAACTAGGCGGCCTGTATTCGACGTATTGATTTGAAGATTGTCAGGCTTGCCGCAACGTACTGACATTATGTGCTTTTGAACGCGATGTTAGCCAAATTCCAACAAGCCCGTAAGCGGCCACAAACGCGATACTTATGTAGCCGAAAACCATCGTACAGAGCTGATAATCGAAAATATCACCAAATTCAGTCATAGCGTTCCCCCTGGTTTGATGTACATGACACACTGGGGCGAGGAAAATTAAAGGGCCGTAAAGGCCCTATGCCGACTTTTATCTGTTTTTAGCCCAATGGCGACCGACGCACAGCAGCCAAACAGCATCTACCGAGAGATCACCTCGTGGCGGTCTCTCCGAAATCCGATCAGGTGGTTTGGTCAGGGCGCAGCTATCGCAGCCCCGGTAGTGTCCAGAATCTTTTTGTACAATTCATCAGGCGACGCTAAAACCGAATGCTGTTAGATAGTCGCCGCACAATTCGTGTGCCTTTAGGGCCTAAGAAACGAATGATTAAGAGTCGGATCTTCTTGTTAAATGAGGTTTTCGCCGTTTGATCGATTAGCCAATTCCCCCCTCGCTGCAAGAGCAGGCGTTTATTTTGGACACCGATTGTCCAATTTGCGTGGAAGATCATAGGACGGACATTCTCAATTAATATATCATGATTGTCTGATGTTTTGTTGGCGTTTAAGCCGTTGGCAAAGAGGAGTTCGCTCAGGCCATGGATGCGGTAAAGTAGATCGTTGGAGCTCGCAACCAGACGGTTGAATATGTCTTGGTCATGGGTCGGTTCGTGTGCCCTCAGATGTAAATCCACCAACTGGTTGAGCACGCCAATTACAAATTGAGAATTGCGAAAACTCATGAACCCGCAGCAATACTGCGGTGGGAAACTCTCCGCGGCTTCCGTTTGGATTGCTATTTCATAGTATTCGAGTGCCTGCTTAAGTAGGGGCAACGGGTTCCGAATCCAGGCAACATCCACATCTGTGTAAATGACACGAGCAAATCCACACTGCAGAAGGAAGCGAATTGCTATCCATTTTGAGGTCACAAAGCGGCAAAATTCTTCGCTGCCGTAGTCGAAATATTTGGTCATGGCCGAATAGTCGAAGTCACAGATTTCTTCAAGAAAAACAAATTCGACGTTCTGAAAGTCTGAGGCGGCAGCCTTTACTTCCGCAAGGGCATTTCTTGGGAGGGCAATACAGATGGTGGTTGTCACGCCACAACGTCTTATGCTGGTAATCGTGTTTTGAATGAAATCGGACAAACCTTTCGAAACGACAAAGAGAATTACTTCGCCTTTGTTGATGTTGGCCTGATCCTGAAATCGATCCATTTTTTCGCAATTCCTCACGAGGTCAATTGGTGATGCGATTGTGAATAGCTAAACCGCGTTCGCGTAATCCTTTGTCGTTCCTGAAACAGCAGTTGATCCTGATCACCCGACACGTTTATGCAATAGCATTTCAAAGGTCGCGAGGAAGATCAAGAAACTAAAAGCGAATTGGCTCTAGGTGCCCCAGACGTGCCCCAGGTCAGAGATCCATCCACCGGAGGGCCGGAGCCTTTGGCGGCTCGTCCCGCGAACGGCCCCATTGTCGTAAACCGCGACGACACAAATACCGAGTGCTCGGAGCCGACAAGCGGATTCGGCATGTATTATCTTCTTTCTATACGGCGGCCGGAGAAGTCATGGCTACTCCCCGGCCGCCTCACCGCGACGGCTCACAACAAACGCTAAGTGGCCTTTGCCATTTTAAGGTCGGTGCGAATGTACGCGGTTGCGTCGTGCTGCGTCGGGAAACCGCGTTTCATGACACCAAGGCCGCCAAGGCATTCGGGCTGGAAGTGCCAGCAAAGCTACTTACGTTCGCCGACGACGCCATGCCCAATGACCTAGATCAATAAGGCGCGGTGAATTGCGCTGGCATCCGGTAACAGCGAAGCGAGTACGGCTCGCTCGCTCCTGAAACATAAATCCCGCCTCGCGGCGGTCTCTCCGAAATCCGATCAGGTGTTTTGATCGCCTGACAAGATAAAGCCGACAATAGAATTAAGAACTACAAGTTCAACAGCAATAATCAGCGGCCAGTGCTGAATATGCCAGCCAAAAATTGAAAAATCTGAGATGAGCCAACTCATCGCGGACGCGATCTACCTGAAGGCAGGAGGCCGCCGCCTGAGGCGGCCTCCTCTGATCCAACCCAGCGGGGGCCTTACTTAAGTTGGGTCGAAACGCTGCTGAACGTCGTGTTCAGCTTGGTGCCGAGGCCGTTCACGGCCGCGATGATCGCGACCGAGATGCCCGCCGCGATGAGACCGTACTCGATAGCGGTGGCGCCGGATTCGTTCTTTAGAAATGCAACAATCATAGACACTGGACTGCCCTCCCTGTTTTTCGGGAAGCCTAGGCGCGCGGAGCCACACCGGCAGCTTCTCTCTAATGTTCGGGCCTTAACTTCCGAACGATGCCAATCTAGGCCGTCATGGTTAGCAAACCTTCAGATCGAAATAACGGCCACGTAAATAAATCACGGATTCATAAAATTGGGCCGCGGCTAGTTAACTGACTATAAAATGCTTCACAGAAAGACATATACGTTGTGGGTCATCCAGCGCATACGAATGGGTATATTTCCATTGACCGGCCTTCCGGTTATGAAAGATCATCCTATTGCTATTATGACAAGCGCGGATCATTCGAATACGGGTCACTCGCGACCGAGCACAGTGACCACGGTGATTGGCCGATTTCCGTTGTTCCCCGTTTGCGACCGAAGTCGTGCGGCAATGCAATATGTCGCGATGTGCCAGGAACGGACATCGTTTTAACTCTGGTTTGTGACAGAGTGGACCTAAAAGCTGGCGGGTGTGCCCGCACTGTGGTTGGCAGAATTCTGTCGTTGCTTGCTTAAAACCGCCTAGTTGCGCACCGCATCATTTATGAGATCGCGCAACCAGCAGTGCCCGGGGTCGTCCTCATAACGAGCATGCCAAATCTCTTCAAACGACAGCTCAGGAACGCGAATTCTGGCCGGGATTGGAAACACGACAAGGTTGGATGAGCTACGAAGCACGTTGACGAGGCGCAAGCGCGTGTGTCCGATCAGATCCGTTCCTCGTATCAATGCGGGAAGTGCGATGTAATGTGGAACGGTGGCAACGACGCGACAATTCAGCCCCATCGCGACAAATATCTCATCTAGCTGCACGCCAAAATCGAGATTGGGCGCAACTGTCACATGCGGAGACGCGAGATATGATTTCTCATCCATGCGTCCGCGCCTCAATAGAGGATTATTTTTATCGGCCACACATATTAGCTCATCTCGATAGAGCTCGCGTCGCAAGAGCTCTGGCTGCACGTGCGGAAAAACACCGATTGCAATCTCGACTTCGTCATTGATTATCCGGGCACAAGCATCTTTTGGTCCGGATGATGTAACCAACAAATCGATATTTGGAGCATGTTTGCGCAGTTTGCGGACGATTAAAGGAAGCGCTTCGACGCTCATGGCATCGCTCATCGAAAGTTTGAATGTTCGTTTTGTTGCCGCGGGGTCAAAGGCCAACCTCGTGCTGATGAGTGAATGAATATTGGCGAGAACGCCTTTTACAGGCTGCTGGAGTGACAGCGCGCGCTCAGTCGGCTCCATGCCGCGTGAGCCGCGACGCATAAGCGGATCACCGAACATGATTCGCAGGCGCTTGAGTGCGTGACTAACAGCGGACTGCGTAATTCCGAGTTTCGCGGCCGCCCGCGAAACGCCGCGTTCGGACATTAGCGCATCAAAGGCAACGAGCAGATTAAGGTCGATTGATTTGAGGTTCATGTGGCAATATTATCATGAATTAAATTCATATCAATATGAGAACAAGCTGAATTGTATTTCTTGGTAGATGGCTCATTATTTGAGCTGAGGCAAAAAACGATTTCAACGATAAGAGACTTCAAAATTCCTGGGGAGGAAAATCATGGCCACAAGCAGCGCAGTCCATTCAAGTATCGATAGCTCCAAAATCGATGAGATTGTTTCGCGGATTGAGCGGCTTCCAATCTCAGGTTGGCACGTCAAAGCACGGGTTATTATTGGCGTAGCCACATTTTTTGACGCTTTCGACGCCTTGGCAATTGCGTTCGTATTGCCGGTGCTGGTGCCTTTGTGGAAACTCACGCCGCCGCAAGTCGGCTTCATGATATCAGTCGGCTACCTCGGCCAGTTGTTTGGCGCATTGCTTTTTAGCTGGCTTGCGCAGCGTTTCGGACGCGTGAGAGCGATGGTCTGGTCCGTACTGTTATTCTCCGTGATGAGCATCGGTTGCGCGTTCGCCTGGGATTACCAATCGCTAATCGTATTCCGAACGCTACAGGGCTTCGGGCTTGGCGGCGAAGTACCGATCGCGGCTGTTTACATTAGTGAGATTACGCGTGCCAAAGGCCGCGGCCGATTCGTTCTTTTGTATGAGTTGGTTTTCCCGCTAGGCCTTGTCGGTGCGGCATTGTTGGGCAGTTGGGTAGTCCCCAATCTCGGCTGGCATTACATGTTCCTGGTTGGCGCAGCGCCTGCAATTCTTGCTCTATTTATGCAGCGATTGCTGCCGGAATCGCCGCGCTGGTTGGCGGTGCGTGGTCGCAACAATGAAGCCGAGGCTTCAATGTCGTACATTGAACGAGAGACTGAAAAGTCAAGCGGCGAGCCATTGCCTTCGGCGCAACCTGTTGTAACCACGCGTCAACAACCAGCTTCTTGGTCAGACCTTTTCGGTGCTCAGTATCTCCGTCGCACGCTGGTTGTCTGGCTAATGTGGTTTGCGGCTTATCTCATTACTTATGGGTTGACCGTCTGGTTGCCCACAATCTATCGCACGGTATTCCATTTGCCGCTCGCCCTATCACTACAATATGGATTGCTCACACAAGTCATAGGCCTGCTTGGAACTCTGACGTGCGCACTAACAATTGACTACTTTGGCCGCCGGCCTTGGTTCGCGGTTTCCTTTGCCGGCTCAGCAATTGCGCTAGGCACGTTGTGGTTCATCGGCGCGAGTTCACCTGAACGTGTCCTGGCAATGGTCAGCATCGCATTTTTCTTTTCATCCGTTTTGTCGATCGGCGTCTATCTCTACACGCCGGAGCTTTATCCGACGCGAGCACGAGCGATGGGCGTCGGAATAGCGACGGCATGGCTGCGGCTCGCCTCGATGATTGGACCGAGCGTCGTCGGATTGATGATCGGCGGCGGACTAGAAAATGTCTTTCTCGCGTTCGGTCTCATTGCGGCCATAGCAGCCGTGGTCACCGCCCTGTTTGCGATTGAGACGAACGGTCGAGTACTCGAGGAAGTATCCCCCTAATTTACACCCATGCCTACAGGAGCGAGGATCATGAAAACTATCGGAGACCGTCTCTACGTTGCGGCTTTGCTGCCCTATGATCGTCAGATGAAGATCGACGAGTTGGCTTACCGCCAATTCCTGCAACATTTCCTCAAGAACGAAAAATTCGTCCGGATGGGTGGCGGCCTATGTATCAATCCCGAGGCGGGCGAGATTTTCTATCTGACCCGAGCTGAAAAGCGCCGCGCCCTCGAGATCGCCATGGAAGAGATTAACGGCAAGGTCCCCGTTATCGCCGGCACCTGGGCACTTACTACCGAAGAGACAGTGGAGACGGCCAAGGACTGTAAGGCGCTTGGCGTCGACGGCATTTTTGTTACGCCGCCGGGCGGTGCGCAGGACGTCACATCGTGTTGGGACGCCGACAATTATCCCGAAATTTGGCTCGATCAGATTATTGCTCAGGATCGTGCGGTTGACCTGCCGATCGTTACTCACCCGGTCGGTGGCGCGAAGCCACCGTTCCATCCTGGGCTTCCTCTTGGGGCGACGCTAAAAATTTGTAACGAAGTTAAAAACATAGCCGGCTGGAAGATGACCTACATGTATGACGGCTTCCGTCTCATCGCCAACGGTCTGCGTGGTTTGGATCGGCATGTTGCGGTGATGGGTGCTCTCGCATCCCGCTTTCATGAATATAAGGCAACAGGGATGTTTGACGGAACGCTATCGGGTTTTTGGAATTTCGCGCTCGATCCGATGCTGGATCATCTTGAAGCCTGGGACAATAAAGACATCGACAAGGCCCGCGAGATTTGGGACGGCGGACTTTCTCAATTGCAAGAATACGTAGCCGACATGGGTCGCCTACACATACGCTACAAAACTGCTGCCTGGCTGCGCGGACTGATCCCTAGCCCGTTCATGCGGGCACCCATGCCAAAACCACAACAATTCGAGATCGATACGATCTATCGACTATTGCGGCAGGTTGGGCTCAGCGTCATCGAGTTGAAGGAAACAAGGCTAGCAGCCTAGCAACAATATTCGGGCGGCAGTTCTCCGGAAATCCTAACCGTCAGGATCGATGTCTTATCACTGCCGTCCGTTCGGACCGGGCGAGTATCCACGAAATTCTTGGTCGGTCGCTTTGGCCGGGGGCCAGCAAGGAACCGTCGCCAATGTCCGCTATGGGTCATTATCGACCTAGCCGGCGCGGGCTAAGATTCAGCAATGTCCGTTGTTAGTCCGAAAGCGAACATTCGAGGTGTGGGTCCGTTAGGCCGCGAAGTGCCAGAAACCCGTCGCGGCATTCTGCGTAATGGCCGCATTGCCACCGAAAGCGGACATTGACTATTATCAACGCGCGCGTTGATCTGAAGCAGTGAGCTTTTTCTATAGGGAGGCAGCATCATGTCCAATATTGCTTCGACACGCTCTGTCAGTGAAAATGAGACGCTGCGCGCCAAATGGGGGTGGATTGTCGCTCTTGGCGTTATTTATTCGGTTGCCGGCTTAATCGCGTTAGGCAGCGTTTTGACGGCGACGGTTGCGAGCGTCTTTATCGTTGGCATTATGATGCTGATTGCGGGCGTTGCAGAAGTCATCAATGCTTTTCAGGTCAAGACGTGGGGCAAGTTCCTGTTTTGGGTGCTGCTCGGCATTCTCTATATCGTTGCCGGCTTTGTCACGTTTGAGAATCCATTGCTCGCGGCAGCGCTCCTTACGCTTCTGCTTGCCTGCGCGCTTATTGTCTCAGGCATCATGCGGATCATTCTGGGTTTCTCTATGAAGCGAGGAATGCCGTGGATCTGGGTGGTGCTGTCAGGCGTGGTCACGTTTCTGCTTGGCCTAATCATTCTCAATCACTGGCCAGTATCGAGCCTCTACATTCTCGGCCTGCTGCTGGGCATTGATCTTGTTTTTGCAGGAGCGAGCTGGATCGGAATGGGGTTGAGTTTAAGAAAAGCGGCGGACTCGCCTGCGGGCACGCCTGAGTGATTGCCGCGGCTATTGATCTAGATCATGGCGCTCAGCTAACTACTTGAAATCATGAGACGCGGCCCGGTTCTAAGCGTGGGCGTTTCCATGTTTAGCAATCCAGTTGAAAATCTGATCGAGCCCGTATGGCGACGCTTCGCCCGATGCGCCGTTTGCGCTGCCGTTGGTGTCGGCGCGGTTGCACTATTGATCGCTGTCCTTAACCTCCTTCATCCGGTGCTGCCGTAGAACAACCAGGGTTGGGTTCGGTGCGGAATTGGGTCCAGGGGTAAACCCCCGGCCACGCGCTAATAGAACGTGGGTGTCAGGATTTGCTGTGGTTGACGACCGTGCCATGCGACGTAAAAAATTTCGCGAAGTGCTCGCGGAGTTGAGAACTGTTGCTCTTACTGAACTCGAAAAGCGCGGTTATGAGGTCCGTGGAAAAACGCCAATTCAAATCAGACAAATGCTCAAACAGCGTCGCTCGAAACAGAATTCAATTGCGCTAACTAACCATCAAACGACGGCCGCAACCAACAATCAGGACACTTCCGCCTCTGCTGAGCGAACAAGCAGATCGTAACACCACAAACAGAAAGACCGCCTTCGAGGCGGCGCGTTTCCATCGCAAATTCTGCGCGCAGCGCATCCTTGTCGGCCTGTGGTCTCTAGGCGTTGTTCTGTTAATCGCACCGCGCGACCATGAACAAGGGGCATAAACGCCACCCGATGAGTGCCGCAAACAAGAACCCGATGCCCATATACATGATTGCACTGCTAGTTTTATGTTTCTCTATTTTGACTGTTTTGGGACAATCGCGACCGAGCTATCCAGCGTTCGCGCCGGCCAATGTCGGTTGTTGGTCCGATAGCGACTAATTTTCGCAACGCAGCGAATGACGCGAGGTGCCAACAACAGACACGTGCGGGCCGGATACGATTACGTCGAGACTAGCTATTTTGATATGCAATAAGGCTGCTCGGCATCCGGATGGCAAAGTCCAGGCCGGCAGGCATCAGCGCACTCCGCTGCGTTGTGCCCCCGCTTTGTGCACTCATTTAGGCAGATCGTTTGATCGGTCGTCATTGTCAATGCAGCCGCAGCTTGGGCATCGCCGCCCCCGACGGCGGCCTGAGCTTCGGACCGGGTCAAGGTTCGCTGGGCGGCAAAAGCGGAACTCGTGAGCAGCATGGTGAGCAAGACACAAAGCACAAGGCGCATGACGTCACTCCTTCGTGGCTATCCGGTCTACCCCACAAGGCCGCGCACGGAACACCCAACCATCGTTTCGGCTAGGGTCCGCAAGCTAAGGAGACACCATTGTATCGGATCAATCGCGCACTTTGATAGGTGCTGAAACCGACATCGAAAACATTGCCGCAATGCACGACCAATGTCGCTTATGGGTCATTCGCTACCGAGTAATTCAAGTCCCGGACGGCCGTTTGTCCGCTATTACCCCGATAGCGACCGCCGTCGCGGCAATGCAGCGAAGGCCGCGAAGTGCCAGAAGCAAACATCCACGAGTGCGGCTCTCTCCAAAAAGGAAAACGCCGGGGAATGCCCCGGGGTTCATAATTTCCGCAAAATCGAGACGATGTTCTCGCCTTGTTCAACAGTTGATAAATTCTGTCTTTAGAAATACTGGTGAATAAATTGGCTCGGAGAAAAATCTTTGAGTAGATCGAGGTGGATTTGGCTTGAGGCTTGCGACAGCGCTTCGCTGCAGGCTTGAGTGCAAAATCCATCAAACAGAAAGAAATCCAGCGTTATCAAGATGCCCACCAATCCGACGAGGTGTTTTAGGTTTTTTAGCGCGTGCAAAAACATATGACCACCTATGACGCGCGACTTCTAATAGTTGGTTAGCATTTACAGCGAGCAACGCCGGAAAAATTTAGATAATTACCGGCCGGGCAGTTTCAGATACATTTCTTAAAACGATAGCGATCAGCCTACTTGAGCCTTCCGCGTCCTGCGCCAGCCGAGCAGACCCAATGAACCCCAAAAATTATCGCACGTTCACTTCACCTGAGTGTTCGGAACATGAAAGGCTTTGCGGCTCGTCGTCATTGCTGGTGATCCCGCGCCGCTGCCGCCCAGAAGGCTCCGGCTGGTAAGCGCCGATGATGAGGCCGTGATAGGAGTGAGCGGTTTAGTACCCCTAGCCGTGGAAGTCCGCTTGGCTACTCCGCCGTTGGTTGGGCCGTGGATACCCAAATGTTTTCTTTGTTGTTCGAGTGGGGTGATAACCCTCCAGACAATCTGCGTAAGCACCCCCGCTGAAAAACGTTCCGCAATATTGTTGATATGTATTCAAGTCTGCTTGTGTTGCTGTGGGCCCCCCATCGTCATGGTGTTTCGAGTTCGATCGATTCGCCGTCTATAGCCTGTGCCGACACTGCCCAAACCAGAGCAACAGCGAATAAGGCGCTTCCAAAAAGCAATCTGGACATGTTCGACTCTTTTTTGTTAGCTTCGCTCCTATTGGACTTTCAGCTCGCACCGGGCGCTGCATAGGGCCTACCGGCAGCATTGACCTGACTTGTGCACTTGCACGGCGGTCTCTCCGAAATCCGATCAGGTGTTTTGATCAGGCAGGGCAGACAGAGAAGCCGGTGCAGGCCCCGAGTGTGTAGTTCGCTGCTGTCTCCCTCACTGTACCCGCCGAAGCTTCGAGCGCCTCGTCGGAGACTTCGAAGGCAAGGGCTTCTTCTTCAGTCTGTTCAATGCTCATTGTGGTTTCAGTCATCGGCATCATCACTTCCATTGTGCGCGGTGTATCTATCGAAAAACATAGTACGTCGGCCGCGATATATCTGTGACCGACATCACAGAGAGAGAGAAATTTTTGAAGGGCGCCGGCCACAACGACGCGCCGAGGTCTAATCCGTTTGGTTTGGTGCGGGTAAGGCTACCCAGCTGGCTTTATATTCGTAAATTTTGCGGCATTTGGGTGCGAATTTTTAGGGGCGAACGTGGATGTTCGGCAGTCTTAATTTCAATCGAGATCACCCATGATTAGCAACGACGCATCACTGAAAGCCGCATTAAAGAAGTGGAGGAGCGTGGCGCGCCGACTAGTAACGACTTGTGCGGCGAAACGACTCGCGCTAAAATTGCAATAGAAATTCCAGAGGTGCAGGCAATGCGCGTTGTGCTTGTCGCCTTTCTCCTACTAGCCGCCGCAGGGGTGGCGGACGTAATTTTGTTTGATGGCACCTATCGCGCGGCCGCGATAGACGATGCAAATTATCGAGGGCAAGCATTCGTCTCTTATGTGAATCGATTAGTCCGGAACGTTGTTTCGCCATAATGGGGGTGCGCCTAAGGACGCCCGGCCTAGTCGCGCTAAACTCGTTTTCCACCGCCGTCCGCGGGCGATCACCCGCGGCGGCCGATGGGTCCGTCGCCGTCCGATCAGGGCGCAGGACTACAACGTCAAAGCTATCGAATTCGCTCAGGCGAATATCGCAGCCGCCGTCGACATTACCCAAGAGCTGTCAGCTGTAAAATCGCCGGCGGATGTCATCGAATTGTCAAGCGACGCTCGCAAGCAGTTCGAGAAGCTGGCAGAGCAGACGAAGGAACTCGCCGAGCCGGCCCAGAAAATTGCGCTAGCAACAGCCCAGCCCCTAAAAGACTTCACTGAGGGACTCAACCGAGCTCAGGCCATTTGCAAACGCTATTTCGGTAATGGGAGGCGAATTTCAAACGCCATCCCGCGGCCACGCACAAGCCGAGCGTTCAGCCGCCCGCCGTGAGCCTCGACGATAGAGCGGCAAATCGACAGGCCCATCCCCATGCCTGTCCCCTTGGTCGTGAAGAACGGCTCGAAGATACGTTCCATTTTCTCGGGCTCGATTCCAGGACCGGAGTCTTCGATCACGACAATACATTCTCCGGCGTCAGTTGCCGCTGATCTGAGCCATAAAATGCGCTCGCCCGCAGCAGTCGAACTCATAGCCTCGCTCGCATTCCTGATCAGGTTGAGAATAACCTGTTGCATCTGAACGCGATCGGCGAGTAGGTGCGGCAATCCTTCCGCCAGTGAAGTCTTCACAACAACGCCATGCCCATTCAGTTCGACATGGAATAGCGTCAGTACTTCGTGGATTACGTCGTTGATATCGAGCAAAATGCGGTCGGGGGTGTCTTTTTTGAACATCGCTCTGACCGACGCAACCACCTGGCTAACTCGGAGGCAATCGATTGCAATTGACTGGACTAACTCGGTTACCTCCTTGAGGTTTGGGGCCTTCTTAGCAAGATATATCAAGGCCGTTTCACTGTTTAAGGTGATAGCGGTCAGTGGCTGATTGATTTCGTGGGCAATCGAGGCTGACGTTTCGCCAATGGCGGAACGACGGTTCATGAGCGCCAGTTCCGCTATCCGGCGGCGTGCTTCCACTTCCGCATTGCGGCGGCGACGGTGCTCGTAGAACAGACCCCCTATTAGAAACGATTGCGCAACCAGCGCGGCCGCGATCAGTAGAATCTGCCACCGGTACTGGTCCCACACGGTCAGCTCTCGGAACCGAATTTCGCTGCCCGGCGGTAGACTGCCTTCGCTAATGCCCCAGCGCTGCATTTCCCGCCAGTCAAACACTGGGCTTGCAAATTGGACTGGTGGTGGCCTGATTTCGCCCGGCTTCTCTCCGTTAAGGATGCGAATGGCAGCGGCGGCCGTCTGTCGGCCGGTATCAGCCGCCAAGAGAAGCGGGCCGCCTACGGTCGCGCTGCCGAAGAAGGATTTGTCATAAGAAAAAATCGGCGCGTTAGCGACGGCATGCAGTCTTGTTAATGGTGCGTCACTTTCGTGTACGACGCCCGCCGCATCGACAATCATCAATTCCCAGAAAATCGCAGTGTGCGGCGGGAGCGAGGAGGCTTGTCTTAGCAGCGATTTAAATGACAACTCATCTGTCCATGAAAGCTTTATTCGATTTGCAAGAGGCTCAACCTCCTTTCCTATCGCTTCCTTCCAAAATTTCTCAATCGGAGAAGTCCCAACAACCACGATCACATCTTTGGTGTCCGGCAACACTTGCAGGATGTTCTCGAAGGCTGACAAATAGTTGATCCTTAGCGCGACGACGGCGTCGTTCGCGGTAAGACTGGAATATTGCACTCGCCGCTGGTCTATTGCCGTGAACACCATCGGAGTGGCCGCAAAAAGTCGCTCCCGATGTCGCTGCACAAATGCTGCTGCAGGCGCGCCGATGCTCACGATCAGGTCAAGCGGATGTTTGGCAAACACGGCTCGGAGATACTCGACAAACGGAGCCTCCGGGTTCTCATCGCTGAAACGGGCCGTGACCAGTGAATAGTCAATGATGTCCAGCGGCCACGGTGATTGCCGATCCAGTTCTGCGCGGATGGCTTGGCCATATTCGCTCCAGGGCTTGAAAGTCTGGCCAAAAGAATGAAGCAATAATACGCGTTTGGACTCAGCCGCGAATCCAGCCGGGCAACCAAGCCACGCCGCTAGGAAGACAACGAGCGACGCAACTGGGCCGATACGACGGAGGATGTGCCCCCAAATGGCCATGCGTTGCCCAGACCCTTGTGCGCAACCAGCGTGTCGTGAATTCCCAAGTTTGCATCCTGACGCTATTGCAGCACAATGGCGAGTTAAAGAGGGAGCAGGCTGACCGCTTAGGGGCATTCGCTGCGGAGTTAGTCGGCCTCCGGGCGGCCCTTTGTCCGTTGTTAGCCCAATAGCCGACATCCGGCGCTGCATAGGGCCAGCGGCAGGATTGACCTGGGCCGCGATGGCCGGCATCGGTCCGAGACTTACAATTTCCGCCGTTTCGCGAGTAAGTTGCCGGGATGATTGCGATGCTTGCTCTGCGGCTTCTCTTTAGAATTGTGTGCAACCACGAGCATTACATAGGGCAGACAGATCAAGCCCAACAGCCCGACGATGCTAAATCCGGAGGACCCCATAGAAAATGTAAAAGCGAGCGCGCATTTTGGTTCCGAACTATGACTCCGATATCCACACAAATTGCGCCAACGTGCGTGACGATCAATGGAGCCAAATATAAGGTGTCAAAAGGTTCCGTCGACAACGCGCATGGCCGCTGGAGCGAAGTGCGATTAGCGACCGATACACCGCGACAAATATCATCTCTTCGATCACTCGTCCGCGAACGCCAGCAGCGTCGGCGGCATATCGATGCAAGCGAACAAAAACCCCGGGCAAACTGCAGCCAAACAAGGTCAGCTCAGGCTGGCTCCGCGCGGAGCGCCTTTTCTACCGCTTCTATTCCTAAAGATCGAGCACTTGGATTCACGGGCTGTGATGCGTACCAACTAGGTCCAACTAACTGACGCAGGTCCTTCGTCCTCGTTTGAAGACGTTCTCGGACCAACTTCCTTTGTTCAGAGCTCAAGCCTTGTGTCGCCAGCTCGGCCAAATCTTGAGCGATAGCGTTTCGAGTTATTTTAATTTTCCAACCGAGCGTCTCGTCATCGATTTCACGGTAGGCCGTTCCCATAGCATCCCCCTAGTTTCCATCATGGGAATAGAGAGACCGCCACGTTCTCCGAAATCCGATCCTCAACCACATACCCATACGTAGCCGATGGGAGACGCCCGCCAGCAACTGCCGACACCATAGGGCCACCAGCGACCGCCGTACCAACGTCGTCCCGCCCCGTACCAGTAACCGCCGTAATAGCGGCCGCCGTAGCGGTACGCGCCGCCGTAGCGGTACGGGCCGCCGCGGTAGTACCCGCGACCTCGATAATAATACACCGGCTGTGCACCAGAAGGCGGGGCTGCTGTGGCCAGCCCGAGCGATGTGAGTGGAATGGCGCCGGCCGGTTCAATAAATGTCGGGACGATCAATAAAACAACTGCGATTGGAAGCAGGTACTTCTTGAACATGTCGAAAGCCTCCTCCTGATCGGCGGTGGCACTTGGGGAGTTGTGCAGTATCCCTCCAAATGGCGCCAGCCTTCAACCGCTATATTTTGGACAAAAGTCACCAGCGCTGCATGCGGCCTACCGACAGCATTGACCTGACGCCAGTACCAGAACGACCAAGGCCAACATCGCGACCATCTCAATGCCGCCGAGCGCAACGATGATCCGCACTTCATTCTCAATCTAGATTATGAAAGTAGGCCACTCACATTTTTAAACTAGGCCCCTAGGGGTCAAAACAGGCCAGTACCCTATGGCCCCAAGGAACAAGCCAGCTCTTGTAATGTGTTGCATTTGGGTGACGCCTGCTGATGTGGGTAGGAATGTGGGTAAAGTTTACAAAACTTCATAAAAGCATTCTGTTTCAATGAGTTATGAAGGACACCCCTTCCGCAACCTCCCATACCCTCCCGTCGCTTCATCGGTTCGGCGTGATCTGCGTTCCCTTCGGGGCCGCTTACTCGCTAAGCGGTTTGAGATTCGGAATGGGATTATCGAATCCGAATTACGCGCAATATTTGAGGAATTGCGCTGACGCGCGCTCGGCCGGAATTGCGTCCTTGCAGCGATTGCCAAGCGCGACCTGGGCTGCCGCTATTTTCGCGTTCAACTAATCGAAGCGCGCCTTCTGCTGGCTCCAGACCTCAAAATTCGCCTTCATCTTGGCAGCCAGCGGGTCCATGGCGTTTTTGTATCGTGTCTGCTCCGTCTGAATTCTCGCTTTTTCGCCGTCAAGATTTCTTTTGTCCGAATTCACCCCGTCGATCATCCGCTGCAGCGGCGCATTTACGCCCTGGCACTTTTGGAAGGCCGGCTGCGGCAATTTGCCGTGACAGACGGAGTTGTGGGCGGCGACCGTGGTATTGCTTTTGACCATCGGGCCTATGCGGGTTCTAACTTGTCGGCGTAGATGTCGTATCCCTTCTTCCGACGCTCGTTCTCCGAGGTCTTCTGGTTCATGTCGGTCTGCAGGCCCGTTAATGCGATCTTGTCGGCCTCGATGGCCGAACCGAGCTGAGCGACATCTTCGGCCGAGGCATGGCTGGCGGCGATCGCGAGCGTGCAAGGCAGCGACCATCGTATAATCCATTTCTGCGTGATCCCCATCTCAAATCCGGCGGTTTGTTGTTAGCTGGGCGGGCCGGATTCATAAATCATACCGCGCTGGAAGGCGGCCGAACAATAAAGGTCGTATAACTATTAAAGTACAGCCATTTGGCGGCCGCGCCGGGCGTCGGCATGCCCCATCAAAAATCGAACGGAAACAGCGTATCGATAGGAAGGAACGGCCCGCCGCGCGTGCGGCAGGCGCGCTGACAGGCGCGGTCGTCGGCATCGGCGCGCTTGAGGCAATGTCCCTGCGCATCGCGATCGAGACAGGCGACCAGATTCCAGGTCGTGTAGGAGCCGCATTCGCTCCAGCAGGCGCCCGCGGCCCAGACCGATTGCGAACGCCCGCTCACCGCGAACGGTGGCTCCGGGATGTGCTTGTTGGAACGCCAGACTTCCGGCGCGCCCGCGCTCGCCGCCGACGACAGCGCGATAAGAGCGAAGGACAGAACCAGCAGCAGGCGTTTCATGGCGGCCTTTCCAGGTCCGGTAAGCATAGCCGTCCTGGCCTGCCGCGCCAACCGGCGCCGGGCGGAACTTCCACCGGCCGCCCGCCATTGCTATTGTGACAGCCGTCGGGAGGTGCGGGCGTCGATCGACGACCGTTGTCCGGCCCGATGGGCGCGCGCCGGGGGCCGCGTTCGGTGGAAGGAGTGATTTGTGACCATTGCAGAGCCGTCCATCGTCGCTGCCCAGAAGCAAGACCCACACCAGAATTTCGGCACCGCCGGCATCAAGCCGCTGAACCGGCCTGGGCTGGTGACGCGCGCCTTCATGGCTGTCGTCGCCTTCGTCGAGCGGCTCAATCTCAAATACAGCAAGGTCGGCAATCCGCCGATCTACGACAATGCGGTATTCCCCTGGACCGCGGCGATCGAACGCGACTGGCGCGCGATCCGCGCCGAGCTCGACCGCGTCCTCACCCGCAAGGACGACCTGCCCGGCTTCCATGAGCTGTCGACCGACGTCTCGGTGATCAGCACCGACCGCGGCTGGAAGACGTTTTTCCTCTGCGGCTACGGCTTCCGCTCCGACAACAACATCAATCTCTGCCCCGAAACATGGCGCGTCTGCCAGAACATCCCCGGCCTGATCACGGTGATGTTCTCGATCCTGGAGCCGGGCAAGCATCTGCCGCCGCATCGCGGGCCCTATAACGGCGTGCTGCGGCTGCACCTCGGTCTGATCGTGCCCGAGCCGCGCGAGCAACTCGGCATCCGCGTCGACAACGACGTCTACCGCTGGCAGGAAGGCGAAGCGGTGATCTTCGACGACGCCTACGAGCACGAGGCCTGGAACCGCACGCCGCATACGCGTGTGGTGCTGTTCGTCGATTTCCGGCGCGCTTTCCCGCCAATGTTTTCAAATGGTTGCTGGTCAGGCTCGCCGTGTTCACGCCTTTCATCCGCGAAGGCGTGGACAACCAGAAGGCCTGGGAGAAGAAGTTCTACGCAGAGGCCGAGGCCTGGCGGAACCGCTAGGTCGGCCGCCCTTGCGCCGGCGGGCGTTCGCGGTTAGCTCCATGCCCGCATGCTTGATCCCGGCAACAAACCGGCCGCGCCGAGGGTGAGCTTCGTCTCGCTCGGTTGTCCGAAGGCGCTGGTCGATAGCGAACGCATTGTTACGCGGCTGCGCGCCGAGGGCTACGAGCTTTCGCGCGAGCACGCCGGCTCCGACGTCGTCATCGTCAACACCTGCGGCTTTCTCGACAGCGCCAAGGCGGAGTCGCTTGCGGCGATCGGCAAGGCGCTCAAGGACAACGGCAAGGTCATCGTCACCGGCTGCATGGGCGCCGAGCCGGAAAGCATTTCCGCCGCCTACCCCGACGTGTTGGCGATCACCGGCCCACAGCAATACGAGAGCGTGGTCGAAGCGGTGCATCGCGCGGTGCCGCCGCAACACGATCCGTTCCTGGATCTGGTGCCGCCGGAAGGCATCAAGCTGACGCCGCGGCACTACGCATATTTGAAGATTTCCGAAGGCTGCAACAACCGCTGCTCGTTCTGCATCATCCCGCGCCTGCGCGGCGATCTCGTGTCGCGGCCGGTCGGCGACGTGCTGCGCGAAGCCGAGAAGCTTGTGGCCGCCGGCGTCAAGGAACTGCTGGTGATCTCGCAGGACACCTCGGCCTATGGCGTCGACATTAAATATGCGACGAGCCAATGGCGCGGCCGCGAGGTCCGCGCAAAGTTTATCGATCTGGCGCAGGCGCTCGGTGAGTTCGGCATCTGGGTGCGGCTGCACTACGTCTACCCCTACCCGCACGTCGACGACGTCATTCCTTTGATGGCCGAGCGGAAAATCCTTCCCTATCTCGACATCCCGTTCCAGCACGCGTCGCCCGACGTTCTGAAACGCATGAAGCGGCCGGCCGCGCAGGAGAAGACGCTGGAGCGCATCGCGAAGTGGCGCGACATCTGTCCCGATCTGACGCTGCGTTCGACCTTCATCGTCGGCTTTCCCGGCGAGACTGAGGCAGACTTCAATAATCTGCTGCAATGGCTCGACGAAGCTGCGCTCGACCGCGTCGGCTGCTTCAAATACGAGCCGGTGCGCAGCGCCGCCGCCAACGATAGCGCGCCGGCCGTACCGGATGAGCTCAAGGAAGAACGCTGGCACCGCTTCATGCAGGCGCAGCAGAAAATCTCGCGGCGCCGGCTCAAGCGCAAAGTCGGCACCCGGCAGCAGGTCATCATCGACGAGGTCGGTCCCACCGTTTCAAAAGGCCGTTCCATGGCCGACGCGCCGGAGATCGACGGCGCGGTCTATGTCGTCAGCCGCCGGCCGTTGCGCGTCGGTGAGATCGCCACCGTCAAGATCGAACGCGCCGACGAATACGATCTGCATGGCAGCGCGGTCGGATTCTAGCGCTAGAAGTAGCGCCAGTAATACCGCAGCCGCCAGCGCAAAATCCCTAGGCGGGACCTGCGCGGCGTCCGCACGCGAACACCTACGAGTTCTATGTGAGGAACTCGCCCACGTTATAGCCAAGGAGCCGGTGGACTTCATCGATCCGGAACTGCGCGGCCCTCGCCGCCAGTATCGGAATCCGTAAAGGCAAGCCCTTCGCGCCCGATACGCGCATGAAAGCCATCCTGACCGAGGCCGTCGCGGTGGGCAATGCGACCGCCCGTGCAGTCTTCTTTGAAACTCTATTACTACAAGGGTAGCGCCTGGAAGACGCCTTTTATTGGCGGTGATTACAGCTGGTTGATCGATGGCGGAATGGGCGGCCGCAATCTGGATGCGCGCACCCTCTATTTCTACGGGGCCACCGTGAACACGCCCGCGATGGCCGCGAAGATGGTCGGAGCCGGGTCGCAGTATGCTTATGCGGACCATGACAAGGACGGCAACCTTCCGGACGGGGCGAAGAATTACAAACTGAACATCCCGGCGAATCCGCCAGCCAAGGATTTCTGGTCCGTTGTTGTTTACGACCCGCAAACCCGTTCCCAGCTTCAAACCCCCCAGCCTTTTCCCAGCAAGAACAACAAAGTGAATCCGCCAGTGGCGAACGCCGACGGCTCTGTAGACCTCTACTTCGGCCCAACCGCTCCCGCCGGGAAAGAGAAGAACTGGGTCCAGACTGTTCCGGGCAAAGGCTGGTTCACGATTCTGCGCCTCTACGGCCCACTCGAGCCGTGGTTCGACAAGACTTGGCGTCCGGGAGAGTTCGAGCCGATGTAGCAAAGCCGCCGCTGCCGACTAACGGGAGTTAGCGCCTTTCACAAAACCCTGATCGGATTTCGGAGAGACCGCCGCGAGGCGGTCTTTCTGTTTCAAGAGCACGGACTCGCTCAGGTCAATGCCGGGTGTGGCTGCGCCCGGCGACCGATCCAACCGCTGCAATGGCCTTGGCGTGGAGACGCTCGATCTTCTCAATATTGAAATGATCTATATCGGAATCCGAACGAAGGTCGATATTGGAGAGCGAACCGTGAAACCCCGGCCCCTTCTTGGCTATTCCCGACACGATGGCGCCAGTTTGATAATAGGTGACAACACGTGAAACGTTCGACGGCACCAACATATCATTGGTTGGACCGAAGCCTATGATCAAAGCAACCGACGCTCCTTCGTCCTTCATCTTTTCAGCCATCAATATTGCAGCGTCTGCTCCGAGCGAGTGTCCAATAATAATGATTGGCCCCTTCCCGCTTTTTTGCAAACGAACAGCCTCTAACGCAAGGGTCGAGTATTCGCCAAAATCGTGAACGGTCGCAGTATAGCCGCGCTTTTGCAATTCACTGGCAAGCGTAATCAAGCCGGTAGAAAAAACACCCAACAGACCCTTCAACAAGTAAACGTGACCGGCCGCTCGGGCATTGCCCGAAATAACTATGAGGCACGTCAGAACAGCAGCTACTCGTAAGCCGACACGCATGGCTAACTCCGTAATATTTCTGATGATGACAAAAAAACTAGATGTCAACCGAAGATTCTTACCTTGATTCCGCCTGAGACTAATCGAACGGTCTGATGAACAAGTTGCGATCATCGATGCTGGATTTTTTTGCGATTTTTGTGGGATTGTTGGTGAAAGACCCGGTACCGCCCGCCGAGTAACCCGCGTCTCGCTCAGGTCAATGCTGCCGGTAGGCCCTATGCAGCGCCGCCGGTGAAAGCTGAAAGCCCTATGTCGATCAGGCCGATGCTTCTGCTCAGGTAAGGCTTATGTCCAAAAAATAGCGTCTGACTGCCCCTATGCAGCGCCCCTCGATAAAGCGCACCGTGAATAATAATTGCTGGCGGCGCAGGAAGCGGAAGCAAGCCGCCTAGACAAATTGGTTTTGTGGCCGATTTGGCTTCGGGAGCGACACAGTGAAGACCTTCAAAATCTTCGTGCTTGCCATCCTTTTGGGGGGGGTGCGCACAGCGCGAGAGCGACTGTCTGGAACGTTGGCGACCTAACGACCTACACGCAGGCCTCATGGGGCGGCGATGTAACCGTGGATGCGGGCGCTACACTTCTTACCAGCAGCTTCAACACCGTCTACGGCGCGCCGACATTCGGAGTAACCGTTGGCTCGTTCAGCGGCTTTACGATGTCCTTCACCGATGCAGCATCGGTGCTCGCTTATATGCCGTCGATAGGCAATTTTGCGCCGCTCAACGGCAATGTCTTAAACCCAATTTCAACCTCGTCCGGAGGTTTCGGTGGAGAGACGCTTGGACTTGAATTCAACGTCGACTTCTCGAACAAGGGATTGCTTCCGGGAACTTCGGGTCTTCAGTTTGGTGATCTCATCCTCGCCAACCTCAACGGGGCCCAAGCTCCGCTTAACGGTTTAGCCGTGCGCCAGTTGCTTGGAGACACGAACATACTACTGAGTGGTGGTACCAGCGTCATCACGATTGCCGATCTCGATACGCTTGTCGGCGAGGTGAATGGTTCTTTCTTTTTAGGCACACCTGACCAGTTCGCGCAGGACCACCTTGTCGCTCCCGAGATAATTGCGACGCCGCTTCCTGCCACACTTCCTCTCTTCGCCACCGGCCTCGGCGCGTTGGGTCTGCTCGGCTGGCGCAGGAAGCGGAAGGCTCAAGCTGCCGCCTGATCTCAAAACATATTAGGGAGGACGTTCGGAGAGACCGCCGCAAGGCGGTTTTTCTGTTTGTGCGCAATCCGAAATCGCTAGGCGGCCACCGCCTGGTCATAAGAAACGATAGCCTCAAATGCGTAGCCGCACGTGTCGCATTGCCAATGGTGGCGCGTGCGCCGCTCATCAATGTGCTCCGACCATTCCGGCATGAATAGTAGCTCGCCGCATTGGGCGCAGGCCATGTACAGGCGTGCAGACTTCTCAGTGTAAGACATAGGGCGTTCCTCAAATAGTTTTTGGCGCACGTTGCATTATCGTCTTCCTTTTAAGCGCGAATTTCTGGTCAAAAATATTGTCCCTTGGGGCATTCGTCGTATGGGGAAATCACGGCCCGCGCTCCCACGCCGCCTTAACTTGAAAAGAATGGTCTCGCCCTATCGATCCGGGCCGTCCAAGGCTTGGCTCAAGACCAAAAACCCCAAGGCCCCAGCGGCCATGCGCGGTGTCGACGGAACCTTTTGACTCCGCTATTATTTGGCTCTCCATCGATCGTATTGTGGAGTGTAGCGTATGCGTAGCCAAAGCCCTTCGTTGGCGCCCAGCAGGCACGCCAACGACGTTACCGTGCACATCGTTCTGGACGATTTCGGGGGCCGCCTCGGGCGCGCTTACCGCGAAATCGACGAGGCAGCAGCCGACGAAAAAACGGTCGTCGAAAACATCATCGCTGGCGAGTACTCACACCCGCTTCGGGTGGTCGCGTTCAACACCGCAGAGGGCTGGGCGCGCGACGTGTCCGAGGATATTGCGCACACCGTTTTGAGCCGTGCGCGCAGCGAACGGCGTCCGCTAGGCACGGCCGCGCAGGAATTTGTGGAACGGGTACTCGCGGAGGATGTTGCCGACGGCTATGCCGCTTCTACTTCTGCTTCATAATAGACGATAGTCTCGAAGGCATAGCCGCACGCGTCGCATTGCCAGAGGTGCCGCACGCGGTGCTCATCGGCGTATTCCGACCATTCCGGCATGAACAGGCTTTCGTGGCATTGCGCGCATGGAATGTGCGGGCGTGAGGTTGCATTTTTTTTGGTGTTATTGAGACGATAGGACATAAAGGCGTTCCTCGAGCTGCGTTGCTCGCACATTGGATGTGCGGAGTTTGGCGGATTTTTGAAAAACTCAGCGCGACAATGAAGCAGCAATTCTTACCATTTTCTTACGCGCGCGGCGGAATTTTCAAGCCGTCCACCGCGCCTTGAAATCCGCCATCGCTTCCTCGCGGCTCGCTGGCGATCATGCGGGTACTGCGGCACCCGCGCGGTGATCGTCCAGAACCACGGCGTGTCCCGGTTGGTTAGCCCTGCACCACTGTCACATGCGCGCCGACCGGGACGCGGTTGTAAAGATTGATGATGTCCTGATTAAACAAGCGGATGCAGCCACTCGAGACAGCGTGGCCGATGCTCTCTGGCTCGTTGGTGCCGTGCAGGCGAAAATAGGTGTCGCGGCCGTCACGGTAGAGATAGAGCGCCCTGGCGCCGAGCGGATTGCCGAGACCACCCGCTATACCGCCGGCATAGGGCCTATAGCGCGGCATCGCGGCTATCATGCTGGCGGTCGGCGTCCAACGCGGCCACTTCTCTTTGCGCCCTATCACCGCACTTCCGCGGAAATTCAACGCCTCCTCACGACCGACGCCGACCGCGTAGCGAAGCGCTCGTCCGCCGCCCTCTATCAGGTAGAGCCGTCGTTCGGGCACATTGACGACGATGCTGCCCGGAACATCACTGCCGCTCCAATTGACTTCCTGACGCAACAAGTTCCGGTCAATTGTAGAGAAATCAACCGCCGGGACGGTGTGGCCGCTATCCTGGGTGGTGCCGTACTCGCCACCGGAAAATGCGTCGAATAATGGGCCGGAATTGCCGCAACCGGCAACCAAGAACGGCAGCCCGGCGATGACTGTGCGCCGACTGAGGGTTTGACAATGAATGAGAAAGTCTTTGGTTGGGCGCTTACGCATGCGCTGCTCGGACGGCTATTAGAGGTGCGTTTGAGGATCAACAAGGATAGCCACCCATCCCTAGGCCTTGCAAGGAAATAAGCCTGCGGGCGCAGATCATGCGCACTTTCGACGAACTCGCCGACTGAAAGCGGTCGCGCCCCACCAGGACAAGCGACAAACCACAGCTATTGCAGATCACGGTCGGCGTTCCCACGCCATCTTAAAATCCGCCATCGCCTGCTCACGGGTCGCCGCGTAACCGCGATCATGAGTTTGATCGTGTGATCGGCGCTTGTTTGTGCGTCTCATTCCAATTTGGCCGGACATCAGCCCCACGCTGGCCGCACCGCTCACACCGCATCCTTGGGCCGAATGAGGGCACAGAAAGGTGATCGCCGTATGCATCCACGTCCCATGATCTTTTCGTGGCGACAGGTGACGTTTGAGCACGTCACGAGCAGCGACCGCACGCCATTCTCACGCATGTTGCCGAGGGTCACGGCTGGCCGGTGTAGACCATGAATTTAAGTGCCCGTTTCGCGTATTATAATCTGCTTAGGCACTCGCGCCGCTATCGGACACACCCCTGGCGGGTTTTTTCTTGTAGTGGCGGCAGGGCGGCTCCATTTGATCCACGGCGGCCTTGGGATCACGCCCTGGGCCGCTTCGCGCACGGCGCGGGCGGCCCGTAGCGCGTTTTCCTGCCAATCCCTGCCCCTTTGCCTACCCCGAGCGATTAAACGCAACGGGCGGCTACGGTTAGTTGAGGCAATGAGGGGCTTTCCAAAAGCGTTACCCCGTACGTTACCCCACGCTCTTTCAATTCATAGAAAGCCAATAAATACGGCGAGTTTCTGCAATTTATCGCTGAGTGTCGATCACCGGACCGGTGGAGGCGGG
>CAVRHL010000003.1:0-155616 GCA_963720985.1 uncultured Alphaproteobacteria bacterium
TTGTCCGCCATGCCCCGATAGCGACCGCCGTCGCGGCAATGCAGCGAAGGCCGCGAAGTGCCAATGTCGGACATCCTGAAATGGAGGCCACTATTTTTCGGCAGAATTTGCCGATTTGGCTGACTCAGATTTGAGCAGTTTTATGAGTTCTTCAGCACCTTTCGGCTCTTTGGCTGTCGCACTCATGCCGGCACTCATTGCGTCGGCCACCGCCGGTTCCCGACATTGCGTCTATCATTTTCTCTTCGCTAGCGGCTTGGCGACTTCGCGGGCGCAGTCGATGAAAAGCTGCGCGACCGGGCTGAGCGTGCGGTTCTTCAGGGTGACGATTCCGTTTGGCAGCCGGGCCATTGGCAGTTCAACGGGCAAAGCCTTGATCTCCGAATGCCTAGTGGGAAATCTCAATGCGGAGGCGGGAAAAATCGTGACAAAGCGCCCTGTCACCAAGAGACTTGTCCGCACCTCGGAGGATTCGGTGACCACGGTCGTGCGAGGATAGTCGAGACCGCCGGCGCGAAAAGCCTCCGTTACGACCGATGCAATCACGCTTCCCAGCGGTGGCAGCACCCACGATTCGTTCACCAGCTCGGCAAGTTCTATCCTGCGCCGCCGAACCCACGAACTTTGCGCGCCGGCCACAACAACAAATGAGTCATCAAAGAGGAATTCAAAATCCAGTCGTTCGTCCACAATGGGGCCGAATCGCCGTGCGATCACAAGATCGACGCTACGCTCGCTCAGCTCTCGATGTAGCTTCTCCACATGTCCGGTCACGAGATGAAATACGATGCGTGGATAGCGCCGAGAGAGACGATCGACAACGGCGGAAACTAAGCTTGCGGCTAGCAAGGCACTGCATCCGATCCGCACCTCCCCAGCCGTTGGGTCGGCGAGAAACTCGATGTTCTTCACCGCGTGGCGCAGGTTATCAAATACGGCCACCCCGCCATCAAGCAAGGCGCGGCCGTACCGGGTCGGCTCGACGCCCTGTGGGTTGCGGTCGAGCAGACGCACGCCAATGGTATGTTCCAATTCTGCGATTGACCTCGAAATGGCGGACTGCCCGGTGTTCAGGAGCGCCGCTGCCTTGTTCATGCTGCCAGCCTGTACGACAGCCATCAGGACGTGAAGGTCCTGCAGCTTCATCCGACGTCCGATACGATCGATCACCTGCATTGCCGTCATCCTATCACTAAATTGAGATATATGTATGCCGTCATAGCATTATGCGCGCATAACCGCATCGGCTAGTTTCATGGACGAGGTCGGCAAACAGGCCCGACACCAAGACCCAGCGTCACGCAGCCAACGACCACAGGAGGACGCCCTGAAACCTCTGCGCCGCCAATTTCTGCGTCTGACCGCGGGCGCTGTTATGCTTCCGGCCCTATCGCGCTTCGCTTGGGCGCAATTCTATCCGTCGCGGCCGGTGCGCATCATCGTCGGCTTTGCTGCCGGCGGCCCGAACGACATCATCGCGCGCCTGATGGGTCAATGGCTGGCGGAGCGGCTCGGCCAGCCATTCGTCATCGAGAACCGGCCTGGCGCCGGCAGCAATATCGCCACCGAGGCGGTCGTGCGTGCGTCTCCGGACGGCTACACGCTCCTCTTGGTCGGTTCGCCGAACGCGATCAACGCGACGCTTTACGACAATCTCAATTTCAATTTCATTCGCGACATTGCACCGGTCGCTAGCTTAATCCGCGGCGCCCTTGTCATGGCGGTACATCCATCGGTTCCGGCCAAGACGCTTCCCGAGTTCATCGCCTACGCCAAGGCGAACCCGGGCAAGCTTTCCTACGGTTCGGGCGGCATCGGCGGGATCACCCATCTGACGTCCGAGCTGTTCAAGATGATGGCCGGCGTCAACATGGTGCACGTGCCCTATCGCGGCGTAACGCCCGCGCTCGCCGATTTGCTCGGCGGCCAGGTGCAGGTCGTCTTTACCAACCCGGCACCATTGATTGGCTACATAAGGGCCGGCAAGTTGCGCGCGCTCGCAATAACCACGGCGACGCGCTCGGAAGCGCTGCCGGACATCCCAACGATAGGCGAGTTTGTCCGCGGCTACGAAGCAAGCTCAATCTTTGGCTTCGGCGCACCCAAGAACACTCCTCCTGAGATTGTCGACAGGCTCAACAGCGAGATCAACACCGCGCTCGTCAAACCTGAGTTTAAGGCGCAACTTGCGAATCTGGACGGCATGGTGCTTGGCGGCTCGCCTGCCGAATTCGGCAAGCTCATCGCGGAGGAAACCTTGAAATGGCGCAAAGTGATCCGGCTGGCCAATATCAAGCCAGAATGAGGCGATCGCCAATATTGCGCAGAATCGGAGAGAGTTCACATGCAGCCGGTAAACGCCGCAAGTCGGACGTATATAGTTGAACGTCGCGCCCATCACGCTGTTCGTCCCGGCTTCCGCATCGCCGAGCTGCAGATCAGCCCAACGCAAATGATACCCTGGCATTATCACAGCGATGTGCAGGACACATTCTACGTTATCAACGGAGCGATACGCGTTTTTACACGCGAGCCTGAAGAAGAGGTGTGCCTAACAGCAGGTCAAACTTATGCTGTTCGTCCGGGACGTCCTCATCTTGTCACGAACGCTGGTGACACCTCAGCCGTATTCCTGGTTTTGCAGGGGATTGGTGAGCACGATTTCGTTGCTCTCGCCTGATGGCAAATTCCAGGCGTGCGATCGAAAAATCACGATGCTTGAGCCAACCAGACCCAACCGGTTATTTCAACCCACCGGCGCTTGCTCAGGGCGGGTCAACAAAGAGACGAGTAGAGGCACACCATGGTGGGCACGGCCATCAACATCCGTTCAAGAGACGGGGGCAAGTTTGATTGTTATCTGGTCACGCCCGAGACCGACCATCCGGTTCCAGCCATTGTGCTTGCCTCCGCCGTCCACGGTGTCGATGCGGACGTCCGCGCAATCGCCGACGAGTTCGCGGCGCACGGCTTTGTTGCTGCGGCGCCCGACCTGTTCTGGCGTTCGATCCCCGGGCCGCTTTCCCGCGGCGACGACCGCGCCACTCTGCGCTCGCAGCCGCGCCTCGAACGTATCAAAGTCGGCGAACGCGATATGGCGGATACCTTGGCGTATCTGGGCACACTACCGAAATTCAACGGCCGCGCCGCGGCGATGGGTTTCTGCTACGGCGGCCCTTACGCGATCCTCGGGCCGAAACGCCTCGGCTACGCCGCGGGCATCTCCTGCCATGGAACCCAGATGCTGGACTACATCCAAGAACTTGATGGCGTCGGCGAGCCCATCTGCATTGTTTGGGGCGACCAGGACCACCAGGCGCCGGTCGAGGTGCTGGATGCCTATCGTGGTATCCCTTCGCGCATGAAGAACGTAGAAGTTCACATCTTTCCTGGCGTGCGCCACGGCTACATGATGCGCGGCAGCTCGGAGGCGTTCCACCCGGAGACACGCGATTTTTCAATGATGCGCGCGTTGGCGATTCTCGACGGTCTCAGAGGCGGACGCATGTCTTGATCGCTGCGCGATGCGTCGTCCCTGCATGTCGTTTGTGGGTCATTCGCGTCATAGCCGCGGCTGGCTAAAATCCAACTTCGTCCGCTGTTACCCCAAGAGCCGACATCTGGCGCCGCAAACCGGCAGGCATCGACCAGAGCGAGACGCCGGTTGCGCACAAACAGAAAGACCGCCAACTGCGGCGGTCTCTCCGAAATCCGATCAGGTGTTTTGATCGCCTGACAAGATAAAGCCGACAATAGAATTAAGAATTACAAGTTCAACAGCAATAATCAGCGGCCAGTGCTGAATATGCCAGCCAAAAATTGAAAAATCTGAGATGAGCCAACTCATCGCGGACGCGATCTACCTGAAGGCAGGAGGCCGCCGCCTGAGGCGGCCTCCTCTGATCCAACCCAGCGGGGGCCTTACTTAAGTTGGGTCGAAACGCTGCTAAACGTCGTGTTCAGCTTGGTGCCGAGGCCGTTCACGGCCGCGATGATCGCGACCGAGATGCCCGCCGCGATGAGACCGTACTCGATAGCGGTGGCGCCGGATTCGTTCTTTAGAAATGCAACAATCATAGACATTGCTCGCCCCTCTGTTCGGTTACTTACCGCAAGACGATATTATCTGACGGTTTAAGAGCGAGTGTTCCGGATCAATTCAATTTGTCGAATAGTATTGGAATTAGAACGCGCTCGCTCCGGGGAGCAAAACAAGCCAGCATCGGCTGCTAGAAAAGAGGCCCCGGCATACACTGGATGAAACGCCGGGGCCTCTCTGTCGCCCGAGATCATCCAACCATTCTCCCGAACAATATCAGCGTAACTAGCGATTATTACCAAACGTCCGGGCGCAAATAACCGCTGCATAAAATTCTGACGCTGATCCGTAAAGTAGTCGTACTTGGTTTGCGGGCTATGAAAAGCGGCCACGGAACGAAGCGCGCAAAGAAGCCCCGCCGAAGCGGGGCCAAAGTTTTACGGATTTTAGTTCGAACTAGTAGTTACAGACCATCCGACAGTGCCCATAGGGGCCGCAAACTTGATGCGCGCCTCGACCTCCGCATGGTCCTACTACGTAGCTAGGGGCGCCGTAGTAAACTGGTGGCGCGACGACGACGGGACCCCCGTAGTAGCCGTTGCGGCGACATCCATAGGCGGTAGGATGCCACCCGAGACCACAGCCGCCCGCGATTGGCACGACCAAATTGTCCGGAGTTTGATTACTCCCAAACGGCATGGCCTGTGCGGTGGCCCCTGACAAGCTCACAGCAGCAGCAATTAAAGCAGAAGCGCAAAACTTATTCATTCGTTCACTCCCTGAATGATTGCCGCCTCCACGCCGCCCGATATTATCGGTATAGCTGACCGGTCACAATCGGTCGCGGGATTTAAGCTGATACGGCCAAAATTGGGTAAATCTTGCTCAGCCAGCAGGGCTAAAATCCACCAAGGACGGCTATTCCTCGAAAGGGACCTTCGGCACTGCGTAGGGCCTACCGGCAGATTTGATCTAACCAAGATGCCGGTTCAAAGACCGGACATTCCCCTGCTTGATTGGCTCGGCCTCCGGTTTTTGTTCAGCGATGATCCAGCACGGGCCGCCCTTGGCGTCCTCCTTGAATTCTATGAGACCCAAAAATTCCATGTCATCGAGCACCCGCGCCAGTACTTTGGCAGCCGGTTCGCTCGCTTCTGAATATGCAATTTTCGTTTTCGGATTTGCGGATTTTTCCATGTTCTTTCTTCATGAAAACGTCCGAGACGCGCATTCTGCTCTTTATTGGGGGCCCTGCATAGGGCCTACCGGCAGCATTGCACTGAGCGAGTCCGTGCTCTTGAAACAGAAAGACCGCCTTACGCGGCGGCCTACGTCAATTTACACGATTTATATTTTGTTTCCCGGCCAAGATCAGCGAAGGTCACGGCTTCAATGGAGGGTGGGCCGTGGATTTCGTATATGGCATCGGGCTAATCATCGTTGCGGCCGTCATGATCTGGTTTGGTCGCCCCAAGAGCGGCGAGGATTGTCGGCCATGGTTGCGTTCTTACCCGGTGGGCCAGCTCTGTGTCATGACCGCGATGGCCCTCTGTGTTTTGGGTACGAGTTTGCTGCTGAGTAATTGGCCAGCATGAGACTAGCCCTTGAAGTCTTTTTCCTCACTGCAATTCCATTTGGAACCGCCGTCCTATTTGGCGCGATTGCGGATCGCTTAGGTGCTAAGGCTGTGTCAGGTTTGGTTGCAATCGGCGGCCTTTGTTTGGGGACTTACTTTCTCTCCTACGTCCTTGAGAGCGTCGTTGTTCGTTGATTGCTACAAAAAGGCGGTGAACGACGATGGAAAAGCTTCAATTAGCCGGCGCCTCCGCAGTTTTTCTAGCGATAGGCGGCCTCTTGGTCTTTTATGAGTGGTCACGAGCCAAAGCGGGCAGGCCCATCTTGAACGGGCACCAAGCGGTTCAGCTTTACTACATCAGCTATTTGACAATGTTTGTATTGGCCATTGTTACCGCAGCCAAGGCGATCATCGGCTGATGTCTTACGTCACCGGAGCAATTTTATTCGTCGTTGGCTTTGCGATGATTTTCTTCGCACGTCCTAAAGACGGAAAGGATACTTGGGTCGCTCGGTTCGCGTTTCTTGGCGAGCTTTACGTGGTCGCGGCAATATCCTTTATCGTATTTGGGGTTTTTATTGCGGCGTTGGGTTAGGTTCTTGCCGGGCCCTAACGAGAGTTGTAGCCGCGGCGAGCACGACGATAGCTAGAATGAAAAGGTATAAACGCATCATCGGACGCGGAGTGCTCGACATGAGCGCCTTTATAGTTTCGCTCCAAGAAAAATGTATTGGCGCCATGCCAGTCCCTCAAGAGAGAACCCCGAGACGACGTTCGTTATTCCACTGCGGCCCCACCTGAAACAGAAAGACCGCCTTTGCACGGCGGTCTCTCCGAAATCCGATCAAGTGCCGACGGTCTGGTTGCTTGTCCATCTCCTGCTAGTCCTCTTCCAGGATTGCGACTGCTTTGAGCCACATTTCGCCAGCCGGAATATCGAAAATGTTCCGCTCGTGATCAGTGACAAATTGGTCAATTGCTCGTTCGAACTCGTCCGTTCTCGCATACGTGCTAACCAAGCTTCGACACCGGGCCGTTTGCTCCATAGCCCTTCCATCTTCAGCATTGCCGCACGATTGACGTAAGGTGTTACAGCAACATCTGCGAGCGAATAGGTATCGCCCGCGCCGCACGCCAAGGCGCTTCGCGTTGTCTGTCGCGCATACCCGGATTGGGGATACCAGCAAAGCGCGCTTTCAACTCTTCCGACGTTTTCTGTTGTAGCGAAGCGGACATGATCCGGACATCGCGGTTTGTCCGCTAATGAACCGAAGCGGTTAAATGGCGGGCGATGTTGCGGTTGGTGCAATTCTATCAACACTACTGACCCATTGACCTTCATCATTGCGCATAGCGATTTAGGTGTTCTTATTCTCGACGGTTTCGGCACGCTCTCAAATGATCAGAAGGAGCTAACAATGAAAAGGCTTGGCACGTTCGCTGCGCTCACATCGGCGCTTTTATTGGCATTTTTCTTATCCACTGATAATGCACTCGCTCAACAAAAGACGATTAAAGAGCAACTGGTCGGAAGCTGGATACTCGTATCCAACAACAACATCGCTCCGAACGGAGAGAAGCGACAACTGTTCGGTAACAACCCGAAAGGCATGACCATCTATGATGCCAGCGGCTGGTACGTACAACTGCAAATCAATCCTGATCGCTCCAAGTTCAAGGGAAAGACCCGTTTGGACGGAACGGCAGAGGAAAATAGAGCTGTCGTGCATACGACTGCGGGGCATTTTGGCACATGGTCCGTCAACGAAGAAGACAAGACTCTTACCGTGCATCAAGAGGCCAATGTTTTTCCAAACGATGACGGGCAGGTCTCGACACGCGCTATCACGCTGACTGGAGATGAACTCACGGTGAGGACACCAAACCCGAGCAGCGGGGGGTCGGCGGTGCTGGTCTGGCGGCGGGTGAAATAGACCCGCGGTCGGCTTCCACTCCTGATGCTGTGGACAGCTCCGGCACGTGAGCGCCATGAAAGTCCGTGCTGTTGCCGCTCAATAAAATTTTGGTGCGGTGCGTGCGGCGCGATTGGCACACGTGCCGAACGCGCTGCGCGATTTCTGCTTTCGGGGGTGAAGCGGACATCCGGCGTATTACCGTCCGCTGTCCGCGCATGGGCTATTTGCGAACGCGTAGCGGAGGCCCAGGCCTTACTCCATGACCACACCGAGGGCGGCCGATTTACCGCCGATGAATTGGTGCGGAAGCTCGCCGCGCTGATGGCCGAAGAAGGGCTGCTGCGCGCGATGTGGGAGGTCGGCTATCTGCCGCCCGATACCCCGCCACCCATTACAATCGCGGGGAATTAGTACGGCTTGGAGCGCCTCGGTGAACGGCGATGGCGGCATTCAAGGCGGCGTGGGAGCGCGGGCCGTGATTTCCCAATACGACGAATGCCCCAAGGGACAATATTTTTGACCAGAAATTCGCGCTTAAAAGGAAGACGATAATGCAACGTGCGCCAAAAACCATTTGAGGAACGCCCTATGTCTTACACTGAGAAGTCTGCACGCCTGTACATGGCCTGCGCCCAATGCGGCGAGCTACTATTCATGCCGGAATGGTCGGAGCACATTGATGAGCGGCGCACGCGCCACCATTGGCAATGCGACACGTGCGGCTACGCATTTGAGGCTATCGTTTCTTATGACCAGACGGTGGCCGCCTAGCGATTTCGGATTGCGCACAAACAGAAAAACCGCCTTGCGGCGGTCTCTCCGAAATCCGATCAGGTGTTTTGATTAGGCGGCGATAGCAGCAGCCTTCCGCTCATCGCGTGTAGCGCGCAAAGAAGCCCCGCCGAAGCGGGGCCAAAGTTTTACGGATTTTAGTTCGAACTAGTAGTTACAGACCATCCGACAGTGCCCATAGGGGCCGCAAACTTGATGCGCGCCTCGACCTCCGCATGGTCCTACTACGTAGCTAGGGGCGCCGTAGTAAACTGGTGGCGCGACGACGACGGGACCCCCGTAGTAGCCGTTGCGGCGACATCCATAGGCGGTAGGATGCCACCCGAGACCACAGCCGCCCGCGATTGGCACGACCAAATTGTCCGGAGTTTGATTACTCCCAAACGGCATGGCCTGTGCGGTGGCCCCTGACAAGCTCACAGCAGCAGCAATTAAAGCAGAAGCGCAAAACTTATTCATTCGTTCACTCCCTGAATGATTGCCGCCTCCACGCCGCCCGATATTATCGGTATAGCTGACCGGTCACAATCGGTCGCGGGATTTAAGCTGATACGGCCAAAATTGGGTAAATCTTGCTCAGCGCGCTACTATTGCGATTAAGCTGCGATAGCCGCAGCCTTCCGCTTCCTGCGCCAACCGAGCAACCCGCCAAAATAGTGCTGCGCTAGTGTTATCCCGGCTGCCATGTATTCCGGCCACAGATCGGCTGCTTCGATGTCGGCAATGAGCGCAGCGGCGGCTGCGAGGCGGGCCGCGTGTTCCGGTAGCTTATTCGCTAATCCCTTGACGGGCGCGAGCGCGCCATCAGGCTTAATCTGGACTTCGATGCTGTCCGCGAAGTCGATCCACATCTTTCTAGCCTCTGGCGCTAGCGGCAATGTGCGCGGTGCAAGTTCGTTGGTTTTGCTTTCGGCACCGTCGAGGTCGATGTCCGCTTTCGATCATTAGCACCCGAGCAATTCAAGTCCCGGAAGCACCCGAGCAATTCAAGCCCCGGACGGCCGTTTGTCCGCTATGCCCCCGATAGCGACCGCCGTCGCGGCAATGCAGCGAAGGCCGCGCAGTGCCAATGGCTGACATTTTATTCCCACCTTTGGCTATTCGTACCGCAGCAACCGGCTTAGGCTTGGCACCCCAACGCGAGATCGTCATGAGCGTAAAAGTCGCCATTTGCCAAAAGCCGCCGGTATTGCTCGATTTGAAGTCTACAATAGATCGGGCAATTCAGACGATTGCTGAAGCCCAAAACGAGGGCGCACAACTCGCTGTCTTTCCCGAGGCCTATCTTCCTGGTTACCCGACTTGGATATGGCGGCTTCGTCCATGCGGCGACATGGCACTGGGCAACAGAATTCACGCTGAACTACGAAAAAATTCGGTCGATATTGCTGCGGGCGGGCTCGATCCGATTTGCCAATCTGCCGCCAAGCATGGCGTCGTAGTGGTGATGGGACTCAATGAGATTGATTCAAAATTCAGCGGTTCAACGCTTTTCAATACTGTGGTGGTGATCGGATCCGACGGCTCAATCTTAAATCGACACCGGAAACTGATGCCAACAAACCCCGAAAGAATGGTGTGGGGATTTGGTGACGCCAGCGGTCTTCGCGTCGTCGATACGCCGGTCGGGCGAATTGGTTGCCTTATCTGTTGGGAAAACTACATGCCACTAGCGCGTTTTGCTCTCTATGCGCAGAGTCCCGACATCTATATTGCACCCACATGGGACTGCGGTGAGACTTGGCACGCATCCATGAACCACATTGCGCGCGAAGGAGGCTGCTGGGTACTGAGTACTGCGACTGCATTGCAAGGGTCGGATGTGCCCGAGTCGTTTCCGGAGCGGGATAAGCTTTTCAAAGACGATGAATGGATAAACTCGGGCGACGCGGTCGTAGTTAAACCGTTTGGGGGTCTGGTAGCCGGGCCGCTTCATAATGAAAAACGCATTTTGTATGCAGACATTGATGTGGAAGCGGCTCGCAGTTCACGTAAGTCTCTGGATGTCGCCGGTCATTACGGCCGTCCCGATATATTTCATCTAGAGATCGATCGCCGGTCCATGCCGCCAGCCAACTTTATCGATAACAACTAAAATTTCATTCCGTATTGCGGCCTAGATCGACCGTGTCCGTTTAGGGTCATTAGCGCCCGAGCAATTCAAGCCCCGGACGGCCGTTTGTCCGCTATGCCCCCGATAGCGACCGCCGTCGCGGCAATGCAGCGAAGGCCGCGAAGTGCCATGTGTGGACGGCTCCGAGTTGGCAAGAGCTTTCTTCACGTTTGCAGCATTGGTCGGTGCAGCCATGTGTTCGGCCTTTAAGTGCGGCACACAGGGCCGCTGGCCATAATGCCCTCCGCGGATCAGGTCCCGGTCACAAGCACGCATTCGACAATGCGCTGGCACAAATGGGTTGTCCTGATCGCCGGATCGACCGGCACTGCATTACGTGCTGTTCGCCCTTTCCAACCTTCACATCACGTCGGATGTTCGACGCGATCTCGTTTACGCCGCAAGCGCGACGGGTTCCCTGTAACGCTCGCCCCTGGCCATCATGGCCCAGACCATCCGCGCGATCTTGTTGGCAAGCGCGATGGCGGCGACCTTGGTGGGCCGCCGCGCCAACAATGCCGCGAGCCAGGGCCGATGCTTGGTGCCATTTATCTTGGCATAGCGAATGACGGCGAGCGCCCCGGCCATGAACAGGCTGCGCAGATAGCGATCGCCTTGTTTGCTGATACTGCCGAGCCTGTCCTTGCCGCCGCTCGAATGCTGCTTCGGCACCAGCCCAATCCAGGCCGAGAAGTTGCGGCCTGATCGGAAGACCTTTGGGTCAGCAATGCTGCCAACCAAGGCGGTGGCCAGCGCCGGACCGACGCCAGGAATGTCATCGAGCCGCCTGCTCGTCTCATTGGATCGGTGCCACGCCACGATTTGGCGGTCGAACTCCAGAATCTGCTCCTTGAGCCTGCGCAGTTGAATCCCAAGTGCTGCGAGACACGCACGGGCTATCGCAGGAACTCGCTTGTCACTTGGATCGGCGATGACATCGAGCAGTTCCTCGACACCCTTGCGTCCGACCGGCGCGACGATCCCGAACTCGGCAAGGTGGGCCCGGATCACATTGATCACCGCAGTCTGTTGGCGGATAAACAGATGGCGCGTGCGATGGAGCGTCAGACAGCTCTGCTGCTCGAGGGTCTTGGTCGCAACGAACCGCATGTTCGCTCTGGTAACCGCTTCGCAGATTGCCTCTGCGTCCGCCGCATCGTTCTTCTGCCGTTTGACGTAAGGCTTAACATAGGCCGGCGGCATCAGCCGTACCGTGTGGCCGAGCGCCTTGAGCTCACGCGACCAATGGTGCGATGAGGCACAGGCTTCTATTCCGATGAGGCACGGTGGCAGTTTCTCGAAGAACGCCAAAACGTACCGCCGCTTCAACTGTCGGCGGATAGCTACTTGCCCTTGTGCATCAATGCCGTGCACCTGAAACACCGACTTGGCGATGTCGAGACCGATTGTCGTGATCGCTTGCATGTTTGGCTCCTCCAAATTGTGGGGGCCTTAACAGCGCCCACTTTCATGGCACTCACGTGCCGGTGGAGGAGCCGTCCACAGCATCATAAGCGGACATTGACAATGACGATAATTTTTCATGTTAGCGGAATTCCGCCCGTGGCCGCCGCACAGGCCCTCACTGCACTTGAGGCGGCAGCATATACAGCGTCAGGGCGAAAATCGCGTAGACGGCGAGGATAAGAGCGCCGATGAACCACGCCGAGCGTCCCGTATTGCTCACCAGCGACGCGGTCATGGCCGCTATCAGCATCATGGCGACCGCAGCAGGCCAGAATTGGAGGTTCATCGGCGAAGGCCCGATCAGGTAACTGGCCAGCACCAAGGCCGGCGCGACGAACAGCGCGATCTAAAAAGCAGCGTATGCGCGTCAGGCTTGAGCACCTCAGCAAGCAAGACCACCGGCACAAGCACGAGCAGCCACAGCAAGGGGGTCTGCCGAATGTCCTTGAGCAAAGGAGCCATGACGTCTCCCTCTTGAAAAGAGCCGCCGCGCCACAGTCTACTAACCGCGATGACGATGTCCACCGTGGCTTTTGTAGACTAGCGCAACACGAACGATCCTCGACCACGCGGAGGATTTGGTATGACGTTGCCTCGGCGGGCCCTCGAGCCGATCGAGCGCATTTCAGAAGTCCTGTTCGGCCTCATCATGGTGTTGACGGCCACCGGCACGTTGAGCGTGGTCAACGCTGGCAAACCCGAGATCAAGACCATGATCCTCGGTGCGCTTGGATGCAATCTGGCTTGGGGGATCATCGACGGCGGCTTATATTTGCTCGGGCGTCTAGAAGATCGCGGGCGCAACCTGACGACGGTGCGGACGGTCAAGCAGGCGGTGGAGCCGGCCGCAGCGCAACGCGCCGTCGCCGACGCCTTGCCCGAGCCGATCACGGCATCGCTCTCGCCAGAGGACCTCGATTTAATCGCGCGCAAGCTCAGCCAACTGTCCGAGTCGCCGAAACGCCCCGGATTTGGGAGCGAAGACTGGCTTGGCGCAGCCGGCGTCTGCCTTTGGGTTTTTTTGTCGACGATTCCGGTGGTCATTCCTTTCCTGTTCACCGGCGATGCCCGGCTCGCGTTACGCATTTCCAACATCGTCGCCATCGCGATGCTGTTTGTCTGTGGCTATGCATTCGGGCGTTGCACCGGACTCAACCCGTTGCCGACGCCTGGTCATGGTGTTCATCGGCGTCGCCTTGACCGGCGTCGCAATCGTCCTCGGCGGGTGACGGGCGACTAACGTCTGGCGGCGAGCAGTGAACCTCTCTGCTCCCGGCGGCTCAACGGAAAAGGTCACGAACATGTTCCAGCCTCCCAGCCGATGCTCCGCTGCGAATTCGTAGTAGGCGCGGAGATTCAGGTAGCCCTCGCGGTCGCCCATGGGTAGGAAGAATCCGATCTGCGGGCCGGCACCAGCCACGCGCGACTTGAAATCGCCGAGCATGGCGCCCGCCCCACTGTCGCCGCTGACCTGATCGTAGAGGTAGCCGACCGCGCCGATATGTATCGTCTCAGAGACAGATATGTATCGTCTCAGAGACATAAGGCGAGAACGACAAATCGAGGTGGAAGTCGTTGCCGCTGCGGTACTGCGTGTAGGGATTGATGAAATTGTAGGTCAGGCCGGCGACAGCCGAGAATTCGATGCCCGTCCATGGCCGCCGGCGACTGGCCGCGCGCCTTTTCGATAGCGAGCAAATTCGCCCGCCTCGGGCCACAGTGGGCAGCGATCCTCAGGGCGCAGGCGGCGCCTCTTAGCCCAGGCCTGTATCGGCAGCTAGGGCGCGATCCGGCGGCGATAATCGAGGAAGGCAAAGCGGCGATGCGGGAGCGGTTTGGGGCGCGGTCGGTGGCGGCCGGGGCCGGCTGGGCGGGACACCGAGCAAGCGGCGCCCTCACAAAATTGCAAACCGGCGTTTGCCGCCATGTGTATCCGCACGGGAACTTACGCCGGCCGAGTCGTGTTCTCGACGAAGTAGGCGTCTTTGCCTCCTAATGGAGTTGCAGATTATGGCCACTACAGTTTTCACGGTGCTTGCCCTGACAGTTCTGTGTGCCGCTGTCGTTTACCTATTCGTGATTGAACCACGCAGTAAAATTCACGATTTGTGAACAGACGCTCTGCACGCGCCAACGGCGTGCGCTCGCTGCTTGTGACGTGCTCGAACGTCACCTGTCGCCACGAAAGATTGTGAACGTCGATGCCTACGGTGATGACCTTTCCGTGCCCTCATTCGGCCCAAGGATGCGGTGTGAGCGGTGCGGCCAGCGTGGGGCTGATGTCCGGCCAAATTGGAATGAGGCAGCGCCAAAGCCCCTATACGGACGGAGGGCCGAATGACGGACATACTCGTTTACGAGGAAGTTATTTGCACCAACGATGCCGTTAGCGTTGAATGTTGGCGTGCGCCGCTGCTGTCGTTGCCCCAGGGTCGATACAGCAGCATGTATCCTCCACTTTACTGCACACGCCGCGCCCTGACTGGCGCGGTTTTTTTTGAGCCGGGCCCCCACTCGGTGAAAGCAGGCCGCTTATCTTCTCAAAAGGGAAAAGTTACGGAACTGCGGTACGAATTTATGCTGCCTGCAGGAACCGCTATTCTAAATTCTGATTGTACCGATATGAAAATAATTGACTTGCTCCTGAATGATTTTTCGGTGTTTGGCCTACGCATCCAATATTGGATACCGGCGGTCATCGGTGTGTTTTCTGCTTACGGATTGTTTGACTGGTTAGATCGAAAACGGCACCAGAAGGGGAACGCTGGGAGTGCCCAATGCGACGCGGCGTCAAATCTCTCCAAAGGTCGGAACACGCTCGCGAGCTGATTGGAGAAATCGCAGCGGTTTTAACTTATATTTTTGTTGCTCCGCTCGTGTTTGCCCCATTGATGAGATGAAACACGGCTCGCCGTTCTCGCAGACCACGCCGCGACCGCGCGGCTACGCCGCGAACAGGCGATGGCGCATTTCAAAACGCGGTGGATGAAATGAAAGAGGCCGCCAACCGAGGCGGCCTCCCATTGATGATCGTTTGTGCCGGTACCGCGAAACGTCTTTAGGCCACACATACACACACTCAATCTGACACTGCTCGCGCTTCACAATTAAAGAGCGTCACTTCTTTTCGCCGGGCTGGCCGCCGCCCTTGCCGCCACTCCACCACGGCCACCAAGACCTCCGCCGCCGCCCTTGCGCGTGTGCGCGAGACACGCCCTCGTTCTGGACGATCATCCGCCCAACGCCGCTCGGTAGCGCGCCGTTAGAGGAAATTGCCTTGACTAAAATCGGGGTGCTCGTGCGATCATTCGTTTTAGGGGTAACTAAAGGCCGGGGGCTGAAGTGACGTCAGCAGAGGAATATTTGGATCTAGCATTACAAATGCGTGGACGGGCGAAAGCTATCAAAGGCGCGTAGCCGCCGAATGGAACCGATTAGCCAATTGCTATTCTGCCTTGGCTAAACAATCCGAGCGCGACCGGTGACCCAAAAAAATGCTGACGGTTCAAATGCGGCGTAAGGCTGCGTAGGGCCATCGTTCAGCGCGCCTCTGAATTCCAGATGAGCAAAACGCGCAACTCTCAACGCAGCCGAACCCTTAAGGGTGGCACGATCTCGTTCAACAATGGCGCCGCCATTGATTGCATAGTGCGAAATTTATCAGGCACCGGAGCGAACCTTGAAGTTGTCAGCCCGGTCGGTATTCCTGATGACTTCACCCTGGTGATCCGACCTGAGAAAACTCAGCATTCATGCCGCGTCGCATGGAAAAAACAAAATCGAATTGGGGTCGCTTTCAAATAATGCGCTCTGCGCGGCGACCCGTGAGCAGGCGATGGCGAATTTCAAGGCGGCGTGGTCGTGCGGCGGGATTCGATGATCTGCGCTTATTGCCGGCTAAGATTTGTTACCATTTTATTAAGAATTATTGCCCAATCTTTGGGCGATGAAAAACGCGGTCAACATCTATCTGCCACCAGGGCGTCACCCAGTCATCAGCGCCATCGCACCTGAGCTGGAGTCACGTTTTGCACACATACTAACTGAGCCATTCCCCGAAAACATAACCGCGCTTCTCCAGCGATTAGACGCGAGATTGTCTGCGGAGCCAGCAAATCTCCCGTGCGACCGTCGCGACCACCCGCATCAACCTGCGATGGCGGATTCTAAGGCGGCGTGGGAGCGAAAGCCGAGCGGCTACCGGATTGCACTGAGCGCTCTACGCACATCCTCACCAATACCTGATTGAGCAGGCTCGCTGGTTTCTGCGCTGTACGCCGCCCCATTGCAAAACCTTGAGACGGCATCAGCCATTAAATACGTTCGCACGTCCTTCGTTGTTGCCACGAGCCACTCGGCAGCTAAATCAACCGAGCAACACAGCGCGTGTGTGGACCGTATGAAACGATAGGCCGAAAAGCTCCGCAAGGCGAAGGACCTGAGCCTCGACCGGTGCGATAGGTCCAGTTCAGCACGCGCTTGAGAGGACGAGACCGTTATCAAAGCACCGACGAACACCAATACTACCGCCACAAGCTTTGCCATGGGCTGCTCCTTGGTCACAAGCACCGGCAAAACTCGTATCGGCAATGCAGAGTTCCATTCCTGTAATCCGGCTTTCTCATTCCATAACTACCCCGCATAGGGCCTACCGGCAGCATTGAACTGACTGAGATGCTCGGACCTCGCGAGCCGAGAGCAGCCATCGACGTGGGAGCGCGATGCCTAAAGCCGAGGCTTGGACGTCGTGCGCTCAATGCAACCGAAATTCTCCATTAACCGGACGCAGGTCTGCCGGACTGATCAGCTTGCAATGCGCCACCTGCACTGAATGCAGTGGTCCCTCCAACTCTTTTTGCCAGAACGCGAGGAAGCGTTGCAGCTCAGGGAATTTCGGAAACAGATCGTAGGCCTGCCACACGTAGGATTGCAGCAGCCATTTATGATCGGGACGCCAGTACAGGATGTGCGCGGTTGTCAGCCCGTAGCCTCCCACCTGCTTTTCGAAGTCTCGTGAAACCGAGACCATTCTCGTCCTCCATCCTCGGCTGAAATTTTCTTCTTTGTAGTAACCTGGAGGGCGCAGGCTGGTTCTGTCACAACCCCGTTAACAAACGCCATGGATGTCGATCACCGAAAATGCATAAAAAGCCAAAGCCAACCAGAATTGTATTTCGTCCCCGACTGGCAATCCGGTTTACATTTTTTCGGAAGGTACATCGGGAACTGCGACCACCTTCGAACGTTATTTTAATTAGAGGCAATAGGAGAGAACCATGCCGATCATTTTATGGCTACTCGGAGTGCCGCTGAGCCTTGTTGTTGTCTTGTGGCTGCTGCATGTAATTTGATCTCATCATCGTAAGACCCTTGTGCCTGGCGCAGTTGCAACATCACGGCTGGGAATATTCCTGCCCGAGAATCGTCTCAACAAATTTCTGCGCCGCCGGGCCGAGCGGGAATTGTTCGCTGCGCGCACGGGGTCAAAACGGCGTGCGCAATGTCCTCGGTTACGTCGCGCGCCCACCCCTCGGCCGTGTTGAACGCGACGACCCTAACTGGGTTTGAATATTGGCCTGTGACGAAGTTCTCAATGATGGTCTTTTCGTCGGCGTCAGCCTTTCCACGTAGGCCAGGCCAAAGGAACCGAAGTCGTCCAAGACGATGTGCACGGTAACGTCGTTGGCGTGCCTGCTGGGCGCCAACGAAGGGCTTTGGCTACGCATACGCAACACTCCAGAATACGATCAATGGAGAGCCAAATAATAACGGCGTCAAAAGGTTCCGTCGATAACCCGCATGGCCGCTGGGGCCTTGGGGTTTTTGGTCTTGAGCCAAGCCGATAGCCATCATGCTTGAGTTCATGCACCCAGCCCTCGCCGCGCGGCGGTCGCTGCGACACAGTGGGACGGCAGGGATGGATGAATCCGGCGGGCGCATTTTTTGGCCGGCCGCGTGAGTTACGCAGACGCCACAACGTGGCGCAAATATAGGTGGATGCTGTCAGAATTTCGAGAGGCGAGCTTCGGCGAGCGGCGATGGCGGATTTTAAGACGGCGTGGGAGCGCGGGCCGTGATCCGGCGGCCGCCCTGCGGAGAAACGTCATCATCATTTTTTTGCTTCACCGCCCGCAACCGCCGCGGCTTATCGTCTAGTTCCAATAGATAATCCGCCGATACGTTCAACGCCTTTGCCAGCCTTCTTACGATATCAGCTCTGGGCTGAATTGCGGTTAGTTCAACACGCGCGATTCGCGACCCACTCATAGAACATCGTTTCCCCAACTCATTGGCCTTCATGCCTAGCGCATTTCTGCGGGTGCGCACACGGTCCCCAAAAGTCATGGCAGCTACGGCCAGATTGTTAATATCCCTTACGTTCCGCTATTGGACGCACTGGCGCTATTGTCCCAAGGGACAATATCTTGACCGGAAATTTTCGGTTCAAACCTAAGCAAGTAAACGATAAGGGACCCCCGTCCCCCAACCCCGTGGCCCTTATCAGAGCGCGAGACCGCCAGCACCCCCGCATGGCGGTCTCGTTTTTTATGTTCATGCCTTCCCGCCAAAACAGAAAGACCGCCCTCGCGGCAACGTCACGCCTCCTCGATTAATCACATGTGGCAAGGCCCAAAGGAAACACGTCAGAAACACCAATACGCAGCCGCTCGTTCCCGGATATTGGCTTGAGCAATACGATGGTCTACGTTTGGATCACTCCGGTAAATTCCGTATGGCCTCAGTGTTTTGGTATGCCATTAACTCACGAAGAGAGCAAAGAGGTTCCTGCGCTAATCGCGAGTATGCCGCCGAGCGCTCGACAGCGCATGATCGCGCTCGGCATTATTATTTTCTTGTCGGTCGTGTTCGCTGTAGTCATGCCGTTCGCGCATATCCAGGCAGCGCGTGTTGACGTTTTTATTCCGGTTGTTCAATCCATTATATGCTTTGCCGACCTCATTACGGCGGTTTTTCTGTTCGCTCAATATTCAATCCAACCTCAAGGTGCCCTTCTCGCTCTCGCAAGCGGCTATATATTCAGCGGTCTGTTTGCCTTTTTGCAAACGCTTGACTTTCCGGGGCGCGTATAGCGCAACCGGTCTTCTTAGCGGCGGACCGAGTGGTGCAGCGTGGCTGTTTTCTTTCTGGCACATAATGTTTCCGCTTGCTGTTATCGCCTATGTGCTTTTGAAGGACGCGAATAAAACCGGCAGCCTGCTTTTAAGGGTCGAACCGGGCCGAGCCATCGCTCTTACCGTCGCTTGCGTACTCGCGGTGACCGCCGGACTGAGTTGGCTCGGCACCGCAAGCCCAGAATATTTGCCAAGTCTGTTCGTCGATCAAACACAACAGACTCCTTTTACTCACCGTTTGGTTGGCGCGATATGGATACTCAACGCTATAGCACTCGTGCTGCTGTTCGTCCGCAGGCGAACCATCCTCGATATATGGCTGATCGTGACGGTCTTTGTGTCACTACCTGACCTTGGATTGTCCATCGTCTATACCGTCGTCCGTTATTCTGTCGGCTGGTACACGGCCCGCAGCTATGCACTGATCGCCACTTGCACGGTACTTGTTGCGATCGAAGCATTGGTCACTGGTCCCTCAACCATAAAGGCTCTTCGGCTGGTAACTGCCCAAGAGGGAAATTCTGTCATCTCGCTTTCAGTCCAAGAACTCCGGACCCGGAATAGATCCTGAAATCGGAACCAATATATTTGATCCATTTTTTACGACGAAATCTTCCGGAATGGGCCTCGGACTTGCAATCTCGCGGAGGACTATTGAGGATCACGGCGGAGATTTGCGGCTCGTCAAGACCGATTCAGATGGATCTACATTTGAAATCACTTTGCCAAGTGTAGTAACAAGCGACAGTGGTCTCAGGCGGGCACATGAAGCGTCTGTCTAGTAGCAGAATTGACCTAACCGAGACGTGACGCCGAAGCCGAGTAACGTCAAGCCCGCACTTCGACTGCATCAATCAATATCTGGGGCGAAAACGGCTTGTGCAGGTATGCGTCGCAGCCTGCTTCAGTGGCCTTGATCTCGTTCTGTCGAATATTAACACCAGTCATTATAATAATATTGAGAGACTGGCCTGATGCCCTCAGGCGTTTGCAGAGATCGATGCCTGATAGGCCGCTGCCGAGGTTGATATCTATCAGCAGACAGTTTGCCTGACTTGTCGCAAACCCCTCCAAAAATTCCTCCGCCGACTTCCAAGTTTCACAAACATATCCATGCGCTCGCAACAGACGCGCCAGTGATTTCCGCAAACCCGGGTCGTCGTCAATTATTGCGACAATTCGTTTAGACATTGAGTGGCGGCATAATGTGGGCTGCGCAGTGATCCATCATACGCAATCTATAGAACAATTCAGACGAACAGGTTTCCTAGCGCCGGGTAGAGAACCGGGAAACCTGCCCTTGAGGGCAAATAAGCAATGAGCCGCAAACTCGCTCCCAAGCGAGTTAGTTACATTCGGATTTTTCGAGCGTATTATTGTTTTAATTTCCAAAATTGATCGTCCGACTAATTAACGCGCAATATGTGCGCAACATCGCGGCCCGCGCGGCGCTGCATAGGGCCTACCGGCAGCATTGATCCGACCGAACTGCTCGGACCTCGCGAAAAGCAGGCATCGGCGTGTGCCTAAGCCGAGGCGTCTTGCCCGAGAACCGTCTCAACAAACTTTTGCGCGGCAGGGCCGAGCGGGCATTGTTCGCTGCGCGCACGGGTCACAACGGCGTGTGCAATGTCCTCGGTTACATCGCGCGCCCATCGGTCCAATTATTCACTATCAAAGACGAATGTCATGTCTTGCAGCTTCTCTGTCGGAACAGCTTGCATATTTACGTCACGCTGCATTTGAAGGACGTTTACGCCACCGATTGGGATGGCGTGTGCGATCTCAGGCGGAAAGAAATATTGCTTCGCTCCTAACCCGATAACGAGAACAGCAGCAACCGCGATTACGTGGTGATGTGCACGCATGAACGCCTCCCTTTGCCTTGGGTTGGTGCGCGCTACTTTGGATCAGACCCGAAAATTGCCCGTTAAAAAGACATCGGCTATTTTAGTAAATGCTCGCGTGGCAGCGCGTAAACATTGTCCAATTTTCTTGTGCAATGGCGGCGTTCAAGGCGGCGTAGGAAAGAGTAACCTGATCGCGGGCGGCCTCTCGAAATGCGATTAGTAATTTAATTAGCGGACCGCGCCAATCAAACAAATTCCACGCCTGCCTTATTCAAGGCCCGCCATACAAATCGACATTGATGGACCGAACGACCGCCATCAAATGTCAAAACAAGATTTTTGGGTAGGCCGACTGTGTTTGGGATCTCAATGCGTGCGCCAACATTCGTCAAATCGCGCACTGTGCAATCAAACGTCGAAGAATTCCCAAGTATGAGCTTTGCGCCTTTGAGCACACGCGAACGGGCAATTTTACGTTGTTCCTGCATTATAAGTCTCCCGCGCAGCAACGAGAAATTTAACAGCGATGCCGCAGCGCATTTTCTCTGCCGTTAGTGACGGAGGATCGCGCGACTGCGTAAGGTCCAATAAGTGTAGCCGCCCGATTTCGCTGCGGCGATCTGACCCGCTGAGTAACCTGACGAAGTAACGTTAAGGGCGATGCTGCAAGCAATCTTGCGCCCCCAAAACAGAAAGACCGCCAACGCGGCGGTCTCTCCGAATTTCAGTCAGGTGTATTGATCAGGCGGCGAGTGCAGTGGCGTTCTTCCCCCTCCTGCGCCAGCGGACCGACCCAATGCGCGGTCGTGCGCAAGCTACGGCGTTGTCTTGATTAGCCACATTGCCGTTAACTCATGTACGCCCTACCCGCGAGCGACGAAACTGCGAAATAGCTTCTCGAAGGCTGTAGCAGAAGACGAAGCCAACCACTAGAAACACAAAGTTAAGTTCCATAGGCTCACTAGCTCCCATAGACCAAAGCCAGTTGTAGCGCCTCAATCAGATTTCATAACGGGACGTTCCAACAATTTTGTGGCAGCACACGTTGGAAACCTATCTTGCAATGAGGTGCGAAACGGAACGAAAATCAACGCGCACCGGTTTGACCTCTGGTCCCTGCTGAGCGGTTTGGTGTGGGCCAAGGTCGAAGCAAATCGGCTCGTTGCAGTTCCATCTCTGCATCCCCTGCCAAGGATTGGTAAAATCGCGCCAGTTTGAAAAATTTTGCAGCAACATCCTGATCAATATACCGCGCAGCAAACTCTCTGCATCGTTCCGCTCGCAACGAGTACCATTCCTTATCATTCATAACCGCCTCCCGCTACATTCGACTCCCCAGAAGTCGAACGAAGTGTCCATCGGAAAGTTGGTATCGATTCGATCAGCACTGCTAATTGATTGCGAACAGTGATGGATAGAACCGAACCCATCGTTCCCTATGCGGAACCTCGATCCGTTCCTAGGCCAAAAAATGTAAAGACCGCCTCGCTGCGGGCGGGCCCGCGTGGCTTAGCGGTCCTTGTGCGGCTTTATCGGAGCGTGGGAACTTAAGACGGCAGGGGAACAGAAAGACCTCCTCGCGACGGACTCTCCGAAATCCGATCAGGTGTTGCGTCGTGCTTCGCCTCGATCTGCGCGGTCAGTTCATTGAACTTGGCAGGATGCATCCCGCCAAGCACGCATGATCGCAGCTATGCGGCGAGGCGCGAGAATACGATGGCGGGATTTCAAGGTGCGGTTGGTGGGCTAGTCGCTGATGCGCTCGGTCAATGCTGTCACTGGCGGGGCTCAATTGGTATCGGTCTCGGCCCGCCTGCGTTTCGTTATTAACCGCGGGTGCGATTGGTGGTAGGCTTGCAGTTAACCGGCAAAATTGCCGGTATTGGGAGGCGACAATGAAAACCTGCCACGTTGTTGCACTGTCAGTGCTGGCCGGGGTCGCGTACAAATCAGGGTATCCATGCGCAGGATGCTTACATACGAAACGTGCCGTTAGACCCGTTGCCTGTTCCAGTTATTCCGCCCGGCTCAACGCTAGATCTACGACCAGCTAGGCCCCCCGATGCTGTCGACCAGATGTCAGGCTATACGCCAAGCACCAAAGATCAGACAACTCCCTCCATCGGCCTGTCAATCAAAGCGCCAGTCGATGACCGAAAATAGGTCATTGTCTCAATTAGGGTGTGGGGCTCAGAATCGATCTTCCTAGCAGAACAACGGCCTGCCCATGGCTTGCTCGCGGCGCTGCATAGGGCCTACCGGCAGCATTGGCCGGACCGAGATGCTGCTTGGCAGTTGGCCGCAGAAACAGAAAGACCGCCATGCGGCGGTCTCTCCGAAATCTGATCAGGTGTTTAGGCTGCGAGTGCAGCCTTCCGCTTTCTGCGCCAGCCGAGATTAGCGGTACCTTCGTTATGCTCGATTACCGTAGCGTAGTTGTACTTGGTCAATTTAGCTTCGGTGCAAGCCTATTTTGGGCAGGTGTTTGCATGGTTCTTTATCAGTATTTGCTTGCCAAAGGTGGCGAACGCTTACGCCCAGATGCAAGCGCCAAAGTGTTTTATCTGGCTATCGCGCTGACGTTTATCGTTTTCGGCACTTACGCATCAGTGACTGCTTACTTTCGCTAGCGCGGGCCGTATTGGCACTTCGCGGCCTTCGCTGGATTGCCACGACGGCGGTCGCTATCGGGGTAAAGCGGACAAAGGGCCGTCCGGGGCTTGAATTGCTCGGTAGCGAATGACCCAACTGCGACATTGCGTGTGCGTCGCAGCAATCGGGTCAATGCTGCCGGTAGGCCCGATTACTCAATGCACCTAAGTACAATAGGAATATTTTTGAGTTTACAGGTAACTGAACTCAATAGCAATTTTAGAGGAGGAATCGATGCAAACGTCTGTCCGCTATGGTGCCATCGCCGCAATCATTCCAGCGTGGCTTCTCTCTGTTGCCATCCTAATCTCTGCCGTCCATTTCAATGTTGCTCAAGCTCAAGACAAGCCGAAAACAGACAGAGTTGCACTCGCAACGGCTTGCGGCAAACAACTTAAAGATCAATGCAGCGGTGTGCCCGTGCATGGAAACAACCTTCTCGCCTGTCTCCAAGCGAGCGAAAATAAACTTTCTGCAGGGTGCGCTGCATTGGCGAATAATGTTGTGCGCACATGTGAAAGAGACGCAATGCGTCGTTGCCAAGGCGTTGTCGCGGGTAACGGCAATATTCTCTCATGCCTGACAACCGCCAGGCATTCGGTATCCTCGCGATGCAATGCTGCTCTCGATGCGGCTTTCCTGCGCTAGTAAAAACGAGGATCAAGCGCTAGCGCAAGCCGGAGGGCGCCGCTATCGCGGCCTGATCAAAACACCTTATCGGATTTCGGAAGGACCGCCGCAGTTGGCGGTCTTTCTTTTTGTGCCGATCATGCTGCAACGACGTTTGGTCGCGATTGGCACTTAGAGCAAAGCAGACATCATCGGAACAGTCGCCACGTCTATTAATGACCCATCTGTGACATTGGCATGCAAAGGGTCTGCCTTACTGTCCTAATTTATAATGACCGCTACCAGACATATGCCTCAACTCCTCCGCCATTGGGGCGCAGGCTGCGGGCACGATCCGGTCGCTATTCCAAAGGATCGCACAACGCGCCTGAATCTGCCCAATCTCCCCCGAGCAGGGTGCTCGGGCGTGTACCCATCCTGCTACGGTCGCGCGATCCGGCCGTCATTATCTCCACGAGGAGCTTGCTATGCGAAGGATCATTCGAGCAAATACCTCAAGTCCGAGAATTACAATTTCCACCGTCTCGCGAGTAAGTTGCCGGAATGATTGCGATGCTTGCTCTGCGGCTTCTCTTTAAAATTATCTGTAACCACGAGTATTACATAGGGCAGACAGATTAAGCCCAACAGCCCGACAATGCTAAATCCGGAGGACCCCATAGAAAATGTAAAAGCGAGCGCGCATTTTGGTTCCGAACGATAACTCCGATATCCACATAAACTGCGCCAAACGTGCGTGACGATCAATGGAACCAAATATAACGGCGTTCGTCGGACGTTAAATAGACGACGACGCGAGGGCCTTGCCAGATTTCGATGTCGAGACCGTTCACCTGCCGCCGCGCCTCTTTCAGAGCTTCGCCATCGTCCGGACAATCCAGATCAATAGCGGGCCCCGCAACGTGGCCGTTTTTCTTGATTGAATAAAATCGATAGTGCGGCATTGGCACACCCCTACGTGCACACCACTTTCCTATCCTGAAATATTAAACCGCGAAAATGTTCCCGTATGTCGGCTAGCTGACGCAAAGAGCCCCCGCCAAAATTTAACTTGCGTCAGCAAGATTGACCTAACCGAGACAGGGGCCTTCAGCTTTCACCGGCGCTGCATTACCGGCAGCATCGACCCAATCGGAGACGGCGCATCGCATGCGCTTACTCTCAAACAGAACGGCCGCCCCGCGGCGGTCTCTCTGAAATCCGGTCAGGTGTTTGGTTCTGCGCGGAGCGCCTTTTCTACCGCTTCTGTTCCTAAAGATCGAGCACTTGGATTCACGGGCTGTGATGCCTACCAACTCGGTCCAACTAAGTGACGCAGGGACTTTCACCGGGCGCGCTACATAGGGCCCACCGGCAGCATTGACCTCACCGCGATGCCGGTTGCGCACAAACAGAAAGACCGCCTCGCGGCGGTCTCTCCGAAATCCGATCAGGTGTTTTGATCAGGCAGGGCAGACAGAGAAGCCGGTGCAGGCCCCGAGTGTGTAGTTCGCTGCTGTCTCCCTCGCTGTACCCGCCGAAGCTTCGAGCGCCTCGTCGGAGACTTCGAAGGCAAGGGCTTCTTCTTCAGTCTGTTCAATGCTCATTGTGGTTTCAGTCATCGGCATCATCCCTTCCATTGTGCGCGGTGTATCCGCTCAATAAACAAAGCACAACGGCTGCGATATATATGTGACCAATCTCACAGAGAGAGAAAATACTTTGACTAGCTTAGAGGCACGATGCGGCAACCCGCGAGCAGGCGATGGCGGATTTCGAGGCGGCGTGGGGCACGCCCTGCTGACTGGCGTCGCCTTTACAGCCCAGCGCTGTTCGACTGGACGATCAGGAAGTCTTCGACCTTCTTGCCTTCCTTCAATGCACTGACGAGCCAACGCGGCCGCGCGCCCCGGCCACACCATGTTTTGCCATCCGGCCCGCGATATTTGGGAGTTGCCTTTTTACGGATTGGGATCGGCGCACTTGTAGCGCCGTTAGTGTCGCCAGCATGGGCAACCGTGTCTCCAGTTAGTTTGATAAGCTCTCTTCGCAAACCCTCTGCGCGGCTATTGAGAAGCGCAACGACCTCATCACGAAGCTTGCAGAGGGCCTCATTAGAAAGAGTGGAGAGCGAAGACTTTTTCGGCTGCATACGCCGCCCCCATATAAACATCGCTATCAAAATAGCCCCAGCAGGATTTGTAACAGTTTTATGACTTAACTCCAATAAGTCCCGCACCGGCGGCATCTTTGTGGTTAATGCCCGGCGTCAGGGCATCCGCTTGCCCATTCTCCATCCCTAAACACGGCCTCACCCAGCCCGCTGTCCGCTATGCCCCCGATAGCGACCGCCGTCGCGGCAATGCGCGAAGGCCGCGAAGTGCGAGAAGGAGACATTTACTGCTGGTTCCTGTTGATCCGCAAAAAAACTATCACCGGACATGGGCATGACGGGTGTCATTTGATTTCTCCGCACGGGCAATTAGCGTGCCGCGGCGGTACACAGCGCTGTGGTGGTTGGAAATCCCCGATGGCTGAAACTTTTCGACCCCCAAGCCCATTGGCACCTATTAGGGAATCTTATAAGTTGCTTCAATAAATCGATATTGCCCTTCGGGGCAATTCTTACCGCCAATGCAGCAAATCCACTCTGCAATGTCGCAGTCGGATCATTCGCTGCGGAGTTATTCGGCCTCCGGGCAGCCCTTTATCCCTTGTTGATCCGATAGCGTCCTAGATTTTGCGGCGCAGCGAACGCAGTCATGTGCCAATCACCGGGCGAGGCCAGCAGGTGGCCGCCTGTTCGCGCTTAAGCATCGAGACAGCTTCAGGGCTGCGTCGGACCGAAAACGCACCAGCGGCCTCCGTTTTGAGCCGCATTGTAGGTACATATGTTTGCACGCTAGCGTAAATTTTCTAAGTATCTTTTTTATAATGCAAATAAATGATATCTGGCTGAGAGGGAGTCCGCCATGTAGGCACCGTGTCAACTTTACAAGGTCGTGATGGCTATGCTGATCCAATTTCTGTTAGGCGGCATCGTTTGTGTTTTTAACATTACAATACATGCGTTGGTGATGACCGTGGTGGTGCGCGTAGCACGAGCATCGGGTACAAAAAAAAGAAGCCACCCGTCGCTGCGCCTGATCACCGCTATGATTGCAACTGTTTCGGTCTTGATGGCCGCGCATGTTCTTGAGGTGTTTGTTTGGTCGCTGGCCTACTCGATTGTGGATGCTGCGCCGGCTGGCACAAACCTCGTGTATTTCGCATTCGTGAACTACGCGACACTTGGCTATGGTGACGTGATACCGGTAGAGGGCTGGCGGCTGCTCGGTCCCATAACGGCGATGAATGGTGCGCTAATGTTTGGGTGGTCGACGGCAGTCATTTATGAGGTGCTGCAGAAAACAATGATGATTAGTTTCGATACCGGCTGAGTTCGTTTGTCCGTTAGGCCTATGCAGCGCCGGGTGAAAGATGAAAGCGACGCCGTCTGCTGCCGTCGCCATTATAGAGTTCATCCGCGGGAATGGCGGTTGACCAGTATCAATTCCGATGATCTAGGCGGAATTTTTTGGGCGAAAAGTGCTATCCATAAATTATTTAAAGGAAGTTGGACACGAAAGGGACCACCCTTCGGTAGCCCCTCAAACGCACTGCCCTTTATTTTTTTCTTCTGAGTCAGTTGGTTTCTTCTTTTTCTTCTTATAGCGCCGGTCCTGACGTCGATCACGCCGATTCGCGCCAGCAACGCTCACGGCTGAGGCTGGATTGCCAACGCGGGCCTCGGCATCCGTTGCGGTCATCACCGTCGGGGGCACTGCGAGGCTCAACGCGGCCGCCAGTCCCAGAAGGGAAAGCGCCCTTCGACGCGAGATCACCTCAGAGAAAGCTTCCGCAAGTTATCTGATTCATATCTACGGCGATCTGAGCCGCACTTGGCTGAGAAGCCGCCACCAGCAAAGTCGCCGCTACGAAAAGAACATTCCATCTCATAGCTTTTTCTCCAGGATTCCAAAAATGTCACTGCGGACCAATCGCGGTGTTCAAGGCATCCATCACGCTTGCTTGCGGATGGTATTGGCACCACGATTTTACGCTCGCGATGTTTTTTTGGTGCGCAAGAATATCCACAAATGTCTTGCGGGTCTGATAACTGAACCAGCCGCTCATCCAGGCAGAGAAGTCACGAGACATTGACGGCGACATTGCTAGATATCGGCTGCATGTAAACGCGCTCATATTAATGACGACCTGTGCATTTGCAGACATCGGAAGAAGCGAGATTGCAAATGCTGCACTAATCAATCGAAGTTTCATTTTGCGCGCCCTTTAACAAACTGCGTCAAGGCTCTACCGAACGGCACAATCACTTGGCCGACGACGACAGACTATTGTACTTTGGGGAAGCAGCTGGTTGCCAAAATTGGGATGCGGCTACCGCGGGCGCCTCTACCAAAATACGGTATTTTGGAGATTGGCCATGATGCGACGGATTTTTTGGACCAGGGGGAAACCGGCAATGCATAGGGCTGGAACGCAGCGTGGAAATTTCGCTCTGCAATGTCGCTTATGGGTCATTGGTGACTAAGCCAACTGGCGACCTTGCAATTTGAAACCCCAGCAGAGAGATTTAACGCTTGTGTTGCATCGAATCGGTTGAGCCGGCAGCCAAAAGATGGGGTAATCGGCCGGCAGCTTGTGGATAGCTGAAGATTTTGGGTGCTGCGCTTCAGGCTGATGGTGAAACGAGGTCCGTGGTCACGGCCTCAAGCATCAGAAGGAGAAGCGCAGCATGGACCATTTTGCTGGATTGGACGTGTCAGTCAAGGATACGAGCGTCTGCATTGTGGACGACACAGGCAGGATCGTGCGGGAAGTGAAGGTGGCGAGCGAGCCGGAAGCTTTGCTGCAGGTGCTGATGAACCCCGCCTACCACTTCAAGCGGATTGGACTGGAAGCCGGGCCGCTGTCGCAATGGCTTTTCAATGCTCTCGCCGAAGCGGGCTTGCCGGTGATCTGTGTCGAGACGCGGCACATGCGGGCGGTGCTGAAAGCGCAGATCAACAAAACGGACCGCAACGATGCGCGCGGCATCGGGCAGATGATGCGGGCGGGGCTTTATCGCCCGGTGCATGTGAAGACGTTACGCAGTCAGAAGCTGCGGATGTTGCTGACCCATCGCAAGCTGCTGCAGTCGAAGGCCATCGCCATCGACAATGACCTGCGCGGGACCCTGCGCAACTTCGGCCTCAAGGTTGGGATGGTCGGGACGGTGAAGTTCGAGGCCCGCATCAAGGAACTTGTCGAGAACTTCCCTGACTTGGCGGTGCTGGTCGAACCGATGCTTATTGTCCGGCGAGTGCTGCGCGAACAGATTGTCATTCTGCATCGTCGCCTGCTGGCCATCGTTCGGGATGATGAGGTGTGTCGGCGTCTGATGACGGTCCCTGGCGTTGGCCCCGTGGTGTCGCTGACCTATCGCGCCACTGTCGACGTGCCGGCGCGCTTTCGTAGGTCCAAGTCAGTCGGGGCGGTGTTTGGTCTGACGTGTGCCAAGTATCAATCGGGCGAGGTGGATTGGAGTGGCAGAATATCACGCTGCGGAGACGAGATGATGCGGGTCATGCTCTACGAAGCAGCTCAAGCCATGATGCGTTCGAAGAAATGGTCCTGGCTCAAGGCATGGGCGATGCAGATCGCCAGGCGCCGCGGCATGAAGAAGGCGATCGTGGCGCTGGCGCGCCGGTTGGCCGTGATCATGCATCGCATATGGGTTGACGGCACCGAGTTCCGCTGGACCCGGGAACAAGCCGCGGCAGCAGCATGACAACCGTGCAAGATGAGATCCGATAGGCGAAAACCCGAGCTCCACCGAGCGGTGGAATGATGTCCCTCGCGGGACGATGGATGAGGTGAGTTCGCATGTCCGCTTGGACCTACCGTCATTCAGACGGCAAGGCCGCCCCAAAGATTGTTCCGCCTCGTCTTCGAATCCCATGATGGAAGGGCCTTGGTGCCGATTCCGAAGAGAAGCACGAGCCCGCGAGTGACATCGACACTGCAGTGGTGGAAAGTCTGAAAGTGCTTGACCCAGAACGGCCGATTAGAGAAGCGGACATAGCACGTTTCGTTTGAAATGAAAGAGGCCGCCAACCGAGGCGGCCTCGCACTTTTACCAATCATACCCGAAACCGCGGTCACTGTGTCGGTTCAGTAGTATTTCACGCAACTAGTTCCATTCCATCGTGCACACCTGCGAGCCTGACGTTTGTGGTGTCTGGACACGCAGACACCGTTAACTCGTGTCATGCCCACGCCGCACCCGGCGACGACTTTCGTGACCATGCTGTCCGGTTGCTGGATAGCCGCGAGCGGCATCGCCTGTATCGATGATGACGCGAGGGCCAGAACGAAGGCAACGCTGATTATTCTGATCATATAAGTCCTCCCTATTAATTCACCTTTGGAGGGTGCTGTCGAAGCCAATTGTCTGGCAATTGCCCTTAGGGGCAACAATGTCCGGTGTGGGCTATTAGCGCCCGAGCAAATCAAGCCCCGGAGGGCCGTTTGTCCGCTATGCCCCAATAGCGATCAAAATTTGCGGGGCAGCGAAATGACGCGAAGTGCCAGGAACAGACACTCGGTACGCAAACGGAAACGTCTGTATAATTCGTGGGTTCGGTTCTGGCACCTTTCCGAACCGTAGACGCTGACAATTTGCCCCGTTATCAAGCCGCTGCACGGCCTACCGGCAGTGCAATAATTCAGCGTTGACTTGTCGCTGATGGGTCATAAGTGGACAAACCGTCTGCCAGCCAAAATTGACCTTTGTCCGCTTTGTTCCGTTAGCGACCGGGGCGCTGCAACAGCGAGCGCTGCGATTAAGGAAGCGGCAAACCCACGCGAGGACCTCCGAAGGATTAAGGCGAAACTGCAAGCGCGGCACTCGCTCACCGTCCCACCTTTGCACCTTCATGCGCAGGTACAATGCCGCGTGGGAGCGACGCTCGCCGACCTGCGGCTTCATGTCGGTTTGATGACGGCGAGGCTCCGCCGCATTGCAGCGAAACGACCGCGCTGAGCGCCGTGAACTGCTTCATGTGGTTCGTACCGCACTGCACACACGCAACATGCGCGCGCCGCACGCGCCCAATGCGTTGCAAAACTTTAACGTTCCAGCCACCACAGTTTCACCAAAGGGTCGCGCCGTCGCCACGATGCGCGTTTAATCCGGCAAGCGTGGATATGGATCACAGGGAGCCCGAGACCATGGACATACAGACCGGTTCGGCCAAGCTCGCGCGTATCCGTTCCTTCGCCATGCCCGTGCGTTGCCCGCATTGCGGCGACTGGATGGTCGCCCCCGTGGTATCCGAATTCGTCGAAGGCGGCGAAATCCGCCACCATTGGGAATGCGAGGTCTGCTGCGAATTCTCCACCACGGCCATCCCGCTCACCACTCATTGAACCCTCCGGTACCGGAATAGGTGCTAGGCTCCGCGGGTTATCCTATCGGGCTGACCACGGCCTGATTCCCGAGGAGGAGCAAACAATGATGTCGATCATGCTGCGGTCCACCGTGGCCGCGATCGCCTGCGCCGGCGTTTTGACGCTCGCCACGCCGTCGATGGCGGCGACGATGACCTTCAAGGCCGCGTTGAGCGGCAAGAGCGAAGTCCCCGCCAATACGACGGCGGGCACCGGCGAGGTCACCGCCACCTACGACACCGACACCAAGAAACTGACCTGGAAGGGCAGCTATAGCGGTTTGACCGGCGTGGCCACCGCCGCCCACTTCCATGGGCCGGCGCCCGAAGGCAAGAACGCCGGCGTGCTGGTCCCGATCTCGCCGGCCACCAGCCCGCTTGAGGGCTCGGCCACCCTCAGCGACGTCCAGGCCAAGGCGCTGATGGACGGCGACATGTACGTCAATGTCCACACCGCGGCCAACAAAGGCGGCGAGATCCGCGGCCAGTTGAAGAAATAATCTTTCTCCGCGGCCTGCCGCGGCGAACTCGAGACGACCAGCCCGCCGGTCCGCGCGACCGGCGGGTTTTTCGTTGCCGGCGCGACCGCCCCGCGCTCTTGTTCGCCACTCTTGGCGGCGACCATACCACCGTCTAAAGCTTTGCGCGGAAAGCGGCCCGGCACTTGGCCGAGCCGAAGGAGCTGACATGGCGAATTATGATCGTAACGCCGCGCCGATCTTGATTTCAGGCGGCGGCATCGGCGGCCTGGTCACGGCCTTCGCGCTGGCACGGCAGGGCTTCGCCGTGCGCGTGTTCGAGCAAGCGCCCGAATTCCGCGAGGTCGGCGCCGGCATCCAGCTCGGCCCCAACATCTTCCGCGTGCTCGACAAAATCGACCTCAAGGAGGCGGTGCTGGGCGACGCCCACCGCCCGCCGGCGCAGGAAATGCGCGACGCGCTGACCGGCAAGCTGATCACCCGCATCCCGCTCGGCGACGCCTTCTCGGCCCGCTTCGGCCAGCCCTACGCGGTGACGCACCGCGCCGACATCCACAGCGTCATCCTCAACGCCTGCCTCGGCAACGACCTGATCAAGCTCGAGACCAGCCGGCGCGTCGACGGCTTCGAGGAGCGCCCCGACGGCGTCGTGGTGACGCTGGAGAACGGCGAGCGGGCGCAAGGCCGCGCCCTGATCGGCTGCGACGGCATGTGGTCCACCATCCGCGAGCGCGTCGTCGGCGACGGCAAGCCGCGGGTGTCGGGCCACATCGCCTATCGCGGGGTGCTCACGCGCAGCGAGGTGCCGGAGGACTTGTGGCGGCCGGACGTGGTGCTGTGGGCCGGCCCGCGCACCCATTTCGTGCATTATCCGCTGCGGCGCGGCGAACTGTACAACCTGGTCGCCGTGTTCCATTCCGACCGCTACGAGGAAGGCTGGAACGCCGAAGGCAGCAAGGATCTACTCTGGCAGCATTTCAAGGGCCAAAGGCCCGAGGTGCTGCGCATGCTAGAGCGCATTGAGACCTGGCGCATGTGGGTGCTGTGCGACCGCGAGCCGGTGAAGAACTGGACCAAGGGCCGCGTCACGCTGCTCGGCGACGCCGCGCATCCGATGCTGCAATACCTGGCGCAGGGCGCCTGCATGGCGACCGAGGATGCGGTGATCCTGGCGGAGAAAGCCGCGGCCTCGCCCGACGACCTGCCGGCGGCGTTCAAGGCCTACGAAGAGGCACGCTATCTGCGCACCGGGCGGGTGCAGATCATGGCGCGCGTTTACGGCGACTTCTATCACGCGCGCGGGGTGACCGCCGAATTGCGCGATCTCGCCCTCGCCGGCCGCACGCCGGAGCAGAGCTACGACGGCATCGCCTGGCTCTACGGTGGGCCTTAAGCCGGAGGCGGAGTGACGCTATCCTCCTTGCGAGCAAGGAGGCAAACCATGCCGCAATTCACCGTCAATCCGACACGCTTCGATCCCTACAAGGACTTCAAATTCCGCGTGAAATGGGACGGCGGCTACGTCGCCGGCATTTCCACGGTCTGTGCGCTCAAGCGCGCGACAGAGGTCGTCGCGCACCGCGAGGGCGGCGATCCCAATATCAGCCGCATATCCCCGGGCGAAAGCAAATACGAGCCGGTCACGCTCGAACGCGGGGTCACCCACGACACCGATTTCGAGGCCTGGGCCAACAAGGTGTTCTGCGTGGGCGCCGCGGCCGGCGCGGAAACGTCACTCAAGGACTTCCGCAAGGACGTCGTCATCGAGCCCTACAACGAGGCCGGCCAGCTTGCGCTCGCCTACAAGGTCTTCCGCTGCTGGCCGTCGCAATACCAGGCTCTGCCTGACCTCGATGCAGCCGCAAGCGCCATCGCCATCGAATCCGTCGTTTTGGAAAATGAGGGCTGGGCGCGCGACACATCCGTGCCGGAGCCGTCCGAGCCGAGCTTCAAAAGCTGAGCGGACTTACGGTAGGCGACGGGGCCGAGTGCTCTATTTCTTCGGGATGCCGGCCTTGGTGATGACTGCGTCCCATTTCTTGATGTCGCCGGTGAGGCGCGCTTCGAGCTCCTCGGGTGTCGAGGCGTGCGGTTCGACGCCCACTTTGTTGAATTGCGCCTTGAGCTCCGGGCTCGCCAGCACCTCGTGCATCGCCTTGCCCATGGCGTCGATGATCTCTTTCGGCGTGCCCTTGGGGGCGGCGACCGCGTTCCACGAGATCACTTCGTAGCCCTTGACGCCGGCTTCATCGACAGTCGGCAAATTCGGCAGCAGGGCGGTGCGCTTGGGCGAGGACGTAGCGAGCAGCCGGACTTTGCCGGCATTGACCTGGCCCTGCACCGCCGGCGGAAAATCGATCATCAGCTGCACGTCGTTGCGCGAGAGGGCCACCACGATATCCGGCGAGTTCTTGTAGACGACGACCTGGAAGTTCAGTCCGGTCATCGACTTGAACAATTCGGTACCGAGATTCTGCGTGCCGCCGAGCAGCACAGTGCCGACGTTGAACTTGCCGGGATTGGCCTTCGCCGCGGTCATGAAATCCTGCAGCGTCTTGAATTCGGAACTGGCGTCGACTGCGAAGACGAGATCGAAGGTGCCGACCATCGACACCGGTGCGAAATCCTTGGCCGGGTCGAACGGCAGTTTGTTGAAGGCGGCGACGCTGATCGAGGTGCCGTTGGTGACCAACGCCATGGTGTAGCCGTCTGGCGGCGCGGTGATCACCGCGCGGGCGGCATTGATGCCGCCGGGACCGGGCATGTTTTCGATGATGACCTGCTGGCCGAGTTTGTCCGACAGCTTGGCTGCCATGATGCGCGAGGTGACATCGGCAACGCCGCCGGCGCCGAACGGCAGGATGAGCCGCACCGGCTTCTCCGGCCATTTCGCCTGTGCCTGCGGCGCGAACACAACGGTCAAGGACGCTGCGAGCAGCGCGAACAAAGCTTTCTTCATCGTGATCCTCCACTGAATTTTGCGTTTCTTGTTGTGGTTAGGCGAAACCATAGAGCCGGGCCGGATTGTCCACCAAGAGCCGCAGCTGCGCCAGCGCGGAAGCGGCATATTGCGGCAGGTCGACCAGACCGGCCTCGTCGGCTTCGTGCGTCGGATTGGGATGCGGGAAATCGGTACCCCACAAGACGCGTTCCGGCGCCGCCGCGACGATCGCGTGCGCGATCGGCACCGCCTCGGCGTAAGGCGGCAATGAAATGCGTTCGGCGCCGCACACCTTGATCCAGCAATTCGGCAAGCTTGGCGAGCTCGAGCAGCGCCTTGAGTGGCGGCTGATCGACGCCGTCTTTGCCCGGCACGCGGCCCATGTGGTCGACGATGAACGGCAGCGGCAGTGCGCGCATCATCGCCGACAGCGGCTCGACGCTGGGGGCGTCGAGATGCAGCACGACGTGCCAGCCGCGGCCCTTGATGCGGTCGAAGACGCGGTTGAACACGACCATGTCGGGCGCGCCGCCGAGATGCTTGACGAAATTGGAGCGCACGCCGCGCACGCCGCCTTTGTCGAGCCTGTCGAAATCGGCATCGGTGAAGCCGTCGTCGACGATGGCGACGCCGCGATAGCGTTTGGGGTCTGAGGCGATGCAGTCGTGCATCGCCAGGTTGTCGGTGCCGTGGCAGCTCGCCTGCACGATCACCGCGCGCGAGATGCCGAGATGGTCGTGCAGCGCGCGCAGCATCTCTTTCGGCGCATCGTCCGGCGTGTAGCGGCGGTTCGGCGCGTAAGGAAATACCGCGCCCGGGCCGAACACGTGGCAGTGGGCGTCGGTCGTGCCCGGTGGCAGCTTGAATGTCGGCTTGCGGCGCTTGGCGAGAAAAGACGGATGCACGTTCATGGGCGCGTTTAGCCAAGACGCCGACCCCTGACAACCCCGCAGGCCGTTTCACAATGTGGCAATGTCGCCCCGCGCCCAGCCCGCTTTGGTCGCCGCCTGGAAATCGGCAAAGCGGCCGGCGGTGATCGCTTCGCGCATGCCGGCCATCAGCGCCTGGTAATAGGCAAGATTGATCGTCGACAGCAGCACCGCGCCGAGCATCTCGCTGGCCTTGGTCAGATGATGCAGGTAGGCGCGCGAATAAGTGCGCGCCGCCGGATGTGTGCTCTCCTCATCAAGCGGGCGCGGATCGTTGGCGTGGCGCGCGTTGGAAAGATTGATTTGGCCAAAACGGGTGAAGGCCATACCGTGGCGGCCGTTGCGGGTCGGCAGCACGCAGTCGAACATGTCGATGCCGCGCCCGACCGCCTGCAAAAGGTCGTCCGGCGTGCCGACGCCCATCAGATAGCGCGGCCGCTCCGCCGGCAGGATCAGCACGGTTTGCTCGACGATCTTCAGCATCGTCTCCTGCGGCTCGCCCACCGCCAGCCCGCCGATCGCGTAGCCGTCGAAGCCGATGGCGACCAGCGCCTTGGCGCTGTCTTGCCGCAACGCCGCGTCGTCGCCGCCTTGCACGATGCCGAACAGGGCGTAGCCGTCGTGCCCGCGTGCCTCGAACGCCCGCTTCGAGCGCTCGGCCCAGCGCAACGATAGTTGCATGGCGCGCTCGATCTCATCGCGTTTGGCCGGCAGGCCGAGGCACTCGTCAAGTTGCATGGAAATGTCAGCGCCGAGCAGCGCCTGGATCTCGACGGCGCGCTCCGGCGTGAGCTCGACCATGGCGCCGTCGAGATGCGAGCGGAAGGTGACGCCCTTTTCCTCCAGCCGCCGCAGCGCCGACAGCGACATCACCTGAAAGCCGCCGCTGTCGGTCAGGATTGGCCGCGGCCATTGCATGAAAGTGTGCAGGCCGCCGAGCGCGGCGATGCGCTCAGCCCCGGGGCGCAGCATCAGATGATAGGTATTGCCGAGCACGATCTCGGCGCCAGTTGCCTCGACCGCCTCGGGAGTGAGCCCCTTCACGGTGCCTTGAGTGCCCACAGGCATGAAGGCCGGCGTCTGCACGCGGTCGTGCGGCGTGACGATTTCGCCGCGGCGCGCGGCGCCGTCGCTGGCAATCAGCCGGAACGCGAAACCGGAGTCCATGGCCAGTGTGATAGGTGCACACACCGACACATGTCCAGCATTCAGACGGCGCCGCTGGAGGTCTTAGTGCGCCGCGCCGACGGCCTTTTTGACCGCATCGGCGGCGGCCGCCATCGCGCTTGCGAGCGCGAGCGACTCTTGCTTCTCCTCGGCCGTCATCGAGGCGGCCGCTTCCCTGATGAGCGGCAGGTTTGGATGCAGCTTTTCGACGATCGCGAGATAGATACGCGTCGGCAACATGACCGAAAGGGGATCGACAAGATTGGGTACGGCCATGACGATAACTCCACTGTTGCGTGGGCAAGGACGTTCGCCGGACGTCTAAGCGTACCCCTTACCTAGGGTTACATATGTGAAGCGCCTCACGTCATGCGGATGGATAGAGCAGGCACGCATCGCCGTAGGAATAGAAGCGATAACCGCTCTTTATCGCGTGCGTGTAGGCGCGTTTCATGGTGTCGAGGCCGCTGAAGGTCGCCACCAGTATGAACAGCGTCGAGCGCGGTAAATGGAAATTGGTCAGCATCAGGTCGACGGCGCGGAACTTGTAACCCGGTGTAATGAAAATCGCTGTCTCGCCGGCGAAAGCGTGCAATTTTCCGTCCGCCCCGGCCGCCGTTTCCAACAGGCGCAGCGCGGTCGAACCTACCGCGACGATGCGCCCGCCATTCGCGCGCACGGCGTTGAGCGCGTCCGCCGTTTCACGGGAAACGGTTCCGATCTCGGCGTGCATCGTGTGGCCGGCGGTGTCGTCGGCCTTCACCGGCAAAAACGTGCCGGCGCCGACATGCAGCGTGACCTTTTGCAGGCCGATGCCGCGCCCCTGCAGCCGCGCCAGCAATTCGTCAGTGAAATGCAGGCCAGCGGTCGGCGCGGCGACCGAGCCTTCGTCATGGGCGAAAACCGTCTGATAATCGGCGCGGTCCTGCTCGTCGGGCTCCCGCCGCGCGGCAATATAAGGCGGCAAAGGCATCGCGCCGCGCTCGGCAATGGCCTGGTCGAGCACCGGGCCATGGAAGGAAAATGAAAGGGTTACATCACCTCCTTCATCTTTCTGTGAAACTTGAGCATCGAGTTCGCCGAGAAAACAGACCTTGCCCTCAGTGCCGAAGCGCAACGTGTCGCCGACCTGCACCTTCTTGGCGCCGAGGATGAAGGCCTTCCAATGGGAGCCGTCGAGCCGCTTGTGCAGCGTCGCCTCGATTGCCGGCTCGGTATCGCCCCGCCCGATCTGCCGACCGGTCAGCCGGGCGGGAATCACCTTGCTGTCGTTGACCACCAGGCAATCGCCCGGCTGCAACAGGTCCGGCAGATCGGCGATCCTGCCGTCTTCAAGCTCAGCCGCCTGGCCCGGCCGTACCACCAAAAGCCGCGACGTGTCGCGCGGCTGCGCCGGCCGCAAGGCGATGCGGTCGGCCGGCAAATCGAAATCGAACAGGTCGGTGCGCATAACCCTCAGTGCCATCGCCCGCCGCGGCCGGCAACCGCGACGCTGTCGCAGGGCCTGAAACCATGCCGTTTTGCCCTTCAGGGCGAAATCCCCAATGTTTCCAGCCCGTTCAAGAACAGTAAGCAGCCATTAGCCGATGCCAGGCAATAACAGCTATAGTCAGTCGTTCAATCCCCGCTTGTTGCGGAGGAGATGTGAGTATGAGTGCGTCGACCGCCGTTCTTGCGTCGTTCGTGGTGGCGTATTTTCTGCACCTGACGATCCGCGCGCGGAAAGATATTCTGCGCTTCGGTCCGGCCATGGTGGCGGGAGTTGCCGTCGGGCTGGCGACCGTGGCGTTCAGCGCGCTCGGCCGCGGCTATGAGTTGTTTGGCGCGGTCACGAATGCCGGCGCCGGCGCCACCTTCGTCCTGGTTGCCTACGCCATTTGGAGCCGGCGCGAAACGTGGTGGCAACGCCCCGACAGCGCACGATCGGCGCAGACGCAAGAGATTACGCCCCCATCGTCGCTTTGACGATCTTATCGGGATTGCTCACCGGCTCGCCGCGCTTGATCTTGTCGACGTTCTCCATGCCCTCGATGACGTTGCCCCAGGCGGTGTACTGACCGTCGAGAAAGCGCGCGTCGTCGAAGCAGATGAAGAACTGGCTGTCGCCGGAATTCGGGTTGGCAGCGCGCGCCATCGACACCGTGCCCCGCACATGCGGCTCCTTGTTGAACTCGGCCTTGAGCTTCTGCCCCGAGCCGCCGGTGCCGGTGCCCTCCGGACAGCCGGTCTGCGCCATGAAGCCGTCAATGACGCGATGGAACATGATGCCGTCGTAGAAGCCCTGCTTGACCAGTTCCTTGATGCGCGCGACGTGGCCGGGCGCCAGATCGGGGCGCATGGCGATTACCACTTTGCCCTGGGTGGTCTCGAGCGTCAGCGTATCTTCCGGCTTGGCCATTTCATGTCTCCCGAGTTGCGTGTCATGTCATGGCCCGGTTGCCCCCGGCGCCGACAGATTGAAAACCGCCTTAAGGCGTAATGGTTGCCTTCTTGACGTAGTCCATGCGCGGAAAGTCCTTGGCGAGGTAGGCGTTGCCTTCCATCTGCAAGCGGGTCTGGTCGGGCCCGGCGCCGCGCGGCGCGCCCTCGCCGTAGCCGGCATAGAGCGCGTCGACCACGTTCATGCCGGTCTCCACCTTGCCGAACGGCGCGAAACCCTGGCCGTCGAGCATCGAATTGTCGGCGAAATTGATGAACACCTGGGTGGTGCGCGTGTTCGGCCCTGCGGTGGCGAAGGTGATCATGCCGCGTTTGTTGCTTTGCGTGACGCGGTCGTCGCGAATGTCGGCGTCGCGCCATTTGGCCGACAGCGCCGGATTGCCGCTGATGCCGAACTGCACCATGAAGCCGGAGATCACGCGGAAGAAGCGCACGTCGTCGAAAAAGCCGTTCCTAACGAGGTTATAGAACCGGTCGGCGCCTTGCGGTGCCCAGGCGCGGGTGACCTGAATGACGAAGACGCCCTTGCTGGTCTCGAACTTGGCCTTGTAGGTCGCCGGCGCCTGCTCGTTGAGGGCGGCCGGGTTGGCGAGGTTCGGCGACTGCGCCAGCGCCGGGCCGGCCAGGAGGGCGGTCAACAACGCAGCGGCAAGCGTCAGGATCGATCGGCGGTCTGTCATGGATGTCCCCGGGGATTTGCGGATCAGGTGCCGGCGCGGCCGGCGAATTTCTTCTTCAGGCGCTCGGCCACGGCGGCCGGCACGAAGGCGGTGACGTCGCCGCCCATGCCGGCGATCTGGCGCACCAATGTGGCGGTGATCGGGCGCGCCAAAGGCGACGCCGGCAGGAACACGCTCTGCACTTCGGGCGCCATGGCCTCGTTCATGCCGGCCATCTGCATTTCGTAGTCGAAATCGGTACTATCGCGCAGGCCGCGGATCAGCAGCATGGCGCCCGCCTTGCGCGCCGCCTCCACCACCAGGCCCGAGAAGGTGACAACCTCCAGCTCGCACTTGGCCTCGCGCGCGATCGGGCCGCAGATCTCCTTGAGCATGGCGAGGCGCTCGTCGGCGGAAAACAGCGGCGCCTTGCCCGGATTGACCCCGACCGCCAACACCAGCCGGTCGGCCAGCTTCACGGCGTGGCGCACCACGTCGAGATGGCCGTTGGTGACGGGGTCGAAAGACCCAGCATAGAGGGCAATTCGCGGCATTTACGGGGTCTACCCCGGCCCCCGGCCGCTCGCAAGACCGTGACCGGCCGCCCCTGAACCTTCGGCCGCCCGCGGACTTCATCCAATGAACCTGTGGCTGCGTACCTACGACTAACCCATAGGACGCCAAAACAGGGGGCCGTCATGTTGAAAACAACCACCGCCGTCATGGTCGCCGCCGCGATCGCCGCCGTCGTCACCATTCTGTCCGCGCCGACCACCCATGTGAACGCCAACCCGCTGCCGCAGGCCGCCGCCGAGCCGATGCATGCCTGCGCGCAACGCGCCTGGCCCTATCTGCGCTGCGTCGGCACCGCCTTCGGCAACTCGCATATCCGCCTGGTGTCCACCGACCGGCTCAACTAGCCGCCCGCCTGCCGGCGCGTTAGGCTCTCCGACAGGGACAGCCAAGATCCCGTTGGGAGGACGTTATGCGCCGGGTCGTGCTTGCGGCCTTTGCCCTGCTCCTGGTGGCGAGGACCGCCGCGCAGACTTATCCTGACCATCCCGTGCGCATCATCGTGCCGACGCCGGCCGGCGGCCCGGTCGATGTGATGGCGCGGCTCATCGCCAGCAATCTTTCGTCGCAACTGCAGCAAAATGTCGTCGTCGAGAACAAGCCCGGCGCCGGCAACACCATCGGCTCGCGCGTCGCCGCCGAGGCCGCGCCCGACGGCTACACGCTGATGGTATCGGCGGCGAGCGGACTAATCATCAGCCCGATGCTCTACAAGACGGCCGGCTATGACGCCGCGAGCTTTACCCCGATCGCATTGACGACGGAGACACCGCAGCTTTTGGTGATCAATCCCAAGCTGCCGTTCAAGACCGTCGCCGAACTCGTCGCCTACGCCAAGGCCAATCCCGGCAAGCTCAATTATTCGACCGGCGGCAGCGGCACCATCCCGCATCTCGCCGCCGAACTGTTCAAACGCGCGACCGGCACCGACATCGTGCACGTGCCCTACAAAGGCGGCGGCCCGGCGCTCACCGGCGTGGTCGCCGGCGAGGTGCAGATGACCTTCGATCCGGTCGCGACCTCGCTACCCTTGATCAAGGACGGCAAATTGCGCGCCCTGGCGATTGCCGGACCGCAACGCAGCGCCGCGCTGCCCAATCTGCCGACCATGGCGGAAAGCGGTTATCCCACCGTCCTGGTCGGCGCCTGGACCGCGCTGCTCGCGCCCAAGGGAACGCCGGCGCCGATCATCGCCAAGCTCAACGCCGCGACCAACGCCGCGCTGCAATCGGAGCAGATGCGGAGCACGCTCGCCAAGCTCGGCGCCGAGCCGCGCGGCGGTCCGTCGCAAATCCTCGCCGAGCGCATGACCGCCGACCAAGTCAGGTGGAAGCCGGTGGTCGAGGCGCTGCACCTGAAGGTGCAGTGAAGCGTCAGCTCGGCCGCCGCGCCAGCGAGAGCCAGATGCCGCCGCCGATCAGCACCGCGCCGGACAATCGGCCCAGCCATTTGGCGCTGACGCGTTGCAGGAAAAAGCTGCGGCCGGCGCCGGCGACGACGCCCCAGGCGCAATCGGTCAGCATGGCCATGGCGATCGCGACCGAGCACATCACGAACAGCTGGTGACCCGCCGGCAATGCCGGATCGAGGAACTGCGGCAGGAACGCCGTGAAGAAGGCGATGGTCTTCGGATTGGTGATCGCCGCCAGAAAGCCGCGGCGGAAAAAAATAGACGTGGCCGCGCGGCGGCGCCATGGCCGTACCCTCGCCGGCGCGGCGCCAGGCCTGGATGCCGAGCCAGACCAAATAGGCGGCGCCGATCCAGCGCAAATATTCGAAGATCGTCGCCGCATGCTGGATGACGATGCTCAGGCCGAGTGCGATGCCGGTAATCAGAATTGCGTTGCCGACGGTACTGCCTACGACGGTGATCAGCGCCGCCCGCGTTCCGCGCGTCGCACCGGTCGAGATGACGAGCGTCACGATCGGACCGGGGACGATGACCAGCACGAAGGTGATGAGCAGGAAGGCGGAGAAGAGGTTGAGGTTCATTTCACTCGTCATTCCGGGGCGCGGCCGTCAGGCCGCGAGTTCCGGAATCCATACTCCGCAGCGCCGGATGGATTCCGGGTTTGCTCGCTGCGCTCGCGCCCCGGAATGACGGAGACTAATCTTCCTCTTCCTCGGAGAGCCGCTCGACCGACACCACGCGCTCGTCCTCGGCGGTGTTGAGCACGATCACGCCTTGCGTCGAGCGGCCGGCGATGCGGATGCCGGCGACACCCGTGCGGATCAGCTTGCCCTGGTCGGTGACCAGCATGACTTGGTCGCTCTCCTCCACGGGGAACGAGCCGACCAGCCGGCCGATCTTCTCTTTGATCTTCTCCTGGCTCTTCTTGCCCTCCCAGATGGCCATGGCGACGATGCCTTTGCCGCCGCGATTGGTGATCCGGTATTCGTAGGACGACGAACGCTTGCCGTAGCCGCGCTCCGAGATGGTCAGGATGAACTGCTCGGCCGCCGACAGTTCGACGTAGCGTTGCTCGCCGAGCTCGATGGCGCCGGCCGCCTCGGCCTCGCCCTCGGCATCCTCCTCGACGGCAACCTCCTCGTCCTCCTCGCCGCCGCGGCGCACCGCATTGGCGCGCTTGAGATAGGCGGCCCTCTCCTCGGGAGTGGCGACGACGTGCGCCAGCACTGTCATGGCGATGACGTCATCGCCGTCCGCGAGCTTGATGCCGAAATCGCCGATGGTGTCGCGCCCCTTCTTCAGCGAGGTCTTCTCCGCCGGGAAACGGATGCACTGGCCGTCGCGCGTGGTGAGCAGGATGTCGTCCTTGTTGGTGCACAATTCGACGCCGGCGATGGAGTCGCCCTCCTCCAGCTTGATCGCCTTGAGACCAGACGGCCGCACTTCGACGTAATGGTCGAGCGCGATCTTGCGCACGATGCCCTTGGTGGTGGCGAACATCAGTTGCATGCCGCTCCACTCCGCCTCGTTCTCCGGCAGCGGCATGATGGTGGTGATGATCTCGCCCTGATCGAGCGGCAGGATGTTGATCAGCGCTTTGCCCTTGGCCTGCGGCGCGGAGAGCGGCAGCCGCCAGACCTTTTCCTTGTAGACCTTGCCGCGCGACGAGAAGAACAGCAGCGGTGCGTGCGTCGAGGCGACGAACAGCCGCGAGACGAAATCCTCCTCGCGCACCTGCATGCCGCCGCGGCCTTTGCCGCCGCGCCTTTGCGCACGATAAGTCGATAACGGCACGCGCTTGATGTAGCCGAGATGCGAGACGGTGACGACCATGTCCTCGCGCTGGATCAGGTCCTCGTCTTCCATCTCCCCAATCGCTTCCGTGATCTCGGAACGGCGCGGCGTGGCGAATTGCTTGCGCACCGCGGCAAGCTCGTCCTTGATGATCGCCTGGATGCGCACGCGCGAGCGCAGGATGTCGAGATAATCGGCGATCTCGGCGGCGAGCTTATCCAGCTCTTCCTTGATTTCCTCGCGGCCAAGCGCGGTCAGGCGTTGCAGGCGCAGGTCGAGGATGGCTTTGGCCTGCTCGGCCGACAGCCGCGCGGTGCCTTTGGAGCTCACTTTGTGCCGCGGATCGTCGATCAACTCGATCAGCGTCGCCGCCGTGGTCGCCGGCCACTCGCGCGCCATCAAAGCCTCACGCGCCTCGTTGGCGTCCTTCGAGCCGCGGATCAGCTTGATGACCTCGTCGATATTGGCGACCGCGATGGCGAGGCCGACCAGGATATGCGCGCGGTCGCGCGCCTTGTTGAGCAGGAACTTGGTGCGCCGCGACACCACCTCTTCGCGGAAGGCGATGAAGGCGGCCAGCATGTCCTTCAGCGTCATCACCAGCGGGCGACCGCCGTCGAGCGCCACCATGTTGCAGCCGAACGACGATTGCAGCGGGGTGAAGCGGTAGAGCTGGTTCAACACCACGTCGCGCTCAGCGTCGCGCTTGAGCTCGATCACCACGCGGTAGCCGTCGCGGTCGCTCTCGTCGCGCAGATCGGAGATGCCGTCGATCTTCTTGTCGCGCACCAGTTCGGCGATGCGCTCGACCATCGTCGCCTTGTTCACCTGATACGGGATCTCGGTGATGACGATCGCCTCGCGCTCCTTGCGGATGGTCTCGAAGGCGACCTTGCCGCGCATCACCACGGACCCGCGTCCGGTGTGATAGGCGCTGTGGATGCCGGCACGCCCCAGGATGATGCCGCCGGTCGGAAAATCCGGACCCGGTACGATGGCGATGAGATCGTCGATGCCGATGGCCGGATTGTCGATCAGCGCCACGCAGGCGTCGATCACCTCGCCGAGATTGTGCGGCGGGATATTGGTCGCCATGCCGACGGCGATGCCGCCGGCGCCGTTGACCAGCAAATTGGGAAAGCGCGCCGGCAGCACCACTGGTTCGCGCTCGTTGCCGTCGTAGTTGGCCTGGTAATCGACGGTGTCCTTGTCGATGTCGTCGAGCAGCGCCATCGCCGCATGGTCGAGCCGGCACTCGGTGTAACGCATGGCCGCTGGCGGATCGCCGTCAACCGAGCCGAAATTGCCCTGTCCGTCGATCAATTGCAGGCGCATGGAGAAATCCTGCGCCATGCGCACCAGCGCGTCGTAAATCGCCTGGTCGCCGTGCGGGTGATATTTGCCCATCACGTCGCCGACCACGCGCGCAGATTTGACGTACTTCTTGTCCGGCGTGTGGCCCTGCTCGTTCATCGAATGCAGGATGCGGCGATGCACCGGCTTCAAGCCGTCGCGCACGTCCGGCAGCGCCCGCGACACGATTACGCTCATGGCGTAATCGAGATACGAGCGCTTCATCTCTTCGGTGATCGAAACGGGGCGTGTGTCGGAGGGACTTCCGTCCCCCGATTTCGGATTTTCGGTGTCGGCCAAGATGTGCTTCCCGAACGGGTTTTACGGACCAAATTTAGTAACTGATTCACGCCATCAAAGCCACCTGAAATCGTCGCCAATACCTTCTAATTTCGCTCGTTATTTCATTGGTTTACATGATGTTTTGTCGGCGCCACTCGCCGCCGCAAGCACGCCCCATTTGACCCCGTCGAAACACGCCGCTACGCGGAACTTATGCCGCTCGAATTCCTCGTTTCGGCATTGGTGACGCTCACCGTCGTGGTCGATCCGCTCGGCCTGGTGCCGAGCTTCATTGCCGTTACCCATGGCCTGCCTGAGCGGGCGCGGCGCAACGTCGCGCTGCGCGCTTGCCTGATCGCGGCGGCGATCCTCGCCGGCTCAGCGCTTGCCGGCGATTGGCTGCTGCGCACGCTGGCGATTTCGCTCCCCGCATTCCGGATCGCCGGCGGGCTGCTGCTGTTCTCCATCGCCTCGGAAATGGTGTTCGGGGTGCGCATCGAGCGGCAATCGCGCGAGGCCGAGGACGCGCTCGAGGAACACGTGCGCAACATCGCCGCCTTCCCGCTCGCCATCCCGCTGATGGCCGGTCCCGGCGCCATCACCGCGAGCGTGCTGCTCGCCGGCCGCACGGGCGGCGATCTCACACGTCTCGGCGTGCTGCTCGGCGTCATCGCCGTGGTGCTGATCCTGTGTCTTGCCGTTTTCCTGGCGGCTTCGCGCATCGCCAGGCTGCTCGGCACCACCGGCAGCATCGTGCTGTCGCGTCTGCTCGGAGTGTTGCTCGCCGCACTCGCGGTGCAATTCGTCATCGACGGCGCGCGCGGCGCGCTCGGGAGCTGAGCCGCCATGCAGCACGGCAAAACCGGCGCGGGCACCTCGTCATGGCTGCTCATTCCTTTGGCCGCTGCGCTGATCGTGATCGGCGCCAAGTTCTGGATGATTGCCCGCTACGGCTACCCGATGCCGATCTGGGATCAATTGGACGACGAAGGCGGGTTCATATTTCCCAAATATCTGGCCGGGACGCTGACCTGGTCCGATCTTCTCACACCGCACAATGAGCATCGCCTCGTCTCTACACGTCTGTGGCTGCTGCTTTGGCTGGTGCTCGAAGGCTACTGGGACACCATTGTGCAGGCGCTCGTCAAGCGGCGATGCTGAAGAGCTCGAGAAAATAATACTGGACGTTGAAACCGCCGCTTTCAGCGTCTGTGCTGCGCAACTGGCGGCCGGTTCGCGCCGCGGCGTGCGCGAATGGGTCGCCGTCATTGCCGCTGGCGCGGTGGCGGCCCTGCTGGTCGGCGATATCCCGGTGCATCCCGACCACGTGATCTAAAAGGCGCACTCCGTTTGGCTATTTCTTCTGGCCATGGCGGAGATTCTCAGTTGGCCGGCGGCCACGGGCCTAACGTTCCCGCCGACGCTGGTCGTCCTTGCGCTCATCACCTCTCTGCCGTCGTGGCTCGCCGGCGTCGAGATCGTCGCGTCGCGACCGCCGCGCAACGACCGCCGCTTTCTCGTCGCCTTCACCGGCTGGATGATGCTGCAGATCGTCTCCGTTGCCTATGGGCGCGGCGCGGTCAGCATCACGGCGCGTTACGTCGACATGTATGCTTTCGGACTGCCGCTGAACACCGCCTGTCTCTTGTATCTGCTCGAGGCGCATCCGCGTGTCCGCAGCCGTCGACAGCTCGTCGTCGCGGCGGTCGCGCTGTGGCTAGTGCCGATTTACGCCGGCATCACTGTAACCCTCGTCAATCACACGCGACGCGACCTTGTCGACGCGCGTCGTTTTGAAGCGGTGCAGACGAAAAACGTGCGGGAATATCTCGAGACCGGCGATATCCGCACGCTGCAAAACAAGGGCGAGTTCGAGATCCCCCATGCCGAGCCCGCCACGCTGGCACGGATCGTCACCCAGCCGCTCATTCGCGCGATCCTCCCGCCGGCTTTGGTCGGCGCAGACAGCGCCGCCCGCGCGCAACAGCACGGTTTGGCGCGCCATACCGGACACGCGGTCGAAGCGCTCAAGGCCGGCGCGTTGCGCGGGGGCTTCTGGCTAATCCCGCTCGGACTGGCGCTGTTCGCCGCCGGCGCTGTCTGTGCGAAGCACGCGCCGGAAAGCTCGCGCGTCTCGGCGGCCTAATCCGTTTCCGCGCCTTAGAACGGAATCTCGTCGTCCATATCGGCCGACTTGCCGGCCCCGGCCAGCACCGGCTTGCGCTCGCGCGTCGCGCTCGGCCCGGACGAGCCGAAATCGTCGCTCGATTCCGCGCCGCCGCCGCCACCGCGCGTATCGAGCATGGTGAGCTGCGAGTTGAAGCCCTGCAGCACCACTTCGGTCGAGTAGCGCTCGTGACCGTCTTTGTCGGTCCATTTGCGTGTCTGCAGCGCGCCTTCCAGATAAACCTTCGAGCCCTTCTTGAGGTATTGCTCGGCGATCTTGCACAGGCCCTCGTTGAAGATCACCACGCGGTGCCATTCGGTTTTCTCGCGGCGCTCGCCGGTCGCCTTGTCGCGCCAGCTTTCCGAGGTGGCCACGCCGTAAATTCGCGATCGGCCGCCCGTCCTGGGTGCGGCGGATCTCCGGATCGGCGCCCAGATTGCCGATCAGGATCACTTTGTTGACGCTACCTGCCATCGCTCTCTCCCTGCTTTCCGATCACACTACCCCGGCCTGACCCGAGGTTCGCGGCTGCCGCGCGCCGCGCCCGCACTTGTCCCCGTAAAACGCACCCCGCGCCGTTGTTCCTGCTTTGTTCTTATCATGGGCCTGCCCTAGCAGCAAGCCAAATACGTTAGAAACGCCGGCTTTTCAGCCGATCTTGACCAGCGCTCCGCCGTCGACCGGCAAGGCGACGCCGGTGATGAAATTGGCCTCGTCGGAAGTCAGAAACAGCGCCGCGTTGGCGACGTCCCAGGCGGTGCCCATCTTGTGGCGCAGCGGCACATGGGAGTCGCGCATCGCCGCCACCTCGGCCCGGCTTTTGCCGGAATGCCGCGCCCGGGTGTCGACCGCCATCGGCGTGTCCATCAGCCCCGGCAGAATAACATTGGCACGGATGCCATTGCCGGCTTCGTGGATCGCAAGCTGCTGCAGATAGGCGATCATCGCCGCCTTGGTCGCCTTGTAGGTGACGTAAGGGTAATTCTCGATCGCGGCAATCGAGGAAATGCCGAGGATCACGCCTGACTTTTGCGCGCGCATCACCGGCAGCGCGTGCTTGCAGGCCATCACCAAGCCGCGCAGGTTAATGGCGACGATGCGGTCGAAGGCATCTTCGGTGATCGCTTCCGGGGCTGCGTCGCCGCCGGCGAGCGAAACGCCGACGTTGTAATGCAGGATATCGATGCGGCCCCACGCTTGCTTGGCGTGCGCGATGACCGCTTGTATCGATGCCTCGCGCGTCACGTCGGCTTCGAAGGCTTCGCATGTGCCGTTGCCTTCTTTGACGGCGATCGCACAAGTCTCCTGCGCCGAGACGAGATCGCGATCGACCGCGAGCACGCGCGCGCCTTCCTGCGCGAAGCGGATGACCGTCGCCCGTCCGTTGCCCATGCCGGTGCCGGGCCCCTGCCCAGCGCCAATGACGATGGCGGTTTTATTGGCGAGACGCATGCCTTCCTCCCGGCAAAAGGCCGACCGCCACCTGCTCTTTCTGGGTCGGCGGTAACATTTGTTAACCATTTAGATACCTGTTTCGGCTCATAAAACGTGCGTTCTGTAGCGTAGTGAGCGCAGTTCGAAATCATCAACAACCTGATACCTTCCGCCGCCTGTGTGTAGAGGCGCGTCAACGACACCAATTGGAGAACACACATGAAGCGCTTCACTCTCGCGGCTTGCGCGGCCTTACTAGCCGCCGCTACCGCGGCACCGGCGCTGGCGGCCGATCTGCCGGTGCCGTTCAAGGCGGCGCCATCCTACGCCGCGCCGTTCAACTGGACCGGCTTCTATGTCGGCATCAACGGCGGTTACGGCTGGGCCAAATCGAGCTGGACCGATGCGGTCGCCGCCACCACCTCCGGCGACTTCGACGCGACCGGCGCGATGGTCGGCGGCACCGTCGGTTACAATCTGCAGATGAGCCAAATCGTCGTCGGCTTTGAGGGCGACATCGATGGCAGCTGGATGAAGGGCACCGACTCGACCGCCTGCTGCGAAACCAAGAACGACTGGTTCGCCACCGCGCGCGGTCGCCTCGGCTATGCCATGGACCGCTTCATGCCGTTCCTGACCGCGGGCGCCGCCTTCGGCGATCTCAAGTTGACCTCGGCGCTCGGCTCGGAGACCGCGACCAAGATCGGCTGGACCGCCGGCGGCGGCGTCGAATACGCCTTCGCGGGCGCTTGGTCGGCCAAGCTCGAATATCTCTACGCCGATCTCGGCAAGGCCTCGTGCGGCATCGCCACCTGTGGCACCGCGACCGACGTCGCCTTCAAGGCCAATATCGTGCGCGCCGGCGTCGACTATCACTTCTAGAAGACACGCCTGAGGGGACTGAGCGGGGGCCGGCGTCGCGCCGGCCCTTTGCTTTCTTGTGGTGGGGCAGAGAGCTAGTGCGACAATCGTCGCTTTGCTAAGAATGACTTAGATTTTGGGCGGTTCACAGCGAGCGGGCATCGCGTGAAGTACCTCAATTTTATGCAGTATGGTCGCGCCGAAACGCTCATATCGATGCGGGGCGCGCGCTGGATAAGTCAGAGAAGGCCAGACAGCTTTGGTGCGCTTGCCATTGCTTTCGTGCGTTGGCGTACCCGTCGGGCGCAGCAGCGGGCCCAGGGGAACTGAGCGGCAACGACACCGCGCCGGCCCTTTGCTTTGGAGAACTGCCGATCGTCGTCCGGGCGCACTGGCAAAACCGGGTCGTTCTTACTACGTTCCCGGAGCATGTCCGACCGCCCCAGCCAGAAAGCCCGCGACGCCCGCCAGATCACCATCCGCGGCGCGCGCGAGCACAATCTCAAGAACGTCGACGTCGCCATTCCGCGCGATGAGCTGGTGGTGTTCACCGGCCTGTCGGGCTCGGGCAAATCGTCGCTCGCCTTCGACACCATCTACGCCGAAGGCCAGCGCCGCTACGTCGAAAGCCTGTCGGCTTACGCCCGCCAGTTCCTGGAGATGATGCAGAAACCGGACGTCGACCAGATCGACGGCCTGTCGCCCGCCATCTCCATCGAGCAGAAGACCACGTCGAAGAACCCGCGCTCGACCGTCGGAACCGTCACCGAGATCTACGACTACATGCGCCTGTTATGGGCGCGCATCGGCGTGCCCTACTCGCCGGCGACGGGTCTGCCGATTGAGAGCCAGACCGTGTCGCAGATGGTCGACCGCGTGCTGGCGCTGCCCGAGGGCACGCGCATCTACGTGCTGGCGCCGGTGGTGCGCGGCCGCAAGGGCGAGTATCGCAAGGAGCTCGCCGATTTCCTGCGCAAGGGCTACCAGCGCGTCAAGATCGACGGCGCGTTCCATGAAATCCAGGAGGTCAAGCCGCTCGACAAGAAATTCACACACGACATCGACGTGGTGGTCGACCGCCTGGTGGTGAAGGGCGACATCGGCACGCGGGTGGCGGATTCGCTCGAGCAATGCCTCAAGCTCGCCGACGGCCTCGCCGTGATCGAACTCGCCGACACCAAAGGCAGCGGCGCCACCGCCAACCGCGGCCGCAACGCCAATGCCGAGCGCCTGATCTTCTCCGAGAAATTTGCCTGCCCCGTCTCCGGCTTCACAATTCCCGAGATCGAGCCGCGGCTGTTCTCGTTCAACAACCCGTTCGGCGCTTGCCCGGAATGCGGCGGCCTCGGCGTCGAGCAGCACATCGACGCCGACCTGGTCATCCCCGACCGCGACGCCACGCTGAAGAAAGGCGCCATCGCGCCCTGGGCGAAGTCGTCGTCGCCCTATTACATCCAGACGCTCGACGCGCTGGCCAAGCACTTCCGCTTCACCCTCGACATCAAGTGGAAGGACCTGCCGAAGAAGACGCAGGACGCCATCCTCTACGGCTCCGGCGAGGACGAGATCAAATTCGTCTATGACGACGGCCTGCGCGGCTACACGACGAAAAAGCCGTTCGAAGGCGTCATCACCAATCTCGAGCGCCGCTTCAAGGAAACCGAGAGCGAGTGGGCGCGCGAGGACCTGGCGAAATATTTCACCGACGTGCCCTGCCACGAATGCCACGGCGCGCGGCTCAAGCCCGAGGCGCTCTGCGTCAAGATCGGCGGCAAGCATATTTCCGAAGTCGCGGAGCTGTCGGTGCGCCGCGCCGGCGAATTGTTCACCGAAATTCCAAAACAGCTCAATGCGCAGCAGAACGAAATCGGCACCCGAGTGCTCAAGGAAATCCGCGAGCGGCTCAAGTTCCTGGTCGACGTCGGCCTCGATTATCTGACGCTGGCGCGCGCCTCCGGCACGTTGTCCGGCGGCGAGAGCCAACGCATTCGCCTCGCCTCGCAGATCGGCAGCGGCCTCACTGGCGTGCTCTACGTGCTGGACGAGCCCTCGATCGGCCTGCACCAGCGCGACAATGCGCGCCTGCTCGAAACCCTCAAGCGGCTGCGCGACCTCGGCAACACCGTGATCGTGGTCGAACACGACGAAGACGCCATCCGCACCGCCAACTACGTGGTCGACATCGGCCCGGGCGCCGGCATCCACGGCGGCCACGTCGTCGCCGAAGGCACGGTGGACGATCTCATCGCCGCGCCGCGCTCATGGACCGGCAAATATCTCTCCGGCGAGCTCAGCGTGCCGGTGCCCGAGCGTAAGCCGCGCTCGCGCCGCGCGCTGAAGATCGTCAACGCCCGCGGCAATAACCTGAAGAACATCACCGCCGAGATCCCGCTCGGCCTGTTCACCTGCGTCACCGGCGTCTCCGGCGGCGGCAAGTCGACGCTGCTCATCGACACGCTGTACAACGCCGTGGCGCGCAAGTTGAACGGCGCCTCGCTCGCCCCCGCCGCGCACGACCGCATCGAGGGCCTCGAGCACATCGACAAGATCATCGACATCGACCAGTCGCCGATCGGCCGCACGCCACGCTCCAATCCGGCGACCTACACCGGCGCCTTCACGCCAATTCGCGAATGGTTCGCGGCGCTCCCCGAATCCAAGGCGCGCGGCTACGAGCCCGGCCGCTTCTCCTTCAACGTCAAAGGCGGGCGCTGCGAGGCCTGCCAGGGCGACGGCGTCATCAAGATCGAGATGCACTTCCTGCCCGACGTCTACGTCACCTGCGACGTCTGCAAGGGCAAGCGCTACAACCGCGAAACCCTCGAAGTGCTGTTCAAGGGCAAGTCGATCGCCGACGTGCTCGACATGACGGTGGAAGAGGCGCTGGAATTCTTCAAGGCGGTGCCGCGCGTGCGCGACGTGCTGGCGCTGCTGCACCGCGTCGGCCTCGACTACATCCATGTCGGCCAGCAGGCCACCACGCTGTCGGGCGGCGAGGCGCAGCGCGTCAAGCTCGCCAAGGAACTGAGCAAGCGCGCCACCGGCCGCACGCTCTATATCCTCGACGAGCCGACCACCGGCCTGCATTTCCACGACGTGGCCAAGCTCCTGGACGTGCTGCACGAGCTGGTGGAGACCGGCAATTCGGTGGTGGTAATCGAGCACAATCTGGAAGTGATCAAGACCGCCGACTGGATCATCGATCTCGGCCCCGAAGGCGGCGACGGCGGCGGCGAGATCGTCGCCCAAGGCACGCCGGAGGATATTGTGAAGGCGGCGCGCAGCTACACCGGGCAGTTTTTGAAGCCGGTGTTGGGACGGGAGAGTAAGCAGAAGAAGGGGCAACAGGCGGCGGAGTGATAGGCTGGTACCTAGTCGGCTTAACGGTCGCGAAGTCACACCTCGAAAGGCTCGCGCGCGTCGAGGAGAGCGCTAGCCCATGACCGGCCGGTCAGCGGAGCGCGACCGCGCAGCATCGCGAAGGCGCTGCCTTTCGGCACGGTCAGCGTGCTCGACCCCGGCGGCTATGACCTCATCAGCGTCAACGAATCCATCAGCAGCGTCCAAGCCGGCATCCTGCCGTCCGGCGCGGACGCGGTCACCATCAGCGCCGGCGCCAACGACGCGGTGCGCCTGCGCGGCCTCTTCATTGAGGCGGCCACGCCCGGCAGCAACACCGGCATCCACATCGTGTCCGCCGGCTCCGTCTACATCGACCATTGCTCGATCCGCGGCTTCGCACCGGCATCAGCCTGGAATCGACGGGCGTCACCAAGGTCTTTGTGTCGGACTGCGCAATTACGCTGAACACCGCCGGCGTCCAGGCCGCCCAGGGCCAAGGCGAGGTCGTGCTCGACAGCATCCGGCTGGTGCGCAATCAGACCGCGATTTACAGCAAGGGCAACCCGACCGTTCTCCATCTGAACAATTCCACGCTGGCGGACAACAAGCTCGCCATCGGCCAGGTCACCGGCCGCATCATGTCGAGCAAGACCAACGCGTATTCCGGCAACGGCATGAACGGCCAATCCATGACGCCGGAGCCGCTCAGGTAAGTTTGTGGGGCGGATGAGCGCAGCGTCACCCGCCATTCCGACCTTCGCCGAAATGCAAATCGGCGGGCTACGCCGTCTATCTGCTGATCTTAATATCGGACGCGACGTAGTTGTTCTGGCCGCCGAACACGCTGCCGCTCTTCACCGCGAATTCGGCCGGCGTCGATGCGACGCCGGCAGCCTCGACATGATAGGTGCCGGCCGGCAGGTTGTACAAAGACCACTTGCCTTGCGCATCGGTGAAAATCACGGTCTTGCCCTGCGGGCCCAGCACCTGCACGGGCACGCCCGCAAGCGGCTGATTGTTCGAGCCGACAACCTTGCCCGGTGGCGGCGCCCCCGGTCTGTGCCGACGCCGGCTGCGCGGCCAGAAGCGGGATCGAAGCGACGATGCAGACGGCGATGAATCGCATTATGGCGAGATCTTCAAGTTGAATTTGGAGTTGCCCAGCGACGTGCCGACGAACACCGGGCGCGTGTTCGTCCCCTCCAGCGGAAACGCGTATGCCGTATATGACTGCCAGTTGCCCGGCACTGAAATCTGCACCGCTACCGGCACCGTCCCGCTCGGCGTGGCGAGTTGGCTCCACGACGATGAGGCGATGCCGACGGTGACGTTCCTGACCTGCGCGGCAAGCGCGCTGTCGACCATGAGTTGGCCGGTGAATGTGACCGTCTGCGGATCGCGCCCGGTCATTTCCTTGTAACCGAAATAGACCGGAACCAGGCCAATGAAGCAGAGCGCGGCCGCCGGAATATTGTCTTAAGTTTGCCGAGGATCGGAATATCGACCTCGGTCATCACCGAATTGTCTTGCGGATTGAGGTAGGTTTTCTGACGAAACGCGAGATAGGCGCCGATCGCGATGATCAAGCCGCCGATCAACAGCAAAGCGATGGCGTATATGAAATCTTCGGACATGACGGGCCCGACGCTGAACATGACGGCCGCGCGTTTCTTTCGCCAGTCCAGAGCAAGTCGCGCCCAATGCAACCGCCCGGGCAGAGCAAAGCGAGGCCCCCGCCCCAAGCGCTGGCGCAATCGCCTCAGCGCCTTCCCATGAACCAGGCGAGCGCCATCAGCACCAGGCCGGCGGCGCCGGCGACGATGCCGTGCTTGACATGCACGCGCGCGACGCCGGCCTCATGCCCGGGGAAGAAACCCGGCAGCGAATCCGCCGGCACCATGAAATAAATGACGGCAACGGCGATCAGGGCGGCGCCCAGGAGGCGGCAGCCTAATGCGGCTTGCGCCATCGGCAAGCGGGCCGGTGAAAATTCGGCCGCGGTCATGCGTCCGGCCGCTTCTCGTCAGTTGCAGCAACCGCGTGCCGCAGCACTGAGGCGACACCCTTGCCCCGCGCGCCAAAGCCGTTAGGCTTGGCGGCATTGCAGGTCCCAGGAGGCTAAGATGCGTCGTAGGCTCGCCGCACTGCTGCTCCTTTTCGGCTGTCTCGCCGCCGGCTTGGCGCAGGCGGAAGTGATCCGCTTTCCCAAGGAGGGCTCGCCGGCCTTCGTGATCAGCCTGCCGGCCGGCTGGACGGCGCACGAGGATCAGTACAACGGCATCCAGCTGCTGCCGACCGACCACCGCAGCCTCGTCTATCTGTCGATGGTGCGAGACCCGCAATACACCGGCAAGCCGCTGATGGATCTGGCGCTGGCGATTGGCAAGCCGTCGAACATCACGGCCTTTCCCAAGCAGGAGCCGACCGCCGTCTCCGGCCGCAACGGCACCGCCTTCCTCGGGCACATGAAAAACGACAAAGACACGCTGCTCGACGTCAGGATGATGATCATCCCGCTCGAGCCGGATCTATGGGCGACGGAAACGCTGCTGACCTCGCAAAACCTCAGCGGCGCGCAGACCGACGAACTCAATCAGGCGGTGCGCGGCGTCACCCTGACCGACGTCAAGTGACGGTGCCGCTGTCGGCCCTGCCACTTGTGCGCTGCAGCACGAGCAAACGTCAACGGCACAGCTTGAAGCGGCGGATGGCGCGTATTAAGTGGCGGCCATGAGCAACGCCGTTCGCGACAATGCCGACCGCCATCGCTTCGAGCTCGACGCCGACGGTCATGTGGCGTTTTCCAACTACCGGCGCGACGGCGACACCCTCACCGTGCTGCACACCGAGGTGCCGGCCGCGCTCAATGGCCGCGGCATCGGTTCGGCGCTGGTGTGCGGCCTGCTCGATCTTGCCCGCGGGCAAGGCTCGAAGGTCCGCCCGCTCTGCCCCTTCGTCGCGGCCTATATCGCGCGACATCCCGAATACGCGGATTTGCTCGCCTAAACAGCAACGCAATCTTTACCCTTCGCTAAGACATTGGGCCGGCAGGTTCGTGTCAGGAGTTGGCGTTGGATTTCTCCGCCGGTATTGCGTTTTTCTTCAGCCAGCTGGGCAGGCTGTTCTTTTCGCTCGGCTCGCATTTCTCGCTGACGTCGCTTATCGCGGCGCTCATCGTTGCGGCGCTGTTTTTCAGTTGGCAACGCCACAAGCGCGGCCGCCGCATTCGCCTGCGCACCATCGCGCGTGCGCTGTTTCCGCGGCGGATCATGACGCACCGCTCGAACCAGGCGGACATCTTCTACCTGTTCTTCAATGTCTTCGTCTTCAGCGTCGTGTTCGGCTGGGCGATCCTCTCCTACCAGTTCATCAGCAATGGCATCATCGCCGGACTGGTCGCGCTGTTCGGTCCGGTGACGCCATCTTCGCTGTCGCCGTATGTCACGCGCGCGGTCATCACCGTGATACTGTTTCTCGCCTACGAGCTCGGCTACTGGATCAACCACTGGCTCAGCCACAAGGTGCCGTTGCTGTGGGAATTCCACAAAGTGCACCACAGCGCCGAAGTGCTCACCCCGCTCACCAATTTCCGCGTCCATCCGGTCTACGGTCTGATCTTCGCCAACATCCTTGCCTTCGCGACGGCGGCGGCAAACGGGCTCGGCCACTACCTGCTCGGCGATGCCACCTATCAATACGCCCTCGCCGACACCAACATCATTCTGGTGCTGTTCATCCACGCCTACGTCCACCTGCAGCACTCTCACATGTGGATTTCGTTCCGCGGCGTGCTCGGCCGCATCCTGGTGTCGCCGGCGCATCATCAGGTGCATCACTCGGCCGATCCGAAGCACTTCAATAAGAACTTCGGCTCCTGCCTGGCGCTGTGGGACTGGATGTTCGGCACGCTCTATATTCCGGCCAAGGAGCGCGAGCCCTTGGTGTTCGGCGTTCCGGATCATGCCAACGCACACACGGTGAAGGGCGAACTCGTCGACCCGTTCGCCAATGCAGTCGGCCATCTCAAACCGCAGTTGCCGCGCCGCGGCGATTTGGCGCCGGCCGCCGACCGCAAGCGGTTTTAGAGACTATCGCGCCTGGTGGCCTAGTGCCTCGACCTCGCGCGGCCATTCCTTGCGCTTGTCGTTGCTCACGCCTTCGATCATGCCGTGAATGGACGCGCGCACCGGCGCTACGCCGCAAAAATGCAGAATGTTACGTTTGAGCAGTTTTAGCGCGTGCGCGCCATAGTACCAGCGATAGAACCAGCCGGGTATGCCGATCGTCATAATGATGCGCGCCGATTTGCCTTTAAAGATTTTCCAGTTCGCCTTACCGCCGCTCGCCTGGATCGCCAGCAGATCGGGCTGCAGCACGCGTTCGATGAAGCCCTTCAAGATCGCCGGCATGTCGCCCGCACCAGAGCGGGAATACGAACACCCAGTGCTCCCTACCCTGCAGCGTCTGGCGTGCCACGAGCAAATCCGGCTCGAGCGGCTGCTCGCGCCGGTAACCCTCGCGCAACACCGGATCGAAATTCATGCGCGCCAGCACGAACAGTTTCATCACATGCCCGGCGCTCTCGGCGCCGCGCCGATAGGCCTCGCCCAGCGCCTCGCAATAGCTGTCCGGCATCGGGTTCCCGACCACGATGGCGATTTTCATCATGGGTCCACCACACGCTGCCGCGAAACGCTAGCCGCGCTTGGCTTGTTCCGCTTTGACCTGGCGCAAGGGCGCGCGTCCCCTCCGGCAATGCCGCTAGCGCGCGATGCGGTCGAGCAGCGCCGCCAGCACCTCGGGACAGGTGATGTGCGGAGTGTGGCTGGCGTCGATTTCGGACACGCCCCAGCCGTCGTGCTGGGCCCGGTCGTAGAAGCGGCGGAAAGTGTCGGGCGCGTGGCGCGTGCAATAGATGTAGTGGCGCGGCAGCGTCAGCGGGCCGCCGTGAAATTTCAGCTTCTGCTCGAAGGTCTAGGCCGGCTGCGGCAGCCGCAGCGGGCCGCACCAAGCGCGATCTTCCTCGCCGGTGTCGGGCGGCATTTCGACCGGCGGAATGAAACCGTCGGGCGACGGCTTGCGCTGCGCGCGCGCCGATGCCGGAAGCAAGTCGAACACGCTGTCGCCGTCCCCTGGCGCGAAGGCGTCGACATAAACCAGCTTCGCGATGCGCTCCCGCGCGCGGTCGGCGACGGCGGTCGCGACCACGCCGCCATAGGAATGACCGACCAGGTTGACCGCCCTGAGGTCCTCGAATTTGAGCACGCCGAGAATATCGGCGATGTGCGTCTCGAGATCTATCTCGGGGCGCGCCAGCTGCCCGCGCTCGCCGAGGCCAGTATAGGTCGGCGTAACCAGCCGGTGCCCGCGCGCCGCCATCAGCGGATGCATCTTCTTCCCGGCCCAGCCGGCGCTCCAGGCGCCATGCGCGACGACAAAAACTGCCATTGGTTACTCCGCCGCTACCGGGCGCGTGCGCGGCGCGCGATTTGAAAGGCGGCCGGTCACGAAATCGACGACGACAACCGCAAGGCCTGCAGCGAACACTTCCCAGCCGGGCCGGATACCGGCGGAGAAATCGAACGCCACGCTCAGCACCCGCATCGGCGAGACATGAAAGGCGATGCCGATGCCGGCCGCCTCGCCGACGAACGTCAGCAGCGACACGGCAGTCGCGAGTGCGAGCAGCGCCAGAGTCGACAAGTCGCCGCCGCCTTGCCACCAGGCGACCAGCCGGTAAGCCATCAGCCACAGGAACAGGCTGGCGGCGAACACCGGCACGGTGACGTCGGCCTTGGTCTGCTGGAAATAATGGATCAGCGCCAACAGCACGATGCCATAGATCAGCATGTGCAGCCGCCGCCAGCGCAGGCCGCCGAGCCGCTTGATCATGCCGTCGGTCGAGGTCGCCGCCAGCGTCGCCAGGCCGAGCCAGGCGGTGCCGCCGACGATCAGATACCAGCGGTGGCTGATCTCGTGCACGACCTTGCCGAGGTCGAACATCTGGTCGGCGGTGAACAGCGTCAGATGCGCGGCGATGCAGCAGAAGCAGCCGACGCCAAGCATACGCCGCGCGTCGATCAGATTGCCGAAATGCAGAACGCGCCGGAATGGCGTCACCGCTAGCGTCACGCCGAGGAACACCAAGGCCCAGAAGCCGGCGCGATGGATGACGTCGTTGAGTGGGCGGGCGCCGTGCAGGATCGCCTGCGCATCAAAGAGCGCCTTGGCGAGCGGGAACAACAGCAAGGCCAGCGCGCCGATGCGCAAGGGCGATAGCCGGCCGCGCTTGTCGCGCCAGAGTTCCCAGGACGATGTCATCGCCTGCGCCTACCATGACACCCGCGCCCTGATAAGCCCCCGTCGCGGCTGCTTAAATTTCAAGCGATCAACCGGAAAGCCGCAGTTCCAAGGCTGATCTGGCTGCATAGCAGTACCGCACCGCACAAGTTTTGCTGAGGCCGTCAGCGATTGTGTTAATATTTTTTTCGTCCGTTCAATTCGTCACAACCGTTCATAAGGTTGGGCACAACGAAGCCGCCGGGCGGAAATGAAATCCGGCGGCCGACAATAAAGGGAGAAGGAGGAGCAGACAAGAAACCGAAAGATACGCCGCGCCGGGCCACTTCGAGGAGGCCACCGATGTTGCGAAACTTGGTACGCTCACTGCTCGTGCTCGTTCTGTCCCTGTTTGGTTTTGCCGCGTTCGCCCACGACGTCTGGATCAGCCGCGGTGTCTATAAAAATCCCGCCGGCGAATGGTGCTGTGGCGCGGAAGACTGCGGCGTCGTCTCGCCCAATGCCGTGCACTCCGCTACCGGAGGCTATTCGATCCGCGGCGCGGTGACTTACGGCGAAGGCATCACCGGCAATGTTGCCGACGGCCCGACGCGCCAGGAAGATCTCAACGAGGTCGTGCCTTATAGCCAGTCGCTGCCCTCGCCGGATGGCTCCTATTGGCGCTGCAAACGGCCGGACGGCACTCCGCGCTGCTTCTTCGCGCCGCCTTCGGGAAGCTGATCGGCCGTTAGTCCTGCGGCGGGGCGCTGGCGCGCATCATCAGCGCCACGAAAATCGCCGTGCCGAACAGGATGAACGATGCGCCGACGGCATCGCGTCCCGCGAAGTAGACGATCGCGGCCATCAGGACCGCCACAAGCCCGAGCGACAGCGACCACAAACCGGCCCATTCGGTCGACTCGGCAACCGGCAGACGCTTGGCCCGCCGGAGATCGGTCCGGACTTTTTGCGGCTGCAGTGTCGGCACGGCAATCCCTCCGCGTGTATCATACCATTCTGCGCGCAATTTTTGTGCCAACATTGATCTAACGCAAACGCGCGCCACGCCTATAAACGCGGCAGCGGCCGCCCGCCGGCCGTACGCGACGGCACCTTCACCCAGGCCTCGCCGTCGAGCACGATCTCGCCATCGACCTTGCAGGTGCAGGCCAGCCGCGCGCGGGTTTTCTCGGGCATCAATTCGGCAACCGACACGCTCACCTCGACGGTGTCGCCGATCTTGACCGGCGCGCGGAAATTCAAGGTCTGCGAGATATAGACCGCGCCCGGCCCCGGCAGGCGCGTACCGAGCACCGCCGAGATCAGGCTCGCGGTATAGAGCCCGTGCGCGATTCGGGTGCCGAACGGCGTCTTGGCGGCGAAATGTTCGGACAGATGGATCGGGTTGCGGTCGCCGGTCACCTCGGCAAAGCCGACCACGTCGGACGAGGCCACGGTCTTGTCCAGCCGCTCGGTCATGCCGACCGAGAGATCTTCGAAATAAAGTGCGCGAAGCGCTAACATTATCAATACCCTATATCATTTTTCTGGTTTTTCTGCTTCCCAAAAAAGAGATTGGAAAGCACATGGGAAACATAACGGCCCGGGTACGTTATGCCGGCAGCTGTCGACGGCAACTATTATTTCGATTATCGGGGCGCTCAGCATTTCGACGCGCTCCCGTCCTCGCGAGGGGTATGGGGGATCGATCACCAGGTGCTGCCGGATCCAGAGCGTGGCCACCGTCCTTGCCTGAATAAGTTACCCGAGCACCTGCGCGATCAATGACGCCGGCTTGATGCCACTGGCGACGGCACCGGCCAGCACCGCGCGGAGCCGTCGCTGGGCTTGGCTATAGCTCATGAACCGTTCGCCGGTCGCGACGGCAGCTGCGCGCCGCGCTCGATAGACGCGGTTGAAAGCCTTCAGCGTCCCGTCCCTGAGCGCCGTGTTGATCAGCCCGTCGAGCCGGCGAGCTGCTGGCCAACGCGGGCGACCAGGACCGCATGCGGGGTAAGGTGCACGCCAAGCCGGACGGCGGCGGCGATAACGTCGCGACCAGGACGAGCCGCCATGGCCACGCGCTCGGCGTCGGCGGATCCGCACCACCAGGCGGCGGCGGCACCGGTTGGATTTTGGGTGAACTTGACGCGGCCGCAGGCGCTCATCGCGACGGCGGCGATATCGAAGGCGGCGATGTAATCGCGGCCGGCGGGTGATAGGCGAGCGAGACGTTTTTGCATTTGACGACGCTCCGATTAAGGTGGGGCGACGTCAGCGTGATCGATCTGCGCCGCTCACGGGCGGCGCTTTTTTGTGGCCCATTCCCTGCGCCGGGAAACTTAGCCGTCGCAACATGCGTATTGTAGCAAACTGCTGAGGGGGGAGCACAGATGGACGGGATGCTGATCGTTACCGGCTTGCTTACGCTTTTTAACGGCGTTCTGGCCGTTCTCACTTATCTTATCTGGTCTACGGGTAAAACAGACACGAGAATTTTGCAGCGTGCTTATATTGCCGTCGAACCGGGTGGCATCCACGCGTTGCTTACCTCGGGTGACATCATCGGCCACATCGCTATGAAAAACTCGGGACACTTACCCGCCCGAAATGTAAGTTGGATTATCGATATTAAGGAGAGCACCAGTCGGAGCCGGTGCCTTGGCCGCCTTCTTCAGGATGAGCCACGAGGTGGCGGCAATAGCGCTGCCACTCCTGGGCTTCACGCAAATTGTCGTCGTAAGCGCGCCGGCAATCCGCCGGCCAGCCGGCAGCGGCGATCAGCGCGCGCTGCAACTTGAGCCCCTTGGGGTATGACGCGTCGAAGCCGGTTAGCGGAGGATCTGGTGGCTCCGTTTCGGAAACGCCAAGCCCCGTGATCTCGATGGGCAGCGGCGAGCGTTCCCGTGGCTGCAAGCCCAACGCGTGCCGCCGGTGTCCGAAATACCGTATTCGTCCTGCTTTGTCACAAGGTGCGACCGGTTTCGCCCAGGCTGCGCGGCGGTGCGAAAGGGTTGGCCGGCGATGTGCCGATCAATTTTAGGTCAGACTTTTTCGCCATGATTTTTTATCCGTAATCTTTTGCTCCATTTCGGCGAAGATTCAGTGCCGACCGTTCCGCATGGACCCCCATCTTTTTTTATTCATTCCCCCCGGGGGCCTTTGCGAGCTACAGGCGGCGGTGCACTCGTAACTCCGCGTCGCCATGCTACTGTGACTGCGACCGGGAGAGAAGCGCGTCACGACTACTTAGAAGCGCGACCGATAAGCGACAGGGAACCAGTGCCAAAGCTATAGCACGCGCCAGACGCACGGCCGGCGAGAAGGTGGAAAAAAGTAAAAACAGAAATCGGCGTCGCGGCAGTCCGCTTCGCCAAAGCTTGGCAACAGGAAGCACTGGCCTAGGGCGCGTCTAGCCCAAGAAATTTAGCGCCGATCTGGTGGTCGCGGCGCCACACCACTCGGCACTTGTGCCTTACACCAGTTGCGTCATTCAAAATGAGAGAAAACTCGTCCGGCACATTACGCCTGACGGCAAGGCGTACGCCGCTATTCGAGATATCAACGATGGTACACTGGAACGGGCCCATCGTTTGATCGCCAATAATCTTGGCCGCGCTGTCCAGTACCCGGCGCGGTGAAGTTCGTCGATCCTCAGACACTTGGATTGCTCTTTCGCGTAGTCGCCGAAAATTGCCTGTGTCGGCAATTATCAGGCTGGGGCGAGATCAGGAGCGGCTTGTAAGGCCCTAACCACGGATGCTTCTACTGCGCCATTGGTGGTTGACCTTTCATGCACAGCAGCTCGCTCGACTGCCTCGATCGTATTCTGGATTTCGATAAATGTATTGCGCATATCATTGGTCTGGGTGTCGTCAGTCCGGCGGCGTTTGTGGCCAAGCATCATCGAAACGGCAAGCGCGCGACGCTCATCAACTAACTTTTCTATTACGTTTGTCAGCACTTTGACGTGGCCGATTTGATCAGTCATATCGAAGGCTCCAATAAGTATTCAGCTACAGCAAGCTTCATCGGTGCGAGGAAACATCTCCTTTCGTAAACCCAGCTCATTTTGTTCAAATTGCAAGCCACGCGTTTGTCAGCTCTCTTCCCGGCGGCCGTTCACCCAGCACTACACGTAGCGGCGAACCTGCCGGCTGCGCTACGACGCGCGCCGAGGTCTAATCCGTTGGCTTGGTGCGGGTATGGCTATCCCGCTGGCTTTATATTCGTGAATTTTGTTGCGTAGTGCCCGGATCGAGATGTCCAGCACACCGGCTGCCCGAGTTCGGTTTCCATAATAATGAGCGAGTGTCGCACAAATGAGTTCGCGTTCGACCTCTGCAATCGTACGACCAACTAGCCACCCAACAATCTCAATCTCGGCCTGGGAGAATCGACCGTGGGTTATTTGAGCTCGCGGCCCATGCTCAGAATGGTTAGCGTTCACGACATAGGTCATGTTCGTCTCCATCACGACCATGCTTCGCGAACGAAGCGGTCTGAGGACGATCCATACCCCTAGCCCAACATTATCCTGCTGCCGACATGGTCAATAAATAGTTAACAATAATCGTCGCGGACGGCCGGCCAAGGCCGCGGGGGCTGATAGATGACGATGCTCACCTTCAAACGCGCCTGTAAATTCCGCTCAGGCGGCAAAGCCAGAGCCAAACTCGAAGTTTGTCCGTTGTTGTCCAATCGCGTCCTAAATGGTGCGTCGCCGCGAAACGTCGCTTAGTGCCATGAGCCGACACGGGACGACCCGCGTGCATGGGTGAAGGTCTACTCGGCTCGCTTCCAGAGCATGACACCGGTGCACGGGCCGATCGGTGCTACATTTCTCAGTTCGTTTCCGGAAATCGTAACCGCTCGCTTCTGATCGGTGCCGTCTGCGTTGGGAAATACGCTCTGTTCGATATGATATGTGACCGTACTGCCCGCGTCGTCGACTGAATATCTCCCGTAAAAGGAAAGAAATGTCCCCTGAACTTCGATACCGGGCGCGATCCTGCAGCGTTTGCAGATTCAGCATCGTCACGGGCCCGAAGCCTGCGGCCGGCACACCGCCCATAACACGCCGGTTAGCACAACATTGATCAGCGCCAGCAGCGTCAATACGCCGATGGTCGCATCCGCGCCAGTTGCTTCGATCGCCAGCGCGCCCAACGACGGCGCCAGCGCCTGCACGATCAGGCTGGGGAAGGCGAGCTTGCCCATCAGGCGGGGAAAGCGCACCGGCCCAAACAGCGCCAGCGGCAGCGTGCCACGGCCGATCCAGGAAATGCCGTAGCCGGCGCCGTACAGCAGGATCACCAGCAGCAGCAGCGGAAAGTGCCCCACCAGCAGCAGCAGCCCGACCTCCATCAGCGTGCAGGAGCCGATCATGGTCCAGATCGGGTGGTAGCGGCTGCCGAGCAGCCGCTCGACCACGCGGGCGCCGACCTGCGCCGGACCGAACAGCGTGCCGAGGCTCACCGCAACGGCGAAGTCGACGCCCCTCGCCTGCAGGAAGATCAAGAGATGCACCACCACGATCGAGCCGATGCCGGCGGCGATCGACAGCACCAGCGCCAGCAATGCGAAGATCAAGGGTTCGTTGGCGATGCGCGCCGGCACGACGGCTTGCGCGGCGTCGGCCGGTGTTGCGTGCGTGGCGGCGGCCTTCGGCGCGCGGCGGATCACCGCCATTTGCAGCGGCAGCGCCACGCACACATGCAGGCCCGCGTAAATGAAGCACGCCGCGCGCCAGCCGGCATGCTCGATCATGAAGGCGCTCAGCGGCCAGCACACCGTGCTGGCGAAGCCGCCGAACAGCGTCAGATTGGTGATCGGCGTGCGCGCCTCGCTGCCATACATGCGGCCAAGCGCGGCAAACACCGCGTCGTAAAGCCCGGTGCCCATGCCGATGCCGAGCAGCACCCAGGCGAACAAATAGACCGGCAGCGCCGGCGCAAGACCAATGCCGGCGAGGCCCGCGGCATAGAACACCGAACTCGCCAATAGCACCGGCCGCCCGCCGTGCAAGTCGATGATGCGGCCAACCTGCGGCGAGATCAGCCCGGCGACCAACAGTCCGATCGAGGTGCCGCCGACCACAAAACCGAGCGACCAGCCGGTGTCGACGACGATCGGCCCGGCAAACACCGCCGGAAAATAGAACGAGGTGCCCCAGGCGAGGATCTGCGCAACGCCGAGCGCGGTGATGACGATGCGGCGGTCGAGCGGACGCGCCTTTACGGCCAACGACACCGGCGTATTCCTATTCCGCCGGCTCCATGCCCTTGGATTTAAGCACCGCGGCGGCGGTCGGCGACGTGAGCGCGTTGATCAACGCTTGCGCCGCCGCCTGCTGATTGCTTTGCGAGGAGATGGCGGCCGCATAGGTGGTTATCATTTGAATTTCAGACGGCAGCGGCCCGACCAGCACTACGCCTTTTAGCGGAATGATCTCGCTGGCTTGTTGAACCACAATGTCCGCTTCGCCGCCGGCCACGAAATCACCGGCATGGCCGTCCCGTTTTAGCTTCGCTTTTGGCCGCACTTGATCGGCGATGCCAAGACGCACCAGCAAATTGTCAACGTACGTGCCGCTGGTGGCACCGGTCGCCGGGTCGGTATAGGCAACCGCTTTGGCAGCGATGAGGGCCCGCTTAAATCCTTCAACCGATGAAATGTCAGGCTTGGGAGCCCCTTCTCTAACGCCGACGCCGACACCAACGGTGGCGACCTTGGCGTAGCTTTGCGCATCGAGCTTGCCGGCCTTGATCAACCCTTCCATCACGGCCGGAGTGATGATGGCGACGTCGAACGCTTCGCCGCTTTCGATGCGTTTTTTGAGCGTGCCGGCCGGAGCTTTTTCGGACTTCACCGTGTGGCCGGTTTGTTTTTCGAATTCCGGCACAAGCGCCTGCAGCACTTGGTCATAGGCACCGCCGGTCAGCACCTTGATCTCGGCGGCGTTTGCCGCCGGAGCGGCTACGGACAGGCCGGCGAGCAACAGCGCAGCCGGCAGCGCAATTCGGGTCATGACGTCACCTCCATTTGGACGTTAACGCACATCGCCGCCGTCGCGCGCCCTGGCTTGCGATTTTTGGGGGCTCTTGAGCGGCCCCGCTGGAAACAGGACGTCTCGGCACCGCGCTACTTGATCGGTATTAGGGGGAATCAATTCGGCATACCTGGATAGTGCCTGGGTTGCATAAGCCGACGAGATGCGGCCGACTTTTCGCCTGAGAATGCCGTTTTTGCCGCAAAATGCCGCATTCGAACGCATTTCCCTAATTTTCGCTTGTCTCCGCTATGCGGATTACGCATCGCTGCAGCGCAACATTATTGCTTTTCATTCCCCGGAACACGCCTATTTTCGCTCCGAATCCAGTCCCGGCCAAGGGGGGCCCGTCTATTGAGAAAGATACCGCTATGTTTGCCAACATCGTCCGCCTGATCCGGCAGTGGAAGAGCTACAACCGCAGCCTGACCGAATTGTCGCGGCTGGGCGACCGCGAGCTCGCCGACATCGGCATCAGCCGCTCCGACATCCATCGGGTGGCCTGGAACGCCGCGCATCACTAAGCGCTACCCAAGCTGTCTGAAATGCGCCCGCGCCCCATCGCGGGCGTTTTCGATTTTGGCGTTGCCGTGACCGGGGCCGATCCCTAGGTTCGGCCCATGACCCTGCAACCGGTCCATGTCATCGGCGGCGGCCTCGCCGGCTCGGAATCCGCTTGGCAACTGGCGCAAGCCGGCGTGCCGGTGGTGCTGCATGAGATGCGGCCGCTGCGCCCGACCGCCGCGCACAAGACCGACGGCTATGCAGAGCTGGTCTGCTCGAACTCGTTCCGTTCCGACGACAAGGACCACAACGCCGTCGGCCTGCTGCACGCCGAGATGCGCCGGCTCGGGTCGCTCATCATGCGCGCAGCCGACGTCAATCAGGTGCCGGCCGGCGGCGCGCTGGCGGTCGACCGTGACAGCTTTTCCGCCGCCGTGTCGGCGGCGATGGCGTCGCAGCCGCTGATCACGCTCACGCGCGGCGAAGTCACGGTGCCGCCGGCGGACTGGGACAGCGTCATCATCGCCACCGGCCCGCTTACTTCGCCCGACCTCGCCGCCACGATCCGCTCGCTGACCGGCGAGGATGCCCTCGCCTTCTTCGACGCCATCGCGCCGATCGTGCATCGCGAGTTCGATCGATCTCGAGCAGGCCTGGTTCCAGTCGCGCTACGACAAGACCGGTCCCGGCGGCTCGGGCGCCGATTACATCAACTGCCCGCTGTCGCGCGAGCAATACGACGCTTTCATCGACGCCCTCATCGCCGGCGACAAGACCGTGTTCCACGAGTGGGAAGCCGCCACGCCCTATTTCGACGGCTGCCTGCCGATCGAGGTGATGGCCGAGCGCGGCTGCGAGACGCTGCGTCATGGTCCGATGAAGCCGTTCGGCTTGACCAATCCGCGCGATCCCGAGCGCAAGCCGTACGCGGTCGTGCAACTGCGCCAGGACAACAGACTCGGCACGCTGTTCAACATGGTCGGCTTCCAGACCAAATTGAAGCACGGCGAGCAGGTGCGCATCTTCCGCGGCATTCCCGGCCTGCAGAATGCCGAATTCGCGCGGCTCGGCGGGCTGCACCGCAACACCTTCCTCAATTCGCCCAAGCTGCTCGACCAAACGCTGCGGCTCAAAGCCAATCCGCGCTGGCGTTTTGCCGGCCAGATCACCGGATGCGAGGGCTATGTCGAATCCGCCGCGGTCGGGCTGATCGCCGCGCGCTTTGCCGCCGCCGAGCGCCACGGCGGGGCGCTCGTTCCGCCGCCGCCGACCACGGCGCATGGCGCGCTGCTGGCGCATATCACCGGCGGCCATATCGAGACGATCGATGCCGGGCCCTCCTCGTTCCAGCCAATGAACGTGAATTTCGGCCTGTTCCCGCCGATCGCCGCGCCCGTGGCGCCCGAAGGCCGCAAGTTCGGGCGCGGCTCCGCCAGGAACCTGGCGCGCAAATCGGCGTTGAGCGAACGTGCCTTGGCCGATCTCGAGCGCTGGATCGCCGGCGAATTGCCGGCCGCCGCGGCGGAATAGTTAAGCTCTGAATATCCGCTTCGGGTCGCGCGCCGCGCGCCACAGCGCCCATTGCCGCCGCCATGGCGCCATCGGCTGGAACGTGAACGGGTCGTAGCCGGCGCAGTCCATGCGGCGCAGCGTCGGGCCGACCGTCGCCAGCGGCAGAAAGGCCGGCAAGATTTCGGCCGGCGCCGCCGCCAGTTTGGTTTCAGCTTTGCCAAGATGCTCGCGCGCCAGCTTGCGCATATCGGCAAGCGCGGCGAGCAACGGCGCGCTCGAACGTTCGGTATAAATATCGCCCGGTCCAATCTTTTGCCGCTGCAACACCTCGACCGGTACGTAGATCTGCTTGCGCGCGGCGTGGCGGCCAAACCTCGTCAGCAGCCCTGCGATTGCAAAAGCCACGCTGGCGTCGAGCGTGAAGAGATCGGCCGGCGTCTTGCCGCCGCCGAGGATTCCGCTGGCGAGCGCGAAGAGCGGCGACTGCGTCCGGATGGTGTACAGTTCCAACGCATCGACCGTCGCCATCGGCTCGTCGTAGAGATCGAACGCATGCGCGTCGAGCATCTGCAGCAGCGGCGCGGCCAGCAAGCCGTAGCGGCCGAGCGCTTCGCGCAGCGCCGCCGCGACCGGATGCGCCGCCGCCTCGCTCTCGCGCTCGCCCGATAGCACTTCGCGCCACCACTGGAGGCGGATCTCGCCCGGCATCGGCTCGCGCGCCAGATCGCGTATGCGCGAAATCTCGACATTGAAGGCATAGAGCGCGAACAACGCGTCGCGATGCTCGGCCGGCGCGAACAGCGCCGCGAGATAGCGGTCCTGGTCGGCTTCGCGCACCAGCGCGGCACAGTGCTGGAAATTGTTCATCGCAGCAGTCTAGGTCATTCCACCGCGATCAGTCCCGCCGCCACGCGGCGCTTTTCGCCGAGCAGGATATTGTAGGTCTGCGCCGCCGACCCGGTGCCGAGGCAATCGACCGAAATCGACAGCGCGCGGAAGCGCGCCAGCAATGGCTCGGGCAGCGCAAAGGGATCGCGCCCGGCGCCGATCAGGAACAGATCGAGCACCTCCGCCCGGTCGAACACCGGCTTGAGCGTCGCTTCGGTGATGTCGCGCACCGAGGCGACCGACCAGGCCCAAATGCCATCCGGCAGGCACAGCAGCGAGCCGCGGTGCGACATCGCGCCGAAGCGAAAACCGCCATTGCCGTAGGCATCGATCGACACGGGATAAGGCAGATGCGGGGCGTCGGCGCCGGCCGCCATCTCAGGGCTTTTCTTTCGGACGGTCGGCCGCGCGGGTCAGCGCGTCGCCGCCGCGCCCGACGCCGAGGTAGATCAAGATCGGCGAGGCGATGAACACCGAGGTATAGGTGCCGACCAGCACCACGCCGAACATCATGGTGGCGGTGAAGGAATGGATCGCCTGCCCGCCGAACAACAGCAGCGCCAGCAAGGCCAGCGACACTGTCACGTGGGTGATGACCGAGCGCGACAGAGTTTGATTAACCGAAGCGTTGAGCAAATCCGGCATCGGCATTTTCTTGTAGCGCCGCAGCATCTCGCGGATCCGGTCGTAGATGACGACCGTGTCGTTCAGCGAATACCCGAGGATGGTCAGCAGCGCGGCGATGCTGGTCAAGTCAAAGTCGATTTGGGTGATCGACATGAAGCCGATGGTGAGCACGATGTCGTGCACGTTGGCGATCATGGCGCCGAGCGCAAATTGCCACTCGAAGCGGAACCACAGGTAGACCAGGATGCAGATGATGGCGAGGCCGAGCCCGATCACGCCGTAGGACAGCAATTCGCCGGACACGCGCGGGCCGACCACTTCGACGCGGCGGTAGTCGACCGCGTCGCCGAGTGCGCCGCGCACCTTGGTCACGGCCTGCTGCTGCGCCTGTTCGCCGCCTGGCTGTTCGGCGATGCGGATCAGGACGTCATTGGGCGCGCCGAACTGCTGCAGCTGCACTTCGCCGAGGCCGAGTTCGCCGAGCGACGCGCGCATCTTGGCGAGATCGGCATCGCCCACCTTGGTTTGCACCTCGATCAGCGTGCCGCCCTTGAAGTCGATGCCGAAATTCAAGCCATGGAAGAAGTAGAGCGAGATCGCCAGGATCGACATCAGCGCGGAAATGGGAAAGCTGATGCGCCGGAAGCGCATGAAGTCGAATGTGGTGTTGTCGGGAACGATGCGAAGCAGGCGCAACGGTTATTTCTCCTTGCGCATGATCTTGTCCGAAAACCGGTGCCCACTTTTCGGGATCATGCGCTCTGTCCTTAGATCGGAACGCGCTGCGGCCGCCGCCAGCGCACCCAGGTGGCGACGATCAGCCGCGTCAGGGTGAAGGCGGTAAACACCGTGGTGAGGATGCCGATGCCGAGCGTGACGGCAAACCCGCGCACCGGGCCGGTGCCGATATAGAACAGCACCGCGGCGGCGAGGAAGGTGGTGATATTGGAATTGAGGATGGTGGCGAGCGCGCGGGTGAAACCGGCGTCGATGGCGTTGATCGGCGTGCGGCCGCCACGCACCTCCTCGCGGATGCGCTCGTAGATCAGCACGTTGCTATCGACCGCGATGCCGACCGTGAGCACGACACCGGCGATGCCGGGCAGCGTCAGCGTGGCGTTGAGCATCGACAGCACGCCGAAGATCATGGCGACGTTGATCGCCACCGCGATATTGGCGAACAGGCCGAACAGGCCGTAGGTCGCCAGCATGAAGATGATGACCATCGCCGCGCCGACGTAGGAGCTGATCTTGCCCTTCGCAATCGAATCGGCGCCGAGGCCGGGGCCGACGGTGCGCTCCTCGATGATGGTCAGTGGCGCCGGCAGCGCGCCGGCGCGTAGCAGGATGGCAAGGTCGTTGGCGCTCTGCACGGTGAAGCTGCCGGAAATCTGCCCGGAGCCGCCGAGGATCGGCTCGCGGATATTCGGTGCCGAGATCACCTCGTTGTCGAGCACGATGGCGAAAGGCTTGCCGACGTTTTCCTGCGTCACTTGCGCGAATTTGCGCGCGCCCGAGGTGTTGAAGCGGAATTGGACGATCGGCTCGTTGGTGCGCTGGTCAAAGCCGGGCTGGGCGTCGGTCAGGTCGGCGCCGGACACCAGCACCCGCTTTTCCACGAGGTAAGTCTGGGCGGCTTCCTTGCCGGCGCCGTGCAGAAGCTCGTCATCCGGCGGCACCTGCCCTTGCTGGGCTTGCTGCACCGATGCGCCGCTATCGACCATTCGGAAATCGAGCTTGGCGGTCTTGCCGAGCAACTGCTTGAGCCGGGTCGGATCCTGCAGGCCGGGCACCTGCACCAGGATGCGGTCGGTGCCCTCGCGCTGGATTAGCGGTTCGACGGTGCCGAGCTCGTTGACGCGGCGCTCGATGATCTGAATCGACTGGTCGACCGATTGGCGTACGCGGTCGACAATCGCCGGCTCGGTATAAGTGAGCCGGACGACGTTGCCGGGCTCGGTGGTCACGTCGATATTGCGCTGGCCGGTGGCGCTCAGGATGCCGCCGAGCGGCAACGACAGCGTGCGAAGTTTTTCCTGCGCCAGGTCGAAGTTCGAGCCCTCGCGGACGCGCACCTCGGCGCTGTTGCCCTTGACGACCAGGCCGGTATAGCCGATGCGCGCCTCGCGCAGCACGCGGCGCATGTCGTCGAGTAGCGACTGCAGCATCTCCTTGCGCACCGCCTTGGTGTCGACCTCGAGCAGGATATGCGAGCCGCCCTGCAAATCGAGGCCGAGGACGACGTGGCGCTGCGCCCATTTCGGCCAGCTCTGTACCATTTGCTCGGGCAGGAAATTAGGCACGGCGAACAGGCAAATGAACAATGCCGTCAGAACGATCGCCCCCGCCTTCCAGCGCGTGAAATAAAGCATGAGGTCCCGACTTCGTCCGCAATGCCTGGGTTGAAAAACGCCGCCGCCGGCGTCAGCCGGCCGCCGCCTCGTCCTTCACCGGCTCGCCTTTGGCGCGGACGTCGGTGATCATCGACCGCATCTGGCGGATGCGCACGTCGTCCGCGATTTCGATTTCGATTTGTTCGTCGTCGATCACCTTGGTCACCTTGCCGACCAGCCCGCCATTGGTGATGACGGTATCGCCGCGCCGCACGTTTTTGACCAGTTCGGCGTGCTGCTTCACCCGCTTCTGCTGCGGGCGCAGAATGAGGAAATACATGATGACGAAGATCAGCGCGAACGGCAGCAGCGACATGATCATGTTGCTGCTATCGCCGCCGGCGCCGCCGCCGAACAGCGATCCTTGCGCGAACGCGGTCGAAATGAACATCGAAGCTTCCCTTGTGAGGTTGTCAGGGCTTTAACCGGGCATGCGTGTCCGGCCCGGCGCAAAAACGTAATTTCGCGCGGACTATAGCGGCCGCCGCTCCAATTGCAACGCCGCCAGACTCCCAAGAAATAGGCTATTTTTGGTCGTTTCCGCGTCTGCCCGCTTGCGGGGGCAACACCGCCCGGCTAAGAGCAGCGCGTTTTCCGAAAGTCCGCGCCATGGCCAAATCGAAGTCGAAATCGCCGTCCAAATCGAAAGCCAAGGCCGCCGCGCCCGCCGCCGGCGCGGACGTGCTCGCGCGCATCGCCGAGGCGCTGGAGCGGCTGGCGCCACAACGTGCGGCCGCACCCGATTTCGACGCCGCCGACGCCTTCATCTGGCATCTGGACGGCCGCCGCCTCGCGCAGGTCAAGCGCGTCAACCGAGTTGAGATGTCGCTGCTCAAGGGCATCGAGCGCGTGCGCGACGTGCTGGTGGAAAATACCGAGCGTTTCGCCAAGGGCCTGCCCGCCAACAACGCGCTGCTTTGGGGGGCGCGCGGCATGGGCAAATCGTCGCTGGTGAAAGCGGCCCATGCCGGCGTCAACGTCGCGCTGGCGCGGCAGGGCAACGGCAGGCCGCTCAAGCTGATCGAAATCCACCGCGAGGACATCGAGAGCCTGCCCGAATTGATGGGCATCATCCGCGGCGCGCCCTACCGCTTCATCGTGTTCTGCGACGATCTGTCGTTCGACACCGAGGATACCACCTACAAATCGCTGAAGGCGCTGCTCGAAGGCGGCATCGAAGGCCGGCCGGACAATGTCATCTTCTACGCGACGTCGAACCGCCGCCATCTGATGGCGCGCGAGATGATGGAGAACGAGCGTTCGACCGCGATCAACCCCGGCGAAGCGGTCGAGGAAAAAGTCTCGCTGTCCGACCGCTTCGGCCTCTGGCTCGGCTTCCACCGCTGCAGCCAGGACGAATACCTCGCCATGGTCGACGGCTACATCGCCCACTACAAAATCCCGGCGCGCGGCGAAGGCGTCCATCGCGACGCGCTGGAATGGTCGACCACGCGCGGCTCGCGCTCCGGCCGCGTCGCCTGGCAGTTCGTGCAGGATCTGGCCGGCCGCCTGGGCGTTGCGTTGACGGACTGATCCAAAACGCAAATGCCCGGCGCGAGGCCGGGCAAATACGCGGACTTCTGGGCCTTACGCCCCGCCGAGATACTTGACCGGATCGACCGGCGTCGAACCCTTGCGGATCTCGAAGTGCAGTTGAGGCGAGGTGACGTTGCCGGTCTGCCCGGCATGCGCGATTACCTGCCCGCGCTTGATGGTTTCGCCGCGCTTGACCAGGATCTCGCTGGCATTGGCGTAAGCCGACACGTAGCCGTTCGGATGGCGGATCAGCACCAGGTTGCCGTAGCCCTTGAGCTCGTTGCCGGCGTAAGCGACGACGCCGTCATCGGCGGCCTTGATCGGCGTGCCTTCCGGCACCGCCAGATTGATGCCGTCGTTCTGCCCGCCGTTCGGGCGCGGGCCGAAGCCGGCGATGATGCGGCCCTTCACCGGCCAACGGAAGGTCGGCAGCGAGCCGACCGCTTCGGGCGTCTTGCCGGGAGCTTCCGCGGCAACGCGCGGCTCGGGCGTCGCGATGCGCGCGCTCTCGACCGGCGCGGCCGTGCCTTTCGTGGCCGGTACCGTGCGTGGCTGCGCCACCTGCGGGACCGGGGCTTGCGCCATACGTTCCGCGACGCGTTGATTGCCCGGAATGGTCAGGCGGTCGCCCATGCTGACTTTGGCATAGGGCTTGATGTTGTTGGCGTGCGCCAATGCCGCAAGCGTCACGCCGTGCTTGTGCGCGATCGCGGACAGTGTTTCACCCGGCTCGACGATGTGGACGTTCGCAGCGCCGTGCGCCGGCTTGACCGCCTGCGGCGCGACCGCGACCGGCGGCGTATGAATCGCGCCAGTCGAGACGTAACGCGGGATGACCACGCGCTGACCCGGCCTCAGCACGGCGCCTTCGCGGAACCCGTTGGTCTGCATGATAGCGGCCGACGGCACGCCGTATTTGCGGCCGAGGCTCTCGACAGTTTCGCCGGCAACGACCGTGACCGGCGAGCCGCCGTCCCAGGTCCAATGCCCCGCCGCCGGCGGCGGGCGATGCGCGGGCACCGAACCGGTGATCTCGGCGCGATCGGGATGGTAGGCGCCTAAGCCCTGCGCGCCGGTCGAATAACCGGTGCGCGCGGCAACAGTGGCCGGCCGGCTCGGCGCCGGCAGCGGCTGCGCCTCGACGCGCGTAACGGGGCGCTGGGCGATCGACCCAGTCGCCTCTTGGCGCGGCGCTTGAGCCGTGCTGGCGAAGGGATTGGAATTGAAGCGCGCGGAGTTCGAACAACCGGCGGCGGCAAGGCCCATCAGGGCGGGGACGGCCACGCGTAGCCAGATGTGCGGGCGAGACGTCCCGTTAAGGCACGACATGTGGTTACTCACTCATACGCAACAGGAATAGATTTTGAATAAAGCAGCAGCGAGTAAACAAGGCTTTAAAGTTAACCGGATGTCGCCCGCGTGTGGCCGCGCCGCAACGTCACAGTTCCTTGGCCTGGCCGGGCAATAACGGCACGAAACGCACGCCGATGAGGTTTTCGCGCGCGACGCCCGTTACCGATTTGGTAAGCTTGACGATATGTTGCGCGCCGCCGTGCGGTCCGAGCGGTAAAACCATCACGCCGTCGTCGGCGAGTTGATCGAGCAGCGTTTCCGGCACGTGCTCGGCGGCGGCGGTGACGATGATGCGGTCGTAGGGGGCTTTGGCCGGCACGCCGGCAAAGCCGTCGCCGGTAACCACCTCGACATTGTCGTAACCGAGCGCGGCCAGCCGCGCCCTCGCCTGATCGGCGAGCGTCCGGTAGCGCTCGATGCTCACCACCTCGCGCGCGAGCCGCGACAGGACCGCCGCCTGATAGCCCGAGCCGGTGCCCACCTCCAGCACGCGGTGGTGCGGACGTAGCGCGAGCTGCTCCGTCATGTAGGCGACCACGTAGGGCTGGCTGATCGTTTGACCGCATTCGATCGGCAGCGCCTGGTCGTCATAGGCCAGGTCGACGAATTGCGGCTCGACGAACTGCCCGCGCGGCACCTCGTCCATAGCGCGCAGCACCGCCTGGTCGCCGATACCGCGGCGGCGCAGCGTCAGCAGGAACTCCATGCGGTCGTCGTCTTGCCCGTTATGCGGTGCGGTCGCCAAAGCCTACCCCCATTATGGGCAAATTTAGCACGTTTGGCCGGCTTTTCATGTAAGCTTGCGGATCGAGAGCGCCGTTTGGATGGAACCCGGCGCCGCGCGCCGGCGTTCTAAATTGGGCCAATGATGAACGATTCCTCGAAAACGATGGCACGTCTTCTCGTCGTCGAGGATGAGTATCTGATCCGTATGCTGGTCGAAGACATGCTCGCCGACCTTGGCTATGACGTGGCCGCGGCCGTCGGCACCATCGACGAAGCGCGCGAGTTCGCCACCAATGGCGACTTCGCCGCCGCCATTCTCGACGTCAATGTCGACGGCGAGTGGATCTTTCCAGTGGCCGACATCCTGGCCAAGCGCCGCCTGCCCTTCGTCTTCGTCACCGGCTACGGCGAGCGCAGCCTGCCCGAACCGTACCGCGACCGCCCGGCGCTGCAGAAACCGTTCCAGGTCGAGCAGCTCAAGAACGCGCTCGCCGGCATCGTCCCCTAGCCGAACACATCCGCGAGCTTGGTCATGAACGGCTCGTCGGTGAGGTCGAGCCGCAACGGCGTGACCGCGATGCGTTTCTCGTTGAGCGCATACAAGTCACTGCCGTGCGCAGCTCCGGCGATGCCGGCGCGCCCGAACGCGATCCAGTAGTACGGGTTGCCGCGCCCATCGTGGCGCGCGTCGATGCGCAACAATTCCTGGTCGCGCTTGCCCTGCCCGACCACGGCAATGCCGGCGACCTCGTTCGGCGGGCAATCGGGAAAATTCACGTTGACCAGCACGTCGCGCGGCATGCCGGCCTTGAGCACGCGGCGGATGAGATCGGGCGCGTAGGTGATCGCGGTGTCCCAATGCGGATCGTGCCGGTTGGTGAAAGAATAAGCCTGCGACAGCGAGAACGACGGGACGCCGAGCACCGTGCCTTCCATGGCGCCGGCGACCGTGCCCGAATAGGTGACGTCCTCCGCCGCGTTGCGGCCGCGGTTGACGCCGGACAGCACCAGATCGGGCATCTCCTTCATCAGATGGCGCGCGCCCATGATCACGCAATCGGTCGGCGTGCCCTTCACCGCGAAATGATTGTCGGCCACTTCGCGCAGGCGCAAGGGGTCGTTGAGCGACAGCGAATGCGACACGCCGGACTGGTCGGTCTCCGGCGCCACGATCCACACCTCGTCGGACAGCGCCCGCGCGATCGTCTCGCAGGCCTCGAGCCCCGGCGCGTGGATGCCGTCGTCATTGGTGATGAGGATGCGCAAGGGGTGGTTCTACTGCCCTGGTGGGGAGGTGGATAGCGAATGGCGAATAGTGAGTAGCGAATAGAACGGGCGGCGTCACTACTTACTATTCGCCACTCCCTATTCGCTATTCGCCGTAATCTTCTTGATCCCGCCCATATAGGGCAGCAGCGCGTCGGGCACCGCGATGGCGCCGTTCTCGTCCTGGTAATTCTCCATCACCGCGATCAGCGCGCGGCCGACGGCGACGCCGGAGCCGTTGAGCGTGTGGACGTGACGGACGCCGTCCTTAGCGCGGTAGCGCGCGTTCATGCGCCGCGCCTGGAATTCGCCGCAGTTCGAGCACGAGGAAATCTCGCGGTACGCGTTCTGCCCCGGCAGCCAGACCTCGATATCGTAGGTCTTCTGCGAGGCGAAGCCCATGTCACCGGTGCACAGCGTCACGACGCGGTAATGCAGATCGAGCTTCTTCAGCACCGCCTCGGCGCAGGCGAGCATGCGCTCGTGCTCGTCCTTGGATTTGTCCGGCGTGGTGATCGAGACCAGCTCGACCTTGGTGAACTGATGCTGGCGGATCATGCCGCGCGTGTCCTTGCCGGCGGCGCCCGCTTCGGCGCGGAAGCACGGCGTGCAGGCGGTCAACCGCATCGGCAATTTGTCTTCGTCGACGATCGACTCGCGCACCAGATTGGTCAGCGGCACTTCGGCGGTGGGGATCAGCCAAAAGCGATCCGCCGTTTCACGCAGGATCTCGGCTTTGATGGTGTCGAGGTTGGCCTGATGATCGTGTTGCGCTTCGCCGGCCCCTTTCGAAGACGATGCAAAAAACTCGTCGCGGTACTTCTTCATGAAGCGATCGACAAACTCACTGTAGGTAATTTCGTGGATCGCCTGAAACTGGTCTTCCTCGAATTTGGGCAACTGCGCCGTTCCGAACATCACTTGATCGCGCACCAAAAGCGGCGGGCTGATTTCGGTGTAGCCGTGCGGCTCGCTGGTATGCACGTCCAGAAACAATTGTCCGAGCGCGCGTTCCATGCGCGCGAGGGCCTTCTGCAAGACAACAAAGCGCGCACCGGACAACTTCGCCGCCAGCTCGAAATCCATCATGCCAAGCGCTTCACCCAATTCGAAATGCTGCTTGGGCTTGAACGCATAGGCGCGCTTCTTGCCGTCCGTGTGACGCTCGACATTGCCGCTCGCGTCGAGCCCGACCGGCACTTCGTCGGCCGGCAGATTGGGGATTTGCGCCAGTTCCTTGTCGAGCTCTTCACTGAGCTTCTTCTGCTCGGCTTCCAGCGCCGGCAGCGTCATCTTCAGCGTGGCGACTTCGGCCATTAGCGCATTGGCGCGCTGTTCGTCCTTGGACTTTTTTGCCTCGCCGATTTCCTTGGACGCCGCATTGCGCCGAGCCTGCGCCTGCTCGAACTTGGTGATCGCCGCGCGGCGCTTTTCGTCGAGCGAAAGCAGCTTGGCCGACAGCGCCTCAAGCCCGCGCCGCGTCAGCCCGCCGTCAAAGGTGTCCGGGTATTCGCGAATCCATTTGATGTCGTACATGGCCGCGCTTTTAGTCGGAATCGGCGGGATCGTATAGCGGGCCTCAAGCACACTCCACCCTCCCCTGCAGTGGGAGGGTAAGATGCCCTACTCCGCTGGCTTGGCGTTTGCCGCTTCGGCGGCCTTGGCGGCATCCGCGGCGGCGCGCTTCTCGACGATACGTACCGACCAGATCGAGCCCTCGAACAGCAGCATAAGGGGTACGGCGAGCGACATCTGACTGAGCACATCCGGCGGGGTGAGCACCGCGGCGACGATGAAGGCGCCGACGATGAAGTACCGCCGCTTGGCCTTGAGCTGCTCGGAGGTGACGAGCCCGATGCGTCCGAGCAGCGTAAGGATCACCGGCAGCTGAAATGCCACGCCGAAGGCGAGCACCAGCGTCATCATCAGCGACAGGTATTCGCCAACCTTGGGCATCAGCGAGATGGTCGCGTCGGTCCCGTCGCCCGGCTGCTGCATGTGCAACGAGAAGCGCACCAGCATTGGGAACACCAGGAAATAGACCACCACCGCGCCCAGCGCGAAGAAGATCGGCGTCGCCACCAGATACGGCAGAAACGCCTTGCGCTCGTGCTTGTAGAGCCCGGGCGCGACGAACATGTAGATCTGCGTCGCCACGATCGGAAACGACAGGAAGGCGGCGCCGAACATGGCGAGCTTGAGCTGGGTGATGAAATATTCCAGCAGCGCGGTGTAGATGAATTTGGAATTCTCCGGGCCGGCCACCCAGACGAAGGGCCAGACCAGCACGTTGTAGATGTCCTTGGCGAACACGAAACACAGCGCGAACATCACGCCGAAGGCGAGCACCGCCTTGATTAGGCGCGAGCGCAACTCGATCAGGTGATCGAGCAAGGGCGCCTTGCTCGCCTCAATCTCGTCTTCGTCTGGAGCGGCGGTCACGCGCCGCCCCCGGCCTTCTGTGCCGGCGCGGCGACAACGTCTTCATGAGCGACGGCGGGTGGCGGCTCCGGCGGCGGCGCCGCGATTTCCGGCAATGGCGAGTCTGCATTCGGCAGGACGGCAGGCGTTGCAACGCTTTCCGCCGCGGCTTCGGCCGCGGGCTCGACCGGCGCGTCAAGCGCCGGTGTGTCGGCGAAGGCGTACTCGACGTCCTTCTGCACGTCGCCGATCGGATCGATCTGGCCAATCTCGCTCACCGAGGTTGAAATTTCGTCGGCGTGCTTCTTCAGGTCGGCAAATTCGGCCTCGCGCAGCGCCTCGTTGAACTGGCTCTGGAATTCGTTGGCCATGCGGCGGACTTTGCCCATCCACTGGCCAAGCGTGCGCAGGACGGTCGGCAATTCCTTGGGCCCGATCGCGATCAGCGCGACGATGCCGATGACCAGGACCTCGCCCCAGTTGAGACCGAACATGGATAGATCAACTCCCGGGCCATTAGCGTCGCCCGCGCCTCACCTCGCCGCTGCCGGCAAGAATTGTTACAAGCGTCGTTAGGAGTGCGCGCCTTCGGCGCGCCGCTCTGCATCGGTTTTCGCCGTGGCGTTCGACGCCTCGATGCTCTTGGCGGGCTCCGCCTTGGCCTGCGCGGTGTCGTCCTCCGACATGCCCTTCTTGAACGCCTTGATACCCTGGGCGAAGTCGCCCATCAGGTTGGACAGCTTGCCGCGGCCGCCGAACAGAAGCATCACCACGACGATGACGATCATCCAGTGCCAGATACTTAAAGAACCCATTGGCTAACCCTCCGCGGCAAGGACTTTCGTGACTTGCGTGTCCCGCCTGTGATTTGACCTCAAACTAGGCTCCGCAGGCGGCAAAAACAAGGACTTACGGCCTTTGTAATGTGGCCGTAATCCCGCGGGTCGCGGCCATATCCGCCTTGATTTCCGGCAGCTTAGCGCTCGCGCGAGGGCGGCGGCGCTAACCCTAAGTCGAGATCGCCCGGCTCCAGCGGGTCCTCGTCCTCGCGCAGCGCGCCGTCGTCGGAGGGCATCGGCACGGAAAAGCCCGGCGGCAGATTGCCTTCGAGCAGACCGGCGCCTTTGAGCTCCTCGAGGCCCGGCAGATCGCCCACCTCCTCCAGCCCGAAATGGGTGAGGAACTGTTCGGTGGTGCCGTAGGTGATCGGCCGGCCCGGCGCCTTGCGCCGCCCGCGCGGACGGATCCACCCCGTGCGCAGCAGCACGTCGAGCGTGCCGGCTGCCGCCACGACGCCGCGGATTTCCTCGATCTCGGCGCGCGTCACCGGCTGATGGTAGGCGATGATGGCGAGCGTCTCGATCGCCGCGCGCGACAGCTTGCGCGTCTCCACCGTTTCCTTGGTCAGCAGCCAGGCAAGATCGTCGGCGGTGCGGAACATCCATTTCTTGCCGACGCGGACCAGATTGACGCCGCGCGTTGAGTATTCGGCCTTGAGTGCGGCCAGCGCCTCCTTGACGTCGACGCCGTCGGGCAGCCGGCGCGCCAGCGTCGCCTCGTCGAGGGGTTGCCCGGCGGCGAACAGCAGGGCTTCCAACAGCCGCAGCTCTTCCGGCCGCACCGCCTGCGGCGCAGGCGGCTCCGGAGCCGCCGCGTCGTTGTTTTGCACAATAACGAGCTTCTTGGCCACGCTCGGCATCGACTCTTTCTCCTTATGCGTTTTCTTGCGCGTCATGCGTCGCAGCGCTTCCGTTCATGTCTACCCGCTTGCGCATGTAGATCGGCGCGAACGACTTTTTCTGGTGAATCTCGGCGAGCCCTTCGCGCACCAGCTCGAGGGCCGAAGCGAACGACGACGCCATCACGGTCGCCGCCAGCGCCGGCTCGACCACGTAGGAAATCAGGAAGGCGTCGATGCGCGACCAGTCGCTCGAGGTGCCGATCAGCCGCTCCAGCGCGGCGCGCGCTTCGGCGAGCGACCACACCGTGCGTTTCTTGAAGCGCACGCGCGACAGCGCGCTCTTAGCGCGTTGCGTCGCATAGGCGCTGAGCAGGTCGTACAGCGTCGCCGTCCATTCCGACTGCTTGATTTCGTCGATCGGCTCCGGCGCGCCGCGCGCGAACACGTCGCGGTTAAGCTGCGGGCGGCCCATCAGGCGGGTCGCGACGTCGCGGAACGCTTCCAGCCGGCGCAGGCGGTGCGCCAGAGCCAGCGCCATTTCCTCCGCGCTCGGTCCCTCGCCCGGCGCTGATTCCGGCAGCAGCAGGCGCGATTTGAGATAAGCGAGCCAGGCCGCCATCACCAGATAATCGGCGGCGAGCTCAAGCCGCAGCTGCCGCGCGGCTTCGATGAAATTGAGATACTGATCGGCGAGCGCCAGGATCGAGATCTTGGCGAGATCGACCTTCTGCGTGCGCGCGAGCGCCAGCAAGAGATCGAGCGGACCCTCGAAGCCCTCGACATCGACGATCATCGCCGGCTCGGTGGTGCCGCGGTCGGCTTGCAGCGTGGTGTCGAAATCGTCAGGCGTCATGAACCGGTCTTCCGTTGCGGCGCTTCGCTCGCCACCATCTGCGTGAACATTTTGCGCGCAGCCTCGACATCGAATTCCTCCGGCGCCTTGCGGTGCACCAGCGCCGCTTCGGCGCGCTGCGCCGCCTCGCCCGCCAGTGTCGGCGCCAGCCCGGCGACTTGTGTCATCTCGGCCAGATCGCCGTTGCAGTGGAGCACGACATCGCAACCGGCGGCGAAGGCCGCGCGGCTGCGCTCCGCAATCGTTCCCGACAGCGCCTTCATCGAGACGTCGTCGCTCATCAGCAGGCCCCGGAACCCAATAAACCTGCGAATCACTTCGCGCACCATTGTGACCGAAGTCGTGGCCGGTGCATCGGGGTCGATTGCGGAAAACACAACATGCGCGGTCATGCCAAGCGGCAGACCGGCGAGCGGCCGGAAGGCAGCAAAATCGGTCGCTTCCAGGGTGGCACGGTCGATGTCGACCACCGGCAGCTTGTGGTGGCTGTCGACAGTGGCGCGGCCGTGGCCGGGCAGATGCTTGACCACCGGCAGCACGCCGCCCGCCAACAGGCCCTCGGCAATGGCGGCGGCGATCGCCGCGACCTTGCCCGGCTCGGAACCGTAGGCGCGGTCGCCGATCACCGGATCGGCGCCGCCGCTGAGCACGTCGGCAAGAGGAAGACAGTCGACATCCAGGCCGAGGACATTGAGATCATTGCTGATAAGGCGCCCGGCCAAGCGACATACTGCCAAGGCGCCGACGGGATTTCGGTCGTAAAGCGCGCCATAGACCGCCCCTGCCGGATAGGCCGGCCAATGCGGCGGGCCAAGCCGCTGCACCCGGCCACCTTCCTGGTCGACCAGGATCGGCGCTGACCAGCCAACGGCGTCACGAAAAGAATTCGTTAACTCAGACACTTGCTTTTGATCGCTCACGTTCCTCTTGAAGATGATCAGACCCCAGGGCTGTGCCTCGTGCAGAAACGCACGCTCGTTCGCCGTGATGGCGAGACCGCTCAGACCGGTGATGAAAGCGCGCGTCATGACCGGGGCGGATTAGCCCGCGCCTAGGCTAACTTCAAGCAAGCGCCCGCTAATTTCGCTGGATAAGACACTGCCCGCCGGCCGCCCGGAGGCCGTTGCACAGTTCCGTCGCCTCGTTGGCGTTGGCAAAGGGACCGACCATGGCCCGGTAATACGTGCCTTTGGCGCCGAGTTCGACCTTATGAATCGAGGCTTGGCGGCCGCCCAAGATCTTCGGGTATTTGGCCTGCAAGCCGCGGAACGCCGCCTGCGCATCGGCCTCGCTGCGCTGCGACGACACCTGCACAGCATAGCCGCCGGCCGTATGGGTCGCCTGCGCCGCCGGCGGAGGCGGTGCCGAAACCGCCGCGGTGCGCATCTGCCGCGCTGGCGGCGCATCCGGGCTCAGCGATAGCGGCCCATTGCCGCGAGCCTGCGCCGCGCCTTGTGCCGGCGCGGCGGTGCGCGCTTCGGCCGGCCGCGGCGGCGGCGGGGCGGCATTGGCCGCCAGCGGTGGCGGATTATTCGAGGCCTGCTGCGGCGGCGACGCTCTGGCCGGGACTGGCGGCGCTAGCGGCGGTGTCGGCGCAGCGGCCGCGACCGGCGCCTGCTGGCCCTCGCCCATCTGATCGGGATGGATGGCGATGGTATGAACCTTCTTCGGCTCGGTGGACATGACGGCGCCGCCGGGCGCCGGCTGGGCCGCGCCTTGCTGTGCATTGCCTTGCGGCGGCGGGATCGTCGCCAGCGCCGGGTTGGTCTTGATCTCGGCCGCCTTGATTTCGACCGGCTTCTCCTCGCGCGACACCAGCTTCTCGTCTTCAGCGTGATCGCCGATGCGGTCGGTAATCAATTTCGCTGGCGTCTTGGCGGGCGCCGGCACGATTTTGCTGGGCGCGGTATCGGCCTTGATCACCGGCGGTGGGGCGGAAGATCGCGCGCCGCCGAACATCGCCCGGTAGCCGAACGCGCCAGCGGTTCCGATCACCGCCAATGCGAGCACCGCGGCGATGGCAATAATGCCCATGCGCCGCTTCGGCGGCGGAGCATCCTCGTAGTAGCCCGCCTCCTCCGGTCCGAGGTGGGCATTGCCCGGATGATACGCACCCGCATCGTAGGCGCCGGCTTCGCCGGGCGCATGGCCTTCGCCGGCGTGCGGATCGCGGGCGGTGGCGTATGGCTGGCGCGGCGCGCTCTGCGGCACGTAAGCCGGCGGCGGTTGCAGCGGCGACGGGCGCGGCGGCGGCGGCGCCGTCGACGCATCGAAATAATCGGCCGGGCCGAAGCTCGGCGGCGGCGCCTTCGCCGCGGGCGGCGGCACAACGCGGCGCGGGTTCTCGCGGCCGAATTCGGCGAACGGATCGGTCTGTCCGATCAGGCGGGCAAGTTCGGCGAGCGGATCGCTGCCGACAACGGACGTCGCGGACGGCGTGCTTCGGGCGGGCGCTTCGTTCGATCGGTAAGGTCGCTGGATTTGATCGTCTGCCATTCGGTCCCCGGTTATCCCCTCGCCCGCTGGCTCAATCTGCCGGACGGCATGGCCTCGTCCGGTACGATAATTATCGCATTTCTTCGGGCGCTTCGACTCCTAGCAGCGCAAGCCCCGAAGCCATCACGGTGACAATCCCCTGCACCAATGCGAGCCGAGCCATCGTTGTTTCTGGATCATTCTGCATAATGAAGCGTAAATGAGGCAAGTCCTTGCCCCTAGTCCATTGTGTATGAAATTCGCTTGCTAGTTCATAGAGATAGAATGCAACCCGGTGCGGCTCGTGGGCTTGCGCCGCGGCCTCGATGAGACGCGGGTAGAGCGCGATGCGCTTGAGGATCGCAAGTTCGCCGGAATCGGTCAGGCGGTCGAAGGCAGCGTCCTTGAGCCACTGCGCGCGTTCATTCGCCGCAGCCGGCAAATCCGCCACCTCGGCGCGCGCGTTGCGGAACACCGATTCCCGCGCGCGTGGCCATACTGCACGTAGAACACCGGGTTCTCGCGGCTCGCCTCGATCACCTTGGCGAGGTCGAAATCGAGCACCGCGTCGTTCTTGCGATAGAGCATGTCGAAGCGCACGGCGTCCTTGCCGACTTCCTCGACGACTTCGCGCAGGGTGACGAACTCGCCGGCGCGTTTCGACATCTTCACCGGCTCGCCGGCGCGGAGAAGTCGGACGAGCTGCACCAGCTTGACGTCGAGCGCGGCGTGGCCGTCGCTCACCGCCTTCACCGCGGCCTGCATGCGCTTGACGTAGCCGCCGTGATCGGCGCCCCAGACGTCGATCAGGTTGCGGAAGCCGCGGTCGAACTTGGATTTGTGGTAGGCGATGTCGCTGGCGAAATAAGTATAGCTGCCGTCCGACTTCAGAAGCGGCCGGTCGACGTCGTCGCCGAAATCGGTCGAGCGGAACAGCGTCTGCTCGCGATCCTCCCAATCCTCGAGATTGCCGCCCTTGGGCGGCGGCAGGCGGCCTTCGTAGACGAGACCACGCGCGCGCAGCGTCTCGATCGTCGCGGCGACGCGGTCTTTCGCCTTCGCGGCTTCGGGCGCGGCCGCCGCCAGCGCGGGAAAAAACAGATCGCCGTCGTCGCCCTCGATCAGCGAGCGCTCGGAATAAAACACGTCCGGCACGACCCTGAGGCGCATCAGATCGTTGCGGATATCGGCCATCATCGCGTGGATGGCGCGGTCGCGCACGATCGGCAGCCACTCGGCCTCCGGCATGCTGGTGAGCTTGACGCCGTAATCGGCGGCAAGTTCGCCGCCCACCGGCTTGAGGTAATCGCCGGGATAGAGGCCTTCCGGGATCTGACCGATGTCCTCGCCCAACGCCTCGCGGTAGCGCAGGTACACCGACCGCGCCAAGACGTCGACCTGGGCGCCGGCGTCGTTGATGTAATATTCGCGTGTCACGGCGTAACCGGCAAAGGCCAGCAGATTGGCGAGCGCGTCTCCGAACACCGCACCGCGGCAGTGGCCGATATGCATCGGCCCGGTCGGATTGGCGGAGACGTATTCGACGTTGACCTTCTCGCCCTGCCCGATGTCGCCGCGTCCGTAATCCTCGCCCGCCGCCAGCACAGCGCGCAGCGCCTCACCCCAGACATGCGGCTTAAGCGCGAGATTGATGAAGCCCGGCCCGGCGACGTCGACTTTGGCGACAAGGTCGTCGGCGCGGAGCCGCTCGGCGATCTTTTCCGCCAGCTCACGCGGCTTCTGGCCGGCGTCCTTCGCCAGCACCATGGCGGCGTTGGTGGCCATGTCGCCGTGCGTCGGATCGCGCGGCGGCTCGACCACGATGCGGGAAAGATCGGCGTTCGCCGCTACCGACGGCGCGGCCGCCGCGCGGACGCGGGCGAGCATGACGGCGAAGAGGTTTTGGGGCGCGGCGGCGGGCATTGTGGCCGTGCGGGTAATTGAATTCCGGAGGGGAGTCAAAAACTTGTTGTGGGACGTGCCTAGACGACCGTGGCGCCGCTGTCGACCGAAATGACCTGCCCGGTGGTGATGGCGGATTCATCCGACGCCAAATAGAGCGCCATGTCGGCGATGTGGCTGGGCAGACCGAGGCCGAGAAGATTGCTCGCGGCGAGCTTGGAAATATCCTTGGAATCTTCCATCAGCTTCTTGACCCGCTCCGACAGCACCACGCCGGGGGCGATGGCGTTCACGCGGATTTTGTGCGCGGCATATTCGACCGCCATCGAGCGCGTCAGCGCGGCGATCGCGCCCTTGGCAGCGGTGTAGCAGTCGCGGCCGGGAAGCGCCTTGAGCGCGACGATCGACGACATGTTGATGACCGAGCCGCCGCCCGACTTGATGAGAAGCGGGATGCCGAGCTTGGAGCACAGAAAGGTGCCGAACAGGTCGAGCTTGATGGCGCGCCAGAATTCCTCCTCCGGCGCTTCGGTGACCGGACCGTCGGCCGGCGTCGCACCGCCGGCATTATTGTGCAGCACATCGAGCCGGCCGTAGCGTTTGATCGTCTCGGCGAAGGCCGCTTCGACGCTTACGCGCTCGGATACGTCGCAGCGGATGAAATGCGCATCGCCGCCGCTGTTGCCGACGCGCCCGCGCGCGGACTGCGCGGCCGCTAGCCCGCGCGCTTCGTCGATCTCGGCGATGACGACCTTGGCGCCCTCCTCGGCAAAACGTTCGGCGGTGGCGCGGCCGATGCCGGCGCCTCCGCCCGTGATGAACGCTACTTTGCCGGCCAATCGCGCCATGGTGGCGGCAGCATAGGAGCCGCCCTGCCCGGCGCGCAAGGCGCTAGCGCGGGTCACCGATCATGGACACGGATAACGCTGTCCGTCGAAGCCGAGATAAGTACCGCTGTCGGGATCGTAGGACCGGAAGCGCTGCATGCAGTAGGCGACGTCGCCGCCGCCCGGCGCCGGCGCGCCATACACGACCGGCGGACCATAGTAGTCATCGTCGTATTACGGTTCCGCCGCGTAGGGCCCACCATAGAAACCGAGCCCGAAACGCGGGCCGCCGCCGAAATAGCCGTGATGATGGTGGTGGTGATGGCCGCGGAACTGCACGAGCTGGAGCGTCGGCTGTTGCGCCCGCGCGGCCTCATCGGCCTGCAACGCGGCGACGGCGTTGGGCACCGGTTGCAGCAGGTCGGCGTAAGACTGCGCGGCCGGCTGCGCGACGCGGGCCGCCGGCTCGGCTTGCGCCGAATTCAAGGTCAGCACGGCGGTAGCGCCGCCGAGCAAGACCGCGGTGAGTTTGGTCATATCGGATTCCTCCACGTGCGTGATCGATCGCTTGGGATCGCCCTTGATTAATCGAACGCGGTTTTGCCGGGATCGTTCTGGTCTTGGAACCGCGCTAGCGCAATTCGGGAGTCGTTTTGAAATATTTAGCGTGCTCGACGAGCGCGTAACGGTCGGTCATGCCGGCGATGTAGTCGGCGATGCGGCGCGTGCGTGTGTTTTCGCCGGCGAGCGCGAAGCCTTCCGCCCATTCCGCCGGCAGGTCGGCCGGCGTCGCGGTGTAATGCGCGAACAGGTCGCGGACCACGGCCTCCGCCTCGTTCATCACCTGCATGACACGATCATGCCGGTACATGCGCGGATAGAGAAATCCCTTGATGTCGCCATCGGCCTTTTTCATCGCCGGCGAAAAATCGACCAGCGGACCCTTGGCCTTTCGAATTTCGCCGAGCGTCGGCTTGTGGACGGCGAGGCGCCGGCTCACCTCGGCGAGGACGTCCTCGATCATGCGGGTGATCAGCCGGCGCACCGTCTCGTGCTCGCGCCGCGCCGGTTCGAGGCCGGGGTGCTGTCTGCCGATCTCGGCGACGATGTCGCCGATAATGCCGACCGCGGCGATTTCGTCGAGGCTGAAGAGCTCGGCGCGCAGGCCGTCGTCGATATCGTGGGCGTCATAGGCGATGTCGTCGGACAGCGCGGCGATCTGCGCCTCGACGCTCGGTTGCGACCACAGCTCCAGATCCTGGATTTTCGAATAAGCAAGAATCGGCGCCGGCACGCCTTGCTCGGCGTAGCGGCCGATCGGTTGGCCCGCGCGGTCGTTAAGCGGGCCATTGTGCTTAACCAGACCCTCCAGCGTCTCCCAGGTCAGATTGAGGCCGTCGAAAGCGGCGTAGCGGCGCTCGAGTTCGCTGACAATGCGCAAAGCCTGCGCGTTGTGATCGAAGCCGCCAAAGCGGCCGACCGCCGCGGCGAGCGCGCGCTCGCCGGCGTGGCCGAACGGCGGATGGCCGAGATCGTGCGCCAGCGCCAGCGCCTCGGCGAGGTCCTCGTCGCAGCCAAGCGCGCGCGCGAGCGAGCGGGCGATCTGCGCGACCTCGAGCGTATGGGTGAGCCTGGTGCGGTAATGGTCGCCCTCGTGGTAGACGAAGACCTGCGTCTTGTGCGCGAGGCGCCTGAAAGCGCTGGAATGGATGATGCGGTCGCAGTCGCGGCGGAAGTCGTTGCGGGTGGCGCTCGCCCGCTCCGGCCAGCGTCGGCCCCGGCTTTGCGCCGGATCGGCCGCGAAATCGGCCCGCTTGCGCCCGGTGTCGATCGCCATGGCTCATTGACCTTGGGTTGGCGCGCACTTAACTATTCGTGAGCGGATATGCCAATAGCATATCGAGCTAAGGACCAAACGATGGACGCAAGCGTCACAGTAAGCGAGCGCGCGGCGCGCCGGATCGGCGAGATCCTCAAGGGCGAGCCACAAGGCGCCATGTTGCGCGTGTCGGTCGAAGGCGGCGGCTGTTCCGGCTTCCAGTACAAATTCGGCGTCGAGACTGCGCGCGCCGACGACGACCTCGTCATCGCCCGCGAAGGCGCGGTGGTGCTGATCGATCCGGTGTCGGTGAACTATATGGCCGGTTCCGAGATCGACTTCGTCGACGACCTGATCGGCGCCTCGTTCAAGGTGAAGAACCCGAAGGCCACCGCGTCCTGCGGCTGTGGCACCAGCTTCGCGCTTTAGGCCCTACTCCGCCGCGACTGCCGGCGGCGCTTCCGGAACTTCTTCGAGCTGCGGTTCGAGGCGACGCTTGATCAGGCGATCGACGCGATCGAGGTAAACGTAAATCACCGGCGTGATATAGAGCGTCAGTAGCTGCGACAGCAGCAGGCCGCCGACCACCGCAACGCCGAGCGGTTGGCGCAATTCGGCGCCCGCGCCGGTGCCGAGCGCGATCGGCAGCGTGCCGAAGATCGCGGCGAACGTCGTCATCATGATCGGGCGGAAGCGCAGCGTCGCCGCTTCGCGGATCGCGGCCTCGGCAGACAGGCCGACGCGGCGGCGTTCGATGGCGAAGTCGATCATCATGATCGCGTTCTTCTTGACGATGCCGACCAGCATGACGATGCCAATCATGGCGATCACCGACAGATCCATCTTGAACAGCATCAAGGTGAGGATCGCGCCGATGCCGGCCGACGGCAGGCCGGAGATGATGGTGATCGGGTGGATGAAGCTTTCGTACAAAATGCCGAGCACCACATAGGCGGCGAAGATCGCAGCCAGAATCAGGATGCCCTGCCCGCGCAAGGAATCCTGAAACACCTGCGCGGTGCCCTGGAAGCCGGTAGTGATAGTGGCCGGCAGATGGTCCTGCCGCTCGAGATTGCTGATCTCGTCGACCGCCTGGCCGAGGGAAAATCCGGGCTGCAGATTGAACGAGATGGTGACCGCCGGCTGCTGGCCCTGGTGGTTGACCTGCAGTGGGCCGACCGTGTGCACGAATTTCGTCACCGCCGACAACGGCACCACCGTGCCGGCCGAGCTCTTCAGATAGACCTTGTCGAGATCGTTCGGGCTGCTTTGGAATTCCGGCTTGGTCTCAAGGATCACCTGGTAATTGTTGGCCGGCGTATAGATGGTCGCGACCTGGCGCGAGCCGAAGGCGTCATAGAGCTGCTGGCGCACCTGGTCGATGGAGACGCCGTAGACCATCGACTTTTCGCGGTCGACCACGACCGTGACCTGCGGATTCTTGACGTAGAGGTCGGTGGTGACGTCGAGCAGACCCGGAAGCTTGGCGATCTTGTCGCGCAACTCGGGCGCGATACGATACAAAGCTTCGGTGTCGTTGGACTGCAGCGTATATTGATACTGGCTCTTGGCCAGCTTGCCGCCCAGATTAATGTTCTGGATCGGCTGAAAAAAGATCTCCATGCCGGGGAAGATGTTCGATTCCTGCCGCAATCGCGCGATGATTGATTGCAGGCTGCCGCGCTCGTCGCGCGGTTTGAGCGCCACCAGCATGCGGCCGCTATTGGGCAACGTGTTGGGCCCACCGGCGCCGACGGTGGAATTGATATAGGCGACCGCCGGATCCTTGCGAACGATGTCGGCGATCTTGCGCTGATGCTCGACCATCTCCGGGAAGGCGATGTCGGAATTGGCATCGGTGATGCCGATGATGTAGCCGGTGTCTTCGACCGGGAAGAACCCCTTCGGCACCACGATATAGAGCCAGATCGTGCCGGCGATGGTCGCCAGCGTGACCATCAGCATGATCGACTTGTAGGCCAGCACGCGGTCGAGCGACCATTCGTAGGTATTCTTCATGCGCTCGAACAGCGATTCGAAGGCGCGCAATACGAAATTCTGCTTTTCCTCCTGGCCGGGATGATGGCCGCGCAGCACGCGCGCGCAAAGCATCGGCGTGAGCGTCAGCGAGACGAAACCGGAGGTGATGATCGCGACCGCGATGGTCACGGCGAATTCGCGGAACACGCGGCCGACCATGCCGCCCATCAACAGCACCGGGATGAACACTGCGATCAGCGAAAAGGTGATCGACACGATGGTAAAGCCGATTTCGCGCGAGCCTTTCAGCGCCGCTTCGAACGGCCGCATGCCGCCCTCGACGTGGCGCACGATGTTTTCCAGCATGACGATGGCGTCGTCGACGACGAAGCCGACCGACAGCGTGAGCGCCAAGAGCGTCATGTTGTTGATCGAATAGCCGAAGGCATACATCGCCGCGCAGGTGCCGATCAGCGACACCGGCACCGCCAGCGCCGGGATGATGGTGGCGGAAACCTTCCGTAAGAAAAGGAAGATCACCATGATCACCAGGCATATCGCAATCGCCAGCGTCTCCTGAACGTTGGACACCGCGGCACGGATCGACAGCGAACGATCGAACAAGGGCGTCATTTGGATCGCGGGCGGCACCTGGCCGCGCACCGCCACCAATTTGGCGCGCACATCGTCCACCACCTGGACGGTGTTGGCGTCGGGCTGGCGCTGGATCGCCAGCACGATGGCGCGCGAATCGTTAAACCAAGTGGCGATCTTGTCGTTCTCGACACTGTCGACCACCTGTGCGACTTCACTGAGCTTGACCGGCGCTCCGTTGCGATAGGCCACCACCACGTTGCGATAGTCGGCGGCATGCTCCATGGCGCCGGTGGCGAGCAGTGTCACGGTCTGCTTCTGGCCCTGCAGGATGCCGACCGGCGCCGAAGAGTTGGCTTGCGCGACGACGGTGCGGATGTCTTCGAGCGAAACGTTGCGTGCCGCGGCAGCGACCGGGTCGACCTGGACGCGCACGGCAAATTTCTGCGCGCCGAAGACCAGCACCTGGGCAATGCCGGGCAGTTGCGAGATCTGCGGTGCCAACACCGTCTCCGCATAGTCATCGATCGATGACAACGGCATCGTGTCGGAGCGCATGCTCAGGTAGAGCACCGGGAAGTCGCCGGGATTGACCTTGCGGAAACTGGGCGGCGTCGTCATCTCAACCGGCAGGTTTTTGGCCGCGACAGCAAGTGCGGTCTGCACGTCGAGCGCCGCGCCGTCGATATTGCGGCCGAGATCGAACTGGATGGTGATCTGGGTGATGCCGAGCGAAGACGACGAGTTCATCGACGAGATGCCGGCGATGGTGGAGAGCTGCCGCTCGATCGGCGCGGCAACCGAGGCGGCCATGGTCTCAGGCGCAGCGCCCGGCAGCTGCGCGGTGATCTGGATGGTCGGAAAGTCGACCGCCGGCAACGCCGCTACCGGCAACAGCCGGTAGGCGAAGACGCCGAACACGATCAGCGACGCCGTCAACAGCGTCGTCAGCACCGGGCGTCGAATGCAGGTTTCCGAGATGATCATGATCAGCTGCCGGCGACTTTGGCTTTGCGGGTGCTGACGCGCGCGCCATTCGACAAAAGCAATTGGCCGTCGGTGACCACCGTCTCGCCGCCGTTGAGGCCACTGGCGATCACCGATTGATCGCCCACCGTGCGTTCGACTTTCACGTCCTGCTTTTTGGCGACGTCATTGTCGATGACAAACACGAAATTGCCCGTTTGGCTGACCTGCACCGCGGTCGACGGCACCACCACCGCCTGCGGCTCGACGCGCAGCGTCAGTTCGGTGGTGACCAACGTGCCCGGCCACAACAATTCGTCCGTGTTCGGCATGGTGGCGCGGATGGTGACCATGCCGGTCGACTGGTCGACGCTGTTCTCGATCATCGTCACCTGGCCGCCGGCGTGTTTGGCGTCGCCGGGGATGACCGCCTCGATGGTGGCGGTTTCCGCCGCCAGCGCCTGGCGGATCTCGGGCAGCACCTTCTGCGGCACGGTGAAGCTGACGTAGACCGGCGCCATCTGGTTGATGATCGCCATCGGCGCGGTGTCGGCCTGGCGCACGAAATTGCCGACCTTGACCGCGGCCGCGCTGATGCGGCCGTCGATCGGCGCTTTGACGGTGCAATAGTCGAGCTGGACTTTCAGGTTTTCCAACAAGCCGGTGTCGGCCTTGATCGCCGCGCGGAAGACGTCGGCCTGGGTCTTGGCGTTGTCGAGATTGACAACCGGCGTGGCGCTTTTGGCGACCAGGTCGGTATAGCGGGCGACGTCGCGCAGGGCGCCGTCGAGCTGCGCCTTGTCGCGGGCGATGGCACCCTCGGTCTGCGCGATCTGCGCCTCGATGGCGCGGCCGTCGAGGGTGAACAGCAGATCGCCCTTCTTCACCTCGGCGCCGTCGCGGAAATGCACGGCGGTAATCGTGGTGTCGACCCGCGCCTTGATGGCGACGCTGGCGATCGGCGTCACGTTGCCTAGCGATTGCAGACGCACCGGCATCGGCTTGCGCTCGACCGTGGCGACCTCGACCGGCACCACACGGTCGCGCGCCTGCGAGCGCGCGGCAACGCCGTCGCTGGTCCAAAGACCGCGGATAAGCACGACAATGCCAATCAGGGCGAGCGCCGCCACCCCAAATAGCCACTTTCGCTTGGTCATCTGCAATTTGTCGGCCTGGGCTGTTCAGCGCCTGTCCAGGCGCTCCCTAATTCCGCGGAACTCGTTATGTCCAGTACCCAAAAGGAGCCGCGTTGGCCGCCTTCTAGCATATAAACGCGACCGGGTGCATATCCCTGCGCTCGCTGGTAAACACCCTGACGACCGGCCTTATTCGGGCCCGGCGGAGCCGCGGATGCGTATCGCCACCTGGAACGTCAATTCGATCCGTCAGCGGCTGGACAATATGCTCGCCTGGCTGAAGGAAGCCACGCCGGACATCGTCTGCCTGCAGGAAATCAAGTGCGTTAACGAGGCCTTCCCGCGGGAGGCGTTCGAGAGCTTCGGCTACAACGTCGCCGTGCACGGACAGAAGGCCTTCAACGGCGTGGCTTTGCTGTCCAAGCTGCCGTTCGACGAGGTGGCGCCCGGCCTGATCGGCGACGACGGCGACGTGCAGGCCCGTTTTATCGAGGCTTTGGTTTCCACCAAGACCGGCGTGCTGCGGGTGGTGAGCCTGTATTTGCCCAACGGCAACCCGCCGGACACCGATAAATATCCTTATAAACTCAAATGGATGGATAGATTCATTGCTTTTTCACGTGAACGGCTGAAGCTGGAAGAGCCCTTGGCTTTGGCGGGCGATTACAACGTCATTCCGACCGCTCGGGACGCCCGCAATCCGGCCACTTGGACCAAGGATGCGCTGTTTCTGCCGGCGACGCGGGAAAAGTTTCGCGCGCTGACCAACCTCGGGCTGACCGATGCGCTGCGCGCCGTCAGCGATTCCTCCGACCTCTATACCTTCTGGGATTACCAGGCCGGCGCTTTCCAGAAAGACGACGGCATCCGCATCGATCACGTGCTGCTGTCGCCGCAGGCGGCCGACCGGCTGATCGACGCCGGCATCGACCGCCACGTGCGCTCATGGGACAAGCCGTCCGACCACGTGCCGGTCTATGTCGATTTGGATATCGAAGCGCGATGACCGAGCTGCGCGCGATCGAGACCGAGCCGGGCTTGGTCTTCGATGTGCTGATTGACGGCCCGGCCGATGGCCCGCTGGTGCTGCTGCTGCACGGCTTTGCCGAATCGTTCCACATGTGGCGCGCCCAATCGCCCGCCTTGGCGGCGGCCGGTTATCGGGCGGTGGCGCCAAGCCAGCGCGGCTATTCGGCCGGCGCACGCCCGAACACTGCGGAGCTTGCGAATTATCAATTCGACCGGCTGCTCGACGACGCGCTCGCAATTGTCGCCGCTTGCGGGCGTGGCAGCGGCCGTTTCCATCTCGTCGGCCACGACTGGGGCGCCGGCATCGCCTGGGGACTTGCCGACCGTAACGCCGACCGCATCGCCTCGCTGACGGTAGTCTCGCGTCCCCATCCCAACGCCTTCAACCGCGCGCTGTTCATGCCGGGCGGCGAACAGGCACGTCGCTCGCGGCATCACAAGGCATTTCTCGAGCCGGACGCAGCCGCGAAAGTACTGGCGGATGACGCACGCTGGCTGCGCGAACGCTGGGCAAGGTGCGGCGTGCCGGCGACAGCGGTCGAAGACTATCTCTCGGTGCTCGGCAACGCGCCGGCGATGAAAGCGGCGCTGGCCTGGTACCGCGCGCGCGGCGCGATCCGCGCGCCGCTCGGCGTCATCGCCGTGCCGCTCCTTTATATCTGGGGCGAGGAAGACGACACGGTTGGGCGGGTCGCGGCCGAAGGCACGCGCGACTTCGTGTCAGGTCCCTATCGCTTCGAAACGCTGCCCGGCGTCGGCCATTTCGCCGTCGATCAAGCGGGCAATCGGGTCACCGAATTGCTTCTCGCGCATCTCGCGAGCCATCCCGCATAACGGCCTATTCGCGCCGCGTTTCCAGCCAGCGCTTGAGATAGACCAGCGCCAGCGCACGCTCGTCTTCGGTCGCTTGGCGGAAGGCGCTTTCGTAGAGCCGGTTGATCCATTCCTGGTCGGTGGTGGCACCCTCCTTGGCGTTGTCCTTGGCGAGCGTCAGCCACATCAGCCCGCGCGCCGCCTGGCGCGGCACGTGATCGCCGGCAAACAGCATGGCGCCGAGCATCGCCTGCGACTGGCACTGCCCCTTCTGCGCCGACAGGCCGAACCAGCGCGCCGCCGTGCGCGGATCGTGCGGCGCGCCGACGCCGTCGAGATAGAGCCGCGCCAGATAATATTGCGCCTCCGGATCGCGGAAATACGAGGCGGCATACCCGAACATCTCGCGCGCGCGGTCGGGATCGCGCTTGATCGCGGTCTTCGGAATGCCGCCGAGGTAATAATGGCCGAGCGCAACGAAGGCGTTGGCGACGAAACGCGCCTGCGGCGTGTCCGGATTGTCCTCGGCGTGGTTGTCGGCGATGCCGCGGAAATATTCGAACGCCTTGAGATCGTCCTGCACCACGCCGTCGCCTTCGGCGTACATGCGCGCGAGTTTCCATTGCGCCAGCGGGTGGCCCTTTTCGGCGGCGTATTCGAGCGATTGGAGTGCTTTCGTCTTCTCGCCGGCCTTGAGCCAATGCGCGCCGGAGCGGAACGCCTCCATCGCCGACAGCGGCGGCGCGGCCGCGAGCGCGTTGGTCGATTTGGTGCCGTCGAATGCCATCGCCGGCGCGGCCATCAAGCCGGCGCCCAGCACCATCACACGCAAGAGATACTCAGCTATCCGCATAACACTGTTTCTCGGCCGCTCCGCCCGGATGGGTGACCGCGCCGCTGACCGCGGGACCCACCTGCTGGGTGTATTTCCACAAATAGCCAGAGCCGTATTCGTTCTCGTGCGGCTTCCACGCCGCCTTGCGCTTCGCCAATTCGTCGTCCGACAGCTTGACGTTGATGGTGCCCTTGTCGGCATCGAGCTCGATGATGTCGCCATCGCGCAGCAAGCCGATCGGCCCGCCGACTGCCGCCTCCGGCCCGACATGGCCGACGCAGAAGCCGCGGGTGGCGCCGGAAAAGCGCCCGTCGGTGATCAGCGCGACTTTGGCGCCCATGCCCTGGCCATAGAGCGCGGCCGTGGTGGAGAGCATCTCGCGCATGCCGGGGCCGCCTTTCGGCCCCTCGTAACGGATCACCAGCACGTCGCCTTCCTTGTAGGTCTTGTGCTTCACCGCTTCGAAACAGGCTTCCTCGCCGTCGAAGCAGCGCGCCGGTCCGGTGAACGTGAGCGACGTCGACATGCCGGCGACTTTGACGATGGCGCCGTCGGGGGCGAGATTGCCTTTCAAACCGACCACGCCGCCGGTTGCGAGCAACGGCTTGTCGGCCGGACGCACCACGTCCTGATCCGGGTTCCATTTCACGCTCTTGAGGTTTTCGGCGATGGTGCGGCCGGTCACAGTCAGGCAATCGCCATGCAGATAGCCGTGATCGAGCATCGTCTTCATCAAGTTCGGCACGCCGCCAGCTTCGAACATATCCTTGGCGACATAACGGCCGCCCGGTTTCAAATCGGCGATATAGGGTGTCTTTTTGAAGATTTCGGCGACGTCGAACAGGTCGAACTCGATGCCGCATTCATGCGCGATCGCCGGCAGATGCAGCGCGGCATTGGTCGAGCCGCCGGTCGCGGCCACCACCGCGGCGGCATTCTCCAGCGCCTTGCGGGTGACAATGTCGCGCGGGCGGATGTTCTTGACGATCAGGTCCATGATCATCTCGCCCGCCAGCATGCACAGCTTGTCGCGGATTTCGTAGGGCGCCGGCGCGCCGGCCGAGTAAGGCAGCGCCAAGCCGATCGCTTCGGACACGGTCGCCATGGTGTTGGCGGTGAACTGCGCGCCGCAGGCGCCGGCGGAGGGACAGGCGTTCTCTTCCAGAGTCTGCAGATCCTCGTCCGACATCCGCCCGACCGAATGCTGGCCGACCGCTTCGTAGACGTCTTGGATCGTCACTTCCTTGCCCTTGAATTTTCCGGGCAGGATCGAACCGCCGTAAATGTAGATCGACGGCACGTTGAGCCGGCACATCGCCATCATCATGCCGGGTTGCGACTTATCGCAGCCGGCGACGCCGATCAGCGCGTCATAGGCGTGGCCGCGCATGGTGAGTTCGACCGAATCCGCGATCACCTCGCGCGAGGGCAGCGACGCCTTCATGCCGGCATGACCCATGGCGATGCCGTCGGTGACGGTGATGGTGCAAAATTCGCGCGGTGTGCCGCCGACCGCGGCGACACCCATCTTGACCGCCTGCGCCTGGCGCATCAGCGCGATATTGCAAGGGGCGGCCTCGTTCCAGCAGGTGGCGACGCCGACGAAGGGTTGATGGATCTGCTCGGCCGAAAGCCCCATCGCGTAATAGAACGCGCGATGCGGGGCGCGGTCCGGCCCTTCCGTGGCGTGCCGGCTTGGCAGCCTGGCTTTCAGATCGCTCTTTTTATCGAGTTTGGCGTCCATAACCTTGCCGTGCCCCCAACCCCAACTTTGTTTATTACCGGAACGATCCGGCACTTTTTCGCGAGGCCCCCCGGCCTGCATTTCCTCAAAGCCTGACGGCGGTTTGACCGCCGACCGGCACCATCTCGATCATGGAAGGGTATGGCCAAATCGCGGCGCGGCGGGGATGATGCGAGCGTAAAGCTTAAATGTTCTAAACGTGTTGCAGCTTAGCCACAGCCCCCGGCCGCCATGTCCCTGCCCCCCAAGCTGCGGCGAAGCTTTTTCGACCGTCTGGTGCTCGAGGTCGCGCCTGATCTGATCGGCGTCAGCCTGCTGGTTAACGGCGTCGGCGGGCGGATCGTCGAGGTCGAGGCTTATCACCATACGGACCCGGCGGCTCATTCCTACCGCGGCCCGACCGACCGCAACGCCGTGATGTTCGGACCGCCCGGCTACGCCTATGTCTACCGGTCCTATGGCATTCACTGGTGTCTGAACTTCGTGTGCGAGGCGGAAGGTTCGGCCAGCGCCGTGCTGATCCGGGCGCTGGAGCCGCTCGCCGGAATTGCTGCAATGCGGCGAAGACGCGGCATGCCCGACGCGCGGGCGCTGTGCTCGGGGCCGGGCAAGTTATGCGAGGCGCTCGGCGTCAGCCGCCGCCACAACGGCCTCGCGCTCGACCGGCCGCCGTTCGAGCTGCGCGCGCGGGTGGAAAAGCCGGAGATCGCCGTCGGCCCGCGCATCGGCATCACCAAGGCGGTCGATCATCCGTGGCGCTTCGGGCTCAAGGGCTCGCGGTTTTTGAGCAAGCCGTTCAAGGTTTGATGCGAAACGAGGCGTCGAAGCCGAGTTCGCGCTTGGCCTTCTCGCTCGAAACCGCGCCGTCGTCTTCGGCGAGGTTGTAGATGCCACGCGCGCCTTTGCTGACGGCGAGCAGCGCGGCCTGCGCCGCGGCATCGACATGCAGACCCGGCTTGCCGCGCTTGTCGCGCTCGAACCAGGTGCCCGGCCCATAGAGCAGGCCGTAACGCAGCACGATGCCTTCCGACGTTTGCAGGGTCGCGTCTTCCAACGCCACGACGCCGTCCACCGTGCGCTTGCGCACGCCGGTCGTGGCCAGATCGAGCGGATCGCTTTCCACGCGCATGCCATCGCCCGGCGCATAGACGAAGGCGATGCTTTGCGAAATCAAACGGCGTACGCCGGTCGTCTTGGCCGCGGCCACCAGATTGGGCGTGCCCTCGATGCGCAGGCGCGCGTTGCGCTCCAGCCCCTCGTTGTATTGCGGCGTGCCGGGCGCGAAAGCGAGATCGGTGAGCTGGTGGATCATGACCTGGGGCGCCGCGGCGGCGACCGCGCGCGCCAGCGCTGGCGCATCGAATACGTCGACCACGACCGGTGCGGCGCCGAGCTTGGCGATCGCATCGGCCTTTTCCGCCGAACGGGTCGTGCCGACGACCGTATGCCCGGCGGCGCAAAGCAAGGGCGTCAGTCGGCGTCCGATGGCGCCGCCCGCGCCGGCTAGAAATATCTTCATGGCATTTGCTCAATACGAGATGATGAACTCGCAGCCCGCGGCCGTTTCGAACTGCCGCGTGATACGGCCGCGCGGCAATTCGAATTCCAGCGTGACCGCGGCATCGTGGCAGCACAGGAAGGCGTGCTGGCCGTCGGCGGCAAAGCCGAAGCCCATCGGCGCCTTCGGCGTCGGAAAACCGGTGATCTGGTCGAACTTGAAGGCGTCGTAGATGGCGGCGTAGTTGTCGACATGCGACGACACACAGACGTAACACCCGTCCGGCGACACCCGCACGCGGCGCAGCTGATTGGCTTCGCCCGGCGCGCCGTCAATGGCAAGCGTGCGGTGCAGCGCGAGCGTGCGCGTATCGAACACATGCACCACACCCTTGCGATGCGCGCAGACGAACAGCGCCCAGCCGTCCGGCGACACCGCGATGCCTTCGGCGCCATGCGGCAGCGGGATGGTGCCGATCATGCGGCGCTGCGCGACGTCGACTACCGCCACCGCCTCCTTGGTCTTGAACGAGGCGAACAGCTTGCCGGTGCCGTGGCTGACGGCGATCCAATGCGGCGCGCCGCCAAGCGCGATGCGTTCGACCATGCCGGTTGCCGGATCGATCGCCAGCACCGCGTTGCCGAGCTCGGCGCTCGACCACAGCGTGCCCTGCACATCCATCATCACCGAATGCGGCGCGACGGCCTCGCCAACGTCGATGGTCCGCTCGACCGTCCGCGAGACGAGGTCGATCACCGCGATGCGGCGGTCGGGGTCCTTGTTCTTGCCGAATATGCCGCCGCCATAGACAGAGCCGTAAAGCTTCTTGCCGTCGAGCGAGCGGATCAACTCGTGCGTGGACGCCGGCATGTCGATCTCGCCGATCTTGGCCAAGGTGGCGGCGTCGAAGAACTGCACCTTGTCGGCGCTCTTGGCGGTGAGCACCAAGTTCGGCCCGCCCGGGCGATTGTTGGGATCGATGGTCATGCGTCGAGGGCTCGCGCCAGCATGGCGTCGAGTATCGGCGCGGCGTCGCGATTCATCAATGGCGCGGCTTTGCGCATCGCCCGGCCCAGCCTAGCGATGCCAATCGACGGCGTCACGCGCGCTAGACCGCCAGCGGGTCCGGCCCGTATTGGTTCGGTCCCCGCTGGCCGACGCGGATATAGACGAAGATCAGTTGCGCGAGACCGATCAAGACGCCGACGCCGAACAGGATTTCCGCGATCAGCCAGAACATGCTGGAAAAATTGTACATGTAGAGGCTGAGCCCGAAGAGGATGCCGCCCGCCAGCATCGGGATGAGATAGACGAGGCTCCACCAGCCCGGGTAGCCGAGATCGTGGAAGCGTTTGAAGCCGATGCAGATGCTGGCCCAGAGCAGCGCCAGCGAGATCAACTGGCCGAGGATGGGAATCCAGCCCAGCACGATGTTGCCGATGAAGATCGGCAGGAAGCCGTGCAGCCAGAATTGCTTGCGTGAGATGCGCCCCGACGGCGAGGTGAACAGTTGAATCCAGTAGCCGCTGCCGCTCGGGATGGCGCCGGCGCCGGCCGCGGACACATAGCCCGCCGGCGCGGCGGCGCGTTGCGGCGGTGCAGCATTCGGCGGCGGCGGATTGTTGACGCCAAAAATGTCGACCGGCTGGCCTTCCCACATCTGGAATTCGACGGTCTGCCCGACCTTCACGGGGCCGTTGCGAACCTCGGTTGTCCAATAGCTGTACCGCTGACCGTCGTCGGCCGCGATCTGCCCATAGGTTCCATCGGGCACGATCGCGGATATAACGCCCCGCATAACAAATCCCCCCTGATATTTCGGTGCGATACTGCGCCGGTCATCGGCGCTGTCAAGGCTCGCGACACCGCGCGCGATCACGGTGGCAGATATTGCATTGCCAGCGCCTTGAGCTCAGCTTTGATCGGCCGCTGCTTGCAGGCCACGATCCACAGATCGAAGGCCTGTACGCGGCGCCCGCCGAAGACTCCAATGAATTCGCTGTCCAAAAACAATTGCGCCATCACCGAATAGGTGGAGGCGCATTTGTGCGCCATGTAATGTTTTCCTGCGGCCACCGACGCGCGATGACCTTACAGCACGTCGAGCGGCGTGATCGGCCCCGCGGGCGATTGATAGAGCGGCTCCAGCAATCGGTCCTTGGCGACCGCCTCGCACACGCTTTGCAAATCGGGACAGGTCAGCACGACGAAGCCGTCGTCGGTCAGAACGCACGCGAATTCCCTGATCGCCAGCGGGGCCTCGTGTGAATAGACATGCTCGATGTTGTGCGACGAAAATATCGCATCCATGGAGCCGGTCGCAACACCGGACGTGTCGACAATGGTGCCGATGATATGGGGGGCGTAGTCTTTATCGATATCGAAGCACACCTCCTGCCGGGCATCGGTGTTGAAACCCGGCGTCGTGCTCGCCTTGGTGGCCGAGCCGCAGCCGACATGCAGAAATTGTTTCATCGAAATACCGGCAGCGCGGATACCCTACTCCGCACCGCTGAGCCGCGTCAGCGCCTCGGCGATCTTGGCTTTGCGCCCGACCGCCTCTGCGCGCTTTTCCTTTTCCTCCTCGACGACCTCTTCGGCCGCGCGTTCCATGAACTTCGGATTGTTCAACTTCGCGTCGCTGCGGGCGATGTCGGCGTCGGCCTTTTGCATTTCCTTGGCGAGCCGCACGCGCTCGGCGGCAAGATCGATAACGCCCTTGAGCGGCAACGCGGCGACTTCGCCGCGCACCAGCAATTGCACCGAGCCCGGCGGCGCGCTGGCCGCAGACGAAATCTCCGACACGCGGGCGAGCGGCTTGAGGAATTCCGCCCATCGGTTCGCGCGCGCTTGCGTTTCGCCCGAAGCGCCAACCAACACGACAGGGATCGGCGCAGTGATGCTCATTTCAGCGCGCACCGACCGGATTGCGGTCACGAGATCGATCACCCAGCCGATTTCGGCCTCGGCTTTATCGTCGGCGAGGCCTTCGAGTTGCGGCCATTGCGAAAGCGCCAGCAGACTAGAACGCTTCGGCCCCTGCTCCGCCGTCACCGCCCACAATTCCTCGGTTATGAAGGGCATGAACGGCTGCAACAGCTTGAGGATTTCGTCGAGCGCCCAGGCGGCCACGGCGCGCGTCTCGTCCTTGGCCGCGCCATCGGGGCCAGTCAAAAGCGGCTTCGACAGCTCGACGTACCAATCGCAATAGACGTTCCAGACGAAGCGATAGGCCGCGCCGGCGGCCTCGCTGAAGCCATAGGTTTCGATCGCCTGCGTGATCTCGGCGGCCGCTTTCGCCGTCTCATGCGCGATCCAGCGGTTGAGCGTTTCCTTCGCCGATTTCGGATCGAAGCCCGCGACCCGCGCTGCCCCATTGAATTCGACGAAGCGCGCCGCGTTCCACAGCTTGGTCGCGAAATTGCGGTTGTTCTCGACGTCCTGCGGCCCGAGCCTGATGTCGTGGCCGGGCGCGACGTTGCGCGCCAGCGTAAAACGCAGCGCATCGGCGCCAAACTCGTCAATGACGCCGAGCGGATCGACGACGTTGCCTTTCGACTTCGACATCTTGGCGCCGGACGCATCGCGCACGAGGCGATGGATGTAGACGTCGTGGAACGGCACTTCTTTCATGAAGTGCAGCCCCATCATCATCATTCGCGCGACCCAGAAGAAGATGATGTCGAAGCCGGTGACCAGCGTCGTGGTCGGGTAATAGCGCTTAAGCTCCGGCCTGGCGTCCGGCCAGCCTAGCGTCGAGAACGGCCACAGCGCCGAGGAGAACCAGGTGTCGAGGACGTCTTCGTCGCGCTTGATTGCCGCCGACTTGCCGTAGTGCTTGTCGGCTTCGACTTGCGCTTCCCCTTCGTTGGTCGCGACGAACACTTTTCCATCCGCCCCATACCACGCCGGAATTTGGTGCCCCCACCAAAGCTGGCGCGAGATGCACCAGGGTTGGATGTTTTCCATCCAATTGAAATATGTGTTTTCCCAATTCTGCGGATTGAACTTGGTCTTGCCTGCGCGTACGGCGGCAATCGCCGGCCTCGCCAGCTCCTTGGCGTCGACGTACCACTGGTCAGTCAGGAATGGCTCGATCACCACGTTCGAACGGTCGCCATGGGGGACCGCATTCATGTGCGGCTCGATCTTCTCGACTAGACCTTTTTCTTCCAGACGCGCGACGATCGCCTTGCGCGCTTCTTCGCGCGACTTGCCTTCGAGCTTTTTCGTCTCGGCAAAGTCCAAGTCGCTTTGCGCCGCGAAGGTCTCGTCGGCAAAGGTGATCTTCGCCTCCGTCGTCAGCACATTCACCTGCGCCAACCCGTGCCGTTTGCCGACCTCGAAATCGTTGAAGTCGTGCGCCGGCGTGATCTTCACCGCGCCCGAGCCCTTCTCCGGATCGGAATAGTCGTCGGCGATGATCGGGATGCGCCGCCCGACCAGCGGCAAGATCACGTTCTTGCCGACCAGCGCCTTGTAGCGCTCGTCGTCCGGATGCACCGCCACCGCGGTGTCGCCCAGCATGGTCTCCGGCCGCGTCGTGGCGACGACGATATAGGTCGACTTGTCTTCGGGATTGAATGTCTTGCCTTCGAGCGGATAGCGCAGGTGCCACAAGTGCCCTTTGGTCTCGACCTGCACCACTTCGAGATCGGAAATCGCCGTGAGCAACTTGGGGTCCCAGTTGACCAGCCGCTTGTCTTTATAGATGAGGCCTTCGCGGTAAAGCTCGACGAATACTTTCAGTACCGCGCGCGACAGCCCCTCGTCCATGGTGAAGCGCTCGCGCGACCAGTCGCACGATGCGCCAAGCCGCTTGAGCTGGTTTACGATGGTGCCGCCCAACTCCGCCTTCCACTCCCACACCCGCTTCAAGAACGCCTCGCGCCCCATCTCGCGACGCCCAGGCTGCTGCCGCTCCATCAATTGCCGCTCGACCACCATCTGCGTGGCGATGCCGGCGTGATCGGTGCCCGGCTGCCACAGCACGTCCTTGCCGCGCATGCGCTCGAAGCGGCAGAGAATGTCCTGCAGCGTGTTGTTGAGCGCATGGCCCATATGCAATGAGCCGGTGACGTTGGGGGGCGGAATGACGATAGAGTACGCGGGCGCGCCCGCGCGCTCGGGCCGGCCGGCCTTGAAGGCGCCGGCCTGCTCCCAGGTCCGGTAGATGCGGCCCTCGACCTCCGAGGGCTGATAGGTCTTATCGATCATCTTCATCTTGCTTGTTTACACCGGCGGGTTAGAAAGCCCGCCACGCACCGAGTGTCAACTTTGCCGGCAACCCAAGCTCCATCGCGCGGCAGCGCCACCAGCGCCATCCTGCTGCTGGCCGTCGCCGCCTTTGCCGCCCAGGCCATGGTGCGCTCGACCGATTCGCTCTTGCCGCAGATCGCCGCCGATCTCAACGTCACCGTCGGCGCGACCTCGATCGTGGTCACCGTCTATCTGCTGGCGCACGGCTCGGTGCAATTGGTGATGGGCCCGATCGGCGACCGCTTCGGCAAATACCTCTGCGTCGCGCTCGCTGCCGCCGCCGCCACCATCATGGTGGCGCTGTGCGGGTTGGCGCCGTCGCTGCCGCTTCTGGTGGCGGCGCGGCTCGGCAGCGGGCTTGCCACCGGTTGGGTCATTCCGCTGGCCTTCGCCTTCATCGGCGACAACATCCCCTACGCGCGCCGCCAGCAGGTGCTCGGTCGCTTCCTGTCCGGGCAGATCCTCGGCCAGTTGTTCGGCCAGGCCGCGAGTGGCGTGCTCGGCGATGCGTTCGGCTGGCGCGACGTGTTCTTCATTTTCGCCGCGCTGCTCGCGGTCGCCACACTCGGCCTGTTCTACGAGCTGTGGCGCAATCCGATCACCCATGCGAGCCATCCGACGGCGCAGCCGGGCCGCGGCTTTATCGCCGACTATCGCGTGGTGCTGCGCTCGCCCTGGGCGCTGACCATCATCGTCATTGCCTTTATCGAGTTCGGCGCGATGTTCGGCGCCTTCACTTATGTCGGCGCCGATCTGCGTTTACGTTTCGGCGTCAGCTTTACGCTGGTCGGCCTGTTCGTCGGCGCCTTCGCCCTCGGCGGGCTGATCTACAGTCTGTGCGTGCGGGCGCTGTTCGACAGGTTCGGCCAGACCGGGCTTGCGGCCGGCGGCGGAGCGTTGCTCGCGATGGCCTATGTCGCGCTCGCTTTCGCGCCGCATTACTGGATCGCGCCCATCGCCATCATGGCCATCGGGCTCGGCTTCTACATGCTGCACAACACGCTGCAGACCAACGCCACGCAGATGACGCCGGAAGCGCGCGGCACCGCGGTGTCGGTGTTCTCCGCCGCGCTTTATCTCGGGCAGACCGCGACCGTCGCCTTGGGCGGCGTTGTATTCGACCGCTTCACCGCGGTGCCGCTCTTCCTCGGCGCCGCGATCGTGCTGTTGCTGTTGGGTCTTGTCTTTGCGCGCCTGCTCAAGCGCCGCGCCAGAGCCGGTAGCTAGCGACCGCGCGAGACGCGCTCGATCTCGGCACGCACGATACGGTCGACCACGCCCGGCAGATTGTCGTCGAGCCACGACTTGAGCAGCGGGCGCAGCATCTCCTTCACCAGGTCCTCGAGCGTGCGCGCGTTCTGCCCGATCAAGGTGTGTGCCAACGAGTTGAACGCGCTGTCGACCGCGGCAACGGTCGCCTGCGAGATCAACGGCCGTCGGGTTCGATCGCCGCCGCCGGCGTCGTGGAGTCGGCATCGGTGGCGGCGGTGGCGCAGCCGCCCGCCGCGGCTCGTCGATGATGCGCAGCGCCGGCTCGGGCGGCGATCCAGCGGCCGTTCGGTGAACACGACATCCGACGAGGCGTCGATGGTGCGGAAGGTCGCCGCCACATTCGACTCAGGGCTCGCCGGCGCAGCCATCGCCTCGGTCAGGTCGAACACGTCGGACGCCGGCGGCTCGGCTGCCCGGATATCGAGCTTGGCGGAGCATGGCGTCGATTTCATCTTGGCTGTTGGCGGCCGCTTGCGGCGGCGGCGCCGGCGGCAGCGGTTCCGGCGGCGGCGCAACGGTTGCGGCGGGCTCCGGCGGTTTCGGCGCCGGCTTGGTCACCGCTTTGCTGGCATCGTCGTCGGCAATAATACGCCGGATCGAGGCCAGGATTTCCTCCATCGAGGGCTCTTGGACCTTAGCCGTTTGCGTCATTCCTGCATTCCCGACCGCGGCTATCGCACTCTTCTGCTCGCCGATACGCCGAAGCGGCGTTAGACCTTGAGCGAATCGTCGCCTGAAGTCTCTTTTATACGCCACCGGCATGGCGGTGTGGCAGGCCGAAATTCGGCCTTTTTGCAATGACCTGTGGACACCTGGCGGGCTTGCGCGGTCAGCGTCCGTCCGGCGTGCGCACGCCCGCCCAGCTGTCGCGGACTTGCTTGTAGTGGACGGTGGCGTCGTAGGTGGGAACCCGCAAACCCAGCACCTGCGGCGACAGCCGGCCGACCGCGGACAGAAGACTGTACGATGCCACCACCCGATCGTGCTGCGCGGTCACCAGCGCGACCCGCGCATTCACCAGGGTCTGCTGCGCCGTCAAAACGTCGAAGGTGGTGCGCTGGCCGACGCGCGCCTCTTCGCGAATGCCGTTGAGTGCGATTTCGGCGGCCTGCACCTGGGCCTGGGTGGCGTCGATATTCGCTTTCGCCGCCTCGAGCTGACCCCAGGCCTGCACCACGTTCTGGCGCACGGTGTCGCGCGCGGTATCGAGATCGAGCCGCTTTTGCCCGAGCGTTTCCTTGCTTTGGCGGATCAGGGAGTATTCGGCGCCGCCCTGATAGATCGGCACGCTCAGCGTGCCCAGCACCGAGGCGTTGTAGCTGTTCATGACGCTGAGGCTCGACGTGCTCAGCCAATTCTGCGTGAAGCTGCCCTGCACCGAGGCGGTCGGATAGAGCGCGCCCTCCGCGACTTTGACCGCCTGCAGCGCCACGTCGACATTGTATTCGGCGGTGGTGACCGCCGGGTTGGTGGCGGTGCCGACTGCGACCGCGCCGGGCAGATTGCGCGGCGAGAAGCGGTCGACCGGAGTGCCGGCGCCAGCTTGCCGGGCTGCACGCCGATAACCTGCCGATAGGTCGCCTGCGAGGCGGTAAAATTGGCTTCGGCGAGCAGGACCTGCGAACGGCCGGCGGCAAGACTGGATTCCGCCTGCGCCACGTCGGTTCGCGTCACCTCGCCGACGTTGAAGCGGTCGCGGGTCTGCCGCAATTGTTCCTGCAGCACTTCGACGTTGCGCCGCTGCAGATCGAGGATGGCGCTGTCGCGCAACAGATTCATGTAGGCGGTCGCCGCGTTCAGCAGCACGGTCTGCTCGGTCGTGCGCAGCAAAGCGCGCGCGGCCTGCACCGAGCTTTCCGCCTGCCGCGTTTTGTTGGCGGTCTGGAAGCCGTTGTAAAGCGTCTGCGTGATCGTGGCGCCGATCTGCGCCGGCGAATTGTAGCCGGCGCGAGCGTATCGTAGGCGTCCCAAGCCTACAATTCTGCTGGTCTTGCTGGTCGTCGACGAGGTCTGCTCGCCGGCGATCGCCGGTGACGGTCACCTTCGGCCGATAGCCGGCGAGCGCCTGCGGCACGCCTTCGTCGTCGGCGCGCGTCGCCGCCCGCTGCGAATTGAGCGAGGGATTGTTCTGGTAGGCCTGCATCAGCGCCGATTCGAGCGTTTCGGCCACGCGCCGGCGAACTCAATACCGACAAAGCCGCGCAGCCGGCCACCGCGGCCGCGACTCCGTTTCGCCAGAATTCTTCGAGGCTTTTGCAACATCCCAACCTAATTAGTGCGCGACCGGCGCCTGGCACCCCGCATGCGGTACCTATTAACCGGGAACCTTATTCGCCCCCGGCACCGTTAAAACCCCCTGACGCCCGCCACACACTCAAAAGGCCGCAGCTGGGGTATTTCCGCCACGTTTGGAACTGGCGCCGGATCTAGAATCAAAAACGGGGGTTTTGCGAAGCCCGGCAGCAGCGCTGCGGTGGCGTCGAACACCGGACGTCCTCCGACCTCCCCGCTGCTGCGCGTGTAAAGCATGGCCTTGGAACCGGGGCCCGCGCCGAGCACGCAAACCAGTCGGCCGCCATTCTTGAGCTGTTGGCACAGTGCGTGCGGCACGATCTCGGTGGCGCCCTCCAGCACGACGACATCGTAGGGTGCGTTTTGCGCCCAGCCTCGGCAAGTGTGCCGGTGACCACGCTGACATTGGGCTGCGACAACAACAAATCGCCAGCCGTCTTGGCGAGGCCGGTATCCTGTTCCAACGCCACCACATCGCCGGCGATGCGGCCGAGCAGAGCGGCGCCATATCCGGTGGCGCAGCCGACATCCAGCACGCAGTCGCCCGCCTCGAGCTCGGCGGCCTGGATCAGCTTGGCGAGCACCATCGGCCGCAGCAGACGCCGGCCGCCGCCGACCGGGACGTCAAGATCGAGATATGCAAGCGAAACCGAGGCCGGCTGCATGAACCGCTCGCGCGGCACCTCCAGCATGGCGGAAATCACCCGCAGATCGGTGACATCGATGGTGCGGATCTGACCATCGACCATATGGCGGCGCGCGGCTGCAAAATCGGTCATGCGAATCCTCGGCAAAGGGGGAGAAGGCGCGGCTTTTCTGCGGCAAGCCCGGCCAAAAGGCAAGCGAGACGGCGGCGTTGTCGTTCGGCGCAAGCTCCTATATAGCCTTGCATTCTGCGGTATCGCACGGCCTCCGCATACGAGGGCTGCGCCTGCCGACGGCCACGTGGCGGAGTGGTTACGCAGCGGACTGCAAATCCGTGCACGCCGGTTCGATTCCGGCCGTGGCCTCCACCCGCCTTCGCTCGCCCAGAGGCGTAGCTGCGGGGGGCAAGCCCGCCCATTCACGCTTTGCAAAGCAGTTTGGCTTTGTTATAGGCCCGTTGCGTCAAAGCCGGCTTGTTCCTCGGTAGCTCAGCGGTAGAGCGTTCGACTGTTAATCGAAATGTCGCTGGTTCGATCCCAGCCCGAGGAGCCATCTTCACGCCACGATCGACCGGCAACCTGCGGGCTACGCTTGTCGTCCGCGCCAGCGAAGAGGCCATGACGCCCGTCGCCAGTCCCCTCACCACCGACCTCTACGAACTCAACATGATCCAGGCCTATCTGGATCGCGGCGAGGACAAGGAGGCCGTGTTCGAATTCTTCGTGCGCCGGCTGCCGCCGCGGCGCGGCTTCCTGCTTGCCGCCGGGCTCGAGGACGCACTCGATTATCTGGAGACGCTCAGGTTCTCCGCCGACGAAATCGATTGGCTCAAGCGCACCGACCGCTTCCGCGACAACCTCATCGACTATCTCGAGGCCTTCCGCTTCACCGGCGACGTGCATGCGATTCCCGAAGGCAGCGTCTGCTTTCCCAACGAGCCGCTGATCCGCATCACCGCGCCGCTGCCGCAGGCGCAGTTGGTCGAAACGCGGCTGATCAACATCCTGCACTATCAGACGCTGATCGCATCTAAGGCGGCGCGCATGGTGCTCGCGGCGCCGGGCAAGATTCTCTCCGACTTCGGTCTGCGCACCGCGCACGGCGCCGAGGCCGGGCTCTATTCGGCGCGCGCCAGCTACATCGCCGGCTTTGCCGGCGCCGCCAACGTGCTCGCCGGCGAACGTTACGGCGTGCCAATCGTCGGCACCATGGCGCACTCCTACGTGCAGGTGCACGACGACGAGATGACCGCGTTCGAGAATTTCGCCCGCGCGCGGCCGCAAGGCGTGATCCTGCTGATCGACACCTACGACACCGAGCAAGGCGCGCGCAAAGTCGTGGGATTGGCGCCGCGTCTTGAGGCTGACGGCATCGCCATCCGCGGCGTGCGCATCGACTAGCGGCGACCTCACCGCGAGGGCGCGCAAGGTGCGCGTCATCCTCGATGACGGCGGCCTGAAGGACGTCATCATCCTGGTGAGCGGCGGCATCAACGAGGATGTCCTGCAGCGGATGATACAAGAGAAGGCGCCGATCGACGGCTTCGGCATCGGCGTCAATCTCGCCGCCTCCGTCGACGTGCCGGCGCTCGACTGCGCCTACAAACTGCAAGAGTATGCCGGCACGCCGAAACGCAAACTGTCCGAAGGCAAGGCGACCTGGCCGGGCCGCAAGCAGGTCTGGCGCGCTTACGACGCCGACGGCCGCATGCGCGGCGACATCCTGTCGCTGGAAGCCGACACGCAGCCGGGTGAAGCGCTCATCGTGCCGGTCATGCGTGGCGGCAAGCGCCTTGCGCCGGCGCCGACGCTGGCGCAGATCCGCGAGCGCGCGGCAGCCGATCTCGCCCGCCTGCCCGGCCCGCTGGCGCGCTTGGAAAGCAGCTTCGACTATCCGGTCCAAGTCGCGAACGTGCTGACCGCGCTCGCGGGCCAGATCGACGCCAAAACGAAAAACTCTTAGCCGCCCACTGCCGTCCCCGCCCGGTTCCACCCGCGCGCGCCCTCGCCGTAGACCTCGTGGCCGGTCTCGGTGACCACCACGGTATCTTCCAGCTTGATGAAGCCACGGCTCGGATGCAGCAGCGTGGTTTCCACCGACACGACTTCGCCGGCCTCCAAGGGAATATCCGCGTCGGTTGCCGGGTAACGCACCGGCCCGCGATGGGTGAGCCGTGGCGCTTCGTGGCTGACCAGGCCCATGCCATGGGCAAGGAATTCCATGTGATTGTGGTGCTTCGATTTCGCGCGCAGCGGCTCGGCCGCGGCGTAGATGACCTGGCCTATCGCGCCGGCATGAATTGGCTTCATGGCCGCGCGCTGGATGCTTTCGATCTCGGCGAGCAGATCCTCAAGCTCGGCGTCGGGTTCGCCTTGGATCGCCATGCGGCAGATATCGCCGATATAGCCGTGGTAATTGCCGCCGGAATCGATCGACATGATGTCGTCCTTCTCCCACTTCTGCTCGGACGGCGCGCGGTTGAGACTGGTGCCGCAGGTGATCAGGCAATATTCGAAAATAGTCCGCGGTTGGTTTCCTCGCGCCGCAACGCCTCGACAACTTCGGCCTTGGTCGCGCCCGGGCCGTGGCTGGCGATGACCGCCTGCATCGAGGCGAGCACCGCTTCCGACGCGGTCTTTAGTTTTGCCAATTCTTCGGCCGATTTTTTCACGCGCTGGCGCTCCATCACATAGAGCCCGTCGACCCAGTCGGCATCTGGAAACGCGGCGCGCAGGGTGAGCGAGGCGTCATAGGGCAGGAAGCCGAATTCGGCGGCGATGCGCTTGGTCTTCAGCCCGGCCTTGCGGATGTAGTCGCACGCCATCTGCATGGCGTCGGTCGAGCCGTTCGAGCTGGTCTGCGTCTCCGGCGTCCACATCGGCCTGACCTCGCGCTGGAATTTTTCCAACCGATGCCCGATATAGGCCGCCTTCTCCGGCTGCCCCTTCGGATAGACGAACACCGGCAGATAGCGGGTGACACCGGTCGCATCCATGTAGTCGAAGAAGTTGGCGCGGTGACCGCCGAGCAGATACTGCACGTTGTGCTTGGAAGTCGCCAGCAACAGGTCGATGCCGCTCGCGTCCATCAAACGGTCGAGACGCGTGTGGTCGAACGGAATCGCAAGGCCGCTACCCGGCTTGGCGCTGACATTCATGGCTGGCTCCCTGATCGCCGGTTCTTCGGCCGGCCGGGCGCAAGCCTAGCGCATGCAAAAGATCATGCGCAAAGCCAAAATGACCGGGGTTCCGCGGTTGTTGGCGGCGCCGGACGTCAGGCGGCGGATTTGGCCGCAACCGGCTCCGGCGGCGGCGCCGCAGCGGCTGCAACCCGCGTCGCGTTTTCGGCCTTGTACTTGAGCAGCATGTCGAGGGTCGCCACCTCGACCCGGTTGCGGCCGTTTTCCTTGGCGCAATAGAGCGCCTGGTCGGCCTGCGCCAGCAGCTCGTGCACGTCGAGCACGGCCTCCTGGCAATGCACCACGCCGATGCTCACGGTGGCGCCGAGCGGACGGTTGTCGACCTCGAGCGCGGCGTGCGCGAAGCTCGCGCGGATGCGCTCGGCCACGGCCACCGCCCTGTCGCGGCTCATGTCGGGGAGAATCGCCGCGAATTCCTCGCCGCCGAGCCGCCCGAGCAGATCGGTCGAGCGCACCGAGTGCCGCGCCGTGAGCGCGAACAGCTCCAAGGCGCGGTCGCCGAGCGCGTGGCCGAAGCGGTCGTTGATCGACTTGAAGTGATCGAGATCGATCAGCAACACGGCGGTCGGCCGCGGATTGGCGACGTGGCCTTTGGCGAGGTGCGCCGCGTCCTGCATGAACGAGCGGCGGTTGGCGATGCCGGTCAGCGGATCGACCATGGCGGCAGTGCGGTGGCGCAATTCGGTGCGCTCCTTGGCCATCGCCAGCAAGATGAAGGCGATCGAGATGGTGAACAGCAGCGCCTCGAACGACAAGACCGTCAGCCACACGCTGCCGTAGACGCGGTTGGTCACCGACGGCGGCAACAGCGCGATCAACGGCGTGCGCAGCAGGAACAGCGAGCCGTGCGCGAACAGCATGAAGATCGCCGGCCAGCGCGACACCAGCGGTTCGCTGCGGCCGCGCCAGAATTCGTAAGCCGTGAGCCAGGTATAGGTGGTGATGATGCCGGTCGCGATCAGCGCGCGCACTTCGAGCGCGCCGGCGAGCACCGGCAGGCGGCAGATCAGCAGCCAGAGCACCGCGCCGGTCACCAGGTAGACCGGCTCGGCTGGGCGGCCGTCGAACACGCGCGCGCCGGTCCAGGTCACCGCGAACGAGGTGAACAGCAGCGCGTTGGCGAGATCGATGGTGATCAGATCGGGCGCCGAGCCATACAGCCCGAACAGCGCGATCGAAGCGGCGCGGATCAGCGGAGCAAAGCCCCACCAGGCCACGGCATGGATCGCGGTGTTCTGCACCCAGGCGAACAGCAGCAGCAGGCCGAGAACGGCCTCGACATAGATCGTCACCATGAAGAGGGTATTGACGTCGAGGTTCATCACGTGGTCCGACCCGCTCTACGCCCGTTCGCCCGCTTTTTTTATTGTTTTTCTGACCTCACGCTTACGTCTTCCGGCGGTAAAAAGTGATGAATGTGGTCAAATACGATGGGTCAATGCGCCGATATGGTTTCGCGGGTGTTTCCGGAAACGACAGAAATTGATGCGATCGCCGGCGGGGCGCCGTTTTCGCCGCGTTTGCGCCGAAAACATCGGCGGGCGCGGCCGATTAACCATGGTCTTGTCGCCCCCGCACGGGTTCACTAGGTTTCCAAAAGCCTGCTTTTCATCGGGATCCGGCATGCAGATCCGCGACGGCATTGTTGACGCAATCGGCCATACCCCGCTGATCAAGCTCAACCGCGCGTCGCAGGCGACCGGCTGCACCATCCTCGGCAAGGCCGAGTTCATGAACCCGGGCGGCTCGGTGAAGGATCGCGCCGGCCGACAGATGATCCTGGAAGCGGAGAAGCGCGGCGAGTTGCGACCCGGCGGCTTGGTGGTCGAGGCGACCGCCGGCAACACCGGCATCGGCCTGGCGCTGGTCGCCAATGCGCGCGGCTATCGCACCATCATCGTCATTCCGCAGACGCAGAGCGAAGAGAAAAAAGACGCGTTGCGCCTGTTCGGCGCCGAACTGGTCGAGGTGCCGGCGCTGCCCTTCAGCAATCCGAACAACTACCAGCACATCGGCCGCCGCCTCGCCGAGCAATTGAAGAAGACCGAGACGAACTGCTGCATCTTCGCCGACCAGTGGAACAACCTCGACAACAGCAAGGCGCATTACGTCTCGACGGCGCCGGAAATCTGGGACGACACCGGCGGCAAGATCGATGGCTTCGTCTGCGCGGTCGGCTCGGGCGGTACGCTCGCCGGCGTCTCGCGCTATCTCAAGGAGAAGAACAAGGAGATCGTCATCGGCGTCGCCGATCCGCGCGGCGCGGCGATGTACAATCTGTTCGCGCATGGCGAGACGAAAGCGAGCGACGGCGGCTCGATCACCGAAGGCATTGGGCTCGGCCGCATCACTGCGATCGTCAAGGAGATGATCGTCGACAAGGCCTATCTCATTCCCGACGAGGAAGCGCTGCCGATCGTCTTCGATCTCATAGAGCACGAAGGCCTGTGCCTCGGCGGCTCGTCCGGCATCAACGTCGCTGGCGCCATTCGTCTGGCGAAGGATCTTGGCCCCGGCCACACCATCGTCACCGTGCTCGCCGATTCCGGCACGCGCTATCAATCCAAGCTGTTCAATCCGGAATTTCTGCGCTCCAAAAATCTGCCGGTGCCGGGCTGGCTGACGCGCAAGACGGATTTTTCCATTCCATTCGAGAAAACCTGATGCCGACCGAATGCCTCTTCCGCGACGATTCTTATCTCAAGGACTGCGCGGCGCGCGTCGTCGCGCTGACCGAGCAAGGCGGCATCGTACTCGACCGCACCGTGTTCTACGCCAATTCCGGCGGCCAGCCCGGCGACACCGGCGCGCTCACCACGGCGGACGGCGCGCGCATTACGATCGACAACGCGATATACATTGACGCGGCGAAAAGCGAGATCGCGCATATTCCTGCGCCCGGCGCCCCTGCCCTCAAGGTCGGCGACGCGGTGACCGCGGCGATCGACTGGGACAAACGCTACGCCCGCATGCGCATGCACACCGCGCTGCATCTGCTATCTGCCGCGCTGCCTTATGCGGTGACCGGCGGCTCGGTCGGCGACAGCGAGAGCCGGCTCGATTTCGACATCCCGGAAGCCGGGCTCAACAAGGATGCCATCACTGCAATTGTGAATGAGATGATCGCGAGCGACGCCGCGGTCTCCAGCCGCTGGATCAGCGACGCCGAGCTCGAAGCCAATCCCGGCCTGGTCAAGACCATGTCGGTGAAACCGCCGATGGGCACCGGCCGCGTGCGGCTGATCGAGATCGCCGGGCTCGATCTGCAGCCTTGCGGCGGCACGCATGTACGCAACGTTAAGGAAATCGGCGCCGTGCGCGTGACGCAGATCGAGAAGAAGGGCAAATTGAACCGACGCGTGCGTCTGGCGTTGGTGTAGGAAGGAGACATCATGTCCAACGCACCGTCGAGCCGCTGGCTCAAGACTGCCGAATGGCTCGCCGACAATCTCGGCAAGGTCGTCGTCGTCGACGCCTCCTATTATCTGCCGACGCAGAAGCGCGACCCCAAGGCGGAATATCTCGCCGCGCACATTCCCGGCGCGGTGTTCTTCGACCTCAACGCCATCTCCGACACCTCGACCGATCTGCCGCACATGCTGCCGGGGCCGGACCAGTTCGCCGAAGCGGTCGGCGCGCTCGGCATCGCCGACACCGACACCATCGTGGTTTATGACGCGACCGGGCTTTATTCGGCGCCGCGCGTGTGGTGGACCTTCCGCATCTTCGGCGCCAAGAACGTCTTTATCCTCGACGGCGGCCTGCCGACCTGGAAGGCCGCCGGCAACAAGATTGAAAGCGGCGAAGTGAAGCGTCCACCGCGCACCTTCAAGGCCGAGATGGACACCGGCGCGGTCGCCATGGTGTCCGACGTGCAAGTCGCCCTCAACGACAACAGCGTGCAGGTCATCGACGCCCGCGCCGCCGACCGTTTCGCCGGCAGCGCACCCGATCCGCGCCCGGGCCTGCGCCCCGGCCACATGCCGGGCGCGCTCAATGTGCCCTTCGCCGACATTCTCGAGAACGGCCGCCTCGCCTCACGCGAAAAAATCGCCGCGGCATTCGCCAAAGGCGGCGTCGATCTCGACAAGCCGACCATCACCAGCTGCGGCTCCGGCGTCACCGCCGTGGTGCTGGCGCTCGGCCTCGACGTGCTCGGCAAGCCGCTGCCGCGCATCTATGACGGCTCCTGGGCGGAATGGGGCGGCCGGCCCGATCTGCCGGTGGTGAAGGACTAGGTGCGGCGCCGAAGCACAGGCTTGTGAGCGAACCAAGTGAAACGTCGCGGCTTGTCCCGGCACAAAAGGGAGATTGAACAATGACGCTGAGGACCCTCTTCGCCGCCGGCGCGATCCTGTTGAGCGCCACCACCCTGTCGCTGGCGCAAAGCCAACCGAATTGCGGGCCGAACGCGCCCACCGGCGACACCTTCGGCACGGTGCCGACCGGCACGTACGGCGCTCAGCGCGGCGCGGCGCGCTGCCAGGCCCGCAACGTCCACGCCTATCGGCATCATCACCGGCATTACCGGCATCACTACTCAGAACGCTAGCCGATTGCACCCATAGCGGACGGGACCCGACGCAATCGGGCTGCGCGCCGATACCCGGCATGTTAGGCTTCCGCCTCGTTTGTGCGCGAGTTGCGCTTGCTCGAGGGGACCTGCGATGAAAAACGAAAACGTTCCGCCGCGACAAAGCGGCCGACGCCGCGCAAGCCGGCGCTGGCGTTGCTGCGCGATCCGCGCCTGAAGAAGATCTACGTCTATTCCGAAGGCACCTTCGTGTTGCACAACGCCGCCGAGATCAAGAAGCTCGTCATCAAGACGCCGGCCTTCGACGTCAGCGGCTAGCTCGATCTGTCGCAGATGCGGCCGGGCGGCGACACGGTGGAAACCGAGGTTCCCGTCTCCTTCGCCAACCGCAGCAACGTCGGCTACGGCAAATGGCAGTGGTCCGGGCCCAAGCTGCTAGCGCTCGGCGACATGACCAACCTGCTGAATTACCTGTCCGGCACGCAAATCTAGATCTGCGTGCAGCAGACGACGTCGTTCGACAATTTCGCCAAGCCGGTGGAGTACGCGTATCAGTTTGTTGTGGAGTCGCAGTAAGGGGAGCGCCGGCTGAAGTGACGGGGTAGACCGCATGAGCGACACCCTGGCGCGAGTTCACGCGCTCGCAACGCGGAGCAAAGCATGAAGCGACCTTATGTCGAACGCGTGCATGAAGGTAAATACGTCGCCGAGGTTCCTGTCGAGTTGATCCAGGAAGAAGGCGGCTGGTCGCCTTATTTTTCGTTGGACGATGCACGTAAGCTCGAAGCCGCGCGTCTTGCTTTGCGCGCTGGCGATATTGCCGAAGCGGCGAAGTGACTTCTACGGGTAGCCCGTAAGGCGAATTAGCGAAACGTAATCCGCCATCGCGGAGTCGACGCGGCGGGTTACGCCTTCGGCTACCCCGTCCTACAAACCGGAGATAGGCTGTTATCTCACCTCCGGCACGAACGCGACCGCCGAGCAGCCCTTCTGCTTGCCCTTGGTAGCGCATATCTTAAACATGTAGGCGTCCTTGCCCGTGAAGCCCTTGTCGGGCCTGTAGACGAAGCGATTGACGCCGGCTTTCACCACCTTGCCATGCTCCGGTTGCTCAAGCGTGATGCCGGTGAACTTGTAGCCCGGCCCCTCGGCAAAATAGTGCGTGCAGGACGAACCGGCATCGACGATCGCGTCGACGACAACGCCGTCATTCTTCTCCGGGTGGAAATCGAAGGTCTTGTACAGGCAGCCGGCGCGTGCCGGGGCGGCGAACAGCAAGAGCAGCGCGGCAACAGCGAACCAGCGATTCGACATGCTTTTTGCTCCTTGTTGCCGTTCCATGGTGGGCACGGCGCTGCGCGCCTTTGCCCACCCTGCCCGCTCACGCCGCATCCGCTGGCCGCACCCGCTTGGCGATCTCCCCGCCTTTCTCCCGTTCCACCACCGCGATGTCGTACTGGCTCTGCAGATCGAGCCAGAACTGTGCGCTGTTGCCGAAATAGCGGCCGAGCCGCACCGCGGTGTCGGCGGTGATCGAACGCCGCGCGTTGAGAATATCGGTGATGCGCCCGGACGGCACGCCGATATCGAGCGACAGCCGGTTGGCGGAGAGCTTGCGCGCCACAAGTTCGCGCTTGAGCAAGCGGCCGGGATGCGAAACGGGGGTCATGGTCTATCCTCTTTGGTAGTCAACGATCTCGACCTCGTAAGCGTCGCCTTTGCGGAACTCGAAGCAGATGCGCCAGCGCTCATTGACCGTCATCGCCCACTGGCCTTTGCGGTCGCCTTTGAGCTTGTGCAGCCCGACGCTTCTCAATGGGCTCAAGTCGTTCAACGATTTCGCCGCATTGAGCGCCAGCAGCAGATCGATCACGTTCTCGAAGTCGAGCCCGCGCAACTGGTTCGGCCGCTCGCCGTCCCAAACCTTGCGGGTCACGGAATTCCGCCACGACCGGATCAGGGCATAAACATACTACGTTGTACGGTGAAGCACAAGAATTAGGAACTTAATCACATTCGTGAGCCCCCTATCGCCGCCACTCTCGATCCGCGTATATTCCTATCGCCCGATCCCCGGAGGGGACGCGAACCGGTTGCGCCGCTCGGCGCGCCGTCCCCCCTCGCTCTTCTAAAGCGAGGGCCCACTCCCAAAGCTAGGGCGCATTTGCGCCGCGAGAACGCTGGAGCTTGCCTCACATGAATGAAAAGACGGGAATGAACGCGCTCCGCCCTAGGCACCCTGCCCGCCGCGGCCTATGTATATGAAACATCGCATGTGACTCGGCCGACCGCGACGAGGCTGCCATGATCTTCCGCCAGCTGTTCGACAGCGTCTCCGGCACCTATTCCTACCTGCTCGCATCGCGCGCCGGCGGCGAGGCGCTGATCATCGACCCCGTCCTGGAGAAAGTCGACCGCTATCTGCAATTGATCCGCGAGCTCGACCTGCGGCTGGTCAAGGCGGTCGACACCCATCTGCATGCCGACCACATCACCGGCTTGGGCGCGCTGCGCGACCGCACCCATTGCGTCACCGTAATGGGCGAGAACACCAAGGCCGACGTCGTCTCGATGCGGCTTGCCGAAGGCGACAAGCTGACCATCGAAGGCTTGAGCATGGACGTGCTCTACACGCCCGGCCACACCGACAATTCCTACAGCTTTTTGATGCGCGACCGCGTCTTCACCGGCGACACGCTGCTGATCCGCGGCACCGGCCGCACCGATTTCCAGAATGGCGACGCCCGCGCGCAATATGAATCGCTGTTCGGCAAACTTTTGCGGCTGCCCGATGAGACGTTGGTGTTCCCCGCGCACGACTACAAAGGCGACACCGTCTCCACCATTGGCGAGGAGAAGCGCTACAATCCGCGCCTGCAGGTCAAGTCGGTCGACGACTACGTCGCGCAGATGGCGAGCCTGAAACTGCCGAACCCAAAGATGATGGACGTCGCCGTGCCGTCCAACATGAAGATCGGCCTGGCGCAGCAGGAGATCGCGCGCCGCGGCTGGGCGCTGCAGGCGCCGCAGGCGATCGCGCTGGTCGGCCGGCCGGATGTCGCCTTCGTCGATCTGCGCGAGGCGGGCGAGCGCGCCAAGCACGGCAGCATCCCCGGTTCGCTGCACGCGCCTTATGGCGACTTGCAGGAGAACATCGGTCCGGGCGGCATCCTGCGCGAACTCGCGCGCGCAAGCGACAAGCGCATCGTGTTCTACTGCGCCTTCGGCGAGCGCTCGGCCATGGCGGTGCAGGCGGCGCAGGACGCAGGGCTTCTCGCCGCGCTGCACGTCGAAGGCGGCCTCGACGCCTGGAAGCGGGCGCAAGGGCCGATCGCGCACTGATCTTCCGCTCATCCCCGCGCAAGCGGGAATCCAGGGGGAACAATCCCAATGCATGAGTTTCGGCACCGGGTCCCCGTTTTCGCGAGGACGAGCGGAATATTTAACCCACTAACCGCGAAAGGCCGCGGCGAATTGCGCGGTGTCGGTGAACTCGCGGAATGTGGTCACTTTGCTGTCCTTGATGGTAAACACATGGATCCAGTCGGCGGCGACCTTGCGGCCGGTCTTCTTGATGGTCCAGGCGTAGTGACCCATGACGAAGACCTTGTCGCCGCTGACGTAGAACTCGCGCGCCTCGAAGGCGTCGGTCTGCTGCAGTTCGCCGACCAGCCGGAAGAATTCCTGCACGCCAGCCGGTCCCTTGCGGCGTCCGATGGTCGGATAGTACTCGGGCCGCCCGATGACGTGCCAGTCGGGATCGGGCGTCAGCGCAGGATCGTGGCGATGTCGCCGCGCCCGAAGGCGGCATAAAGGCTTTGCACGAAAGCGATATTTGCGTTGCTCATGTCACCCCTCCCGGTTTTGACCTGTGCAAGCTACGCATTCGCCCTGCCCGATGCAGGCCGCGGCGGCGTATTTCAGTGCAGGATCTGGCTCAGGAACAGCTTGGTGCGCTCGTGCTGCGGGTGGGCGAAGAATTCCTCCGGCACGTTGGCCTCGACGATCTGGCCCTGGTCCATGAAGACGATGCGGTTGGCGACCTGACGGGCAAAGCCCATCTCGTGCGTCACCACCAGCATGGTCATGCCGTCCATGGCGAGGCCGACCATCGTGTCGAGCACCTCCTTGACCATTTCCGGGTCGAGAGCCGAGGTCGGCTCGTCGAACAGCATGATCTTCGGATTCATGCACAGCGCACGAGCGATCGCCACGCGCTGCTGCTGGCCGCCGGAGAGCTGGCCGGGGTATTTCGCGGCCTGCTCGGGAATCTTGACGCGGGCGAGGTAGTGCATGGCGATCTCCTCGGCCTCCTTCTTCGGCATCTTGCGCACCCAGATCGGCGCCAGCGTGCAGTTTTCGAGCACGGTGAGATGCGGAAACAGGTTGAAGTGCTGGAACACCATGCCGACCTCGCGGCGCACCTCGTCGATTTTCTTCAGGTCATTGGCCAGCTCGATGCCGTCGACGACGATCCTGCCCTGCTGATGTTCCTCCAGCCGGTTGATGCAGCGGATCATGGTCGATTTTCCGGAGCCGGACGGCCCGCAAATGACGATGCGCTCGCCGCCCATGACCTTGAGATTGATGTCGCGCAGCACGTGGAACTCGCCGTACCACTTGTTCATACCGACAAGCTCGACCGCCACCGGCGTCGCGAGCGGCGCGGGCTTGAACCGCTTGGCAGAATTTTCCGCGTTACTCATTGCATCACCTGTTCGCTAGCGCCTGTCGCCTTTGGCCAATCTTGCTTCCATGGCGCGGGCGTAGCGCGACATGCCGTAACAGAAGATCAGATAGAAGATCGCCGCCACTGCGTAACCGGTCGTCGAGGTGACTGGCGTCGCCCATTTCGGATCGATGCGCGCGACCTCGACCGTGCGCAGGAAATCGAAAATGCCGACGATGAACACCAGCGTCGTGTCCTTGAACAGGCCGATATAGGTGTTGACGATATTCGGGATGGTGATCTTGAGCGCCTGCGGCAGGATGATCAGCCGCATCATCTGCCAATAGCCCAAGCCCACCGCCATGGCGCCTTCGAACTGACCCTTGGGGATCGCCTGCAGCCCGGCGCGCACCACTTCCGCCATATAGGCCGAGGCGAATAGCGCGATGCCGATCAGCGCGCGCACCAATTTGTCCGGCGAATATTCTTCCGGCACGAACAGCGGCAGCATCACGCTCGCCATGAACAGCACCGTCACCAGCGGCACGCCGCGCACGAATTCGATGAAGATCACGGAGAACAGCCGCACCGCCGGCATGCTCGAGCGCCGCCCGAGCGCCAGCAGAATGCCAAGCGGCAGCGACAGCACGATGCCGACCGATGCGACGACGATCGTCACCAGGATGCCTCCCCACAGCGACGTATCGACGGGCTCAAGGCCGATGGCGCGCCAGCCGGTCAGCAGAATGAACGAGGAGATCGGCAGCACCACAAAGAAATAGACCGAGCCGAGATCGCGCCGCGGCGCCTCCAGCCACAGCATCCAGCCGCCGCCGAGCGCCAGCATCGTGAAGAACACGTCGACCCGCCACCGCTCCGGAATCGGATAGGAGCCGTAGACGAAATACGACCAGCGCTCCCACACAAATGGCCAGCAAGCGCCGATTTCGCGATGCTGCACGATTTCGCGACAGGCGTCGCGGTCGGTGCCGGTCCATACCGCGTCGACCAGCAGGAACTTGACCAGTTCAGGGATCACCCAGGCAAAAAGGAGGACGATCAAAATCGTCAGGGTGATATTGAACCAGCTCGACAGCAGGTTCTGTTGCAGCCAGCCGAGCGCGCCGGTCATCATTGCCGGCGCCGGCTGCGGAGCGATGGTTTCCCGGCGGACGAATTTGATTTCGGTGACGGCGAGATCGCCTTCGGACATCGTCATGGCGTCCTCACCTTTCCACCAAGGCGATGCGGCTGTTGTAGATGTTCATGCCGAGCGAGGTGACGAGGCTGATGGTGAGGTAGACCGCCATGGTGATGGCGACGACTTCGACGGCCTGGCCGGTCTGATTGAGCACGGTGCCGGTAAACACCTGCACCAGATCGGGATAGCCGATGGCCACCGCTAGCGAGGAGTTCTTGGTCAGGTTCAGGTATTGGCTGGTCAGCGGCGGGATGATCACCCGCATCGCCTGCGGCACCACGATCAGCCGCAGCGTCAGCCCGGGCTTCAGGCCAAGCGAATAAGCCGCTTCGGTCTGCCCCCGCGACACCGCGGTGATGCCGGCGCGCACCACTTCGGCGATGAACGCCGCCGTGTAGATGGTCAGCCCGAACAGCAGTGCGGCGAATTCCGGCAGCACTTCGATGCCGCCCTGGATATTGAACCGTCCGGCCTGGGGGTATTCAAACGCCAGCGGAAATCCGGCGAGCGCCATGACGACCAGCGGCACGCCGATCACCAGCGCCAGGCCGACCAGGAAAACCGGCGCCTGCTCACCCGTCTGCTCCTGCCGGCGGCGCGCCCAGACGGAATAGACAATGGCGCCGACGATGCCGAAGCTAAGCGCAATTAGCACCCAGCCGAACCCGCTCTGGAAGAGCGGTTGCGGGATAAAGAGGCCTCGGTTGTTGAGGAAGATGCCGCCGGGGACGACGAAGCTTTCGCGGATCGCCGGCAGCGCCTTGAGCACGGCGTTGTACCAGAACAGCAACTGCAGCAGCAGCGGCAAATTGCGGATGGTCTCGACGTAGCCCGCCGCCGCTTTGGCCACCAGCCAATTCTTCGACAGCCGCGCAATGCCGATGATGAAGCCGAGGATGGTGGCGAATACGATGCCGAGCCCGGCCACCAGCAACGTGTTGAACAAGCCGACGTAGAACGCGCGGCCGTAAGTCGAGGTCGCCGAGTTGAATGCGATCAGTGTCTGGCTGATGTCGAAACCGGCGGTGTGCTGCCAAAAGCCGAAGCCTGAAGCGATATGCGCCCGCTCGAGATTGATGATGGCATTGCGGGTGGCGGCGAAGACGAGAAAGCCGACGATCGCGCACAGCGCGACCTGATAGGCGATGCTGCGGACCTTGGGATCGTTGTAGAACGCAACCCGCGCGGGGAGCGACCCCGCCGGTAGGTCAGTCGGCATTTACCCCTCGTCAGCCTCGCGACGCCCCCTGATGGCGCCGGCTGCCGAACCGCCGGCCGCGCGCGGCCGCCGGCGGTGCGGCAAAGCGATCAGCGGACCGGCGGCGCGTATTGGATGCCGCCTTTGTTCCACAGCTTGTTCAGACCGCGGTCGATCTTGAGCGGCGAGCCCTGCCCCACGTTGCGCTCGAACGCCTCGCCGTAATTGCCGACCAGCTTGATGATGCGCACCGCCCAGTCTTTGGTGAGGCCGAGCTGCTCGCCGTAGCTACCTTCGGTACCGACAAACCGTTTCACGTCCGGATTGGTCGACTTCATCATTTCGTCGACGTTCTTGGAGGTGATGCCGAGTTCCTCGGCGTTAATCATGGCGAACAGCGTCCACTTCACGATCGTGAACCATTTGTCGTCGCCCTGACGCACCGCGGGGCCAAGCGGCTCCTTGGAGATGATTTCCGGCAAGATGATGTGGTCGTTGGAATTGGCGAGCCGCAGGCGCTCGGCGTAAAGGCCCGAGGCGTCGGTCGTATAGGAGTCGCAGCGGCCGGCGTCGTAGGCCTTCACCGCCTCGTTGGCGGTCGCGAACGTGACCGTCTTGAGCTTCATGTTATGCGCGTGGAAGAAGTCGGCAAGATTGAGCTCGGTAGTCGTGCCCTGCTGCACACAGACCGAGGCATCGCCCAATTCGAGCGCCGAATTCACCTTCAGCGACTTGCGCACCATGAAGCCCTGGCCGTCGTAATAATCGACGCCGGTGAAGCTCAGGCCGAGCGAACTATCGCGCGAAGACGTCCATGTGGTGTTGCGCACCAGCACGTCGACTTCGCCCGACTGCAAGGCGGTGAAGCGGTCTTTGGCCGACAGCGGCACGAACTTGACCTTGTTGGCGTCGTTGAAGATCGCCGCGGCGATGGCGCGGCAGATGTCGACGTCGAGGCCGGTCCATTTGCCTTGCGCGTCCGGCAGGCCGAAGCCGGCGAGCGTGCCATTGGCGCCGCAATTGAGGATGCCGCGATCGGTCACCGCCTTGAGTGTCTGGGCGGAGGCGCCGTGCGCGGCGAAGACGAGGGCAACAGCGAGCAAACTGGCGAAGCGTTTCATGACGCGACCTCTTTGACGCAAATTCGGTTATGGGATCGTGCGGATCGGCCAAACACTTCCGCTACTGCGGGGTCCGGAGCCCCACCGTGGTGAAAATGCAGTGCCAGGCCTTCATCCCGAGCCCTCGAAGGCTGGCATCTCAGAACGATCGGGTTCCCAGGTCAAGGGGTTGACGCTTCCAGGCAATGCAGCCGTATATGACGCTCGGCGTGGTTCCGCGCGCCGTTGATGTGGACTTCATCAGCATGGCGAAGGCTTCCAAAAGCCCGGTCAAACCGGAAACCCGGCTGGTCACCGCCGGACGCGACACCAAAGGCCAGCACGGCTTCGTCAATCCGGCGGTTTATCACGCCTCGACGGTGCTTTACCCGACCGCGGAAGACCAGGTCGCACACCGGTCGCGCTATCAATATGGACGGCGCGGCACCCCCACGTCGGAAGCGCTGGAACAGGCGCTGGCCGCGATCGAGGGCGAGGCCTGCGCCGGCGTCGCGCTACTGCCGTCCGGTCTGACGGCGATTTCGACCGCGCTGATGTCGGTCGCGGGCTCGGGCGACCACTTTTTGGTCACCGACAGCGTCTATCGCCCGACCCGCAATTTCTGCGAGGGCGTGTTCAAGCGCATGGGCGTCGAGACGACCTATTACGATCCACTGATCGGCACCGGCATCGGCAAATTGTTCAAGCCGAACACCAAGGCGGTATTCGTCGAGGCGCCCGGCTCGCAAAGCTTTGAGATGCAGGACATCCCCGCCATTGCCGCCGTCGCACATGACAAAGGCGCGGTGGTGCTGATGGACAATACCTGGGCGACGCCGCTGTATTTCAGCGCCTTCGACAAAGGTGTCGATTTGTCGATTCAGGCCGGCACCAAATATATCGGCGGCCATTCCGACATCATGTTTGGCTGCGTGTCGGCGAACGCCAAGACGCTGCCGGCGCTCAAAACCGTCGTCACCACTATGGGCCTGTGCGTCGGGCCCGATGACATGTTTCTCGCGCTGCGCGGGTTGCGCACCATGGGGGTGCGGCTGGCGCGTCACCACGAGTCCGGCCTGCGCGTCGCGCGCTGGCTGGAGAGCCGCCCGGAAGTCCTGCGCGTGTTGCACCCCGGGCTCGAAAGCGATCCCGGCCACTGCATCTGGCAACGCGATTTTTCCGGCGCCTGCGGCCTGTTCAGCATCGTGCTCAAACCGACGCCGGAGAAATCCGTCTATGCCTTCATGAACGAGCTAACGCTGTTCGGCATGGGCTTCTCGTGGGGCGGCTTCGAGAGCCTGGTGATCCTGTTCGACTGCAGCGAATACCGCACCGCGAGCAAATGGGCACCGGGCGGGCCGACGCTGCGCTTGCACGTCGGGCTGGAAGATCCCGACGATCTCATCGCCGATCTCGAGCGCGGCTTCGCGGCAATGGCCGCGGCCCTCTAAACCGCGCAAGAAGAACCTCGCCGGCTTGCGCCGGCGAGGCCCTTATCGCGAACGATCGCGATTACTTCTCTTTTTCGAGTCCCGATCCCGGGCTCTGCGAGGCGCTGGATCGGCGTTTGCACGCTATCGCGCGCACCGGTGGCCGAATTGTTCGGACCACCCACCGCGCTCTGCGCGAACGCAACGCCGGTGCCCGCGGCGAGAATCGTCGTGGCGAAGATCAAACTGCGAATTGTCATGTGTCGCCTTCCTGTGTTGTTCCCGAACAACCACAAAAACGCAGGGGCACGAGCCGCAGTTCGCAATGCGACTTCACAACGGGGTGAGGTTCCGCACAGAAAAGGCTGATTGCGGAACTGCCGCGCGCTAGGCCGGCGCGCCCTGCCCGCCGCTGCGGATGACGAACTGTAGATTGCGCAGATAGACGAAGACGCCGAACGCTTGCCCGATGATGAACACCGGATCCTTGCGGTAAAGCGCGTAGCCAAGCAGCATCAACCCGCCGCCGATCGAGAACACCCAAAACGCGGTCGGCACCACACTCTTGCCCGCCCGCTCGGAGGCGATCCATTGCACGACGAAGCGCATGGCAAACATCACCTGCGCGACGTAACCAATCAGAATGCCCCAGTCGGCATTGCCGACGAACACGTCGTGCAGATAGCCGCCCACGGCGCGCGTGATATCGACCAGCATTTACTCCTCCGCAATTTCAGGATTTCTCTTCTTGCGCCGGATCAGCCACCACACGCCAGCGAGATCGAGAATGCCGACCCACAGCCGGTCCCACATGCCGTAGTTCGACACACCGGCGCCGCGCGCCCGGTCCACCACCTCGACGTAGCCGATGTCGTAGCCTTCGCGCTTGACTAGCGCCGGCAGGAAGCGATGCAAGCCATCGAAATACGGCAGCGTCAGGAACACGTCGCGGCGGAATGCTTTGAGCCCGCAGCCGGTATCGCGGGTACCGTCGCGCAGCACGACGCTGCGCACCGCATTGGCGATGCGCGATTGCAACATTTTGAAAGCGCCCGACTTGCGCTTGACGCGCTGGCCGGCGATCAGCCCGACCCGTGGGACGCCGGCTTCGAGCGCGCGCAACATCGCCGGGATGAAGGCGGGGTCGTTCTGTCCGTCGCCGTCGAGCGTCGCAATCAGCGGCGCGCGCGCCGCGTTCACACCCGAGCGCACCGCCGCCGACTGGCCGCAAGATTGCTTGTGCCGCACGCGGCGCAGCCATGGATATTGCGCCATCAGCCGCTTGAGCTCGGCCTCGGTGCCGTCGTTCGAGCCGTCGCTGACATAGACGACCTCGAACGGCCACTGCCCGTCGATCGCCTGAGCGATTTCCTTGACCAAAGGCTCGATATTGCCGGCCTCGTTGCGCACCGGCACCACGACGGAAACCGCTGGATCGTTGGCGTTCATGATCGAGGTCCCGTCGGCCGGCCTGCCATCCGCTGCTTCTTATTCAGCCAGCAGCGCGCGGGCAACAGATTTGATCCGCTTCGGCGACGGGCCCGCGAATTGGCAAATCGTGCCGTCGCCTGTGACCGAAAAGCCCAAGCCGCGCAAGGCAAACCAGCGGCGCACCAAAAGCGCGCCGGCAATGCCCACGGCGGCGGCGGCCAGCACATCGCTCGGATAGTGCGCGGTCAGCACCACGCGGCTCACCGCGATCGCCAAGGCGTAAACCCACAATGCGGTACGCGCGCGCGGCCAGAGCGTGCCGAAGGCGACCGCCACGGCGAACGCCGTGGTGGCATGCCCCGACGGCAGGCTGGCGTATTCGGCGGTCCATTTGAACGGGCTGAACAGAAATGGATCGAGGCTGCCGCCGACCAGCGGCCGGGCGCGGCCGATCATGCGCTTGATGATGGTGTCGAACAGGCTGGGCGCGGCGATGGCAACGAACAGAAAACCGACCCGCACCATGATGGCATCGAGCACAAGCTGCGGCATGCGCGACAGGCCCGGCAGCGCCGCGAGGATCAAAAACAAAATTCCGAGCGGCCACAGAAACCAACCGGATTTGCCGAAGTCGGTGATCTGGTCGAAAAACCAGACGAACCAGCTTGGCAAATGCCCGACCGCGCGGATCGTTGCCGCGTCGAACGGCACCATCACCACAAGGAAAAATGCCAGCGCGGCGCCGGCGCCGATCGCCAGCTGTCGCCCGCTCATCGGCCACGCATTGCGCGGGCGTCGTGCGGGCCGCAACAGGATCGCACACGCCGCGGCGACATTGCCGGCGCAGCGGCGCAACATCGTTTGCACCGCGCCGACGTTGCGATCGATGCCATTGGCCGCCGTCATGGCTTTTCCGTCGAGCGGAACACGGTGAGCATCACCTGCCGCCCGATGCTGATGTTGTAGCCGTCGACGCGCTGGCTGACCGCGTAGCGCAGTCCGACCGCGTCGGCGCGTTGCACGAAGCTGCGTTCGCTGCGCGTATCGACCAGCGCGAAGCGGCACGGGCCGCCGCGCAAAAATTCGGCGGCGCCGGCGCCGTCGGTAAAGCGCGTGTCGGTGCCGAGCAGGAACACCAGGCTCGGCTCTTCGTAATAGCCGGTGGAGGCGACGCGCGGCGCGGTACAGCCGCTGATGCGCAGCTCGTCGGCGATCAGCGCGCTGGGAAACAACGCCGGCAGCGAGGGAAAGGTCACCGCGTAGACGGTGATGGCGACCAGCACCGACGCGACCATGCCGCGCAGCAGCGCACGTTCGGGCCCATCAACGTTGTAAAGCCACCAGGCGAACAGGCCGAAGATCGCCGCCGCCGCCGCGAACGGCCAGGCGATCAGGCCGAGCCCGCGCCCGACAATGACGAACAGCACGACGACGCCGATCGCGATCACCGCGGGGAAGACAAACCAGGTGACGGTGCCGCGCACCAGCCAGCGCTTGTTGTAGAGCCCGCCGCCCTCGAGGATGCCGGCGATCAGGATGGCGATCGCTGGATAAAGCGGCAGCACATAGTGCGGCAGCTTGGTCATGACGATTTCGAACACCGCCCAGGACGGCAGCAGCCAGGCAAGTAGAAACCGCGCGCCCGGCTCGCGCCGCGCCTGCCAGATGCGCGGTGCAGCCACGCCGGCGAGGATCGAGCCCGGCCAGAACGTCACCCAGAACAACGCGAAGTAAAAGCCCGGCGGCGCGCCGTGCGATTCCTGGCCGCCGAATACCTTGGCCAGCATGTCCTCGCCGACCGACTGGGTGATGAAACTGCCGCCCGACTTAACGACGATGGCGACGAACCAGGGCAGCACCAAAAGAACCAGCCAGGCCAAGCCGGCGGCCGGCCGCAGCGCCCACAGCCAGCGCGCCGAGCGGTCGGCGATCGACAGCGTCAGCGCGGTGAGGCCGACGAACATCGGGACCAGCGGCCCCTTGATCAGCACACCCGCCGCCATCGCCGTCCACAAGATCGCCGGCAGTTTCCAGCCGACTTCGCGCTCCGGCGTACGCCGCTGCATCAGATAGATGCGCGCCATCGCGCCCATCGCCGCGACGCAGGTGAACAGCAGCGTTGCGTCGGTCTTGGCGAGCCGCGCCTCGACACCGATTAGTACGCAACTCGCCATCATCAGCGCCGCCAGCAGCGCGGTGCGCCGCCCGACAAAGGCGAGCGCCGTCCAGTAGGTCAGCAATACCGCGCCGATCGCCGCAAACAGCGACGGCAGCCGGTAGAGCCAGATGGTGGTGCGCGCCTGCGGGATGCCGACGGCCTCGCCCGCTTTCACCGCCACGGCCTGCAACCAATAGATGCCGACTGGCTTCTTGTAGCGGACCTCTTCTTGGAAGCGGATGTCGACGTATTGACCGGTCTCCAGCATCTGCTTGGTCGCTTGCGCGAAGCGCGCCTCGTCGCGGTCGACCGGCGGGATTTGGAAAAAGCCCGGCAAGAAGGCGATCAGGCAAAACACGATCAGCACAATGCCGGCGCGCCGGTGCGAGGCGCCGGCGTAGTCCAGCACCGCGGAGAGACCGCGCGGCGGCTGCAGCGTCTGCCGCACGTGTTGAGTCGCCATGCTCATGGTTTCGGTCGTAAATCCCAGCCTTTGGCCGGGACCATAAGCCCTCGCCTCCCGCCTGTCATGCGACCCGTGTTACTGCAGCCGGACGCTGACGCTGTCGGTGGCGCCGCGGGCATCCATGACGGTGAGCCGCATGAAACCGGGGCCGTCCGGTGCGACGAAGAACATGCGCCGGCTGCCTTGCGGCGGCAGCGGTACGCCGTTGACCATGACGGTGAGCGGCGCGGCCCCGCCGGAAATTTTCAACACCACCGGATCGGGCATGGCGCCCTTGGTAAGCTCGATACGCGCGCCGTCGGGCGGGAACATGATGTGCGGCGGCTCGGCGCTGGCGCCGGCTGCTCCGTCGGGGATGAAGCGTTGCAGCGGCGACGGTAGTTTATTGGTGGCGGCAAAGACCGCGCCCTTGGGCGCGTGCGCCAGCGGTACCGGCGGGCTGCCGTTGCGCGAGAACGCGTCGAACAGGATTGGCGCCGCCGAGCCGCGCCCGTAAAGCCCCGGTACCGGCGCGCCATCCGGCCGGCCGACCCAGACGCCGATGGTCATGCGGCCGTCGAAGCCGACCGCCCAGGCGTCGCGATAGCCGTAAGAGGTGCCGGTCTTGAAGGCGATGCGGCCGCCGACCGCGTTATCAGGCGGCGGCGCGCCGATCAGAATATTGCCGACGTACCAGGCGGCGACCGGATCAAGGAGTCGGCGCGGCGACGGCTCGATTGCGCTTTCGCGCTCGCGCAGCGGCAGCGCCGCTCCTTGCCGCGCAAGCCCCGTATAGAGCATCACCAGATCGGTGAGCTTGATGCCGACGCCGCCGAGGCCCATGGCGAGCCCCGGCGCCTCGCCCTTGGGCAACACCAGTGCGGCACCTGTCTGCGTCAGCCGCGTGCTCAGGCGACTGACGCCGACTTTGTTGAGCACGGCGATGGCCGGGACGTTGAGCGACATCTGCAATGCGCGCCGCACGGTGACGGTGCCCTGGAAGGTGAGATCGAAATTCTCGGGGGCGTAATCGCCGAAGCGCACCGGCTTGTCGTCGATCAGCGTCTCCGGATGCAGCAGTCCGTCCTCGAAGGCCATCCCGTAAATGAATGGCTTGAGCGTCGAGCCGGGCGAGCGCAACGCCTGGGTCATGTCGACCTGGCCGGCGCGGCGCTCGTCGAAATAATCGCCCGAGCCGACGCGCGCGCGCACCTCGCCGGTCTCATTATCGACCGCCATGATGGCGACTGACATTTTCGGGCCGAGCGCATGCGCGCGCTCGCGCGCCAGATCCTGCAGCGTCCTTTGCAATGCCGCGTCGACGGTAAGCCGATGAACGTGATTGTCGGGTTCGGCGGAAACCACCTGATCGGCGGCGTGCGGCGCCAGCACTGGCAGCGGCTTGCGCTCGTGCGGCACCGCCGCTTGCTTGGCTCGGGCGACCTCGTCGCGCGGCAACGCGCCGGCAGCGAGCGCGCGGTCAAGCACGCGGTCGCGCGCCGCGCGCGCCGCCTCCGGGAAGCGGTCCGGGCGGCGCAGTTCGGGCGACTGCGGCAGCGCGACCAGAAGCGCAGCTTCGGCCAGCGAGAGTTTCTTCGGCTCCTTGCCGAAATAACTCAACGACGCGGCGCGGACGCCTTCGAGATTGCCGCCGTAAGGCGCGAGCGTGAGGTAGAGCGCCAGAATCTGCGGCTTGCTCAGCGCATGCTCGAGCTCGAGCGCGCGCGTGATCTGCCGCAGCTTGGCGTCGAGGCTACGATGCTCGCGCGGCTCCAGCAAGCGGGCGACCTGCATGGTCAACGTCGAGCCGCCAGAGACGATACGTCCCTGGGTGACAAGCTGGAATGCGGCGCGGCAGAGCGCCAGCACGTCGACGCCGTCATGCTCGTAGAAGCGCTTGTCCTCGTAGGCGAACAACAGCTTGAGGAAACGCGGATCGACGTCTTCCGGCGTCGCTGCCAGCCGCCACCGGCCCTCGGTGGTGGCATAGGCGCGCAGCAGCTTGCCCTCGCGGTCGAGCACCACGTGCGAGGTTTCCAGATCCTGGCCGAGCGGCGGCCGGCCGAGCGAATAGACCCAGGCGCCGGCGGCGAGGACGACGAGAAACGCCGCGCCGGCAAAGCCGCCCAGGATCAGCCGCCCGCGTTTCATTTGCCCGCCGTGATATCAATCGTTCCGGTACCGGTGCGGCCGAAACGGTCGGGCCGGTACATGTCCTCGACCACTGCCTGCGGCAGCACGTAGTGGCCCGGCGACACCGCGCGCACCACATAGGCCACCGCAAACGCCGGCGTCGAATTGTGCTCGCGGTCGAAGGCCGCGGTGAAGCGATCGTCGCGGAATTCACTGTTGACCGGTTCGACCGAGTCGGCGATCCAGGCGAGCGTGCCGGTGTCGCCCGACGACACCAGGCGCGGATTGTCGATCTCAAAGCCGGCCGGCAGATAGTCGGCGACGATGATGCGGCCGAATTCCGGCGCCGGCTCGGTCATCTTCAGCACCACCACAAAGCGCTGGTTCTGCTTCGCCTTGCTGACATCGGCCGGCTCGCCGTCGAGCGTGAAGTAGTTGCGCTCGATTTTAAAGCCGCGTTCGGCCGCCGGTTCCGGCGTCGTCGGCGAGCCGGAAACCGATACCACCGCCTGGACCGCGCCGGCGCCGCGATTGCTCACCGCCAGCGGCTGGGCCAGTTCGTCGGCGCGCAGGCTGCGGTAGAACGCCCCCTGCCGCGCGTCGCCGTTGACCGACAGCGAGATGGCGTTGACCTGCTTGACCAGCGCGCGCGCCGCGAGCACCAGCCAGGCGTCCTCCTGCGTCGAGGTCCGCGCAGTGAGCGCGCGGGCGGCGTCGACACGCGCCACCGCGTCGTCGATGGTGCGTTGCGTCGCCCGCCCTTCCGAGGCAAGCGTCACCAGCGCCGCCGAATCGCGCAGCACCGAACCGTAGTCGGCGCGGCCGAAATCGAGCTTAGGCTGCGGCGAGATGGCATCGAGCGCGGCGAGATAGACGCGATCGGCGCGGGTTTTGTCGCCGAGCATGGCGAGCGCCGCGGCCAATTGCGCCTTGGCGATCGGCGTCTCGATGTCATTGAGCTTGGTGTCGGCAACGTAGCGCAGGTCGCCGACCGGCGCCACGCCGTTGCGCGCCAAGACATAGAGTGCGTAAGCGAGATCGCGGCCGCCGTTCTTGCCGGCGTTGGGCGAACTCGCCACGTAATTGCGCAGCCGGTCGAGCGCCTGGGTGAAGGCCTGCTGCGGCACCTCGAAATGGCGTTCGCGCGCGCGGGTGAGGAAATCGGTCACATAGGCATCGAGCCAGGGATCGTTGCCGCCGACCGTCCACAGGCCGAACGAGCCGTTCGAATCCTGCCGCGCCAACAGACGCTGGATGGCGTCCTTGATGCGCTGGTCGATGTCGCCGTCGAGCGCCAGCTTGGCCTGCGCGGCGAGCTCGTTGATGTAGAGCATCGCCACCGCCCCGCTGGTGACCTGCTCGGAGCAGCCGAACGGATAGCGGTCGAGCTCGGTCAGTAGCGTGGCGATATCGAGCGAGGCCGAGATGGCGACCGACAGGCCGACGCGGCCGGTGCCCGGCACGAAGTCGGCGAACATGTCCTTCGACAGCGTCAGCGTCTCGCCGGGAGCAAGCGAACGCACTGTGCGCCGCGTCAGGATCTGGTTCGCCGGCCGCACGTCGAGCGGATAGCTGCGCGTCAGCATAAATCCGTTCGGACCTGTGACGCTGACCTTGATGGCGCTGGTCCCTGCCCCAGCTGCCGACACTGCGACCGCCGTATGATCGCGCTGCTTGGCGACGAGCTTGAGGGTCACGGGTTTGTCGTTGTCGAGTTTGACGGTGCCGTCGCTCTCGAGCGCAATATTGTAGTCGCCGGCCGCACCTTCGACATTGTCCAGTTCGAGCTGCACATTGCCGCGGTCGCCGGTGCGCAGGAAGCGCGGCAGCGTCACGGTCAGCACGACCGGATCGCGCACGATGACGTCGCCGGACGCCTTACCGACCTTGTCCTTGCTCCAGGCCACCGCCATCACCCGCACCGTGCCGGTGAAGGCCGGAATATCGAAGCTCACTTGCGCAGTGCCGTCGGCGCCGACATTGACGATGCCGGAATAAAGCGCCAGCGGCGCCTGCGTCGGCGGCGAGCCGGTCAATTCGGCACCGCTGTCGCCACCCGAGCGGATCTGCCCGCGCACGCCCTGCATGCCGTCGATCAACTGGCCATAGAGATCGCGGATCTCCGCGGTCAATTGGCGCTGACCGAGATAATATTTATCCGGCGCCGGCGGTTTGTAATTGGTCAAATTAAGAATGCCGACGTCGACGGCGGCGACCACAATGTGCGCCTCTTCGCCTGCAGTGAGGCCGGCGAGCTTGAACGGCACGTTGAGCGCGTTGTTGGGCCGCGTGGTGGATGGCAGTTTCATATCGAGCGCGATCGTGCGCTCGGTGCGGTCGATAGAGAACCACTGCACGCCGATGGCGCGGCCCGGCATGCGCTGCGCCGGCGCGTCGAGCGGCCGGCGCAAGGTGGCGACGAGATAGGCGCCGGTGCCCCAATCCTTGCCGACGGTGAGCGGCACATGCACGGCGCCCGCTTTGACGTCCTGCGAGGTCGACGCCACCAGCCGGTCGGTGAATACGTTGAGCGTGAGGCGGCCGGCGGTGCGCGCGGTGACCGACACCGTCATGGTATTGCCGGATCTGAAGTCGTTCTTGTCGAGCGCTACTTCCAGGAGATCGGGCGTATCGGCGCTCGATTCCGCGTAGAAGCCGGCATCAAAGGTGATCGAGGTCGTGGTGCCGTCCTGCCCGGCGGTCGACACTTCGAGGCGATAACGGCCCCATTTCACCGGCATCGAAATGCGTGCCGGCTTGTCCGCGGTCACGTCCACCGTGCCGTCGGCGACACGTTGCGTACGCTTGATCGGCTCGTATTCCCAATTGCCGTTCTCCCGGTACCACTGATAGCTGGTCTCGACGCGCAACAGCTCGTAGTGCACGCCTTTCTGGTGGAGCGTCTTGCCGTCGGGCGCGACCATGACCAGGTCGAAGTCGGCATTGGCGCCGTCGTCGAGCGAGCGGCCGGAAAACGCCGGCTTGACCCCGAGCATCGCCGCCTCGGGCGCGATCGGCAGCGTAATCTTGCGCTCGACGGCGCGGCCGCCGGATTCCGCCATGCTCACGGTGAAGGTGGCTTCGAGCAAGCGCGAGGTGGTCGGAATTTTCAGCAGCGTGACCGGGAACGTCGCCTTGCCGGTCGCATCGGTCGCCGGCAGGTCTTCGAGCTCCTGGCGCGCCGGCGTGATCTGGTCGTCCTCAAGCCCGAACAAATAGCCGGCAAAGCCCGGCCGCTCCTTGGCGGCGGCGATGGTCACCGAGCCTTGCAGGTCGAGATTGGAGGCGGCCGCGCCATAGAGGAAATGGCCGTCAACGTTCAATTGCGCCGGCGCGTCGCGCGGCACGACCTTGGCGTCGGACTTCAAGTCGAATTCGATGCGGTCAGGCACATAGTCCTCGACCAGGAAGGTCGTCTCGCCGATCGGCGGGCGCTTTAGGTCGGTATAGGCGGCGACGCGCCAAGTGCCGGTCGAGGCCGAGCGCACGATCGGCACGCTCCAGCTGTGACCGCCGAGACCCTGATCCGGCACCAGCACGCGGCGGTATTCGACGCCGTCGGGGCGCTCCATTACTAAGGTCAGCGGCGCCGCGACGGCAATGCCGCGCGCGTCGCGAAGCAGCGAGGTCACATACACGGTTTCGCCGCTGCGATAGACGCCGCGCTCGGTATAGACAAAAGCATCAAGTCCGGTCGGCACCGGCCTTCCGGCGACGCCGCGGTCGGACAGGTCGAAAGCCGGCGATTTCAGGCTGAGGAAGGCATAGTCGGCATTGGCGGCGGCGACGATTGCCGCCGGCCCCTGGCCGCCCTCGCCGCGTGTGAGGCCGGCCTCAAAATGCACGAAGCCGTCTTTGTCGGTCGACTTCGACGCCAGCACCTCGTTGTTGCGCGCGATCAGGCGCACGCCCACTTCGCCCATCGGTTCGGCGGTCGCCAGCGAATGGATAAAGACGTCGACGCCGTCATGCCCGCTGTAAGCGGTCAGGCCGAGATCGGAGACGATGAACCATTGGCTGGCGCGCTGGCCGTAATCGTTGGCGACCGCCTCTTTCGGCGTCGCCGTCATGACATAGACGCCGGCTTTAAGGTCGCCGACCGCCTCGTCGACTGGAAACGCGGTGGTGACCTCGGCATTGAGCTTGGGCGTGACGGCGAGATCGCCGCTCCAGACCTTTGAGCCGTTTTCGCTGGCTATGCGTTCGGCGTCGTACTGACTGAGATTGCGCTGGAAATCGCTGCCCAGGACGGTGTCGAGCAGATTACGGTCGCCGATGCGATAGACCGCGATCGCGACCGCGCTGGAATTGACGCTGAGCACCGGGATGCCGCGTTGCCCGGTACGCGGCAGCACATAGGCCTTGCCGGAGAAACGCACGAAAGGCTTGCGGTCGCGTACGAAGACGGTGAACGAAGCCGATTTCGCCAGCGTCTCGCGCACCACCGACGGCAGGCCGGCTCGCAGCGTGATCTCGTACCGTTCGCCGTGCTTGAGGCCTTCGACGCACAACTGCTTGTCATTGGCCGAGATCGCCGGCTTGTCCTGCCCGACGACCGCGACGAAGGGCGAGAAATCGGTGCGCTTGCCGGGCAGTTCTTCCGAGAACTGGAAGCAAACGCGCGGCGAGATGGCGTCGGAATCGACCGAATAATCTAGCATGCGGAAGCCGTATTCGCCGCGCAGCCGCTCGTATTGTCCGCGCAGATCGGCGTTCTCCCGCAGGTCGAGCGCAAGCCGCAGGGTGTCGAGCGCCGGACGCCACATCTTGCGGTCGGCAAAGGTCCGACCGAGCAGCGTCAGGCTGTCGGCTTCGGCATCGCGCCCGTTCGCGCGTTGATAGGCGATGTAGGCCGCGGTCGTGCCGCGATCGAGCAGCAGCGCGCGCTCGCTATCGTCGCGTGGCCAGATGCGCAGCACCGTGCGCGCGAGGTGCAGCCAGTTCGAGGCATCGGTGGGCGCCACGGTGACGAGCTGGCCGAGCACGGTCATGCCGGTGCGGTAATCGTTCTTCTGGAAGGCAGCATCGGCATCGCGCCGCAAGGCGGTGGCCGACTTGGTCACCGTGCCGGCGTCGTTCTTGATCTGCGCTTCGAGCTTGATCGCCGCGTTGTCGAGATCGCCGCGCTTGAACGCCTTGTCGGCTGCCGATGCGGGAATACTGGCCGGAACCAAGGCAAGGGCAATGAGTGCGGCGGCAAGGCCGGCGCGGAGCAGCGTGAACATCGAAGGAGCCTCCCAGGGTGGCGCGTCGGATCGCCTTTATGAGTGCGCCGGGCGCCACTATCAGTTCACAGCCTGAAGGTGTCGAGGTCGTGGCCGCGGCGTGAACGGAAGTTGACTGCGCAACGCCGCGGGCCGCGGACCGTCTTGCCGACAGCCTAACGGAGCACTCGATCAATTCGCTAGTCGAATATGCTGAGAAATTAGATGAATTGCTGCAGCAATCTAGCCCAACACATTCATTTATCTATGGAAACATCGTCTGGGCCATGACATCTCGCCCGGCGCTCTCCCGCTTTGGCGCGGCGATTCCCGCAGGCGCAACGCGGCCATGGGCACCTTTCATTAGACCCGAGGCGCAGGTAAACCTTCGCGGCGGACCCCGTAGCTCAGCCGGATAGAGCACCAGCCTTCTAAGCTGGGGGTCGCTGGTTCGAATCCAGCCGGGGTCGCCAATAAAATAAGGGGTTTAGCTAAAAAGCTAAGCCCCTTTCCATGTTGCAGCTTGTCGCGAGCGTTCCCCTTTAATTCCAACGATTTTCAGTGACTCGCGGCAACTCCGTGCGACATGATTGCGACAAGGCCGTGCGAATACGGGAGCGAACAAGTTGACCGGATGGACCACAAAACAACCCACTCCGATGACCCTCGGCAACATGCGCGAGAATGGCGTGCGCGCTCGAAGCACTGACCACATGCTCACCCTCAAACGCGCCTCGAAATACACCGGCGGCCCGTGGGACAATGACGACTACGGCGTGTTCGACGGCGAGCGGCAAATCGGGCGACGTGGAATAAATTTTACTACTACTTTTCTCAACGGCCGGAGTATACTTACAGCTATCCCCGGCCCCTCCAGGCGGGGGAAGCGACGTAAAGCTCGGTGCTGACGGTGCCGGGCTTTACGTTTTATTAAGGCACTTACGTTTTATTAAGGCATGTGGTTCCTCAGCCAAACTCCGGAGGAAAACCTTAATGAAGAAGACCATTCTCGCTGTGGCAGCGGCCTCGGTTATCGCGGCTGGAACTCTGTCGGCTCCGACCGCAGCCAACGCCGGCTGCTATGGCTGCGGCGTCGGTGCGGGTGTCGCAGGCGGAATTATTGCGGGTGCCATCATCGGCGGCGCTATTGCCAACAGCCAGCCACGTTATTACGCGCCGGAGCCAGGCTATGTCGTGTACGGGGGCTATCGGGAACCCTATCCGGTGGCCTGCCCAGGCGGCTATTGGGCGCGCCGACCGATCGCCTTCGACACTTATGGCAACCCGATCCGCTGGAGCCACGCTCGCTTCATCTGCCCGTAGGCTTTGTGTAACAGGCACGAGAGCGAACCCAAGAAAAAAAGGCCGCCACTGATTTCAGAGGAGAGAAATGCAAAAATTGCGCACAGCGGTATTTAACAAAGCTCGTAGGGAGCCGAACAAATAAATTTCCGTTTATGGCCGCCTATGTGAATCCTCCACTAGATACTGCGTGAATCCTCCACTAGATACTGCACAAACCCGCGCCCTAACCGGCGCGGTTTTTATCTGTGGCGCGCCCGCAAAGTACACATGACCGAGGCTACGCGACGCCGGTTGGCGGGCAATGGCGGATTTCAAGGCGCGGTGGCTGCACGGTTGAGGCGGCGATCAACCGCGGCGGCCGATGACGGCAAGCGTCACGGGCGCTAGACCCGAGAAGCCTAACGCGCGGACTGCTGCTGGTGTCACGTCGATGACCCGGCCGCGCACAAATGGTCCGCGGTCGTTGATCCGCACGACCACCGACTGACCATTGCGCCGGTGGGTTATGCGCACCAGCGTTCCAAATGGAAGAGTTCGATGAGCAGCGGTCATGCCGCTCGGGCTGGCTCTTTGGCCACTTGCCGTCCTGCCCCCTGAGTAAACCGAGGCGACTCCCGATTGGGCATGAGCGATGGACGACGCGCCTATCAGACAAATTGAAAAGAAAAATGATGCAACAAAGCGGACGCGTGTTTGATTCACGGGAAATGGTTTCCTTCATTTTTGGAGAAGGCCGCCATTTGGGTGAGGCCCATGGCAACATTAAGGCGTGCCACCAGCGCGCGGCAGATCAGATGGGCCGCTGCCGCCACTGCAAGAAAAAACCCGCCAGGGGTCAGCCTTACGGGCTATGCAGGGCGTGGCCGATAGCGGCGGGTGCCTAAGCAGATTAGGCGATTGCACACGCCGCGACCAAACGTGAGTTAGTCGCCAAACAGCGACCGTCCCGCTGGATACCACCGGGCATGTTTCAGCCGCCCGAGGTGCTAACCGAGCTAGAGGTGATTGAGGCCGAAGCCGAATTGAAGGCTTTGCAACGTCATGCGCTAGAAGTGATTGATCCAGAAACGGGCACTTAAATTCATGCTCTACACCGGCCCGCCCATGACCCTCGGCAACATGCGCGAGAATGGCGTGCGGTCGCTGCTCGTGACGTGCTCAAACGTCACCTGTCGCCACGAAAAGATCGTGAACGTGGCTGCCTACGGCGACGACCTGTTCGTGCCCTCATTCGGCCCAAGGATGCGGTGTGAGCGGTGTGGTCAACGCGGCGCGGACGTTCGGCCAAATTGGAATGAGACGCACGAACAAGCGCCCATCACACGATCAAGCTCATGGTCGAGGCTGCGCGGCGAGCCACGAGCAAGCGATGGCGGATTTCAAGGCGGCGTGCGAGCGCGGGGCGTGATCTGATCCTCACGTCCGAGACTTACAATTTCCATCGTTTCGCGAGTAAGTTGCCGGGATGATTGCGATACCATGGTTTAAGCGCCGCCGCCTGGGCACTTCACCGGTCATGATTGCCACGTCGCTACACCAGATGGTCGAGAGGGACGATCCGCAAGTCGCTCCAGAGACCCTCCACTTGCCCGACGCGGTCCGTACTCGTTTTCGGGAAAAGGTCCGCCTCTACCGTGAAGCAAATATCCTGCTAGCACTTGCGGATCGGGTAAATCCTTCACGCGATGGTAGTGACCCGCTGTTCGAACCGGTGTTTTGGGAATATGAGCGCATCATATTCTGGGAATTGCCAAGAATATTTGGGGAATCGCCCAATCCAGACCGCGCCGCCAGGCGGCAATCCGTGACGGTTGCCGTTCAGGACTTAAACGCCCGCATGCACCCACCATCAATGGGCAACAGATACGAGATTGCGCGTGAGTGGAGCCGTACCTGGTTCGCTGGCATCGGTCACAAAGAGATGAACCCCATGACACTTGCAATGTTTTTCTCATTCTGGGCCAGCGAATACACCGCTGTCCAAAAAGGCCTGGAAGCGGCGGCCAAAACGAACCTCCGTTTGTTTGATTTAAGTTTCATAAAACGGCGCTTTTTCAATCCATGGAGCGGGGGGTAGCGTGAGCAGGCGACGGCGGATTTCAAGGCGGCGTGGGAGTAGCCAGCGTAGGCCAGCCGACCAAGGAAAGGAGCGGCGCGACGTACATCCGGTCATCACCGCCCCTAGAAGTCGCTGCCCAGACGGCCGGGGGTACCATGGGGGATGGGGTAGACCGATCTGGCATGCGACTATTGTGGCCAGAACGTGCCCCTTGTTCATTAGGTTCCCATTCGGGCCACCTATTTCGGTGCTAACGCTCCCGAATTGTTAGCCCACGTAGTTGAGACGCTTCTGGGCATCGACTTCGGCTGCGGTCGTTGGCCGCGCCGGCAGTTGAAGCACCGTTGCTTTCTGACCCACCACTAGCTTTGTCAGAAGGACAAAACGCCCATCCGGAAATTCTAGTGCATCGTGGTGAACCAGCAGATCATGCTTGTTCACTTGTCGAAAGATGGCCGTCGCGTAAGCGAGGGTTTCCGTCTTCCATCCTACGATGAAGCGGTGATCTGAAACTGTCACCGTGTGGGAAAACGCAAGCTCGGTTCCCGGAAGAACGCAAACGGCTACCGCGGCATCTTCTTCCGCGGCGAATCCACGTGTGCCGGTACCAAAATCACGTGTAGTAAGTCTATCGCCAACCTTCGCAGGCCGCGACCTGACATGTAGAAGGCTGTAGTCGCACATTTTGGCAACTCCACTGTTGAAAGCCCCTCCCATTCGCTTCACCGGGTTGGGGCTCGTTGGTGGAGTTGAAAATCCAGGTTGGGACAATGGTTCCATTAAATCTTCGACGACCGCATATTGCGGCTGGTCGAAACGAACCAACTCCTCGTGCGGCGAGCCGCGAGGAAGCGATGGCGGATTTCAAGACGGCGTGGCAGCACAGCCGGATCAAGCGGCAAGCTCGCTGAGGGCGGCATCCAATAGGCGCTGCGGATCACGCTCACCCTGCGCTGCGGTTTCGAGAATCCGCGCTGCGAGCGACGACTTTCGCGTAACGGCCCGCTCCTGTGGGTGCAGCCGGGCCCACGCCTCATCGAGCGTATCGCGCATGAGCGCGACCGTATTTAGATCGAAATTTACGGGCTGTCTCGGGCCCATGGTTCCCTCCCAATTTCAATTTTTTTGAGATTTCGACTTGGCGACTTGAAAACCTATAAGCGCACAAAAATGAGTTAATCGAATGACGGCGAGCTTAAATTTATGAGTCTTGCGATGGTGCGGCGCAACAACCTCCTGCTTGGCGGTCTAGGCACGCCACAGGTTCCGCTGAGTTTCGAAATCCTAATATCTGGGATTTCAAGGCGGCGTGGTTCGAGAGGGGCTAATACCTTGCACCGCGCTCTTGTCGCCCACAGCGACCGTTGTAACTTCCTGACAACCACGGCATTCGAAACTCTGCAATTCAGACCGCCCGGCTACAGCCGGGAGACTGCGGACGAAGCGCATCGGCTCGCCACACCTGGAGCATCTTGGGAATAGTTTAAGCATTTGTTCAAAACTGCCAAGTCGGCGGCGATATGCTGTGACCGCTGTCACAAAGAGAGAAGATATTTTGCTGACCAGCTCAAAGGGTCAGCCCTACTGCCTTTTGATCCGATCACCTTCGGCGAAGACCACGGCGAACTGGCGCGAAAGCATGGCGGATTTCATGGCGCGGTGGGAGAACTAACCGGCGCAGTTTTTTCAAATGTGCCAGCCCAAAACTATTTCGGGGTGTCAAAATACGTCGCACCTGGCACGCGAACATTCCGAGTGTAGTATTGCGCCCAAGCCATGGCCGCGGCCAACACGGCGAACGCGAGAACAATGCCGGCAACGATGATGGCGGTTTCTGTTGGCATGGCTATTCGTCTTTCTTTCGCAATGGCGCGATAGCAACAGTCGGATCAGCATCGCTTCGTTACCAGCGTGATCGCTACCTTGCATTGATCGGGATCAAATGACGGTGTGGGAGCGCACGATGACGTGCCGAACGAAATAAAAAGGGCCGAGCATGACGCCCGGCTCCTCCCATCATTGAACGCAAACAGAAAGACCGCCTCGCGGCGGTCTCTCCGAAATCCGATCAGGTGTGATCGCTATGGCTACAAAAGCCCCCACTTCCACGCCAAGATGGGGATCACGATGATTATGACGATTATGATCCCTAATATTTTTAGCTTTGTGATGCGTTTTGTGTTCGCCTCCTGAACATCGCTCCCAGTCGAACCGGCTTGTTGGTCCCGTTCAATGCGGCGTCTCATCGCTCTCAAGCGCTGTGTCTCTTCATCAAGCGCGGCAATTTTCTCATCGAGCTGCGTCATCTTCGTTTTTGGCGTATCGGCGCCGCGTAGCTTATCGAGCGCTTTGCCGACGGAGAGTTTAGTTGTTTCAGCCACGGTAAAATCCTGTACCGGTGAAATGTCGGAACGCGAAGGGTGGAGCGAACGCCCGTGCCGATCAATGTCCGCTTCTATTCCCCAATAGCGACCTTCCGGCGCTGCATAGGGCCTACCGGCAGCAATGACCTAACCGAAATGCTCGGGCGATGACTCGCGAGCCGCGAGCAAGCGACGGCGGATTTGAAGGCGGCGTAGAAGTCTAAGCTGTGACGCCTTTTTCCTCCTCCAAAGCGAAACAGCTTGGCTGATGCTCCGCCTCCGCTGACAAAATTTTCGGTTGCCATGCTCGATATCGCATGATTTCGCCGAGCGAAATCCCTCCGACGCCGGGGATTATCGCGATCTCAGCAGGCGTCATAGACAGCAGGCGCTTCGGCGCGTCGATTCCGCAGGCAAGCAGTGCTTTGACCGTACGCTCACTTAGTCCTGTATCCCTGAATGAAAACCGATCTGGCCTATCGGTGATTCTGTTAGTAAGCTTATTCGCGGCTTGCATGACACTAACCGCCAAAATTAATTGATACGTTATAAGGAAAACCTAGACCATCGATCTCATAGGTTCCACTGTACTTAGGTGCAGCGAACCAAGGGGCGCAGCAAATCTGTATGAACATTTTACCGAGTCGGCTTTATTTTGCTGGTATGGGAAGGTGCCCGAACCACTCGAAGCAGCGGTAGTGCCAACTGTATTATTGTAATGATTTGCGGCGGTATCGGCTGGGGTATCGGCTGGCTAATCAGCCGCTTGTTCTGAACTTCGCAGCGGCACTTCAAAGTTACAGGTGTGGTGAGGTTTGTAAAGTCGGCAAAGATGCCTTTGCGCCGCTGTCTGCGCCAATAGACAGGTTTGTAAAACCAAACCATTGATTTACCTTAAGGCTGACACTTCAGCCGGTGTCGCCAAATTTTCCAAGTTTTTCGCGCGACTTAGCTCGGGCTGCGACGATCTGGCCGCGGCCCGATGAAACTCATCTTTAATCAGTTTGGAACACCGTTGGTGGTGTTCGACGACCTCGCAATTGGAATGCCGTCCGTCCATGCCCGCCGCCCCGACAGAACCGTCACGCCGGCCCGCCGCTCAGCCTGCCGCAACCGTCGAGGCGCCGCTTGCACCGACCGCCGCGCCGCTCTGTTATATCGTCGACGAGGACGCCAGCATCCGGCAATTCCTGTCGCTGGTGCTGCACGGCGTCGGCATCGACAGCGTCGAATTTGCCTACAGCACCGCGCTGCGCCAGGCGGCGGCCGACCGCTTGCCCGATCTCATTCTGCTCAACATCTCGCTCAACTCCGCGGACGCCTTCGAAGCGATGGCCGAGCTCGGCGCCCGCAGCTTTCGCGGTGCGGTGCAAATAACCAGCAGCCGCGGCGCTGCGGTGCTCGAGCACGCCAAGAACATCGGCACCCGGCATAAGCTCAGAATGCTGCCGGTGCTCAAGAAGCCGTACGACGCCGAAGCGATCGTTAAGATTACCCGGGATCTCAAGCTCGGCCTGTCGGACGCCACAACCAGCATCGATCTCGACGAAGCGCTCGCCAAGAACTGGATCGAATTCTGGTACCAACCGAAGATCGACCTGCGGCGCAAGCAGCTCGCCGGCGCGGAAGCCTACGCCCGCGCCCGCCATCCGCAGCACGGCGTGCTGTTGCCGAAGGCGTTCATGCCCGGCGCGCGCGACGAGAGCACCATCAAGTTGTCCGAGCGCGCGCTGGAGAGCGCGCTTAAGACCGGCGTCATCTTCTCCAAGGCCGGCGTCAATATTCCGCTCTCGGTCAATATTCAGCCGGCGACGCTCGCCAAGCTGCCGATCGAGGACATCGTCAAATTGCATCGCCCCAGCGCCGAAGGCTGGCCGGGCCTGATCATCGACATGCCAGAAAGCCAGATCGTTTCCGATCTTGCGCTCGCCGCCTCGCTCAGCAAGCGGCTGCAGCCGCACAACGTGCATCTCGCCATCGATGAATGCGGCGCCGCCCATGCGAGCTTGGCGCAGCTCGACGAATTGCCCTTCGCGGAACTCAAGATCGACCGGAAATTCATCGCCGACTGCGGCACCGACAAGGTCAACATGCCCTTGTGCAAAGCGGTGATCGATTTCGCGCATTCCCACCGGCGCAACGCTGTCGCCATGGGCATCGAAAAGGCATCCGATACGCTAGCGCTGGTCAGCATGGGCTGCGATTTCGGACAGGGCTTCCTGCTCGGGCAACCGATGGCCGAGGAACGCTTCATCTCGCTGCTGCGGCAGCGCTCGAGCACGCGCGAACTGTCGCCGGCGCGCTAGTTGGCGCCGGCCTCGCCGAGGGACCGCCGTCAGTGGGTCCAGGCGTCGCGGCGCTTGAAAGCGAAATTGTCGGAATAAGACATTGCGTGCCGAACCGCCGGCGCCGTCTCGGTCACCTGATATGCAATGCGATGGCGCTCGCAATAAGCGATCGCCTCTTCCTTGGTCGGAAAGGTCAGGCGCACCTGCTGGCGCATGTCGCCCGATGAGGTCCAGCCCATCAACGGTTCGACCGTGCGTGGCGCCTCCGGTTCGAAATCCAGCATCCAGGCCTTGGTCTTGGCCAGACCCGACTGCATGGCGGTCTTCGATGGCTTATAGATGCGTGCTGTCATGGCGCGGGAATCCGTTGATCCGCGCCGGTATAGTGCCAACGCCCTGCGCTGGCAATCGCGGTGGCATAACACCGCCGCAGCGGCGCAGTGCTATGGCGCGGAGGTCGGCCGTACTGTGGCTCTCCCTCGTTAATTTGGTCGGGGCGGCAGGATTCTAACCTGCGACCCTCTGCTTCCAAATAGAAATCCATGCAGTTTGCAGTGTTTGGTTGCACGCCGCCACACCACACAGCGGCGGGAAAAGGGAGAAGGACAATGGACGGTAATACGCCGGATGTCGACTTCACCCCCGAAAGCAGCAATAGCGCAACGCGGTCGGCACGTAAGCTATGGGCCATTCGCGACCAAGTGCACCGCAACAAAATGCAGTTCATTACGCCGTCAACTGAGGTAACTTGTTTCCATCAGTTGAGAGCTTGACCGGCTGATCTGCGGTGCGGCTCACTTCAGCCGCGCGCTGATTTTGTCGAGCCCGGCTTTGGCACACGCTTCGTCGAGATCGCCGCCCGGTGCGCCGCCAACTCCAATCGCAGCGATTGCCTCGTTGTTAAGTTTGATGCGAAGCGCGCCGGGCTGCAACGCGACGTGGTCGAACTTGGCAATGCCGCCGGCCGGCGGCGTCGGCCCTATGCGCTTGGCGATGGCGGCGCTCGAATCCTCATTTCGCGCCGCGCCGAGCATGAGCACCGTGTAAGCCTTGTCGTAGGAGCTGTTGACTCCAATCAGTCCGGCGCCGTCCCCGCGTAGCATCGCCTGCGTCACGCCGTCGGTATCGATGATCGTTGCCGCGACGCGGTAGCCTTGCTTGGCGCAAGTAGCCACCGCCTCGGTCACCGCTTCCGACGCCAGCGCCGCCGACAGTCGGTGCGTGGTGAGCACGTCCTGGGCCGCCGCAAGCGGCGCGGCGCCAATCGCGATACCCAAGGCGCCGGTGAGTGCGACGATGCAATTGTTCATGAGAAACACCCCTCCTGTTTGATTGCCGCGCATTATAGAGCGCTTATCGCAAAAGCGGGCTCAAATTTTTGCGTGATTCCCCGACTGCCGACGATTTCAGGCTGGAATTAAGGCACTCCAAACAGGCGGCGCGTGCTCATTCCAATTTGGCCGAACATCCGCGCCGCGCTGGCCGCACCGCTCACACCGCATCCTTGGGCCGAATGAGGGCACGAACAGGTCATCGCCGTAGGCATCCACGTCCACGATCTTTTCGTGGCGACAGGTGACGTTTGAGCACGTCACGAGCAGCGACCGCACGCCATTCTCGCGCATGTTGCCGAGGGTCATGGGCGAGGGTTGTTTCATGGTCCGCCGATTCCTATGACGGCGAGCATATATCGTTCACTGGCCTATTCGGTCATTGGCTGAATAGGTCAATGGCCCATACCTATTTGGCGCTAGCTCCTTCTTCAGGCAGCCGTATCACGTTGGCCCCACTGGGTTCCGCGCACGGTCACGGACTTGCGCTGCCAGGCCGCCTTGAAATCCGCCATCGCTTCCTCGCGTAAGCGCGGCGGTTAGCGGTCGGGTCGGGCATGATTCGGTAGCCATAGCATGCCACCCGTACCTATGCCGTACCTTCGGCCTAAAGATTGTCGCAGAAATGTCGGCTAAGTGCTGGTCGGGGCGGCAGGATTTGAACCTGCGACCCTCTGCTCCCAAATCAAAGGTTCTATGTGGACGCGGGAAGACTGTAGCAGACAAATCCCTTCCAATCCAACGTAAAGCAGCATATACCCTCTGTACATTGAGGCCAGGAATGGCAGGAAGAACGGGAAGACGGTTTTGAATCTTCCCTGGGTTTTCCCGAAAATGAGGGGCTCGCCATGAAGTTCAAACAGGCCAACGTCGCCCGCTTAGTAATCCCCGCCGGCAAAACCGAACATATCGAGTTTGACGAATTGATGCCGGGCTTCGGCTTGCGAATTGGCGCCAGCGCGAATGGCGTAAAACACCGCACGTTCATTGCTCAGTACAAGATCGGGGCGAAGCATCGCCGCATGACCCTTGGCAATGCCGCAAAGGTGACGCTGGAAGGCGCGCAGCGAAGCTAAAAAAATATTCGGCAAAGTAGCTATCGGGAAAGACCCGGCCAGCGAAAAGGTCGATTTCCTCGCGCCAAAGGCATCCCCATACGCTTGACGGAATTATTGCGGCTTACCTAGAGGCCAGGAAACCCGAATTCCGCCCGCGCGGCTATCAAGCCGCTGAGTACCACCTAAACAAGCTTTGGAAGCCGCTACATCAGCTCGCGGTCGCGGTCTGTGAACCGCGCGGCGGTTGCGAGCCAAGTCCGCACCATTGCCAAAGAGAACGGCTCAATTTCCGCTAACCGGGCACGCGCCACGCTCGGCAATGTTCGTGTGGGCTATCGGTGAAGGTCTATGCGAGCAAAACCCCGTTGTCGGCACAAACAAGCTGGAAGAAAACCAACCGCGCGAGCGCATTCTAGTCAAGCCGGGCGAAAATCAGATAGATGATTGGTCGGAAGCGGCAGCGATATGGCGTGCGGCCCCGAATAACGACTACGGGCGCATCGTCCAGTTGCTTATGTTGACCGGATGCCGCCGCGACGAAATAGGCAGCCTGCAATGGCCTGAGATTGATTTAGAGGCCCGCACGATCACCCTGCCCGCTGATCGCACTAAGAACGGCAAAGAGCATATTGTCCCGCTCAGTAACGCTGCTCTGGGCAATCCTAAAAGAAACGCCGCGCCGCGAGGGTCGCAACATTGTTTTCGGCTCTGGCGAGGGCGGCTATTCCGGCTGGTCAAAAAGCAAGATTGCACTCGACAAGAAAGCAAAACTAAAAACCCCTTGGACGCTGCATGATATTCGCCGCACAGTTCGCACGGGCTTAGGGATGCTCGGCACCCTGCCCCATGTTGCGGAAGCCGCACTAAACCACCTGCCGCCCAAATTGATCCGCACCTATGATCGCAACACATATGCGGCAGAAAAGCGCGCCGCACTCGATCTATGGGCCGTCAGCACTTGCGGTTCCTGATTGCGAAGAGCACGGGGGGTTAATGTGGCGCGCTTAGAAAAGCGGAAATAACTGCTAGGATGGCGTCATCAACGGACCTGCTCCGCCATGGCCACCCTCAGCTTCGATCCCAAAAACCGAACAAGCCGAACGAGACAAGGAGATATTTCTTCGCCTTATCGGGTGAAATGCGTAACCTTGTGGGCCTTCCTTGATCGAGGACTGTTCTATATTGCCCAAACAGCGCTCGGCACCGACGATGTGCGAACGGCTATCGTTTTCTATGCCCGTCAGGATATTACCAATCATCTGTCGCTGATTGACAAACTAATGAAACACGGGCTTTCCGAAAATCACTTCCTGCACAAATGGCGCCCCTTGCAAAAATTAATCACCCGCCACCTCGCCATGTGAAGCATTTACGCTCATCAACCGGTAAAGCGCACTGGGATCGTAAAGAACGACCAAGCCTTCTATTTTTACTCCATACATATCGAGCCGGCGCAACTGCGCGTCGGTGGAAATTACAAACTGGGCCTGGGCGACAAAACAGAACTGTATGCCAAAGACCTTCAAAAACACGGCTTCAAGACGAAAAGCTGGTGAAGGACGTTTCAGATTTTCACGCTTTTTTTAAAGCAGCACGCCAAGCCCAACTCGTAGAACATCCTCTGCAATATTTGCACATAGGCTTGGGCTATCAACGTCGTAAATCCGGAGGCTCCCCGCCACCTCTTTTTGCACCAGCCTCGATCATTGCTGGAGTGATGCCCATTGAAAAAAGTTTTCAGCGCGGGGTTTTTCAGACATAGACATAAAATTCCTTTCCAATGACAGTTTGTTTTCCCGGTTTTCGCGCCGGGAAGTTTTTCATTGCACCACTAGCATCGGCTGGCGTTGTTTCTTTAGAGCCAATTTTGCCTTGGCGAATTGATCGACATTGGCGAACACCTGTGATATTCGACCGCGCTAGCAAATTGAGAAATGCCGCTTTCGTCAGTTCTGTGATTTGCAGTGCCGGCGCGAACTTCATCGAGGGCGGTGTCGATCGGAACGAGTAGCGCAACAATGTCGGAATGAACCCGTCCGATGAATTTGGCAGCGCCGGCAGAATGTCGATGGCAAAGGCCGGAGATTCGTCGCTTCCGGGAAATGGGTGGGGTGGTGTGGATTTTCGGATTTGCGACGAAAGTCGGCTGAATTCCTTAATGTTTTCAGAGGGCGTTTGTGGCGAAATCTCGTCAAAATGGCCGTTGCTCGGTTTTCCCGAAAACCGCCTATGGGTCTCTCTACGGCACGCCGACGAGCAAAACAGCTTGCGGTGTCCGAAACGCTGGACCGGGACCGTGTTCGGGCAATCGGGCGCAGCGCAGGCGATGTTTGAAATTGACACGGGCCCGTCACGCCACACGCACGTTTTTGGCGCACACGCGACCGCGATGCTCGCCGACCTCGTAGCTCACACAAAGCCCCGGCGCGATGTCGGGTTTGGGAACGTCAACATCAGTTATGTGGAAGAATACATCTTCGCCGTTGTTGCCGACGCCGATGATGAAGCCGAAGCCGCGCTCCGCCGAGAAGTTTCGTATTGTACCTCTGCTGCATAGAATTCCCTATCCGTCATAAAAATCAAAAATGAAAAAGTGAGCAGCCCGGCTGTCTATGGCTCAACACAGCCGAGCTGCCCTAGCGCACGCTCTACGTGGGAAGCAGGAAACACGGAGCGCAGCGCATCTTTTAAGCCACAGAAACCCATGGTTTCGGCGGCTGTGCGGCTGTCGGTTCCTCTGCGACTAATCCTGTTGCCTTGAGTTCGTTCTGCACAGCGAGCGCCGCCGCTTTATGCGCCTGGCGCACCACTTCGAGCGCAGCTTCCGCCTCTGCAATGTCGCGGGTCTTGTTGGGAAACTTTGTCTCGATTTCCTTTTGGCGCAACAGCGAATGGGCCGACTCGTCTAGTCCGCTGGCTTCCGCCGGCAATTCCAGCGCAGCCGCGCGGAATTCATGTTTCTTCAACGCCTTTGCTTTTTGCTCGCTGGTCATGCCACGCAATAGCGCCCGTAGCTCGGATCGATTGCTGGCAATGCCGCTGCTGTAATCGTAGGGCCTGAGCGAATACTTTTTTAGAAATATCTGGTCGCCAATCTCGCCGAGCTTTTGGTCGGCGGCCGATAGGTTCTTCTGATCCTGTCGCACCGAGCGAATGCGCGCTTCCACATCCGGAATATCGGCGGGCTTGCCGGTGACGCGCGCCATCTGCCGGCGCTCGTTTATCGAGTGCAATCGCTGTGCGGTATGCGAAACGCTCGCAAACTGTTGGAACGCATTGCCGACCCAACTGTCTTGCTCGCGCCGTCAAATTCTTCCGGCCAGAATCCGAAAGTCGCGTTTGTGCCTTTGTCGTCAACAATAATTCCGCCGCGGCCTGGGCGGTGAGCTAATCCAGCCATTTCAAATAGTCTCCTCGTATGAAATGTCGCGGAGATGTCTTAACGCCGTACTGACTGCACGGCGCATCATCTCGTTGTCGACATTGAAGCAAGGCCGCAATTCGTTTGCGACCACGGTAAAAAATAAATCTCGTTTGTCGTCTTCAACGCAGCGGGCGCCGCGCAGCAGGACCGACATTTGCGTTTCTCCGAAATTCACGGCTCAAACTCCACAACACCAAGCGCAACAATTCGGTTGATTTCGCGCGAATAGGTTTCCTCGATCTTCCTTTGCGCGTCATCAATCGCGGGCTTCGGTGTTGTTTCGGTAGCTCGGAGCCTGGCAATTTTTTGCAAATAGCGCGTATGGTGCTTCTCACACGCGGAAAGAAACGGAAGAATATTTGCCGTCGGGCCGCGCATGGAAAAGTCTGCCGCCCTCCTGCGTCCTGGCAAAAAGAATTTCGCCCATAATGTCCGCCTTGAATTCCGGCGGCTATTGATGCTGCTTGCGCTCGCATAATATTAAATTCCCCTGTGTCTCAAATATTTCAACATTATTTTGCCCTCGTCGCGTAGCCGCCGAATAATGGATCGGTCGGATCGGTGATTGGCCCGTCTGGAAATTTCGTTTGCGCCGGTCGATTAATTACGATCCCGTGAGACTGCGACCACACGCCGAACACCGCGGGCGGGTTTTCGGCGACGTTCGCAATCATGTTTGCTGCGCCGGCTACGCAATTCGCCAGATCGTCGTGAAGGCCGCTTGCGTGGTCGATGCTGTCTTTGCCGCCGCGCGCAATCTTGCGTTCAAGTCCGCAAATCTGGATCTAACCAGCCGGTCTGATTTCGGCAACGTAATTCCGCCGCTGTTGAGCAACGGCAGCAAATCGCGAAACAGGTCCGATTTGGTTTTCTCGCTGACGATGTAAGAAACATTCCTGCGCCGGAATAACTCGCGCGGAAATTCGCCGCCGTATCGGTCGCCGGTCACCCGATAGGTTCGGTAAATTCTCAGCGTTGCCGAGAGCTCGTCAATGACAGCCTCGGGCGAAAACGGCGGCTTAAACTCGCGGATGCAGTCGATGATAACGCGCTCGCCCTCTTTGTGCGAGATCGCCATTGTGAAGCTATCGGATGATCCGCCGGACGGATCGCAGAAAGCGGAGTATGTCCGGCCTTCAAGCGGTCCCATTTCGACGTAATCGCCAACGCAAGCCCTCACTACCTCGAAAGGCACAAAGCTCTCGATGTTGTTTCTAAACTGAGCAAGGTACTCCGCATTCGCTTTGGCGTGGTCGCGTGCCAACGCACGATCGACAACCGCTTGGGGAAGGCTTGGATTAAACTCACGGCTTGCGCCCTGCGCGACGCAAGGATTTGCGGGTCGCCGTCTTTGCCGAAATGCTGCTTGTATGTTTCCCAAAGAACGCCGGTTTTCCCGTAGGGGCTTGGAAGCGATAATCAGCGGGCCGCCCGTTGTCGCCAGCCCGGGCCGAACTGCGTTAACGATTTCGTCGTCAGCGTTCGCCGAACTCTCGTCCGACATCCCAGTAGGCCGCTTCGTCCGCAAATCGCGGCGATGTAAGTTGGGCCACGCAAACGCCTAAAGCTCGCGGCTCTAACCTCGATGCTGATGCCGTTGGTCTAGTTCGAAGCGCGTCGGCTGTCCGGTTGGCGATTAGATTGGCAAAGGATGGTGGCTTTGCTCGAAACGCCGCTCTCGGCGTAGTTTAAGTACGATCCGCGCCTGCGTCGTGTCGGGGGCGACACAAAGGAGCACGCCGGTTTCGCCTGGTACAGGCAAGTACTTGTGTTCGCACAATCCGGCGAGATAGGCTGGCCAGCGTTGCCTTTGCCCGGCTCTTGCCGCCGCGCCTGCCGGCAACGACGCACGCAGTTCTTCAACGCGCTCGAACGGTCTTTCACGGTCGCGTCCGGTCAACTGCTTGAAGATGACGCGCTCATCGGGCGTCAGAGGCTCGCCCATAGCCGCAATGAGCAGGATGCGCCACGAAGCCCAACTATCGCCAGAAAGCACGTTACCGAACAGCTGAGGGTCGTTTAGGGCCTTCCTAATCGGCGTGGTCGGGATCATTCGGCTGCCTTTGCTGCTAGGTACTGTTGAAGGGTTGGCGTTACGTCACGCTGCCGGCGTTCAATGCCGAGCGTTTCGAGAATGCGGCGTTGATGACCGGCAAGCCGGCCATACAGATCGAGATCAACATCGGCGCCGGCAGATAGACTGCCTTCCATTCCCTCTAAGGAGATCGACAAGGTTGCCGCGCGACGGCATAGGGCTAATTGGGCCTCAGAGAGGATATCCGCGCCGCCTAGATCGCCGGCGTGCAGCTCGACCAGATCGCGCCAGCGGCGCGCTCCACGGGCTTCTACCGTCGCCTTCAACGAATAGGCGGCTACCGTTTGTTACGGCGCTGCGCTGCGACACCGGCCGCGCCACGCTGTCCTGTCGTTGGGTTTGCGATAGGCGCAATTAGGCCCTCCAAAATCGGCATAAATGATAGGCCCTCTGTGACAACAACAGCGGGGCCGGCGAATGAATGTGTTAAATAGATCAACCGGATAGTCTTACCGCACGGCAGACTAAACAGCCGCCGGGAAGAATGCGGGAAGATAGACAAGGGCGAAAGTGGCCGCCGAGAAAAGACTGTCGGGGGTGTGGCTGTTGATGGTGGCAGCTACACACGCACCACCTAGCACCTAGCACTAGCCTAGCAGTTGCTAGCAGTTGCTAGAGGGACAAAACCTAGCATCAACTAGCACCACCTTATAAAGGTGCTAGAAGTGCTAGGTCCGCTAGCACGCTAAACCACCCAAACAAGACCATCTCGGCATCCGATAATATCTCGGGCAGCAAGTTGACTCTGTACCCGATTGAAGTCCGCCCAAGGATTGGCTGCCGCCTTGTTCAAGACGTTCGCCCTGTATAGTTCCTCGCGCCACTGATTGAGCGTTACCGCCTTAATGTCGGGTGGCAGCTCATTGCCTCCCGGCACCGGCTTGCCGTGATTTATCACTAGCCTCGGTTAGGGCTTGCAGGGCGAGTTTGGCGCGGTCTGACAGTTTGCGTTTGGGCTTGCCGCTTTGAACGTCGCCGGCATCGGCCTCTATGACCACCGGGGCCGTGGTGCCCTCGCAAACGGTGACGCTTTCCAGTTTGAACGCCACGCGCTCGCCTTCGTCGGGATCGTTCGCCTTAACGACGCTTGCGGTGCGGATATCGCCCGAGTGTTTTTCGACGCTCAGCGTTGTATCCATCGCGCCGAGCAATGAACCATGTCCGCGAAGCCGCTCCGAGCCGTCCACGGGCATATGGTGCAGCCACATGACATGCGCCTTCGTGCCAAGCTGTAGCCGAGACGTAGCGGCGACGATGGCCCCCATGTCCTTAGAGGAATTTTCATCGCCGCCACAAAGGGCGCGGTTCAGTGTGTCGATGATTATCAAGACAACCGGCTGGCCG
>CAVRHL010000004.1:0-305997 GCA_963720985.1 uncultured Alphaproteobacteria bacterium
GGGCGATGAAGTTAGCGCCCGAGGCGAGCGCCACCACCAGCGGATGGAACGGCCGCACCTTGGTGCCCCCCGGCGATAGCGCGGTGTCGAATTCCGGCTCGGTCGTCGGCGAGGGCTGGCCCTTGGTCATGCCATAGATGTGGTTGTCCATGACGACGTAGGTCATGTCGACGTTGCGCCGGCAGGCGTGCAGGAAATGGTTGCCGCCGATGGAGTAGCCGTCGCCGTCGCCGCTGGCGACCACGACGGTCAGATCCGGCCGCGTCACCTTCAGCCCGGCGGCGAGCGCCAGCGACCGGCCGTGCACGCCATGGAAGCCGTAGCAATTGGTGTAGGCGGGAATGCGCGACGAGCAGCCGATGCCGGACACCACGACGATCTCTTCCGGCGGCAGTCCCAGTTGCGCGAAGGCGCGGGTGAACGACATCAGCACGTGATAGTCGCCGCAGCCGGGACACCAGATCGGCTTGACGTCGGATTTGTAGTCGGCCTGCTTGTAGGCGCGGTGTCTCGACGTTCATGGTCATCTCCACTCGGCGATGGCGCGATGGATTTCGCCGCCGGTGATCGGCAGCGGCCCGGGCCGGCTGAACACGCGCACCGGCGCCGGCAGGTCGTAATGCGCGCGCAGGAATTTGTTGAACTGGGCGCCGTGCGTCTGCTCGACCACCAGGATGCGCTTGACGCCGTCAAGCGCGGCGGCAAATCGCTCCGGCTGCACCGGCGCGAGCAGGCGCGGAGCGACCATGCGGACCTTGATGCCGTCGGCGGCGGTGAGCGCCACCGCCTCGCGCGCAGCGCCGGTGAGCGAGCCCCAAGTGATGACGGCGAGATCGCCCGAACCTTCGACGCTCGCCCAGTGGTCGCCGTAGTTGAAGCGCTCGAGCTTGTCGCGGCGCTTGTCGAGTTGCGCCAGATGGTCGGCGGCGCCGCTGGTCGGCGTGCCGCGTTCGTTATGGGTGAGACCGTCCGCGGTGTACTGGCCGCCGCGCGTTCCCGGGATCGCCATCGGCGACACGCCGTTCGCCGCCAAGGCATGACGCTTGTAGGTGCTGGAAATTTCGCTCACCACTTCGCGGGCGCCGATAAAGGCGACGTCGGCCGGCCGCTCGATGGCGGCGCGCGATTGCCCCATAAATTGGTCGGACAGAACGATCGCCGGCGCTTGCAGCGATTCCGCGAGATAGGTCGCCCATTGCGTCGTGAACACGCAGTCGCCGATCGACTGCGGCGCCAGCACCAGATGCGGCGCGTCGCCGTGCATGCCGTAGATGGCGATGTTCAGATCGCCCTGTTCGGACTTGGTCGGGATGCCGGTCGACGGTCCGCCGCGCATCACGTCGATGACGACGACCGGAATTTCCGCGGCGGTGGCGAGCCCGAGCGCCTCGATCATCAGCGACAGCCCGGGGCCGGCGGTCGCGGTCAACGCCGGCGTGCCGCCATAGGAGGCGCCGATGATCATGTTGATGGCGGCGAGTTCGTCCTCGGCCTGCAGCAGCGTGCCGCCGACCTTGGTCAGGTTCGGCGCCAGCCACTCGAGGATTTCGGTCGCCGGCGTGATCGGATAGGCGGCGGCGAAACGGATGCCGCCGCGCACGGCGCCGAGCGCGGTCGCCTCGTTGCCCGACAACAGCCAGCGGCAGTCTTTACTCGGTTTGGGCGCAGCGAGTTGCATGCCGAGATCGATGCTGGCGGAGGCGCCGAAACCGACCTTGATACCAGCGAGGCTCGCCTCGAGCGCGGCCGGCCCTTTGTCGACCAGACGCTTCTCGATCGGCGCAAAGGTCTGCTCGATGGTAAAGCCGAGCAGGCGGCCGGCGATGCCGAGCGCGATCATGTTCGGGCGTCCGTCGGGAATGGCCTTGGCCATCTCCTTCAGCGGCACTTCGATCACGCGGGCGCCCAACTCCGTTACCATCGGCGGCAGGTCGCCGCCGCGCGGATCGCTGATCACTAAAGTTTGAGATCCCGCCTTGATCTCGGCGCCGAAACGGGCGGCATTGAGCCAGTCGATGCCGATAATGAGGTCGAACCGGTCCGGCAAAGATTCGACCGGCTGCGCGGCAAGCCGCAGCAAAGCCGCTGCTTCGCCGCCGCGGATTTGCGGGCCCATGGTGCGGGTAAACAGCCCGTGCCAGCCGGCGGCGCAAGCGGTTTCGAGCAGGCTGTCGCCGGTGGTCAGCGCGCCCGCGCCGCCGCTGCCGATGATCGCGATGGAGATGCTGGGCGAGGCTGCCATGGCCGTTTTCCCCTTGATCGGAGCCCGGTTTCGCGCCCGCGCGACTCCAATATGTATTTAAGTACTAGAATGCGTTTTTTTGCTTTTCCTTGACCTTGATCAAGGCAGTTCACGGGCCCCGTAACGAAGAATGAAACCCGTGGCCATGCCGGTCAGGCAATGGGCTCGCCGTGCAAGTTGGAGGGCAGATCGATGGGCGCCAAGCCAATTCGCTGGATGATGACGGGCGCGGGCAAGCCCTTTGTCCCCATGGAATTCGAGATCGGCACGCTCGCCCCCGACGAAGTCCTGGTCGAAATCGCCGGCTGCGGCGTCTGCCATACCGACCTCGGCTATTACTATGACGGCGTGCGCACCAAGCACGAGCTGCCGCTCGCGCTCGGCCACGAGATCAGCGGCCACGTCGTCGATACCGGCACCGACGCGCTATGGTTCACCGACCGCGCGGTGATCGTTCCGGCCGTGATCCCGTGCGGCGAGTGCGACGCCTGCAAACGCGGCAAGGCGACCATCTGCCCGAACCAGAAAATGCCGGGCAACGACATTCAAGGTGGCTTCGCCACCCACATCGTCGTACCGGCGCGCGGACTGTGCGTCGTCGACGAGCATCGCCTGGCTTCGGTCGGCATCGATCTTGCCGACCTGTCGGTGATCGCCGACGCGGTCACCACGCCCTATCAAGCGGTGGTGCAGGCCGGCGTCGGCAAAGGCGATCTGGTCATCGTCAACGGCGTCGGCGGCGTCGGCGGTTATGCCGCGCAGATCGCCGCCGCGATGGGCGGCGTCGTGGTCGCGGTCGACGTCAACGACGACAAGCTCGCTGCGATCCGCGGGCAGGGCGCCTCGCTCACATTGAATTCCAAACAGATGTCGCCGCGCGATCTCAAGGCGGCGATCCAGAAATTCGCCAAGGAGCATGGGCTGCGCCAGACCGAGTGGATCATCTTCGAGTGCTCCGGCAGCAAAGCCGGCCAGGAAGCGGCCTTCGGCCTGATCAATCACGGCGCGACGCTATGCGTCGTCGGCTTCACCATGGACAAGGTCGAGGTGCGGCTGTCGAACCTGATGGCCTATCACGCCCGCGCGCTCGGCAATTGGGGCTGCCCGCCCGAGCTCTATCCGGACGCCTTGGAGCTGGTGATGAACGGCCGCGTCAAGGTCACGCCGTTCGTCGAGAAACATCCGCTCAGTGACATCAATCAAGTATTCGAAGCCGTTCATTCCGGCGCGCTCAAGCGCCGCGCCGTCCTCGTTCCCGCGCCGTCAGGAGCATCGCAATGAGCGCCGAAGCCGCCCGCGTCGCCGCGCAAGATACCGAGCCCAAGGACCATAATCTGGTCAGCGACGCCGCGCGCGAGGCGGTCTCCAAGGCCGTGCACTACGAGAAGCGCCCGGTAAAGGGCACCGACGGCAAGCCGGTCAGCGGGCTGTTCAACGCCTGGATCACGCTCGACAACCCGAGCCAGTTCAACTCCTACAACACCGATATGGTGAAGGCGACGATCCTCGCCTTTCGCGCCGCTAGCGCGGCGCGCGACGTCGTCGCGGTGGTCTTCACCGGCGTCGGCGACAAGGCCTTCTGCACCGGCGGCAATACCAAGGAATACGCTGAGTATTACGCCGGCAATCCGCAGGAATATCGCGGCTACATGCGGCTGTTCAACGACATGGTCTCGGCCATCCTCGGCTGCGACAAACCGGTGATCTGCCGCGTCAACGGCATGCGCATCGGCGGCGGCCAGGAAATCGGCATGGCCTGCGACTTCTCGATCGCGCAGGATCTCGCCCGTTTCGGCCAAGCGGGTCCCAAACACGGCTCGGCGCCGATCGGCGGCGCGACCGATTTTCTGCCCTACATGATCGGCTGCGAGCAGGCGATGGTCTCGGGCCTGCTGTGCGAGCCGTTCTCGGCGCACAAGGCCTATCGCCTCGGCATCATCAGCGAAATCGTGCCGGCGCTGAAAGTCGACGGCAAGTTCGTCGCCAATCCGACGGTGACCACCGACCGCTATCTCGACGACTACGGCCGCATCGTGCACGGCGAGTTTAAGACCGGCGCCGCGGCCGCCGAAGGCCAGGCGCTTTTGAAGCGCGGCACCGTCGATTTGAGCCTGCTCGACGAGAAGGTCGAGGCGCTGTGCACCAAGCTGCTGTACACCTTCCCCGAATGCACGACCAAGACGGTCGAGGAGTTGCGCAAGCCGAAACTCATTGCCTGGAACGCCAACAAGGAAAATTCACGCGACTGGCTGGCGCTCAACATGATGACGGAAGCACGCGCCGGTTTCCGCGCCTTCAACGAAGGCACGCGCGAGACCGGACGCGAGGTCGATTTCGTGGCGCTGCGCCGCGCGCTCGCCGCCAACACGCCGTGGAGCGACGATCTCACCGACAGCATTCAGCCGCGGGCGAGGTCTTAGGCTGTGACCGAGCCCCTCAAGATCTGGCACGAGGCGGATGGCCGGCTGTTACGGCTGCGGCTGAACCGTCCGAAAGCCAATCTGATCAACGCGGCGATGATCGCCGCGCTCGACAAGGCGCTGGCCGAACAACTCGGCAACGCCCAGCTTGGCGCCGTGCTGATCGATGCCGAGGGGCCGCATTTCAGCTTCGGCGCCAGCGTCGAAGAGCACCTGCCGGCGCAATGCGCGGCCATGCTCGAAGGACTGCACAAACTGGTTCTGCGCATGGTCGAGTCGCCGGTGCCGCTGTTGATCGCGGTGCGTGGCCAATGCCTCGGCGGTGGGCTGGAGCTGGCGCTCGCCGGCCATCTCATCTTCATCGCCCTCGACGCCAATCTCGGCCAGCCGGAAATGAAGCTCGGCGTGTTCGCGCCGGCGGCGTCCTGCCTGTTGCCGGAACTGATCGGCCCGCAGCGCTCGCTCGATCTGCTGCTGTCTGGCCGCAGCATCACCGGCGCGCAAGCGGCGGCGATCGGCATCGCGTGTGAAGCGGCGGTCGATCCCGAACACGCCGCGCTCGCTTATTTCGAAGAACATCTCAAGTCGAAAAGCGCGAGCTCGATCCGCTACGCCGTCAAGGCGGCGCGGCTCGACTACATCAAGCGCGTCAAGGACAAGATCCGCGCCGTCGAGCGGCTTTATCTCGACGAACTCATGGCCACGCACGACGCGGTGGCCGGTCTCGAAGCCTTTATCGCGAAAAGGTCGCCGCTATGGCAACACCGTTGAAGCAACCGGCGACAGCCGACATCATCGCCCGCGCCACCGCGCTGTTCGAGGATCTCAACTTCGGCACGGCGCGCGCCTGGAAAGCCGCCAAGCCCGGCCGCAAGGTGATCGGCTACATGCCGATCTACGTGCCGCGCGAACTCATCCACGCCGCCGACATGCTGCCGCTCGGCATTGTCGGCGGCGGCGATCAGCTCGAGGTCATCCACGGCGACGCCTATTACCAGAGCTACATCTGCCGCATCCCGCGCTCGACCATCGAGCTCGGCGTGTCCGGCCGGCTCGATTTCGTCGACGGCATGCTGTTCCCGTCGATCTGCGATGTGATCCGCAATCTATCCGGCATGTGGAAGATGATGTTCCCCCATGTCTACTCGCACTATTTCGACGTGCCGCAGAACTATCGCGACGACATCGGCGGCAATTTCTATGTCAACGAGATGGCCGAGCTGCGCCACGATCTCGGCGAGCTGCGCGGGAAGCCGGTCACCGACGACGAGTTGCGCCACTCGATCGCCGTCTACAACGAAAACCGCCGATTGGTGCGCGACCTCTACACCTTCCGCGCGGAGAAACCGTGGCAGGCGCCCGCGGCGGAAGTCTATCTGATGGTGCGCGCCGGTCTCGTGCTGCCGGTCGAGGAGCACACCGTCATGCTGCGCGATTATCTCGCCGCCGCGCGCGCCGAGGAACGGCCGATGCACGACAATTGCCGCATCGTGCTCACCGGCATGTTCTGCGAGCAGCCGCCGCTCAATTTGATCAAGTCGCTCGAACTGTCCGGCTGCTACGTGGTCGACGACGACCTGCTGCTGGTCACCCGCTGGCTCACCGGCGACGTCGAGACCAAGGGCGATCCGCTGCGCAATCTTTCCGACGCCTTCCTGCATCACTCGGAGTCGACGGCGGCCAAATACGAACCCAGTCAGAAGGAAAAGGGCCAGCACTTGGTCCGCGCGGTCAAACGCACAGGCGCCGAAGGCGTGATTTTTGCCGCGCCGAGCTTCTGCGATCCGGCGCTGCTGGAGCGGCCGATGCTGCAGCACGTGCTTAAGGACGCCGGCATTCCCTACATCGCGTTCAAATACGCCGAAAATTCCGGGCAGATGCAGCCGATCCGCGAGCAGGCTGGCACCTTCGCCAATTCCATCAAACTGTGGAGCGCCGCATGACGACGCAGACCAAGATTGTCACCTCCCGCGCTCCGGTGAAGGAGGCCATCAAGGATGCTTCCATGGTGAAGCAGAAGGAAATGATGGCCAAGCATTACGATCGCCTGACCAACGTGCCGCAAACCGGCGACAAGGTGGCGGCCACCTTCGTGCCCGGCAATCTCAATGAACTGCTGATGTGCTTCGACCTCCTGAACAATCTGCCGGAGGTCAACGCCATCCAGAACGGCCTGCGCCGCACCAGCGGCGGCTTCGTGCTGGAGGCGGAAAAGATCGGTCATTCGGAAGATGTCTGCACTTATGTGAAGTCGGACGTCGGCATGATGGCCAAGGGCAACCTCGCGCCCAACGGCAAGAAGTTCCCCAATCCCGACGTGCTACTGCTCTCCTACACCGGCTGCTTCACCTTCATGAAGTGGTTCGAGCTGCTGCGCGAGCAGTACAAGTGCGAGACGATCATGTTGCACACGCCCTACATGGGCGACGGCAAGATCACCAAAAACATGACCGACTACATGGTCAAGCAGCTCAAGGAAGAGGTCATCCCGACGCTCGAGCGCGTGTCGGGCGTCAAGTTCGACATCGACCGGCTGCGCGAATACCTGAAGAAATCGACCAAGGCCGAGGACGATCTGGTGCGCGTGCTGCAAAGCGCCAAGTCGAAACCGTCGCCGATCGACGCCTATTTCGGCGGCATCTATTACATCGGGCCGATCTTCGGAGCCTTCCGCGGCACCGACGACGCGGTCGACTACTACAAGTTCCTGCGCGAGGAAGTCGAAGCGCGCCAGGCCGCGGGTCTCGGCCCGGTGACGCCGGACGGCGACATGGGCAAGGAGAAATATCGTCTGGTCGTCGAAGGACCGCCGAACTACACCAGCTTCCGCCAGTTCTGGAAGATGTTCTACGACGAAGGCGCGGTGGTCGTCGCCTCGAGCTACACCAAGGTCGGCGGCGTCTACGATTTCGGCTTCCGTCACGATCCCGACAAGCCGCTGGAGACGCTCGCCGAATACTGCCTCGGCGTCTACACCAACCGCAGCCTGCCGATGCGCATCGACATGCTGTGTAACTACATCAACGAATACGAAGCCGACGGGCTTTTGATCAACTCGATCAAGAGCTGCAACAGCTTCTCGGCCGGGCAATTGCTGATGATGCGCGAAGTCGAAAAGCGCACCGGCAAGCCGGCGGCCTTCGTCGAATCCGATCTGGTCGACCCGCGCTATTTCTCGGCGGCCAACATCAAGAACCGTCTGGAGAGCTATTTCCAGATGATCGACCAGAAACGCGCCGGCGTCGACGCGGCGGCTTGAGGAGGACAGCATGAAGACATTCGTCGGCATCGACCTCGGCTCGACGACGACCAAGGCAGTCCTCCTCGACGAGGATCGCAAGGTGATCGGCCACGGCATCACCAATTCGCGCTCGAACTATGCGACGGCCGCGCGCGTAGCCAGTCAGGAGGCGCGCGTCGACGGCCAGTTCACGCTGTTCCGCCGGGCGCTGACCGCGGCCCATGGGCTGATCGACCTCGAGGCGTTCCTTGGCACGCTGGAGCGAGCCTTTCGTCTCGAGCAGTTTCTCGAACAGCTCGACGATCTCGAGCAGACCTGCATCGGCCAGATCCAGGGCGAACGCTTCGCCAAGGTCGCGTCCGGCGTGAAGGATTCGCTCGGCGAGGTGTTCAAGCGGTTGCGCGCGGAGGCGCCCGAACTTTATGCGCCCGGCGCCAAGCGCAAATCCGACTTCTTCCGCGACATCGCGGGCTCGCGCTACCACACGCACGCCGAAGAAGTCGCGCGCGCCGCGAACCTGCCCTACGACCTGCTGCTCAACGTCTACGACAAGTCGATCATCGAGGTGGAGAATCGGCCGCCGGCGGGCGAACTCAGCGACAAATTCCGGCGCGCCCTCGGACGCGTGTTGAAAACGGACAATTCGGTCAAATCGGCGGCAGCCGACATCCAGAAGATGATCGAGGCCGCGCTCGCGGTCGACTTGGAGGAAACCTATCTCGTCGGCACCGGCTACGGCCGCGTGACGCTGCCGTTCTCCAAGGAGCATATCCGCTCGGAAATCCTGTGCCACGGCCTCGGCGCCCATCTGATGTATCCGCAGACGCGCACGGTGCTCGACATCGGCGGCCAGGACACCAAGGGCATCCAGATCGACGAGCACGGTATCGTCGCCAACTTCCAGATGAACGACCGCTGCGCGGCGGGCTGCGGCCGCTATCTCGGCTATATCGCCGACGAGATGAACATGGGCCTACACGAATTGGGCCCCATGGCGATGAAGTCGGACCGGCCGGCGCGCATCAACTCGACCTGCACAGTGTTTGCCGGCGCCGAATTGCGCGACCGCCTTTCTCTAGGAGAAAAGCGCGAGGACATCCTGGCCGGGCTGCACCGCGCCATCATCTTGCGCGCGATCTCCATCATCTCGCGTTCGGGCGGGGTCACCAATGAATTTACCTTCACCGGCGGCGTCGCCAAGAACGAGGCGGCGGTGCGCGAACTGAGGAAGGTGATCAAGGAGAATTACGGCGAGGTCGTCATCAACATCAACCCGGATTCGATCTACACCGGCGCATTGGGCGCCGCGGAGTTCGCGCGGCGGGCGCATTCGGGCCAGGCGGACGGGAGCGCACCATGACCATCGCGGCAGGAATCGACATCGGCACCAGCACCATCAAGGCGGCGCTGTTCAAGGTCGAGAACGGCAAGGAAACCTGGCTGTCGCGCTACGTGATGCGCATCCGGCAACGCGATCCCATGGAACTCGCCCGCGTCGCCTACGACGCCGTGCTGGAAGACGCCAAGCTCAAGCCCGAGGACGTCAACTATGTCGCGACCACGGGCGAAGCCGAGAGCGTGCCGTTCCACACCGGCCATTTCTACTCGATGACGACGCACGCGCGCGGCGCTATTTATCTTGACCCGGAATCGCGGGCGGCGCTCGACATCGGCGCGCTGCACGGCCGCGCCATCCAGATTGATGGGCGCGGCAAGGTCTTGAGCTACAAGATGACCAGCCAATGCGCGTCGGGCTCCGGGCAGTTCCTCGAGAACATCGCCCGCTATCTCGGCATCGCGCAGGAAGAAATCGGAACGCTCTCGAGCCAAGGCGACAATCCCGAGGTCGTGAGCAGCATCTGCGCCGTCCTGGCGGAGACTGACGTGATCAACATGGTGTCGCGCGGTATTACGACGCCCAACATCCTCAAGGGCATCCACCTGTCGATGGCGGCGCGGCTGTCTAAGCTGCTCAAATCGATCGGCGTGGTCGACGGCGCGGTGATGGTGACCGGCGGACTCGCGCTCGACAAAGGGCTGGTCGCCGCGCTCGAAGAGGACATCTCGCACATCAAGGACATGAAGGTTACGGTACGCAGCCATCAGGATTCGATGTATGCCGGCGCGATCGGCGCCGCGTTGTGGGGCGCGTTCCGCTTTGAAAAACTTGCCACCACTGGCCGCGTGCCGGCGGCGGCCTGAGAATCTAAGGAGATAACGCCATGGCCCTGATGATCACCGACGCCTGCACGGCCTGCGATGCCTGCGAACCGGTCTGCCCGAACAAGGCGATCACCGCCGGCAATCCGATCTACGTCATTGATCCGCTGAAGTGCACCGAATGCGTCGGCGCCGAGGACGAGCCGCAATGCAAGCTGGTCTGTCCGGCCAACTGTATCGATCCCAATCCGGACTGGGCGGAATCTCAGGACGATCTGCTGGCCAAATACCAGCAGCTGCACGGCTGACGCCAACCAGTAAATGAGAATGCGCGAGGCGCTTTCATGAACACCGCTGCCGCGACCATCAACAATATGCTTCGTCCGTTACGCTCGGCCGATCTCGAGCGCATCATCGCCATCAACTCGGCGCAGGTCGGCGAGCCGCGCCGCCGCTTTTTCGAGAAACGGCTGGCGCATGCCAAGCAGCACCCAGAGGACTTCGTGCACGTTGGTGTCACCCGCAACGGCGCACTGGTCGGCTTTGCCTTCGCCCGCGTGCTGCACGGAGAATTCGGCCGCGAACAGGCGAGCGCCACGCTGGACGCCGTCGGCGTCGAACACGACAGCCGCGAGCGCGGCGTCGGCCGCTCGCTGATGGCGGGCCTCACCAAGCTGTTGCGCGAGAAGGGCGTGCAGTCGCTGCAATCGCAGGCCGACTGGACCAACCATCCCTTGCTGCGGTTCTTCAATTCGTCCGGTTTCCGGCTGGCGCCGCGGCTGGTGCTGGAGCGTTCCGTGCTGACGCCGTTCGCCGAACCCGTCGACGAAGAGTGAAACGACAAGGAGTGAGAGCATGGTTGCCAAGACCGGCATCACCATCCCGCAACACGTGGGCGAAGCCGCCGAGGTGAACTACAGCGGCGCACCTGCGGCCGACTTCGGGCCGCTGGCGCGCGACAAGATCCCGGTGCGCTCGATGACCGAGGGCGACTTGCGCGCGCTGGTGACGATCGACAGGCGCATCACCGGCCGTGACCGCGCCGCCTATTTCCAACGCAAGCTCGCCGACGCGCTGACCGAGTCAGACGTCTGCGTCTCGCTGGTCGCCGAGCTCGATGGCGGGCCGGTCGGGTTCATCATGGCGCGCGTCGATCTCGGCGAATTCGGCCGGGTCGAAACCACCGCGGTGATCGACACCATCGGCGTCGACCCCGACTACCAGAACAAGGGCGTCGGCCGCGCCTTGGTGTCGCAGCTCCTGACCAATCTCGGCACGCTGCGCGTCGAAAAGGTGCGCACCGAAGTCGATTGGCAGGACCACGATCTGCTTGCCTACCTCGACCGCAACGGGTTCCTGCCGGCGCAGCAGCTCTGCTTCGACCAGCCGCTCGGCTGACGGCGCCGGGCAATATATTTGACGGCGACGCGTCAGCCCCAGCGCACCGTGCGCAGCATGACGCCGCCCTCGCAGTCGCCGCAATGCAATTCCTCGAGTTCGTGGCTCCAGCCGCGCTCCTCGAGTTCGGGATAAAGGAAGATAGGCTCCTGATCGAAATGACCGACCAATGCGCCATCAACTTGACCGCTGTCGATCGCCTGCAAGACCGTCAGCAGCGGCTCCGGCGGCTCGAACCCGCGCAGGTCGACGTGCACGGCGTCGGCGGTGCGCCAGGTGCGCGAGCCGTCCGCCGGCCGCGCGTGGTCGTGGTGGTGATGCACGGCAAAACTCCGCGTCCGTGGGCAAGCCCGATAAATCGGTACCAAAATGCCTAATTCTCCGCTATCCAATCTTGACCTAAATCAAGGAGCGAAACGTTTGCCGACGGCCGCCAAGACGCGCACGGCGAATTCCGAAACCGCGGTGCGGGTCCGCCGCGTGCAGGCCGCCGATATCCCCCAGGTGATCGGGCTCGACACCCGCGTCACCAAGCTCGCCAAGGCCGACTACTGGAACGATATCTTTCGCCGCTACGACAAACGGCGGCTCGACGAGCGCTTCTTTCTGGTGGCCGAAAGCGGCGGCGCGCGCGGCGAGCGGCGCGTGCTCGGCTTCATCATCGGCGAAATCCGCGCCTGGGAATTCGGCTCGACGCCCTGCGGCTGGGTTTTCGCGCTGTCGGTCGAACCGGAGATGCGCTTGCACAATATCGGCTACGCCATGCTCGAAGCGATTTCCGCCGAATTCAAGAAAGCGGGCATCAGCAAGATGCGCACGATGGTGGCGAGAGACGACCGCCTGCCCATGCTGTTCTTCCGCAGCGAGGGCATGATGGCGGGCCCCTATATCCAGCTCGAGAAGGATCTCGATTGAACGGACAGGCGTCATGAGGCTGCAGATTTCGACCAGGCTCGCCATTTTCGCCGCTCTCGAATTGAGCGCGCGCGAGGGCAGCCAACTATCGGTCGCCGACATCGGCGAGAAATACGGCGTCTCCAGTCATCATCTCGCCAAGGTTATGCACGTCATGGGCCGCGCCGGCCTAGTGCGCTCGGTACGCGGCGCCGGCGGCGGCTATCAGTTTTCCGGCAACGCGCGGCGCACGACGCTGCTCGACATCACCCAGTTGTTCGAGGAGCTCAGTTCGGTCGAGCCCGATGGCGCTACCGATGCGACGCCCGAGGACGGTGCCTTGCGCCAAGTGCTCAACGAGATCGACGACATCGCGCGCGCGACGCTCGGATCGATCACCATCGCCACCATGCGCAAGCTAGTGGAGCGCCGGGCCAATGGCCGCGTGCCGGCGAAGCCAAGTCCGCGCCGGTCGTCGCCGGCCTGATTTCCCGTCCATTATTTATCTTCGCACCTGCACAAGAGATGCGGCCAAATCGGCGGCCTAAACCGTGACGATTTGAGCCCCAACCACCGTCGTTGTGCAGCGCAGCGTAGATCGACCTCCAATTGCCCGATCCTTATTGATCGAGATCAAGGCGGCAGGGCCTCTCGCCTCATTGACTGCTGCGGTATTTGACTGAGGCGTACCTGATGGCTTCCAAGCTCACGGCCGGCGACCTTCAAATCATTACGCGTATCGCGGTTTTCCGCGGGCTGAAGGCTGAGACCGTCGAGCACATCATCGCACCTGCCACCGCTCTCATGTTGCGGCCGCATGAATGGATCATGCGCCAAGACGATCCGGCGACTTCTTTTTTCATCGTCATCGACGGCTGGGTGAAGCTTTACCGCAGCACTCCGTCCGGCGACGAGACCGTCATCGAAATCATGAACAAGGGGCAGAGCTTCGCCGAAGCGGTCGCCTTCACCGGCAATCGCTATCTGGCGACGGCCGAAGCCGTGAGCGAAGCGCGCGTCGCGCGCATTCCGGCCGACCACATCGTGCGCTGCATCCGCGAAAGTCCCGACATCGCGCTGGGCATGATCGCGTCGATCTCCCAGCACATGCATCATCTCGTGCAGCAGGTCGAACAGCTCAAGGCGCAAAGCGGCGTCCAGCGGGTCGCCGAGTTTCTGGCGTCGCTGTCGCTGGCGGAGCAGGGGCACTGCGCGGTGGCGCTGCCCTACGACAAGGTGCTGATCGCCGGACGGCTCGGCTTGACGCCGGAGTCGCTGTCGCGCGCTTTTGCCCGGCTGCGCAGCATCGGCGTGGTGGTCGACGCCTCGCATGTCGTGGTCAAGGACGTGGCCAAGCTGCGGCAACTCGCCAATGACGATCGCAGCGCGGTACGCGGCACCTTGCGCACGGTGCGGTGATGGCGGCACGGGTGCTGCATCCGCCCGGCTGGTCGCCGCCGATCGGCTATGCCAACGGCATCAGCGTGCCGGCCGGACGTATCGTCTTCGTCGCCGGCACGGTTGGCTGGGATGCCAATCAGAAATTTCAAAGCGAAGAACTCGTGCCGCAATTCGAGCAGGCGCTGAAGAACATCATCGCCATTCTCGCGGAAGCCGGCGGCAAGCCGAGCGACATCTGCCGGCTCACCGCCTATTGCATCGACAAGCCGGCCTATCTCGCCGGCCGGCGCGAACTCGGCCGCATCTGGAAGGCACTGATCGGCAGTCACTTTCCGGCGATGAGCATGATCTTTGTCGCCGACCTGCTCGATCATCCGGCCAAGATCGAATTGGAAGCGACCGCAGTTATTGCCGGCTGAGACGCGGATCGCTCACGCCGCACGTTCGGCAAACAGTTTGGCAGTCAAGCGCCGTGCCAGCGCCGCCGCCGCGAGACGGCGATAATTGGCCGAGACAAGCGTGGTGCGCATCGGCTGCACCTGTTTCTGCACCAGCCGGTCGATCTCCTGCAGCAATTTGTCGTCGACCGTCCTCCCGGCGAAGGCGTCGGTGCCGGCGAGCAGGAACGGCCGCGGATTGGTGCCGGTGAGCGCGATGCGCAATGAGCCGATATTGACACCGGCTGTCGTTAGGGCGACGGCCACGCCCGCCAAAGGAAAATCGATTGCTCCGCGCTGCCGCACCTTTTGATAGGCCGAGGGCGGCGGGGCTGGCGGCAGATGCGCCGCGACCAGCAGTTCGCCTTCGGCCAGCGCCAGATGCGCCTTGCCATCTTCGACATAAAGCTCGCTCAGCGCGATGCGGCGCCGGCCTTGCGCCCCGGCGATGTCGATTTCGGCGCCACAGATCATCAGCGCGGGCGCCAGATCGCCGCTGAAGGCGGCATGGCAGCGCTGGCCCTGCGGCGCCACGTGGCAGGTGGTGCCGCGGTTCTTGAGACAGAAGGCGTTGGCGCTGCGCCACCATTCGCTCTGATTGTAGTAGATGCAGCGCGTGTCGAGACACAGATTGCCGCCGACCGTCGCCATCGCGCGATGGCCGGGGCCGGCGATCGCCGCGGCGGCTTGTCCAAGCGCGCGATATTGGCCGCAAATCGCCGCGTTGCGCGAGAGCGCGGCCAGCGTCACGCCGGCGCCGATCGTCACGCCGGTCTGGTCGGCCGCGATCTCGGTCAGCTCCTCGATGCCGGAAAGGTCGACCAGCACGCGCGGGCCGGCAATGCCGCGCCGCATATTCACCAGAAGATCCGTGCCGCCGCCGATATAGCGGCTGTCCGGACTTTGGCAGCAGGCCGCGACCGCGTCTTCGACGCTGGCCGGCTGAGTGAGGCGGAAATCGGCGAGCGTCATGACGCGGCCTGCATGGTTTTGGCAAGCCGCGCTTGGCGCCGGCGCTGCACCAGCGCCTCCATCACGCGGTCGGGGGTCACCGGCAATTCGTTGAGGTCGAGACCGATGGCGTTGGCGATGGCGTTGACCAAAGCCGGCGGGAAGCCGGCCAGCGCGCCTTCGCTCGCCTCCTTGGCGCCGAACGGTCCATTGGGATCGTGGCTCTCGACGATATAGGCCTCGATCGGCGGCGATTCGGCCATCGTCGGCATTCGGTATTCGAGCAGGCTGGCATGCGCCGGCAGGCCTTCGAGGTAGCGCGTCTCCTCGCACATCGCTTGCCCCATGCCCATCCACACCGAGCCCTGGATCTGGCCTTCGACCGCCAGCGGATTGATGGCATGGCCGCAGTCGAGCGCGACCCAGACCTTGTCGACGCTGACGAGGCCGGAGGCGTCGTCGATGCTGACCTCGACCACCTGCGCGGCGTAGCTGAAGCCCATGGTCGAGCCGACGGCACCGCCGCGATGCTTGCCGCCCTGCGCGTCGGGCGGGGTGGTGAAGGTTCCTTTGACGGTGATCGCGCCCTCGTCGACCAGCGCCGCGGCGACAACGTCGGCAAAGGGCAAAGCCGATTGATCGCCTTTGCCGACGCGGAACGTCTCGCCGGCGCATTCGATGTCTTCCGGGCGTGCCTCGAGCTTGCGCGCCGCCGCCGCGATCAGCACCGCCTTGAGCTTCCTGGCGGCATCGATCGCTGCGTTGCCGACCATGAAAGTGATGCGCGACGAATAGGCGCCATTGTCCTTGGGCGTCACCGCGGTATCGGCGGCGACGACGCGGATGCGGTCGAGCGAGATGTCCAGCGTCTCCGCCACCGCGATCGCCACCATGGTGGAGGAGCCCTGGCCGATGTCGGCGGCGCCGGTGAGGGCGGTGACGCCGCCGTCGAAGTCGAGCTTGAGGTTGACCACTGCGTGCGGTTCGCCGGTACGGTGGATCGGCTTGGCGGCGCCGCTGACATAATGCGAACAGGCCATGCCGAGGCCTTTGCCGGGTGGCAGCTTGCCGAGCCGCTCGCGCCAGCCGCTCGCCCGCTCGACGATGTCGAGGCACTCGTCGAGGCCGTAGCTGTTGACCGTCAGGTCGTTGAGCGTTCGCATCGGCGCGTGCAGCAGATTGGCGCGGCGCACGGCGAAGGGGTCGAGCCCCAGCTCGCGGGCCATGCGGTCCACCAGACATTCGAATGCGTGCCGGGTGTCGACCGAGCCGTGGCCGCGCATGGCGCCGCACGGCGGCAAATTGGCGTAAACCCGGTAACCGTCGTATTTCACCGCCGGAATTGCGTAGAGGCCCTGCAGCAGCGCGCCCGCATAGAGAATGGTGATGATGCCGTAGCCGGCGTAAGCGCCGCCGCGCTGCGTGACCTCGCATTCGCAGGCGGTCAGGCGGCCGTCCTTGCGCATGCCGAGCTTCAACCGGATGTCGGTCTGCGGCCGCGCGCGGTGGGTGATGAAAGTCTCCTCGCGGGTGAGCTGCATCATTACCTTGCCGGCGCTGGCGCGCGCCAGCAGCGCGGTGACGATCTCGAAATTCAACGCCTCGACGCGGGCACCAAAACCGCCGCCGATGAACGGCTTGATCACCCGGATGCGCGAGGTGTCCATCTCCAGGCATTCGGCGATCATCAGATGCAGGTAATAGCCGACCTGCGACACGGTCTGCACGGTGAGGCGGCCGGTCGATGGATCGAATTCGGCGAGACTCGCATGCGGCTCGATCTGCGCGTGGTTGATCTCGGCGCAGCTGAAGCGCTCCTCGCGCACCAGGCCGGCATCGGCAAAGCCTTGGCGCACGTCGCCGAACTCGTGGTGCACGTCGCGCTCGATATTGCCCGGCTTATTGTCGTGCAAGAGCGCGGCGTCCGGCGCGCGCGCCGCTTCCGACGTGTAATAAGCCGGAAGTTCCTTCACCTCAAAGGCGATGAGCGCGAGCGCCCGCTCGGCGGTCTCGGCGTCGATTGCGGCCACCGCCGCGACCGGCTCGCCGCGATAGCGCACGCGGCCGCGCGCCAGCGGATATTCGTTCATGGCAATCGGCAGCACGCCGTACGTGTGCGGACAATCGTCGCCGGTGACGACCGCGATCACGCCGTCGAGCGCGCGGGCTTTGGAGACGTCGAGACGCACGATTTCGGCGTGGCTATAGTCGCTGCGGAAAATGCGCCCGACTAGAGCATCGGCATGATCGAGATCCGCGGTGTAGCGCGCCTTGCCGGTGACTTTGTCGATGCCGTCGATAAGCGGCACGCCCGGCCGCTTGGCGAGCGGCGCGCTTTGCGGGACCGTAGTCATGATGTCGCTTCCGCCGCCGCGCGCACCGATTCGATGATCTTCACATAGCCGGTGCAGCGGCAAAGGTTACCGGACAGCGCGGTGCGGATGTCCTCGTCGCTCGGCTTCGGATTGCGCCGCAGCAGCGCTTCCGCCGCCATGATCATGCCCGGCGTGCAGAAGCCGCATTGCGTGCCAAGCTTTTCGTGGAAGGCGCGCTGCAAGCGGCTGAGCCGGCCTTGCGTCGCCAAGCCCTCAATGGTCTCGACGTCGCGGCCCTCGCAGCGCACCGCGAGCGTGATGCAGGACGGCACGGCTTCGCCGTCGATCAGCACCGTGCAGGCGCCGCATTCGCCGCCGTCGCAGCCGGTCTTGACGCCGGTGAGATGCGCGATGTCGCGCAGATAGTCGACCAACAGCGTCTGTTCGGCGACCGCGTCTTCGCGCCAGCGCCCGTTTACTCGCAATCGTAAAAGCCGCTTCTTCGGCTGCGGGGCCGGCGCATGCATGGGTGCACTCCAGCGCGAAAAATGCGCCGTCTGCCGGCGCATTTCCATGACAAAAATCAAGACGATAGGCCCGGTGCGGCGACCTAACCGAAGTCAAGGATTTGCCGGCGCTTAGCCGATAATTTTTACCGACAGAATCCATTGGCGAGGCCTAAAAAATGACGCTTCGCGATTACAACGCCGCCGTCGATTTTGTGGACCGCAACGTCGCGGAGGGCCGCGGCGATAAAACCGCATTCATCGATCCGTTCCGCAACCTGACTTATGGCGAGCTGCGCGATGCCGCCGCCCGTATCGGCCCGATGTTGGCGCGCATGGGCATCGAGCCGGAAAGCCGGATCGCGCTGGTCCTGCTCGATACCGTCGACTTTCCGATCCTGTTCTGGGGCGCGATCAGGGCCGGCATTGTTCCGGTTCTGGTCAACACGCGGCTGACGGTCGACCAATACCGTTACCTGTTCGAGGATTCGCGCGCCAAGGCGGTCTTCGTCTCGACAGCGCTGCTGCCGGTCATCCAGGAAGCCGCGGCCGATCTGCCAAACCTCAAACAGATCGTCGTGGTCGGCGGCGGTCCGACTGCGATGCCGCGGCTCGACATTCTGCTCGCCGCTGAGAACGAAGGCGCGGCGCCGGCGCGTACGTCGGCCGACGAAGTCGCCTATTGGCTCTACTCGTCCGGCACGACCGGCATGCCGAAGGGGACGATGCACGTGCATTCGAACCCCATGGTGATGGCGCAAACCGCCGGCCAGCGCCGCATCGGTTATCGCGAGGACGATCTGATCTTCTCGGCGGCGAAGCTGTTCTTCTCCTACGGCCTCGGCAACGCCATGATCTGCCCGATGTGGGTGGGCGCGGCCTCGGTGTTCTATCCCGAGCGGCCGACGCCGCAGACCGTGTTCGAAATGCTGCGCGGCTATCAGCCGACGATGTTCTTCGCGGTGCCGACGCTCTACGCCGCCATGCTCGCCGATCCCGAATGCAAGAAGGAAAACCTCTCGAACAGGCTGCGGATTTGTTTTTCCGCCGGCGAGCCGCTGCCGGCGCACATTGGCCAGGAATGGAAGCAGCGCTTCGGCCTCGACATCGTCAACGGCGTCGGCTCGACCGAAATGGGCCATCTCTTTCTCACCAATCTGCCGAATGCCGTGGAGTACGGCACCTCCGGCGTGCCGGTCGACGGCTATGACCTGCGGCTGGTCGACGAAAGGGGCGGCGATGTCCCCGACAACGAGATGGGCGAGATGCTGGTGCGCGGGCAATCCTCGGCCGCCGGCTATTGGAACCAGCGCGAGAAAACGCGCCGTACCTTCGTCGGCGAATGGACCCGCACCGGCGACAAATACGTGCGGCGCCCGGACGGCGTCTACACCTACTGCGGCCGCACCGACGACATGTTCAAGGTCAGCGGCATCTGGGTATCGCCGTTCGAGATCGAGGATGCGTTGGTCAGCCATCCCAAGGTGCTCGAGGCTGCGGTGGTGCCGGTCGAGGACGACAGCGGCCTGATCAAGCCGAAAGCCTTCGTCGTGCTCAAGAGCCAGAGCGACGACGACCGCGGCCGCGCGCTCTATGAAGAGCTCAAGGTGCACGTGAAGCGCGCCATCGGACCGTGGAAATATCCGCGCTGGATCGAATTCGTCGACAGCCTGCCGAAGACCGCGACCGGGAAGATCCAGCGCTTCATGTTGCGCGACAAAGGGCTCGCCGCGCACGCCGGTGACCGCTGATGGCGCCGCTTAATCACCTCGATTGGCCGTTCTTCGCCGATGAACACCGTCGCTTCGCCGCGGCGCTGGCGGATTGGGCCGGCAAAGAGGTCGGCCAATACATCGACCACGCCGACGTCGATCGATCCTGCCGCGCGCTCGTCCGCGCCCTGGGCGACGCCGGCTGGCTCAAGGCGGTGGTGCCGGCGGCCTATGGCGGCCTCACGGACAAACTCGACGTGCGCACGATCTGCGCCGCGCGCGAGATTCTCTCCTGGCACGACAGCCTGGCCGATTTCGCCTTCGCCATGCAGGGGCTGGGCACCGCCTCGATCTCGCTCTACGGCAGCGACGATATCAAAGCCAAATACCTGCCGCCGGTGTGCCAGGGCCGGCACATCGCTGCCTTTGCGCTTTCGGAGCCGGAAGCCGGGTCCGACGTCAGCGCCTTGGCAACGACCGCGACCAAAGACGGGCCGGCGCACGTGCGCATCGACGGGCTGAAGACCTGGATCTCCAACGGCGGCATCGCCGACCATTATGTCGTGTTCGCGCGCAGCGGCGAGGCGCCGGGCGTCAAAGGGCTGTCCGCTTTCGTGGTCGATGCCGATACGCCCGGTCTGGAGATCGCAGGCCGCATCGACGTCATCGCGCCGCACCCGCTGGCAACGCTGCGTTTCGCCGGCTGCCGCGTGCCGCTGTCCCATCGTCTCGGTGGGCCGGGCGAGGGCTTCAAGGTAGCGATGGCAACGCTCGATATTTTCCGCTCGACGGTCGCCGCCGCCGCGCTCGGCATGGCGCGCCGCGCCTTCTACGAGATGATCGATCGCGCCGCGACCCGCAATCTGTTCGGTGCGCCGCTGGCCGATCTGCAGCTCACGCAAGTCGCATTGGCCGATAGCGCCATCGACATCGACGCCGCCGCTCTGCTGGTCTACCGCGCGGCCTGGGAAAAGGACCGCGGCGCCCCGCGCATTACGCGCGAGGCTTCGATGGCGAAAGCCTTCGCGCCGGAAATGGCGCAGCGGGTGATCGACCGCGCGGTACAGATCTTCGGCGGCAACGGCGTTCGTGTCGGCGTCAAGGTCGAGGCTCTGTACCGCGAAATCCGCGCGCTGCGCATCTACGAAGGCGCCACCGAAGTGCAAAAGCTGATCGTCGCGCGCGAACTCTTGAAGGCGCGCGAGGCCGCGCGCCGCCAAGCGGCTGAGTAAGAAGAATGCTGCTGACCGAAGAGCAGGAACACATTCGGGATGCCGCGCGCGACTTCGCGCGAAGCGTGCTGGCGCCCAATTCGGCCGAATGGGAAAGCAAGGTGGTGTTCCCGCGCGCGGCGCTACGCGAATTGGGCAAGCTCGGCTTCATGGGCATGACGGTGCCGCCGGAATGGGACGGCGCTGGCACCGATTACGTGTCTTATGCGCTGGCGCTGGAGGAGATCGCGGCCGGCGACGGCGCCGTTTCCACCATCATGAGCGGCCACAACTCGGTCGGCTGCATGCCGTTGGTCGAATACGGCACGCCCGAGCAGAAGGAGAAATACCTGCGGCCAATGGCGCGCGGCGAGATGTTGAGCGCCTTCTGTCTGACCGAGCCGCAAAGCGGCTCCGACGCTGGCGAAATCCGCACCCGCGCCGAGCGCCGCAACGGCTGCTACATCCTCAACGGCGTGAAGCAGTTCGTCACCTCGGGCAAGAACGCCGATGTGGCGCTGGTCATCGCCGCCACCGATCTCGCGCTCGGCAAGCGCGGTATCAGCTGCTTCATCGTCGAGACCGACCGGCCCGGCTATCGCGTCGGCCGCATCGAAACCAAGATGGGCCAGCGGGCTTCCGACACCTGCGAGGTGCAATTCGACGAGCTCAGCGTGCCGGCGGAAAACCGGCTCGGCGCCGAAGGCCAGGGCTATCGCATCGCGCTCGCCAATCTCGAAGGCGGCCGCATCGGCATCGCCGCGCAGGCCGTGGGCATGGCGCGCGCGGCGCACGACATCGCCGTCGCTTATGCGCAGGAACGCCGCAGCTTCGGCAAGACGATCATCGAGCATCAAGCGGTCGCGTTCCGCTTAGCCGACATGGCGACCCAGCTCGAAGCGGCGCGGCAGCTGGTGCTGCATGCCGCCGCCTTGCGCAGCCATGGCATGCCGTGCCTCAAGCAGGCCTCGATGGCGAAATTGTTCGCCACCGAAGCGGCCGAGCGCATCTGTTCGGACGCCATCCAGACGCTGGGCGGCGCCGGCTATATGTCCGACTTCGGCGTCGAGCGCATCTATCGCGCGGTGCGCGGCAGCAAGATCTACGAGGGCACCAATGACATCCAGCGCCTGGTCATCAGCCGCGCGCTGGTCGCCCAATCGGGGCAGGAAAGGCGCAATTGATGTTCACCACCGCCACCACCGACGGCGTGACCACGTTGACGCTCAACCGCCCGCCGGTGAACGCAATTAGCGAGGAATGGGTGGCGGCGTTCGAGGCCAAGCTCGACGAGCTGGCGCGCGGCCCGCGCTTTACCGTCCTGCATATCCGGTCGGAGCAGAAGGTGTTCTGCGCCGGCGCCGACTTGAAGGAAGTGCAAGGGCGTATGGATGTCGCCGACGGGCCCGATCGCATGTACGCCTTTGTCGCTGGCATCCAGCGGCTCTATTTCCGCATCGAGGCGCTGCCGCAGGTCACGCTGGCCGAGATCGGCGGCGCGGCGATGGGTGGCGGCTTCGAGCTGGCGCTGGCCTGCGACCTGCGCATCGCGGCGAACGAAGCCAAAGTCGGCCTGCCGGAAGTCAGCCTCGGCTTGATCCCCGGCGCCGGCGGCACGCAGCGGCTGACGCGGCTGTGCGGCCCGGCGCTCGCCTCGCGTCTGATCCTCGGCGCCGAAATCCTCGACGGTGCGGCGGCAGCCGGTCTTGGCGTAGTGCACTGGGCGGTGCCGCGCGCCGAGCTCGCGCAGCGCGCAACTGAGCTCGCGCGCCGCATCGCCGGGTTGCCGGCGGCGGCGCTCGCCGCCAGCAAAGCCTGCATCGCCGCAGCCCAACAGCCCGGGACCGGCGGCTTCACCGACGAATTGGAATTCACCCGGTCGCTTCTGTCCAACCCCGAGACGCGGCAGCGCGTGACGGCGTTTCTGGCGGGTGCGGCCGAACCTTCGACTAAGATCAAGAGTGGAGCGGCACGATGAATTTCGACGGCAAGACTGTATTGGTCACCGGCGGTGCCTCCGGCATAGGCAAGGCGACGGTGATGGCCTTCGCCCGCGCCGGCGCGACGGTGATTTGCGCCGATGTGAACGCAGCGGCCGGCGAAGCGCTGAAGAAGGAAGGCAACGGCAAGATCGACTTCGTCGCCGTCGACATGGCCAAGCCGGAGTCGATCCGCGCCGCCGCCGCCGAGGTGCTGAAGAAATATCCGCGCGTCGACGTTCTGGTGAACGCAGCCGGCTGGGGCGACATCCAGCCCTATATGCAGAACACGCCGGATTTCATCGATCGCGTCATCGCCATCAATCTCGCCGGCCCGGCGCATCTGACGCAGGCGCTGCTGCCGCCGATGATCGCGGCGAACGGCGGCAAGATCGTCAATATCGCCAGCGATGCCGGCCGCGTCGGCTCAGGCGGCGAGACGGTCTACGCCGGCGCCAAAGGCGGGCTGATCGCCTTCACCAAGTCGCTGGCGCGCGAGGTCGCCCGCTATTCGATCAACGTCAATTGCGTGTGTCCGGGCCCGACCGACACGCCGATGCTCGCCACGCGTTCCGAAAAACTGCGCGAGGCGTTCCTCAAGGCGATCCCGTTCCGCCGCTTCGCTAAGCCGGAAGAGATCGCCGACGCCGTTCTGTTTTTCGCCAGCCCGCAGGCCGCCTACGTCACCGGCCAGGTGATGAGCGTGAGCGGCGGGCTCACTTTTGCAGGTTAGCGCTCACCCGTTTCCATGGAGGAAATCATGACTGCCGTTGCAATGGCCAAGACCGCCGACGCCGACACCGCGGCGCGCTTTCGTCCCGCCGGGCTCGACTTTTCCACCTACAAGCCGAAGCATTTCCTCTGGTCGGTCGCTGGCAAGGTCGCGACGATCACCTTGAACCGGCCGGAACGGAAAAATCCGCTGACGCTCGAATCCTATGCTGAGCTGCGCGACCTGTTTCGCAATCTGCAATACGCCGACGGCATCAAGAACGTGGTGATCGCCGGCGCCGGCGGCAATTTCTGCTCCGGCGGCGACGTGCACGAGATCATAGGCCCGCTGGTCGAGATGATGCGCAAGGACGACATGGCCGGCCTCATCGCCTTCACGCGCATGACCGGGCAGCTGGTCAAGGAAATGCGCGCCTGTTCGCAGCCGATCGTCGCGGCGATCGACGGCATCTGCGCCGGCGCCGGTGCGATCATCGCCATGGCCTCGGACCTGCGCGTCGGCACCGCGCGCAGCAAGGTCGCTTTCTTGTTCGTGCGCGTCGGCCTTGCCGGCGCCGACATGGGCGCCTGCGCCATCCTGCCGCGGATCATCGGTCAGGGGCGTGCGTCGGAGCTGCTCTATACCGGCCGCGCCATGGACGGCGCCGAGGCCGAGCGCTGGGGCTTCTACAACAAACTCAGCGAGCCGGAGAAGGTGCTCGAAGACGCGCAGACGCTCGCCAAGCAGTTGTCGGATGGCCCGACCTTCGCCAACGCCATGACCAAGAAGTGCCTGCACCAGGAATGGAACATGGGTGTCGACGAGGCAATCGAGGCCGAAGCGCAGGCGCAGGCGATCTGCATGCAGACCAAGGACTACGAGCGCGCCTACGAGGCCTTTGTCGCCAAGCAGAAGCCGGTATTCCAGGGCAACTGATGGCGGCGTGCATACGGATGCGCTAAAGTTGCGCGCTGGCCAGCGCGGGCAACGGCGGGTCATCCGTGCACGAATTGACGGGGAAACGCACAATGTTTGCAAGAGCGAAATTCGCGGTCATCCTGTTCGCGCTCACGCTGCTGTTGCGCTACGTGCGCTGGCGTCATCCGCAGTTCGCCGCGCGGCTGAAGGAGCGCAATTTGGTCGCGCAGATCAAGGCGCGCGATGAAGGCACCGGCCGCTGGATTGAATTTCGCGACGGCAAGGTCACGACCGGCGCCGGCCAACATGTCAAGCCGGATATCACGCTGCTGTTCAAGAATGCGGCGATCGGCGGGTCCCTGCTGACGCCGCCGATCAACTGGCTCAACCAGATCAACGCGCAGAAGGATTTCGTCCTTGGCGTCGATGGCCCCGAGGACCTCACCAACTGGTTCGCGCAGACGCTGATGGCGATGCAGACCGCGCACTGGTCGTTCGGCACGCCGATGCCGGATGGCTCGATGCGTTACTGCAACATGACCAATGGCGGGCCGGTATTCATCACCGTCAAGGACGGCAAGATCGTGCGCATGACGCCGATCGATTTCGACGAGACCGACCCGCAGCCGTGGACCATCAAAGCGCGCGGCCTCGAATTCACGCCGCCGCGCAAGACGACGCTGGCGCCGCACGGGCAGAACGCCAAGTCGATCGTCTACGCGCCGAACCGCCTGCTGCACCCGATGAAGCGCGTCGACTTCGATCCCAATGGCGCGCGCAATCCGCAGAACCGCGGCAAGTCAGAGTATGTGCGCATTTCGTGGGATGAAGCGCTCGACCTGGTCGCCAACGAGATCAAGCGCTGCAAGCGCGACCACGGTCCGGGCGCGGTTGCGACCTCGCACGGTTCGCATCACACCTGGGGCAATATCGGCTACTACCTCTCAGCGCTCTACCGCTTCGCCAACGCGGTCGGCATGACGCGCGTGCACCACAATCCGGATTCGTGGGAAGGCTGGTACTGGGGCGCCGTGCATCACTGGGGCTACACGCTGCGCGTCGGCCAGTCGGAAACCTACGGCACGGTCGAAGATTGCCTGCAGAACTGCGAGATGATCGTGTTCTGGGCGGCGGACCCTGAGAGCACGTCAGGTTCCTATGGCGCGCAGGAAGGCACCGTGCGCCGGCAATGGCTGAAGAACCCGAAGCTCGGCATCAAGGTGGTCCACGTCGATCCTTATTACAATGCGTCGGCGCAGTTCCTGCCGGGCAAATGGTTCGCGCCCAAGCCGACGACGTCGCCGGCCATGGCGATGGCGATCGCTTACGTGTGGATCAAGGAAGGCCTCTACGACAAGGAATACGTGAAGACCCACACGGTCGGCTTCGACGTTTGGAAGGCCTATCTGCTCGGCGAGGACGACGGTATTCCGAAAACGCCGGAGTGGCAGGAGAAGGAAACCGGCGTTCCGGCCAAAGACGTGCGCGCGCTCGCCCGCGAGTGGGGTAGCAAGCGCGTCTATCTCGCGCCCGGCGGCTGGGGCAACGGCCACGGCGGCGCCTGCCGCAATCAGACCGGCATCCAATGGGCGCGCGTGATGGTGTGCCTGTCGGCGATGCAAGGGCTGGGCAAGCCCGGCATCAACATGGGCAATCTGCAATGGGGCTGCCCGCTCGACTTCAATTTCTATTTCCCCGGCTATGCCGACGGCGGCATGTCGGGCGATTTGGAAAACACCTCGATGCCGGTCGAGCTGTACCAGCGCATGCCGCAGCTGCTGACTATGAGCTCCAATGCGCAGACCATTCCGCGCATCTGGATGCCGGAGGCGATCGCCGACGGTAAGGCGGATGGCTACCGCTGGACCGGAAAATCGATCGAGCACCAGTTCGCCAAGTTCAGCTACCCGTCGCCGGGCCACGCGCCGGTGAAGATGCTCTACAAATATGGCGGCTCGATGCTGGCCACCATGAACAACACCAACCGCCATGTGCGGATGTACCAGTCGGACAATCTGGAATTCGTCGTCAATCAGTCGATCTGGTTTGAAGGCGAGGCCAAGTTCGCCGATCTGATCCTGCCGGCCTGCACCAACTTCGAGCGCGTCGACATTTCCGAATGGGCGGGCCTCGGCGGCTACGGCCACCACGGCCAGCAGCAACTCAATCACCGCGTCATCATCTTCCAGGCGCCGGCGATCAAACCGCTCGGCGAATCCAAGACCGACTTCTGGATCTTCACCGAGATCTGCAAGCGGCTCGGGCTCGCCAATTACTTCAACGAGGGCGTCAACGAGATTGACTGGGTCAAGCGGCATTTCGACGCTTCCGATCTGCCCAAGGTCATTTCCTGGAAGGAGTTCATCAAGCGCGGCTACTACGTCGTGCCGGCCGAGAAGGAGCATCTGCGCGCGCCGGTGTCGTTCCGCTGGTTTTGGGAAAACCGCAAGAAGGACGTGCCGGAATTCCAGCCGCTGCCGTCCGACTACACCGAGGAATATTTGCGTGGGCTGCAGACGCAGTCCGGCAAGCTCGAGTTTGAATGCAACAGCCTCAAGCGCTTCGCCGATCCGGAGCGGCCGCCCATCGTCAAATACGAGCCGTCATGGGAGGGCCCGCATTCCGGCGACCTGTTCACGCGCTATCCGCTGCAGCTGCTCACGCCGCACTCGAAATATTCCTATCACACGCAAGGCGACGGTAAGGATTCGTTCCTGCTCAACATCGAGGACCACCGCGTCAACGTGAAGGGCTACTATTATTGGATCGTGCGCTTGAACGCGCAGGACGCGGCCGAGCGCGGCATCAAGAAGCACGATCTGGTCAAGGTCTATAACGACCGCGGCGCGGTGATCTGCGCTGCGCTGCCGACCCAACGGCTGCCGCGCGGCGTCTGCCACGGCTACGAATCCTCGGCTGTCTACGATCCGATGGGCGAGCCGGGCAAATCGGTCGACCGCGGCGGCGTGCTCAATCTGCTCACCCCCGAGCGCACGCAGACCAAGACCACGCATTCGCTCGCCGGCGCCAACGCGCTGGTCGAAGTCGTGTTGTGGGACGGCAAGACCGACTACATGTCGGAGACCTTTGCCAAGATGGAGAAGGACAAGGACATCCGCACCAAGCTCAAGGCGGCGCACCTGATGCCGGCAAAATAACGATAACAAGGAGGATTTGATGGCTTATGTCTTCAAAGAGGGCGATCTACCCTCGCTGATCGACGCCAAGCAGGCGCGAGAGCGCATCTTCTTCGTCAACCAGGAGCTCGCCAACATCGACGACATGCTGGCCGGCGTCATGCACTACAAGAAAGACGCGGCGTCGCCGCTGCATCTGCACAAGAACTGCGAGCACTTTTATTTCATCATCGACGGCGAGGCGACGGTGGAATCCGATGAGGGCGTGCGCCCGGTCGGTCCCGGTGACATGATCTTCATCCCGGCCGAGGAGAAGCACCGGCTGCGCGCGACCACGCCGCTGTTCTATTTCGAATTCCAGGCGCCCAACCGCTTCAAGACGACAATTCTGGAAGGCACCGACGCCGACCTGCGCTGGGACCGCAAGGACGGCAAAGTGTGGATCCAAACCTGAATTCATTCAGACAGCATGGGAATACGAATATGTCGTTGACATTCATCGATACCAACAAGCTGCCGAAGCAATCTTCCGCCGGTTACGGTGAGGTCACCGAGGTGCTCAACGCGGCGTTGTGCGGCGCCAAGAACGTGCACGGCTCGCTGCGCTGGCTCAAATCGGCCGAGACGTTCAAGGCCGAGGCGGCCGACAAGCACCAGCTCATCTACCTGATGGACGGCAAGGGCAACATCCGCCTCAATGACCGCGACTACGCGGTGGAGAAGGGCGGTGGCGTCTATCTCGGTCCGGCCGAGACAGCGACCATCAGCGCCGGCAGCGGCGCGCCGCTGAAGCTGTTCCATCTCGTGGTGCCGAAAATACCGAAGTGATGTTTGTGCGTCCCAAAGCGATGCGAGACTGACGATGAATAAATGGAACCTGATTGTCGACGTCGCCGAGTGCACCAATTGCAATCTGTGCACGCTCGCGGCCATGGACGAATATGTCGGCAACGACTTTCCCGGCTATTCGGCGCCGATGCCCAAGCACGGCCACAAGTGGATCAACATCCTACAGAAGGAGCGTGGCCAGATCCCGGCGATCGACATCGCTTACGTGCCGACGCTGTGCAATCACTGCGACAACGCGCCCTGCGTCGCCAAAGGCGGCGGCGCGATCAAGAAGCGCGACGACGGCATCGTGCTGATCGATCCGGTCAAGGCCAAGGGCCGCAAGGATCTGGTTGACGCCTGTCCCTATGGCCACATCTGGTGGAATGAGGAGCTGCAACTGCCGCAGGCCTGGACCTTCGACGCCCATCTCATCGACCAGGGCTGGAAGCAGACGCGCGGCCAACAATCCTGTCCGACCGGCGCCATGCGCGCGCTCTGCGTCGACGACGCCGAGATGGCACGGATGGCGCGCGAGCAAGGGCTCGAAGTCATGAAGCCCGAACTCGGCACCAAACCACGCGTCTACTACAAGAACCTGTGGCGCTATGCGACTTGCTTCATCGCCGGCTCGGTGTCGGCGGAGGCGGGCGGCGTCATCGACTGCGTCGAGGGCGCCAAGGTGCGGCTGCTCAAACGCGACGCCGAGATCGCGCAAGCTACGACCGACAATTACGGCGACTTCAAATTCGACCGGCTGGCAGAGGGCTCCGGCGACTACGTCGTTGAATTCTCCGTGGCCGGCCGCGCCACGAAGACAATTGCCGCCAAGCTCGGCGTCAGCATCAGTCTCGGCGACATCCGGTTGTAGATTGCCAGACCCGTCGACCCCACTGGTCTTTCCCGAGCTCGGCGCGCTCTACCGGACGCTCGCCCCCGTCGCCGAGGCGCTGCTGCGTGTCGTGGTCGGGCTCGCCATGGTGCCGCACGGCTTGCGCAACACCTTCAATTTTTTCCCCAGGACCGGCCAGCCGCTGCGCAGCGTCCGCTCGCTCGCCGACTATCTGGAAGAGCAGGGCTACCGGCCCGGCATGGTCTGGGCGCCGGCGATCTCGGTCGTGCAGCTCGTCGGCGGGCCGCTGCTCGCGCTCGGCCTGTTCACGCGGCCGGTCGCGGTGCCGATCGTCCTGTTTTTGCTGGTCACCAATGTCGAGCGCTGGCGCGTCGGCCGCTATTTCTGGAACCAACTCGGCCTCGAATATACGCTGATGTGGATGGTGGCCGCGCTCTATTTCCTGGTGCACGGCGGCGGGACCTATTCGCTCGACCACCTGCTGTTCGGCCGCGAGTTCTAACCACGCCGATCTGGCGGAAAGGTTGCCGGCGCTGTCCGGCGCGCGAACGCGTCCGAATATTGGACAATTCGCCGTCGTCCGGTGCGCAAAACGGCGCTTTTCAACCCACGAAACGCCATTTCGGGGATCGCCGCCCCACTTTCATCTAGATCGCGCCGTCCGAACCGCTTATTCTGCAAACCGTTGTTGGTTGCAGCCCAGATGCGGATTCCCGCTCCGTTTTGACGGTTTGCGCGAGGGCGCTGCAACCCGGCATCTGCGGGCATCGAGGACAGACCGAATGAAGGCGTTCGGATACGTTGCGGCAAAGGACATCGGCCATGCAGTGGCGGCGCTGGCCGAGCACGGCGCCAAGGCCAAGATTCTGGCCGGGGGCACCGATCTGCTGGTCGAGTTGAAGCACGCGATGCACAGCCCGCACGTCATCGTCGACGTTTCGCGCCTGCGCGAGCTCAAGACCATCGCCGTCGCCGAAGACGGCCTGCATATCGGCGCCCTGGCGACGCACGGCGACATCATGGCGTCGCGGATCATCCGCGACATGTTCCCGGCGCTGGTCGACGCCGCGCATTCGATCGGCGCGGTACAGACGCGCAACCTCGGCACGCTTGGCGGCAATCTGATCACCTGCGTTCCGTCGACGGACTCAGGCCCGACGCTGATGGCGCTCGAAGCGACGCTGACCGTCGCCAATGCCTCGGGCCAGCGTCAGATGCCGCTCGCCGAGCTGTTCGTCGGGCCGCGCAAGACCAGCCTCAAGCCGGGTGATCTGCTGGTCGACGTCGTCATCCCGAAAGAAAATCTCAATAAGCCGGCCGGCTTCGAGAAGTTCGGCTTGCGCAAAGGCCAGGCGCTGGCACTGGTCAATGCCGCGGCGGCGTTCTTCATCGACAAAGGAAAATTCAGCGCGCCGCGCATCGCGCTCGGCGCGGTCGCGCCCGTCGTCATCCGCGCGCCCAAGGCGGAGGCCTATCTGGAGGGTCGCGCCATCAGCCCGGAGGCGATGGCCGAAGCCGGCCGCATCGCCGCAACCGAGGCAAAGCCGATCAACGATTTCCGCGCCAGCGCCGATTACCGGCGCGATCTCATCGCCGTGCTGGTGAAACGAGCGCTCGCCAGCGCCCACGCACGCGCGACGGCGAAAGACAAGGAGCTTGTGGCGTGACCGACGTAACCATGACCGTCAACGGGCAGACCCGGAGCGCTTCGGTGCCGCCGGAAACCACGTTGCTGCAGTTGCTGCGCGACCAATTCCATTTGACCGGCGCCAAGCTCGGCTGCGACGTTGGCGACTGTGGCGCCTGCACGGTGATCGTCGACGGCCAGGCGGTGAATTCCTGCCTGATGCTCGCCGGTCAGGCCGACGGCCGCAAAATTCTCACCATCGAGGGCCTTGCCAGCCGCGACCGGCTGCACGCGATTCAGACGACCTTTGAGAACACCGGTGCGCTACAGTGCGGCTTCTGCGGCCCCGGCGTGCTGATGTCGGCCAAGGCTCTGCTCGACGACAATCTCAACCCGACGACGCAGGAAATCCGCGACGCATTGTCCGGCAATCTCTGCCGTTGCACCGGCTACACCAAGATGATTGAGGCGGTGCAGGACGCCGCCCGCATGCTGCGTGACGACTCCCGCGCCAAGCTCACCCACGCGCGACCCGAGGTGACTGTCCCATGAACGAACACAGCCGAATCCTGGAACGCGAAAAGCTGGATATCGACACGCTGCGCGACGCCGATCTGCGGCTGCCGGCGGTTCTGCCGCGCGAGCCGTTCCCGATTGAGCCGGTCACGCCGGACGCGCGCCAGCAGACCCGCGCCGTCGGCCAGCGCGCGACGCGGCCGGACGGCCGCCTGCACGGCCTCGGCCAGACCAAATACATCGACGACTTGAGCTTCCCTGGCATGCTCTATGCGCGCATCAAGCGCGCCGGCATCGCCTCGGCCCGCATGAAACGCATCGACACCAGCGCGGCGGAAGCCATGTCCGGCGTGATGGCGGTGCTCACCGGCAAGGAAATCCCGAGCAATTCCTTCGGGCCGACGTTCCAGGATCAGCCGGTGCTGGTCGATGATGTCGTGTTCCACGCCGGCGATGGCGTCGCCGCGGTGGCGGCGGTCACCGAGCAGATCGCCAACGAGGCGCTGGACAAGATCGTGGTCGAATACGAGCCGCTGCCGGCCGTGCTCGATCCGGTTGCCGCCATGCGCGAGGATTTGCCCAAGGTGCATGCGCCCGACAGCAACATCTACGCGACCAAAGTGATCCGCAAAGGCGACGTCGAAAAAGGCTTCGCCGAGTCCGACCATATTTTCGAGGCGCGCTTCTCGACGCAGATGATCGAGCACGTCTCGCTCGAGCCGCACGCGGCCATCGCCGATTGGGACGCCAATGGCCGCCTCACCATCTACGCCACCATCGGCCGCATCACGCTGGCGCGCGCCGACATGGCGCGCACGCTGAAGCTGCCGATGAGCCGCATCCGCATCGTCGGTACCATCGTCGGCGGCAATTTCGGCGGCAAGAACGAGATCACCCAGGAGCCGGCGCTGGCGCTGTTGTCGAAGAAGACCGGCCGGCCGGTGAAGGGCGTGTTCACGCGTGGCGAGGAGTTCACCTCGACGACCACGCGCCACCCGATCATCATGGACTACAAGACCGGTGTCGCCAAAAACGGCCGCATCATCGCGCGGCAGATCCGGCTGGTACTCGACGGCGGCGCCTATTGCTCGTGGAGCGCGACCACGCTCGGCAAGGCCTGCATCCTGGCGCCCGGCCCTTACAAGATCGACAACGTTCTATCAGAAGCCTTCGTCGTCTACACCAATAAGACCATGACCGGCGCCATGCGCGGCTTCGGCGCGCCACAGGTTTGCTTCGCCTACGAATCGCAGATGGACGACATTGCCAAGGCGCTCAAGATCGATCCCTTGGAAATCCGCCTGCTCAATGCCTTCGACGAAGGCTCGTCGAGCCCGACCGGTCAGGTGCTGCACAGCGTGGTGGTCAAGGAAACGCTGCGTAAGGCGGCCGACCGCTTCGGCTGGGAGCCGCGCTCATGAAGCAGCGCGGCCGTGGCATCGCCTGCATGTGGTATCCGATCGGCTTTACCGTCGACGCCAATCCGAGCGCGGCGACGGTGAAGATGAACGAGGACGGCACCGCCATGGTGCTCACCGGCACGGTGGAAACGGGGCAGGGCTCGCTCACGGTGCTCGGCCAGATCGCGGCCGAAGCGCTCGGCATCGCCACCGACGACGTGCACGTCGTCTCCGCCGACACCGACACAACCCCGATGGATACAGGCGCCATCGCCAGCCGCACGACTTACGTCACCGGCAACGCCATCTGGCTCGCCGCCGAAGCCGCCAAGGCCATTCTGTTCGAAACCGCGGCGCCCATGCTTGGCGTCAAGGTCAGCCAGTTGGAGGCGAAGGACCGCAAAATTCAGGTCAAGAACTACCCGCAGCGCAACGTGTCGATCGCACAGGTGGCGCATCGCTCGCAGGTCATTCTCGGCCAGCCGGCGATCGGCAGCGCCTCGTGGAATCCGCCGACCGTCGCCTTGGATCCGGAAACGGGGCAGGGCAAGCCGTTCGCGACTTACGTATACGCCACGCAGATCGCCGAGGTCGACGTCGACGACGAGACCGGCGAGGTCGAGATCCTGCGCATCGCCGCCGCGCACGACTGCGGCACCGCGATCAACCCGATGCTGGTCGAGGGCCAGGTCGAAGGCGGCATTTCCATGGGCGTCGGCATGGCGCTGCAGGAGGAGATGCTGTTTGACGTCAACGGGCGTCACATCAACCCGAACCTGACCAATTACATCATGCCGACCTCGCTCGACATGCCGGAGATCACCGTCGACATCGTGCAGGGCTTCGATCCGACCGGGCCGTTCGGCGCCAAGGGCGTCGGCGAGCCGACCGCGGTGCCGACCGCGGCCGCGATCCTCAACGCCATCCACGATGCGGTCGGCGTGCGCGTCATCTCGTTGCCGGCGACGGCGGAAAAGGTGCTCGCCGCCATCAAGGCCAAACGCGCGACCGAGCAGAAGCGGATCCCGGCCTGACGCCGCTCAGCGCTTCAGCAGTTGGCTGCCGAACAGACCGCGCGGCCGCACCAGCAGGATCAGCAGCATGATCGCGAAGGGCGCCGTCTGCGCCAGCGGCGCGTAGATCAGCGAGCCGAGCGACACCACCTGGCCGACCAGGAAGCTCGAGATCAGCGTGCCCTTGATGCTGCCGAGGCCGCCGATGATCACGACCATGAAGACGAAGGCCAGCACTTCGAGCCCCATTTGCGGGTCGACCATGATCAGCGGCGCCTGCAGGCCGCCGGCGAGTCCGGACAAGCCGCCGGCAATGACGAAGGTGATGGTGAACAGCCGATAGACGTTGATGCCGAGGCCCTCGACGTGCTCGACGTCTTCGGTGCCGGCGCGGATCGCCTTGCCGATGATGGTGCGGTTGAGAAACAGCCAGATGCCGATATAGACCAGCGCGGCAATGCCGATGATGACCAGCCGGTAGATCGGGATTTCGGTCCCGACGATGAAGACCTGGGCGGCGATCGGTTCGGCCACTGGGCGCGGCACCAGGCCCCAGAAATACTTGATGACGCCGACGCCGCCGATCAGCACGCCGAACGAGGTGATCATGGTGAAGGGCAGGTCGCGGTCGTAGATGCGCCGGAACACGATACGCTCCACCGCCAGCGCCGTGAGGCCGCCGACGATCACGCCCGCCGCGATGCCGACCCAGACGTTGCCGGTCAAAAGGCCGACCGAGTAAGTGATGTAAGCGCCGACCGAGTAGTACAGCAGCTGGTCGAGGCTGATGATGCGCATTAGGCCGAAGCAGAGCGACAGCCCGATGGTCATCAGGAAGAAGATGCTGCCCAGGCTCAGGCCGAAGATGATGCCGGAAATGAAGAGCTGCATAGTCATCGGCCGTCTCCCGCCTTGCCGGAGACGCGCAGCGCGACCTTCTTGAACAGCGGCTCCAGCGTGCCCCAGATACCCTTCTCGCCGGCCAGCATGATGAACACGAGCACGAAGCCGATCACCAATTCCCAATTGCCGAGCACTTTGCTCAGTACGTCCTTCATGCCGGTGTAGACGATCGCGCCGACCAGCGGCCCGTACAGCGTGCCGACGCCGCCGAGAATGGTCACCACGACGGGCTCGGCGGTGCGCGCGGGGCTGGTGATCTCCGGGCTGACGAAGCCGAGATAGACGGCATACATCGCGCCGGCGAGCGCGGTGGTCGTGTTGGCGATGACGAAGGCGACGAGTCGGATCTTGAAGTTGCTGTAGCCGAGGAAGTTCACCTTGTCCTCGTTGGTCTTCACCGCAAGGCAGCAGGCGCCGAAGATCGAATCGTCGAGATATTTGAAGAAGGCCCACAGCGCGAAGGCGACCAGGAAAGCGAAAATGAAGAACTGCTCGGGCCGCGTCAGATCGAGGATGGGGGTCGAATCCAGATTGGTGAGGAACCACAGCCCGTTGTCGCCGTGGGTGATGCCGGCCAGCATCTTCTGCATCACGTAAAAGATGATCACCGCCAGCGCCAGATTGACCAGCGCGAAGTAGTCGCCGCGCAACCGGACGAACAGCGCGCCGACGGCGAACGACACCGCAATGCCCGCGACAATGCCGATTAGGATACCGACATAAGGATTGGTGCCGAAGTAGAACAGGTAAAAGGCCGCGGCATAGGCGCCGACCGCCAGATAAGCCGGCTGGCCGAAGGAGATGAAGCCGACGCGGCCGAGCAGATAGTTGCAGCCCATGGTGTAGATCGAAAAGATCACGATCTCGTTGGCGAACGGCAGCGGCAGAAAAACGCGTACCAGCGCCAGCAGCGCGAAGGCCAATACCAGTCCCCACCACCATCTCAAAACACTCATCGCCGGTGCCTTTGTCCGATCAAAGATATTTCTCGCATGCTTCGGGCTTGATCTGCTCGCATTCGGTCAGCTCCGCCATGATGCGCCCTTCTTTCAGGGCGTAGATCTTGTCGGCGATGGCGCAAACCAGCGGCAGGTTTTGCTCAACGATCACTAGCGCCGTCTTCTTGGCGAGTTCCTTGAAGACGTCGCGCAGGTGCATCACGATGCTCGGCGCCAGGCCTTCAGTTGGCTCGTCGACCAAGAGCAGCTTGGGACCGCCGAGAATGGCGCGGCCGATCATCAGCATCTGGCGCTCGCCGCCGCTCAGATAGCCGGCCTTGCGGTCCATCAGGATTTGCAGCTTGGGGAAATAGTGGATCACCGGCGCCCAGTCGTAGTCCTGGCTGGCATAGCTGCCGAGCTCGAGATTTTCGCGCACGGTGAGGTCGGAAAAGACCTTCTTGTCCTGCGGAATGTACTTGATGCCTTTGTCGGCGATCACGAAGGCGGGCAGGCCGACCAGGCTGGCGCCGTCGGACATGATCGCCCCCGAGGTCGGCTTGAGGAAGCCGGTGATGCTCTTGAGCAGGGTGCTCTTGCCGGCGCCGTTGCGGCCGACGCAGGCGACCACCTGGTTGCGCCGCACGGTCATGTCGATATCGAACAACGCCTTCGATTCGCCGTAGGCGACATTGAGCCCCGAGACCGTCAGGATGTGGTCGGTGCTTGTCATGCGACGACGGTCCTGTCTAGCTCGGCGCCGACGTCGATCTGCCAATAGCTGCGGCGGACTTCGGGGTGATTGAGGGTTTCCTCGTAGCCGCCGTCGGCGATCACTTGGCCTTCGTGCATGACGGTGAGCCGCTGCAGGAAATCCTCGACGTGCGAAATCTTATGCTCGACGATCAAGATGGTCTGCCGTCCAATGCGCTGGCGCAGCACGCTGAGCACGGCCTGAATCTCGGATTCCGAGAGGCCCGCGAGCGGCTCGTCGAGCAGCAGCACCCGCGGCTCGGTCAAGACCGCCATGGCGATCTCCAGCCGCCGCTTCTCGCCCAGGCTCAGGTTCTTCACCAGCCGGTCGCGCACACTCTGCAGGTCGAAGGTTTCCAGCGCCTCCACGATTTTCGGATCGTTGCGCTGGCTTTTGCAGGTGTTGAACAGCAGCGCCAGCATCGACGACGTGCGGTGCGCGCGGAAAAATGCCAGCACTAGGTTGTCGATGACGCTCAGATTGTCGAACGTCGCGGTGAGCTGGAACGTCCGCATCAGGCCGCGCGCGACGCGCTGCTGCGGCGTCATGCGGGTGATGTCTTCGCCCTTGTAGTAGATCGATCCTTGGTCGGGTGGGAAAAGCCCGGTCAGCAGATTGAAAAACGTGGTCTTGCCGGCGCCGTTCGAGCCGATGATGCCGGCGACTTCGTTTTCGCGCAGCAGATAGCTGACGTTATTTACCGCGACCTGCTTGCCGAAGCGTTTGGTGACGCCTTCGGCTCTGATGATCTCGGCGCGCGTGTCCACGTCTCACCCTGTTCTTGACATCATTGCCCCGGCGCAAGATGGCTCGCGCCGGGGCGAAGGTTGACGGCCGCCGGAAACAAACGTCCGGCAGCGGCAAGGATCAGTAGCCAAGCGCCTTGAGCGACGGCAGCACCGAGTCGCCGCCCATGGAGCCTTCCACGGAAAATAGATCCCACTCGTTCTTCCGCTCGGCGGCGCCTTTGCCCTTTACCAGGAACGCCGCGTACTTGTAGGCGGCCGAGTGATCCTGACGCCAGGTCGCCGGGCCTTTCACGGTGTCGAACTGCCCGCCGTTGGCCATCAGCGCCGCGGAGACCAGCTTCGGGTCGAGCGACTTGGCCGCCTCGAAGCCGCGGAACATCTCCATGTAGGCGACGTAGGCGATGGTCGCGTATGCGTCCGGCGGCGTGCCGTATTTGGCGCGGAACAATTCGGTGAACTCCTGCGCGCTCTTGGCCACCGCCTTGTCCGGGAACGAGCTGAGATCGTAGTAGAAGTAATGCATGGCGTAGACGCCCTGCAGCGCTTCCGGCGGCAGGCCCTTCGCCACCACGTTGGTGATGAAGGCGTTGAAGATGGTCATCTCCTTATTGAGGCCCATCTGCGAGACCTGCTTGAGCAACGCCACCGAGTTGGCGGCGAATTGCGCGGCGATCAGCACGTCGGGCTTGGCGGCGCGCACCTTCTGCAGGATGGTGGTGAAGTCGTTGGTGCCAAGCGCGGTCTCGTCGTAACCGACGATTTCGGCGCCGAACTCCTTGGCGGCGGCGTAGGCGCCGTCGCGCATGTCCCAGCCCCAGCTGTCGGTGCGGGCGAGGAAGAAGATGCGCTTCTTGCCGAGCGTCTGCACCGCGGCCTTGCCGGCCATGTAGCCGACCGTCCACGGGCTGTAGGCGGCGGCAAAGCTCGAATCGGCGAGCTTGCCTTTTTGGAACGCTTCCTTTGCCATCACGCAGATCGGGAAGTAGGGCATCGGATCCTTCGACACGATGGCGTTGAGCGCATAGGCGAGCGGCGCCCAGGTTTGTCCGCCGACGCCCTTCACGCCATCCGACACCATGTAGCGATAACGGCGCACGCCGACGTCGAGCTTGGCTTCGTCGTCGTCGACCACGCCTTCAACTTTCACCTTGCCCCAGGGCATATTGAGGCCGCCCTGCTTGTTGATGACGTCTATCGCGAGCAACGCGCCCTGCTTCTGCGTTTCCGCCACCGCTGCGAACGGGCCGGTGAGCGGCAGCAGAATGCCGACCTTGATCTGCGTGGGCTCGGCCGCCTTGGCGGGGCCAAATCCAAACAGGCTGCACAGCGCAGCAATCGCGAGAAATCCCCAGCGCATCTTCATCTCATCTCCTCCTGTTGATTCTTGCTTCGTTCGATTTCGTCATTGCACGCAAACGGTATTTTCCGTCGCTTCGAGCGGCCGCCGATGTCTCGCGACCGCCGGCACGCATAAGCCCAAGGCAGGACAGCGAAATTGCGCTGCCGCGGCTTTGACTTACGTCAAGCAGAACCGAAGAATTGATCGTGAATACCGAGGATTTCCGGTATCCGCGGCGTGGCGCCGCACGATCGATTGGCTTCCTGAAGCAGGCCAACGGCGCTAGCATCGTTTGAGCGACAGCGGTGGGGATCAAAGCGGAGGTGGATTGCCATGACATTTTTTGCCAGGGGCGCGCGCCGCGCGCCGGTGATCGTCGCGCTCGCCGCGCTGGTCGCGCTCGCCGCGCCGGCATACGCGGCCGGCTATCCCGAGCGGCCGGTCACGCTGGTGGTGGCGTTTCCGCCCGGTGGCCCGAGCGACGTGCTCGCGCGCATCGTCGGCAAGAAGATGGAGCAATTGCTCGGCCAGCCCGTCGTCATCGAAAACAAACCTGGCGCCGGCGGCAACATTGCCGCCGACTTCGTCGCGCATGCGACGCACGACGGCTATACGCTGCTGATGGGCAACAACAGCATCCTCGCCACCAACGAGAGCCTGTACAAGAAGCTCACTTACAGTCCGGAAAAAGACTTCATCCCGATCACGCTGATCGGGACGCAGGCCAATATCCTCGTGGTCAATCCGAAGGTGTCGGTGAAATCGCTGACCGAACTCATCGAGCTCTGCCGCGCGCAACCCGGCAAGATCAATTTCGCCTCGTCCGGCTTTGGCGCGGCGGCGCATCTCGCCGGCGAATTGTTCAAGGCGGAGGCCCGCGTCGACATTGTGCACGTGCCCTACAAGGGCGCCGCGCCGGCGCTGCAGGACGTCATCGCCGGCCACGACCAGATGATGTTCGCGACCGCCGCGTCCGTGATCGGCCACATCAAGAACGGCCAGGTGCGCGCGCTGGCCGTGACCACACTGAAGCGCACGGCGATCCTGCCGGATGTGCCGACCATGGACGAAGCCGGCCTGAAAGGCTTCGAGGCCAGCAGCTGGCACGGCTTGGTCGCGCCGACCGGCACGCCGCCGGAGGTCATCGCCAGGCTGCACGACGCCGCCGTCACGGCGTTGCACGATCCCGGCGTACAGGCTTCGCTCGCCCGGCTCGGCGTCGACATTGTCGGCGACACGCCGGACGAGTTTAAAGCCTATATCGCCAAGGAAGTGCCGAAATGGACCGAGGTGGTGAAAGCCTCCGGCGCCACCGTCAATAAATAGGAAGAGCCAATGAACAAAGTGGAGCGGCCGAATGGCGCGCTGGCGCGCAACGTGCGCCGCGTCGGGCATCTCGATCTGCCCGGCGCTGGGCAGGTCAACATCAACGGCCGTTACGCGTATGTCGGCCACATCCCCAACAAAGACGACCTCGGCACCTCGATCATCGACATCGCCGATCCGGCCAACCCGCGCGTGGTGGCGACGGTCAATGTCGGCGACCTGACGTCGCACAGCCACAAGGTGCGCGTCGCGGGCGATCTCATGATCGTGAACCACGAGCGCAATCCGACAGCGGCCGGACGGCGCGCCCAGGATATGCCCGCGATCCGGCGGGGCTTGCGCGAGTCGCTCGGCCGCGAGCCGACGCGCGCCGAGCTCTTGCAGAAGCTCAACTTGACCGAGGCCGACCTCGTCGAGATCGAGAAGGACGAGGCGCAGCCATATCGCAACGGCGGCTTCCGTATCTACGACGTATCGACGCCGGCCAAGCCGAAGCCGATTCATCATCAGCTCACCGGCGGCATCGGCGTGCACCGTTTCGACATGGACGAGCGCTACGCCTACATCTCGACCGAGATGGGAGGCTTCGTCGGCAACATCCTGGTCATCTACGACCTTCGCGACCCATCAAAGCCGCAGGAGGTCTCGCGCTGGTGGATGCCGGGTCAGCATATCGCCGCTGGCGAGAAACCGACGTGGCCGGGTAAGCGCCATCGGCTGCATCACGCGCTGCGCTTCGGCAACGAGATGTGGGCGAGTTGCTGGCACGGCGGCTTCCGTATCGTCGATATCTCGGATATTGCAAATCCGAAAACCGCCGCCTCGTACAATTATCATCCGCCGTTCCCGGAGCCGACCCACACAGTGATGCCGGTGCCGGTGAAGCTCGGCGGCAAACGTATCGCGCTCGCCATCGATGAAGAGGACCAGGCGCAGAGCGCCACCGAAGAGCAAGCGCGCCGCGGCCGTCCACATGCCGGCCTCTCGCTGTATGACGTCAGCGATTATTCAAATGTGAAGCCGCTGTCGCTGTTCGAGGTGAGCGAGCTCGATTCGCCGTTCGCGCGCACGGCGGGCGCGCGCTTCGGCGCGCATCAGTTCAACGAGCGCATGAGCGGCACGCTGGTGCATGCGGTGTGGTTCGGCGGCGGTCTGCGCATCATCGACGTCGCCGATCCGATGGCGCCGCGCGAGGTCGGCTCTTTCATTCCCGATCCGGTCGGCGGCCGCGCCGCGCCGCAAAGCAACGACGTGATGCTCGACGACCGCGGTCTCATCTACATCGTCGACCGCCACGTCGGATTTGATGTGTTGGAGTTCAACGGCGGCTAGGTCTTTAGCCATTCGTCCCCGCGAAAGCGGGGACCCAGTATTTTCTCAAGAGCTTGATTCCCGCTTGCGCGGGAATGTGCGGTTGGAGCGGCTACTCCCCCGCCTTGCGATAGAACGCCGCGGCGTCGGCGCTGAACGACTTGCGCGATTGCGCGTCGATATAAAGCATGTGGCCGCCGCGATAGAGCTTGAGCTGCGCGCGGCCGGGCGGTCGTCCGCCGGCAGATGGTCGAGCACATAGCGGCTCATGCCATAGGGCGTGATCATGTCGGAATAGCCGTGCGCGACCAGCAGGCGGAACGATCGGGCTGAAGGCGAGCAGCGTGCGCAGATCGTCCTCGGCGCTTGCCTGCAGGCGGCCGCCTTGCCAGTCCCAGCCGCCGGTGACCTGGCCGGACAGCAGCGCGTAAGTCATCTCGGTCTTGAAGCCGAGCTCGTTGCGCGCGTAAGCCGCCATGGCGCCGCCATAGGCGCGCGAGACGCCGTCGAGGATCGGATCGGGGCCATGCGCCGAGCGCAACTCCGGATAGGGATCGTCGACCGCGAAGGTCGCGTCGTAGCGGCTGACGATCTTGCCGTCCGACTGCAGGTTCTTCACATAGGCGCCTTCGATGAATCCGCGCGCCTGCGTCACCACGTCGAGCGGCAGCCCGCACAATTGCGCGACGCGTTGATAGAACGCCTTGCCCGCCTCGCCCTGAGGCAGCGCGCCGGCCAGGGTCGTCAGATAATCGGTCATGGCGAATTTTTCCGCGGCCGCCAGCGCGGCCGGCGTGAAGGCATGCTTGCGCTCGAGCGTCGGCTGCGGCCAGCGACGGCAATTGCAGCGCCGCGCGCAACGCGGATGCGTCGTCGCCGAAGGTGAGCCAGCCCTCCAGCATCGGCGACAGCATGACGATGCCCGAGGTCATGATGCCTTGGTCGCGTTGCAGCGCGCGCGCCACCTTGGCGGCGCGGAAGCCGCCATAGCTTTCGCCGAACAGATATTTCGGCGACGCGGAGCGGTTGTTCTTGGCGACATAGAGCGCGATCGCCTTGGCGAAGGAGTCGGCGTCGCTGCGGATGCTCCAGAAATGCTTGGCGTCGTCCGACTTGACCGTGCGGCTCCAGCCGGTGCCGATCGGGTCGATCAGCACCAGATCGGTGAAGTCAAGCCAGGTGTCGGGATTGTCGCGCAGTTGCGCGGTCGCGGCGTCGCGCCCGTCCGGCCCGAGATCGAGGATGCGCGGGCCGACCAGGCCGAGATGGAGGAAAGCGGAGGCTGCGCCCGGCCCGCCATTGAACACAAAAGTAAGCGGCCGGTTGGCGCCCGCGTTCTTGGCGACATAGGCGGTGTAGAACACCGCGGCGCTTTGCTCGCCGGATTGGTCGTAGAACGGCAGCGTGCCGGCGGTCGCCGTGTAGGCGAGCTTGCCGCTGGCCGTGTCGATCGCATGTTCGGTGACGGCGTCCGCCGGCAGAAGGCGCAGCACACCCTTGCCAGGCTCGTGCTGCGCGGCGTGGGCTGAGTTCCGCGCGTCGGCGCCTTTGGCGCATCCTGCGCGGCGGCGGAAGCGAGTGCGCCGGCGAAGGCAAGCGCCAGCGCGAGACGTCGAATGGAAGAGTTTTTCATGGCAGGCCCGACCCTCCAACGGTCGATCCGTGCCCCAGCCTTAAAAAAATGTCCCAGCCGCGCGGCCGGAAGAATCAATCGTTATCGCCGCCGGAAATTCGGCCGGCGCTGCTGCGGGCCCGGGGTCGGCGCGTCGCCCTTGTGGCGGAAGCTGATGCGTCCGCGCTGCAAATCATAGGGCGACATTTCCACGATCACGCGGTCGCCGACGCCGGTGCGGATGCGGAATTTGCGCATCTTGCCGGCGGTGTAGGCCAGGACCTCGTGCTCGTTATCGAGCTTCACCCGGAAATTGCCGTCCGGCAGCACCTCGGTCACGGTGCCGTCGAACTCCAGCAGTTCTTCCTTCGCCATCCAATTCGTCTCCCGGTCGATGTCAACGTGCGCGGTGGCCGGCGTTGCGGCGCGGCTCATTCTGGCGCTGCAGGAATGTAACATTTCCGATGCTGCTTGGCTCCCCTCGCAGCGGCTTCCTGGCGGGGGCCCTGTGAGTGGCTGGCCTGATGGCCGCTCTGGCTGGGGCGGCCGATGGCTGTTGCCGCCGTTATGGGCACGCTGGCCGTTGCCGCCGCCATATCCGCCACCATGCCCGCGCTGCTGGCGGTTGCCGCTGCTGCGGCCGGCCATTATGGCGGTTGCCGTGATTTTGCTGCGCCGGCCGGTGCGCCGGCGCGCGGCCGGTGCGCTGGTCGGTCGAGGGGATCGACATGCGGATCAGCCGCTCGATGTCGCGCAGGAACGGCGGCTTCCTCGTGATCGCAGAACGAGATCGCGACGCCGTCGGCGCCGGCGCGCGCGGTGCGGCCGATGCGGTGGACGTAGGATTCCGGGATGTTCGGCAGGTCGTAATTGATGACGTGGCTGACGCCGTCGACGTCGATGCCGCGGGCGGCGATGTCGGTGGCGATCAGGGTGCGCAGCTTGCCGTTGCGGAAGTCGCCGAGCACGCGCTCGCGCTGGTTCTGCGACTTGTTGCCGTGGATCGCCTCGGCGGCGAAGCCGGCCTTCTGCAGAGGCGCGCACGACCTTGTCGGCGCCGTGCTTGGTGCGGGTGAACACCAGCACGCGGTCCGATCGGTCTCGGTCTTGAGCAACTCGGCCAGCAGCGCCGGCTTGGCAGGCTTGTCGGTCAGGATGACGCGCTGCTCGATGCGCTCGACGGTGGTCGCCTGCGGCGTCACCGCCACGCGGGCCGGATCGCGCAGCATCGCGTCGGCGAGCCGCGTGATTTCCTGCGGCATGGTGGCCGAGAAGAACAGCGTCTGCCGCTCCTTGCGGCAGCATGGCGACGATGCGCTTGATGTCGTGGATGAAGCCCATGTCGAGCATGCGGTCGGCTTCGTCGAGCACCAGCACCTCGACCTGGTCGAGGCGCAGCGCGCGCTGGTTGATGAGATCGAGCAGGCGGCCGGGCGTGGCCACCAGGACTTCGACGCCGTGCGCCAGCGCGCGGATCTGCTTGTTGATCGGCACGCCGCCGATGGCGAGCGCGATGGCGAGCGGGCGGATGTGCCGGCCATAGGCGCGGAAGCTGTCGGCGATCTGGCCGGACAATTCGCGCGTCGGCGAGAGCACCAGCACGCGGCAGGCTTTCTTGGCGGGCCGCAGGCGCTTGGTGTGCAGGTGATTGCAGGATCGGCAGCGCGAAGGCCGCGGTCTTGCCGGTTCCGGTCTGCGCGATGCCGATGACATCGCGGCCTTGCAAGCGCGAGCGGAATGGTCTGGGCCTGGATCGGAGTGGGGGTGACGTATTTCTCTTCGGCGAGGGCGCGAAGGATCGGCTCTGCGAGGCCGAAGTCGTTAAATGAAGTCAAAGAGTCTCTTTCTTATATGGCGAAACGGCCGTGCCGCTCATGCGGACGGCGGAATCGCGGGGTTCTAAAGACATCCCGCGTGGCCAGGGTTGTCGTCAGTTTGAGAAACGGAAGAGGCGGGGCGAAATTCGTTTTAAAGAGTTTCGTGCACGCAGCCCGCAAACCCGAGATCGGGTCGTTCATCCGTTGGCGGTCATATGACAGGTGGTCGATGGTCTTTTCAAGGCAGGGCTCGCGCCTTATTCCGCCAAATGATGAATAAAGTGGTCGAAACAGCGCATTTGACGCCGATGGACAAGCCGCCTTGGATCGGGGAATGTCAGGCCCCAAAATCGTCGTTCTGGACCCGAAATATGCCAGCCGGAGCCGTTGAAATGCCGTTTCCCAGGGCCTCCCAGGCCCTTTCCCGCTTTACCGTCCTCGACCTCACGCGCGTGCGCTCGGGTCCGACCTGCGTGCGCCAGCTCGCCGACTGGGGCGCCAATGTCATCAAGATCGAAACGCCGCCGCATCTCGTCGAAGGCGAGGGGCCGGGCGGTCCGCGCGAAGGCTCCGACTTCCAGAACCTTCAGCGCAACAAGCGCGGCATGACGCTCGACCTGAAATCGCCGCAGGGTCTCGCGGCATTCAAGCGGCTGGTCGAAAAGGCCGACGTGGTGGTCGAGAATTTCCGCCCCGACGTGAAGGATCGCCTCGGCATCGATTACGAGTCGTCTGCGCAAGATCAACAAGCGCATCATCCTCGCCAGCATTTCCGGTTTCGGCCAGGACGGGCCTTACGCCAAGCGGCCCGGCTTCGACCAGATCGCGCAAGGCATGGGCGGGCTGATGTCGGTCACCGGCCTGCCGGGCCAAGGCCCGATGCGGGTCGGCATTCCGGTCGCCGATCTCTCGCGCCGGATCTGTTCTGCGCGCTCGGCATCTTGACCGCGCTGCTCGAACGCGAGGTCTCCGGCGAAGGGCAATGGGTGTCGACCTCGCTGCTGCAGGCGCAGATCTTCATGCTCGACTTCCAGGCTTCGCGCTTCCTCACCGACGGGAGAGGTGGCCAAGCAGGCCGGCAACAATCACCCGACCTCGATTCCGACCGGCGTGTTCAAGACCAAGGACGGCTATTTGAATATCGCCGTCGCCGGCGCGGTGATCTGGGAGCGTTTCTGCAACGCGGTCGGCCATCCGGAATGGATCGCCTCGCCGACTACAAGACCGGCAAGTTGCGGCTGCAAAATCGCGACGCGCTCAATGCCGAAATCGACAAGGCGACCGCGACGAAATCCAGCGCGGAATGGGTCGAGATCTTCAACAAAGTCGGCGTGCCCTGCGGTCCGATCTATTCGATCGACCAGGTTTTCGCCGATCCGCAAGTCAAGCATCTCGGCATCGCGCAGGAATCCGCGCGTTCCGACGGCAGCCGGCTTGGTCTGGTCGGCCAGCCGTTCAAGCTGTCGCGCACGCCGAGCAAGATCGCGGCGCGGCCGCCGAACCTGGGCGAGCACACCGACGAGATTCTCACCGAATTCGGTTTCGGCGCCGATGAAATCAGGGCGCTGCACGAGTCAAAAGCAGTTTAAGGAGCAGGGCATGTCGCAAACCGACAAGATGCTGTCCCGCAAAGAGGGTGGCGTCGGCTATATGACTTTCAACAATCCCGAACGGCATAACGCGGTGTCGCTCGACATGTGGGAGGCGGCGCAAGGCATCCTCGCGGATTTTGCCGCCGACAAGGCGGTCCGCGTCGTCGTGGTCACCGGCGCCGGCGGCAAGGCCTTCGTGTCGGGCGCCGACATCTCCAAGTTCGAGAGCGAGCGCTCCAGCAAGGAGGCGATCGATCGCTACAACGTGGCGGTCGATAAGGCCAATACCGCGGTCTACGAATTTCCCAAGCCGACCATCGCCATGATCCGCGGCTACTGCATCGGCGGCGGCGTCGGCCTCGCGCTGTGCTGCGACCTGCGCATCTGCTCGGACAATTCGAAGTTCGGCGTGCCGGCCGCCAAGCTCGGCCTTGGCTACGGCTACAAGGGCATCAAGAAGCTGGTCGACGTCGTCGGCCCGTCCTTCGCCAAGGAAATTTTCTTCACCGCGCGGCAGTTCACGGCGGCGGAAGCGCAGACCATGGGCCTGGTCAACCGCGTGCTGCCGGACGCGGAGCTGGAGAAATACGTCAAGGACTATGCCGACACCATCAGCGCCAACGCGCCGCTCACCGTGAACTCGGTCAAATTCATCGTTGGCGAGACCGTGAAGCCTGACAACGAACGCAATTTGAAGCAATGCGCCGACATGGTGGCGCAATGCTTCGCCAGCAACGACTACAAGGAAGGCCGCACCGCTTTCATGGAAAAGCGGAAGCCGGCGTTCACCGGGACCTGATCGCCAGCGAGGGCCAGGTCGTGGAATTCGAGAAGATGTCGGCCGGCAAACGGCCGCGTGTTCAGAAGCAGGGGGAGGATCGGCGTGGCGTCGGTTGAGCTGCGCAACCTGACCAAGCGGTACGGCGACGTCGCGGTGGTCGACGATGTCTCGCTCGCCATCGAGCACGGCCATCTGGTCTGCCTGCTCGGCCCGTCGGGCTGCGGCAAGACCACGACGCTGCGCCTGATCGCCGGCTTCGTCGAGCCGAGCGAAGGCGAAATCCGCGTCGGCGACAAATTGATCTCCTCGCCGGCGCAGTCGCTGCCGCCCGAGCGGCGCAACATGTCAATGATCTTCCAGAGCTACGCGCTGTGGCCGCACATGACGGTGACCGAGAACATCGTCTACGGCCTCAAGCTGCGCAAGCTCGACCGCGACACCATCGCCAACAAGCTCGCCGCCATTCTCGCTACCACGCGGTTGGCGCCGCTCGCCGAGCGCTACCCGGGTGAATTGTCCGGCGGCCAGCAGCAGCGCGTCGCGCTCGCCCGCGCGCTGATCGTCGAGCCCGAGACGCTACTGCTCGACGAGCCGTTGTCCAATCTCGACGCCAATTTGCGCGAAGAAATGCGCTTCGAGGTGCGTCGCTTGCACGACGCCTACCGCTACACCACGATCTACGTCACCCACGATCAGTCCGAGGCGATGACCACCGCCGACCTGATCTGCGTGATGAATCACGGCAAGATCGAGCAGACCGGTTCGCCGGAAGACGTCTACGATCGGCCACGCTCGGAATTCGTCGCCCGCTTCATCGGCTCCAGCAACGTCGTCAAGGGCAAGGCGCGGGACGACGCGCACATTAACCTAGCCGGCATTGTGCTGCGCTGCGTCGGCGGCAAGCTCACGGCCGGCGCCGACACCGCGGTGTCGATCCGCCCGCACGACATCGGAATTTCCGCCGGCGCGTCGCCGCAGGCGGACAACACCCTGCCGGCCGCGGTGACGCGGCAGGTCTTTCTCGGCGGCAGCCGGGACTATATGGTTGAGCTCAAGGACGGCACGCAGTTGCGTGTCGTCACCGCCGCTGGCGACAGCATCCCCCAAGGCAGCGCGGTCTGGCTGCATCTGCCGCCAGACAAGTGCCGGGCGCTGCTGGGATGACGGTAGGATCTCGCGGAACGAAATAACAAAAAAGCAAAATCAGGGAGGATACGCATGAAACGCTCGAAATTCTCACGCCGTGACGTGCTGGTCGGCTCGGGCGCGCTCGCCGCCGGAGCCGCCTTCTCGACCCGTGTGCTGTCGGCGGCGCCGCCGGCGACTGTGGTCACCCCGGACCTGATCGCGGCAGCGAAGAAGGAGGGCAAGGTCGTCTGGTACACCTCGATCGACCTCAAGCTGTCGGAGCAGATCGGCAAGGCGTTCGAAGCCAAATATCCCGGCGTGACGTGCAAGGTCGAGCGCAGCGGCGCCGAGCGCTTGCTGCAGCGCATCGGCCAGGAATATTCCGCCGGCGTGCACGCCGTCGACGTGGTCAATTCGTCGGACGCCTCGCTGCTGGTCTACTGGAAGGACCAGGACATGCTGGCGCCTTACGCGCCGGAAGATGTCGCCAAGTTCTATCCGGCGCAGCACAAGGACGTCGACGGCACCTTTGCCAGCTTCCGCATCTTCCTCTGCGTCATCGCCTACAACACCAATCTGGTGAAGAAGGATGAGGCGCCGAAGAGCTTCGCCGATCTGCTCGATCCGAAGTGGAAGGGCAAGATCGTCAAGGCACATCCCGGCTACAGCGGCACGATCCTGACCGCGACCTACCAGATGCTCGCGCGATCTCGGCTGGGGTTATTTCGAGAAGCTCGCGCAGCAGAACGTACTGCAGGTGCAGTCGGCAGCCGATCCGCCGAAGAAGATCGCGCTCGGCGAGCGCGCCGTGCAGGCCGACGGCGTCGAATACATCATCCTGCACGAGAAGGAGTTCGGCCAGCCGGTCGAGCCGGTCTATGCCAGCGAAGGCACGCCGCTGATCGTCGGGCCGAACGGCATCTTCAAGGCGGCGCCCAATCCGAACGCAGCGCGGCTGTTCGAGAGCTTCTGCTTCACGCCGGAATGCCAGCAACTCTGCATTGACATCGGCGGCCTGCGTTCGGCGCATCCGCAAGCCAAGGAAAAGGCCGGCCGCACGCCGCTCAGCCAGATCAAATTGATGAAGGACGATCCGGCCGCGGTGCTGAAGCAGGGCGCTGAGCTCAAGGCGCATTACGTCAAGCTGTTCCACGTTTAAATCGGTATCGGGAGCGCGACGATGAAACGGTTTTCGAAACGCGATGTGCTCAAAGGCGCCGGCGCGCTCGGCCTCAGCGCCTTCGCGGTGCGAGTCGCCGCGGCGCCCGCCGCGGAAGCGATCACGCCGGCCTTGATCGAGGCGGCGAAAAAGGAAGGCAAGCTGTCTTTCTACACGGCGATGGACCTGCAGTTCGCCGAGCGCCTCGGCAAGACCTTCGAAGCGAAATTTCCCGGGGTCGCCGTGCGCGTCGAGCGGTCCGGCGCCGAGCGCGTCTTCACGCGTATCGGGCAGGAGTATTCTTCCAACATCCACGCCGTCGACGTCGCCAACACCGCCGACCAGGCGCATTGCATCATCTGGAAACGCAACGGCTGGCTCGCACCTTATCTGCCGCAAGAGGTCGTGCAGCATTACGACAAGCGCTACTACGACCCCGAGGGGCTGAGTATCACGACGCGGATTCTGGTCTCGCCGATCGCCTACAATACGAACTTGGTGAAGAAGGAAGACGCGCCGAAGAGCTTCAAGGATCTGCTCGATCCGAAATGGACGGGCAAACTGGTTAAGGCGCATCCGGCCTATAGCGGCACGATCATGAACGCGACATTCGAGATCGCGCGCGATCTGGGCTGGGAATATCTCGAGAAGCTGGCGCAGCAGAAGGTCATGCAGGTCCAGTCGGCGACCGATACGCCAAAGCGGATATCGCTCGGCGAACGCGCGGTCATGGTCGACGGCGCGGGTTATCTTGTTATCCGCTACAAGGAGGCGGGCCAGCCGGTCGACGTCGTCTATCCGGAGGAGGGCACGCCGCTCGCCACCGGTCCGAGCGTGGTGTTCAAGGCAGCGCCCAATCCGAACGCGGCGCGGCTGTTCCAGAACTGGATGCATTCGCGCGAGGCCCAGCAGCTGCTCGTCGATTGGGCCCGCCAGTATTCGCCGCACGGTCAGACCGTGGAAAAGCCGGGCGTCCGCAAGCTCGCCGACATCAAGCTGATGAAGGAGGATCCGGAAGGCGTCTTTGCGCAAGCCGACGCGGTCAAGAAGCGCTACGCGGAGATTTTCAAGGTCTGATGACGATCGCCGTTCCAGCAACGCAGGCATCAAAGCCCCGCAAATTCGGCATCGATTTGACGGCGCCGGTGCTGCTGCTGTTCGCGGCGGTGCTCTGCGTGCTGATCGTGATGCCGCTGTCGTGGCTGGTGTACTACGCCTTCACCGACAAAGCCGGCGCATTCACCATCGCCAATTTTCAGCGGCTGGTGTCGGACGCGGCCTATCTCGACCCGCTGCTCACCACGTTCGCGCTGGCGACCCTGTCCGCGCTGATCTGTTGCGCAGTGGCCGCGCCGATGGGCTGGCTGGTGGCGCGCACCGACATGCCGCTGCGCCGCACGATCCGCATCCTGGTGACGGCCTCATTCGTCACACCGCCGTTCCTCGGCGCCATCGCCTGGGAGCTGTTGGCCGCGCCCAACAGCGGCTTGCTCAATCAGCTCTATCGCGAGGTCACCGGCGCCGCGCCGGATTCGCATCTGCTCAATATCTACACCTTCTCAGGCCTGGTCTTTGTCATCAGTTGCTACACCTTCCCTTACGTCTTCGTCCTAATCGCCAACGCGCTCGACCGTACGCCCGGCGACCTCGAGGACGCCTCTTCCATTCTCGGCGGCAAGACCTGGGACACCGCGCGCCGCATCACCATTCCGCTGGCGATGCCGGCGGTGCTGGCTGGTGCGCTAGTCGCCTTCCTGCAGGCGATGACGCTGTTCGGCTCGCCGGCGATCCTGGCGATGCCGGCCGGCTTCCATACCATGACCACCAAGATCTGGAGCCTGTTCCAGTTTCCGCCCAAGCCGGAGCTCGCCGCCGCCGCTTCGCTGCCGCTGCTGGTGCTCACCGTCATCTTGTTGCGCGCCGAGTATATGGTGCTCGGCCGGCGCAGCTATTCGGTGGTCGGCGGCAAGAACAGCGAGCCGCGCATCGTGCGGCTCGGCAACTGGCGCTGGGTCATGCTCGCCGCCGCGATGGCCGTATTGGCGTGTCCGGTGTTCCTGCCATATTTCGCGCTGCTCAATGCCTCGTTTTCCAAGGTCGCCTCGCAACTGGTGTCGCTCCATAACTTCACCTTGCAGAACTTGCATTTCGTCTTCTACGAGCTGTCGGCAACTCAGCTTGCGCTACGCAACACGTTCATTCTCGGGATCCTGGCGGCGAGCGCGGGCACGATCCTCGCGCTGGTGATCTCCTACGTCACCACGCGCAAGGCGGTTACCGGCCATCGCATTCTCGGGTTTCTCGCCACCGCGCCGGCCGCGATCCCCGGCATCGTGCTCGGCGTCGGTCTGTTCTTCACCTATACGCGCAAGCCCTTCGTGCTCTATGGCACGCTGTCGATCCTGCTCATCGCCTTCGTCACGCTGGCCCTGCCGGCGGCCTATCAGCAGATGCAATCGGCGTTTCGCTCGGTGCATCCGGAACTGGAGGACGCGAGCCGCATCCTCGGCGCCACGCGACTGCGCGCGCTCTGGCAGATCACTGCGCCGCTGCTGCGCACCAGCGTGATCGCCACTTGGTGCTTCATTTTTGTCGGCGTCATCCGCGAATTGTCGGCGGCGATCATGCTGTTTACCTCGGAGACCAAGGTGCTGTCGGTGTTGATCTACGACCTCAATGAAAGCGGCGACCTCGCCGCCATTTCGGTGCTCGGTCTGTTCATGTTGCTGATCACCTTCGGCATCGTGGCGCTTGCCAACAGCCTGCGCGGCGGCAATGCGCGACGCAACGTCGCGGTTGGGTGAACCGTGGCAGATAATCTCCCCAAGGTTTCCGTCGCCGAACATTTGGCCGCGCGCATCGTGGCGCTTGACGCGGCGAAACTGCCCGCCGCCGTGCGCACGAAATGCGAGGATCTGCTGGTCGACGTCGCCGGCCTCTGCGTCACCGCGCGCAACGAGGATTACATCAAGGCGGCGCTTGCCGGCCTCGACGACGACGGCCCCTGCACGGCGATCGGCCATGCCCGCACGCTGAGCGCGGCCGGCGCTGCCTTCGTCAACGGCACCGCGGCGCATGGCGAAGATTTCGACGACACCTTCGAGGGCGGTCCGGTGCATGCCGGCGCGGTGGTGGTGCCGGCGGTGCTGGCGGCCTGCGAGCGGCACCGGCCGGATGGCGCCGCGGCGCTGCTCGGCATTGCGGTCGCCACCGAGACAATGTGCCGGCTGTCCACGGTGGTGCCGAAGGCGGTGCATAAGGCGGGCTTTCACCCGACCGCGATCTTCGGCGCGATGGGCGCAGCCGCTGGCGTCTCCGCCGCGCTCGGCTTGAACGCCAAACAGATTGTCGATGCGCTCGGCATCGCCGGCAGTTTCGCCTCTGGCATCATTGAATATTTGGCGGAGGGCGCCTGGACCAAGCGGCTGCATCCCGGCTGGGCAGCGCAATCCGGCATCCGCGCGGCGCTGTTGGCGCGCGGCGGGTTCCTCGGACCGCGCACCGTGTTCGAAGGCGTGCATGGGCTGTTCTACGGCTTCGCGCATACGACGCAAGGCGACTACGCGGCGTTGGGCGACATGGGAACTCGCTGGGTGACCGAGACGCTCGCCTTCAAGCCTTACCCCTGCGGCACCATGGCACATCCGTATATTGACTGTGCTAAGCGCCTGGCTGCGCGCGGCATCAAGCCGGGCGACGTGAAAGAGATGATCTGCGAAGTCGGCGAGGGCACGGTGCATCGCCTGTGGGAGCCGCTCGCCGCCAAGCAGCGGCCGCCGAACGGCTACGCCGCGAAGTTCGCCACGCCCTTCATCCTCGCCACCGGCTTCGTCAAGGGCGACGTCGGGCTCGACGCGTTCACCGAAGAAGCGGTGTGCGATCCGCAAGTGCTCGCGCTCGCGGCCAAGGTGAAATACGTGATCGATCCAGAGAATCCCTATCCCAGCGCCTTCACCGGCCACATCCGCTGCGTGCTCAACGACGGCCGGGTGATCGAGGAGCGGCAGCCGCATTTCCGTGGCGGTGCCAACGAGCCGCTGACGCGCGTCGACATCGAGGAGAAATTCGCGCTCAACGTGCGCCACGGCGGCTGGGATGCCGCGCGCAGCGCCGCCGCGCTCACGCTGCTCGGCAAGCTCTATGATTCGAAAATCGATCTCGCACCGTTACAGGGGTAAATGAATGGCTGAAGGACAAGAACTCGCCGGCAAGGTCGCGATCGTCACCGGCGCCGGCCGCAATATCGGCCGCGCCATCGCGCTGTATCTGGCCGCCGCCGGCGCGTCGGTGGTGGTGAACGCGCGTTCCAACCAGGCGGAGGCCGACGCCGTGGTCGCGGAGATCAAGGCGGCCGGCGGCAAGGCCGTCGCCTTTCTCGCCAACGTCGCCGATCCCGCCGCGGTCGAGGCGATGGCGCAGGCCACGCTGACGGCCTTCGGCCGGATCGACATCCTCGTCAACAACGCCTCGCTGCGGCGTGAAAAGCCGATCGACGAGATGAGCTACGCCGAGTGGCGCGAGATCATGGACGCCACGCTCGATTCGGCGTTCCACGGCGTGCACGCCTGCCTGCCGGCGATGAAGAAAAACGGCGGCACCATCATCAATATCGGCGGCATGAGCGCGCATATCGGCTCGAAAGGCCGCGCCCACGTGATGACGGCGAAAGCCGGCCTGGTCGGCTTCACCCGCGCGTTGGCGCACGACCTTGGCGCCTACCACATCACCGCCAATTGCGTGGTGCCGGGCGCGATCCACACCACGCGGCCGCGCACCTCGCTCAATCCGGCGCATCATCTCACCCACGGCACCATCACGGGCGAGCCGGGCAAGCCGGACGACGTCGCCGCCATGGTGCGGTTCCTCGCCGGTCCCGGGGGCCGCAACGTCACCGGACAGACCATCCACGTGAACGGCGGGGCGTTTTTGGGCTAGTCGATGCACGCCGGCGTTCCCCGGATCTGCAGTGCGGCACTTCGCGCCGCACTGCGTCCGGGACACGATGCTCTACTGGCCGCTTGCGCCCGAAAGTGCTAATCCAGCGCCCAAGAATTCGCCCAAGAATTTCCCGCCAGCAGTGAGGGTCCCATGTATTCCGATCTCGCGCTTTACATCGACGGCAAATGGCTCAACGGCGAAGGCCGCAAGGGCGAGGACGTGATCAATCCTGCCACCGGCAAGACGCTGGCGCGCCTGCCGCACGCCTCCACCGCCGATCTCGACACCGCGCTCGAGGCCGCCGCAAAGGGCTTCGCCGTGTGGAAGGCGACGTCGGCCTATGACCGCTCCAAGATCATGCGCAAGGCCGCCGATCTGGTGCGCGAGCGCTACGATCACATTTCCAAGGTGCAGACGCAGGAGCAGGGCAAGGTCTATGTTGAATCGCGCGCCGAGGTGCTGACCAGTGCCGACATCATCGACTGGTACGCCGAGGAAGGCCGCCGCACCTATGGTCGCGTCATCCCGGGCCGGCAGAAAGGCGTGCGCCAGCTGGTGCTACAGGAGCCGGTCGGCGTGGTCGCCGCCTTCACGCCGTGGAATTTCCCGACGCTGACGCCGATCCGCAAGATCGCCGGCGCGCTCGCCGCCGGCTGCTCGCTCATCATCAAGGCCTCGGAAGAAACGCCGGGCAGCTGCGTCGAACTGGTGAAATGCTTTGCCGACGCCGGCCTGCCGGCGGGCGTGCTCAATCTGGTGTTCGGCGTGCCAGCCAATGTGTCGGAGCACCTCATCCCGTCGAAGATCGTCAAGAAGATCTCCTTCACCGGCTCGATCCCGGTCGGCAAGCATCTCGCCGGGCTCGCCGCCAAGGGCATGAAGCGCGCCACCATGGAGCTCGGCGGGCATTCGCCCGTCGTCGTTTTTGACGACGCCGATCCGGAAAAGGCCGCCGACACCATCGCCGCGTTCAAGTATCGCAACGCCGGCCAGGTCTGCATCTCGCCGACGCGCTTCTACGTGCAGGAGAAGGGCTACAACAAATTCCTCGCCCGCTTCACCGAATACGCCAAGGGCCTCAAGATGGGCGACGGGCTGGAGAAGGGCATCACGCTCGGCCCGCTCGCCAACCCGCGGCGGCTCGACGCCATGGAGAGCTTCGTCAACGACGCCAAGTCGCGGGGCGGCAAGATCCAAACCGGCGGCGAGCGCCAGGGCAACCAGGGCTTCTTCTTCCAGCCGACGGTGATCACCGACGTGCCGGACGACAGCAAGATCATGACCGAGGAGCCGTTCGGCCCGCTCGCGCCGATCGTGCCGTTCAAGACCTTCGACGAAGTGGTCGAGCGCGCCAACTCGCTGCAGTTCGGCCTCGCGGCTTACGCCTTCACCTCGTCGGACAAGACCGCGGCCGCAATCGGCGACGCCATCCAGTCCGGCATGGTAGGCGTCAACTCCGTCGCCGTCTCGACCCCGGAGACGCCGTTCGGCGGCGTCAAGGAATTGGGTTACGGGTCGGAAGGCGGCATCGAAGGCCTGCAGGCCTACATGAACACCAAGTTCATTTCGCAGGGCTAACGCTCGGCCGGCATTGTCATAACGGCCGCGCCGCGCAGTCGCGGCGTTGCCGCTTGTCGCTTCCAGATGCGTAAAAGTAGTATTTACATACCGCCGGTTCGCGGCGCTAATTTCCGCACATATCTTTAGTCTAAGCGGCGGCTATCACTGACAAAAATCAAGGCGGCCGCTAATATGCTCCGGCGAGATGACAACGCCGGATTGAAGTCAATAAACGCCGGCGAAGTGCGCGCGGCTGCGCAGCAAATTGGCGCAGTCGCAATTCGAGGAAATGCCGGGGGCATCAAATTGACGCGCGAAATCCGTGAGGGCTTCCGCGGCTATAGATTCAGTTCCCCCGATAACGACTGGGGAGAGTGACTATGGCTGATCGCATTCCAGCGAACTTCCGACGCGTCATTACAGCTGCGGCGGGAGGCAATGTTATCGAATGGTATGACTTCTATATCTTCGGCAGCTTGGCGACGATCTTGTCGGTCAAGTTTTTCGAAAAGAGCCACCCCGTCGCTGCCTTGCTCAGCACGATCGCGCTGTTCACCATCGGCTTCCTGGTACGGCCGCTGGGCGCCTTCGTGTTCGGCTGGCTGGGCGACAGGGTCGGCCGCAAATACACGTTCATCCTCACGCTCGTCGGCATGGCGCTCGGCACCGGCGCCATCGGCCTGATCCCGACCTTCGACCAAATCGGTCTGGCCGCCGCGATCATCCTGTTCTGCCTGCGCATGATCCAAGGTCTGTGCCTGGGCGGCTCGTACGGCGGCGCCATCACCTATGTCGCCGAGCACGTGCCGGAAGACCGCCGCGGTTACTATACCGGCTGGCTGCAAACCTCGCCGACGCTCGGCATCGTGCTGTCGCTCATCGTCATCATCGTGACGCGCACCTACTTCGGCGAAAAGGTCTTCAACGACTGGGCCTGGCGCATCCCGTTCCTCTGCTCGTTCCTGCTACTGTTTGTGACCATGTACATGCGCAGTAATTTCGAGGAGTTGCCGGTCTATGAAGAGATCAAGGCCAAGGGCAAGACCAGCAAGAATCCCTGGCGCGAGGCCTTCCTCAACCCGCAAAATCTCAAGTACGTGGTGATCGCGTCCATCGTCGTGTTGGGCGAGGGCGTGGTCTGGTACTCGAGCCAGTTCTGGGCGCTGTTCTTTTTGCAGACGGTGATGAAGGTGGATACCCTCACCTCGGCCTGGGTCATCGGTGTCGGTCTCGTCATCGGCACACCGACGCTCGTCTTCTGGGGCTGGATGTCCGACATCATCGGCCGCAAGCCGGTGATCCTCGGGGGCTTCTTCCTCGCGGCGGTGACTTACTATCCGCTATACACGTGGCTCGGAATGGTTTCGCAGCCAGGTACCATCGCCATGGGTAATAGCAACTTTTGGGCTGCCGTCCTCATCATCGCCATCATGGTGAATTACGTCGGCATGGTATACGGGCCGATCGGCGCCTTCCTCGCCGAATTCTTCCCCGGCCGCATCCGTTACACGGCGGTGTCGATGCCGTACATGATCGGCAACGGTTGGGGCGGTGGCTTGGTGCCGATCATCACCGTCGCGGCCTACCAGGCGACCGGCAGCATCGCCTACGCGCTGATCTATCCGATCGCCGTGCCTGCGGTGTGTCTGATACTCAGCCTGTTCCTGATGCCCGAAACTCGCCATATGAGCGTCTGGGACGAAGATGTGAACCCGCGTGGTCAAAAAGCTTAGAATCAAAAGCTTAGAATCCAAGCGATATGCGGGGCCCGTTGGGCCCCGCATTTTTTTATCCGGCTGGCTCAAGACTGCGTCAATTCCCGGACGCGACGCCATCTGGCGAGACGATGAAATTGGCGAAAGCCTGCGCCGCGGGCGGCGCGCCGTCGATCACCGTCAACCCGTAGTCGGCGCCGACGCTCAGGTTGCCCGGCAATTGGACGATCTGCTGGCCCGGATTCTGCTTCTGCGCGGCGCGCGCATTGGTGCAATAGGTGAGGAAGACGTCGACTTTGCCTTCGGCCACCAGCCAGCCGTAGATCAGACGGCCTTCCGGCGGCGCCGCGCTGGTCGGGCTGCCGGTGAGCTGACGCGCCTTCTTCTCAAGTTCGGCGCGCGCGCCCGGCTTGACCGCGTCGGCCTTGTGGAAGACCGCGATGGCGTAGTCGCCGGACGGATCGGCCTTCGGCGTCGAAATGCCGACCTTCACCGCCGGATCGAGCATGCGCTCGAGCAAGTTTGAAGAGTTCGACTTTGAGCAGCGGATGGGCCAGCGCGCACATTTTGTTGCGGGCGAAGCGCACCACCGGACCGCTTTTTCCCGCGTCATGCAGCGCTTGCGGATGCTCCATGTTGGCCGAGGCGAACACCTGCGCTTTGGCGCCGCCGGCGATCTCGTTCTTGAGGGCGCCGGACGGCCCGAATTTTATCTCCACCTTGCCGCCGGTCTTCGCCTCGAACGCCTTGGCGACGTCGGTCAACGCGTCCTTGAGGCTGCCGGCGGCGTAGAGCTGGACAGGATCGGCGAGGGCCATGGCAGACGTACTCCACAACAAGACTGCCGCGACAACGCACCAGCGCATCCTCACGGAGCCGTAAGCAGCGCTGGGTTCCCGGGCGGGGTCGAAAAAATATCGGGACAAGTTCCCCCCTCGCGCGCAACCAACCGCCCGCCCCGCGCGTATCTGAGAAGATCGACTTAATACGTCAATGCAGGAGGGTGCCATGAAAACGCTTGTGCTGTCGCTGGCCGCGCTTTCGCTGGCCCTGTTCGCTTGGCAGTTCGATCCATTAGAGCGCCTGCTGGGCAAACCGGCGATGCAAGCCACGCAACCGGTCAACTTCGATGCCCTGCATGCGCAAGCGCGCGGCGCTCTGCAGCGCTTGCGCGAGAAGCAGGAACAGTCGCTCGCCCCGGCGGACGGCAACGGCGCGAAATTAGCCTACGTCACGCCCCTGACCTCCAACTGATCGGCGACGCGGGTTTTTCTCACGCGTCCGGATCCCTTGCGTTCGGGTAGAACAGCTGCTCGCCGTTGATCTTGTAATTGGCGATGTCCTTCTGCCCTTCCGGCGAGATCAGGTAGTCGATGAACTGCTGGCCGAGCTCCTTCTTCACGCTCGGATGCTTGGCCGGGTTCACCAGCATAACGCCATATTGGTTGAACATACGCTTGTCGCCCTCGACCAGGATCTGCAGGTAGCCCTTGTTCTTGAAATGGATCCACGTGCCGCGATCGGACAGGACGTAGGCATTGCCGGCGTTGGCGGTGTTGAGCGCCGCGCCCATGCCCTGGCCGATCGACTTGTACCAGGGGCCCTTGTCCTTATCGATGTCGATGGCGGCATCCTTCCAGAGCTTGAGCTCGGCGATGTTGGTGCCGGAACGGTCGCCACGCGAGATGAACGAAACCTGCTTGGCCTTGATGGTCTGGAACGCCTTGGCGACGTCTTTCATGCCCTTGATGCCGGCCGGATCGCTCTTCGGCCCGATCAAAACGAAATCGTTGTACATCACCGAGAATCGTTTTACGCCCTGGCCCTCGGCGAGGAATTTCTCTTCCGCCGATTTGGCGTGCACGAACACCACGTCGGCGTCGCCGCGACGGCCGGTGTCGAGCGCCTGCCCGGTGCCCTGCGCCACCACCTTCACGGTGATGCCGGTCTTTTTCTTGAACAGCGGCAGCAGATATTCGAACAGGCCGGAATCCTGCGTCGAGGTGGTCGAGGCGACCACGATCGATTTGTCCTGCGCGTAGCTCGGCGACGCGACGACGAGGGCGCCGAGTGCGGCGGCGGCGATCAGAGAGCGGCTGTTCAGCATGGTGAATCCTCCTCCTTGTATTTTTGCCTAGACCAGTAGTTCGCCGGCGATGAACGTCCGCGCCTCTTGCGTGCGCGGCTTGGCGAAAAATTCGGTCGCGGGCGCGCTTTCGATCAGCCGGCCGCGATGCAGCAAAACCACGTCGCCGGCGAGACGTTTGGCTTGGCCGAGATCGTGCGTCGACATCACCACCTTGACGCCGCGCGCGCTGACGGCGCGCACGATGTCCTCGATCGCCTTGGTGGCGGCGGGATCGAGGCTGGCGGCCGGCTCGTCGAGGAACAGCACGGCAGGATCGCGCGCCAGCGCGCGGGCGAGTGCCAGCCGTTGTTGCTCGCCGCCGGACAGTCGTCGCGCCGGCCGGCGCTCGAGCCCGGCGAGGCCAACGTCGGCAAGCAGTTCGGCGGCGCGTTGCGCGCGCTGGGCGCGCGCCACACCGGCTGCGGCAAGGGCAAAACGGACATTGCCGGCGGCGCGGCGCCGCAGCATGACCGGGCGTTGGAATAGGATGGCGCGGCGGTCGGGCGAGGATCGCTCGCGGCCGCCCCAGGTGATGCGGCCGCGCGTGGCGGGGATAAGCCCCATGGCTGCGCGCAACAGCGTGGTCTTGCCGGAGCCGTTCGGTCCGATCAGGACGGTCGGCGGGCCCGGCGCGAGCGTCAGCGAAATATTGTCGAGGATCGTCACCTCGCCGGCGACGATGGTCATGTCTGAGAACATTACGGGCAGGTCGGAGGCGGGCGCGCGCATGGTCATCCCGCGTAATGTTCGCCGGCGCGCCGCGCACCCCAGGCCAACGCGTTGATGACGATCACGATGAAAATCAGCACCAGGCCGAGGCCGATGGCGAGCGGCAGGTCGCCTTTGGAGGTTTCCAGCGCGATCGCCGTAGTCATGGTGCGGGTGAAGCCCTCGATATTGCCGCCGACAATGATGATAGCGCCGACTTCCGCCGCCGCCCGGCCAAATCCGGCCAGCAGCGCCGTGACCAGGGAAAAGCGCGCGTCCCAGACGAGCGTAGCGACCCGGCGGCCCGGGCCGACATTCATCGCGGCCAGTTCGTCCCGATACTCGGCCCAAAGGTCCTCAATGGTCTGCCGCGTCAGCGCGGCGATAATCGGAGCCACCAGAATGGTTTGCGCGATCACCATGGCCTGGGGGGTGAACAAGAGCCCCCACTCACCAAACGGGCCCGAGCGGGACAATGTGAGGAAAACCGCCAGGCCCACCACCACAGGCGGCAGGCCCATCATCGCGTTGAGCGCGACAATGACGCCCTCGCGCCCCGGAAACCGCGTGAGCGCCATGACGGCGCCGAGCGGCACGCCGATGAGGGCCGCGAGCAGCACCGCGCTCATGCTGACAATGAGCGACAGCTTGACGATGGCGAATAGGCCGGGGTTGCCTGTAAGGACCAAATGCAGTGCGGATCCGTCGCCGGTCATTTCGGTTTCCGAAGCATTATGGGGCCGCCAAATGCTAAATAGTCGCTGTCTCAACGTATTTAGTTATTTTGCGCCTTTGTTCCGCAATAGGTCAATATTGGAAATATAAACATGTTAAAACAGACAATTGTTCGCCATTGTTTGCGTGGGGCGATGATGGAGCGAATTGCCGTTGCGACTTGAAAAAGGCCGCCCGCATCGGCATGACGTAACGATCAGCGGGGCAATCAGAACGGGTGGCCGAGTGGCTGAAGGCGCCAAAGCGCGCCGCGCGCGCGTCTTCATGTAAAAAGGCGTGCGCCGTTGTGAGAGCTGGTGAGGAGGGGTGGCCGAGTGGCTGAAGGCGCACGCTTGGAAAGCGTGTTTACGGGAAACCGTAACGTGGGTTCGAATCCCACTCCCTCCGCCAACATCTGTTCGCAGATGTTCGCGGGCGTTCTGAAAGGTCAATAAAATATGCACTTTAGTCGACCGCGCTCTTTACTCGTTCGCTCATATCCGCCAGAATCCTACCCACGTTTGTGGGTAGGTTTGTGGGTAGGAGTTCGAATCCCAAATGGTCCGGCTTGGCAGACGGCTCACATCGCTGAAGGTCATCCACGCCCGCGAGCCCGGAATGCTCGCCGACGGCGATGGCCTTTATTTGCAGGTGAGTCGCGCCGGCGCGCGCTCGTGGATCTTCCGCTATTTCCGCAACGGAAAATCGCATGAAATAGGGCTGGGGTCGCTGAAGGCCGTCGGCCTCGCCATGGCGCGTTCGAAGGCCGCGGAGTGCCGGGCACTTCTCGCAGACGGGATCGATCCCATTGCCGCCCGCCATGCTGAACGGTCACAGCAGGCCCTTGAGGCTGCCCGCGGCATGACCTTTGACAACTGTGCCGATGCCTACATCAAGGCGCACTCCAGCGCCTGGAAAAACCAGAAACACGTCGCGCAATGGACCGCGACAATCAGAACCTACGTCAGTCCGGTCTTCGGTTCGTTGCCGGTGCAGGCGGTCGACGTCGCGTTGGTCATGAAAGTGCTGGAACCAATCTGGACCGCGAAGCCGGAAACCGCCACGCGAGTTCGGGGAAGAATCGAGTCGGTCCTCAATTGGGCCAAGGCACGCTGCTATCGCACCGGCGAAAATCCGGCAGCGTGGAAAGGCCATCTCGACAATCTGTTGCCGGCCCGCAGCAAGATCGCCAAAGTAAAGCATCACGCCGCGCTGCCTTATCATCAGACCGGTCAATTCATCGAGGCGCTACGTCGACAGGACGGCGTCGCACCGCTCGCGCTCGAATTCGCCATTCTCACAGCCGCGCGCACTGGAGAAATCATCGGCGCGCGCTGGGACGAGATCAATCTGGCAGAGAAAGTCTGGGCCGTTCCAGCCTCGCGCATGAAAGGCGGCCGCGAACACCGGGTGCCACTTTCCGCTGAAGCGCTGGCGGTACTAAATAAAGTGAGCCAAGGTGAACCAGGAGACTTTGTATTCGCCGGACGCAAGAAGCGGCCGTTGTCCAACATGGCCCTCCTCATGGTCTTGCGGCGCATGGGACAACCCGATTTAACAGCTCATGGCTTCCGCTCGACGTTCCGTGACTGGGCTGCGGAGCGAACGAATTTTCAGGCTGAAGTCGCAGAGGCAGCACTTGGACATGTGGTCGGCGATAAACTCGAGGCTGCTTATCGGCGCGGAGATTTTTTCGAAAAGCGACGCCGTCTCATGGAAGCATGGGGAGAATTTGCGACGAAAGCGAAAGATGCCAGCGTAATTCTGCCGCTGCGGGAAAAGATCGTTTAGTCGTTACCGCACAATCAGTGCTAGCCTCCACTGAGGTGCGGGGCCGGGTCTGCAGCCCGTCGCCGGTGTCAGTGAGCTCGACCACTTTGGGGGGAAAAGTAGCCGATCAATCTCTGCGCCGGAGTCGGCTTTGATCGTTGTTGAATTTGTGGGTGGATTTGTGGGTGGATTTGTGGGTAGCCAGCGGCATGTTCTGAAAGGCCATTGGAGCTTTGAGGATATTCTGATCAATAGGCGGAGGACCGCTCCGCCATGGCTCATCGAAATAGCGCACCGAAATGTGTCGGTCGCGCTGGGAGATGTGCAAGATAATCGTTCCGACGATGACAAGCATAGGGCCGCCCTTCGCTCGCAAAGACTGCTCGCTTCATAATTGACCGGATCCTTGATCCAAGGCCGCCGTCGCGCCACTGCTCCATAAAGGACCACGGAGCTAAGCTCCCAACGGCTCGTTTTCGCCTTATGAGCCAGGCATGATTACCGCGGAGGTGGATGTCCCACAGGGCGGCGGCGATGGGATGATCGTTACCACCGGGGGCCGCTGGGGAGGGTACGGGCTTTACCTGCTCAAAGGTATACCGGTGTTCGATTACAACATGCTCGCGCTCTTGCAGGCGCGCTGGGCCGGCGATCAGCCGCTCACTGGGGGCAAGCACACGATCGTATTTGACTTTGCGTATGACGGCCCAGGTATCGCAAAGGGCGGCACCGGAGTGCTGAAGGTGGACGGCAGCGAGGTTCGCACGCTGCAAGTTCCGAAGACGGTCCCGTTTTTATTGCCGGGTGACGAGACATTCGACGTCGGTGTCGATACTCGCACTGGGGTAAACGATCAGGACTACCAAGTGCCGTTCGCCTTCAACGGCAAGATCAGCCAAGTGACCTTCAAGCTTGGTCCAGTAAAGTTAACGAGCGAGGAACATCAACTCATTCAACATGGTCTCGCCAGAGCGAGTGACTAGAATCGGTTAGCCACGAGTTCGGATCGGTGGCGCCGTCGCGTGATGGGGCCACCGGGCACGCATCGGCATCATTCGAGAGGCGCCAGAACCACATAACTGACAAGGAGTGCAACGTGAGAAAATCAATCGGTGTTGCAGTGTTTCTTTCAACCTTGATCGTCGCTGGCGGCGCGGTTGCCCAAGGCATGCTTTTGGACTATGCGGCTGACAAGGTGATCACTAAGTACCAGTCGGCTACCTGCGATCAGCTGAAGGCGGTGAAGGGCGAGCCGCCAACGGAAAAGCAGAAGATGGCCATTGATTTTCTGCGCAACAACTCGCAAGCACGAGTGGCCTTCATCAATCAGATTGCCGCCCCCGTTTTGAACAAGATGTTCGAATGCGGCATGATCCCGTGAGTGTCTCACACTGCGCTGTGCCGGCTGTCGGTCCGCTTCAGGCGGCAACAGGGAGAAAGATGATGGATGCAATCAGAAAAGTATGTGTTGCTCTTCTGACGCTGCTCGCAGCCGCAATCGCGGTGAGCGGGCCAGCGGCTGCACAGCAGCAGCAAAAGCCCAATATCGTGCTCATTATGGGCGACGACATTGGCATGTGGAACATCGGTGCCTACCACCACGGCTTGATGGCGGGCCGCACGCCGAACATCGACCAGCTTGCTACTGAGGGCATGTTGTTCACCGACTACTATGCCGAGGCGAGTTGCACAGCAGGACGCGCGAACTTCATCACTGGCGAATTGCCAATCCGCACGGGTCTGACCACCGTGGGTCAGGCTGGTTCTCCGATTGGATTGCCCGACGAGGCGCCGACCATCGCCACGGCGCTCAAGACCATGGGATACGCCACCGGTCAGTTCGGCAAGAACCACTTGGGCGATCTGAACAAATTCCTGCCGACGGTCCATGGCTTCGACGAGTTCTATGGCTACCTCTACCACCTCGATGCGATGGAAGACCCTTGTCACCGTAATTACCCGCAAGCACTCAAGGAAACGGTCGGTCCACGACGCATGGTACACAGCTTTGCAACGAACGTTGATGATCAGACCGTACAACCGCGCTGGGGCAAGATCGGCAAGCAGAGGATCGAGGACGCTGGAGAGCTGTGTCCGAAACGAATGGAAACGGTGGACGATGAAATTCTCGCTAACGCGTTAAAGTTCCTCGACAAGGCCAGAGCAGACCGCAAGCCGTTTTTCCTTTGGCTCAATCCGACACGTATGCACGTAATAACGCACCTGTCGGAGAAGTATGAGAGTTTGCGCACCTCGGAGAATGGCTGGTCGATCCAAGAAGCCGGTATGGCGCAACTCGACGACATCGTCGGTTCGGTTATCAAATACTTGAAGGATAACGGCCTCGATCAGAACACCATCATCGGCTTCACGACCGACAACGGTACTGAAAACTTCAGTTGGCCGGATGGTGGGCAGACGCCGTTCGCAGGTGGCAAGGGGACAGTGATGGAAGGCGGTTTCCGTGCGCCGATGATCCTGCGCTGGCCGGGCAAGGTACCTGCCGGAAAAACCGAGAACGGCATTGTGTCCGGGCTTGACTGGTTCCCGACGTTCGTTGCGGCAGCTGGCGACCCGAACATCGTTGACGAACTCAAGTCTGGCAAGCAGCTCGGTGACCGCACATACAAGGTCCATCTCGATGGCTACAACCAGTTGGACCTGATCACGGGCAAAGGTGCGTCGAACCGCCACGAAATATTCTACTTCGCCGAGAGCACTCTCGGCGCGGTGCGCATCAACGATATGAAATATCGGTTCCTCGACCAGCCAAACGGCTGGTTTGGGGGCACCGTCAAAGTAGATTGGCCGATCCTCACTAATCTTCGTCTCGACCCGTTTGAGCGAACCGGGATAAAGGACTCGATTATTCTACAAGGACTGGTTCGCCTATGAGTTCTGGCGCTTTGTTTTCGTGAGCCAGGAGGTGGGGAAATATGCGCAGACCTTCATCGAGTTTCCACCGATGCAGGCGGGCGCAAGCTTCAACCTCAGTGCTCTAAAGGCGGAGCTTGAGAAAAAAATTGCAGCTCATGCTGCGCAGTAAGATCCAATACTGCGTGATGACCGAATGAGAGTTGAGGCGGGCGGCCTATTCGCGGGGCCGCCCATACTTATTACTGCGTTAATCGAGCTGCCCCGCGCGGCAGTTCGACCGTTGCGTCGTGGTCGCCAGTAGAGAACTCCAATAGGTCAAGCGCCGATGCACGCGGGGAACCGGAAGCTGTTCTTACTCATAACGGCGTTGGTTGAAGCAGCAACGGGCCTTTGTTTTCTTTTTCTGCCAGCGGTTCTGTTTGCTGTTCTACTTGGGTTAGACAACGCTACGGTTGACGCAATTTTTGTCGGGCGCATCGCGGGTGCAGCCTTGTTCGCCATAGGGATCGCAAGTTGGATGGCGAGGATCGATACACGAACCGCCGCACAGCTTGGCTTGCTGACCGGCATTCTTATTTACAACGTGGCCGCCTCAATGCTCCTCGCATTCGCAGGGACGGTCTTAAAGATGATCGGTGTTCTGCTTTGGCCCGCTGTTGGAGTTCACGCAATTCTTGCGGTCTGGTGTATCAGCTGCATGCGTCCGGATAGCATTGCCGGGCATTCACGTTCCAAGAAAGGTGAGATTGGCCAAGACGGAATGCAATAGCATGAGAGCAAGAAGTGGCCGAAAAATATGGTTAACCTACGCGATACATTGTCTCAGCCAGTATCATCCGGTATCAGCGAGTACCAGTGAGCCCTTACTCTTAATCAGCGGGTCCCAGGTTCGAGCCCTGGTGCGCCCACTACAAGCGTCTGAAACCAATAGATAAATTGCAAAGGCGAGCAATCACCGTACAAATATTTTGATATTGCACGGCGAATGCACGGCACGTCGAACAAATAGCTCAATCGATCTGAATCATGAGCGACTTTCCTCACCGTGACCTCGCTTTGCGCTCGACTGTTCGGGCGGTCTAATCGACAACGTGATCGCGAACCTTGAGTAGAAGGTCTAGGAGCCGAGGCTTTGGAATGCTCCCCTCATGCTGGGGATGGCCCTCAAATCCAAGCATGACGAAATACGTGAGCGGCACGCTTCAGAGCGTTATTGCGCGCCGTAAAGATATCGCCGAACTTTTAGGATATACTTTCTATTCTACGCACAGGGACCTGTCACATCGATTTGCGTGAGCCGAATGGTTAGGGCAAAAAGCACCGCGGCATGTCAGAAAGTTGGGATCTCATCAAAGATACCGCCAGCCGGTGGCTGGCCCACAAGGACGCCCGGCTCGGTCCGTTGATTGTCATTGCAATCGCAGTAGCGGGCCTGGTGTTGGGCCAAAAAGCTGTCCGTGGTGAAGTTGGCACCGCCCTTGGCGGACTTCTCGGAGAGTCCGGGGCCCTGGCCGTCAACGCTATGCTGGTCGGAGCAAGCAAGCCGCGTGAAGGTGTCGTGGCCACTGTCGTAGGAGTAGGAACCCTGTTGTTCGCGGCCATAGGCGTAGTCGTGCAGCTCAAGGACGCATTTAACACGGTATGGGAAGTCAAGGATCCGCCGATTTCGGGGGTATGGAGCTTCATTCGCACGTATGCCCTGTCATTGGCAGGCATCCTCGCGGTCGGCTTCCTGCTCCTTGTCTCAATGCTGATGACAGCGGCTTTGGCAGCCGTGGGAAAGCGTTTTACCCCCTACGTGCCAGAAGTATCTCTTCAGTTAGTGGGTTTCTTCCTATCGTTCGGCATCATCAGCATATTGTTCGCTATGATGTTCAAGTGGCTGCCCGACACACCTGTTGCCTGGAGCGACGTGTGGCTAGGCGCAATCGTCACCGCGGCACTCTTTGAACTCGGCAAGCTGGCGATTGGACTTTACATCGGTAAGCAAGGGCTAGAATCAACCTACGGTGCCGCAGCGTCGATCGTAGTGGTACTCATCTGGGTGTATTACTCGTCACAGATCGTGTTAATGGGTGCTGAATTTACAAACGTGTACGCCCGGCGATACGGCTCTCTGCGGAGGACCCTTTCATCGATGCAAAACAGAAACGACTGATCCACTTGTATTTTATTTCGGTATGGAGTTCCGACGCCGATCAGCGCCGCAAGTATCTGATTTGATTGATACCGAGGGGATCGCGAGGTCGCGCCTATTCACAGTTAGTTCTCATGATGGTCGGCGGTGCCTCGTAAAATAAGATGATCGAAAACACTAATCAGAGAGGAAAGAGTGCTTCCCGATATTTCAAACTTACCTAGGCCGGGTCTGATCTTCTTTCCGATGATTATTCCTGTCAGGGCAGTGACTCCGAGAATAGCTATCAACGATCCGCGTGATCCATCTCGCATTTGATCGGACGCCATGTGAGTGATCCGCTCACCCTTGGCGAGGACATCCTCTGTGGTGGAGATAGCCCCTCCAATTGAAGACTGTCGCAACGAGGACATGATAGCGGATGATTGGGCAGAAAGGTCTTTCTTTGCAGCTTCTTTGACGTTGTCATACCGGAAGGAGTGAACGCTGGGTTGCGGCGAAGCAGCTGATCCCACAAATCGGCATGCGATGAACAAACCGATTGCGGTCACAGCTGTAACAGCCCCGACGACCGCGTAGCCAATCAGCGGGCCATGTCGAAGTGCCACCGCGGTATACAGGGCCATCAAACCCACAATAACTGTTCCTAAGACAGCTATTCCCGCCCCGGTAGCGAGCCCGGCTTTCAACGCAGCGGTGCCAGCTTGACGAGAGAACTCCTTCTTGGCCCATGAAACCTGACGATCCAGGTCACCTTTCAGGAGGCTGACGATGCTTGCGAACATCAGCTCCGGCTCCTGCCCATCATTCCGATAACGATTCCTACGAATAGCGTCACCGCAAGCGATGCGAGCGGCTGCCGGCGAGCCATTCCCTCGAGCTCGGAGGCAAACGTCTTTGCCTGATCCTTCGCCGCCGAGGCCATGTCGGCTCCAGCGTGGGCCATATTGGAGGTGGTCGCACTGACTTGCGAGGCGATTGCGTCACCCACCGTTTGTGCCGACTTCCCCAAATGGCCGCCGGCCTCGGAGGCAAACTTTGCCAGGGTGTCCTTCATGCTCGCCATATCGGCGCGCATTTTTTCGACGTCACTGGCTAGATCGGCGCTCGCTGAAGAAGCAGAGTCGGCAATGCCCGCGCGCGCCTGATCAACAGCGCTTCCCACTTTGTCCTGAAGCGACCCCGTGAGAGCAGGCTTGTCGGGGGACAAGCCTGGTGAGCGGATGTCCCCTGGGGAACGCGAGGCTCCGGGGCTTCCTGGTGAAGTGCTGCCCTTAGGCGACTTATCAATGTTGGTATCCATTTCATTCTCCTGTTGTGGATAAGGATGAACCAGCCGCCAGCAACAGCCAGCAACAGCCAGCAACAGCCAGCAACAGTATAAGTCGAGGGGGCACGCTTGGTTGCAGCACATTGCCGAATTTTGATACCTGACGCCACCTTTTGTGCTCCGGCGCGTTCACCGCTTGAGGTGTAGAGTTTTGCCGGTCTTGAGGATGATGACCAGCTTGAATTCGACCGTCTCTTGGACCGGCTTTGTGCCACAGCAGGCATCGCGCCTATTCGTCGACAACACGAATTAAGACATTGCTGTCGGGACAGAAGGCCATTCACTTGTATTATTGACTATCTTCCCAGCTACCATTCCCTGTTTCGCAAATTGCCGCCCTCGACAGCGGCAACGCTGGCGGCCAAAGCACCGACGAGAATCGACGCAGCCAGCCAAAGCGAGAATTTCGCGGCTGACTTGCGAGCCTGACCGGCGGTGGTCTTGGCTTGGGTGACGACCTGATCCGCCCGGAGGCGCTGCAATGCAGCGAACAACGCTATGTGCCAATAAGCGACATGTTAGCTTAGTCGATCGGGATCATTACCGACGCCCACGCGCGACCGCGGTTGAGGCATAAGGATGTCCGTCTACGGATACCCGATGTTGCGCGGGGATGATCTCATCGTAAACATGAATAAAATAAAACAGCTGGACGGTGGTTACAAACCCGCCGCAACGCCGCAGTCGGGTCGGGGGTAACGCAATTTGGTATGAGATCACTTTGGCGGCGGAGGCATCCGCTCGAAGTTGGGAATTTCCTCCGGCGTCTTGTCCCACGCAGCCCAACTCTTCGTGTAGACGACGGCTTGAGCGGAAAACCAATCGTTCTTGTCGAGACATCCCACCGCTATGCCTATCACACCGGGCCGCCCTGAATTTTCCCCATACACGCGACTACCGCACGTCGGGCAAAAATGTCGGGTGTTGATGTTGCCGCTGTCAGCAGTAGAGGCATAGCTGGAAGTCACGCCCCGAATAGTGACGTCCTCTTTCTTGAAGAAAGCGAGCGACATATGACCCGTTCCTGACGCTCGCTGGCAGTCCTTGCAATGACACTGAGCCATTCGGATGGGTTTCGCATTGATGGTGTAACTCACCGCGCCGCACAAGCAGTGGCCTTTTGCAAAAGGTTCGTTGGACATCGTGAGCCTCTATTCATTCTTTACTGATGCGATGGAATTTTTGTACCAACATGATGGAGAGATTACTGTATTTAGGCGACCTGATCCAGACGTGGTGGGTAATGGATGAACATATGTAGTACAAATGCGAAGTGCCGTCGCATGCGCTATCTGGTCGCTTTTGACCAAAGCGGACAACGGTGGATTTTGGTGTGAGTGGGGTCGGTCGCTAATGACCCAAAGTGGACAATCGTCGTAGCTGCACTAACCTCCCGTTAGGGGGGCCAATAAATTTCCAATTCTGAAATTCGTTCTGGGAAGCTCGTCGAGGAACATTCGACTTTGAGAGGATCACATGAAGCTCGTCGTTGTCCTGGCTGCTCTGCTGTTCGCAACCATCGAGGCGCAGGCCAGCTGCGCCACGATGCAGAAGCTAGCGCAGGAACATTCGAACGACATGGCGCGGCGCGGCTCGATGGATCACGCAGGCTTTATGGATCGCGCGCGCCGGGGTGCTCGTGCCGAGAACGCTGCTGCCGGCGTGAAGACGCGAAGCGCGGCGATCGCGTTGTGGTGGTCATCGCCCGGCCATGCTTCCAATATGCGGCTTCCGGGATGCAAAGCCGTGGCGCATGCGGTGGGGCACGGCGTTTACTATTGGACGATGGAGATCGGGCAGTGAACTATCGATTGCTGTCCGCTATTTGCACTTAACGGACAAACCAACTGTGCCCGCGTTTATCGCCTATTGGGCAGCCAGCTCAACCGGTCGACGCAACACTACATCGTAGGAGAAAAGATTGAGAGTGTAAGACGATAGGTCAGTGAGTTCGTAGTGGCATGCGGGCGGCAGAGAAAATAGTGTTGTTGGATAGCTGGTTGGAAGGGGAGTCGCCGAAAACGATTGGGCGGGCGTTTGGCAAGCCGTCATAGGCATTTATTGCCAGCTGGCCCTCCCGGTGTTGCGTCGACCGGTTGAGACCACCGACTAAGAACGGACAAAGGGCGGCGCTGGGGCTGAATGGCTCAGCAGCGATAGACCCCAAGCGGACATTGGCTTGATCAATTTCTGAGGCCGGCTTGCTTGAGATATGCAAATTTATGGGCGCGCACACGCACGCAGTGCCGCAGGGCGATGGGATGCAGAATCTTCAGCCCCTCGGCACCGCTGCAAAATCGGTTCAGCTAACGCTGGGTGCTCGGGACGGAAAGCCGGCAACGCAGGTTACGTTGTTCGACCAAGGCGTCGTACAAATCCTTCAGGCTGCGGTTACCGGACTGCCGCCCGAGCATTCGTTCGTCTTGGCGCTGTCCGAAAATCCGAACGGCAGCGGACGGCTTGAGCCGCTCGCCGGATTCATGACCAATCCAGCTGGCGCGGCTATCGTCGATACGGTCGGACCAATCCGGCAGGTGACACAAGGTGACGGAGGGACGCAAAAGCGTTATCTGGTCATCGCCACGGGAACGCCGGCACAACTGGGTGAATTGGTGCAGATACAGATAGCGCCGCTCTAGAAGGCGATCCTTTAACGATCACGCCGCCGATAGTAGATGAGCTCGCCAGTTTGGCCCTTCGTCAGCGCCGAACCGGGCTTGCTGACCCTCTGGGAAACGTAAAAGTGAAAAACGCCCTTTCTCCACATGCCGATCGCAAGGCCCGACGTTCTTTACTGGCTAGTCGAGGAGGGGCGCTTTGCACGCGCGCCGAGCGCGCACGAAATGTCCGCTTTGTGCTGGAAGCCAGTTCTCAACCCTTGATCAGTCCGGCGGCCCTCAACGCCTTGTTGATCACCGCTCCGATCTCGGGGAGGGGCGGCAGCGATGCTTGTTTCGATATCGGTTCGTCATCCTTGCCGAGCACTTCGCCCTCCAGCACCGGCTCAGCTGCTGCGTAGTGACCGGGCTTCGAAGAAATTTTCAACATTTTTCTCTCTACCGGAGCGTTTCTCTCTACTGGAGCACGAGAAACCGCAATGCCGAAAAACTTTGAAATGTGATATGATGAAGAAATCCCCACTGACAGCAGAAACGGTCCGGGAGTACCGCACGACCCCTCGGCTTCGCCGGTCGCCAACGGCGTGCCATGCGCCATGTTGGTGATGGCGTACGCCTCGATAAGCTCTTCACCTGCTCCGTTGATCCAAACCTCACGCGGATAGCCGTCAACCCGAGTTTTCACCGAAGAGGATACCGGAAGACCATGTAGCTCAGTCCATTGTTTAAGAATTTCTAGCGCGTTCGACGGGATCACTGTCTTGTCTGCATTTCCATGCCAGACCGAAACGCGGGGCCACGGCCCTCTGTGAGACGAGGCTTTGCGTACGAGATCGCCCCACTCACGCGCCGAGCGTGAGGGACTTTGAAACATACTTTCGAACGCTTGCTGCACGTTCGTGGCGGCACCATAGGGAAGACCAGCAACGATCGCGCCTCCGGCAAAAACTTCAGGGTAGCAGGCAAGCATGATCGACGTCATCGCGCCCCCCGCCGATAGCCCAGTGATGAAGACCCGACGCCGATCGATACCGTGATCGACAACAGATTTCTCGATCATCTGCCTAATCGAAAGAGGTTCGCCGTGATTGCGCCGGGTGTGCTCGGGCTGAAACCAATTAAAACAACCGTGGGGATTATTGGAGCGCTGTTGTTCCGGCAAAAGCAACGCAAACCCGTATCGGTCCGCGAGGGTCGACCATCCAGCCCCAAGATCGTACCCGGCTGCGGTTTGAGTGCATCCGTGCAACACGATGACAAGTGCGGGATTGTCCGCAAGGGTCGGCGGTCGATAGCCAAACATTCGCAGGTTGCCGGGGTTCGATCCGAAATCGAAGGTCTCCGTCAAATGTGTGCTGCCCTTGCCTGCACCTTTTTGCCCGCGATCCAACGCCCGAAGTAATTTCCGCCATCCATCCCGGCGGCTGGCAAAGCTGAGCGCATTTTTCAGATTTATCATGACAGTCCGTCCCTCGATTATTTGTGCGCTGCACAACATAATTGTTGCATCGCACAATACCAGGGGTCGACTGAAATTTTCGTAAGTTGACCGCGCTGCTGCATATGCCGCTGAGCGATCAGAGGGGCGGCACGAAGCTCTGGGGGTCCGAGCGGTGACGGACAATGCTGCCAGCGGCATCCGCCGGACAAAACGCCCCGACCTTTAATGCCACGCTTGGCGCGTTGGCGACTAAAACAGTTGTTACTCTCACGACAGTTCGGCGGTCGGCAGCCGCTCACCGTCTCACCTTTGCGTCCAAAATAAAGAAAGAAGCAGCACCATTTCTTACCCGGCCCTCGCCAGCGTACGCTGATCCGGTTCCAAGGGAGCCCGAGATTGAGAAAGAATCTCCAAGATGCGTGTGACACCGGCCGACAAAGGGCCTTGCAGGAACTCGACGCCCTCTGGGAGCTGCTTCGGATCGCTGTCGGGTGTCTGCCCGCTTTCGTTGAAAATGCCGACTAGTATGGACACGCCGGGTATCTTCCGGCGTAAGCGACGCGATGTGTAGTGCAATTGCGCTGGTGTCGCGTGCTCCAAGTAGCAAAGGCAGATAAGCGCGACGTCTTTTAGGTCTAGCGCAAATAGCTTGGAAATTGAAAACGTCTCTGTCTCTTTCGCTTCAGCCAGGATCCCTCCACGGCGCAGCAGTTGGGCGAGCGGCATCGCCACGGTTTCATCCAGCAATCCAAGACCTGGTATGCAAAGCACGGCTCCTTCAACCCGATTGATTGTTGGCGAGGGTAAAGCCTCGGCTGAGTCAACCTCGTCCAATTTTTTGAGCTTGCCCCGCGGCACTCCTTTCTCTGAAGGTGCGTTTCGCGAATCGTTGTAACTCTCCAAATCATCGACAAGTTCTGCAACTGTGTTGCGAATACGCTGCGTTTCCTGTTGATCCAACCTACCTCGCTGCAAGTCTGCCCACGCTAGCCTGAGAGCGCCCATCAATATTTGCTCGTAATAGTCAGTTAGTGTTCGATCCTTGAGGAAGGATTGCGCCTGTTCTGTCGTTTCAATTGGGTCACCCGCAAGCATGCGCTGATAGGCAATCTCGCTTGAAGAAAGTACGGGTCGATCACCTAACAAAACCTCCAAAAATTCGAGACGCTCCGTATGACGGCCAAGCACGACCAGACACATCGTCAATGGCGTCGCCAGGATGAGTTCGATCGCCCCCCAAAGCCATGTCCAAAAGGTTGCGGACACAACGACCGCCACCGACGAAAGTCCGCTGCTATGGCCGTAGACCATAGGCTCGATCACGTGACCGATCAGGGGTTCGACGATGAGGAAAAGAGCCGCCGTCATCAGCATCATTGACCAGCCAGGGTCTACGGCGGTGGCAACGATTAAGGGCAAGATCGCAGCGACAATTGCGCCGATGTACGGCACAAAGCGTAGAACCATCGCTAAAAGTCCCCACAGCGGCGCGCTGGGGACGTCAATGGCCCAGAGTCCGATGCCAATGATAAACCCGAATGCAGCGTTAAGGGCCAGTTGCATTAGAAAAAGACGACTTAGACGTTTTCCGGCATCGTCCATGGCCAGAGTCGTTCGCTGAAGATCGTGCGAACCAGCGATTTCGAATGAGTTGATTCCGCAAGTCCTGCTGCTGTAGGAGGATGAAGACGACGAAAATAATAATGATTCCCGTAGTCGCGAGAGGATGGATCAGGGGTGCGATCAATGTGGCGAGTGTTTGAAGCGCACCGGGATCTGGTTGCCGCACTTCAACGGGGATGGGCCGATCCGGGAGGCCGCTCGCGTCCGGCGCTGCAGGAGACGCAGGGTTTGCGCTTTTTGGCCGATCGAGTTCCTTCTGGAGGTTCCGTAGCACCTGGGAAGCCTGTTCGAGAGTCCCACTTGCCGTTGCCGCGCCGCGCAACGCTTGAATCTTCTCCCTCAAATTCGATTGATAACGTGGTAAATCCCCCGCCAGTTCACTGACCTCGGCAAACATCAAACTGGCAAGTCCGAAGATCACACCGAACGCAAGCAGGACGACAATTGTGACTGCGGCAAAGCGCGGCAAATACAGGCGCTGAAGGAGCTTCACTGGAGGCGCTAGTACAAAACTGAGCAACACGGCGAGCGCCATCGGCAGCAATACTTCTCGTCCAAAGTAAAGGGCCGCGATGATCGCGGCGGCAACCAGGACAGTCGCTAGAGAATTACCTGGCTTTGCGCTCATGATTGACGGGATTCCCGCATGGGGGCAGCCCAACATTCAGCAACTAGCCTATTGTTCAGGGCACTATGCAGGTATCCGCTTCGGAGAGGATGCCTTCTAACCAAGATGTCCACTGTTACCCCGAAATCGAAAAGCTAGACCCGTTAAAAAGGCCCCGCGGACTCATCCGGCCAGCGGGGCGCGGCTTTTGTTTATCCATTTCACCACGTCTGAGCGTTGTACCAAGTATCAATGTCCTTTTTGGCCTGATCCTTGGCGATCCCGTAACGCTCCTGAATTATTCCTTCGAGCTGGTCGCGTCTGCCGGCGATTTTGTCTAGATCGTCGTCAGTGAGATTGCCCCATTTCTCTTTGACCTTACCCTTCATCTGCTTCCAATTTCCTTCAACTCGATTCCAATCCATCACGGGCCTCCTATTTCATTCGACATACGCCCGCGGATGCGGGCGCTCGTTATGTTATTAATTCCTTTGCGATTGGAGAGTTCCCTGAGAAGCCGGCAGGTTCGTGTCAAACGCGTCGCGGCCAGGCCGGGCTGCACATCCTTCCATGGCTGGCCTAAGCTGCCTCAGCCGCCAGATTAACAGAGCGGCCTTCTCTTCGATGCGCCGCGCCCGCGCCGCCAGCCTCTCCCGGTCGAATGGCCGGTGCTCCTGCTGTTCGGCAACAAAGTGCGCGATCCCGGCCGCAATCTCTCGTGCGAGACCCGCTTGCCGGACGACAATAGCCAGCAACATGCTGTCGACCAGATCACTGGCAAGCCTGCTTCGGCGAGCGCGCTGAACAGCCATTGCGACAGCGGCAAGGCGCCGATCATCATTCAAGGTCTGTGGGAGGCGATCGGCAAGTTGAAGGAAAAAGATATCATTTGAGGCGAGTGCTTGCTTCGTATACGGCGTATTACAATCAGACGCGCACTCACTTGGCATTACAGAAAGATGCACCCTTGCGTCGAGCAGTCCAACGGTCTGGTGCCATTGTCGCTATTCCGATCTTGGCTGGGCTGAATCACCAATACGTCCGGATATGATTTTCGGAAAGGACAGCGGAAAGAATTGTGATCATGCCCACGACGGTACGGCGGTGATGCGAAAATCTTTAGACTTTCTCGACCTTTCGGCAGCGAGCGGGCGCTGCCGTTTCGCTCCCATTCAACTTGGCTTGTGATTATTGTGGTTCACTTTGTCTGTTTAAAGGGCCTCGACAAAGGCTACCATCCGCCGTCGCTGATCGGGGTCGGGCAAGTGCCCGCGCATCGCGCCGAGATTGTCCGTCATGTGCACCGGATCGGAAGTGCCGGGAATAACCGCAGTTACCCGCGGGTCGCTCAGCAGGTATTTGAGGAAGAACTGGGCCCAGCTTGCGACAAATTCCCGGGCCCAGTCGGGAATCTCTTTGCCCCGGACGGAGCGGAATAGTCGACCACGCCCGAACGGAGTGGCGGTTAGCACGCCGGCATTGACCTCACTCGCTAGCGGCAATATCCGCTTCTCGACTGTACGGTCATCGAGCGAATAATCGATCTGCACGAAATCAGGCTTTTCCCGCCCGAGCACGGCTTCGATCGCAGCAAAGTCGCCGTGAAAGGTCGAAGTGATACCGATATAGCGGCACAAGTCTTGCGCCTTCCATGCTTTAAACTGTGCGAGCGATTGGCGCGGATTGTGCACATTGTGGAGCTGCAGCAGGTCAACTTTTACGGTCTTGAGCCGAGCCAACGAGCGCGTGAGCTCCGCCGCATCGGGCTCCTCGAGTTTGGTGGCAATGAAGAATTTGTCACGCAGGCTGGCGGCTGCGATCACGTCACCTAGCACACTCTCAGCATTGCCGTAGGACGACGCTGTATCGATCAGGCGCCCGCCGTTTGTTATTAGCGCCTTCAGCACCTCCGACGCCTTGCGCCGGGTTGTCTCATCGACGATGTCGAAGACCTGTGCGGTGCCGAGGCCGACCGCCGGCAAATGCTCGCCGCTGCTTGGGATGACCCGGGTGATAAGGGGCGCCTCGGTTTGTGCCTGCGATGGCGAGGCTAACAGGGCCGAGCCCGTCAGCACGGTAAATTCTCGCCGGGTTATTTGGATCGCCATTTTAGTCTCCTCGCGCCGCCGCGGCGCCGAGCCGTTCGGCCCGACGTTCCTGTGTCCGTCCCAACGCCGTCGACAACACAAGCCAGCCGGCCGTTACCGGCAGCGCGCACAGCGCGATTGCTCCAAGTTTCAGTCCTAACCCCTGCAGGCTATCGAACACCCAGCCGTATAACGCGTCAGAGCCGCGATAGATCACTACATCGATCAGGTTCTTGGCTTTGTACTTTTCTTCGCGCGTCACCACGGTGAAAAACACCTGACGTGCCGGGTTCGCGATGGCGAAATTTATCCAACGCTGGACCACCTGAAGGGTCATTACGACGACCAAGCTCGGCGACACGGCCAGCGCAGCGAAACCCACGACATAAACCAGGGGCAGCGCACCCGCTGCAACTCCTGTACCGAAGCGCTTGAGCAGCCAGCCGGTAGCAAAAATCTGCGTCACCAAAGTAAGCAAGTTAACCGCCAGATCGATACTGGCAAATATACGGGTCTGGGCGCCGGCGCCATGCACTGTGGTCGAAACAATGTGGGCTTGTTCGAAATAAACGATGGTCGCGCCGAACGACAGCAGGCTGACCCACGCGCCGACGCCGAGTAGATAGGGCGACCGGATCATCTCGACCAGCGCAGCGAAGGCGCCCCCGCCGATCCTTCGCGTTTCGGCTTCGGGTGCTCTCGCTTGCGCCGTCGCCGCACGCTCGAGCCAGTAGACGCAAAATACCGCCGCTTCGAGCAACACCATTGCAGCGATCAGCAGGTTGGTCGGACCCAGCGGCACTGATAGGGCGATCGTGATGACCGGACCGAGCAGTGCGCCAGCTGTGCCGCCAGCGCCGATGAAGCCGAATAGCCGCTTGCCCTGCTCGGCGTCGAACAGGTCGGCCATGAACGACCAGAAGACGGCGACCGCGAACAGGTTGAACACGCTGACCCAGACGAAAAATACGCGCGCAACGGTCGCTGTCTCAACGCCAAGCGTAAGGAGCAGCCAGAACAACGCCAGGTTGACGACGAAGAAGTGATAGACGACGGGAATGAACCGCGCTCGCGGTAACTTTGCTACCAGCTCACCGTACACCGGCTGTGCGACCAGCAGTGTTACAAACGTAGCGGTAAACAGCCATGGCAGATTTTTGACGCCGCCAGCGATGCCCATCTGGTCGCGCAGCGGCCGCAGCACATAATAGCTGGCGAGGAGTGTGAAGAAATAAGCGAATGACCACAGCGCCGCCGCACGCTCCTGTCGCGTTGCCGGCATCGCCCGACCTAACCATAGGTGGAGCGCGTTCATGGAGCGAGGCTCAGTTTTTGCCTGAGCTCAGCCGCACTCACCTGCTGGCCGTAGCCCGGTTCGCCGCGTTGAAACCTCCTCGCATCCGCCAGTTTGCCGACCAACACTGGGTCGAAGCCTGCATCGCTCACCAATGAGGCTGCGACCCGCACAGCTTCTGGATCATCGCCGGCAATCGGCACTGCAAGCTTCGGATCGGGACGGTTCGCCTCGCGCGCAAAAACCATATAGGAGAGCGTATTGAAGCTGCGCACTAGCCGCGTTCCGGGCAGATACTTTTGCGAGGTGACGCCAACTCCGTCGCGCTCGACCTCGTCGGCGATGGCACCGTCGCGTGCGGCAACGGCGTTGCCGGCATCGAGCACGATCTTGTCCTTGAGCGCCCCGGTATAGTCGCGACCGATCTGCGGCAATGCGCCATAGGGCACGGCGATGAAGACGACATCACCGAACGCGATCGCTTGGTCGACAGAGCCAGCTCGAGCGAGGACACCAAGACCCGCGACGAGGTCCTTCAATTCCTCGGGATGGCGCGACGAGAACAGCACTGGATGTCCGGCCTTAACCCATAACCCGCCAATCGTGCCACCGATATGGCCGGAGCCGATGATGCCGATGCGCATCTTGGCGCCGCTTTTCGTTTGGGCCAGTGAGCGCGTCGGCAATAGCGCTGCATTGAGGATCAGCGCGCCGCCCGTACCAAGTACTGCCCGACGGGCAACAGGGTACTGCTTGGGCATCGTAAACCTCTGACGTTGACAAATTTTCTATCGCTATGCCGACCGTAAGTGGTTGGAATGTCGGACGCGCATCACGAATGCGTGAAAAGCCGCGCGCTTCAATTCATTTAATTATTATTTCTTGCGGCAACATCGGATATCAGCCTGCGCGCTCAATCTAATCGAGCCAGAAATCCCTAAAGCGCGTCGGCGACAGCTCAGTGTAGCGCACTGTGTGTTGGATGTTCTTGTGCCCGAGGTAGTCCTGGATTGATCGCGTATCATGACCATCACCAGCCAACTTATAGCCGGCTGCGTGGCGAAGCATGTGCGCATGGACCTGGAACGGAAGGTCTGCTTTCTGGCCCGCACGCTTCACCATCCAATTGAAGCTATCCGTCGTGAATGGTCCGCCACGCTCGCTCACAAATACAAACGATGACTTTGGCGCCTCACGCTGTAGCTTCCGCAGTGCTCGCAGTTCATCGCCGCGAATGGGATGAGTGCTCGGCTTCCCGCTCTTTACCCTGCGGACATGGAGTGTTGCGGAGTTCCAGTCAATTTGCTCCCACCGCAAGTCGCAGACCTCTGAAGCCCGCAGCCCATGCCGGTAAGCCACCAGGATCATGGTGGCATCCGGGTGACCGTAGCGATTGTCCTTCGCGGCCTCGATCAGCTTTTCGACCTCGCTCTCGGGCTGGATTGTCCGAGATCTTCCAGATCGAGATCAATAACGAGGGTGTCCCAACCGGTCGATTATCCGACTAACGACGGCTAACGGCTTAGGCTGAGCGAAGCGTCATCCCGCGCAAGTGCGGTAGGTCGGGTTGGCTGTCGTGTCCGCTCCTGGCCCTAAGCGAACATGCGTTGTGCGCCGACGAACGTCTGCTTTTGACTGAAAACGGAAATTACGGAACTAAAACCCGTACCTCTGGGGTTTAGTACGGTAGTTGATTGGCACTAAATAGATGTGGACTCTAGGGAGTACTACTAATGTCATTCCGCATTCTCGGATCGGTGATGTGCGGTGGCCTTTTCGCGCTCGCGGCCGTGACACATGCACAGGACGCACCGCAAACCACCTCCAATTCAAACGTCAATGTGGCACAAGGTACGACCCAACCGAGACCGACCGACGCGCCTGCTAAAGTCTCTAAGAGCAAAGTCAAAAAGGCGAATGGCGGTAAGGGTATGGGGAATGGCGGTGCAGAGAGGCAGCCGGCCGCGCCCGCAGGCGGGTTCGGGCCCCCCGACCCCGGAAAGTATTAATAGCCCGCCAGCCGAGGCCGCCTCAGCGGCCTGTCGTTTCCGAGAATTATATCCGCGCATAGCGATGATGCAGCTCCGACAGTGAACAAAACCTGATCGCAGAGACCTAGGGGCCACGGGGCTCGATCGCGGCCGATTATCATCACGGAGCGCGGAACGCCAATGTTCTCTGCGACTGAAAATCACGCATCGAATTCCGTTACGGCTAGCGTCTGGATCGGTTTCGCCATGATGTGCGTCGGCATGTTTATGGCGATTCTGGATGTTCAGGTCGTCGCAACGTCGTTACCAACCATCCAACAAGCGCTGAACATCCCTCAAGACCAAATCAGCTGGATCCAGACTGCCTATTTGATCGCAGAAATCATCTCAATTCCGCTCACAGGATTCCTGACGCGAGTACTCACAATGCGATGGCTGTTCATCATTGCCGTCTCGGTCTTTACGTTTGCATCAATCGCTTGCGCCGCGAGCGGAAGCTTTTCGTCCCTAATTGCGTGTCGAATATTACAAGGGTTTTCTGGTGGCACGCTGATCCCAGCAGTCTTCTCAGCAGTCTTTTTGCTTTTTCCGTTTCAACTCCAGCCACTCGCCACGACCCTCGCCGGGGTCTTAGCCGTTCTCGCTCCGACTGTGGGACCGGTTGTAGGAGGATGGATAACCGAGACTTATTCCTGGCCGTGGCTGTTCTTGATAAATGTTCTGCCGGGTATTACCGCCGCGTTGGTAGCGTCGCTATCGTTACCGAAAGGGCAACCATCTTTCGATCAGGTTCGCCATCTGGACGTGGCCTCGCTGGGGCTGGGCGCGGTTGCCCTCGCTGCGCTGGAAATCGCAATCAAAGAAGCGCCAAATCGCGGCTGGACTTCACCGCTAGCTGCGGGCCTTCTTAGCGTGTGCTTTATCACTGCCCTAGGATTTGTAGGCCGAACCCTGCGGTCGCCAAAACCGTTGGTTAACTTGCGAACCTTTAGTGATCGCAACTTTTCAATCGGGTGTCTGCTTAGTTTTGTACTTGGGATGGGACTTTTTGGATCGGTCTATCTTATGCCGGTTTTTCTGGCCTATGTACGAGCGCATAACGCGCTCGAGATCGGCAAGATCATGCTGGTGACGGGCATGGCGCAACTTGCCGTTGCTCCAGTTGCGGTCTTTTTGGTACGCCGTTTTGACGACCGTCTTTTAACGGCATTCGGCCTTATGCTTTTTGGAATAGGGCTGGGTCTGAGCTCATTTCAAACGAGAGCCACAGATTTCGATGAGATGTTTTGGCCTCAGTTGATACGCGGCTGCGCCATTATGTTTTGTATTCTGCCTCCCACACAGCTCGCCCTCGGGCAATTGGCAAAGCCTGCTATCCCCGATGCTAGTGGCTTGTTCAACCTCATGCGCAATCTCGGCGGCGCTATCGGAATTGCGTTGATCGATACTGTCATCTACACACGCGCGCCCGAACATGCGCGGGCGCTGATCAGTCGTCTTGCTGCTGGTGATTTGGATACCGCGAAGGCGCTTGGCATCCCAACTGAAGTTTTTGGGTCCACGCTGCTCGATCCTGAAAAGCAGGCGATGTTGGCTCCCCTCATCGATAAAACGGCATTTGTCGAAGCCATAAACGAAGCTTGGGCTCTGGTCGCTTTGATGACGCTTGCCGCGCTCGTTATCGTACCATTGGCAAGAGGCGCGCCGAAGCCTGACACGGTGGCGCTATGAGTGAAAGGCAAGTGACTTAGATCGAGCGAAATTCGCACTGTGCCCGATCGAGCGCGATGCCGGGATGCTGTTTGCGCAAGCCATTGAGGCGATCGACCAGGAAAGGGTCTGCCAACGTCCAAAACAGAGGCCGCAAACATCGTCGAATTATCGCTTTCATTGCGTAACCCGATCATCGGCCAATTGGTTACCGAGAATGCTGCGCGGGAGAGAACCCCGCGACGGCAAGGCGCAACGTCGGGCGCCCGCCATCGAGAAAAGTTTTGATTTGGACGCGCGCACGCGCCAGGCGTGACATCACAGTGCCGATCGGCACGCCCTGCACCGCCGCTACTTCGCGGTAGGTGAGGCCCTCCAGGACAACCAACAGCAACGCGTTGCGCTGGTCCTCCACCAAAGTCGCCAGCGCGCGCTCGATGTCGCGGCCGCCGCTTTCCGGTCCCGCCAGATTGGGCATGTCGTTGTCCTCGAGCGGCATGAGCATCGGACGCCGTGACAGCGAGCGCAGACGGTTGCGGTTGAGATTGGTCAGAATAGTGTAGAGCCAACTGCGCATCTCGCCGCCATGAAACAGATGCTTCGACCGCAGTGCGCGCACCAGTGTGTCCTGCACCAAGTCGTCGGCGATGTCACTGTCCCGCGTCAGCGCCCGCGCGTAACGGCGCAGCGCCGGGATCGTTGCCTCGACATTCTGTCTGAACGTAACCAATTGTACCTCTTTCGCCAACCCGCATGCTGTCGCTTTGCTTGGGCCGCAACTCAATGGTTGCGCGAATTGTCAAGGCCGCTTCCAGAGGCCCGCCCGAGAAAGGTTCTTCTGCAAAATTTGGCGGGCCTTTTCGTTCGCGATCTCCGGCATTTCCGGCGAGGGCGCTTCGTGTAGATAGTTCACCCGCCAAACGGAAGGTAAGTGATTGTTCGCAGTGGTGATGCCGATGCGGTTTTTGTAAATCTGCACACCAAGCTCAGGCTTGCCCATGGCTTTGATCGTGTCGAGGAGGGTCGGCGTATCGACGCCTTTCATGGAAACAGGCTTACGCTTGGTCGTATTGGCATTTGTCATTGCGTAATTCATAGTTCGCTCCTTTCGTTGAACAGACTTTTCAGGTCCGGGTTAATTGCATCGGTAATTCACCGCGCATCGCTGCTACGTTGTTAAGAGAACGGATGGCGGCAGTTTCGAGTTTTTATTCAGCATCCGATTTCCTCGGCCTGGGTGCCCGCCGGCGCACTGAAGGAATTACAGACGTGCCGGCATGCGGCACCGCGGTCTTTAGGATGGTGCCTTACGTCTACCTTCATTTCTGGGTTCGCTTCACTGTGTGGTACTGATAGCCGTGTTTCATTCGCGAAAACTCCAGTTCGACGTGACCAGCCGACGCGTCATCTCGCGCTCGAGATCATCAGTCATACGGGCACCCCGCAGCGCGACGAAGTTTGCGATTTCTCGTTCGGCCTGCATCCGACGCAACTCGTGCATGGCGTCAAGAACAGCGCCAAAGATGCACCACAAAATGCCGACTTTCTTCACAATCGCATTGCGCTGCGGAGGGCTATAACTAACGTAAGAGACTAGAATTCTTTTGATTTGCTGCGTAGGTCATGGGTTCTCCGTTAAATTTTCCTCCGATCGTGGCGATAAGCCGCCTTTGCGAGCGCAACCGTAGTCTTCGCATAGATGGGAAAGATCGCCCTCGCACGGATAGCCGGTGATTGGGCACAGGAATGGTCGCACGTTACCGCTGTCGCAGGACGGTGCAGCTGCGAAACTTGGATTCTCCCAAAGTGATTCCCTCAACGCTGCCTCCATAGTGGTGTCTCCAATCAGGAATACGTGGTCATCGGATCAATCACGGTAGGCAGACGGCGGCTCTGCATTGGTCGTCGTGTACGGAATGAGCGACCAGCGCGCCTTCCTGTAGAACGCATAGTCCGCCGAATACGGCACGCTGAGGAATACGCCGGCCGGCTCGCAGGGACCGTCGGCCACGCCGCCCTTGCTATTGAGCCTCTGGATCGTGGTGACGTCGGCGAGGCTGCCTCCGCGCTGCGAGACCACTTCAAGCTTCAACAATGGGATGTCCTTTGGCGTTACGCCGGGAGCGTGTCCGGTAACCTTGCCAACCACAGTGCTGCCGTCCGCCAGTTCCCAGCTCGGGCGGCATAGTGCCGGCCGACCGTCTTCCCATCGACAATCAGGGTTGCAATAGGTTCGCGGAATTGCCACGCGAGCTTGCCCGCTGCGTCAGCCGTACACTCATAGACCTGCGTACCTTGCGCGTGAAACATTGCAACCAGGGCTTCGCCCGGCGCAGCAATAGCGCCGGGTACTTCGGCACTCGCGGACACAGGCGGAATCAGCACTGCGAGAATGGAACCAACGACCGCGATCGAAATCATGTGGCGCACGTCACGGGCGACTAGTTGAGTGTGGGTCATGCTAAGCTCCAATGGCGTTGCATGATCTTCCACATTCCGCCGCCGTTCCGATATCAGGCAGAAGTACTGTCGTGCCGTGAGGCGGGAGAGACGGGAGTTCTCAGCGAAACAATTGAAAACAGAACGCAAATCTCCGTGCAAAATGCAGTGCCCAGGACGCGTACTGAACCAGTACTTAGGTACTGGTCGCAGTGTTGGATGGGATGTGTGCAGCAACCGGGCGCGAAGCTGGACCAGCGCTATTGGACTATCTCGTCCGCGGCGATAAGGAGCGACTGCGGCACGGTAAGCCCCATCGCCTTCGCAGTCCTGAGATTGATGCCAAACTCGAACAGGCTGGGCCCCTGCACCGGCAAATCCCCGGCCCGTTCGCCTTTCAGAATGCGATCGACATACGTGCCGGCACGCCTGAATTGATCGGTCGCATTGAACCCGTAAGCCATCAGAGCACCATCCCGCACATAGAAGCGGAACGGATAGATGGCGGGGATTCGGTTCTCGTTGGCGATCGAGATGAGACGCTTGCGGTTGACCGTGTTCACCGGGCTCGGACTGATGATCAAGCCGGTCGCATCCTGCTTCGAAATGACATCAAGCGCGCGCTCAATCTCCGGAAGGCTGCTGGCGTAAGCAGGATGGGCGGAAATCCCTTGCTGCGGCGCGATTTCCTCGATCGCCTTCCACAGCGAGTTGAAGGCGGTGAATTTCGGATCGAGCAGCATACTGACGTGCTTCAGGGCGGGCGCCACCTCCATGAGCAGTTGCAGCCACTTGCCGGCGATCGCCGGCTCGAACGTGCTAAATCCAGTGACGTTCGCGCCGGGCCGCGACAGATTGGACACGTAGCCTGCGCCGACCGGATCGCTAACGACGACGAACACGATCGGTATGCTCGTGCCGAGCGCGCGCAGCGCGTCCATGCCCGGCGTGCCGTTGACGACAATGACATCGACCTGGCGGTCGGTATAGTCCTTGGCGGTGTTCTGAGCCCTCTGGAAGTCGCCGCTGTACCACGCCACCTCGATGGCGACGTTACGCCCTTCCGTCCACCCCGCCGCTTCAAGTGACTGGCGGAATGCCTGGACCCGATGCAGGCCTTCAGGATCGTTCTCAGAAATGGCCATCATAAGCCCGATACGCCGCGGCCGTCCGGGCGATGGCTGGGCCAGAACGATCCGCGGGCCCATAATGGCCACCACGCCCAGCGAAGACACAAGCTGGCGCCGGTTCATGCTTGGCTCCATAATGAGACGGTCTCGTGGCAGCTTTAATTTTATATCAAATCGCGAACCGATACGAGAGCGAAAGGGTCTTCTGAGCGTCGCAAAACCAGACGAATTGAAGCGATGCCCTACGGGTTTATGACAAAGCGCGAGGCCGCTCGGTGATCGATTTCGCTAAGAGACCGAACTTTAGTGGCACCAGGACATTCTTCTGGCGGCTGGTGCATAGCACGCTATTCTGGAAATACGTGGTTCTCTTCGTCGCTGTGATGGGTTCGGCGCTGGTTACCAACAGCCTGGTCGACATCTGGTTCACCTACCAAGAGCATCGCGCGGTGCTCATTCGCGCCCAGAACGAACAGGCCGGCGCGGCAGCTGCGAAAATATCCCAATTCATCAGTGAAATCGAAAGGCAGCTCGGTTGGACCACCCATTTGTCCTGGACGGTGCCCGCGATGGAGCAACGTGAACTCGATGGTATCAGATTGTTACGCCAGGTCCCGGCGATCACTGAGTTGAGCTTGCTGGATGATCAAGGACGGGAGCAATTACGCCTTTCGCGGCAGGCCATGGACCGGGTCGGCGGCAACATTGACTTCTCTGCAGATGAGCGGTTCAAGGAGGCCATAGCAAACAAGATCTATTATGGACCCGTCAAATTCCGGCACGGGACTGAACCATTTATGACACTGGCCGTCGCAGGCGCACGCCGCGACGCCGGCGTCAGCGTGGCCGAGGTGAATCTCACATTCATCTGGGATGTCGTCAATCAAATCCATGTCGGCCGAACCGGCAAAGCCTATGTGGTGGACGCCCGAGGCCGCCTCATCGCTCATCCCGACATCAGTCTCGTTCTGCGCAATACCGACCTGTCACAGCTTGCGCAAGTGCGGTCGGCGCTGACGGGGGCAGAGGCTGCCGACAAGCAGGCTGTCACGGCAATTGACGTTTCGGGTGAACGCGTTCTGGCGGCTTACGCGAAGGCGACCCCGCTTAACTGGTTCGTATTCGCTGAACTGCCTGAGCGCGAAGCGAACGAACCGCTTTACGCAGCGATAATGCGTTCCTCGATTATTGTGCTGGGCGGACTCGTTCTGGCTCTGCTTGCGGCGTTATTGCTCGCCCGCCTCATGGTGGTACCCATACAGCTCTTGACCGCGGGTGCCGCTCGCATCGGTGCCGGAGCACTCGATCACCGGATCACCATCAAGACGGGAGACGAGTTGGAGAAGCTCGGTGAACAGCTGAACGAAATGGCGACGCAGCTGCAAGGCTCCTATGCGACGCTCGAACGCAAGGTCGACGAGCGCACGCACCAGCTGCAAGTCGCCAACCTATCGAAGTCGCGCTTTCTCGCGGCAGCAAGCCACGATCTGCGTCAGCCGTTGCACGCTTTGAACCTTTTCGTCGCGCAACTGCGCGCGGAGACGAACCACGCTGAACGAAGTCGGCTCTCGGCACGGATTGAAGAGGCCGTTTCCAATATGAACGAATTGTTCAACGCGCTCCTGGACATTTCTCGGCTCGATGCAGGGGCACTCAATGCCAGCATCTCGGAATTCCCGGTTAACAGTATTTTGAAGTCCATCGAGACCACTTTCGCTGCGGCCGCGCGCGAAAAGGGACTGCGCCTACGCATGGTGCCTTCAAGCGCCTGGGTCCGTAGCGACGCCATACTGCTCGAACGCATCCTGCTCAATCTAGTCTCCAACGCCGTGAATTATACGCCGGCCGGCGGAGTTGTTGTTGGCTGCCGGCGCGCCGGAGACCGATTGCGCATCGAGGTGTGCGACAGCGGGATTGGTATTCCGGAAGATCAGCAGCGCAACATCTTTGGCGAGTTCTACCGGATTGCGACGACGGAGCGGGACCGCCCCGATGGCCTGGGATTGGGTCTCGCAATCGTCGAGCGCCTGTGCAAACTGCTGGATCATCCGATCGGTCTTGCCACCAATCCGGGCAAAGGCTCACGCTTCTACATTTCGGTGCCTATGGCTCCGAGACGCGTCAGCTTAGTTGGACCATCCATGGCAGCGGCAGTGACGATCAACCCACTGCGTGACAAGCTTATCGTTGTCATTGACGACGATGCCCCAGTGCTGGATGGAACGGGGGGCCTGCTCAAGAGCTGGGGTTGCCGCGTCGTCACCGCGGAGTCGGATCATGATGCGCTTGCAAGCCTTGATCGAAACAAGCCAGACCTGATCATCTCCGATTTTCACTTGAAGGATGGACGAACCGGTATCGACGCCGTCGCTCAACTGCGGAATGCCTTCAACACGCCAATTCCAGCATTTCTCATCAGCGGTGATATTTTGCCGGAGCGGTCGCGCGAAGTGCAGGCCGCCGGGCTCCATCTGCTGCACAAGCCGGTGGGCCCGATGACATTGCGAACAATGATGTCCCGGCTTTTAACCGAATAGCCCCCCGAGGATATCGGGCCAGACCGGCCGATTACGGGGCAATCAATCGGTGGGCCTTGGGAGCTCCCAACCCAATCCTGATACCGCCAGCACAGCTTCGGTCCGATTGCTGACCCCCAATGCCTTGAGGATCGCAGACACGTGATTCTTCACGGTTGGCTCGGCCAGATTCAGCGCACGGCAGATCAATTTGTTGTTCTTGCCCTTCATCATCAATGCGAGGACCTCGACCTGTCTCTCGGTGAGACCATATTCGGCGGGTGACGGGCGCCGCTCCACAGGAACCGGCTCGCCGGCGGCGGCCGTCGCAGCCGGCGCACGGGTCAATATGTCGGGAGGAATATAGATCCCGCCTGCAAGAATGAGTCGGAGCGCGCTCAGCAGCAATTCGCGTGAGCCCGTCTTCGGTATGAAGCCGAGTGCGCCGCAGTCGAGAGCCTTGACGACATTGTCGCGGTCGTTAAAGGCCGATAGCATCACGACGGAGATCGCCGGGTGACGCTCGCGTATTTCCGCCAGCGCTTCAAATCCGTCCCGGTCGGGCATTTTGAGATCGAGCAATACGAGTACGAGATCGGTATGCTGCTGGATCAAGGACATGGCCTCGGTGCAAGTTCCTGCTTCCAGAACGACAGCATCACGCTGCAGCTCAGTGATCACGCCGCGCATCGCCTCGCGGATCAGCACGTGATCGTCGACGATAAGGACTTTCATTCAGTCGTTCCTTCGTGCGCTACGAAGTATAATCGAAAGCAGCCTTGAGGGCGTAGCAGCAGCTGCCGACAGTTACCGCAAGCCGATTTCTGGCAAGCGCGAGAAGAAATCAAGAATATCGAGCGAGCTGGCTGCAATGCAATGATGTTGGCTCTGGATTGATTGTGAATTCCGTCGACGGTTCACCCAGCGTGGATCAATACCTTAGTACTTTGTCGACCGAACTTCCCCGCTCGCATTCTACGCCGAGGTTTGCGGTGTGTTTTCAGACATTTAGACGACCCGGCACCGCTTTTGTCATGCCGTCATAGCAGTACTTCTGCCTGATTTTTCAGCCGCCCAGAATGTGGTTGATCACGCCAGCATTGCGCCGAGGCACGACCCGCCCCGCGAACGATCCAAACACTGGTGCAGTGGTGCTATCGGCAACAGCAAGAAACGAAAGACAGCGGAGATGATCATGAGCACGAGTTCCAGCGCGCCGGCTGCGGCGCAAGGCACAACCGGCCATTCTTGGACGGGCGGACTGGCTGCCGCGCTGAAGCGCTGGTGGATGGCCTTCATCACTTGGCGCCTCGAGCAGGCAGCGATCAATCAGCTTCGCTCACTAAGCGATCGCCAACTCAAGGATATCGGTCTCGACCGCTCCGAGATCATAGGTGCCGTCAGGAATCACGTAACGCGTGGGCACACGCTTAGCCGTTGCTCCTGAGCAATACCTCACCAAAGGCTTACTGCAATGAACATCAATATCGCGCATCCACAGCGTTCTAACTGCAGACAGGTGATAGCGCTGCATTGCTCGGGAGCTGACGCCAGCGAGTGGCGTAACCTTTCAAAGGCACTCCACGACGGCTACGTGGTGCGAACGCCTGAGCACTATGGGTGTGAAAGCAGCGGACCGTGGACCGGCGAGCATGCGTTCACAATTGCCGACGAAGCCGCGAAATCACTCGCGCTCGTCGACGAAAGCGAAGAGAAAGTTCACCTCGTGGGCCACTCCTATGGCGGCGGCGTGGCCCTGCATGTCGCGCTTTCTCGGCCGGACCGGATTTCCAGTCTGTCACTCTACGAACCGTCGGCCTTCCATTTGCTTCGACAGATGGGTGAAGCCGGCGCCCACGCATATGCCGAAATCCAAGCGGTCGCCAGAAGCATCAGTGATTGCATTGCCACTGGCGACTATCGCACCGGCGTTGCTGACTTTGTCGATTATTGGAACGGTCACGGCGCTTGGAAGGCAATGCGCCCGGCGGTGCAAAGCGCTCTGATCCGCTGGGCTCCCAAAGCGCCACTAGACTTCCAGGCCCTCATAGGCGATCCGACTGCGGCAAAGGCCTATGCGGCGCTCAAGTGCCCGGTGCTTATCATGCGCGGCGAGCACGCGCCGCTGCCAACACGCGTCATTTCGGAAAGATTAATTGAGATCCTGCCGCAGAGCCGGCTGAAGATTGTCGCCGGGGCCGGCCACATGGGCCCGTTAACGCATGCGGAAGAGGTCTCGCGACTGATCGTGCAGCACATCGCCGACGCCGAGGTTGATGCGCAGCCGCGGTGGTGGCACCTGCGCAGCCCAAAAAAGACCCTTGGCCCAACGGGGGCGGCGAAGGTCGTGCCACAACTTACACCCCGCACGGCGCACCTCATTGAGGTGATGCCGCACGTTGCATGAACCAACTTAGTCGCAACAGTTCATGAACCTCCCGAACACACGAAGAAAGAAAATGAGCATAAAGACCAACAACCCCGAGACCCTAGTGCTGCATGCGGGACCGCGTAGCGATGGCGTCACCGGCGCCGTGGCGATGCCGATCATCCAGACCACCTCCTACCAGTTCCGCAGCACAGCACCGCTGAATACAAACTCGGACTTGCTGACTGCGAGGCCGGGCAATGTCACTTCCTAAGTTCAACGTTACTAACCTACGCACAACACAGGAGACTGAAACAATGACCACGAGCACTTCGACTGCTCGCAATGTGGACAACGGCGTCAACGTCACTGCGCTACTTGGTGCGCGAGTGGCCCTGGAAAAGGCACCCGAGGCGGCCCAGTTCAAGTGGCGGGCAAGCTGCGAGTGGCTGAATGGCACGCATAGTCGCTCTGCTATCGGAAACTTTTTCGGGCTCGGGGCTGAGCAGTCCCGCAACAAGACCTTCACGGTCGAGGCCGACCATCCGCAAGTCTTCGCGTCCGAAGACAATGCTCCAACTCCGGTTGAGATCGCTCTTTCCGGTCTGGCGAGTTGCCTCACGGCGGGCATTGCCGCCGTCGCCCAGCGGCGCGGCATCCAACTCCATTCGGTCAAGGCATCGCTCGAGGCCGACATGGATATTCAGGGCATCCTCGGCATCGATGACGAGGTGCGCAATGGCTTCGGAGCCATCCGCGTTCATTTCGACATCCGCGCCGATGCGAGTGAAGACGATATCAAGGCGCTGGTCGCCCAATCACAAAAGCGCTCGGCCGTATTCGACATCATCACCAACCCGACGAGCGTCTTCGTGACCGTCAACTGACGGCGGAAGCTGGATCAGGGAGCGATTGTCGTGAGAGTTATAACGGCAGTCATCATTGGCGCCGGCCAATCCGGTTTGGCCATGAGCAAGCATCTGGCAGATCGCTCGATCGACCACGTGGTCCTCGAGCGTGGCGAGGTAGCGAACTCATGGCGGACGGAGCGGTGGGACTCGCTTCGGCTTCTGACGCCGAATTGGCAGAGCCGCCTCCCTGGCTACGCCTATGGCGGCAGCGATCCGGACGGCTTCATGACGATGCCCGAGGTTGTCCGATATCTGCAGCGATATGCCGAGTTCTCACGTGCTCCGATTGTGACCGGAACTCGCGTGACACATGTCCGCCCGTTGGACGGAGGTTACCAGATTTCGACTAACCAGGGTTCCTGGCGGTGCCGCACCCTCGTGATTGCGACCGGATCTTGCAACATCGCCACGATTCCATCGCTCAGTGTCGGGTTGCCGCACACGGTGGCGAGCCTCACGCCGCTGCAATACCGGAATCCCGAGCTTCTGCCGGATGGCGGCGTGATGGTTGTCGGTGCCTCGGCGAGCGGCGTTCAGCTCGCGCGAGAAATCCGAGCTTCTGGACGCCGTGTGATGCTTTCCGTCGGTGAACATGTCCGGGTGCCTCGCACCTACCGCGGACAGGACATCCTATGGTGGATGGATGCTATCGGAGCCATGGACGTTCGCTACGACGCCATCGAGGATGTCGAGCGGGCAAGACGTCTGCCCTCGCTTCAGCTGGTCGGCACGCCGGAGCGAGTCACGGTCGATCTCAACAGCCTGCGCAAGGCGGGCGTCGAGCTCGTGGGTCGCTTGGTCGGCCTGGGCGATCGCAAAGCGCAGTTCTCCGGATCGCTGGCGAACCATTGCGCTTTGGCCGATTTGAAGATGAACCGGCTCCTTGCGAGTATCGATGATTGGGTGGACGCGAAAGGGCTCACGAAGCGTCTTCTCGCCCCTCGTCGCTACCGGCCTACGGACGCCGGGGCGCAAACGAGGCTCAGCATGGACCTGCACAACAGCGGGATCAGGACCGTGATCTGGGCCACCGGATATCGACCGGACTACTCGTGGCTCGACGTACCCGTGCTCGATCGCAAAGGGCGCATCCGGCACGACGGCGGCGTGGTCGTAGCGCCAAGGATGTACATCCTGGGCCTGCCGTTTATGCGCCGGCGCAAATCATCCTTCATCGATGGAGTGGGCGACGATGCTGGCGATCTAGCCGCCCATTTGATCCTCGGCCTCGATCGCGCGGCCGCTTGAAAGCAATGACAATGAACACGGTCTACGGCTTCGAGCCGCATTATGACGCGGTGATTATCGGCGCGCGCTGCTCGGGCGCCGCTACGGCTCTCCTCTTGGCAAGGTCGGGAGCAAAGGTGCTGGTAGTTGACCGACAGGCTTACGGCTCCGACACGCTCTCGACGCATGCCCTGATGAGAGGCGCCGTTCTTCAGCTCGAGCGCTTGGGGCTCGTTCCCGAAATCGTGGCGGCAGAAACGCCGCCAATTCGGGTGGCGACCTTCCACTATGGTCGCGAGGCGATCCGCGTTGTCATCGAGCCGGAGCATGGTGTCGAATGCCTCTTTGCGCCACGGCGCACACTGCTCGATCGTCTGCTTGTTGACGCCGCCCGCAAGGCCGGGGCTGAAATTCGGCATGGAGTCATGCTCTCAGAACTCCTGTTTGCGTCGGACAGCCGAGTGGCGGGTGTCGCGCTGAAGGACTCAAGTGGCGCGCGCACGACCGTCCGTGCAGGGATTGTCATCGGCGCGGACGGACGGAATTCTACTGTCGCCGGGCTAGTCAAAGCGAAAACCTATGTCAAAGGAGCCAATGCCTCGGGTGTCGTGTTTGGCTACTACGAGAATCTCGACCGGGATGGGTCGCATTGGCATTTCGCTGAGAATTGCGCCACGGGCGTAATTCCGACAAACGCCGCCCATTGCGTATTTGCTGCGGTTCCGGCTCAGCGGTTCCCAGCGACATTTCGGGGCGATGTCATGCGCGGCTTTCTCCAGGTTCTGGAGGCGAGCTGTCCCAGGCTGTGTGCCGACGTCGAGCGGGGCTCACTGGTTAGCCGTTTGCGAGGCTTTAGCGGGGCGCAGAGTTACCTTCGACAATGCCACGGAGCGGGATGGGCACTCGTAGGTGACTCCGGCTACTTCAAAGACCCCGTGACCGCCCACGGGATCACCGACGCACTTCGCGACGCGCGGCTGTTGTCGCGCGCTGTTGCGATTGGCAGTGCCCAGGCGCTCGAGGAATATCAGCGCGAGCGTGATGCCCTTTCCCTACCGTTTCTGCGCATCACCGACGCGATCGCGTCGTTCTCGTGGACCTTCGACGAGGTCAAGCAGCTTCATGCGGATTTGAGTACCTCCATGAAGGCGGAAACCAATCACGTCGTAAGCCTGTCTCAATTGCCATCGCTTGCAGCATAGGAGATCCTAAATGTCGAAAAAATCAGCTTGGACGCAAACAATTGCGGGGCGTCCCGTTCGGGGCTCGTGCGCCGAGCGGAGCCGCACGACGACGATGCGCGATGTCGAAATGTTCACCGAGATGACGGGAGACAGGAACCCGATCCACTACGATATCGAGTTGGCGGCAAAGTCGCTGTTCGGCGGCCTTATCGTGCAAGGCGGCGTCACGACCGGCCTCTTGAATGCCGTTGTTGCCGAGGATCTGCCGGGGCCTGGCACGGTATTTCTCGAGACGAACTGGCGGTTCGTGAAGGCTGTTCGGATCGGCGAGATGATCACCGCAAGCGTTAAAGTCGAGCACCTCCGAGACGACAAGCCGATCTGCAGGCTCGAAACCATTGTCCGCAATGGGGACGGGGAAGCTTGCGTAGTCGGGACCGCAACAACCTACACCATGCCGCTGCTCGACGGAGAGAGCGGCCACGCGAACGATGCGGCATAGGCAAAAGCGGGCAGTCCTTTCGGCGGGTCCAATCTCAATGTGTGCACAACACACGAACAAATTAATCGCATTCGCGCCGGATCGCTGCGACGCCCATCGTTGCTTACCTGGTGGCAGACGCGGAGCTCTCGTCGTGCTCGCGGCGACTATTGCCATGGCGATGGGATTTGGTGGCTTGGGATTGATCACCGTCTTCATGGGTCCGATGGAGAACGATCTCGGATGGTCGCGGTCAGATACGAGTCTGGGTTATGCCTTGTCCACGGCGGGGATGGCGGTCGGAGGCCTAATCTGGGGACGGTTGTCCGATCGTATGGACGTGCGCGCACTGCTCGCAATCGGTGCCACGGGCATGGTGTTGTCGCTGACTGCGATGGCGACCGTTCACTCTTTGCCTGTGTTCTACATTGCTCATGTGGTCTACGGCGGCTTTGGCTTTTCGGTACTGTACTCTCCACTGCTGTCTACAAGCGGCGAATGGTTTCCGGAGCGGCGCGGATTGGTTACGGGGCTCGTCACAGCAGGGGGAGCCCTCGGCCAGGGCTTGCTCCCGTTCTTCGCCAGTTTTCTCATTCGCGCATTCGGGTGGCGATGGGCTTTTGTCGGAATTGGCTGCACGCTTCTAGTAGCGCTTGCTCTCGCACTACCGGCGCTGAGGTGGCCACAAGGCACAAGGGCACCCGTGGTCACCACCATAGGGAATTCCGAAGCCGGTCGGTCCGAGACTGCGATCGTGGCTGTTCTAGCAATCGCCGCTTTTCTCTGCTGCATGTGCATGGGAGTTCCGTTGGTGCACATGGCGAGCTTCATTGGAATGGTTTGCAGTTCACCGCACGTTGGCATCAACAGCTTGGTCGTAGCGATGATTTCAGGCGCTATCGGCCGTGCTTGCTGCGGTTTGATCGCCGACAGGACCGGCCCCCTCAAAGCGTATGCGGTTGCCTCATCGATCCAGACTGCTTGTGTGTTGACTTTCCCGGCCCTCGGAGACGGCATGTCGTTTATAGCGCTATCTGCCATTTTTGGCTTCGGTTTCGCTGGCAACATGACCTGTCTCACTCTCTGCGTGCGTCGGGCCGTGCCAGCGAGCCGGTTCGGAGGCTCCATTGGCGCTGTGATGATGATTGCGTGGGCCGGAATGGCGTCTGGCGGCTATGCGGGTGGCGCGCTTTTCGAATTGTCGCTGAGCTATGTGCCGTCGTTCATGCTGGCAGGCGTCGCGGGCATTCTGAACCTCGTGGTCATTGGCGCACTCATTGCGGCAAAAAGCACGTCGTTCCGGATGACTATTGGAAGCGCCAAATTTCGTGCCGATGGGGTCGCGCGCTCAGCTTGAGGACATCAATCGCGGCGGCAACACACAAGCCTTTCGTCTCAGCACTCGATCTTGTGACGCGATTGGAGCGAGCACTATGAATATCCCTGCGTTGGTTCTCTTAGGTTTTGCAGGGTGGACACTATTGACGTTGTGCATCAGCAGGGCTTGGATCCGGGTCCTCCACCAGGACTTGGCGGGCCTACTAGTCGAGGACCGCCCCCGTACTAACCTCAGGATTTGTGTCTTTTTGTCAGGGAGCTGGCAATGTCAATCTACCGTGCGCTCGTTGGATTCTTACTGCTGGCGTGTGGGCTCTCGTTCGCGGCCGCCCAACAGCAAAACGCGCCCAACAATTTGTTCACGGCCGCTGGCTTCATTGTGAAGTATGCGACGACGCCGGAGAAGCGCGCAATCCTGAGATCGCTGCCGCCTGATAAGCTGGTAAAGCGAACAAAGGACGGCAAGCTGTATTACGTGTACGCGGATGCCGCCCGCTGCAATTGTGCCTACGTTGGGACGCCGCAAGCATACGCGGCGTACCAGAACTGGGGAAACAACCCGAGCTATGGCGGTGGCGGTCAGCAATCGAATGCCATGGAAACGATCGATAGCGACGTCGGAGCTCCCTACATTCCTGCAGACAGCCTTGCTCCTAGCATGGACAGCATTTTGGATCCGAGCTTTTGAGCAATTCGAGAACGGCCGCGACCAACGGCGGGTGTCCGCTCAATGACAGCCAGTCATTCAAAGACTAAAATTGCAATTGTTGTCGTCACAATAATTCTCGTTTGCTACGGCATTATTGCCTACATCCTGCTTCCGAAGACTTGGGCCCACTACGAGCATCAAAATGGACTCGCTGGCCTGACGATGCTGACACGGACGGCTCAGGGCATTCCCGGTGACCCATTAAATGTCGGATTGGTGGGATCGAGAGACGACGTGCTCTGTGCCATGCATGCGGCAGCCTGGTATCCCGCTGATCCGATTACCTTTCGATCAAGTCTCGAAATTGTTGGCAGCGTTGTCCTTGACCGGCCATATCGGGACGCCCCTGTGAGTAGTCTTTTCTACGAAGGGAGACGCGAAGATCTGGCGTTCGAAAAGCCCGACGGTAGAAGCGCAGATCGGCGCCACCATGTTCGGTTTTGGGAGGTTCTAAAGCAGGGTCAAGAAGGCAGGCCGGTTTGGCTCGGCTCCGTGACCTTCGACCGTGGCGTAGGCCTGAGCCATTATACCGCTCAGGTCACACATCATATCGCACCCGATATTGACGCCGAGCGAGGCGGGCTCACGGGCGACCTCAAAGCTGCGAAGGTTGTCGAGGCGATATATGAGGTTTCCGGCATCGGCCCCGTGCTCAATGGTCGGAACGGAGAAGGTGACCCATATTATACCGACGGTGAAATAGAGATCTCTCGTCTAGTTGCGGGTTGCAATGTGAAAGCTGAGACCGCGGTAGAGTTGAGCAATCCGCCACTCGTGAATCTGAAAAATTTTACATGGATGGCGATCGCCAAGCTGCTTCAATCCGGTGAGACGGCTACGACATCTAAGTGAGAGATATAAATCGCAATGGAGATCAGGTATGTCGCGCAAACTCATGACTGCATTACTGTCTCTATTATGTTTGCTGGCCGCACTGAATTTAAGCGGTATGGTTCTCAATTTGTCTGTTCCGGCTAGAGCGGCTATTGCAGGAATGAGCTATCAGGAACTGGTGCGCGATCCAGATTTCACGCGTGCGGTCATCTCGATTGTTCAGAAATGCAAAGTTAATGTTGACCTCGCCAAGCTAGACTGCTGACCGTCCCACGCGACAGGCCTACGGCCGCTGATTGCGATTGGAGGTTTAATTGGCCAGCCAAGACTTGAACGATCACATGGGTCGTCTGCGGGAGCGGTGGCGCGATCCACTTCTGACCATCGTTACAATATTGATTTTATTCATGCTGTTTGTCGCTCCGCCGCTTGAGGCTATAGACTTACACCTAATTCATGTGTTTGCGTTTATTGTCACACTCGCGGTTATCATCAGCATCTTTGTTATGTCGGGAAATTTGATCGTAGTTTTTGCGATGCTAATCGCAATTTGCATGGCCGGCGCACGTACATTCCGAATAATGCGCCACCGAATACAAACGTAAACGCAATTATTGAGATTACTAGCGTGCTCACGACCAATCACTCCCTTATACAGGCAGGCTGCGGCAAAACCCCGGGCTGATTGCCCGGGGTTTCGACTTCGTTAGCTGACGTATTTGATCAGACTGGGCGTTTGCCGCCTAGAAGGATCTATGCTGGACTTCGCGGCATGTCCGTATATGACCAGACAAAGCGGCCGTTACGCGTATTGAGGTGATGGCAAATACGGCGTTGGGTAGTACCGTCAGAAACCCCATAACAGCGTGCCGACGTTGGAGGCACCCTCTAGCGTCGCGATGGAATCGAATACGGCCGCGGGCCGGTTTTGCCGCAGGTCGGCCGTAATCGTCTCGAACTTCTCGCGCAATCCGGCGCGGTCCAACGGCTGCTCGGGCATGCCGGGAAAATGGTCGAGCTCATCCGACAGCTCACGACGGTCCTTCAAGCGGACCGTCACGCGGCTCGCCAATGGATTCTGCGCAGTCTGCTGCTGGCGCAGTTCGAGCCTCACGTTTCGGCAGAGCTTTCGAATCGCCCGATCGTTGAGCGCCCTTTCGGAAAAGGCGCTTGGATCGCGCGGGTCCAAGTAGCATGCGAGCGCCACACAGAACGGCGTGCTGTACTGCGCCATGGCCATGTCGCGCGGCTCAGCAATATTATGGTGGCTCAGCATTTTCTCGCTGCCCGCGACCGTCACACCCTCGACGTCGTCGCCCGCAAAGCCGAAGCGGCTCTTCAGCCTCAGGATGGCGGTGACCGGGACGTGCGCCGTGATGTGGCAAGAATAGCGCTTGAACATGATGCGCGTCGTCTTCCACGCCTCGCCCAGGCCCGCCGTCAGACGGTTCGCGTCGCGATCCCGGCAGAAGACATTGAGATAGCCGAACTTGCCTTCGAGGATAGTCGCCGGGCCGGCAAAGCCGTCGCGCGCCAGCATCGCCGCCATCACGCCGGATTGCGCGCCGTGTCCGAGGTGCAGCCGCTTTACTGTGCCCCCGCCCGACTTCGCGAATTCCAGCAAGCCGGACGACAGCGAGCCGGCAATCCCCAGCGCATTGGTCATTTGCTCGGCGTTCAATTTCAACAACCGGCCGGCGGTAATGGCGCCGCCGAACGGTCCGGTCAGCCCGGGTGAATGGAATCCATTTTTCTCAGCCGTCTCCAGCGCCGCGTCGCCGATCCGGTGCAGCACCTCAAAGCCGGCGACAAAGGCGGTGATGAATTCGCGCCCCGATGCTTCTATCTCCTGCGCCACGGCGAGCGCCGGCGGCAGCAGCGACGCACCCGGGTGCACGCCCACGCTCGGCGACACCAGATTGTCCATCTCGAACGAGTGCGCGAACACACCGTTCGCGAGCGCCGCCATCGGCGCATGCACCTGGAGCGACGTCCCCAGGACGGTGCTGCTTCCGCCTTTTCCATACTGCTCCGCAAAGGCGAGCACGGGCTTCGACGAGGTCACCGTGCTGCCGAACGCGCACACCCCGACGATGTCGATGATGCAATCCTTAGCGCGCTCGACGACGGGTTGCGGGATTTGCTCGAATTGCAGTTTTACCGCAAAGTCGGCGAGCGTTTGAGCGGCGGTGGTCATGGTTGAACTCTCGTTACAAACGGCGGCGGGGCGCGCCGTACCGCCGCTTCAGGCACACAGCTCGATAGCGACCTCGTCGCCTTGCGGCGCTAGCCTGCTGCCAAGCTTCTTGGTGCCGGCGGAAACCTGATCGAAGACCTCGCCTTCGTTCTTCAGCAGGCAGAGTACGGACTCGTTGTTGTCGTTGTGGCGAGCGAATTGAAACGTCGCCTTTTTCACCGCGGTGCCGTCGAAGGTCACTTTCGCGAGCATGCCGACCCAATCGCCATGCTTGATACCGCCGTGCCCGGTATGAAAGGAGAAGCTGCCAAGCCCGTAGTAGATCGGCTTACCGCGATAGCTTTCGACCGGTAGCGAGAAATGCGGCCCGTGGCCGAAGACGACGTCGGCGCCGGCGTCGATCGCGGTATGCGCGATCTCCTGCATGTACTTGAAGACGGTCTGGTCTACACCCCAGTGACAGGAGGCGACGACGATGTCGCACTTGGCCTTGAGCGCGGCGACGTCGTCGTGGAAGCGCTGTAATGACGGCGGGTCGGTCCAGGTGAGGATCGCCGGCGGCACGCCCGGCCGGTTGAGCGGAATCGCGCTCGGCCCGGCCCGAAACATCGGCACCTGATACGCCGTATGGCCACGGATGGTGGCAACGCCCACCGCATTGTCGGCCGCTTCATGGTCGGTCATCCAGAATACCGAGGTTCGCTGCAGCATGCCGATGCGCAGACCCTGCCGCTCCAGTACCACCGGTTCGCGCGCCTTTTGCAGATTGACGCCTGCCCCTGTATGCGGAACGCTCAGTTGATCCAGCCGCGCGATCGACGACAAGATCGGGGCGGTGCCGTAATTGACGTTGTTGGCGATGCCGACCGCAGCAATGCCCGCGATGTTCAGCGCTTCTGCCGACGCAAGCGGCGCAAAAAATCCCTCGCGGTCAAGTGCGTGAGCGGCGTCCGGCTCGTAAAAACAACATTCGAGATTGCTCAAGACCAGATCAGCCGACTTGAACTCCGCCGCAACCTTTGCGAACGGCACGGACGGATCCGTGACATTCATCAGGTTGACGTCGCCGGTGAGAAGAATTTTCAAGGGACGTCACTCCGGCTTGATGTTGTTCGCGCGAATGACCTTGCGCCACTTGTCGGTGAAATCGACGATGTATTTGGCGAAGTCGGCTTGCGAGGTGACAAACGGCTCGAGTGCGAGTTCGGCGAGCTTTGCTTTGAATCCTGGATCCGCCATCGCCGCATTCACTTGCGTATGGAGGATCGTGATGACCTCGGGCGAGGTTTTGGCAGGCGCGCCCAACCCGACCCAGCCGCCAGCTTCATAGCCTTTGACGTATTCACCGAGCGACGGGATGTTCGGGAATATATCCGCGCGCTTTGCGGTTGTGACGCCGAGTGCGCGCAGCTTATCGGACTTGATGTACCCGATCACCGAGGCGAGCGAGGTAAAGACCACCTCGATCCGGCCGGCCATCAAATCTGTGAGTGCCGGTCCGATGCCGCGATAATTCACGGTGACAAGATCGAGCCCCGCCATCGACTTGAAGAGGACGCCGATGAGCTGCGATGGGCTACCCGGCCCGAGCGAACCGACATTGAGTTTGCCCGGATTGGCCTTGGCGTAGGCAATGAATTCGGGAACGCTGTTCGCAGGGAACGAGGGGTTCACCACCAGCACGAACGGCGCGGTGACCAGGCTGGCAACCGGGGCAATATCGCGAACGAAATCGAAACTGAGATTGTCGTAGAGCGTCGCATTGTAGCAATTACCATCGCCGATCTGCAGCAGCGTGTAGCCGTCGGCCGTAGAGCGCGCGACGAACTCAGTGGCGATGTTGCTGCTCGCGCCGGGGCGGTTCTCGACCACGTACTGCTGGCCGAGTTTGTCCGAAAACCAGGATGAAATCAGTCGCGTCGTGATATCGGTGAACCCGCTGGGCGGAAAACCGACGACGACGCGCACCGGGCGCGTCGGATAGTCGATAGCCCACGACGTGCCGGAGACCGCCGGCACGGCGGCGGCGCCCGCGGCAAGTTTCAGGAAATGTCGGCGAACAAGGTCCATTGCGGGTCTCCCGTACCGTTCCAAGGATGTCGAGAATGCCGGGCACAAAACCCGCCCGTCTAAATACCCCATGCTCCTATACTGGAATAATCCTATTTTTGCATCGATATACAGCAATCTTGCCATGGGATTGGCCGACCGAAGGCCGCCCCCTTGAATGTCAGCTCTCGGGTAAGCGGCCGCGATGCGGTCCACGCAAAGGATAGCCCTTTAGAAAGGACATAAGATTTCGGAAGGAGGGCATCGACTCCATTGCCCTTGCGAAGGCCGCGCGAGTGATCCATCGAAATGAGTTCAACAGGCGATCCCTACCTCGCCTTTGCCAAACAGGCGGGTGCAGATGCTCTATCAAAATCGGGATGCCATTTAGACGCTAAATAAATCAGAATTGAAACGAGGTGGCGTAGCGATGCATTTACGGGTCTTTGGGCGCACAGGAATGCAGCTCTCGGTGTTGGGCTTTGGCTGCGGCGCAGTTGGTGGATTTATGGTACGCGGCGATCCTGCCGACCAGGAGCGTACCATCGCGCAAGCGATCGCCGCTGGCGTGAACTACTTCGACACCGCGGTGCAGTACGGCAATGGCGAATCGGAAAAGAACCTTGGCCGCGTTTTACAAAAGCTGAAACCAGCTAACGTGGCCGTCGGAACTAAGGTCCGGTTGCAGCCCAGCGAGTTCGGCCACATTGCCGACACCGTAAAGACGTCGATCGAAGGCAGTCTGGCGCGACTACGTCTTGACCGCGTCGACATCTTTCACCTGCACAATACGATTACCGAGACAGGAGGCGGATTAGCGCTGAGCGTCCGACAGGTGCTCGACGATGTGGTACCGGCGTTTGAGGGCCTGCGGCAGCAGGGAAGATTCGTTTCCTCGGGATGACGGCAGTAGGCGACACGGCGGCACTGCGTGAAGTGATTGACGCACGCGTCTTCGACAGCGCTCAGGTGGTTTACAACATGCTCAATCCATCTGCCGCTGAGGAATTGCCGACGAACTATCCGGCACAAGATTATGGACGAATATTCGATCACACCAAGGCGGCCGGCGTCGGAGTCGTTGGCATCCGCGTGCTAGCCGGCGGCGCACTATCAGGTTCGGCCGAGCGTCACCCGATTGCTAGCCCGGCGCCCGAGCCGATTGGTTCGGCTATGAACTACGATGCGGATGTCGATCGCGCACGCCGTCTAATCCCGCTGGTAAAGGAAGGGTTCGCCACCAGCCTGACGGAAGCCGCCACGCGGTTTGCGCTGTCTCACCCGGCGATGGGCACTATCTTGGTCGGAATGGCGACGCCGAAACAGTTCGAGGATGCACTCGGCGCAGTCGAAAAAGGCCCACTACCGCGAGCTGCGTTCGACCGGCTGTCAGCACTGCGGCAGGCATTCTCTGGCGAACCGCGATGATCAGCCAATTAACTCCGATAAGGTGCTGTGCACCCTGTGACAATAATGATTCGGCCCTTAGAATGCCGGCATGCGCCAGTTGTTGATACTTCATCCGGATTCGCCTTGCTTCGCAGTGGCAAAAATTGAAGTGGGAGTAGCGCGTCCGAGCGCTGATAGTTTGGTATTGTCCTATATCCTGACCGGCAAGATGAGCGACGTCCGTATGCCGCCTGCCATAGCGGCCACGCGCAGCGACGAGCTTTGGCGGCACACCTGCTTCGAGGCATTTGTCCGTGCTTCGTCGGGCGCGGAATATTACGAATTCAACTTTGCGCCTTCGACACAATGGGCGGCATATCGGTTCAGTAGCTACCGAAGCGGGATGCGTGTGGCGGCCGAGATCAGCGCGCCTCCAATCGAAGTGCGATCGAGTCCCGACTGCTACACATTACAGGCCTCGCTGGAATTGGATCGCTTGTCGGGTTTGCCACGTAAGGCCTTATGGCGCCTTGGTTTGGCGACGTTGATCGAAGACACGAGCGGCCGCAAGTCATATTGGGCCTTGGCGCATCCGCCCGGGAAGCCGGACTTCCATCACACAGACTGTTTTGCGCATGAGTTTTCTCCGGTTGTACAGTCATGAAGTTTGGCATAGATCGACTCATCGCCGAACCCGCTTTGCGTGTGCCGCTCAGGGGCAGACGCGTGGCGTTGCTCGCGCATCCCGCTTCCGTGACAGAAGACCTAACGCACGCGCTGGATGCGCTCGCCGCATGCGGCGACATGAAGATCAGCGCTGCGTTCGGTCCGCAGCATGGCCTGCGTGGCGACAAGCAAGACAACATGATCGAGTCGCCGGACTTCAACGATCCGGTGCATGGCATCCCCGTCTTCAGCCTTTATGGAGACGTGCGCAAGCCGACGGATGCGATGATGGATGTATTCGATGTGATCCTCGTCGATCTGCAGGATCTGGGCTGTCGAATCTATACGTTTATCACGACCCTGCGCTACGTCCTCGAAGCAGCATCGAAGCATCACAAGACTGTCTGGGTACTAGATCGGCCTAATCCTGTGGGTCGGCCTCTCGAAGGGTTGACGCTGCGCGCCGGCTGGGAAAGCTTCGTTGGCGCAGGACCGTTACCAATGCGTCATGGACTCACTCTTGGAGAGCTGGGTCTGTGGTTCGTCAGGACGCTCAATCTCGATGTCGATTATCGGGTCATCGAGATGCAGGATTGGCAGCCCGATGCTGCGCCAGGGTTCGGCTGGCCGTTGGGCGCGCGCACGTGGATCAACCCCAGTCCCAACGCACCGAACTTGTGGATGGCGCGGGCCTATGCGGGGACGGTGATGCTCGAGGGCACGACGCTCTCGGAAGGGCGCGGCACCACTCGGCCACTCGAACAGTTCGGCGCTCCTGATATCGATGCGCGGGCAGTCATGATGGAAATGGAAATCCTCGCCCCGCGCTGGCTCGATGGTTGCCGCTTGCGCGAGTGCTGGTTCGAACCCACGTTTCACAAACATGCCGGCGAGCTTTGCCACGGCGTGCAGATACATACGGAAGGTCCCGGTTACGATCACCAGACGTTCAAGCCATGGCGCATCCAGGCGCTCGCCTTCAAAGCGATTCGCCGTTTGTACCCTGACTACGCGCTGTGGCGCGATTTCGCCTACGAGTACGAGCAAGGCAGAGTCCCCATCGATGTCATCAACGGTGGCCCGTTGTTACGAAAATGGGTCGAAGATGCGTCGGCGACACCGCAGGACTTGGATGTGCTGGCGCTACCAGATGAGCAGGCCTGGTCGAGCGAGCGTCAACGACACCTGCGCTATTGAAGACTATAGGACGCAGGCAGCTCGTAGGTGGATTAGCGCCATGAACACGTCGCGCAGAGCTGAGGCTGATTAGCACTTCCAATCGCTTTTCACATCATCGGTGTTGCCGTCGAACCAGGTTGCAACGACCGTCAGCTCCTGAGTTAGAGCAACGAGATCGGCGCGAGCACCCGGAACTAGCGCTCCGCGCTCGTTGCCCAGCCCGAGAAATCGCGCGGGGGTCAGCGAAGCGGCGCGGAGCGCGTCCTCCAGAGGGAGCTGGGCCAGCCTGACCGCATTGCGCACCGCCGAAGCCATATCCAGGTGCGCGCCCGCCAGGGTGCCATCTTCGGCGGTTAGCTCTCCGTCAGCCAGCTTGATCGTTCGACCATCCAGTTCGAAGCGGTCCAGCGACGTCCCGACCGTCGGCATGGCATCAGTGACCAGTGCAATTCGGTTGGAGCCCTTCGCTGCGAATGCGGCCCGGACCGAAACGGGATCGACATGGATCCCGTCGACGATGAGACCGGCCGTCAGCCGGCGCTCCGCCAATGCCGCGCCAATGATCCCCGGGGCACGTGCACTCAACGGCGGCATTGCATTGAACAGGTGGGTGACGCCGGTTGCGCCATCCGCGACGGCCTGCATTACAACGGCAGCGGGCGCCTCGCTGTGCCCAATCGAAATCCGCACACCCGAGGAGGCCAAGGTCCGGACAAAACCCGCCGGAATGCATTCGGGCGCCAGCGTGACCAATGACCTGCCGGCGCCAGCGAGTTCGCACAATTCCTCCAGGTCACCCGCACTAGGTTTTGCGATCCGGTCGGACCGGTGGACGCCCGGACGCTGCGGGCTGATGAAGGGGCCTTCCAGGTGCAGGCCGAGGACCCCGTCCCGGCCGCTGATCGAGCGAGCCGCCGCGATGGCGGTCCGCATCTGCTCTCGCGTATCGGTGATCAGTGTTGGGAGGCAGGCCGTGGTGCCAAAGCGACGGTGCGCCCGGGCGATGGCGCGCATGCCGTCGGCTGTCGGTTGATCGTTGAGGAGAACGCCACCGCCGCCATTGACCTGGAGATCTATGAAGCCGGGGGCCAGGAAGGCGCCGGCGGGGAGGCGTGTCTGCGGCCAATCGGGGGGAACCTCGCGCCAGGACCCAAGTCCAACGATCCGCCCGTCCCGGACCAGGACCGCGGCTTCGGCATGCCAGTTGTGACCGTCAAAAACACGGTCCGCCAGGACGGCGTGCCCGTCGGCGATTGAAGAATTATTTCTACTCGGGCTCATCTACGTCAACGGCGGGCTGGATTGGTAGTGCAACAAACCCAATCTAAGTGATATGACGCCAAATACCCAGGCCATCACCCGCCGACGCTAGTACTGTTTGCCGACTGGATGATGCGCCGATCTGGCGCGACCAGATCGCAAAGCCGGTGCCGCTTTTACTGATTGCACTCCAGGCGGGGGAAAGTGAAACAGCATGGACCGGTTGGTCATTCGCGGCGGCAGACGCATTGAAGGCTCGGTCCAGATCTGCGGGGCGAAGAACGCGGTTCTGCCGCAGATTGCCGCTGCGCTGCTCAGCTCCGAACGGCTGGAATTAGGGAATGTTCCCGAAGTGACGGACGTCACTACCATGCTCGCCATGATGCGAAGAGTTCGGCGTGGTTGCCACCCGCGGCCCTGGGCGGATGCTGGTGTTGGACGCCAGCGGAGTCCACAACGCGCAGGCACCCTACGACATGGTCCGCCGCATGCGCGCCAGCATTCTCGTTCTGGCGCCGCTGCTGGCCCGTTTCGGTTCTGCGCGCGTCTCCATGCCGGGAGGCTGCGCGATCGGCGCGCGGCCGATCGACCTGCATCTCAAGGCACTGGACGCGCTCGGGGCCGTTGTAAACATCGAGTCCGGTTACATTCATGCGCAGACCAAGGGCAACGGGCTGCGCGGTGGCCGTATCGTACTGTCCACGCCATCCATGGGCGCGACCCTGACGGCCCTGATGGCGGCAATCCTCGCACGGGGTGAATCCGAGATCCTGAACGCGGCGCGCGATCCCGAAGTCTGCGACCTCGCGCTCTGCTTGGCCGCGATGGGAGCGCGCATCCATGGTGTCGGGACGCATCGGATTCAGGTGCAAGGGGTCGATGCTCTCCACCACGCCCGCCACGATCTGATCACTGACCGCATCGAGGCTGGCACCTACGCCATCGCTGCCGCGATTACCGGCGGTCAGCTCGAGATCCTCGGCGCTCATCTCGAGCACCTCGGGTCGGTCGGTGCGGTCCTGGAAAGTGCCGGAGTCCAGATCTGGCCGACCGATCGGGGTCTAATGGTTGTCCGCACCGGTCCCTTGCAGGCCATCGACGTAGTGACGGAACCTTATCCCGGATTTCCCACGGACCTGCAGGCGCAGTTCATGGCCTTGATGACCATCGCATCAGGCGCATCGGTCATCCGCGAGACTGTGTTCGAGAGCCGATTCATGCACGTCCCCGAGCTCGGGCGGCTCGGCGCCAACATCTCGCTGCAAGGTTCGACGGCGCTGGTGCGTGGCGTTGAGCGGTTGCATGGCGCGGAAGTGATGGCCACCGACTTGCGCGCATCGGTGAGCCTGGTTCTCGCTGCTCTGGTCGCCGAAGGCGAAACGACCGTCCACCGCATCTACCATCTCGATCGCGGGTATGAGTCGCTCGATCGCAAGCTGGTGCAGTGCGGTGCGGATATCCGGCGGGTCGCAGGATGACGGCGGCTTCACAACCTGATCCGCTGTTCGTCGGCGTTGACGGTGGCGGCACGGGCTGCCGCGCGCGCATTGAGGACGCGAAGGGATGCTTGCTCGGCACCGGCATTGCCGGCCCGGCCGCGCTGCGCATAGGGGTCGACCGCGCGCTTGCCGAAGTGGAAAAAGCCTGCCGCGTCGCACTCGAGGAAGCCGGGCTTGGCTCCGACGCGCTGAGCTCCGTGTATGCTGGCGTCGGGCTTGCCGGGGTCGGTCGCAAAGGTGTGCTTGAGCAGCTCGTGCTGCGGCCGCATCCATTCCGCTCCGTCATTTACGCTCATGACGCGACGATCGCGTGCATCGGGGCACATGGCGCCCGCGATGGCGGCATCGTCATCGTCGGAACGGGTAGCGTCGGTTTTGCCGTTGTCGGAGGACGCGAAGTTAGGGTTGGCGGCTATGGTTTTCCCATATCCGACGAGGGCAGCGGTGCCGACCTCGGGCTGCACGCGATCCGTCTGGCGTTGCGGGCCTACGATAAGCGTGCCGTCGGAAACCAGCCTCACGCGCGACGTGATGATGCGCTTCCACAACGATCCGTTCGAGGCGGTAGCCTGGATGGATCACGCGACGGCCACGGACTATGCGATCTTCGCGCCCCTGGTGATGCGGCATGCGGATGCCGGAGATCCGGTCGCGCGGCGGATTATCCGGGACGCCGCGGAGCAGATCGACGAACTGGTGCGCCGGCTGTCTGATTGCGGCGCTTCCCGCGTCGCCTTGCTCGGCGGGCTCGCATCTTCGATGCAGCCGTGGCTGGCGCCGGATGTCCAGCGCCGGCTGGTTCCGGTCGAGGGCGATGCAGTGGATGGCGCCTTGCATCTCGCTCGGCGTGCCGTCATGAAGAGATAGTGTCCGCGGGTCGCCGTATCGGAACGGAGAATGCCGGCCGCGTTGACGGCATAACCGAGATAGGGTCATGCAAACCGAGCAAATCAGCCCACGCTACGTCGAACTCGATTCCTGGTCCGCAGCCGAGATGATCGCGGCCATGTATGAGGGGCAGCTTGCGGCGGCCGCTGCGGTTCGCGGCGCGCTGGGCGCGATCGCCGCAGCCGTCGAGGATGCGGTGCCGGCGCTGCAGCGAGGCGGACGGATCGTCTACGCCGGAGCCGGCACGTCTGGCCGCATCGGCGTGCAGGACGGAAGCGAGCTACCGCCAACCTTTGACTGGCCGGCCGATCGTCTTGTGTTTGCCATGGCGGGGGGGCTTGATGCGCTCGCGCGGAGCGCCGAGCAGGCCGAGGACAACGAGGCCGCCGGCGCCCAGGCCATGGCGGACGCAAAGATCGGCGCCAATGATGTCGTCATCGGCGTTGCAGCGAGTGGCACGACTCCCTTTACGATTGGCGCCTTACGGGCGTCCAGTGCCGCGGGTGCGGTGACGATCGCCGTCGCCAATAACCCGGGCGCTCCGCTGTTCGAGGTCGCGCGCCATCGTATCCTGGTCGACACGGGAAGCGAGGTGATCGCCGGTTCCACCCGGATGAAGGCAGGCACCGCCCAGAAGATCGTGCTGAACCTGTTCTCGACTGCCGTGATGGTAAAGATGGGCCGCGTCTATCGCGGGTTGATGGTGGATATGCGGGCGCGGAACGCCAAGTTGCGCCGGCGCGCAGAAGCCATGGTCAGCGAAATCGTCCGCTGTCCGGAAGGCGAGGCGGCGCGCTATCTCGAACAGGCAGACGGGCACGTGAAGACGGCCGTCCTGCTCGGCTTGGGACTGGGCCGCAGCGAAGCCGCGCAGCTGCTGCAGCGCCACGGGGGCAATCTGCGCTCCGCCATCAACGCGTTCACGAGCGACGATGGCTGAACCGCGTACGGGAAGCGCGATGGCAGGCGAGACCGCCGAAATCCCGGCGGCGGCCGAGCGTCTTGTAGCGCGTAGCGAGGTGTTCGCGCCAATCGTCGAACGGATCGAGCAGGCTAAGCCGCGCATCATCGTTTTCTGCGGGCGCGGTAGCTCGGGTCATATCGGCGTTTATCTGCGCTACCTTTTCGAAGCGCGGCTCGGTCTGCTCGGATCCGCCGCCGCACCTTCCGTCGTGACTGCCTACCAGAGGCCTCCGGACATGCGCGGTGCCCTGTTCGTCGTGGTGTCGCAGTCCGGGCGTAGTCCCGATCTCGTCGATGCCACGCGGATGGCGCGCAAGTTTGGCGCGCTGACGCTTGCCATCGTCAATGACGAAAACTCTCCCGCAGCCGCCGCGTCCGAGCTGGTCCTTCCGATCGGCGCGGGAACCGAATACGCCGTCGCAGCAACGAAGACCGTCGTGCTGTCGATGATCGCCGGGGCGCAGTTGGTGGCGGCGCTGGCGCGCGACGACGATCTGAACGACAGCCTTCGACATCTGCCGCTCCGATTGTCCGACGCTCTCGCGTGCGACTGGTCGGCCTGGGCCGACTGTGCGGCGAGCGCGCCGGCGGCCTTTGTCGTGGGACGAGGATACGGCCTCGGTTGCGTCCGCGAGATCGCGCTCAAGGTGGCCGAAATCTTGCGGGTCCCGGCTCTCGGTTACAGCGCAGCCGAGCTGCGGCACGGGCCACGCGCATCGATCTCGCCGGCAACGCCCGTGCTGGTGCTGCGACAGAACGACCAAGCCGCCGCCACTGTCGACGACCTCGTCCGTGACCTGGACGACGCGGGTGAGAGGGTGTTTACCGCCGGAGGCGCGGTGGGGACGCTACCCTGGATCGGCGATGGTCACCCGGTTTGCGATCCAGTCCTGATGCTCATCCCGGCCTATCGCGCCATCGAGGAGGCGGCACGCCGGCGAGGCTTCGACCCCGACAATCCGCCCTACCTGAGCAAAGTGACGCGTACATTGTGACGACGGACCCGAATCCAAGTCGTATCGAGTGGTCGCCGTAATCAGCGGGACCTCGAATGGACGGCATCGATGTCCCTCGCACCGCTTTCACAATGTGAGGCCGCCTCAGTTGGCGGCCTCTTTTATTTCGAACGAACCGCGTGATGTCACTAATGGCACAAAGCGGTCATGTGATCGCGGTTGTTTGCTTGCGAGATAATGCCGTGATTTTGCGGACAATCAGCCCCGCAACAGAAGGACTATAATCACGATCACCAATATCGTGCTGATGCCCCCGCCAGCATAATGGAATGGAGGCCCCAAATAGAAACCACCACCGCCAAAAAGGAGAACCAGAACGACCAAGAGTAAGATCAGTCCCATCTTTTTGCTCCCAATGTAGAAAGTCTCTTTCGCAGGTGCCGCGAACTCAAACGTCTTGGCTAGAGAGTGGCGATAATCTAAACCGCATTCGCACACAAAAGTCATGCGTGATTTAGGCGGGGCCAGCTTTTCCATCGAGTTACCGTTGCCAAGAAAAACAGATTAGTTAATGAGAACGCTTTCATCTCGTTGCGAACATCGATATGTTCCTTTGATTGAAATCTCCTCCTAACCGTCGCGGCTTAAAGGCATGAACGCTTTATCAAATTGGCCCAGCAATCGGCTTTTACTTGCCTTGCCATCCCGCAATCTCAAGCGACTCCTGCCAGAGCTTGAACAGATCCGCTGCCAACGCGGACAGGTTCTCATGGACGCTGATAGTCCGCTCAACCACATCTACTTTCCCGATAGCGGTGTCGTCTCGGTGGTGGCGGTTTATGCGGACGGCAGCATCATTGAGATGGCTACGACCGGTCGGGAGGGTTGTACGGGATCGCAAGCCTACTTCGGCGCCAAGACATCCTCTGTCAGGCTTTTGGTCCAAATCCCCGGGAGCGCAGCCAAGATGTCGCGCGCGGCCTTCTCACGGGCAATGGAGTCGATGCCCTCCTTCCGAAATCTCATGTCCGCTTACGTCCAGGCCTTTCTTGAACAGGTCATGGTGTCGGTGGCTTGCAACGGCGCACACAGCCTCAAGCAGCGGCTAGCGCGTTGGCTGCTCATGATGCGTGACCGCAGTGACGGAGAAGTACTACTGATTACGCAGGATCTCCTTGCCGAAATGCTGGGCGCCCAGAGGCCATCCATCACCATTGCAGCCCGGGAGTTGGAACGCGCAGGTTTGATTAAGCGCGGCCGACGGCAAATCACGATACTTGACCGAAAGGGCCTCACAAAGGCGTCTTGTGAATGTTATCAGTTGGTCCGAGAGCGTATGGCATTGCACCTTCCCAAAACATATACATAAGAAAGTCACCCCCCTGCCAAGTCGGTAATGTACATTACTGACAGCCTTGCCTGGGCTGGCGCACAATCCGCGCTAGCGGCAGGCGGACGTTGGCGTGCCGAATCCGGCCATGCACGAAGTCGATCCGCTGGATCGTGTTTAAACGTTCCGTAAAGCCTCGTAGCGATCTGCGCGCGTGATGGGCATCTCTGGCGATTAGGAGGGTCTGCTATGAAACCCAAACAAAGGCTCCCATTCGATCCCAAAGTGTTTCTCTCGAAAGTGAACGGGGGGCGAACCCTGGCCAAATACCGGAAAAACCAATTTGTTTATCAGCAGGGCGAACCTGCGGATGCGGTTTTTTACATTCAGACAGGCAAGGCCAAGAAAACCGTCGTTTCAGAGCACGGCAAGGAAGCCGTGGTCGCAGTTTTGGGCGCCGGCGATTTTTTCGGCGAAAGGTGTTTGGCCGGGCAGTCGCTGCGTTTGGGATCAGTCGCCGCTTTGACGGAATGTGCGATCACGCGAATACCAAAGGCCGAGATTATCAGCGTGATCCACAAAGAGCCGGCCTTTGCCGAATTGTTTATCTCGCACCTCTTGGCTCGCAACAGTCGTGTCGAAGAAGATCTGGTCGATCAATTGTTCAATTCGAGCGAGAAACGCCTGGCGCGGACCCTTCTGCTACTTGCGAATTTTGGCAAGGAAGGCGAACCCGAGCCCATCCTGGCGAAAATCAGCCAAGAGACCCTCGCTGAGATGGTCGGCACGACGCGATCTCGCGTGAGTGCTTTCATGAATAAATTTCGGCAATTGGGCCTTATTAACTACAACGGTTATATTGAAGTCCACCGTTCCTTGTTGAATGTAGTTCTTCATGAGAAGCCAGAGATTAGAAGTTAGTCGCGTCTCTCAGCCACCAACGCCCACGAATATCGATGGCGACGACAAACGACCGCGGCCTGTTGATTTGCCTGGCACGTTCAGAAAATATGCTAGGTCCGGACTTACTCGTTTAGAGTCGGCGGACGCATTGCGACATGCAGTAACGATCCGTATTCTCTGCGAATTGGGTTCCCATCGTTATACTTGCGTCGTGGAACTTCGCCGATCTCCAAGGATTAAGATTGGCTGCTCGCTTAGATGACTTTTCTCTTTTGGTCCTTTCATGAAATCATCACCATCCTCGAAGACAACCAGCGGCGCCAAGGCCGCTCATGCTCCACTGACTTTGAAAAATAAAATTCTCCGAGTGCTGGGGCCAGGCCTTATTACCGGCGCATCCGATGACGACCCCAGCGGCATCGCGACATATTCTCAAGCCGGCGCGCAATTCGGTTTCAGCATCACCTGGACGCTTCTATTTACGTATCCGCTTATGGCCGCCATCCAGGAGATCAGCGGCCGCATCGGACGAATTACCGGACAAGGGATCGCGGCAAATCTACGCCAACATTATCCGAATTGGCTGCTGCAGAGCATTGTCGCGCTGGTTTTGATAGCAAACACCATCAATATTGGAGCAGATCTCGGGGCTATGGGGGATGCGGCTACCCTGCTCATTGGCGGCCCACGGATTATGTATATCGGTTTCTTTGCTGTTCTATGTGCCTTCCTTCAAGTTCTCATCGTCTATTCGAAGTACGTCTCGGTGTTAAAGTGGCTCACACTAGCTCTGTTCGCCTATTTTGGAACGGTGCTCGTCGTCAACGTTCCGTGGGCCGAAGCTGCACGTGGCTTCTTCATTCCGACGTTCGATAATCGACTTGAATTTTGGACGACGGTCGTCGCGATCTTTGGAACAACCATTAGTCCCTATCTCTTCTTCTGGCAGGCCTCAGAGGAGGTGGAAGAGATCGGCGCGGTCAAAGCTCGAAAGCCCCTGACAGAATCACCTGAACAAGGTCCAGATGCTATCGGGCAAATCCGGCTCGATACTTACGTCGGAATGGCATTCTCCAACCTCGTATCGTTGGCAATCATGTTCACCACCGCCGCAACGCTCCACGCGGCAGACAAAACCGATATTGAGACCTCAAGCCAGGCCGCAGAGGCCTTGAAACCTATCGCTGGCGATTTTGCTTTCGCAATATTTGCATTGGGAATTGTGGGAACTGGACTGCTGGCGATTCCAGTTCTTGCTGGGTCCGCCGCTTATGCCCTGGCGGAAGCACGTCGGTGGAAGATTGGCCTTGCGCGGAAACCACAAGAGGCCAAAGCGTTTTATGCAACGATCGTTGTCGCGACTCTGTCGGAACTGGAATAAGCTTTTCGTCAATTGCGCCGATAAAGGCGCTATTCTGGAGTGCTGTCATCAATGGTGTCGTAGCTGCACCGGTGATGACTGTCATGATGCTGATGACTGCGAACAAGAGCATCATGGGCCGATTTGAGATACGTGGATATTTGAAATACGTAGGCTGGATAGCAACCGCGGTGATGGCTACCGCTTCTGTAGTAATGTTCATCTCTGCTTTTCTCGGCGGTGCGGCCTGATTTTGTTACTCGCATTTCGGGGCAGGCGGCCACGTTGGCGCGTTAGCGTCGGCGATTTCGCCGAGGTGCGGAATTAGCGAACACACATAGGGGCCTAACGAATGCGCCCCCGGCGCCATGACCATGGCGATTTGCTCAACTTCGCGGCGGCGAAAGAACGAAGCGGACCTGCTTTGACGGGTGCTGACCGTCCTCGACCATGCCCTCAATCAATCCCTCGAACTGCAACCGCATATGAAATAAACTCTCCATCGCGCTGGTACATCAAAAAGCAGTCAGGTAGACCGTTTGTCATCGTCTTTCGTCGAAAGCTAATAGCTTTGCCTTGTAGGCCTCCGAATGAGCAATTTCTTGGATTTGCGCTTTGGTAAGTCGATTGCCTGCGTCGACAATATCGAAGGGAATTCCCTCGTCATTTGTCCACATTCTGACCGCTTCAAAGAGCGCTAATTGCTTTGGTATATCAATATGATTGCCGGGGGACGAACTCCTTTCTCCGGTCGGGGAAATGGTTACCTGCTTTTGTAAATCCATTTGCTTGCTCCTGTCCGGCCTCTCATCCGCCGCTGTCGACGTAAAGATATTCAGTCTTTGCCGTCCAATGCGGCGCGAAGCCCACTCTATTCCGCCGCCAGCTGTCCAGCCGATGTGTGAGTCCTCAGTACTCCAGGTTACACCAAGCGCCGAGGCGCTGATGCCGATAAGAAGGTGGTCCTTAAGAAGGACCGCGACCACGACAGAGATGCCGATAAAAAGGTAATCATCAAGAGGGATCGCGACCACGACAGCCAGTGACGCAATCCGCATTTGCGAGATTACGCCGTGAATTAGGGGACAATAGCGACGTAGCAATATCCATTACCACACGATATTCTTGCACCCAGCGCTCTACCTATCGCGCAATCGACGCCCGTGTGTTATTGCGCAGGGCAGACGCAATTTTGGTCGGCCTCGTCGAATCATTGAGCGCTCGTTTCAAGTTGCGGTCGTACTTATTCGACCCGAACATTGATAGGTTTCGAGAATGGCATCCAAGATATGACTTCAAGAGGTTTGAAAAGATTTCCAAAACACTCGTTGGTGTCAACGCTTTATTGGTTGCCATAACAGCAATTTCAGATGGGCTAGGTGATTTGTAGAAGGAAGTAAACGATGGGCCGCTGTTGAAAGGCAAGCTAGCGTGACCGCGACGTCTGAAGGTTCTCTCGCAGAAGCGAACGTCGTTCTTTCAGTCGTCCCAACTTCGATGCTATTTCCCGCAGCGGCCACACTCCATTGGCGATACTAGCTGACCGGTAGGCCAATCTTGTTGCGCATCGGACCGAGCTTTGGCCTGTCCGAATGTTCGTCAACGGTTTTCCGAACTCTGGAGCGAGCCGAACCTGGATGCCTTCGAACGCGGCGATCATTAAACAGCATGAAATCGCTCACGTATACGGCTGCTGCGGCGACCCTCACGAATAAACCGCCGCGACAGTGATCTGGCCCTCGTTGCGCGTCACCTGCAGCGACACGTCGTTTCCATGCCGTCGCAGCATTAAGTCTACGACTGATTGGCCGAGGCGCAAATTGTGCAGCGTCACCTCGTCGAGGAATGACGGCAGTCGCGGCTTGCGCAACAGGATTTCATTACGATCCGGATTAAATTCGAGACCGAGCGACGACTGCAGAAGTAAAAGGGGCGTGCCGGCGGCCCACGCCTGCGGCGAGCAGGCGACCGGATAGAGCGTCGGCCCGCGCTCGCGGCCGCGCTGAAAGCCGCAGTAAAGTTCGGGCAGTCGCCGCAAGTCCATGTAGGTCGCGGCATTGAACAGACCCTTAAACACGCGGTCGATTGCGTCCTTGTGGCCGTACCGGGCAAAACCGGCTGCGATCAGGGAATTGTCGTGCGGCCAGATTGAGCCATTGTGATAAGACATTGGATTGTAACGAGGTTCCTCACGCGCCACGGTGCGGATTCCCCATCCGGAAAAGAATGACGGGCGCAACAGGTCGCGGATCACCGCATCCGCGCGCTCTGACGCGGCAATGCCGCTGAACAGCACCTGCCCGGCGTTCGACGTTCGCACGCGGCACGGCTTCTTCTGCCCGTCCAGCGCCAGCGCATAGGTGCCAAGGTCTTCGCACCAGAAAGCATTTTCGAACCGGTTGGCGAGCTCGGTCGCCTGAGCGTCGAGCGTCTTGCTGCGCTCGTGCTTGCCGAGCCGGCGCGCCGCACGTGCCGCCAAGCGCTTGGCCGCATAGACATAACCCTGTACCTCGCAGAGCGCGATCGGCCCCTGCGCGATCGAGCCGTCGGCGTGGAAGATTGCATCGTAGGAGTCCTTCCAGCCCTGGTTGGCGAGGCCGGATTCGCTAGTGCGGCTATATTCGACGAAGCCGTCGCGATCGAGGTCGCCTGGGCCATCGATCCAGCTGAGCGCCGCCTCGATATTGGGCCAAAGCTCGCGCAATGTTTCGATGTCGCCCGTATGCTCCGCATACATTCCCGCCAGCAGCACAAATAGCGGTGTCGAATCTACGCTACCGTAATAAAGACCGAAGGGCACTTCACGAAGCGTCGCCATTTCGCCGCCACGCATTTCGTGAAGGATTTTACCGGGCTCGGCATCGGCGAGCGGATCGAATGCGGTGGCTTGAAAAGCAGCCAGCCGCCGAAGCACACCCTTGGCAATTCTGGAATCGCACCACAACATCTGCAGCGCCGTGATGATACCGTCTCGGCCGAATGTGGTCGAATACCAAGGAATGCCGGCATAAGGGTAAGGCCCCTGAGACGTGTCGGTCGTCAGCATAGCCAGGTCGGCCATCGAGCGGCATACCACTTCGTTGAAGATCTGATTCGAGCTGTTGATCGTGGCCCTACCGCGGCTCGCCGTTCTATGCTGTTGGAACGCCGCCCGCAGGGCTTTACGAAACGGAAGAGCGACACTTTCCTCGACGCCGCGCTCGCATTTCACCGTCACGTAAATAGAGTGGGATTCGTGCGGCTGCAATTCGAAGGCGTAGGACGCGACGCCGCTCGATAGCTGTTTCGGCGCGGGGTCGAACAGCATCGTTGTACGTCGGCGAATGTCGTCGAGGCCAAGGTAACTCAACATAACTACGTTTCCGTTAGCCTCCACATGGGCAGTGCCGCGGCGAGCACGGCGCAACCCCCGCACTTCAAATAAGTCGGCGAAGTCGTTGCCGAAAGCGAACGAAAGCCGCACGTCGAAAGGAAGGCCGCCGTGGTTCTGCATTCGCAGGCGTTGATACGCGGTGCCGTGTAAAAGAAAAAGCGTGCGCACGATGTGCAACACGTCTTTCGGCTGCACCAAGTTCTGATCGTGATAGATATCGGGGTTGGTCAGATCGACGGTGAGGATGGAGTTGTCATCGCGAACATTTGAACCAAGCAGCAAGGGCTGTTTGCCGTTAAGTAAAATCTCAAGATGCGAGAGATAGCGCGTGTCGCAAAAGAAGATGCCGTCGGGGCCGCCGGGCGCGGCACCGATGTCGGCATAACTATCAAGCACTGCGAAACAATCGCCTTGCTTGAGGGTGCGGCGGGGTCGGCTGGAGGATCCAGTTGCTGGGATGTAGAAGGGAACCTCGGGAACCCCCTCGACCAGTGGTGCGGTCGAGTTCTGGCTAAACAATTTGTATCCCCGTCAGCGCGGCAATCGCCTTATCCATTGTGTCGACAATCGCGCCCGTGAGGCCGTCCTCGACGATCTCCGGCAGCGCTGGAAGCCAAAAGGCCAAGCCCCCGCCGCAAGCACGATGGTTTTGAACATACTAATGTCTCCTATGGATATGTATCGTCCATAACTTCGGGCACTGATTTGCGTTCCAATAACAAAAGGCCCAACAGAGAAACCGGGCCTTCCTCTCATTGATCGCATCTCACGTTAGTGAAGGACATGACCAATGATGAAACAACAGGCATCAATCGTTCGATACGCCCACCGATACCCGAGTTTCTCCAGTGCTTCCACGACCTCTCTCAAATAGGCGCCCTTATGGAGGTGACGCCAATTCGGCACATTTTCTATAAGAACATTTCCGAATGTGCGTCGTCGTAGTAGCTCAATCGTTTCTCTGATTAGACTAGACCGACCACCGGCAAATCCAAGCGTGGTCCCTGCTCCACTCAAGTCGGTACATGGAAATCCGGCGGTCAACAGATCCGATTTTGGAGATATTCTTTCTAGGATGTGATCCGTGTGCCGAATATCGAGAATAACGGGCACGGCTTTCGCCATGGATGATCGTCAACCAATTCGAAGTTGCCGTTGCCGGCTACCGCTATGCCTATGTAAACGATCGGGTCGTACTGGTGGAACCTCGCACACGGCAGATCGTGGAGATCGAATAGTCGTTCTCAAGTCTAAGATGCGCTCGAGCCCTATGCCCGAGCGCATCTTCTTACCCGTTCTCCGCCGCTCGGCTTATCAATTCACCGAAGCGGCGACGAATTTCATCATCAAACAAATTTTCGATGCTGTCCTTGCGCACGCCTTTGTCATGCACCCGCGTGGTCTGAGAGCCCTTGGCAGGACGCTCGGAATCCGAAGGCGCATATGCCGAGTTCTTGCGTTCACCTTGGTATTCCACCGCGGCGGCTACGGCGCTAATGCCAATCCGGCAATATTGACCAGGGTGCTCTGACTTCGATCCGCTGTCATGATAATTGCGGTGAGAGGTCGCACCTAACATTGATTGCCTCATTACGCCGCCTCTCGTCGTCTGGCCATTTCACCGGCCTCGTGCACACCGGTCATCGCCGTCTGATTAGCTTCTTCAAAGACGCTACCCAGTTTCTTTGCATGATCAGAGAGCGCCTGTGCTTGGCTACTCAGGAAGTGACTCTGAGCCTGAGCAAATTCCGTAGGTTCCCTAACCTGCAGCATCTTTTTGCCAAAGGAAAACGCGTTACCGAACGTTTTCTCGGCAAATGCTAAAGAGTGATTTTGCACGGCCGACGCTTGCTGACCGAACCCGGCCAAAGCCTTTCGTGTAAGCGTGAGGACGCTAGTTACAGCGGCCATGCTTTGTCCCAGGTTTTGCTCAGCGATTTCAGTAATCCATTCGGCCCCAAAGTTGGCAGCTTGGATCGCGCGTTGCGTATTCTCCTGGGCGAGTTCTGTTTGATCTTTAGCCATGACGTATCTCCTTTGAATGGCTATCTGTCAGCGTCCCCGGATGTACGGGTGGTTCCGCTTTGCGGTCCAGTTCCGCAGCTTTCTCGAAATATTGCGCGGCGGACACCCGCAAATTCTCAGGAGCCTGCCGGTCACTCATTTGTCGCGCCATCTCAAGACATAGCGCTGAATGATCGCGTAATTGCTGGGCGTCTTGCATGGAGCAAGTCTCCCAAGGTCTGTTTTTCTTGCTTTGCTGGACCCGGGTGAGCAAATCGTTGCTCAACTGCCCCACTTGACCTCGCGTTGCTCAGCAACAAGGCCTCTATGGTCGGGTGCGGTCGCCGATTGATCGACTTCCTTAGGGCCAACCTGTAAGGGGCAACGATGCACTCTATGCCGCGTTCCCGACATATCGAAAATATTTTCCGCTCGGCTTCGAGCGGTACCTCGCCACCCCTTAAGCTATCTGATGGTGCGAAGGTGGGATTTGGAACGAGTGTCGGACACTGAATCGCCGTTTCGCTGAGATGGGTGTCTTTAGCGACAGTCGATCTTTTTCGATTTTGCCTTTCGCAATTCAATCACCCTCGCCGGGATTTGGCGAAAAATATTGAAGTTTGTCCGGCTTGCGCTCCCACTCCTTAGAGTCGGCCGGGGGCGCCCTCTTGACCGTTATATTGGGCCAAGTTTTCGCGTAGTCAGCATTGAGCTGAAGCCACTTCTCAGCGCCTGGCTCGGTATCCGGCTTGATCGCATCGACCGGGCATTCCGGCTCACACACCCCGCAATCGATGCATTCGTCGGGATGAATGACGAGCATGTTTTCACCCTCGTAGAAACAATCGACGGGGCACACCTCTACGCAATCCATCAGCTTGCACTTGATGCAACTCTCGTTGACGATGTAGGTCAATTAATCGTCCTTCCAGAAGTTTGCTGTGCTGTGATCATTCGCGGTGTTCGCCATCACGCTGCTCGCTCTTTGGCTGAAAATGAACGCAGAGGAGACCCGCGTCTTCTGGCTCGATCGGAACGCCGAGCAACGCGCATTCGGGTACCGAGGCGTTCGTGGTTGTTGAGTTGCACCAAATCTCTCCATCGAAGTGCGTACAGTCCTGACAGACACCGAAGCACCGATGTGCCCCACTCGCAGCTAACGTGGTCAGCACTTGGTGCAGGGCCTCGTGCATGGTGGTTTGCTTTTTCGCGTCGAGCGAGCCCACGGCGCTCACCAGAATTTCGAACGGATCGCGCGCAAGCGCTTTTTTGCCCTTGCTCGTCAGCCGGAGGCTGGCGCTTCGCCCGTCCGCCTTGGATCGCTGTCGGACCAAGTGCCCACTTGCCTCAAGCGCCTTGATGGTTTGCGTAGCAGTGCCACGGGTGGTCGCTTGAAACTCAGCGAACGCCGATGGGTTCCGGGAGAACGGATTGGCGCGGGCGAAGTAGCGGAGCGCCATCCATTGGGCTGGACTGAGTTCGCCATCATAGCCCTCGGCTTGCACAAGCCGTCCCACCTGCAGCAAGAGTTCCGCTGTTTTGCGCGCTGGCATGGTTACCTCACAAAGCAAAATAGCGTTTCGAAACTAAATTGACAATGGGGATGGGTCATGATAGTTTCGTTTCGCAATTAGTTTGGAGGCGAAGAAACTGCCTGCAATAGGTGAAGATCATGGGTCGGCCGGCGACTGCTGATTGGAACGTGACGGCCGAATTCGGCCTCAGCGGTTATCTTCGCCAAATCCGGCAGTTCCCAATGCTGGAGCCGCACGAAGAGTACATGGTGGCCAAGCGCTGGCGCGAGCACGGTGACCATGAGGCGGCGCACAAGCTCGTCCAGAGTCATTTACGCCTCGTCGCCAAGATTGCCAGGGGCTATCGCGGCTATGGCCTGCCAGACTCTGATGTCATCTCGGAGGGCAATATCGGCCTAATGCAGGCGATCGAACGCTTCGAGCCCGAAAAGGGCTTCCGGTTCGCGACCTACGCCGCGTGGTGGATCAGGGCTGCGATCCAGGACTACATCCTGCGCTCGTGGTCGCTTGTACGCATGGTCACTACGACGAACCGGAAGAAGCTGTTCTTCAATCTGCGCAAGGCTAAGAGCAAGATATCGGTCCTTGACGAGGGCGATATGCGACACGACCAGATCGAGACCATCGCCAAGCGGCTCGGAACCACGAAGCAGGACGTGATCGACATGAATCAGTGGCTTAGCGGCGACGCCTCGCTCAACACGGCGATCCGCGACGACGGCGAGAGCGGCGAATGGCAGGATTGGCTGGTTGACGAGAGTGCCAGCCAGGAGACTACGCTTGCCGCGTGCGACGAATTCCACTATCGCCGCAAGGCGCTCGCCTCAGCGCTTTCCGTGCTCAACAATCGCGAGCGGCGCATCTTCGAAGCGCGTAGGCTCGCCGAGGACCCGATCAGGCTTGCGGATTTGGCCTCCGAATTCGGCGTCTCGCGCGAACGCGTGCGCCAGATCGACGTAAGCTCGTTCGAGAAAGTGCGGAATGCGGTGGAAGCGTGTCGCCACGATGGAAACTCTGCGCCTCCAGGAAACTAAGCCGTTCAGCATGCGACGTTATGTGTAAACAGCGGCGGAATTATCGAAGGTCGGAGGAAAATGCCGAAAAACGAAATGCAACAGAAACCTCAGAAGCTAGAAACAACAATCAGCGATGAGGCCGAGCGCAAACGACGAGAAAAGGCGCTGGATGAGGCATTAGAAAATACCTTCCACGCCTCGGATCCGGTTTCTGCCGAGCAGCCCGTGCAGGCGCACCGTCCCGAAATTCTACCCACTGCTGTTGCCGCCTACACAGCAGAGGCGACGTTCTAGTCAGCGCCAAGCGGGAGTTCTGTCCGGGTTATGAAAGATCGTCGCGCCACAGTTTATGCAAAGGTACTGTTTTTCTCGACCTGGCCCTTTTAAAACGAATTTGAGCCCTGGGTGTGCGAGGTCATCCGGGCCCTTCGTTATCTGCGCTTCGCAGGCGTCGCACAACTTGATCATTTTGGCCCCTCACGTTCCAGCACGATACGGGCTAATAGCATGGAGAGTTCCGTCGATTCCTAAAAGGACCGCGTTACAGCTCCTGCCATTTAAAATGTTTTCGGGGCGTTCAAGCACCCTGACAACGTCATTTTCGCCACCGGGGTAGGCGATAATGGTGGCATTATCGCTCTCGATCCATCTCATTGACATTGCGCTATCAACATTCACAAAGATGGTTTTTTCATCGCGCGCTGGTTACCAACTACGGTCCTTAAGGTTTCAGAAATTGACGATGAGTTTTGCTCCCACGCTCTCATTGATCAAACAGACGGCTCACGAGTGCGCGCGATTAAAGCAAGTAAGCACTGGCCCGTTCAGCAAGTCCGACAATTCTTGAAGAAAGGCTAATCGGCTATTGGTGAAGTTGGTGGCGTCATCGATCGGCCATAACCACTCGATTCGGATGCGGCTACTTGATTATGTCAGCAACTAAGTTCTGTGGATTTACAACTACGATCTGATTTTCGGTGATGAAGAATTTGTATGTTTTTACCTGCGGCACTTTCTCGACCACGTGGGGTGGAAAGGCGTGCAATTCGATATTGGGTGGCACTTTGTCGCCAAACCTAATCTCGTTGGTGCGAGGCACTTGCCCGATGTGAATGTCTTTAAGATTTTCTTTTATAATGTAATCTTGCTGGGCCGAGAGGTTGATGGATCGAGACGGAATCACCTCCTCGTTTGCTGGCGGCGCTTGAGCAATAGCACCCCCGACCAATAACGTGGCCGCCAACGCGTTCGCTAAAGCCAAGACCGCTCGCTTCATAATTGACAGCATCCTTGATCCAAGGCCGCCATCGCGCCGCCCCTCCATAAAGGACCACGGAGCTAAGCTCCCAGCGGCTCGTTTTTCGCCTTATGAGCCAGGCATCACGACTCCTCAATCGCCGCATCGAGAGCTTTAGCCAAGCCCTTGGCCTTGGAAAGGGCGGCCCTATGCTTGTCATCGTCGGAACGATTATCTTGCACATCTCCCAGCGCGACCGACACCATGCACCTTATCGTATCGCTACCCCGAGTCATCACAACCGAGAATTGATCGGTATGGCCACTACGGGTGACCTCGATAGTCTCCATGGAGCCTCCTGCCTTAGGCTACGGCATCTACTTATTCCGTTTTAGTAAAGCGCTGCCGGCCAAGGCGACCCCGACAAAAATGATGCCCGCAAGCGCATCTGTGCGGACAGTGCTGCGGGCGATGCCTAGGCCAAATTGTGAAACGACACCCAATATGGTCGCCACCACAATGGCCGTGCCGAGGAAATATATTGGAATGATAAATCGGACCATACCGCCAATATGTAGCGGTTTGGCTAATCGGCTAGGCCCGCGTCCAAGAAAATGCAGCATGCGACGGCGAAATTGGAAGGCCTCTTTCATTAAAAGGCCGTCGAGGATACTCGACGGCCCCAAGCTATTTGAGCTTTTTAGCATCGCTTAGCATTGCGAATCGTTGCGATATGTTGGTTTGCGTTACGATGTGATGCGTCGCGATACTATAAAAATAAATAATAGGCCCAGCGAATATTTGAAGCAGCAATGTTGTCCTAATTTTCGGTGCTCGGCTCGTGCGGCCGGACCCCAATGACGCCTCGCTCACATCTTGACCGTCACCTTGCGCGGTTCTCGCCGAGCTTCGGCTCCTCCCCGGTCAACCTCGCCTTGGCGTCGAACTCGAAGGCCGGATCAATGAAGACTAGGCCGACATCGGGCGCGGCATCGATTTCGTCGTGCTTTGCGCTATGTAGGTCGGTCACAAAAACAATGTGTCCGGCATCTCGGTCAACCCTTGCCTCGATCGGTCGTGCGCGCAATCCGCCGGCGAAACGCGTGGTCAACGATTAAATCCCAGACGCGGCAAAGGTGGTTTTGTTCCGTCATGTTAATTCTGACGCTGAGTATCCGGTGCGAAGATTAGGCCTTCTCTTCTTCCATGCTGACGGCCACGTCTGCATTCGCAGACAGACGGACCTTTTGACCTTCGACTTCGGCCACCAGGCTTAAGTCGATGAAATGGTGATGGCCTTTGTGTTTGCCCTCACCGCTGTCAGCCTTGGTCAATTTGATCCGCTTACCTTCAACCTTATCGACGGTCCCGACGTGAACGCCATCGGCGCCGATTACTTCCATATGCTCTTTGATTTCGGCCATTCCAATCTCCTCTGTAGACCGAGATAACGCGCGGATCGGTGTTCCGTTCAAGCGTGCAGCCCGAAGAAACCCGCAACGAAAAGAATTACGACGACGACGCCGATGATGTAGAAAATGTTCATTGTGAACTCCGATTGAGACATGCGCGACTTCAATATGAAGAAACGACGCTCCTATTGAAAACGTCTCGGCATGTAAGGATGTTCCATCACCTAAGCTGTTCACGTCGAATATCGCCGCATTCTTGAAATCGGAGGTAGCGCTGCCCGTAGCCGATCTGGTCTGAGGCAATGGAACGGAGAGGCGGCGGACGGCGGCGGCTTTTACGGCCGTGGACGCTAGTACAGCAGGCGATAAGTCTGACTAGGAGGTTTCTGGCATTTCAAATGCCGACGGACGGCAGTTTGAATACGCACTAGAAAAGGGTCAGCGAGGGGCCCGGCTAATGGACTAACCGGGCCCTCTCGGATCACGCTGCTTGCGTGACCAAAGCGTAGGCTGGAGCCGGGGGCTGGGGGGCCTACGCTGACAAACAGCATCGACGTATCGTCGATGCCAAATGCCTTTAATGCTTCTTCATGGAGGCGGGCGGGATCGCGCTCCCCATTCTTGGCGGCGTCAATAATTCGCTTTGCGATGATCTCACGCACGGTACCAGCAGACCCAAAATTTCGGAGCGATTTGCAGGCTTGGTCGAAAGCCTTGCCCATAGCGCGGATCGCGGCGTCGTCGAACGCAATGTCTGCTATCGGAATGACAATCATGGGAACCTCCCCAACCATACGAGTGGGAGCGCAGGAGCATCTCTCGGTCACCGAGGCTCGAAGCTGTTTCGGTAATGTCTAAGCCTGTTCCTCTGACGGGGACCTGTCTGATCAAAACAGACCACCTGTGGACAGCGCGCGCTAACATGGCGACTAGACGATGTGGACGTTCACTCAAATTAGCTTGTCAACTCAGGCCACTTGGATCCGCTTTACCCCAGAAAGTGGACAACTTTTGCGCCGCAGCGAATGTCCGCTTTGTGCCAACAAGCGACATCACGCCTGTTGTTCAAAATGCAAATGAGGCCGCCCAATTGAGACGGCCTCTAGTTAGAAGATCCTACGAGAAGAGAGGTCCGAGTAGGATCGTCAAGATTCGATCAGGTCAACATCGCTGACGGGAAAAAATTGCTTCACCAGTAGCCGCGACGGCGACCAAAGTATCCTCCGCCGCCGAAGAGCAGGAAAAGCACAATGACAATCAAGAGCAAATCCATTGGAAGCCTCCTTTAGAGTGAGGCGTCGCGGAGATGTGTTTCCAACAGCGTCCGCGATGACCGGCGCCGTTTCAGACCTTCGTCGATTGGCTGAATACACAACTCAACTCGCGCAGAGCCAAAAGGGTTCCGATCATAAGGACCTCGGATCGGCGCGAAGACCGCAACTAAGTTCTAATCAACGGCTGCTCATGCAGAACCACGTTCAACAAGGAACGGTGGACTTCAATTTGACCGTTGTAATTGATAAGCCCCAATTTACGAAACTTGTTCATGAATGCACTAACGCGGGATCGCGTCGTACCGACCATGTCCGCGAGGGTCTCCTGGCTGATTTTCGCCAGGATGGGCTCCGGCTCACCTTCCTTGCCAAAATTCGCAAGCAGCAGAAGGGTCCGCGCTAAGCGCTTCTCGCTCGAATTGAACAATTGATCGACCAGATCTTCTTCAACACGACTGTTGCGGGCCAAAAGGTGCGAGATAAACAATTCCGCAAAGGCCGGCTCTTTGTGGATCACGCTGATAATCTCGGCCTTTGGTATTCGCGTGATCGCACATTCCGTCAAAGCGGCAACCGATCCCAAACGCAGCGATTGCCCGGCAATACACTTTTCGCCGAAAAAATCGCCGGCGCCTAACACTGCGACGACGGCTTCCTTGCCCTGCTTGGAACTGACAGTTTTCTTGGCCTTGCCGGTCTGAATGTAAAAAACCGCATCCCCAGGTTCGCCCTGCCGATAAACAAATTGGTTTTTCCGGTATTTGGCTACGGTTCGTCCCCCGTTCACTTTCGAGAGAAACACTTTGGGATCGAAGGGGGGCTTTTTGCGTTTCATAGCAGGCTGAGCGCCTCCATTCAGAGAGGAATTATGGTCCGATCCCAGATTGATCAAGCAGAGCCGCGTTTGAGGGTCTAACTTTCCACTCGTTTCCTTCGAGCGCCCTCGTCGGCTAGCTGGAATTATATTACGCATCTCAAATAGTGGTCAATTCTATACAGACGCGCCCTAACCACGAAGCCTAATCTGTACGGCTGGGCGTTTCGCGGCTTCCCCATCTCCGCCGCGCTCCCCCAACTTGATCCAAACGTCCAGCAGACCCCCGGTTGTAGGGGCATCTGGGGTCTTTTTCCCGTTAAGTGGGGTTCTGGATTGCTTGGAGACCGACCATGTTAAAAAAACAATTTGCCGACCTGCAAAGCGCCTGTGCATTTGCGGAAGCAATTGTGGCCACGGTGCGCGAGCCGCTCGTGGTGCTCGACCAAGATCTGCGCGTTATTGCCGCAAGCCGCTCTTTCTACCGGACATTCAAGGTCGACCGCGGCGAAACCGAAGGTCAAATGCTGTACGAGCTGGGCAACGGTGAATGGGATATTCCAAAGCTGCGTGCGCTTCTGGAGAAAATCTTACCGGAGCATGGAGCGACGGCAGCCGGTGAGATCGAGGCCTATGAAGTCGAGCACGACTTTCCGGACATCGGGCAGCGCACGATGCTGTTGAATGCCCGCAAGGTGTTCTACGAGGCAAACTCACGTACGAACATTCTTCTTGGCATTGAGGATGTCACCGAAAAACGCATCCTGGAACGCGAAAAGGATGATCCTACGAGAAGAAGAGGTCCGGGTAGGACTAACCGAAGCTTATCCCATCAACTCTAGTCGAAGAGTTTAGGTTCCCATTGGTCGGCCCATAGCAATCAAAACCAGACCGTGCCTCTTGTGGGTCCCCGGGGGCAATCCTTGGCCGATGCTACTTCGCGACGGCGTTAGCGCCCCGCAGCATTGACGATGTGGCTCACAGGTGTGGGTGATCCAATCCTCTGGGGGACGGTAGCCTTTTTGCTGAACTACGTTCCGATCCTCGGCACTGCTGTCGGCGTTTTTATCTTTCTTCTCGCTGGCTTGTTGACGCATGATACGCTCTGGCAAGCACTGCTTCCAGCGGGGCTTTATTTTGGTTTTCATTTGATCGAGGGCGAAACTGTAACGCCAGTGCTTCTGGCCAGACGGTTCACTTTGAATCCCGTGCTCGTCATCATCTCGCTTGTCTTCTGGTTCTGGATGTGGGGTATTCCGGGTGTCATCCTTTCCATGCCCATGTTGGCAATTACTAAGATCATCTGCGACCGCCTTCAGCTGCTGGCTGCTTTTGGGCACTTTCTTGAAGGGTGAAAGCCATCGGCGGTTTGCCCGTCTACGTCACCGGAAGCAACGGAGGTGCGCGTACGTTCACGCTGCTGTCACGCAACCACTTTATGGGAATACCCATAAAATTGTTTCTTACTGAAGGAAATGGCTTCACTTAAACTGAGGGCAAGTCTGTTCCAAATTGACACTTTCAAACCAAGGGCTAAACGCAGTTGTCAAAAAGTGGTCTGTTTTGACCAGACAATTCCCAATCAAAGGAACAGGCTATATTATCATCGAAACAGCTTCGAGCCTCGGTGACTGAGAGACGCTCTTGCGCTCCCGCTCGTGCTTCGGGAGGTAACTATGAATATCATTCCAATCAAAGACGTTTCGTTCGACGATACCACGACCTTGGCTATGGGCGAGGCTTTCGACCGTGCCTGCGTGTCACTCCGCCGCTTCGGAACATTAATCACAGCGCGTGAACTGATCGCTAAACGAATTATCGAAGCCGCCAAAAATGGCGAGCGCGACCCCGTCCGGCTTTGTAAGCAATCATTGATGCCCTTTGGCATCGAAGATATGTCGATTCTGGTTGTTAGAGTAGGCCGTGATAGCCCCGTCCCAGCTCATGCTACGGCTCTGCACGCGGCGTGATCATATAGTGCCTAGGTTCATTCGTGTCGGCCAATAGCCACGTGTTATCGAAAGAACCATAGTCATGAAAATTGCGCAGATTGCGCCCCTGATCGAAAGTGTTCCCCCACGACTTTATGGCGGCACTGAGCGGATTGTCTCTTACCTGACGGAAGAACTTGTGGCGCTCGGCCATGACGTAACCATGTTCGCAAGCGGAGATTCGATCACCGCGGCCAAACTCGTACCCTGCGTGCCTAAGGCATTGCGACTCGACGCCAATGTCCGCGATCCGATACCCTATTATATGTTGATGCTTGATCGTGTCCGGCAAAGAGCCGGAGAATTCGATATCCTACACTTCCATATCGACCAGTTTCATTTTCCACTGTTTCGGCCGATCGCCGGGCGTACTGTCACCACGCTACACGGCCGTCAGGACCTCCCCGACCTCCGTCCGCTCTACGTGGGCTTCGAGGACATGCCTCTCGTGTCGATCTCTAACGCGCAACGCGCCCCCGTACCGAACGCAAACTTCGCGGCGACCGTCTACCACGGTGTCCCCGCAGGACTGCATCGCCTCGTAACGGAGCCGCGTGGCGGCTACCTTGCATTTCTTGGCCGCATCTCGCCCGAGAAACGCCCCGACCGTGCCATCTTGATTGCGCGCGCTGTGGGCATTCCGCTCAAGATTGCTGCCAAGGTGGATCGCGTCGACGAGGTATATTTCCGAACGCAGATCGAGCCGCTGCTGGAGGGTGCGGGTGTCGAATTTATCGGCGAGATCAACGACTACCAGAAAACTAAATTTCTAGGCGAGGCGCGTGCGCTGCTATTTCCAGTTGACTGGCCGGAGCCATTTGGACTCTCCATGATCGAGGCCATGGCCTGCGGGACGCCAGTCTTGGCATTCCGTTGCGGATCGGTGCCGGAGATCGTCGAGGACGGCCTTACGGGTGCGATTGTCGACACAATGGATGAGGCGATTGCTGCGCTGCCGCGCGTCATTGCGCTCGATCGAAAAATGGTGCATCAGCGTTTCGAACAGCGTTTCTCCGCTAGGCGAATGGCCAAGGATTATCTCACCGTCTACCGCTCGCTGCTTGCTTCGTGGAATTCTCAGGACGGTGAGACGGAGAAAACTCAACATCCCTTGGTGAATGGCGAGATTACGAGCAACAAGAGGCTACAAGTTGCTTAGCCAGAACTCGACCGCACCACTAGTCGAGGCGGTTCCCGAGGCTCCCTTCTACATCCCGGCAACTGGATCCTCCACCCGACCCCGCCGCACCCTAAAGCAAGGCGATTGTTTCGCAGTGCTTGATAGTTATGCCGACATCGGTGCCGCGCCCGGCGGCCCCGACGGCATCTTCTTTTGCGACACGCGCTATCTCTCGCATCTTGAGATTTTACTTAACGGCAAACAGCCCTTGCTGCTTGGTTCAAATGTTCGCGATGACAACTCCATCCTCACCGTCGATCTGACCAACCCCGATATCTATCACGATCAGAACTTGGTGCAGCCGAAAGACGTGTTGCACATCGTGCGCACGCTTTTTCTTTTACACGGCACCGCGTATCAACGCCTGCGAATGCAGAACCACGGCGGCCTTCCTTTCGACGTGCGGCTTTCGTTCGCTTTCGGCAACGACTTCGCCGACTTATTTGAAGTGCGGGGGTTGCGCCGTGCTCGCCGCGGCACTGCCCATGTGGAGGCTAACGGAAACGTAGTTATGTTGAGTTACCTTGGCCTCGACGACATTCGCCGACGTACAACGATGCTGTTCGACCCCGCGCCGAAACAGCTATCCAGAGGCGCCGCGTCCTACGCCTTCGAATTGCAGCCGCACGAATCCCACTCTATTTACGTGACGGTGAAATGCGAGCGCGGCGTCGAGGAAAGTGTCGCTCTTCCGTTTCGTAAAGCCCTGCGGGCGGCGTTCCAACAGCATAGAACGGCGAGCCGCGGTAGGGCCACGATCAACAGCTCGAATCAGATCTTCAACGAAGTGGTATGCCGCTCGATGGCCGACCTGGCTATGCTGACGACCGACACGTCTCAGGGGCCTTACCCTTATGCCGGCATTCCTTGGTATTCGACCACATTCGGCCGAGACGGTATCATCACGGCGCTGCAGATGTTGTGGTGCGATTCCAGAATTGCCAAGGGTGTGCTTCGGCGGCTGGCTGCTTTTCAAGCCACCGCATTCGATCCGCTCGCCGATGCCGAGCCCGGTAAAATCCTTCACGAAATGCGTGGCGGCGAAATGGCGACGCTTCGTGAAGTGCCCTTCGGTCTTTATTACGGTAGCGTAGATTCGACACCACTATTTGTGCTGCTGGCGGGAATGTATGCGGAGCATACGGGCGACATCGAAACATTGCGCGAGCTTTGGCCCAATATCGAGGCGGCGCTCAGCTGGATCGATGGCCCAGGCGACCTCGATCGCGACGGCTTCGTCGAATATAGCCGCACTAGCGAATCCGGCCTCGCCAACCAGGGCTGGAAGGACTCCTACGATGCAATCTTCCACGCCGACGGCTCGATCGCGCAGGGGCCGATCGCGCTCTGCGAGGTACAGGGTTATGTCTATGCGGCCAAGCGCTTGGCGGCACGTGCGGCGCGCCGGCTCGGCAAGCACGAGCGCAGCAAGACGCTCGACGCTCAGGCGACCGAGCTCGCCAACCGGTTCGAAAATGCTTTCTGGTGCGAAGACCTTGGCACCTATGCGCTGGCGCTGGACGGGCAGAAGAAGCCGTGCCGCGTGCGAACGTCGAACGCCGGGCAGGTGCTGTTCAGCGGCATTGCCGCGTCAGAGCGCGCGGATGCGGTGATCCGCGACCTGTTGCGCCCGTCATTCTTTTCCGGATGGGGAATCCGCACCGTGGCGCGTGAGGAACCTCGTTACAATCCAATGTCTTATCACAATGGCTCAATCTGGCCGCACGACAATTCCCTGATCGCAGCCGGTTTTGCCCGGTACGGCCACAAGGACGCAATCGACCGCGTGTTTAAGGGTCTGTTCAATGCCGCGACCTACATGGACTTGCGGCGACTGCCCGAACTTTACTGCGGCTTTCAGCGCGGCCGCGAGCGCGGGCCGACGCTCTATCCGGTCGCCTGCTCGCCGCAGGCGTGGGCCGCCGGCACGCCCCTTTTACTTCTGCAGTCGTCGCTCGGTCTCGAATTTAATCCGGATCGTAATGAAATCCTGTTGCGCAAGCCGCGACTGCCGTCATTCCTCGACGAGGTGACGCTGCACAATTTGCGCCTCGGCCAATCAGTCGTAGACTTAATGCTGCGACGGCATGGAAACGACGTGTCGCTGCAGGTGACGCGCAACGAGGGCAATATTATGGTGGCAGCGGTTTATTCGTGACCGCTGCCGCAGCCGTATATGCGAGCGCTTTCATGCTGTTGATCTAAATGATCGTCGCACTCCAAGGCATCCCAGATTCGGCTCGTTCAAGATTTCGGAAAACCGAGACGAACATTCCCGGGCTAAAGCTCCGATCCGATTCGCAACAAGATTGGCCTGGTCAGCCAACTCGTACCGCAATGTTCGGTAACATAGGCAATGGTGATGTCGACCCATTCGCGTGCGAACGACACCGGTGGGCGTCTACTTTTCATATTTCTTTATGGTTTCAACCGCTTTAGACGGCCCGCGCCAGCCTAGGAACGTGAGATTCTTATCTTCGAGCGCGTCGGTCGCTGCGAAGAATTGCTCGAGCTCTTCGACTGCGCGCTTTGGAAGACTCCTAATGTCGGTTAGATCGGCCTCGAATGGCGAGCGGTCGGGCACTGCAAAGATGCGATCGTTGCGCTCCTTCTTGCTTTTTTTTGTCTGCATAATTTCCAACACACCGACCGGCTTGCAACGCAGTACCAAACCGGGATATGTCGTCGCATCGTGAATAACAAGAACGTCAATTGGATCGCCGTCCTCAGCTTTTGTAGATGGAATGAAACCCCAGTCATACGGATAGGTCAGGCCAACTATAAGTGGCTTTGCCAGCGTAAAAATATGAAGCTTACGGTCAAATTCCAGCTTCGCTCGACTTCCTCTCGGCGTTTCCACTACTGCGTAGACGCAAGACTTGTCGGCCCAAGTGGGTATTTTCAAGAAATTGGTCATCAGTGTCTAAAATGCCCCATCTAATTCAAAGTTTCATCCACTCCTCTACGGTGTATCGCCAGTGAGTTTGAACACCACAAAACGAAAAGGCCGCCAACTATCCTCTCTTACGCCGCCTAAATCGTGCTGATTGGCGCAGAATTTACTCGCGCCAATCCTGCAACGGCGGAAGCGTTACAGCGTTGGTCGCTAGTTCTCAGCAAAACGCTGCGCAACCGAATCCCGGCCGGCGCCTACCACCGTCTTGAGCTTTTCGCCGATACCAACAGCCGCGCTCTTCATGGCATCCGGTGTCAGGCCCCGCTGGACGGCCTCGTCTTTTACATCGGACACGACCTGCTTTGCGCGGTCCTTTACGTCATCGGCCACGTCCTGCAGCCGCTCGCGCATCGCGGACCCTTGCTCACCCATCAACTCTCGCTCGACCGCCGTTCTAGCAAACGTCGACGCAATCCCGGCGCCGATGGCGAGACCGATGGCACCAAGCAGCAACGGCTGCCTCTCAAGAGCCCCTGAAAGCTTGGACTGAATGGCAGCGCCATACTCACGGCCGGCAATCGCGGCCGAATCGAGTCGGTCAGCTATCGCCACGCGCGCATTGGAGAGAGTTCTCAAAGGCTTTATCAGTGTCCTGAACGGAGAGATCGGGGACGATCGAGGCAACCGACCCTGCGACGTCGGAGGCTGTGTTCTTGAGTCCAGCCCCAGCGGTCGAACCCGCCTTTGTCGGACCATTGGCGACCGAGTTGCCTGCCTTGGTGGCGGCTGCTCCGGCCTTGCCGGCCGCGCCCTTGACGACGCCGGCCATGACGCCAAAACCTTTCGCCCCACCCAATAGCATCCATGCAATACCGGTCCCGATCAGACCCGCAGCAAGCGGATTTTCGCGGATTGCGGCATTCACTCGGTCAACGACGGGACCGGCGCGATCTTCGCGGTTCATAGTCATCGTGCCATTTCCTTTGCAGTGGCGACATCACGCTTAACCTGTTGCATCGTGACCTTAGGTTTGAGATTTTCGGGCTTTAGATGGCTCCTGCCGATCAGAGCTAAAACGATGCTGATCCCAGCGCCGCACCCGGCCGCAGCGAGATGGGCAACGACGGGAGAAAGCCCTAATTGCGTCAACCAAAGCGCGAGCGCGATAAGCAGGACCACCAGCACTGGAATGCAAAGAAGGGCCGCACCGAGGATGTAGGCCGCGCCAATACCGGCTTGTGTAATCTTTTGTGTCAATTCGGCCCGTGCGAGCCGCGCTTCATTCTGCACAAGCTTTCCAAGCTGCTCGACAGCATCGCCGAGGAGTCCGGGAATCGTATACAGGTCGTCGGACAGCGGCATGACGGCTATTCCTCGCGAGCTTCAAAATCGCCCGGTCCGCCGGGGGATGCGACCATTCCCCTGGGTGCCGTGCTTTTCAAAAACCGAAGAGCAGCAAAGCCGAGGACCACGGCGCCACCGAAAAAGACCGTCGGTTGTCGACGCGCGAATTCCTGCACCTCGCCAACCAGTTCGCGGACGTCACGCTCCCGAACCGTGTTCGCGACACTTTGGATTTGTCCCGATGCCTCGCGAATGTAATGTGCGGCCTGGGGAACATCGGCCTCAAATTCGTTCGCTGCGCGGCCAGTCGCCTGTGCAATGGAGGCGATATAGTCGGCGCCAATGGACTTTCGCTGCGTCACTTCTGCTTCGACTTTGTTCTTGGCGCTGTTCGCCATGTCGCGTGCGGTCTCGCCGAGCTGCGAGGCGTTCTCTTTGGCGACCCGGGTCACACCGTCGGTTAAATCGGAGGCCTTGGCCTTGATGTCGTGAACGATATCCTTGGCTTTTGGGGTCGGGTTGGACCCGGTCGGATAGGTATCACTCATTGTTGAGTTCCTCTCGGTGAATTGCTGTTGCTGCCGGCTGTGGGTGCGGCGCCCAATGCGGTGTCAACGCCCCTATCGGCGACCGCCCGTACGCTGTCCGCAACGGTGTTTAAGGCCTGTTTAACTCCCGCGGCGTCCAAACCTTCCCGCGCGGCGGCCGCGGCAACGGAGCCGGCCGCTTCCGCCACGATGTCGCCGGCTTGCTCGATGCCTTTAGCGGCGGCTTCGCGGGCCTTGTCCTTGAGTTTTTCACTGCCGGCCCCGAGCAGGCGGTTTTCAGCTTCGGAAGCTGGAATGGACGCCGCTAGAAACGCGCCTACGGCGGCGCCGATGCCCGCCACGAGCAGTACATTCTCGTTCAAAAACTTAGTCATCGCGCTGCCAGTACCTGTTGCCATTGCAGAGGAACGGTCTTTGACAGGGTCCGCGGTCTCGTCCAAGGCGACAGTGACCCTTTCCGCATTAACCGCCGTTTTGCTGGCGATATCTCCCACTTTGGCCTTCATGGCATCCGCGGCATCGGAGAACGCGGCCCGTGTTTTCTCGGTAATCGTGCCAGCAGCGGATGTCACCGTGTCCCGTATCTCTTCGGCGCCGTACTTGGCGCCCGCAATCCGATCTTCAAGATCTGACTTAATTGACCCAGCCGTATCGGCCAGCCGCTCGCTGCCCTGCTGAACAACCTCATCAACCTTCGCTTTGATCTCCTTTGCGGATTGCTGGCCGCGTTTGCTTGTTAGAAACAGTCCGGCACCGATCAGCAGCAGGGGGGCTGGAACCGCCCGCAAGAGTGCCCAGGCCGGATAGGCAGCTGCCGCACCGACCGCAGCCAGCTGCAGCGGGTTCTCCTTGGCCTTCCGTTGAAGCGATTTTACCAAGCTATCGCGTTCTTCGCGGACAGAATCTTTGAATTTCCGCTTGATGTGCGCGGGGGAAATAATGGTTTTCAGTTCGGTGGCAGTGTCACCCACACGGTTCCGTAATTCGCTTGCGGTAGTTGTCAGCGCCTCGCGCGACCGTTCCGATTTTTTCGCAGCTCTTCAACCGACGGCTCTATTAACGATGACATCGCTCTGTCTTCTCCTGCGCGGAAAATTGCTATCGCTGCAATAAAGGAGAACTAGGCTGTTTGGTTCCTCGCTGACCGATCGATATATGTTGATGTGTCAAATGACATTGAAAAGGGCGTAGACAGAGCGGTGCTGCCGACATGGGCCCGTGTCCTCAGAGGGCGTTTTTCGCGATAATTTCCTTGTCCGCAGCCGCCCTGAGGCCGGTCGACGTTTCGACCGCGGCAGACGTCAAATAAGGCCGGCAGCAAAGCTCAAACGAATTAAAGGCCCGGCACAGCCGCCGGGCCTCTTCTATGTTTGAAATGACGCGAACTCTAGGCCGCTTCCGCTTCCTGGTTGACGGCGCGTTCAGCAATCTCCGTCAGAGTGGCATCAGTCTTTTTTTCTTCAGCCAGCGTTTGATCGAGCAACCGCACAGCGTCGTTTAATCCGAGTTCCTTGGCCCACGTCCTCAGCGTGCCGTAGCGCGAGATTTCATAGTGTTCGACCGCCTGCGCCGCTGCCAGCAGGCCGGCGTCGAGTGCCGGCGAGCCCTTGTATTCTTTGATAATTTCGGCGCCTTCCGTGGTGATCCCAATGATGGCATCGCAGGTCTTGGCTTGCGGCTTCTTGTCGATGGCCGCAAAAACCTTTTCCAGCCGCGTGACGTGATCTTCGGTCTCAGTTTTGTGCTTAGCGAAGGCCCGTTTCAGCTCCGGCGCCTGCGCTGCCTTCTCCATCTTCGGAAGCGTAATCAAAATCTTCTTCTCCGCGAAGTAGATGTCCTTCAGCGTATCGTGGAACAGTTCGTCCAGTCTCTTAGCCTCTTTCTTTGCCATAGCAGACGTCCTCCTAGGTGATCAGTGGGAACGCCGAGTCAGCCGGAATGTTTCCAAAATATGACGGATCGAAGCATTTCTTGCCGTTCGGGCTTCTTGGTGAAGGATTGCAGTGCGCGTAAGCATCGCGCGTAGGCGCGGATCGAGGCATTGGTCTCGCGACCCGGCTCTCGTTGATAGTGTGAAATTTTGGTCAAAAATCTCGATAATACTCAATCGCCGAAGTCTAGAGTTTTTGGTATGGCGTCTACGTCAATGCGACGAACGATACTCTGAATAATTTCAAATGCGCCGTAGGAGCAAAGACCTGCTCCTGCGAGGCCGAGCAGAAGTGGGCCATAGGGCTGATGTTGTAATGCTCTCAATGCGCCTAACATGCCAGCGGCTTCGCCTGAATTGAAGTTCCGTGCTGCAATGACCAGGAACGCACCGATCAGTGCGAAGACAATTCCACGCGTTACATAACCGAACTGGCCTAAGGCGACGATCCACACGCGTTTTTCGGAACCGGCGGCAATTTGTTCGCGAAACTCACCGTGAGCTGCTTTCCAAAAAAGCGCGAGTCCGGTGATGACGATGCTTGCTCCAACGAGCAAGGTCAGCCCTTGGCCAAACGGCTTCGCCAAGAGCCAGGCGGTCCAATCTCGAGCGGCCGTATCTTCATCAACAACGGCCCGAAATCCGGATACGATACTGAGAGCCAAGAGGCAAAGCACAAGATTGACGACCGCACCGCCGAGCATCGCGACCCGTCGAAGAATCCCTTTTGCATCGCTCCCGCAATCCTCAGTGTCGTAGATTGATTGGATGACCCGCCAAATCGCAAAACATAGTAACCCGGCAGCCACGAACCAGAGCATTGCGCGCCCAAGAGGTTCGGTGAGCAGAAGCTCCAACGCACCCTTTGTGCCGACGGCCTGCTTTCGGCCTCCTGCGGCCGCAAGGAGCGCTAGCGTTCCGATAATTGTAAAAATTAGCCCACGCGCGGCGTAGCCGGCCCGAGCGCCGATTTGAATGAACATTCCCCGTTTATCCACGCAGGCCCTCGGGTGCTATGCGCCCATGATATGCCCGACGGGCTTCAGGGGTTCGACGCGGTCGCAGATGATTTTGAACGTCGCAAGTAAGGGAACGGCGAGGAGGGCGCCGGGAATCCCCCACATTGCATGCCAGAAGAACAACGAGATGATTACCAACACGGGATTGATGGTAAACCGCTTCGCAAGCAACATGGGCGTAACGATCTCGCCCTCTGCAATATGAATCATTGTGTAATAGGTAGCCGGAAGAAGGGCTTGAAATGGCCCGTCCAATGTTACGATACCGACGATAATAAACACCCCAATGCCTGTGAGAGGTCCTAAGATCGGAACGTAGTTCAACAGAAATGCAAATGATCCCCACAATATCGGATCACCCAATCCGCAAGCCCACATCGCGAAGCCTGCGGCAGCGCCAACGACGAGATTTATCACCGAAATGGTGATCAGATAACCGCCGATTTGACGTTGTATCTCGCTCGCGATCTCGGCTGCTTGTCGCTTATCGGAAAAAGTTGGCAGGACCTCGATAAGCCCTCGCAGCAATCTGTCTCCCGCCGCGAGTAAAAAGAAAAGGACGATCATTGTGGACGCCAATCGCCCCATCACGGCGAGCGTGGCAAAAGCGAGGTTACTTGCGAGTACAGACTGTTCTTTTACAGCGATTGGAGCCTTTTCACCTTCATGCGCAGGCGCTGCAACGTCTTCAATCTCCTTGAACGCGTTTTGCATGTATTCGATGGGTTGTCGCAGCGCGACCAGCTTTTGCTTCAGGGTCGGAAGCACCTGCGGCACCTTCTCTATCCAACCTGAGGCGGGTCCCGAGACAGTAACCGCGACCGCTCCAACCCCCACGAACAACCCGCATATGAGGATCAAGGCACCCAGAGTCGCTGGCAGATGAAGCTTCGCGCAGAGAAAATTTAACATGGGTTGAAGCAGCAGCTTCAGTACCACGGCGAGTGCGATCGGCAGGACAACTTCTTTACCTACATACAACGCTGCAATAAGCGCCAGTGTTGCCAGGATCAGGACTCCCGAAGAAATCGGACTGCTCAACACGGGCACTGTCCGCACAATTGCGGAGGTCGGTTCTGTTGGCCGAGTCGCTGAGCGCGGTTCCGCGAGTGCATTTGTCATTATTGGGTTGACCACAACTGTGGAAACGAATGGCTCGGAGCGGTTAGATAAGCGATGTCACACCCATGCCGATTGCTGCCGCAGCCATGACGGCCGTCGCAATCCAGCCGATCATTCGCCTGACACCTGTTATGACGAACATGCGCATAATATTGGGGTTTGAAGTGATTAGCATCATCATCACCATGACCGGGACAGCCACCAGCCCGTTGATCACTGCACTCCAGAAGAGCGCCTTGATTGGATCAACGGGTGAGAGGCTGATCGCGACGCCCGCGAGCGTGGCGATAACAATCGTTGCATAAAATGCGCGAGCCTCCAGTGGTCGCCGAGCCAGACCGATCGGCCACTTCCTAGCCTCTCCGAGAGCATAAGCCGCTGAGCCAGCCAACACCGGGACTGCCAACAAACCCGTTCCGATGATTCCGAGAGAAAATACCGCAAATGCGAATTCGCCCGCCACCGGCTTAAGTGCCTCGGCGGCTTGACTAGACGTTTGAATGTCGGTGTTTCCGTTCGCGTGCAGGGTGGCAGCCGTCGTCACCATGATAGCGAGCGCCACCAGATTCGAAAATGCCATACCCACGTAGGTGTCGATGCCAATACGCTCAATCGCATCGGGGCCTTGTCTTGGCGCCTTAACTAGCGGTTTGCGTTCAGGCACTTCATGGAAGTCTTCGACTTCCTGCGATGCTTGCCAGAAAAACAGGTAAGGGCTGATTGTTGTACCGAGCACGGCGACCACGATTGTCCAGAACGCAGCGTCTTTGGAAAACGTTGGGATGAAGAACCCCTGGGCGGCCTCCTTCCACGGAACATTGACCACCATCACTGTCCCAAAATAGGCGAACAACGCCAGCGTGAGCCACTTCAGCACTGATACATATCGCGTGTATTGCATGAAGACTTGGAGGAGTGCGCAGAACACTCCGAAAGCAAGAACGTATGCAAATTTTGGCCCGCCCGCGAGCAGGTTAACGACATCGCCCATGGCGCCAAGGTCGGCCCCAATGTTGATCGTATTGGCAACCAGCAAAGCCGAGACAACGGTCTGCAAGATCCAGTTGGGGTAGTGTTCGCGTATGTTACCCGCAATGCCTTTCCCCGTTGTCCGCCCAATTCGGCCGCTGATTTCCTGAACCACAGACATCAGCGGGTAGGTGAAAAGCAGCGTCCAGGTGACCGCGAAGCCCAACTGTGCACCCGCCTGCGAATAGGTTGCGATGCCACTCGGGTCATCATCGGACGCGCCTGTGATAAGACCCGGCCCCAGAACCCGTAACAGGCGGGATTTTATCGACAACGGGCTGGCCGGCTTTTTCCGATTGTCCTTAGGAGTAACTCCGTGCTCCCGCACTAAATCTACCATCGGCGTCCGCCCCTGCGGTCCATTTCGTAAAGCACCGTCAGGGGGTTGGCCACCTAATCGACGCCTCTCATTAAAAGGGCCAACTCGCGGGTGAAACCTGAGTTCCAATCACCCCTTGGGAATTAGAGCTTCTGGGAGGTCGTTTAGCAGAGCACGGAGAATGCCGTTCGCGATTTCCATACGCTCTGACCTCGAAGACCGGGTCGCAGGCGCGCGCTATGGTTTAAAACAGGCGGATCAGCGTCAATCGCTCGCGTGCAGCCTTCGCCGCATTGCTCGCGAGCAACTCGTCAATCTCTGCTGTGCATCGTCCGAGCTTCGGTTGCGGCTGGACCGCAGCACCTTGAGAACCAAATTCCGGGATATCCTCAGATTCCGGGCAATCTCGTTGATCGTCTTGCCCTTGACAAAATGCCCACGCGAATTCGACCGATCGTCTCCACCGTCAGCATTCCCCACCCCTCGATCGCCGCGTGACCGAAGGGTGCCGCGCAAAGTAACAAGAGGCAAACCGCAACCCTGCTCGCCAAAATTACAGGCCCCAGTTTATCGCGACCGCTAGGGCGATCACTACGCGTAGGGCCGCGCTAGCACGCCCATGACAACAAGGGTGAATTAATGAATCATACAAAATCAGCACCTGCGATTGCCTGGCCACGAGACGTCTTTCTCGGCGACCGGCTGACCTTGTTTACTGCCATGCAGATTAGCAAAGATTTTTGTGAATTCGGCCCCTAGCAAGAATATCTGGACCGAGTAGTAAACCCACAACAGCAGCACAATGAGTCCGCCCGCGGCGCCGTAGCTCGATGCAACCGCGATGCTGCCAAGATACCACCCAATTAGCGATTTCCCGACAGTGAAAAGAACTGATGTAACCACGGCGCCGATAATGACGTCCCGCCATTCGAGACGTCGGTCAGGGAGAACCTTGTAGATGGAGGCAAAAAGGACCGCGAGAAGCGCTAGGGACACGACAAAGTTTAATAATGGGAGGATTAATTTTCCGATCGGAACGATAGCGTCCAAATAATTGCCGAATGCTGTAAGACCGGCGCTTACCGCCAACGAGACGATGAGCAAAAATCCTAAGGCTGCGACTAATCCCAGGCTCGCAGCACGGGCCCGAATCAGTCGTGATATGGTGGTGGCGCGGGGTTTAGCTTTCCAGATTGAATTCAACGCGGATTGCATCTCGCCGAACACGCCTGTCGTGGTCGCGATCAATGTTGCGATCCCAATTATAGTGGCAACGGTCCCTGATGATTTCCCCGCAGCGCCGGCTATCGCCGTTTGTATGACTTCTGCCGTTTGTTGCCCCATGAGACCGTTGAGCTGCGTGCTGATGGCATTCTGGGCAGCATCATGTCCAAAAGCGAGGCCCGTAATAGCTACCACGATCAGCAGTACGGGACCGATTGAGGTCACAGTATAGAAAGCGATAGCCGCTCCTTTGCTCAACGCCTCGTCGTCGATAAACGAAAGCACGGTGTCTTTAAGCATCTTCCGCGCGTCAGAAAGCATTCTGGGTTCCTCACGCTCAATGACGGATCCCCATTGAGCTAGTCTCTCGATTTTTAACCGAGCACAGTATCGCTGCTGCTGGTGCTGCCCATTTAGCCGTTAGGGACGTCAGTGTCGCAGCCGTCCTGGCATAAAGGGCCACACCGGAAAATGTTCCGCCTTCTAATAGCCTGCGGGATTTGCTCCCGGATGGGGCGGGAAGCCCGCTCTCTGCGGGAAGAGGACTAATCCAACTGCTTGAAACACACGGTTTGAGGCGTCTGCGTGAGATCGAGATAAGACATGTAGGCCACGGTTACGCCGGCAGGCAGGGCGCGATGATTGATGGGGCCTTTGACGCTCAGAAAGAGATTCTGCGGCCCGCCGGCAAGCGAAGAGGGGCCAAGCGAGCGGCGCCAGAAGGCGTCGGTGTCGCAGGTGCGCAGCGCTGCCGCCGGCGTTTTTTGATTGGCTTCTGACGCGGCTGCAGCTTAGACTCCAATCCAAGCAAATACTTCGGAACCGCTCCAGGCAGGCTGTTCGGCATCGCAGCAACGATCTGGTGCCGAATGTTTTTGCCTTTCTGGCGAGGGAGTGACGACTTCGGCCCGATTTTGTTATGGCTTTGGCCGGCAGCGCTCCTAACGAAAATGCAATTTCCGGCGCCAGTTCCCGGTGCCGGCTCTATCAAGTCCCAGAAAATATCCGTATTCGATGTTCGAATTGTCTTCTTGCGTGGCATCCTTGCCTTTCAGCGAATCGAAAGACCAACACCTGCTGACTGCGGAAGGTGCCAGCGTTGTTTGCTGGACCGACACTTTGGCGCGTGCCTTAAACTATCTAAAAAATCGCCTTGTTGCGTTTAGAATACGATCTGAGCGCCATCCGTTTCTATCGGCTGCCCAGGAACGTAGGTATAATCGGGGCAAGCCAACATACCGCAAATCAGAAATACCCCTCGGCTGGCCAGCCGGGTTTCCCCGCGTTCTCCGCGCCGTATGAGCCACAGCAAATAACTGCACAACATATTCTGTGCGTGAGCATACTGGCCCGACGACAGACGGTCTGCCTCCATGATGCGTCGCCATGCCATATCATAGGCCGCCATCAAGACCCGTGACTGGACGCCATCAAGGTCGTTGCGGACGACGATTTGCATAGGTCCGATCCTTTTAGCGGCTCGGCTAATGGTGCCAGAACAGCGCCAACAAAATGATTAGCGGCAGCGGTACGCCGAGTAACCAAAGCAATGCACCGCGTCCAAAGCCCATGGTCATCTCCCATTTCTTTTCTCCAAACCAACCGATACTCCTCCCGTAAGTTCCCCCGTTTATTCGCGGCGGCGCTCGCGAGGATGGGAGATGACAAATTTGTTTGCTCGGTGTGATCCCGTCCCGGGAACCGCGGCATACTCGATGTTGTTCTGTCCGGGACGTCCGTGGAGTTTTTTGTGAAAATCGCCCAAATCGCGCCTCTTATCGAGAGCGTGCCACCGCGCTACTACGGAGGGACAGAAAGAATTGTCTCTTATCTTACGGAAGAGCTCGTCCGCCTCGGCCATGATGTGACGCTATTTGCCAGCGGCGATTCCATTACGTCAGCAAGACTGGTCAGTTGCGCGACGACGGCGTTACGACTTGATCCCCGAGTTCGAGACCCGATTCCATATTATATGCTCATGCTGGACCGGGTGCGCGAATGTGCCTACGATTTCGACATCCTTCATTTCCATATCGATCAATTTCAGTTTCCGCTGTTTCGCCCCCTCGCGGACCGCACGGTGACGACGTTGCATGGCCGGCAGGATTTTCCCGACCTTCGCCCGCTTTATTTCGGCTTCAGCGATATGCCGCTTATCTCCATCTCCCAAAGTCAACGTTCCCCGATTCATAGCGCCAATTTCGTGGCCACAATTTACCATGGTCTGCCGCTGAATCTCTACCGCCCGACGTTCAATCCACGCGGGGGTTATTTGGCCTTCCTTGGTCGCATTTCTCCGGAGAAAGGCGTTGACCGCGCAATCAAAGTAGCACGAGCATTTGGTATCCCGCTCAAAATTGCTGCGAAGGTGGATCGGGTGGACCAAGCCTATTTCGATGCGCAGATTGCGCCTCTGCTGAGGGGGCCCGGCGTCGAGTTCATCGGTGAAATCAATGAGCAGGAAAAAACCGAATTTCTTGGTCAAGCCTTAGCGCTAATGTTTCTGATCGATTGGCCTGAGCCCTTTGGGCTGGCGATGATCGAGGCCATGGCTTGCGGCACACCCGTACTCGCCTTGCGGCGTGGCTCGGTTGACGAGGTCGTCGATGATGGGGTGACGGGGCATGTCGTGGAGAATATCGACGAAGCGATTCTTACTCTGCCCCGTGTTCTAACGCTGGACCGCCGTGCCGTACGTCGGCGCTATGAGGAGAGGTTCTCCATTACGCGCATGGCAAAGGACTACATCCGCGTGTACAAATCCTTGCGTGCGCGGGCGTTTGCGAATCAGGTCTTGGACTTGAATGCAGGGGCTGCGGACTTGCCCACCGAGCCGAGCGAGTTGGTCGTTAGTTAGATGATCTCGTCGCCGCGGACATAGCCTCAAAGGCGTAGCTTTCGGCGTAATTGGCGCATGTTGCATGCGCGGTGGTGCTCTGCGCCAACAGGCGCTCAAGCTAAGTATTGGAAAGTTTAAATTTATTCAAACGTTCCCCTCGTGCACTTCCTGCGGTTCTTTTTTTATTCGCTGCTGCGCTGCAAAATGGATCCCCCATTTATGGTTTGAAACTGAATGACGCTGTGCGCGTTGGTCGCAGCGAGGGGTAACACCGAGGAGATGCGATATGTATCTGAAATTGATTGCTGTCGGAGCGATCTGCGCGCTCGCGACCACAGCGGCCGTCGCTCAGGGCTCTAGTTCGACACAAGCTGCGTCCGCTAGGGGCGAGTGGCAGGCCTCTAAGCTCATCCACATGAACGTCTATAACGGGCAGAACCAAAAGATCGGCGACATCAAAGAACTGATGCTCGACAAGAGCGGAAAGATTGCCAATGTCGTGATTGGCGTGGGCGGCTTTCTTGGCATGGGAGAGCACGACGTGGCGGTTAATTTTGACCGGCTTAAATGGTCCGACACCAGTTCGACCACCGGATCAAGCCAGTCCTCGACCGCCAAGCGCACGTATCCAGATCATGCAGTGCTCGATGCCACCAAGGACCAGCTGAAGTCCATGCCAAACTTCGATTACAGCAAGTAAGTTGCTTGGACGAGCAGGACACGAAGAAAGGTCCGGCTCCGGTCGGGCCTTTCGGCGGGTGCGATCGCGTTAGAAGTTGATCACAACAAAGCGCTTGATGGTATCGGGGCGCGCGCGGGTATCCGTGCATTCATTGTAGGTGCTGTCCTTGGGATAGGCACCCACCACCAGGAAACTCCGGCTGGCCTCGATCAGCCGGTGACCGGTCCCGGCTGGCAGGACGGTCACATCGCCTGCGTTCAACGTCAGCACGCGCCTTTGACGCCGCCGTACTCGACCTTGGCGGTGCCGCGCGCAACACCGAGCACTTCGTGCACCTACGAATGGTAATGGACGAAGTCGTAGATGGTGTCGCGCCATGACCGGCGCCATCCATTGCCTTCAAACACAGCGTGTCCATGACGGTCGCGGGGTCGAAAGCCGCGGCTAAAGTCACGGCGCCGCGATAGACCAACAGCGGAAAGTGTGGATTGTTGGGGACGATGCCATGATTTTTCTCTCAACGTCTCGTTCGTCCCGGCCAAGCGAAGTCGCTATTTCCGCAGGGGCCCGGCGAAATTCTAGGGCCAAGCGCAACTCGGCAAGGTCCTCGATAGTCCAGTCTTTGTTCAATGGCATTTTCTTCACTCCTGCTACCGCCACAGCCGGCTCAGATCGCGTTATGGGCATCAATTGAGGAGCCGATCGGAACTTCGGCTGATGCCGCCTGACTGATACCTAATGAGGTTTAAAGCGACTGGTTCCAGTCGCTCGCGCATTAGCTAGCAAGATCGTGAATAGCCAAGTTGGAAGTAAGAGCAGACAGCTGTAGGGACTAAAATTCCTTATGTTACGAGCTTTTCCCATGATTCAATAACGCACAAGCGTAATTTTATCTTCAGCGAAAATGTAACGCGGCCGAAGTAATAACGTTCGCCGCCATGTTTCTTCGCTGGAACCAATTTCTGCAACGGAGATTATTACGAGCACACGATGTAAATGGAGGCCCACGATGCCTATTCTTTTGTGGCTATTAGGTGTGCCACTGGTTGTTGTTGTGGCGCTAATGGTTATGCACGTCATCTAAGGTAACGCTGCCCCTTTTAGGGACGGAATTTAATCCACCCCTTTTCATTGTTTCGTATGGGTTACTGCCAGCCCAGAGCAAAGCCGCGTCAGCTTCCGTCACTGACATCATTACGGGGTCTCGCAGCGCTATGGGTCGTATTGTACCACTATAGCGCGATCTATCTTCCGCGTCTGGACATCAGCGCCTACAGCAATTTTATTGGGAAAGGCTATCTAGCGGTCGATCTTTTCTTCATGCTTAGCGGCTTCGTGATGACGCACGTCTATTACGATGCTTTTTCCGAAAGCATCACCGAGCACTATCGGAACTTTCTGGTCGCCCGCATCGCGCGCCTTTATCCTCTTCACCTCCTGGTATTATTTCTGTTCGTAGCGACGGTGTTGACCTCGCAACTGCTCGGCTACCTGACCACCGGGGTGATGCAGGGAATACCTCTTAAAGGCCCTCAGTCATTCAGCGCGTTTGTCGCCAATCTCTTCATGCTGCAAGGGCTAGATGCAGGAGAACTAAGCTGGAATTATCCAGCCTGGTCGATCAGTGTGGAATTCATCGCCTATTTAGCCTTTCCATTTGCGTTGCCAGTGATCTGGCGGGCGCGCGCGGCTGTGAAGATCGCAATTTCACTCGTTCTCTTCGCGGCACTCGGCGTGCTCGCCTATGTGACCCGGAACGATTTCAATCAATGGAACGGTCCGATCACGCTGCTGCGTTGCCTACCGGAATTCATTCTGGGAACACTCCTTTACTCTGCCTATCGAGGCGGTGCTTTCTCCGACTTGTTAAAAGAGGACTCTGTAGCAATCAATATCGTCGTGGCTGTAATCCTATGTCTGCACTTAGGTGGCCCCGATTTTTTAACCGTCGCGCTATTTGCAGCGCTAATCCTCGCCACCGTCGGCAATTCTGGGCGGTCTGCTCTAATCCTTAACTTTGCGCCATTCATCTGGCTCGGCGATATCTCCTACTCACTTTACCTCATTCATGGTTTCGTGCAGTTCCTTACCACAAGGCTCCTGGAGGCAATCGGAGTATATGACCGCGCCGATCTAACTGCCGGAGTCTCGCTCGTTTTGATGCTCGTTATGGTTTCAGTTTGCCTGATCTGTGCCAGCACCACGTATTTCGGTGTGGAGATTGTCTGGCGAAAATATGTCCGGAGGGCATTTGGGTCTGCCAGGAATGCTTCGGCGTATTCTGCGCAGCTGCTAATGAAACGTTTGCGAGCAGCGCGCGCGCCGACCCAACGTCCCTCTACCCCGCCATAAGCCGCTCCCGAACAGCATCGCCTAATGCAATTCGGAACTCGCGAAAAAGGCTGCCCGCCCAATAGCAACATCGCCGCACGAAAGAATAACCTTCGCTTGTCCCAGGAAAAGCGGGCGTACTACCGCCTGCTTCGACATCGCCTTAGCGGCGAACTTCAGACTTACAAAGAAGATCAAGCACGACCATTACCGCCCCGGATAGCTGACTTGCTAAAAACGCTGTTATATCCTGAGCGAACTGAAACACTTTCATCGTCGGCTATTTCAGACACTCACAACCGCCGTCGTGAGGCGTGAAGCAGTAGACCGCTTTACAATGCTAAGCGGGCATAACAAACACGATGCGTTAAACCGCGATGTCGCCTGAGCCCTTCAAGGACAATTGGCGCTAGTGCGCTATTTAAATTTCACGACCTTTGTTTCGGTGTGTTCGCAGTTCGGACACTCGAAAGTGCGTAGATCGTGATCCGGCCTGTCCGGCTCAATGCGAGCTAACCACATCGCCGAGCCGCACTTAGGACAAGGTGGCTGATCTATGTACGCCCTTTGAGGATTGAAAATATCTGATTGCGGCACTTACGCCTCCCATTGCTGGCCTACATCCGTTTGCGCAATCATATGTGTCGTCGTTTTGGGCCGCATTAAAATTTGACATAGCAGTCGGCGCAGCGGTGGATTTTGCGGTGCACAACCGAAAGCCCGGAACCGGTTAAGGACATGGCGTTGTTGTCGCAAGCCACGCGTACTCTTAGGGAGGAAGCGCGGCGGGCCTTGATCGAGCGGATTAATCCGTTCTGATCGGGGCCTTTTTATTTGTCGGCACGGGCGTGGTGCGTACCCCGGCGAGACCCCTGTTATCTGTTCGAGTAAAGAAAAGCAGGCGCTCCGTTCAGCTGATGACCGGTGGACCATGGCACTTGGTACTGGACTGCGTTGGACAATCGAGCAAATGGGTCCGGAAGCGGCGGCGCGAGTGAAAGCCAACAATGTCGGTTGGCTGCAAGAAAACAGAATTGACCGCGTCGAAACGCAATTTACGCCGTTGGGACGAAACGGTCCTGAAGCCATAGCGGACATTGCGCGTCCGCCCTTCTTGCTGCACGCCATGGAACCTTTAGCAGGCGGGATATTTGACGGAATGTCTCTCTCGTCAAAACTTACGAGGGGACGCGTAGAGGCAGAGTATCTATGGACCGAACCGACCGGTATTTGGCTTCTTTAACTGATGATGGACGTTACCGCCTGCTCATTGAGGCAGTTACAGACTACGCCATCTATTTGCTGGACCCGTCGGGAATTGTAACGACCTGGAACCCAGGCGCACAGCGCTTCAAGGGATACGCATCCGGTGAAATCATCGGTCAACACTTCTCTCGCTTTTATACCAGGCAAGACCAAGAGGCTGGCGTGCCAGCGCGGGCGCTAGAAATTGCCAAGCGAGAAGGAAAATTCGAGGCTGAAGGCTGGCACGTGCGCAAGGATGGGTCCCGCTTTTGGGCTTACGTCGTCCTCGATCCGATTCGCCACCCAACATCCGGCGACATAGTTGGCTACGCAAAAATCACTCGCGACCTGACCGAGCGCAAAGAAGCCGAGGAGAAACTGGAAAAGGCGCGTGAGTTTTCCCTTCAGGCGCAGAAATTGGAGGCTATCGGCCAACTCACCGGCGGAATTGCCCACGATTTTAACAATCTGCTGACTGCCGTGCTTGGCAGTCTGGAGCTTTTGCGCAAGCGCTTGCCCGACGACCCCAAAAGCATAGCCCTGCTCGAAAATGCAGCGCAGGGAGCGCAGCGGGGCACGAGCCTGACCAAGCGCATGCTTGCCTTCGCGAGAAACTACGAACTCCACAAGGAAGTCATCGGCATTCCCGAACTTGTGCGCGGAATGACAAACCTTTTGCAACGATCCGTGGGGCCATCGTTCAATCTAGAAACCCATTTCCCTCTCGCGCTCAACCCAGTTGAGGTTGATTCTAATCAGCTCGAGCTAGCACTTCTCAATCTCATATTGAATGCTCGCGATGCGATGCCTGATGGTGGCGACATCATCCTTGCTGCTCGGCAAGAAGGCGTAACGCAGGGTCACCCTGCACTGGAAGTCGGCAATTATATCTGCCTCCGCGTAACTGATACCGGTCAAGGCATGGATGAAGAAACGCTGCGCCGAGCAACCGAGCCATTTTTTACCACCAAAGGAGTTGGCAAAGGCACCGGCCTTGGCCTCTCGATGGTGCATGGCTTCGCCGAACAAAGCGGCGGGCGGTTGATCCTGCGCAGCCAGAAAGACGTGGGCACAACTGCCGAACTTTGGTTGCCGGTCGCCAAGGCTTCGGCGCAACCGGCTGCTCCCGCGCAGGTGGCCTTAGCAAAAACTCGCCCACTTACTATTCTCGCCGTGGATGACGACGCAATGGTGTTGATGAATACGGTCGGCATGCTCGAAGACATGGGCCATACTGTTTTTGAGGCTTACTCCGGCCAGGAAGCGCTTGAAATTCTTCGGCGCGAGGATTCGGTTGACTTGGTCGTTACCGATCAAGCCATGCCGAAAATGACAGGGACCGAACTTGCCAAAGTAATTCGAAAAGAATGGCCTGACATTCCCGTCCTGCTTGCAACTGGATATGCGGATATGACGGCAAGGGATGATATAGGCCTGACGAAGCTCACGAAGCCCTACTTTCAGAGCGACCTCGCCACTGCAATAATCCGGATGAACCCACGGCGCCGAAAGCCGGACCGGGTTGTCCCCTTCCATCCCAATCAGACCCAAAAAACCTAGTGCTGCTTGACCGACTGCAGGCAGGCTCGCAAGATAATTGGCCATGTCCGCTTCTCTAATCGGCCGTTCTGGGTCAAGCACTTTCAGACTTTCCACCACTGCAGTGTCGATGTCACTCGCGGGCTCGTGCTTCTCTTCGGAATCGGCACCAAGGCCCTTCCATCATGGGATTCGAAGACGAGGCGGAACAATCTTTGGGGCGGCCTTGCCGTCTGAATGACGGTAGGTCCAAGCGGACATGCGAACTCACCTCATCCATCGTCCCGCGAGGGACATCATTCCACCGCTCGGTGGAGCTCGGGTTTTCGCCTATCGGATCTCATCTTGCACGGTTGTCATGCTGCTGCCGCGGCTTGTTCCCGGGTCCAGCGGAACTCGGTGCCGTCAACCCATATGCGATGCATGATCACGGCCAACCGGCGCGCCAGCGCCACGATCGCCTTCTTCATGCCGCGGCGCCTGGCGATCTGCATCGCCCATGCCTTGAGCCAGGACCATTTCTTCGAACGCATCATGGCTTGAGCTGCTTCGTAGAGCATGACCCGCATCATCTCGTCTCCGCAGCGTGATATTCTGCCACTCCAATCCACCTCGCCCGATTGATACTTGGCACACGTCAGACCAAACACCGCCCCGACTGACTTGGACCTACGAAAGCGCGCCGGCACGTCGACAGTGGCGCGATAGGTCAGCGACACCACGGGGCCAACGCCAGGGACCGTCATCAGACGCCGACACACCTCATCATCCCGAACGATGGCCAGCAGGCGACGATGCAGAATGACAATCTGTTCGCGCAGCACTCGCCGGACAATAAGCATCGGTTCGACCAGCACCGCCAAGTCAGGGAAGTTCTCGACAAGTTCCTTGATGCGGGCCTCGAACTTCACCGTCCCGACCATCCCAACCTTGAGGCCGAAGTTGCGCAGGGTCCCGCGCAGGTCATTGTCGATGGCGATGGCCTTCGACTGCAGCAGCTTGCGATGGGTCAGCAACATCCGCAGCTTCTGACTGCGTAACGTCTTCACATGCACCGGGCGATAAAGCCCCGCCCGCATCATCTGCCCGATGCCGCGCGCATCGTTGCGGTCCGTTTTGTTGATCTGCGCTTTCAGCACCGCCCGCATGTGCCGCGTCTCGACACAGATCACCGGCAAGCCCGCTTCGGCGAGAGCATTGAAAAGCCATTGCGACAGCGGCCCGGCTTCCAGTCCAATCCGCTTGAAGTGGTAGGCGGGGTTCATCAGCACCTGCAGCAAAGCTTCCGGCTCGCTCGCCACCTTCACTTCCCGCACGATCCTGCCTGTGTCGTCCACAATGCAGACGCTCGTATCCTTGACTGACACGTCCAATCCAGCAAAATGGTCCATGCTGCGCTTCTCCTTCTGATGCTTGAGGCCGTGACCACGGACCTCGTTTCACCATCAGCCTGAAGCGCAGCACCCAAAATCTTCAGCTATCCACAAGCTGCCGGCCGATTACCCCATCTTTGGGTCATTAGCGCCCGAGCAATTCAAGCCCCGGACGGCCGTTTGTTCGCCATGCCCCGATAGCGACCGCCGTCGCGGCAATCCGGCAGGGCGCGGTGGGGAGTCCGCTCCCTTAGCGTCGTCTATCCAATTTCAATGCGGCGGCTTGGAAGATGGCTTTGTAGTTGCGTCTAGCCGACGTAATTGATCACTGCCAATGGGGACGTACTTGCAATCACAGCGGTCCCGAGTGCATTGGGGAAGTGGAAGGCGGGGCACTGTGTATCGCCCGAATAATCGACACCGAACTGTGCTACTGCCGCTTCGCAAGCGTTCGACCCGGGCAGAACGCGGACGGCGCGCAACCACCCTAGTCTTTGCGCGTTCTTTAGCGCCCGTAACGAGCGGGCGATTTGCGACGGGCTCTTTCGCATGCGGTGCTAATATCATGCCGCCCCACAAGTACCTTAGGAGTGCCCGAATTCATCCTAATCGTTAGCCCTAATGCATCGAGCCGCGCGGGTTAACGTCGGGGTCGATACGGCGGTCTTTCCGAAATCCGATCAGGTCGTCCGTTTCTCGATTGCGTCAATCAACGCGCGGGATGAAAATGGCTTGGGCAGATATGCGTTACAGCCCGTTTCAGTTGCTTTGATCTCATTTTGCTCACCGGTCATCATAATAATATAGAGAGACCGGCCGGACGGGGGTCTGCGGAAGAGTTTTTGGATCGCTTCGCAATCAGTGAGGCAAACTGTGTGCTTATCGATATCAACTTAGGCGACGGCTTATCGGGCATAGAACTATGCAAACGCCTGAGGGCGTCAGGCCAATCTCTCAATATTATTTTGATGACTGGTTAAAAAGCGACTGAAGCAGGCTGCAATACATACCTGCACAAACCGTTTTCGTCCCTCACATTGATTGATGCAATTGAGAAGCGCGCTTGAACGCGAGTGATGGCGGCGTTAGGCGCAGTCAAGCTTATCTCAACTCTAATAGGTCGGCGTGCGGAAGTTGAGTTTCGCGATCTTCACGCGGTTGCCCAAGTCGAACTCTTTATCCGCCGCATATGTCGGAGCGCGCGACAACTCTTCGTCGCTCAGATTGATTTCATAAGCATCCAACGAGATGGCGTATTTCAGTCGACCCCACGGGACCGGAATGCGCGTGGCACCGACGCCCATGAAGCCACCCAAACTAAGCACGGCGTAGGCTACCTTGCCGCTGACCTTATCAATCATCAGCCGCTCGATAGTACCAACCTTGGTCCCCTCAGAGCGACGCACCGGCGTTCCTTCTATCCGGTCGCTGGCGATCAGATGATGCCTTCCCGGCATCGTAAACGTGGCCTGTTTTGTCTGTGTTTGGATCTGCATAGTCGTCTCCAGAACTAGCGGGCCCTCAATCAGCACGCTAACCCAGACGAAGCGCGAAATGTTCCCCCTTGCTTCCTTAAGGTTGCCATCGCTTTAATTCGCGCGGCCGCACAGATTAATCATGGCTTCGCCGCGTATTGCCGCTCATGCTTGGCGTACAGCGTGCCAGGGATTACAGCAGTCGTCAGCGCCGCCAAACTATCTTGCCAAAACGCTGCAACGGCGCAAAAATTCACGCCGGTTCGGGGTTCATGTGGGGAATCCCGGCTTAAAGGAGATCAGTCATGAGAACGCTACTAGCGAGTGCCGGTCTAGCGCTGTTGTTGGCCTTGGCAATGGAACCAAGTGTCAGCGCTCAGGAGCCCCCTGCATGGATGAAACAGACACTTCCTGATCAGGCACTGAAGCCGCTATGGGACGAATACCAGGCCGTGTTGAATCCCAAGGGAGCTTTGGACGGGAAAACCAAGCAACTCATTGCCCTCGGGGTGGCAGCACAAATTCCTTGTGCATATTGCGTTTACGCTGCCACTAAAGCGGCAAAAGCCGCTGGTGCGACCGATGCTCAAATAAAGGAGGCCATTGCAACCGCCGCGCTCGTCCGTTTCAACAGCACAATGCTGAATGGCTCGGACGGCGGCCGCGATTCCGGCTCGATCTTTACTTCAAAATGAGTGAGGCCGCCGACTGAAGGCGGCTAGCTTTCACGTTCGTCCAAAAGCTTCCCGGTGTCGCATTGAACACGGCCTCATCGCCGCCGGGATCGCCGTTGCTATTATCGCCGCCGGCGTATCGACTGCCATGAAGTAAGACGGCCGCTCATTTGCTCGCGACGAGCGTGACTACGAAAGGCCGGGCATGTGTCCGCTTATATCCGTGCTCGGCGTAAAGGTTTTCCCGATGACGGGAAATTCGGTCCGATCGGCTTTTGAGCACTTGCGTGCTCGCGCCAAAATGTCGGATTTTCACTTTACGCAAGTTTCAAGACGCAATCGCGCGTCCACAGTGGGTTCATTCGCGACCGACCCTTTCGGCGCCAATCGCGACCGATGTACCGCAGCAACTATCAAAATGACCCTCGCGGCCGTTCCTCCGAAATCCGATCAGGTGTTTTCATCACGCGGCGAGAGCCTTCCGCTTCCTGCGTCTGCCGAGTAGACCTAACGCGCCGACCTATAGCGCAGCAAGCTGGGGGCTGACCTCGGTCTCCGCGCCTTCTTGGATTGTTGACAGAGAAGCTTCTCCCAGCACCATAGTCATCCGCACAACTAAACCAGTGGGCTCGAAACGTGCCTCGGCTTTCCCGCCGAACGCACTAAGTGTTCCATTGACAAGCTGAGTGCCGAAACCGTGTCGCGTTGGCTTTGCAACCGCAGGCCCACCGCTCTCACGCCACTCGACCTCCAAATGTCCGTCTCGAACTGACCAATTGATTGACACTGAGCCCCTCGGACTGGACAGTGCCCCGTATTTAGCCGCGTTGGTAGCTAGTTCGTGCAACAGCAGGGCCAGAGTGAGAGCCCGCTTGGGTTCGAGGAATACGGCAGGCCCCTCCGTCGTTATGCGTGAGGCCTCGTAGGGCCGAAGCTCGGTCTCCACGATACCGAGCATGTCAGCGCCGCGCCCCTGAGCGGCAATGATCAGCTCATCAGTCGCTGACAGCGCGTTCAATCGTGCCCAAATTGCATCGCGTAGGCGCGGGTGCTCCCGTAGTTGAAACAGAAGGATGGCCTGCACGGTGGCGACTTTGTTTCGCAGTCGATGCGCCAGTTCTTCCACAGTGCGTTTACGGAATTGCTCCTCTGCTTGGATGCGCTTGCCAGCGTCTTGCATCGCTTTGGCAACTCTAGCTCTTTGATATGCATACCGCGACCGAACTAATTGCCCCTAGACAACTGCTCGGTTGCCGTCGTGAGCGCCTTAACGTCTTGAACTAATCGGGCTGCAAAGAAACCGAGGACGGCCAAGCCAAGCAAGGACACGAGAAAGCCAGTCGCCGCTGCGAGAATTGCCGGTGCGATTAGTTCCGCTCTTACCGCACTCTGCGGAATAGCGATGGCAGAGGTCCAAGCAAACTTTTCCGACCGGCTTCGGGCGTTGATGGTTGGGATGCCCTCTAGCACCCGCCCTTCATAGGTGCTGTCGGCGCTAGTAACGTCTTGGATTTGCGGGCTCGCACCTTTGTGACCAATGAACTTCTCGGGCGAGATGCCGCGAGCAACAATGGTCCACTCCTGATCTAGGATGACTGGCGACCACTCGGGGGGCAGCCGCTGCTCCTCGATAATCCTTTGAAACCTGGCAGAGGGCACGCCCACTGTAATCAAATAGGCTGCACCGGCTCTCGACGTTGCGCGCATTTGCACTGCCACCGTCCAGCCGCGATCTGTTGCCCGAAGGACGAGCGGCTTGACTGTTGGTTGCTCGCTCGCCCCCGTTAGCCACTCGGGGGGAAGCTCAGGCAGAGCGACGCCCGGTGGCACGTCGGTGTTAATGACCTCGCATGGAGAACCGGGCTCACTGACGATCAAAGGGTATCCAAATGTCCGCGCGAGCACGCGAGCTTGCGGTTCGAACGCGCGAAGGTCGCCTTCTTGCAAGTAGGGCAAAGCTGAGAGCGCGGCGGCAACTGAGGCTGCCCGGTCGAGTTCGTGCTCAGCGAGTTGGATTATCGCGCGGGTGGTGGCGACGAGGTCTTGGCCAACACGGTACTTCTGCTGTTGCCACGAGTACCAACCGGCAAGGGTGCCGATCCCAATCGCGCCCGCGGTACATACTAGAGCAACAGCCCACAGCCACGCTCTTAACGAAAGCGCGGTATTTCGCTGTGAGGGTACAGCCTTCAGCACGCTCGTTCCTCAAAGGCGAGAGCATGCCGGTGGCCATTCCCCTCGCCTGGCCCGCTACTCGGGTAAGCTTGGAACTTCCACGGAGCCGAGACAAGGGTATTCAGGCACCAAATTGAGGTTGTGATATTTGATTTCGAGCAATGGCCAAGCCCAGGAACGGACATCCGGCCCTTGCATAGCGCCTACCGGCAGCGCTCGTTAAATTTTGGACAAGGTCATCAGCATTGACCTAACCGAAACGACGTATTCAACGTCACCGGCGCTGCATAGGGCCTACCGGGAGCATTGACCTGACCGAGATGCTGGGCGGATTTCAAGGCGCGGTGGGCGGAGTGAAAGTTCCGTGGCGCGGCTAAGAAAATGGTAAGAATTGCTGCTTCATTGTCGCGCTGAGTTTTTCAAAAATCCGCCAAACTCCGCACATCCAATGTGCGAGCAACGCAGCTCGAGGAACGCCTTTATGTCCTATCGTCTCAATAACACCAAAAAAAATGCAACCTCACGCCCGCACATTCCATGCGCGCAATGCCACGAAAGCCTGTTCATGCCGGAATGGTCGGAATACGCCGATGAGCGCCGCGTGCGGCACCTCTGGCAATGCGACGCGTGCGGCTATGCCTTCGAGACTATCGTCTATTATGAAGCAGAAGTAGAAGCGGCATAGTCGTCGGCAGGAATTGCGGCGTCAAAAGGTTCCGTCGTTCGCGACGTGCTCATCACCGGCCGAGGCTCTGTCCTCGACCGGGCGGCCAGGATTAGTTGCGCGCGCTGTCGCCGCGTCGCGCAAGCCGCGCATGTCGTCTTCGATCGCTTGCCATATTCCAACGAAAATTATGTTCGGCAGCCAAAACAGCATTGGCATTTCGGCGCTCCGTTGTCGATGATCTTGTCGAGGAAACCGCCGCAGAGGCGGTCCGGTTGCGCCAGTCAAATCAAAATGAATTGTTGGCGACGCTGGAACCTTGGCCGCAACGATGCCCTCAACGCCTACCGAAACCTTCTTAAGGGCAATGCGTACGATGGTAGGAACTTGCGCCGCTTTCGTGCATTGCGCTCATCAGGGGTCTCAAAAAACAAGGCATCTGTTATGACCGCGAACCGCGTAAACCCGTTTGAGGCGTTCAAGAGTTTCATTGAGTTCTATCAGAAATTGGGTGCCACGGTCGCCTTTGGCACTATGGCTGCTGCCGCGAGAATGATCCCGAGCAGTGGGGCCGCGATAAGCGATGCGCCCAAAATTGCAAAGGGTCCGGAGCTTATCTCGTCCGCGAACGTTTCAAGTCCTCGGAAGCAGCGTACTGCCCACAAAACACCGCGCAAAACCTCCAAGCGAGCGACAGGCCGCCGGAAGGCCGCCTAATTCAGCGCCGCGCCTATTGGTCCGGACGCCTGTTGCTCATTTGCAAACCCGCAGGCCACCACAAGGACCTGCCCTGGTTCTGGACGATCACCGCGCGCGTGCCGCCGTATCCGCATGATCGAGGCTATGCAGCGCGCCGTGAGCGATGGCGGATTTCAAGGCGCGGTTGAAAAAGGCCCAGTCTGGACCTCAGCATCACGCGAATATGAAGAGCGGCTCGGAACTAGGCGCCACGATTGCCTGTTGCGCAATTGCAGGAGACCGAGCCGATGAAAGCATTGACAGCCGGCGTTTTTATTTTGGCCTTGAGTGCGGTCGCGTTCGCGAAGACCAATCCGGTCGAACGACTACCCCTCGCGTTATTGAAGGCAAACTATAACGGCGGTTCGAGAACTACACACGAAGACATCGGCGCACTCGGAGCTATGCGCGAGCGGGCTTATTTTGAAGCGCCGCAGCCGTCCTACAATGCTGGTGCTTTCCCGTGCCGATTGGAGTCGGTCGTGTTCCACACGACGCGTCTTCCCGATTTATGCCGCTAAATAATCTTTATTCTGCCTCGCACTAAAACAGAAAGACCGCCTCGCGGCGGTCTCTCCGAAATCCGATCAGGTGCAGCACCGCACTTAATGATAGCAATGACACTGGACGTCCACATCGACCTAAAGAGCTGGCCGGCGAGCAGCGCCATCGTATATCAAACGGCACGTTGGAGTGCTTAGCCAGTTCAACATTGCGCCATCTGTAGTAATAAACCGCGCTCGATATCGCATAATTTCGACGAGCGAAATCTTTCCAACGCCGCGGATTACCGCGAGCTGATCGGGCGTCATAAACAGCAAGCGCTCTGGTGCGTCGATTCCGCAGTCAAGCAGCGCTTTGATCGTACGATCACTTAACCCTTTATCCCTGAACAAGCTCTTTGTATCCATAACACTAACCGCCGTAATTAAATGACATTAGAAAGCAAAAACGTAGACCCTCAATCTCACAGATTCAATTGTACTTGGGTGCATTGAACCAGCGGGCGGGCCGCCAAAGTGGAGCGCCTAGCTTCATAAGAACGAGGCCGCCATGCTGGGGCGCATTGACGGCCTCGCGTATAGACAAAGGCTAGTCTCTGAGGGAGATTGAGGGGTGCCCTTGTCACTCTCCTTACATATAGAGCCGCAATCTCACCGATTCTCTTGTACCTCGGTGCATTGAACAAAAGGGTATACCGGCAGCATTGACCTGACCGAGACGACTTGTGCTCGTGAAACAGAAAGACCGCCAACGCGGCGGTCTCTTCGATAATCAAAACCGCGCCAACGATCGGTCCTGATTCTAGACGCGGTAACGGGAACCGAATTGTGAGCTGAATGTTTTGCTCGCATGGTCGAGGCTATCATGTATGTGATCATAGGTTTTCTATTGGGCTGGCTCCTCGCGCTGCCCGTCATCCCGCTCGTTCACCGCCGCGCGGTGCGTCTGACGCTGAGGCAGCTGGAATCTTCCCTCCCTATGTCGATGGCAGAATTCCAGGCTGATAAGGATCAACTGCGCGCAGAATTCGCGATGTCCACGCGACGCCTTGAGATGAGCACCCAGCAACTCAAGGATAAAACCGTGAGCCTGCTTGTCCGCCTAAGTCAGAAGGACGATGCCATCAACCGGCTCAAAACGGATCGCTATGCGTTGAAAACCGAGGTTATGGACCTCAAGATGCAGATCGGGGCGTTCCAAAAACAGCTTACTGGGGTCAACAATCGAACTGATGCTCAACTCCATGTCGTTCGCCAGATGAGTCCGCGCAGAATGTTTCGCTGAAATGAAGCGGTCGAGAGTTAAGCTGCCGGATTCTCTTGAATCATCTTGATGTTTTTAGGCGATGGTAATCCGGCTTCATCGAATACGGATTTGATGAGTGAGTTTTCGGTTAGATATTTGTGATATTGCGCGATAACGACTTTCGCTTCATTTAGTGTTGCGAATCTCCATTGGATTTCGAGATTTTCGATCCCGGTGATACTTTCTACAATGCGGCGCTCTTCGACGATCAACTTGAATTCGCTCGGTTGGTCGGCATTTACATCGTCCATGGTGTTTAATGTGGTCGCAAAATCGATGCGCCCGGTTGGTACCCAGTCCCGCTTGATGACGCCTTGGGACGGCCGAGTTCTCCACTTTTTCCAACTTTCGGGGTTTGTCATATATGCAAGCACATGGGCCATCATTTTTTCCTTTCGCGCTAAGACTTCGGCGGTCATTAGGAATTCCGCCCGGCCCTAACGCATGGCAGACAAGATGGTTTCAGCGAAATCGCCAATAAAATTGAGGAACCAGAAAAGCGGAGGTAGCTTGCAGGAGGGCTAGGGTCCGCGATTGCTTCCTGGCGAATCGGGTGCTCGACAAACTCGCGCGCTCCGCGGCAAGGCCACCGTTGGCGGTCTCTCCGAAATCCGATCAGGTGCTTTGGTCAGGCGGCGGTCCGCAACAAAAGTTCCTCGCACCTGAAAAGCGTATGAAAAAAACACAGTGCGTCCACAGTGTGCGCCAACGCAAGGCCTATTTGGCGAATATCGAAATTGTCACAGTCGAAAGCAGTTGCTGAAAACCTCGTTGATGAAGGGCGTGTCCGTGATTTTGTTGGGAGCAGCTCTATCAATACTTCTGGTCGGCTTTCTTCTCGGCTACGGAGTTAGGGCGGTTATTTCGCTCCATCGTCGTGAAATCGCGTTCCGCCGCTCGCGCCCCTAGGCTATTTCAGCAGTCACTATTTTGCCTCAGCGAAAGTAACCGAACAGAATTGCTCCTGAATCAGAAAGACCGCCTCGCGGCGGTCTCTCGGTTCTGCGAGAACAACCGGGTCAATCGGTTGCATTTCCTTTCATGAAGCTTTGGTTAGGTATCCGGCCACTCATCGACGCCGCATAAGCTGTGCCAAATGCATCCCTGGCCTCATCCATAGCCGCCATTGTCGCATGATAGAACACTTTCATGGCCGCCGTGTAAGCCGCGTGCGCATTGTTATCATAGAGCGCGAAAACCTTTTTGCAGGCGCTGTTTTTCTTCCACTCGATTAGCTCTGCCTCTGAAAGCTTCACAATGTCTAATACGGTCAGCATCACCATTTCAGCGGTCCCAGGCGCAGCGTCACGCGCCTCACACTCCGCCACGGCCGCAGCGTACGCCGCTTTCTCGACCGCTTTATTGGCCGCCGCTATAACAGCGTCCATTGCAGCATCACCTGATTTTTCGGCCGTGCGTTGAGCGAGAGGTTGCCCCCCTGATCGAATAATCCCGGACATTTGACTAGACACCTCGCTCAAGCAGCGTGTCGACAACTCCGATCTGTGTTCAACGACCTAGACGCCGACAATCGAGTGATAAATCGGGACCGCTGCTCTTTGCTGTGGCCGTATGATCCGGCGGCCTTTTCCTCGACGTACTCAAGGATCTTGGCCCGCACGACCGAAGGCAACTGCGGTGCTAGCAAGATGTGATCAATCGTTGTTGCTGAAAGTCCGGAACCTTTGTGGCTGCCCTCGAGGATGGTCCAAGTGGTGCTTCGACAGAGCCCAAGTGCCTTGGCTTGCTCGTCGAGTGTAACAAATCCCGCAGCAGCTAGTCCGTCCCTGAGTTGCCAAATCTTGTCTGATTGCCGTTCTTTCATTTTTATGAATTTGGGGCCGCCGCCTTTTTGCAATAAAACTATCTTCAGGGGGACGGTCGGCACGTTAATTACGGACCTAACCACGCTCATAATGCCCCCTTACTGTAGGAGTTTCGCGCTCAGTTGCCGCACCGCAACATGCAGCTATACCGCAATGCAATGCACGAACCTTGGTTCCTGGACAACGAAGTAGAAAAGCAATTATTTTTTGGACGCGGCCAGCAGCATTGACCTAACCGACATGGAACTTTCACCTTTCATCGGCGCTCCATAGGGCCTACCGGCAGCATTGACCTGACCGAGATGCGCGACAGGCAGCGCCATCATATTGATTGTGAAATCATCAACCAGAGCACAAAGGCCGCCAATGCGATCAGCGGAACACTCATCCAAAGCACCTCCCACATCGCCTCGTAATCGATGTCATGATGGGATTGATGATCGCTGCGCGTAGTCATCGGGTTACTCTAAGACAACATTCGGCGATGTGTTTGGTTGGGGGTCTTTAGCCCCCCGTTATTATGTGCGCACCTCAGTCTTCCGTGACGCTAGCGGACGACCGAACCGCTGCGGTCGGTGAAGACCACGGCACCGCCAGCTTTGATCACGGTCGGGGCCTGCGCGGCCAGTACATCGCTGCCTGAATGAAACTGTATCGTGGCGATGCCGATCACGACGGTCAGCAGCGCGGCGGTAAGTCCAACCACCACGATCTTGAGGTGGGTGTTTCGGTCTGCGGTGTACATCGACCAGTTCATCGCACCCTCCAACCCCCTCCGAGGCGTCGGTCTGGGGACCGCCCATGTCGGGGCTGCGAGGCCTTCTGATCCACGGGAAATCCGCACAGCAAATGCCAAGGTTCAGGGTCTTGTTCCTGGCCCGGAAAATTATTTCGAAAATTACGCGGGGACACGTGACCTACGGACTGGTCAACAGCATTGACCTAACCGAGAGGGGAACACAGCAGTCAAGCAAAGAGTTCATTGGGCGTGTGGCCAACCGTTCACGGGAGGTTTTTATGCCCCTGAACACTCCTGCTCATTGGAAGGTGCGGGCGCAGGAAGCGCGCGTGCTGGCAGATGCTCTCAGGAGCGCCCCAGAAGCTTTTGCGGCTATGCTCAAAATTGCGAATGAATATGAGCATCTCGCGGAACGCGCAGAACATCGTGCAGCGCAGCGGCTGATCGATGACACCGCCGGGGCCAAATAATCCGCTCGGTGAACTTACAACATGACCCGAGCGGAGGTGGCAGTTGGCCGCGCAAACAGAAAGACCGCCTTACGCGGCGGCCTACGTCAATTTACACGATTTATATTACGAGAAGCTCAATAGGGGCCGCCTCAGTTGGCCGCCCTCACTGCTAGTCCTACGCAGCTATTAGGAACTCTGGGCTGCGCGGCCCGTTACACCGGAATGAATCTTAAGCTGTCCATCGCGGCACAAACGTTTTTACATGCTTTGGTCGGCGCTCTGTTTGGTGCCGGATCGTGGCTGGCGATAGTTCTGGTAGAACCTCGAGCAATCCGTGGCTCCATGCACGACCTTCAGACGATCATCACAATGCTCTGTGTGCTGTCGTCTTGGATCGCGGTAGGCGCGGGGTTAAGCGGATTTATTCTTATCAACTTAGAACGCGCAGAGCGAGGTCGTCGCTCTGTAGAATCTGATACTTCGCGCTGATCACAGAACTCGTCGAGCCACGTTGAACTCTTCGACATTTCCAGGTGCAGTTTCGAGCGATCTGCGCCAGCTATCACTCGAAAATGGGCTGAGGGCGGGAGGAGCAAGACAAGGTCAGCCGATTAGAGAAGCGGACATCATCGACGTTCGCCGCTGACCGCTGAAATCCGACGCCAAGTTGCGGGCAAATTTGTGGGTACAAATGCGGCCTATTCATAATATCTTGATATCCTGCAATAATTTCAGTTTGGAGGCGGACACTCCCTTCGCCACCCTGTATTGAGATCATTAGTACCGGCGCGCGCTAGGCCCGGATAAGCGTAGCCGATCTTCTGGCAGGCGACATCGACAGTGTTGCCCTTACGAATTTCGTCCTCGACCAATCTTCGATACGAATTCGACAAGCCAACGCTCGCCTGGTAGCTGCTGAAGAGCCGAGGATATTCCTTACGCGCTGTGGCTGCGGCCTTGGCTTTCGAGACTTTGTCGCGATTAGCGACGTGGTCGATCATCGCTTCAAACTTGTGCCGCTCATCTAAATCGTCTTGGTCGTCGTCCTTGTCATCATCGAGGTCGTCGTAAGTGTCGTCGCCGTTATCGGTCTCATCGTCATCGTCGCCGCTGACCGTCCGCCTTCCGCAGCTCGTCTAGGCACAGGCGGGCAAACTCGCCATTCTTGAAATAGTTGGAGCGCCGATAGGTGCGGCGGGCGGGATGGCTTCCGGGTCAGTCTCAGGCGAGCAGATTTTTATGGTCGCGTCGATATGCGCCAGCCTCGCGCGCCAGGTTTTGACCTTCTTTTCTAGGTCGTGAATGTAGCCGCTGACTTCTGCGCGCTTGGCGCGGAGGGCGGAGATAACGTGGGTTTCAGCCATTGCGGGTTACTTGCAAACGTATAAGATGAAACGACGCTACGTTTCCTCCCATTTAGGCAAGACGTAGCGGGCTCACAAAGCCAACTTACTGGCCCCGGCAGGGGGCGACCTTACTGGGGCCAGCATTTTAGATTTGAGATGGGAATTGTTATTTAAAATTCTTGTGGCGTTTGCGCCATAATACCGGAAATTCCCTGTTAATTTCCCTGTTAGCAGGGAATTTGCGAGCGGAGACGAGTTCGACTGTGACTGCGTCCGCCGCCACCATCCATGGGACCCGGCTCATACGCGCAGTATGTGTTTCCCCATCAGCTTCACGGTGCTCGCCTGCGGTCCCTTTTCGCCCATTTCTTCGGCGTAGGTTACCCGCGAGCCTACGACCAGCCGCGCATAGTCGCCACCGAGTACACTGTTACGATGGAAGTAAATCTCCTGACCGTCGCTGGACTCGAGCTTGCCAAATTCGCCCAACGGGTCGAGCTGCACCACTTTGCCAAACGGCAGACCTTCATGGTGCTTTACTTGGCCCTGTAGCTCGCGAACCTGATCCTGCAGTTGTCTGCGTGCCCGCTTGAACGCGTCGTTAACGGCGAAGTCGAGATCGGAATGACGCTCATCGGCCTTCGCAGTGCGGTCGACATTGACTTCACGTCCGTCGGGAAGCGCCAGACGGATGTTGACCTCATAAAGGCCGCCTGTTCGGTGATGACCGCCGGGCGCTTTCAACACCACCCGGCATGCAGTCACGCGACCGAACCGCTGCTCAAGGTCGGCGGCGTATCTCGACTGGCGTCTGCATGGTGTTACTCCGATAGTTTTACCGAAAAATGCGCCTTCACGCCATGGCCACACAGGGTAGGCTAATAGGCGCTTATCGCGCGCTAGGGCGCGGCCGCTGCCGGCTTGTTGCGCAGCAGCGATTGTCCGGGTTTAACGCGCGTGAACGCCACCGGCTCGGCGCTGACGGTGAGCTGGTCGGAGGCGAGGCGGACGTTGGTGTAGCGCGACGCCGCGAGATCGGAGACTTGCGTAAAATCCTCGCGGAAATGCGCGCCTCGGCTGTCCTCGCGGAAATCGGCGGCGGCGCAGATGGCGCGGCTGGTGAGCGTGAGATTTTCCAGGTTGAGCCGGTCCATCCAGGTCAGGTTATAGCGGCGGCTCTCGCCTGACACGCCGCAGTCGGCGATGTCGCGCGAAAGCTGCTCGAGCGCCGCCTTGCCGCGCGCTAGTCTGTCGGCGGTGCGCAGGATGCCGACGTCGTCCCACATGATGCTGTAGAGCCGCTCGCGCATCGCGGGCAGGTCGCCGGGCCTGCGGCCGAGCGGCGTGAAGGCGCGCTCGTAGGCTGCCTCGACCGCGTGCTTGTCCGGCTCGGGCAGGGCGCCTGTACGCGGGGTGCGGGCGCCCATGACGTCGCCGGCGATGCCGCCGAACACCGTAGAGTTGGCGACGCCATTGCCGCCGAGCCGATTGGCGCCATGGACGCCGCCGGTGTCTTCGCCGGCCGCGTAAAGCCGCCGCAGCGGCGTCGTGCAGTCGGCCGCAAGCACCACGCCACCCATCATGTAATGCGCGGTCGGGATCACCTCGACGCGGCCGGCGGCGAGATCGAAGCCGCAATCGGCGCAGCGCTCGACCATGCCCTTAAATTCGCGGCGTACGCGCTCGGGACCGAGGTGGCCCATCTCGATATAGACGCCGCCGTGCGGCGAGGCGTGGCCCTTGCGGATGCGGTCCATGATCGAGCGGCTGACGATGTCGCGCGTCGCGCGCTCGCCGCGTTTGTCGTAATCGAACATGAAGCGATGGCTCTGCGCGTCGGTGAGATAGCCGCCGGAGCCGCGCAATCCCTCTTCGAGCACAGTGCCGGTCATGCGCGTGCCTTCGCCGGCGAGCAGCCCGGTGGGATGAAATTGCACCATCTCGATGTCGCGCAGCGGCAGGCCGGCGCGCAGCGCCATGGCCAGCCCGTCGCAGGACTTGTCGCCCGACGGCGTGTGATAGCGGTACATGGTCGGGCCGCCGCCGGTCGCCAGCAGCGTGGCGCGCGCACGCACCATCAGCGGCTCGCCCGAGCGCATGTCGAGCATCAGCACGCCGGCAAGCTCGGAGCCGTCGGCAGTCGGAATGAGATCGAGCGCGCGGTGATCCTCGATGCGGCGCACGTCGCGGCGCCAGACTTGTTCCGCCAAACGATTGATGATTTCGATGCCGGTCAAATCGCCTTTGTGGACGGTGCGGTCGAAGGTCTGCCCGGCGAAGGCCTTCTGATGCACGGTGCCGTCGGGATTGCGGTCGAAGAAACAGCCGAGCTCGGTTTCCAATTCGCGGATGCGCTTGGGCGCTGTCTCGACCAGGAGCCATGCGAGGTCCTGATCGTTGAGCCAGCCGCCGCCCTCGATCGTGTCCATGAAGTGGCGCTCGACCGAATCCTCGGGCGATAGCGCGACGTTGTAGCCGCCTTGCACCATGCGGGTGCAGCCGCATTTGCCGAGCAGGCCTTTGACCGCGATGGTGACGTCGAGATCGGGATTGGCTTTCTTAGCGTGTAATGCCGCAAACAGCCCGGCGCCACCGGCGCCAAGGACCAAAATGTCGGTCTCGAGCGTCTGCACGTTTCAGGCGCTGCCGATGCTGGCGAGCACCGCCGCACGGCGTGCTGCGGCCTCGGCATTGACCTGCGCGTGTAACGAGCCGCCGTGGGAATCCATGGTCACCAGCAGCGGGCCGAAGCCCTCGACGCGGAACTTCCATAACGACTCCGGATGCAGGTCGTCCATGTCGACGTCCTCGATCTCCGGAATCCACGTCGTCTCCAACGCGGCGGCGCCGCCGACCACCGCCAAATAAGCGCCGCCGAACTCCTTGAAAGCATCAAGCGTCGCCTGTCCCATTCCGCCCTTGCCGATGATCAGCCGCACGCCGTCGCGCTGCATCAACGGCCGGGTGAAGCGCTCCATGCGCATCGAGGTGGTTGTGCCGATGCACAGCGGCTCGTACCCGGACGAATTTCCCGGCCGCGGATCGATCTTGCGCACATTGGGCGCGGTGTGGATCACGGCGTGGCCTTCGAGATTGAATCGCGTGGTGCGGCCGCGGTCGAACATCGCGATCAGCGTGGCGTCCCGAATGCCGAACAAAGTTCTTTCGAGGGTGACGGTATCGCCAACCTTCAGCGCGCGCGCTTGGCGTTCGTCGATCGGCATGTCGAGCACGTGATGCGTCATGGCATTACTCGAAGGCGATGCCGCCGGGCGTGATCACAGCGGTCGCCCTGCGCGCGGAATGGCATTGGATATTCACCGCCACCGGGTTCATGGTGATGTGCGTGGCGGCGACTTCAACATGGACGCGGAACGATGTTGCGCGGCCGCCGAGGCCCTGCGGGCCGATGCCAAGCTGGTTGACCGCCTCGCTCAACTGCTCCTCGATTTTGGCGCCCTCCGGATCGGCGCATGTGGTGCCGAGTGGCCGGGTCGCCGCGACCTTGGCGAGATGCATGCACAAGTCCGAGGTGCCGCCGATGCCGACACCGACGATGGTCGGCGGACAGACCCGGCCGCCGCACTCGATCACCTTGTCGATGACAAAGCGCTTGACCGCGGCGACGCCGTCGGCCGGGATCAGCATCTGCAGGAACGAGCCGTTCTCCGAGCCGGAGCCCTTGGGGATCATCTCGATCTCGACCGTCTCCTCGCGCTCGTCGAAATCGACGTTGATCAGCGGCACGCCGGCGCCGCACGAGGTCTGCTCGTTCTTGCGCGTGATCGGATGCACCACCGACGAGCGCAGCGGATGCTCCTTGGTTGCTCGTTCGCAGCCGTGGCGGATCGCCTCTTTCATGCCGGCGCCATCGAACTCGACATGCCGACCAATGATCACGTTGTAGATCGGGATGCCCGTGTCCTGGCAAAGCAGGTTCTTGGTGCGTTCGGCGACCGCAATGTTCTCCACCATGGTGCCGAGAATGGTCTTGCCGGTCGCGTTGGTCTCCTCCATCAGCAGGCGCTCGAAGCCCTGCTTGATGTCGTTCGGCAAGAGTTTGAGCGCGCGGATGTAGAGGGTCTTGGCGAGTTCCTCGACTTCCTTGAGATCGAGCTGCATGGCGATGTCCTAAAAGACCAGCGTCGCGCCAGATGCGATCAGCAACACGGCAAGCGCCCGGCGAAAGTGCAGGTCGTTGAGCCTGCTGTAAAGCCGCCAGCCGAACCAAGTGCCGAGGAACAGTGGCGGCAGCACTGCGACCAGCATTATCAGCCCGGTGCGGTCCAAAGTCACCCAGATGATCCCGACCAGTGCGATCGCCTGGATGACGATCACATAGGGCTGGTAGACGGCGCGGGCGGTCTCTTTCGGCCAGCCGCGTAATTGCGTCCAGATGGTGGGCAGGACCCCGGAATAGCCGCCAATGCCGCCAAGAACGCCGCCGATAAAGCCGACGAAAGCATCGGCGGAACGGCCCCCGGCCTTGATCGTATGCAATCGCGGCGACAGCAGCGCGTAAGTTCCAAAGACCAGCAGGAAGACGCCGAGCACGATCTTCATGATGGCGCCGTCGGTGTAGACCAGCAGATGCACGCCGATCGGGATGCCGAGAACGCCGCCGGCGATGAACGGCCAGAGCCGCGGAACCTCGAGATGGCGGCGTTGCTGCCAGATCGTCGTGAGATGCAGAAGCGTACCGCAGCCGGTGATCAAAATCGCCGAATGCAGTGGATCGACGCGGTGCAGCCAGATCGAAGAGGCCGCCAGACCGAACGCGAAGCCGCTGCCGCCGGCGGCGATGCCGCCGACGAAGGCACCGACCCACAGGAAGGCGAGCGTGTCGAGCGAAAATCCAAAAATCATCGCTCAGCCCAAGTTGAACGCGAAGACAAGTCCGACCACGAACACAGCCGCGAGGCAGACGGAGAGCGCGGCCAGCGTTTTTTCGCGGAAGTCGAAGAATTCGACAGCCAGCACCCGCAGGCCCAGCGTCATGTGCAGCGCGAGCGCAACGACGATGCCCCATTCGAGCAAGGCCACAAGCGGCTGGCGCGTCAGCGCCAGGAACGAGTCGAGCGCTTTGGCGCCGTTGAGCGCAGTGGCGAGCGCGAGAAAGTGGAGGGGCAAAAAGATCGCCAGCGCAATGCCGGACAGCCGGTGCAAGATCGCAGCGATGTAGCCGCGCTGTTTGTGTGAGGCGCAGATCATGAGACGTAGACCGCAAACACGGCACGCAGCCCGAGGGCGAGAAGAAGAAGTGAAAACAGCGCCAGCGCGACATCGAGCGAGCGCCCGCGCCACGCCGTCCATTCGCGCAAGACGTTACGCAGACCGATCGGCGCATGAATGGCGACTGCAACAACGAAGGTCCCATAAAACAACAAAAACCACAGATTGCCGTGCGTGCGCGCGAGAATCTCGGCCGCGGTGAGCCCGCCGCGGGAAGCGTAAAGAATGGTGCCAAGGTGGAAAGCTACCGCGAGCGCCAGCACGAAGGCGGTGGTCCGCTGCGCCAGAAACATCAGCGCGCTCATGGTCTGCCCCCCAAGGCGCGGCGCAGCACCGCGCGCTTGAGGCCGGCGATCGAATATGTCGGCGCGATCGCCTTCGGGCAGAACGACGTGCAGCTCGTGTGCGTGTGGCAGGCCTGGCAGCCGTCGCTGCCCGATACCGCGTCGAGCCGCGCCGCCTGACCGCGGTCGCGCACGTCGTTGACCAGCGTCCAGGCGCGGTTGAGCGCCGCGGGCCCGAGATAATCGTCGTCCCAGGCCACGACGTCGCACGCCGAATAGCAGACCCCGCAGCCGATGCATTCAATGCCGGCGTCGGCGGCCTGACGCTCGGGCGATTGCGGCGGCACCACCGCGAAATCCTGTTCCGGCGCCGCGCCCGGCTCGAAATAACCTCGCGCCGCTTTCCCTTTGTCGAAGAACTGCGTCATCTCGACCGCAAGATCCTTGACCACGGCGAAATTGCGCAGCGGCTCGAGCCGCAGTCGCTCGCCATCGACGACCTCGCTCACGCGCGTGCGGCAGGTCCAGCGCGGCCGGCCGTTCACCACCATGGCGCAGGAGCCGCACATGCCGACCCGGCAGGCGAAGCGGTAGGAGAGCGTCGCGTCGTGCTCGCGCTGGATTTCAGTGACGACGTCGAGCACCGTCTGGTGCTCGCGGCGCGGAATGGCAAATGCCTGGAAGCTGCCGGTCTCGGTTCCGCGCCAGATCTCGACCTGCAGCGTGTCGCTCATCGCTGCATGCCCCCGCGCCATGTCTGCCGTTGATCGCGGCTCATTGCATTCTCGCGCCTACCATCGTTTTTTCTGTCGGCGGGCGCATCATCACCCACCAAGCGGCGGTGTGGCAACCGTTTACGCTCAGGCTACCGCGCGGGCGGCGATCTCAACGCGGTGGCGGTTGACGCGATCGATGTCGACCTCGATGCCGAGGCCGGGGCGATCGAGCGCTTCGACGTGGCCGCGGGCGGTCGCGATCGGTTGCGCAGTGACGTCCTCGGCGAGCGCGATGTGCGTCAGCGTCAGCGCCCAGGCGATCTTGGGGATGACGCTCGCGACATGCAGCGCCGCGGCGCAGGCGATGCTCGACTCGCCGGTCTTGCAGGAGACATTGACGCTCATGCCGAGGCTGCCGCATAGCCGCCCGGCTGCGGCGACGCCGCGCAGGCCGCCGAGCTTAATCGCTTTGAGGCTGACGCCGCGCGCCGCCTTGCGCTCGTGATGACGGCGGATGTCGGCGAGCGAATGGATGCCCTCGTCAGCGCCGATGGCGATGTCGCCTGCCGCGGCGGCGACCGCCGCCATGCCGGCGAGATCGGAGGCTTCGACCGGCTGCTCGAAGAAGTCGAGGCCGCAGCCTTGCACCGCGCGGGCGTAAGCGATGGCTTCGTCGGTGCTGAAGCCCTGGTTGGCGTCGGCCGAAATCAAGAGGCCGCTGCCCAGCACCTTGCACACCGCGCGGGTGCGCGCGGCGTCCGCCTCTGCGGTGTCGATGCCGACCTTGATCTTGTAAGCGGTGAAGCCGGCGGCCTTTTTCTTTTCGAAGTCGCGCAGGTCGCCGTCGAGGTCGCCGCCGCCGACCACCGCGAGCAGCGGCAAGCGGCTGCGCTTCTTGCCGCCGAGCAGCGCATGCACCGGTTGGCCCGCCGCCTTGCCGGCGAGATCGTGCAGCGCGATCTCGATCGCCGCCTTGGCGCCGTGGTTGCCGTACATGCGGCTGTCCATGGCGGCGAGCGCGCCTTCGATGTCGGCCGGCTCGCGCCCGCGCAACACCGGCGAAAGGTAATGGACCGCGGTGACGATGCTCTCCAGCGTCTCGCCGGTCATCACCGGCGCCGACGCCGCTTCGCCCCAGCCGACGGTGCCGTCGTCGGCTTCGATGCGCACCAGGACGTTGTCGGCGCGGCGCACCTCCTCGCCCGCCATGATGACCGGCTTGAGCATCGGCAGGCTGACGGCGATCGGCTCGATCGATTTTATTGTCACGCTACTCGATCTTCTTCATTGCGGCCTTGTCGATGATCTCCTTGAACTGGCCGATTTCCTTGGTGACGCGCGCCCAGGCTTCCTTGGCGCCCTTCGGACGCACGGTGAAGCCGGACTTGTATAATTTTTCCTTCATCTCCGGCGTGCTGAGCACTTTCAGCGTTTCCTTTTCCACCCAGGCGACGATGTCCGGCGGCGTCTTGGCCGGCGCCAGCAACACCATGTCGGTCGGGAACACGAAATCCTTGTAGCCTTCTTCCTGCATGGTCGGCACGTCGGGCAAATCCGGCCAGCGCGTCTCGGCCGATACCGCGAGGCAACGCAGCTTGCCTGCTTTGATGTGCGGCGCGGCTGGGCCGAGCGAGCCGGAGCTTAATTGCACGGAGCCGCCGAGCAGCGCGGTGATCGCATCGCCGCCGCCCTTGAACACGACATCGGCGAGCTTCGGCAGGTTCTCGCGGATCTTCAGCACTTCGAGCTGGATTTGCGGGCTGGTGCCGATCGGCGGCGTCGCGCAGTTGTAATTGTCGGGGTTGGCCCGGGCGAGCGCGACGAATTCCTTCATCGTCTTCGCTGGCAGATTGGCGTTGACGACAAAGGTGTTGGGCGAGGAGGCCAATTCACTGACGCCGACGAAGTCCTTGTGCGGATCGTAGGGAATCTTGGTGTAGAGGGTCGGGTTGATCGACCATGCGTTGGTCGCGAGCAGCAGCGTGTAGCCGTCGGGCGTCGAGCGCGCGGCGCTGCCGAAGCCGATATTGCCGCCGGCGCCGCCGATGTTCTCGATGATGAAGGTCTTGCCGGTCGATTGCCCAAGCGCGGCCGCGACGATGCGGCCGACGATGTCGGACGGGCCGCCCGGCGTATTGGCCACCACGATCTTGACCGGGCGGTCCGGATAATTGGCGTAGGCCGAGCGGATGGTCAGCAGCGACGGCGCGGCGATGCCGGCCGCCAGCACGCCGGCGCCCTTGATGAGCTGGCGCCGCGACGGTGCGGAAATTCCTGGTCCTTTTTTCATGGTCCTCCCCTTAATCGTCAGGCAATTTTTCTCATTAGCGCCTCGACGGATATTAGGGTAAGCTTTTGCGAACATTGGAGCAATGGCGCCGGCGGCGGGCAACGCCCACACCCGGCGGCATCCCCGCAGATCACACGATCCCAATGCTATTCACGACATGCCCGAGGCGGCCGCGCGCGCCATGACCGACCCGCAAACACGAACGGCAGCCTGGCACGACGTCGTACTGGCAACGCTGAAAAGCAACAACGTCAGGCTGGTCGTCTACGTCCCCGACAAAGTATTCACGCCGTTGATCAAGGCGCTGCACGCCGACACTTTCTTCACCACGTTCCCGTGCACACGCGAAGAGGAGGCGATCGGCATCGTCGCCGGCGCCTGGATGGGCGGCATGCGCGCGGCGGTGCTAATGCAGACCTCCGGCTTTGCCACCATTCCCAACGCGCTCGCCTCGCTGGTGGTGCCGAGCCAGATTCCGGCGCTGATCTTCGTGTCCGAGCGCGGCACGCTCGGCGAGTTCAACCTCGGCCAGGCCATGGTGTGCAAGACCATGCGGCCGGTGCTCGAACTCGCTCGGCATCGAGAACCACACCATCACGCGGCAGGACGAGCTTGCCTTCATCGTCGACCGCTCGATCAAGCAAGCGGTGGCGACGCAGGCCCCGGTCGCCTTCATCCTGTCGCCGCTGTTGACCGGCGGCAAAGTGTTCGAGGCGTAGCCAATGGCCACGACGGGAACCGGCGCGGTCGGCGCGCACAACGCCAAGGTGATGAACCGCTTCGAGCTGACCAAGCGGCTGGTCGCCAAGCTCAAGCATGAAGAGGCCGTGATCGGCGGCATCGGCAACGCCAATTTCGATTTGTGGATGAGCGGCCAGCGGCCGCAGAACTACTACATGCTCGGCAGCATGGGCCTGACGATCCCGATCGGCTTGGGCGTCGCCATCGCGCAGCCGCAGCGCCACGTCATCGCGCTCGAGGGCGATGGCTCGCTGCTGATGCAGCTCGGCTGCCTGTCGACGGTCGCGATGCAGGCGCCGAAGAACCTGACCATGGTGGTGTGGGATAATGGCCTCTATCAGATCACCGGCGGCCAGCCGACCGCGAGCGCCTCGGTCGCCGATCTCGTCGCCATCGCGCGGGGTTCCGGCATCGCCAACGCCGCCTGGGCCGACGACGAGGACGACTTCGACCGGCTTTTTACAGCGGCGCTCGAGAACGGCGGGCCGACGCTGATCGCCGCGCGCATCGACAACAAGCCGGGGACCGGCACCACGGACCGCGATCCGGTACAGATCCGCGCCCGCTTCATGCTGGGCTTGGGCGTGAAGCGCTGACAATAGCGGCTTGAGCCGCGCCCGGCTTGCTTTAAGCTTACACCAAAGAACGACGAGACCATCGCTGACGATGGCGCGCAGGGAGACGGCATGGAGACGATCGGTCTGATCGGGGTGGGGCGCATCGGCCTGCCGATCGCGGAAAACCTGATCAAAAGCGGCTACCGTGTGCTCGGTTATCGGCGCGGCTCGCTCGCCGATTTCGAGGAGATCGGCGGCGTTGTGGCCCGCTCGCCCGCCGAGGTCGGCGCGCAGACCGACATGGTGCTGACCTGCTTGCCGTCGGCGGAGGCGCTCGACGAGGTGGTGCAAGGCAAGGCCGGCCTCGTGCACAGTGCGCGGCCGGGCCAGATCGTCGTCGAACTCGGCTCGCATCTGGTACCCGACAAGGAGCGGCAGATCGCCCCGCTCGCCGCCAAGGGCGCTCATTTTCTCGACGGCGAAGTCGGCGGCACGCCCGGCATGGTGCGCGCGCGCAAGGCAGTGGTCTATCTCGCCGGCGACGCTGAGGCGGCCAAGAAAGCCGAAACGGTGGTGCGCGGTTTCACCGACATCTGCCACTACTTCGGCGCCTTCGGCGCGGCGAGCAAAGTGAAGCTGATCAACAATCTGCTGGTAACCATCAATCTCGCCGCCACCGGCGAGGCCATGGCGCTGGCAGCGAAGACTGGCGTCGACCTCGACCTGCTGATCAAGGCGGTGGCAAACGGCAGCGGCGGCTCGATGCAATTCGGCATCCGCGCGCCTTGGATGGCGCACCGCCAATTCCTGCCGGCGCAGGGCACCACCTTCGGCCTGTCGCATTATTTCGAGCTGATCGGCGATTTCGCCGACCGCGTCGGCGTGGCGACGCCGCTATTCAACCGCGCCATCGAGGTGCACCAACGCGTCATCGACGAAGGTTTCGGCGAGTACGATCACGCCGTTCTGATCGACGTCATCGGCAACATGAATCGCGAGAAGAGCCCGGCGGCCATGCTGCCGCACGCTAAAGAACTCGAAGTAAAGGGAGAGACGCATGATCCGTGTCCGCAAGATCGCCCACGCCAGCTACGAGATGCCCGACCTCGACAAGCAGACCGAATACTACACCGAGATCCTCGGCCTGACGCTGACCGCCAAGGACAAGGACGCGGTCTATCTCGCCAACACGGTCGATCACCATTCGGTGGTCTTACTCAAGGGCGATGCGGCGCAATGCACGCGCGTCGGCTTCCAGATCGGACCGAACGATGACCTCAACGAGTTCGAAAACCAGGTGAAGGCGCACGGCGTCAAGACGCAGCGCAAGAAAGATCCCGAGCCGACCATCGCCGACATGCTCAGCTTCGAGGACCCCAAGGGCACGCAGATCGAGGTCTTCAAGCGTCCGGAATTTGCCGGCCAGCGTTTCACCACAAAGGGCGTGGTGCCGCACAAACTTGGCCACGTCGCTTTCCACTGCGCCGACGTGAAGGCGGTGGCGCGCTTTTATATCGACGTGCTGGGCTTCCGCGAATCCGACTGGATGGCCGACTTCTTCGTGTTCCTGCGCTGCGGCCCGGACCACCACACCATCAACCTGATGGGCACCGGCTCGAACCGGCACTTTCATACCGCCTTCGAGGTGCGCGACTGGGCGCATCTGCAGACGGCCTGCGATTTCCTTTCCAAGAACGGCTACCGCATGTTGTGGGGACCGGGCCGGCATGGCATCGGCCACAACATCTTCGCCTATCATCGCAGCCCGAACGGGCTGATCACCGAATTGTTCGCCGAGCTCGACCAGATGAAGGACGAGGAACTCGGCTATTTCGAGCCCAAACCCTGGCACCGCGACAATCCGCAGAAGCCGAAGGTCTGGGCGAAGGACCCGACGGCGTCGAACCTCTGGGGACCCGGGCCGCCGGAAGAGATGATGAAGTAACTCAGCCGTATAAGAACTTCGGCAGCCACAGCGCGATTGCAGGAAACAAGAACATCAGGACGATCAGGATCAGCGGCGCAAGCAGAAACGGTACGATGCCGCGGTATATGCTGGTGATCTTGATATCGGGCGCGTGCGCCTGGATGACGAACAGGTTGAGGCCGACCGGCGGATGAATGAGGCCGACCTCCACCACGATCACCACGATCACGCCGAACCAAACCGCGTCATAGCCGAATTGCTGAACGACCGGCAGGAACACCGGCACGGTGATCAGCACCATGCCGATACCTTCCAGGAAGCAGCCGAACAGAATGTACGCGATGATGATCAGCGTCATCACCGCCGGTCCCGGCAGGTTCAGCGCATGCGCGCCGTCTGCCAGGATGTTGGGCAGCTGCGTCTGCACCATGAAGAACGAAAACAAGTTTGCGCCGAACACGATCATAAACAGGATGCCGCAAACTCCGACCGTGTTTTCGATCGCGTGCTGCAGAGAAGCGAGTGACAGGCGCCGGCCGACGATGCCGAGGACAATGGCGCCGGCGGCACCGACGGAAGCCGCTTCGGTCGGGCTGAAGATGCCGGCATAGATGCCGCCGATGGTGACAAGAAACAGCGCCAGGAATTGCCAGGGGCCCTTCGCCGCCGCCAGCCGGTCGCGCCACGACGCGCCCGGTTCGGATGGGGCATAGTCCTTGCGGATGTGCGCGACGGCGACGGCCACGATCATATAAAGCGCCGTCAAAATGAGCCCCGGCACAAGCCCGGCGGCAAAAAGTTTGGGCACCGACTGCTGCGCGATCGCCGCGTAGATCACGAAGATGATCGAGGGCGGAATCAAGATGCCGAGGCTGCCACCCGCGGCGAGCGAGCCGGAGGCAAGTCCGGGGTCGTAACCGGCTTTGCGCATCTCCGGGAGCGCGATGCGCGTCATCGTCGCTGCGGTCGCGACCGACGAGCCGCACACCGCGCCGAAGCAGGCCGAGGCCGCCAGCGCGCCGACCGCGAGACCGCCGCGCACGCCGGCCAGCATCACGCGCGCCGCCTTGAACAGGTCGGCCGACAGGCCGGTGTCCGACGCCACTTCACCCATCAAAACGAAGAGCGGCACCACCGACAGCGTATAGGCGCCGCCGACATCGAACGGCACCGTGCCGGCGAGCGCCAGCGTGGGCGCCAGGCCAGACATGGCGGCATTGCCGATAAATCCGACCAGGGTGAGGGCGGCCCACACCGGCACGCGCAGCAGCAGCAACGCGAAAAGCGCGACAACACCGATGCCACCGATTGCCGACGCGCTCATTCAATGGCGCCGTCGTCATGAGGACCGGATAGCGGCCGCCACAGGGCGCCGACGGCGCTCAAGATGGCGCAGGCCATGCCGAGGAGGGCAATTGTCCAAAGGATCCAGAGCGGAAGTCCGAGCTCCATTTTTCGGTCGCCGTAGCTGAAAGCCTGCAGCGCCGGCGTCACCATGGCGTAGGTGAACAGCAGAAGCGTGGCGATGGTCAGCACATCCGACACGCGGATCAGCACGGCGACGATCGCGCGGTGCGCAAAAGAGTCGATCAGGTCGATGACGATGTTGCGCCGCTGTAGAAAGGCGGTGGATATGCCGAGGAACACGAAGATCACCAGCATGGATTCCACCAGGTCGTACGAGCCCCGAACCGGATGATTGAACAGATAGCGCAGCGTCACATCGAGCAAAGTCACGCCCATCATGACGATGAGTGCGACCGCCGCCAGGCGCAATTGCGCGACGCGGAGGCGTTCGAGCATGAGCTTGGCGCGCGACGTTCTCATCACGTTTGCAGGCGGACCGGTCTCGGGTGGAGGGCGAGGCAGCATGCCGCGTTGCGCGGCATGCTGCGTTCGCGGCTACTTGGTGTAGGCGGCGAAGAACTCACGCGCCGGCTTGCCGGCCTTTTCCTGCTCCGCCAGCGCCGTTTCGATGATCGGCTTGGACAGCTCGTTCATCTTGGCGACGTCGGCGGGCGACAGCGTGATGATTTCCATGCCCTTCTTGATCTCGGTTGCGCGGGCGAACTTCTCGAAGTCTTGCCACGCCTTGCCGAAACTCATCGCGCCGTTGACGCCGGCTTCCTTGTCGAGGAGGGCGCGCAGATCCGGCGGCAGCGAGTTGTATTTGGCCGGGTTCATGACCATGGCGAAGGTGGCCGAGGCGGTCGGCGGCTCGGTGAGGTATTTGACGACCGAGGAGAGATCGTAGGCGAAGCCCGCTTCGTGCGGGAACATAGCTCCGTCGGAGACGCCCTTGGCCAGCGCATCCTGTGCTTCCGGCGGCGGGATCAGCATTGGCGAGGCGCCGAGCGCTTCCAGCATCAGCTTGTTGGTGATCGAGGCGTAACGGATCTTCTTGCCCTTGTAATCCTCGAGCGTGCGGATCGGCATCTTGGAATAGAGCACGACCGGATTGGCCATCGACATGAACAGGATGTGCAGACCGGTATGCTCGGCGGCGAGGTATTTCGGCGCCAGCTCGGTCATCCGCTTGGCCATTTCCGGGAGGTTCGCGCCGTCGGACGGCCAGGTGAACGGCAGATTGGCGAGCTCGGTCATCGGATAGCGGCCCGGGGTCACGCCGTGAATGCAGAAGGCGATATCGGTGATGCCGTTGCGCGCCGCGTCGAATTGGCGGTTGGGCGGACCGACCAGCTGGCCGTTCGGATAGATCTCGAACTTGAGCCGCCCGTCCGAACTCCTGCTCGATCTTCTCAGTCCAGCCGACGACCCATTTATGGAAAGCGTGCTGAGGCGGCACAAAGTGCGACAGCTTGAGTGTGATGACGTCCGCGGCGCGGGCAGCGCCTGCGCCCAGCACGACGGCAGCGGCCAAGGCGAGCGCGCCGGCCAATTTCCGCAACGACATGATTGTCCTCCCTGTGGCAATGTCGGCTTCTAGCGAGCCTTTGCCCACCGATTTCTAAAGCAAAGCCAACGGATTGTCACTCGCGGTGGGCGCCGAAAGCCTGGGCAATCGTGTGAATTGGTGGGTGATCCAACGATTTTTCCGGCCTAGCCGGCGGCCATGGTGTTGACCAGCTCGCCGCAGCCGCCGATCTCGATGCGCACCTCGTCGCCGGCTTTGAGGAATTCGCCGCGCGGCATGCCGACGCCGGCCGGCGTGCCGGTGGCGATGACGTCGCCGGGGAACAGCGTGAAGTGACGGCTGAGATAGACGATCTGCTCGGCGATGCCGTGCACCAGCCGGCTAGTATTGGAGTTCTGCTTGAGCGCGCCGTTGACCCAGAGCTTGATCGGCATGTCGTTGGGGTCGCGCACATAGGCCGCCGGCGTCAGCCACGGGCCCATCGGGGCGGCGTCCTCGAAGCATTTCTGTCCGACCCAGTCCATGCCGAATGGCGTGCCCTCGCGCTTCATCAGGTCGCGCGCCGACAGGTCGTTGACGATCAGATAGCCGGCGACGACGTCGAAGGCGTTGGCCTCCGAGACGTTGCGGGCGGTCTTGCCGATCACCACTCCGAGCTCGGCTTCCCAGTCGACCTGGTGCGAGAACGGCGGCAGCCGCGCCGGCCTTTGGGTGCCGATGATGGAGGCGGCCGTCGTCTTCATGAAGAAATAGGGGTCCTTGCCTTTGACCATCGCCGGCGCCTTGCCGGTGACGCGCTTGGCGATCTCGGCCATCTCTTCCAGATGGTCCCAGTAGTTGGCGCCGGCGCAATAGAGCGCGCCGGGATAAAGGATCGGCGCCAGCAGTTTGACGTCGGCCACCGCGACACCGTCGCTGGGCTTGACCGTTTGCGCCGCGGCGGCAAGCCGCGCGTGCGATGTGTCCCAGCTGCGCAGCAGGCCGAGCACGGAGGAGGCGTCGATGCCGTCGCCCGGCAGCAGCGTTGCCGCCGGCACCACGCGGTCGCCGACCAGGACGCCGGCTTGCGCCGCGCCGCCATGCGCATAACTCACCAGCCGATACTCGGACGCCATGCGTTCCCCCTGTCGCGTTGCTCTTTTTGGATTGGCCGTTCGGCGGCGTCAGCCGCGCTTTCCGGTATTCTTGAGGATGCCCGCCATCATCGCCATGCGCACCAGGTCGGACAGGCTGTTGGCCGCCATCTTGGTCATCAAATTGGCGCGGTAGATTTCGACCGTGCGTGGGCTGATGCCGAGATCGAAGGCGATGGTCTTGTTGGCGTTGCCGGCGACCAGGCCGTCGAGCACCTGCCGCTCGCGGTTCGACAGCACCGCCAGCTTGTCGTTGATTTCCGACAACTCGGCCTTCTGCACCGCCATGTCGGCGTCGCGGCTGAGCGTCGACTTAAGCGCTGCCAGCAACCGATCCTCGTCGAACGGCTTTTCCAGGAAGTCGACGGCGCCGAGTTTCATGGCGTCGACCGCGAGCGAGATATCGCCGTGGCCGGTGATGACGATCACCGGGATGTCGACGCCAGCCTCCTTGACGTGGCGCAGCAGGTCGATGCCGGTGATTTCGGGCATGCGGACGTCGGTGATGATGCAGCCGAATTTCAGCTGCGGCAGGACGTCGAGGAAGGCCTTGCCCGACTCGAAGCCGCGCACCGCGTAGCCGGCGGTTTTCAGCAAGAATTCGAGCGATTGCCGCACGGCATCGTCGTCGTCGATCACGTAGATGACCGGCTCAGGCTGCATCGTCGACATCCTCTTCATTGACGACCGGAAGTGTGAAATGGAAGGTCGTGCCGCCGGCCGGATTGGCCTCCACCCAGATGCGTCCGCTGTGCGCCTCCACGATGGTGCGCGAGATCGACAGCCCCACCCCCATGCCCTGGCGTTTGGTGGTGACGAACGGCTGAAACAATTGTTCGGCGATCTCGGGCGCGATCCCCGAGCCGCTGTCGGCCACGCTGATGCGCGCCTGTCCGGTGTCTTCCGCGGTCGTGATGACGAGGTCGCGCGCCGGCGAGCTTTCCATCGCCTCCATCGCGTTGCGGATCAGATTGAGCATGACCTGCTGCACCTGCACGCGGTCGGCGATCACCAGATCGATCTCCGGGTCGAATTGGAATTGCACGCGGATGCCGAGGTCCTTGACGCCGACCAGCGCCAGCGCGCTTGCTTCCTCGACCAGCTTGGTGATGCTTTCCACCCGCCGCTCGCTCTCGCCGCGGGCGACGAAATCGCGTAAGCGCCGGATGATCTGGCCGGCGCGCATCGCCTGGTCGGCCGCCTTGTCGAGAGCGTCACCCATGGTCACGAACTTCTCGTCGGTGACGCCCTCGAGCAGCCGGCGCGAGCCTTTGAGGTAGTTGGTGATCGCCGACAGCGGCTGGTTGAGCTCGTGGGCGAGCGTCGAGGCCATTTCACCCATCGCGGTCAGTCGCGAAATATGCACCAGCTCGGACTGCAATTCCTGCAGGCGCGCCTCGGTCTGCTGGCGCTCGGTCAGGTCGCGGATGAAGCCGGTGAAGAAACGCTGGTTGTCGGATTTCATTTCGCCGACGGCAAGCTCCATCGGGAAGGTCGAGCCATCCTTGCGCTGGCCGACCACCACGCGGCCGATGCCGATGATGCGGCGTTCGCCGGTGCTCATATAGCGGGCCAGATAACTGTCGTGGTTTTCCCGATAGGGCGAGGGCATCAGTGTTCTCACATTCTGTCCGATCGCCTCCGCGGCGCGGCAGCCGAACAGCCGCTCGGCGGCACTCGAAAACGACTGGATGGTGCCGCGCACGTCGATGACGATCATGGCTTCCGGCACGGTGTCGAGAATCGATTGCAGATGCGCCTCGCGCGCCAGCGCATCGCGCGTCATGAGCATCGCGCGACGGCGGCTGCGGTGGAGCAATTCACCGCCCCACGCAACGCCGATGGATGTGACGATGAATGCCGCGCCGTTGACCAGGCCGAATTCCGACGTCACCGTCGGAGAGCCGAGTCCCAGAAGTACGGCGGCAACGCTGAGCGCAGTCGCCAACAGCGCGGGGCCGAGGCCGCCGATTCCGGCGGCGATCAGCACCGGCGGCATGAAATAAAGAAAGATTGCCTCGCTGGGGAAATAGGGCGTCAGCAGGCTGCGTACCGCCAGGGCCAGCGCAACGCCGGTCGGGGCGATTCCATAGCGCAATATCCGGCCCCGCTCATCGGCCAGGCCAACCCCAGATTGCCGTTCTAAATCAACCATTTAACCCGGCCTAACGTATCGGGGCGAGGGTAGCCCTCCGCCTCCGGTAAACCCCCTATGGAGATTATCTGAATTTCGGGCAAGCGGCGCCAGGGGTATCCACACGCTACCGAATTCATCGAGGACCCGCGCCATGCTGACCCAGACGATGACCCACCGGAACCACGCGCATAAGCCCGCCAGCGCCATCCCCCATACGGTTCCTGTGATGAATTCACATACCTTCGGCACGTCGATCGAACTCATGGGCGCGCCGATGCCGTTCGCCCGCAACGCCGAGATCTACGGTGAAAACGAGCCGGCCGAATACCTCTACAAAGTGGTGAGCGGCAGCGTCCGCACCTATAAGGTGCTCAATGACGGCCGCCGTCAGATCGGCGCCTTCTATCTGCCCGGCGACGTGTTCGGCCTCGAGATCGGCGACGAGCACAGCTTCTCCGCCGAAGCCATCGTCAATTCGAAGGTTCTGGTGATCAAGCGCAGCGCCCTGGTCAACCTGGCGGCGCGTGACACCGAAACCGCGCGCAAGCTCTGGACCATGACCGCCGGCGAATTGCAGCGCGTGCAGGCCCACATCCTGCTGTTGATCAAGACGGCGCAAGAGCGCGTGGCAGGCTTCCTCCTGGAAATGTCGGCGCGCGTGCCGCTCGGCAACGAAATCGATCTGCCGATGTCGCGCCAGGATATCGCCGACTATCTCGGCCTCACTATCGAAACCGTCTCGCGCACGCTTACCCAGCTTGAAAACGCCGCGGCGATCGCGGTGCCCAGTTCGCGCCGCATCGTATTGCGCAACCGCGCGGCGCTCAACCGGTTGAATGCCTAGTCCCTTCAGACTGCCGAACGTCGTTCTCCCTGATACTGTTCGGCTAGACTGCCCCGGCACCCCTCGCCGGGGCATTTTTTTTGCGCGGCATGTCCCGCACGTTTTGATTCGTTGTCGTCATCCCCACCTGCGATGTAGTGTTCTGTGTGGCGTAGTCGGACATCCGGCCGGGGGACCGCATGACGAGTTTCGACGGGGTGGTCATCGGCGCCGGCCACAACGGCTTGACGCTCGCCGCTTATCTGGCGCGCGCCGGGCTGAAGATCGCGGTGCTCGAACGCAATCCGCGCCTCGGCGGCGGCTGCAGCACCGACGGCGAGCGGCTGCCCGGTCATCGCCTCAACCTGCACGCCAATTTCTACATGGGACTCGGGCTATGCCCGCTGCTGCAGGACCTTGAGCTCCATCGCTACGGCTTTTCCTATATCGAGCCGCCGGTGCAGCAGGCCGCCGTGTTCCGCGACGGCACCGGCATCGTCATCTACAAGGACCTCGACAAGAGCTGCGCCTCGCTCGCCCGCTTTTCCAAGCAGGACGCCGCGACCTTCCGCGAGCTATGGCACACCTATTGCGAGGAGATGCGGCCGCTTTTGGTGTCGCTGCTCTACAACGCGCCGCTGCCGCGCGAGCAGCTGGTCGACCGCTTGAGCGGGCCGCAGGCCAAGGAACTGCTGTCGCACGCGCAACATGACCTGTTCAGCGTGGTGCGCAAGCATTTCGTCGACGAGCGCATCCGCACGCTGTTCACCTCCTACATGCACGTGATCACCACCGAGAACGTGCCCGGCGCCGGCATCGTCTTTCCGGCGATCTTCGCCAATATCGCGAGCTTCACTCTGCCGGTCGGCGGCGCGGTGTCGCTGGTCGCGGCGCTGGCGCGGGTGGTGGAGGCCGGCGGCGGCGAAATCATCACCGATGCCGACGTCAAGGAGATCAAGGTCGAGGGCGGCCGCGCCACTGGCGTCAAGCTCGCCGACGGCCGGTTCATCGCTGGCAGCAAGTTCGTCGCCAGCGCCATCGATTTCCCGACCACTGTCCAGATGGCCGGCGAGGAGCTGTTTCCGCAAGCCGTGCGCGAGAAAGCGAAAACCTGGCACTGGGGCAACCACAGCCTGGTCACTTTGCATCTGGCGCTGAAAAATCCGCCGGCCTATCGCGCCGCCGCCTTCGATCCCGACGTCGCGCGCGCCTACAATATTTTCTTCGGCATGGACCACATCGACGAGGTGGCGAGTTGCTTTGACGATTGCGCGGCGAAGAAGTTCCCCAAGGTGCTGATGGGCAACGGCGCCTGCAACAGCGCCTTCGATCCGACTTATGCGCCGGCCGGCAAGCACACCGCGTTCTGGTGGCCGTTCGCGCCCTATTCGGTCGACGGCGGGCCGGAGAATTGGGAGAGGAACCGCGCCGACTATACGCAGCGCGTGCTCGACTACTGGCGGGTCTATGCCTCCAATCTCGAGGGCGACAATCTCCTCGGCACGTATCTGTTCACGCCGCTCGATATCGAAAAGCTCAACGCCAATATGCGCCAGGGGGCGGTGCGCATGGGCGCCTATGTGCCGAACCAGCTCGGCATCAACCGGCCGCACCCGCTGTTGCCGGGCTCGCGCACGCCGGTCGAGGGGCTTTATCTGTGCGGCTCGTCCTCGGGTAACGGCGGCGGCGTCAACGGCGCGCCGGGCTATATCGCCGCCAATGCCATTGCCGACGATCTGCGGCTCAAGCGGGCGTGGACTCCGGTGGCCGCGCCGGAATGGAAGCACTAGCGGATTGACCTGAATCAACGGCAATCGGCGGCTTTGGTGGTAGCGTTTTCCGCGAAAAACGGAGGCCGCCATGAAAGCCGAAGATGTGATGACGCGAGAGGTGATCTCGATCGATCCGGACTCGACCGTCCTGCAGGCGGCGCGGCTGATGCTCCAGCACCACATCAGCGGCCTGCCGGTGATCGACAACAGTGGCAACCTGGTCGGCGTGCTGTCGGAAGGCGATTTCCTGCGCCGCCGCGAGACCAAAACCGAAAAGCGGCGCTCGCGCTGGCTCGAGTTCCTCATGGGTCCCGGCCGCATCGCAGCCGAATACAGCCATTCGCACGGCAACAAGGTCTCCGAGGTGATGACCAAGGAGGTGGAGAGCGTCGACGTCTCGACGTTGCTCGAGGACATCGTCGACGTCATGGAGCGCAAGCGCATCAAACGCGTGCCGGTTCTATGCGGCGGGCTGGTGGTGGGCATCATCACCCGTTCCAACCTGATGCATGCGATGGTCAGTCTGGCGCGGGTGGCGCAGCCGGGCGCGACCGACGACGCCAGCATCCGCGAGAAATTGCTGGCGGAAATCCAGAAAGAACAATGGGCGCCCGCGGCCAGCATCAACGTCGTGGTGCACGACGGCGTGGTCGAGCTGTGGGGCGTGATCATCGACGAACGCCAGCGTCAGGCGCTCAAAGTGGCCGCCGAAAACACTGCCGGCGTCAAGGCGGTGAAGGATCATTTGGTCTGGGTTGAGCCGACCTCCGGCGTGACCATTGAGCCGACCGAGGAAACCGCGCTTACGCACTAGCTGCGCACACAAATTCGGCACCGGCATCGCCGCAGGTGCCGAACATTAATTTTGTCTCCGTTGACGTGGCTCAAGGAACGTTTTCGCGATTCGTGTATTCTGGCTGCGACGCCACCATAGAAGATGGCGCCGCAAATGCGGAGGCTTCCCATGAATTTTAGATCATTGATGTCCGTCGGCCGCGACCGCAACGTCGCGCGCAGCGACAATCCATTCATGTCACTGCAACGGGAGATCGATCGGCTGTTCGACGACTTCACGCGGGGTCTCCCCGCGTTTACCAGCGGCACGACCGCCGAGCTCATGCCAAGCATGGACGTGACCGAGACCGACAAGCAGATCGAAATCACCGCCGAGCTTCCCGGCCTCGAGGAAAAGGACGTGCAGGTCAACCTTGCCGACAACGTCCTCACCATCCGCGGCGAGAAGAAAGCGGAAAAGGAAGAGAAGGACAAGAACTACCGCCTGGTCGAGCGCAGCTACGGGTCTTTCGTGCGTTCGCTCCAATTGCCGGACGGCGTCGATGCCAACGCCATCAAGGCGAGCATCGACAAAGGCGTGCTCAAGGTGACGGTGCCCAAACCGGCGCCGGCGCAGGCCAAGAAGATCGACGTCAAAGCCGCCGCCTGACGACAGGCGGCACGCGGGAGACGCGTCCCCGCGGCCTTCGGGCCGCGGGGCGGTGAAATTTTGTGCACCGCGCGCGCAAATCGCCCGCCCGCTACCGCCGGCACATCATCCAGATACTCGAAAAGTCAGGGACTATTTGACGTGCCGCAAGGCACGGAACCGCAGTTCGTGCCTGTCTTCCGGGTGACGGATTTTCCCGAAGGAGGAATCGATGTCTACCCTCACTCAATCGTCGATTCCCGCGGCCAAGCCGGCCGCGAAGGAATCGAGCTGGTTTTCGTCAAATTGGGGATTGCTGGCCGCAATCGTAGCGCTCGTCGTCGTGCTGTTGCTGCCGACGCCTGCGGGTCTGCCGGTCGCCGGGCATCGCATGCTGGCGATTCTGGCCTTCGCCGTCATCGTCTGGATGACCGAAGCGATCGACTACGCCGTCTCGGCAATCGTCATCGCCGCGCTGATGGCCTTCCTGCTCGGGCTCGCGCCGAGCGTTGCCAATCCAAAGGTGCTGATGGGCACCAGCGCGGCGCTCACGCTCGCCTTCGGCGGCTTCGCCAACACCGCGCTGGTGCTGGTCGCCGCCGCGCTGTTCCTCGCCGCCGCCATGACCGCGACCGGCCTCGACAAGCGCATCGCGCTCACCATTCTCTCGCGCGTCGGCACCGAAACCCGCCATGTGGTGGTCGGCACCATCCTGGTCGGCTTCGTCATTGCGCTTCATGGTGCCGTCGACCACCGCCCGCGTCGCCTGCCTGGTGCCGATCACGCTCGGCATCATCGCCGCCTATGGCGTCAATAAACGCGGCGCCTTCGCCAGCATGCTGATGATCACCACGGTGCAGACTGCCAGCATCTGGAACGTCGGCATCAAGACCGCGGCGGCGCAAAACATGGTCGCCGTCGGCTTCATCGAGAAGACCTTCAACCAGACCATCACCTGGCTCGATTGGCTGATCGCCGCCGCGCCGTTCGGCATCCTGATGTCGATCGCGCTCTACTTCGTGATGACCCGGATGATGCCGCCGGAAGTGGCGGAAGTCCCCGGCGGCCGCGAGGGCATCCGCAAATCGCTGGCCGCGCTCGGCCGGACCAAAGCCTCCGAGTGGAAATTGCTGGTGCTGTCGATCACCTTGATCGCCTTCTGGGCGACCGAAGGCATCCTGCACAAGTTCGACACCTGCGACGACCACGATCACCGCGGTCGCGCTGATGTTCCTGCCGGGTTTCGGCATCCTCACCTGGAAGGACGCGCAGGCGCGCATTCCTTGGGGCACCGTCATCCTGTTCGGCGTCGGCATCAGCCTGGGCACCGCGCTGCTGCAGACCAACGCGGCGACCTGGCTCGCCAATATCGTGGTCGCCCAGTTCGGCCTGAAGAACGCCACCGTGCTGTTCATCCTCGGCGGTGATGAGCCTGTTCCTGGTCGTGATCCATCTCGGCTTCGCCAGCGCCACGGCGCTCGCCTCCGCGATGATCCCGATCGTGATCGCGGTGCTCAAGGGCGTGGCGACGCCGGGCATCAACATCATCGGCATGACGATGCTGCTGCAATTCGTGGTCAGCTTCGGCTTCATCCTGGTGGTGAACGCGCCGCAGAACATGGTCGCCTATGGCACGGAGACGTTCAGCGCGCGCGACTTCGTGCGCACCGGCTTCGTGCTGACCATCATCGCGCTGATGCTGGTCATGGCGCTCGGCGCCACCTACTGGCACTGGCTCGGCTACAGTTGAGCGGAGAGTAGTGATGGCGCGCACATCGGTTGCGATTGTGTTCGCCGGAAGCGGCGGTGTCGGCGCAATGACGGCCGGCACCGTGCTGCTGCGCGCCGCTGCGCATGGTATCCGCTGGCCGGGCTTTGCTTTGGTCGAGGTACTCAGCCCCTGCAACTGTTCGGGCCGGGAGGTGATGCATCGGCAATCGGCTACGCCGCCGCCGACCGATCCGGTCGCGGCGACCGCCGTGGTGCTGGCCGACGACGGCTTCAGCCTCGGCGTGCTGTATCGCGGCGATTGCCCGCCGGCGCCGACGCCGACGGCCACGCTCTCCGCGATTGAAGGCCAATTCGCACTGGGCGGCTGAGCGCAGATCCGCGCAATCAGGGAAATCCCTTAGGCGACCGCACGCGAAACGCGTGCGATTGACTTGCGTCAAAGAGAATACCGCCCGCTCGGCCAATATCTCAAATTCCGGCCCCTTCGCTTTTCGGGCAGGTCGAGCAATGGGAACAATGGGATAGCAGAATGGCGAACGCGCTTGCTCCGCAGAAGAACATGACCCTCGGCGAGGGAGGCCTGGCGATCGCCTTCACGGCGCTGGCGGTTCTGTCGATCGTGATCGCGGCCAAGGCCTACACGCCCGAATACGCATTCCATGCCTATCTGTTCACCGCCGCCAGCATCGCCGCGGTGTTCGCCATCATCAACCGCTACTACGACCGCCCGGCAGCGGCCGAGCCGCTGACCGTCGACGGCAAGCCGAACTATAATTTCGGTCCGGTCAAATTCGCCACCATTGCGGGCGTGTTCTGGGGCATCGCCGGCTTCGCCGTCGGCCTCTACATCGCCTGCGAACTCACCTGGCCGATCCTCAATCTCGACCTGCCGTGGACCACGTTCGGACGTCTGCGTCCCTTACACACCTCGGCGGTGATCTTCGCCTTCGGCGGCAACATACTGATTGCCACGTCGCTCTACGTCGTGCAGCGCACCTCGCGCGCGCGGATGGTGGGCGACCTGGCGCCCTGGTTCGTCGTGCTCGGCTACAATTTCTTTATCGTCATCGCCGGCACCGGCTATGTGCTCGGCATCACGCAATCGAAGGAATACGCCGAGCCGGAATGGTACGCCGACCTCTGGCTGACGATCGTGTGGGTGACTTATCTGTTCGTCTTCCTCGGCACCATCATGCGGCGCACCGAGCCGCACATCTACGTCGCCAATTGGTTCTATCTCGCCTTCATCATCACCATCGCGGTGCTGCACCTTGGCAACAACTCCGCGGTGCCGGTGTCGATCTTCTCGTCGAAGTCCTACATCGTCTGGTCGGGCGTGCAGGACGCCATGGTGCAGTGGTGGTACGGCCACAACGCCGTCGGCTTCTTCCTCACCGCCGGCTTCCTGGCGATGATGTATTACTTCATCCCCAAGCGCGCCGAACGGCCGGTCTATTCCTACCGGCTGTCGATCATCCACTTCTGGGCGCTGATATTCCTCTACATCTGGGCCGGCCCCCATCACCTGCACTATACCGCGTTGCCCGATTGGGCGCAGACGCTGGGCATGACCTTCTCGATCATGCTGTGGATGCCGTCATGGGGCGGCATGATCAACGGCATCATGACGCTGTCGGGCGCCTGGGACAAACTGCGCACCGATCCGGTGCTGCGCATGATGGTGGTTTCGGTCGCCTTCTACGGCATGTCGACCTTCGAAGGGCCGCTGATGTCGGTCAAGATCGTCAACTCGCTATCGCACTACACCAATTGGACCATCGGCCACGTGCATTCCGGCGCGCTCGGCTGGGTCGGCTACATCTCGTTCGGCGCCATCTACTGCATGGTGCCGTGGCTGTGGAATCGCAAGCTCTACTCGCTCAAGCTGGTCGACTGGCACTTCTGGATCTCGACCATCGGCATCGTGCTCTACATCACCTCGATGTGGGTCGCCGGCATCGAGCAAGGGCTGATGTGGCGTGCCTATACCGCGCTCGGCTTCCTCGAATATTCCTTCGTCGAGACGGTATTGGCGATGCATCCCTTCTACATCATCCGCGCGCTCGGCGGCCTCTTGTTCCTCGCCGGCGCGTTGATCATGGCCTGGAACATCTGGAAAACCGTGACCTCGGCGGAAGCCGCCGAACCCGCCAGCCTGGCGCTGGCGCCGGCGGAATAAGCGGGGACGACAATGTCGCTTTGGCAAAGACACGCGATCTTCGAGAAGAATTCGATCATTCTGGTGATCGGCATTCTGATCGTCATCGCCATCGGCGGACTGGTCGAGATCGTGCCGCTGTTTTATCTCAAGAACACGATCGAGAAGGTCGACGGCGTGCGGCCCTATACGCCGCTCGAGCTCGCCGGGCGCGACATCTACGTGCGCGAGGGCTGCTATCTCTGCCATTCGCAGATGATCCGCCCGTTGCGCGACGAGGTCGAGCGCTACGGCCATTATTCGCTGGCCGCCGAGAGCATGTACGACCATCCGTTCCAGTGGGGCTCGGAACGCAACGGCCCCGATCTCGCCCGCGTAGGCCGCAAATATTCCGACGACTGGCACCGCGACCACCTGCGCAGTCCGCGCTCGGTGGTGCCGGGCTCGATCATGCCGGACTATTCGTTCCTGGAGCAGACCGACCTCGACTACAGCCACATCGCCGATAACCTGAAGACGCAGGCGCTGCTCGGCGTGCCCTACAGCAAGGACATGATCGCGCACGCCCGGCAGGACGTCGTCACGCAGGACACCAACGACAGTCCGGACGCGGCCGACCTCGTCAAGCGCTATCCGAACGCGCAGGCGCGCAATTTCGCCGGCGTTACGGGCCGCGTCACCGAAGCCGATGCGCTGATCGCCTATCTGCAAATGCTCGGCACGCAGGTCGATTTCAAGCTGTACGACGACAAGGCCAACATCCGGTGAGCACGATGGACCCGACCTACCAAGCCGCCGCCGAGTTCGCCCAGACCTGGGGCCTCGTCTATTTCGTCGTCATCTTCGCAGCGGTGCTGGTTTATGCGCTGCGGCCTTCGCGCAAGGCGCAATTCGATCACGCCGCGCGCATTCCGTTGCGGGAGGACTGAGCGGTGGCTGAAGAGCATCAAGAGATCGATCGGCTGACCGGCACCGCGACCACTGGTCATGAATGGGACGGCATCCACGAGCTCAACACGCCGCTGCCGCGCTGGTGGCTGTGGACGTTTTACGCCTGCATCGCTTGGGCGGTCGTCTATTGGGTCGTCTATCCGGCCTGGCCGCTGCTGACGTCGGCGACGCAAGGCATCTTCGGCTGGCACGCGCGCAGCGCGGTGGTCACCGATCTCGACGAGCTCAAAGCGTTGCGCGGGCCTATGATGGACAAGCTCGCCAGCACGCCGGTGGCGCAGATCGTCAACGATCCGCAATTGGTCGAATTCGCGCGGGCGCAAGGCCGCGTCGCTTTCGCCGACAATTGCGCGCCCTGCCATGGTGCCGGCGGCGGCGGCGCCAAGGGCTATCCCAACCTGAACGACGACGATTGGCTGTGGGGCGGCAAGATCGCCGAGATCGAGCAGACCATCCGGCACGGCGCGCGGTCGGGCGACGAAAAGGCCCACCAGGGCAACATGCCGGCATTCGGCCGCGACGGTATTCTGAAGCCCGCCCAGATTTCCGCGGTGGCCGACTTCGTCCGCTCGCTGTCGGGCCTGCCGACGGAGAAGAGCGCCGATCTCGCGCAGGGCAAGAAGGTGTTCGCCGACAATTGCGCGCTCTGTCACGGCGCCGACGGCAAGGGCAACCGCGAGCTCGGCGCGCCCAATTTGACCGACAAGATCTGGCTGTACGGCTCGGATAAGGAAACCATCGTGCAAGGCATCTTCAACGGCCGCGGCGGCACCATGCCGGCCTGGGAAGGCCGCCTGAGCGAGCCGATCGATCAAGGCGCTGGTGGTCTACGTCTATAGCTTCGGCGGCGGAGAGAAGTGATTGTGCATGCAGACAGCACTTTGTCGCTCGATCAGGCGGCGCAAGGCGCGCCGGCGCTGGCGCGTCTAGCGGGCGAGGCCGAGGTCCGTTCCACGCCGCCGTCCAAGGACGACGGGCCGCTCTTCGCGGCGCGCCGCAAGATCTATCCGCAACGCGTGCACGGCACCTTCCGCCGCATCAAATGGGCGGTGCTGCTCGTCACCCTCGGCGTCTATTATCTGTTGCCCTTCGTGCGCTGGGACCGCGGCCCGCACGCGCCGGCGCAGGCGGTGCTGATCGACCTTCCGGGCCGCCGCTTCTATTTCTTCTTCATCGAGATCTGGCCGCAGGAAGTCTATTACATCACCGGCCTTCTGATCGTCGCCTCGATCCTGCTGTTCCTGATGAACGCGGTCGCCGGGCCGGGTGTGGTGCGGCTATCTCTGCCCGCAGACGGTGTGGACCGACCTGTTCCAGGCGATCGAGCGGCTCACCGAAGGCGACCGCCGCGACCATCTGCAGCGCGACAGCCGCAAATGGACCGCCGAGACCTACGCGCGCAAGGCGGCGAAGCATGTCCTCTGGCTGATGGTGGCGTGGTGGACCGGCGGCGCCTGGGTGCTGTATTTCGCCGACGCGCCGACGTTGGTGAAGGACCTGGCCACGCTGCAGGCGCCGTTCATCGCCTACGCCTTCATCGGCATTCTCACCTTCACCACCTATACGCTCGCCGGCCACATGCGCGAGCAGGTCTGCGTCTATATGTGCCCGTGGCCGCGCATCCAGGCGGCGCTGACCGACGAATACGCGCTCAACGTCACCTACCGCTACGACCGCGGCGAGCCGCGCACCGCGGTGGCCAAGGCCAAGGAAATGCGCGCGCGCGGCGAGCCGGCCGGCGACTGCGTCAACTGCAAGCAGTGCGTGCACGTATGCCCGACCGGCGTCGATATCCGCGAGGGCGCCGACGTCGGCTGCATCCAGTGCGGGCTGTGCATCGACGCCTGCGACGAGATGATGCGAGAAGATCGGCCGCGCGCCCGGGCTCATCGCCTACGACACCGACCTCAACGTCAAGCGGCGCATGGACGGCAAGGCGCCGATCTTCAAACTGGTGCGAACGCGCACCGTGCTCTACGCCGCCGTCATCGCGGTGGCCGGCGGGCTGATGCTGTACACGCTGGCGACGCGCGAGAGCGAAGGCCTCAGCAGTATCCACGACCGCAACCCGATGTCGGTCCGCCTGTCCGACGGCGCGGTGCGCAACGGCTACACCATCCGCATCATCAATAAGCAGCTGCGCCGGCGCGATTTCATCCTGTCGTTCAATGGCCTGCCAGCGAGCTCTGATCGATTTCGTCGGCGTGCCGCCGCGCGCCGACGGGCAGCTGCTGATCGACGTCGCTCCCGACCAGACGCGCGAGGTGCGCGTGCTGGTGACCGATTACGGCGACACGCCGCCGGTCTCGACCCCGATCGTGTTCCGCCTCACCGACGTCGCGACCGGCGAGCAAGCCGAGGCCCACGACCACTTCTTCGGCCCTGAAGGAGTTAAATAATGCAGGCCGCGCCACAGAAAAAAGTCCGCATCTTGACCGGCCGCGCCGTGCTGATCTGGCTGCTGGCGTTTTTCGGCGTCGTTTTCGCCATCAACGCGGTGCTGGTGCATGCCGCGATTTCGACCTTCGGCGGCGTCGAGACGCTGAGCTCCTACAAGGCCGGGCTGCAGTTCGAGCAGGAAGCAAACCTGGCGCAGCGGCAGGACGCGCGGCATTGGCAGGTCGGCGGCACGCTCACGCGCGACCGCACCGGCCTGACGGTGCTCGACGTCACCGCGCGCGACGCGCAAGGCGCGCCATTACGCGGGCTGACCGCCGACGCGCGGCTGGCGCACCCGGCCGACGACCGCCTCGACCATGCGATCGAGATCGGCGCGGTCGGCGACGGCGTGTTCTACGGCGCGACCGCGGCGCAAGCCGGCCAGTGGGAGCTGATCATCGATCTTTATCGCGGCAAGGAGCGCGTGTTCCGCTCGCGCAGCCGCGTGACGCTGCGGTGAGAACCTTCGCAATTCGGAATTGAGTGCGATGACCGAAACCGTCGACCTTTCGCTTTTCGCCCGGCCGTCCGGCGACGGCACGCTCGGCATGGACCTCGCGGTCGAGGGCATCGCCTGCGGCGCCTGCATCGGCCGCATCGAGAGCGCGGTGAAGCGGCTGCCCGGCGTCACCGAGGCGCGGCTCAATTACACCAACCGTCGCCTGCACGTGGACTGGACCGACGGCGCGCTGAAGCCCGCGCAGATCCTGCAGACGCTCGAGGAGGCGGGCTACCACGGCTATCCCTTCGCGCCGCTGCGTGCCGAGGAAGAGGCCGCTGCGGAAGCGCGCCGGCTGACGCGCTGCATGGCGGTCGCCGGCTTTGCCGCCATGAACATCATGCTGCTGTCGGTATCGGTGTGGGCGGGCAACGCCAGCGACATCACGCCGGAGACGCGCGATTTCTTCCATTGGGCTTCGGCGCTGATCGCGCTGCCGGCTGCGGCCTATGCCGGCCGGCCGTTTTTTACCAGCGCCTGGCGGGCGTTGCGCTCGCGCGCGCTCAACATGGACGTGCCGATCTCGCTCGGCGTGATCCTGGCGCTCGGCATGTCGCTGGTCGAGACGGCGCAGCACGCCAGGGACGCCTATTTCGATTCCGCGGTCATGCTGCTGTTCTTTCTCTTGATCGGGCGCGCGCTCGACCACGCCATGCGGCGCAAGACACGGGCGGTCGCCGGCAATCTGGCGGCGCTGAAGGCGGAAACCGCGCACCGCTTTGCCGGCGGTGAACTGGTTTCGGTGCCCATCGCCGCGCTGCGGGCGGGCGACCGGGTGCTTGTGAAACCCGGCGAGCGCGTGCCGGCAGACGGCAGCGTGCTCGGCGGCGCTTCCGAGATCGACGAAAGCCTGATCACCGGCGAAACCGCGCGGCGCAAGGTCGCCGCTGGCGCGACCGTCTATGCCGGCAGCCTGAACTATTCCGGCACGCTCACCATGCGGGTGACCGCCGCCGACCGCGCCACGCTGCTCGATGAGATCGAGCGGCTGTTGGAGCAGGCGGCGAGCGCCAAATCGCGTGCCATGCGGCTTGCCGACCGCGCCGCGCGCTTCTACGCGCCGATGGTGCATCTGACCGCGGCGGCGACCTTCGCCGGCTGGTGGCTTGCCGGCGCCTCGCTGCACGACGCGGTGGTCACCGCGATCGCCGTGCTGATCATCACTTGTCCCTGCGCGCTGGCGTTGGCAATTCCCGCGGTGCAGGTGGTCGCCTCGGGTGCGCTGTTTCGCGCCGGCGTGATCCTCAACGCCGGCGACGCCATCGAGCGGCTGGGCGAGGCCGATACCGTCGTCTTCGACAAGACCGGCACGCTGACGTTGCCGGAGCCGCGCGTGGTCAATGCCGATGCGGTCGATCCGGAGCTGTTGCAGATGGCGGCGCGCCTCGCGCTGTCGAGCCGGCACCCTCTGGCGCAGGCGCTGGCGCGTGAAAGCGCCAGCCATATCCCATATGACATTGTCACCGAAGAGCCGGGGCAGGGCGTGCGCGCCATACTCGGCGGCACCGAAGCGCGGCTCGGCAGCGCGGCGTTTTGCGGCGTCGCGCCAGTTGCGGCCGGCAAGCCCGGCGCCTCACAAATCTACTTAGTCTACGGCAGCCGCGCCGTGACGATCGCGATTTCGCAGAAACTGCGGCCCGACGCGGTCGAGGTGGTCGAGGCGCTGCGGAAGCGCGGGCTGACGCTGCATATTTTGTCCGGCGACCGCGCTGATGCCGTGCGGCCGGTGGCGGCGGCCTTGGGCATCGCCAAGTGGCTGGCTGACGTGAAGCCGGCGGAAAAAATCGCCTTCATCGACGCCTTAAAGCGGCAAGGCCACCGCGTGCTGATGGTGGGCGACGGCCTCAACGATGCCCCTGCGCTCGCAGCCGCGCAGGTGTCGCTGTCGCCGATCGCCGCCGCCGACGTGACGCAGGCGCAAGCCGACGCGGTGTTCCTCGGCGAGCGGCTCAAGCCGGTGCTCGACGTTGTCACCATCGCCCGCCGCGCGCGTGGGCTGATGAAGCAGAACCTGTGGTTTGCCGCGATCTACAATATGATCGCGGTGCCGATCGCCATTTTCGGCTGGATCACGCCGCTGATCGCGGCGCTCGCCATGTCGGGTTCCTCGATGATGGTGACGCTGAACGCGTTGCGCGGAGGCAAGGCGGCATGAACGTGCTGGTCTATCTCATTCCCATGGCGCTCGGCCTCGGCCTCATCGGCCTGTTCGCCTTCCTCTGGGCGCTGCGCAGCGGGCAATACAGCGACGTCGATGGCGCCGCGCTGCGCGTCCTGTCGGACGACGACATCGAGCAGAAACCGACATCCTGACGGCCGCAACCAAAGCGGCATTGCCGCCGGCCGTTCCGGCGGCTATGCATCGGCACGCGAGGCGTCGAGCCCCGCCGTCAAGGAACTCCCGTGAGCGCCGAGAATTCGCAAGCCTTGCCGCCGTCGCTGGCCACGGCGGTCGACTATGCCCCCGGCGTGATCCTGTCGGCGATTGTTGCCGCCGCCGGCTATCTGGCTGCGCCCTACGTCGCCGACGTCGCGCCTATCCCCAACATGGTGATCGCGCTGGTGATCGGCATCGCACTCAACCCCATCGCGGCGCGGCCGGCGACGCAGCCGGGCATGCGTTTCTGCGTCAGCACGGTGCTGCGCTGGGCGGTGGCACTGCTCGGCTTGCGCGTGGGGCTTGCCGACATCGCCGCGCTCGGTGCGGGAACCGCAATTCTGATCGTGATCGCCATAGCAGCGACGGTGGTCTCCGGCTTCGTTTTCGCCAAATGGTACGGCCGCGGGCCGGGCTTCGGCGCGCTGGTCGGCGTCGGCACCGCGGTGTGCGGCGCCTCGGCGACGCTTGCCTGCTCGACGGTGGTGCCGGACTATCCCGGCAAGCATCCGGACGTCGCCTTCGTCGTGGTTGCGGTTAATGCGCTGGCCACCGTCGCCATGCTGATCTATCCGCCGCTCTGCCTCTTGCTCGGCTTCGACGCGCAGACCACCGGGGTAATGTTGGGCGGCACCATCCACGACGTCGCCCAGGTGGTCGGCGCTGGCTACGCGGTGTCGACGGCGGTCGGCAACACCGCCGTGATCGTCAAGCTGTTCCGCGTTTTCCTTCTGTTGCCGGTGGTGCTCGGCGTCGGCTGGTATTTCACCCGCATGGGGCTCAAGCACGGCGAGGCGCGCGTGCCGGTGCCGGTGTTTGCCATCGTCTTCTTGGTGCTGTGCGTCGTGAACAGCGCGATGCCTCTGGCGCCGGCGCTGCTGCCGCTCTACGCGCCGGCCAAAGCTGCGCTGACGGAGGCCTCGACCTGGGGCCTGCTGCTGGCGATCGGCGCGCTCGGGCTCGGCACCTCGGTCAAGACCATCATCGGGCTCGGCTGGCGGCACATTACCACCGTGCTCTGCTCGACGGCAGTGATCTTCGTCTCCATGACCGGCGGCCTGCTGCTGATGCGGGTGGTCTAAGCCAGCATCACCGTATCGAAGTCCGCCGGCAACACTATCTCCAGCACCTCGCAGTCGTCGGAATAGCCGAGGACGGTATGCTTGATTTTCGGCGGCTGGATCCAGCACGAGCCGGCAGTGAAGGTGTGCGCGCCTTCGCCTTCGAACTCGCTCCTAATCCAGCCCTTGAGCACATAGACCATCTGGAAGTCGACGTCGTGGTAGTGCGGGATCGCGACTTCCTCCGGCTTGAACGGCGGCACAAACTTGATGACGTGCGCCTGCACCATGCCGCCGGTCGCCGGCGCGATGCCGAGATCTCGGTATTTGGCGTAGGTGCGCAGGCCGGCGTCGAAGTCCTCGTCGCGGTGATGGCTGAAGGTGAATTTCTGTTTCGGCCGCGCTTTGGCGCGGACCTTGGCCTTCGTTTTCGGCTTGCGCCGTTGGACTTTCTTGGCCGCTTTCCGACTTGCCTTCTTCTTGGCCTTGGCCATTGATGCCTCCCTGGTTTTACTCGATTGGATCACGATGGCCGACGCCATGGAAGGGCCGGACCCACCGCAAATTCGCATCTTCGTCGACGCCGATGCCTGCCCGGTGAAGAACGAAGTCTACCGCGTGGCCGAGCGCTATGGTCTCAAGGTCTATGTGGTCGCCAATTCGTTCATGAACGTCCCGCGCAGCGACATGATCGAGCGCGTGATCGTCAGCGAAGGTCCGGACGTAGCAGATGACTGGATCGTCGAGCGAGCCGGTGCAACCGATATCGTCGTCACCGCCGACATTCCGCTGGCCGGCCGCTGCGTGAAAAAAGGCGCGACAGTGATCGGCCCGACCGGCAAGCCGTTCGACGATGATTCGATCGGCATGGCTTTGGCCACCAGAGACTTGCTCACCGGCCTGCGCAGCGCCGGCGCCACCACGCGCGGCCCGCCGCCGCTGACGCGCCAGGACATTTCGCGGTTTCTGTCGGCACTCGATCTGGCGGTGACGCGATTGCAGCGGAAGTTGGTTTAACGTCGGTCGCGCTAATACTCCGCCGCTTCCGCGACCCCGCCGTGGGCCTTCGACCAGCCGGCTGGGTCGGCGATGAACTTCTCGACCTCCGCCAGCATCTTCGCCTCGAACTTGCCGCTGGCCTTGGCGACCGACAGCAGGTCCTTCCAGGTCGTCAGATAGTGCAGCGTCACGCCGAGATCGCCGAAGATCTTCGTGGCCTGCGGGTAGATGTCATAGAAGAAGATGACGAAGCAGTGGTCGCATTTGCCGTCGGCGTCGCGCAGCGCCTTGATGAAATTGACCTTGCTCTTGCCGTCGGTGGCTAGGTCCTCGACCAGGAGCACGCGCTGGCCTGGAATCAATTGCCCCTCGATCTGCGCGCCGCGGCCGAAGCCCTTCGGCTTCTTGCGCACGTATTGCATGGGCAGATTGAGCCGGTCGGCGACCCAGGCGGCGAACGGGATGCCGGCGGTCTCGCCGCCGGCAACAGCGTCGATCTGATCGCGGCCGATGTCGCGGGCGATGCTGTGGACAGCAAAGTCCATCAGCGTCGAGCGCACGTCGGGAAACGAGATCAGCCAGCGTGAGTCGTTGTAGACTGGGCTCGCCCAGCCGCTCGTGAAGATGAACGGCTTGTCGGCCATGAAGCGTACCGCGCCGGTGTCGAGATACATGCGCGCGGTAAGCTCGGCGATGGTCTTCTTGTCGAGGAAATGCGCGTCGTTCATCATCTGTCATGGCCGGGCTTGTCCCGGCCATCCACGTCTTGGCTGGCTTAATGCATAGAAGGCGTGGATGCCCGGCACAAGGCCGGGCATGACGGCGTGTGGATTACGGCGCCGCCGGGCCGACCTTCTTGTACCAATCCGCGATCTGCGCGCCGGTGCAGAACCAGACATCCTTTTTTTCCCTGATCTTCTCGAAGATCTTGCGGAAATATTTGACGCGGTGCGCCGCGCCCATGATGTAGGGGTGCACCGAGATCGCCATCACCCGGGCGGAGCCGTTGGCGTCCTTGTAGATCTGCTCGAACTGGTCGATCGCCCGCTCGTAGAACTCGTTCGCCTTGTGGTGCTGGATCAGCATCATCGCGACGTCGTTGCATTCCTGGGTGTAGGGAACGTTCAGGATCGGCTTGCCGCGCGTTTTCAGCCACACCGGCTGGTCGTCGAGCACCCAGTCGGCGACGTAGTCGTAGCCTTCTTCCGCCAGGATATCAGGCGTCTCCCACGTTTCGGTGAGGCCTGGTCCGAGCCAGCCGCGCGGGCGCTTACCGCTCGCCTTTTCGATCGCCGCGGCGCAGTTGCGGATGTCGTCGCGCTCGTTGGCGACCTTCTGCATATTGCGTTGGGTGTGGCCGTGGCCGAGGAATTCCCAGTTGCGGTCGACGCAAGCCTTGACGATGTCGGGATAGGCGAGCGCCGCGACACCGTTGATGTTCATCACGCCCGGCACCTTGAAGTCGTCATAGACCTGCAACAGCCGCCAGAAGCCGACGCGGTTGCCGTATTCGTGCCAGCACCAGTTGGGGATGTCGGGCATCGGCGAGCCGCCGGCCGGCGGCGTGAGCACGGTGCGCGGCATGGCCTGCGTCGGGTCCCATTCCTCGACATTGGTGATGGTCCACACCGCCATGCCCGCGCCTTTCGGCAGCTTCAGCGGCTTGCGTTGCGCGATGGCCGAATAGGCGAGGCGATCATTCGGTAACATGCCGACGGCGGGCTTGGGAAAGTTCATGGCGATCAGCTGCCCTTCAGGTTGTAAACTTCGGGGAAGAAGTAATCCTTCCACGACGCGGCCTTCACCTTCAGCGTGCCGACGCTGGACATGAAGTCGGCGAACTTGATCGTCGCTTCCGGCGTCATCGTCCAATGCACCTGCGAGCCCGCGACGATCTTGCCGACCATCTCAGGCGACAGCTTCGATTTGGAATCCTCGATCCAAAGGTTGCCGGCCGCCGCCTTGTCCTTGTTGATGATGTCGGTCGCTTCCTGGAGCGCCGCAATCAGCGCCTTGTAGAGCACCGGATTCTTGTCGCGGAATTTCGCCGAGGTCCACGCCACGGTGAACGAGTGCGAGCCGCCCATGACGTCAAACGAGTTGATCACGGTGTGAACGCCCGGCTGCTCCAGTTGCTGATACTGGAATGGCGGCACGCTGAACACCGAATTGATTTCCGATTTTCCGCCGAGCAGGGCGATCGTCGCGTCCGGCGGCGACATCGATACGGTCAGCTTGTCGAGCTTGTCGAATTCCTTGTCGCCGTAAGCCTTGGCGACCGCCATCTGCAGCATGATCGCCTGCACGGCAACCTTCCCTGCGGGTAGCGCGATGCGGTCGCTGTCCTTGAAATCCTTGACGGACTTGATGTCCGCATTGCGGGTGTTGAGCAAGAACGGCTGCGACGATAGCGCCGAGACGCCGCGCACCTCCTGCGGCGTGCTCTTAGTCTTGGCCCACAGCGTCAGCAGGCCGGGCACGCCGCCGGACGCGATATCGATGGTGCCGGAGAGCAGCGCGTCGTTGATCGCCGCCGGGCCGTTGAACAAGAGCCAGGAGACTTTCACCTCGGGGATGCCGAGCGCCTTGGCGTGCTTTTCGATGAGCCTCTGATGCTCCATCACGTTGAGCTGCAAGTAGCCCATGGAATATTGCTTGGCGAGGCGGATTTCCGGCACCTGGGCTTGCGCCTGCGCGGCAAACCCAAGCAGCGCCGCCGCTCCAACGAGCGCGCGCACGGTCGATCTGCGATTCATGCTGTATCCTCCCATCGGTCCGCTCTTTCTTGATTTTGGGCGGGAGCGCACGCTAAGCGGCAGGCTATATTTTCGCAACCGTCTTGTACCAGTCGAGGATCTGCTCGCCGTTCCAGTGCAGCACGCCGTCGTGCTTGTTCACATAGTCGTAGATCATTTCAAGATATTTGATCCGGTGCGGCTGACCGCTGATGTAGGGATGGATCGCCAGCGCGACGAACTTGGCGCGCTGTTCGCTCTCGGCATAGAGCCGGTCGAATTGGTCCTTCACCAGTTGCAGCAGGTAGTCGCTGTTGTGGTGCTGCACGATCATCACCGGAATGTCGTTGCATTCGATGGTGTAGGGCAGGGTGACCAGCGGGCCGTTCGCGGTTTTGATCACCGTCGGCTCGTCGTCGTAGACCCAGTCGCCGATGTATTTGACGCCGGCTTTGGTGAGCAGGTCCGGCGTCTCCAGCGTTTGCGTCAGGCCGGGGCCAAGCCAGCCGACCGGCCGCTCGCCGCAGAATTTCTCCATGATGTCCATGGTGCGGTTGATCATGCCGGCCTGGTCGGGCTCCTTGTGGATCGGACCCTGCTCGTAGGCATGACCCATGAATTCCCAGCCGTCGTCGCGCGCCCGCCCGGCTACGCGCGGATAGTCCTCGCAGATGCGCGCATTGGCGGCGAGCGTCGGCTTGATGCCGAGGCGCTTATAAAGTTCGAAGAAGCGCCAGCAGCCGACGCGCATGCCGTATTCGTGGAAGCCCCAATGCACCACATCCGGCATCAGCGGCACGCCGGTCGGCGCCGGCAGCAGTTGCCGCGCCATCGGCTTGCCGATGTCCCACACCTCGTAATTGACGATCGACCAGAACACGATGCGCGCCTTGCCCGGCAGCTTGAGCGGCGGCCGGTCGACAATGGCGGAGTAGGGGGCGCGGTCTTTGGGGATCATGGGGCCGTCCATGGATGACCTCGCGGGCATGTGAGAAAAAATAGCGCCCGTCTGCTTGGCAAACCGGGCGCGGCTTTTCAAGGGGAGCGGGCGGCAACCGCCGGTTTCGCCCTCAGATCGTGGCCTGCTCGTAGCGCCCGCTGCCGAGATTGCCGTCGGGAAAGATGCCGTGCGAGGCGATCCATTCGCGCGCCTCGTCGTAGACTTCCTTGGTGTAGGGCTCGAAGACCAGCCGCTCGCCCGGGCCCCAGCGCCGCGTGTCCATGCGCGCGTGGTAGCGCTCGGGAAATTCCCTCAAGTAGTAGTGCGTGTAGAGCTCCGGCCGCAGGTCGAGGTCGCGCTGGGCGCGGCGCAATGCGCGGTAGAACTTGCGCAAATCCTCCGGGTCCGGCGTGCCGTGGACCATCATCCCGATCATGAAGGTGGCGTCGAGAATCTTGCGGAAGCCAAGCTGCTCGGCGAAGTAATACGGGCCGCTGAACAGGTGCACGGCCGGCGCCGAGCCCTCGAGCAGCTTGTCCATGCGGGCGAACAACATGCCGTCGGAGTAGACGAGGTTCATCTTCTCCTGCGGGATGAATTGCTCGAGCGCCTGGATGGTTGCGTAATGGCTACCCGATTGGTAGCCGACCGAGATCGGCACCCCGGCGAGGTCTTCGGGCGTTTTGATCTTGGAATCCGGTTGCACGAAAATGCCGGCCGGCGACACCGAATAGACCTCGCGTGACATGCGCCCAAGTCCCTTGGAGGCGGCGACGTTGATGGTCCAGTGGCAGGCGCAACTCACGTCCGCCTTGCGGCCGGCTTCGAACGACTGCATGGCGCCGACCTTGTCGCCTTTGTCGTGATGCTTGCCGCCGGTCGACTTGATCAGCTCGCGGAATTCGTAGTCGAGGCCTTCCTCGGTGAAATAGCCCTTGTCGTGGGCGATCCATTCCTGCAGGCGGAAGTGTGGTTCGATCAGGAACTTACCCATAGTCGTTCTCCTTCTCGCTGCATCAATGCGCCGGGACGTGCGCTTCCTTGATGACGTCGCCCCAGGTCTGCGTCTCTTTCTTGATAAAGGCCGCCGCATGCTCGGTCGTGCCGCCGGCCGCGTGCAGGGTGAGCTTGGCGAATTTGTCCTGCACGTCCTTGCTGGCGAGCACCGCGTTGACCGCCGCGTTGAGCTTGGCGACGATGGCAGGCGGAGTCTTCGGCGGCGCGGCGATCGCGTTCCACGTGCCGGACTCGAAGTCCTTCACGCCGGATTCGTCGAGCGTCGGGATGTCCGGCAGCGTCGGGATGCGCGCTGACGTTGCCACCGCCAGGATGCGCGCCTTGCCGGCCTGATGCAGCTTGAGGGCCGAGGCGAGTTCCATAAAGATCATGTCGACATGGCTGGCGATGAGGTCGTTAAGGGCGGGCGCCGTGCCCTTATAGGGCACGTGCACCAGCTTGGTGCCGGTGACCTTCTCGAACAGTGCGGCGGTGAGGTGCGACGTCGTGCCGATGCCCTGCGACGCATAATTGATTTTGCCCGGATTGGCCTTGGCATAGGCGATGAAGTCCTGCGCGGTCTTGGCCGGGAAATCCGGCCGCACCAGCAGCACATTGGCGACCGTGGTCATGATCGCCACCGGCTCGAACTGGGTCGGATCGAAGCTCATCTTCTTGTAGAGCAGCGGATTGACGGTAAGCGGCGAGGGCTGCGCGGCGAGCAGCGTGTAGCCGTCTGGCTCCGAGGTGAACACCGCCTCGGCGCCGATATTGCCGGCGGCGCCGGAGCGGTTTTCCACCACCACTGGCTGGCCGAGTTTGTCCTGCAGGCCGTTGGCGATAATGCGCGTGACGGTGTCGACGCCGCCGCCGGCCGGCACGCAGACGATGATGTGGATCGGCCGGTTCGGATAATTGGCCGCGGCGTCCTGCGACCAGGCGTTGGATGCGAGCGTGGCCGCCGCCAGCAAAGCGAGAAGAATGCGCACGATATCCTCCCTGTGCCGCGTTAAAGCGGCGATGCGTTTTGCCAAAGTATGGCACCGAAACGCCGCCGACAGCAACGAAGGCGCCCCTCAATTGTCATGGCCGGGCTAAGCCCGGCCACGACAGAGGATTTCATTCGCCAACGCCGAAGTTTCGCTTGCCCACTGCCGTATTGTCGCCGCGCCGCGCATCGCGCAATGTGCCGCCCGCAAGCAGGGAGCGCCGGTGCACTCATACGCAATTCTGGCCGTGACGGCGGGCGCCTTCCTGCTTGCCGGTTTCGTCAAGGGCGTCATCGGTCTTGGTCTGCCGACGGTCGCCATCGGCCTGCTCGGGCTGATGATGACGCCGGCGCAGGCGGCAGCGATCATGGTGGCGCCGGCACTGATCACCAATGTCTGGCAGGCGATGATCGGCAAGAGCCTGCTGCCGCTGCTGGGGCGCATCTGGCCGATGCTCGCCGGCATCTGCCTCGGCACCTTCGCTGCGGCGACATGGCTGCCGGGCGCCAATAGCGGGCAGGCGACGCATCTGGCTCGGCGTCGCGCTGGTGGTCTATGCCTGCATCGGCTTAACCAAGATGGATTTCCACGTCTCGCCGCGCGGCGAGCGCTGGCTGAGCCTGCCGGTCGGCTTGCTGACCGGCGCGATCACCACCGCGACCGGCGTCTACGTACTGCCGGGAACGCCCTATCTGCACGCGCTGAAACTCGACCGGCACCAGTTGGTGCAGATGCTCGGCATCTCGTTTACGGTATCGACGCTGGCCCTCGGCGTGGCGCTGATGCATGCCGGCGAGATCGGCACGTCGCTGGCGATGCCAGTCGTGGTCGCGATCGTGGCGTCCTTGCTCGGCATGTGGCTCGGACAACAGGTGCGCGGGCGGGTGCAGGAGAAGACCTTCCGGCTGTGGTTTTTTCTCGGCTTGCTCGCGCTCGGCGTGCATCTGGCGCTGCGCGGCCTGCTGTGATGGACTGATCGCTTAGCTCTTCTCTCGACCAGGATGCGACCATGAAAATCGTCGATCTCTCGCACGTCATGAACGTGCACACGCCCGGCTGGGTCGGCTACGTCGGCAACAAGATGTATTACGCGCAGAATCTGCAGACGCAGATGATCGTGGCGCAGCGGATCGATACCGCTCTGCACGTCGGTACTCATTTCGATGGCGCCATGCACGCGACCGACAACCGCAAGGGTGACATGGCCTCGTTGCCGCTCGACTACCTGGTCAACCGCGGCGTCGTGGTCGATATCTCGAAACACATGCACGACTGGGCGGTGATCACGCCTGAGATCATCGAGTCCTCAGGCGCAGACATCCGCGACGGCGACATTCTCATCCTGCACACCGGCTGGCACAAGCACTATGAAGGCCGGCCGCAGCAGGACCTGGTGAAGTACTTCTGCTACCACCCCGGCCCCAATCTCGCGACGCTCGACTGGATGCTGAAGAAAAAGATCAAGTGGTGGGGCATGGACACCGGCTCATGCGACCACGCCATGAACACTTCGATCCGCACCATGCGGCCCGATCTCGCCGCCGAGTTCGCCGGGAAACACGGCAAGACGCCGGGAGAGTTCTTCGGCACCTTCGAATTCACCCACAAGAAGTCCGGCCGACGCGTCACCCAGGACGTGTTCCCGTTCCACTCCTGGGCGTTCCAGGAGGGCCTGCTGCACGCGGAAAATCTTGGTGGCGACATCGAACTGATGCTGGGCCAACGCTGTCTGATCGGAGCGTTTCCGTGGCGCTACGAAGGCCTCGAAGGCTGCCCCTGCCGCATCGTCTGCTTCCTCGATGCGGGCGAGTCCATCGAAGCCGTCGGCGACGCGGCCAGGGCGATCATGCGGGGCTAGCCGAGCGCCAGCCTCGGGTCCGGCTTGTTCGTCTGCAACGTCGCCTGGATCGCCTCGCGCAGCGCGCCGTAGCGCTCCTTCGGCCATTGCGCGACGTGAATGTCCGCGAGCAGCTTCGCCGACTTGCCGAACACGACAATGCGATCGCCGACGGCGATGGCCTCTTCCAGTTGATGCGTGATCAGGATCGCGGTCGAGCCGCATTCGCGCGCCAGCGCCAGGAAGGTCTCGCGCAGCTCCGCCGCCGTCACCTCGTCGAGATGGCCGAAGGCCTCGTCGGCGAGCAGGATGTCGGGCTCAACCGCGAACGCCCGCGCGATGGCGACGCGCTGGCGCATGCCGCCGGACAATTCGTGCGGAAAGGCATTGGTGAATTGGCCCAAGCCCAGCCGGTTGAGCCAGGCGAGTGCGCGCTGGCGCTGCTCGTCCTCCGGCAGGCCGATCAATTCGAGCGGCAGCTTGGCGTTGTCGAGCGCCGAGCGCCACGGCAGCAGCCGGTCCTGCTGGAACACGGTGGCGATATGGCCGCGGAAATAATCGAAGTCGGCATGCGGGCTCTTGTCGCCGATCAGGATCGAACCTTCGGTCGGTGCTTCGAGGCCGATGGCGAGATCGAAGAAGGTCGACTTGCCGCAGCCGGTCTGGCCGACGATGGCCACCACCTCGCGCGGCGCAATGGTGAGATCGAGCCGGTCGATCGCCACCACCGCCTGGCCCGACGTCGCCTGGCGAAACACCTTGCGCAAGCCGCGCACCTCGATCGGCGGCGGGCCGCTTTCGGACATGGTCATGGCCGCCACCGCAACAGCCGCTTCTCGACCCGCGCAACGACCGCCTCGAGCAGGAACAACAGCACCACCAGCACCAGAGTCCAGGCAAACACGTCGGCGACCGAGAACAATTCCTGCGCCACCGACAGTTGATGGCCGATGCCGGTCACCGCGCCGACCAGTTCGGCGATGGTGACGACGCGGATCGCCAGGCTGATGTTGACCTTCCAGCTGGTGAAGATGCTCGGCACGATGGCCGGCAGCATCAGCTTGACGAAATACTGCGGCGTGGTCGGCCGGAACGACTGCATCATGTGGCGCAATTCGCGCGGCACGCCGCGCATGGCGTCGAGCGAATCGACCAGAAACACCGGTCCGCACACCACCACCAGCACGAAGCCGATGCGGAATTCGACGCCGGGAAACCACAGCACCGCGAACAGGATCCACGACACCACCGGCACCGCCATCAGGATGCGGATCATCGGGTGCAGGTAGTTGTCGAGCGAATCCGAGCGGTACATCGCCATCGCCAGCGCGACGCCAAGCACGAAAGACGCGATCAGCGCGGCGATAACGCGCGCGAGCGTGACGGCGACGTCGACCGGCGTGATGTCGACGAGGCTTTTGGCGATCTTGACGAAGCTAGGGATGGCGAAGGGCGGAATCCCGAGATAAGGCGCAAGATGCGACAGCGTCTCCCAGCAGATCGCGAAGACCAGCAGGGAGACGAAGGTCTGGCGCGGAAAGATCAGATCCGGCACCGGCACCGGCGCCGGGATATGCTCCTCGTTCATGGGACAGACGCGCGTACGCGCTTACGGGGCATAAATGATCTTCTCGTCCGGCATCTTCGGATAGAACCCGGCCTTCACCGCGCGCTCCATCATGTCGGTGATCGACTTCTTGGTGGCCGGCTCCCAGGCCGGCTTGACGATCATCTGCAGGCGCTTGCTTTCCACCGCGGCAGTGAAAATGCCGGGCGGCAGCTTCAGCGTCTCGTTGGCGATCTTGTCGGCGGCCGCGGTTTCTTTCTCGAACACCTCCGCCACGTCCTGCAGGGCGGCGAGCAGCATTTTCGGTGCCTCGCGATTTTTCGCGATGGCGTCAGCGCGCATGGCCGGCACGATTTCCCAGCCGGATTCGCCGGCAATCTCCTTCCAGCCTTGCGCGCCGTTGAAGATGACGTGCCAATCGGGGTGCGCCTTGCTGCTGATGCTGGCCAGCGGCTCGATCACCAGCGCGGCGTCGACGCGGCCGGCTTCCAGTTGCGCGCGGGCGACGCCGAAATTGGCGTTGACCACGGTGATGTCCTTGCCGAGGTCGATGCCCTTGGCGGCGGTGTAGATCTTGACCACCTGATATTGCGAGCCGCCCATGTCGATGGCGAGCTGCTTGCCCTTGAGATCGGCGAGCGACTTGATGGCGGGGTCCTTGGCGAAGATCACCAGGTCGGCGAGGGTGAAGCCGGTGCCGATGATGCGCAGCTGGACGCCTTCCTGATAAAGCTTCTGGAAGATGGTCGGGCCGCCGATCAGCGCGTCGGTCTCGCCGGTGGCAAAACCGGCGTAGAACGCGGCGATCGAGGGATAGGCGTGGATGTCGAGCTCGAAGCCGTGCTTGGCGTCGAAGCCGCGCGCCTTCATGACGTTCCACACCAGCGGATTGAACACCGGCAGCGTCAGGCTGGAGACCTTGATCACCGGCTTTTGCTGCGCCTGTGCCGCCGATAATCCTGAAATGACGAATGCAAGACAGACCGCTAGCACTGCAATGCCGCGTCGTGACATTTTGGACATGACAACTCCCCCTCGTGGATTTTCCGGTCGCGGTCTTGAGCGCCGCAATTGGTTGGGCCTCAAACTGGCTGGCCAAGACTTTACTCCGCTTTCGATTGCGTGCAACTAATTGCCGGTTCTGCTTGGGGAGCGCGATGCCGCAGATCACCGCACGCGACGGCACTCGGTTGTACTATGAAGAGGCAGGCCACGGCTCGGCCGTCGTCTTCGTGCACGAATACGCCGGCGACTGGCGCAGCTGGGAGCCGCAGATGCGGTTCTTTTCGCGCGCGCATCGCTGCGTCACTTATAGCCAGCGCGGCTATCCGCCGTCCGATATCCCGGACGATCCGAATAAATACAGCCAGAACCACTTTCGTGACGACGTCATCGCGGTGATGGACGCCCTCGGCATCGACAGAGCGCACGTCGTCGGCCATTCGATGGGCGCGGCGACCGCGCTGCACGTCGGCATCCGTTATCCCGAGCGTTGCCTGTCGGTGACGGCGGCGGGCTGCGGCTACGGCTCGAGCGCCGATCCGGCGAAGGTCGAGGAGGCGAGGGCGGCTTCGCGCGAGACCGGCAAGATGTTCGCGACGGAGACCATGGCGGTTGCCGCCGCGCGTTACGGCGACGGACCGACGCGACAGGCACAAAAGAACAAGGACCCGCGCGGCTATGCCGAGTTCATCAAATTGCTGAGCGAGCACTCGTCGAACGGCCATTCGCTGGTAATGTTGAATTTGCAGGCCAAGCGGCCGTCGCTGTGGGAAATGGAGGCGGATCTCAAGAAGTTCACGCCGCCGCTGCTGGTGCTGGTCGGCGACGAGGACGAGTGGTGCGTCGACGGCAGCATCTATTTGAAGCGCACGGTGCCGACGGCAGGGCTCTGCGTCATCCCGCGCTCCGGCCACACCATCACCAGCGAGGAACCGGCCGAGTTCAACGCCGCTGTCGCTGAGCTCATTGCTGCGGCCGAAGCCGGCCGCTGGCTGGCGCATAAACCGAACTAGACAATCGGAGACACCATGGACCTCAAGCTCAAGGGCAAGACCGCGCTGGTGACCGGCGGTTCGGAAGGCATCGGCAAGGGCATCGCGCTCGCCTTGGCAAAAGAGGGCGTCGATGTCGCCATTTGCGCGCGCCGCGCCGGCCCACTCGAGGCTGCCGCAAGCGAGATCGCCAAGGCCACCGGCCGCAAGATCGTCGCCATTCCCGCCGACCTGCGCCAGGACAAGGACGCCAAGAACTTTATTGAGCAAGGCGCGAAGGCTCTGGGACGCGTGGACATCATGGTCAACAATGCGGGCTCGGCCGCCGGCGGCGTCATCGAGCATCTGACAGAGGACGACTGGGAGAAGGGCCTTCAGCTCAAGTTCATGGGTTATGTGCGCTGCCTGCGCTATGTGCTGCCGCTGATGGTCAAGCAAGGCGGCGGCCGCGTCGTCAACCTGATTGGCAATGACGGCGTGAAGCCGTCGTATTGGGAGATCTGCCCGGGCGCCGCCAACGCCGCCGGGCAGAACCTGACGCTCTCGCTCGCCGGGCAATACGGCAAGGACGGCATCTCGTTCGTCGCGGTCAATCCCGGCCCGGTGCGTACCGAGCGCTGGGCAGGCCTCGTCGACGCCATGGCGCGCGACATGAAAATCCCGCGTGAGCAAGCCGACAAACTCGCGCCGGCCTCGATCCCGCTTGCGCGCATCGCGGAGGTCGAGGAGGTCGCCAATCTCGTCGTCATGCTGGCGTCGCCTTTAATGACCATGGTCAACGGCACCATGATCGAAATCGACGGCGGCCAGGATAAGCCGCTGATGGATAGATTCCGCGACAGACCTAGAGCATAGCCCGCATAGCCGCGGCGCATTCGCGCCGGTCCGGCGCCGTTGACAAGCTCGCTGATGTGGCAGGACACTTCGTTCCAATCCAATCGGGAGTTTCACCCATGCATACGCGTTCGCTCGCGGTTTTCGCGCTCGCCATCGGTCTCGCCACGCCGGCGCTGGCGCAGCAGACCATCAAGATCGGCGAGCTCAACAGCTACAAGGCGCAACCCGCCTTCCTTGACCCCTACAAGAAGGGCATCGAGATGGCGGTCGAGGAGATCAACGCCAAAGGCGGCGTGCTCGGCAAGAAGCTCGAGGTGATTTCGCGCGACGACGGCGCCAATCCGGGCGAGGCGGTGCGCGTCGCCGAGGAGTTGATCACACGCGAAGGCGTGTCGATGCTCGCCGGCACGTTCCTGTCCAACATCGGACTCGCGGTTACCAACTTCGCCGGTCAGAAGAAGGTATTCTTCCTCGCCGCCGAGCCGCTCACCGACAAGATCACCTGGCAGAACGGCAACAAATACACGTTCCGCCTGCGCGCATCGACCTACATGCAGGTCGCCATGCTGATGCCGGCGACCATCGCCGCCAAGAAGAAGCGCTGGGCGCTGGTCTATCCGAACTTTGAATACGGCCAGTCGGCGGCGGAGAACTTCAAGGCGCTCTTGAAGAAGGCGCAGCCCGACGTCGAGTTCGTCACCGAGCAGGCGCCGCCGCTCGGCAAGATCGACGCTGGCGCGGTGGCGCAGGCGATCGACGACGCCAAGCCCGACGCGATCTTCAACGTGCTGTTCGGCGGCGACCTCGCCAAGTTCGTGCGCGAGGGCAATACTCGCGGCGTGTTCAAGAACCGCACCGTGATCAGCCTGCTGTCGGGCGAGCCGGAATATCTCGACCCGCTGAAAGACGAGGCGCCGGTTGGCTGGATCGTCACAGGCTATCCTTGGGACAAGATCAAGACGCCGGCGCACGTCGCCTTCGTGCAGGCCTATCAGAAGAAGTACAACGACTATCCGCGGCTCGGCTCGATCGTCGGTTACGAAACGATCAAGTCGCTCGCCGCCGGCATCGCCAAGGCGAAATCGACCGACACCCAGAAGCTGGTGGAAGCCTTCAAGGGCCTCAAGGTCGATAGTCCGTTCGGGCCGCTCAGCTACCGGGCGAGCGACCACCAAGCCACCATGGGCGCCTATGTCGGCAAGATCGCGCTGGAGAACGGCAAGGGCACCATGGCCGACTTTAAATATGTCGACGGTGGCTCGGTGCTGCCCGGCGAGGCCGAAGTCAAGAAGCTGCGCCCGGCCGGCGCGGATTGATGTCTTGTCCCTCCCCCGATAGGGGGAGGGTGGTCGGCGAAGCCGATCGGGTGGGGTAACCTAGCCGCTATGAAACCCCACCCGGCTGCTCGCTCCGCTCGCAGCCACCCTCCCCTTGCAGGGGAGGGATAGGCAGCCAATGAGCCTCACCGCCTTCCTCTTCCAAGCCCTCAATGGGCTCACCGGCGCCTCCGGCCTGTTCTTCATCGCCGCCGGCCTGTCGCTGATTTTCGGCGTCACCCGCATCGTCAATATCGCGCACGGGTCTCTCTATATGCTGGGGACCTACATCGCCTATTCCTTCGCAACCAAGATCGGCGGCGCGCTCGGCTTCTGGGGTGGCATCGTTGCGACCGCCATCGTCGTCGGCGGCATCGGCGCGCTGATCGAGACCGTACTCTTGCGGAGAATTTACCGCGCGCCCGAACTGTTCCAACTGCTCGCCACCTTCGCGCTAGTGCTGATCATCAATGACGCGACGCTCTATCTCTGGGGCCCGGAAGATTTGCTCGGCCCACGTGCACCGGGCTTAAGCGGCGCCGTCGAGATTCTCGGCCGCCATCTGCCGAGCTATGACCTGTTCCTCGCCGCCATCGCGCCTTTGGCGCTGATCGCGCTGCATGTTGCGCTGACGCGCACGCGTTTCGGCCGGCTGGTGCGCGCGGCGACGCAGGACCGCGAGATGGTCGGCGCGCTCGGCGTCAATCAGGCGCTGTTGTTCACCGCCGTGTTCGCGCTCGGCGCCGCGCTCGCCGGCTTCGGCGGCGCGCTGCAGGTCGCGCGCGAGCCGGCCAATCTCGGCACCGATCTCACCGCGATCAGCGACGCCTTCGTCGTCGTCGTGGTCGGCGGCATGGGCTCGATCACCGGGGCTTACTTGGCCGCCGTCATCATCGCCGAGGTCAAGGCGATCTGCATCGGCCTCGGCGTGGTCGATTTCGGCTTCATCAGCTTCAACTTCTCCAAGCTGACGCTGGTCGCCGAATTCCTGGTGATGGCGGCGGTCCTCATTGCTCGCCCGTATGGCTTGCTCGGCCGCGCGCAGGCCGCGGTGCGCTCGGTCGCCGAGCCGGAATCGCCGCTGCGTCCGGCGACGCCGGCGCTCAAGGCACTGGCGCTCGCCGCGCTGCTGCTGCTGTTGTTGTTGCCGCTGCTGGCGCAGAGATCGCCTTATTTTCTGATCCTCGGCATCGACGTGCTGGTTGCCGTGATCTTCGCCGCTTCGCTGCATTTCATCGCCGGCCCCGGCGGCATGCACTCGTTCGGCCACGCCGCCTATTTCGGCCTTGGCGCTTATGGCGCGGCGTTGCTGGTGAAATGGCTCGCCGTGCCGATGGGCGTCGGGCTCGTCGCCGCGCCGCTGGTCGCGCTCGCCGGCGCGCTGCTGTTCGGCTGGTTCGCGGTGCGGCTGTCCGGCGTCTATCTCGCCATGCTGACTTTGGCCTTCGCGCAGATCGTGTGGGCCGCCGTATTCCAATGGGAAAATTTGACCGGCGGCTCCAACGGCGTCATCGGCGTCTGGCCGCCGCCGCCGTTCGACCAGGCCTGGGTCTATTTCCTGCTGACACTGGTGCTGGCGCTCACCGCTGTCCTGCTATTGCGGCGATTTCTCTTTGCGCCGTTCGGTTACGCCATGCGCGCGGGGCGCGATTCCGCGCTGCGCGCCGAAGCCATCGGTATCGACGTCAAGCGTATCCATTGGCTCGGCTTCGCTATCGCCGGAGCGGTCTGCGGCGTCGCCGGCGGTCTGTTCGCCTTCGCGAAAGGCTCGATCTCGCCGGAGACCATCGGCGTTAGCCGTTCGATCGACGGCCTGGTGATGGTGTTGCTCGGCGGCATCCAGACGCTGACCGGGCCGATCGTCGGCGCGACGGTGTTCGCGACCTTGCAGGACACCGTGATGCGGCAGACCGAGTACTGGCGCGCGCTGCTCGGCGTTATCATCCTGCTGTTGGTGCTGGCGTTCCCACAGGGGATTGCCGGCGGATTTGCCACGCTGTGGCGACGGGTGCGGCCATGAGCCTGCTCGGGGTCCGCGCGTTGTCCAAGGCCTTCGGCGGCGTGCGTGCGGTCAGCGACGTCAGCTTTACGATCGGCGCGGGCGAATTCCTCGCCATGATCGGTCCGAATGGCGCCGGCAAGACCACCTGCTTCAACATCATCAACGGCCAGCTGGCGCCGGATTCCGGCGAGATCCTGCTCGCGGGGGACAATATCGCCGGGCTTAAGCCGCGTGATATCTGGCGGCGCGGCGTCGGCCGCACGTTCCAGATCGCCGCCGCTTTCCACTCGATGACGGTCGCCGAGAACGTGCAGATGGCGCTGCTGTCGCATGCCGGCGATATCCATCGGCTGTGGCGGCCCGCCGCGGCGATGCATCGCGATCGCGCGCTCGATCTGCTCGCGCAGGTCGGCATGCAAGCGGCCGCCGACCGGCCGAGCCGCGAACTCGCCTATGGCGACGTCAAGCGCGTCGAACTCGCCATCGCGCTCGCTAACGAGCCGCGCCTGCTGCTGATGGACGAGCCGACCGCCGGCATGGCGGCGCGGGAACGCCACGGGCTGATCGAACTCGTCAAGAAGCTGGTTGTCGAACGCGGGATTTCGGTGCTGTTCACCGAGCATTCGATGGACGTGGTGTTCGCCTTCGCCGACCGAATCGTAGTGTTGGCGCGTGGCCGGCTGATCGCCGACGGCGACGCGGCGTCGATCCGCGGCAACGCCCAGGTGCGCGAGGTCTATTTCGGCACCGGCAAGACGTTCGCCGCGCATGGAGCCGCCTCATGAGTGAAGCCATGCTCAGCGTGCAGCAGCTCAGCGCCTGGTACGGTGCCGCGCGCATTCTCTATGACCTTTCCTTTGAGGTCGGTCGCGGCGAGGCGGTGGCGCTGATGGGCCGCAACGGCGCCGGCAAGTCGACGACCATGCGGGCGATCATGGGTCTGATTGGCGAGCGCGCCGGCGCCGTGCGCTTCAACGGCGCCGACATCTCGCGCCTCAAGCCCTTCGAGATCGCCCGCCGCGGCCTCGGTTATACGCCGGAGGACCGCCGCATCTTTTCCGATCTCACCGTCACGGAGAATCTCGACGTCGGCCGCCAGCCGCCACGCCATTTCGCCGACGGCCGGCCGGCGCCGGCCTGGACCCCGGAAAAGCTGTTCGCGCTGTTTCCTAATCTCGCCGAAATGCCCGACCGCCTCGGCGACCGCATGAGCGGCGGCGAGCAGCAGATGCTCACGGTGGCGCGCACGCTGATGGGCAATCCGCTTTTGGTGCTGCTCGACGAGCCCTCGGAAGGCGTGGCGCCGCTGATCGTCGAGCAGATGGCCGCGACCATCGTCGAGCTGAAGAAAGAGGGTCTGTCGATCCTGTTGTCCGAGCAGAACATCCATTTTGCCCGCCTGGTGGCCGACCGGGTGTATGTGCTGGAGCAGGGCCAGATCCGCTGGCAGGGCGCCATGGCGCAACTCGATGGCAATCAGGACGTGCAGCGGGCGTATTTGACGGTCTAGGCCGTCGCACGGGCGAACCCCTTCATTTTGTTCGTTTAGCCCATGGCGGGCTTCCACCGGCGTGCGAATTAGGCCAGCAAGCCTGGCAATGCGGCGTCAAAAACCGAGCGCGTCTGTGCCCGTCGAAGTTGTAGGCGGTCGAGGCCGCTACGTGCTGCTGCGCGTCGCCATGCAGCGCACACCGCGATCTTCACCACGCGCATGATCGAGGGGCTGACGCAGACCCAGTTCGCCGCGCTCGCCAAATTGTACGACCTCGGCCCCTGTTCGCAGAACCATCTCGGCCGGCACATCTGCCTCGACGCCGCCACCATCAAGGGCGTGGTCGACCGGCTGGCGGCGCGCGGCTTCCTCGCTGCGGTCGCCGACCCGAAGGACCGCCGCCGCCGCGCGGTGACGCTCACCGAGCGCGGCCGTGCCGTGACCGAAAAGGCCATGCTGGTCGCCGCCGAGATCACCACGGCGACGCTTGCCCCGCTCGCTCGGCGAGGAGGAGCGCACGACGGGTGGTACGGTTGTTGAAGAAGCTGGGGTGACCACGCCCGCTCATCCCGCGCAAGCGGGAATCCAGAGCAACATTGCGGCATGCAGATATTCGCCCTGGGTCCCCGCTTTCGCGGGGACGAATGGTGGATATTGGATCACCACAACCCCTTCAGCCGTCCGCCGTCGGTGTTGAGTGACACGCCGGTGATGTAGCTGGCGCGCTCCGAGCAGAGGAACACGGTGGCGTTGGCGAGCTCCTCCGGCTTGCCCATGCGGCCGAGCGCGTTCTTCTTGGCGGCCACCTTGCGCGCTTCTGCTTCGCTCGCGACGCCGAACTCCTGCTTCATGCCTTCGGTATTGCGCACCCAAAGATCGGTCGCCACCCATCCCGGGCAGATGGCGTTGACCAGAACGTTGTCCTCGCCGAACTCGGTCGACAGCGACTTGGTGAGATTGAGCAGCGCCGAGTTGGTCATGCCACTGCCGAACATGTATGGGTCCGGCTCCTTGCCGGCGCCGCCGATGGTATTGACGATGCGGCCCCACTTCTGTGCCTTCATCATCGGATAGACGGCGCGGATCGCGCGCAGGAAGCCGAACAACTTTGTGTCGAGCTGCGTCTGCATCTCGTCGTCGCGGATCGCGGCGAAGCGGCCGGAATACATCTGCCCCGCGTTGTTGACGAGGATGTCGACGCCACCGAGTTTTTCTTTCGCGGTCGCGACCATCTTGTCGATGTCGGCCTGCTTCGTCATGTCGGCGACCACCGCGTGCACCTCGCCGCCGGTGCGCTTGGCGAGATCGTCGCGCGCCGCCGTCAGCTTCTTCTCGTTGCGGCCGGTGATCAGCACACGCACGCCTTCTTCGAGAAACTGGCGCGCCGTCTCGAACCCGATGCCGCTCGAACCGCCGGTGACGATCGCGCGGCGGCCCTTGATGCCAAAATCCATCCTTGCTCTCCCGTTCGCTTGACGCTACTGGCGTCAGCATAGAGTATCGTTCCGGCAAGAAAGCAATAACAAAGCGGGGGAGACCATGGAGCTTGGCCTCAACGGCAAGGTCGCCCTGGTCACCGGTGCGTCGCGCGGCATCGGCAAGGCCGTTGCACAAACTTTGCTTGACGAAGGCTGCGCCGTTGCAATCTGCAGTCGCGGTGCTGCGCAGCTTGACGCGACGGTAGCCGAATTGTCCAAGAAAGGCCGCGCCATCGGGGTCGTCACCGACGTCACCGACGAGTCCGCGGTGCGGACATTCGTCGGCACCGCGCTGCAAACCTTCGGCCGCATCGACATTCTGGTCAACAATGCCGGCACGCATCTACGCGGCACCGTCGAATCGACGACGCTCGACATCCTCGAGCGTCAATTGCGCGACAAGGTGTTCGGCTTTTTCGCCATGATAAAAGCGGTGCTGCCCACCATGAAGCGGCAGCGCGATGGCCGCATCGTGAACATCGTCGGTCAGGCGGCGCGCCATCCGCATCCCGACCGTTTTCCCTCGGGCGTCACGAATGCCGCGTTGATGGCGATGAACAAATCGGTCGCCGACGCGGTTGCGCGCGACAATATCCGCGTCAACGCCGTGTGCCCGCAATATATCGAATCCGAACTGCTCGCCTCTTTGATCGAGAAGGAAATGCGCGAGCGCGGCGTCGACCGCGCCACCGCCGCGGCCGGCTTTACGCGGTCCAATCCGCTCGGCCGCACCGGCAAGCCGGAGGAGGTGGCCGATCTCGTTGCATACCTGGTATCCGATTGTGCGGGCTTCGTTGCCGGCAGTTCGGTGAGCATCGACGGCGGCTATCACCGCTACGTTTTCGGTTGAGGGCGGGCCATGGATCTCGGATTGAACGGCAAGGTTGCGCTGGTCACCGGCGGCTCGAGCGGTATCGGTCTCGCCATCGCGCAAAAGCTCGCCGCCGAAGGCTGCAAGATCGCGATCTGCGGCCGTGACCGCGACAAGCTCGACAGCGCCGCCGCGTCGCTGAAATCCGCCAAGGCGTTTGCCGCCGATCTCTGCGTGCTTGCTGATGTCGCCGCGCTAGTCGACAATGTCGTCAAAGCCTTCGGCGGGATCGACATCGTGGTGAGCAACGCCGGTACGCATCTGCCCGGGCGTCTGGAAGACATCGATGGCGACGCCATGCTCGAGCATTTCAAGACCAAGGTGCTCGGCGTCTGGCAACTCGCCCGTTCGGTGGTGCCGCATATGCGCAAGAAGGGCGGCGGCCGCTTCATTGTCATCATCGGGCAGGCCGGCAAGGTCCCGCAGGGCAACGCTATCGCCTCGACCGTCATCAACGCCGCGCAGCATTCCTTCGTTAAATCGCTATCCGACGATCTCGCGCCGGACGGCATTCTGGTGAACGCGGTGTGCCCGAGCCGCATCAGGACGCCGCTCACCGACCACCTGACGCTCTACAACGAGGTCTATTACGGCCGCAGCCTGGAGCAGCAGGAATCGAAATGGGGCGCCGAGGTGCCGCTCGGCCATTGGGGCACGGCGGACGACATCGCCAACGCGGTCTTGTTCCTCGCCTCCGAGCGCGCCAGCTTCATCTGCGGCGCCAATATCGACGTCGACGGCGGCCACCAGCGGATGATCTTCTAGATCGCCATGATCGAGTTGCGTCACATATCGAAGACGTTTCACAAGCGCGGCGAAACCGTCGATGCGGTGCGCGACATCGATCTGACGATCAAGCAAAAAGAGATTGTTGCGGTCATCGGCCCGAGCGGCTGCGGCAAATCGACGCTGCTCAACATGATCGCGGGGCTTTATCCGCCGAGCGGCGGCGCCGTGGTCTACAAGGGCAAGCGCGTCACCGACGTAAACACCGACGTCGGCTACATGACGCAGAAGGACAATCTGCTGCCCTGGCGCACGGTGCAGGACAATATCGCGTTCCCGCTCGAGCTTGCCGGCGTCGACAAGGCCGAGCGCCTGGCGCGCGCCGCCGAGGCGATTAAGCACGTCGGGCTCGACGGCTTCGAGCGCCGCTTCCCGCATGAATTGTCGGGCGGCATGCGCAAGCGCGCCTGTCTTGCCCGCATGCTACTCTACGGGGCGGAAACCGCGCTGCTCGACGAGCCCTTCGCCGCGCTCGACGCACAATTGAAGTTGGCGATGCACGATCTCTTGTTGCGGCTCGCCGCCGAAGCCGGGCAGACAGTGATGCTGGTCACGCACGACCTGATGGAAGCGGTGACGCTGGCCGACCGCGTTTTCGTCTGTACGCGGCGGCCGGCGACCATCGCCTACGAGCAGCGCATCGATCTAGCGCGTCCGCGCGACGTGCTCAACGTGCGCTTTACCAACGACTTCAAGCATCTCTACGACGCGCTGTGGGAGCGGCTGCGCGTCGAATACCAGGAGGAGCGGGTATGACCGCGCCCGAGGCTGCAGCCGCTCCGGCCGAGGCTGCGCGCGAAGCGCCCGCCGGACCGCAGCGCGAATTCGGCAGCGGCTTCATGCTGGCGTGCCAGACCGTGCTCGGCGTCGGCATCCTGCTGGTTTGGCAGGGCGCTTCTGGGCGTCTCGTCGACGACTTCTTCATCTCCAATCCGGTCGATGTCGCCGAACGGCTCTGGCAATGGACCGCCGACGGCTCGCTGTTCATGCACATCTGGGCGACGATCTACGCGACACTGATGGGCTTCATCCTCGGCGCGGTCGGCGGCGTCATCCTCGGCCTCTGGCTTGGCGTATCGCCGTTCAGCAATCGGCTGCTCAGCCCTTATCTCAACGCGCTCAACGCGCTGCCCAAGGTGGCGCTGGCGCCGCTGTTCGTATTGTGGTTCGGCCTCGGCATCGCCTCCAAGATCGCGCTCGCCGCAGTGCTGGTGCTGTTCCTGGTGTTCCTCAACACCTATGCCGGCGTCCGCGAGGTCGATCAGGACTTGATCGACGGCGCGCGGTTGATGCGCGCGACGCGCACGCAGCTCATCGTCAAGGTGATCATTCCGTCGGCGATGTCATGGGTTTTCGCCGGGCTGAAAATCTCCGTGCCTTACGCGCTGATCGGCGCCGTGCTGGGCGAGATGATCGCGGCCAACCGCGGGCTTGGCTACCTGGTGCAATATTCCGGATCGCAATTCGACGCCGCCGGCGTGTTCGCCGTGCTGATCGTCATCGCACTACTTGCCGTTGCACTTAATCTCCTCGTTGAATTGGTGCAGCATCGAACGCAACTCTGGCGGATTGTCGGCCGCTGACACGAAAAACCGGCATTGAGGGAGGACAGCACGATGAAATTCCTGCGGCTCGCGGCGCTCGCCGCCTGCGTCACCTGGTCCGCCACCGCTACGGCGGAGGTGGTCAAGATCACCAATATCGGCCACGGCTATTTCTCCGGTCCGCTGTACGTCGCGACCCAGCTCAAGCTGTTCGAGAAATACGGCCTCGAGCCGCAGATCACTTACGTGCAGGGCGGCCCACTCGCCTTGCAGTCGGTGCTAACCAAGGACGCCGATGTCGGCATCCTCTCCTATGAGCACGTGCTCACCGTCGCCGCGCAGGGCAAACGTGTCGTGTCGTTCTTCTGCATCGCCAACCGGCCGGTCAACAACGTGATCGCCAGCGACAAGCTCATCGCCGGCTCGGAAAAGCTCAGCGTTGAGGAGAAGATCAAGCGGTTGAAGGGCGCCCGCGTCGCGCTGCCCTCGGCCAACGGCTCCGGCGAGAAGATGCTCGGTACGCTGGCGCACAAATACGGGCTGACGCTGCCCGGCGACATCCAAACTGTTTACGTCGGCGCCGAGGCGCCGTCCTACGTCGCCGCCTTCCAGAAAGACCTGGTCGACGCCGCGCTGCCGTTCGAGCCGGCCGGCGTGCTGGTGCAGCAGGCCGGCACCGGCAAGATCTATCTAAACGTGATGAACGGCGAGATCCCTGAATTTCGCGACATCCTATTCATGACGCTCGCAACTCATCCCGACATCATGAAGGAGAAGCCGGAGCTGTTGCGCAAGGTGGCGCAGGTCTTCACCGAGGCGCAGCGCATCCTCAAGACCGATGCCGCGCGCGGCAAGGAATTGATGGCGAAGGAATATCCGAAGATGACGGCGGAGACGAACGCCAAGGCCTACGACACTGTCAGCCAGATCTGGACGCTCGACGGCCACATGACCGAGGCGCAGGCCAAGGCGACTTACGCCTATCTGCAGCCGAAGGGGCCGGCGGCGATCGACTTCAAGTCGACCTTCACCAACGAATTTCTGCCGAACTAGCGTCCGGCCGAAAGGATCATTTGATGCTCAAAGTCGGCGACGCCACCATCACCCGGGTCGAGGAAACCTATGGCGCGTGCTATCCGCTGCTGCAGATTTTCCCCGATTTCAACGACGCGCATATGGCCGAGCACAAAAATTGGCTCGCGCCGCACCACTACGATCCAGATAGCGGGCTGATCAAGCTGTCGGTGCATAGTTGGCTGTTGAAGGTCGGCGGCAAGACCATCCTCATCGACAGTTGCTGCGGCAACAACAAGATCAAGCCGGGCCGGCCGTGGTGGAACCTGCTCAATATCAATTATCTCGAACGGCTGGCCGCCGCCGGCGCGCGGCCCGAGGAGATCGATCTCGTGATGTGCACGCATCTGCATCACGATCACGTCGGCTGGAATACGCAGCAGAAGGACGGCAAATGGGTGCCGACCTTCCCCAACGCGCGCTACGTCTTCAACAAGCCGGACATCGATTACTTTTCCAAGATAGACGCCGATCCCAAGGAAGGCCCGGCCGAGCTCGGCACCTTCCGCGAATGCGTGGTGCCGATCCTCGAATACGGCAAGGCCGACATGATCGAGGGCAAGCACCGCATCAACGACTTCATCGAAATCGATACCGCGCCTGGCCATTCGCCCGGCCACGTCTTCTTCAAGCTCGAGAGCAAGGGCCAGCGCGCCGCCTTCATCGGCGACGTCTGGCATCATCTGCTGCAGGTCTATTACCCGGACTGGAATTTCCCGAAGAATTCCGACGCCGCGCAGGCCAAAGTCAGCCGGCGCAAGGTGCTCGACTATTGCGCGTCAAGCGGCGCGCTGGTGCTGCCCGGCCATGTTGGGGCGCCGTTCGCGGGCCGCATCGAGAAGGCCGCGGACGGCTACCGGCCGGACTTCAAGGTTTGATCGGCGGGCGCGGCAGCCGGCCTTAGTGGCGAAACGCGTTGCCGACGGCGCGCAGGCGGGCCTGTTCGAAGGGTTCTTTCGGCGCGGCGCGGGGCGCGTCCGGCCCGCACTTGCCGTAGCCGCCGTCGGCCAAATTGCCAGTACGATTGTCCATCGTCATCGTCCGGCAAATGCCGACGGTATTCGTCGGCACGATGATCGACCCGCGATAACGCAGCTCGTCAGCGGCTGTGGCGGATTGGGTTGCGATCGCGCCTGGCGGCGGCGGGCTGGACCAGTCGACGCTGAAGGCGACAACCGCGACGACGGCCGCCGCGATGGCGATCACCACGTAGCTCCGCGGCAAATCGCGGAACAACCAGCGGGACGTTAATGCACTTGAGGCCATGGCGCGGTCCTCCAGCTACACAGGTAACGCGAAATCGCGAACGTCGGCCGCGGTACCAGCCTACGATGTGCCCAGGTTAAAAGAGGTATTAATCGGCTCGGCCGCTGTTGCTTTTCGATCGATTTTCCGAAACGACCTTAGACAAAAGCTGCACGGAAGCGGACCATTTGAATTAATTTTTCAAGAACCGGCTTGATTTTTAGCGGAGACAGCCGGTCTTGGCAGCTAGAAGCCGTAAAGCTGCGCCGGATTGTCGACGAGCGCTTTGCTGCGCGCGGCCTCGTCGGGAATCCAGTCGAGCAGCATGTCGAGCATCCAGGCGTCGTCCGGCACCGACACGCCGGGTGTCGGATGGGGCCAGTTGCTCGCCCACAGCATCCGCTCCGGTGCCGCCTTGGCCAGCGTCTTGGCGAGCCTGCCGACATCGTCATAGAAGGGTGGGCCGACTTTAGACGTCTCGTATGGCGCCGACAGCTTGACCCAGGTGCGGCCCTTGTCGAGCAGCCGCAATATCGTGCGAAATCCGGGGTGGTCGGACGCGACCGGCTCCAGAAACTTGCCGACGTGATCGATCACCAGCGTGCTGGTCAGCCGGTCGAGCAGCGCCTCGTGGTCGGCGAGATGTCGTCCGTCCATCTGAAAAACCACATGCCAGCCGAACGGCGTCACCCGCGCCGACATGGTTTCGAGAATTTCTAAAGGCAACGGCGCGCCAGGCAGCATGAAGAAGCGGATGCCGCGAATGCCGAGCTTGGTCAGCCGGTCGAGCTCGGCGTCGGAGACGCTTTCGTCGACGACCGCAATACCGCGCGCGCTCGGACCGATCGCCGCCATCGCTTCGAGCGTGCAACGGTTGTCCTTGCCGTAGGCCGAGGGCTGCACCACCACCGTGCGCTCGATGCCAAGCCGCGTGCGCATCTTCAAGTAATCCTCGACCGTCGAGTCGGGCGCCAGGATCTTGGCGGTAGCCGCTTTCGGAAAGCGGTGATTGTAAATGTGCATGTGGGTGTCGCAGGTGCCGGGGGGCGCCTTGAGCTTCGGCTGAAATTCGGTTTTGGCGGGCGGCATGGCGTCTCCGGCGGCGCGGCTCAGGGGCAGATATAACCCGCGCCGCTCGGATTCTTGAAGCAGCCGACCGATTCCGGCAGCAGATGCTTGGGCAGCCACAGCACCACGTCGGGCAGAAAGATGCAGAAGGCGATGGCGGCAAAGAACACGATATAAATCGGCAGCGACGCGACCATCGCCCTGCCAAATCGCACGTCGATGAATTTCGACGCCATCAGCAAACATAGGCCGTAAGGTGGCGTGATCAGTCCGAAGGCGAGGGTGACGATGATGACGACACCCATGTGCACCGGATTGATGTCGGAGTTCTTGGTAAGGTCGGTGATGATCGGCATGAAGATAATGATGGCCGGGATGGCGTCGATGAAGTCGCCGACAATGACGAACAAGACCACCAGCAGCAGCATGATCATGAACGGGTCATTGCCGGCCGCATGCGCGATCCATTCCGACACCACGGCGGGGCCGCGCAGATAGGCCAGCATCCAGCCGAACATGGAGGCAGCGCCGATGGTGATCAGCGGGATGGAATAGAGCAACCCGGTATGCGCCATGTCGCGAGGCAGATTGACAACGTGCCGATAGTTGAGAAGCGGAATCGCGACAAAGACGATATAGGCGACGGCGATGACGCCGGCTTCGGTTGGCGTGAACTTGCCCGTGAGAATTCCGCCCATAATGATGATCGGGATCATCATCGGCACCACGGCTTGCTTGGCCGCCGTGCTGAATTGCCCAAAGGTCGCGCGTTTGTGCTCGAGGCCAGCCGGCCCGAAAAAATAGCTGTAGATCATCAATCCGATTCCGACCAGCACACCAGGCACCACGCCGCCGAGAAACAGCCCGCCGATCGAGACGTTGCCGGTCGCGCCGTAAACCACGGCCATGATGCTGGGCGGAATGAGATTGGCCATGGTCGCGGCCGAGGCGATGAGCGCGGCGGTAAAGCCCTTGTCGTAGCCTTCGCGGCTCATCTCCGGCCCGAGCGTGCGCGTGAGCACCGCGACGTCGGCCGCCGACGAGCCGGAAATGCCGGCGAAGAACATGCTGAACAGCGTCACCACCTGGGCGAGGCCGCCGCGGAAATGGCCGACCATGGTCTGCGACAGGCGTATCATGCGCACGGTGACGTTGGCCGACGTCATCAGGTCGCCGACCAGCAGGAAGAATGGCACCGCCAGCAGTGCCTCGGTGTCCATGCCGTTGAACAGCTGCGCCATCATCGAGGCGAGGCTAATCGGCGTGAAGATGGCCACGATCAGCACCGACGCGATCAGCGCGAAGGCGACCGGCACGCCCAGATAGCCGAAGCACAGGAACAGGAAGCCCATCAGGAAGATGAGCGTACCGTTGACGGTCACGGCGACGTCCTCCGCTGATCGCCTTCGATGTCGGGAAAGCCCGGTAAATGCGGGAAACCGTTGCGCCAGCCGTTGACCATCTGCTCGATGGTGAAAAGCGAAATCAGAATCCCGCACAGCGGGATCGCCGCGTAGAACATCGCCATCGGGATCATCGACGGCATGCTCAGGCTCTTGAAGCCGTCGAGAAAATTCAGATAGCCGAAATAGATCATGCAGAGGGCGACCGTGAGCACGACCATGCGGTTGAACATCTCGAAGAAAAGCCGGCGGTTGCCAATCATCAATTCCGCCAGCACCGCAAGATAAAGATGGTCGTTGCGGCGGGTCGCCGCGGCGACGCCGATGAAGATGCCGTAGATGAAGAAGGTCATCGTCGCCTCTTGCAACCACAGCCAGGGGCGGCCGATCAGGCGGGTGATGACGTCGCACATGACCAGCACGCAGAAGCCGGTGATGGAGATGCCGCACAGGATCATCAGGACGTGCTCGAGCGGGTCGAGCGCGCGCCATTTCAGGTGGCGCTGCTCTTGCAAGACCAGGCTGTAATCCGCAGGCATTTGCGAATTCCGAAATTTACGAGAAGGCCGGCAGCGGCGCGGGGAGCCGGTCGGCTCCCCGCCCGGCGATCGAGCCGCCTATTTCACCTCGCGGACCATGGCGAGGACCTTCACGGCGTGGGGCCCCAGATCCTTGGCCAGCTTGTCCTGGATCGGCTTGCTGATCTGCATGAAGCCGCTCTTGTCGACGGTCTTGACGACCTTGACGCCGATCTTCTCCAGCTTGGCCAGCGCGTCATGCTCGAGCTTAAAGGCGACGGTCGGCTCTTTCTGGCTGACCTCGTCGGCGGCGGCCTGCACCCATTTCTTCTGCTCGTCGTTCAGGCTGCTCCATACCTTGTCGCTGACGAACAGCGCGGCGTTATTGGCTTCGTGCTCGGTGAGCGACAGCACCGGCGCGGGCTCGTAGTGCTTGTTGATGAGGTAGTTGTTGATGCCGTTCTCGGCCATGTCGGCGACGCCGGTTTGCAGCGCGGTGTAGACCTCGCCGAACGCCATGTGCACGACCTGCGCGCCGTAGGCCGGGAATGTCTCGTCTTCCGTCACCGTCGCCTGCACGCGCATCTTGACGCCCTTGAGGTCGGCGACCTTTTCGATCGGCTTCTTGCCGTACATGTGCCGCAGGCCCTGCGAGCCCAGGCCGAGCATATGAGCGCCCTTCATCTTGGCGGCGTACAATTCCTTCATCGCCGCGATGACCTTGGGATCGCCGAGCACCTTGATGGCGTGCGCTTCGTCGCGGAAGATGAAGTGGATCGAGAACACGCCCGACTCCGGCTGCGCGGTCGAGGCGTTGGCGGTCGACAGGAACACGAAGTCGATGTCGCCGGTCTGCACCTTCTGCAGCGTTTGCGCTTCGGTGCCGAGTTGCGCGCCCGGATACTGATTGATCGAGAGCGTGCCCTTGCTCAGTTCCATCAGCTTCTTGTTGAACATCTCGGCGCCGGCGCCATAACCGCTGCTCTTCGGCTGGTCGTAGGCGAAGGAAAACTGGCGATTTTGCGCGAGCGCCGCGGACGACGCGGCAAGTCCAGCACAGAGAACGAGAGTGGATAGAATCGACGACAGACGGATAACGGACATGATGACTCCTCCCCAGGGCCGCCTTCCGCGCCGCTTCGGCGGCGCACCGATTATGAGCTTTGGATAGGCTGGTCAGCGGCGGCAGGGTGAGGCGGACGGTCCGCTGTTGTCAACGTCATTGTCGCGCTGCAGCGCAACTGAAACCCGCAGTGGGCGCTAGCTTGCTTTCGCCATCAGCGCCTTGAGCCGCTGCGGCGTCACCGGCAGGCGCGTCACCGCGCCGGGGCGACCCAACGCGTCGTCGATGGCGGAGGCGATCGCCGCGCCGACCGGATTGGCGCCGCCTTCGCCGGCGCCCTTGAGGCCGAGCGTGTTGAGCGGGCTCGGCGCGTCCTCGGTGATCAGGATCGACAGCTCGGGCACCTCGCGTGCCGTCGGCATAAGGTAATCGGCGAAGCTGACCGACAGCGGCTCGCCGGCCTCGTCGTATAAAAACTCCTCGAACAGCGCGCCGCCGATGCCTTGCGCCAGGCCGCCGGCGATCTGGCCCTCAACCAGCTGCGGGTTGACCGCGCGGCCGATGTCGTAGGCGATCGCGTAGCGCTCGACCGCGACGCCGCCGGTGTCGGCGTCGACGCGGGCGACGGCGATGTGCACGCCGTAGGGGTAGACCATGTGCGTCGATTCGAAGGTCGCCTCGGCGGTGAGCGGGCGCTGGCGCGCCAGTTCGGCGAGAAGAATTGATGGACCCGAGGAATTGTCGGAGCGCAGAATTCTTCCCTCCGAGATTGTGAGGAACTTCGCGTCGGATTGCATCAGTTCGGCGGCGAGAAGAAGAAGATGTTCGTGCAACTTTGCCGCGGCCATGCGGGTGGCTTCGCCGCACATCACGGTGACGCGCGAGGCAAACGCGCCCATGCCTTTGTCGATGCGGTCGGTCTGCCCGTGGATGACCTTGATATCGCTGTAGTTCACGCCGAGTGCGTCGGCGCAGATCTGCGCCATCGCCGTTTCCACGCCCTGGCCGAGCGAGGCGACGCCGGTGACGATCTCGAACGAACCGTCCGATTTCGCTTCGATTTTGACCGTATCGAACGGCCCCAGCCCGCTCTTTTCCACGAACATGGCGAGGCCGGCGCCGACTTTTTCGCCGGCGGCGCGGCGCCTTTTCAGCTCGCCTTGCAGCGTGTCCCAATCGGCCAATTGCAACGCTTTATCGAGCAGTAACGCATAGTCGCCGGAGTCGTAGACGATGGTGGTGCCGAGCGTATCGAGGCCGAGCGCGTAAGGCATCGCGCTCTTGCCGATCAGATTACGGCGGCGGATTTCGACTTTGTCGACGCCGACTTTAGCGGCAATCGCGTCGAGCAACCGCTCGCGCACGAAGGTCGATTCATAACGCCCCGGCGCGCGATAAGTGCCGCACGGCGTCTTGTTGGTGAGCCGGACATGGCCGATCGCGCGGTAAGCCGGCACGCGATAGGGCCCCGGCAGCATCGCGGCGGCGAGATCGGGCACGGTCGCGGCATGCGTGCGCATGTAGGCGCCGTTGTCGTGGAAAAATTCGTCGTCGATGCCGAGAATTCGGCCCTGCGCGTCGATCGCCGCGCGCACGCGGTGATGCTGCTCGCGCGAATGATTGGCGGCGATCAAATGCTCGCGCCGGTCCTCGATCCATTTGATCGGTTTACGGAATTGCAGCGCTGCCGCGCAGACCAGAACATCTTCCGGATAGATCTCGCCGCGGATGCCGAAACCGCCGCCGACATGGCCCTCGTAGAGCTGAACCAATTCGCGTTTTCGCCCAAGCATTTGCGCGAGTGTGTCGCGGTTCCAATGCGGCACCTTGGCGGCGCCGTGCAATTCCAGCACGTCGCGCGCTTCGTCGTAGCGGGCGATGGCGCCGCGCGTCTCGATCGGCACGCCGGTGTGGCGGCCGATCGAAAGCTCAAGTGAAACAACGGCGTGCGCGTTGCGAAAGGCGGCGTTGACGTCGCCATACGCTTTTTGCAGGACTGTTGCCTCGGTACTCAGTTCGGCGCCGTCATGCTCGTACACGGCCGGTTGCTCGGCGGCGAATAGCGTGGTGTCCAAATGTTCGACCAAAATCTCGACTAGGTCGGCGGCGTCTTCGGCGAGGTATGCGTTCTCCGCAAAGACGACGGCGACCGGCTCCCCGACATAGCGCACGACCTCTTTCGCCAGCACAGGCTGGCGGTAGGGCTCGAGTTGTTTCAGGCCGGTCAGGCGGAACGGGATCGGCGGAATGTGCACGACTTCTTGATGCGTCCACACCGCGTGCACGCCGGGCAGCGCCAGCGCGGCGCGCGCGTCTATCGATTTGATTTTGCCGTGCGCCACCGCTGAGCGCACCACGCGCATGGTCCATTGTCCGGGAAACGAAATGTCAGCGGCGAAGCGGCCCTGGCCGGTGAGGAGAGGGCGGTCCTCTAACCGCGGGACGGAGCGGCCGACGAATTTCGCCGGGGCCGTCATTTGCCCCGTATTTCCTTTGCCGCCACGCGCACGGCCTTGATGATGTTCTGGTAACCGGTGCAGCGGCACAGGTTCGACGACAGCACGTCGAGCAGGTCGTCGTCGGAAATATCCAACTCGCGCTCTAGCACGCCGACCGCCAGCATCAGAAAACCCGGCGTGCAGAAGCCGCATTGCAGGCCGTGGTGATCCATGAAGGCCTGCTGCATCGGGTGCAACGTGTCGCCGTTCGCCAAGCCCTCGACGGTACGAATTTTTTTGCCGTCGGCTTGCACGGCGAACATCAGGCACGAGCGCACAGGCTCGCCGTCAACGATGACGGTGCAGGCACCACAGATTCCGTGTTCGCAGCCGAGATGGGTGCCGGTCTGCCCGCAATCTTCGCGGATGGCGTCGGCCAACGTGCGCCGCGTCTCGACGGCGACGGCGTGATCGCGGCCGTTGATGGAAAGTGTGATGTCGGTCTTCGTGCTCATGCCGTTTTCTTTGCAACTGATTGCTTGGCGCGCAACGCCGCGCGGATGCGCTGCGGCGTCGCCGGCATCTCGTCGATTTCGACGCCGAACGGAGCGAGCGCATTGTTAATGGCGTTGATCACTGCCGCCGGCGCGCCGATGGTGCCGCCTTCGCCGAGGCCTTTGGCCTTGGTGATCGATTGCGTGCTCGGCGTTTCCATGTGGTGCAGCTCAATTCTCGGAATGTCGCGCGCGGTCGGCGGCATGTAATCGGCGAGGTTGGCGGTGAGAATGCCGCCGTCGGCGTCGTAGACGATTTCCTCCAACAGCGCGTTGCCGATCCCTTGCGCGATGCCGCCGTGCACCTGACCTTCGGCGATCATCGGATTGATGATGCGCCCGGCGTCTTCCGCCACCAGATAGCGCTCGACGACGACGCGGCCGGTTTCCACGTCCACCTCGACGATGGCAACGTGGCAAGCGTTTGAAAACGTGCCCGGCGGATCATAGGTGCCGGTCTCGGTCAGGCCCGGCTCGATCTCGCCGTTAAATCGGTGCGTTCGCGTATAGGCCTCGCGCGCCATCGCCGCGATCGACACGCTGCGGTCGGTGCCGGCGACCTTGGCGGCGCCGTCCTCCAGCAAGATGTCGCCGGGCGCCACTTCCAGCATGTGGCTCGCGATCTTGATCAGCTTGGCGCGTACCTTCTGCGCCGCGATCAGTGTGGCGCCGCCGGAGATCACCAGCGAGCGGCTGGCGAAGGTGCCCCAGCCATAGGGCGCGCGGTCGGTGTCGCCGTGCACGATTCTGATGCGCTCGGGCGGCACGCCAATCTCGTCGGCGATGATCTGCGCCAGCGTGGTGCGCAGGCCTTGGCCGTGCGGCGAAGAACCGATGCGCGCCTCGACGAAGCCGGAAGGGTCGACGCTGAGGATGACGGTCTCCCAGCCCGGCGTGATCGCCATGCCGCGCGCGGCGAAAGCCGGGCTGCCGTAGCCGGTGCGCTCGGAGAAGGTCGCAAAGCCGATGCCGAGATGGCGGCCCTTGGCGCGCGCTTGTTTCTGCCGCGCGCGGAACGCCGGCACATCAGTCGCCTGCACCGCCATCTCCAGCGTGGCTTTGTAGGAAGCCTCGTCGTAAACGAGGCCCATGGCTGAGGTGTAGGGAAATTTGTCGATCAGGTTGCGGCGGCGGATATCGACCGGGTCGATGCCGAAGGCCGCCGCCGCCTTGTCCATCAATCGTTCCAGCGTCAGGGTGATGATCGGCCGCGACACGCCGCGATAGGCAGCCATGGTGCAGGTGTTGGTGAGCACGCCGCGCGCGTGGCATTGATACTGCTGCACGTCGTAGGGCCCGGGCATTTCCGCCATCGCCATCAGCGGCTCGACGCCGCTGGTGGTCGGGAAGCAGGAATAAGCGCCGACATTCGAAATAATGTCGGTCCTGAGCGCGAGCAGCTTGGCGTTGCTGTCGAAAGCGCCTTCGAGCGTGATGTATTGATCGCGCGCATGGAAGCTGGCGATCAGGTTCTCGCGCCGGTCCTCGGTCCAGGCCACCGAGCTCTTGAGCTTGCGCGCCAGCCACACCACCACGACGTATTCGGAGCAAAGCGACATTTTCTGGCCGAAGCCGCCGCCGACGTCGGGCGCGATGACGCGCAGGTCGCTCTCCGGCATGCCGAGCACGTCGGCGATGGCGGTGCGCATGAGATGCGGCATTTGCGTGGTGCAGGTCAGGGTGACGCGGCCGGTGGCGGCATCGTAGGCGGCGTGCGCGGCGCGCGCCTCCATCGGCGTTGCGTTCTGCCGGTGCGAACGCACCTCGACGCGGACGTGTTTGTGCGCGCCGGCCCACGCCGCGTCGAAGCCAGCGGTCTTCACCTTGGCTTCGAGGATGACGTTGCCGGGCGCCTCGGCGTGAATTTGCGGCGTGCCGGGCGCCAGCGCCGCCAGCGCGTCGGTCACCGGCATGGTCTGTTCGATCGCAAGCTCAACCAGCTCGGCCACGTCCTCGGCTTCGGCCGCGCTTGCCGCCACGACCGCGGCAACCAGTTCGCCGACAAAACGCACGACGCCATTGGCCAGCACCGGCTGCGCGACCGGCCTGTAGTTGAACTTGTGTAGCATCGGCAGGATCGGCTTGACGCCGGCAAGATCGGCGGCGGTAATGACCTGCGCGCCGTCGGGCGCTTTGATCTTTGCGATCTTGCCCGCGGCGAACGGGCTTCTGACAAAGCGCACCCAATGCGCGGCTGGCAGGTCGGCGGTGAAGCGGCCTTGTCCGGTGAGTAGCGCCGGGTCCTCGACGCGCCGGATGGCGCGGCCGACCCATTTCAGCCCCGTGCCCTTGGTGTGCGCGGTCATGCCGCCGCCTGTTCGAGGGCGCGGCGCACCACGGCGCGCACCAGGTCGCGCCGGTAGTCGGCCGAAGTCTGGTGATCCTCCAAGGGATCGACCGCGGCCGCGGCCGTTTCGGCGGCGGCGCGGAAAACCTTGTCACCGGGCGGCTGACCGTTGAGCGCGGTTTCGGCGTCTTCAATACGGCGCGGCCGCGCTTCGGCGCCGCCAAGGCCGACGCGGGCATCGATCATCTTGCCGCCTTGCAGGCGGTAGGTGACCAGCGCCGCCGCCACGGCGAAATCGCCGGCGCGACGGCTGAATTCGTTGAAGCCGAATTTCGCGTCGTTCGCAAGCAGCGGCAGCCGCACCTCGGCGAGCAGCTCGTCCTCGACAAGCGCGGTCGCCATCAATCCTTCAAAGAAGTCTTTCGCGGCGATCAGCCGTTCGCCGCGCGTGCTTTTGACCACCATCGTCGCGTCGAGCGTGGTGGCCGTCAGGCACCATTCCGACGCCGGATCGGCATGCGCCAGCGAGCCGCAGAAGGTGCCGCGCATGCGGATCGGATAATGCGCGATGTGACGCGCGACATTGGTCAGAAGTTTGCCGAGCGGATTGTCGACTACCGCTTTGTGAAACGCGGCATGGCGTACGCAGGCGCCGATGCTCAAAACGTTTCCGTCGCTCGAAATCTTGTCGAGCCCGGCGACCTCGTTGATGTCCACCAGATGCGCCGGCTTGGCGAGGCGAAACGCCATGATCGGCACCAGGCTCTGCCCGCCCGCTAGCACACGGCCGTCCTGCGGCGCGACACGGCTGAGAAATCTTCAGCGCCTCGTCGAGCGTCTTCGGCGCATAGCGGATGAACGGCGCTGGCTTCATGCAAGGCCCGGCGTGCGGCTTAAATCTTTGCGCGCAAACGTTAAACCGCGCCCGCGGATTGTCAAACCGCGGTGCTGCGGCCGCGCCGTGAACCTTCTCGTTGGGCGAGGCGACCTATGGCCATCGCAACCCTCTACCCAGGAGAAAGCCATGTCACGCAAGATCATCCTCGCGCTCGGTCGCCACGCTTGCTGGCACGGCTCTCGTATCCGGAAACGCCGACGCCATGGTGCTGCATCGCGTCGGTGGCGGTCACCCCGGCCACCCGAATGGTCATCCGCATATTCACTGGCACCACCACTTCGTGCGCTGGCACATGCACGATCGCGTCTTCGTGCGCCGCGTCGGCCTCGCACCCGTCGAGACCGCCGTGCAGCCCGGACCGTGCACCTGCCTGACCAAGAACTACACGCCGGAAGGCATGGTGGTGTTCCAGGACCTCTGCACTAAGGAAATGGCGAGTGCGCCGGTCGATGGCGTCGCCGACCAGGCGTCCGCCGTGCAGGCCCCCGCGAGCTACGCCGGCCAGACCTATCAGGACTACCTGAAGGCCCATCCGGAAGCGAAGCAGATCGAGACCAAGAAGGAGTAAGTCGTCGTTTCGACCGGCCGGCCTTCGTGTTGCCCACTTGCCATTGCCGTGCTCCCCCATCATATAGTGAAGCTTGAATACCAAGCGGAACGATTTCCAGGGGCCTGGGATGTCACCTCGACGGATCGCGACGATTGCTCTTTGCGTATTCGCAACCCTGCAGGCGCCGGCGCTGCGCGCCGCGGAGAAGACAAGGCCCGATAAGGTCTCGTTCTATTTCGCCGCGCACGAGGACGACTGGCAATTGTTTATGAACCCGCCGGCGTTCCAGGACGTGATCGATGGCGCCGCCAAGACCGTGTTCATCCATATGACCGCCGGCGATGCCGGGCTCGGCATCGGCTGGGGCGGGCGCAAACAGCCGTTTTATCTGGCGCGCGAGAACGGCGCCGAGACGGCGATCCGCTTCATGGCCGACGCCGACGATATCCCGGCCGAGCGCGTCGTCGAGCACCGGGTCTTCAACGGCCATGCGATCTATCGCGTCGCCTATCGCAACACCGTGAGCTATTTCCTGCGCGTGCCGGACGGCAATCCGCATGGCACGGGCTATTACGACACCGGCTTCCAGTCGCTCAAGCGGCTCGCCGACGGCGTCATCGACGAATTGGTCGCGGTCGACGGCTCGACCGTCTATCACGGCTGGCGCGACTTGACGGCGACGCTGCGCGCGATCGTCGATTTCGAGCGCGGGCGGGCGGCGGCGGTGCAGTTCAACGTCGCCGAGCTCGATGCCCGCATTAACCCCGACGACCACTCCGATCATCTGATGACGGCGCGCGCCGCGCTCGATTCGGTCAGCGATCTCGCCTGCGTGCGGCGCGTCTCCTACGTGGACTACCACAGCGCCGAGCTGCCGGAGAATCTCAGCGCCGAGCAGCGCGACATGGCAAGCTCGGTGTTCGCGGTGACGCTGGCCGGCGTGCTCGCCTACGACCACCACACGTCCTGGCACCACTACGACGCATCCTTTGTCGGGCGGAATTATTTCCGCGTCGAGGAAGGTGCCGGCCGCTGCGGGGCTGAGAAAACCGAGATGGCCGCCGCCCCGCACTGACGCGCCCCCAGGTTGATGTAAGTCAACGCGGCACCGCGGCTTTTGCGGCACCATAACCGTGTTCCGATGGAACACGCGCATGCAGCTACGATTAGCGCCAGGCAGTTTCGTCGATGTGGCGCCGGTTGCCGCAATGCGGCGCATCGCCTCGGTCGACGCGCTGCGCGGCTTCAACATCTTCTGGATTCTCGGCGGCGACGGCGCCATCTGGGCGCTCGACGACATGTTCTCCGACAAGGGGCCGGTCATCGGCGATGCCGCCGAATTCCTCGGCGCGCAGCTGCATCACGTCGCCTGGGAAGGCTTCACTTTCTACGATTTCATCTTTCCGCTGTTCATTTTCGTCACCGGCGTCGCCATCGTGTTCTCGCTGACGCGCCTGGTCGAGCGCGAGGGGCGGGCGCAGGCGCACCTGCGCGTGCTGCGGCGGGCGCTGCTGCTCTACGGCCTCGGCCTGATCTATTACGGCGGCATCAGCCAGCACTGGGCCGACATCCGCTATGTCGGCGTGCTGCAACGCATCGGGCTCTGCTATCTGTTCGCGTCGCTGTTGTTCCTGAACCTGAACCTGCGCGGCATGATCACCGCCTTCGTGGCGCTGCTCGCCGGCTACTGGGCGCTGATGACCTTCGTGCCGGTGCCCGGCATCGGCGCCGGCTCGTTCGAACCGGACGCCAATCTCGCCAACTGGATCGACGCGCACTATCTGCCGGGGCGGCTGTGGGACAAGACGCGCGACCCGGAAGGCCTGCTGTCGACACTGCCGGCGATCGGCACTTGCCTGCTCGGCGTGTTCGCCGGCCTGCTGTTGAAGAGCGAGCGGTTCGCGCCGCAGCAGAAATCGCTGTGGCTGATCGGCAGCGGCATCGCGCTGGTGCTCGCCGGTCATTTCTGGGGCTTGCAGTTCCCCGTGATCAAGGCGATCTGGACCTCGTCCTTCGTGCTGGTCGCCGGCGGCTATAGTCTGATCCTGCTCGGCGTCTGGCACCAGATCATCGACGTCTGGGGCATCCGCGCCTGGTCGACCATCTTCATGTGGATCGGCGCCAACGCCATCACACTTTATTTCCTCAACAATATCGTCGGCTTTGAGCCGTTCGCGCTGCGCTTCGTCGGCGGCGATTTCGGCGCATTGGTCGATCGCGTCACAACCGAAGGCACCGGACTGTTCCTTGCCCATCTGCTGGGCTTGGGCTTCGCCGTCGCGCTCGCGGGTTTCTTCTACCGTCGCAAGATTTTCATGCGCGTGTAGCTTCAGGTCCCGACCTTCAACTCCGACACCAGCCCACGCAGCGCTGCGATTGTCGATAGCGGCACGATGCGGCCGGTGCGCGGGTTCGCCGACGGGATGCCCTCGATGGTCATGGAGAAGCGCGCGACGTCGGAATCGACCTCGATGCGGTGGGTGTTGCGGGTGATGGTGGGGTCGGCCCAGATTTGCAATCGTGTGCGGTCGGGGCCGATGCCGGCGAGGCTGAGTGCCGCCGCCACGTTGACGTTGGCCGGGAAGCCGCGCGCGCCCTCGCGCGCCGTGCCGTCGAAGACTTTCAGCGGCTCGGTCAAGCCGGCAACCGAAATCTTGTGCGCGATGAGATAAGGCGCGCCTTCGAGCCCGGCGGGCGGTTTTCGCGTGATCATGGTGATGGAGTTGATGGTGCCTTCGGCGGCGGCGCGCACGGCGTCGAGGCCGATCAGCGCACCTGTCGGCGGCAGGATGCGCGCGCCTTTTTCCTTTGCGCGCGCGACCAGGTCCCAGTTGTCCAAGAGTTGCGCGACCGACAGCGGCATGAAGATGCGGCCCTTGTCGATCGCCGAGATGGCGACGTCGCGGAACAGCGGCGGCGGCAGGCACTCGACCACGACGTCGCAGTCGTCGGCCATCGCGGTCGCCGGCTTGATCGCGATAGTGCCAAGCTCCGGCAGCGCGCGGCGCGCCTTGTCGGCGTCGCGCACGGCGATGGCAGCGAGTGTCAGGCCCGGCACGCCGGCGATCAGCCGCTTTGCCACTTCGAGCCCGACCGCGCCAAGCCCGGCCAATCCGACGCGTAAGGGTGGCTTCTTTTCAGTCATTATCTCCACTCGTCCAGCCGCCAACCGTCGTCAGTAAAAAAGATGGTGAGCCCCGCCGTCTCGATGCGCTCGCTCGGTCCAGCAGTGATGCCCCAATGATCGAGCCGGCCGGGTGCCCAAGTCCACTGTTCCGGCGTCTTGACGCGATGCGTAGCGTCAACCTGCTGCATCTCGGCGGTCAATTCCACCGGCATGCCTTCCGGCCCGAGGAAATAGCAGAACACGTTGTTGCCCGGCCCGTGCCGGCCGGGGCCCCATTCGATCGGGCGGCCGTGGTCGCGCATGCGGCCGGCGCCGCGCATCACCGAGTCGAGGTCGGGCATCTCGAACGCAATGTGATTGAGCGTCGGCCCGCCGGTGAAGCCGAGCACCATGCTGTGGTGGTCGGCGTTGCAGGACAGAAAGCGCAGCCGCCGCGTGGTGTCGGTCAGCGTGAAGCCGAGCGCGTCGCGATAGCAGCGCAAGGTGGCGTCGCTGTCGCCGGCATTGACGTTGACATGGGAAAGCTTGCGCGGCCGGTCCGCCGTGTCGGCGGCGTCGGCGTGGTCCTTGACGCCGCTGACGATGGCGATGTTGCGGCCCTCCGGGTCCTTGAAACCGAAGCCGTAGTCGCCGTGCGGCTGGCGCAACGGCGTGGGCGTCTCGACCGTCTTCAGCCCATGCGCGAGCACTTGCGCATGCAGGGCATCAACAGTGGCACGGTCGGCGGCGTCGAGCACCATGCGGATCAGCGCCGGCTGCGGTGCGTGGCGCAGCGTCACAATGTGATGAAACGCGCCGGTGCCGCGCAGATAATGCGCACCGCCGCCGCTGGCCGGCGCCAAATTCCACGCTGCGGTGAAGAAACGCAGCGCTTTGTCGGGGTCGGCAAAGCCGAGATCGACGCTGCGAAATGCACGAACTTTGGCGCGGACCTTTGCCTCGCTCATTGGGCGCTATCCGGCAAAATCGTTCCTTCGATGGCGCGGGCGTGGCCGCGGAATTCGGCGATCGGCGTGCCGTCCTCGCGCGTCACCGCCACGTCGTAGAGGCCGGAGCGGCCGGCGCGCTGGCGTTCGACCGCTTGTGCGCTGAGCCGGTCGCCGCGCTGCGCCCGGTTGAGATAGGTGATGCTGCAATGCTGCGCCACCATGCGGGCGTTGCGCGAATTGGAGGCGTAGCCGAAGGCGGTGTCGGCGAGCAGATAGATGAAACCGCCGTGGCAGGTATTGTGCCAATTCACCATCGTTTCGGTCACCGCCATGGCGAGCAGCGCCTCGCCGGGCGCGAGCGAGATTAGGCGGATGCCGAGCCCACGGCTGGTGGCGTCCTCCGCCCACATGGCGTCGGCGCAGGCGCGGGCGAGCGCGGCATCGTCCATCAGTCGTTCCCCTTGCCGCCGGTGAAATTCGGTTTGCGCTTTTCCATGAAGGCGCGCACGCCCTCGATGTAATCCGGCATCGCGCGCGCGATGCCTTGCAGGTCGCGCTCGAGATCGAGCTGGGCGTCGAGCGTGTTGGTCGCCGACGCATTGAGCGCGCGCTTGATCAGCGCCAAGCCTTGCGTCGGCGCTGAAGCGAAGTGCTCGCATAATTTTTGCGCCTCGGCTGCGAGAGCCGCGTCGTCGACGCATTTCCAGATCAGGCCCCATTGATCGGCCTGGTCCGCCGGCAGTGGCGCGGCCAACAGCGCCAGGCCGCGCGCCCGCGCGTCGCCAACAAGGCGCGGCAACACCCAGGTGCCGCCGGAATCCGGGATCAGGCCGATGCGCGCGAAGGACTGCACGAAGCTCGCCGAGCGGCCGGCGATCACGATGTCGCAGGCGAGCGCAATATTGCAGCCGGCGCCGGCAGCGACGCCATTGACCGCGGCGACGACGGGGAAGGGGAGGCTGCGCAGCTTGCGCACCAAAGGATTGTAATGTTGCTCGAGCGAGGTGTTCGGCGGCAGTTTCTCACCCGGCGTCACCAGTCGGTCATTGAGGTCCTGCCCGGCGCAGAAGCCGCGGCCGGCGCCGGTGATCATGACCGCGCGACAGGTTTCGTCGGCTTCGATCTCCTCGATCGCCTGGCGCAATTCGCTATGCATCGCGTCGTTAAAGGCGTTGAGCCGGTCCGGCCGGTTGAGGGTGACGACGCGATAACCGGCGCGGCGATCGACGAGGATGGATGGCTTGCTCATGACTTCAGGAACGCGTCCATCGCGCCGACTTCCTTCTTCTCGCCGTCGAAGTCCTCGGCGACGCGCTCGTAGAGGCGGGCGGCGGCTTCCAGCATGGCGTGCTCGGGGCGGTCCTTGCCGACGAAGGCGGCAATCTCGTCCATCTCGGCCACCCAGCGATAGGATTTCGAATACATGCGCGGGATCTGCCGCGACAACCAATCGAGCAGCGCCGGCTGACTCTCGGCGAGTTCGGCCTTGAGCGCTTCGGCCGAATCTTCGCGGGTGGCGGCAAGCAGCATGGCGGCGCCTAGCGCCGTGAAGCCCTTGGTGATGCCGGCATAGGACATCTTCAACGCCGAGGCGGCGGTGAGCGGGCCGTCGAGCACCCGCACGATCAGTCCGTAGTCGTTGAGCTTGGCGAACAGCCCGGCGGCCGGGCCGGCGGCGTAGATTTTGGTGTTGCTCGAGCCGGGCTTGGGCGGCGGACCGATGATGCCGGCGCCGACAAAGGGGCAGTCGGTCGCGGCGACGACATCGGCGATCGCGAGCATGGTGCGCGGGCTGACTGCGTTGCATTCGACATAAATTGGTTTCTTGTTGGCGGTGGTGAGAACGGGAGCCAGCCGTTTGGCTAGCGCAAGCGCATCGCCCGGCGGCACGATCGACAGCAGGAAATCGGCCTCGGTGAGCTGCGCGTCGGCGACCGGTTGCATCCCTGCGGCCTTGGCGCGTTTCTCACTGTCCGCGCTGCGCCCGGCGAGCGAGGTGAGCACTGTCACCTTGTTCTCGGTCAGGCGCTGGCCGACGCCGGCACCCATATTGCCGGGAGCGACGATGGCGACGATGGGGGTCATGCTTGGTCTCCCCGGGTTAATTGCCTGGCTGGCCGTTGCCAAATACTACTTTGTCAGGTAGCGGACACAAAATAACCCTGATAGTCTGTCAGCTTGTTGTTTCCATGAAATAACGACGTACGTAAGTGCGACAGTCCTACGGCTGCTCGAGCTGCACAACGCGTATATTCACAAAGGGCAACAGCTTGGACAATAGACCAGGTCCCGCCGCTGCGGGACAGCCGATCGACGCACGCGCCTTAAGCCAGATTCTCAACCGCTACCGCGACCCCAGCGGAGCCCGCAGCGCGCTCGAGCTCGGCATCACCTTCGGGCCGCTAGTGCTGATCTGGGTCGCGATGTGGGTGTCGTATTACTTCGGCTTTTGGTGGCTGACCTTGCTGCTCGCCGTCCCGGCCGCGGGATTCCTGGTGCGGCTGTTCATGATCCAGCACGATTGCGGGCACGGCGCGTTCTTCCGCCATCGCCTCGCCAACGACTGGATCGGCCGCGCGCTCGGCGTGCTCACAATGACGCCTTACGATTTCTGGAAGCGGACGCATGCCATTCATCACGCGACCTCTGGAAATCTGGAGCACCGCGGTATCGGCGATGTCGACACATTGACAGTGCGCGAATATCTGGCGCTGTCGCGCTGGGGCCGGCTGAAGTATCGGTTCTACCGGCATCCGGCGGTGATGTTCGGGATCGGCCCGACCTATCTTTTCGTTCTGCGGCACCGGCTGCCGTTCGGCTTGATGCGTGACGGCTGGCGGCCTTGGCTCAGCACCATGGGCACCAACGCCGCCATCGCGGCAATCGTCGCGGTCTTGATCTGGCTGATCGGCGTCGGGCCGTTCCTGCTGGTGCATGGGCCGATCATGCTGCTGGCCGCCGCGATGGGCGTGTGGCTGTTCTACGTGCAACATCAATTCGAGCACACGGTGTGGGAGCACGACGAAACTTGGAGTCGCCACGAGGTCGCGCTACACGGCAGCTCCTACTACGTGCTGCCCGGAATCCTGCGCTGGTTCACCGCCAATATCGGCGTGCACCATGTGCATCATCTGTGCAGTCGGATTCCCTATTACCGGTTGCCGCGCGTGCTGCGCGAGCACCCCGAACTCGGCGACATCGGCCGGCTGACGCTGTGGCAAAGCATCAAATGCGTGCGCCTGGTGCTGTGGGACGAGAGCCGCGAGAAGCTGATCTCCTTCCGCGAGATGCGCAAAAGCCTCATCGCCGGCCAACCGGCCTGACGCTTGCGGCGGGTCCCGCCGCGGCATCGGCTAGGCTGCAAAGTCAATTGAGCGCCAGTTAACGGCGGCGCTGCCGTGGCCAATAAACTCGAAATGCTGGCCCAAATTCCGTTCGTCACTACCGGGCTCGCTCCGGTCTTGGCGACGAAGCCTCGGCTTGGAAATATAATTCGTGGCTCTGCGGCCGCCGCGGTGGATGGACCTATTGGTTCAGATGCCGGTACAGTAGAGTGTCTTATGGGAAAGGGCCAAAAGGACCCTGGGAGGAAACAGCGATGCGTAAAACTCTATTGGCCGCGGGCGCCGCTCTGCTGCTCGCTGCCGGGCCGGCTATGGCCCAGCAAAAGCCGATCAAGATCGGATTCATCTCGACTTTCAGCGGCCCGGTCGCGGTGATCGGCAACGATATGCGCAATTCCTTCGAGCTCGCGCTCGACCATATGGGCCGCAAGATGGCCGGTCGGCCGGTCGAGGTGATCTACGAAGACGACGGCTTCAAGCCGGAAGTCGGCAAGCAGAAGACCGAGAAGCTAATCGAGTCCGACAAGGTCGATTTCATCTCCGGCTATATCTGGTCGAACGTGCTGCTGGCGTCGATCAAGCCGGTGGTCGACTCGAAAACCTTCCTGGTCATCGCCAATGCCGGCGCTTCGCAAGTCGCCGGCGAACTGTGCTCGCCTTACGTCTTCTCGACCTCATGGCAGAACGATCAGACGCCGGAAGCGATGGGCCTGTACATGAATCAGAAGGGCGTGAAGTCGGTGTTCCTGATCGGTCCCAACTATGCTGCCGGCAAGGATATGCTGGCGGGCGTCGCCCACACCTTCAAGGGCAAGGTGATCGGGCAGGAGCTCACCACCTGGCCGTCGCAGCTCGATTTCTCCGCCGAATTGTCGAAAGCCAAGGCCGCCAATCCTGACGCGATCTTCGTGTTCTATCCGGGCAAGGCCGGCGTGCAGTTCCTGGCGCAATACGCTCAGGCCGGTCTCAAGGGCAAGATCCCGCTCTACACCGCCTTCACCATCGACGAAACGTCACTGCCCTTGCAAAAGGACCTCGCGCTCGGCGTGCCCGGCGCGCAGGAATGGGTGAACGATCTGCCCAACGACGCCAACAAGAAGTTCGTCACCGACTACATGGCGAAATATCCCGGCCATCGGCCGTCGTTCTACGGCGCGCAATCCTACGATGCCGCCAACCTCATCGCCTCGACGGTCGTCGCCACCAAAGGCGACCTCACCGACAAGGAGGCATTGCGCAAGGCGATGGAGAAGGCCGACTTCAAATCGGTGCGCGGCAATTTCAAGTTCGGCAACAATCACATTCCGATCCAGAATTTCTATCTGCAGGATGTGGTCAAGGACGCCAAGGGCGACTTCGTGCTCAAGACCATCGCCACCATCATCAAGGACTACCAGGACGGCTCCCACGACAAGTGCCCGATGAAGTAAGTCCAGGGTAAGACACGGGCGGCGGCGGCGCCTCCGCGCCGCCGCCGTTTGCCTGTCGGGGGCAGGCCATTTCCATGACCGGCGCGCCATGACGACGCTTTTCATCGAGCAATGCCTGAACGGGCTGCAGTTCGGCCTGCTGCTGTTCCTGCTGGCGGCCGGGTTGACGCTGGTGTTCGGAATTATGGACCTGGTCAATCTGGCGCACGGCTCGCTCTACATGATCGGCGCCTATTTCGCCGCCACCTTCGCCGCCTGGACCGGCAGTTTCGTGCTCGGCGCGTTGCTCGGCCTGGTCGCGACCCTCATCGTCGGCATGGCGGTCGAGGTAATCGCCATGCGCCGGCTGTACGGGCGCGACCATCTCGACCATGTGCTCGGCACCTTCGGCCTGATCCTGTTCTTCGACGAACTGGTGCGGCTGATCTGGGGGCCGGAGGGCCTGTCGCTGCCGTTGCCGTCCTGGCTCAACACTTCGGTGCAAATCCTGCCGGGCGTGCAGTACTCCGCCTACCGGCTATCGATCATCGTCGTCTCGCTCGCGGTCGCCGGCTTTCTCTACGTGCTGGTGATGCGCACGCGCATCGGCATGCTGATCCGTGCCGGCGCCAGCAACCGCGAGATGGTCGGCGCGCTCGGGATCAACATCAAGCTGCTGTACACGCTGGTGTTCGGGCTCGGCGCCGCGCTCGCGGGCTTAGCGGGCCTGATGCAGGCGCCGATCCTCACCGTGCAGATCGGCATGGGCGAGAACATTCTCATTGTCGCCTTCGTCATCACCGTGATCGGCGGCATCGGCTCGGTCCGTGGCGCCTTCATCGCGGCGCTCCTGGTCGGCTTTGTCGATACGCTCGGCCGCGCCTTCTTCCCCGACCTCTTGCGGCTGGTGCTGTCGCCCGACGCGGCGTCGACGGCGGCGCCGGCGCTCTCCTCCATGCTGATCTACCTGGTGATGGCGATCGTCCTGGTGGTGCGGCCGGAAGGGCTGTTTCCGGCGGTCCGAAAATGAGCGGCGCGCTGACGGTTCGCAATATCGTCGTTGCCGTGCTGCTGGCCGCGCTGGCGCTGCTACCGGTCTACGTCGCGCTCGGCGGCAACGTCTTCTTCCTCACGCTGTTTACCCGCATCGTCATCCTCGGGCTCGCCGCCGTGAGCCTCAACCTCATCCTCGGTTATGGCGGGATGATGAGCTTCGGCCACGCCGCTTATCTCGGCATCGGCGGCTATGCGGTGGGCATCCTGGCGCACGAAGGGATCTACTCCGGCTTCGTGCAGTGGCCGGTAGCGCTGCTCGCCTCGGCGCTCTTCGCGCTGGTGATCGGCGCGCTGTCGCTGCGCACTCGCGGCGTCTATTTCATCATGATCACCTTGGCCTTTGCGCAGATGGCCTATTATGTCGTCGCGGGGCTCGCCCGCTACGGCGGCGACGACGGGCTGACGATCTACAAGCGCAGCCAGTTCTTTGCGCTGATCGATCTGTCGAACAAGGTGCAGTTCTATTACTTGTGCCTGGCGCTGCTGTTTGCATCGATCTACCTGGTGCACCGGCTGGTGAATTCGCGCTTCGGCATGGTGGTGCAGGGCTCGCGCTCCAACGACCTGCGCATGCGGGCGATCGGCTTCCCGACGTACCGCTACCGGCTGACCTGCTTCGTCATCGCCGGAACGCTGTGCGGGCTTGCCGGCGCGCTGATCGCGAACAACACCGACTTCGTCAGCCCGTCGATGATGTATTGGACGCGCTCGGGCGATCTCATCATCATGGTTGTGCTCGGCGGCATGGGCTCGGTCGCCGGTCCGCTGATCGGCGCGGTGGCGCTCTTGGTGCTTGAGGAGTTTTTGTCCGGCATCACCGAATATTGGCAGATTATCTTCGGACCGCTGCTGCTGCTGGTCGTGCTGTTCGCGCGCGGCGGTATTGACGGGCTGCTGTCGAAGATCCGCGCAAAGGCCGTCCCATGAGCGAGCCCTTGCTCCAGGTCGAGCATCTTGCCAAGCGCTTCGAGGGCGTCGTCGCCACCGACGATCTGACGCTTGCGGTCGAGACCGGCGAACTGCACGCCATCATCGGGCCGAACGGCGCCGGCAAGACCACGCTGATCTCCCAGCTCGGCGGCCAATTGGCGCCCAATTCCGGCCGCATCCGTTTCGCCGGCCAGGACATCACCGCGCTGCCGATGTATGCGCGCGGCCGGCTCGGGCTTGCCCGCTCGTTCCAGATCACTTCGTTGTTTCTCGATCTCAGCGTGCTCGATAACGTGGCGCTGGGGGTGCAGGCGCATGCGGGGCACTCGTTCCGCTTCTGGCGCGACGCACGAACGGAAAAGGAATTGCGCGAGCCGGCGCTGGCCGCGCTTGCCCGCGTCGGTCTCGCCGACCGCGCCGGTCGCGTCACCTCGGCGCTCAGCCACGGCGAGCATCGGCTGATCGAGCTCGCCATGGCGCTCGTCGGTCACCCACGCATGCTGCTGCTCGACGAGCCGATGGCAGGCCTGGGCCCCGAGGAATCGGCGCGCATGGTAGAGATGCTCCTCGCCTTGAAGAAGGAGCTGACCATCCTTCTGGTCGAGCACGACATGGAGGCGGTGTTCGCGCTCGCCGACCGCATTACCGTTTTGGTCTATGGCCGAGTGATCGCCACTGGCGCGCCGGCTGACATCCGCAACAACGCCGCCGTGCGCGAGGCCTATCTGGGCGAGGCGGAGGCCATCGGCCATGGCTGACAGCGTGCTCGAGCTCAAAGGCGTCGAGACCTGCTACGGCCTTAGCCAGGTGCTGTTCGGCGTCTCGCTGTCGATTGCGCCGGGCGAGATGGTGACGCTGATGGGCCGCAACGGCATGGGCAAGACCACCACCGTGCGCTCGATCCTGGGGCTGACCCGCGCGCGCGCCGGCACCATCCGTTTTGCCGGCAGCGAGATCCGCGGGCTGCCTTCCTACAAGATCGCCAAACTCGGCATCGGCCTGGTGCCGGAAGGCCGGCAGATTTTCCCGAACCTGAGCGTGCGCGAGAACCTGGTGGCGACCGCGGTGCAACGCGATGGCGGCTGGACCATCGACAGGGTCTACGAGCTGTTCCCGCGGCTTTCCCAACGCCAGACCAGCATGGGCAATTTGTTGTCCGGCGGCGAGCAGCAGATGCTGGCGATCGGCCGCGCGCTGATGACCAATCCACGCCTGTTGATCCTCGACGAGGCGACAGAGGGGTTGGCACCGCTGATCCGCGCCGAGATCTGGCGCTGCCTGGCGCGGCTCAAGGAATTGGGCCTGGCTATTTTGGTGATCGACAAGAACGTCGGCGTGCTGACCCGCGTCGCCGACCGGCACTTCCTCATCGAGCGCGGCCGCGTGGTGTGGTGGGGCTCCTCTGCCGCGCTTGGCGCCGCGCCGGAGGTGCAGCACCGGTATCTGGGCGTGTGAGGCTTGCCGCCGCGGACGCGGCATGTCCGCCGTCGGCGAACATACCGCGCCTAAGCAACCGCCAATTTATTTGGCGAAGATATGGTTGGTGCGGACCACTTCGCCCCAGCGCTTGATCTCGCTCGTAAGCAAGGCAGCCGCGGCTTCGGGCGTCTCCTTGTCGGCCGGGTATTCCTCCATGCCGCCATCCGCGTAAAGTTTTTTCAACTTGGGATCGGCGAGGGCAACGCGCAGCGCGGCGTTGAGCTTATCGATGATCGGCCGCTGCGTGCCTTTCGGCGCCAAGAGCATGTGCCAGAAGTCGATGTCGAGGTTCTTATAGCCGAGCTGCGCCATCGTCTTCAGTTCGGGCAGACCGGCGAATTGCTTGGTACCGACGACGGCATAGGCTTTGAGCTTGCCGGATTTGACCAGCGGCTGCGCGACTACGGCCGAGATCGGACCCAAGTCCACTTGCCCGGCCAAGAGATCGACGAGCGCGGGACCCGCGCCGCGATAAGGCACCTGGGTGACCTTCACGCCCATCTCCTGGAACACTAGCACCTCGCCTAGATGGCCGAACGAGCCGACGCCGGGATGCCCGATCTTGGCGCTGCGGCCGGGTTCTTTCATCCAAGCCAGCAGTTCCTTGAAATTTTTGGCCGGCAGATCCGGACGCCCGGCGATCGTATTGATCGCGGTATTGACGAGCCCGATGGGGGCAAAGTCCTTCTCCGCGTCGAACGTGTGGTTAGGATAAAGCGCCATGCCGGCCGCCAGTGCGGGCTGATGCAGCAGGATGGTGTAGCCGTCCGGGTCGGCCTTCGCCGCTTTGTCGGCGGCGATCATGCCGCCGGCGCCGCCGATATTCTGGATCACGATCGTCTGGCCGAGGGCATTCTGCAGGGGCTCCTGGATCATCCGTGCGGTTGCGTCGTCAACGCCGCCGGGCGGGAACGCCACGATCATGGTGATAGGACGATTTGGATAGTCGTCGGCCGAAGCCGAACCGATTGTCAGAGTGCAGGCAGCAAGAAGTGCCGTCGCGAACGCGCGGGCGATCATCATTTTGTCCTCCCCTGGCGGCGCTTGTTGTTCTTATTACGACGCGCCCTTATTGCGCCCCTGTCGGGAAAGGTAGCAACATTTCCAACCGCCAGTAAACCAGGCTGTCGTCTCAAGGTCGTCCGCTATAGCAAAACCGGTCGTATGACCAATGATAAGCTTGTCGACCGACACAACGACCATGGTCAAAGGGGGGACTAGTGAAGAAGCTCATCCTACTGCTCGCCGTTGCCGCGGCTCTTGCCGCGTCGCCGGCTCTCGCCACCCCACCAAGCACAAGAAATCCAAAGAGCCGACCGAGGCCGAGAAGATCGCCGAGCAGAACGACAATATCAAGCGGCTGCTCGTCGACCTAGTGTCGCTGGTGCTGCCGTCCTAGTCGTTGCCGGTCTATTTCAGCATGCACATGGACGAAAAGACGCAAGACAAAAAGAAGAAGGAATAAAGCCGCCGGCGCCGAAGCCGGCGCTCTATCGCTCGCCTTGGGTGGTACGCTGATCGAGCGCATAGGCGCCGCCGCGCCTGTGCGGCGCGTTTTCGCATTTACTCGGCCGGCTGGATGCCGGGGCCGCGTTTGATGAACGTGAAGCTCCGCCCGCCGAGGCGGCGGTGCAGGCGGTCGAGCAAAAGATAGATCGCCGGTGTGGTGTAGAGCGTGAGCGCCTGCGACACCAGCAGCCCGCCGATGATGGTGATGCCGAGCGGGCGGCGCAATTCGGAGCCGGGGCCGGTGGCGATCACCAGCGGCAGGGCGCCGAGCGCCGCCGCCATCGTCGTCATCAGGATCGGCCGGAAGCGCGCGAGGCAGGCGTCGTGGATCGCCTGCCGCGGCGGCAGGCCGAGCCGGCGTTCGCCGTCGAGCGCGAAGTCGACCATCATGATGCCGTTCTTCTTGACGATGCCGATCAGAAGAATAATGCCGATGAAGGCGATCACCGTGAGCTCGGTGTTGAACAGCTGCAGCGCCAGCAGCGCGCCCAAGCCTGCCGACGGCAACGTCGAGATGATGGTGAGCGGGTGCGCCAGGCTCTCGTACAAGATGCCGAGCACGATATAGACGGCGACCAGCGCGGCGAGCAGCAGCAAGGGCTGCGCCCCAGCCGACTGCTTGAACGCCTGCACATCACCGGCAAAGTCGGCATGAATGGTGTCCGGCAGGTGCATCTGCGCCACCGTCTGTTCGATGCCGGCGGTGACATCTTCGATCGTGAAGTTGGGCAGGATGTTGTAGGTGACGGTCACCGAGGGGAATTGGCCCTGGTGGTTCACCACCAAGGGAGCGATGCCGCGCGTGACGTGCGCAACTTCCGACAGCGGCACTTGCGTGTTCTGGGCGCCGCTGACGTAAATCTGGCTGATATCGGTCGGGTCGCGGGTGTATTGGCGGTCAAGCTCCAGGATCACGCGGTACTGGTTGCGTTGCGTGTAGATGGTCGATATTTGCCGCTGCGAGAAGGCGTCGTTGAGCGCGTTGTCGATGTCCTGCACCTGGACGCCGAGCCGCGCCGCCGCCGCGCGGTCGATCTCGACATTGGCCTGCAGGCCGCCTTGCTCGCGGTCGGTGGTGACATCGGTGACGCCGGTCACGCCTTTCACGGCGTCCATGACCTTGGGCACCAGCTTCTGCAGCGTGTCGATGTCGGCGCTCCACAGCGTGAACTGATATTGCGAATCGCTCTGCCGGCCGCCGACGCGCAAGTCCTGCGCCGGCACCATGAACACGCGGAGGCCGGGGATGCTGTTGAGCTTGGTGCGCAGCCGCGCCACCACGCGCTGCGTGCTCACGTTGTTGCGCTCGGCGAGCGGTTTCAGGCTGATGAACATGCGGCCGCGGTTGACCGAGGCGTTGAAGGTGGAAGCGCCGACCGACGAGCCGAGGCCGGAGACCGCGGGGTCCTGCAGCACGACGTCCATCGCCTTCTTCTGCAACTGCTCCATCGCCTCGAACGAGATGTCGGTCGAGGCCTGCGTGCCGCCGAAGATCAGCCCTGTGTCGTCCTGCGGGAAATAGCCCTTCGGCGTCTTGATATAGAGCCCAACGGTCAGCGCGATGGTGGCGAGGAAGACGATCAGCGCCAACGCGTTGTGCTCCAGCACGAACGTCAGCGTGCGGTCGTAGAAACGGATCATGCGCGACAGCACGCCCTCGACCGTGCGGTCGAGCCAGGTAGCGTCGTGGCTCGGCGCCGAGCGCACGAAGTAAGCGCAGATCATCGGCGTCACTGACAGCGACACCACGGTCGACACGGCGATGGCGAAGGCGAGCGTCACCGAGAATTCGCGGAACAGCCGGCCGACGATGCCGCCCATGAACAGCAGCGGAATGAAGGCGGCGATCAGCGAGATCGAGATCGACACCACGGTGAAGCCGATCTGCTTGGCGCCTTTGAGCGTGGCGCGCAACGGCGACGCGCCGCGCTCCAAATAGCGGAACATGTTCTCGATCATGACGATGGCGTCGTCGACCACGAAGCCGATGCACACCGCGAGCGCCATCAGCGACAGGTTGTCGATCGAGAAACCGGCCGCCCACATCGCCGTGCAGGTGCCGGCGAGCGACAGCGGCACGGTGACGCCGGCGGCAAGGGTCGAGGCGGTGCGGCGCAGGAACAGCGCCACCACCATCATGACGAGGATCACGGTCGCCGCCAGCGTGAGCTGCATGTCGTGCACGCTGGCGCGGATGGTTTGGGTGCGGTCGGCGAGGACGGAAATATCGAGGCTGGCCGGCACCCATTGCCGCAATTCGGGCAGCAGGTCGTAGATGCGGTCGACGGTGTCGATGACGTTGGCGTTGGCCTGCTTGGTGATGATCAGCAGCACCGACGGCTGCTTGTTGAACCAGCCGGCCGATAGGCTGTTGCGTACGCTGGGCCGGATCGAGGCGATGGTCGATAGGCGGATCACGGTGCCGTCGACGGTTTTGACCACGACCGGGTCATATTCGTTGGCGGTACGCAACTGATCGTTGATGCCGATGGTGGTCGCGCGCTTCACGCCGTCGAAGCTGCCGAGCGGACCGACCGCGTTGGAATTGGCGATTGCCGTGCGGATGTCCTCGAGACTGACGCCCATGGCGGCGATGCGCGCCGGATCGACGCGCACGCGGATCGCCGGCTGCTCGGAGCCGGCGACCGTGACGTCGCCGACGCCCTCGACCTGGGACAGCCGCTGCACGATCACGCTGTCGGCGGCGTCGTAGACCTCGCTCGGCAGCATGGTCTTGGAAGTCAGCGCCAGGATCAGGATCGGCGCCGCCGCCGGGTTCGCCTTGCGGAAGGTCGGCAGCGTCGGCAGGTCGCCGGGCAAGTCGCTGAGCGCGGCGTTAAGCGCCGCCTGCACGTCGCGGGCGGCGCCCTCGATGCTGCGCGAGAGGTCGAACTGGACGACGATGCGCGACAGGCCGAGCGAGCTCACCGAGGTCAATTCGGTGACGCCGGAAATCTCGCCCAGCCGCCGCTCCAGCGGCGCGGCGACGGTCGCCGCCATGATGTTGGGCTCGGCGCCGGGCCTGCTGGCGGTGACGAAGATGGTCGGGAAGTCGACGCTCGGCAGGCTGGCGACCGGCAGGAAGCTGTAAGCCACTGCGCCGACCAGGAACAAGCCGATCGCCAGCAGCGTGGTGCCGATCGGCCGCCGGATGAACGGGTAGCTGAAATTCATCGCGCTACTCCGCCGGCTGCGGCCGCGGCGCCGGCGATCCGGTGAGCCGCGCGCGCAGCCGCTCCATGTAGAGGTAGATCACCGGCGTGGTGTAGAGCGTGAGCAATTGGCTGAGCATCAGGCCGCCGACGATGGTGATGCCGAGCGGGTTGCGCAGCTCGGCGCCGGTGCCACTTTCCAGCGCCAGCGGCAGCGCGCCGAACAGAGCGGCGAGCGTCGTCATCATGATCGGCCGGAAGCGGAGCAGGGCGGCCTTGACGATCGACTCCTCCGGCGACAGCCCTTCGTTGCGTTCCGCCTCAAGCGCGAAGTCGATCATCAAAATGGCGTTCTTCTTGACGATGCCCATCAACAGCACGATGCCGATCAGCGCGATCACCGACAGGTCATAGCCGAACAGCATCAGCGCCAAGAGCGCGCCGACGCCGGCCGAGGGTAGCGTCGAGAGGATGGTCAGCGGGTGGATGAAGCTTTCGTACAAGACGCCAAGCACGATGTAGATGACGATGGCCGCGGCAAGGATCAGCCAGGGCTCGCCGGTCAGCGACTTGGCGAATTCGGCGGCGTCGCCCGAATAGCTGCCGGTCACCGACGACGGCATGCCGATGTCCTTCTGCGCCTGGTCGATCAGCGTGACCGCGTCGCTCAGCGCGTAGCCGAGCGCGAGATCGAACGAGATGGTCACCGAGGGGAATTGCTCTTGGTGGGCGATCGCCAGCGAGGCCGAGCCGTTCTCGAAATGCGCGAAGGCGGCGAGCGGCACCTGGTTCGAGCTGGTGACCGCGTTGGGCGTGGCGGTGGTGTTGACATTGGTGCCGCCGACGGTGGTGTTGGCGACGGTCGCCGCCGTGCCGTTCGAGGTGCTGGCGCCGGTGACATAAAGCTTCGACAGTGAGCCGGGGTCCTGTTGGAAGCGCGGCTGCGCCTCCAAAATAACGCGGTACTGGTTGGACTGGCCGTAGATGGTCGATATCTGCCGCTGGCCGAAGGCGTCGTTGAGCGTGTCGGTGATGCTCTGCATGGAGACGCCGAGGCGGCCGGCCTCTTCGCGGTCGACGATCACGTTGACGCGCGGGCCGCCTTCCTGCGCTTCCGAGGCGACCTCGCGCAGCGTCGGGTTGCCGCGCAGCCGCGCCACCAGCTTGCCGGCCCAGTTGAGCACCTCGTTGGCGTCGGTGCCGACTAGCGTGTACTGGTACTGCGCCCGGCTCACCCGCGTCGAAATCTGGATGTCCTGCGTCGCCTGGAAATAGACCTTCATGCCGGGCACGCCGGCGACCGCGTCCTTGAGCCGGACGATGATCGCCTCGACATGATCGTGGCGCTGGTTCTGCGCCTTCAGCGTGATGGCGAGCCGCCCGGCGTTGGGCGTGGCGTTGATCGGCGAGACGCCGATCACCGACACCACACCGGTGACGTCGGCGTCCTTGCGGATGATGGCCTCGATCTCGGCCTGCTCGCGCTGCATCGCGTCGAACGAAATGTCCGTATTGGCCTCGGTCACCGCGGTGATGAGGCCGGTGTCTTGCAGCGGCAGGAAGCCCTTGGGAATCGCGATGTAAAGCAGGATGGTGGCGGCGAGCGTGATGAGCGTCACCATCAGCGTCGCGAATTGGTGGCGCAGCACCCAATGCAGGGTTCCCTCGTAGAAGGCGACCGTGCGTTCGAGCAGGTCGTGGAAGTGGCGGGTCATCGCGTTGTCGGTGAGGCCTTCCTCGGGCGGGCGCAACAGGCGGCCGCACATCATCGGCGTCAGCGTCAGCGAAACGATGGCGGAAGCAACCACCGCGATGGTCAGCGTCAGCGCAAATTCGCGGAACATGCGGCCGACCAGGCCGGTCATGAACAGCAACGGGATGAACACCGCGATCAGCGACAGCGTCAGCGAGATCACCGTGAAGCCGATCTCGCTCGCGCCGCTCAACGCCGCCTCGAGCGGCCCTTCGCCGTTCTCCATATGGCGGACGATGTTCTCGATCATGACGATGGCGTCGTCGACCACGAAGCCGGTGCCGATGGTCAGCGCCATCAGCGACAGGTTATCGAGCGAGAAGCCGGCAAACCACATCACGCCGAAGGTGGCGATCAGCGACAGCGGCAAGGCGACGCCGGCGATGATCGTGGCACGGATGGTGCGCAAGAAGACCAGCACCACCAGCACGACCAGCCCGACGCTCAGAACAAGCGTGAACTGCACGTCGTGGATCGAGGCGCGGATGGTGGTGGTGCGGTCGTTGACGATGGTTAGCGTGGCGCCGGCCGGCAGGGCGCGGCGCAGCCGCGGCAATTCGGCGCGCACGCGCGTCACCGTGTCGATGACGTTGGCGCCGGGCTGGCGCTGTACGTCGACCACGATCGCCGGCTTGCCGCGGTAGGAGGCGCCGACTTTGGTGTTTTCCAGGGCGTCGATGACGTCGGCGACGTCGCTGATCTTGATCGGCGCCCCATTGCGGAACGCGACGACAACATTCTTATACGTCTCGGCGGCGGTGATCTGATCGTTGGCGGCGATGGTGTAGGACTGGTGCGCGCCGTCGAGCGAGCCCTTGGCGCCGGCGACGTTGGCGGACACGATGGCCGTGCGCAGGTCTTCCAGCGCCAGGCCGTAGGCGGCGAGCCGCGACAAGTCGGCCTGGATACGGATCGCCGGGCGGATGCCGCCCTGTACCGAGACGTGGCCGACGCCGGTCACTTCGGATAGCCGCGGCCCCATCAGGGTGTCGGCCATGTCGCTCAGGCTGCGCAGGTCGATGGTGTCCGAGGCGAGCGCCAGCGTGATGATCGGCGCGTCGGCCGGGTTTACTTTCGAATAGAGCGGCGGGTAGGGCAGGTTGCGCGGCAGCGTTGAGCCGGCCGCGTTGATCGCCGACTGCACGTCCTGCGCCGCGGCGTCGATGTCGCGGTTGAGGTCGAATTGCAGCGTCACCTGACTGATGCCGAACGAACTCGCCGAGGTCATCACCTGCAAGGCCGGGATCTGGCCGAACTGGCGCTCGAGCGGCGCGGTGATGAGCGAGGCGATGGTGTCAGGGCTGGCGCCGGGCAGCTGCGTCGTGACCTGGATGGTGGGGAAGTCGACCTGCGGCAGCGCCGAGACCGGCAGCCACCAGTAGCCGAGCGCGCCCCCCAGCATCACCGCGATGCCAAGCAAAGAGGTGGCGATCGGCCGGTGAATGAATGGGGAGGAGACGCTCATCGCGGTGCGTTCGGCCCCCCGCCGGAGCGTTGGCCACGCTGCCGCGGACCTTGCGCAGGCGCGGCGGGCGCGCCGCTGGCGCTGCCAATGGTGACCTTGCTGCCATCGGTCAAACGCACGAAGCCGGTGGTGACCACGCGCTCGCCGACGGCGACGCCGCTTTTCACCACGGTCTGCGTCTCATCCTGCTTCTGCACCTCGATTGGGCGCATCGACGCGGTGTTGTCGTCCTTGACCACGTAGACGAAGGTGCCGTTCGGGCCGCGCTGCACCGCGCCGGTCGGGATCGTCACCACGTCTTTGAACGTGTCGATCAACAGCCGCACGTTGACGAACTGCCCCGGCCACAGCTGCTCGGTGGCGTTGGGAAATTCGGCCTTGAGCTTCACCGTGCCGGTGGTCTGGTCGACCTGGTTGTCGACGACGCGCAGGGTCCCATGATCGATCACCACGTTGTTGTCGGGACGCTGGGCGTCGACCGGAAGCGGTCCCTTCGCGAAGGCGTCGTTGACCTGGAATAGGCTCTGCTGCGGCAAATTGAAGATCACCGAGATCGGCTTCAACTGGGTGATGACGACTATGGCCGGCGAGCTCGACGCGTGCACGATATTGCCTTCGTCCACCTGGCGGATGCCGGTGCGGCCGGCGATCGGCGCGACAATGGTGGTGTAGCCGAGCGTCGCCTCGGCGTTCTCGATCGCTGCCTGGTCGGACTGCACCAGCGCGGTGTCCTGCGCGACCAAGGCGCGCTGCGTGTCGGCCTGCTGGCGGTTGATGGCGTTGGTGGCGGCGAGCTTCTCGTAGCGGTCAAGGTCGACTTTGGCGTTGGCAAGCAGCGCTTCGTCCTGCGCTTTCTTCGCTTTCGCCTGGTCGAGCTGCGCCTGATAGATGGTCGGATCGATGCGCGCCAAGACGTCGCCTCTGCTGACGTCCTGGCCTTCCTTGAAGTTGACGCTGAGCAGCTTGCCGTCGACCTGCGGGCTGACCGTCACGGTGTTGAGCGCCTTGATGGTGCCAACGGCGTCGAGATAGACCGGCACGTCGGCCTTGGTCGCGGCCGCCGCCAGCACCGGCACCGGGCCGGTTTCGGCGCCGAAGGGGCTGCGCTGCTGCGGTTTCGGCGGCGCGCCGGAGAAGATGTAATAAAGCGCGGCGGCCACGGCGATGAGAACCACCAGGATTGCCAGAGTGCGACGGGTGCGGCCTTTGGCCTTAGCCAGCACAGGCTTGGGCGCCTCACCGTGCATCGGCGGTGTCCATCGGTTTCGGCAGCCAGCCGTCGCCGAGCGCTTGATAGAGCCCGACAACCGCCTGCAGCCGCGCCAGCCGCGCCTGCGCCAGCGCGTCTTCGGCCTGGAACAGCGTCTGCTCAACCTGCAACAGCGTGATCAAATTGAGGGTGCCGGCGCGCAATTGCTGGTCGGAGAGGTTGAAGGCCCGGCGCGAGCTGTTAACCACGTCCTGCTGCAGGCGCTCGGCGAGCGCTGTCTCGCGCACCGCGATCAGCGCCTTGTCGACGTCGGTGAAGGCCGAGATCACCGCCTTGCGGTAGTTCTGCAAGAGCTGGTCCTGCACGCCCTTCTGCAGGTCGAGATTGCCGAGCAGCTTGCCGCCTTCGAAGATCGGCTGCGTCAAGCCGGCGGTCGCCGTGTAGAACATCGATTCCGGCCGCAGCAGCGTCTTGAGCACGGCGCTCTGGTAGCCGCCTTCGCCGGTCAGCGTGATCGAGGGCAAAAGTTGCGCGCGCGCGTTCTGCACATTGGCATTGGCGGCGGCGAGTTGCGCCTCGGCCTGGCGGATGTCCGGCCGTTGCGCCACCAGTTCCGATGGCAGGCCGGGCGTGACGCGTGGGATGGCGACGCCGCGCATGCTCCCGCCACGCACCATGACGCGCTCCGGCGGCCGCGCGATCAGGAGCGCGAGGGTCGCGATATTCTGCCGCAGCGTCTGCTCGAGCGGCGGGATCGATGCCCGCTGCGTGTTCACCAGGCTTTCCTGCTGTGCGACGTTGAGATCGGAGGCGGTGCCGGCGGAGAATTGCTGCTTGATCAAATTGAGGATGCGGGTGGCGCTCGCCACATTCTCGCGCGCGATGCGGAGGCGATCCTGCGCCGCCAGCACCTGGAAATAGGTGTTGGCCACGCTCACGACTGTCGTGAGGCCGACCACCTCGCGGTTATAGCGGCTGGCGACCGCGCTCTCCTCGGCCGCGCGCAAGGCCGAGCGGTTCTTGCCCCAGAAGTCGATCTCGTAGCTCGCGGTCAGCGAAGACGACAATAGGTCGCGCTCCGATCCGCCAAGCGAACCGGTGGTGCCGCCGGCCGAGGTCGACTGCGAAGTGCGCAGACGCGTCGCGCCGCCATTGAGGGTGACGCCGGGCAAAAGTGGCGCGCCGGCGACGCGGGCCTGCGCGTCGGCCTGCACGATCTGCGCGATCGCCGCGGCGATGTCGAGATTGGAGGTACGCGCCTCCTCGATCAGCGCGGTCAATTCCTTGGAGCGGAACGACCGCCACCAGTCGAGCGGCGGTACGGCCGCTTCCGCCACCTGCGGCTTTTTCGGGCCGTATTCGTAGGCTGCCGGGATATCGAGCCCGGGCTCTGGCTTGTCGGTGGCAAGCAGGCAGCCGCCAAGGGGTAGCATCAAACAGAATCCTTGCAGCATGGACACGAGCGGTCGCGTGCGCCGTAAAGTTCCGAGCCTCGCTCCTTCGCTTCGCATACCGATCACTTTCGAACACCGCTGATATCAGGGACCGGTTGGGAAACTAGCCTGTTTTATTGCGCTTGGCTCTTTGTTTTGCGGCCCGGTGGCCAGTCGGCCAAGGCCTGGCGGCCGGCCGGCGACATTTGCGCCGCCGAAAATGCGAAGACCCCCTGGATGACCTGATCGAAGGACTGCCGCGCCGCCCGCGTCTGCGCCATGGCGGCGCGCATGGCGTCGACGTCGAAAGGCTCACGCCGCAACGCGGCGTGGATGGTGTCCTGCGCCGAATGATATTTGGTCTGCGCCTCGTCGATGATCTGGCGGTTGGCGTTGATCTGGCCGCGCAACAGGTCGGCATCGGACGGCGGCAGCGTATCGGCGATGTGGTCGACGCGCACGAACACGTTGCGGTCCCAAGTCGGCGGGGCCGGCGCGCGCACGGCCATCGCCACCGCGACGCCGACGAAGAACAGATTGAGCGCCAGCGAGCCGAGCAGCAGCCAGCGCGAGGAGCCGCGCGTCGTCGTGGCGGCGTATTGGGCGACGGTCATGGGCGCGCTCCAGTCAAGGCTTCGGGCTCGAACACGATCGAGCCGATGTCGGAATTGCTGGCGACGGTGAACGGCGGGCCGCTGCCGTCGAAGCGGCGGTCGACGCCGACGATGCCAATGACAAAGCCGAGCGCGGCGCAACAGGCGAGCGCGGCGACGCGCGGCCAGGCCGGCGCGAACTGCCAGTCGAGCAGCACGCCGGGCAGCCGCCACCAAGCGAGCTTCTGCCGCGGCAGCGGACCGGCGAGCCGCTGGAGCACGCGCTCCACGGCCGGGTCGTCGGCGGGCGTCGCCTGCATGTGTCGCTTGAGCGCGGCGTCGAGACGTTCGTCGGACTCGTTGTCGGTCATTTTACTTATCCTTGTCGATCACGTTGCCGAGCGCGCGGCGCAGGTTCTGCTTGCCGCGCACCAATAACGTCTCCACTGCCGACACCGAGGTGCCGAGAATCTCCGCCACCTGCGCATTGCTCATGCCGTCACCGTAAGTGAGCGCGATGGCCGCGCGTTGGCGCGCCGGGAGTTCTGCGATCGCGGCGGCGACCAGCTTCTCGCGCTCGTCGCGTTCCGCTTGCTCGCTCGCGCCGGGCGCCGGATCGGCGAGTTCACCGGCCGCTTCCAATCCGACCCAGGGCGCGCGCCGTTTGCGGTCGAGGCAGAGATTGACGGTAATGCGCGTGAGCCAAGTACGGAACAAAGCGAGCGGCTGCCAGCGCGGCGCGTGCGTCCAGACCCTGAGCATGGCTTCCTGCGCCACGTCCTCGGCGTCGGCGGCATTGCCGAGAATACGGCGGGCGAGCCCGAGCATGGCCGGCAGATGACGGCTGGAAAGCGTGCGGAACGCCCGCTCGTCGCCGCGCGCGATCCGGGCCATGAGCGCTTCGTCGCTGTCATCCATCGTGCGTGAGCGGCCGCCATCGGAAACACCCGTCCATTGTAGCCCTTCGCCTGACCAATAAACGCGCAGCGGCGTAGAAACCTGTGGGGGACGGAAGCCCTAAAGGTCGGCAAAAATCTGCCGCGCTTCCACCTAACCTATTGAATTACCGCACTTTAGCAAGCCGGCCGGCTGCCATGCGCCTCGCCACTTTCGTGGCGGCGGCTGCCGTGCCAGTTTGCGCGCAATCCACTCAAAAACGGGAGGCTTATCCATGGACAAGGCACTCTACGACAAGGGTATGGCGATGCGGCGCAAGGTGCTCGGCGACGAATATGTCGACCGGGCGGTCGCCAATACCGACGATTTCAATCGCAAATTCCAGGACCTGCTCAACGAATTCGCCTGGGGCGCGGTGTGGACCGACGAGGACTTGAAACCGCGTGACCGCAGCCTGCTCAATATCGGCATGATCGCCTGCCTTGGCCGCATGCACGAGTTCGAGGCGCATTTCCGCGGCGCTTTGCGCAACGGCCTGACGCCCAAGGAACTCGGCGCCGCGCTGCGCCAGGTCGCCATCTATTGCGGCTTCCCCGCCGCGGTCGACTGCCACCGCGTGGCCAAGCAGGTTTTGGCGGGGGAAGCCAAGAAAACATGACGAAATTCCCCGGCGTGGCGGCAAAGTCACGTTATTGAGATGGCCGTATTAATGTCTTGAATGTGCCTTCATCCCGGGGCAATCCATGCGCCGGGACGGCCGGGGCGTTACGCTCCGGCTCGTGCATGATTCGGCAAAGGGTTTTCCCGATTGGGTGGGACGATGATCAGACGCTACGGACTGTTCTTGCTGGCGCTGCTGATCGCAGCGGCATTTTCGGCGGCACCTGCTGTCGCGCAATATCCATCGCCGCCGCCGGGCTATTATCGCGACGCGCCGCCGCCGGGCGCCTACTACGAAGATCGCGTCGCGCCGCGCGACTTCTGGGCCGACGACGAGGAGGAGGATCAGCCGGTGCGCCGGCCTTATGGCGCGCCGCGCTATGGCCAGCAGGGCCAGCCCGGCCGCTTGCCCGATCCCGACGACCAACAGGCGCTGCCGCCTCCGGGCTTTGCACCGCTGCCGGGCCAAGCGCCGGGGTACGGCCAGCAGCTCGATCAGGAAGGTTCCGCCGGTCGCAATGATCCCAACGTCGTCCGTCCGCCCGGTGCCATCGGTCCGCCGCAGGCTATCGCGCCGGGCGCGCAGCAGCCACCGGCAGGGATCGCGGCGCTGCCGCCCGAGGAGCAGCCGGAGCTCGGCGCGCCCAAGGAACTGCCCCCCAACCTGCGGCGGCAAATGGTCGAGTTTCCGACCAAGGAGCCGGCCGGCACCATCGTCGTCGATACCGCGCACACCTACCTCTATCTGGTGCTCGGCGGAGGCAGGGCGATCCGCTACGGCGTCCGGGTCGGCCGCGATGGCTTCACCTGGACCGGTACCGAACGCATTTCCAAGATGAAGGAGTGGCCGGACTGGTTTCCGCCGCCGGAGATGATCGAGCGCCAACCCTATCTGCCGCGCGTGATGGCGGGCGGCAACGGCAATCCGCTCGGCGCGCGCGCCATGTATCTCGGCTCGACGCTCTACCGCATCCACGGCACCAACCAGCCGTCGACCATCGGCCACTATGTGTCGTCGGGCTGCGTCGGCATGCTCAACGAGGACGTCGAGGATCTCTACAGCCGCGTGCAGGTCGGCACCCGCGTGGTGGTGCTGCCGGGCAAGGCGCCGGAAACGGTTGCCGCCGACGGACCGCCGCCGCCGGCGAATCCGATGGCGCCGCCGCAGCACAACGGCACCGCGATATCTGCGTCACCTCTGCCCGCGGCGCGCTGATATAGCCGGACCCCAGTGGCACCTCCGCGACCGCTGAACTAACATCGCACGCAAGCCGTTCGCCCGGAACTCGCCGGACAGAAGCGGCATTGGAAACGCGATCGAAGGGAGGCCGGCATGGCGCGCGCGGATTCGCGGACCAAGCTCAACCGACGCAAGTTCCTGGCAGGCGTGGCGATCGCCGGCGCGGCCGCGCCCCAAGCTACCCATGCCGCGACCGTCGCGGAGGCCCCGGTCGTACCGCCGCGGCGCTCGGCGCTGCGGCCAACCGCCAGAATCGCCGCGGCGGAAACGGCAACGCCAGCCGCAGCAATGCAGGCCGAAGGCACGCCCGCCTCCGACTTCATGGTCGACGTCATCAAGTCGCTCGATATCGCCTACCTGCCGTGCAATCCGGCGCAGAGCTTCCGCGGCTTGCACGAGTCGCTGATCAACTACGGCGGCAACAAGAAGCCCGAATTCCTCACCTGCACGCACGAGGAAGCCTCGGTGGCGATGGCGCATGGCTACTTCAAGATTGCCGGCAAGCCGCTCCTCGTGCTCTGCCACGGCACCGTCGGCCTGCAACACGCCGCCATGGCAATCTACAATGCCTGGTGCGACCGCGTGCCGGTGATCGTGATGGGCGGCACCGACCTCGATGCCGCCAAGCGTCCGCCCGGCGTGCCGACCTTCCATTCGGCGCTGGACATCAACGCGCTGGTGCGCGAATTCACCAAATGGGACGACCAACCGGTGTCGCTGCCGCACTTCGCGCAATCGTTCGTGCGCGCCTACAAGCTGGCGATGACGCCGCCGCACGAGCCGGTGATGCTCGCGCTCGACTGCGGTCTGCAGGAAGAGGCCGTGCACGACCGCGCCAAGCTCACGATCCCGCGCTACGTGCCGACCGCGCCGCCGCAAGGTGACGGCAACGCCGTGCGCGAGGCGGCACGCCTGCTAGTCAACGCCGAGCGCCCGGTGATCGTCGCCGATAAATGCGCGCGCACGGCCGACGGCGTGAAACTTTTAGTCGAACTCGCCGAAGCCTTGCAGGCGCCGGTGGTCGATCAAAAGGGCCGCATGAATTTCCCCAACACGCATTACCTCTGCCAGACCGCGCGCGGCCGCGCCCTCATCGGTCAGGCCGACGTGATCATCGGGCTCGAATTGTCCGACTATTGGGGCACGGTGAACGGCTACATCGACAACGGCGAAAATGACGGCGCCGGGTTGCAGGAATTGCACATCAAGCCAAACGCCAAGCTCATCAGCGTCAGCTCGATGCTGCTCAACACCAAGTCGAACTACCAGGACTTCCAGCGTTTCCAGACGATCGACGTCGAGATGGCGGGCGACGCGCAAGCGACGCTGCCGGCGCTGATCGAAGCGGTGAAGCAGGCGCTGCCGGCGTCGCGCAAGGCGGCGATCGAGGCGCGCGGCGAGGCCCTGAAAAAAGCCTTTGCCGAAACGCGCGAGCGCACGCGGCAGGCCGCGAGCTACGCCTGGGACGCGAGCCCGATCTCGACGGCGCGCATGTCGATGGAGGTCTATGCGCAGATCAAGGATCTCGATTGGTCCTCGGTCGGCGGCGATCGGCAATTCTCGTCCTGGCCGACCCGGCTGTGGCCGATGGACAAGCACCACCATCACATCGGCGGACCGGGCGGCTACGGCATCGGCTACAACGCGCCGGCCGCGGTCGGCGCCGCGCTCGCCAATCGCGATGCCGGGCGCTTCTCGGTCAACTTCCAGCCGGACGGCGATCTCATGTTCGGGCCGGGCGTGCTGTGGACGGCGGCGCGCCACAAAATTCCAATGCTGTCCGTGATGCACAACAACCGCGGCTACCACCAGGAAGTGATGCACGTGCAGCGCATGTCGAACCGGCGTAACCGCGTCGCTTTTCTCGGCAAGGATCTGGGCCCGCTGGGTACCCGTCTGGAAAACCCGGCAATCGATTACGCCAAGCTCGCGAACTCGCTCGGTCTCTATTCGGCCGGGCCGATCACCGACCCGAAGGATTTGGCGCCGGCCTTGAAGAGGGCGGTCGAGGTGGTGAAGGCCGGCGAACCGGCGCTGGTCGACGTCGTGACGCAGCCGCGGTGAGACGTATGAAACGAATTGCCGCGTTGATTGTCGCGTTTTCGCTGGCGCCGGCCGCCGCCATCGCCGCCTCGACGGAGCAGGGCAAGGCGGCGTTCATCCAACACGGCTGCTGGCAATGCCACGGCACGCAAGGGCAGGGTTCCATCATGACCAGCGGTGGCAAGCGGCTCGCGCCCAATCCGCTGCCGTGGGAGGCGTTTGCCGGTTTCGTGCGGTCGATCAACCGCGCGATGCCGCCCTATAGCGAGAAGATTCTCTCCGACGCCGATCTCGCCGACATCTACGCTTATCTGCAGTCGATCCCGAAACCCGCCGACGTGAGGGATATTCCGCTGCTCAAGTAGCGCTCATTTTTGCCAACCGGGTGATCGCCTCGATCATGGCGCCGGGATCGGCGATGCCTTTGCCGGCGATATCATGCGCGCTGCCGTGCGCGACCGACGAAAATAGAATTGGCGAGCCGATCGACAGGCCGGCGGTGCGGTTGAAGGCCAAGAGCTTGGCGGCGATGTGGCCCTGGTCGTGCAGCATCACGATAAATGCGTCGCAGCCCTTCTTGCGGAACAAGGTGTCGGCGCCGAACGGGCCTGAGACGTCGATGCCGTCTTTGCGCCGCGCGGCAATGGCTGGCGCGATGATTTCGATCTCGTCGCGGCCGAACAGGCCATCTTCGCCGGCATGCGGGTTGAGGCCGCCGACGAAGATTTTCGGACTAGCGATGCCCAAGCGCTTAAGCGCGGCGTCGGTGACGCGGATCACCCGCTCGACCCGCTCGCGCGTGATCAATGCCAGCGCCTCGCGCACGCTGACATGCAGCGTCGCATGCACGATGCGCGCATTGTCGAAGCAGATCATCAGATAGACGTCGTTCACCGGCGTGCCGGTCTCGCGCGCGACGAACGAGGGATAGCCGTCGAAGGCGATGCCGGCGGCGGCGATCGAGCGCTCGGTCTGCGGCGCCGCCACCACGGCCTCGACCTCGCCGGCGAGCGCGCATTGGATGGCGCGGCGGGCGGCGGCGAGCGAGGCGCGGCCGTAAGATGCATCGACCTTGCCGAAGCTGACCGGCGTATTCGTCCCGTCGCTGGCATCGAGCAGATTGAGCGCGCCGTTCGACCCGCTCGCGTCGCCGGCCTTGGCGATGACATGAAGCCGCGGCGACAGACCGGCGGCTTTGGCATGCATCTCGACGGCCGCGGGATCGCCCACCAAGAGCGGCCGGCAGATCGTGGCAACGCGCGGATCGAGCGCCGCCTTGAGCGCGATTTCCGGGCCGATCCCGGCCGGGTCCCCGGTGGCGATGGCGATGCGTGGCAAACCCATGGCCGTCTTTCTTAGGCGTCGCGAGTGCCTATAATGACTGGGAAGAATAACAAACTGTCAGGGAAACGTCGCCATGATGTCGCGTGAACAGAACGAGCAGCTCAGCCGCATCGGCCCCGGCACGTTGATGGGCAAATTGCTGCGCCGCTATTGGGCGCCGTTCTTGCTCGCCTACGAGTTGCCCGAGCCGGACTGTCCGCCGGTCAAGGTCAAGTTGATGGGCGAAAAGCTGATCGCCTTCCGCGACACCAAGGGCCGCGTCGGCCTGATCGACGAGTTCTGCGCGCATCGCGGCGTCTCGCTGTGGTTCGGCGAAAGCGCCGACTGCGGCATCCGCTGCCACTACCACGGCTGGAAATACGACATCACCGGCCAATGCGTCGACCTGCCGTCGGAGCCGGAGGACTCCGGCTTCCGCAAGAACATCAAGCTGAAATCCTACCCCTGCGTCGAGAAGGCCGGCATCGTCTGGGCCTATATGGGGCCGCCCGCGCTGCAGCCGTCGCCGCCGGCGCTGGAATGGACCGACGTTGTGCCCGAGCAGCGTTTCGTGTCGAAGCGTCTGCAGGAGTGCAATTACCTGCAGGCGATGGAAGGCGGCATCGATTCCAGCCACGTCTCCTGGCTGCACGGCTCGGAGCTCAACAAGGATCCGCTGTTCAAGGGCTCGAAGGGCAACGTCTACAACGAGCAGGACCGCATGCCGCTGTTCGAGGTCGAGGAATTCTCCGGCGGCCTGCTGATCGGCGCGCGGCGCAACGCCGAGGCCGGCAAATATTACTGGCGCATCACGCCCTGGATCATGCCCTGGTACACCATCATCCCGCCGCGCGCCGGCCATCCGCTCGGCGCGCATGCCTGGGTGCCGATCGACGACGAGACCTGCTGGGCCTGGAGCATCAACTATCATCCCAAGCGCGCGCTCGACGAAATCGGAGATCGCGGCGATGCAGGACGGCGAGGGCATCCACGTCAAATACGTGCCCGGCACCTTCATCCCGCTCGCCAACAAGGCGAACAATTATCTGATGGACCGCGAGGCGCAGCGGCACGGCCATTCCGCCACCGGCGTCGACGGCATCGCCATGCAGGATGCCTCGATCCAGGAAAGCATGGGGCCGATCCAGGACCGCACCAACGAGCATCTGTGCGCGACCGACACCGGCATCATCATGACGCGCAAGCTGATGCTGCGCGCGGCGAAGGATGCGGCCGAAGGCAAGCCGGTGCCGGCGACCGAGCCTGCGGCGCAGCGCGTGCGTTCGGTGGCGATCGAGCTCGGCCACGGCGTCAAGTTCAGCGACGGCGCCAAGCACGGGCTCTATGCTGAGCTCGGAACGGAACCCCTTTCGGTTTAAAGGACAACCCATGCCCCATTACACCGCGCTGGTCACGGTGCTTGCCGTGATGTTGTATTTCTACACCGGCATCCTGGTCGCAAAGGCGCGCGGCAAATACGGCGTCTCGGCGCCGGCGACCACCGGCAATGCCGATTTCGAGCGGGTGTTCCGCGTGCAGATGAACACGCTGGAATGGATGCCGATCTTCTTGCCGGCGCTGTGGCTGTTCGCGCTCTACGTCAACGACGCGGCCGCGGCTTTGCTCGGGCTGGTGTGGCTCGCCGGTCGCGTTCTCTATATCCGCGGCTACAGTGCGGCGGCTGAGCAGCGCCATCGCGGCTTTTCGATCCAGGCCTTTGCCTCAGGCGCGCTGGTGATCGGCGCGCTGGTCGGGATCGTCTTGCGCATGCTGCACGGCTGACCGCGGTTTACCCCGCCGCGCCGACCGCCTCGGCCTTTGCCGACTTGCCGATGGCCGCGTTGACGCGTGGCATCACCTCTTCAGCCATCAACTGCATCGAGCGCTTGGCAAGCTGCGGATCGACCCAGTCCATGCCGGCATAGACCAGTTCGCCGAAGTCGCCGGTTTCCTCGCGCATCGCCAGAATCTGGTCGACGACCTTGTTGACGCTGCCGGCAAACACGCAGTTCTGCATCACATAGTCGAGCGTGATTTCGTCGTCCGGCTGTTCCTTGTAGCTCTTGAACACGTAGAGCCGGTTGCCGCGTATCATCTTGGCGCGCATATTGCCGAAGTAGTGGCGATAGGGGCTGTTGGCGTCCTCGCCGCCGTAGCGTGCCGCCACCTTGTCGTCGTCGGCGACAAAGATGGTGCGCGCCACGCGCCAGTCGTTGACGTCGGCCTTCTGTCCGGCCTCGGCCTTGCCCTTGGCGTAGTTCGCCCAGTGCGACTTGAGATGCTTGGCGAGCAGGAAGTTCGCCGACAGCGGATGGAAGTCGCGCTTGCCCATCAGCACGACGCCGGGCGAGAACGGCGCCACCACAGTGCCGACGATTTCCGGCCGCGGCTTCTGGTACGGCTTGGCCATGACGCCGACGCCGAGATGCAGCGCGGCACTGCGCGCGAACGACGACCTTGAAACGGTTGCCGGGGAATTCGATGTCGTAGGGCGGGTCGCGCTCCCAGATCGCCAGGATCACATCGATGGCGTCGGCGAAGATCTTGTTGCGGTCCTCATCGAAGATGCCGATCGCTTCGTTGTCGGACGGCAGCGCGCCGGCGGTGAGACGCCCATGATGAAACGGCCCTGCGAGAGGTGATCGAACATCGCCGCGTTGACCGCGATCACCACCGGATGCATCTGCGCCAGATTGGTGGTGCCGGTGGCGAGCTTGATCTGCTTTGTGTCGTGGATCAGCGTCGCCAGGAACAGCATGCTGTTGGTGATGTTCTCGCAGGCGTCGGTCAGGTGCTCGCCGACGAAGGCGTCGTAGAAACCGAGCTTGTCGGCAAGGATGATCGTCTCGCGGTCTTCGCGTAGCGTCTGCGTCCAATTGCGGCCCATGGGATGGACCGGCATTGTGAAGTAACCCAACCGCATTTCCGTCTCCGCTTCCTGCCTACTAAATTACCTGAGCACGCCCGCGAATGCATCCGCCGTGATAAAGATCAATTTTGAAAGGGCGAAAATTTGCTTTGTTGAAAAGCGCATTCCGGTGCTACCCACAGGTTGATCCGGCCGGTTCGGCGGCGGCCAAGATAACAATTAAAGTGGCGTCACGGAGTTGCCAATTCGCGGGCCACGGGGATTCGTCATGCTGCGTTGGTTTCATGCCTTGATGCCGAAGGAAGAGCGTTTCTTCGAGCTGTTCGCGCGCCATTCGGAGGCCGTGCTGGCCGGCGCCGAGGCGCTGCGCGCCATGCTGGAGGGCGGCGCCGCGATGCAAGCCAACTACCAGGCGGTGATGGACCGCGAGCAGGACGCCGACGACGTCACGCGCGAGGTGCTGATCGCGGTGCGCCGCACCTTCATCACGCCGTTCGACCGCGGCAACATCCGCGACCTGATCACCTCGATGGACAACTCCATCGACCAGATGCAGAAGACCGCCAAGGGCATCGTGCTGTTCGACGTGACCGAGTTCACGCCGCAAATGAAGGAGATGGCCGACGCCATCGTGAAATGCGCGCAACTGGTCAAGCAGGCGGTGCCGATGCTGAAATCGACTACAGACCCGAGGCGGCGCAATCGAGCGCTCTGACCGAGCAAATCTCGCAGCTCGAAGGACGCGCCGACGAATTGCACGACATCGGCCTCAGGAGCTTTATCAGACCAAGGGCAAGTCGGAACCGATCGCGTTTTTCGTCGGCAACGAAGATTTACGACCACCTGGAAAAGGTCGTCGACCGGTTCGACGACGTCGCCAACGTGATGCACGGCATCGTCATCGAGCATGTGTAAGCGGCAAGGCCGGCCGATGGACCGTCACCACGCTCGCCTTGCCGTTCCTGTTCGCGTTGATCGCCGTCGCGCTGGCGTTCGATTTTCTCAACGGCATGAACGACGCCGCCAATTCGATTGCGACTATCGTTTCGACCCGCGTGCTGCGCCCGCAATACGCGGTCCTCTGGGCCGGCTTCTTCAATTTCATCGCCTTCCTGTTTTTTGGGCTGCACGTGGCGGAAACCGTCGGCCGCGGCATCGTCCAGACCGACATCGTCAACGAGCACGTCATCTTCGGCGCGCTTGGCCGGCGCCATCGTCTGGCAGATCCTGACGCAACGGCTCGGCATCCCGTCGTCGAGCTCGCATGCCTTGATCGGCGGGCTGGTCGGCGCCGGCGTCGCCAAGGCCGGCTTCAACGCCGTGGTGTGGGGCGGCGTCGGCAAGACCGCGGTGGCGATCTTCATGTCGCCTGGCTTCGGCTGTCTGCTGGCGCTCATGCTGATGCTGATGGTGTCGTGGCTGTTCGTGCGCTTCACGCCGCTCGGCGTCGATCACGTCTTCCGGCGCGCGCAGTTCGTCTCCGCGTCGCTCTACTCGCTCGGCCACGGCGGCAACGACGCGCAGAAGACCATGGGCATCATCGCCGTGCTGCTCTATTCGCAGGGGATGCTGGGCGCGAATTTCTACGTGCCGTATTGGGTGGTGATCGCTTGCCAGATCGCGATGGCGGCATGGGCACGCTTGGCCGGCGGCTGGCGCATCGTGCGCACGATGGGCTCGAAGATCACGCGGCTGACGCCGATGCAGGGTTTCTGCGCGGAGACCGGCGGCTCGATCACGCTGTTCGCGGCGACCTGCGCTCGGCATTCCGGTGTCGACCACGCATACGATCACCGGGGCGATCATCGGCGTCGGCGCGGCCAAGAAGGTGCGTGCGGTGCGCTGGGTGGTGGCGCGCGAGATCGTCACCGCCTGGATTCGTGACCATCCCGGCGGCGGGCACGCTGGCGGCGATCTTTTATTGGCTGTCGGGCTTGCTGATCTGATCAGGCAGCGACGCGGGCGAGGAAGCCTTCGACCTCGTGGCGCAGTTCGGCGGCGGCGGCTTCCACCGCCTGCGAGGCGCCGAGCACGCTTTCCGCCGATTGCCTGGTCTCGCTTGCCGCGCCGGTGACATTGCCGAGCACCGACACCACGAGCTTGGCGCCGTCGGCGGCGCCGGCCACGTTCTGTGAAATCTCGGAGGTCGCCGCGCTCTGCTGTTGCACGGCGGCGGCGACGGTGGTGGTGCAGCTGTCGATTTCCTGCATGCGGCCGGCAATGCGGCCGATGGCATCGACCGCGCTGCCGGTCGACGACTGTACCGCGCCGATCAGCCGGGAAATATCCTCGGTCGCTTTCGCGGTCTGCACCGCCAGCGATTTGACCTCCGAGGCCACCACCGCGAAGCCTTTGCCGGCGTCGCCGGCGCGCGCCGCTTCGATCGTCGCGTTGAGCGCCAGCAGATTGGTCTGCCCGGCGATGGTGCGGATCAACTTGACCACGTCGCCGATCTTTTGCGCGGCCTCCGACAGCGCGCTGATTTGTTGATTGGTGCCCTGGGCTTCCTCGACCGCGGCGCGCACGATAGTGGTGGTCATCGCCAGTTGATGGCTGATCTCGCCGATCGAGCCGGCCAGCTGATCGGCGGAGATGGCGGCGGTCTCGACATTGGTGCTGGCTTCGTTCGACGCCGCCACCGCACCATCGGCGCATTGCGCGGTCTGCCCGGAACTCGCCAACAGCACGGTCGCGGTCGAGCGCATGGCCATGGCGCCGTCGGTCACCGTGCGCAGGTGATCCTCGACGCGCTGGCGGAACGCGGTGATCGCGGCATCGATAATGGCGCGGCGCTGCTGCTGCTCCTGCATCGCGGCGCGTTCGCGCTCGGCGTCGCGCCGCTCGGTGATGTCCTCGTGCGTCGCCACCCAGCCGCCGTCCGCCATCGGCCGGTTGATGACGAAGACCATGCGCCCGGTGGCCGATTTGACCTCGTTGGTGATCGTCTTGCCTTCCGCCATTCCGGAAACCAGCAGGCGCCGGTATTCCACGGGATCGCGTGAGAAGGTGCCGTTGGCGATGCGGTGTTCAAGCAGGCTGGTGAGCGTGCAGCCGGGCTTCACAACGTCTTCCGACAACTGATACAGCTCCATGTAGCGGCTGTTGCAGATCACCAGTCGCTCGTGGCCGTCGAACATGCAGAGGCCCTGCGACATGTTGTTGATGGCGACGGCCATGCGCGAGTTGTCGGCCCGCATGCGCCGGATGATGCGGAGACCGGCGAACAGCATGGCCAGCGCCGTCGCCAGCGCGGCGCCGAAGGCGGCGAGCCACGATTCCGACGTCGCGGCGATCCAGGCGCCGATCGGCACGGCATAGTAGAACAGTGCAAGACTTGCCGGAAAACAGGCGCAGCCGATCAGGGCGACAAACCGCCAATCGCGCGCGATTTCAGACGAGGAAGCGGCGGCCATTGTCGGTGCCCGGGTCCGGGGCAAACTATTCCCATAGCGGTTGTTTTGCGGTTAATGTCCGGCGGCCCAAGTGTTAACGAAATCGCAAAATCGGGGGCGGACGTAGGTCCATGGCGAAGTTGCGCGCGGTCGAATGCCGCGAATTCATCAAAGCGGTGATCGAAAAGGCCGACGCCATGGGCGTTCCGGTGTCGATCGCTGTGGTCGGGCCGGAGGGGCATCTGATCGCGGTCGAGCGCATGGACGAGGCCGGCTTCATCACCCCGGACACCGCCATCGCCAAGGCCTTCACCGTGGCCGCGTTCCGCTCGATGAGCCCGCGCTTTCCCGACGGCTTGGTGATCCAGCAATGGTTCAAGGAGCGCAATCCGCAGCTCTTGATCGGGCTGTCGGCGCTGACCAACGGCAAGATCGCCGCCTCCGGGGGCGCGGCGCCGGTGTTCAAGGGCAAGGAGATGGTCGGGGCCTACGGCATATCCGGCGGCACTTCACAGCAGGACGAGGAGATGGCGCTCTACGCCCGCGCCAAGGTCGGCTGGGCGCATCAATCGACGGCCGAGCCGAAGGCGAGCGTGAAGGAGCACATCAACGCACTCTACGCCGAGGCCGGCATCACCGACCGCAAACTCTAGAATTGTCAGCCGGGGCCCAATCATGCAATCGACCGCCGCCAAAGCCGAGGCCTGGCAGGGCCGCATCGAAGACGACCCGTTGCTGCGCGGCGAAGGCCGCTTCGGCGACGACGTCAAGCCGGAAGGTGCGCTCGTGGCTTGCTTCGTGCGCTCGCCGCACGCCTTCGCCGAGATCGAGCAGATCGACGTCGCCGCCGCCAAGGGCGCGCCGGGCGTCGTGGCGGTGCTCACCGCCGCCGATCTTGCCGCGGCGCATTATCACTCGATCTCGCATCCGCATCCGATCCCCGGCCGCGGCGGCAAGGTGCCCGTCGCGCCGCACCGGCCGTCGCTCGCCGAGACGCGCGTTCTCCATGTCGGCGAGCCGGTCGCGATGGTGGTCGCGGCGAGCGCGCGCGCCGCGCAGGACGCCGCAGAAAAAGTCGTCGTCGACTACAAACCGCTGGCCGCCGTCACCGACGCGCGCGATGCCGTCAAACCGGGTGCGCCGCAGCTTTGGCCGGATGCGCCCGGCAATATCGGGTTCGATTGGACCGCGCCGGCCGATCCCGACGGCAAGAAACAGGCGGCGCTCGATCGCGCCTTTACCGAGGCCGCGCATGTCGTGCGCGTCGAGCTTATCAATCAACGCCTGGTGGTCGCCTCGCTCGAGCCGCGCACCGCGACCGCGAGCTATGACGCCGGTATGAACCGCTTCACGCTGCGCTGCGGCACCCAAGGCGTCGCCGCCGTGCGCGGGCAAGTCGCCGGCGCCATGGGCATCAAGCCAGACGAGTTGCGCGTCCTCAGCGACGACGTCGGCGGCGGCTTCGGCATGAAGGGCTGGTGCTATCCCGAATACGTGCCGATGCTGCACGCCGCGCGCCTGTTGCAAAAGCCGATCCATTGGGTATCGAGCCGCGCCGAGGCCTTTGTTTCCGACAACCAGGGCCGCAATTCGTTCTGGCGCGTGGAGCTCGCGCTCACGGCGCCCGGCAAATTTCTCAGCCTGCGCGTCGATTGCCTCGGCAATGTCGGCGCCTACATCACCGGCGTCGCGCATTTCGTCTTCACCACGCACATCTCCGGCTGCTTGCCGACGGTCTACGACATCCCGCAGGTGCAGGTGAATACGCGCTGCGTGCTGACTAACACGCTGCCGACCGGGCCGTATCGCGGCGCCGGGCGACCGGAGGCGAGCTACCTGATGGAGCGGCTGATCGATGCCGCAGCCGATCAAACCGGCATCGACGCCGCCGAATTGCGCCGCCGTAATCTGATCGCGCCCGACAAACTTCCCTACGCCACCGCGTTCGGCAGCACCTACGACAGCGGCGATTTCCCGGCGGCATTCGAGCGCGCGCTTGTTGTCGCCGACTACGGCGGCTTTGCCGCTCGCAAGAAGGCGGCGAAGAAGCAAGGCAGACTGCGCGGCATCGGCATCGGCTGTTATTTGGAAATCGCCGGCGCCTTTCCGGAGGAAGCCGCGCGCATCACATTTCCCGGCGGCAGGGCTGTCACCGTCAGCATCGGTGCCGGTGCCAGCGGCCAGGGCCACAAGACCGTGTTCGGCAAGGTGGCGGCGCGGCGGCTCGGCATCGCTCCCGAAGCGGTGACGGTGACGTCAGGCGATTCGGCGCGCGACGTGCCGGGCTTCGGCGCGGTGGCGTCGCGCTCGGCGATGTATGTCGGCGGCGCCGTCGCCGTCACGGCCGACAAAGTGATCGAGAAGGGCAAGCACGTCGCCGCGGTGCTGCTGCAGGCGGTCGACGGCGACATCGACTATCGCGATGGCACCTTCAGCGTGCGGGGCACGGCACGTGAAGTGTCGCTGTTCGAGGCGGCCGAACGCGCTGTCGAGCTGCAGCGGCAAGGCGTAATCGCGGAGACACTCGACACGCAGGCGGTCAGCAAGTCGCCGCCGTCGTTTCCTAACGGCTGCCACGTCGCCGAGGTGGAGATCGACACCGAGACCGGCGCGGTGACGCTCGTCAACTACGTGGCGGTCGGCGATTGCGGCAACGTGCTCGACGACACCATCGTCGCCGGCCAGATCCACGGCGGCGTGGCGCAAGGGCTCGGCCAGGCGCTGACCGAGGACACGATCTACGACGCCGAAGGCCAGCTCCTGTCGGGCTCGTTCATGGATTACGCGCTGCCGCGCGCCGATCTGATGCCGGACATGACGGTCGAGCACCGCGCCGTCGCCTGCCGCACCAATCCGCTCGGCGTGAAGGGCACCGGCGAGGCCGGCACCACGGCGGCGCCGCCGGCGGTGATTAACGCCATTCTCGATGCGCTGCCCAAGGGCGCGACACTCGACATGCCGGCGACGCCGGAGCGCGTCTGGAAAGCGCTCCAGGGGGCAAAGTAGTCGCCGCCATCGAGGCGGCGACGACAGTCCTCACTGCGTCTCGATCTTCACCGCGCTGGTGACGGTTTCCCAGTGCTTGATTTCGCCGGCGAGCCACGCCTGCGCGTCGGTCAGCGACTTGCTCGGCACGATGTTGTAGTTCTGCTTCTTAAATTTTTCCTGCACGTCAGGCGAGGCGATCGCTTTCGCCACGATGGCGAAGAGCTGATCGAGCACCGGCTTCGGCGTCGCCGCCGGTGCGAACAGGCCGTTCCAGGCGATGGTGCCGACATCGGCGTAGCCGACCTCCTTCATGGTCGGCACATCGGGATAGTCGGAAAGCCGCGTGTGGTTGACCATGGCGAGCGCGCGGAATTTCCCCGCCTTCACCATGCCGGCGGCGCTGCCGACGTTGAGGAACGCGGCCTGCACGTCGCCGCGCAGCATGTCCTGGATCACGCCGGAGGCGCCGTTCTTGTTCGGCAGCGCCGCCATATCGAGATCGCCGGCGCGCTTGGCGAAATAGGCCATGTCATAGTGCGGGTAGGAGCCGTTGCCGACCGTGCCGTACTTGATCTTGCCGGGGTTCTTCTTGCCGTAGTCGATCAAGTCGGCCACCGTCTTGACCGGGAAATCATTGGCGGTCGTCACCAGGAGGAACGCCGGCACGTCGACCAGATTGGTCACTGCGGTCACTTTCTGGGCGTAGTCGAAATTGAGCTTGCTCTTGTAGATGATCGGCGTGATGGCGTTGGTCGAGACGTTGCCGATCATCAGCGTGTAGCCGTCGGGCGCCGCCTTCACCATTTCGTCGATCGCGAGCATGCCGAAGGCGCCGGGTTTGTTGATCACCAGGAAGCTTTGCCCGGTGATCTTCTGGATTTCGTCGGCGATGATGCGTGCGGTGATGTCGGTGGCGCCGCCGGGCGCATAAGGCACCAGCACCTTGATCGGCCGGTTCGGGTATTTGTCCTGCGCCGAAGCGGCCGTCGCGCCGAACGTAAGGCAGGCGGCGGCGAGCAGGATCGCGGTCAAACGTTTCATCGGAAATCCTCCATGGCTGATATTGGTGTCAGGGGGGTCTGCGCCCCCGCGGGTCGATCAAGTCGCTTTGATGCCGAACAGGTTGTGCGAGCCGTCCTTGCAGGTGAAGAACACGACGTCGCCGTCCGCCGTCGCCTTGCCGTCGTGGATGGTGTTGGCCGGGATGTAGAGGACGGTGCCGGGCTTGGCCTCGACCGATTTGCCGCCGATGGTGGCGCGGAATGTGCCTTCCAGGATGTAGATCCATTGCTCGTTGGGGTGCGAATGCGGCTCGGCCCCGGTGCCGGCCTTCATGCGCATCAGACCGACGATGATGCGGTCGCCTTCGACGCAAGGTCCATGCGCGGTCGAATAGTCGGGCCCGGCCATGATCTTCTGCAGGCCGGCGAGATCGAAGGCATATTCGCCCGGCGCTGCGCGCGTGGCGCCCGGCGTGCGCGGGGTTGGCTGAGTGGACATGGAGTTCCTCCCGGCGATTAACGGCTTGTTGTTCCGGCAATGTTAGTTGACTGCCGATGGCCGCGCCAGTAGAGGCGCGCTGTATCGCCATGCGGACCAAAGCCTCATCACCGTTCGGCCAATTTCGGCCGGCAGTTTGCGCCCGTTCGATTCGGAGACCGCCGAAGATGCTGCGTCCGTTCGTCGCGACAATGGCGCTGTTGGCGCTCGCAGGTTGCGGCACGAACGAGGTGCCGAAAGAAGAGCCGAGTTTCTACCGCAACCTGGCGCAGCCGGGTGCGCAGCTCGATGCCGCCGCGGCGGCCTCGATGATATCCGGCTACCGCACCAACAACGGACTCGCGGCGGTAACGCTCGATCCCGAGCTGACGCGGCTCGCCGAGGCGCAAGCCGCGATCATGGCCAAGCGCGACAAGCTCGACCACAGCGCCGGCAAGCCGTTCGTGGTGCGGCTGAAGGCATCGGGCTACGACGCCAAGCTCGCGGCGGAAAACGTCGGCGCCGGCTATCACACTTTGGCCGAAGCGTTTTCGGGCTGGCGAGATTCGCCGCCGCATCGTGCCAACATGCTGCTCAAGGGTGCGACCCGCATGGGCATCGCAGCGATCTACACGTCGACATCGAAATACAAAGTCTATTGGGCGCTGATCCTGGCCGCGCCGGACGACAAGAAGAGCTAGTGCGCGCTATTTCATCTCGTCGGGGAACGCGTCGGGAGCGTGGGTCAGGATCTTCGACATCGTCCACCGGTTGCTGCCGACCCTCGTCTCCGCTGATCACGGATATCTACAAGACCTATCAAGGCGACACCGCCTACCCCAGCTACGCCAACCCCTATAGCCGCCGCATGCAGGCGCTGATCGACGCCGACGAAAAGGCCACGCCGAAGGGCGACGCCGGCACGATCGATTGGGACGTCTTCGTCAACGGCAATGATTGGGACATCAAAAATCTGACCATTGCGTGGCGGCGCGCTCGCCCAAGCGCAAACGGCCGATGATCCCGTGGCGCTGATGTCGTCGATGAACCAGCGGCCGTGTTCGCGCACCAGATCGAACAGGATGTCGTGCGGCTTGAAACTAATAAACTGCGCGCGCACCTGCGCATGCGCGGCGGACTTTGAGATCAGCGCAAGAGCAGACCCAGAATAAGGCGGCGCATCGCAATCTCCCGACCGAGGGCACGTTACCTAGCATGCCTGAAGAGAGCGATAAAACCATTCACGGCGGCACTGGACCTGACGCGATGCTCTGACTAGCTTTGCGACCCATGCCGGTGCTGCCGCGTCTTTCCACGTATGACGACGTCTACCGCCAATTCCGCTGGGATATTCCGGCGCGCTACAATATTGGCGTCGACGTCTGCGACCGCTGGGCTGCGGCCGAGCCCGGCCGCCTCGCCATCCTGCACGTGCATGCCGACGGCCGCGAAGAGGCGGTGACCTACGGCGCGCTGCGCGAGACCTCCAACCGCCTCGCCAACGTGCTGCGTGCGCAGGGTGTCAAACGCGGCGACCGTGTCGCCCTCATGCTCCCGCAAATGCCGGAGGTCGCAGCCGTGCACATCGCGATTTACAAGCTCGGCGCCGTGGCGCTGCCGGTCGCGGTGCTGTTCGGGCCGGACGCGCTCTCCTACCGGCTGCAGAATTCCGGCGCCAAGGCGCTCATCACCAACGCGCAAGGCCTCGCCAAGCTCAATGGCGTGCGCGACGAGGTGCCGGAGCTTGCCTGCGTGCTCGCGGTCGAAAGCTTTGCCGATCTCCTGGCGCGCGCGTCGGCCGAGTTCACACCGGTCGATACCGCGGCCGACGATCCGGCGATGATGATCTACACGTCGGGCACCACCGGCCAGCCGAAAGGCGCGCTGCATGCCCACCGCGTCCTGCTCGGCCATCTGCCCGGCATCGAGCTGCCGCATTTCCCGTTCCCGCAGGCCGGCGACCGCTACTGGACGCCGGCCGATTGGGCCTGGGCCGGCGGCCTGCTCGATGCGCTGCTGCCAAGCCTGCATCACGGCGTGCCGGTTATTGCCTACACATTCGACAAGTTCGATCCGGAGCGCGCCTTCGCGCTGATGGCGCAGACGCACGTGCGCAACGCCTTCATCCCGCCGACCGCGCTGCGTATGATGCGCGCGGCGCCGAGCCCGCGCGGCCGCCACGATTTCAAACTGCGCAGCGTCGCCTCCGGCGGCGAGTCGCTCGGCATCGAGGCGCTGGAATGGGGCAAGGAAGCCTTCGGTATCGTCATCAACGAGTTCTACGGCCAGACCGAATGCAATCTGGTGCTCGGCTCCTGCGCGCAGCTCGGCATGCTCAAGCCCGGCGCCATCGGCAAGCCGATCCCCGGCCATACCGTGGCGGTGATCGGCAGGGACGGCGCGCCGCTTAAGGCCGGCGAGATCGGCCAGATCGCGGTTAAGCGGCCCGACCCGGTGATGTTCCTCGAATATTGGGGCAAGCCGGCGGCGACGCGCGACAAGTTCATCGGCGACTGGATGACCACCGGCGACCAGGGCGTCACCGACGAGGAGGGCTATATCTCATTCGTCGGCCGCGACGACGACGTGATTACTTCGTCGGGATTCCGCATCGGACCGGGCGAGATCGAGGATTGCCTGCTGCGTCATCCGGCGGTGGCGCTCGCCGCGGTGGTCGGCAAGCCCGACGCGCTACGCACCGAGATCGTCAAGGCCTTCATTGTGCTCAAGAAGGGCCAGTCTGCCTCGGACGCGCTCGCCGCCGAGATCCAGACCTTCGTGCGAACACGCCTCTCCGCGCACGAATACCCGCGCGAGGTCGCCTTCATCGACGACATGCCGATGACGACGACGGGTAAGGTAATCAGGCGGCTGTTGCGGGAGAAGGCGTGACTTAGGGCGTGCGCCCGCCGCCCACGATGAACACGTGGAAGCCCAGCCGCCGCTTGGCGACGAGATAGAGCAGGACCGATTCCACAGCCAACGCGGTCGAGGTGGCGACCGCGGCGCCTTCGATTCCCAAGTGCGGAATGAGCAGCACGCAGAGCACGAGATTGATGGCGAACGCGGCGGCGTAGATCAGCGCGCATTGCTTGCGCTCGCCCAGCATGTTGAGCAGCCGTTCGGCGGGGCCGACGGCGGCGCGAGCGAGCATGCCGACCGCCAGAATGAACATCACGCTGTAGCCGCGCTCGAAGTTCTGGCCGAACAGCGAAAGCAGCGGCTTACCCAGCGCGAGGATCAGCGCGCAGGCGGCGAGCGACGGCCAGAACGTCCACTTGACGGTCTCGGCGAAGACCGAGGCGAGGTGTTTTTGGTCGCCGGCCAGGTGATATTCGGTGAGCTTGTGCGTGGTGGCGCCGGAGATGGCGAAATAGATGAAGGCGACCAGCGCCAGGATCCGCGCGCCGGCGTAATAGACCGCGACCTCGTCGGGCGAGCGGAAGCGTTCGAGCGTGAGAATGTCGACGTAGGTCAGCAGCAGCTAGAAGAATTCCACCATAAAGATCGGCAGCGAGGTGGCGAGCCAGGTCTTCGGCTCGTACTGCTTGCGCCCCGTCGGCACTGTTGTCTTGAGACGGCGTTCGAGCAGGACGAGTTGCACCAGCGTCACCGCCTATGCGGTGCCGACGGCGACCGCCATTGCGGTCACCGCGCCGGTCGGCGCGCCGAACAGGTAAGCCGCGCATGGCAATTTGAGCTCGGTGTATTCCGGGATGAAGCGCCGCGCCGCCGACGACAGGCCGACGTCGGAGAGCGCGCCGATCATCAGTACCCAGGTCCACACATAGATGTAGATGCCGAATTGGAAGCTGCCCATCCAGCGCGCCAGCAGCACCTGGCTCGCCAGCGCCAGCACCGCGCTGGCGACGAAGCACCAGGAAGACTTTGCCGGCGAACAATTGCGCCAGCCGGTTGTCGCTTTTGTCGGCGAGAATGGCTTTGACGCGCGCGAGGAGGCCCGTCGCCGCTGGCGGCGCAGATGCGGAATTTCCAGAACCGACCAGCGCCACGGGTTCTCTCTCCGGCGGTTGCGCCGGTCTGCAAGCGACGGCAAAGCCATGTTGTTTCTTAGCAAGGAAGCGTTAAGAATTCGGTTCGGAGGAGCTGTTTGTGCAGCCAAATCAAGGCGTTTTGAGCTTGGCGACATCCGCCAAAATGGCCGCGACGGCGTCGCGCTCGCTCGCCGTCAGCGGCGCCTGCGGCGGCAGCGGATCGCCGACCGCGTAGCCCTGGATCTGCAGGCCGGCTTTGATGCAGGCGGCGAGATTGAAGCGCGCGAAGGCCTCGTTGATGCGCCACAGCTCGCGCTGCAATGCCATCGCCTGCGGCCATTTGCCGCCGCGGCAGAGATCATAAAGCTGCACGCTTTGGCGCGGCACGATATTGGCCGGCCCCGCCATCCAGCCGACGCCGCCGATCAGCATCACCGCCGCCGGGATATGCGCCGAAGCGGAGAACACCCTCATGCCCGGGCAGCGGTTCATGATCGACAGCAGTCGGCCGGTGTTGGTGGAGGCGTCCTTGATATAACCGATGCGCGGGTGTTGTGAGAGCCGCGCGATCACGTCGAGCGTCAGGTCGCTGCGCTGGAATTGCGGATTGGTATAGAGCACCACCGGAATGTCGACGGCATCGGCGATGGCGCGGAAGTAGGATTCGATCTGCGCATCCTTGAGCGGGAAATAGGCTTCGAGAATGGCGAGGATGCCGTCGGCGCCGAGCGACTGGCACTGTTGCGCCTGCGCCACCGCGTCGGCGGTCGACGTGGAGGCGACGCCGGCAATCACCGGCACGCGCTTACCCGCCGCCTCGATGGTCGTCTGCACCACCGCGGCGCGCTGCTCGCGCGTGAGGTAGGCGAACTCGCCGGTCGAACCGAGCGGCGTCAACCCGTGCACGCCGGCTTTTATCAGGTCGTCGCACAGCCGCGCCAGCACGTCGCGCTTGATGCGCCCGTCCGCATCGATCGGTGACACGAGGTAGGGAAAAACGCCGTGGAAGTCGGTCATGCACTCACCCCGCAAAGCCGCCGTCGTCGAGAAACTTCTGTTCCTCCGGCGTGCTGACGCGGCCGAGCGCGGCGTTGCGATGCGGAAAGCGGCCAAAACGGCGGATGATGTCGGCGTGAATTTCCCCCCATTTCAAGCCGTCGTCGTCGCCGGTCGCCTTGTAGAGCGTGAGGCCGCGCTCCTGATCCGCCAGGTCCTCCGAATGCTCGAACGGCAGATAGAAAAAGCCGCGCATGTCGGGATAGGCGCCGTCGAAGCCGTTGAGAATGGCGCGGCTGGTGACGGCGCGCGCCAAGGGATCGGTGGCGAAGGCGCGCGCCTGGCCGCGAAACATGTTGCGCGGAAACTGGTCGAGCAGAATGAGCAGCGCCAGCGCACCCTCGGCGCTTCCTTCCCATGCGGTCAACTTGCCGCTTGCCGCCGCTTCGTGGGCTTTGAGAAAGCGCCGGCGGATCTCGTCGTCGAAGGTTAAGTCCTTCTCGAACCACTTCTTCGGCCCAGCCTGTCGCCAGAACGCGATGACATCGGCCGGCGACGGCAGTGCGGCCGCTTCGCTCACGGCTCGTCCCTGAGCGCGCGGCGCAGGATCTTGCCGACATTGGTCTTGGGCAGCTCTTTGCGGAATTCGATTTGCTTGGGCACTTTGTAGCCGGCGAGTTGCTGGTGCAGATACTGCCTGAGCTTCTGCTCGTCGAGGTCGGGCGACTTCTTCACCGCGAACAGCTTGACCGCCTCGCCCGAATGCGGATCCGGCACGCCGACGGCGGCGCATTCCAGGACGCCACCCTGCATCATCGCCACGTCCTCGACCTCGTTGGGATAGACCTTGAAGCCGGACACCGAGATCATGTCCTTCTTGCGGTCGATGATCCGCACACGGCCCTGTTGGTCCATTTCGCCGACGTCGCCGGTGCGGAAGAAGCCGTCCGCCGTCATGACCTTGGCGGTCTCGTCCGGACGGTTCCAGTAGCCCGGCATCACCTGCGGCCCGCGCGCGCAGATTTCGCCGTGCTCGCCGTAACACCACCTCGCGGCCGTCGTCGTCGCGGATCGAGATGTCAGTCGAGGGCACCGGGAAGCCGATGGTGCCGGTCCATTCGGCGATGTCGCCGCGATTGACGGTGAGCACCGGCGAAGTTTCCGAGAGGCCGTAACCCTCGACGATCGGCTTGCCGGTCGCCTTCACCCAGGCGTCGGCGACCGACTTCTGCACCGCCATGCCGCCGGCGACCGCGGATTTCAGCATGCTCAGGTCGAGCTTGCCGAAATCGGGATGATGCAGCAGCGCGTTATAGAGCGTGTTCACCGCCGGGAACAGATTCACTTTGTAGCGGCTCACCTCTTTGATCAGGCCGGCGATGTCGCGCGGGTTCGGGATCAAAATGCACATGCCGCCGGTGTGGACGGCGAACAGGAAACACGCGGTCAGCGCGAAGATGTGATAGAGCGGCAGCGCCGTGACGACGATGATGCGGTCGGTCACCGGCGGCGCCGCCACCATCGGCGCGTTCCACGCCACCACCTGCAGCACATTGGCGACCAGATTGCGATGCAGCAGCATCGCGCCCTTGGCGACGCCGGTGGTGCCGCCGGTATATTGCAGGAAGGCGATGTCGTCTGGGCCAGGTTCGACGTGGGTGAACGGCAGCGCGCGGCCTGCGGCGATCGCGTCGTTGAACTTGGTCGCGCCGGGCAGCGCGTAGGTCGGCACCATCTTCTTGACGTGGCGCACCACGGTGTTGACCACGATGCCCTTCACCGCGCCGAGCATGTCGCCCATGCTGGCAATCACCACGTGCTTGACGGGGGTATGCGGCAGCGCCTCCTGCAGCACCGCGGCGAAATTCTCCAAGACGACGACGGCTTCGGCGCCGCAATCCTTGAGCTGGAATTCCAGCTCGCGCGGCTTGTACAGCGGGTTGACGTTCACCCCCGTCATGCCGGCGCGCAGGATGCCGGCGATCGCCACCGCGTATTGCAGCACGTTCGGCATCATGATGGCGACGCGGTCGCCGCGCTTGAGGCCCTTGCTCTGCAGGAAGGCGGCCAAGGCCCGCGAGGCGGAGTCGAGCTCGGCATAAGTCAGGCTCTTGCCCATGCACACGCAGGCCTCGCGTGTGGCATTGGCCTTGAAGCTTTCCTCGAACATCGCCACCAGCGAGGGGTAGTGCGTCGGGTCGATCTCGGCGGGCACGCCCGGCGGATAATTCTGCAGCCAAGGGCGTTGCATTGGCGTTTTCCCAATTCGCCGTCGGGCTCGTTGCTGTGGCCGGCGGGCGGCCATCAGCATGAGTCGAGTCGAGAGGCGGCGCAAGTCCAGGCCCGCTCCCGCGCAAGCGGGAATCCAGAGCCAAATATGCAGCGGTAGCGAAGCCGCCCTGGGTCCCCACTTTCGCGGGGACGAGCGGACACCTACCGATCCACCCCGCCGAAGGGCACCATTGGATTGTCGGTCATCGCCGCGCTGTCCGCGCGGTCTGGCGCCACGGCGCCAAGGAAAGCCTCGAACAGGTCGCGCACGGTGCGCTCGGGCAGGTCGCGGGTGATGAAGACGAGCCGGGTGCGGTGGTCCTCGTCCGGCCAGCGCTCGAGCCGGGCGGTGGGGTGGAACACGTGCTGCACGCCATGCACCACCACCGGCGAATCCGGCATTTCGGCGAGCTTGACGATGCCCTTCATGCGCAGCAGCTGGGCGCCGTGGGTGGCGCGCAAGAGCTCGAGGAACATCTCCAGCGTGCCGGCGGGGATCGCCGCGTTGGCGGTGAGCACGAAGGAGCCGATATGCTCGTCGTGGCGGTTGACGTTGTGATGGTGGTGATGCTCTTGCCCCGCATAGGCTTCGGCGGCCAGCCATTTCTTCACATCGGGAATTTTGCGCTCCGGATCGTACAGCCCGATATTGAGCAGGCGCTCGGCGGTGGCTTCGCCTTTCGCGGCATCGAGGATCGCCGCCGCAGGATTGAGCGCGTGCAAGCGCGCAACGATGGCCTCGCTTTGCTCCGCGGTGGCCAAGTCGGTTTTCGTCAACACGATGCGGTCGGCGACCGCCGCCTGCTTGACCGCTTCGGCATGGGCGTCGAGCGTCGCCGCGCCATTCACAGCGTCAACTACGGTGACGACGCCGTCGAGCCGGTAGCGCAGCACGAGATAAGGATGCGCCATCGCGGTATGTAGCAGCGGCGCTGGATCGGCGAGCCCAGTGGTCTCGATCAGCACGCGGCGGAAGGTGCAGCGCCGGTTGTCGAGATCGCGCAATAGCGTCTCCAGCGCGTCGACCAAATCGCCACGCATGGTGCAGCACAGGCAGCCCGACTGCAGCAGCACCATGTTGTCGCCGATATATTCGACCAGCAGGTGGTCGAGCGAAACATCGCCGAATTCGTTGATGATGACGGCGGTCTCGGTCAGCGCCGGATCTTTGAGGAGGCGGTTGAGCAGCGTGGTCTTGCCGGCGCCGAGAAAGCCGGTCAGCACGGTGAGCGGGATGGGCTGCGGCGGGCCGCGCCGTTCCGCGCTATGGCCGGCCTCCGGCATCAATTCGCCGAACCGACCTTCGGCTTGGCCGCGTGTTTGGCGCGCTTGGGCGTGCTCGCGGTCTTGGCGCCGGCTTTCTTTTCGGTCTTTTCCACGGCGTCCTTTTTCTCGTCACCGCCTTTCTTGGCGACGTGTTTTTTCTTCTTCGCGCGCGGCTCGGCGATCTGCACCGCATCGGGATGGTCGGGGGACCCAGTGAACACCTTGATCGGCGCCTCGGTCTCGACCGGCGGCCCGAGCACGAACTTGCCGTTCGCCGGGCGCAGCGCGGACAGCATGAAGGCCTGCGTTGATCCGGTGTCGCCGGTGGCGGCCTCTTGCTGGTCTTCGTCGTTGTCTTCGGACGGTGGCTTGCGGCGATGGCCGCCGCACATCTCGTCGCGCAGGTTGGGCGGCTGTGCGTCGATCGGCGCCAATTGGTCGACGGTGCCGAGCGAGGGCGTCAGCCAGCTCAGCCCGCCCGCATTGAAGCCGTTCTCCAATAGCTGCGCCGCCTTGTGCGCGCGCACCGCGCCGGAATAGGCGCCGAGCACGATCGCGATGAGGCGCCGGCCGTTATGCGTCGCCGAAGCAACGACATTGTAGCCCGACGCGCAGATGAAGCCAGTCTTCATGCCGTCGGCGCCCGGATAGCGGTCGAGCAGCGAATTGTAATTGCGCATCACTCTGTTGCCGTACTGGATGGCGTGGATGTGCCAGTAGGCATCGTCTTCCGGAAATTCCTGGATCAGCGCCCGTGCCAGGATACCGAGATCGCGCGCCGAGGTGACGTGGTTTTCCGCCGGCAGTCCGTTCGGATTGACGAAATGCGATTGGGTCATGCCGAGGCGCCGCGCGTTGGCGTTCATCAGGTCGGCGAAGCCCTCGATCGAGCCGCCGACGCCTTCGGCGATCGCCACCGCCATGTCGTTCGCCGATTTCACCATCAGCATCTTCAGCGCGTTGTCGACGGTAAGCGTGGTGCCGGCCTTGAAGCCCATTTTGGTCGGCTGCTGCGCCGCCGCATTGCGCGACACGGTGAGCAGCGTGTTGAAGCCGATACGGCCTTCCTTGATGGCGCGCAGCGTGGTGTAGGCGGTCATCAATTTGGTGACGGAGGCCGGGTACCACGGATAGGTGGCGTTTTCCGCGTGCAGCACCTTGCCGGTCGCCGCCTCGATCAGAAGCTGCGCCTCGGCGCGGGCATGCGTCGGGGCGGCAAGGGCCAGCGCCGCCGTGAAGGTAACAACGAGAGCAGGAACACGATGGCTAGCGCAATATTGCAAGAGTTGCGGTCCGGTTCTAGGGCCTCGGAAACGGGCGGTTCCCTCGGCGAGTGGCGCTAGGCTATCTAAGCTTACGGCGGGAGGCAAAGTCCGCCATGCCGCCGGCTTATAGCATGGTTATTTGCCGTTGATCGCCGACCAATGCGACCAAAGTTCGGCAAAGGAGGGTTCGATGACCGCTTGCATCGTCGGTTGGGCCCATACCCCGTTCGGTAAACTTGCCGGCGAGAGCGTCGAAAGCCTGATCGTGCGGGTCGCCGGCGAGGCGCTGGCCGATGCCGGGGTCGCGGCCAAGGACGTCGACGAAATCGTGCTGGGGCATTTCAACGCAGGGTTTTCCGCCCAGGATTTCACCGCCGCGCTGGTCTTGCAGGCCTCGCCCGATCTGCGCTTCAAGCGCGCGACCCGGGTCGAGAACGCCTGCGCCACCGGCTCGGCTGCGGTGCATCAGGGCATCAAGTCGATCGAGGCGCGCGCGGCGCGCATCGTGCTTTGCGTCGGTGTCGAGCAGATGACGACGACGCCGGCGGCGGAAATCGGCCGCAACCTGTTAAAGGCGTCCTACGTGCGCGAGGAAGCCGACATCGACGGCGGCTTCGCCGGCATCTTCGGCAAGATCGCCGGGCTCTATTTCCAGAAATGGGGCGACCAGTCCGACGCGCTGGCGCTGATCGCCGCCAAGAACCACAAGAACGGCGTCGGCAATCCTTACGCGCAGATGCGCAAGGATCTCGGCTACGAATTCTGCCGCACCGAAAGCGAGAAGAATCCCTTCGTCGCCGGCCCGCTCAAGCGCACCGATTGCTCGCTGGTGTCGGACGGTGCCGCGGCGGTGGTGCTGGCCGACGTCGACACCGCGCTGCGGCTCAACAAGGCGGTGGCGTTTCGCGCCGCCGAGCACGTGCAGGACTTCCTGCCGATGGCCAAGCGCGACATTTTGAAGTTCGAAGGCTGCGCGCAAGCCTGGCAGCGCGCGCTGGCCAAAGCGGGCCTTGCGCTCGGCGATCTGTCGTTGGTCGAGACGCATGACTGCTTCACCGTCGCCGAATTGATCGAATACGAGGCCATGGGTCTCACCGCCGAAGGGCAGGGCGCGCGCGCCATCAAAGAAGGCTGGACGCAGAAGGACGGCAAGCTGCCGGTCAATCCGTCCGGCGGGCTGAAGGCGAAGGGCCATCCGATCGGCGCCACCGGCGTATCGATGCATGCTTGGTTGCAATGCAGCTCACCGGTACGGCAGGCGATTTGCAGGTTAAGAATGCTCGCCTCGGCGGCATCTTCAATATGGGCGGCACCGCGGTGGCGAATTACGTGAGCATCCTCGAGCGCATCAAGTAGCGCCCATCCTGCGTGTCTGGGTAATTCTTTCGGCGATTAACCTAGCGCAAGGTAATCGACAGCCGTCCGCAAGAAATTGATACCAGAGCGAGACGTGTTACAGTTCTCAGGGGTCGTTTCTGCATTTGTTGGCACGCATATGATCCGAAAGCCTGCATGGGGTGGAGGCAGTTCGGCTGATGACAAATATACCGACCGATTTGGTGCGCACCTTTGTCGCGGTCGTCGATCTGCGCAGTTTTACCAAGGCTGCGGCGAAGCTGGGCGTGACGCAGCCGGCGGTCAGTGCGCAAATCAAGCGCCTGCAATCTTTGCTCGGCGGCGACTTGTTCGATCGCAGCGTGCAGGGCGCAGTCTGACGCCGCAGGGCGAGCTGGTGTCAGCTAGCGCGGCGGCTGCGCCGATCAACGATCAGAATCGTGCATATCCGCGACAGCGGCCCGCGCCCGGAGCTGGTGATCCGCGTCGGCACGCCGAGCGAATACATCGCGTCGCTGCTGCCGGGCGTGCTGCGCAAAATTCCGCGAGCGGCTGGCCGCGACATGCGCTCGTGGTGCTTTACGATTCGCCCGACGACCCTGCTGCGCGCAAGGCCAGCAGCGCGGCCTGACGCCGACGATACGCTCCGATCAGCGGCCGGCGGCCTGACAATCGCACGCGAGAATCGCGCAATTCGGATAGTCTGACGGTCGCAGCTTGGAGGCCGATCGGATGCCGCCGGCAAAACCAGCCGCCGCGATGCGCGAGCTTGCTCCTTTCCGCGCGCTCTATGCGCCGCCGGACGAGGGTATGGCAGCGGCGTTGCTCGACGGCGCCGCACGCCCGACCGAGGCGGAGGCGCGCATCGATGCCCGCGCCACGCAGCTTGTGACGGCGATCCGCGCCCGCGTCGGCGGGCTCGGCGGGGTCGAGGATTTCCTGCACGCCTATGCGCTCTCGACCAAAGAGGGCCTGGCGCTGATGGTGCTGGCCGAGGCGCTGCTGCGGGTGCCAGATGTCGACACCGCCGACCGGCTGATCGAGGACAAGCTCAAAGTCGGCGACTGGGCGCATCACGGCACGCGCTCGGCCTCGCTCTTGGTGTCGGCCTCGGCCTGGACGCTCGTCATCACGGCGCGCGTCATCCATCCGGGCGAGACGCCGGAGGGCATCGTCGAGGCGCTGGTCAAGCGGCTGGGCCTGCCGGCGGTGCGCACGGCGACGCGCCAGGCGATGCGCCTGCTCGGCTCGCACTTCGTCATGGGGCAGACCATCGAGGAGGCGCTCAAGCGCGCCGACACGGGGCGCGAGTTTCTTTATTCCTTCGACATGCTGGGCGAGGGCGCGCACACCGCGGCAGACGCCGAGCGCTATTTCCAGTCGGCGGCTTGCTCACCGCGCATGCCGCTGTTGCCGGGGTCGCCTTCACCGGCTCGACCGAGGTCGCCCGCATCATCAATCGTACGCTCGCCGCCAAGGATGGCCCGATCCCGCCGCTGATCGCCGAGACCGGCGGCATCAACGCCATGATCGTCGATGCCACCGCGCTTCCCGAGCAAGTGACCGACGACGTCATCGCCTCTGCGTTCCGCTCCGCCGGCCAGCGCTGCTCGGCGCTGCGGCTGTTATGCGTGCAGGACGACGTCGCCGACCGCGTGCTCGACATGGTGGCGGGCGCCGCGCGCGAGCTGACGCTGGGCGACCCGCGCGACCTTGCGACGCAGGTCGGCCCGGTGATCGACACCGAGGCGCGCGACAAGCTCGAGCGCTGGATTGCCGACATGCACGGCGCGCTGCGTTTCCGCTGGCAGGGCGCCTTGCCGCCCGGAGGAACTTATGTGGCGCCGGCAATCATCGAACTCGACCGCGCCGAGGCGTTGAAGGAAGAAGTGTTCGGGTCGGTGCTGCACGTCGTGCGCTGGAAGGCCCGCGAGTTGGACCGGCTGCTCGACGAGCTTGCCGGCAACGGCACCGCGCTGACGCTCGGCATCCACTCCCGCATCGACGCGACGGTGCAGCGCATCCTCGCTCGGCTCGGCAACGGCAATGTCTACGTCAACCGCAACATGATCGGCGCCGTGGTCGGCAGCCAACCCTTTGGCGGCAGTGGACTTTCGGGCACGGGCCCGAAGGCCGGCGGACCCCATTATTTGCACCGTTTCGCGCTCGAGCAGGTGGTCACGGTCAACATCGCGGCGGCCGGCGGCAACGCCACGCTGCTCGCCGACGAAGAGTAACCTGCCCCCGTCACCGCAGCCGCCCTGACTAAGCCAAGCCGGCACCACCATATTTAGTAGTCGTTAACCGGTTTGGCGCGTAGATTGGGTAAGGTAAGCGCATGACTGATTCGATGGGCAGGCTCTACGAGGCCGTCATCGCGGCCCGGGGCACCGATCCGGCAAAGTCGCGCACGGCGCGGCTGTTGCGCGCCGGTCGCGCCAAAATGGCCAAAAAGCTGGCGGAAGAAGCGGTCGAAGTGGTGATCGACGCCATGCACGGCCAGCCCGAAGCGGTGGTCCGCGAAAGCGCCGATTTGCTCTATAATCTGGTCGTGCTCTGGGTTCATTCCGGCGTCCATCCTGATGACGTGTGGGCCGAAATGCGCCGGCGCGAGCAGATGTTCGGCATTGCCGAAAAAGTGCCAAAGGATCTAGTACAGTCCTCGTCGCGGCGTAAGGTCGTGGCGCTGGAGAGCCGGCGCATCCGCAAGCGCCGCTGATCCTTTTCCCGCTTCCGAGAGATTACATGACAGTTCAGGCCGCCGAGCCGCGTTCTTTGCTTCGCCGTTTGTATGACTGGTGCGTCGCCGCCGCCGGCAAGCCGCATGCGGTCGCGATATTGATTGCGGTGGCCTTCGCCGAAAGCTCGTTCTTCCCGATCCCGCCCGACGTGATGCTGGTGCCGATGTCGCTGGCGCGGCCCGACCGCGCCTTCCGGTTCGCCGCCTGGTGCACGCTCGCGTCCGTCGCCGGCGGCATCCTCGGCTACGCCATCGGCGCGGTGCTTTACGACTCGGTCGGGCGCCTGGCTGATCCATCTCTACGGCTACGGCGACAAGGTCGAAGCCTTCCGCGCCGCTTACGCCCAGTGGGGCGCCTGGATCATCCTGCTCAAGGGGCTCACGCCCATCCCCTACAAGATCGTCACCATTACGTCGGGCTTTGCCGGCTACAACTTCGGCCTGTTCGTGGTCTTGTCGGTGATCACCCGCGGCGCCCGGTTCTTCATCCTTGCTTTCCTGCTCCATCGCTACGGCGATGCGGCGCGGCATATCATCGAGAAGAGGCTGGCTTTATGGACCTGGTTATTCCTGGCTGTCCTCATCATCGGCATCGTGGTGGCGCTGTATCTGATCTGACCGTCACCTCATTTTCGCCACCAGCGCGTCCTAATGGAACCGCCGGCGCCAATGCCGCCGGGCGACGCCGTCGGTCGCCGGCCCGTACGTCACACTGATCGGCCATGGGCACCACGCACAACTTTCCGTCGAACTTCGGACGAAACGCGCTGCTCGTCACGCTGGGCGTGGGCGCGATCCTGTTCAGCGCGGCGCTCGCGCTGGCGCAGGACGCCAACCCGCCGCCGCAAGCCTTCAAGCCCGGCTTCCTGAGCGCGGTCGGAGACTGGTTTGAGGGCCTTGGCTCCGGCCTGCGCGGTGCGCGCTCGGGGGTCGAAAATCTCGGTCACGATGCCGGCGTTGCCGCGCGTTCGACCGTCGAAGACGCCAAGAGCGCAGCCGACGCGGTGACCGGCATCTCCAGTGCACGCGTGGTGAAAGGTCATGAAGCCTGCGCCATCGCGCCGAACGGCGCGCCCGATTGCGTGGTCGCGGCCAATACCATTTGCAAGAGCAAGGGCTTCGCCTCCGGCAAGAGCGTCGACATGACCACCGCCGAGGTGTGCCCAGCCAAGGTCTATCTCGCCGGCCGCAACAGCGGCCCCGACTGCCACTCCGAAACCTTCGTCTCCCGCGCGCTCTGCCAGTAACGCTTGTGCCGCCGCCGCGCCTGTGTTTCGGTTTTAAAAACCGGAAGGGGTGCAGGTGAACCTCTACGCGAAGCTGCTGGAACGCCAGGCCGCCGGCCGGCCGGTCACCGTCGGTGTCATCGGTGCCGGCAAGTTCGGCACCATGTTCGTGTCGCAGGCGCGGCTGACGCGCGGCCTGCATGTTGTTGGCGTCGCCGATCTCGACGGGACGCGGGCGAAGAGCCAATTGAAAACCGCCGGCTGGCCGGATGCCCAATATGCCGCCGCGTCGCTCGACGCCGCGCACAAGGCGCACACGACGCTGATCATCGACAACGCCGAAGCGCTGATCGCCGATCCGCGCATCGTGGTGATCGTGGAGGCGACCGGTGTGCCGGGCGCCGGCATCCATCATTGCCTGAAGGCGATCGAACACGGCAAGCACATCGTCATGGTCAATGTCGAGGCCGACGCGGTGGCGGGGCCGCTGCTGGCGCGCAAGGCCAAGGCCGCCGGCGTGGTCTACTCGCTCGCCTGGGGCGATCAGCCGGCGCTGATCTGCGAACATGTCGACTGGGCGCGCGCCGCCGGCTTCAAGGTGATCTGCGCCGGCAAGGGCACGCGCTACGAGCCGCACTACCACAAATCCAATCCCGACAACGTCTGGGACATCCTCGACAAGTATCTCAACATCTCCGACCGCGCCTCGATCAATCCGAAGATGTTCAATTCCTTCGTCGACGGCAGCAAGTCCGGCATCGAGATGACCGCGGTGTGCAACGCCACCGGCCTCGTGCCGCAGTCGGACGGCCTGCATTTCCCGCCGGCGACGCGTTTCGAGCTCGCCGACATCTGCAAGCCGAAAGCCGAGGGCGGCACGCTGGAAAAAGCCGGCGTCACCGAGGTGACCTCGTCCGTTTATCGCGACGGCCGCGACGTGCCGCATCATCTCGCGCTCGGCACTTATGTGGTGATCGAGGGCGAAACCGACTACGCACGGCGCTGCTTCAAGGAATACGCCATGCTGCCGGACAAAACCGGCAAATACGCTGCGCTGTACCGGCCGATCCACATGATCGGGCTCGAGCTTGGCATCTCGGTCGCATCATGCGCGCTGCGCAACGAGCCGACCGGCGCGCCGACCGGCTTCCGTTCCGACGTGGTGGCGACCGCCAAGCGTGACTTGAAAGCCGGCGAGTTGCTGGACGGCGAGGGCGGCTTCTGCGTCTGGGGCAAGCAGACGCCGGCCGAGGTGTCGCTGCGCGACGAATTGCTGCCGCTGGGCTTAGCCCACAACGTCAAGCTCAAGCGCGACATCGCCGAAGGCGGCGCGCTCAAATGGGCGGACGTCGCTTACGATCCCAACGACGCGGCGGTCAAAGTCCGCCGCGAGATGGAGGCGGCCTTCGGGAGTCGGAATGTCGGGGCGGAGGCGGCTACCTCCGTATAAATCCCTAGGCCCGATTTGATCGGTATCAACCTACCGCCTTTGAAATGGACGATCCTCTCCGGCGTGGAACGGGAGGACTATCGATGCGCAAATCCGCCAGGACTCAGGGCATTGCCGAGCGCAACGACTTTGCGTTGCGGATGATCGCCGCCGGCGTCGTGATCGGCGCCTTTATCGCGCTCGCCATCTAGGAGCGGACGCGATGAACACCACGCTCATGTCCGCCGACCGCAACACCCACCTCAAGATCGTCGCCACCGGCCTCGCGGCCGTCCTGATCGTTGCGCTGCTCGCGCTGGGGATGCACTGAGCGGCCGCTCTAGGCGAGCTCGATCGTGCCGTCGACCTTGTGGCTGAGCCCGACCTTGCCGATGGTCAGCACCATCTGCGCCTGAACGCTCTCGGTGCCTTTGAGGCGGCCGTCGGCCAACGCGGCGCGGATCGCCTTCTCGATCTCCTGCTGCGAGGTCACGCCGACCACCTTGAGAAACTTGCGCAGCGACATATTGAGCGCTTCTTCGTTCATCGATCTCTCCTGGGTTGACGCCGATCATAGGCGCGCTGCCGCCGGCCCGAAAGCGCCGGTTTTCGCGCCCCGCCGGGCCGGAACCCGCCGTTGACCCGGTGTTTTGCGCCGTTATAGTCCGCGCCGCTTATGCCGCGTTGCGCATGATCCCGAAAAGTGGCTACCGGTTTTCGGATAAGATCATGCGCAGACACCAGGTTGCCCCTGTGGCGGAATTGGTAGACGCGCCTGACTCAAAATCAGGTGGTGGAAACATCGTGCTGGTTCGAGTCCGGCCAGGGGCACCAGGCGGCGCTTACGCCTCGCCCGCAAGTATCTTGCGCACCACATCCTCCAGCGTGCCGGCCTTGGCGTCGAACTTGATGCCGCGGATGCCGAACGCCTTGGCGGCGGCGACATCGTTGTCCTTGTCGCCGATCAGAATGCTGCGGGCGCGGTCGATCGGCCAGTCGCGCGCCGCCTGTTCGAGCATGCCCGGCGCCGGCTTGCGGCAGTCGCAGCGGATCGCCAATTCCTTCACCGTGCCTTCAGGGTGATGCGGGCAATAGTAGACCGCGTCGATGCGCGCGCCTTGCGCCCGCAGGGCCTCGCGCATGTGCGCGTTGAACGCCCTCACCGCGTCCTCGCTATAATAGCCGCGCGCGACGCCGCCCTGGTTGGTGACGACGATGACGGTGTAGCCGGCTGCGTTGAATAGTCGCACCGCCGCCGCCGCGCCCGGCATCAATTCGAAATCCTGCGCCTTAAACGTGTAACCGTGGTCGACGTTGAGCACGCCGTCGCGGTCGAGAAACGCGGCCGGGCGCCGTTGGCGCGGTTGGTTGTCGACGGGTTCAATCATAACGGTGGAACAACGGATAACCGCGCACGGGGGCAGATATATACTGTATCGCACGCGCAACGCCGCGAAGGGCGAGCCAAAGTCGAGCAATTTTGAGCCATCATAGCCACTAATGCGAGTTCAAGCGGAACTGATATGCGCGCATAATAACTAATTTGTTGCATTGCACCGTATACCAAATTGCTGGATTTCAGTTTTTCCTGCGACTTCAAACTTGATATGATTGATCTACAACGAGCCTCCGTATTTGCTCTACAATACGGCTGGTGGACCAAGGAAAGCGAGGCGCCGTTCGAAACGAGGCGGTGCGGAAAATCAAACGCTTTAGGGGCGGAAAACACTGGGGAGGATTCGATGGCAATGGCTTCAGGCTCGGTAGCAACGACTCGCGTGTCGGAATCGACGCGCTGGGTCAATCTGATCTTCTGCGTCATTTGCATGATCATGATCGCCAACCTGCAATACGGTTGGACGCTCTTCGTCAATCCGATGGCCAAGGCGCATAGCTGGTCGATCGCCTCGATCCAGGTGGCCTTCGCCATCTTCATCGCGCTTGAAACCTGGCTCACGCCGATCGAAGGCTGGATCGCCGACGTGATCGGGCCGAAGATCGTGATCGCCTTTGGCGGCATCATGGTCGGCATCGGCTGGGTGATCAACGCCTACGCCGGCTCGCTGGAAATGCTCTATCTGGGCGCCGTGGTCGGCGGCACCGGCGGCGGCGCTATCTACGCGACCGAGCGTCGGGCAGGCGGTGAAATGGTTTCCCGACCGGCGTGGTCTCGCGGTCGGCCTGACCGCGGCGGGCTACGGCGCCGGCGCCGTCCTCACCGTCATTCCGATCCGTTACGTCATCGACACCTACGGCTACGAAGCGGCGTTCCTCTGGTTCGGCATTATCCAGGGCGGCGTCGTTTTTGTCCTGGCATGGTTCATCCGCGCGCCCGAGCCGGGAGAGATGCATCGACAGTGGCGGCGAAGGTGACCATGTCGAAGCGCAGCTACTCGCCGAAGGAAGTGCTGACGACGCCGGTCTTCTGGCTGCTCTACATCATGTTCGTGATGGTCTCGGCCAGCGGCTTGATGGCGACCGCGCAGATTGCGCCGATCGCCAAGGACTTCAACGTCGGCAACGTGATCCTGTTCGGCACCGCATCGACGTTGACCGTCGCGCTCATTGTCGACGGTATATGCAACGGCGGGGCGCGTCCCCTGTTCGGCTGGGTGTCCGACAATATCGGCCGTGAATACACGATGGCCATCGCGTTCGGCCTGGGTGCCGTCGCCTATTGGTTGCTCGGGCTCGCTCGGCGCCACGCCGTGGTTTTTCGTGGTCTTCGCCGCGCTGATCTTCCTCACCTGGGGCGAGATTTTCAGCCTGTTCCCCTCGACCTGTACCGACACCTTCGGGGCGAAATTCGCGACGGTCAATCTCAGCCTGCTCTACACGGCGAAGGGCACCTCGGCCTTCCTGGTGCCGATCGCCAACGTGATGAAGACGCATTACGGCAGTTGGCACGCGGTGTTCGTCGTGACCGCCTTGATGAACATCGTGGTCGTGGCTTTGGCCCTGTTCGTGCTCAAGCCGATGCGGCGCAAAATCATGGCCGAGAGCAACCGCGCCTGACGCGATAGCATCCGCGGCCGCGGACGGGGACATTCCCTACCCCGGTAAATTCGACGTTCGCAGAACGGGTTGCGCGTGTCGCGCATCTGGCATATTGTATACCAGTCATGAGTACCCAAGATCCGTCGGTCGCCGTCGCGCACGGCGCGGAACCGCACGCCGGCCGTCAGCCGTCCGACGTCAGCGTCGCCGCGCGGCCGGCGCTGGCGCCCATCGACGTCACGCCGAGCTTCAAGCACAAGGCCTATGCCGCCTTGAAGAACGCCATCGTGGCGATGGACATCTATCGCAGCCGCGACGACATCCGCCTCGACGAGCGCAAGCTGGCGCAGGATTTCGGCATCAGCCGCACGCCGGTGCGCGAGGCGATGGCGCAGCTCGAGAGCGAAGGCTTCGTGCGCTCGGTGCCGCGCCGCGGCATCTATGTCGTGCGCAAGACCAAGCGCGAGGTGATCGAGATGATCACCGCCTGGGCGGCGCTGGAAAGCATGGCGGCGCGCCTGATCACGCAAGACCGCGACCGACGAGGAAATCGCCGGCCTGCGCCGGATGTTCGCCACCTTCGAGAACGGCAAGGTGCGCGCGCATCTCGACGAGTATTCCGACGTCAACATCGAATTCCACCAGACCATCATCCGGCTCAGCCGCAACGCCGTGCTGATCGACCTCGCCGAAAATCTGTTCACCCACATGCGCATGATCCGCCGCAAGACCATCGGCGAGAAGGATCGCGCCGACCGTTCGATCCGCGACCACATGAACATCATCGAAGCGCTGGAAGCGCGCGCCACCGAGCGCGCCGAGGAACTGGTGCGCGACCACGCGCTCGGCCTTGCCGACCACGTGGCGCGCTATGCCGACTATTTGGACTGACAAGTCCGACCACAAGACGCTGAGGGAGGATTCCCATGGCTGAAGCAGCAGTAAAAGAAAAGACGGCGGCGACCGCTGCCGAAGCAGAGCAGGAGCTGACGGACGGCTTTCATCTCATCATCGATGCGCTCAAGCTCAACGGCCTCAATACGATCTACGGCGTGCCCGGCATTCCGATCACGGATTTCGGCCGCATGGCGCAGGCCGCGGGCATCCGCGTGCATCTCGTTCCGGCACGAGCAGAACGCCGGCTATGCGGCCTCGATCGCCGGCTTCCTGACCAAAAAGCCCGGCGTCTGCCTCACGGTGTCGGCGCCCGGCTTCCTCAACGGTCTGACCGCGCTCGCGCACGCCACGACCAACTGCTTCCCGATGATCCTGATCTCGGGCTCGTCGGAGCGCGAGGTCGTCGACCTGCAGCAGGGCGACTACGAGGAGATGGACCAACTCGCCATCGCCAAGCCGCTGTGCAAGGCGGCCTTCCGCGTGCTGCATGCCGCCGACATCGGCATCGGTCTGGCGCGCGCGATCCGCGCCGCGGTGTCCGGCCGTCCGGGCGGCGTCTATCTCGATCTGCCGGCCAAGCTGTTCGGCCAGGTGATGGACGCGGAGGCCGGCAAGAAGTCGCTGGTCAAGGTCATCGACGCGGCGCCGGCGCAGATTCCGGCGCCCGAAGCGGTCAAGCGCGCGCTCGACGTGCTCAAGAGCGCCAAGCGCCCGCTGATCATTCTCGGCAAGGGCGCGGCCTATGCGCAGGCCGACGACGCGATCCGCGCGCTTGGTCGAAAAGAGCGGCGTTCCGTTCCTGCCGATGAGCATGGCCAAGGGCCTGTTGCCCGACACGCATCCGCAATGCGCGGGCGCGGCGCGCTCGACGGTGCTGAAGGACTCCGACGTCGTCATGCTGATCGGCGCGCGGCTGAACTGGCTGCTGTCGCACGGCAAGGGCAAGACCTGGGGCGACGCGCCGAAGAAGTTCATCCAGATCGACATCGAGCCCAAGGAAATGGACTCGAACGTCGAGATCGTCGCGCCCGTGGTCGGCGATATCGGCTCCTGCGTCTCGGCGCTGCTTGCAGGGCATGGGCGGCAACTGGCCGGCCGCCGCCGGCCGACTGGACCGGCGCCGTCACCAAGAAGCGCGAAGAGAACGTCGCCAAGATGGCGCCGCGGCTGATGAACAACAACGTCGCCGATGGACTATCACGGCGCGCTCGGCGTGCTGCGCACCATCGTCAAGGAGCGGCCGGACGCCATCCTGGTCAACGAAGGCGCCAACACGCTCGATCTCGCGCGCGGCATCATCGACATGTATCAGCCGCGCAAGCGCCTCGACGTCGGCACCTGGGGCATCATGGGCATCGGCATGGGCTATGCCATCGCCGCGGCCATCGAGACCGGCAAGCCGGTGCTCGCGGTCGAAGGCGACAGCGCCTTCGGCTTCTCCGGCATGGAGGTGGAGACGATCTGCCGCTACAAGCTGCCGGTCTGCATCGTCATCTTCAATAACGACGGCATTTATCGCGGCACCGACGTCAATTCCGTCGAGCTCGGATCCGGCGACCGACCGTGTTCGTCAAGGGCTCGCGCTACGACAAGATGATGGAGGCCTTCGGCGGCGTCGGCGTCAACGCGACGTCGCCCGGACGAGCTCAAGCGCGCCGTCAACGCGGCCATGGACTCCGGCAAGCCGACGCTGATCAACGCGGTGCTCGATCCGGCGGCCGGCAGCGAGAGCGGCCGCATCGGCAATCTCAATCCGCAAAGCGCGCTGAAGAAGAAATAAGCGCCAGCATGCGGGCCGCGCTTTCGCGCGGCCCGCATGACTCGATGCAGTTAACTGGATGGAGGACAGACAATGGCCAAGAAGCAAACGAAACGAAAGCCAAGACGAAAGCCGCGGCCAAGAAGTCCGCCCGCAAGGTGGTGAAACTCGCACGAAAGCGGCGCAAGAAGGCGAACGGCAACGGCAATCACGGCTTGCCGAAGCCGTCGAGCAAGCCCTACGGCCAGGCCGGCAAGGCGCTCGACGGCGTGCGCATTCTCGACTTCACCCACGTGCAGTCGGGCCCGACCTGCACGCAGCTGCTCGCCTGGCTCGGCGCCGACGTGATCAAGGTCGAGCGTCCGGGCGTCGGCGACATCACGCGCGGCCAGCTGCGTCGACGTGAAGGGCGCCGACTCGCCTCTATTTCACCATGCTCAACCACAACAAGCGCTCGATCACCATCGACTCCAAGCACCCGCAAGGGCATGCGACATGCTCGAACGCGCTGATCAAGAACTGCGACGTGCTGGTGGAGAATTTCGCGCCCGGCGCGCTCGACCGCATGGGCCTGACCTGGGAGCTACATCCACAAGCTCAACCCGCGCATGATCGTCGCCTCGGTCAAGGGCTTCGGCCCCGGTCCCTACGAGGACTGCAAGGTCTACGAGAACGTCGCGCAATGCGCCGGCGGCGCCGCCTCGACCACCGGCTTCCGCGAAGGCCCGCCGCTGGTCACCGGCGCGCAGATCGGCGACTGCGGCACCGGCCTGCATCTCGCGCTCGGCATCGTCTCGGCGCTCTATCAGCGCAACCGCACCGGCCGCGGCCAGAAGGTGCTCGTGCGCGATGCAGGACGGCGTGCTCAATCTCTGCCGCGTCAAGCTGCGCGACCAGCAGCGCCTCGACGCACGGCCCGCTCACCGAATACAGCCAGTACGGCGAGGGCGTTCCGTTCGGCGAGGCGGTGCCGCGCGCCGGCAACGATTCCGGCGGCGGCCAGCCCGGCTGGATCCTCAAGTGCAAGGGCTGGGAGAACGATCCCGACGCCTACATCTATTTCATCACCCAGGCGCCGGTGTGGGGCGCGATCTGCGACCTGATCGGCGAGCCGACCTGGAAGACCGATCCGGAATACGCCACGCCGCGGGCGCGGCTGCCGCGGCTGAAGGCGATCTTCGCGCGCATCGAGCAGTGGACCATGACCAAGACCAAGTTCGAGGTCATGGACATCTGCAACGCGGTCGATATTCCGGTCGGCCCGATCCTGTCGATGAAGGAGATCGCCGAGGAGCCAGTCGCTGCGCAAGACCGGCACGGTGGTCGAGGTCGATCATCCGACCCGCGGCAAATATCTGACCGTCGGCAATCCGATCAAGATGTCGGACTCGATCTCCGAGGTGAAGCGCTCGCCGCTGCTTGGGCGAGCACACCGACGAAATCCTGACCAAGGTGCTCGGCTACTCGGCGAAGGAGATCGCCGAGATCAAGGACTCCGGCGCCATCACGCGCGCCGAAGAAGGACGAAACGGCGGCGTAGTCAGTCATGCCCGCTCGTCCGGGCGATCGCGGTGGGCGCAGTGGCGCCGCATGTAACCGCGATCGCCCTCGCTAACGCCCGGGATGACAGACGGAATTGGGGAGGAGTTGTCGATGCGTATCGTGGTTCACGGCCAGCAGGCCTTCGGCAAGGCCGTGCTGGAGGCGCTGCTCAAGCGCGGCGAAAACGTCGTCGCCGTCTATGTCGCGCCGGAAAAGGAAGGCGCCAAGGCCGACCCGCTCAAGGAAGCGGCGCTCGCCGCCAAGCTGCCGGTCTATCAGCCGGCCTCCTACAAGGACCCGAAGGTGCTGGGAGGAGTTCAAGGCGCTCAAGCCCGACCTGCAGGTGATGGCCTTCGTCACGCTGTTCGTGCCGGAGGAATTCCTCAACATCCCGACCCACGGCTCGATCCAGTATCACCCCTCGCTGCTGCCGGCCTATCGCGGCGCCAGCGCGATCAACTGGCCGATCATCAAGGGCGAGAAGGAAACCGGCCTGTCGATCTTCTGGCCCGACAACGGCCTCGATACCGGCGACGTGCTGCATCCAGAAGAAGACGCCGATCTCCGGCACCGACACGCTCGGCACCGTCTATTTCGACCGCCTGTTCCCGATGGGCGTCGAGGCGATGCTGGAAGGCGTCGATCTGGTGAAGGCCGGCAAGGCGCCGCGCATCAAGCAGGACGAGTCGAAGGCGACCTACGAAGGCCGCTGCGGCCCCGGCAACGCCAAGATCGACTGGGGCAAGCCGTGGGAGCAGATCGACCGCCTGATCCGCGGCTGCAATCCGGCGCCCGGCGCCTGGACGCACGCTCGACGGCAAGACGCTGAAGATCTTCGACGCCAAGCCGCTGCCGGCCAAGGACCCCAAGGGCATCGCCGGCAAGCTCGGCGAGATCGTCGCGGTCGAAGCCGACGGCTTCACCGTGGTCTGCGCCGACGGCCGCTTCAAGGTCACCCGCGTGCAGCCCGACGGCGGCAAGAAGATCGACGCCGGCCGAATGCGACCAAGTCCGCCAAGCTCGCCGTCGGGCGCGCGGTTCACCTGATTTCTCCCGAACCGCAACAAACCGAAATCGCCGGCTCACCGCACTATTCATTGAACGGATAACACCCATGCCCGCCTCGCAGCATCAGAAGCCGAAATCCGACATCGAAATTTCGCAGGCCGCCAAGAAGCGGCCGATCATCGACATCGCCAAGGAAAAGCTCGGCATCGCGCCGGAAAACCTCGAACCCTACGGCCACTACAAGGCCAAGGTGTCGATGGACTACATCAAGTCGCTGCAAGGCAAGCCGAACGGCAAGCTGATCCTGGTCACCGCGATCACGCCGACGCCGGCGGGCGAGGGCAAGACCACCACCACGGTCGGCCTCACCGACGCGCTCAACCACATCGGCAAGAAGGCGATGCTGTGCCTGCGCGAGCCCTCGCTCGGGCCGTCCTTCGGCATGAAGGGCGGCGCCGCCGGCGGCGGCTACGCCCAGGTGGTGCCGATGGAGGACATCAACCTCCATTTCACCGGCGACTTCCACGCCATCACCTCGGCGCACAATCTGCTGTCGGCGCTGATCGACAACCACATCTATTGGGGCAATGCGCTCGGCATCGACTCGCGCCGCGTCGCCTGGCGCCGCGTCATGGACATGAACGACCGCGCGCTGCGCGAGATCGTCTGCTCGCTCGGCGGCGTCGCCAACGGCTATCCGCGCGAGGCCGGCTTCGACATCACCGTCGCTTCCGAAGTGATGGCGATCTTCTGCCTCGCCAAGGACCTCGACGACCTCAAGGAGCGGCTCGGCAACATCATCGTCGCCTATACCCGCGACCGTAAGCCGGTGCGCGCCAAGGACCTCAAGGCGCACGGCGCGATGACCGCGCTGCTCAAGGAGGCGATCGCGCCCAATCTGGTGCAGACGCTGGAAGGCACGCCCGCCTTCATCCACGGCGGCCCCTTCGCCAATATCGCGCACGGCTGCAACTCGGTGCTCGCCACCACCACCGCGCTCAAGCTCGCCGATTACGTCGTGACCGAAGCCGGCTTCGGCGCCGATCTCGGCGCCGAGAAATTCCTCGACATCAAGTGCCGCAAGGCCGGGCCTGACGCCCGATTGCGTGGTGCTGGTCGCCACCATCCGCGCGCTCAAGATGCACGGCGGCGTCAAGAAGGACGATCTCAAGAAGGAAGACCTGAAGGCGCTGGAAGCCGGCATGGCCAATCTGCAGCGCCACGTCGAGAACATGAAGAAGTTCGGCCTGCCGGCGGTGGTCTCGATCAACCGCTTCTCGGCCGACACCGACGCCGAAATCGCGCTGGTCAAGGAGAAGTGCAAGGCGCTCGGCGTCGAGGCGCTGATGGCCGATCACTGGGCGATGGGCGGCGAGGGCGCCGCCGACGTCGCCAAGGCCGTGGTCAAGGTCATCGACGCGGGCAAGAGCAAGCTCAAGTTGCTCTATCCCGACGAGATGCCGCTGTTCGAGAAGATCGCACCATCGCCAAGGAAATCTATCGCGCCGAAGACGCCACCGCCGACAAGTCGGTGAAGGACCAGCTCAAGACCTGGGAAGAGATGGGCTACGGCAAGCTGCCGGTCTGCATCGCCAAGACGCAGTACTCGTTCTCGACCAACCCGGACGCCAAGGGCGCGCCGACCGGCTCACACCATCACCGGTGCGCGAGGTGCGGCTGTCGGCCGGCGCCGAGTTCGTGGTGGCGATCTGCGGTGAGATCATGACCATGCCCGGCCTGCCCAAGGTGCCGGCCGCGGATTCGATCGACGTCGGCGCCGACGGCAAGATCGTCGGGTTGTTCTAGACTTTCTTACCCTCCCCCTTGTGGGGAGGGTCAAAGAGCGAGCTGTTCCAGGGAGAAACCAATGATCAAATTCTACTACAGCGGCGCGCCCAACCCGATGAAGGTCGCGCTCATGCTCGAGGAAACCGGCCTGCCTTACGAGGCGATCCCGGTCGACACCCGCAAGGGCGAGCAGCACAAGCCGGAATATCCTGGCGATCAATCCGAACGCCAAGGTGCCGGCGATCGTCGACGGCGACGCCACCGTGTTCGATTCCAACGCCATCCTGCTTTATCTCGCCGAGAAGACCGGCAAATTCCTGCCGCCCAAGGGCGACAAGTTGCGCGGCGAATTGCTGTCCTGGCTGATGTTCGTCGCCTCCGGCGTCGGGCCGTTCTCCGGCCAGTCGGTGCATTTCCGCCAATACGCGCCGGAAAAAATCCCATACGCCCTCAACCGCTACATGTACGAGGCGCAGCGCCACTTCGGCATTCTCGACGCGCGCCTCGCCAAGCAGAAATACATGGTCGGCGACAGCCTACAGCATCGTCGACATGGCGGTCTGGGGCTGGGCGCGGCTCGATCCCGAGCGCGCTCGGCGAGGAGTATTGGGCCAAGTTTCCCAACCTCAAGCGGCTGGTCGATGAGGTCTCGGCGCGTCCGGCGGCGGCGCGCGCCAACGAATTGCGCACAAGCACAAATTCAAGACCGAGTTCGACGAGGAAGCCAAGCGCGCCATGTTCAAGCACCTCGAGGTGAAGGTGGCGTAGCCTTTTACCTCGCTCCACTCCAACGGGGCGAGGACGCTTCAATCCGGCCGTTTGCCGCGTTGAAATCCGCGCGCTCTGCGCGCGGCCGGTATTGGTTAAGCGCCGGCAACCGAAATCATAGCAGTTTTCGTTTTATTTGAGCGCGGTTCCAGCACTGGTTCTTCTCATATTGATGGCACAGTGCTGGAACGTACCATTCTCCACACTTGCCGTCATTATATCCATGGCCAATACCGACCTACCGCTCCAAAACCCGCAACTTTCCAATCAGCAGCCGATCATCGATGAACTGGTCGGCACCATCGCCACCGGTGACGTCAAACAGCGCCTGCGCATCCTGCAACGCGTCACCGATCTGTTCATGGCCGGCTCGCGCGGTTATTCCGACCGGCAGATTGCGTTGTTCGACGACGTGCTGCAGCGCCTGGCCGCCGATATCGAGATCAAGGCGCGGGCGCGGCTCGCGAGCCAACTGGCCGGCGTCGGCAAAGCGCCGCCCAAGCTGATCCGTTTGCTGGCCTTCGACGACGAGATCAAGGTCGCAGGGCCGGTGCTGACCCGTTCCGAACAGCTCAGCGAAGCTGACTTAGTCGAGAACGCCAGCACCAAGAGCCAGGAGCATCTTTTCGCCATCGCCCAGCGTCTGAAGCTGAGCGAGGCCGTCACCGACATTCTGGTCGAGCGCGGCGACCGTCGCGTCGTGCACAAGGTCGCGCGCAACACCGGCGCGCACTTCTCGCTCGCCGGCTACGGCCGGCTGACCAACCGCGCGCGGCACGACCGCAAGCTATTGCTGGCGCTCGCCCAGCGCGGCGACGTACCGCGCCAGCATTTCCTCAAGCTGCTCGAGAACGCGTCGGCCGCGGTGCGCGCCAAGCTGCTCGCCGCCAATCCGAGCGCCGCCGCGGCGATCCGCGATGCGGTCGACGACGTCGCCACGACGATCCAGCACGAAGTGCGGGCGGCGTCGCCGCAGCACGTCGCCGCCACCCGCGATGCTTTCTTCCGCTTCAAGCTGCACCCGGTGACGGAGGTCAACGTTCACAGCCCCGCCCACGCCCAGGAATTCGAGAAGGCGGTGGTGACCTTGTCGAAACTCGGCGGCTTCCCGGTCGATCTGGTTGAGCGCGCGTTGCTCGACCAGCATGAGGACATGGTGCTGATTCTGGCCAAGGCGGCCGGCTGCTCATGGACGACGGCGCGCGAACTCGTGGTGATGCAGGCCGCCAAGCGCAACCTAATGGACGACGACCTCGCGATTGCCTTCGAGCGATACAAGAAGCTCGAGCAAGGGGCGGCGCGGAATATCGTCAAGTTTTTCACCAAACGCCTGGACCTGCGTAAGCTTCTCGACCGGGCGCAGACCGGCGCGGCAAAGCCGGCGGCGAAGACGTCCGGCAAGAAGCGGGCGGCCGGAGGCGGTTCGCGGCGCCGTAACGCGCAATTCGTGGAAGTTTGAGTACCCGGGTTCCCCCGTGCAAATGGGCACGGGCGCTGCGTCAAATTCCGCCCCCCGGAAAGGTACGGGCGCCGTTTCCCGTTTTGCCGGGAGGCGGCGCCCGCGCTACGCGTCGAGCCTACTGAAACAGCTTCATCGCGTTGATGACGGTCTGGATCACGCCCCAGGAGAGCGGGATGCCGACGAATCCCCAGGCGAGGATGAGCGTGACGATCATCGAGCTGTCTTGCGTTTCGCTGGTCATTGGTGCGTTCCTTTATGCGCCGGCCGGTTCACCCGCGGCGGCAACTGCCACCTGCGCACGCTCGGCTTCGTGATCGGATTTCATGTGGAAGCGATGATGTACGGCCTTCACCAGGAGATTGCAGATGAAGCCGACGATCAAGAGCCCCGCCATGATGTACATGGTGACGTTGTAGGCCTGCGCCTTCGGCACGCCGTGGGTGACGTTGTACTCGCGGATGTAGTTCACCAGCACCGGGCCGAAGATGCCGGCCATCGACCATGCGGTGAGCAGCAGGCCGTGGATGGCGCCGACATAGCGCGTGCCGAACATGTCTCTCAGATAGGCCGGCACGGTGGCGAAGCCGCCGCCATACATCGAGATGATGATCAGGAAGCAGATCACGAAAGCCGCGACGCTGCCGATCGAGCCGGTGTAGGGCACGGCGCAGTACATGAAGAAGCCGAGCACCAAGAACACGAAGTAGGTGTTCTTGCGGCCGATGTAGTCCGACGTGGAGGCCCAGAAGAAGCGGCCGCCCATGTTGAACAGGCTCATCAGGCCGACGAAGCCGGCCGCCGCGACCGGCGTGATATGGCCGGGGAACATTTCCTGGCTCATGGCCGAGGCCTGGCCGAGCACGCCGATGCCGGCGGTCACGTTCAAGCAGAGGATCCACCAGATCAGCCAGAACTGCGGCGTCTTCAGCGCGTCATAGACGAAGACGTCGCTGCGGGTAATCAGACCCTGCGACTGGGTCGGTGCGACATAGCCTTCCGGCTTCCAGCCCGGCGCCGGCACGCGCACGATGATCGAGCCGACGATCATGAAGCAGAAGTAGACGACGCCGAGCACGATGAAGGTCTCGGCGACGCCGACATGGGTCGGCTGAGGAAAACTTGCTCATCAGCCACACCGACAGCGGCGAAGCGATGAAAGCGCCGCCGCCGAAGCCCATGATGGCCATGCCGGTCGCCATGCCGGGGCGGTCGGGGAACCATTTGATCAGGGTGGAGACGGGCGAGATGTAGCCGATGCCGAGCGCGATGCCGCCGAGCACGCCGTAGCCGAGATAGATCAGCCAGAGAGTATGGGCGTAAACGCCGACGGCGGAGACGAAAAATCCGCCCGCCCAGCACAAAGCCGCGGTGAACATCGCGCGGCGCGGGCCGCCTTCCTCGACCCAGCGGCCGAACACCGCCGAGGAAACGCCGAGGAAGAAGATCGCGATCGAGAAGATCCAGCCTAGGTCCGTCAATTTCCAATCCGTCGGCGTCGATTGCGTGATGCCGAGCAATTTGGACATCGGCAGATTGAACACGCTGAACGCGTAGGCTTGGCCGATACATAGATGGACGCACAGCGCCGCCGGCGGCACCAGCCACCGGCTGAATCCCGGCTTCGCAACCGTATGTTCGCGGTCGAGGAAAGATAAGAGGCTCATCGGGTCGTTCTCCCTGACGTTTATTTTTCTGACAGACCGCTGGACAACGACATTGCCCCCAGTGAGTTTGCAAATTGCAGACTGCGGATGGGCATTAGTTGAATCAATAAACGTGTTCCTATGACCCGATAGGAAATTCACATAACGCAATAGCGAACGACTATGGTCGTTCGGAGTGATGATCCGGATTAATGTTTCCGCGCACAAAATCGCAGCGTGGGGCCGGCCTTGCTCATGCTCTGCGACTAATGGCTAATCGGCCGCTTCGAAGCGCCGAGTTCAATCGTCCAGCGACACAGCGACGCGGCGCGCTTCCGCTACCAGCGCGGCGGTGATCGGCGTCATCGGTTCGCGCGCCGGCACGACCAGGCCGATGGTCTGCACCGCATCGGGCTCGGTGATCGGGATGGCGCGAATGCTCTCGGTGAAGCCCAGCGCATCGGCGATCTTCGCCGGCATCACGCTCGCCCAGCGGCCGGTGCGCACATGCGAGTACAACAGAATCATCGAATTGGATTCCAGCGTCGGCCGCGCTTCGCTGCCGGCGGTTTGCAGCAGCCGGTCGATGATGCGGCGGTTCTGCATGTCGGGGGTGAGCAGGCACAGCGGCACCTGCGACACTTCCGCCCAGGTGACGCTGTCGCGATTGCCGAGCGGCGCATCCGCGGAGGTGAGCAGACGGTAGCGCTCGCGATAAAGCGGCACGGTGCTGACGCGGCCGAGCGGCTCGTTCTCGACATAGGTGATGCCGGCTTCGATCTCGAGATTTTCCAGCAGGTCGAGGATCTCGAGCGAGTTGCGCGAGTAGATGGTGAACTGAACATTCGGGTGCCGCGCGCGATAGGGCGTGGTGAGGCGCTCGACCATCGCCAGCGCGGTCGGGATCGCGGCGATGCGCAGCCGGCCGGACAGGCCGTGCTTGAGCGCGTGCACCTCCTCGCGCATGGCGCGGGCGTCGCCGACGATGCGCCGCGCCCAGTCGAGCACGCGTTCGCCTTCCGGCGTGAAGCCCTGGAAGCGCGAGCCGCGGTTGACCAGGAGCACGCCGAAGCTGTCCTCGATCTGCTTGACCCCGGCCGACAGAGTCGGCTGCGTCACCCCGCAGGCCTCGGCGGCGCGGCCGAAATGCTTTTCCCGGGCCAAAGCGAGCAGAAATTCGAGCTTGTCGATCAAGGGCGCCCTATTTGCGTTGATCTGCGTTAGACTTCAAAAGCCGGCGGTGCGGGAATTTACGCACCCCGGTACCGTATTTCTGACGGCCATAATCGAATTTTGCAAGGATAGGCATCGGATTAATAGATAAATTCTATCAATCCATTGACGCAGGGGCCTTGTATCCTGTGATTTAAAGCGGCTTTTCTGGTTCCGGGAGAGCGACATGAGCGTGACCGAGCAGGACGTGAAGGCGCCGCCAGCGCAACGGCCGCCGCCGGCCGTCGCGCACGCCCAAGGGCCGCCAGGTCGATCCGCAGGCGCTCGATGAAGTGCGCGCGCTGCTCACCGACCGGCCGCGCCGGCGCGATCTTCTGATCGAGCATCTGCATCTGATCCAGGACCATTACGGGCATCTGTCCGCCGCGCATCTCGCCGCGCTCGCCGCCGAGATGAAGATGGCGCAGACCGAGGTCTACGAGGTCGCCACCTTCTATTCGCATTTCGACGTGGTGAAGGACGGTCCCGCACCGCCGGCGGTCACCGTGCGCGTCTGCGACTCGCTGTCCTGCGCCATGGCCGGCGCGGAAGCATTGCTGAAAAAATTGCCGGCGATCCTCGGCAAGGACGTGCGCGTGCTGCGCGCGCCCTGCATGGGCGCCTGCGACCGCGCGCCGGTCGCCGCCGTCGGGCATCTGCAGACCTTCAAGGCGACGACCGACACCATCGCCGCCGACGTCAAGGCGAAGACGCATGCGCACGCCTGGAAGCCCGGCGCCAATCTCGCCGCCTACCAAAAAGCCGGCGGCTACACGCTGCTGAAGGATTGCCTGCGGGCAAGCGCACGCGCGACGAGTTGATCAAGATCGTCAGCGACGCCGGTCTGCGCGGCCTCGGCGGCGCCGGATTTCCCGACCGGCCGCAAATGGCAATTGGTGCGCGCGGAGCCGGCGCCGCGCCTGTTCGCGGTCAATGTCGACGAGGGCGAGCCCGGCACGTTCAAGGACCGCTACTATCTCGAGCGCGATCCGCACCGCTTCATCGAAGGCATGCTGATCGCCGCCTGGGTGGTCGAGGCGCCGGAGACTTATCTCTACATCCGCGACGAATATCCCGAACTGCGCCTGATGCTGGCCGAGGAAATGGAGAAAGCCGAGAAGGCGGGGCTCACGCCGCACACCAAGCTGCATCTGCGCCGCGGCGCCGGCGCCTACATCTGCGGCGAAGAGTTGGCGATGATCGAATTCGATCGAGGGCAAGCGCGGGCTGCCGCGCCATCGCCCGCCTTATGTCGCGCAGGTCGGCCTGTTCGGCCGCCCGACGCTCGAGCAGAACGTCGAGACGCTGTTCTGGGTGCGCGACATTGTCGAGAAAGGCGCGGCCTGGATGACGAGCCAGGGCCGCCGCGAGCGCAAAGGGTTCCGCAGCTTCTCGGTGTCGGGCCGGGTGAAGAAGCCGGGCGTGGTGCTGGCGCCGGCCGGCGTCACCGCGCGCGAACTGATCGAGGAATTCTGCGGCGGCATGCAGGACGGCCATAGCTTCAAGGGCTATCTGCCGGGCGGCGCCTCGGGCGGCATCCTGCCGGCGTCGATGGCGGACGAGCCGCTCGACTTCGGAACTCTGGAAAAATTCGGCTGCTTCGTCGGTTCCCACGCGGTTGTCATCCTGTCCGACAAGGACGATATGAAAGCCGTGGCGCTCAATCTGATGAAGTTCTTCGAGGACGAGAGCTGCGGCCAGTGCACGCCGTGCCGCGCCGGCACCGAGAAGGCGGTCAAGCTGATGGCGCAGGGCCCGTGGGACGCCGCGCTCTTGACCGAACTGTCGAACGCCATGCGCGACGCCTCGATCTGCGGCCTCGGCCAGGCGGCGCCGAACCCGTTGTTGTGCGTGTTGAAATATTTTCCGGAAGAACTGAGCAAACCGCTGGGAACCTGGTGACGGAAGGCTGACACCTATGACCGCAGGTAACGGCAAAGCAAAGTCGGTGAAGTTCATCCTCGACGGTAAGGAGGTCACCGCGCTCGACGGCGAGACCATCTGGCAGGTGGCCAAGCGCCTTGGCACCGAGA
>CAVRHL010000005.1:0-45000 GCA_963720985.1 uncultured Alphaproteobacteria bacterium
GGCGTTGCATCGGGTGGCGAAATTTTTTGCCGCCGCCGCGCTTGTCGTCGCGCTGCCGATGGCCGCGCGCGCGGAAGCTCCGCGTTGCGAGGCCCCGCTCGACCTCATCCGCTTCGCAAATCCGTTGCCGCATCTGGGGCAGAAACTCGCCGACCGCCAGCCGATCACCATCGTCGCCATCGGCTCGTCATCGACGGCCGGCGCCGGCGCCAGTTCGCCGCAGGCGAGTTATCCGAGCCGGCTCGCAGTCGAGCTCAAGGCTCAGTTTCCCGGTCACGACATCACCGTGCTCAATCGCGGCGTCAACGGCGAGGAAGCCGCCGACATGGTCAAGCGCTTCGATAGCGCGATCATCGCGGTCAAGCCCGATCTCGTGCTCTGGCAGCTTGGCACCAATTCCGTGATCCGCGACCATCAGGTCGACAGCAGTGCCGCCAAGATCCACGAGGGGCTGGAAAAGATCCGGGTCACCGGCGCCGACGTGGTGCTGATCGATCCGCAATTTGCGCCCAAGGTGATCGTCAAGGCGGATGCCACGCGCATGGTCGAACTGATCGCCACGGCCGCCAAGCAGGAGGACGTCGACCTGTTCCCCCGGTTCGGCGTGATGAAGCGCTGGCACGACGTCGATAACATGGCGTTCGAGACGTTCGTGTCTCCCGACGGGCTGCACATGAACGACTGGAGCTACGGCTGTCTCGCCAAGGCGCTCACCCAGGCCATCGCCGAAGCGGCGCAGCGGCCGGTGTTGTCGGCGCACGCGCAGCCGCACCTGCTCTATCCGGAATAGGCGCGCCGCGGCGGACTCTGTCAGCTCGAAAAGGCAAGCTGCTGGCCACTCTGCGTGGCCGGCGCGGCGACTTTCGGCCTGGCGCAACCGGCGGACGAACCTAGCCGCTACTTGCAGTAATGACCCACGCAAGACTGATATTTCTTACCGCCAGCATTCCCGCCGGCATAATTTTTACATTTCGCTAGACATTGATCCGAAGCCGCAAAGCCGGTAGCCGAAAACCCAACGATAAAGAGTGACGCCAGAATAGTCGTCAACAGTTTCCGCATAAACTCCTCCTCGCAATCTCCGGAAGCCCCCGTTTGATGCTAACGCAAATCAGTAGGGATGCAATCGTGCGCCTCGCGGTGGCTTCGCCAGCCGCCGCCGTGGGTGCCTTCGGTTTGTCAAACAGTTGTCTTAATTCCCGCGCCTAGACCGCGTCCAGCGCCGTCAGCAGGTCCTCGGTCAGGTCGTCGGCGTGTTCGAGCCCGGCGGAGAAACGCACCAGCCCGTCGGCGATTCCGAGTTCGGCGCGTTGCTCGGGAGCAAGCCGCTGATGCGTCGTTGTCGTCGGGTGCGTCACCAGGCTCTTGGCGTCGCCGAGATTGTTGGTGATGCCAATCAGCGTCAGCGCATTGAGGAAGCGGAAGGCGCCCGCCTTGCCGCCCTTGACCTCGAAGGCGACCAGCGTCGAGCCCGCACGCATCTGCTTTTTGACGATGTCGGCCTGCGGGTGATCGGCGCGGCCGGGATAGATCAGGCGCGAAATCTTGCCGTGCCCGGCCAGCGCCTCGGCGACCGCGCCGGCGTTGGCGGTCTGCTGCGCAACGCGTACCGGCAGCGTTTCCAGCGCCTTGAGCAGCACCCAGGCGTTGAACGGCGACAGTGACGGTCCCGTCTGCCGCAAAAGCTGGTGATAGTTGTCGAGGATGACCTTCTCGCTTGCCAGAATGACGCCGCCGAGCACGCGGCCCTGGCCGTCGATATGTTTGGTTGCCGAATAGACGACGACGTCGGCGCCCAGCGTCAGCGGGCTTTGATAAAGCGGCGTGGCAAAGACATTGTCGACGACCAGCTTGGCGCCGGCATCGTGCGCGATGGCCGCGACGGCTGAAATGTCGATGATCTCAAGCGTCGGGTTGGTCGGCGTTTCCAGAAAGAACACCTTGGTTTCCTTGCGCACCGCCTTTTTCCACTGCGTCAGGTCGGTGCCGTCGACCAGCGTGCTGGAGACGCCGAAGCGCGGCAGCCATTCCTCAAGCACCCAGCGGCAGGAGCCGAACAGCGCCTTGGCGGCGACCACGTGATCGCCGGCGCGCACCAGGCCCATGAGCGATGTGGTCACCGCCGCCATGCCGGTGGCGGTCGAGCGCGCGGCTTCCGCGCCTTCGAGCGCGGCCATGCGCTGCTCGAACATGCTCATGGTGGGGTTGGAATAGCGCGAATAGACGTAGCCGGGGATCTTGCCGGAGAAGCGCGCCTCGCATTCCTCGGCGCTCGGATAGACATAGCCCTGCGTCAGGAACAATGCTTCGGAGGTTTCGCCGAATTGCGAGCGCATGGTGCCGGCGTGCACCAGTCTGGTTTCGGGGCGGTAGCTCTTGGTCTTCGGCGCGGGCATGGCGGCCTCCTTTGGCCTACTTGGTGCTGCGCCGGGCGAGGAGCCCAGCGCGGGCAAACAAAAAACCGGCCGGAGAAAATTCTCGGCCGGGCACACGCGTCCCCGGCCTTTTAGCGATTTATTTTACGTGGCTGCAAGCCGGCCGGCTCAAATGACCACGGGATAAGCCTTGTTGTAGCGGGCGCGGGCGCTTCCCGTCAAGGCGGCCATCGGGTTAGATCGGCGCGCTTTATTCTAACGAGATTTGGGCCGCAACAATGGCGCTTTCCTTTGCCGCAGACGACAAGGGCATCCTGCCCGACAGCATGATCGCGGCGCTGCACGCCGGCGGCGCCATCATTGCCGCGCGCGAGTTCGCCGCCGACCAGATTCAGCCGGCGAGCCTCGACCTGCGGCTCGGCAATGTCGCCTACCGGGTGCGAGCGAGCTTCCTGCCCGGGCCGAACGGCACGGTCGGCCGGCGCATCGCCGATCTGAAACTGCATGAAATCCCGCTGTCGAACGGCGCGGTGCTGGAAACCGGCTGCGTCTACATCGTGCCGCTGGCCGAGAGCCTGCAACTGCCCGCCGACATCGCGGCGTCGGCCAACCCGAAAAGCTCGACCGGCCGGCTCGATGTGTTCACCCGCGTGATCGCCGATTCGATGCGCGGCTTCGATCGTATCCACGCCGGCTATCGCGGCCCGCTTTACGCCGAAATCAGTCCGCGCACCTTTCCCATCCTAGTACGCGAGGGTTCGCGGCTATCGCAGATTCGCTTCCGCCGCGGCGATGCGCTGCTCGACGCCGCGGCGCTGACCGCGCTGCATGACAAGGAACGGCTGGTCGACACCTCCGACGCCGATGTGCGCGAAGGCGTGGCCGTCGGCGTCGATTTGGCCGGCCTCGGGCCCGACAAGCTCGTCGGCTATCGCGCCAAGCGTCACACCGGGCTGATCGATGTCGAGCGCCGCGACGAATACGCGGTCGGCGACTTCTGGGAGCCGATTTCGGCGCGCCCGGAGAAGAGCCTGATCCTCGATCCGGATGAGTTTTACATTCTCGCTTCGAAAGAGGCGGTGCAGGTGCCGCCCGACCATGCCGCCGAGATGGTGCCGTTCGATCCGCTGGTCGGGGAATTCCGCGTGCACTATGCCGGTTTCTTCGACCCCGGCTTCGGCTACGCCGGCGCCGGCGGCAAGGGCTCTCGTGCGGTTCTCGAGGTGCGCTCGCGCGACGTGCCCTTTATTCTCGAACACGGGCAGATTGTCGGCCGTCTGGTCTACGAAAAAATGCTGGCGCTGCCCGATCGGCTCTACGGCCAGGGCATCGGCTCCAATTACCAGGCGCAGAGCCTCAAGCTCTCCAAGCACTTCAAGGCGTGACTGCCGAAGCTTACGCGCCCGGCTTGGATGTCCGCGGGGTCAGCCGATACCAGGCGACCTTTCCGGCGGCGAATTCGGCACGGCCGCGCCTCGACCATAGCGGCGGCGCGTGGTCGCCGACGATGAGGATTTCGGCCGGGGCGATGTTGGGAAGCGCAAGCTTGGAAGCCGCGTTGAAGAAATCATGTCATAGCTCGGCCATGCGGCATACGTCGCGCTTCACGAACGGCGAGCCGGAACCGAGGCAGTCGAAATTGGTGAGCGCCTCGTTGGGCGCGACCGGGATGTGGGTGTTGAGCGTGAGCCAATAGATCAGGCGCGGCTTGTTCGGCGGCCCCAGCTTTTTTGCTTCCTTGGCGATCACCGGCGCAAGATCGGCGTCGCATACGCCTTTGAAGGCGCTGCCGCACAGCCGCGGCGTTTCCTTTGACGGCGTGTCGCCGAAAATCGCCTTGTCGAAACCGAGACCGGGATACCAGAACTGGCGGCCGAACATGCCGCCCGAGAAGCCGTGCACCGCGAGCGACACGTACCCGCGCTTGTGCAGGACCATGGGCAGGCAGGAATAGGCGTGCTCGCGGACGTAGTCGGCATAGAACACGCGCGTATCGCGCAACTCGCGCATTTCGCCGGCGGTGGTTGAACCGTAATAGGTCGCCGCGCCGGACGTCACGGTATATTTCTGCGTGATTCGTTCATCGTAAAGCGGTGCGGCGATGAGCGCACGCGCGTTCGGATCGAGCATGTAGCCAAGGCTTTCGACAACCACGACGACGACGTTGCGGCCGTTGGTGCCGGCCACCTTGTTGAATCCGGGAAGGTCGGCGGCCGATACCACCGGCTTGTCGCGGCCGAACATCGATCCGAACTGGTAATGCGCCGAGACGTTGCTGACGTAGTCGATCGAGGCGAAAAGGGCCGTGACGCCGAACAAGATATGGATGTTGCCCTTGATCAGCTTCGAGTGTTGGCTGAGGAGATAGAACGAGGCAAGGTTGTTGCCGTCAGCGTGCCGATCAGCGCGACGTAGAGCGGCGAAGCGAAGAAATTGATGCGGCGTGCGTGATCGAGGGCGAGCATCGGTTCGGACGGCGCCAGCCCGAACATCAGCGACAGCGTGCGAACGATATCGTAGGCGAGGGTCGCCAGATACAGGACTGCGGTTAGCGCAAACGGCATCCGCCGCGCCAGGATGGCGAGGACCGCATAGAGAAAAATGGCGCCGGTGCGCGGCGGCAAGCCGATGTCGACCAGCGAACTCAGCGATGCGAGCGACAGGAGATTGGGTACGATCAGCCCACCGGCGATCAGTGCGGCGTTCGGCGATTGCAGGATTCGCCTGATTTCGGACATGCCCGGAAGGGCAAGGGCTGAGCGTGAAAATCGGCTAGGGCTTTCGGAGGCCGGCGCTTCTGCTGTTTGGGGCAGGGGCGTATCGCTCATGAAACGCAAATCGTTCGTCTCTTGCCTACGTGAAAAGACGTAAGGGGGGTTTTAACGAGCGGCGAGTTTTCTGTGAAAACCGATTAACCAAACCCGGCGCTCCGGCTTTTACGCGAAGGGCTTCAGAACGGCGAAGCACCCGAGCCCTCACCGGACTTCACAAATTGCCCGCGCGGGAAGCATGCCCTGTCTTTTGCGCGCCATTGCCTCGCCCCCAGGCCTGTGCGATTTTCCGCCGCGCGGGCGGGCGTAGTTCAATGGTAGAACGGCAGCTTCCCAAGCTGCATACGAGGGTTCGATTCCCTTCGCCCGCTCCAGTTTTCGCTGGCCCGCAGCTTTGACGGGCAAAGCAAAATTCCCGCAGCCAAGGCGGGCGCCGCGGTGTGCGCGCTTGCAAAAAATTAACCGCTCCCGGGCTTAAACTCGCGCGCGTTTTCGTGCGTGGGGCCGGAGAGTCCATGAAGTCGGGGTTGTTCGCGTTCGCGCTGCTGCTATTTGCCTGCGCGAGTGATGCCGCTTCGCTGCCGCGCATCATCGCCGGCGCCGACAATCCGGTACCGGCTTGCGTGACGCCCACCGCGCTGATGAGCTTCGTCGCCGAGCGCAACGCCAGCCACCAGCCGCCGCGTACGATCGATCCGCGCTTTGCCCACGTTGCCGATCTTTATCAGCGCTTCGGCCGCTGCGTCGCCCGCCTGCCGGAAAAATGCGTCGCCGTACGCTGGGACTATGCATTCTTCCAGATGCTGATCGAGACGAATTATCTGTCGTTCCGCCGTCCCGACGGCGTGCCGGCGGCGGTCTCGGCAAACGACAATAATTTTGCCGGCGTCGGCGCCACGGTGTCGGGCCGTCCCGGCGAGCGCTTTGCCGACATGCCGACCGGAGTGCTCGCGCATCTGCAGCACGTACTGATGTATTCGGCGACGCGCATTCCCAATCCGGTGGCCAGGCGCACCCGCCTGGTGCAGGACGACGTGCAGGGCGTCATGCGCAAACTCGACCGGCCGGTGACCTTCGCCGATCTCGCGCGCGAATGGACCGGCACCGACAAAAGCCGCTACGGCGGCGAGTTGCAAAAAATGTCGGACAAATTCGCCGCGGGCTTTTGCCGCGAACAGGTACGCAACCAGCGCGCGTCATTACCCTAGTCCGGGTGTCCTGCGGCCGCGCGAAAGCGGCGGAATACGAAAGATTTTGTCGTTCGCCGCTGCTGAACCGGCAAAAAATTGCCAAAAACGATCTCAGGCGAATTGATTTTACAACGGTCACTTGTCCGGATGACCAGGGCGCCCGTTTGTGTTTACATGAATTGACGACCCGCAACGCCATCAGCGCTCAGGCCGCCTCAATGCCAATGATCGATCCGCTTTATTCGCTGTCCGGGTTCGCCGTCGGCGTGCTGGTGGGCATGACCGGCGTCGGCGGCGGTTCGCTGATGACGCCGCTGCTGATATTGCTGTTTGGCGTGCATCCGGCGACCGCGGTCGGCACCGATCTGCTCTATGCCGCGGCCACCAAGGCGGGCGGCACGCTGGTGCATGGCTACGCGCGCAGCGTGGACTGGCGTGTCGTGCGCCGCCTTGCCACCGGGAGCATTCCGGCCACCGTTGCGACGCTGGCGCTGTGGTCCTATTTCAAGATCAGCGGCGATGCGTCGCGCACCATGATTACGCTGGTGTTGAGTGTCGCGCTTTTCCTGACCGCTCTCGCGCTGATATTCGGCCGCTCGCTGGTCGCGATGTATCGTGCGCGCGTTGCCGATGTCGACCCGCGGCGCACCGCCACCCGCACCGTGATTGTAGGTGCCCTGCTTGGCGTCCTTGTGTCGATTTCCTCGGTCGGTGCCGGCGCAATCGGCGTGGTTGCCCTGGTGCTGCTCTACCCGCAATTGCCGATGGCCAAGATCGTCGGCTCCGATATCGCGCACGCGGTGCCGCTGACTCTGGTCGCAGGCCTCGGGCACTGGGCGATGGGCTCGGTCGACTGGCACATCATCATTTCGCTGCTGATCGGCTCGCTGCCCGGTATCTTCATCGGCAGCTATTTCGCGGTGCGTATCCCCGAACGTGCCTTGCAATTAATTCTGGCGGCGACCTTGTTCGTGGTGGCGGGCAAGATCGCCTACGATCACGTCACCACGGCGAGCTCGATTTTTACCGCATTCACGCGCCGGGCCGGCGCTTTATGATTTGCGGCCGCACAATGGAAAACGGCCGCGCAGCGAACCGCGCGGCCGTTCTCCGTCGGATAAAGCGGGTCAGTTGCCCTGAATCGTCTGGATGACGCTCGACATCGGGCGGGCCTCTTCGAGCCCGCCGCCGATCTCCTTGAGCACGGCGTCGTAGTATTCCTTGATCGGCTCGACGGGGTCTTGCCGACGACCTGCACGATCTTGAAACCGCCGGCCTTGAGCTGCTTGAGGATTTCGGGAACCGCTTCCGAGGTCGCGTGCTGGAAATCATGCATCAGGATGATGCCTTTGCCGTGCTTGTTGAGGCGGTCCATGACGGATTTAACGACCTGCTCGGGCTTGCGCATCTTGAAGTCAAACGAGTCCCAGTCGGTCGAAAAGATGCCGACATTGCGCTCGCCAAGATATTTGACCATCTCCGGCGGGTTGCGCAGCGCCGGGAAGCGGAAGAACGGGCCGACCGGCTTGTTGCCGAGTGCAATCAAACCGCGGCAATGCCTTTTTCGATCTCGGCCTTGGCCTCGTCGGAGCGTGAGCTCGCGTCAGATCCTTGTGCGACCAGGTATGCGAGCCGACGGTGTGGCCTGCGGCCAGACACCTGCTTGAGAATTTCGGGGTGCCACCCGGCATGCATGCCGATCGGGAAGAACATGGCCCGGGTGCACTGGTCGGCCAGCGCCTTGAGCACGCGGTCGGTGTTTCCCGGCCATGGACCGTCGTCGAAGGTGAGCACGACTTCATGATCGCGCAGGAAATCGTAGGCCTTGAAGTTCTGAAAGCCGAAGCCGGGGCCGCCGGTGGTATCGATCTGTACGACACGCGTAACGCCAAGCGCGTTCGCATTTGCGCATTTCGCGCGTGTCCGCCGCAGCCGGCGGCGGCGCCGGGGGGTGCCGCTGCGAAGGGGCAGCGGCGGACGCGGCAGCGGCGCTGGAGCATTCTGCGCCCAGGCGGTTGCTGCCGCAGAAACCGAAATCGCAAGAGCAAGAGCTAAAGTCTGACGCATCACCTTCTCCAAGCCGTTTATTTATGTTTTTAGAGACTTCCCATTCATCGCGACTTTAACCGTTTAAGTCAACGAGGCCAAGAAAAAGTCCATCAATTCTGGAGATATTGCCGTGTCTTATGGTAAATGCCGCCGCCTTCCGCGGGCCGAGTCGTTGCCGTGTCCGGGGATCGGCCCTATGTGATGGTTAATGGCCGCGGAGGAACCGCTATGCCCGAGTTGGTTTCCGATCATGTTCGCCCATGCACGGTGGTGCTGTTTTCGGGCGGAGTAGCGGCGCTTTTTGCTGTCGCGCTGGCGTTGTGGGCCTATTACGGGACGGCTGTATTTTTCGAGATGGTGCGCGCCGGCTGGACGTCGTGTTTCTGAGAGGCTTGAGAGACGGAATGAGTGCGCGCACCTCTCAAATCATCTTGATCGTGGCTGCCTCTTGTTGCCGGCCTGGCACTGTTTGTCGGCGCCTTCATTTTCGCCGCCGGCAATTTTTCGCGCCGGCGCGCCCGGGCCTTCGGCCATCGGCGGACGCGTTCACGCTCACCGACCAGGACGGCAAGCCGATCACGGAGACGGCGCTCAAGGGCCATCCGTCGCTGGTGTTCTTCGGCTACACGCATTGCCCCGACGTCTGCCCGACCACGCTGTTCGATTTTCGGAGGTGTTGCGCGCGCTCGGTCCCGATGCGGCGAGACCGCCGCGCTTTTCATCACCGTCGATCCCGACCGCGACACGCCGGCGGCGATGAAGGACTATTTGTCGAGTTTCGATCCGCATTTGCGCGGCGTCACCGGCAACGCCGAGGCAATCGCCGCGGTGGAAAAGGAATATCGCGTCTACGCCAAGAAAGTGCCGACCGGCAAAGACGGCGACTACAGCATGGACCACACCGCGCTGGTTTATCTGATGGACAAGCACGGCCGGTTCATCGCGCCGTTCAATCTGAAGCGGAGGCCGGAGAGCTCGGCCGCGGAACTGCGGAAATATATGTGAGATGGCTCTCTCTCGGGGGCCAGCTCGGCCGGCAATTCCATGACCAGAAGGCGGCTGAGATAGCGCTCCAGGCTCGACAGGGCCTGCGAGGTGCGGCTTGCCAGCCGCGAGCTTTGCGCCAGTCCGTGCTCGGTCTTTCCCAGCGGTAGGGCGTGACGACGAGCTGGATCAGGGCGCGCCAGGCCGCGAGCGACAGCAGCAGCCAGTGCAGCGGGGTGAGCGCCAGCACCCAGGCGCAACGCAACAAGCCGCGTCGGGCAAGCCCGACGCAGGCCAGCGTGGTGGAGGCGGCATAGCCCGCCACCACCACCGCGCCGTAGAGCCCGACGAGGATCGCACCAGCGCCGGCGCCGCCCTCCCACATCGGCACGCCGGCGAGCACACCATAGATCAGCCCGGCAAGAAACAGTGGATGTATCAACGCGGCGAGCGCGTTGCCGCCGACGATGAGCTGGAATGCGAAGAACCCGGATGGCCCGAGGTTGCTCATCAGCCGGCGCGGCTCGCGCATATGCACAAGCCAGGTCTGCATCCAGCCTTTGAACCAGCGCGTGCGTTGCCGCAGCCACGGAGAAAAACGCGCGGGCGCTTCTTCGTATGTCGTTGAATCGATCATGGCGGCGCGGTAGCCGAAGCGGCAAAGCCGCATGCCGAGATCGGCGTCCTCGGTGACATTGAAGGCGTCCCAGCCGCCGAGCTTGCGCAGCGTCGCCGTGCGGAAATGATTGGATGAGCCGCCGAGCGGCAGCGGCAGGCGCAGCGCGGCAATGCCCGGCATGAACACGTCGAACTGCCCGGCATATTCGGCGGTGAACAGGCCGGCGAGCCAGCTATCGGACGTGTTGTCGATGCACAAGGATGCTTGCACGCAGGCAAGATCGTCGCCGGCAGCGGCAAAGGCCTGCAAGGCGCTGCGCAACTGCCCGGCGTCGGGACGATCCTCGGCGTCGTAGATGACGGTGAAGCTGCCGCGGGCAAAGGGCAGGGCAACGTTGAGCGCCTTCGGCTTGGTGCGCGGGCCGGCGTCGGGCACGGTAATGACCTCGATCGGGATGCGGCTCTTGCGGCGTGCGATTGCGGCGTGCGTCTCCGTGTCGTCCGTCAGGCGTTCCGAACTGGTGAAACGAACGCGCCGCGCCAGCTCCGGCTTTTCCTCGACCAGCGCGATGATCCGCCGCACTGCGGTGCCGCGCGGCGCGACCACCAGATAAAGCTCGCCGCCGACGGTGAGCGGCAGCATGCCGGCGGCCCCGGCCTCGATCAGGCGCCGATCGTCGATCGGGCACTGCGTCCGTGGCACGCCGTCGAGGCTGTCGAAGGTCAGATCGAGCGCATCGGCAAGTGCGCAGATAATCTTCTTCATCGATCGCACCGGCGGCGATCAGCACCCGCTCGGCGCCGACGTCGATTGCCAGCGCGCGTTGCGCGGCTTCGGCGAGGAGATCGTCCGGAAAGCGTTCGCGCAGACAATCGATTTCCGGGCAGAGCGCGGCAACGGCGGCGTCCTCGGTAAGGCTGCTTTCGAGTGCGGAATTGAGCGATGGCGCAATGGAAGGAAACAGGCCAACCGCACGGCGAACCGCCGCCCGCTCACGCACACCCAACGCCATACCAACGCCCACCCCAGGCCGGAGAGTTTAGCCGCGAGGCAAACGGTGTACGAGGGGGGATGCAGCCCGGCGCCCGCGGTAGCGAGGGCGCAACCACGGTGCTAGAACGCGGCCGTCAGCAGCGCCGAAGAGACGCCAATTGTCCGATTTTATGTCGCATTTTGCCGTGCCGGCCGCGATCATCGCGGTGGCCATCGTGCTCGTGCTCGGCCTCGTCAACATGATGCGCGGCGGCTCGCCCAATCGCTCGCAGAAACTGATGCGGCTGCGCGTGCTGCTGCAATTCGTCGCCATCGTCGTCATCATGGCGACGATCTGGGCGATGGGCCGCTAGCCGGCCTAAGACGCCGAGCGCATATATTCGACTTTTTCCTTCGGTTTGCCGCCGGCTTCTTTTTCGCCGCGACGGTGAGAACCGCCGTCGCGTTCTTGGCCTGCGGCACCGCGGAAATGCTCACCGCGGCTGCCGGCGCGGCCGCACAAAGCACCAACGCCGCAGCGGCGGCAATCGTTACAAGGCGCATAAGTCGTCCCCCCTTGTTTTTGGTCAAAACCCGATAAGATAAGCCTAGCCCGAATTAGGGCTAACGCAAAAGGCTTTCCGGCCATGGTTGTGCTCAACCGCATCTATACCCGCACCGGCGACGACGGCACCACCTCGCTCGGCTCTGGCGCGCGGCGCAAGAAATACGACCTGCGCGTCGAGGCTTACGGCACGGTGGATGAGGTCAACGCGGTAATCGGGCTGGTGCGCCTGCACACCGGCGCCGGCGAGGCGCTCGATGCCGCGCTCGCGCGCATCCAGAACGACCTGTTCGACGTCGAGGCCGACCTCTGCCTTGCCGAAAAAGGGCCCGGCGGCGCACGCCTCACCGTCACCGATGCGCAGGTCGCCTGGCTCGAGAGCGAGATCGACCGGCTCAACGCCGAGCTTGAGCCGCTGAAGTCCTTCATCCTGCCCGGCGGCAGCGCCGCGTCGGCCTACCTGCATCTTGCCCGCACCGTATGCCGCCGCGCCGAGCGCATCATGGTCGAACTCAAGGATGCCGCAGGCGAAGAGGTTTCGGCGCCGTCGCTCAAATACGTCAACCGGCTTTCGGATTATCTGTTCGTCGCCGGCCGCTACGCCAACGACAAAGGCCGCAGCGACGTGCTGTGGTCGCCCGGACAGAACCGCTAGCGGATTAAATATCGTCATGGTGATCCCGCTGTGGGACGACGGCCCCTCAACGCTGTCGAAGCGGCCAGTCGTCACCTGGGGCCTGATGCTTGCCAATGTGGCGGTGTTCGTTCTCGAACTCGTGACGCCGGACGGCGCGCTCGACGGTTACGCGCTGGTGCCGGCGGCAACTGACCGGCGCGGTCGTCGACCGGCGGCGTTTCGCCTTACGCGACGCTTTTCACCTACATGTTCCTGCACGGCGGCTTCCTGCACATTGCCGGCAACATGCTGTTCCTGTGGATTTTCGGCGACGACGTCGAAGAGGCGATGGGCCGCGTCCGCTTCCTGATTTTCTATCTCGCCTGCGGCGTTATTGCCGGCGCTCGTCTTTGCCGTCAGCGCGCCGCTGGCGGCGACGCCGCTGGTCGGCGCCTCGGGCGCCATCGCCGGCGTGCTCGCCGCCTATCTGATGTTCCGCCCCTGCGAGAAGGTCGCGGTGTTTCTGCCCTGGTTCATCCTCTGGCTGTTCGTGCGCCCGGTGGTGAAGGATCGACGCCATCTGGGTTCTGGGCCTGTGGATTCTGATGCAGTTCTGGGCGATTTCGGTGCAGTCGCAGGATGGCGTCGCCTACATGGCCCATATTGGCGGGCTCATCGGCGGGGCGGTGCTTTTTCCACTGCTGCGTGACCGCTCCGTGCGGCTGTTTCAATGCGTTCGGCCCGGTCCCTGGGGCAGATCTGAGCTGGAGAGTGCGGCGCAGCACAAACGTTGACAGGCCAATAGCGCGGCCTTTAGCTTCCCGCTCTCCTTAAAGGGCCGGTGGCGGGGATTGGGGTTCGATGAAAATTCTGGTGCCCGTGAAGCGGGTTGTCGATTTCAACGTCAAGATTCGCGTCAAACCCGACGGCTCCGGCGTCGAACTGGCCAACATCAAAATGTCGATGAACCCATTCGACGAGATCGCCGTCGAGGAAGCGATCCGTCTGAAGGAAGCCGGCAAGGCAACGGAAATCGTCGCGGTGTCGATCGGCCCGGCGCAGGCGTCCGAAACCATCCGCACCGCGCTGGCGATGGGCGCCGACCGCGGCATACTGGTGAAGACCGACGCAACGGTCGAGCCGCTGGCCGTGGCGAAAATTCTCAAGAGCATCGTGGAAGCGGAAAAGCCCGGCCTCGTCATCCTCGGCAAGCAGGCGATCGACGACGACTGCAATCAGACGGGGCAGATGCTGGCGGCGCTGCTCGGCTGGGCGCAGGGTACGTTCGCATCGAAAATCGGCATCGACGGCGACAGCGTCACGGTGACGCGCGAAGTCGACGGCGGCTTGCAGACGGTGAAGCTGAAAGCGCCGGTCATCGTCACCACCGACCTGCGGCTCAACGAGCCGCGCTACGCGAGCCTGCCCAACATCATGAAGGCGAAGAAAAAGCCGATCGAAGAGAAAACGCCGGACGCTTATGGCGTCGACATCAAGCCGCGGCTGCAGGTCGTGAAAACCTCGGAACCGCCGGGCCGCAAGTCGGGCGTCAAGGTTGCCTCCGTCGCCGAACTCGTCGCCAAGCTCAAAGACGAAGCGGGGATCCTGATGACCACGCTTCTTGTCGCCGAGCACGATAACAAGACGCTCAAGGATGCGACCAACAAGGCTCTGACCGCGGCCAAGGCGCTCGGCGGCGACGTGCATGTGCTGGTTGCCGGCAAGGACTGCAAGGCTGTTGCCGATGCCGCTGCCAAGCTCGATGGCGTGAAGAAAGTGCTGCTCGCCGATGCCGCGCCTTACGAACACCAGCTCGCCGAGCCGATCGCGGCGCTGATCGTTTCGCTCGCCGGAAATTATGACGCCATCGTCGCGCCGGCGACGACGACGTGGAAAAACATCATGCCGCGAGTCGCGGCGTTGCTCGACGTCATGCAGATTTCCGACATCACCAAGGTGCGTCGCGCCCGACACCTTCGAGCGGCCGATCTACGCCGGCAACGCCATCCAGACGGTGAAGTCGACCGACGCGAAGAAAGTCATCACCGTTCGCACTTCGACCTTTGCAGGCGAGCGGTGAGGGCGGCTCGGCGAGCGTCGAAAACGCCAGCGCCGCCGCCGATCCGGCGTTGTCCTCTTTCGTCGGCGAGGAACTATCGAAATCGGATCGGCCGGAATTGACGTCGGCGAAGATCATCATCTCCGGCGGCCGCGCCATGCAGAGCCGCGAGAACTTCACCAAATATATCGAGCCGGTGGCCGACAAGCTCGGCGCCGCGGTCGGCGCCTCGCGCGCCGCGGTCGATGCCGGCTATGCGCCGAACGATTGGCAGGTCGGACAGACCGGCAAGGTGGTGGCGCCGGATTTATATATCGCGGTGGGAATCTCCGGCGCCATCCAGCATCTTGCCGGAATGAAGGATTCCAAGGTCATCGTCGCCATCAACAAGGACGAAGAGGCGCCGATCTTCCAGGTCGCCGATTACGGCCTGGTCGCCGACCTCTACCAGGCGCTGCCCGAATTGGCGGCCGAACTGGGCAAGCTTGGACGTTGACGTTCCGTTCCGCCGGGTGTGGCTTCGCCGCGCGGTTGGGCGTAAAAGTACATAAAAGAAAGACGTCGAGGTCGACGCCAAGGGACGCTAAGGCCCGGACTTAGCATCGGTCGGACGAAAACTATGACGATCAACGTAAAAAGCGTCGCGGTAGATATCAAAAACGTCGGCGTCATCGGCGCCGGACAGATGGGCAACGGCATCGCCCACGTCTGCGCGCTCGCCGGTTATTCGGTGATGCTCAACGACGTGTCGCCCGACCGCATCAAGGCAGGCATTGGCGACGATCAACGGCAACATGGCCAAGCAGGTCGGCAAGAAGGCGATCAGCGAGGAAGACCGCAAGAGCGCGCTTGTCGCGCATCAAGGCGGCGGAAAAATACGACGCGCTCGCGGCCTGCGACCTGGTGATCGAGACTGCGACCGAGAAGGAAGAGGTCAAGCGCAAGATCTTCACCGACCTGTGCGCGGCGCTCAAGCCGGAAGCCATTCTCGCCACCAACACCTCATCGCTGTCGATCACGCGGCTGGCCGCGTCGACCGACCGGCCCGAGCGTTTCATCGGCATTCATTTCATGAATCCGGTGCCGCTGATGGAGCTGGTCGAGCTCATCCGCGGCATCGCCACCGACGATGCGACCTTCGAGAGCAGCAAGGCCTTCATCAGCAAGCTCGGCAAGACCATCGCGGTGTCGGAGGATTTTCCGGCCTTCATCGTCAACCGTCTGCTGCTGCCGATGATCAACGAGGCGATCTACACGCTCTATGAAGGCGTCGGTAATGTCGAGGCGATCGACACCGCGATGCGGCTCGGCGCGCATCACCCGATGGGCCCCCTGGAGCTTGCCGATTTCATCGGTCTCGACACGTGCCTGTCGGTGATGCAGGTGCTGCACGAGGGCCTAGCCGACTGCAAATACCGGCCGTGTCCGCTGCTGGTGAAATACGTCGAGGCGGGCTGGCTCGGCCGCAAGACGCAGCGTGGGTTTTACGACTACCGCGGCGACAAGCCGGTGCCGACGCGCTAGGCAGCAGCCGGCGGCTTTTCCACGAAATCACCCATCTGTGCGTCGAGGGCACGCTTGAACGCGGGCCGCGCTTCGCAACGCTGACGGTAGGCGTCCAGCGCCGGATACTGCGCCAGCAGGTCGCAATGACGGGGAATTCGCAGCACCGTCGTCATCAGGAGATCGGCGACCGTGAAGCGGCCGGTTTCAAGATAGTCGCGCGTGCCGAGCCGTTGCGTCAGAGCCGACAACCGCGTCTGCACCCTCTCGAGTTCGGTCGGCCGGCGCGTTTTCGCCCATTCCTGGTCGGCGTTGAACAGGTCGATGGTCGTGAGGTTGGCGATAAAGGGCTCGATCGTGTTGAGCGCGGCGAACATCCAGGCGGTGACTCGGGTCCGTGACTTTGCATCCGCCGGCATCAGAACATCCGACTTGCCGGCGATATGCAGAAGAATGGCGCCCGATTCGAACAGGACGAGATCGTCTTCCTGATAGAACGGCACCTGGCCGAACGGCTGCATCGCACGATACGCCGCCGATTTCTGATCTTCCGGACCGATCAACTTTGTTTCGTAGGGCAGGCCTACTTCTTCCAGCGCCCACCTCACGCGCAAGTCGCGGACGAGCCCGCGCGCGAACGGCGGCACCCAGGCAAATGCACTCACAGTTATCATGGTCACTCTCCCGTTTGACTTTTTGTTCGATCAGCGCGGAACCGGCGTGATCCAGCCGATGCCGGCGCCGCCGGGTTCGGTGAGGATGGCGATGCGGCCGACGCCGGGTATGTCGAAGATCGGCCGCATCAGTTTGGCGCCGGCTGCGGTGGCTTTCTTCGCCCGCGCATCGACGTCGTCGACGGCGAGATAGGCCATCCAGGATTCCGGCACGCCGTCGAATTGCGGGCTCGCCAGCGGGAACAGACCGCCGACGGGCTTGTCGCCCATCTTGGCCACCCAATACGTGCCGTCGGCCATCGGCATGGCGTCGAAGCTCCAGCCGATGACGCCGCCGTAGAATTTCTTCGCCTTCTCCACGTCGCGTGTCATCAGCTCGTTCCAATGAAAGTTTCCGTGCTCGCTTGATGGCTGGGCCATTGACGACTCCTTTGACTGCGTGACACCGGTGACTTAAGCGGCGAGATATTTTTCCATCTTGTCGATTGCGGCGGCCCAGCCCTGGTTGTGACGGTCGCGCGCGTCTTCGTCGAAGAACTGCTCGTGCGTGAGCGTCATCAGCGAGCCGGCGCCGTCTGGCTTGATGTCGACCGTCACAAGCGATTCGCGTTCCGGCGTCGACACCCACGCCCAGGTGAACACCAGCTTCCGGTCGGGCACGACCTCGCGATAAACGCCGCTGACGTCGTGCACATCGCCGTTCGGCGCCCGCATGACCCAGCGATAGCGGCCGCCCTTGCGCGGGTCGCCTTCGGCGCTCACCGCCCCGATCTCGCCGGGGCCCATCCAGCCCATTACTTTTTTCGGGTCGGTCCACGCGGCAAAGACTTTCGCGGGCGGCGCGTTGAAGCGGCGCTTGATGGTGAGGCTCGGTTTGACGGCGGTGGTGGTGGCCATTTGTCTTCCTCCAAAAATGTTGCGAGTTGGTCGAGGCGTTCGGTCCAGAATTTCTGGTAGCGGTTGAGCCAGTCGTTGGCTTCGTGCATCGGTTCGGCGCGCAGCCGGCAGGAGACGACGCGGCCCGTCTTTGTTGCGCGTGACCAGACCGGCAACGGTCAGCACGTCGAGATGTTTCATCACCGCCGGCAGCGACATCGGCAGCGGCGCCGCAAGTTCGGTCACCGACAGGCTGTCATTTTCGCTCAGGCGCGCGAGCAGCACCCGCCGCGTCGGATCGGAAAGCGCGGCAAACGTGCGGTCGAGGGTCGCAGGCGGATAGTAAACCATATGGTTAAGTATATGCGCGCGCTCTGAGGTGTCAAGCGGCAAAGCGCCGCTAGGGGAATTGCGCCCGGACACGCCTCAATGTTGCGGGAGAGCGAGGCCACTGTAGCCGGTCCACAGGATCTGGATGCCGATACAGAGAAGGATAAAGGCGGAAAGGCGCACCAGGACGTTGGTGCCGCTTTTGCCCAACAGCGCGATGATGCGTTCGGCAAAGCGATAGCAGACGTACACCGTGACGGCGATGGCGATGATGCCGACGATGGCCGATCCGGCAAGCAGCGCCAGCTGCCACGCTTCGAGCGGGGCCGAAGGCCGCTGACTGCCGAGCGCGATGGCGACGGAGATCGATCCCGGGCCAACCGTGAGGGGCATCGTCAAGGGGTAGAAAGAATCCATCGCCGACGGCGCGACGCTCGCGCTTGGCGGGGTCTCGGCGTCCGCCTCGGTTCCGGATTGCAGCAGCTTCCAGCCGAACGCGATAAGCACGAGGCCACCGGCGATTCTGACCACCGGAAGCGTGATGCCGAAGAAGACCAGGACGTGCGAGCCGACGAACAACGAGCCGGCGAGCAGCAAGATGCTGTTGATGGCGACCCGCCTGGCCAGCGCATTGCGCTCGGCCTCGGTGCATCCAGCGGTAAGGCCGAGAAAGAGCGGGGCGCTGCCGACCGGATTCACGATCGGGAACAAGCCGGCATAGACCAGCAAAACTGTATTGGTGAATTCAGTCACGATGCGCCCCAGACGATCGCCCGCAGCCTAAATCGGAATGATTGCGGCCGAAAGCTCGGGAATCGCCACGCGAGATGGCTCTTAGTCGGCGAGCGCGGCCTTGATCAGCTTGATCGCATCATCGCTTGCCCATTCGGCGGGGCCCGCGATGGTTGCGATCTCGCAGCCTTTGCCGTCAACCAGCATCGTGGTCGGCATGCCGAAGGCGCGGCCGATCGCCTTGAGGTCCTGAAAGATCTTGGCCGTCGGGTCGGCAAAATAGGCGAGCTTTTTCACGCCAATTTCGCTCGAGAAACTGCTTCGGCTTGGCCGGGTCGCGGGTGTCGATGTTCACCGCCACCACCTCGAAGCGCGGACCGCCGAGTTCGGCTTCAAGCGCATCGAGCGTCGGCATTTCCTTGCGGCAAGGCACGCACCAGGTGGCCCAGAGGTTGAGCAGCACCGTGCGGCCGCGGAGATCGCCGAGCGTGATCGGCGTGCCGGCGGCGTCGGTGAAGGCAAGATTCGGCAGCCGCAGCGGCTCCTCGGCAACCTTGACCGCGGCAACTTCGCCACGCGCCAAAGGCGCTATTTTCTTGGCCAATTCCACCGCCGGGCGGCAGGCAAGGTCGCCCGCATTGCGCGCGAAGGTCGAAAACCCGTATACCCCGGCGAAACCGACCAGCGCGCCGGCCACGCAGCCCGCTACAATCCAGGCGAGGCGGTTGGCCTTCGTGGGGGCCGGTGTCTGTTGGGTTTCGGTCATGTCGAGCGGCGATTCCTCGGTGCGGTCATGAGCAACAAAATGTGGGGCGGCCGGTTTTCCTCCGGTCCCGACGCCATCATGGAGGAAATCAACGCCTCCATCGATTTCGACAAGGCTCTTTACCGCCAGGACATCGTGGCGTCCAAGGCCCATGCCGACATGCTGGCCAAGCAAGGCATCATTGCGGCGGACGACGCAAAAAAGATCGCTCGCGGCCTGGACACGATCCTGTCGGAGATCGAAAGCGGCAAGTTTTCCTTCAGCCGCGCGCTGGAAGACATTCATATGAATGTCGAGAGCCGGCTCGGCGAACTGATCGGGGAAGCGTCCGGCCGCCTGCATACCGCGCGCTCGCGCAACGACCAGGTGGCGACCGACTTCAGGCTGTGGATGCGCGATTGCATCGACGCGCTCGATGCGGCGCTGCGCATCTATCAGCACGCGCTGGCCGAAAAGGCGCTGGAGCATGCCGGCACGGTAATGCCCGGGCTGACACATCTGCAGACCGCGCAGCCGGTGACGTTCGGCCATCATCTGCTGGCCTACGTGGAAATGGTGGCGCGCGACCGCGGCCGGTTCGCCGACACGCGCATTCGGCTCAACAAGTCGCCGCTCGGCGCCGCCGCGCTCGCCGGCACCTCGTTCGATCTCGACCGCGAGATGACGGCAAAGGCGCTGGGCTTTGCCCGGCCGGCGGCGAATTCGCTCGACGCCGTCTCCGACCGCGACTTCGTCATGGAAACGCTCGCCGCCGCTTCGATCGCCGCGGTGCATCTGTCGCGGCTCGCCGAGGAGATCGTGATCTGGACTTCGCCGCTGACCGGCCTGGTGAAGCTCTCCGACAAATTCACCACCGGGTCCTCGATCATGCCGCAGAAGCGCAACCCGGACGCCGCCGAACTGGTGCGCGCCAAGACCGGCCGCATCATCGGCGCGCAGACGGCGCTGCTCGTCGTCATGAAGGGCCTGCCGCTCGCCTATGCAAAGGACATGCAGGAGGACAAGGAAGGCGCCATGGATGCGCTTGGCGCGCTGTCACTGTCGATTGCGGCGATGACCGGCATGGTCGCCGATCTCGAGCCGCAAATCGCGCGCATGAAGAAAGCGGCTGGCGAAGGCTACGCGACCGCGACCGACCTGGCCGACTGGCTGGTGCGCAATCTGAAGATGCCGTTCCGCGAGGCGCATCACGCGACGGGACGCATCGTCGGCAAAGCCGCCGAGCAGGGCGTGCCCCTGCACCGGCTGCCGCTCGCCGCCATGCGCGAGATCGAGCCGCGAATCGGCGAGGATGTGTTTTCCGTGCTCTCGGTCGCGCAGTCGGTCAAGAGCCGCACGAGCTTCGGCGGCACCGCGCCGAAAAACGTGCGCGCGCAGGCAAAAAAATGGTTGCGCCGGCTGGAAAAAGAGAAATCCTCCACTTCGCCTTGATTGCCGTGTTATGGTCGTGCGCATGATCCCGAAAAGTGGGCACCGGTTTTCGGACAAGATCATGCGCAAAATAATATGGAGCCCTTTCTTGCGCCGTTCTCGGCTCGTTTCTCATCTGGCTTTGGCCGGCGCGTTGGTTGCGGCGCTGGGCCTTGGCGCGTGCGGCCGCAAGGGCCCGCTCGATCCGCCGCCCGGCGCTTCGCTTGTGGGCGAACCGCAGGCGAACATGCCCGACCTCATGAGCGACAAGGGCAAACCGCCGCCGGCCGCCGGCGCCGAAGCGGTGCAGCCGGCGAAAAAGCATATTCCCCTCGACGTTCTGCTGAACTGATACGCGCGTGATCTGCGAAACTGGATACCGGTTTTCGGCTAAGATCGCGCGCAACCGGACCTAGTCACTCATGCATCACTTTGCCTATCGCAACGGTGTGCTGCACGCCGAAGCGGTCAGTCTCGATGCGCTCGCGGCCAGCGTCGGCACGCCGTTTTACTGTTATTCGACCGCGACGCTGACACGGCACTACCAGGTCTTTGCCGGCGCATTCGCCGACGTCGACGCGCTGGTCTGCTACGCCATGAAGGCGAATTCCAATCAGGCGGTGGTGGCGACGCTCGCGAGGCTCGGCGCCGGCGCCGACGTCGTCTCCGCCGGCGAGCTCAAGCGCGCGCGGGCCGCCGGCGTTCCCGCCGACAAGATTATGTTCTCCGGCATCGGCAAGACCGCGGCCGAGCTCGCGCTTGCGATCGACGAGGGCATTCTCTGCATCAACGTCGAATCCGAGCCGGAGCTGGAGATGCTGTCGGTGATCGCGGCGGGCAAGGGCCGCTCCGCTTGCGTCTCGGTGCGCGTCAACCCCGACATCGACGCCAAGACCCACCACAAGATTGCGACCGGCAAGGCGGAAAACAAATTCGGTATTCCTTTAAGCCGCGCCCGAGACGTTTACGCGCGCGCAGCGAAATTGCCGGGGCTGAAGGTGTCAGGTGTCGACATGCATATCGGCAGCCAGATCACCGACCTCGACCCGTTCGGCGATGCCTTCGCGCTTCTGGCCGATTTTGTGCGCAGCTTGCGTGCCGATGGCCACGTCATCAGCCATATCGATCTCGGCGGCGGTCTCGGCATTCCCTATCGCGACGACAATGAACCGCCGCCGCGTCCGGAGGAATACGCCAAGGTGGTCAAGCGCGCGACGCGGGACTTGAATTGCCGGCTGATCTTCGAGCCGGGCCGGCTGATCGTCGGCAATGCCGGCATCCTGGTGACGCGAGTGCTGTTCGTGAAGCACGGCGAGGCGAAGAACTTCGTCGTCGTCGACGCCGCCATGAATGACCTCATCCGGCCGACGCTCTATGACGCCTATCACGAGATCTGGCCGGTCAAGGAGGCGGGCTCGGGCCAGCGCATCCGCGCCGATGTCGTCGGTCCGGTCTGCGAGAGCGGAGATTTCCTCGGGCTCGACCGCGATATGGCCGAGCCCAAGGCCGGCGACCTGCTTTCGGTCATGTCGGCCGGCGCCTACGGGGCGGTGCAGGCGGGAACCTACAACACCCGTCCGCTGTTGCCGGAAGTGCTGGTAAACGGCGGCGAATGGGCGCTGGTCCGTCCTCGCCTTGAAACCGACCAGATAATTGCGCTGGATCGAATGCCGGCCTGGCTTTAGGCGCATTCTTGCGCGCTTTCCTCGGCGCATGGCCTGGAAATTGCGTGCGTGATAGCCTTGCGAATTCTGGGCTTTGCACGGAGCGTTTTTGGACGATTTGGGCGCCCCCATCCCCGAGCCGGAAAAGCCGATCCGGATGATGCTGACGCGTGCCGTCAAGCGCGCCCGCGGCAGCCTGCTTTGGGAACGTCTGTGGCCGACCCTTGCCGGGTTGCTGACTGCGCTCGGCCTGTTCCTGGCGTTCTCGTGGGCGGGATTGTGGCTGGTGCTGCCGCCGCTCGCCCGCGCCCTCGGCCTGTTCCTGTTCGTCGCCCTTGCCGCCGCCGCCCTGTTACCGATGCTGAGCCTGCGCTGGCCGAGCCTTCGTGACGGCTTGCGCCGGCTCGACCGCGGCAGCGGCGAGACGCATCGGCCGGCGACCGCGATCGCCGACGAGATTGCCGCCAACTCATCCGATCCCGTAGCGCAGGCGCTGTGGCGCGCGCACGTCGAACGGGCGTTGTTGTCGGCGCGCAAGTTCAAAGCCGGCTGGCCGCGCCCGAAGGTCGCGATGCGCGACCCGATGGCGCTGCGTGCGCTGGTGCTGATCCTGGCGGTAGCGACCTTTTTCGCGGCAACCGGCGACCGCGTCAGGCGCGTGACCGCGGCGTTCGACTGGCAAGGCGTGGTGGCGCCGGCCAATTTCCGTGTCGATGCCTGGGTGACGCCGCCGGTCTATACCGGACGCGCGCCGGTAATGTTGCCCGGTCTGCGCCCCGGCGACACCGCGCAGGCCGCAGGGCCGGTCGCGGTTCCGGTCGGCAGCCAGCTCGTGGTGCGGGCGACCGGTAATGTGCATTTCGAAATCGCGCATGCCGGCGGGCTCGAAGCGGCGCCCGATGCGCACACGGCCCTGCCGGCGGGGAGCGAAGAGCGGCGCTTCGTCATCAAGGGCGACGGCTCGGCGTCGATGCGCGGCGTGGTTGGTACCGATCTCACCTGGCGGTTCACCGCCGTCGCCGACACGCCGCCGACAATCGCGCTGATCAAGGAGCCGCAGCGCCAGGCGCGCGGCGCGTTGCGTCTCGATTACAAGGTCGAGGATGACTACGGCGTCACCGCGGCGGAGGCGACATTCTCCCGCAAGCCTGAGCTCGAACGACGAGAAGCCGGCGCATCCGCTGTTTGAGCCTCCCAATTTCACCCTGACGCTGCCGCAGGCGCGCACCCGCTCGGGCGAGGCGCAGACCACGCACGATCTCACCGAGCATCCCTGGGCGGGTACCGAAGTGCAGATGACGCTCGTTGCGCATGACGAGGCCGGCAATGTGGGCCGCAGCGAGACGACCGACGTCGAGTTGCCGCAGCGCGGCTTCAGCAAGCCGCTGGCGCGCGCGCTCGTCGAACAGCGCCGCATTCTCGCACTTGATGCCGAGCAGAAGCCGGTCGTGCTGACCGCGCTCGAAGCGCTCACCATCGCCCCAGAACAATTCACGCCGGAGGCCGGGGTCTATCTCGGCCTGCGCTCGATCTATTACAGCCTCAACCGCGCCAGAACCGACGACCAACTGCGCCAAGTCGTGGCGCGGATGTGGGCGATGGCGGTTGAGCTTGAGGATGGCAATGTCTCCGAGGCCGAGAAAGGCTTGCGCCAGGCGCAGGATGCGCTGCGCGAAGCGCTCGACCGCAACGCCAGCGACGACGAGATCAAGAAGCTCACCGATCAGCTGCGCGCAGCCCTCGACAAGTTCATGCAGGCGTTGGCCGAGCAGATGCGGCAGAACCCGCAGAAATGCGCGGCCGCTCGACCGCAATACCCGCATGCTCAGCCAGCAGGACCTCAAGAGCATGATCGACCGGCTCGAGGCGATGGCCAAGCTCGGCAACAAGGACGCGGCGCGCCAGTTGCTCGATCAACTGCAGTCGATGCTGGAGAATCTGCAAACCGCGCAGCAAGGCGACATGGGCGATCATGGGCGACGACGACATGATGTCGGCGCTCGACGAGCTCAGCGACATGATCCGCAAGCAGCAGCAATTGCGCGACAAGACCTTCAAGCAGGGCCAGGAGAGCCGCCGCGACCCGCAGCGCGGCAAAGGCCAGAAACAGCTTGGCGATCTGCAGAAGGATCAGCAGTCGCTGCACGACCGCCTCAACAAGCTGCTGGAGCAGTTGCGCAAGAACGGCCTCGGTAATCCGGATCAGGGCCAACAGGGCAAGGACGGCCAGGGGCAGGGCGAAGATCAGCTCGGCGGCGCCGGCGAAGCGATGGGCGAAGCCGAGGGCCAGCTCGGCGAGGGTGACGCCGACAGCGCGGTCGACAGTGAGGGCCGCGCTCTGGAAGCCATGCGCAAAGGCGCGCAGGGCCTGGCGCAACAGATGCAGCAGAACGGCATGGGCATGGGTCCGGGACCGGGCCAGCCTGGGCGTAATGGCCGCGCTCGCGCCCAGCAGGACACCGACCCGCTCGGGCGGCCGCTGCACGGCCGCGAATATGGCGATGATGTCACGGTGAAAGTGCCGGGTGAGATCGATGCGCAGCGCGCCCGGCGCATTCTGGAAGAATTGCGCAAGCGTTTCGGCGAAGGCTTCCGCCCGCAGCTCGAACTCGATTACATAGAGCGGCTGCTGAAGGATTTCTGAAGGCGGATTTCCAGGTTAGCGCGCGATCAGCGCTTCGCGCACCGCGCTCTTGATCTGCTCGAGCGAAAACGGCTTGGCGATCACGTCGTGCACCAGCGCGTCGAGGCCGTGCGCGCGCTCGCGCTGATCGGCGTATCCGGTCATCAGCATGATCGGCATGTCCGGCCGGTCGCGCCCGGCGGCGAGCGCCAGCGCGATGCCGTCCATCACCGGCATTTTCACGTCGGCCAGCAGGAGATCGAATCCGCCATCGTGACGCTGCAGCGCGTCGAGCGCCTGCACGCCATCGGATGTCGCGGTGAGTTGGTGGCCATCCTCGTCGAGCGCCCGCACCACCAGGTCACGCACCGCCTCGTCGTCTTCCGCGATCAGGATGCGGGCCACGGCCTACTTGGCTCCGGTCGCGGCGGCGTCCTGGGCGGTGAAGAAGCGCACCAGCACGTCGGCGGCGTCCGCCGGCGGTGAAGCGAGCCGGCTGTGGAATTCGAGCTTTTCGCCTGGTTCGAGAATGCTGCGCGAAGGCAACGCGGTCCAGGTGTAGATTTCGTGGCCGGCGACATTGCGGATCGAGAAGCGCAGGCGCGGCACCTCGGTCGGAGCGTTGCCGCTCGAGACGATGAAGCCGTCGACGATCAGCGTGGGCACGCCGTTCTCGGTGTTCTTGGAGATACTGACGTTTTCGAATTTGAGATTGCGCAGGTTCACCGGCAGCCCGATCGCCGCAAACAGCGATGCGGTCTGCGGCAGGTAGCGCACCACTTCGTTGCGGGCGCCAACCACTGCGACGTTGAAGGCCACCAGCACAAGGATGATAGCGGCCCAGCGTGACGAGCGGCGCTTGCTCTCGCGCCGCGTGCGCAGGCGCTCGCGGCGGGCGGCGAAGTTTTCCGCTTCACCGGGATCAAGAGATGCGGCGCCGCTTTCGCCCAGCCTGACTTGCGGAATCGCCGGCACCAAAGACGGCGCCTCGGCCGCCGGAACATCGCTGACTTCGACAACCGCACCGACTTCGGACATCTGGTGCTCGGGCGGTGGCTCGGGGGCGGCGTCGATGGGATGCGCCGGCTCGCTGCCGAAGTCGTCCTCGGGCGGGGGCTCCGGTACCTTGGCCATCGACACGTGCGGCGTCGGCGCCGGCTCGCCGGACTTTGCCTCGGCTTCGGCGATGACGCCGTCGACAAAGGCGCTTACCTCGGCACCGGGCTTTGGCGCCCCGGCAAACCAGGTGGTTTTGCAGCGCGCGCAACGCACATTGCGTCCGGACGCAGGGAGCGCGGCCGGATCGATCATGTAGGACGTGGCGCAGCTCGGGCAGACGATCAGCATGGCTATTTGCGGGTCACGGGACTCGCCGGAAAGCTAGCAGCCGACCGTTAATGGACCGGAAACCATGGGCTCCCGAGGGCGTCCCGATAAGAGCCCAGACTGCGGTGGCGGCGGCGTGATAATCCTGTAAAACCGCACAAATCGTGGGGAATGAGGGTCGCGGAAGCTTTGCGGCCCGCCGGTTGTCCCTGGGGCCTGCTGCAGCTTGGCGGAGAGGGCTTTGGTCCGATTCGAAAATGTCGGCCTGCGCTACGGGCTCGGCCCTGAGGTCCTGCGCGACCTCAGTTTCCGCATCGAACCACATTCCTTCCAGTTCCTCACTGGCCCCTCGGGGGCCGGCAAGACCTCGCTGCTGCGCCTTCTGTTCCTGTCGCTCAAGCCGACCCGCGGCCTGATCACCCAGTTCGGCCACGATGTCGCGACATTGTCGAAGGACGCGCTGGCGACGCTGCGCCGCCGCGTCGGCATCGTGTTCCAGGATTTCCGCTTGCTCGACCACATGACGACCTATGAGAACGTATCGCTGCCATTGCGGGTGATCGGCCGCCCCGAGGCGAGCTACCGCGACGAGGTTATCGAACTGCTCAACTGGGTTGGCCTTGGCGAGCGCATGTGGGCGCTGCCGCCCGTGCTCTCCGGCGGGGAGAAGCAGCGCGCGGCGATCGCGCGCGCGGTGATCGCGCGGCCGCAATTGTTGCTCGCCGACGAACCCACCGGAAACGTCGATCCGACTTTGGCGCAGCGGTTGCTGCGTCTGTTCGTCGAGCTCAACAAATCCGGCACCTCGGTGGTCATCGCCACCCACGACATCGCGCTGATGGACCAGTACGATGCGCGCCGCCTGGTGCTGCACGATGGTCGGCTGCACATCTATGACTGACATGGTGCCACAAGCGCGTAACGACCCGGCTGCGCCACCGCGAATGGCGGGGTTTGCGCTGCCGCGGTTCGACACGCCGCTGGTGCCGCGCAACTCGATTTCCGGCCGCGCGCTCGTCGCCGTGGTCGCGATCATGACCTTCCTTGCATCGCTCACCATCGGCGCGGTGGTGCTGATCGACACCGCGGCGGGCGAGTGGCAGGCCGACGTCTCGCGCGAGGTGACCATCCAGGTGATCCCGGCGCCGGGGCGCGACGTCGATGCAACCGTCGCCAAGGCGGCCGGCGTTGCCCGCGCCTTTCCCGGCATCGCTGACGTGCGCACGTTCTCCAAGGAGGAGTCCTCCAAGCTCCTTGAGCCCTGGCTCGGGCAGGGGCTTTCGCTCGATCAATTGCCGGTGCCTAGGCTGATCGTGGTCAAGATCGGCGGCGGCCCAGCTCCGGATATTCCACAGTTGCGCCGCGTGCTTGCCGAGCAGGTGTCGGGTGCGACCCTCGACGATCACCGCGGCTGGATCGACCGCATGCGCACCATGGCCGGCAGCGCGGTCGCCGCCGGCATCGGCGTCCTGCTGCTGATGATCGCCGCCACCATGCTGTCGGTGACCTTTGCCACGCGCGGCGCCATGGCCGCCAACAAGCCGGTCATCGAGGTGCTGCATTTTGTCGGCGCCAAGAACCGCTACATCGCCGGGCATTTTCAGCGCCATTTCCTGCTCCTTGGGCTCGAAGGCGGCGCCATAGGCGGCGGCGCTGCGATCGTGCTGTTCGCCTTCGCCGGCGTCATCAGCCGCTGGTTTGCCGGGTCCGCCGGCGCCGAGCAGACCGCGGCCCTGTTTGGGTCATTTTCCATCGGGCCCTCCGGCTATATTGCGGTTATCGTTCAGGTCGTGCTCATCGCGCTGGTGACCGCGGCCACTTCGCGGCATACCGTCAACCGCACGCTGGAAACGATTGACTGATGCTGGCAGGCCTCGCGCGCTGGACCGGCTTTTTCACAATGGCGGCTGGCATCGTCGGTGCGATGCTGCTGGCAGGCGGCTTCTTCTGGTTTGCGGCCCAGGTTCCGGCCGAGGAGGTGAGCCTCGATCACGGCGCCGACGGCATCGTCGTGCTCACCGGCGCCGCCACGCGTATCCCCGATGCCATCGAGCTGCTCGCCGCCGGACGCGGCAAACGGCTGCTGATTACCGGCGTACATCGCGACACCAGCACCCGCGAAGTCGCGCGCGTCACCCCGCTCTACAGGAATTATTTCGCCTGCTGCATCGATCTCGACCGCTCCGCACTCAACACCTTCGGCAACGCGCTGGAGATCAAGCGCTGGGCGCGGGAGCATAATTTCAATTCTCTGATCGTGGTCACCTCCAACTGGCACATGCCGCGCGCCATGACCGAGGTCGCCCACCAGCTTCCCGACGTTACGCTCACGGCCTATCCGGTGCTTTCGGAACGAGTGAAGGCCGATCCGTGGTGGTCGAGCCCGGACACGGCGCGGGTCTATGTTTCGGAATATCTTAAATTCCTGTTCGCCAATTTGCGCATGCGGCTTGATCCGGAGACGGCATCGTGAAGGACAAGCAAGCGTGAGCGTCATCGTCCGCTCCATCGCCTTCAACGTACTGTTCTACGTCAGCACCGTGCTCTATCTGATCGCGGCGCTGCCGACGTTCTTCATGCCGTACCGCGCCATTATAGCGGTGGCGAAATCGTGGGGCCGCACCAATCTCAAGCTGCTGCGCACCGTCGCCGGCATCGATTACGAAATTCGCGGCTTGGAAAGATTGCCGAAGGGTCCGATCATCGTCGCCTCCAAGCATCAATCGGCCTGGGAGACCTTCGCGCTGCTGCCGCTGTTTGAAAATCCGGTGTTTATTCTCAAGCGCGAACTGCAATGGATCCCAATCTTCGGCTGGCTCACCATCAAGGGCCGCATGGTGCCCGTCGATCGCGGCAAGGGCTCGGCGGCGCTTGCCGCGATGACCGAGCGCGCGCGCGTCGAGCTTGCCGATAATCGCCAGCTCATCATTTTCCCGGAAGGAACGCGGCGCGCGCCTGGCGCGGAGCCACGGTACAAATACGGCGTCGCGCACCTTTACGCCGCCGAGGGCGTGCCTTGCGTTCCCGTTGCGCTGAATTCCGGGCTGTTCTGGCCGCGCCGATCGATCCTACGCCTGCCGGGGAAGGTGATCATCGACATCCTCGAGCCGATCCAACCCGGTCTTGGCAAGGACGAGTTCTTCAAGCGCCTGCAAAGCGAGCTGGAGGCGGCGACCGCGCGCCTGATTGCGGAAGGGCGCCGCTCAAAGTGAGGTCGACGCGCGGGTGTCGTGCGCGCCCTTGAGCCGCTCGGCGAGCAGGCGCAGCCCCTCGTCATGGATATTCTGCGCCGCGAGTTCCTTGACCGCGGCGAGCACATACTCGCGGTTATTGCCGGAGCGGCCATGGCCCTGGCGCACGAAATGCACCTGCTGTTCGAGCGTCAGCTTGCCGGCGTATTGCCGATGGCCACGGTCGACCATGTAGCACAGCGCGCGCACGTTCTGCTGCGGATCGTCGTCGAGCCAGACCGCGCGCATCGCCTCGCGATAGACCAGAGTGACCTGCTCGCGTCCGCGCAGGTAGTCGATCGTGCCTTGGCGTTTGGCCGCGGCGACACGATAGGCAATGCCGCGGCAATTGCCGCCGCGGTCGAGCCCAAGCACCAGCCCCGGGCGTTCGGGCGTGCCGCGATGCACGAACGAAAAGACGCAGAGCGATCGATGCGCGCCGATCAGCCGCGCGCTGCGCCGCTCGAGAAATTCAAAGCCGGGCCGCCACATCAGCGAACCGTAGGCGAATACCCAGAGGTCCTCGCCGGCTTTGTCGGATTTTTTGCTCATGGGGTACGCAACACTGGAACCGCGCCGTTGACAGGCCGCGGCGATGTGCGAAATCGCGTATCAGGACCGGCGCGAGCGCGCAACCGGAGGGGATTGGCGCATTTGAGCCGCATTCGGCAGGTTAAAGGCGCGATGGTCACCGGCAGCACACAACCCGATTTCGCCCGCCGCCGCGGCCGCCGCTACCAGTACATTGCCGCGCTGGTGCTGTTCGCGGCGCTGGTCGGGGGCTGGAGCTGGTTCTGGGATTTCGCTTCAGGTCGGGCGCATACGACGATCGATGCCTGGCGCGCGCGCGAGGCCAAGGCCGGGCGCATCTATAGTTGCGGCTCGGAGACGATCGGCGGCTATCCGTTTCGCATCGAGGTCGAGTGCGACAAAGCCTTGGCGGCCTTCCAGAGCAACCAGCCGCCGCTTGAGCTGAAGACGGCGCACATTCTCGCCGCCGTCCAGGTTTATGACCCGACACTGCTGATTGCCGAACTGACCGGGCCGCTCACGATTGCCGATCCGGGCGGGGCCCCCAAGTTCGAGGCAAACTGGAGTCTGATGCAGTCTAGCATCCGCGGGACGCCGGCGGCGCCGCAGCGCGTCTCCATCGTCTTCGAGCATCCCAACGTCGACCGCATCGACGGCGCGGTACGGCAAACGCTGGCGGCTGCAAAGCATCTCGAATTGCATGGGCGCATCATCGAGGGCTCGGCCTCCAGTCATCCGGTGATCGAGGCGGTGCTGCGCTTTGCCGCCGCTTCGGCGCCGGCTTACGCCCCCTCGGCCGTGCAACCGGCCGATGCGGACATTACCGCCGTGTTGCACGGGTTAAGCGATTTCGCGCCGAAGCCGTGGGCCGACCGTTTCCGCGACATCCAGGCGGCCGGCGGCCATATCGACATTACCAAGGCACGCGTTGCCCAGGGCGAGACCATTGCCATCGGCAACGGCAAACTGACGCTGAACGCCCAAGGGCGCCTCGACGGCCAACTGACGGTCACGGTTACCGGCGTCGACGCATTCCTCACCGAGATCGGAGCGCAGCGCGCGGTGCAGCAGTCGAAGCCAATGGACCGGCTCGCGGGCGCGCTTGACCGTTTGGCGCCAGGGCTCGGTGATGTGGCGCGCCAGCAGGCCGGCGCCAATATCGGCTTCGGCCTCAATCTCATCGGCGAGCCGTCGACGCTCGAAAACCGGCCGGCGGTGACGCTGCCGTTGCGCTTTACCGACGGCGCGATGTTCCTCGGGCCGATCCCGATCGGCAACGCGCCGGCATTGTTCTAGGCCGCGCGTTCAGGTCACCGGCGCGGGGTTGAACAGCACCAGCGCATTGTCAGCTGCCAGTTCGGCCCAGGTTTTCCCGGCCCTGGCGACTTCGAGCATCAGCCTGAACAGCTCCCAGCCGACATCCTCGATCTGGCCGTGCCGTCGGCGATCGGCCCGGCGTTGAGATCCATCAGGTCGTGCCAGCGCCGCGCCAGGTCGCTGCGCGTCGCCACTTTGATCACCGGCAGGTGGCGAGGCCGTAGGGCGTGCCGCGCCCGGTGGTGAACACGTGCAGGTTCATGCCGGCGGCGAGCTGCAGGGTGCCGCAGATGAAGTCGCTCGCCGGCGTCGCCGCGTAGTTCAGCCCCTCACGGTCGCAGCTTTCGCCCGGCGCGAGGACGCCGACGATCGGCGCGCAGCCGCACTTGATGATCGAGCCCATCGCCTTCTCGACGATGTTGGAGAGGCCGCCGGCCTTGTTGCCCGGCGTGGTGTTGGCGCTGCGGTCGGCGCCGCCGCGCGGCGAGGTAGTCGTCGTACCACGCCATCTCGTCGATCATGCGCTGGGCAACCTCGGGCGTTGCGGCGCGCGCCGTGAGCTGGTCGATGCCGTCACGCACTTCCGTGACTTCGGAGAACAGCACCGTCGCTCCGGCGCGAACCAGGAGATCGGTGCAGAAGCCGACGGCCGGATTGGCGGTGACGCCGCAGAAGGCATCGCTGCCGCCGCATTGCGTGCCCACCACCAGTTCGCTCGCCGGCACGGTCTCGCGCTTCCGGGCATTAAGTCGTTGCAGGTGCTGCTCGGCGGTGGTCACGATGATCGAGTCGACCATCGAGGCAAAGCCGACGTGCTTTTCATCCTGCAGGCGCACCAGGGCTCATCGCTGCCCGCCATCGGCACGCTGCCGGCGGCATCAGGCGCTCCGGCTGCAGCTTCTCGCAGCCGAGCCCGACCACCATCACCTCGCCGCCGAAATTCGGGTTGCGGCTGATATGGCGCAAGGTGCGGATCGGGATCGGCGCGTCCTTCGCCTCGATGGCGACGCCGCAGCCATAAGTGTGCTCAAGGCCAACGACGCCGTTGACGTTCGGATATTTCGGCAAGAGTTCGCGCCGGATGCGCTCGATTGCGACGTCGAGCACGCCGGCAACGCACTGTACGGTGGTGGTTATGGCCAGCACATTGCGCGTGCCGACCGAGCCGTCCTTGTTGCGAAAGCCCTCGAAGGTGTGGCCTTCGAGCGGCTCCCAGGCTGGCGCCTTGACGGTGGCGAGGGGGAGATTGCTCAGCGCTGGAGCCTCCGGCATTTCGAGCACACGCTCGTTGACCCAGCTTCCGGCCGGCAGGTCCTTCACCGCGCGGCCGATCACCACGCCGTAACGCACAACCTCGGAACCGGCGGCCAGGTCGGTCGAGCGCGACTTTGTGCGCCTGCGGCACCTTCTCGCGCAGGCGGATGCCGCCGGACAGTTCCGTGCCCGCGGGCAATCCGCCGTCATTGGCGACGATTGCAACGTTGTCGCGCTCGTCCATGCGCACGATCACCGGCCCGGGCATGTTGAACTCCTGTACGTCGGGCGATCCATCCGGTGGGGATAGCACGCCGGCGCAGGCACGGGCTAGGAAGCCCGCCGGGAGGCTGGCATACTCTTGGCGCCAAAGCTTTCCGGGGGAGTGTCATGGCGCAGGCTCAACGCAAGACAGAGAGCACGGGCCGCGATTGGCCGTTTACCGTCAAGCCGCTGCATCCGGCGCTTGGCGGCGAGATCATCGGCATTACGCTCGAACAGGCGGTGTCGCCGGCGATGTTTGCCAAGGTCTACGAAGCCTTTCTCGACTACGAATTGGTCCTGTTCCGCGACGTCGATCTGCCTCCGGCCGTGCAGGTCGCCTTCGCCAAGAATTTCGGCGAAGTGAACATCCATGTGCTCAGCCAGTACCACGGCTACGGCCACCCCGAGATTTACATGCTGTCGAACAAGGACAAGGACGGAAAGCCGAGCGGCAAGCATCCCGACCGCGGCACGCTTTTCTGGCACACCGACGGCTCATGGAAGGAGCGCACCGGCCAGGCGACCATGATGTATTCGGAAGAACTGCCGCCGCCCGGCAAGGGCGGCGAGACGCAGTTCGCCGACATGTATGCCGGGTACGATCTGCTACCCACGAGCATCAAGAAGAAGATCGAGGGCAAGCGCGCCATCCACAATTTCACCTTCTCGCGCAAGCGCCGCCACGGCGAGGACCCGCTTACCGCCAAGCAGTCGGCCGAGGTGCCGCCGGTCGCGCACCCGATCGTGCGTACGCATCCGGAAACCGGGCGCAAGGCGATCTTCCTCGGCGACCACGCCGAATTGATCGAGGGCATGCCTTACGACGAGGGGCGCGCGCTGATCGAGGAGATCAACGTCCTCGCCACGCCGCCGTCGAACGTCTATTCGCACGTTTGGAAATCGCGCGAATGCATGGTGTGGGATAACCGTTGCACGCTGCACCGCGCCACCGGGTTCGACGAGGCGCAATACATTCGCGTGATGCGGCGCTGCACCATCACCGGCGACAGGCCGTTCTAGTCTTCGTCTGACGCGTAAGGCTTTGGCAGCGGCGCGTGCGGCAGGCCCGGATGCGGGCGGCCGAAATCTGGCGCGGCGGAATCCTGGCCGATATCGACGATGCCCTTGCGGATGGCACGGGTGCGCGCGAAGTGCTCGAACAGAGCCTCGCCGTCGCCCTTGCGGATCGCCTTGGTCAGACCGGCGACGTCCTCGTTGAAGCGGCCGAGCATTTCCAGCACCGCCTCTTTGTTGGCGAGGAAAACATCGCGCCACATCGTCGGGTCGGAGGCGGCGATGCGGGTGAAGTCGCGGAAGCCGCCGGCGGAAAATTTCAGCACCTCCGAACGCGTCACCGTCTGCAATTCGTCGGCGGTGCCGACGATCGTATAGGCGATCAGATGCGGCAGATGGCTGGTGACCGCGAGCACCAGGTCGTGATGGTCCGCCGCCATGATCTCGACATTGGCGCCGAGCAGCCGCCAGAAGGCGGCGAGCTTCTCCACGGCTTTCGGGTCGGCGCCATCGGGAGGCGTCAGGATGCACCAGCGGTTGACGAACAACTCGGCAAAACCGGCATCGGGGCCTGAATACTCGGTGCCGGCAACCGGGTGCGCCGGAATGAAATGCACGCCTTTGGGCAAATGCGGCGCCATGTCGCGGATCACTGAGCTCTTCACCGAGCCGACGTCCGAGACGGTTGCTCCGGCCGCCAGATGCGGCCCGATTTCCTTGGCCACGGCGCCGCTGGCGCCCACAGGAATGCAGACGATGATGAGGTCGGCGCCTTCGACCGCCGCAGCGTTGGTCTCGACCACCTGATCGGCCAGCCCGAGTTCAGCGATGCGCTTGCGCGTTTGCGGCGAGCGGGAGGTGGCGACGATTGAGGCCGCGGCGCCCTGTTCGCGGGCGGCGCGCGCAATCGACGAGCCGATCAGCCCGACCCCGATCAGCGCCAGGCGGTTGTAAAGCGCGGCCGGTCTGCTCACGCCGCTTTCCCCAGAAACTCGCTGAGCGCCTTGACCACCAGACGGTTTGCCTCCTCGGTGCCGACGGTCATGCGCAGGGCATGCGGCAGCTTGTAGGCAGACACTTGCCGCAGGATCAGCCCGCGCTTGGTGAGGAAGGCATCGGCGTCCTTTGCAGTGCGGCCTTTGCTCTCGGGAAAGTGGATGAGCACGAAGTTGGCGACGCTCGGCGTCACTTTCAGCCCGAGCTTGCCGATTTCCTCGGTCAGCCAGGCGAGCCAGCGCGTGTTGTGCTCGCGCGCGCGCTCGACATGGGCGACGTCGCGCATCGCCGCGACCCCCGCGGCGATCGCCGGGCCGTTGACGTTGAACGGCCCGCGCACACGGTTGACCGCGTCAATGACGTGCGCCGGCCCGTAGAGCCAGCCGAGCCGAACGGCGGCGAGCCCGTAAATCTTTGAGAATGTGCGCGTCATCACCACGTTGTCGCTGGTGGCGACGAGCTCGATGCCGGATTCGTAATCGTTGCGGCGGACATATTCGGCATAGGCTGCGTCCAGCACCAGGAGCACGTTTCCCGGCAGCGACCGATGCAGACGCTTGACCTCGTCGAACGGCAGATACGTTCCGGTCGGGTTGTTTGGGTTGGCGAGGAACACGATTCTCGTCTTTGCGCTCACGCGCGCGAGAATGGCGTCGACGTCCGCCGTCAGATCCTTTTCCGGCGCGACAACGGGCTTTGCCCCGGTGCCGAGGGTGGCGATCGGGTAAACCAGAAAGCCGTGCGTGGTGTGGATCGCCTCGTCGCCGTCGGCAAGGTAAGCGCGCGCCAGGAGATTGAGCAGATCGTCGGAGCCGGCGCCGCAGACGATGCGCGTCGGGTCGAGCCCGAACGCGGCGCCGATCGCCTCGCGCAAGGCGCTCGCCGAGCCGTCCGGATAATCCTCGAGGTGTTCGCCTGCCGCGCGATAGGCGGCGATGGCATTCTCGCTCGGCCCCAACGGCGTCTCGTTGGAGGAGAGCTTGAACACCTTGGCAACGCCCGGCGCCGTGCTCTTGCCCGGAATATACGGAGCGATATCGAGCACGCCTGGGCGCGGTTGCGGACGGTTCGCGGTCATCACTGCCTCTGAGCCAAGAGCTACTTCTCGGCGGCAACCGTATAGCGGGTTGCATGGCTGCCGACGAGGGCCGTCGAGCGCACGGTGACGCCGGCCTTGACCAGGGCGTCGGAGACCGTGTCCAGGGTCATTCCCTGCGGCAGCGTCAATAACAGCGCGGCACCGTCAAAGGCGGTGTCGGGGACGGCGACGAAATCGACGAGCTTGGAGAGGGCCTGCGCCGGCTTGCCACTCCAGCCGGCGACGCGCACGCTCCAGACGCCGGCTTCGGTCGCCATGGCATCGGCGGCAACACGCGAAATCACGAATACCGGAAGCGCAGCCGGATGATCGTCGCGTTCGACGAAGGGCAGGCGGGCGATGATCTTTGGCGCCGCGTCGAACTCAAGCGCGCTCCACCAGTCGCCGGCCCCGGCGACCCCCACAGCCGGCACAAGGCCGAGATCGCCCTTGGACGCGGAGACCGCGGCGACAACGCCGGCGGCGCCCATATGCGCGATGAAGGGGACGGTAAAACCGAAATGGAATCGCGCCGAGTCGCGCATCAGCGCGTCGCCGGCGGAGAGATCCGCATGCAGCGAAAACGGCGCCTGCACATAGGTAAAGGTTGAGATGATGACGCGCCAGATGCTCTCGGCGGTGTCGAGCGGCAGGATGCCTTTATGACGCTTGACCAGGCGGCGCATCATTTCGGCCTCGCGCGCCGGGCGAAACGCTGAGGCGTTGTCCCGCCCGCGCTTGACCGCGATCAGCCGGTCGATGATCTCGCCGCGCTCCATCAACAACTGATGCATTGCCTCGTCAATGCGGTCGATCTCCTTGCGCAGATCGGCCAGCGAGGTCGCGGCAGGTTGATTGCTGGTGTCCTTGGCCATGCGCGCATTGATAGGTGGGCCGAGCGTTGAAATCAAACGGGCCTTGAAACCGAAGAAATCATTGACAGTTCTGGCCCATCTACCAAAACGCCGCGCGATCCGGCATAAGCTTGGCCGTTATTGCGATGCGCCGGGAGCGCAAAGAGCTAAAATGACTGAGGTCAATCTGACGAGCGCGCGTGAACCGGCGCCGGCACCGCACGAGGCCGACGCGCCGCACGATTCCCTGCTTGTGCGCTTCGGGCCCGACAAGCCGCTGAAGCTCGACGCCGGCGTCGAATTGAGCCCGTTCCAGATTGCCTACAAGACCTATGGCACGCTCAACGCCGCGCGCTCCAACGCGGTGCTGATCTGCCACGCGCTCACCGGCGACCAGCACGCGGCGAGCGTGCATCCGGTCACCAAGAAGCCGGGCTGGTGGGAGACCATGGTCGGACCCGGCCGGCCGATCGACACCGAACGCTATTTCGTCATCTGCCCGAACGTGATCGGCAGCTGCATGGGCTCGAGCGGCCCGTCCTCCATCAATGCGGAAACCGGCAAACCCTGGGGCCTCGATTTTCCCGTGGTTACCGTGCGCGACATGGTGCGCGCGCAGGCTATGCTGCTCGATCATCTCGGCATCGACTCGCTGTTTTCTGTGGCCGGCGGCTCGATGGGCGGCATGCAGGTGCTGCAATGGGCGGCAAGCTATCCCGAGCGCGTGTTCTCCGCCTTGCCGATTGCCTGCGCCGCGCGGCATTCGGCGCAAAACATCGCGTTCCACGAGGTCGGCCGCCAGGCGGTGATGGCCGATCCGGAATGGCGCGGCGGCCGTTATCTGCTCGAAGGCACCAATCCGCGGCGCGGGCTCGCCGTCGCGCGCATGGGCGCGCACATTACCTATCTGTCCGACGCCGCCTTGCACCGCAAATTCGGGCGCAAATTCCAGGACCGCGAAAATCCGACGTTTTCCTTCGACGCGGATTTCGAGGTCGAATCCTATCTGCGCCATCAGGGAAGTTCTTTCGTCGAGCGTTTCGACGCCAATTCGTACCTGTATCTCACGCGGGCGATGGACTATTTCGACCTTGCCGCCGACAGCGGCGGAATGCTGGCCCGCAGCTTCAAGGGCACGCAGACGCGTTTCTGCGTCGTCTCCTTCACGTCGGACTGGCTGTTCCCGACGTCGGATTCGCGCGCCACCGTGCACGCGCTCAATGCCGCCGGCGCTCGTGTTTCGTTTGCCGAACTCGTCACCGACAAGGGCCATGACGCCTTCCTGCTCGAAGAGCCGGAACTGTTCGCCATCGTGCGCGGCTTCCTTGACGGCGCCGGCCGCACCCGTGGGCTTGTGCCAGACAAGGGATGAGCATGCTGACCCGCCCCGATCCCAGTCTCACCGTCGCGAACATCGCGCGAACGAAGGGCGACGCCCGCGTCGATCTGGTGCTGGTCGCCGAGATGGTCGAGCGCGGGGCGAGGGTGCTCGACGTCGGCTGTGGCGACGGCGAATTGCTGCGGCTGCTGGTGGAAAGCCGCGGCGTCGACGGGCGTGGCATCGAGATCTCGCGCGAGGGGGTCAACGAATGCGTCGCCAAAGGGCTGGCCGTGATCCAGGGTGACGCCGACACCGACCTTGCCGACTATCCGGACGACGCTTTCGATTACGTAATCCTCTCGCAGACCCTGCAGGCGACGCGGCATCCGCGGGTAGTTCTTGAGCACATGCTGCGCATCGGCCGCCGCGCCGTCGTCTCGTTCCCGAATTTCGGCCACTGGCAGGTGCGGCTGCAATTGCTGTTCGCCGGGCATATGCCGCAGACCGATATCCTGCCCTATAGCTGGTACGACACCCCGAACATCCACCACTGCACCATTAAGGACTTCCGCCAACTCTGCACGGCCGTCGGGGTGAAGATGGAGCGGGCGGTGGCGCTCAACGCCTGGGGCAGCCCGCTGCGGCTCAACGCGCCCTGGTGGTTCTGGAATTTGTTCGGCGAACAGGCCGTGTTTCTGCTCAGCCGCTAGTGTTCCTGCGCCGGAACTTTAACTCTGTGGCTGAGGCGCGATAACTTGCGCTCAGCGTAATCGCTGTCTCATTTTCTGTATTTCAAAGATTATAAATTTTCACGTGAAGAAATAAATACGACTAAATTCTTCAGTCAAAGTCCTAGCCAGTAATACCAGCCATGCGCATCACCAAATGACCTTGGCTTGACCACGATCTTGCCACATCCGGTTGGCGTTTAGGCCTGTAACTCGAAGCCGATTCCGTCGGCTTCGAGTTTTTGCTTCAAGACAAGGGGACTAACCTGATGAAATTTAGTCAAATATGGGCGACGGTCATGCTGTGTGCACTGTTCCTGGCGATGGGCGATTTCGGCCTTCGCCGGCGGCCGCCATCATGCGCGGCACCGCCATGCGGCGGACACGGCGGAACAAGCGCCCAGTTCAGGGGACTTCACCGGAGGTTCGCTGGTGGCGGAAGCTCGCAAATATATTGGCACCAACCCGACCGGGCGGAGAAGCCTGTGGTGCGGGGCATTCATGGACATGGTGCTCAAGCAGACCGGTCATCCCGGGGGCGGCAATCTCGCGCTTGGCTATGAGCACTACGGTACCCGCGTCTCGGGTCCGCAGGTCGGCGCCATCGCCGTGATGGGCCGCCACGGCGGCGGTCACGTCGGTGTCGTCACCGGCATCGATGCCTCAGGCAACCCGATCATCGTCTCGGGCAATCACAACAACACGGTCGCCGAGTTGGTTTATCCGCGTTCGCGCATCGCCGCTTACGTCGTGCCCGGCGGCTGATCTTTCGACATCTGGCATCTTAAAAAGCCGCGCTCCGCCACCGGCCGAGCGCGGTTTTCTTTTTGCGCGGGGCCGCGATTAAGGTTACACGGTGCGTTGCGCCGTAAACCATTTCATCGTGAATCCAGTTCACCCGATTTGCTGAAAATTGCCGTGCTACTTGGAGCGTCGGTCGGTTCCAAAACCGATCGGCGTGAAATGGTGGCAGGGAAATACTATGCGTTTGCAGTTGCGTATCGCTTTGGCCGTGGGCTGCGTCGGCTTTCTGGCGCTGAGCCTTCCGGCATACGGCCTCCCGGCCGCCGCCAAACCGCAGACCTTTCGCGCCGGCGAACAGCCGCCCAAGCCCGCGACAGCATCAAGCCGGCGCAACTCAGGCCCGCCCAGCTCGCGACACGCGCGCCACGGAACAAGCAGAAGCTCATCTCGCGTGACACCGGCGCCGCCGACCGACTTACCAGCAGGCCGGTCACCGGGCCGCTGGCGCAGCCGCGCAACGGCTGGCCGGTTTTGGTGCGCGAGGCGCGCAAATACATGGGCACCAATCCCACCGCCCGCACCAAGCTGTGGTGCGCGACCTTCATGAATTTCGTTCTGCGCAAGAGCGGGTACGCCGGTACAAATTCAGACGCGGCGCAGCTCCTTTGCCCAGTACGGCCATCGCATTTCCTCACCGCAGGTCGGCGCCATTGCCGTGCTCGCGCGCGGGAAGAACGGCGGCCATGTCGGCGTGGTCACCGGTATCGACCCGAACGGCAATCCGATTATCATTTCCGGCAATCACGGCCATCGCGTCGGCGAGGGCATCTACCCGAGCTCGCGGGTGATCGCCTACGTGATGCCGTCGTCGGAAAGCCGGCCGATGACGCAAGTTGCCGAACGCTCGTCGTCATCGCCGTCGTTGCCGTCGCCGAAGGTGCCACAAGCACAGTCGACATCGAGCGCTGTAATCGATTCGCCGATCAGCGAGCTGATTGCCGCAATCGAAGCCGAACAGGCGCGTCGGCGATTCTCGTCCGCAGCCGCCGGCTCAGGCAACCTCGCAGCCGGCAAGCGGTACCGCCGACGTGCAAGTCGCCGCGTCCCGCCGACGTACAGGCGGCACGCACGACGGAGCCTCCGCATCGCAATGTGCAGCAGATGCCGGAGCAGATGCAATCCACGCGTCAGCCCGACGCTCGTCCCGGTCCCGCAACGGGCACCGCGCCCGCAACATCCCGGCCGCGTGGCCTCCGCCGACCCGGTCTACGTCAGCCCACGCTGATCGCATCGCCGACGGCGATATCGCCGCCGGCAATCACCTCCGCATAGACGCCGCAGTCGGCGTGACCGAAATTCTGCATCAACGTGTGCGGAATGCTCAGGTCGCGAATGCCGGTGTCCGGATCGACCTCGGTGGCCGCACAGCGCACGATGCGCTTGATCACCTTGAGCCGGACGCTGCCGGCGACGAGCTCCGAATCTAGCAGGTCGAATTCGCGCCAAGCCGGCCAGCCGGTGACATAGACGTTGCCGCGGAAGCGCAGCGGATTAACCGGCGCGCCAAGCGCCGTCTCGACTGCCGCGACGGACGCCAGATTGATGATGGAGACGACCTTTTTGGCCACGTCGGAGAAGCTGTGGCCTTCGCCGATGCAGCACTTTCGGCGGCCCGCGCAATTCCTTGGGCATGTAGCGGCGGAAGAAGGTCTCGATCGCCAGCCGGCCCTCCTTGGTGCGCAGGTCGCCGCGCGCCGCCTCGCGGCCTTCCGAATGAATGACCAGGGTGTGGCTTGCCTCGTCGTAGTCGGTGCGCAGCGCCGCCAGACGCTCGTTGCGCATCAGCATCAGGAACACGACTCTTGGGGAAATAGGCGGGTGCCGCCGGGTCGAAGCCCGAGGGGCCGTTTTCGATAGCGTAGAGCCGGTCGGCGGGCAGCGTTGCCCCTGGCGTTAGCGTGATCCGCGGCAAAGCGCTGCGGCGACAAGGCCCTTAACCGGGTAGCGATAAATGCCGTCGATCTGCGCATGGCGTGCTCGTCATGGAATTCCTGAGTTTTCCGGTGGCTAAGAAAGGCTTTACCCTGAGCTATATCAACGCGCCGGCCTCTTCAAACTGGCGAAACGCGACCCCACATAATGCCGTGCGGGCCGCCTTCGGGGACCCGTCTATTTTCGACCGGCGCCGTCATGGGCCGAGGGAGTTGACGCATGAATTTCGAGAAATACACCGACCGCGCCCGCGGTTTCGTGCAGTCCGCGCAATCGCTGGCCCTGCGCGAGGGCCACCAGCAATTCGCCCCCGAACATCTGCTCAAGGTTCTGCTCGACGATCCGGAAGGGTTGGCGGCGGGCCTGATCGACCGTTCCGGCGGCAATTCGCGCGCAGGCGCTGCAGGCGGTTGAGGCCGCGCTTGCGGCAAGCGCCCGAAAGGTCGCGGCGCCGGCGCCGGGCAGGTTTATCTCGATGCCGGCGCTTGCGCGCGTGTTCGACGCCGCCGAAAAGGCCGGCGAGAAAGCCGGCGACAGCTTCGTCACCGTCGAGCGCCTGCTGCTGGCGCTGGCGTTGGAAAAGGACAGCGATGCCGGCAAGATCCTGAGAAGCTGCCGGCGTCACGCCGCAAAACCTCAACGCCGCCATCGACGCGCTGCGCAAGGGCCGCACCGCGGATTCCGCGTCGGCCGAGAACGCCTATGACGCGCTGAAGAAATATGCCCGCGATCTGACGCAGGCCGCGCGCGACGGCAAGCTCGATCCGGTGATCGGCCGCGACGAGGAAATCCGCCGCACCATCCAGGTGCTGTCCCGCCGCACCAAGAACAATCCGGTGCTGATCGGCGAGCCCGGCGTCGGCAAGACCGCGATCGTCGAGGGCCTGGCGCTGCGCATCGTCAACGGCGACGTGCCGGAAAGCCTGCAGGACAAGAAACTGCTCGCGCTCGATCTCGGCGCCTTGATCGCCGGCGCCAAATATCGCGGCGAATTCGAGGAACGGCTGAAAGCCGTGCTGCAGGAGGTGACGTCGTCCGACGGCGGCATCATCCTGTTCATCGACGAGATGCACACGCTGATCGGCGCCGGCAAGGCCGACGGCGCCATGGATGCGTCGAATCTGCTCAAGCCCGCGCTGGCGCGCGGCGAATTGCACTGCATCGGCGCCACCACCCTCGACGAATACAAGAAGCACGTGGAGAAGGACGCGGCGCTCGCGCGGCGCTTCCAGCCGGTCTTCGTCTCCGAGCCCTCGGTCGAGGACACGATCTCGATCCTGCGCGGCCTCAAGGACAAATACGAACAGCATCACGGCGTGCGCATCAGCGATTCGGCGATCGTCGCCGCGGCGACGCTGTCGAACCGCTACATCACCGACCGTTTCCTGCCGGACAAGGCGATCGACCTCGATCGACGAGGCGGCGGCGCGGCTGAAGATGCAGGTCGATTCCAAGCCCGAAGAACTCGATTCCATCGACCGCGAAATCGTGCGGCTCAAGATCGAGCAGGAGGCGCTGAAGAAGGAAAGCGACCCCGGCTCCAAGGAGCGCCTGAAGCGGCTGGAGGCCGAACTGAAGTCGCTGGAAAAACAGTCCGCCGACATCACCAGCCGCTGGAAGTCGGAAAAGGAAAAGCTTTCCGACGCGCAGAAGCTCAAGACCGAGCTCGACCAGTTGCGCGCCGAACTCGCGCAGGCGCAGCGGCGCGGCGAATATCAGCGCGCCGGCGAACTGGCCTATGGCCGCATTCCCGGAGCTGGAAAAGAAGCTGCAAGGCGGTCGAAACCTCCGAGAACGCCAAGGGCGCCATGGTCGAGGAGACCGTGACCGCCGATCACGTCGCCGGCGTCGTCTCGCGCTGGACCGGCGTGCCGGTCGACCGCATGCTCGAGGGCGAGAAGGAAAAGCTGCTGCGCATGGAAGACGAGCTTGCCAAGCGCGTCATCGGCCAGAAGGAAGCCGTGCACGCGGTGTCGACCGCCGTGCGGCGCGCCCGCGCCGGCCTGCAGGACCCGCATCGGCCGATCGGCTCGTTCATGTTCTTGGGCCCAACCGGCGTCGGCAAGACCGAACTGACCAAGGCGCTGGCCGAATATCTGTTCGACGACGAGAACGCGCTGATCCGCATCGACATGTCGGAATACATGGAGAAGCATTCGGTGGCGCGGCTGATCGGCGCGCCGCCGGGCTATGTCGGCTACGAGGAAGGCGGCGCGCTCACCGAAGCGGTGCGGCGGCGGCCCTATCAGGTCGTGCTGTTCGACGAGATCGAGAAGGCGCATCCGGACGTGTTCAACGTCCTGCTGCAAGTGCTCGACGACGGCCGCCTGACCGACGGGCAGGGCCACACCGTCGACTTCCGCAATACGCTGATCGTGATGACGTCGAACCTCGGCGCCGAATTCCTGGTCAACCAGCCGGAAGGGCGAGGACACCGACGCGGTCAGGGATCAGGTGATGGCGGTGGTGCGCTCGGCGTTCCGGCCCGGAATTCCTCAACCGCGTCGACGAAATCATCCTGTTCCACCGGCTGCAAGAAGGCGGAGATGGGCCGCATCGTCGACATCCAGATGGCGCGGCTGCAGAAGCTGCTCGACGACCGCAAGATCACCATCACGCTCGATCCGCAGCGCGCGCGACTGGCTCGCCGAGAAAGGCTGGGATCCGGCCTACGGCGCGCGGCCGCTCAAGCGCGCGATCCAGAAGTGCTGTGCAGGATCCGCTCGCCGAGATGATTCTCGCCGGCCCGATCAAGGACGGCGAGAAGGTCAGCGTTTCCGCCGGCAAGAACGGGCTCACCTTCAACGGCAAGCTGGCGCAGGCGGCGTTAAGCTCTATCGCGTGACCGCTCGGAGCGGGTCGGCGCGCCACGCGCGCCGGCTTGCGCGCCATGATGCCGTCGAGCCGCTCGCGCTCCTGCTCGAAGTTCGCCAGCATCGGGCCTTCAGCTCGCGGCCGCGCGGCAGCTTGATGCGCATCGGATCGACGAAGCGGCCGTTGACGCGGATCTCGTAGTGGACGTGCGAGCCGGTGGAGAGGCCGGTCGAGCCGACGAAGCCGATCACCTGGCCCTGGCGCACGCGCTTGCCTTCGTCGATGCCGCGGGCAAAGGCGCTCATGTGGCCGTAGGCGGTCTCGTAGCCGTTGTTGTGGCGGATCAGGACGAATTTGCCGTAGCCCGATTCCCAGCCGGCTTTCTCGACGGTGCCGTTGCCGGCGGCGTAGATCGGCGTGCCGGTCGGCGCCGCCCAGTCCACGCCGGTGTGCATCTTGGTGTAGCCGAGGATCGGATGGCGGCGCAGGCCGAAGCGGCGAGCGCATGATGCCGTCGGCCACCGGCTTGCGCACCAGGAATTTCTTCGCGCTCTTGCCGTTCTCGTCGTAATAGTCGACCAGGCCGTCGTCGGGCGACTGGAAGCGGTAGAATTTCTTCACCTCGCCGCCGACGGTGAGCGACGCGAACAGCACTTCGTTGCGGCTGTCCGGCGCCGGGTGCTCGTCTTCGCCGGCATAGAGCACTTCGAATGAATCGCCCGGCTGCACCTTGCGCTGGAAATCGACGTCGTACGAGTA
>CAVRHL010000005.1:55000-249363 GCA_963720985.1 uncultured Alphaproteobacteria bacterium
TATTCAAACAGAGTTTTTGCAAACGATGTGTTAATCACCAGTGTCCAAGGACCTTTCTTATCCAATCAAATCGAGGTCCGATAAGTATGATTGCCTCAGGCACAAGACCAATTTAGTGCCGAGTATCTGAGATCTCAAAATCGCTGCCGAACAATTTAGATGCGGAAATTTCGACGCTAAGCTAATCGGAAAGAGCTTGGTGTCTAAAAAGACTCTCAAGGATATTCCAGGCGTAACAACGCTAATGCTCATTCGCCTTAGGCGAACACGGCATAAAGTCCATTGACGATCTTGCTGATTGCGCCACTGATGATCTTGATGGCTGGAATGAACTTAAGGACGGAAAGACGCTAAGACACGAAGGCATTCTTGATCGTTATCGGGTGTCTCGGCAAGATTGCGAGGCAATGATCATAAACGCTCGAACCAAAGCTGGATGGTTCAAGTAAAATTTGTTTTGGGATCCCTGCATCAACTGATTCGAGTTAAAATGAAGGACGATCTGCATGAGCGTTAAGAAGGCCTCTTTAGCATTGAAAGAAATGGCAGATGAAAAGCCTACGAACAACCGCACAACGAGACCCAAAAATCCGTCAGCCAATGTTCTGCCGGCCGAGGGCTATATTCTCCAAATCGATGGGAAGTTCAAATCGGAATATAAGACCGCAGAGCAGGCGATGAAAGCAGGGTTAGAGCTCAAGAAGAAGTATCCGTTACTTCAGGTTATCGTCTATGACGCAAAGGAGCGAACCCGGACGCCAGTAGAACTGTCCTAAGAAAAATGAAGCTGCGTTGACTTGGTCTAAACTTGGCTACTTAGCAATGGAGTTAGGCAAAAAAATCGAACTTCAAAAGTTGCTGCTGACAAACGAAACGCCTTGAATGGTTTGGTCTTGCCAATTTAAGCAATGAACTGATGTAAGCATTTAGACGTATTTAAACCAATTTTTAACTTTTAAATTGCCTCATCGACAGCGTGACGTCGCCTTCGGTGAAATTCGAACGAAGGAGAATTCTCCATGCAAAATTCATCTCATCAAACGCTTGAGGGGTTTGTCGTCGAAATAGATGGAAAATTCGATTCGGAATATGGGACCTTCATGGGGGCTTTGAGAGCAGGCTTGGAACTCAGGCAGAAGTATCCGCAGAGCCAAGTCAAAGTGCACGACGCAAATGAGCAAACGCCAGAGTGGAACTGACGGAACTATCAGAAAAGAAAACAATAACTGCGTCACAATAACCTAACCAATGTGAGAAAATCACCTAGACCTCGCTCAATGACAGCCGGGTAAAATATTTCTCTTTGTAGTATTGCGGTCACTGAAGCGCACGACCAAACTACAAGGCTTAGGCCCAATCCCTGCAACCGCTAATCAACTTCTGTTGCGATTTTTCGTTACATGAGTTTTTCATGAATCTGAAGGTCATTGCTATCTTCTCTGTATTCGTTGCGACGTCCGCATTTGCACAAGGCCAAATGGGAGGTCCCTCTCCGCAAGGACCGAAGCCGACCATTGCGGATGTTCAAAAAGTCATCAAAATCATCAGTGGTGACCAAGCAAAAGCTAAATTGTATTGCGATTTAGCGAAGCTTAGTGACCAGGTTGCGGATGCTGAAGAAAACGATGATACCAAGAAAGTAGAAGATCTAAACAAACAGATTGACGCCTCAGTGCCAAAGCTTGGCGTTGAATATATGAATTTTGTCGAGCGTCTCCAACAAATCGATCTTGCCAGCGAGGAAAATCAAGATTTAGCTATAGCGCTTCAATCTTTCGATAAACTGTGCTCCAAGGATTAGTGCAGGAAGACCAGCTAAAATATTACGCTATGTCAGCGGTAATGCGCTCGCTGAAAAGGGCATGTGATGGCAAAAGGATATTGGATTGTGTCGGTAGATGTGAGCAACCCCGAGGCTTACAAGCTGTACATCGCTGAAAACCGCAATGCGTTCCGCAAATATGGAGCTCGGTTTCTAATACGAGGTGGCAAATCCGAGATCGTTGAAGGCGCAGGACGAACACGGATTGTCGTCATCGAATTCAAGGACTACGCAACCGCTCTTGAGTGCTATCACTCACCCGAGTATGCCAAAGCAATTGAAATCCGTAAGGGCAGTGCTGTCGCCGACATCATTATCGCTGATGGCTATCACGGTCCGCAGCCAACGGACGGGTAAATGATGCCAAAGAAGGCATTTGGGGTGGGGGTGTAAAGGGGCGCATCAGATGCAGCAATTAAGTGCCCGACAAAACTCTGTGATCGCTTTTATTGTCAGCAAAAAACCTCAGCGAAACCGCAACCAAAGCGACAATGGGCGCATTTAAGGGCATCCCCTCTTAGTCTAGTTTGGGTAATGAGCAGATCCAGTAGGCAAGCGCTAATGCAGGCGTCTATCCGCAATCGCCATGTTACAAAACCGTCCAATCTCTTCTCTGAGATGCAGCATACGGCGCTTGAGATCGCCGACCATTGGATCATCGGCTGAGCAATGCGCCAAAGCTCGAGCAATTTCGTCCTCGAGCGCTTGCTGTCTTCGTTCGAGATCAAAAATATAATCTGGTTTCGGCATTCACCACATCAGCTTTGGTGTGGACCACGCATCAGCTTGAGCGCCGCTTCAATTTGTCTCCAAGTCGTTGCTTCTTTGCTGTTCCCCTTTTCTTCGAACGAGGAAGCTTTTTTGGCGGCTACAACGACGGCTTTATCGCCATGCGTATCCAGTAACTGTCGAGCGTAGTCTTGGATTTCGATTGTTTGCATTGTCAGCCTCATCGCACAAAGCTGTATCGGGTAACCCTCAATCAATTAGAAAACGAGAGGGCGCTCTCGGGACAAAGGTCAGAGGCTGCTCATTTATTGACGGTGATGCCTCACACACTGCCCGAGGGCGTCCACTCGCTTTGCGCATTGAAGAAACCGAAGCTCCTCCCGCAAAAAGTTTCTCCATTGCTTATCAAAAACAGACCTGAGAATTGCTGAAATGTCTTTGACGTTGATCAGACAGTATTACTGACCAATTGTTCAAATTTGAGTGAAGCCGTTATGTGGGCTGCGGAAATAGCTTGAAACGCAACCGATCCACTCCCACTTGAATGCAATAGAGCTGGACGCCCCATCCCCCAACCCAACGTCCAGCGAAGATTGACCCCAGCGGCGCCCCCCGTCTGGGGTCATTTTTTTCTCCGCTGCAGCACCGGGTGGAAGGTTCTTGGATTATTTTTGAGGCGGTCGATCAGACCATTCGACAATTAGCAACGAATTTGGAGCCACGCCCTCCAAGACCGCAGCTTCAATCCACCTGCGCTGTGATAGCCGAATTCTGTCTTTTCCTTGCCGCTATGAATTGTCTTCAGACCCTCTAAATTTTCTGTTTTTTCCATTGAAGCCACCGTCGTAGGATTTATCTGTGTCAGTTATGGGTTACGGGCAGTGTTTAATAACTCAAATTTACCTCTCCATTTTTCTCATTTTGGTCGTGGTCGGACCTCTCCTTTGACGTTAGTGTTAGTGAATACAATCCGGTACCGACCAATTGCCTTTCCTGATTTATTTCGAGTAGCGAGTTTGGCAACTTCAAGCGACGGCATTACCCAATATTGGTCTGCAGCTTCAGAATAAAAAATGAAATAGAAATTTGTGCGAGGCTTTCGGATCTCCATCGCAGCAAACGTACCAGGATTTTTAGCGTTCTTCGACCGAGCCTTAATCTGAATGTCTACATAGACAGGATGGGGTTCACGCTCAAGTCTCACACGATTTGTTGGTCTCATAACCTGAAGGTCGTAGGTTCAAATCCTACCCCCGCAACCAAATGCCTGGCCAGCCCGGGCATTGCGCCCGGCCAAACAGCCGCTGGCGGCGAGAAAATCCCCCCGACCACGACGTCGAACGCCGTCACGCAAGCCTATCGTCCCCAGCCGATTGATGACCGTCATGCGAAACGATCGACGCGCCGCCGCTTACGAGCGTGCGGCCCGCACCGGCCGCCGCTGCGCCGCTGGACGCGCCAAGGGCGCTTGCGTTTTCCGGCTTTCCCGGCCCTGCGGGAGCGACCCAGCGGCGAGACAGTCCGCCAAGGTATAGCGATCGAGATGCGCGTAGAACGCATTCTTGGCGCCGTCGAGCATGCCGCGCAGGCGGCAGCGCGGCAGCAAATTGCAGGCGCCGCCGTCGGCGCGGAAACACTCGACCAACGCCTGATCCTGCTCGTGGCTGCGGACCACGTCGCCGACTTTGATCTCGCGCGCCGGCCGCGCCAGCATCACGCCGCCGCGCGCGCCGCGGATCGTGCGCACCAGTCCCGCCTCGGTCAGGTACTGCACGATCTTGTGCAGGTGGTGGCGCGATATGATCAACTCGCGGGCCAGCGCGTCGGTGCTCGCGTGCGTATCGGGCGTGGCCGACAGCCGCATCAGCACGCGCAGGGCGAAGTCGGTCGAGGTCAACAGCCGCATGACGATTTTCCTGAATTGGTATTGACGATTATGCTACCGCGACCGCTGAAGCACCGGCACCGGCAGGCGCCCATCGATCATATGCCGGCCCGCCAAGACCGGGTGACGCCATACCATGCGCGGCCCGGCCCACCGCATGACCTGTCTGACGCGCTCGCGCATGCTTGCTTTGTAGCAATGCACCGTGCAGTTGGCGCAGGTCGGCTTGGCGTCACCGAAGACGCAGCGCTCCAGCCGCCGGCGGGCGTAATCGTGCAGTTCGGCGCAGTCCGCGCAAAACGCCGCATCCCGTTCGTCATGATCGGCGCGCCAATACATCTGCAGCATGGCGGCGATCATCGCGAATTCGCGCGCACGGCGGCCGGATCGCCCACGGTCGAACGCCTGTCTCGCCGGCCGGCCCGCATCTATCATCGGTAGTCCCATACTGGTATTGACCATACCAAGTTCGCGGAGTAATTAGTAAATCAAATACCAGTTTTGGCAAAGGAGAATCTGCATGCAGCGCGCCGAACCGCAATCCATGGCCTCCCGCAGCCTGGGCGATATCGCGGCCAGCCTGCCCGGGGCGACCGCGGTTTTCCGCCGCCACAAGCTCGATTTCTGCTGCGGCGGATCGCAAAGTCTCGAGCACGCCGCGCGCCACCGCGACATCGACCCGGCCGCCATCGAAACCGAACTCGCGTCGCTATCGCCGGCGCCGAATAGCTTGCCGGATGACGTCGACGGGTTGATCGAGCACATCGTCGCCCGCTATCATCAGGTACACCGCCAGGAGTTGCCGGAGTTGCGCGCGCTCGCGCAGCGCGTCGAGAAAGTGCACGCCGAGCATCCCGCCGTGCCCAAGGGGCTGTCCGAGCTGCTGGCGCGCATGCAGGGCGAGATGGAATTCACATGCAGAAGGAGGAGCAGATTCTGTTTCCGATGATGCGGTCGGGCGGCCACCCGATGATCGTGCATCCGATCGGCATGATGCGCCACGAACACGACTTGCACGGCGAAGAGCTCGAAGCGCTGGCTAAGCTGACCGGCGACCTGACGCTTCCGGCGGAGGCCTGCAACACGTGGCGCGCGCTCTATGCCGGGCTCGGCAAATTTCGCGATGACCTCACCGAGCACATCCACATCGAGAACAACATCCTGTTCCCGAAATTCGAGGGTTGAGGCGAACCTCGGCCGATGGGTCGGGCCGGTGATGCGCCACAGCGCGTATCGCTGCTTGATAAACATCAAACGTAAGCATGTCTAAAATCAAACTCGATCACAAAAATAGTAAAGCCAAATTGTCGCGGGCATAACGGTAGTATTATTGATCGGCGTCAAAGCATTCGCCGAAGTCGCCGCGTAAGTCGCCCCTGACACTTTGCGAACGACAGGAGCGGGCGGCATCATGCAAACCAAGGCAGCGACCAGCGTTCCCGGCCAGAGCCGTGCGCTGTGGATGTCCACCATCGCCTTCACCGTCTGTTTCGCGGTCTGGACCATCTTCGCCATCATCGGCGTGCAGATTAAGCAGCAGCTCGGGCTGAACGAGACGCAGTTCGGATTGCTGGTCGGCACGCCGATTCTCACCGGCTCGCTGGTCCGCATCTTCCTCGGCATCTGGACAGATCAAATCGGCGGCCGCCGGATCTATACGGTGGTCATGCTGGCGGCGGCGCTCGCCACGTTCCTGCTGACCTATGCGCATACATATCCGCAAATTCTCGTCGCCGCACTCGGCGTCGGCATTGCCGGCGGTTCCTTCGCGGTCGGCATCGCCTATGTGTCACGCTGGTATCCGGCGCAGAAACAGGGAACCGCGCTGGGGATTTTCGGCGCGGGCAACGTCGGGGCGGCGGTAACCAAGTTCTGCGCGCCCTTCGTGCTGGTCGCTTATGGCTGGCAGAATACCGCGCAGGTCTGGGCCGTGGCCATCGCCATCATGGGCGTGGTGTTCTGGATCTTCACCAAGGAAGACCCGGTGGAGCTCGCGCGCCGCGCCAAGGGCGAGCGGCCGCGCAGCGCCTGGCTCGAGCTCGAGCCGTTGAAGAACGTCCAGGTCTGGCGTTTCGCGCTCTATTATTTCTTCACCTTCGGCGCTTTCGTCGCGCTGTCGCTGTGGCTGCCGCGCTATCTGATCGGCGTCTACAAGCTCGACATTGAAACCGCCGGCATGCTCGGCGCCGCCTATTCGATCCCGGCAAGCCTGTTTCGCATCTATGGCGGCGTGCTGTCCGACCGCTATGGCGCGCGCCGCATCATGTATTGGATGTTCGGCGTCTCGGCGCTGATCACCTTCATCCTGGCCTATCCGCCCACCGACTATGTCGTGCAGTCCATCAATGGCCCGCTGCACTTCCACATGGCGACCGGTGTCGTCACCTTCACCTGTATGATTTTCGTGCTCGGCTTCTTCATGAGCCTAGGCAAGGCCGCGGTGTACAAGCATATCCCGGTCTACTACCCGGACAATGTTGGCTCGGTCGGCGGCCTGGTCGGCATGATCGGCGGCCTCGGCGGCTTCGTGCTGCCGATCGCCTTCGGCGCGCTCAATGACCTTACCGGCATCTGGACCAGCTGCTTCATGCTGCTGTTCCTCATCGCCGCCGGTTCGCTGATCTGGATGCACATCGCCATCCAGCGCATGGAACGGCAAGCGCTCGCCGGCGGTCTGCAGAAGCTGCCGGAATTCCCCGAAATGGAACCGATCCACGAGGAGAAGCACGTCGGCGCCATGGGGCCGCGCGTCCTGGCCGAATGGAAGCCGGAGGATCCGGAGTTCTGGGCGAGCAAAGGCCGCGCCATCGCCCGGCGCAATTTGTGGATTTCGATCCCGGCGTTGCTGCTCGCCTTCGTGATCTGGATGGTGTGGTCCGTCGTCGTCGCCAAGTTGCCGGCGGTCGGTTTCAAGTTCACCACCGATCAGCTGTTCTGGCTCGCGGCCATGCCCGGACTGTCGGGCGCGACGCTGCGCATCTTCTATTCCTTCATGCCGCCGATCTTCGGCGGCCGACTGTGGACTTCCGTTTCGACCTGGTCGCTGATGGTGCCGGCGGTCGGCATCGGCCTTGCCGTGCAAAGCCCCGATACGCCCTACATCTTCTTCCTGTCGCTGGCGCTGCTGTGCGGCCTCGGCGGCGGCAACTTCGCTTCCTCGATGGCGAACATCAGCTTCTTCTTCCCCAAAGCAGAGAAAGGTAACGCGCTGGCGCTCAATGCCGGCCTGGGTAATCTCGGCGTCAGCGTCGGGCAATTCGTCATTCCGCTGGTGATCACCACCGGCGTGTTCGGCTGGCTCGGCGGCGAGCCGCAAGCCGCGGCCGCCGGCGCCAGCAAGCTGTGGCTGCAGAATGCCGGCTTCATCTGGGTGCCGTTCATCGCCATCTCGGCTTTCGCCGCGTGGTTCGGCATGCATGATATCGCCGACATGCGCGCCTCGTTCGCCGATCAGGCGGTGATCTTCAAGCGCAAGCACAATTGGGTGATGTGCTTGCTCTATACCGGCACCTTCGGCTCGTTCATCGGCTACTCGGCCGCGTTCCCGCTGCTCGCGAAGATGCAGTTCCCCGACGTCGATTCGTTGAAGCTCGTCTTCCTCGGGCCGCTGGTCGGCGCGATCTCGCGTTCGGCGACGGGACGGCTGTCGGATCGCTACGGGGGCGGTCGCGTCACGTTCTGGGTCTTCGCCCTGATGATCCTAGCGGTTCTCGGCGTCGTCTACTTCCTCAGCATCAAGGATCAACCGGGTGCCTTCTGGGGGTATTTCGCAACGTTCATGGTGCTCTTCTTCGCGACGGGAGTCGGCAACGCTTCGACGTTCCAGATGATCCCTGCGATCATGCGCACGGAAATGCCCCGGCTCGAGCCCAGCCTCACCGTGCCGGCGCGGCAGAAGCAGGCGGAGATGGAATTGGCGGCGATCATCGGCTTTACCTCGGCGGTCGCGGCTTACGGCGCCTTCTTCATCCCGAAAGCCTACGGAACCTCGATCGCGCTGACCGGGGGCACCCAGACGGCGTTGTGGTGCTTCATAGCGTTCTACGTAGTTTGCCTCGTGGTCACGTGGGCCTTCTACACCCGGCGCGGCGGTCTGCTGCACGACATCGAACGCGGCAGTTCGCTGCCGGCCGCGGCGCAACCGGCGGAATGAAGGGAACTCGACGATGAGCCACTTTCTCGATCGCCTGACATTCTTCAACCGCGCCGGCGAAAGCTTCTCAGACGGCCACGGCATCACCACCAACGAAGACCGGCGCTGGGAGGACGGCTACCGCAAGCGCTGGCAGCACGACAAGATCGTCCGCTCCACCCATGGCGCCAACTGCACCGGCTCCTGTTCGTGGAAAATCTACGTCAAGAGCGGCATCGTCACCTGGGAGACACAGCAGACCGACTATCCGCGCACGCGGCCAGATCTACCCAACCACGAGCCGCGCGGCTGTTCGCGCGGCGCGAGCTACTCCTGGTACCTGTATTCCGGCAACCGCGTGAAATATCCGCTGGTGCGCTCGCGGCTGTTGAAGCTGTGGCGCGAGGCGCGGGCACTGCGGACGCCGGTCGCGGCCTGGGAATCGATCGTCACCGATCCGATCAAGCGCGCGGCCTATACCAGCAAGCGCGGCCTCGGCGGTTTCGTGCGCGCGACCTGGGACGAAGTCACCGAGATCGTCGCCGCCGCCAACGCCTACACGGTGAAGAAACACGGCCCCGATCGCGTCATCGGCTTTTCTCCGATCCCGGCGATGTCGATGGTCTCTTACGCGGCCGGCTCGCGTTATCTCTCGCTCATCGGCGGCGTCTGCATGTCGTTCTACGACTGGTACTGCGACCTGCCGCCGTCGAGCCCGCAGACCTGGGGCGAGCAGACCGACGTTCCCGAAAGCGCCGATTGGTACAATTCCGGATTCCTCATCTTGTGGGGCTCCAACGTCCCGCAGACGCGCACGCCGGACGCGCACTTCTATACCGAAGCGCGCTATCGCGGCGCCAAGAGCGTCGTCATCTGCCCGGACTATTCGGAAGCCTCTAAATTCGCCGACCTGTGGATCTCGGTGAAGCAGGGTACGGACGCGGCGCTCGGCATGGCGATGGGCCACGTCATCCTGCGCGAATTCTATTTCGACAAGAAGACCAAATATTTCGAGGACTACGTCCGGCAATACACTGACATGCCCATGCTGGTGAAGCTGGTGAAAAAGGGCGACAGCCTCATTCCTGACCGCCAGCTGCGCGCCTCCGATTTCGCCGACAATCTCGGCGAGACCAACAATCCGGAATGGAAAACCGTCGCCTATGACGAGACCGCCGGCAACATCGTGGTACCCAAAGGCTCGGTCGGCTTCCGCTGGGGCGAGAAGGGCAAGTGGAACCTGGAGGAGAAAGCCTCCGACGGCCACGACACCAAACTGCAGCTGTCGCTCGCCGAGACCAAGGACGAGCTCGCCGACGTCGCATTCCCCTATTTCGGCAATCGCGAGCATGACCACTTCGCCGGCACCGATCATCCGAGCGTGCTGGTGCGCAAGGTTCCGGCCAAGCGCGTGCAACTGAAGGACGGCGAAGCGCTGGTCGCCTCGGTGTTCGACCTGTTCGTCGCCAATTACGGCGTCGACCGCGGCTTCGGCGGCGAACACGTCGCCAAGTCCTATGACGACAACGTGCCCTATACGCCGGCCTGGGCGGAGAGGATCACCGGGGTGCCGCGCGACCAGATCATCACCGTGGCGCGCGAATTCGCCCTCAACGCCGAGAAGACCAAAGGCCGCTCGATGATCATCATCGGCGCGGCGATGAACCACTGGTACCACTGCGACATGAACTATCGCGGCGCCATCAACATGCTGGTGATGTGCGGTTGCGTCGGCCAGTCGGGCGGCGGCTGGTCGCATTATGTCGGGCAGGAGAAGCTGCGGCCGCAATCGGGCTGGCTACCGCTCGCCTTTGCGCTCGATTGGGCACGCCCGCCGCGGCAGCAGAATTCGACCTCGTTCTTCTACGCGCACTCCGACCAGTGGCGCTACGAGCAGATCGGCATCGACGAAATCCTGTCGCCGACCGCGCCGGCCGGTCCGTGGGACGGCGCGCTGATCGACTACAACGTGCGCGCCGAACGCATGGGCTGGCTGCCGTCGGCGCCGCAAACACGGCAGAACTCGCTTGGGCTAGCCGCCAAGGCGCAGGCCGCCGGCCTCGAGCCGAAGGACTACGTCGCCAAGGCGCTCAAGTCGGGCGAACTGCAACTGGCCTGCGAAGACCTGGATCATCCGGACAACTGGCCGCGCAACATGTTCGTGTGGCGCTCCAATATTCTCGGCTCGTCCGGCAAGGGGCATGAGTATTTCCTCAAGCACCTGCTTGGCGCCACACACGGCGTGCAAGGCAAGGACCTCGGCGAAACCGGGCGCAAGAAGCCGAAGGAGGTCGCCTGGCACGACGATGCGCCGACCGGAAAACTCGATCTCTTGGTGACGCTCGATTTCCGCATGTCGACGACCTGCGTCTATTCCGACATCGTGCTGCCGACCGCGACCTGGTACGAGAAGAACGACCTCAATACTTCGGACATGCACCCGTTCATCCACCCACTGAGTGCGGCGGTGGACCCTCTCTGGGAATGCAAGAGCGATTGGGAGATCTACAAGGCGATCGCCAAGAAGTTCTCCGAGGTCGCGCCGGAAGTGCTCGGCGTCGAACAAGACGTCGTCATGACGCCGATCCAGCACGACTCGCCGGCCGAGATCGCGCAGGCGCTGGACGTCAAGGACTGGAAGAGGGGCGAGGTCGAACCGATTCCCGGCAAGACCATGCCGGCCGTCACGGTGGTCGAGCGCGACTATCCGAACGTCTACAAACGCTTCACCTCGCTCGGCCCGTTGATGCAGAAGCTCGGCAACGGCGTGAAGGGCATTGCCTGGAACACCGAACACGAAGTCGATCTGTTGAAGCGGCTCAACGGCGTAGTGACGGAGGAGGGGACGAGCAAGGGTCTCGCCCGCATCGACAGTGACATCGACGCCACCGAAGTCATTCTGTCGCTGGCGCCGGAAACCAACGGCGAGGTCGCGGTGAAGGCCTGGGAGGCGCTGTCGAAGACCACCGGCCGCGAACACGCTCATCTCGCCCTTCCGAAAGAAGACGAGAAAATCCGCTTCCGTGACGTCGTGGCGCAGCCGCGCAAGATCATCTCGGCGCCGACCTGGTCGGGGCTCGAGTCGGAAAAGGTCTGCTACAACGCCGGCTACACCAATGTGCACGAGCTGATCCCCTGGCGCACGCTCTCCGGCCGTCAGCAGCTCTACCAGGATCACTTGTGGATGCGCGTCTTCGGCGAGGCGCTTTGCGTCTACCGCCCGCCGGTCGATCTCAAGGCGGTCAAGCCGATCATCGACCAGAAACCGAACGGCAACAAACAGGTGGTGCTCAACTTCATCACCCCGCATCAGAAGTGGGGCATCCACTCCACCTACACCGACAACCTGCTGATGCTAACGCTGTCGCGCGGCGGCCCGATCGTCTGGATCAGCGAAACCGACGCCCAGAAGGTGGGCATCGTCGATAACGACTGGATCGAAGCCTACAACCTCAACGGCGCGCTGACGGCGCGCGCCGTGGTGTCGCAGCGCGTGAAGGAAGGCATGTGCCTGATGTATCACGCGCAGGAGAAGATCGTGAACGTGCCCGGTTCGGAAATCACCGGCCAGCGCGGCGGCATCCACAATTCGGTGACCCGCACGGTGGTCAAGCCGACGCACATGATCGGCGGCTACGCCCAACTGTCCTACGGCTTCAACTACTACGGCACCATCGGCACCAATCGCGACGAGTTCGTCATCATTCGCAAAATGTCGAAGGTCGATTGGCTCGACACACCGACCGCCGATCAGCCCGAGCCGCTCACCGTCGCGCCCAAATCCGCGATCAAGTTGGAGGCCGCAGAATGAAAGTCCGCGCACAAATCGCGATGGTCTTGAACCTCGACAAGTGCATCGGGTGCCATACCTGTTCGGTCACCTGCAAGAACGTGTGGACCAGCCGCGAAGGCATGGAATACGCATGGTTCAACAACGTCGAGACCAAGCCCGGCATCGGTTATCCCAAGGATTGGGAAAACCAGAAGCGCTGGAACGGCGGCTGGCGCCGCAAGAAGAACGGCAAGATCGAGCCGCGCATCGGCTCGAAATGGAGGGTGCTGGCGAACATCTTCGCCAATCCGGATTTGCCGGAGATCGACGATTACTACGAGCCGTTCACCTTCGACTACGAGCACCTGCAGAAGGCGCCCGAAATGTCCGCGTTCCCAACCGCGCGGCCGCGCTCGCTCATCTCCGGCGAACGCATGGAGAAGATCGAGTGGGGTCCGAACTGGGAGGAAATCCTCGGCGGCGAGTTCGCCAAGCGCTCGCAGGATTACAACTTCGAAGGTATCCAGAAGGACATCTACGGCCAGTTCGAAAACACCTTCATGATGTATCTGCCGCGGCTGTGCGAGCACTGCCTCAACCCGGCCTGCGTCGCTGCCTGTCCGTCCGGCGCGATCTACAAGCGCGAGGAAGACGGCATTGTGCTGATCGACCAGGACAAGTGCCGCGGCTGGCGCATGTGCGTGTCGGCCTGCCCGTACAAGAAGGTCTATTACAACTGGTCGAGCGGAAAATCCGAGAAATGCATCATGTGCTACCCGCGCATCGAGGCAGGCCAGCCGACGGTGTGTTCGGAAACCTGCGTCGGCCGCATCCGCTATCTCGGCGTCGTGCTCTATGACGCCGACCGCATCGAAGAGGCGGCCAGCGCCAAGGACGAGCAGGACCTCTACGAAGCGCAGCTGTCGATCTTCCTCGATCCGAAGGATCCGAAGGTGATCGCCCAGGCGCGTGCCGACGGCATTGCCGAGAACTGGCTGGAGGGCGCGCGGCGCTCGCCAATCTGGAAAATGGCGATGGAGTGGAAGGTCGCGTTCCCGCTGCATCCGGAATACCGCACGCTGCCGATGGTCTGGTACGTGCCGCCGCTGTCCCCGATCCAATCGGCTGCCGCAGCCGGCAAGATTGGCCATGACAGCGAAATGCCGGACGTGCGTTCCTTGCGTATCCCATTGAAATACCTTGCTAATCTTCTGACTGCCGGCAAGGAAGAGCCGGTGGCGCTCGGTCTCGAACGCATGCTGGCAATGCGCGCCTATATGCGCGCCAAGACCGTGGACGGCGTGATCGACGAGGCCATCGCCAAGCGCGTCGGCCTGACCGCGCTCGCCATCGAGGACATGTACCAGGCGATGGCGATCGCCAACTACGAGGACCGCTTCGTCATCCCGACTGCGCACCGCGAGGTCAACGAGGACGCCTATGACCTGCGCGGCTCCTGCGGCTTCTCGTTCGGCAACGGCTGCTCGGGCGGCACCAGCGAAGCCAATTTGTTCGGCACGCCAAAGCGCGCCAAGACGCCGATGGAGGTCGCGTGATGATCAAGGCCCTGAAGGCGCTGTCGGCGCTGCTGACCTATCCGAGCGCTGAGCTGCAGCGGGCGGCCGGCGAAATCAGCGAGGCGATCGAAAGCGAGCCTGCATTGTCGATGCCGGTGCGCGATCAATTGCACCGGCTGCTGCGCGAGCTCGCCAGCAGCGATCTGTACGATCTGCAGGAGCGCTACGTGCTGCTGTTCGACCGCACGCGCTCGTTGTCGCTGCATCTGTTCGAGCACGTGCACGGCGAAAGCCGCGATCGCGGTCAGGCCATGGTCGATCTCAAGGCGCAATACGGGAATGCCGGGTTGGAACTGGATTCAACCGAATTGCCGGATTTTCTGCCACTGTTCCTGGAGTATGCATCGACGCTGCCGCCACCGGAAGCGCGCGACGCGTTGGCGCAGCCCGCCCACATCTTTGCCGCGCTGGCGGAACGGCTGCGCAAGCGCCACTCGGCCTACGAGGCGGTGTTCCGCGCGCTGGTCGCGCTCTCGGCGGTGATGCCGAAGGGCGACGAAGTGTCGGCTCTGCTGGCGCTGCCCGATCCGGACGCCAACGACTTGGCGGCGCTCGATGCCGCCTGGGAGGACGAAGAGGTCCGCTTCGGGCCGGGCGCCAACGACGGCTGCAAGGACGGCCTGATCGCGCGCGTGCGCGGCGGGTTGCGGCCGGCGCCGGACATGCCGGCGGCGACGCGTCCACGTCAATGAGGGCAGGGTCATGAACGAACTGATCAACTACATCGTCTTCGGCTGGTATCCCTACCTCTGCCTGACCGTGTTCCTGCTCGGCAGTGTGCTGCGCTTCGACCGCGAGCAATACACCTGGCGCAGCGGCTCGAGCCAGTTGCTGCGCCGCCGCCAGCTGACCTGGGGCTCCAATCTGTTCCACGTCGGCATCCTGGTCATCTTCCTCGGCCATTTCGGCGGCCTGCTGACGCCGATCTGGATTTTCGAGGCGCTCGGCATCTCGCACACCTTCAAGCAGTGGATGGCGATCGGCGTCGGCGGCGTCGCCGGCGTCATGTGTTTCGCCGGCACCACGCTCCTGGTGCACCGCCGGCTGTTCGACGCGCGCATCCGCACCACCTCGTCGTTCGGCGACATCGCGATCCTGCTGATCCTCTATGCCCAGCTCACGCTGGGCCTGTGCACCATCTATGTCTCGCTGCAGCACCTCGACGGCCATGTGATGATCACGTTCATGACCTGGGCGCAGGGCATCCTGCTGTTGCGGCCGGATGTTTCGGCGCTGATCCTCGGCGTGCCGCTGATCTTCAAGATCCACCTCGCGCTCGGCATGACCATCTTCCTGCTGTTCCCCTTCACCCGCCTGGTGCACGTCTGGAGCGCGCCGATCTGGTATATCGGCCGGCGCGGCTACCAGGTGGTGCGTACGCGGCGAACGTTCGATCCGCGTTCGGTTCCGGCGGAGTGAGCGATGACCGTCGTCCTCGACAAGACCACGAAGAAGGCTGCTCTGAAGAAGGCCCAGATTGAGCCCAGGCCGCCTGCCGTGAGCGTCAACGGCATCGCGATCCCGCGCAACGCGATCCAGCGCGAAATGCAGCACCACGCGGCGGCAAAGCCGATCGCGGCGTGGCAGCAGGCCGCGCGCGCTTTGGTGATCCGCGAACTGCTGCTGCAGGAGGCGCGGCGCCTCGCTATCGCCGCGGAACCGCTCAGCGACGACGAAGGACGCCGCGAGACCGATGAGGAAGCGGTCATCCGCGGCCTGATCGAACGTGAAGTCAGGGTGCCCGAGCCGGACGACGCGACCTGCCGGCGCTACTACGAACAGAACCGCGCGCGCTTCCGCTCGCCGGACATCTACGAGGCCTCGCACATTCTGTTCTCTGCGCTGCCTGCCGACCGCGAGGCGCATGCCCAGGCGCGCGCCGATGCGATCGGCGTGCTGGCGACGCTGCAGGAGAATCCGGACAGTTTTGCCACACTGGCGCAATCCTATTCGCGCTGCCCGTCGGCCACGCAGGGCGGCAATCTCGGCCAAATCACCACGGGGCAGACGACGCCGGAATTCGAAAAGGCGCTGGTCGCGCTTATGCCGGGTCAGATGTGCGACGCGCCGGTCGAGACGCGCTACGGCTTCCACATTATCCGCCTCGACCGCATGCATGAGGGTCGGACGTTGCCCTACGAACTGGTCGCCGGCCGCATCGCCGACTACTTGCGCGACAGCGTGCGGCAACGGGCGGATGCGCAATACGTGGCGCGGCTGGTGTCGGCTGCAAAGATCGAGGGCGTCGATCTCGCCGGCGCCGACGCGCTGCGCGTGCACTGAGGAGGGGACATGCTCGGCGATCTGCTGGCCAACCTGACCGACGAGACAACCGCGGTCGAAACCATTCTCAGCACCGGCGACCTCAAGCTATTGACGGCGGCGCAGGAACTTGCCGCCGCCGACGGGCTCGACCTTGGCCCTTACGTGACGCAATCGGTGCAACGCTATGCCAGCGAAGCCTCCGACGAGGAATGGCTTACGCTGATGGGCCTGCTCAACCGCTCGCAGGATCCCGGAGTGACTTGCATCAAGCGCGCGCTCGAGCACGCGTTGCGCGGGTAGGGGAGAAAAGGCGCGATGAGCCCAGTCCCGCGCCTGCGCGACTATCGCGGTCCCGCGCTGTTGTCCTACGGCTTCCGGCCATTTTTCCTGCTCGGCGCCATCCAGGCGGGGCTCGCCATGGCGGCCTGGCTGCCGATCTTCAATGGCCAGCTTGCCGTGTCGACGGCCTTCGGTCCCATCGACTGGCACGTGCATGAAATGCTCTACGGCTTTCTGCCGGCGGTGGTGACCGGGTTTCTGCTGACGGCGATCCCGAATTGGACCGGGCGGTTGCCGATCCAGGGCATGCCGTTGCTGGTGCTGGTCGCTGTCTGGCTGGCCGGCCGCGTGGCCGTGACGTATTCCGCTAACATCGGCTGGCTGACAGCGGCGATTATCGACGGTGCTTTCTTGATGCTGGTGATTGCGGCGACAGCACGCGAAATCGTCGCCGGCAGCAATTGGCGAAATCTCCGCGTTGTCGTCATGGTGACGCTGCTGCTCGCCGGCAACATCGCGTTTCATTTCGAGGCGCACTACAGCGGCAGCGCCGAATACGGCGCCCGCATCGGCATCGCCACCATCGTCCTGCTGATCGCCGTGATCGGCGGCCGCATCGTTCCGAGCTTCACCCGCAATTGGCTGGCGCGTGAAAATCCGGGCCGGCTGCCGGTGCCGTTCGGCAAATTCGACGCCGCGATCATTCTCTTCAGTGCCGCGGTGCTGGCGCTGTGGATCGTGCAGCCGACCGGCAACCTGGCGGCCGCGGCGCTCTTCGCCGCCGGCGCTCTGCACATCGTACGCTTGGGGCGCTGGGCCGGAGATCGCACCTGGCGCGACCGTCTGGTGCTGATTTTGCACGTCGGCTACGCCTTCGTGCCGTTCGGCTTTCTGCTCGCCGGCGCCGCTGCGCTCGGCATGGTCATGGGCGACATCGGAACGCATGCCTGGACGGTCGGCGCGGCCGGCACGATGACGCTGGCGGTGATGACGCGCGCCAGCCTCGGGCACACCGGCAATGCGCTTGTCGCTTCGCCGGTCACGCAGGCGATCTATGCAGGCGTCGTCATCGCGGCGCTGGCGCGCATCTGCGCGTCGCTCGAACCGGGCTGGAGCGAGCCCTTGCTCCAGGTCGCGGCCTTGGCTTGGGTCGCGGCCTATCTCGGCTTTGCCGCTTCGTTCGGGCCGCTGCTTTTGACCTCACAGCGAGCCAAAAAGGCGCAGCCGTAACCGGCGGACCCGCCAGTCGAAGCGGCGCCGCGATCAGTCGCCCTTCTGGTTGTAAGCCGTCTCCCAGAACAGGTCCTTCCAGTCGTTGACCTTCGTCTTCAAGCTGCCGATGCGATTGAGAAATGCGGCGAAGAAAGCGATGCGGTGCGGCTCCGAGGTGAATTCAAACCCCGCATCGTCGAGCAGCGTCACCAGGTCGTCGACGCTTTCCGACGCACTCTGCGCCTTCTTCCACAGGATAGCAGCGGCGCGCTTGTCGGCGTTGGCGACTTTGATCGCTTCGTCGAGCGCGGCGGCGACGGCCTTGAATAGCGTCGGGTTCTTCTCTTTGGTTTGCTTGGTCGCCAGCAGCGTGATCTGCGTCAGCGGGCCGCCGAACACTTCGCGGCTATCGGCGATGACGTGCGCGCCCGGCAGTTTGAGGCCGCGCGCGGTGAACGGCTGCACAGCGATGTGCGCGGTGACCGACGCCTTGCCGTAGCCGGCGGCGAGCGCCGCGACCGCGTCCGGATGGCCGAGGCCGACGGTCAGATGGTCGAGACGGTGCGGGTCGTTCCAGAGCTTTTCCGCCGCCATTTCCAGCATCATCGCGTTGAACGATATGCGTACCGACGGGACCGCGATGCGGTCCTTCTCGGTGAAGTCGGCGATCGTCTTGACGTTCGGATTGATGGTGTAAAGCACCATCGCGCCGTTCGACACGGTGCCGACCGCCCTGACTTCGTTCGGCGTGCCGTGGGTCTTGTCCCATAGCGTCAGCAAAGACGGCAGCGCCGCGGTGCCGTAGTCGGCCGAGCCCGACAGGAGCGCGTCGATTACCGGGGCGGGACCGCTCAATGTCTTCACGGTCGCGTCCACCTTGCCAAGCCCGAGCTTGGTCGCCTCCTTTTGCAGGATGCCGCCGGTTACCATTTCATCGATCGGCAGATAGAGCAGCCCGCGCTGCTGTACGAAACTCACCGTGAGCCGGGCCTGCGCGCGTACGATCGCGGGCGCCGCGAGCGTGCCCAAGCCGCCTGCCATCGCAGCGACGGCCTGCCGCCGGGTCATTGGCCCGAGTGTTTTCCGCTCCGACATTGCGCGTCTCCCCTTGTGCGTTCGTGTTTTTCGTTCTGGGCGGAGGCTATGGAGCCCGCCGCGGCGCATGATAGGCTTAATCCAGCGCGCCAACAATTGGACTGCGCCGAGCCGGGTTCTGCACTGCAATGAAAATTACGCGCGTATCGGGCGTCGTCTATCGCCAGGAACTCAAGCTCAGCGGCCCCAGGCCGAAATTCGCCGGCGAGGGCCGCAACGCGTTCGAGACGCTGCTGGTCAAGGTCGAGACTGACGCCGGCATCGTCGGCTGGGGCGAGGCCTTTCCGCATCGGATTTGGCCGGCCGTGAAATGGCTCCTGGAAAACCTGATCGCGCCGGCCTGCGTCGGCGCCGATCCGCTCGACATTGCTGCGCTGATGAAAACGTTGATCTACCGCGTGCACGGCGTCGGCCGTGCCGGTCCGGCCATGTACGCGCTGTCCGGGGTCGATACTGCGTTGTGGGACATCCTCGGCAAGGCAAAGAACCAGCCGATCTACAAACTGCTCGGCGGCGCTCATCGCGAGAAGCTCCCGGCCTATGCCAGCCTGCTCAAATACGCCGACACGGCTGTCGTCGTGCGCACGTGCGAGGAAGCGCTAGGCCGCGGCTATCGTGACCTCAAAGTGCATGAGACCGGCGGCGATGAAATCACCGCCGCCGCGACACTGCTGCGCCAGCATAACGGCGGCGCGCTGATGGTCGACGTCAACGCGCCTTGGACGGTGCCGGAAGCCTTGGCGGCGGTCGCGCCGTTGCGCGAACTCGATCTCAAATGGATCGAAGAGCCGGTCTGGCCGCCGGAGGATTTCGCCGGCGCCAGGCAGGTCAGCGCCAGCGGCGTGCCGGTCGCGATCGGCGAAAACGTCCTGACGCCGAGCGACTTCGCCCGGCTGATCGACAGCCGGGCGGTCGACTACGTGCAGCCGAGCGTTGCCAAGATCGGCGGCATTTCCATCGCGCGCGACATATTCGCCGCCGCCAATGCGGCGAATATCGCGGTCGCTCCGCATTCCGCCTATTTCGGCCCAGGCCTGATCGCGACCGCGCATGTCAGCGCGGCGATGTCGCGCGCGCCGATGATCGAGCGCTTGTACTGCGATCTGACGGAAAGTCCGTTCGGCGATTGGTACGAGCCGGTCGACGGCTATCTCGCGCTGCCGCAGGGGCCCGGCCTCGGCATAGAGCCGGATCGAGCCATTCTCGACAAATTGCGCGTCGATTGACGAGCGGGGACACAATGAAAATCCAACAGGTCAAGATCAATCTCGTGCGGCTGCCGCTGGAGGAACCCTTGGTCGGCGCGCCGCCAATGCCCGGCATGCTGCGCGAATTCCTCACCGTGCAAATTATGACTGACGACGGCATCGAGGGCATCGGCATCACCACGTTCGGCGGCAAGATCGTGCGCACGCTGAAGACGGCGCTGGAGGAATTCGGCGAACTGATCATCGGCGACGACCCGCTGCGCACCGAGCAGGTGACGGCCAAGCTGCGCGCCGCGTCGGCGCCGTGCGGCCCCGGCGGTGTCGTGGCCCTGGCCATTTCGGCGATCGACATCGCGTTATGGGACATCCGCGGCAAGGCGTTCGGCGTGCCGTTGGCGCGGCTGCTCGGGGCCTCGCGCGACCGCGTGCCGGCTTACGCCAGCGGCGCGCTGACGCGCACCACGCCGACCGACAAGCTCGAACGCGCCGCGGCGGCTTTGGTCGAGAAGGGCTACAGCCAAATCAAGACGCAGATGGCGGTCGAGGGTCTCAACCCCGCGCAGGAGATCGAGCGCATCCGCCTCATCCGCAACGCGGTCGGTCCCGACACCAATCTGATGGTGGACATCAACCAGCGCTGGAGCGTGGCCGGGGCGATTTCCATCGGCAGCCGCATCGAGGACTTGGGCCTCGGCTGGCTGGAAGATCCCACCCGCTGCGACGACTACCAGGGACTGGCCAAGATCGCCGATGCCTTGGCGACGCCGATCTGCGCCGGCGAATATCTCTACGGCATCGAGCCGCACCGGCAGACCATGGCGCATCATTCGGTCGACATCGTCATGATCGATCTCCTTCGCGTCGGCGGCGTTACGCAATGGATGAAGGTCGCCGGCATGGCGGAAGCCTTCAACAAGCCGGTGGCGAGCCACCTCTTGCCGGAAATCCATGTGCATCTTGTCGCCGCCGCGCCGAACGGTCTGGTGGTCGAATACATGCCGTGGACTTGGCGCCTGTTCGACAATCCGCCGATGCCGATAAAAGGCGAAATGAGCGTGCCAACGGCGGCCGGATTGGGACTAAGCTTTCCGCCCGGCCTCTTCGAAAAATACGGGGTGGCCTAGGCGCCCGCCTTCATCTGCGCGACGCAGCGCGCCAGCGATGCCCGCCAATCGGGCAGCGCAATGCCGAACCGCGCCTCGAGGCGTTCGCCGGACAGCCGCGAATTCTTCGGCCGTGCCGCCGGCGTCGGATAGTCTTTGCTGGCGATCGGCGTGAGCCGCGGTACGCGCGCCAGCAAGCCGGCGCGCATCGCCTCGTCCAGAATCGCGCCGGCAAAGCCATACCAGCTGGTCGCCCCCGCGGCGCTCAGGTTGAAAATACCGGGCGCGAATGTCCCGCCCACCTGTTCGCCGCGCGCGGCGCGCACGATCCGTGCCGTCGCCTCGGCGATATCGCGCGCCCAGGTCGGCGCGCCGATCTGGTCGTCGACGATGCGCAAATCGGCGCGCTCTTTCGCCAGGCGCAGGATCGTGTGCACAAAGTTGCGCCCGCGCGCAGCGTAGACCCAGCTCGTGCGCAGGATCACATAGGCGCCGCCGGGCTGACGCAGCGCGGTCTCGCCCGCCAACTTGCTGCGCCCATAGGCGTTGATCGGGTGCGGCGCATCGTTCTCCGTGTACGGCGACGGCTTCTCACCGTCGAACACGTAGTCGGTCGAGTAGTGCACCAACAGGCTGCCGGCCTTGCGCGCTTCTTCGGCGAGCACGCCGACGGCGGTGCCGTTGATTGCGGTCGCCAGCTGCTCCTCTTGCTCGGCCTTGTCGACCGCGGTGTAGGCGGCTGCGTTGACGATGACATCCGGCCTGGCGTCGCGGACGACATCCGGCAGACGCTCGGGCCGCGACAGGTCGCATTGATTGCGATCGAGCGCGGTCATCTCGCCCAGCGGCGCCAGGCTGCGGCGAAGTTCCCACCCCACCTGGCCATTGACGCCGGTGACCAGCAGTCTCACGCGAAGACCTCGGTCGCGCGCAGCGCGACGCCGGCGCGGTCTTTCGCCGACAGGATCGGCGCGATGCGGCTGGGCCAATCGATGCCGATCTCGGCATCGTTCCAGATCACGCAGCGCTCGTCGTCCGGCGCGTAATAGTCGGTCGTCTTGTAGAGGACGTCGGCCGTCTCGCTTAGCACCAGGAAGCCGTGCGCGAAACCCTCCGGGATCCAGAGCTGCTTGTTGTTGGCCTCCGACAACACCGTTGCGGCGAACTTGCCGAAGCTCGGCGAGCCGCGCCGCAGATCGACCGCAACGTCGAACACCTCGCCGGCGACGACGCGCACCAATTTCCCCTGCGGCCGGCGGATTTGGTAGTGCAGCCCGCGCAGGACATGCTTGAGCGAGCGCGAATGATTGTCCTGCACGAATGTGACGGTGCGCCCGATCGCCGCGTCGAAGCGCTTCTGGTTGAAGCTTTCGAGAAAGAATCCGCGGGCGTCCTCGTGCACCACGGACTCGATGATCAGCACGTCGGGGAGCGCGGTCGCGGTAACCCTCATCGCGCCGGCTCGTCGTGCACGAGCTGCCGCAGATATTGCCCGTAGCTCGTTTTCGCCAGTGCCTCGGCGGCGCGCGCTACCCGATCGCGATCGATCCAGCCTTTGGTGAGGGCGATCTCCTCGAGGCACGCCACCTTGACGCCCTGCCGGTGCTCGATCATGGAGACGAACTGGCTCGCTTCCAGGATCGATTCATGCGTGCCGGTGTCGAGCCAGGCATAGCCGCGGCCGAGAATTTCCACCATGAGCTTGCCGGCAGCGAGATAGGCGCGGTTGACGTCGGTGATCTCGAGCTCGCCGCGCGCCGACGGCTTGATGCCGCGCGCAATGCGAACTGCCTCGCTGTCGAAGAAATACAGTCCCGTCACCGCGTAATGCGACTTCGGCTTGTGCGGTTTTTCTTCGATCGAAATGACGCTCCCGTCGGCGCCGAATTCGACGACGCCGTAGCGCTGCGGGTCATTGACGCGATAGGCGAAGACGGTCGCGCCGCTCGCGCGGTCGCAGGCGTTCGCCAGGTGCGCGGGGAAACCGTGACCGTAAAACACGTTGTCGCCGAGAATGAGCGTCACGTCATCGCCACCGACGAAATCCGCGCCGATGATCAACGCCTGCGCCAGTCCGTCTGGCGAGGGCTGCACCGAGTAGGAGAAGCGCAGGCCCCATTGGCTGCCGTCGCCGAGCAACTGCTCGAAGCGCGGCGTGTCCTGCGGGGTGGAGATGATGAGAATGTCGCGGATGTCGGCAAACATCAGCGTCGACAGCGGGTAATAGATCATCGGCTTGTCGAACACCGGCAGCAGTTGCTTGGAGACGGCCAGCGTCGCGGGATGCAGCCTGATGCCGGAGCCGCCGGCAAGAATGATGCCCTTCCGTCCCTTCTTCTTCATAAGCCAACTCGACCCGAGGACCTGCCGCCCGATGACGCCGCATCTCTACCAGAGATGCCAGTTTTGCCAAAGCCGGGTCGCTCCGCTCACCGGTTGGAATAGTTCTTCTGCAGCCAATCGCGATAGGAGCCGCTGACGAAATGCTCGACCCATTGCGCGTGGTCGAGATACCAGCGCGCCGTCTTGGCAATGCCGGTCGCGAGACGCCGGCTGTAACGCGACAGTTAGCGGGCTTCGGCGGCCCGGCCCTCAAGCCTGCTTGTCATCCGCACTGAACAACGCTATTGGCGGCGTCCGGTACGCATGATGAACGACTATCTCGCGCTTGGCCGCAAAGACCCGCCGCTGACCGCCGCTGCGGCCATCGCCGTCATCGGCGCGCTCGGCATCGCCACGGTCTACGTCTTCCAATACGTCTTCTTGATCCTGCCATGTCCGCTCTGCCTCGAGCAGCGGATCGCGTTCTATTTCAGCATCCCGCTGGCGGCGATGCTGTGGCTCGGCGTCCAATACGGCGCCTCGCGCAAGGTCTTGCTGCTCGGCTTCCTGGCGATCATGCTCGCCATGCTGTGGAATACGGGGTTGTCCACCTATCACGCGGGCGTCGAATGGAAATGGTGGGCGGGCCCGAACGACTGTTCCGGGCCGATCAACAAATTCGGCAACGCTCAGGACATCATGAATCAGTTGCAAAACCGCATCAGCCTGATCCGCTGCGACGAGGCGGCCTGGCGGTTCCTCGGGATTTCGCTCGCCGGCTATGACGTGTTGCTTTCGTTTTTCCTGGCGGTGGTCGCCGCCTGGGGCGCGTGGTCGTCGCGCGGGGGCGAGTAGGAGTTCGGAACGCATGGACGTGCTCATCATCGGCGCCGGCATCGGCGGCTTGACGCTGGGGTTGATGCTGCAGCGCGCCGGCATCGCCTGCCGCGTCTTCGAGGCCGCGCCCGAGCTCAAGGCGGTCGGCGTCGGCATCAACATCCTGCCGCATGCCTCGCGCGAATTGTGCGCGCTCGGGCTGGAAGAGGCGCTCGCCAAGGTCGCGGTCACCACGCGCGAGTACTGCTTCTACAACCGCTTCGGCCAGTACATCTACTAGCGAGCCGGCCGGGAAATTCGCCGGCTACGACGTGCCGCAGTTCTCCATCCACCGCGGCGATCTGCAGATGGTGCTGCTGGAGGCCTTCATCGCCCGCGCCGGCCGCGACAAGGTGATTCTCGGCCACAAATGCACACGCGTCGACTACGACGGCGACGAGGCGGTCGCCTATTTCGAGGATGTCAACGGCAAGCAGCTAGCCCCGCAGCGCGGCAGCGTCGTCGATCAGCGCCGAGGGCATCCATTCGACCCTGCGCAAGCAGCTCTATCCGAGCGAAGGCCCGCCGAAATATTCCGGCATCAACATGTGGCGCGGCATCACCCGCTGGCAGCCGATCATGACCGGCGCCAGCATGATCCGCGTCGGCTGGCACCATCCGGCCAAGCTCCTGATCTATCCGATCCGCAACAACATCGACGCGCAAGGCCGCCAACTGGTGAACTGGGTCTGCGACATCGAGACGCCGCAGCATCTGGCCAACGACTGGAACAGGCCGGGCAAGCTCGAGGATTTCCTCCCCGCCATGGCGGACTGGCATTTCGATTGGCTCGACGTGCCGAAGTTCATCTCCAGCGCCGACGCCATCCTGGAATATCCGATGGTCGACAAGGACCCGCTGCCGCGCTGGAGCTTCGGCCGCCTGACGCTGCTCGGCGACGCCGCGCATCCGATGTATCCGCGCGGCGCCAATGGCGCGGCGCAGGCGATCCTCGATTGCCGCGCGCTTACCGACGCGCTCAAAGCCGAGGCCGATCCGGTCGCCGCGCTCAAGGCCTACGAGGCCAAGCGCAGGCCTGCGACCAGCGAAGTCGTGCTCGCCAACCGCAAGGCGCCGCCCGACGCGATCTTGCAGGAGGTCTACCGCCGCACCGGGGACAAGCCGTTCAAATCGATCGACGACGTCATCAGCCGCGAGGAACTTGTCGCGCTATCGGAGAGTTACAAGCGGGTCGCCGGCTACGACAAGGAGCGGCTGAAAACGCGCGCGTAATGCGGTCCCCTTAAAAAACTAACGACCACGAAAACGAGGAGGTGCGCGTACATCCGGCGTCACCCGCTCTTATTTCGTGGCCGCTCGATGACGGAGCCTTTCGGGCTCGACATCATCGTCCAAACGCATATGGGTATTTCCTGCGCCTTCCGCAAGGGTTCACTGACATCATGAGCAAGACCACCGGTTATTCCGGCACCGCCAAGACGCTGCATTGGCTGATCCTGGCGCTGCTGATCGCGCAATTCGTCGTCGCCTGGACCATGCCGGACATCAAGCGCGACACCAAGCCGGACACGCTGATCAACCTGCACCTCTCGATCGGCATCATCGTGCTGGCCGTTGCCGTCGTCCGCCTGGCCTGGCGGGCGACCCACGGCGAGCCGGCGCCGCTCGACGGCGTGCCGCCCTGGCAGGTGCAGTCGGCCCGCGTCATCCATTGGCTGCTCTATGTGCTGCTGTTCGTGGTGCCGATCCTCGGCTGGATCAACGCGTCGTGGCGCGGCTTTCCGGTCATCTTGTTTGGCATTGAGTTGCCGAAGCTGATCGGCACCCGGGTGCCCGGCTGGGGCTGGACCGGCGACGTGCACAGCATCCTTGCCGAATACGTCCTGCTGGTGCTGGTCGGCCTGCACGTGGCCGCCGCGCTCTACCACTATTTGATCCGCCGCGACGGCGTGCTGCAGCGAATGCTGCCGGGCTAACTATTCGTAGCGCAGCGCCTCGATCGGGTCGAGGCGCGCGGCCTTGCGTGCCGGGTAGTAGCCGAAGAAGATCCCGACCGCCGCCGAGAACAGGAAGCCGCCGGCGATCGCCGCCGCCGAGATCGGCGCCGCCCAGCCGGCGATCAGCGAAATGGCGAGCGAGAAGGCCGCGCCGGTGATGATGCCGGCGATGCCGCCGCTCACGCTCAAGAACACCGCCTCGGCGAGGAATTGCAGCAGCACGTGCAGCCGCCGCGCGCCGATCGCCATGCGCAGGCCGATCTCGCGCGTGCGCTCGGTCACCGACACCAGCAGGATGTTCATGATGCCGATGCCGCCGACCACGCAGCGAGATCGAGGCGACGGCGGCGAGCAGCAGCGCCATGATGCGGCTCGAGCTCTCGGCGGCTTCTGCGATCTGGCTCAGGTTGCGCACGGAGAAGTCGTTGTCGGCGCCGGGCTTGATGCGGTGGCGCCGCGCCAGGATCTCAGTGATCTGGCCGATCGCCGGCTGCACGTCGGTCGAATTGACCGCTTGCACGTAGATCTGATTGACGTAGCCGGCCAGGTGCGGCGTCAAGCCGTAGGGGTTGGGCGGGCTGGATAGATCCAGTTGAACTGCGTCTGCGCTTGCGACGGCGCCGCCACGCCGAGCACCTTGCGCTCGGCCGTGGTGAACGGGACCATCACGAGATCGTCCTGGTCCTGGCCGTATGATGTTTGCCCCTTGCCCTCCAGTACCCCGATCACCCGCAGCGGCACGCCTTTCACCTGGATGAGCGAGCCGACGGGGTTCTGTGACCCGCCGAACAGTTGCTTCGCCACGGTCTGGCCGATCACGACCACCAGCGCCGCCGACGCCTCGTCGTCGGGTGAAATCTCGCGTCCCGCGTCGATCCGCCAGTTCGTCATCGGCGGGTAATTCGCGCTGATGCCTTGAATTTGCGTCGCCCAGTTCTGATTGCCGAACTCAACCTGGCCGGACTGACGGATGAGATAGCTGACCTCGCTGACGGCCATGCTTTCGCGCCGGATCGCCTGGGCATCGCTGATCGTGAGCGTCGAGGCGCTGCCGGAGCCGGCGCGCATGCCGCCCGCCGTGCGCGCGCCCGGCAGCACCACGACCAGATTGGTGCCGAGCCGCTCGATCTGCTTGCGCACCGCTTCGTTGGCGCCCTGGCCGACCGCGACCATGGCGATCAGCGCGGCGACGCCGATGAAGACGCCGAGCATGGTCAGCGCCGAGCGCATCATGTTGCGCCAGAGCGCCTGCACCGCCGCCGCCATGATCATCCGCGCGAAGGCCCAGACGGCGTGCGGGCGGATCGCGATGACGGGCGAGATGTGCGGCGCCGGCGCGGACGGTTCGCCTTGCGGCGCCTTGTCGACGGTGATGTGCTTCGGATTGCGTACGTCGGAGATGATTTCGCCGTCGCGCATGGTCAACGTGCGGTCGGCGTAGGCCGCGATGTCGGCCTCATGGGTGACGACGATGATGGTGACGCCCTGTTCGCGGTTGAGCCGCGTCAGCGTCTGCATGATCTCGTGCGAGGTGCGGGTGTCGAGGTTGCCGGTCGGCTCGTCGGCGAGCAGCAGGCCGGGCGCGTTGATCAGCGCGCGGGCGATGGCGACGCGTTGCTGCTGGCCGCCCGACAGTTGGCCGGGCGTGTTTCGCTCGCGGTCGGCGAGGCCGAGCAGCTTGAGCGCCGCGCGCGCCCGCGCCACGCGCGAGGTCGCGCTGGCCGGGCCGGAGGCGGCGTAAAACAGCGGCAGCGCCACGTTCTCGATCGCGCTGGTGCGCGAGAGCAGATTGAAGCTCTGGAACACGAAGCCAAGCCGTTCGCTGCGCAGCCGCGCGCGCTCGGGCTCGCTTAAGCCCGCGACGTCGGTGCCTTCGAAAAAATAATGGCCGCTGCTCGGCCGGTCGAGACAGCCGAGCACCGCCATCAGCGTCGACTTGCCCGAGCCCGACGAGCCCATGATGGCGACGAATTCGCCGGCCTCGACGTTGAGACTGACGTCGCGCAGCGCGTGCACGTCCATATCGCCGACGTGATAGGTCCGCGCGACGTGGTCGATCCTGATGATCGGTTCTGTCATGCTCGACTTTCGGTCGCTGCTTCAGAGACGCAGCTGCGGCGTCGCCGCCGCCTTGGCAGCATCCCGCTGCTCGGTGACGATCACCTGATCGTTCACCTTCAACTCGCCCTTGACGATTTCCGTGGAGGTGTCGTCGTCGAGGCCGGTGGTCACCGGCACCCGCACCGGCTGCCCGTCGCGCAACACCCAGACACGGCTCTGCTCGCCGGCGCTGGCGCGACGGTTGCTGCCGCGCTGACTGCCTGCGGGCACATAACGCAAAGCCTGGCTCGGCACCCGCAGCACGTCGTTGCGCTGGTCGATGACGATGCGGGTCGCCGCCGTCATGCCGGGTTTGAGCGCGAGATCGGTATTGTCGACGCTGACCACGACGTCGTAGGTCACCACGTTCTGTACGGTCTGCGGCGATTGCCGCACCTGCGCGACCGCACCTTCGAAGCTGCGTTTGGGGAATGCGTCGACGGTGAAGAGAGCCTTGTTGGCCTCCTTGATGCCGCCGATGTCGCTTTCGCTGACATTGGTGTCGACCTGCATCTTGGTGAGGTCGGTGGCGATCAGGAACAGCGTCGGGGTCTGGAAGCTCGCCGCCACCGTCTGACCCATGGTGACGTTGCGCGACACGACGGTGCCGTCGACCGGCGAAACGATGTTGGTGTAGTCGAGATTGACCTGGGCAGTGGCAAGCTGCGCTTCGTGCTGCGCGATGGAGGCCACGTCGACGCCAACCTGCGCGCTCGCCTGATCGAGCAGGCTCTTGGCGTTGTCGAGGGAATCCTTGGAAACCGCGTTGGTCTTAGCCAGCCCCGTCATGCGATCGTAGAAGAGTTGGGCGTAGGCGAGGGTGGCCTTGTCCTTGTCGAGCTGCGCCTTGGCCGCGTCGAGATTGGCTTTGTTCTGGTCGACGACCGTTTGATACGGCCGCGGATCGATCTTGGCGCAGACTTGGCCGATTTTTACACGCGTATTGTAATCGCAGGACAGGTCCTGGATGACGCCGGACACGTAAGTTCCGACGATGATGGTGAGGACGGGATTGACCGTGCCGGTCGCGGTGACCACGCGCGTCACGGCGCCGCGCGTCACCGGCGCGGTGGTGTAGTGCACGGTGCCGCTGGCGCTCGACAGCCACCAGGCGACGCCGATGGCGACGACCAGCGCGAGCGACAACGACCCGGTGATCCACCAGATTTTTCGCGACCGCGGATGCGACGGCTCGGCCTTGGCTGAAACCGGCGCTGGCAGCACCGGAACGGCAACCACGGGCGCCGCCTGCTCGAGTTTGGTCGTCTGCAAATCGACGAGTTTATTCATGCTCGCGAACTCCACCTCGCGCCCCAGCATCGGGCACGCTAGCGGAACCGCGCGGGCTGTCGTTGACCCTCGTCAAATCCAGGAAAAATCGAAAGAAATCGGCGCTTTGGGCCCGCTGCCGGGCGCGACTTAAGGCTTCGACATCACCTTCTGCTTCCAGCCCTCCCAGGTGCGGGCGAGACCGTGGCCCTCGCGCGCCTCGATTTTGCGCGCTTCCTCGATGTCCAGATAGGTGATCGGCGCGCCCATGCGCATGGCGTCGGCCTGCAATGTGGCGTCGAGCGACAGGAATATGGTCCGAGCGACGACGCGCTGCAGCGTCGGCGCCGTGATCGCTGCGCCATGGCCGCGCATCAGGATCGCCGGATGATCGCCCAGCGCCTCGGCGAGGTCATGCCCGAGTCCTGCGTTGCGGATCAGCATGTCGGTCATTCCCGCGCGCTCGCGAATCTCGAACACCGGAATGCCGAAGGCGATGAATGCCGCGCGATGGTACATCGGCTTGAGCGGCACCTTGGTGTCGCCGAACGGAATGAGCGAGGGCGCGTGGGTGTGGACGACCGCGACCACGTCCGGCCGCATCTTGTAGATTTCGCCGTGGATGTAGCGTTCGGTGAACAACGCCGATATCGGCAGGCCGTGGGTGTCGACCGGGCGGCTGTCGAGATCGAACTCGATGATATCCTTGGCCGTCACCATGTCTGCCGACATGCCGCGCGCCATCAGGTAACGGTTCGGATCCTTGTCGTGGCGGACCGAGACGTGGCCCCAGCCGTCGAGCAGGCCGTGGTCAGCGAGGATGCGATATGCGGCAACCAGGTCTTCGACCAGCGTCGGATCGGGCGGCCCGGTGGAGGCCGGCGCCTGCTGTGCTGCCGCCGGCAGGCACAACGCCAGCACAATGCACAGCGCAAACAACGGGCCGCTGCGGCGGACGGACGGCACGATGGTCATGCTGCAGCCCCGGCAAGGACGAAAAAACCTACGGCTCCAACTCGGTGTCCCAGTACAGATAATCGAGCCAGCTTTCGTGCAGATAGTTCGGCGGGAACAGCCGGCCGTTCCTGTGCAGGTGCTGCACGGTCGGCTGGAACGGCATCTGCGAGGGCCACATCTTGGCCTCCGACGTCGTCAAGTTGCCCTTGCGCAGATTGCAGCCGGAGCAGGCGGTGACCACGTTTATCCAGGTGGTGTGGCCACCGCGCGAGCGCGGCAGCAGATGGTCGAAGGTCAGGTCCTCGCGGTCGCCGCAATATTGGCAGGAGAAGCGGTCGCGCAGGAACACGTTGAACCGGGTGAAGGCCGGGTGCGTCGAGGGCTTCACGAAGGTCTTGAGCGAGACCACGCTCGGCAGCTTCATCTCGAAGCTGGGGCTGTGCACCAGGCGGTCGTAATTGGCGACGATGTTGACGCGTTCGAGGAAGACGGCCTTGATCGCGTCCTGCCAGGACCACAGCGACAAGGGGTAATAGCTCAGCGGCCGGAAGTCCGCATTAAGCACCAGCGCCGGAAATCCGCTGGGCGAGACGTGCACGTTCAAGCGAGGCTCCTTGTCGACCTCCCTATGGCCGCCGCCACGCGGCCTACCCGCTACTAATAGGGCAGCGTGACAGGATTGTGAAGTCGGTCCGGGGCGTTACCCGCAAGACGTCTCATCTGCGGGCGGCGAATTGGCGGGCGAGAAACTCGCCGCCTTGGCGCAGGCCTTCCTGGTCGATGCCGTGGCCGATGCCGGGCGAGATGTGCCATTCGGCCGGGATGCCGAGCGAGGCCAGCCCCTGTGCGGCCTGGAACAGCGCCTCGACCGGGATCAGCGGATCCTGGTCGCCATGGATCAACAGCACCGGCGGCTTGGCCTTGATCTCGGCGGCAAAGGCGTCGGGGTCGACGTCTTCCGGCACCACCAGCATGCCGGAATAGCCGACGATGGCCGTAGGCGGCACGGCGCGGCGCAGCCCGACATGCAGCGCCATCATGGTGCCTTGGGAAAATCCGACCAGCGCCAAGGCGGACGGCGGCAATTGCCGGCGCGCGAGTTCGGCGTCGAGAAAGGCATTGAGCGCCGGCGCCGCGGCTTGCACGCCGACCCAGCGCTCGCCCGGATCGCGGAACGTCAGCAGAAACCATTCGCGGCCCATCGGCGCCTGGCCGCACGGGCGTGGCGCGTGCGGCGAGACGAAGGCGGCGTCCGGCAACAGGCCCTGCCAGGCACGGCCGATGTCGATCAGGTCGTTGCCGTCGGCGCCGTAGCCATGCAGGAAAACGACAAGCTGCTTTGCCTTACCCGAGCGCGGCTCAATTCTTGGCCCGTCAAGTTTTGGGCCGTCGAGATCGGCCATTCCGCTTTTTCCTTTTCGCTGATTTCTTCGCCGCCGGTGTTTTGCCGGCGGGTTGCAGCGAGATGCCCTCGCGCCGTTTGACGACGTGATAATAGGCCCACAACAAATGCGCCGCCACACCGCGCCAGGGCCGCCAGGCCTCGGCCAGCTTGGTCAACGCTTTCGGGTCCGGCCGCTTGCGCAGGCCGAAGGCGATGCGTGCCGCCTCCTGCACGGCGAGGTCGCCGGCCGGGAAGGCGTCGGAATGGCCGAGGCAGAACAGCAGATAAATATCGGCACTCCACGGGCCGATGCCGTGCAGCGCGGTCAACGCGGCGTGCGCTGCGTCGGCGTCCATATTGCCGACCGCGACAAGATCGATCTGGCCCTTGGCGACCGCCTTGGCGATCTCGCGAATCGATTTGATCTTCGGCGCCGACAAGCCAAGCCGCTTGAGCTTGTCGGTGCGCGCCTGGCGCAGCGTGTCGTGGTGGAATGGATCGAACGCCGCGAACAGCCGGGCGCGAATCGTAGCGGCTGCCGCGGTCGAGAGTTGCTGGCCGCAGACGATGGCGCACAAGCCGGCAAAGCCCGCTTCGCGCCGGCGCAGGCCGAAGGCGCCGGCCTTCGCGACGATCGGCGCAAGACGCGGGTCGGCGAGGATCAGTTGGGCTAAGCCCGCCTGCAGATCGGTCTCGGTGTGAAGGAAATGGGTCATGCGCTATTGGTGTAGCAAGCAAGACGATAGATAGAAAAGGTATGCCACCCGTTTTCCGCTTTGCGCCGTCGCCCAACGGCTATCTGCATCTCGGCCATGCGTTGTCGGCGCTGCTCAACGCCGACATGGCGAAGGCCGCGGGCGGGCGGCTGCTGCTGCGCATCGAGGACATCGACGAGACGCGATGCCGGCCGGAATACGAGACGGCAATCTACGAGGACCTCGGCTGGCTCGGCATCGCCTGGGAAGAGCCGGTGCGCCGGCAGTCCGAGCATTACGACGACTACCGCGCCGCGCTCGCCGGGCTTGAGGCGATGGACCTGATTTATCGCGCGTACGAAAGCCGCGCCGAGATCGCGCGGGCGGCGGCAGGCCATGATCCCGACGGTGCGCCGCTTTATCCCGGGCGCCACAATACGATGATTGACGCCGCGGAGCGCCAGCGCCGCGCCGACGCCGGCGAGCCGTTTGCGCTGCGCCTCGATACGGTGGCTGCGCTGGCGCGCGTCGGCCCACCCACCTGGACCGAAACGGGCGCGGGGCTGTCCGGCGAAACCGGCGCCATCGCCGCCAATCCCGCCGCTTGGGGCGACGTGATTCTCGCCCGCAAGGACACGCCGACCAGCTACCACCTCGCGGTGGTGGTCGATGACGCGGCGCAAAACGTCACCGACGTGGTGCGCGGGCGGGACCTGTTCCACTCAACCTCGGTCCACCGCCTGCTGCAGGCCTTGCTCGATCTGCCAGCCCCCCGCTACCACCATCACCGCCTGATCTTCGACGCCGACGGCCGCAAGCTTTCGAAATCGACGCGCGCCACGGCCTTGCACGAACTGCGGGCGCAAGGCGCGACGCCATCCACCATCCGTAAGCTGGTCGGGCTCGATTGAACGCGGCTTCCGTGGCATGGTCGGCGCGGGGTAGGGGGATGACGAAGCGTAAGGTTCGAGCACGGCCGCGTCAGCGGCCTCGTGGCCCGTCGCGCGCGAGCCCGCCGCGGCGCGCGGTGGAAGCCGCGCTTGCCGGCGTCGTGCACGATATCCGCACGCCGCTGACCGGAATCGTCGCGCTGGCCGAGCTGTTGGCGACCTCCGATATCGGCGCGCGCGAACGCGCTTGGGCCTCCGCCATCAAGAGCGGCGCCGATCATCTGACTGCCCTGACGACGCTCATTGTGGATGCGGTGAAAGCCGACGCTGCCGGGCTCACTTTGCAACGCGAGCCGTTCGCGCCCCGCAGTCTCGCCGCGGCGGTGGCTGAAGCGCTGGTCGCGCGCGCCGGCAACAAAGGCGTCAAGACCGAGATCGCCGTCGACAACGATCTGCCGGCACTGGTCTTAGGCGACGCGTTGCGGCTGCGCGCGGTCTTGGAGAACCTCGCCGACAACGCGGTGAAGTTCACCCATGAGGGCACCGTCGTCTTCACCGCCGCCGCCAGGCCGGCGACGCGCCGGCGCGTCGAGCTCGTCTTCACCGTCGCTGACACCGGCATCGGCATCGACGCACGCGACATCAAGAATCTGTTCCGCCCCTTCGCGCAGGCGAGCGAGCGGATCGCGCGCCGCTACGGCGGCGCCGGTCTCGGTCTGGTTTTCGTCAAGCGCGTGACCGAGGCCATGGGCGGCCGTTTTACCGTCACCAGCAAGCCCGGGCGCGGCACCGAATTCCGCATCGGCGTGCCGGTCGACCCCTTCACCGGGGGCGCGCCATCCGGCCGCACCGGCGCGGCGTCACCGGTGCGCGCGCTGTCGATCTTGTGCGCTGAGGACAATCCGTACGGACGCGTCGTGATGAACACGATCCTCGGCGAACTCGGCCACCGCGTCGCCTTCGTCGAAAGCGGCGAGGCGGCGGTCGATGCCGTGTCGCGCGGCAGTTACGACGCCGTGCTGATGGACGTGACGCTCGCCGGCCTCGACGGCATCGCGGCTACGCGGCGCATCCGCGCGCTGCCGGGCAAGGCGGGCCGCATGCCGGTGATCGGCATTTCCGGCCGCGGCGAGGACGGCGAGGAAGCCGCCGCCCGCGCCGCCGGTATGAACTTCTACTTCGTCAAGCCGGTGAGTCCGGCAGCGCTCGCCCGGGCGCTGGCAAGCCTGAACCCCTGAGCGGCCAATTCCCCGCCCCGCCAAAGCGGCCGGATTAGGCGTTGCCGCCGTTGGCCCGCTCGACGATGCGCACCACGTCCGACATGATGCGATTCAATTCGAAATCCTTCGGCGTGTAGACCGCGGCGACGCCGGCTTTTTCCAAGGCGGCCGCGTCCTCCGGTGGAATGATGCCGCCAACCACCAGCGGCATGGTCATGCCGGCGTCCTTCATGCGCGCCACCACATCCTGCACCAACGGCAGGTGGCTGCCCGACAGGACCGAGAGCCCGATGACGTGTGCCTTCTGCTCGCGCGCGGCCTCGACGATTTCCTCCGGCGTCAGGCGGATTCCCTCGTAGACCACCTGCATGCCGGCGTCGCGCGCGCGGACCGCAATCTGCTCGGCGCCGTTGGAATGGCCGTCGAGGCCCGGCTTGCCGACCAGGAAGGTGAGGCGGCGGCCCAGTTTTCTCGAAACGCGATCGACGTCGGCACGGATATCGTTGAGGCCTTCGACGTCGTTGCGCATGGCGCGGCCGACGCCGGTCGGCGCGCGGTATTCGCCGAAGCTCTCGCGCAGCGTCCAACCCCATTCGCCGGTGGTGACGCCGGCTTTGGCGCAGGCGATCGACGGCGGCATGATGTTGCTCCCCGTGGTCGCCGCGCGTTTTAATGCGGCGAGCGCATCGACCACGGCCTTGTTGTCGCGCTGCGCGCGCCAGGCTCTGAGCCGCTCCAGCTGGTCGCGCTCGGCGCCCGCGGAGACAACCATGATCAATTCGACGCCGCCGGTGAGCGGTGAGGGTTCGGTTTCGAGATATTTGTTGACGCCGACCACAACCTGTTCGCCGCGTTCGATGGCTTCGAGCCGCGCGGTGTTGGATTCGACGAGTTGCTGCTTCATGTAACCGGATTCGACCGCGGCCACCGCGCCGCCCATCTCGTCGATGCGCTTGAGCTCTTCTTTCGCCTCGGTCTTGAGCGCATCGACCTTGCGCTCGATCTCGGCCGAACCGTCAAAGATATCGCCGTAGTCGAGCAGGTCCGTTTCGTAAGCGAGGATCTGCTGCATGCGCAGCGACCATTGCTGGTCCCACGGCCGCGGCAGGCCGAGCGCCTCGTTCCACGCCGGCAGCTGCACGGCGCGGGCGCGCGCGTTTTTCGACAGCGTGACAGCGAGCATTTCGAGCAGAATTCGCGTGACGTTGTTTTCGGCTTGCTGCTCGGTGAGGCCGAGCGAATTGACCTGCACGCCGTAGCGGAACAGCCGCTGCTTGGGGTCGGTGATGCCGTAGCGGTCGCGCGTAATCTCGTCCCACAATTCGACGAAGGCGCGCATCTTGCACATCTCGGTGATGAAGCGCAACCCAGCGTTGACGAAGAACGAGATGCGTCCGACCACCTCGCCGAATTTCTCCTGGCTGACCTCGCCGGAATTCTTCACCGTATCGAGCACCGCGACCGCGGTCGCCAGCGCGAAGGCCAACTCCTGCACCGGCGTCGCTCCCGCCTCCTGCAAATGGTAGGAGCAAATGTTCATCGGGTTCCACTTCGGCAATCCCGTCGTGGTGAAGATCGCCACGTCCTTGATCAGCCGCAGCGACGGCTTCGGTGGAAACACGTAGGTGCCGCGCGACAGATACTCCTTGATGATGTCGTTCTGAATGGTGCCGGTCAGCGACGCGCGCGGCGTGCCCTGCTCGTCGGCCACCGCGATGTAGAGCGCCATCAGCCACGCCGCGGTGGCGTTGATGGTCATCGAGGTGTTCATGGTGCCGAGCGGGATGCCGTCGAACAGCGCCCGCATGTCGCCGAGATGGCAGACCGGCACGCCGACCTTGCCGACCTCGCCTTTGGCCAGCACGTGGTCGCTGTCGTAGCCGGTCTGAGTCGGCAGATCGAAGGCGACGGAGAGGCCGGTCTGCCCCTTGGCCAGGTTTTTGCGATAGAGCGCGTTGGAGTCCGCGGCGGTGGAATGCCCCGCGTAGGTCCGGAAAATCCAAGGCTTGTCGCGTTGTGTGGTGTCGCGCATAGGCTAGTCCGATGTTCCAGCGATACCGCTTGGCACGATTTTTTGCAATGCAGCAAAAGACGCTATTTTAGCGTGTGACCACGCCAAAAGATCTATCTCCGATTGAGGTAACGGCAGGCCAGGCGCTTACGGTTAACGAATTTCATACCCGATCTGCATTACCTAATAACCGCCAGCACCCCAATGCTTTAGGGGTTCGGCCTGGCGCGCGCCTTGGCGGCGAAGGAAGCGACATGATCAAGTTCGGCGCGCTCGCGACATTGCGCATCGGCACCAAATTGGCGATCACCGTCGGCGCCGGCGCCGTGCTGGTCGTCGCCATGATTCTCAACCAACAGCTCGGCAACGCCTCGGTCGCACGACAGGCCGAGCGCGGCCGCAGCGACCAGGCGGTGGCCACCGAACTCCTGCATGCCGGCGTCGCCTTGCAGCGCATGCAGATCGGCACCCGCGAAATCCGCCTGGCGATCTCCGAGCGCGAAGCCGACCAGGCGCTCGCCGCACTGCGCAAGGACGAAAACGAGGCCATCAGCTATCTGCAGTCGGCCTACGAGAATTGCGTAAACGAAGAAAACCGCGCGCGTCTGGAAAAGGTCCTCGCCCTGACCAAGGATTACGACGCCGCGGCGGAAAAAATGACGGCGGCGAAAAAAGCCTATGCCGAAATCACCGAGCCTTTGGCGCAGGCGAGCAAGGCCGGTGCCGAGATCGATGCGCTGATCGACAAGGCAACCTCGACCGCAGGCGGCCAGGCGATGCAGCGCATGTTGGAAGCAACCGAGTATACGGACGAGGCGGGCCGCATCAACTTCGGCTTCGGCTTCTTTGTCGTCGTCCTGCTGGTTGGCGGCGCGGTGTTCGGCGTGGTGTCGATCGGCCGGCCGATCCACACCATCGCTGGCGTGCTGCTGCAATTGGCCGGCGGGCAGCGCGACGTCGACATCCCCTATACCGGCCGCGGCGACGAAGTCGGCGACGCCGCGCGCGCGGCGCGCACCTTCCGCGACAATCTAGTGCGGCTGGAGACGCTCGAGGCCGAGCAGAAACAGGCGGCAGCGCGCACCGTGGCCGAGCGTAAGGACATGGTGCGCAAGCTCGCCGACGAGTTCGAGCGCGCGGTCGGCAATATCGTCGGCACGGTGTCTTCGGCCGCGGCCAACTTGGAAACCGCCGCCGCCAGCCTGACCAAGAACGCCAAGGCGACCCAGCACCTCTCCGCCGTGGTTGCCACCGCCTCGGAACAGGCTTCCGCCAACGTGCAATCGGTCGCCTCGGCGACCGGCGAGATGGGCTCCTCGATCGACGAGATCCGCCGCCAGGTGCAGGTCTCGACCACGATTGCCGGCGAGGCGGTAAAGCAAGCGGGCATGACCGACGGCCGCATCAACGATCTGTCGCGGGCGGCCACCCGCATCGGCGACGTGGTCAAGCTGATCACCACCATCGCCGCGCAGACCAACCTCTTGGCGCTCAACGCCACCATCGAGGCGGCGCGCGCCGGCGAGGCAGGCAAGGGCTTCGCGGTGGTCGCCGCCGAGGTGAAGATGCTGGCAAGCCAGACCGCCAAGGCGACCGAGGACATCAAGGCGCAGATCGCCGAGATCCAGGGCGCCACCAAGGAATCGGTCGCCGCCATCCAGGAGATCGGCGGCACCATCGCGCGAATCTCCGAGATCGCCTCCTCGATCACCGCGTCGGTCGAGGCGCAGGGAACGGCGACGCAGGAGATCGCCCGCAACGTGACGCAGGCCGCGCAGGGCGCGGTGCAGGTGGCGACCAATATCGTCGACGTCAATCGCGGCGCCGACGAGACCGGTACCGCCTCGGCGCAAGTGCTGCTGGCGGCGCAGTCGCTGTCCGGTGAGAGCCGTAAGCTCGAAGCCGAAGTGAAGCATTTCCTCGACACCGTCCGCGCGGCCTGAGAGGGCGCCTTACGGCGCCGCGAGCAATTCGGGCCGATACTCGAAGTGCATGGTATCGAAGTGAAACCACTTGCCGCCCCAGATGAAGCCGTGCTTCTCGAAGATCGCGACGATCTCTAGCGGCATACGATTGCGGTAAACGATGCGGCCCGCATGCGGGCGCCAAAGCCAGTAATCAGACATCGCGGTGTTGAGGTCGATGGCGATGCCGTAGCCGTGCGGGCTCGGCTGGCCGGTGTCGGCCACGGCGCGGCAATTGTAGGTGCCGGCAATGGGGTAGGCGGCGCGTTTGGTTTTTTCAGGCAACGCGTCGATCTCTGCCGACACCGCGCGCAGACGGTCGTCGACGTGGTTAACCGAGGTGACACGGATCGTTTTGCCCCAGGTTTTGGGCAGCCAGGCGATCATGACGAGGTGCGGCGCGACGTCGTCCGTCCTGCAGTCGCCGTACATCTTGGCGAAGAAGGCGGCGTTGCGAAACCGGCCCGGATCGGCATTGACCGCCGGCGGCTCTTGAAGCGCGCCACGCGGGTAGGGGATGCGTAGTTGATCGGCGATCGATGCGTGCCGCAGCATCTGCGCGAACGTCTTGTCCTTATCGTCTCCGGATAGTGGCATCGCGGTGCCGTCGCGCCAGCGCAACGTTTTGCTGTCGTGGCCGGCAAGCGCGTCCGGGTAGGCGGCGACCAGCCGGTCGAGCGCAGCCTGGTCGCTCTGCGCCAAAGCCGCGCCCGCGAGCAACGCCAGCGCGACGACCGATCCGAGTCTGGTCACAAGGCGCCGCGCGCTCAAGCGTGCGCCGGCCAGTGCCGCTCGCGGAACCAGGTCCGGTACTTGGTCATCTTGGCGCGCTGCGCCGCCGGCGCGTGCCGCTTGCAGGTCGCAGCTTCGTCGCTCTTGTCGGGCGCCGCCCAGCGCAGCTCGACGCAGTCGTTCGGATTGTACGACATCTCGAACTCCACCGCGCGATCGACGACGTCCTTGAGCGACAGCGTCCACTGCGAGCCGTCGCTGCGCGTATAGGTGAACTTGCGTGCCGCCAGTTCCGACGCCAGCACGCTCTGCAATTCGACCTTCACGTCGGCAACGCTTTTATTCTTCGGCATGGCGTAGCGGTCGGGCCGCCGCGCCACGCGGCCCGGATAGCCGCGCACCACGTCGATCGCGATCAGCAGGCGGAAGTCGCGCGCCGGCGTGGAGAAGTCTTCCCACGCCCCGCTAGTGGCGAAGATCGCCGCGCCGTCCGGCATGCTGGCGTCGCCTTTGCCGCTGTTCTGGAACTTGCGTCCGTTTTCGACAGCGGTGACGCGGGTGTTGATTTGTTCTTGCAGCGACGTGATCGTCTCCTTCATCGCCCCCAAGGGATCGAGCGGCTCAGGCGACATCACCTCGTCCATGCGATCGTAGAATTGTTCGACCCCGAGCTTCGACTGTTCGAGCGAGAAATCGCCGTACTGCGGATTTTTCGCGATCTCGGCGTTGGTCAGCGGCCGCATCGTGCCGTTCTCGGTGCGCACGATCGGCCGGAAACGCTTGAAGCCGGGGCTGCCGAGCGTGGCATCTTGCGCGAACAGGAAGTTGCCGCGCCAGAAGCGCTTGCGCGTCACCGAGCCGTCTGGCTCGGCGTCGACCGCAAGGAAAACGCCGGCCTTGCCGTCGGCCTGCGGCACCCGCTGCACCAGCATCAGCACGTGGCCATATGGGTCTGCGTAGATGGTGCCCGGGCGCAACGCGCCTTGCGTCAGCGGCACGGTGTAGAAATCGGTCTTGTCGTCGCTCGCGAGCGTGCGAACCGCGCCAGATTGCACGGCGTCGCCGACCACCGGCAGATAGCGCGCGAACGAGGCCGCGAGCCCGCCCTGTTTCGCCGCCGCGGCATCGACGGTGCTGAACCACTGCGAGCAGGTCGGCGGCTTGCTGCGGTTGCAGCGCGAATAGCCGAACGGCAGCCCCACCTTGAAGGCGAAATAGGCGCGCAGGTAATACACCATGTCGGTGCAGTCCGGCTTGAGCGCCATCGGGATTTCGTCTTCGCCGAGGCCGAGCGAGTTGAACAGCATGTTGCGCGACTTGTCGCGCAGCACGTTATAGAGCGCCGGCCACGACGGCTCCTTGTCGAGCGGGGCATCGAACAGCTTCTCGATCCAGGCCGAGAACAGGTTCTCGGTGTTGCGATTCCATGAAGCGCGCAGCGGCCACAGGCTGCCGGGCGTCGCGGCGGGCGACGCGGGCTTCGCTGCGCTCACGGCGATGTCGTGTGTTATCTTTGCGCACCCGCCCGTGGCGTCGTTGCGTGTCAGCGTCGCGTGCCAAGTGCCCGGAGCCGGCGACGCCACCTCGGCAAACCAGACGTAAGGCGGCCCGTCGAGCCTGTCGTGCGATGTAGCGGCGACGCGGCCGTCGGGCGCGACCAGCGACAATTCGCCGTCGAGCGGTTTTTCCGTGGCGACGATGACGCGTAAAGGCGCGCCGCTCCACGGCGCGAGCGGCGAGGGCAGCACCGCGAGCCCGAGCGCGGCGTCGCAGGTTTCCGCGCGCGCGCCGGCCGTGAAAGGCGTGGCGAACAATGCGCCGGTCACCAGCGACAATGCCGTCATAGCGCCGGCAAATAAGCGTCCACGAGCCAATTGAGCCTCCACGATGACGCGCCGCCACATCTGCGAACGCTGCGGCTAAATCATAGCAGAATCCGTCAGCGGACAAGTGCGGCGGTGCATCGTTGGCCGGGAACCGCAAAGTCGAGGTCAGGCGAAAATAGGTCAGTACTATTTACCGATTTAATCCAAAAGTCGAAGCCGCTTTGTTGCGGGCTCCTTTGTCTTCGTTGCTGTGCTGTGACCTCCTGACGCGAACGGTCGGACAGCAAAATGCTGGCGGCGAGAAGCGATCGCGCTATAGTGGCCGCCTTAAAAACAAGAGCCGGTGGACGGGGTACAATCATTCATTCGGACCCGCCTCATCCGACTGTCAAACAGGGAGGGAACAAAGATGAGCACGTCCAAACTTCCGCGCGTCACGAGGCGTCGGTTCCTGAAGGACACGGGCCTTACGCTTGCTGCCGCCGGTACCGCGCCGATGCTGTCCGCGCCGTTCTTGTCGAAGGCGCTCGCCGCCGACAAGTCACTGTCGATCGTGCAATGGGCCCACTTCGTGCCCGCATACGACACGTGGTTCGACAAATTTGCCAAGGACTGGGGCGAGAAGAACAAGGTTGCGGTTACGGTCGACCATATTCCGGTGCAGAACGTTCCCGCACGCGCGGCCGCAGAAGCGTCAGCCGGATCGGGACACGATCTTTTCGGCTTCAACGGCTCCGGCGGAGCGCATCTCTACCGCAAATTTTTTATCGACGTTGCCGATCTCGTGAAGGAAACCGAGAAAAAGTACGGCAAGGTCACCACCATCGGCACGCAGCTCGGCTACAACGCGGACGACGGCACCTGGTCTGCCTTCCCCGATTTCTACATCAACTTCCCGGGCATGTATCAGAAGAGCCTGTGGGACGAGATCGGGATGAAGCCTGATACATGGGACAACCTGCGCATCGGCGGCGCCAAGCTGAAGGCAAAAGGCCATCCTGTCGGCATCTCGCTTGGGCACAGCAACGACCCGAGCACGACTTGGCGCGGCTTGTTGTGGTGTTATGGCGCGTCCGAGCAGGACGAGGCCGGCAAGAAAATCATCCTCAACAGCAAGGGGGCGGTCGAGGCGACCAAGTACGTCGCCGCGCTCTACAAGGAAGCGATGACGGGAGACGTGTTGTCGTGGAACGACGCCAGCAACAACCAGTACATCAACTCCGGCGTCGGCTCTTATATCGTCAACCCGATCTCGGCCTACCGGACGGCGCAGACGCTCAACAAGAAACTGGCCGACGACATCTATGTCATCGAGCCGCCGAAGGGGCCAGTGAAGCATATCATGGGCGCTGCCTCCGAATTCTACGGCATCTGGAAATTTGCCAAGAACAAGGAAGCGGCGCTTGCGTTCTTGCGGTACTACCGCGACAACTGGGTAGAAGCCTTCAAGGCGAGCGAGGGTTATAACAACCCGTGCTTCGCCAATCTCGTGCCGAAGCCGATGCCGATCCTGTCGAACGATCCGACATCGACCCCGCACGACAAGCTGGCAGTCCTGCAGGACTCGGACAAGTGGTCCGCCATCCCGGGCTATCCCGGGCCGGCCACGCCCGCGATGGACGAAATCTACTACGCTTTCATCATCAACGACATGATGGCGAAGACGGCGACGGGTCAATTGAGCGCCGAAGAATTCCGTCAAATGGGCCACCCAGCAGTGCGAGGCTATCTTCAAGAAGTGGGCCGGCAAAGCCTGATTTCCGACGCCCGGACCGCGTGCTCTCGCGCGCGGTCCGGTACAAGACTGACGATCGACTAAGGGGGCAGAAACGAACGGCGCGCCGCCGTGGGGGCGGCGGCCGGGAGCGTTACGTTGAATTCTGGGAGGTTCAATGGCTGCGGTAATAACCAGGGACATCATCAAGAAATTCGGCGACGTTCCCGCCGTCAACGGCATCAGTCTGACGGTGCCGAACGGCGAATTCATGGTGCTGCTCGGCCCATCGGGCTGCGGCAAGACGACGTTCCTGCGCATCATCTGCGGCCTCGAAAAGCAGACTAGCGGCGACCTCTTGATCGGCGGCGACATCGTCAACGACATGCCGCCGCGCGCCCGCGGCGTGGCTATGATGTTCCAGAGCTACGGCCTCTATCCGCATTTCACGGTGCGCAACAATATTGCCTTTCCGCTGAAGACTCAGGGCGTTCCCCGCGCCGAAATCGACAAGAAGGTCGAATGGGCCTCGCAACTGCTCGGCATCGGGCACCTGCTCGACCGGCGGCCGCGCCAGCTCTCCGGCGGCGAACGCCAGCGCGTCGCGCTTGCGCGCGCGCTGGTGCGCGAGCCGACCGCGCTCTTGCTCGACGAGCCGCTGTCGAACCTCGACGCCAAATTGCGCGCTTCGGCGCGGCTGGAGATCAAGCAATTCCAGCAGCGGATCGGCATCACCACGATCTATGTGACCCACGACCAGGTCGAAGCGATGGGCATGGGCGACCGTATCGCCGTCATCGACCACGGGGTGGTGCGCCAGGTGGGAACGCCGACGGAGATCTACGACGATCCGGCCGACCGCTTCGTCGCCACCTTCGTCGGCACGCCGCCGATGAACATCGTCGCCAAGAACGGCGGCTATCTCGGCTTCCGGCCCGAGAACTTCCTGCCCAAGGACATGATGGAAGACAGTAACTTTGCCGAGTTCAAATTCCGCGTCGATCGCTCCGAATATCTCGGCTCGGAGCGGATCGTGTACGGCGCCATGGAAGGCTTCGATCCGAAGCAGGTGATCACCGCAAAACTTCCCCCGGCTCACGTCGCGGACGAATGGATCCGGCCCGGCGAGTGGCATCCTTTCGCCGTCCGCAACGGCGCGCTGCGCAATTTCGACAAAGACGGCAAACGCACCAGCCGCCACTAGAACGGATTTTCGACCATGGTCGCAATCGCGGATTCAGTTCCCAAGCCAGCGTCGCGCTTCCGGTTCATCCTGGACCGACGCGACGTGCTCGGCTCGCTTATGGTCGCGCCGGCGATCCTCTACGTGCTCTTGCTGGTCGGCGTACCGTTTCTGATGGCGGTGTATTACTCGGTCAGCGCCTACACGATCTACGATCCCTCATGGCGCTTCGTCGGCCTGGCGAATTTCGAACAGATCTTGTCGAAATCCGGATTTTATCAAGACGCTGCGCAACACCTTTATCTTCACGTTCGGGTCGCAAATCCTAGGCCTCATCCTCGGCAAATTCGGCGCGCTGGTGCTGCTACGACCCTTCCCCGGCCGCAAGATCGTCCGCGCGCTGATCATCCTGCCCTGGGCGGTGCCGGTCGCGCTTGCCACCGTCGCCTGGCAATGGATGTTCAATTCCCTCTACAGCGTCATCAACTGGACGCTCATCGCGCTTGGCTTCATCGACCGCTCGCAGGCGCCGAATTGGCTCGGCAATCCGGAACTGGCGATGCTGTCGGTGATTGTCGTCAATGCCTGGCGCTTCTTCCCGTTCGCGATCGTCATCTTCCTAGCCGGCATCACCGCGGTCCCGCAGGACGTGCTCGACGCGGCGACGGTCGACGGCGCCGGTTTCTGGCGCCGCAACTACCAGATCATCGTGCCGATGATTATGCCGATCGTGGCCATCGGCCTGATTTTCGGCATCGTGTTCACGTTCACGGATCTGTCGATCGTCTTTCTGATGACCCAGGGCGGTCCCATCGGCGCAACCTCGGTGCTGGGCTTCGCGGGTTTCCAGACCGGCATTGTTTCCGGCGACGTGTCGCACGGCGCCGCCATCTCGCTGTTCATGCTGCCGGTGCTGCTGGTCGTGGTGATCTTCATGCTGCGCTTCATCCGGCGGCGGGAGATCTGACATGCAGCGCGCAACCGTCGCCCATGCTGTCAAAGAGACGTCGTTCTACGGAGCGGTCGCGTTCTTCTTCGTCCTCGCGGCGTTCCCGTTCTATTGGATGGTCATCACCTCGTTCAAAGAGAACGCCGATCTCTACAATGTCCAGCACATCCCGTTCTGGTTCAACGATCCGCCGACACTCGATCATTTCCGCTATTTGTTCGAGAAAACCCTGTTCACGACCTGGCTGATGAACTCGCTCACCATCGGCCTCTGCGTCACCGCCATTACCCTCGTCACCGCGCTGCCGGCCGCCTATAGCCTCGCGCGCATGACCGGCCGCAACGGTGAGGCGCTCGGGATCGGCATCTTCCTGACCTACCTCGTGCCGCCGACGCTGCTGTTCCTGCCGCTGTCGCGGGTCATTGCCGGGCTGGGCTTGCAGAATTCGATGTGGTCGCTGGTGTTGGTCTATCCGACCTTCACCATCCCGTTCTGCACCTGGCTGCTGATGGGGTTCTTCAAAGCCATGCCGCCCGAGATCGAGGAGGCGGCGATCGTCGACGGCTGCAGCCTGTTCGGCGCCTTCATCAAGATGGCGATCCCGCTATCGCTGCCGGGCATCCTGACGACAGTGATCTTCACCTTCACGCTGACTTTGCAGGAATTCGTCTACGCGCTGACGTTCATATCATCGTCCGATCAAAAGCCGATCACGCTCGGCGTGGCGACCGATCTCATTCGCGGCGACATCTTTTACTGGGGCGAGATCATGGCCGGCGCGCTGATCGCCAGTATTCCGGTGGCGATCGCCTATAACCTGTTCCTCGACCGCTTCATCGCCGGCATCACCGGCGGCGCCGTCAAATAGGCGCGTTTATGCCGAAGCCTCGCCGCAATTGTAATTCGTCCCGCGAAGGGCGCGTAGCGCCCTCCGCCCGCTCGCAAGCCGCGAATTGCGCCGCTAGCGTCTGACCAGCCGGATGAGGAACAAGAGGATGCAGGCGCCGACGACGGCGCTGACGATCGCGGTTAGCCACCACGGTCCGAGCACCGGCAAGTGCAGCGTGGTCCATAGCCAGCCGCCGATGAAGGCGCCGATCACGCCGATGACGATGTCGCCGATCAGGCCGAAGCCGCCGCCGCCCATAACCTTGCCGGCGAGCCAGCCGGCGATCAGGCCGATGACCAAAATGACGATGATGCTGTTCGTTGCCATCATGACGGCGTTCTCCCCCCGGGTTTGCTGTCGCGTAACCTTCGCGCACGGCCCTGTGCCGGCAGCGGGCCGCGGCCCCGGCTTATTGAACATCAAAGCCGCGATACCGTCGATAGGGGATAGCCGTTTTCCGTGTCGGTCAGGCGACGGCTTGTGCAGTGCGGCGGAGCGACGGCCAGGCGCGGCGCACGATCAGCGCCGCCACCACCAGCACCGCGGCAAAGCCGACCGGCGCTTTCACCACCGGGAAGATCAGCAGCAGCAGGCAGGCGGCGCCGATGCCGGCGACTTCGTGCGGCAGGAAGCCTTTGGCGCGGCCGAGCCGCCACATGAAGGCGAGCGGCACCGCCAGCACCATGAGGTCGTACATGTAGAGATAAGGCGTTGCCAACAGCGCGCCGGTTGAGAGCGCGGCCGCCTTGAGGTCGTACTCCGCGCGGCTGCGCCAGAGCGCGGCGACGGCCGCGACAACACTGAGCGCGAGCGCCGCTTGCACCGCCCATGCGAGCGGCTCGCCGCCGCCCAGCGTGCGCACCAGGCCGAAGGCGGTTTGTAATTTGGCGAAGTCGGCCCAGCCGTCGGCGAGGAAGGCCTGCGAGGTGTGGCCGATATTGCCGACGAAGGCGTGCCAGGTGTCCGTGCCGAAGGCGGCCCACGACGCCAGCGCCATCAGTGCGGCGACGAGGCCGGCGGTGATGAAGACGCGCCAATTTCTGCCCGCCGCCAGCGCGATGGGGAACAGCAGTCCGAGGTGCGGCTTGTAGGTCAGCAGTCCGAGCAGGACGCCGGCGAGAATCGGCCGCTCGGTGAGCATCAAGAGCGTGCCGCCCATGAGAGCGGCGCTGAGGAAGCCGTTTTGCCCGGCGATGACGTTGGCGAGCACGGCGGGAAATGCCGCGGCGAGAAGATATCCGGAGCGCTCGCCGATGATACTTCTCAGGCAGAACATGTAGGCCAAGAAAGTCGAGAACAAGAAGATGTTCTGTGCCGGAATGTAGGAGATCTTGGCGAGCAGGGCGGCGACCGGCAGGTAGGTCGGCGGATAATGCCAGCCGAAATAGCCGTCGAACGGGTGGCCGAGGGCTGCCACTTCCATCGCCTTGTGCGTCGGCCAGTCATAGACTGCGGCCGGATTGCCCTGCAAAACCAATTGCCCGGCGGCCCAGACGTCGACGAAATCGTTCGGCACCGTGCCGGTCGCGCCGGTCAGCCACGAGCCCTGCACGTAGGAGGCGGCGAGGTAGACCAGGTGGCTGACGATCAGCGCAAAGCCGATCAATTCGACCGGCTTGCTCAGCGCCCCGCGCGCCGGTGAAATTTCATTTACAGTCATGAACGTGCCGCCTCGTCTGGGAATGCGCCAAGCTAGGCGCCGCCGCTTGAGGAACTCTTAAACGCCTGCGGGCATGCGGGGTTTTATGCGTCAAACCAAATGTTGCATTGCAACATAAATTGCGTCAAACTGTTGTTAGGCTAGGGAGGAGTCGCCGATGTCGGCCGTGGCAAAGATGAAGAGCGTCGCTCCGCTCAAGGATCTCTATGACATCGGCAAAATCCCGCCCCTCGGTCATGTGCCCGAGAAGATGCACGCTTGGGTGATCCGCAAGGATCGCCACGGCCCGCCGGACAAATCATTCCGGCTCGAAGTGGTGCCGACCTGGACGATCGGCGAAGACGAAGTGCTGCTGCTGGTGATGGCCGGCGGAGTCAATTACAACGGCATCTGGGCCGGCCTCGGCCAGCCGGTGTCCACCCTCAACTCGCACAAGCATCCGTTTCACATCGCCGGCTCCGACGCCTCGGGCATCGTTTGGGCGGTCGGCAGCAAGGTGCATCGCTGGAAGGTCGGCGATGAAGTCATCGTCCACTGCAATCAGGACGATGGCGACGACGAGGACTGCAACGGCGGCGATCCGCTGCTCTCGCCGTCGCAGCGCATTTGGGGCTACGAGACGCCGGACGGCTCGTTCGCGCAATTCTGCCGCGTGCAGTCGCGCCAGCTGATGCACAAGCCGATGCATCTGACCTGGGAGGAGGCGGCCTGCTACACGCTGACGCTGGCCACCGCCTATCGCATGTTGTTCGGCCATGCGCCGCATACGCTCAAGCCCGGTGACAACGTGCTGGTATGGGGCGCCTCAGGCGGCCTTGGCGTGTTCGGCGTGCAATTGGTGGCGGCCTCCGGCGCCAACGCGATTGCCGTCGTCTCCGACAAATCGAAGGCGGAATACGTCTTCAATCTCGGCGCCAAGGGCGTGATCAACCGCAAGGATTTCAAGTGCTGGGGCCAGATGCCGGCGGTCAATACCGACGAGTACGCCGCCTGGACAAAAGAAGCGCGCCGCTTCGGCAAGGCGATCTGGGACATCACGGGAAAACGCGACGTCGACATCGTGTTCGAGCATCCGGGCGAGGCGACCTTCCCGGTGTCTTGCCTGGTGGCGAAGCGCGGCGGCATGGTGGTCTTTTGCGCCGGCACCACCGGCTATAACCTCACCTTCGACGCGCGCTATGTCTGGATGCGGCAGAAGCGCATCCAGGGCTCGCACTTCGCACATCTGAAACAGGCCAGTGCTGCCAACCGCTTCGTCATCGAGCAGCGCATCGACCCCTGCATGAGCGAGGTGTTCACCTGGGACAATATCCCGCTCGCGCACATGAAGATGTGGAAGAACCAGCATCCGCCCGGCAACATGGCGGTGCTGGTCAATACGCCGCAGCAGGGGCTGAAAACGCTCGAGGATGTGCAGGAAGCCGCGGGCGCGTAACGCTGAGCACGATCGTTAAATGGCAGCTTTCTTCGCGCGCACCTGCACGATCACGGAGTTCAATTCAGCGCCGAAGATGAAGATCGACGCGCAGACATAGAGAAACACCAGCGCGATCATCGCCGAGGCGAGCCCCGCGTACATCGATACGTAGGCGAAGGTGTAATAGGCGAGGTAGCGGCCGAAGGCGGCGCCGCCGATCAGCCAGAGCACGATGGTGGCGACGATCCCGGGCGCGATCTCGACGAAGCCGCGCCGGCCGGCCGGCAGCCAGCGGTGCACGATGGTCAGCGCGATCACCAGCACGACCGCCGCCGCCGCGTAGCGGACGAAGGTGACGAGCCTGCCGAACGGCTCCAGCGTCGGCACGTAAACAAGCAGCTTGCTCCAAATCAGCGGCGCCAGCACCACCAGAAACGAGAACGCCAGGATCGCGACGGCGCCGACCAGCACATAGCCGACCGACTCCAATCGCAGCAGCCACCACTGCCGCGGCTCACTGGTATCGTAGGCGCGGTTCAAGCCGACGCGCAGGCTTTCGACGCCGCTCGAGGCGAAATAGAGCGCGAACAGGATACCGAAAGTCAGCACGCCGCCGCGCGTGTCGGTGAGCACGCCGGCGACGTCGAGCGCGATCGGGCCGGCGACTTCCTTGGGCCAGGCTTCCAGCAGGATGCGTGCGGCTTCGTCGGCAAGCTCCTTCGAGCCGAAGAAAAATCCCGCGAGCGCGGTGACCACGATCAGGAACGGAAACAGCGCCATCAGCGACGACAGCGCGATATGGCTCGCGATCGCCCAGCCGTCGTCGGCGAGAAAATGGCGGAGTGCGTCGAGCACGATCCGCAATGACAGTTTGAGAATGCGCAAAACGTGTGCCTCTCAATCCGCTCGCCCCCGCGGAAGCGGGGACCCAAACTCAATCTATACTAGCCGGATTTCCGCTGAAGTTTATCCCCACACAGGGCGGGGACGGGAATGAGCGGGGGGCTCTTACGCCGCCTGCACGTTGGCGAGGAATTGCCGCACTTCTGCTTCGAGGTTCTCGGCTTCGGCCGCGACCGCGTCGGCAAGGTCTTTCACGTCGGCGGCGGTCGCGCGGGCGTCGGTGCTCACCCCTGCGACCTTGCTCATTGCCTCGGCGCCGCTGCGCGCCTCGCCGGAGGCGCGGCTGACGCCTTCCGCGATCGAAGCGACCGCCGAATTCTGCTGATCGACGGTAGCCGCCACCGTGGTGGCGATTGCCGACATTTCGCGGATGATGGCGTTGACTTGTACGATCGCGCGCGCCGCGTCGGCGGCGGCTGACTGGATCGAGCCGATCTGCTCGGCGATTTCCTCGGTCGCCTTCGCGGTCTGCCCGGCGAGCGACTTCACCTCTGAGGCGACCACCGCGAAACCGCGGCCGGATTCGCCGGCGCGCGCCGCCTCGATGGTGGCGTTGAGCGCCAGCAGGTTGGTCTGCCCGGCGACCGCCTGGATCAGCCCGACCACCTCGCCGATGCGGGTGGCGGCATTGCCCAGCTGCGACATGGTGGTGACGGTGCGCTGGGCTTCCGACACCGCGCGCCCGGCGACGTCGGTGGATTTCGCCGCCTGCGATGCGATCTCGCCGATCGAGGCGGCCAGTTCCTCGACCGAGCCGGCGGCCGTGGTCACGTTGTCGGAGGCTGCGGCGACGCGCTGTTCGGCGGTGCGCGCCTCGTGCGACATGGTGTCGGCGGACTTGTTGAGATCGGTCGAGCTCATTTCGAGCTTCATCGACGCTCCGCGCAGCTTGCTCAGCGCGCTTTCGACGGAATGCTTGAACTGCGCGATGGTGAGGCCAATCTCGCAGTTACGCTGCGCCTCCGCCTTGGTTGCGTCCGCTTGGACGCTGGCGAGCTTTTCACGCTCGATCATGGTGTCGCGGAAGACAATCACCGCGCGCGCCATCTCGCCGATCTCGTCGCGCGCGCCGGTGGCCGGAATGCGCGCCGCGGTATCGCCGGCGGCGAGCTGCTTCATGACGCGGGACAGGCCGTTGAGTGGCCGTGTGATGCTGCGCCCGATCAGCCAGCTGAAGCCGAGCCCGAAGGCGACCATGGCGATGCCGACCGCGATGATGCCGCTGCGCGTATGCCCCTGAGATGCGGTCAAGCCGTAGGCGGCGTCGTCCGCGCGTACGCGCGCCTGTTCGATGATGTCGTCGGCGCGCGGCAGCATGGCCTGGCTGTCGATATCGATCACCGCCCGCAGCGGCTGGACGCGGTCGAAGCCGTCGACCCATTTCGCGAACGTGTCGGCATAGGTCTTCACCTCCTGCTCGAGCGCGTCCTTCATGTCCGGCGTGCCGTCGATCAAGGCGAATGTGTCGTTGAATTTCTTGTAGGTCACGAAAAACTGCTGCTTGGTGAGATCGCTTTGCTTCAGCCGGTATTCGGCTTCGAATTCGCGCATCTGCATCAGCATCATCATCAATTTGCTGGCGTCGGCCTCGGCCACCCAGGTCATGTTCTCATTGATGATGCGCTCGACCGCGTTGCCGGCGTTCAGCAGGTCCTTGCGCAGTCCCGTGGTCTCGTCATAGCCGAGGATCTTCTGGTCTTGCACCAGGTCGCTGAAGGTAGTGTGTAGTCCGGCGATGTCCTTGCGCAGGCTCTCGATATTTTCGGCGTGGCTGCGGTCGATCGAGGCGGCGATGGTGTCGAGGCTATGCACGGCGCGCGCATGCGCTTCGTCGAAGCTCACTAGCAGATTGTCGCCGGGGTTAGCGGTGAAATCCTTGACGATGATCCGCACCGCCGAAATCGCGTTTTTGAAGTCGCGGCTGGCGTCGGCGAGCTCGGCGGAATGCTTGAAGGTGTCGAAGGCAGTGCCGACGTCGCTTTCGCCGGAGATATAAGTGAGGCCGTTGGTCACGAAGCCAAGCACCGGGATCAACGCCAGAACGATGATACGAGCGCGCACCGAGATCGACGTCAGCATGCGGCTTAGCCGATTGAGCGGAACCGCTAGGTTTGGAAGACGCATGGAGCGGTCCGGGCTCGCCGATGGCTGGAGGCACCGTATGGGGGTATTCGTCCGATCAAAGCCTGAAATGGTTAATTTTGTAGCAATTTGGTAACCCTACGCCGGACGCAAACGTTGAAAAACCGGGCAATTTCGCGCCTCCTTTGCTTTTGTGCACTGCACGCGTAGAGTTGTTACAATCGCCGGCACCGCCGTCTTTTGCCTGAGGACTCCATGCCCGTCGCCGCCGCCCGCCCCTCCGACGAACTCGATCTGGTCGAGCTGAGCCGGGAAGCAACCGCCGCTCTCGATGCCTTGCTCGCGGACTCGGTGGCCAAGGTGCGCGAACGGGTGACCGTCGCCGGCAAGGCGGATGCGCGCGTGTTCGACCGCGAGCAGCGCGCCACCCACGGGCTGTCCTGGCTCGCCACCTACGTTGAAGCAGTGCGCCAACTCGCGGCCTATACCGAACGCATGACCGAGGCCGGCACGTTCGGCGAGGTCGAGGAACTGCTGGTGCGCATCGCGCTCGGCGAATACCTGGCGCAGATCGTCGGCGGCATTCCAATGAGCCAGGGCGAACTGGTGCGGCCGGGCGATCTCGGCCTCTCGGCCGCGCAGGTTGCCGCGCGCATCAAGGGCAACGTCGAGGGCCTGATCGTAAACGGCAATACCGCGGAGCGCCGCGCCCGCCTGGTCGAACTGATGCGCGAAAGCCACAACGCCACCGTCGGCGCCTGCGGCCTCGACGACACGCTGGAATCGATCCGCGAGGAAATGCGCAAGTTCGCCGACAGCGAGGTGGCCGGCCACGCCCAAGGCTGGCATCGCACCAATAGCTACATCCCGCTCGAGATCATCAGCCACATGTCCGAGCTCGGCGTGTTCGGGCTCACCATCCCGGAGAGCTTCGGCGGCATGGGGCTCGGCAAGGAATCCATGTGCGTGGTGTCGGAGGAATTGTCGCGCGGCTACATCGGCGTCGGCTCGCTGGGCACGCGCTCGGAGATTGCCGCCGAGCTCATTCTCGGCGGCGGCACCGAGGTCCAGAAAGCGAAATGGCTGCCGAAAATCGCCTCGGGCGAAATCCTGCCGACGGCGGTGTTCACCGAGCCGAACATCGGCTCCGATCTCGCCTCGCTGAAGACACGCGCGGTACGCGAAGGCGACGTCTACAAGGTCTACGGCAACAAGACCTGGATCACGCACCCGGTGCGCGCCGACCTGATGACGCTTCTGGTGCGTACCAATCCGAACGAGAAAGGCCATCGCGGCCTGTCCATGCTGCTCGCCGAAAAGCCGCGCGGCGACGATAAAATTCCGTTCCCCGCGCCGGGCATGAGCGGCACCGAGATCGAGGTGCTCGGCTATCGCGGCATGAAGGAATACGAGATCGCCTTCGACGGGTTCGAGGTCAAAGCTGAAAATCTGCTCGGCGGCGTCGAGGGGCTCGGCTTCAAGCAGCTGATGCAGACCTTCAAATCGGCGCGCATCCAGACCGCGGCGAGGGCGATCGGCGTGGCGCAGGCGGCGATGGATCTCGCGCTCGACTATGCGCAGAACCGGGTGCAGTTCGGCGTGCCGATCGTCAGCTTTCCGCGCGTTGCCGACAAGCTCGCCATGATGGCGGCGGAAATCATGGTGGCGCGCCAGCTCACTTATTTCGCCGCCCGCGAAAAGGATTCCGGCCGCCGCTGCGACCTGGAAGCCGGCATGGCGAAGCTGCTTGCCGCGCGCATCGCCTGGGCCAATGCCGACAATGCGGTGCAGATCCACGGCGGTAACGGCTTCGCGCTGGAATTTCCGGTCTCGCGCATCCTGTGCGACGCCCGTATTCTCAACATCTTCGAAGGCGCCGCCGAAATCCAGGCCCAGGTCATCGCCCGCCGGCTGCTGGACGGGACCAATTGACGCCCATTTAGCAACGAAATCGGTATTGCGGCGTTTGATCCAAAGCAACGCGCGCGGGGGGCGCCCGGTCTAGGCTTACGCTCTGTTCAGGAGGTCCGCATGACCGATTTATTGATCCACCGAGACGAATGGATTGTTGTTTGCGACGGCGCCAAGGCGCTGGTGCTGCAGAATAGCGGCGACGCCAAGTTTCCCAATCTGAAAACGATCGAAGTCTATCGAGCAGGACGACCTGCCGACCCACGCGCTCGGCTCCGACAAGCCCGGCCGCACCCACAGCTCGACCGGTCCTGGCAGCAGTTCGGTGACCCAAACAGATTGGCACGACCAGGCGGAGCAGACCTTCCTCACGCAACTCGCGCACAAGCTGGATGCCGCGGTTGCCGCCGGCAAGGCGAAGTCGATCATCATGGTCGCCTCGCCACGCGCCCTCGGCATGATCCGTCCGGCCTATTCGCACGCGCTGCGCGCCGCGGTGCGCACCGAGGTGCACAAGGACCTCGTCAAGCTGCCGATCCACGAGATCGAGAAGCATCTGACCGCCGCCTGAGCCGGTCCGGACGTCCCGCGATTATGGCTGGCCCGCCGCAATTGCGATGCTATGGTCGCCGCGATTTCCGGTCTAGAAAGCGGCGGATGAGCGGGTTTCGGCGGTGCTGGGCGTGCGCGGCATCGTCGCCGTCGGTGCTGGCGTGATGGCGGCGGCGGTGGCGATTGCGCAGACGCCTAATCCGGCGCCTGCGCCCGCGCAGCCGCCGAACACGATCGAAAGCCGATCCGATGGCGGTGCCCGGATTCTGGGATCCGCGCCGGCGGCCGGAACGGCCGGACTTGTCGCGCATCAGCATCATCCGCTTCCTCACCGAAACCGATTATCCGCCGTTCGATTTTGCCGGGCCGGACGGCACGCCCGCCGGCTTCAACGTCGATCTGGCGCGGATGATCTGCGAGGAGATCAAGGTCGCCTGCACCGTGCAGATGCGGCGCTTCGATACGCTGGTCGCCGTCGCTTGAACAACAACAGCGGCGACGCGGTGATCGCCTCGATCGCCGAGACGCCGGAGATGCGCCAAGCAGGTCGACTTCAGCGATCCTTATTACCGTACGCCGGCGCGCTTCGTGTCGCGCGGCGCGACTATCCGATCGACGACGTGCGCCCGGAAGCGCTCGAGGGCAAGAAGATCGCGGTGGTCGCCGGCACCGCGCACGAAGCCTATCTCAAGGCCCTGTTCACCGAAGCCGAGCTGCATCCCTATCCGAGTGCGGACGCGGCGCGCTTTGCGCTGAGCAGCGGCGAGGTCGATCTGCTGTTCGGCGACGGCATTTCGCTCGCCTTCTGGCTCAACGGCACCGATTCCGGCGAACTGCTGCGAATTCCGCGGCGGGCCCTATCATCGAGAGCCGCTATTTCGGCGAGGGCGTCGGCATCGCGGTCAAGCGCGGCAACGACCTGCTGCGGCAGGCGTTCAACTGGGCGCTGTTCCGGCTGTGGGAGAAGGGCCGCTTCACCGATCTGTGGCTGCGCTATTTCCCGATCAGCCCGTTTTGAGCCGCACATTTGACGCTGTGGCGCGCTGGATTCCTAGTGTCCGCGCCCGGAGACATGATGTCCGTGACTGAAACCGCCGCATCCTTGCGCGAAGTCGCCGAGCAATCGAACGCCTGGCCGTTCGAGGAGGCGCGCAAGATCGTCGCGCGGCTGAAGAAGCAGCCCAAGGACGAGGTGATCTTCGAGACCGGCTACGGCCCGTCCGGCCTGCCGCATATCGGCACCTTCGGCGAGGTCGCGCGCACCACCATGGTGCGCCACGCCTTCCGCGTGCTCACCGACGACAAGATCAAGACGCGGCTGATCGCCTTCTCCGACGACATGGACGGCCTGCGCAAGGTGCCGGACAACGTGCCGAACAAGGAGATGCTGGAGCAGCATCTCGGCAAGCCGCTGACCAAGGTGCCCGATCCGTTCGGCACGCATCCGAGCTTCGGCGAGCACAACAATGCGCGGCTGCGCGCCTTCCTCGATCATTTCGGCTTCGAATACGAATTCATGTCGTCGACCGAGTGCTACACCTCGGGCCGCTTCGACGCGGCGCTGCTCAAGGTGCTGGAGCGCTTCGACAAGGTGATGGCGATCATGCTGCCGTCGCTTGCGCGAGGAGCGCGCGCAGACCTATTCGCCGTTTCTGCCGATCGATCCGAAGCACCGGCATCGTGCTGCAGGTGCCGGTGATCGCGCACGACGCCAAGGCCGGCACCATCACCTACGAAGAGCCGGAGACGCAGGAGCGCTGTCACCGACGCCGGTCACCGGCGGGCGCTGCAAGCTGCAATGGAAGCCGGACTGGGCGATGCGCTGGGTCGCGCTCGGCGTCGACTACGAAATGGCCGGCAAGGACCTGATCAATTCGGTCAAGCTGTCGGGCGAAATCTGCCGCGCGCTCGGCGGCGCGCCGCCGGAAGGCTTCAACTACGAGCTCTTCCTCGACGAGAACGGCCAGAAGATTTCCAAGTCGAAGGGCAACGGGCTGACCATCGACGAATGGCTGCGCTACGCCTCGCCGGAAAGCCTGTCGCTGTTCATGTATCGCGAGCCGAAGGCGGCCAAGCGGCTCTACTTCGACGTCATCCCGCGCACCGTCGACGAGTACCAGCAGTTTCTCGACGGCTATCAGCGGCAGGAGCTGCAGGCAGCGGCTGTCAGAATCCGGTCTGGCACATCCATTCCGGCAATCCGCCGCAAGGTCGACATGCCGATGACGTTCTCGATGCTGCTGACGCTGGTGTCGTCGTCGAACGCGGAAAACGCCGAGACGCTGTGGGGCTTCATCGGCCGCTACCGGCCGGGCGTGACGCCGCAGACGCATCCCGAAACTCAACGCGCAGGTCGAATACGCCATCCATTATTTCCGCGACTTCGTGCAGCCGGACGAAGAAATTCCGCGAGCCGAACGAGGTCGAGCGCACGGCGCTGACCGATCTGCGCGACGCGCTGTCGAATTTGCCGGCGGACTGCGACGGCCGAGGAAATCCAGGACGTGGTCTATGAGGTCGGCCGGCGCGAGCCGTTCCTCGATCAGAAGAAGAAGGCCAAGGACGGCAAGCCGGGCGTCTCGCTCGACTGGTTCAACATGCTCTACCAGGTGCTGCTCGGCCAGGAGAAGGGCCCGCGCTTCGGCTCCTTCGTCGCGGTCTACGGCTTGCAGAACACCGTCGACATGATCGACGGCGCGCTGGCGAGGAGTGCGTGACGCTTATCCCTCCCCGCTTGCGGGGAGAGTGGCGAGCGAAGCCTACCGGGTGGGGTGCGGTGGAGATGTAACCCCACCCGTCGGCTCGCTCCGCTCCGCGCCACCCTCCCCTTCAGGGGAGGGATTAGAAACTACGAAAACATCTCCACCTTGCCGTCGAGCGCCATCAGGCCGAGTTCGACCTGCAAGCTTGGGCTGCTTCTCGCCGACCTGCTTGCTGAATTCCATCAGCGCGGCCTTGTGCGTCTCGGTCTCGATCTGCGGATTGGCGACCTTGTCGGCGCCATAGGCGATCTTGGCCGCGCCGCAGTCGCGATGGTTCATCGCGATCACGTTTCGGGATGTGGTGCAGCTGCATCGACGCGGCGAGGTTGTCCCAGAACGCCAGCGCCCAGGTCTTGAACGCGGCGCCACCACGCCGATCGACGCGCCGGCGAAGGTGAACTGGCTGTATTTGCCGACCATGTTCCGGCCTCCATGTATTTGATGGTCGGCTCGGGAAAGCGCGGGTCGATGCAGGTGAGCAGCATCGCTTCGTAATTTCCTCGCGCCGAAGGCGAGCGGGGAAACGCCGCAGTATCCGCGCCGCCGTCAGTGAAGGAACGCCGCCGGTCGAAACGCGACGCAGCATGTCGCCGCAGCAGGCGCAGGTGGTCGATGGATGATCGCGCTGCGGCATGATCTCCCGTTACTGGCTCGCCCACACGATGCGCGCGATCCCAAACCACTCCGACATCGGCAGCGTGCGGTCGCGGTGCTCGGCGTTGAGCGATTTGAGTTCGACGTGCTTGCGAGTTCTTGCGCTTGAGCTCCTTGACCATCACCTCGCCGTCCTTGGTCTTGACCACGACGCGGTCGCCCTTGCGCACCGGCGCCGCCGGCGACACCACGATGACGTCGCCGTCGCGATAGGCCGGCTTCATCGAGTCGCCGGAGATTTCCAGCGCGTAGGCGTGCTCGTCGGTGACCGAGGGGAAGGCGATCTCCTCCCAGCCTTTGCCGACCGGGAAGCCGCCATCGTCGAAATAGCCGCCGGCGCCGGCTTCGGCAAAGCCGATCAGCGGCACGTTCGAGATCGCCACCTTGCCGCTGTCGGTGATCAGGGTGACGAAGGTGTCGACCTTGGTGCCGGTGGCGGCCAGCGCCTTGGCCACCAATTCGGTCGACGGCCAGCGCGGCCGGCCTTCCGGCGTGATGCGCTTGGACTTGTTGAAGGTGGTCGGGTCGAGGCCCGCCTTCTTGGCGAGGCCGGACGCCGTCAGCTTGGCGCGGGCGGCCAGCCGGTCGATGGCAGTCCAGATCTGGTTATGTGTCAGCATGACATGCGTGCGCGAGCCCGATCTAAGACTTGAAGTCCAATATATAGGAATTATAGCCTTAAGTCGCCCCCCTTCCGCAACAGTTTCCTTGCGCCCTTGCCTTGAACAGGCCGCATCGGCGCCGATAGGGTCGCAATCCCATGCCTCCCCGGAGCCGTAAGCGGTGATCGGTTTCTTCGACCGCCTGTCCCGCCCGCTGATGCGGGCCCTCGATCCCGGAGGACGCGCATGCCTTGGCGATCAAGGCCTTGCGCTATATGCCGCTGCCGCGGCCGGCGGCCGACGCCGCGCGAACTGGCGGTGCGCGCCTTCGGGCTCAATTTCCCCAATCCGGTCGGACTGGCCGCCGGTTTCGACAAGAATGCCCAGGTGCCGGACGCGCTGCTGCGGCTCGGTTTCGGCTTTGTCGAGGTCGGCACCGTCACCCCGCTGCCGCAGGCCGGCAATCCGCGCCCGCGCCTGTTCCGGCTCGAAGCCGACGAGGGCGTAATCAACCGGCTCGGCTTCAACAATGCGGGCGCCGCGGCGGTGCTGAAGCGGCTGGCCGCGCGCGCCGGCGAAGGCGGCATCGTCGGCGTCAATATCGGCGCCAACCGCGACAGCGCCGACCGCAGCGGCGACTACGTGCGGCTGGTCGAGACCTTCGCGCCGGTCGCCAGCTATTTCACCGTCAACGTCTCCTCGCCCAACACGCCCGGCCTGCGCGATCTGCAGCAGGCCAAGGCGCTCGACGATCTGCTCGCCCGCGTGCTCGACGCGCGCGAGCGGGTGCGCCGCGCGCGCGGGCCGGCGCCGGTGCTGCTCAAGATCGCGCCCGACCTGACGCTGTCCGATCTCGACGACGCCGTCGGCATCGCGCGCAAGCACCGGGTCGACGGCATGATCGTCGGCAACACCACGCATCGCGCGGCCGGCTCGCTGCGCGAGCGCGACAAGGCCAAAGAAGCGGGCGGGCTGTCCGGCCGGCCGCTGTTCAAGCTGTCGACCCGCATGCTGGCGGAGACCTTCGTGCGCGCCGAGGGTGCGTTTCCGCTGATCGGCGTCGGCGGCATCGACTCCGGTCCGACCGCGATCGCCAAGATCAAGGCCGGCGCGAGCCTGCTGCAGCTTTACACCGGGCTGGTCTTCCGCGGCATCGGCGTGGTGTCGGAGATCAAGGCCGACCTCGTCGGCCGCGCTCAAGCGCGGCCACCGCAATTCGCTCGCGTCCATGGTCGGCGTCGACGCGGCGGACATCACGGCGGAGAGTTGGCCGGGCTGTTTTTCGGAGAAGACTATTTGCCGCGCGGCGCGTTGACCAGGCGCATGATGATCCAGATCGGGATCACGATCACCGCGCCGAGCAGGAAATAGCGCCACAGCCAGCGCACCGCGTCGAAGCCCATGTTCCAGATCGAGCGGATCAGCCGCTCAATGCTGTGGATGATGTCGAACGGGTCGAGGCCGAGCGCCGCCAGCACGACGCCGACCAGGATCGATACCAGCACCAGCCGCACCAGCACGGCCAGCGGCGAGCCGCCGAAAACCTTGGTCATGGTGCCGTTGCTCATCGCTTTGTCTCCTGGGGTGGTCCGGTCTTCGGTCATGATTTGAACCTAGCATGACCGCGCGTGGCATTCAGATATGCCTTAGGCTCAGCCAATGGAACCCGCAACCGCCATCGACCGAACCGAGGCCGCGCCGCTGCTGCCGGACCTGTTCGCGCGCTGGTTCGCCGGCCGCGGCTGGGCGCCGCGGCCGCATCAGCTCGAATTGCTGGCCAAGGCGCAGGAGGGGCGCTCGGCGCTGCTGATCGCGCCGACCGGCGGCGGCAAGACGCTCGCCGGGTTTCTGCCGACGCTGGTGGAGTTTTACGAAGCGGCAGCCCCGGCGCGCCGCCTCGTTTCGACCGGCCGTGAGCTTCGCCGCTCGCAGGGCCTGCACACCCTTTACATCTCGCCGCTGAAGGCGTTGGCGGTCGACATCGCCCGCAACCTGGAAATCCCGGTGCGCGAAATGGGCCTCGACCGTCCGGCTGGAAACGCGCACCGGCGACACGCCCGCGTCCAAACGGCAGCGCCAGCGCCGCTATCCGCCCGACATTCTGCTCACCACGCCGGAGCAACTGGCGCTGCTGCTGGCCTCGGCCGACGCGCCTTATCTGTTCGGCACTCTGCGCCGCGTGGTGCTCGACGAATTGCATTCGCTGGTCACCTCCAAACGCGGCGATCTATTGTCGCTCGGTCTGGCGCGCTTGTTCGCGTTGACGCCGCAGCTCACCACCGTCGGCCTGTCGGCGACGGTGGCCGAGCCCGAGGATCTTGCCGCTTCCTGGTGCCGCAGCGGCACGGAGGAGACGGCGCGCGCCGATCTGGTTGTGGCGCAAGCCGGCGCGCAGCCTGTACGTCAGCATGCTCGACACCGAGGAGCATCTGCCCTGGGCCGGCCATTCGGCGCGCCACGCGCTCGGCGAAATCTATCATCTGATCAAGCGCGCACAAGACCACACTGGTCTTCGTCAACACCCGCAGCCAGGCCGAATTCCTGTTCCAGGAACTGTGGCGGCGTCAACGACGACAATCTCGCCATCGCCCTGCATCACGGCTCGCTCGACGTCGCCCAGCGTCGCAAAGTCGAGGACGCCATGGCCGCCGGCAAATTGCGCGCGGTGGTGTGCACCTCGTCGCTCGATCTCGGCGTCGACTGGGGCGACGTCGATCTCGTCATCAATGTCGGCGCGCCCAAGGGCGCGTCGCGGCTGATGCAGCGCATCGGCCGTTCCAATCACCGGCTGGACGAGCCCTCCGAAGGCGTGCTGGTGCCGGCCAACCGCTTCGAGGTGCTGGAATGCCGCGCCGCCATCGATGCGGTGGCCGAGAACGCGCAGGACACGCCGCCGCTGCGCACCGGCGCGCTCGACGTTCTCGCGCAGCATATCCTCGGCCGTGCCGTCGGCGCGCCGTTTCTGTCCGACGAGCTTTACGCCGAAGTGCGCGCCGCGGCGCCTTATGTGGCGCTGGCGCGCGCCGATTTCGACGCCGCGGTCGATTTCGTCGCCACCGGCGGCTACGCGCTGAAGGCCTACGAACGCTTCGCCAAGATCCGGCAGGGCAAAGACGGCCGCTGGCGCATTACCCATCCGCGCGTGGCGCAGCGTTACCGCATGAATGTCGGCACCATCGTCGAAGCCGACATGCTGAAAGTGCGGCTGGTGCGTGGCCACGGCGCGATCGTGCCGCGCGGCGGACGGCTGCTCGGCGAGGTCGAGGAATATTTCATCGAGACGTTGACGCAGGGCGACACCTTCGTCTTCGCCGGCGAAATTTTGAAATACGAGGCGTTGGTCGAGGACGAGGTCTATGTGTCGCGCTCGACCGCGACCGATCCGAAGGTGCCGGCCTATGAGGGCGGCAAATTTCCGCTGTCGACCTATCTCGCCGCGCGCGTGCGCGCGATCCTGGCGCAGCGCGAGACCTGGCGCGCGCTGCCTACCCAAGTGCGCGAGTGGCTGGAAATCCAGCAATGGCGCTCGCTGTTGCCCAAGCCCGGCGATCTCCTGGTCGAGACCTTTCCGCGCGCGGCGAAATATTATCTCGTCTGCTATCCGTTCGAGGGCAGGCTGGCGCATCAGACGCTCGGCATGCTGCTCACGCGCCGGCTTGAGCGCGCGCGGCAGCGGCCGCTCGGCTTCGTCGCCAACGAATATGCGCTGGCGGTGTGGGGCCTCGGCGATCTCGGCCTGCGCATCCAGCGCAGCGAATTGTCGCTCGCGCAATTGTTCGACGAGGACATGCTGGGCGACGATCTCGAAGCCTGGCTCGCCGAATCGGCGCTGATGAAGCGCACCTTCCGCAATTGCGCCATCATCGCCGGGCTGATCGAAAAGCGTTTTCCCGGCGAGGAGAAATCGCGCCGCAAGCTCACCATTTCCACCGACCTCGTCTACGACGTGCTGCGCAAGCACCAGGCCGACCACATGCTGCTTGCGTGCGGCGCGCGCCGATGCCGCCACCGGCCTCTTGGACATCAAGCGGCTCGGCGAAATGCTCTCGCGCATCAGGGGCCGAATCGTCCATAAAGCGCTCGACCATGTCTCGCCGCTGGCGGTTCCGGTGATGCTGGAGATCGGCCGCGAGACGGTCTACGGCGAGGCGTCGGATTCGCTTTTGGCCGAAGCCGCGGACGAATTGGTGAAGGAGGCGATGCAGTGAACGATTCGTCATTCCGGGGCGCCGCGCAGCGGCGAACCCGGAATCCAGGGGCCCTGGATTCCGGCCCGCGCGCTGACGCGCGCGACCGGAAGGACATCAATGTGAACGGCATCGCCCTCATCGCCGACCCCGCCGGCGCGCTCTATTGGCCGGAGCAAAGCCTGCTTGCGGTTGCCGATCTGCATCTCGAAAAAGGCTCGAGCTTCGCCGCGCGCGGGCAATTGCTGCCGCCTTATGACACCGCGGCGACGCTTCAGCGACTCGCGCGCCTCATCGCGCGCTACGCGCCGCGCTGCGTGATCGCGCTCGGCGATAGCTTCCACGACGGCGGCGGTCCGGCGCGGCTGTCGCAAGAGGACCGCGACAATCTGTTGGCGTTGCAGCGCGGTCGCGACTGGCTCTGGCTCACCGGCAATCACGATCCCGATCCGGCCGACGGCATCGGCGGCGCGTTCCACAGTGAGATCGCCATCGGCGCGATCGTCTTCCGCCATCGGCCGACCGGCGCCGAGGGCGAGATCGCCGGCCATCTGCATCCGGTGGCGCGCGTCGCGCATCGCGGCCGCGCCGTCAGCCGCCGCTGCTTTGCCGCAGATAGCACGCGCTTGGTGATGCCGGCCTTCGGCTCCTTCACTGGCGGGCTCAACATCCGCGACGCGGCTTTCGCCGATCTGTTCGGCACGCTCAAGTTCACCGCGCACATGCTGGGCGAGGATCGGCTTTATGCCTTCACCGCCAAGCGCTGCTTGCCGGACTGACTCGAGCTTGTCGCGCGCCGGCGCGGCCCGCAGAATTCGACCAGGATATCGGCCAACCGCAGCGTTGCCGGACTTGCATTGTCGCTGGCGACAAGCGCGATCTCGGTGTTGGTGATGGTCGGGAATCCGCGCGCCGGCTCGATGATCTTCTGCTCCGGCAGGATCGCTCCCTCGGGCAGCAGGCTGAGGCCCAGGCCGGCGGATAAGGCTGCGTGAATGCCGGATAGGTTCGGGCTCCAGAACGCGATCCGCCACGGCCGGCCCGCTGTCTCCAGCGCGTGGATCATCCGGTTGCGATAGAGACAGCCTTGGTCGCCCATCACCAGCGGTACCGGATCGGTGTCAAGATCGATCTTGTGGCGGCGGCTCGTGACCCAATGCAAATTCTCGGTCCATGCGGCGATACCGCCCGGCGTGCCCGCCTCTCGCTTGAGCAGGGCAAGATCAAGCTCGCCACGCGCGAGGAGACCGCCGAGGAGCACACTCAGTCCGCTGCGGACATTCAAGCGCAGTCCCGGCCGGAGGCGCGACAGGTGCGAAACCAGTTCGGTCAGCCGATTGGCGGCGAAATCCTCCGGTATGCCGAGCCGCAATACGCCGTCGTTCACCGGCTGCGACACGACGTCGCGCGCTTCCGCTTCCAGCATCAAAATGCGCCGCGCGTAACTTAGGAGCCGCTCGCCTTCCTCGGTCGGCGTCGCCTGCTTGCCGTTACGAACCAAGAGCGGCTTGCCGACGGCATCCTCCAGCCGCTTGATTTGCTGGCTGACCGTCGATTGCGTGCGATGGACGCGCTCGCCGGCGCGGGTGAAGCCGCCGGCGTCCACCACCGAGACGAAACTGCGCAGCAACTCGATATCCAGCACGGCGGAACCCATTCACAAAGCCACTTGAAGACATTCTATCATTTAATTTCCAAATGGACAGGTGCAAGCCCATGTGCGCTGCGAAAGGAATTTGCCCATGTCCGAACTTGTCCTCTCGTCATCCGTCCGAACCAAGCCCGCGACCTCAATTCGGCTACCGCTCATGGTTGGAACTTTCGTCATCCTGTGGGCCTCCGCGTTTGCGGTCGGCAAGATCGCGCTCGCCGATTGCCCGCCGTTTCTCTTTCTGGCCGTGCGCTTCCTCGCCGCCGGCGTGCTGATGATCGGCCTTGCCGCTGCGACCGGCATCCGCTGGACCTTGAGCAAGCGCGATGTGCTGGTTTTGCCGTGCTCGGCGTCGCCAGTCAGGCAACGTTTCTCGGCATCGGATTTATCGGGCTCAAGACCGTCTCGTCCGGAATTGCGGCGCTGATCCTCAGCGCCAATCCGATCGTTGCCGCCGTCCTCGCCGTGTTCCTGCTCGGTGAGCGCATGACCTGGCGCAAGCTGCTCGGTCTTCTGCTTGGCCTCGGCGGCGTCGCCTTCATCGTCAAGAGTTGCCTGACGCTCGGCACCGACCAGTTGGGCGGCATTCTGCTCATCGTGCTCGCGCTGCTCGCCTTTGTCGGCGGCACCATTCTGTTTAAGCTTTTCGCCCCCAAGGACGGCTTCTGGATCGGCAATGGCGTGCAGAGCCTCGCCTCCGGTGCCGCGATGGTGCCGTTCGCGGTAGGCTTTGAGAGCGTCCGCGACGTCGTGCCGACCTGGAGCCTGATCGCCGCCTTCGCGTACAGCGTGGTGATCGTCTCGGTCTTCGCCTACATTCTCTGGTTCCGCATCCTGACCGTGTCGGGTGCCACCGCGGCCAGCAGCTACCACTTCCTGATCCCGACGCTCGGCATGCTGTTTGGTTGGCTGCTGCTCGGCGAGCACGTCGACCTCGCCGACATGCTCGGCATCGTTCCGGTCGCGCTCGGCATCTACCTCGTCACGCGTCCGGCGCCTGCACGAGCGTGAAAAGGAGGATGAGCGCCGGCGGCGATCGAGCCGCTGTGTGCGCTAGCCGGCGCTCAGTCCCGCTTGAACACCACGCTGGCAATCCAGCCGGTAAGCAGCGCCATCAGCATGGTGGCGAGGCCGTAGAGCAAGCCGTTGTCGCGCGCGGCTTCGGCGACGTATTGCTCGAAGCCGGCCTTGGTGACGTCCAGCGTCGCGTCGGTGCGCCCGACCAACGCGCCGTCGACGAACAATTTGACGTCGATTGCATAATTGCCGACCGGTACGTCGGCCGGCAGCGAAATCGCCGCGCGAAAAACAGCCGGGGTGAGAAACGTCACCGCCTTGGGGTCTTGCCGGTACAGGCGGTGCTGGCTTTGCAGCTGCACGAAGGCGTGGCGGAACGGATCGTCGCGCACGGTGTCGGCGATGTCGGGCCCGATGCGTTGCGGCAACAGGAAATTGTCGAGCCCGACCTGCAGTCCTCGCCGGACGTCCTGGGCGGCGATCTGCGTCACCGGACGGTTGCTCAAGATGGCGAGATAAGACGGAACGCGGACGAACTCGCGCGAATCGACGTTGACCCAGATGCCGAGCACGCGCTGCTTGCGCCTGGTGCGCAACGTCTGCCGCGGCCCCGTCACGGTGACGACGAGATCGTACGACGGCGGTGGCCCGGATTTTCCCGCGTCAGGTTCGACCGTGCCGAACAGCACGAGCTCATCGCCGACGAAGTTCGAAGTGATCGCCACTCGCGGGTTCGACAGCGACACCACCAGGCGCTCGGCGGCGGCGGGCCCGGCGCCGCCGACCAATATGACCGTCAAGAGCATGAGCGCGATCCGCCGCATCATTCGCCCCTGACGTAACGGATCGAGTACAGATCGTCGGGCTGCACCACCAGCTCATAGGCGAAACGCAGGCCGACCGCGAAAACCAGGAGCCCGAGCAGCAGACGCAAACGTTCACCGCGCATCTTCTGTCCCGTGCGCGCGCCGAATTGCGCGCCGACCACGCCGCCGACCATCAGGATCAAGGCCAGCACCGCATCGACCAGATGGTTGGTGGCGGCGTGCATCACCGTCGCCGATGCCATGGTGATGAGGGTGAGCACCATCGAGGTGCCGATCACGGTCGCGGTCGGCACGCGCAGGAAATAAATCAGCATCGGCACCAGCAGAAATCCGCCGCCGATGCCCATGATGGCGCCGACAAAACCGATGGTGAAACCGATGGCCCAGACGGGAATTGCGGAGACGTATATTTTCGAGCGCTTGAACCGCACCTTGAACGGCAGCCCATGGAGCCAGGTGTGGCTGCCGGCGCGGCGGATCGTGGCAGGCAGGCCCTGGCGCGCGCGCATGACCGCGCGGACGCTTTCGTAGATCATGAGGCCGCCCACGATCGTCAGCAGCGTCACATAGGAAAGCCCGATCATCAGGTCGAGTTGATCGAGCGCGCGTAAGGTGGTGAATAGCCAGACGCCGGTCGCGGTACCGAAAATGCCGGCGCCGAGCAGCATCAGCGCCAGTGCAAGATCGAGCGCGCGTCTGTTCCAATAGGTGATCGCGCCGGTGAATGAGGAGGCGGCGATATGGCTGGCGACGCTCGCCACCGCAACGGCGGGCGTGACGCCGATGAAGATCAACAGCGGCGTCATCAGGAAGCCGCCGCCGATGCCGAACATGCCCGAGACGTAGCCGACCGCCAGCCCCATCCCCAGCACCAGGAAGATGTTCACGGGCATGTCGGCGATCGGAAGATAGATTTGCAAAAGGTGTCACCCCGCGTGCGTGGCCAATGCACCGCTCACCGGAACGCACCGCTGCGAGGTTCACCTTGCGGTCAACGTCGCGATCTGCGGGTCCGGCAGCGACTCTGGGCCGACGATCGGAGCGATCTTAGCGATGAACCGGTCCGCGATCACGCTTTTGCGCGATCGGATGCCCTTGTTCACCGTTTTCCGGTTTGGAGGGCGCCGAGCGCCAGGGGGCCGGTCCGCGGGCTGGCTTGCGCCGGCGCGCCGGCGGCGTGATCCCAGCCGCCGGGCGGTTCACGGACGGTGACTGCGTCTTGCGGCTGCTGTTCGGCGACGAAGCTCTTGACCGCTTGCTCGGCGGCGGCAAGCGCGGCCGCGTCCAGCTGGCTGGTGACGTCGTCGCGCTTCTTGGCGGCTTCGCTGTCGCCTTGGGCGGCCGCCAGCGCGAACCACTTGTAGGCTTCGGCGTAATTCTTGTCGGTGCCAAGCCCGCGCGCGCACAGCACGCCGAGATTGTATTGGCTGTCGGCAATGCCGTGCTGGGCGGCTTTGCGGAACCATTGCACGGCGGTGCCATAATCGATCTTGCCGTCGATGCCTTCGGCGTAGAGTACGGCGAGGTTATGCATCGCCTTGCTGTTGCCCTTTGAGGCGGCGGCGAGATAGAGGCGGCGGGCCTGCGCCAAATCCTTCTTCACGCCGAGGCCCTTTTCCCACAGGCTGGCATAGCGGAATTGCGCCGGTACCAGACCCTTGCTGGCGGCGCGCTCATACCAATGCGCGGCCTCCTCCAAGTTGACCGGAACGCCGCGCCCTTCGGCGAAGCGTAACGCGACGGCATAGGCAGCAGCGGCATCGCCGGCGATCGCCGCGTTGCGCAGCTTGGGTCCGCCGATGGCGGCCGGCAGCCGGTCGGCTGATGCGGGGGTGGCCTGCGCTGCTGGCGCCGGCGGGCGCGCCGGCTGGCTGGTGGCGGCCGGACGCGGGATCGATCCGGTGATGTCGGCCTTCGGTTCGAATACCGGCGGGCCGAACAGCGACGGCATCGCGGGCGGCATCTGATATGCCGCAGGCGGCGGGTTGATGGCGATCACGCTTCCGCCGGCCGCCGGCGGGGGCGAGGCAATCGGCGGCAGGCTCGGTGGCGCGAGCGGGTTGGCGACAAGGCTGCCGGTCGCTTCCGGCGCGGGTTCGGGCGCCGTCACGTCGGCCGTCTTGATTTCTTCGACGGGAACACTCGCCGGCGCGTCGGACAGCTTGATCAGGGGACTGCCGAAATCGAACACGGTGCCGGCGATCTGCACCAGGCCGACGACGATGGCGATGATGCTCGCCGCGATGAACAAAGACTTGACCCGCCTCATCAGCTTGCCGCGCAGCGAGGGCTGCGCCTCGAACGGCGCCGCCGGGTCGTGACGCTGGGCGCGCGGGTTCGGCTGCTGCCCGGCCGCCTGGGCGGCGCGGCGGGCAGCGGCGATGAAGCTCGATTTGCCGCCGGGCGCGGCGGCGGGCGCAGCGCCGCCGAGGGCGGCTTCGGAGGCGGCGATGCGGGCCGCGGGATTGCCCTGTGGGCGGCCGGAGCCTGGCTCGAGCGGCTGGTTGTCGGGGAGATCGGGGTCGCCCGGCAATTGCGCGGCCGGCGACATGCGCCGTTGCGTGGGCGGCGCAATCGGCGCGACCGACGGCGCCATCGGCGCAGCGATACTGGGCGCATCGTCGACATAAGCCGGCTGCTGCGTCAACGCGCCGGCGCTGTCGACCGCAGCCTGCTGGCGCGGCCGTTCGCGAATATCGCGTTCGATGGTGGCGAGCCGGTCGACGACATGGCCGAGCGTGCCGTGCACCGCGTCCAGCGTATCCTGGGTGCGGGCGAGATCGATCCGCATATGATCGACATCCGGCGCCTCTTGCGCGCGCAAGCCGCCGGCATTCGTATTCGCCCGCATGTCTTCGATGCGGAGCAGAAGATCGGCGAGGCCGCGCTCGATTCCTTCCAGATGGCCGAGCCGGGCATCGGAGGCGTCCAGCTTCTCCACCAGTTTGACGATGTAATCCTCGAGGTGACCGACGGCGGTGCCTGGGCTCGGCGCGTGCTGCAGCTGGTCGATTCTCTCGGCCAGCGTTTCGATCAGCGAATCCAGCCGCGGCGATACCGCGCCGCCGTCATGCGCGCGCTCGGCCAGCGTGTCCGAGAGCATGGCGATACGCTGTTCGAGATGATTGAACGCGCCGTCGCTGCCGCCGCCCTGGGCCATGGCATCGATCTTGCCGCCCAATTCGTGGACCTGCGCCGAAAGCGCGCGCACGGTGTCGTTGGAGGCGATGTGATTGCTCAATTCGCGCAGCGTGGTGATGGCGTGTTCGAGCTGCACGATCGTCGCCGGGTCGTTCTGCGCGACGATGTGATCGATCTTGTGCGCGAGATTGGCGACCGCATCGGTGTAGCCGATCAGGTTTTCCGCCGGCATCAGCCCATGCATGGCGTCGCGGATCTCGGCCAGCCCATGCTCGATGCTGACCAGCACGTCGGCGTCGATGCCGGCCTGACGGCTTTCGACGCGCTGGTCGAGGCTTTGGATCTGCCTCTCGATCGCCTCGAGGGCGCGGCGCGGCATTGCCTCGGCGAGCGTGCGGCCGATTTCGGCAAGCTCCTCGCGCAAGGCGTTGATCGCCGCTTCCACGCCCGGTTTGCGCAGCGTCTCGATCTGATTGGTGATATTGCGTAGCTGTTCTTCCAGGCCGGACAGATTCTGCGCCGGCAAGGCCGGCTGCAGGGGAGCCTCTGAGGCTACCGGCGGCTGCCGGCGCGGCGGCGAGGCTCTGCCGCCGAGGGTGCGCTGACGCGCCGCGATTTCGGCGAGCGCGCGATCGAGACTCGGCGGCATCTGCACGTTTGGCATGTCGGGGGCTGCGAGCGGGGCAGCGACGGGCAGCTGCTCGGATTCACGTGAGCGTTTCGGCGCATAGTCGGCGAGGCCGGTTCGCGTCAGTTGATCGATTCGCTGCGACAGGCGATCGAGCCGGTGGTTCACCGCCCCGAGTTCGCCGCCGTGGAAGGCGTCGAACGGCGGCGAGGCGACGCCCGCCTGGCCGGCTTGCTGGAGGATCACGGAATTGAGCCAGTCGCCGAGCGACAGCCCCGACCGGCGCGCCGCCTGTTCGGCGATTTCGCGCGCTTCCGGCCGTATCTTCTTCACGCTCCATGGGATGCCGAATTTCATCGCTGGCGCCCGCGTTTGAGGCGGAGGTGACGGGGCTTCATGGGCTCTCCGAGGAACCGGCACGGACTAACAATGTGTGGATGCCGATACGGTCCGCAGTCCATCCCCCGACTTTTTGCCGGTCACGGTAAACATGGAGTTAAGGTTTGCCGCGAAGCCCCGGAATTCGCCCATGGTTTTTGCCGCAACGGGCGGTGGACGCGTGGCCAACGGCGCTGTAATCCGGATGCACGATAGTCTTGCTGATGCGGCGTTTTGCGGTACCGGGGCGCGCCGCCGCGGTTCTTGCAACGGCAACAAGCGCTCAATAGCTAACAAGGCGTTAACGGCGTCGCCGGACGCTGGGAGGGATCGATGCCGACCTACAAAGCCCCCGTGGACGACGCGTTATTCCTGTTGAACGACGTCCTCCATCTCGACCGCTACGGCAATCTGCCGGGCTTTGCCGAGGCGTCGCCCGATCTGGTGGAAGCCGTGCTGCGCGAGGCCGGCAAGTTCTCCGAGGAGGTGCTGACCCCCCTCAACCGCATCGGCGACAAGGAGGGCTGCAAGCGCCATCCCGACGGCAGCGTGACGACGCCGACCGGCTTCAAGGATGCCTTCAGGCAGATGGTCGAGGGCGGCTGGATCGGCATTTCGGTGCCGAGCGAGTTCGGCGGGCAGGACTTGCCGGCGACGCTGACCGTCGCGGTCAACGAGATGCTCTGCTCGGCCAACATGGCCTTCGCCATGTATCCGGGCCTCACCCAGGGCGCCATCGCCGCTTTGGTGGTGCATGCCTCGCCGGAGCTGAAGGCGAAATACCTGCCCAAGATGGTCGCCGGCGAATGGACCGGCACCATGAATCTGACCGAGCCGCATTGCGGCACCGACCTCGGGCTGTTGCGCACCAAGGCGGTGAAGCAGGCCGACGGCAGCTACAAGATCACCGGCACCAAGATCTTCATCTCCGCCGGCGAGCACGATCTCGCCGAGAACATCGTCCACCTGGTGCTGGCGCGCATTGAAGGGGCACCGGCCGGCACCAAGGGGATTTCGCTGTTCGTCGTCCCCAAGCTGACGGTCAAGGCCGACGGCTCACTCGGCGGGCCGAACGGCGTCAGCTGCGGCTCGATCGAAGAGAAGATGGGTATCCACGGCAATTCGACCTGCGTGATGAACTACGACGGCGCCACCGGCTGGCTGGTCGGCGAGGAGAATCGCGGCCTCAACGCCATGTTCGTGATGATGAACGAGGCGCGGCTCGGCGTCGGCGTGCAAGGTCTGTCGCTCTCCGAGGTCGCCTACCAGAACGCCGCAATCTACGCCAAGGAGCGCCTGCAGGGCCGCGCGATCTCTGGCGTGAAATATCCCGACAAGGCGGCCGATCCGATCATCGTGCATCCGGACGTGCGCCGCACGCTGATGACGATCCGCGCCTTCAACGAGGCCGGCCGCGCGCTGGTGTTGTGGACCGCGCTCAAGGGCGATATCGCTCGCCGCGCGCAGGACGACAAGGAACGCCAGAACGCCGACGATTACATGGGGCTGCTCACGCCGGTGGTCAAAGGCGTGCTCACCGACCAGGGCTTCGCCAACACGGTGATGGCGCAGCAGGTGTTCGGCGGCCACGGCTACATCGCCGAGCACGGCATGGAGCAGTTCGTGCGCGATGCCCGCATCGCCATGATCTACGAGGGCGCCAACGGGATCCAGGCGCTCGACCTGGTCGGCCGCAAACTCGGCAAGGACGGCGGCCGCGCGCTGATGGCCTTCCTCAACGAAGTCGGCGCCTTCATCAAGGAGATGGGCGCCGACGAGGCGATGAAGCCATACGTCACGCCGCTCGGCGCCGCGCTCGGCCATCTGCAGCAGGCCTCGATGTGGTTCATGCAGAACGCCATGGCCAAGCCGGACAACGCCGGCGCCGGCGCCACCGACTACATGCATCTCTTCGGGCTGGTGGCGCTCGGTTACATGTGGGCGCGCATTGCGGAAGCCGCGCTCGCAAGATCCGCCAACGGCGCCGAGCCGGCAATGAAGGCGAAGCTCGTCACCGCGCGCTTCTACATGGAGCGCATGTTGCCGGAAACCGCGACGCACCTTGGCCGCATCAGCGCCGGCGCTGGCTCGGTGATGGAATTGGCGGACGAGGCGTTCTAGAAACTAGACCGAGGCCTGCGTCGCGATCGTTGCGGATATTCGCAGCGCCGGTGGCGCGTTCCGCAAGGTCAGCAGGTCGCGTTGGTCGAAGGCGCCGTCCGGCGAGACGAATTCAAAAGCCGCCAGCAGCCGTTCGACGCGCTCGCCGTCGCTTGAGAACGGCAGCAACAGGCGCTCGCTGTGCACCAGCCGGCCGTCGCGGTCGGCGAAATCGTGGATGGTGTAGACCGGCCGGCCGGTCTCCACGGCCCGGTAATATGGCTTAAGCCCGGTCGGGCAGTTCGCGGTTTTGGCTACTTCATCGAGATAGCGCCCGCGCGGATCGCTCAAGCCGTATACCCGGATGACTGTCGGGCCATAGTAGCGGATCAGAAAGCGCATGGCGCCGTCGCCGCCGGTCACGTCGAGAAAGCTGAAACCATCCGCCATGCGCGTGAGGTTTTCGGCCTCGACCGCTTGCCATTGCGGCACGCGGTGCTTGGCGCGATGACGGTCCCAGAATTTCAGCAACCACCGGTGATTGATGGCCTTGACCACGTCTGCCCGTGAATCTGGAAACAGCATCGGAAGAAACCCCCAAATCTTTCCGGCGCAAAGCCTATCTAATTTCGCACTGCAGTTGTCAATATTTGCGACAAACCATCCGCTGCGCAGCTAATTCGGGCGCTGTCCACAAAAAAATAGACGCCGGCAATCTCGCCATATGAGACATTATGCGCCAGCAGCAAGCGCCGCGCGGCGCGGCGTGCGCAACAGCAGCCATGACGCGATCGACACGTTCAACAAGTTCCACGCGAGCCCGTTGAGGAATGCCGCCTGATACGAGCCGGTGGCGTCGAAGATCCAGCCTGACATCCAGCCGCCCAGCGCCATGCCGAGCACGGTCCCCATGATCACCAGGCCGACGCGCGTGCTCGCTTCCTTGGGCGAGAAATATTCGCGCACGATGATGGCGTAGCTCGGCACGATGCCGCCCTGGAACAGGCCGAAAAGGCCGGAGATCACGTACAGCGAGACGAGCCCGTCGAAAAAGACATAGAGCACCAGCGCCACGCCTTGCAGCAGCGAGCCGAGCAGCAGCGTGCGCACGCCGCCGATGCGGTCGGCGATGAAGCCGGAGCCGACGCGGCTGATGATGCCGAGCCCGAGCATCAGCGACAGCATCTCGGCGCCGCGCGCCGCGCCATAGCCGAGGTCGCCGCAATAGGCGACGAGATGGACCTGCGGCATCGACATCGCCACGCAGCAGGAAATGCCGGCGATGAACAACAGCGTCTGCAGCGTCGCCGGCGAGAACGGCAGTTCGGCTTGCCGCGCCGCCGCCGACTGCACGGCGCCGACGGTGTGCTCGGTCTCGATCCGGCGGCGCATGAAATAGGTAAGCGGCAGCATGGTGACGACGATGAACACGCCGATGCCGATATGCGTCGCGCGCCAGCCCGAGCTGGCGATGAAATGCTGCACCACCGGCGGCCAGATCGTGCCGGCGAGATAATTGCCGGAGGCCGCAAGCGCGACGGCGATGCCGCGCCGGCGCACGAACCAGTGCGACATCTCCGCCATCAACGGCCCGAAGGTCGTCGAGCAGCCGAAGCCGATCAGCAAGCCATAGGCGAGCGTCACCTGCCACAGCGTCGCGGCGTGCCCGACCGCGACATAGCCGAGCATCAGTGCAATTGCGCCGAGCGCCAGCGGCACGGTGATGCCGAAGCGGTCGGCGAGCTTACCCATCACCACGCCGCCTAAGCCGAAGCCGAGCATGGTGAGCGTGTAGGGCAGGGAGGCGTCGGCGCGGTCGACGCCGAAATCGGCTTGGATTGCCGGCAGCGCCACCACCACCGACCACATGCCGACGCCGCCGATGGTGCTCAGCAATACGGCGACGCTCAAGCGAATCCAGGCGCTTGCCGAAATCGGTCGGGTCCGGCCTGGCCGGGTCAGCAGTCATTCGCTGTGGATTCACTGGTGAATTACCCGGCTACGGAGTTGTAAAGCGCTCGTAGCATCATGGCACCGGCACGGCCAGCCGCAACCTTGCACTTCGCTTCCTTATAATGGTTATAAGCTACTGAAATATTTACGATTTTTACTTGATTTAAATCATGGCGCGGGCAGATAAATCATGGAAATGATAATCATAGGCATCTGCAGGAACACGGGATCATGAGCGAGAGCAGCATGGAAACGACAGCGCCCCTCGGCTTGGCCCGCAAGGGGTTCCGCGGCCGGATCGATGCCATCGCCGCCGACGATGCGTCCGATCTACCGAGCGGGGAACTCGAGCGCCGGCTGGTGGAGCTCGGTTTCACCGAAGGCGCCTCGATCGAAGTCCTGCACGAGGGCGCGATCGGCCGCGATCCGATCGCGGTGCGTGTCAATGCCGCCACCGTCGCGCTGCGCCGCCGCGAAGCCATGGCCATTCTGGTGATCTGATCGCTTCGCTGATTTGGATTTAGAAATGAGTGCAGTGGCTGAGGTCGGCGTCCGGCATTTCGCCCTCATCGGAACGCCAAACAGCGGCAAGACCGCGCTGTTCAATGCGCTCACCGGCAGCCGGCAGAAGGTCGCGAATTATCCCGGCGTCACCGTCGAGCGCAAGAGCGGCGCGATGCGCACGCCTTCCGGGCTCAGCGTCAATCTGATCGATCTGCCCGGCACCTATTCGCTGCGCGCGCGCAGCCCTGACGAAGAAGTGACGCGCGACGTCGTGCTCGGCCGCCTCGCATCCGAAAACGCGCCCGACCTGCTCGTCTGCGTCGCCGACGCCACCAATCTGCGTCTGGCGCTGCGCCTGGTGATCGAGCTCAAGAGCATCGGCCGGCCGCTGCTGCTCGTCCTCAACATGATCGACATCGCGCGCCGGCGCGGCATGGAGATCGATCTCGACAGGCTGTCGGCCGAGCTCGGCGTGCCGGTGATCACCGCGGCGGCGGTGCGCCGCGGCGGCACCGATGATTTGATGCGCCGGCTCGACGAACTGGCCGCGGCGACGCCGACGCAAATTGGCGCACACGGCTGGCACACGCCGACCGCGTCCGACTTGCGCACGGCCCAGCGCGAGGCCGACCGGCTGATCAAGACCGCGGTGCGCATGCCCGACAAGCCGGATACGCTGACCACGCGGCTCGACGCGGCGCTGCTGCATCCGGTGATCGGCCTCGTCATTCTGCTGGCAATTCTATTCGTGATGTTCCAGGCGGTGTTTACTTGGGCGCAGCCGCTGATGGCGCTCATTTCCTCGGGCTTCGACGCGCTCGGCACGCTGGTGCACGACACGCTGCCCGCCGGCCTGTTGCAGAGTTTCCTCCAGGACGGCGCCATCAACGGCGTCGGCAGCGTCATCGTGTTCCTGCCGCAGATCCTGATCCTGTTTCTGTTCATCCTGCTGCTGGAAGATCTCGGTTACATGGCGCGCGCCGCCTTCCTGATGGATCGCATCATGGGCGGCGCCGGCCTGCACGGCCGCGCCTTTATCCCGCTGCTGTCGAGCTTTGCATGCGCCATTCCCGGTATCATGGCGACGCGGGTGATCGACAATCCGCGCGACCGGCTCACCACCATCCTGGTGGCGCCGCTGATGACCTGTTCGGCACGCATCCCGGTCTATACGCTGATCATCTCGGCCTTTATTCCGGCCACGCCCGTCTGGGGTCTGTTCAGCTTGCAGGGTCTGGTGATGTTCGGCCTCTACGCCGCCGGCATCGCCAGCGCGCTCGGCGTTTCGTTCCTCACCAAGTTTTTCTTCTGGCGCGACAACCCGACGCCGCCTTTCATGCTGGAATTGCCCGACTACAAACTGCCGCGGCCGCGCAGCGTGCTGATCGGCCTCTACACGCGGGCGAAGATGTTCCTGCAGCGCGCCGGCACGACCATCTTCTCCATGATGGTGCTGATCTGGTTCCTGGCCTCCTTTCCGCGGCCGCCGGAAGGCGCCAGCGGGCCGGCCATCGGCTACAGCCTCGCTGCCTTCATCGGCCACCTGATCGAACCGGTGCTGGCGCCGCTCGGCTTCAATTGGCAGATCGCCGTAGCCTTGATCCCCGGCATGGCCGCGCGGGAAGTCGCAGTGGCTGCGCTCGGCACGGTCTATTCGATCGGAGGCGGCAAAGAAGCCGCCCAGCAGATCGGCCAGGCGCTGGCGCATCAATGGACCTTAGCCACCGCCCTGTCGCTGTTGGTCTGGTATATTTTCGCCCCGCAATGCGCCTCGACGCTCGCCGTGATCAAGCGCGAGACCGGCAGCTGGAAGTGGATGGCGGTCACCTTCGGCTACATGCTGTCGCTCGCCTATATCGCCTCGTTCGTCACCTACAACGTCGCCGTCGCGCTTGGCGCCGGCTGATCGGGGTAGGGTCTCGCCCTGCGACCGTGCCGGCGCTATGGTGCGGCGCCTGTCGGGAATTATCACATGGATGCCATCAATCTTCCGCGGCCGGGGTGGATGACCGAGGACCTTGTCCTGCTCGAAGAGCAGGCGCGGCGCTTCATCGCCGACGAATTCACGCCCCAGATCGATCGCTGGCACGAAAAAGGCATGTATGAGCGCGAGGTGTGGACCAAGTCCGGCGCGGCCGGTCTGCTCTGCGCCTCCATGCCGGAGGAATACGGCGGCGCCGGCGGCAGCTTCGCCCACGAGGCGGTGATCAACCGCGAATTCTCGCTCGCCGGCTTCGACACCTTCGGCGCGCCGCTGCATTCCGGCATCGTCGCGCCCTACATCCTGCACTACGGCACCGACGAGCAGAAGAAACGCTGGCTGCCAAAACTCGCCACCGGCGAGTTGATCGGCGCCATCGCCATGACCGAGCCGGGCACCGGAAGTGACCTGCAAGGCGTGCGCGCCAAGGCCGAAAAATCCGGCAACGGCTACGTGCTCAACGGCTCCAAGACCTTCATCACCAATGGCCAGCACGCCAATCTGATCATCGTCGTCGCCAAGACCGATCCCAAGGCCGGTGCCAAGGGCACCTCGCTGCTGGTGGTGGAGACCGACGACGCAGCCGGCTTCCGGCGCGGCCGCAAGCTGAAGAAGCTCGGCATGGATTCCGCCGACACCTCGGAATTGTTCTTCGAGGACGTCAAGCTGCCGGCCGAGGCGCTGCTCGGCACCGAGGAGGGGCAGGGCTTCTACCAGCTCATGAAGGAGTTGCCGCAGGAGCGCCTGATCGTCGCCGTGCACGCGGTGGCAATGATGGAGCGCGCGCTCGCGCTCACCATCGATTATGTCAAGCAGCGCAGGGCCTTCGGCAAGGCCATCGTCGAATTTCAGAACACCCAGTTCGAACTCGCCGCCTGCAAGACCGACACCACCATCGCCAAGGTCTTCCTCGACCACTGCATCGGCCTTCACGTCGAGGGCAAGCTCGACACCGTCACCGCCTCGATGGCTAAATACCGCCTCACCGACACGCTTGGCGAAGTGATCGACCGCTGCCTTCAATTGTTCGGCGGCTATGGCTATATGGACGAATACCCGATCTCGCGCCTCTACCGGGATGCGCGCGTGCTGCGCATCTACGCGGGCACCAACGAGATCATGAAGCTGTTGATCGCGCGCAGCCTTTAGTCCTGCGCTGGAGAACGCCGATGACCGACGCATTCATTTACGACCACGTGCGCACGCCGCGCGGCCGCGGCAAGGCGGACGGCGCCTTGCACGAGGTGACCGCGCTCAATCTCGCGGCGCAAACGTTGCGCGAGGTCAAGAACCGCAACAAGCTCGATTCGAAGTTGATCGACGACGTGGTGCTCGGCTGCGTCGACCCAGTGGGCGAGGCGGGCGGCGACATCGCGCGCGCCGCGGCTTTGGTCGCCGGCCTCGGCGACGGTGTGCCCGGCGTGCAGATCAACCGCTTCTGCGCCTCCGGCCTCGATGCCGTGAATTTCGCGGCGGCGGAGGTCATGTCCGGCCAGCACGCCATGACCATCGGCGGCGGCGTCGAATCGATGAGCCGCGTCGGCATCGGCGCCTCCGGTGGCGCCTGGCCGGTCGATCCCACGATCGCGGTCGAGACCTATTTCATGCCGCAGGGTATTTCCGCCGACCTGATCGCCACCAAATACGGCTTCTCGCGCGACGACGTCGACGCCTACGCGGTCGAGAGCCAGAAGCGCGCGGCGAAATCCTGGGACGAGGGTCGCTTCAAGAAGTCGGTGATGACGGTGCGCGATCCGAGCGGCCTGCCGATCCTGTCGAAGGACGAGCACATGCGGCCGTCGACCACCATGCAGACGCTGGCCGCGCTGCAGCCGTCCTTCGTGCAAATGGGCGAGATGGGCGGCTTCGACGCGGTCGCGGTGCAGAAGCACCCCGAGGTCGAGGCGATCAACCACGTGCATACGCCGGGCAATTCATCCGGCATCGTCGACGGCGCCGCCGCGGTGCTGATCGGCAGCGCCGAAGCCGGCAAGGCCGCGGGCCTGAAACCGCGCGCGCGCATCAAGGCCTTCGCCAATATCGGCGCCGAGCCCGCCATCATGTTGACCGGTCCGATCCCGGTGACCGAGAAGGTGCTGAAGAAAGCCGGCATGGCGATCGGCGACGTCGACCTGTTCGAGCTCAACGAAGCCTTCGCCTCGGTGGTCCTGCGCTACATGCAGGCCTTCGACATCCCGCATGACAAGATCAATGTCTGTGGCGGCGCCATCGCCATGGGCCACCCGCTCGGCGCCACTGGCGCCATGATCCTCGGCACCGTGCTCGACGAACTGGAGCGGCGCGATCTGTCGACCGCGCTGGTGACGCTGTGCATCGGCATGGGCATGGGCACCGCGACGATCATCGAACGCGTCTAGTCATGCCCAAGGTCGACATCGCCAAAGTGCCGGCGAAAAGCGGCACGTTTTATCCGGCCGAGTTTCAGGCCCAGTGCAAAGGCCGCCACAAGCAGGCGCTCGGCGATGTCGTCGGTCTCACCCAGTTCGGCGTCAACATCACGCGCATCGAGCCGGGGCAGGCCTCGGCGCTGCGCCACTGGCACGAGCAGGAAGACGAATTCATCTACATCCTTGAAGGCGAGCTGGTGCTGGCCGAGAACGACGGCGAGGTCGTGCTCATGGCGGGCGACGCCGCCGGCTTCAAGGCCGGCAGCGGCATCGCGCACCGGCTGATCAACCGCTCGAACAGCGACGCCGTCTATTTCGAGGTCGGCACGCGGGCGAAGACCGAACGCGTGCATTATCCCGACGTCGATCTGGTGATGGAGCGCGACGAGAAAAGCCGCCGCTATCTGCACAGGAACGGCGAGCCGTATCCGTCATAGGAGTTGAAGGTCATGGCCAATTTCAAACTCGACGTCGACGCCGACGGCATCGCGCTCATCACCTGGGACATGCCCGGCCGTTCGATGAACGTCATCGACATGGACACGATCGCGGAATTGTCCGGCATCGTCGACAAGGTCGAAATCCGATGCCGCCATCAAGGGCGCGGTCATCACCTCGGGCAAGGACGCCTTCTGCGGCGGCGCCGATCTAACCATGCTCGAGCGCATGGGCGCGATCTATGCCGACACTGCGCGCAGTAAGGGCGAGGAAGCCGCGGCGCAATTCGTGTTCGACGAAAGCCGCAAGCTGTCGCAGCTCTACCGCCGCATCGAGACCTGCGGCAAGCCGTGGGTCTGCGCGCTCAACGGCACGGCGATGGGCGGCGGCTTCGAGCTGGCGCTCGCCTGCCATCACCGCATCGCCGCCGACAATCCGAAGACCCGGCTCGGCCTGCCCGAGATCAAGATCGGCCTGTTCCCCGGCGCTGGCGGCACGCAACGCGTGGCGCGCATGCTGCCGCCCGCCGATGCATTGCAGTTCCTGCTCAAGGGCGACCAGCTCAAAACCGACCGCGCCAAGGCGATGAAGCTCGTCGACAACGTCGTGCCGCCAGCCGATCTGGTCAAAGCCGCCAAGGACTGGATCAAGGCCGGCGGCAAGCCGGTGGCGCCGTGGGACGTGAAGGGCTTCAAGCTGCCGGGCGGGCCGGTCTATTCCAAGGCCGGCATGATGGTGTTCCCGCCGGCCAACGCGATCTACCGGCGCGAGACTTACGACAATTATCCGGCCGCGCGCGCCATCCTGCAGACGGTCTACGAAGGCCTGCAGCTCGACATGGATACGGCGTTGCGGGTCGAGTCACGCTGGTTCGCCAAGATCCTGCGCTCGCCGGAAGCGGCCAACATGATCCGCTCGCTGTTTGTCTCGATGCAGGAGCTCAACAAGGGCGCGCGCCGTCCGGTGAGCGTGCCGGCCACGCGGCTGAAGAAGATCGGCGTCGTCGGCGCCGGCTTCATGGGCGCCGGCATCGCCCAGGTGAGCGCAGCCGCAGGATTGCAAGTGGTGCTGATCGATCGCGACCAGGAAACCGCCGACAAGGGCAAGGCCGGCGTGCACAAGTCGCTGACCGACCGCGTCAACAAAGGCCGCATGAAATCGGCCGAACGCGACGGGCTCCTCGCGTTAATTACGCCGACGCCGGACTACGGTGCGCTGAAGGATTGCGACCTGGTGGTCGAAGCGGTGTTCGAGGACCGCAAGGTCAAAGCCGACGTGATCGCCAAGATCCAGGCGGCGATCGGCCCCGACACCGTGCTCGCCTCCAACACCTCGACGCTGCCGATCACCTCGCTCGCCGCCGAGTTCAAGGACCCGCCGCGCTTCATCGGCATCCATTTCTTCTCGCCGGTCGACCGCATGATGCTGGTCGAGATCATCCTCGGCAAACAGACCGGCGACAAGGCGCTCGCCGTCGCGCTCGATTTCGTGCGCGCCGTGCGCAAGACGCCGATCGTGGTCAACGACTCGCGCGGCTTCTACGCCAACCGCTGCGTGCTCAATTACATCCAGGAAGCCTATTTGATGCTGCTCGAGGGCGTGCCCGCGGCGCTGGTCGAAAACGCCGCGCGCATGGCCGGCATGCCGGTCGGCCCGCTGGCGCTCAACGACGAGACCGGACTCGATCTCGGCTTGAAGATCCTGCGTGCCGCCGAAGCCGACCTCGGTGCGGGCGTGGTCAATCAGCAGCAGAAGAAGCTGATGGAGGATCTGGTCGAGAAGAGCGGTCGCTCCGGACGCAAGAACGGCAAAGGCTTCTACGATTACACGCCGGGCCAGCCGAAGCGGCTGTGGCCGGGCTTAGCCGATCTGCTTCCGACAAAGCTTACGCGCGAACAGGTCGAAGCCCTCGACGTCGAGGAGTTGAAGCAGCGAATTCTGATGACGCAGGCGGTCGAGGCCGCGCGCACCTTCGAGGAGCAGGTGGTCACCGACGTGCGCGAAGCCGACGTCGGCTCGATCCTCGGCTGGGGCTTTGCCCCGTATTCCGGCGGCACCCTGTCTTACATCGACATGATGGGCACAAAGAAATTCGTCGCGCTGGCGAAAAAGTTCGAAAAGAAATACGGCGCCCGCTTCAAGCCGCCGAAGCTCTTGGTGGAGATGGCGGAGAAGGGCGAGACTTTCTACGGCCGTTTCGCGCCGAAGACGAAAGCGGCGGCGTAGACCTCAATCCTCATGGTGAGGAGCGCGGGCGCAGCCAGCGCGTCTCGAACCATGAGGCCCAAGCGACCGACCTCATCCTTCGAGACGCCGCGCTTCGCGCGGCTCCTCAGGATGAGGCGGTTTCTACATCACCACCGTCAGCTTCTTCGCCGCCCTCGTGACGCCCGTATAGAGCCAGCGCTCGCGGCTGTCGGGAAACGCGAAGCTCTCGTCGAACAGCACTACGTCGTCCCACTGCGAGCCCTGCGCCTTATGCACGGTAAGCACGTAGCCGTAGTCGAACTCGTCGTAGGGCTTGCGCCGCGCCCAATCGACCTTCTCGATGCCGCCGGTGAAGCATTCCGGCCGCACCGACACTTTGACCCCGCGCGTCGCGGTGTCGTCGTCCGGCAGAAGCCGCATGGTCATGATCCCGGTTTTGGCACGGCGCGCCGCCACGCTCCTTCACCGTCCACAGCCCGCCGTTGAACAGGCCCTTCTTGCGGTTGTTGCGCAGGCACACCAGCTTGTCGCCGGCATCGGGAAACTCGCCGTCGAAACCGCGCCGCTCGCGCATCCTGATGTTGTAGGCACGCCGCGTCGCGTTGCGGCCGACCAGCACCTGGTCGGCCTCGAGCACGCGCTGCGGATCGAGATCGTTCTTGGCGACCACCTCGGTCTCGCCATAGCGGCCGGGCTCGAGATATTCGCCGGCGCGAATGTCCATCGACAGGCGGATGATCGGGTTGTCGGCGGCCTGGCGGTGCACTTCGGTGAGCATCACGTCGGGCGCGGCCTCGGTGAAAAAGCCGCCGCCTTGGATCGGCGGCAGTTGCGCAGGGTCGCCCAGCACCAGCAATGGCACGCCGAACGACAACAGGTCGCGGCCGAGCTCGGCGTCGACCATCGAGCATTCGTCGATGACGATCAGCTCGGCCTTGGAGGCGGGCGCTTCATCCCATAGATCGAACGAGGGGATTTCCTCGCCGCTCTCGCGCGCGCGGTAGATGAGAGAATGGATGGTGGAGGCGCCCTTGCAGCCCTTGCCGCGCATCACCGAGGCCGCCTTGCCGGTGAAGGCGGCGAACTTCACCTCGCCATCGGCGTGCTCGGCCAAGTGGCGGGCGAGCATGGTCTTGCCGGTGCCGGCATAGCCGAACAGGCGGAACACCTGCGGCGTGCCGTTCGAGCCGGGCTTGTCCTGCAGCCAGCTGGCGACGGCATTGAGCGCGGCGTTTTGGTGCGGAGAAAACTGCGGCATGGGGCAGATCAATAGAGCAAGTGGGGCCTATCGGGAAGAACGAAAATAGAACAAGCGCGCTTTCCCTCTCCCCGCGAAAAGCTGGGAAGGAAGACCTTGCCACTGTCATCCGGCCGTCATATCATGTCGATATGTCTCGACATATGGACCCAAAGAAATCGCAGGCCGCTTTCGCTGCGCTGGCGCAGCCGACGCGGCTGAAGGCTTTCCGCAAGCTGGTCGCCGCGCACCCGAACGGGCTGCCGGCCGGCGAAATCGCGCAATTCTGCAAGGTGCCGCACAACACCATGTCGACGCATCTCGCCGCGCTGATGCGCGGCGGGTTGATCGCGGTCAAGCGCGACGGCCGCTCGATGAACTACCGCGCCGATCTCGACGGCTTCCGCGCGCTGATCGATTTCATGCTGCGCGACTGCTGCGGCGGCCGGCCGGACATCTGCGCGCCGGTGGTCGCTGAGTTCAACGCCACGGGCTGCGCGCCGACCCAAAAGGCCGCGTCATGAAGCTCTACATGTTCGAGCACTGCTCGCTGTCCTTTCGCGTGCGCATGATGGCCGCGCTCAAGGGCCTGCCGTTGCAGGAAAGCATCGTGCGCGACGACGACAGCGACACCATGATCGACCTCGTCGGCAAGCGCGTGATACCGATCCTGGTGAAAGACGATGGCAACCCGATGCTCGAAAGCATGGACATGGTGAGCTATATCGAGTGCCTCGGGCCGCCGGTCCTGGTCGGGCCGCAGCGCAAGGAAATCGCCGCCTGGGCCGACGCGACCGTACTGAAGACGGCGCCGCTGACCATGCCGCGTTATCCGCTGCTCGGCCTGCCCGAATTCGCCACGCCGGCCGCGCTCGCGCACTACACCGCGCGCAAGTTCAAGACCTATGGCGATTTCGCTGAGTTGCGCGGTCACACGCGCGAGCAGATCGAAGCGGTCGTGCCGAAGCTCGACGAGCTCGACGCCCTCATCGAAAGCCCGCAGGCGGTCAACGGCTCGCTGTCGCTCGACGACATCCGCGTGCTGCCGCTGTTGCGTTCGGCCGCGGTGGTCAAAGGCCTGACGTTCCCGCGCCGGGTGCGCGACTACTTCGAAACCATGATGCGCCGCGTCGGCTTCAAGCCGCTGCCGGCGGTCTGATCGCGGAGGCTGTCATGAGCAAGAGTGTCTACAACGTATTGTTCCTCTGCACCGGCAATTCGGCGCGCTCGATCATCGCCGAGGCGATCCTCAATCGCGAAGGCCGCGGCCGCTTCAAGGCGTTCAGCGCCGGCAGCCATCCCAAAGGCGCGGTCAACCCGTACGCGCTCGATCTGCTGCGCAAGTTCAACCATGACGTCTCGGCCATGCGCTCGAAGTCCTGGGGCGAATTCGCCCAGACCGGCAGCCCCGATCTCGATTTCGTCTTCACCGTCTGCGACAACACCGCCGGCGAAGCCTGCCCGCTGTGGCCGGGCCAGCCGATCACCGCGCATTGGGGCGTTCCCGATCCGGCCGCGGCGCAAGGCAGCGCGGCGGAAATCGCGCTGGCGTTCCGCAACACCTATCGCATGCTGGAACGCCGCATCGAACTGTTCCTGGCGCTGCCGATCGAGAAGCTCGACCGCCTGGTGCTGACGACGCGGCTCAAGGCGATCGGCCGCAGCGAAGGCGCGACGGAAAAGGCCTGACATGTCGACGTTTGAACGCTATCTGACCTTGTGGGTTGCGCTGTGCATCGTCGCCGGCATCGCGCTCGGCCATGTCATGCCGGGCGTGTTCCAGGCCATCGGCGGCGCCGAGATCGCCAAGGTCAACCTGCCGGTGGCGGTGCTGATCTGGCTGATGATCGTGCCGATGCTGGTCAAGATCGATTTTGCCGCGCTTGGCCGCGTGCGCGAGCACTGGCGCGGCATCGGCGTGACGCTGTTCATCAACTGGGCGGTCAAGCCGTTTTCCATGGCCGCGCTCGGCTGGCTGTTCATCGGCCACGTTTTCCGCCCGTATCTGCCGCCCGAGCAAATCAACTCCTATATCGCCGGGTTGATCATCCTGGCGGCGGCGCCGTGCACCGCCATGGTGTTCGTGTGGAGCAACCTGACCAAGGGCGAGCCGCACTTCACGCTGTCGCAAGTGGCGCTCAACGACACCATCATGGTGTTTGCCTTCGCGCCGATCGTCGGCCTGCTGCTGGGCCTTTCGGCGATCACCGTGCCGTGGGGCACGCTGGTGCTCTCGGTCGTGCTCTATATCGTGGTGCCGGTGCTGGTCGCGCAATTCGTGCGCCGCGACGTGCTGGCGAGCGGCGGTCACGACGCGCTCGATAGCCTGCTCGGCAAATTGCAACCGCTGTCGCTGCTTGCGCTGCTGGCGACGCTGGTGCTGCTGTTCGGCTTCCAGGGCGAGCAGATCCTGGCGCAGCCGCTGATCATCGGCTTGCTTGCGGTGCCGATCCTGATCCAGGTCTATTTCAACGCCGGCTTCGCCTATCTGCTCAACCGGCTGGCGGGCGAGCAGCATTGCGTCGCCGGACCGTCCGCCCTGATCGGCGCCAGCAATTTCTTCGAGCTGGCCGTTGCCGCCGCCATCAGCCTGTTCGGCTTCAATTCCGGCGCTGCGCTGGCGACCGTGGTCGGGGTCCTGATCGAGGTCCCGGTCATGTTGTCGGTGGTCGCCATCGTCAACCGCAGCCGTGGCTGGTACGAACGCGGCACAAAATCAAGTGCCGCCGCGCCCGTGCGGTATTAGCGTTACCAGCCCCTCGCATTGCCCTTTCGCGCGTCCCATGTTTAAGGTCGCGGCCCTTTTTTTTGCGCCGGACCCTTGCATGGCTCGTGACCAGATCGACATGACCCCGATCGAGACGCGCGACGAACTCGTCGCCTGGCTCGAAGCGGGTTGCAAGCCGAAGGCGCAATTCCGCGTCGGCACCGAGCACGAAAAATTCGCCTTTACCGTCGACGGCCATCGGCCGGTGCCCTATGCCAGCCGCCGCTCGATCCGCGCGCTGCTCGAAGGCATGCAGCATCTGCTTGGCTGGGAGCCGATCATGGAGGGCGACAACATCATCGGCCTGTTCGACGTCACCCATGGCGGCGCCATTTCGCTGGAGCCGGGCGGCCAGTTCGAACTCTCCGGCGCGCCGGTGGAAAACGTGCACCAGACCGCGTCTGAATTGATGGCGCATCTGGCGCAGCTGCGCGAGGTGGCAAAGCCGCTCGGCATCGGATTCCTCGGCCTCGGCATGACGCCGAATTGGAGCCGCGCCGACATGCCGGTGATGCCGAAGGGCCGCTACAAGATCATGACCGCCTACATGCCGAAGGTCGGCCGGCTCGGCCTCGACATGATGTACCGCACCTGCACCGTGCAGGCGAACCTCGACTTCTCGTCGGAAGCCGACATGGTGAAGAAGCTGCGGGTGTCGCTGGCGCTGCAGCCGGTGGCGACGGCGCTGTTCGCCAATTCGCCATTCACCGAAGGCAAGCCGAACGGCTACCTCTCGTTCCGCTCGCACATCTGGACCGACACCGACAACGACCGCTCCGGCATGCTGCCTTGGGCCTTCGAGGACGGCATGGGCTTCGAGGTCTACGTCGATTACGCGCTCGACGTGCCGATGTATTTCATCAAGCGGGGCGATCGATACATCGACGTCGCCGGCAAGTCGTTCCGCGATTTCTTCGCCGGCAAGCTCGACGCGCTGCCGGGCGAACGGCCGACCATTTCCGACTGGGCCAATCACTTGAGCACGATCTTCCCCGAGGTGCGGCTCAAGCGTTACCTGGAGATGCGTGGTGAGGACGGCGGCCCGTGGCGGCGGCTGCCTTCGCTCACCGCCTTCTGGGTGGGGCTGCTCTACGACGACGATGCGCTCGACGCCTGCTGGGACATGGTGAAAGGCTGGACCGCCGAGCAGCGGCAGAAATTACGCGACGAGGTGCCGCAACGCGGCTTCCGCGCCGAGATCGGCAACACCAACGTGTTCACGCTGGCGCAGGAGACGCTGCGGCTTGCTTCGCACGGCCTGCAGTGCCGCAAATTCCTCGACCGCAACGGCCGCGACGAGACGCGCTACCTGCGTCCGCTCGAGGAATCGATTGCGCGCGGCATCACGCCGGCCGAGGAATTGCTGGAAAAGTATTTCAACGATTGGAATCAGTCGGTCGAGCCGATCTTCGATTTGTATGCGTATTGATCTTCCCTCTCCCCGCATTGCGGGGAGAGGTAAAGAAAGTCACTCCGCCGCCTGAGCCGCTTCCGACAAGTTGTCGAGCGAGGAAATGATGTGCTCGGCCAGCGCGTCGGCGAGCGACGAGCTCTCGTGCGCGCTGCGCACCAGGCCGATGCGGCAGCTCGGCAGTTCAGGGAAGCCTTCCGCGGCGGTGAGCACGCGCATGCCGGGACGCAAGCCCGATTCCGGCAGCACCGAAACCGCGAGGCCGGCGAGCACCGCGGCGGCGACTGCGCCGGCGTTCGAGCTCGAATAAAGGATGCGATGGACGCGGCCGACTTTCTCCAGCCGTTCGATGGCGATGCGCCGCCACGAGCAGGTCGGCCGCCCGAGCGCCAGCGGCAGCCGCTCCTCGAGATGCGTCGGATGCCGGTTCGACGTCACCCACAGCAAGCGCTCGCGCCGGAACGTTTCCGAGGTGCGCTTGGTCTCGCAATTGGTGACGATGGCGATGTCGATTTCGTTGGCGTCGATACGATCGAGCAGGTCCACGCTCGGCTCGCAGATCACGGTGAGCTCGACGCCGGGATAGACGCGCGAGAAGCGCGCCATGATCTCCGGCAGATAGCGGTCGGCATAATCGTCGGGCACGCCCAGCCGCACGCGGCCGGACAACTCGGCGTCGGAGAAGGCGGCCAGCGTTTCAACGTTGAGCTTGACGATCCGCCGCGCGTAATCGAGCAGGCGCTGGCCGTCCTCGGTGAGCTTCGAGGCGCGGCCGTCGCGCGCGAAGATCGGCCGCTCCAGCCGCTCCTCGAGCCGCTTCATCTGCATGGAGACGGCGGACTGAGTCTTGTTCACCACCTCGGCCGCCTTGGTGAAGCTGCCGGTCTCGGCGATGGCGATGAAGGTGCGCAATTGGTCTACGTCGATCAGCGCGGTCATGGGTGATCCTCGGGCTCGGTCACGGGCAAGGCCGGCAAATTGGGCCGGCCGGATTATATCACCATTCCTGATGTTTCAGATTAAAAACATTCGTTTTACTAATCAATCCCCGCGCCGCATATAAACACCGCTTGCAGAGGAATCGGGTGGGGGTTTCGGGTGGTTGCGGCCAGCGGCCAGGACCATGTTGACCGCCTGCAGCCTAGGAAGGGAGACTGAAAATGAGCGCAAATTACCCCGTTTTGCCCATCGCCGGCGGCGCCTTGGCGCGCGCCTTTGCCTCGCTGGTAGCGTTGTTGACGCATTGGGTCAGGCTGGTCGCGCGCGCCCGCAAACATCGCCGCGAGGCCAACGTGCTGGCCGGCCTCGACCGCAACATGCTGGCCGATATCGGTATCACGCGCGCCGATTTGAACGACGCCCTGTCGGGGCCGTTCTGGGAAGACCCGACGGCGCTGTTGCGCGAACGCGCGCTCGAACGCCGCCTCTACCGCGTCGCGCCTATCAAGCGTGAGCCGCCCACTGAGAATGGCTTTCGCCGCCCGCGCACCGATCGTCCGGCGCGCCACGCGATGTAACGGAATAAGGATCGATCCGGGTCTAGCGATCATCCCCTCTCGCGTCCGGATCTTAAGCGCCCGCCGGCCCCTCCGGCGGGCGCCTTTATTTTTGCGAAGAATTTCTGCGCCCCGGCGGCGCGAGGTGCGCTAGCATGGCGCCGGGGCCACGGTTTGCGGCAAGGCCAAAGCCGAGCAGGCGCGCGCATGCATATTCGTTGCATTCTTCTGGCCGCGCTGCTGGCGCTCCCGGCCGCGAGCCCGGCCCAGGCGCAGACCGGCTACGACCGCCGCGGCGGCGACTACACGACCTTCCAAATCCGCAACGGCGACCCGGCGATCTGCGCTGCGCGTTGCGAGCGCGACGCGCGTTGCCGGGCCTGGAGCTTCTCCTATCCGCGCACCGAGAACGCGCTCGCCACCTGCTGGCTGAAGAACCGGGTGACGCCGCGCGTGGAGGACAAATGCTGCGTGTCCGGCGTGCGCGGCGCCGGCGTGATCGAGCCGCGCCGCGGACCGGTCGAATTCTCCATCGACCGCTTCGGCGGCGACTATCGCAACTTCGAGACCGCGCCCGATCCCGCGGGCGCCGCCTGCAACGCCGCCTGCGCGGACGACAAGCGCTGCCGCGCCTGGACCTATTTGCGGCCCGGCTACGGCGGGCCCGCCGCGCGTTGCTATTTGAAGGACAAGATCACCCGGCCGCACCACAAGCCGTGCTGTATTTCCGGGGTGGTGCGGTAGCCGCTTTCAGTGCACCGCCGAGAAGAACCGCGATAGCCGTAGGCCCTGCGGCCAGGTCCAGACCGGCCGGCTCTTCATGCCGAGATCCCACGAGCCGACGATGCCGTCGACGCGGCCGACCAGGTCGTCGACCGGCAGCATGCCGACGCCGCCTTCGCGCAACGGCACTCGGCTGTCGGCGGAATTGTCGCGGTTATCGCCCATGACGAACACGTGGCCTGGCGGCACGACGGTTTCCGCCATGTTGTCGAGCGGCTGCAGCGGCGTAAGCTTGAAGATAATGTGGGTGCGGCCGCCCGGCAGCGTCTCGATCAAACGTCGCGCCGGCATATGGCTGCCGTCGTCGTTCTCGGCCTGGCCGGTGCCATCCGGCTGCAGCGCCAGGGCCTGGCCGTCGATGAACACCTGTCCGTCGTGCAGCGCGATGCGCTCGCCGGGCAGGCCGATGACGCGCTTGACCCAGATCTGCGAACGGTCGCCCGGCCAGCGGAACACGACGACGTCGCCGCGCTTGGGCAGCGCGCCGAAGACGTGCGGCGTGGTCGGCAGGTCGATGAACGACGGCAGCGAGGCCGAGCCGTAGCCGTAGGGGAATTTGGTCGCCAGCAATTCGTCGCCGATCAGCAGCGTCGGCTCCATCGAGCCGGACGGCACGTAGAACGGCTCGGCGATCGCGGTCTTCGCCGCCATCACCACCAGGACGATGACGGCGATGTCGAAGATGCTCTTGGCCCAGCTGCGCCAGCCGGACTTCTGCACGTCGGTCGAAGCCATCAGGCCGTTCCTCCAACTGTAATGCGATCCATGCGCAAGCTCGGCTGGCCGACGCCGACCGGCACGCCCTGGCCGTTCTTGCCGCAGGTGCCGATGCCTGGGTCGAGCGCGAAGTCGTTGCCGATCATGGTGATGCGGTTCAGGTCGGTCGGCCCGTTGCCGATCAGCATGGCGCCTTTGACCGGCGCCGTGACTTTGCCATTCTCGATTTTGTAGGCCTCGGTGCACTGGAACACGTATTTGCCCGAGGTGATGTCGACCTGGCCGCCGCCGAAGGAGACCGCGTAAAGGCCGTTCTTCACCGAGGCGATGATTTCGGCCGAGTCGTGCTGGCCGGCGAGCATATAAGTGTTGGTCATGCGCGGCATCGGCACATGGGCGTGGCTTTCGCGCCGGCCATTGCCGGTCGGCTTCATGTTCATCAGCCGCGCGTTCTGCCGGTCCTGCATGTAGCCGACCAGGATGCCGTCCTCGATCAGCACGGTGCGGTTGGTCGGCGTGCCTTCGTCGTCGATGGACAGCGAGCCGCGGCGCTGCTGCATGGTGCCGTCGTCGACCACGGTGACGCCTTTGGCGGCGACCTGCTGGCCCATCAGACCGGCAAAGGCCGACGACTTCTTGCGGTTGAAATCGCCTTCGAGGCCGTGACCGACCGCCTCGTGCAGCATGACGCCGGGCCAGCCCGAGCCCATCACCACGTCCATCTCGCCGGCGGGAGCGGCCACCGCATCGAGATTGACCAGTGCCTGGCGCACGGCTTCGTCGACCGCGTGCTGCCAGGCATGCGTCTCGATGAAGCGCTGATAGCCCTCGCGGCCGCCGGCGCCGTAGCTGCCCGATTCTTGCCGATCGCCGTCGCCGACCACCGCGGAAACATTGAGCCGCACCAGCGGGCGGATGTCGCGATACGTCTCGCCATCGGCGCGCAGGATTTCCACCACCTGCCATGTGGCGGCGACCGACGCGGTCACCTGCCGCACGCGCGGATCCTTGGCGCGGGCATAGGCGTCGATCGATTCCAGCAGTTTCACCTTGGCGTCGAAGGCCGGCTCGCCGAGCGGGTTTTCGTCGCCATAGAGCTTGCGGTTGGTGCGGCCGGGCGGCTCGGCGTAACGGCCACTGTGCCCGCCTTTGACCGCGCGCACCGCCTCGGCGGCGCGCGCCAATGCCGCTTCCGAAACGTCGGACGCATGCGCGTAGCCGACCGCTTCATCCTTCACCGCGCGCAGGCCGAAGCCCCGCGCAGTGTCATAGGTCGCCTGCTTGAGCCGGCCATTGTCGAACACCAGCACTTCCGCCTGGCGATATTCCAGGAACAATTCGCCGTCGTCGGCGCCATCGAGACCACGGCCGATCAGTTGCCGCACCTTGGCCTTATCGAGGCCGGCGCGGTCGATCAGGGAAGAAATCGCTGGGTCCATAAAATGTCTCCGGTGGCGCCTTCAGGCCATCAGATAGGGCCTCTGTGGCGATTCTGCGAGGGCAGGGGCGGGCCTAATCGCCCCTTGTCGCGGTCCAGATGAAATGCCGCGCGCCGCCTTGCGGGCCCTTGGCGCGCACGGGATTCTCGATCACGCCAAATCCGGTCTTGCGCAGCCGCGCCGTGAATTTTGCATCCGGCCCCGACGACCATACCGCGAGTACGCCGCCAGGACGCAGCGCGGTATATGCGGCGCGCAACCCTTTGAGGTCATAGAGCCCGTCATTGGCTTTGCGGGTCATGCCGTGCGGCCCATTGTCAACGTCGAGCAGGATCGCGTCGTAATCCGATCGGCCGGACTTGATCAGATCGCCGACGTCGCCTTGGTGGAGGCGCACGCGCGGATCGTTCAGGCTGTCGCCGGACAATTTCGCCATCGGGCCGCGCGCCCAGGCCACCACCGCCGGCACCAGTTCGGCGACCGTGATACGGGCTTGCGGCCCCAGCACGGTTAGGGCTGCCCGCAAGGTGAAGCCCATCCCCAATCCGCCGATCAGGACACTTGGTCGCCCGATCGGCCGCTTGCGGGTGCGAATTTTCTCGCAAGCGATGGTCGCGAGCGCCTGCTCGGTGGCGCTGAGGCGACTGTTCATCAACTCGTCGCGCCCCAGCCGGATCGAGAATTCCGCGCCACGCCGCATCAGGCGGAGTTCACCGCCGCCGGGTATTTGCGCCGTATCGAGGAGGGACCAGGGGATCATGGATATCTCTTGCACCGGTTGCTATGCAGTGTGCCCGGCGGAGGAACACGATGAAAGCGATGCTGCTGTTGGGCCATGGCGGCCCCGAGTTGATGAAATACGGCGAGGCCGCGGACCCGAAGGCCGCGGCGGGCGAAGTGGTGGTCGACATCCACGCGGCGAGCGTCAATGGCGCGGACCCCAAGGTGCGTCGGGGAGGCGGCCGCTACAAGCTCGACAAATTCCCGCACATCCTCGGCCGTGATTTCTCCGGCGTGGTCAGCGAGGTCGGCGCCGGCGTCACCGATTTCAAGATCGGCGACGCGGTATTCGGCGTGACCGACGTGGGGATCGAGGGGACTTACGCCGAGAAGCTCGCCGTCAAGGCTGCGATCGTCGCCAAGAAGCCCGCCTCGCTCAGCCATGCCGAAGCCACGGCGCTCGGCCTCATCAGCCTCACCGCGCTGACCGCCGTCGAGGATACCGCGCACCTTAAAGCGGGCGAGACCATCCTGATCCAGGGCGGCGCCGGCGGCGTTGCCGGATTTGCCGTGCAGCTCGCCAAGCACATCGGCGCAACGGTGATCTCGACCGCCAGCGCCGGCAATCTCGACTATGTGCGCGGGCTCGGCGCCGACCGCGTCATCGACTACAACAAAGAGGATTTCACCAGCATCGGCCCGGTCTGCGACGTGGTGTTCGACACCGTCGGCGGCTCGGTGCGGGCCGGATCCTATAAAGTGCTCAAGCCGGGCGGCCGGCTGGTGTGGATCGCTCCGGCGCCGGAGGGCTTTGAGCCGGACCGCAAGGACGTCGCGACGCTGCGGCCCGACGTCAAACGCGACCGCGCGCATCTCGAGCGCATGCTGGCGTTGCTTGCGGCCGGCGCGGTGCGCCCGCCGGCGATCCACCACTACAAGCTCGCCGACGCCGCGCAAGCGCACAAGGTCAGCGAAGGCCGCCACCTGCAAGGCAAGCTGGTGCTCGACGTGCGCTAGGTTTTTTTCGTCGGCACATGAGCGCGCGCCGCCTGCACGCGGCGCGGAGGCTTCGCTTTCAAAAACGCCGCGCAGAACGCCGCTTCGAAGGCGCGGTAGTCGTTGGTAATCTCGGTGCCCTTGCGGATCGTACGGCGGGCGAGGACGTAGCCGCTGTGGAAATAGGTGTTCGGATTGTCCGAATGATTCATGAAGGTGTCGTGGTCCATTGAGAGCAGGATTTCCTTGCCCCACTGGTAACCGTGCAGCTTGATGAAATCCTTCGCCTGCTTCGGCAGCTTGGCGAGCCGCTTGCGCGTGTAAAAGCGGTCGAAGCCATAGACGAAGCGCCAGATCTTCGCGTCCTTGCGGATCGTTTCGCCGGCGAAAACGCCGATGCCGTGGATCGGGCTTTTATCGAGATAAGTCTTGACCAGGAGCATGGCGGTGGGCGAAGCGAATCCGGCTCCGCTACGGTAGCTTATCGTAGCCCTCGCCGAAACCGGCAAGGCTGAGCGGGAAGCCGATGCCTTCCTCGGGCGTCTGGAAAATGATGAAGGTCGCGGTCTTGCCGTTACGCAGCTTGGTGATCAGGGCGTCGTCCATGACCACCTCGGCGATGCAGCCGTTCGGTAGGCAGCGCACGAAGCCGGCGCGGCCGATATCGGCATTGTCGATCTTGAGACCGAGGCCGGAGGGGAGCAGCACGCCGAGCGGCGCCACCACCCGCATCAGCCGGCTCTTGAGGTCGGCGGTCTTGAGCACGATCACCGTCAGACCGACATTGGCGCGGTCTTCCGCGGTCACGCTCTGGATCAACGCGCATTGCTCGATTTTGGCGCCGGGCGGGGTATCGCAGCGGAGCTGCCAGTCCTTGTGCACCGAGCGGACCGCACCCTGGGCGGCGGCCTGTTGCGGGCAGAGGCTTGTCTGCGCCGCGACGAGCGCCAGTCCCGCAAGCCATGCTCGGCCCCGTAGCGCGCGCCTGTCCTGCGTGAAGATACCCATCACTCCGTCCCCTGGCGCGCGTGCCCCGCTCGCCTGCCTGCGGGCGAATCGGTTCCTGCCTGGTATTTTATTCATTCCCGCTGGGTCATGCCCGCGCCGGGCTTGTCAGGCAAGGGCCCGCCGGCCGCCGACCGTGGCGGCGAGGGGCACAAAGCCGCGTCGTCGTGGCGTAAATGCGGCGCGCAAACCTAGCCTGGAGGCAAGCCGTTTGTCGCATGTAACAGGCGATAAGGTGCATTGCGGTAGTGCGGGAATTGTGGTTTGAGAGGCGGGGATTTCCCCCCGTCCCGCCGCACTGCAACCGCTGCCGCGCCCGTGGCAAAACGCTGTGCTCAGCGGGGCCCGAACCGAATCCTGCCTGCGGTGGGCGGCTAAAAGGGGCCCGGTCAGGGCCGAATTTCTCGTCGAGGGAGAGCGAAGAACAATGCTGGTGCTTAAGCGATTGGTCGCATTCGTGGTCACGGGCGTGACCTTAGTCGCCGTCGGCGGCGTCGCCTGGGCCGGTCTCGGCCAGCCCTCGCCCTGGGAGCTCGGCCTGCAGGATTCGGCCTCGCCGGTGATGGACGACATCGCCTGGTTCCACAACATTCTGCTCTGGCTGATCGCCGCCATCGCCCTGTTCGTGCTGGTGCTGCTGGCGATCGTCGTGATTCGCTTCAACGCCCGCAGCAATCCGAACCCGACGCGTACCACGCACAACACCGCCATCGAAATCATCTGGACCGTGGTGCCGGTGCTGATCCTGGTGACGATCGCGGTGCCGTCGTTCCGCCTGCTGTTCTATCAATTGAAAGTCCCGGCCGCCGACCTGACCGTGAAGGTCACCGGCAAGCAGTGGTTCTGGAGCTACAGCTATCCGGATTCCAAATTCGAATTCAACTCCTTGATGGTGCAGGAGAAGGACCTCAAGCCCGGCCAGCCGCGGCTCCTGGCGGTCGACAACGAGATGGTGGTGCCGGTCAACAAAGTGGTGCGCGTGCTGGTCACCGGCGCCGACGTCATTCATTCGTTCTCGGTGCCGTCGTTCGGCATCAAGATCGACGCCATCCCCGGCCGCCTCAACGAGACCTGGTTCAAGGCCGAGCGCGAGGGCATGTACTACGGGCAATGCTCGCAGCTGTGCGGCCGCGACCACGCCTTCATGCCGATCGCCGTGCATGTGGTGAGCGAGAAGGACTACACCGCCTGGCTCGATCAGGCAAAGAAGAAATTCGCCGACAGCGACGCGGCGCCGGCGGTTGCCAAGCCCGACACAATTGCCAATCCGACCGCGGTCGCCGCGGCCGAGGCCGTCAAGTGACATATATAACAATCAGAATATAATGCCGGCGACAACGACGAAGGTTGAAGGATAAGAACGATGGCCAGCAACGCAGCCGCCCACGACGCTCACGATGCCCACGAGCACCATCCGACCGGATGGCGCCGGTTCGTCTATTCGACGAACCACAAGGACATCGGCACCATGTACCTGACCTTCGCGCTGGTCGCCGGCGTGATCGGCGGCTTGTTGTCGATCGGCATCCGCCTCGAATTGCAAAATCCCGGCCTGCAGATCTTCCCGACGCCGCACGAGTACAACGTCTTCGCCACCGCGCACGGCCTGATCATGATTTTCTTCATGGTGATGCCGGCGATGATCGGCGGCTTCGGCAACTGGTTCGTGCCGATCATGATCGGGGCGCCCGATATGGCGTTCCCGCGCATGAACAACATCTCGTTCTGGCTGCTGCCGGCCTCCTTCATCCTGCTGCTGTCCTCGATGTTCGTGGAAGGCGAGCCCGGCGCGCTCGGCGCCGGCACCGGCTGGACAATCTACGCGCCACTGTCGACCTCGGGCCATCCGGGCCCGGCGATGGATTTCGTCATCCTGTCGATCCATCTCGCCGGCGCCTCGTCGATCCTCGGCGCCATCAACTTCATCACCACCATCTTCAACATGCGCGCGCCCGGCATGACGATGCACAAGATGCCGCTGTTCGTGTGGTCGCAGTTGGTGACCGTGTTTCTGCTGCTGCTGGCGCTGCCGGTGCTCGCCGGCGCCATCACCATGCTGCTGACCGACCGCAATTTCGGCACCACGTTCTTCGCACCGGAAGGCGGCGGCGATCCGCTGCTGTTCCAGCATCTGTTCTGGTTCTTCGGCCATCCGGAAGTCTACATCCTCATCCTTCCCGGCTTCGGCATGATCAGCCAGATCGTCGCCACCTTCAGCCGCAAGCCGGTGTTCGGCTATCTCGGCATGGCCTATGCGATGGTCGCCATCGGCGGCATCGGCTTCGTGGTATGGGCGCATCACATGTACACCGTCGGCATGTCGACCGGCGCGCAGGCCTACTTCATCGCCGCCACCATGGTGATCGCGGTGCCGACCGGCGTGAAGATCTTCTCCTGGATCGCCACCATGTGGGGCGGCTCGATCGAGTTCCGCACGCCGATGCTGTGGGCGCTCGGCTTCATCTTCCTGTTCACCGTTGGCGGCGTCACCGGCGTGGTGCTGGCCAATGCCGGCGTCGACCGCGTGCTGCACGACACCTATTACGTGATCGCGCACTTCCACTATGTGCTGTCGCTCGGCGCGGTGTTCGCGATCTTCGGCGGCTGGTACTACTGGTTCCCGAAGATGACCGGCTACATGTACAACGAGACCATCGGCAAGCTGCACTTCTGGGTCACCTTCATCGGCGTCAACATCATCTTCTTCCCGCAGCATTTCCTCGGCCTCGCCGGCATGCCGCGCCGCACCGTCGACTACCCCGACGCGTTCCACGGCTGGAATCAGGTCTCCTCCTACGGCTCCTACATCGCCGGCGTCGGCGTGCTGATCTTCTTCTTCGGCATGGCGGAAGCCTTCATCAAGAAGCGCGCGGCCGGCAACAACCCGTGGGGCGTCGGCGCCACCACGCTGGAATGGACGCTGTCGTCGCCGCCGCCATTCCATCAGTTCGAGACGCTGCCGCGGATTAAATAAGGGCTCCGGACTCGATGCCGCTTGTCAGCGAAGGTGCAGACTACCGCGGTCCGATAGCCGCCGGGGCGAGACTCGACCGTGCCGAGCCGAGCCTCGCCAGCGTCGGCGACTATGTCGCGCTGATGAAGCCGCGGGTCATGTCGCTCGTCATCTTCACCGCGCTGGTCGGCCTGGCGGTCGCGCCCGGCAGCCTGCACCCGCTGATCGGCTTCACCGCGCTGCTGTGCATTGCGGTCGGCGCGGGAGCGGCCGGCGCGCTCAACATGTGGTACGACGCCGACGTCGACGCCATCATGACCCGCACGCAGCGCCGGCCGGTGCCGATGGGCCGCGTCAAGCCGGGCGAGGCGCTCGCCTTCGGGCTGACGCTCGCCGGCTTCGCCGTGGTGACGCTCGGCCTACTGGTCAACGTGCTCGCCGCAAGTCTGCTCGCGTTCACCATCTTCTTTTACGTCGTGATCTACACGATCTGGCTCAAGCGCTGGACGCCGCAGAACATCGTCATCGGCGGCGCCGCCGGCGCTTTTCCGCCGATGATCGGCTGGGCCGCGGCGACCGGTTCGCTGTCGGCGGAGCCCGTCCTGCTGTTCATGATCATCTTCTTCTGGACGCCGCCGCATTTCTGGGCGCTGGCGCTCACCCGCACCGAGGATTACGCGCGCGCCGGCATCCCAATGCTGCCGGTGGTCGCCGGCGAGATCTCGACACGCTGGCAGATCCTGGCACATACGTTCATCCTGGTGCCGCTCGGCATCGCGCCTTACGCGCTCGGCTATGCCGGCACGCTGTACGGGCTGATTGCGGCGGTTACCGGCGCGATCATGCTGGTGCTGGCCTGGCAGGTGTTCCGCGAGCGCCGCCCGGCCGAGCGCGCCAGCAAGCATCTTTTCGCCTTCTCGATCCTCTATCTGTTCTTGCTGTTCGCCGTGCTGCTGATCGAGCGGGGATGGGGCGGGCTAATCGCCCGGTCGGCGGCGTGACCACGGGTATCGCGATGACCGAAGAGCCGAAGGACGACGGCATCGTGCTCACCGAGGCGCAGAAGCGCGCCCGGCGCTCGCGCTCGATCGCCATCGCGCTGTCGCTCGCCGCGCTTGTGATCCTGTTCTACGTGGTGACCCTGGTGAAGGGCCCGATCGTGCTGGTGCGGCCGCTATGACGAACGACGCCAAATCCGGTATCGGCAAGCGGCGGCTGCGGCGCGACGCAGCGATCGCCGCTGCCTGCGGTGTCTTCGTGGCGGCCATGGTGGGCGTTGCCTACGCCGCGGTGCCACTCTACAGCATGTTCTGCCGCGTCACCGGATTCGGTGGTACGACGCAGGTTTCCGAGCGCGCGCCGCAGCACGCGCTCGGCCGCGAGCTGACCATTCGCTTCGATGCCAATGTCGCGCCCGGCCTGCCGTGGAAATTCGTGCCGGAGCAAAACGCGATCAAGCTGCGCATCGGCGAGGTGGCGACCGTCCGCTACAAAGTGATCAACGAAGCCGCGCGCTCGATCACCGCGCAGGCCTCCTACAACGTCACGCCGACCACGGTCGGCGCCTATTTCGACAAGATCAACTGCTTCTGCTTCACCGAGCAGACGATGATGCCGGGCGAGACGCGCGAAATGACCGTGGTGTTCTACGTCGATCCCAAGATCGTCAACGACCGCGACCAGGATCCGCTCAACACCATCACGCTGTCTTATACCTTCTATCGGCTGCCCGGTGCCGAGCAGCCGGTGGCGGAAGAGCCGGACAAGAATTCGAGCAAGCTTTAACGGGGATAGGGGGCGCCGGCGGCGCCGTACCAAAAAGAAGTTAACGGAGACGACGATGGCCGAGGCTCATACCAAACATCACGACTACCACCTGGTCGATCCCAGCCCCTGGCCGATTGTTGGCTCCGTCTCGGCGTTCCTGATCGCGTTCGGCGCCATCGCGTGGATGCATCATATGTTCGCCGCGGCGCCCTTGGTGTTCGGGCTCGGCGTCGTCGGCATCCTCTATACCTTCATTGGCTGGTGGCGCGACGTGATCCGCGAGGCCCAATACGAGGGCTTCCACACCCGCGTGGTGCAGATTTCGCACCGCTACGGCATGATCCTGTTCATCGCCTCCGAGGTGATGTTCTTCGTCGCCTGGTTCTGGGCCTATTTCAATACAGCGCTGTTCCCGGCCGACGTGCACGACTACGGGCGCATGGCCATTACCCATGGTGTCTGGCCGCCCCAGGGCATCGAGACCTTCGATCCCTGGCACCTGCCGCTGTTGAACACCCTGATCCTGCTCACCTCGGGCACCACGGTGACCTGGGCGCATCACGCGCTGTTGGAGAACGACCGCCAGGGGCTGAAGTGGGGCCTCGCGCTCACCATCCTGCTCGGGCTGACCTTCACCTGCGTGCAGGCCTACGAATACGCGCATGCCGCATTCCACTACAGCGGCAACATCTACGGCGCCACCTTCTTCATGGCGACCGGCTTCCACGGCGCGCACGTGATCATCGGCTCGATCTTCCTGATCGTCTGCCTGATCCGCGCCATCAACGGCCACTTCTCGCCGACCCAGCACCTCGGCTTCGAATTCGCCGCCTGGTACTGGCATTTCGTCGACGTGGTGTGGCTGTTCCTGTTCGCCTGCATATATGTGTGGGGCGCCGGCATGCCGCATCTGGAGTGACCGTCCGCTACGGGCATTTCAAGGGGCGGCGTCAAACGCGCCGCCCTTTTGCTTTTCGGAAAGAACGCAGGCTATGTCTGAGCAATCGCTGCCAATCGCCCGCGGCCTGCGCGGCCGCTGCCCGCGCTGCGGCGAAGGCCGGCTGTTCCAGGGCTTTCTGACATTGCGGCCACGCTGCGAGCGATGCGGTCTCGACCTCGACTTCGCCGATGCCGGCGATGGTCCGGCGGTGTTCGTCATTATGATCGCCGGCGCAATTGTCGTCGCCGCGGCTTTGATCACCGAGGTGGTCTACCAGCCGCCCTATTGGCTGCATGCCATGCTTTGGTTGCCGCTGGTCCTCTTGGTGACGCTTGCGCCGCTGCGGCCGATCAAGGGCCTGATAATCGCGCTGCAGTACCATCACCGCGCGCAGGAAGGCCGCCTGGTGCAGCGAGGCGACGAGTGAGCGGCCGGCGCGGCGGCGTGATCGAAGCGACGGTGTTCGCGCTCGCCGGCGTCGCCATCCTGATCGGCCTCGGCATCTGGCAGCTCGACCGCAAAATCTGGAAGGAAAACCTGATCGCGACGGTGACCGCGCGGCTCGACCGCGCGCCGCAGCCGCTGCCGCCGCCGGCAAGCTGGCCGCAGCTCACGCCCGCGGACGAATACGCCCGCGTTACATTCCCCGCCGAGTTTCTCCCGGGGCAAGAGGCGTTGGTCTACACCGCCGGTTCCGCCTTCCGGCCCGACGTGCAGGGCGCCGGCTACTGGGTGTTGGCGCCGGCGCGGCTTGCCGACGGCAGCATCGTCGTCATCGACCGCGGCTTCGTACCGGCCGACCGCAAGGATGCCGCGAGCCGGGCGCCAGGCGCGCCGCAGGGCGTCGTCGACATCGTCGGCGTCATGCGCTGGCCGGAGGCGCCGGGCCTGTTCACGCCGCAGGCCGAGCCGCAGAAGAATGTCTGGTACTTGCGCGATTCGACGGCGATCGCCGCAGCGAAAAAATGGAACTCCAACGCGCCGTTTTATATCGAGCAGGAGGCGCCCGCGCCGCCGGGCGGCCTGCCGAAGCCCGGCAAGCTCGTGGTCGCATTGCCGGACAATCACCTGCAATACGCCATCACCTGGTTCGGTCTCGCGCTCGGCCTCGCCGGCGTCTACGTGGTGTGGCTTGCCGGACGACCGCGGCGCAAAGCGTAAACGTCTGGATCAGAACGAATAGGCCGCGCGCAAACCGTAGTCGTTGATGCCTTTGTTGTAGGTGCAGATCTGGCCGTTCGAAGTGATCGAACGTGCCCATCATGCTCCAACGGTCGCTCAGCCGATAGCCGATCGAGCCGCCGCTATGAAAGGCCCAGCGGCAGCCGAGACCGTTCATATCGCTCGCATTGTCGTCGAGGTTGCCGTTATGGATGAGACCGCCGAAAAAGCCTTCGACGAACCAACTTTGCAAGTGACATGGTGCAGGTCCCGATGTGGATCCCGCATGGCGTGGTGGCGACGGGCTTCGGTCTCATGGCGCTCATCGCCGCCTTGCGTCTCATCAAGATCGTGACCGGACACGCGCCGGACGGCGGCAGCGTCCGGCGACGGAAGGTCTGACCTATGTCTTTTGCGCTTGGGGTGGTGCCGGTCGCTCTGCTGCTGCTGGGATTTCCGATCTTCATCGTGCTGCTGGGCTGCCGTGAGCGTCGCGCTGGTATTCTTCATGCACATGCCGTTCGCGGCGCTGCATCAGAACATGTTCGGATCGATCAACGCCTCCTCGCTGCTGGCGATCCCGTTTTTCGTCTATGCCGGTGAATTGATGGGGCGCGGCAGCGTCGCCCAGCGCCTGGTCGATTTCGTGCAGGCCGGCATCGGCTCGGTGCGCGGCAGCCTCGCCGTCACCACGGTCGGCACTTCGGCCATATTCGGCGCGATCTCCGGCATCGGCGCGGCCGCGTCGCCACCATCGGCCGGATCATGTATCCGGCGATGCGGCAGCGCCGGCTATCCGGAAACTTCGCCGCCGGCCTCGTCACCGCGGTCGGCGCGATCGACACATCTCCCGCCCAGCATTCCGATGATCGTCTACGGCGCGGTCGGCCGAGGAAACGGTGCCGCGGCTTTACGCGGCCGGCGTGATGCCGGGGCTGATGTTGACGCTCATGCTCGCGGTCTATGTCATGTGGTTCGCCCGCCGCCACGGCATGTCGGCGCCGGCGAGCACGTTCAAGCTCAATCAATTCCTGCATGCGACCACGCGCGGCATCTGGGCGCTCGGCATGCCGTTCATCATTCTCGGCGGCATCTACGGCGGCGTGTTTTCGCCGACCGAAGCGGCGGCGGTCGCCTGCGTCTACGCCGCTTTCGTTACCGCATTTATCTTTCGTGAGCTCGGCTGGCGCGATATCGTCGAGGCCGCCGCCGCCACCGTGATGTTCACTGCCCAGATTCTCATCATCGTCGCCTGCGCCGGCGTCTTCTCCTGGCTGCTCACCGTCAATCAGGTTCCGGCGGCGATCGTCGCCTGGCTGCAAGCGCTCCACATTTCCGCCTGGATGTTCCTGCTCACGATCAACGTTATTCTTTTGGTGATCGGCTGCTTCCTCGATCCCTTGTCGGCGATCCTGCTGTTGACGCCGCTATTGGTGCCATTGGTCAAGTCGTTCGGCATCAACACCGTGCATTTCGGCATCATGGTGACGGTCAATCTGGCGATCGGCCTGTTCCACCCACCATTCGGCATGAATATTTTCGTCGCTCAGTCCGTGCTCGGGCTCGAACTGCGCTCGATCTACCGCGGCATCATTCCGTTTCTTGTAATTATGTGCACTCCCTGATAGCGTGATCGCTTCGCCGCCGTTTTGACAGAGCTGCCGCGTCTTCTCGACATCCTCGACAGCCGACGGAATCGAGAACACCACCTCGGCCTTGCTTCTTCGTGACGATGCGAGCTCGGGCGATCTGTTTCTGAAGTTGCGATTGACCGATGCCGGCGAAACCACCAGGAAAGCTCGACGCCCGTTCGCCGAAGCTCGCCAGCCGCGCGGCCTCCCACTTTTTTGTCGAACTGCCGCGGCGTCGACTGAGCGCGGCTCGAGCGGGAGCGACGCGGAATGCGAACTCGATGGCGCGCGGACGTCGAGTTGCGGCCGACCAGAGAACTTTCGGCCGGAAGCCTTTCTTGTGAAACGCCCCCGCCACGGTTAGTGTGCTGCCAACAGCGCGGGCTCGAAGGCAAAAAATTACGTTTTATCAATGCGTTATGTTTCAACTCGGGGCGAGGCCCCAGCGCTCGATTTCGTCGAGGTCATGCTCGCCGGACTTGCCCGTGACGGCGGACTTTATGTCCCCGAGACCTGGCCGGCGCTCGATGCCGCAACAATTGGCGGCTTTGCCGGCAAGCCTTATGCCGAAGTCGCGGTTGAGGTGATCAAGCCCTTCGTCGGCGCCGCCATTGCCGAGGCCGATCTCGCACGCATGGCGCGCGAGGCCTATGGCACGTTCCGCCATCCGGCCATCGCGCCGCTCACCCAGCTCGCGTCCAGCCTGTTCGTGCTTGAACTGTTCCACGGGCCGACGCTCGCCTTCAAAGACCTCGCCATGCAGCTGCTGGCGCGGCTGATGGACCACGTGCTGCTCGAACGCGGCGAGCGGACCACCATCGTGGTGGCGACCTCCGGCGACACCGGCGGCGCCGCAGTCGAAGCGTTCCGCGGCCGCGCCCAGGTCGACGTGGTCGTGCTGTTTCCGCATGGCCGCATCTCCGAGGTGCAGCGGCGCATGATGACCACGGCGCCGGACGGAAATGTGCATGCCGTCGCCATCGAAGGCACCTTCGACGATTGCCAGGCGCTGGTGAAGACGATGTTCAACCATCACGCCTTCCGCGACCGCGTGCGGCTGTCCGGCGTCAACTCGATCAACTGGGCGCGCATCGTGGCGCAGGCGGTCTATTATTTCACCGCCGCGGTTGCGCTCGGCAGCCCGCACCGCAAGGTCGCCTTCACCGTGCCGACCGGAAATTTCGGCGACGTCTATGCCGGCTATGTGGCGACCCGCATGGGGCTGCCGGTCGAGCGCCTGGTGGTGGCGACCAATGTCAACGATATCCTGACGCGCACCTTCGCCACCGGCGCCTATGAGCTGCGCGACGTCGTGGCGACCACCTCGCCGTCGATGGATATCCAGGTCTCGTCGAATTTCGAGCGGCTGCTGTTCGACGCCTATGGGCGCGACGCCCACGCCGTGCGCGCGCTGATGGGCTCGCTGGCGCAATCGCGCCGCTTCGCGGTGTCCGCGCACGCGCTGCAAGAAATGCGCGCGCTGTTTACCGCCGATCGCGCCGACGAGCAGGAGGGCGCCGCTACCATCCGCGCCTGGAAGCGCGAGGCGGACTATTGCGCCGATCCGCACACCGCCGTCGCTCTGGCGGTGGCGGAGAAGGAAACGCGTGATCCGTCGGTGCCGATGGTGGTGCTGTCGACCGCGCATCCGGCCAAGTTTCCCGCTGCGGTCAGCGCCGCTTGCGGCATGACGCCGGCGCTGCCGGACTGGCTCGCCGATTTGCCCAAGCGGGCGGAGCGCGTCACCGTGTTGCCGGCGGAGCAGGGCCAGATCGAAAAATTCGTTTTGTCGGCCTCGCGTGCGGCGCGTCAAGGAGCGGTTGCATGAGCGTCGAAGTCACCCGTTTGCCCTCCGGCCTGTCGGTGGTCACCGACCGCATGCCGCATCTGGAGTCGGCCTCGCTCGGGGTCTGGGTCGGCGCCGGCGGCCGCAATGAAAGGCCGGACGAGCACGGCATTTCACACCTGCTCGAACACATGGCGTTCAAGGGCACCAAGCGGCGCAGCGCGCGGGCGATCGCCGAGGAGATCGAAGCGGTCGGCGGCGAGCTCAACGCCGCAACCAGCGCGGAATCGACCGCCTATTACGCGCGCGTGCTCAAGGCCGACGTACCGCTCGCGCTCGACGTCATGGCCGATATTCTGACCGAGCCCGCCTTCGATCCTGAGGAGTTGCGGCGCGAGCAGAACGTCATCGTGCAGGAGATCGGCGCCAGCGAAGACGATCCCGACGGCGTGGTGTTCGACCGCCTGCAGGAGACCGCCTTCCCCAAGCAGCCGGTCGGCCGCACCATTCTCGGCACGCCGGAAACCGTGCGCTCGTTCGATCCGGCGCGCTTGCGCGCCTATCTCGCGCGCAACTATCGGGGCCCCGACATGCTGGTGGCCGCCGCCGGCGCCGTCGAGCACGCGGCGATCGTCGCCGAGGCCGAGCGCCGCTTTGCCAGCTTCGTCGGTCCGGCGGCGCCGGCGCCGGAGCCGGCGCGCTTCGGCGGCGGCACGCGCGTCGAGACGCGCGACCTTGAGCAGGTCCACATCGCGGTGGCGCTGCAGGGCATACCGGTGCGCGATGAGGCGCTCTACAGCCTGCAGGTCTTCACCAGCGTGCTGGGCAGTGGCATGTCGTCGCGGCTGTTTCAGGAGGTGCGCGAGAATCGCGGGCTCTGCTACGCGATCCACGCATTCCACATGCCGTATGCCGACACGGGCCTGTTCGCGCTTTATGCCGGCACCGACGAAACGGACGCGCCCGAACTGATGCGTGTCGCCATCGACCAGATGTTGCACGCCACCGAGACGCTGAACGACGCCGAGATCGCGCGCGCCAAGGCGCAGATGAAGGCCGGCCTGCTGATGGCGCTGGAAAGCTCCGAGGCCCGCCTCGGCCAAATTGCGCGGCAAATGCTCGCTTATGGCCGGCCGATTCCGCTGGAGGAGATCGTCGCCCGCGTCGAAGCGGTGACGGTCGACAGCGCGCGCGCCGCCGGCCGTGCGCTGATCCGCCGCGGCCGCCCGGCGATCGCCGCGCTCGGCCCCGGCAACCGCCTTGAAAGCACGGCGGCGATCGCGGAAAGTCTGATGGGCCAAGCCGCCTGATGGGAGAGTGACGGCTCAATATCCATGGCGTTTTTCCGCACCGTCACCAGCAGCGACAGCCTGCCGGCCATTGCCGGGCCCGGGGTGACTTTGCGCGTGCCGCAGAGCGGCGATTTCGCCGAATGGGCGGCCTTGCGCGAGGCGAGCCGCGCCTTCCTGGTGCCCTGGGAGCCGACCTGGCCGTCCGACGATCTCACCCGCGGCGCCTTCCGCCGCCGCCTCAAGCGTTACGCCGAGGATCTGCGCAACGATCTCGCCTATGCCTTCCTCATCTTCCGCAGCGACGACGACGCGTTGGTGGGCGGCTTGACGCTCGCCAATATCCGGCGCGGCGTGGCGCAGGCCGGCTCCATCGGCTATTGGGTCGGCGCGCCCTTCGCGCGCAAGGGTTACATGACCGCGGCGATGCGCGGGCTTATCCCGTTCAGTTTTGGCACGCTTCGGCTACATCGGCTGGAGGCGGCCTGTATCCCCGGCAATGCCGCGTCGGTGCGTCTCTTGGAAAAGACCAGCTTCCAGCGCGAGGGCTATGCGCGCAGCTATTTGTGCATCAACGGCGTCTGGCAGGACCACCTGCTCTACGCGCGGCTCAAGGACGATGGCGATTAGCGCATGATCCCGAAAAGTCGGCAGCGGTTTTCGGAACAGATCATGCGCAAGCAAGATTTGTTGCCTTTGGGTTGCCACTCTTCACTTGCTATAAAGGCGCCGCCGGGCGGGGGCGCCTACGACAAGTGAGCTGGGGTCATGCGTAGCGGACGAACCCAACTGAGCGTGCAACGCGGTGCGCGCGCAGGCGCGCTGATGGCCTTGGCGCTCGCGCTCGCCGGCTGCGGCAGCACCAGCGACCTGCTCAAGTCGTCGCCGCTCGATTTGTTCTCCTCCTCGTCGAAGGCCACCCGCGAGCCTGCGCCCGACAGCGCCGCCGCCGCGATCACCGCCGATGATATCGATTGCCCCGAAGTGCAGGTGCGCATCGGCGCCGCCACCCTGATGGTCGGCAGCAAGCCGGGCGAGGCCGCGCCCAATGCGCTCGACGTACGTTACCAGGGCTCCATCATCCGCACCGCGCGCGAATGCCACATCAATTCCGGCATGATGACCATCAAGGTCGGCATCGAAGGCCGCATCATCACCGGGCCTGCCGGCGGGGCCGGCACCGTCGACGTGCCGATGCGCGTCGCCGTGGTGCAGGAAGGCGTCAGCCCGAAGACGGTGGCGACCAAATTCGGCAAGGAAGTCGTCACCGTGAACAGTGCGGTCGACCGCGTCACCTTCACGCATATCGAGCCGGACATCACGTTCCCGCTGCCGCAGCCACTCGGGCTGATCGACCGCTACGTCATCTATGTCGGCTTCGATCCGCTCGGCGACAAGCCGGCGAAGAAACCGCCGGTCAAGCGCAAACCGATCGCCAAGAAGAAACCGATGGACAAGCCGCAGGGGTGAGTACGGGACCTCTCCCAAAGGTAGAGGGGGAGAAGGGCCGCCCTAATTCAATTTCTTGCGGATATCCTCGATGCCCTTGGCGATCAATTCGCCGGCGAGCGGGCCTTTGGCCTGCTGCGCGAGGATGCGTTCGGCAGCGGCGACCGCGGCGTCCGCCGCCGCGGCGCGCACGTCGGCAGCGGCCTGCGCCTCGGCCTGGGCGATCTTGACCTCGGCCATCTTGGTGCGCCGGGCGACGAATTCCTCGACCTTGGCCTTGGCTTCGACGGCAAGCCGTTCGGCCTCGGCCTTGGCGCCGGCGAGGATGTCCTGCGCCTCGTGTTCGGCGTCCTGCCGCTTGTGCTGATAATCGGCGAGCAGCTGCGCGGCGTCGTCGCGCAATTTGCGTGCCTCGTCGAGCTCTGCCTTGATGCGGGCGGCGCGCTCGTCGAGCGACTTGGCGAGCATGCGGTGGACGCCGATATAGCCCAGCCCGGCGACGAACAGCACGAAGGCCAGCGCTACCCAAGTTTCCGTTTCGTAGAGCATCTCTGGCGTCCTCAACGCTTCAAGGCGTCGGCAACCGCCGCGGCGACGGCCTGATCGCTCGGCGCCGAGCCGATCAACCGCTCGACGATGGCGCGCGCGGCACCCTCGGCAATAGAACGGACATTGGCCATGGCCGCCTGCTTGGTGGCGGCTATGGATTTTTCCGCGTCCGCCAGCTTGACGTTGAGCTCGGCTTCGACCGCCTTGCGCGTCGCTTCCGCCGCCGCAGCCTGCTTCTCGCGGGTCTCGTTGGCGATCGCCTGGGCGCGGCCGCGCGCATCGGCCAGCGCCTTCTCGTAGGCCGCCACCGCCTCGTCGGACTGCTGCTTGAGCCGCGCCGCCTCGGCGAGGTCGTCGGCGACGCGCTTCTGGCGGTTTTCGATGATCGCGGTGACACGCGGCAGCGCCCATTTCGCCATCAGCGCGTAGAGCAGGACGAAGGCGATGACCAGCCAGACGAGCTGCGAGGCGAAGGTCTGCGGATTGAACGGCGGAAAGCCGCCCTCATGCTCGCCCTTCGGCGTAGCCTCGGTCGCTGCGGTATGGGCCGGCGCGGCCATGTCAGCTCCGCAGCCGCCTTAGAGCGCGAACAGCAGCAGCAGCGCGATCAGCAACGAGAAGATGCCGAGCGCTTCGGTGATGGCGAAGCCGAAGATCAGGTTGCCGAACTGGCCCTGCGCCGCCGACGGATTGCGGATCGCCGCCGCCAGGTAGTTGCCGAAGATGATGCCGACGCCGACGCCGGCGCCGCCCATGCCGATCGCGGCGATGCCCGCACCGATGTATTTCGCTGCCACTGGATCCATAACCAACTCCTTCTGGTTCTACTTTTCCGGTCGGGCGCTCAATGGCCCGGGTGAATCGCATCGTTGAGATAGATGCAGGTGAGGATGGCGAACACGTAGGCCTGCAGGAATGCGACCAGCGTTTCGAGCGCAAACAGGATGACGATCATGCCGAACGGCAGCACGCCGCCCACCCAGCCGAGCGCGCCCATGGCGCCGCCCATCAGGATGATGAAGCCGGCGAACACCTGTAACGTGATATGGCCGGCCAGCATGTTGGCGAACAGACGCACGCTGTGCGAGATCGGCCGCGACACGAAGGACAGCACTTCGATGAAGACGATCAGCGGCAGGATGTAGATCGGCACGCCCTTGGGCACGAACAGGTTGAAGAAGTGCAGGCCGTGGCGGATCAGCCCGTAAATGAACACCGTGAGGAACACGGTGATCGCCAGCGCCGCGGTGACGATGATGTGGCTGGTGACGGTGAAAGTGTAGGGAATGAGGCCGATCATGTTCACCGTCAGGATGAACATGAACAGCGTGAACACGAAGGGGAAGAATCGCATGCCCTCGGAGCCGGCGGTCGAGCGCACCGTGGTGGCGACGAATTCGTAGGACAGCTCGGCGGCCGATTGCAGGCGCGAGGGAACCAGGCCGCGCTTGGCGGTGCCGATCACCAGAAAGGCGGTGATGCCGACCACCGCGGCCAGCATAAAGGCGGCGGAATTTGTGAACGCGATCTCGGTGTGTCCGATCTTGGCGATCGGAAACAGGTTGTGAATTTGGAACTGCTCGATGGGGTCGACGGCCATGATCGTTCGTCGTTGTTGCTAATCGTCCAGGTGTCTTTCACGCACGACGCCGGCCGCGCGCATCACATTCAGTACCCCGGCGGCGAAGCCGAGCAACAGAAACACAATCAGCCCCCACGGCGAGATGCCCAGCCAGCGGTCGAGCAGCCAGCCCATCAATGCGCCGACGAGCACACCCGCCACCAGCTCGGTCGACAGCCGGAAACCGCGGGCGAACGCCGAGACGTCGACGTTCTGACGAGGACCGTTCACGTTTTCGGATGGCCGGCTCGCACTGTCGAGCCGTTCGCCGAGACGCTGGAGCCTCGCGGAGAGAGCGGCCTCGTCGTCCGGCGGTTCCTTGCGATCGCCTTTGCCGCGCGTGCCGTCAGCCATGCTTTCGACCCGCGTAGACGTGAAAGGCTTCGCTCCTACCCCGCCGCCCTAAAAGCCGCGCGGACCATACTGACCGGGTTTCCTTGAGTCAAGAAACCGGTCTTGCCGCGTAAGTCTTTGAAATCGGATGTGAAACTAAAAATTTTCCGCCGCGTTGCGCGAGCCCGCGTGCACTGCGATATGACAACCGTGAGCGCGCGCGGCGCGCCGGTGCAGGCAACCGTGCGCCGGTGGTAGGCTTGTACGTCCCGCCGCCGGAGAAGGAGGACGCCGCCATGCGCAAACCGACGCTTGCCATCGCCGCGTTGCTGACCTGCGCGACCTTGCCGGCGCTGGCGGCGCAAAGTGGCCAGGAGCAGCAACAGCCGCCGCCGGCCGCGCAACCCGCGCCGCCGAAAGCGGACGACACGCCCCGCGCGGTGAAAGCGCCGGCCGCCGTCGACAACGGCGCGACCCGGGCGAGCCGCTTTTCCTTCAATCGCGTCGACGACGGTTTTCTGAGACTCGACAATCAGACCGGACAGATCGCCTATTGCAGTCCGCATGCGGTCGGCTGGGCCTGCCAGGCGGTGCCGGAAGACCGGGCCGCACTGGAGAAGGAGATCTCGCGCCTCAAGGACGAGATCGCCGGGCTGAAGGCGCAGGTCGCGCTGTTGCATGAGCCGCCGCCGCGGCGTCCGCCGGCCGAGTTGACGCCGCCGCCGGGCTCGCCGCCGCCGATGGCCGACAAAGATCAGGACCGCGCCAACCAGGACAGCGCGAAACTGCGCGAGGACCTCGAACGCGCCCGCCTCGCATTCGAGAACGCCTGGCGCCGCTTGGTCGAAATGATCGTCAACTTGCAGAAGGACATGAAGCGCAAGAGCTAGCCTTCTTCGCGCCAACAGTGCGTCATGCACGGCAAACTGTCCGCCATCACCGAATCCGCGCCGCAAACGATCGCCACCGCGACGCTGCGGCTGGACACGCCCGGTCCCGGTTTGATCGACATCACCGATCGCGCCGCGACCTTTCTCGCGCAGGCCGGCGCGGGCGACGGCACGCTGCTAATTTTCCTGCGTCACACCTCGGCCTCGCTCACCATCCAGGAAAACGCCGATCCCGACGTGCAGACCGACCTTGTATCGGCGCTCGACCGCCTCGCGCCGCAGGACGCGCCATGGATCCACGACACCGAGGGCCCGGACGACATGCCGGCGCATGTCAAAGCCATGCTCACCGGCGTCTCATTGCACGTGCCGGTCGCCGACGGCAGGCCGGCGCTCGGCGCCTGGCAGGGCCTCTATCTGGTCGAGCATCGCCGCCGCCCGCACAGTCGCGAGGTGGTGTTGCAGTTCATCGGCAGCCGGAAATAGCGCGGCCAAGCATATTCAAGCCTATTGATGCAGATCGGTGCGGGGGCGCATGATAGCAGGCCCGGAGAGGTATGTCGGGGCGTTCGCGAGGCTTTACGGTTGAATGAGAATCCGCACTATCGATTAGTGATAGCCGACGACCACCCGCTGTTCCGCGGGGCGCTGCGCGAGGCGGTCACCGGCCTGTTCGAACTCGCGGACATCGCCGAGGCAGGGACCTTCAACGAGGTGGCCGAACTGCTCGAGCACGGCGGCGACGTCGACCTCGTGCTGCTCGATCTAACCATGCCGGGTGTGCGCGGCTTTTCCGGCCTGATGTATCTGCGCGCGCAATATCCCGGCGTGCCGGTCATCGTGGTGTCGGCGAACGACGACCCGGCGGCGATCCGCCGCTGCATGGAATTCGGCGCTTCCGGCTTCATCCCCAAGACGCTCGGCGTCGAGGCGATGCGCGGCGCGATCTCCGGCATGCTCGGTGGCGGCGTATGGACGCCGCCCGACGTCGATCTCACCGCCGGCTCCGACGCCGAAACCGCCGCGCTGATGGCGCGCATGGCGACGCTGACGCCGCAGCAGGTGCGCGTGCTGATGATGCTGTCGGAGGGACTGCTCAACAAGCAGATCGCCTATCCAGCTCGGCGTCTCCGAGGCGACGGTGAAAGCGCATGTCTCGGCGATTCTGCAGAAGCTCGGCGTCGAAAGCCGCACGCAGGCGGTGATCGCGGCGGCCAAGATCGAAGCCGGCCAGTGGTCGCAAGGCGCGCCGGCGGAAGGCTGATTTTCTGTCGTCCCCGCGGAGACGGGGACCGATACACCGCAGCTCATCGATAGGGCACGGATTATGGGTCCTGGCCCTCGCTTCGCTCGGCCGGGACGACAGCTGTCGTTTACTCCGCCGCAGCCACCCGCATCACGCGCCATTGCGCCAAGAGTGCCCGCAGCGCCGCCGGCTTGATCGGCTTGTTCAACAATTGAATGCCTTGCGCGCGCGCCGCTTCGCGCACCGCCGGCGAGCGGTCGGCGGTAATCAGGATCGCCGGCAGGTCGCCGTAACGGGCGCGCAGCGCGTCGATCGCCTCGATGCCGTTGCCGTGGTCGAGATGGTAGTCGACCAGGAGCCCGCCCGGCGCGTGCGCGCTTTCCTCGGCCGCCGCCAGTGCGCCGTCGAGATCGGCCGCCTTGATCACCTCGCAGCCCCAACCGCGCAGCATCGTCTCCATGCCGTCGAGCACCGCCGGCTCGTTGTCGATGCACAGGACGGTGGTACCGACCAACTGGCTCGGATCGACGCGGATGTCGTCGCGCGCCGGCAGTTCGACCGCGACCGCCTTCGACAGCGGCACCATGATGGCGAAGCGCGAGCCTTGGCCGACCGCCGAATGAACCTCGACCTCGCAGCCGAGCACGCGCGCGATGCGCTCCACGATCGAGAGCCCCAAGCCCAGCCCGCGCGCGATCCGCGCGCCCTGATCGAGGCGGTGGAATTCGACGAATATGTCGCGCTGCTGCGATTCCGGAATACCGACGCCGGTGTCGCAGACGTCGATGCGCAATTGGTCGCCGCGCCGCCGGCAGCCGACCAGCACGCCGCCAGCCGGCGTGTATTTCACCGCGTTGGAGACGAGGTTCTGCACCAAGCGGCGCAGCAGCCGCCGGTCGGAGCGCACCACCAGCGACGAGCGCACGAAGGTGAGGCCGAGCCCCTTGGCGGCGGCGAGCGGGGCGAATTCGAGCTCGATCTGCCGCATCAGATCGTCGATGCGGAAGCTGGTCTGTTCGGGGCGCATCGCGCCGGTGTCGAGCCGCGACATATCGAGCAGCGCGCTGAAAATCTCCTCCACCGCGTCGAGCGAGGCGTCGATATTGTCGACCAGCCGCCGCTCGTCGCCGCTGCCCTGGCGTTCGATCAGGCTGGTGACGTAGAGCCGCGCCGCGTTGAGCGGCTGCAGGATGTCGTGGCTCGCCGCGGCGAGGAACTTGGTCTTCGAGATATTGGCCTCGTCCGCCTCGCCTTTGGCGCGCGCCAAAGCGGCGTTGAGGCGCGTCAACTCCTCGGTGCGCTCCTGAACGCGGCGCTCCAGCGATTCATTGACGCGCTCGAGCGCTTCCGCCGCTTCCACGCTCGGCGTGATGTCGGTGTAGGTGGTGACGATGCCGCCGTCGGGCATGTGGTTGGCGCGCACCTCGATCACCATGCCGGGCTCGGCGAAGCGCTCGAGGAACGGCTCGCGGCCCGACATGTAGCGTTCGATCTGCGCGCGCACGAAGTCGTCGATTCGCTCGGGCTCGACGTCGCTGCGCCGGCCGTTGAAATGCAGGATGTCGGCAAGCCCGCTGCCGACGCGGATCAGGCTTGGCGGCAGATCGAGGATCTCGCCGAACTGCCGGTTCCAGCAGATCAATTGCAGGTCCTTGTCGAACACCGCGATGCCCTGGCGCACGTGGTCGAGCGCGGTCTGCAGGATTTCGCGGTTGTACTGGATCGCGGCATTGGCGTCGTCGAGCAGCTTGAGCGCGGCCTTGGTCGAGACCGTGCGCTTGCGCAACAGCAGCGACAGCACCAGGCGCGAGGAGGCCGCGCCGATGGCGGAGGCAAGGATGTGCTCGGCGTAGCGCACCAGGCGGAAATCGGCCTCGTCCTTGGCTTCGAGGCTGATGCGGTGAGTGCCGGCGAAGGTTTCGAACGCCGGGCGGGTGCGGCCTTCGCCGAGATAGCGGGCGACGGTCGAGGTCAGTTCCTCAACCGTCACCGACGAGCGCCAGAGCCGGAAGCTTGGCGCGATCGGCGCCAGATCCGAAGGCACGAAGACGTTGGCCTGCAGCCGCTCGATCGACGAGGGCAGGTGGCGCAGCGAGAAGCCGACATAGCAGGCGAGGTTGACGGCAAGGCTCCACAGCACGCCGTGCACCAGCGGTGGCAGATCGAGGCCAAGCAAATTCTGCGGCCGCAGCGCGACGATGTGCCAGGGGCCGTCGGTGAGGATGTGCTGGCCGACGATGCCGATGTCGGCGAAGCTCGGCAGCAGCAGCGTATAGGCCCAGACCAGGATGCCGGCGGTCATGCCGGCGATGGCGCCGCTCGATGTGCCGCGCAGCCAGAACAGGCCGCCGAAAAACGCCGGCGCCAGTTGCGCGACCGCGGCGAACGAGAGCAGGCCGATGGAGGCGAGCTGGGCGTCGCCGGCGGTGCGGTAGTACATGTAGGCGAGCAGCAGGATGCCGAAGATCGCCAGCCGCCGCGCCGTGAGCAGCAGCAAGCCGACATTGCCGCGCCCCGAGATCAGCGTCTCGCGCCGTTGCAGCACCAGTGGCATGACGATGTCGTTCGACACCATGATCGACAGCGCCACCGATTCGACGATCACCATCGCGGTCGCCGCCGACAGCCCGCCGACGAAAGCGGCGATGGTCAGCACGTTCGAGCCGGCCTGCAGCGGCAGCGCCAGCACGAACATGTCGCTGTCGACTTTGCCGGCCGGAAAGGTCAGCAGTCCCGCCACCGCGATCGGCACCACGAACAGATTGATCGCCACCAGATAAAGCGGAAACAGCCAGGCCGCGCGTTTGATCTCGTTCTCGTTGTTGTTCTCGACCACCGCCACGTGGAACTGCCGCGGGAGCAGGATGATGGCCACGAACGACAACAGCGTCGTGGCCAGGAGCGTGTCGAACGGCGGCTGCCGCAGGAACAGGCCGGACGTCTGCGTGCCTTGGCGCGCCGCCTCAAATAGCGCGCCGGGGCCGCCGAACATCCAGAAGGTGACGAAGATGCCGACCGCCAGGAAAGCGAACAGCTTGATGATCGATTCGGTGGCGATCGCCAGCATCAGGCCATCCTGATGCTCAGTAGCGTCGATGTGGCGGGTGCCGAACAGCACGGCGAAGGTCGCCATCGACAGCGCGACGAACAACGAGATGTCGCCGAGCAGCGGCCGCGTCAGACCCGCCGTCGGCGAAAGCTGGGCGACGATGGTCTCGAGCGAGAACGACACCGCTTTGAGCTGTAGCGCGATGTAGGGAATGGTGCCGATGATGGCGATCAGAGCCACGGTGGCGGCGACCGCCTGGCTCTTACCGTAGCGCGCGGCGATGAAGTCGGCGATCGAGGTGATGTTCTGCGCCTTGGCCAGCCGCACGATCCGCACCAGGAGCGGCGAGAACAGGCCGATCATCAGCGCCGGGCCGATATAGATGGTGAGGAACTCGTAGCCGGTGCGCGAGGCCGAACCGACTGAGCCGAAGAAGGTCCACGAGGTGCAGTAGATCGCCAGCGACAGCGGATAGATCAGCAGCCGGCCGCGGCCGTCGCGGCCGAGGCCGCGGCCGCGGTCGCCGTAGCTCGCCACCAGGAAGAGCAAGCCGATATAGGCGAGCGCCACCGCGATAACGACCCAACCTTGCAGCATGCATGCACCAGATCGGGGCTAACCCCGGGTTTCCTCTTGCGATTTTAGCCTGCTTGGGCGCCCGATCATAGGCGTTGCAGCCCGGCCCTAGCGGCTCGTATCCCTGCCCCTTTCAGGGAAGCGATATCGGCGCCGAACTAAAACCGCGCGGCATATCTGCCGCGATTTGACGCAACCGGACCCGCGCGGCATTGATCGCGCTCCGCGAAAGCCGCAACCTTTGTCCCCGCCGCAAGCCACCGAAAGCCTCGCCAGAGTCACCCGCAACTTCGCGGAAACGCTGGGCTTTGCCGCCATCGGCGGGCTGACGCTTGGCCTTTTGGGCATGCCGGCCGGATTTTTGTCCGGCTCGATCCTGATGGTCGCCATCGCCTCTTTGGCCGGCCGGCCGATGGTGATCCCACTATTGCCGATGCGCATCCTGCTGGTGCTGATCGGCATCTCGCTCGGCGCCGTGGTGACGCCGGCGACGCTCAACGGCATGGCGACCTATCCGCTGAGCATCGCGGTGCTGCTCGGCGCCATGATCTGCATCAGCATCAGCGGCGCCTCCTACCTGCGCGCGGTGCACGGCTGGGACAAGATGACCGCGTACCTTGCGGCGGCGCCCGGCGGGCTGTCGCAGGTGATGGGGCTTGCCATCGAGCTCGACGCCGACATCCGCGCCATCGCCATCGTGCAGACCACCCGTGTTGCGATCATCGCCGTCGGTCTGCCGGCCGGCTTGTCGCTGCTCGGGTTGGTGCACCACGGCGCGCGCAGCATTGGCGGCGTGTTCGATCCGGCGCAGCTTGGCGAACTCCTGCTGCTGATCGCGGCCTCGACTTTTGTCGCGCTCATCGCCCACCGCATCCGCTTTCCCGGCGGTCTGCTGTTCGGCTCGATGCTCGCGTCGGCCGCGCTGCACGGCAGCGGCACGATTCATGTGCTGATGCCGTGGTGGGTGACCAACACCGTAATGATGGCGTTCGGTGCGGTCACCGGTTCGCGCTTTGCCGGCACGTCGCTGCGTCTGCTGGCGCATTTTTTGGGCGCCGCCTTCGGCTCATTTGCCGTCGCCGTCGCGGTCACCGCCGTGTTCGCCGTCGGGCTGGTCGGAATTTTATCGCTGCCGGTCGCCGAGGTGATGATCGCCTATGCGCCCGGCGCGGTCGACGCCATGATGCTGCTCGCGCTCGCGCTCAACCTCGACCCGGTCTATGTCGGCGCGCATCACTTGACGCGCATCTTCTTCGTCTCGCTGGCGATGCCGCTGATGGCGCGCCGCGCCGGGCGCAAGCTCAACATGAGCGACGCGCTCAAGCCGCCATTCGAGGAATAGATTTATTTATTCCGCCGCAATCGCCCGATTGCGGGTCGGCAGCTTGAGGCGATCCCACACGTCGACCAGCGCTTCGGCGAGCGCGTCGATCAGCGCGTCGTCGTGATAGGGCGACGGCGTGATGCGCAGCCGTTCCTCGCCGCGCGGCACGGTCGGATAGTTGATCGGCTGGATGTAGATGCCGAACTCGGAGAGCAGGAGGTCGCTCGCCGCCTTGCATTTCTCGGCGTCGCCGATGAACACCGGCACGATATGCGTGGTCGACGGCATCACCGGCAGGCCGGCGGCGTTGAGCACCGCCTTGACGCGCGCGGCGCGGTCCTGATGCCGCTCGCGTTCCCATTGCGAGGTTTTGAGGTGCCGGATCGCCGTGGTGGCCGCTGCGCAGATCGCGGGCGGCAACGCGGTGGTGAAGATGAAACCCGGCGCATAAGAGCGCACTGCGTCGACGATCTCTTCGCTCGCCGCGATATAGCCGCCGAGGCAGCCGAACGCTTTCGCCAGCGTGCCTTCGATCACGTCGAGCCGGTGCATGGCGTTGTCGCGGTCGCCGATGCCGCCGCCGCGCGCGCCGTACATGCCGACCGCGTGCACTTCATCGACATAGGTCATGGCGCCGTAGCGCTTGGCCAGATCGCAGATGCCTTGGACCGGCGCGACGTCGCCGTCCATCGAATAGAGGCTCTCGAAGATGATGATCTTGGGCCGCGCCCGGTCGGCCGCCTTGAGCAGCTCTTCCAGATGGCCGAGATCGTTATGCCGCCAGACCCGCTTCTCGCAGCCGGATTGGCGTACGCCCTCGATCATCGAATTGTGGTTGAGCGCGTCGGACAGGATAAGACAATTGGGCAGCAGCTTGGCGATGGTCGGGATGCCAGTCTGATTGGAAACGTAGCCCGAGGTGAACACCAGCGCCGCCGGCTTGCCATGCAGATCGGCGAGCTCGCGCTCCAGCTCGATCAGCGGGTGGTTGGTGCCGGCGATATTGCGTGTGCCGCCGGCGCCGGTGCCCATGCGGGCCGCGGTCTCCGCCATGGCGCCAACCACCTTCGGGTGCTGGGCCATGCCGAGATAATCGTTGGAGCACCAGATCACGACGTCGCGCTTGCCGTCCGGCGCATGCCAATAGGCGTGCGGGAATCGGCCCGCGATGCGCTCGAGATCAGCAAAAACCCGGTAACGGCGTTCGTCTCGCAATTTGGCCAGAGCGGACGCAAAAAAGACGGCGTAATCCATGCGATTTTCTACTTTCCCCGCCCCAGGTGGGACTATTTTTAGAAGAATTCCAGGCCCGTTGTCGAGGCGAGATTGTTGGAATTCCAATGTGTCGCATTGACCGAAGTCAATAAATTCTACCACGCGATACCGCCCACGGTTTATCTGTGGAAGAGATTGGCCGGGTGTGGCTTCCTGGTAACGGGGTAGGTGCGGCGGACGAGGCTTGCGCCGGTCGTGCTAGGCAAGCGTTTTCACCGTAGGGGCACTGCGGGCCTGATGACAGCAGCGAGCGAAGACGCAGCGACCGCCGCGGGCGGATGGCGCAAGCTGGCGGCGCTGTTGCTTGCGCTGGCCGTGGTCGGCCTTCCGGTCAATTCGCTCGGCAGCTACGTGCTGCTGCTGGCGGCCGCGGTGGTCATCTTCAGCGGCGCGGTCAGCGCACGCGCCGGCGGCTGGCTAGGCGCGATCGCGGTGGTCGTTGTCGCCATTGTCGGCCAGTTTCTCCTGGCGCCGCCTCGCCTCGAGGAGGGGCACAATGTGTTCCTGCCCGACGCAACTGTGCTGCAACAAAGATTGCCGGCCGACGTCTACAAGCAGATGGCGCAGGAGTTCGACACGATCTATCCGCCGGCGGTGCGCTGCAAGCCCGGCTCGACTGGCTGCTGGCAGGACCAAGGCCGCCCGGATCGCCTGTACGCGTTTTCCGCCGACAGCATCTGGCACAACAGCGATGCCTCGCGGGCGGTGACGGCGCTCGATTTTTCCGACCCGGTCTGGCTGCGGCTCGGATTCATCAACGAGCTCAACTACAACTGGTTCAGCGCCGCGCCCGACGCGCACCGTGCCGACCGCGACCGCCGTTTCTGGATGGGGTTCAAGCGCTGGCATCTCGCGATGCCGTGGTTCGAGATGGTGAGCCTGCCGGCGGCTCTTGTCGGCGGGCAATTGTGCTGGCGCGGCGAGATCATGTGGGAAGGCGCCGCGGAGCATTTCACCGGTTGGCCCGGCGGTGGCTGCCGCACGATCGAATCATCCGATGCGGGGCGCCGCGTCTTCGGTATTGCGATTGCGCCCGCCACCTTGGCGATGGACGTGAAGCCGCCGTGGCCCGTGCAGTTCAGAGAAATTGCCGTCGATACTCTCGCCGGAATGGCCGTATTCGCGCTGCTTTGGCTGCTTGTCAGCGTCAGAGCACGGGGTCTTCGTCTGCCGACGATTTTGATTGCGCTCGCGGTTCTGATGATTGCGATCGACGACGCCAGTTTCCTCGGCGGCGTTAGGCCGTTCGACAGCGGCGACGACGGGCTGTTCTACGACAGCGTCGGCCGGGAGATTCTCCAGCATGCTCTGAGCGGCAACTGGTACGAAGCCTTGCGCGGCGGCGAGAGCGTGTTCTGGTACGGCGGCCCCGGTCTGCGCTATGCCCGCGCCCTCGAGCACGTCCTCTTCGGCGAAACCTATTTGGGCTATCTCTCGCTGATTCTGCTTTTTCCGTTCGCGATGCTGGCGTTGTTCCACCGATTTCTCACCGAGCGGTGGGCGCTTGCGCTCGTTTTATTGTATGTCGCGGTGCCGATCGGCGCTTTGTTCGGCACGACCTTCATCCAATACGCCAAATTGGCGGCAAAGGGCTTTGCCGATCCGGCGGCGTACATCTTTTTCTTCTGCGCACTTCTTCCACTGATCGACGACAAAGCTCGGTCGAAGTTCTTCGGCGCACTCTTGCTCGCTCTCGCCATCTTCATGAAACCGGTGGTGGCGCCCGCCGCCGCCGTGCTGATGGCGGGCGTAGGCCTCGCCGCGCTCTATCGCCGGCAATGGACCAGGCTCGCCGCGCTATGCGTCGGCTTCCTGCTGGTGTTCTCGATGGCGCTGCACAACTGGGTCTATGGCCACGTCTTCGTGCTGTTCAGCTCCAACGCGCAAGACGCCAACCTTCTGGTAATGCCGCCATCGGCCTATGTGGCGGCGGCGCGCGACATGCTCCATCTCGATTTCAGCGGCGCCGGCCGTGTTGTGGTGCAACTCGCGAACTGGCTGAGCGGGCCGGCCGAGTCCTATTGGACCATCCCGCTCAACGCCGCCGGCGTCACCATTCTAATCTATGTCGTCGTGCACGGCCGCCGCTTCGACCCTTACTTGCGGCTGATCGGCGCCGCCGGGCTGGCGCAGCACACGGTCGCCTTCTTCTACGTCGCGGACGTCGGCCGCTATCACTACCTAAGCTGGATCCTCACCATGCTGGTGGTGATGACGTTCCTGCATGAGGTTGGCATCGACTGGCTGCGGCAGCGCTTTCCCGAGCTGGCGGCGCTCCTCGCCAGCCATCCGCTATCGCGACGGCTTGCATCCGGCCTCACGCGGCTGCAAAAGAGTGCGGCATGAGCAAGAAACCCACCGGCATCGCCAACGGCCTGACCAATTACGGCGACCGCGATTTCTCTCTCTATCTGCGGCGCTCCTTCGCCCGCTCGATGGGCTATTCCACCGCCATGCTGGAAAAGCCGGTGGTCGGCATCGCCTACACGCCGTCCGGCTTCAACAACTGCCACCGGCATTTCCCGGACATGCTCGAGGCAGTCAAACGCGGCGTGCTCGCCGCCGGCGCGCTGCCGATCGATTTCCCCACCATTTCGCTCGGCGAGGTGTTCCTCAATCCGACCAGCCTCAAGTTCCGCAACCTGATGTCGATGGACACCGAGGAGATGGTGCGGGCGCAGCCGATGGACGCCGTGGTCTTGATGGGCGGCTGCGACAAGACGGTGCCGGCGCAACTGATGGGCGCGGTGTCGGCCGGTCAGCCGGCGATCTCGCTGATCGCCGGGCCGATGATGACCGGCCGCTATCGCGGCGAGCGGCTCGGCGCCTGCACCGATTGCCGCCGCTTCTGGGCGCAATACCGCGCCGGCAAGGTCAATGATGCGGAAATCGCCGACGTCGAGGGCCGCCTCGCCACTACCGCCGGCACCTGCGCGGTGATGGGCACTGCCTCGACCATGGCCTGCCTCACCGAGGCGCTCGGCCTCTGCCTGCCCGGCACCGCGGCGATCCCCGCCGTGCACGCCGACCGCTTGCGCGCGGCGGAAGCAACCGGCGCCGCGGCGGTGAAGCTGATCGGCTCGCAGCTCACGCCGGACAAGATCGTCAACGCCAAATCGGTGGAGAACGCGCTGCGCGTGCTGCTCGCCATCGGCGGTTCGACCAACGCCATCATCCACATGACCGCGATCGCCGGCCGCGCCGGCGTTCCGGTGTCGCTCAAGCGGCTCAACGAATTGTCCGACACCACGCCGGTGCTGGTGAACCTGAAACCGGTCGGCAACGGCTATATGGAAGATTTCTTCGCCGCCGGCGGCATCGGCGCGCTGCTGCGCGAACTTAAGGACCTCCTCCATCTCGATGCCATGACGGTGACCGGCGAGACTTTGGGCGAGCGGCTCGCGCACGACGCCGGCGCCTTCGTCGACCGCACGATCCTCGCCGAACGCGGCAAGCCGCTCGAGCCGCAAGGCGGGCTGGTGGCGCTGTTCGGCAACCTGGCGCCGCAGGGCGCCATCCTCAAGCGCTCGGCCGCCGACTCGAATCTGTTCGAGCTCGAGGGCAGGGCGGTGGTGTTCTCCTCGTTGGAAGACATGGCCGCCCGCGTCGACGATCCCAATCTCGACGTCACCGAGAAAGACATTCTCGTGCTGCAGAACGCCGGCCCGCATTCGGCGTCCGCCATGCCCGAGGCCGGCTATCTGCCGATCCCCAAGAAGCTCGCGACCAAGGGTGTCAAGGACATGGTGCGCGTGTCCGACGCGCGCATGAGCGGCACCGCCTTCGGCACCATCGTGCTGCACGTTACGCCTGACGCCGCCTCCGGCGGCCCACTCGGCCTGGTCAGGAACGGCGACCGCATCAAGCTGTCGGTGAAGAACCGCAGCATCGACCTCCTGGTCGACGAGGCGGAACTCAAAAAACGCGCCGCCGCGGCCAAGCCCGCGCGCGAGGAACCGCAACGCGGTTACGCCAAGCTCTACGCCCAGGAAATCCTCGGCGCCGACCAGGGCTGCGATTTTGCCTTCTTGAAGCCGCCGGTATAGCCGCCGCGATCCGGCTTCGGGTTCCCGGCTTTGCAAATGACCGGGCCAACCCCCATGTCACAGATTATCGACCTGTCTCGTCTTAGGCGCAGAAACAGACAGGAGAAGACCCATGTTACGATGGTTTCTGCATCGGCAGATCGCCGCTTTCGAACGCACGTGGAACTATGACGCCGGCTATATCCACGAGATGATCGACGTCGATCCGCGCGCGGTGCTGGCATTCGGCAAGGTGCAGGCGCTCGGCGGCCACCGTAAAGGCGTGCCGCCCGCCGTCCACTTTGCCGCCGGCATCGTCGCCGTCATGGCCGAGGACTGCGGGCCCTGCACGCAGCTCGGCATCGAAATGGCCGAACGCGAGGGCGTCGATCCCGCGCTGCTGCGCGCCGTCGTCACGCGCGACGTCAACGCCATGCCCTATGAGGTGGCGCTGGCGGTGCGCTTTACCGAGGCGGCGTTGCAGCACGCCCCCGAGGCCGACGACTTACGCGAAGAGGTGGTGCGGCAATTCGGCAAGCGCGGGCTGATCGCGCTGTCTTTCGCCATGATTGCGGCGCGGTCATATCCCACGCTGAAATACGCGCTCGGTCATGGCCACGCCTGCACGCGGCTTTCGATCGGCGGCGAGAAGGTGCCGGTGTTGCGCGACGTGACGCAGCCAATGGCGAGGGCTTCGGCCGCATGAGCGCTACGCTCGACCAGGACGTCGCGGCTTTCGAGACGCATCGTCGCGCGCTGACCGGGCTTGCCTACCGCATGCTCGGCTCGCGCGCCGAGGCCGAGGATATCGTGCAGGACGCCTACCTGCGCTGGCACGCCGCCGACCGCGCGGCGATCGAGGAGCCGCGCCGCTATCTCGGCACCGTGGTGACGCGGCTCTGTCTCGACCGCATGAAGTCGGCGCAGATGCGGCGCGAGCTTTACGTCGGCCAGTGGCTGCCCGAGCCGGTGGTAGACGAAGTCTTCGACGGTGAAACAGCTGGCGAGGTGGCGCACGATATTTCCGTGGCGCTGATGCTGGTGCTCGAACGGCTGTCGCCGCTGGAGCGGGCGAGCTTCCTGTTGCACGACGTCTTCGGCCTCGACTTCGCCGAAGTGGCGCGCGCGCTCGGTCACGGCGAGGCGGCCTGCCGTCAGCTGGCGGCCCGCGCCCGCGCGCATATCGAGGCCGGCCGGCCGCGCTTTCCGGCGTCGCGCGAAGACGGTCATCGGCTTGCCGCGGCCTTTCAGGCGGCCGTGACTTCGGGCGATACGCAGGCCTTTGCCCGCATTCTGGCCAATGACGCCGTGCTGTATTCGGACGGCGGCGGCAAACGCGCCGCGGCCCTCAACCCGATCCGCGGCGCCGACCGGATTCAGCGTTTCTTTGCCGGCGTTGCCCGCAAGAATCCGACGCTTGCCGCCATCGCGGCGCGGCCCGCCACGGTCAATGGGCTGCCGGGCTTCGTGCTGCGCGAGAGTGATGGTTCCATCGACACGATGGCCATCGAACCCCGCGGCGGCCGCATCGTCGCGATCTACCTGATCCGCAATCCGGAAAAGCTGCAGCACGTTCGCTTCTAAACGGCGGCGGCACGCCGGTTTTTGACATTTTATTTATCGTCCTTTTTCACATCTGCGTATGGCTAATCGCCGATTAATGATTGTGACCTCCTGAAATTAACGCGGCCGCAAAGGCAGTCCCCCTAAGCTCTTGAAAATCCGGAGTTGTTTTTGGCCGCAGGCGCGCCCGCGCGATGGACTGGATGGCGAGAGCACGCAGTTACCGCCCGAAGTACCGCTCCTGGCGAACCGTCGCCTTCGCCGGCCTGTTCGGCTTTGCCTTCACGCTGCTGGCGATGGAAGTGCTGTCGACACGCGCGATGTCGCTGACCTCGCTGACCGTCGTCTTGGCGGCTATGGCCGGCTCGCTGTTCGGCGTGTGCGTGGTCGGCGCGATCTCCGGCTCGCGCATCCGGCGCCGGCTCGGCAAGCAGAATTTCCTGCTCGACGCCGCGCTCCGCAACATGAACCAGGGCCTGTGCATGTTCGATGCGCAGAACCGGCTCTTGGTCTGGAACGAGCGCTACCGGGCGATGTACAACATCGACCGCAAGCGCATCTGGCGCGGCTGCACCATCCGCGACCTGCTCGACGCGCGCATCGCCGCCGGCACGTTCCCGCTGAATCCCGAGCGCTACGACGCCGAGCTGCGCGCCGCGCTCAAGCACGGCAAGACCTACGTCATGACCATCGAGCTTGCCGACGGCCGCGTCATCGACGTGGTCAATCAGCCGATCAAAGGCGGCGGCTGGGTGGCGACGCACGAGGACATCAGCGAACGCCGCCAGGCTGGGCGCGAGCTGGAACAGACGCGCGCGTTTCTCGACACCATCATCGAGAACGTGCCGTCGCCGATCATCGTGAAGGGCGCGCACGACCTGCGCTACTTGCTGATCAACCGCGCGGCCGAGCAATACCTTGGCGTTGATCGCAACACGATGCTCGGCAAGCGGGCGGTCGAGGTCATGCCGCAGGCGACCGCCGAGCAGATCGAGGAACAGGACCGCAAACTGATCGCGGCGGGGACGATCATTTTCCGCGACGAGCACGCCGTGGAGACGCCGGGCAACGGCACGCGCATCGTCAAGACCACCCGCCTGCCAGTGGCGGACGCCGACGGCAAGCCGCTCTATCTCATCAGCGTGATCCGCGATCTCACCGACCGCAAGCGGCACGAGCAGCAGATCGCCCACATGGCGCATCACGATCCGCTCACCGATCTGCCGAACCGCGCCGCATTCAGCCAATGCATCGCCGCCACGCTCGACATGGCGAAGGCTGCGGGCGACAGCTTCGCCCTGCTCAGCATCGACTTCGACCACTTCAAGTCGGTCAACGACGTGTTCGGCCACGCCGTGGGCGACGCGCTGCTGCGCGAGGTCGCCGGCCTCATGCAGCAGGTTTCCCAGGGCGCGTTCCTCGCCCGCGTTGGCGGCGATGAATTCCACGTCATCACGCCGACCGGGCCGCAGCCGGCGACCGCCGAGGCGCTGGCGGAAAAGCTCACGGCGGCGCTCGACACCGATATCGACATCGAGGGCTTTCCGCTGCGCGTGCGGCTGACCGTCGGCATCGCCGTGTTCCCGCAGGACGGCGCCGACGTGGCGACGCTGGTCGCCAACGCCGACGCCGCGCTGTACCGCGCCAAATCCGAGGCGCGCGGCTCGATCCGCTTCTTCGAAATGGCGATGGACAAGCAATTGCGCGACAAGCGCGCGCTGCAGCAGGATCTGCGCACCGCCACCCAGCGCGATGAAATCGCGCTGCACTACCAGCCGCAGGCGCTGATCGGCGGCGAGGTCATCGGCTTCGAGGCCTTGGTGCGCTGGCATCACCCGCGGCATGGCCTGGTCTCGCCCGCCACCTTCATTCCGCTCGCCGAGGAGAGCGGGCTGATCTTTGAGCTCGGCGAATGGATCCTGCGCACCGCCTGCCGCGAGGCGGCGTCCTGGCCGTGCCCGCTGCATATCGCCGTCAACCTGTCGCCGGTGCAGTTCCGCTACGGCGACCTGCCGACGCTGGTGCACGAGGTGCTGCTGGAGACCGGCCTGCCGCCGGGACGGCTGGAGCTGGAGATCACCGAAGGTGTGCTGATCGGCGACTTCAACCGCGCCGTCTCCATCCTGCGCCGGCTCAAGGCGCTCGGCGTGCTCATCGCCATGGACGATTTCGGCACCGGCTATTCCTCGCTGTCCTATCTGCAGTCGTTCCCGTTCGACAAGATCAAGATCGACAAGTCGTTCATCACCAATCTCGGCCACAGCCAGCAGTCGGCCACCATCGTGCGCGCGGTGATCGCGCTCGGCCGCGGGCTCGACATGCCGGTGGTGGCGGAGGGTGTGGAGACCGAAGAGCAGCTCAAGTTCCTCGCCGCCGAAAACTGCGACGAAATGCAGGGCTATTACATCGGCCGGCCGAAACCGATCGCGGACTATGCCGAACTGGTCGGGCGTCAGGCGCCGCCGCGCCCCAAGCTCAAGGTCGTCGGCTAATCCCGGCCTAGCGGAACAGAGCGCTCAAGGTTTCGCCCTTGCCGTCGCGCTGCCAGGCGATCTCGCCGATCCGCCATTCGGTCTTCAGCTTGACGAGGTCGAGCACGACCGTCTTCGCCGTATCGAAATTCTTGAATTTGACGGTGGCGCGCGCTTTGCCGGGCGCCGTCTCGGCGACGGCGATATCCAAGTCCTTGATGTCCCAATCCTGCGCGTCGATGAACGGGTCGCCGTCGAGCGCGCCGACCTCGCCGCGCTTGGCGGCGGCGTTCTGGTCCTTGATCATCGCGGCGGCGAGCGGGGCCGCGAAATAACGCCGGATGGTCGCCGCTTTGTCGAGAATGATCCCTTTGCTGTCCTTGCCCTTGTAGGTCGCATAGATCGCCGTGACGAAGGCGCGGGCGGACTCGTCGGCGGCCACAGCCGGAGCCGCGAGGAGGGCGCTGGCGGCGCCGAGGAGAACGGATCGTCGGGTGAACATGGCGCATGGTCTCGAATGGTTCTGCCGGGGAGGATTGCCACGCTTGGCAAGGCGTGCCTTGCTCCGCGTTGCGCATGCGCGCCATCTCTGACGATGACCCAAATCAAAGGGCCGGCGCAACAGCCGGCTCGGCGACAATGAATTGCGCCCGCGCAAGGTTCGCGAAGCGGCCGCCGGCTGCCACGAGTTCGTCGAACGTGCCCGCCTCGACGATCCTTCCCGCGTCGAAAACGAAGATGCGAGACGCCTTGCGGACCGTCGATAGCCGATGCGCAATGACAAAGGTCGTCCGATGCTTCATCACCTCGTCGAGCGCGCGCATCACCTTGGCCTCGGTGTCGGCGTCAAGCGCGCTGGTCGCCTCGTCGAGGATGAGGATTGGCGGATCCTTCAGCAGCGCACGCGCGATCGACAGCCGCTGGCGCTCGCCGCCGGACAGCGAACGGCCCCGTTCGCCGACGCGATCGGAAAATCCCTGAAACTTGCGGTCGATGAATTCCAGTGCCTGCGCGCGCCTGGCCGCTTCACGCATCTCCGCTTCGGTCGCGTCGGCTTTGCCGACGCGCAGGTTATCGGCGATCGAGCGGTTGAACAAAAGCGCTTCCTGGAACACCACGCCGATGTTTCGCCGCAGCGCGGACAGTTTGTATTGGCGGATGTCGGTGCCGTCGATCTCGATCGATCCCGACTGCGGGTCGAAAGCGCGGTGAAGAAGCGCAATGGCCGTTGACTTTCCGGCGCCGGTTGCGCCGACGAGCGCGATCGTTTCGCCGGGCAGCACCTTGAAGTTCAGGTTCGTCGCAGCCATTCGCTCGCCGTCATAGGAGAATGAGACATCCTTGAACTCGACGAGCCCCGTGAGGCGGCCGGGATCGACCGCATCGGGCCGGTCGCGAATGGCCGGAACCGTATCGCGCACCTGAAAGAATTCGCTCAGCCGCGGCGCTTCCGACACCACACGGTTGATGAAATTCACGGTCTGCTCCAGCCGGGCGATAATCAAGGCGGCGAAATTCATGAAAGTGACCATCTCGCCGATGGTCGCCTGGCCGTTGATGTTCAAGAGCGTGCCGACGATGATGATCGCGAGCACGGTCAATGTGGTCGAGGTCCGCGTCAACACGACGGCCAGCGCCCACCACGACAGAACCGGCATTTGTGCGGCGAGCAGCCGCGTCACGATTTGCCGCAATTCCGTGACTTCCGTTTCGAGTCGGGAAAAGCTCTGCACCAGCGCGATGTTGCCCAGCGTATCGGACGCGCGCTCGGCAAGGTCGGAGTAGTGGCGTTCGACCCGGCTTTGCAAGGTGTGGGTCTTACGCACGATCAGTGTCGTGAGGCCGGCGAAAACGATGCACAGCAGGATCAGCAACGAGGCGAGCCGCCAATTGACGAACAGCGAGATCGGCAGCAGGACGAGCAGCGAAACGAATGACGAGAAGTGATCGCGGAAGAACCCGACCCACAGTCCCCACAATGCGTCAGTTCCCTGCAGCATGACTTTCATCAAGCGGCCGGAATGCGTGTTGCCGTGATAGGTCAACGGAAGCTGCAACACATGCTCAAAATAGTCGGTCAGGACGACGTGGCGGCGGCGATGAGCCAGGCGATCGGCATAAAGTGCAATCAGCGTGCTGCAGGCGATGGTGAAAAGCCCGAAGCCGGCCCATGCGATGAGCAGCATGCCGAGTTGCGACCACGACGGCGGCTCGCCGCGACTTTGCGCGCCGGTCAGCGTATCGATGATGCGGCCGAGCAGCACCGGCTCGGCAAATTGCGCGGAGGCGAGCGCCACATTCGCCAACGCCAGCGTCCACGCCAGCCGGCTCTCGGAGCCGAGCAGAGCGAGCACGCGGCCGTAGAGGCGAAGAAGATTCATGTTGAGCCTAACCAATCTGCGAGCCGTTGCAGCCAGCTCCGGCGCGGCGGCGGCGCAGCCTCCGGCTTGAGCCTGAGGCGGTCGCCGTTCACGCCATGGACGAGTTGGAGCGTTCTGGTGTGGTAGGCGGCGAGATCCGGACGATGACCGATGCTCAACACGGTCGTAGCCTTCAACTCGTCGTTAAATAGGCTCATGACGCGAGCCTGGCTGTCTTCGTCGAGGGCTGCTGTCGCTTCGTCAAGAAAGACCCAGCCCGGTTTGTGCAGAAGCACCCGCGCAAAGGCGAGCCGCTCCTGCTCGCCGAGCGAAAGTTCCTTGTCCCAGCGGTCGACCTGATCGAGCTTGCCGATGAGATCGCCAAGACCGCAGCGTTCGAGGGCCCGTCGCACCTCCGCATCGGAGAAGGCGTCCGGCGCGCCGGGATAGGTCAAGGCGTTGCGCAATGTGCCGAGCGGCAAATACGGGCGCTGCGGCAGGAACGCCATGCTCTCGGGCGCAGGCGTGAGGATCGTCCCCGAGCCCCACGGCCAGAGGCCCGCCACGGCGCGGAACAACGTCGATTTGCCTGCGCCGGTCTCGCCGACGATCAAAACACGTTCGCCCGGCATGACGCTGACGCTCGCATCCTCGATGACGATGTGCCCATCCGGCAGCAGGATACGCACGCCTTCGAAAGCGAGATGCCCGTCCGGATGCAGCGCGTGTTTGATTTCCTCGGCGCCTTCCTGGATCGCAGGCAGCTCGTCGAGCGCTTCGCGGAAGCGCGCGACCCGATGGATCGCCGCACGCCAATCGGCAAGGCGCGAGAAGTTGTCGACAAACCATCGCATCGCTCCCTGCACCTGGGCGAAGGCGCCGGCCACCATGATCAAGCCGCCGAGGGTTAAGGCGCCGCCGAAATAAGCCGGCGCGGCGACGAGAATCGGAACGACGAGCGACAGCCATCCGGTGCCCGACGTGATCCACGTCAGTTGGGCAAGCGAGGTGGATATTCGCCGCATGACGTCCACGACAGCCGCGAGCGCGGCTTCGAGATGCCGGTGTTCGTCCTTTTCGCCGCCATGCAACGCGATGCTCTCGCCGGATTCGTTGACCCGAACGAGGGCGAAGCGGAACTCCGCCTCGCGCGCATAGCGTTCGCTATTGAGCGCAATCAGCGGCCGCCCCACGAGCCAGGTCAGACCGGAGCCGATCAGGGCATAGGCGAGGGCACACCAGACCATGTAACCGGGAATGGCGATGTCATAGCCCGCCACCCGGAAGACGACCTGCGCCGACAGGATCCAGAGCACCCCGACGAAGGCGACGATCTGGAGCAGAGAATAGACGATGCCGCAGCCGAGATCGGCGGAGTAGTCGCCGAGCACGCGCGTGTCTTCCTGGATTCGCTGGTCCGGGTTGTGGCCATACCGTCCGGCGAAGCTCAGCTGATAGACGCGCAGCGGCTTGAGCCATTCGACCAGGAGGTGACGGGCGAGCCACTCGCGCGATCGGAACTTAAGGCGCTCCTGGAGAAAAGTTTGCGCGACCGTGAGCGTCAGCAGAACGGCAATGATGAGGACGAACGTCCAAATAAAATGGACGAAGGCCGACAGGTCTCTGCTGCCCACGGCGTCGAAGAACTGGCCGTTCCACTCGTTGAGCCGCACCTGCGCGAGCAGGTTGGCGATAGTGACGGCAATTGAAACCACGAAAATCGCCAGCACATGCTTGCCGCCTTCGGCGTGCCGCAGCACACGCGCGAACAAGCTCAGGTCGCGGGCAAGGTGGAAATCCTGCATTTCCGGACCTGCGGCCCGGTCTGCAAATGTGGGTTTGGCTGCGGCGACCGGTATGATCGGGATGGGCGGCAGCACGACCTGCTGTCCCGCCGGCTGTCCCTCCGCTGGAGGATGAGCGGCGACGATCGGAAGGGTTGAAGCAAGGTCCGTTTTCATTCGCTGTTTGCAGGGCGCTATCGGCCGCCGCCTCGCGTTTCCAGCGGCCCTCTTAATTCGCCTGGCCGCTTGCCTGACGGAGTTGCTCGAAAGTCTAAACGGCGGATGCCTAGCCCTGTTGATCTAGGACAAACGGCAATTGCCGGCCGGCGCCGGCGCGCTGTTATGGGTAATGAATGTGGTGCTGCCGGAGTGGATTGAACACTCGACCTCCCCCTTACCAAGGGGGTGCTCTACCACTGAGCTACGGCAGCAAAATCATTGCAGGACAAACTACTTACCACAGATCCAACTTGCGGAACGTGTTGTTTGAGGCCTAACGTAGTCCAACCGATCTTTCAAGTTGGCCCTGGAAGAAAGTGCCCTTTGGTCGGTGAGGCCCGCATGGATTGTGCAGGGTCTAGTCGTCAATTCGTACGATGGCGGAAATTTCTCGACCATAGCCGTGTCCCTCGGGGGCTACAGGCGCGACCTGTCATAGTGAACGCTTAGGGGCGAGATTTGTTCTGTGATAATCGCGAGGCGGGAATTGCACAGAGGAGAGGGTGGCTGAACATTATCGAAAGGGAGCGGCGCGACCTATCATAACTCACGCGCAAGGTGCGGCGCATGCTATCGAGATAGCAAGAAGGTCTATTACCTTTAGGGGTATCTCAATCTACATATAATTCCCACTCTAAAAATCCATATATTTGAAACATATCGTCCAGTTCGATCAGGATTGTCCGAATAGCAATTCAAACTAGAGATAAGCCGCCTCGTCGTTAGCGGCTTCTCTCGTTTCGTTCACCTTGCTTAATTGGCTGCAGCACACGTCATTTCGGACTAAGAGCGGACATCAGTTTTGGCCCGCGCCAGCTATGACGTGAATGACCCAAAGCGGACCGGAGGGACGTTGCTTATTCCCATTGGCGCCAAGCGTATTATTGATGACGTTCAAAATCTTCGCTGCTCGTACGTTCGAAAGCTTTCGTCCATTGCCCCGGTACGACTGATGAGCCACGGAAAATGACCGTAGTAAAGCGATAGCTGGCCTGCCGCTTCATCGACGATCACACCCTGTATGTTCGCGAGATAAACTGCCGCGACAAGCCCACTTCGGTCTGCGCCGTTCTTGCAATGGACAAGGATCGGCTTAGGTGCATCGCGTACGATTTTTAGTATTTCGTCAATTTTGTCCCGGTTGACAACGTCGTCCGCGCTGATTCCATAGTCGTGATGCTCGACCCCGAGCGCCGTAGAAACGGCAATTTCGTCCGCGTACCAAGACTTCTTAGGACTAGCACCGAGAAGGTTGAGGATGGATTTTATCCCGTATTCTTGGATCACTCGCGCCAGCGTCGCTTTATCCAGCTGCGCAGAACGATAGAACTGTTTCTCCACAACAACATGGACGTTGCCAAGCAATTGCAGGACGCCGCAATAAATGCCAATTGCACCTGCGATAATACAAAAGATGATCCCAAAGGCTGTCGTCGCTCGGCGGATGGATTTCCAAGCCTTCGGTCTTGTGCCGTTCGGGCTAATACCGCTCAAATCATTTGTCGCCAAACGGACACCCTCTTGTTTGACTACCGCTCGAGAATCTTCCAGTTCTGGTAGTAGACGAACTTGAAGCTCTGGGTCAGAAGCCGAACGCCGGAGATAACGGTGCGCATAACGCCCGGGAACGGCGTCGGGCGGACCATGTCGACGAACAGGCAATAACGCGTCTGATTGGTTTCGTTAGCCGAGTTGTGCAGCAGCGTATCATCAAAAATGAACAGCTTATTCTCGCGCCAATAGCTGATCTTTTGCCCGACCTCGATGTAGGCGGAGCGATCCTTCATATCGTTGAGATTGTACAAGATGCGCAAGGACGCCCGCAGGTATCCAAAGTGCTTTGAGGTGGAAACCTTCTTGTTGAAGACTGAAACCCCAATCGTTTGGATGTACTTCCATGGCTGATGGAACGCCGGAACATCCAAGAACGACTGCACGTTGACGCCGTACCATCGGAAGAAAATCATTGTCCGCGGAAACTCCTTGGCCCGCTCCTCCAGTCGAGCGACAAGATTCTGCTCTTTCGCAATTTCCATCAGGCGCTTCACCTCGTCCTGATAGGAGGGCGGCAGATCCTCCAGCCGATAAACACCTTTGTTGATGTACGGCAGCGACAACAAATCCAGCAGAGTATTGAATGGAGACAGGACCCAGGTCCCGAATCCGTTGCCGATGAAATAGCGCCGCAGCGTCGAAAAGTTCAGCCCCTTGTTGCGGCTGACGTCATAGGCGCCGCACACGGCGTAGAAGATCGCGATCTTTGGGAAAAAATACGCGAAGGGACAAAGCACGCCGAGCGGAAACACCAGCCGCCTGAGGGCAAACTTCCAAATTCTCTCAAAGAGCGCCCAGCCTCTCAGAGGTTCGCTGAGTGAACTCATGGTGTTACCCCACCGAAGCCTATAGTTTTGGTGTCACTACGCCTACCCAAATAATCAGAATTACCGCGAGATCCAATTCTGTTGCCGCAGAATACGCGTGGCCCCAGTCGCCGCGTCCTCTTTGCGGCGCCAAGAAGCTAGGAAGCTAATCCAGACATCTCTTTTTCAGGGCCAACGCAGGGCCAATACAAAAACTAACGTCTTGAATCGATGTTGAAAACGTTCAATTTTATACGTGCGTGCAATTAATCTGTTTTCTTTAAAATCAAAGGCTTAAGTGAAGCAGACCTCCTTACCAAGGGGGTGCTCTACCACTGAGCTACGGCAGCGCTTGGACGCGAGCGAATATCCGATCATGCCGGTGATGTCGAGCGCTCAAGCTTGCCGGCCGCCGGCCCGGGTTTTATGTCTTGGGGCGATGACCGGTAAAAGCGGCAAATCCGGCGAGTTACGGCGCGCCGAGCGTCTGAAAGCGGCGCTGCGCGACAACCTGCGGCGGCGCAAGGCCCAGGTCAAAGGCCGTGCCCAGGCCGGCGGGCGCGCCGGCGAGCACGAATCCGCCGGAATTGCCCCCGAAATTGCACCGCACAGGCCGAAAGGCTAGTAACCCTGCGTGCCGTAAACCCTTGCGGGATGGCCGGAGCGGTTCTTAGGTATTGACTGGCCGACAGGGGCCGGCAGCGGGGCGTCATGGATCGAATTCGAATCGTCGGCGGTCAGCGCCTCAATGGTGCGATCCCGATTTCCGGCGCCAAGAACGCCACCCTGCCGCTGATGACCGCCGGCCTGCTGACCGAGGACACGCTGATCCTTGACAATGCGCCGCGGCTTGCCGACGTCGAACTGCTGCAGTGCATCCTCGGCAACCACGGCGTCGACATCATGATCGCCGGCAAGCGGCCGGGCGACGATCCCAACTCCGGACGCACGCTGCACATCTCGGCCAAGCACATCATCGATACCACCGCGCCCTACGAACTGGTGTCGCGCATGCGCGCGAGCTTCTGGGTGGTGGCGCCGCTGTTGGCGCGCATGGGCGAAGCCAAGGTGTCGATGCCGGGCGGCTGCGCCATCGGCACGCGGCCGGTGGACTTGCTCATCATGGCGCTGGAGAAGCTCGGCGCCGAAATCGAGATCGAGGGCGGCTACGTCATTGCGCGCGCGAAGAAGGGCCTGCGCGGCGGCGACATCGAATTCCCCAAGGTGACGGTCGGCGGCACGCACACCGCGATGATGGCAGCGGCGCTCGCCAACGGCACCACGGTGATCGACAATGCCGCGCGCGAGCCGGAGATCGGCGATGTCGCCGACTGCCTCAACAAGATGGGCGCCAGGATCACCGGCGCCGGCACCGCGCGCATCGTCGTCGAGGGCGTGCCGCGCCTGCACGGCGCGCGCCACGCGGTGCTGCCCGACCGCATCGAGACCGGCACCTATGCCATGGCGGTGGCGATGACCGGCGGCGACGTGCTACTGCAGAACGCGCGGCCGGAACTGCTGCAGTCGGCGCTCGACGTGTTGGCGCAAGCCGGCACGACCGTCACGCCGACCAACGAGGGCATCCGCGTGTCGCGCAACGGCGCGGATCTCGCGCCGGTCACGGTGTCGACCGCGCCATTCCCCGGCTTCCCGACCGACCTGCAGGCGCAGCTGATGGCGCTGATGACGCGCGCCGACGGCACCTCGCGCATCACCGAGACCATTTTCGAGAACCGCTTCATGCACGTGCAGGAGCTGGTGCGGCTCGGCGCCCACATCCATCTCGACGGCGAGACCGCGACCATCGAGGGCGTCAAGCACCTGACCGGCGCGCCGGTGATGGCGACCGACTTGCGCGCTTCGGTGTCGCTGGTGATCGCCGCGCTCGCCGCAGAGGGCGAGACCGTGGTCAATCGCGTCTATCATCTCGACCGCGGTTTCGAGCGCGTCGAGGACAAGCTCGCCCGCTGCGGCGCGCAGATCGAGCGGCTCAGTTCGTAAGAGCGCATCGATTTGTTGTGCGGCCCACTTTTGCCCACCGCTGCATGCGGCCGCCGTTGCCCGCCCGCAAGGCCCGTTGACCGGAAGCCCCGCTTGTAATCTGCTGCCGGGCAGAAACGCCAACGGGGAAATGCCATGACTATCGTCCGCCATGTCGCCGCCGGGCTGATCGCGGCCCTTCTCGCCACGCCGTGCTTCGCCCAGGATACCGTGAAGATCGGTCTGCTCGTGCCGTTGACCGGACCGTTCACCCCGACAGGGAAGCAGCTCACCGCCGGCGCTAAGCTCTACATGCAGCAACATGGCGACACCGTCGCCGGCAAGAAGATCGAACTGATCGTCAAGGACGACACCGGCAATCCCGACATGACCAAGCGGCTGGCGCAAGAGCTGGTCGTGAATGACAAGGTCTCGTTCCTTGCCGGCTTTGGGCTCACGCCCGGCGCGCTGGCGACGGCGCCGATCGCCACCGAGGCTAAGATTCCGGAAATTGTGATGATGGCGGCGACCTCGATCATCACCGAGCGCTCGCCCTACATCGTGCGCACTAGCTTTTCGGTGCCGCAGACGACGGTTCCGCTTGCCGATTGGGCGGCGGCGAACGGCATCAAGACCGTGGTCACCGTGGTCTCCGACTACGCGCCCGGCATCGACGTCGAGACCGCCTTCAAGCGGCGCTTCGAGGCCGCCGGCGGCAAGGTGATTGAATCCTTGCGCGTGCCGTTGTCGAGCAACGATTTTGCGCCGGCGCTGCAGCGCGTCGCCGACGCCAAACCGGACGCCATCATGGGGTTCGTCCCGGCCGGCATCGGCCCGATCTTCATCCGCCAATTCGTCGAGCGCGGGCTGGACAAGTCGGGCATCAAGTTCATCGCCGAGGGCAGCCTGACCGAGGACGACATCGTCAACCACATCGGCGATGCGGCGCTCGGCATCATCACGTCGCAGCATTACTCGGCCGCGCATAACAGCCCGGAAAACAAGAGCTTCGTCGCGGCATTCAAGAAAGCCAATGGCGGCATGCGGCCAAACTTGATGGCGGTGCAGGCCTATGACGGCATGCACATGATCTACGAGGCCCTGAAGAAGACCAAGGGCTCGACCGACGGCGATGCGATGGTCGCGGCGATGAAGGGCATGAGCTGGATCAGTCCGCGCGGCCCTGTCACGATCGATCCGGCGACCCGCGAAGTGATCCAGAACATCTACATCCGCAAGGTCGAGCGGGTGAACGGCGAACTGTACAATGTCGAGTTCGAGACCATCCCCAATTTCAAGGACCCGTCCAAGGTCAAGAACTAAGCCGTGCGACCGCATACCATGCAGCGTGATATCCCGCCTTTTCGCGCCGATCACGTCGGTTCGCTGCTGCGGCCGCTCGCGGTCAAGCAGGCGCGCAGCAAGCGCGCGGCCGGGCAGCTGTCCGCCGCCGAACTGACGGCGATCGAAGACGCCGAGATCAAAAAGATCATCGCCAAGCAGGAGGCGATCGGGCTGCGTTCGATCACCGACGGCGAATTGCGGCGCGCCTATTGGCATTTCGATTTCCTCGCCGGGCTCGACGGCGTCGAGATGGTCGAGGCGGAAGGGATCAAGTTCGCCGGCGTGACGTCCAAGGCCGAGGCGCCTTACGTCAAGGGCAAGCTCGGCTCGCGCCACCATCCGCAGATCGCGCATTTCGAATTTCTCAAGGCGAATACCAAGCGCACCGCCAAGATGACGATTCCGAGCCCGTCGATGCTGCACTATCGCGGCGGGCGCAAAATGATCGATCGCGCCGCCTATCCGAGCATGGAGGAGTTCTATCGCGATCTCGGTCAAGCCTATAAACAGGCGATTGCCGGCTTCTACGCGGCCGGCTGCCGCTACCTGCAACTCGACGATTGCAGCTTTGCTTACTTATGCGATCCGGCGCAGCGCGAAATGCTGGCCCAGCGCGGCGACGATCCCGACAAGCAGGGCGAGATCTACATCGGCATGATCAATGCCGCGCTGGAGGGGCGCCCGCGCGACCTCGTCGTCACCACGCATGTGTGCCGCGGCAATTTCCGCTCGACCTTCATCGCCTCGGGCGGCTACGAGCCGATCGCCGATCTGCTGTTCAACAAGGTCAATGTCGACGGCTATTTCCTCGAATGGGACAGCGACCGCGCCGGCGGCTTCGAGCCGTTGCGCTTACTGCCCAAGGGCAAGACCGTCGTGCTCGGCCTGATCACCTCCAAGACCGGCAGCGATCGAGGACAAGGATTTCGTCAAGCGCCGCATCGAGGAGGCGGCGAAATACGCCCCGCTCGACCAGCTGTGCCTGTCGCCGCAATGCGGCTTCGCCTCGACCGAGGAAGGCAACGTGCTCGCCGAGGACGAACAATGGGCGAAGCTGCGCCTGGTCGTCGAAGTGGCCGACGAGGTCTGGGGTTAGCGCACCAAGACTTCGGCCAATGACGCCGCCCTTGGTCAGACAACAGAAGAGAAAACCATGCCCACGGTGAAAGTCCTGAGCGCCGGCGCCGTGAAGTCGATGGTGGAGGCGATCGGCCCAGAGTTCGAACGCGCCAGCGGCGACAAACTCGACGTCACCTTCGCGCCCGCCTTCGCCCAGCGCGAGCGCATCTTCAGCGGCGCGCCCGCCGACCTGGTGATCGTGTCGGAATCGATCGTCGCCGAGCTTGAGACGCTCGGCCTGGTCGTTCCCGGCAGCGCACGAAATCTCGGGCGCACGGTCACAGGCGTCATCGTGCCGGAGGGCTCGGCCGTGCCGGACATCTCCACGGTCGAGGCGTTCAAGCAGGCGCTGCTCAACGCCAAGAGCGTTGCCTACACCAACCCCAAGGCGGGCGGCTCGGGCGGCATCATGTTCGCTGGCCTGCTCGAGCGGCTCGGCATCGCCGACGCCGTCAACGCCAAAGCGGTGCTGTGCAAAGGCGGCCTCGACGTCTCGACCAAGATCGCTGAGAAGCGCGCCGAGATCGGCACCACCTTCATCAGCGAGGCCTTGCCGGTGCAGGGGCTTAAAGTGGTCGGCACGCTGCCGGGCGAGTTGCACAACGCCAACACCTATACTGCGGCGATCCACGCGGGCGCGAAAGAACCTGGGGCCGCCGCGGCCTTCCTCAAGGCGCTCACCGATCCGGCGACCCGCGACCGCTGGGCCGCGGCAGGCCTCGAGCCGGCATTTTAGGCCGGCGCGGCGGCATTCAGAGATCGTGAATGTCGCGCCGCGGTTCGAAGACGAACAGCCAGACGCTGAATGAGATCAGCGTCGCCGCGCCAATTGCCACGAGAATATCGGTCAGCCCATGATCCACGCTCCATTCTTGAGGTGGCGACGGATCATGATGACCTGTAACGGGCAGCCGGGCATTTCGGCGTGTTATTGATGCATATTAATAACGGCGGACAGGGTCTCGGCCGCCGCTTGCCCCATGATTTCCCCGGCCTTCCGGTACATTACTGATCTTGCGGCCCGGCGCGGCCTTTCCTAATTACCTTTCGATCGGGAGCGGCGCACATGGGCGAGCTTAAATTCGTTGTCCTCGACGAAGAGGACCTGGAGGTCGTCTCCACCCACCTGCAGGATGCGGTGGGCAAGGTGGCGGACGTGCGCTGGCGGCCCAGGGAAAAGCGCGTGGTGCTGGCGCTCAACCGCTTCGACTGGGAAGGCGTCCAGTCCGCCGAACCCGAATACCACAGGCGGCGGACGGCGCTGCGCTTCGAGCGCGTGCTGTCATGCAAATGTCGCGATGTGAACCCGGCCGGCAAGGACGCCGTGCTCAACCTCCTGGCGGTCGAATTTCAGGAGACCAATGCGCCGTCCGGCGTGGTGACGATTGTGTTTTCCGGCGGGGCCACCTTGCGGCTGGAAGTCGAGTGCTTGGAGGCCGAATTGGCCGATCTCGGCCCGTCCTGGACCACCGCCGCTTGCCCGACACATGAGGTTGCGGACAGTGGCGCGACCGACCCCGCCAACCGCTAGCCCCCGGCCGCCGTCGCAAAAAGCCATAAAATCCGGTGTCCCAAGTCGCCCGGGGCGGTTCCATCCCTTGCTATTTCGCGGCTGCAATGGCGTGGTTTAGTCCCCCAATTTGCGAAACGGCGCCAGTCCCGGACCGGTCGAATGCGCGGCTTCCGGCGGCGCCTGCCTGCTTCCCTGCGACTACGTGGCGCCGAAGAAAGTGAAGCATCATCGACACCACAAGAAGGCGAAGGCGGCGAAAAAAGAGATGAAGAAGGAAGACAAGAAGTAAGCGGGCTCGGTTTTCCGCCAGCAAGGCTCCGCCTCCGGGCGGGGCCTTTTTGCTTTTTGACACGCGTCGAAAGGGTTGACGCAACCCGGCGCATCACCCATTCCCTTTTCCGGGTAGGATGAGGCCATGCCGCTTCGATTGGACAGCCAGAGCCCCGATTTCGCTGCGCGCTTTGCCGCCTTCCTTGCGGTCAAGCGCGACGCCGCGCCGGACGTGGAGCAGGCGGTGCGCCACATCATCGACGAGGTGCGCGCCTATGGCGACCGCGCCGTCCAGCAATTGACGCTGGAATTCGACCACGTCGATGTCGGCAAAATCGGCATGCGCGTTACGCCGGAGGAGATCGACGCGGCGGCGGCGTCCTGTCACGGCGAGGCGCTCGCCGCGCTCAAGCTCGCGCGCGACCGCATCGAGGCCTACCACCTCCGCCAGAAGCCGAAAGACGAACGCTTCACCGACGCGCTCGGCGTCGAAATGGGCGCCAAGTGGACGGCGATCGAGTCGGTTGGGCTCTATGTGCCGGGCGGCACCGCGGCCTATCCGTCCTCGGTGCTGATGAACGCGGTGCCGGCGAAGGTCGCCGGCTGCGCGCGCCTCGTCATGGTGGTGCCGGCGCCGCGCGGCAAGCTGTCGCCGCTGGTGCTGGCGGCGGCCAAGCTCGCCGGCGTCGACGAGATCTATCGCATCGGCGGCGCCCAGGCGGTGGCGGCGCTCGCCTACGGCACCGCGACGATCAATCCGGTCGACAAAATTGTCGGGCCGGGCAACGCCTATGTCGCGGCGGCCAAGCGCCTGGTGTTCGGCCAGGTCGGCATCGACATGATCGCCGGTCCCTCCGAGGTGCTCATCCTCGCCGACAAGACCGGCAACCCTGATTGGATCGCTGCCGACCTCTTGGCGCAGGCCGAGCACGACGTCAGCGCGCAATCGATCCTGATCACCGACGATGCCGGCCTGGCGACGGAGGTCGAGAAGGCGGTCGAGGCGCAGCTCACGACGCTGCCGCGAGGCAAGGTCGCTGGTCCGTCGTGGCGCGATTTCGGCGCTATCATTGTGGTGCCGAGGCTCGCCGACGCCGCGCCGCTGGTCGATCGGCTGGCGCCCGAGCATCTGGAGATCGCCGCTGACAACGCGGAGGCGCTGGTGCCGCAAATCCGCAATGCCGGGGCGATCTTCATCGGCGCCTATACGCCGGAAGCGATCGGCGATTACATCGCCGGCTCCAACCACGTGCTGCCGACGGCGCGCTCGGCGCGCTTTTCGTCGGGCTTAAGCGTGCTCGATTTCATGAAGCGCACCTCGCTGCTCAAATGCGGCCCCGATCAGCTGCGCGCGCTTGGGCAAGCCGCCATCGCGCTCGGCGAGGCGGAAGGCTTGGACGCCCACGCCCGCTCCGTGGCGATCCGCCTGAACCTGCGATGAGCCCGGCCAAGACCACGCCCACGGGTGGCAAAAAGCGCCTCGTCAAGGTCACGCTCGACGAGGAATCGATCGGCCGCGCCAATCCCGACGTCGAGCACGAGCGCGAGGTCGCGATCTACGACCTGCTCGAGCGAAACAGCTTCGCGCCGGTCGGCCACGACGGCGGGCCTTACGTTTTGCATCTGTCGATCAACAGCAACCGGTTGGTGTTCGACATTCGCCTCGAGGACGGCACGCCGGTGATGGCGCATCTGTTCTCGCTGACGCCGCTGCGCCGCATCGTCAAGGACTACTACATCATCTGCGACAGCTACTACCAGGCGATCCGCACCGCGACGCCCGACAAGATCGAGGCGATCGACATGGGCCGCCGCGCCATCCACGACGACGGCTCGCGTATCCTGATCGAGCGGCTCAAGGACAAGGTGACGGTCGACGTCGACACCGCGCGCCGGCTGTTCACGCTGATCTGCGTGCTGCATTGGAAGGGCTGAGACTTGGCCGCCGCGCGCATCTCGCGCCCGCAATCGGTGCTGTTCGCCTGCGGCATGAACGCGGTGCGCTCGCCGATGGCGGCCGCGCTTGCCCAGCAGATGCTCGGCAAATCGATCTATGTCGGCTCCGCCGGCGTGCAGAGAGGTGAGCTCGATCCTTTCGCCGTGGCCGTGATGGACGAGGTCGGCATCGACATCTCGCGCCACAAGCCGGTGACGTTCGAGGATGTGGAAGACCTGGAGGGGCTCAATTTCGATTTGATCGTGACGCTGTCGCCGCCGGCGCATCACAAGGCGCTGGAATTGACCCGCATCAACGCGGCCGAGGTCGAATATTGGCCGACGCTCGATCCGACCGGCATCGAGGGCAGCCGCGAGCAGCGGCTCGATGCCTACCGCGCCGTTCGCGACGAGCTGATGGCGCAGATCAGGGCGCGCTTCGGCCAGCACGGCGGAGGCAACGAATGAGTTGTGAAAATAGTCCCGTTCCGCTAGTTTCCGCGTCGATTTCACACCCATGACAAAACCGCTAAATCTATGATCGGCCGGCCCAAATTCGTGCTCGCTTCCGGCTCGCCGCGCCGGCTCGCGCTGATGAACCAGGCCGGCATCGAGCCGGACGCGCTCAAGCCCGCCGACATCGATGAAAGCCCGCACCGCGGCGAGATCCCGCGCGCCCACGCCAATCGCCTGGCGCGCGCCAAGGCGCAGGCCGCGCTCGCCAACGTCAAGCTCGACGACGAATTGCGCGGCGCCTACATCCTCGCCGCCGACACCGTGGTGGCGGTCGGCCGCCGCATCCTGCCCAAGGCGGAATTGCTCGATCAGGCGGCGCAATGCCTGCGCCTGTTGTCCGGCCGCAATCACCGCGTCCACACCTCGATCTGCCTGGTGACGCCGAAGGAGGCGTTCCGCCAGCGCCTGGTGGAGACGCGGGTTCGCTTCAAAAGGTTGTCGGAGGAGGACATCGAGGCCTATCTCGCCTCCGGCGAATGGCGCGGCAAGGCCGGTGGCTACGCCGCGCAGGGCATCGCCGGCACCTTCATCATCAAGCTGGTCGGTTCCTATTCGAACGTGGTCGGCCTGCCGCTCTACGAGACCATGAGCCTGCTCGGCGGCGAGGGCTACCCGATCCGCTTCGGCTGGCTTAACGCGACGTAAAACGGCGCGCGCCATGAACATCGCGTCGTGGCTCGAACGCTCCGCTCTCAGTCATCCGGCGTGGCCGGCGGCGGCGAGCGGCACGCGCGTGGTCGCGAGCTACGGCCAATTGGCGGAGCGCGCGGCGCGCTTGGCCGGCGCGCTGCGCGAGCGCTTTGGCCTCGTGCCCGGCGACCGCGTCGCCATCGCCGCCAAGAATTCGCACCACTATCTCGAAATGCTCTACGGCATCTGGCACGCCGGACTTGGCGCGGTGCCGGCCAATGCCAAGCTGCACGGCGCCGAGTTGGGTTACATTCTCGAGCAATCCGGCGCGCGCGTCTGCTTTGCTTCCGCGGGCATTGACGCCGACATCGCGCCGCATGCGCCGAAGACGCTCGAACGGCTGATCGCGGTTGGTGGCAAGGACTATGAGGCCCTATTCAGCGCCGAGCCGATCGCGCTCGCCCCGCGCGACGGCGGCGATCTCGCCTGGCTCTTCTACACTTCGGGCACCACCGGCCGGCCGAAGGGCGCCATGCTCACGCACGACAATCTGATCGCCGCCAGCATGGCCTACGGCAGCGAGGTCGATCCGGTGACGCCGGGCGACGCCATCCTGCACGCGGCGCCGATGAGCCACGGCTCCGGCATGTACATCATGCAGCACGTCGCGCGGCTCGGCGTGCAGGTCATCCCGGAGAGCGGCGGCTTCGAGCCCGACGAGATCGCCGCGCTGTTCAATCATTGGCCGCGGCTGTCGATGTTCGCCGCGCCGACCATGATCAAGCGGCTCGTTGCCTGTCCGGCCAATCTCAACGCCAAGTACATCCGCACGCTCATTTGGGGCGGCGCGCCGATGTATGTCGAGGACGCGCTGGCCGCGCTCGATCGTTTCGGGCCGCGGCTGGCGCAAATCTACGGCCAGGGCGAGGCGCCGATGACCATCACCACGCTGTCCAAAGAGGACATCGCCGACCGCTCGCATCCGCGCTGGCGCGAGCGACTGGGCTCGGCCGGCAAGCCTTACGCGTGCGTCGAGGTAATGGTCGCCGACCTGCAGGATCGGCCGGTGGCGCAAGGCGAAGCCGGCGAAATCCTCTGCCGCGGCGTCGTCATGTCGGGCTATTGGCAGAACCCGGATGCGACTAAGGCCTCGCTGCGCCATGGATGGCTGCACACCGGCGACGTCGGCGTGTTCGACCAGGAAGGCTATCTGCACCTCAAGGATCGCTCCAAGGACTTGATCATCTCCGGAGGCTCCAACATCTATCCGCGCGAGGTCGAGGAGGTGCTGCTGATGCACGATGGCGTGCGTGAGGTGTCGGTCATCGGCCGCCCGGACCGCGACTGGGGCGAGGCGGTGGTCGCTTACGTGGTCGGCGAGGCGTCAGCGGCCGAGCTCGACGCACTGTGTCTCACCCGCATTGCGCGCTTCAAGCGGCCGAAGGATTATGTCTTTGTCGACGCGCTGCCGAAGAACAATTACGGCAAGATCCTGAAGACGGAGTTGCGCGCAATGGATGCGGCGAAGGCGAGCCAAAGATGAACGAGATCGAACGCAAAACGACCGGCGCGCGCTGCCCGCTCTGCGGCAAGCCGACCGATCCGGCGTTCAAGCCGTTCTGCTCCAAGCGCTGCGCCGACATCGATCTCAACCGCTGGCTTTCCGGCGTCTATGCGGTGCCGGCGACAGAGGACGAAGACGAGGACGGCGAGCGGCCGGCCGAAGGCGACGAAAGCGAGCGATCATGAACGTGCAAGTTACCGATTGGCCCGACCGGCTGTTCGCGACGCTCAAGCGCGCCGGTATCCGCCAGGTCGGTTATGTGCCGGACGCCGGCCATTCGCGGCTGATCGAGCGCTGCCGCGCCGACGCCGAAATCCGCGACGTCGTGCTCACCACCGAGGAGGAGGGCGTGGCGCTGGCGGCCGGCGCCTGGCTCGGCGGCGAGCGCGCCGCGCTGCTGATGCAGTCGAGCGGGCTCGGCAACTGCGTCAATATGTTCTCGCTGGCGCGCAGCTGCCGCTTTCCGCTGCTGATGCTGATCACCATGCGCGGCGAGTGGGAGGAGTTCAATCCCTGGCAGGTGCCGATGGGCTCGATCGTCGATCCGGTGCTCAAGTTATGCGAGGCGGAGGTCTACCGCGTGACCAAACCGGAGGAGGTCGAAGGCGCGGCCGAGCGCGCGGTGCAGCAGGTGTTCGGCGACGAGCGCATCGGCGCGGTGATCCTGTCGCAGCAGTTGATCGGCAAGAAAGTGTGGACCAAATGAGCGAGAGACTTCGAACGCCGCGCCGCCATGGCCACGCTGCTCGAAGGCCGCGGCGACGATCTCCTGGTCGTGCCGGGTCTCGGCTCGACCACCTATGACCTCGCCGCCGCCGGCGACGATCCGCGTAATTTCTATCTGTGGGGCGCCATGGGCGGCGCCGCCATGATCGGGCTCGGCCTGGCGCTGGCGCAGCCCGATAAACGCGTCGCGGTGATCACCGGCGACGGCGAGATGCTGATGGGCATGGGCGCGCTCGCCACCATCGGCATCCAGAAGCCTTCCAATCTCGCCATCATCGTGTTCGACAACGGCGTCTATGGCGAGACCGGCATGCAGCCGAGCCACACGCAAAGCGGCGTCGACTTCGTCGGTGTCGCTGCCGCTTGTGGCTTTGCCATCTGCCTCGAGGTACGCGACGAAGCGGGCCTGAGCGATCTTGGCGGACGACTGAAAACCTTAAACGAGCCGCTGTTCGCCCGCGTGCTGATCGAGGCTTCCGAGCCGCCGCGGGTGCTGCCCGAGCGCGACGGGGTGGTGCTGAAACGGCGATTCCGCGCGGCTTTAGGGGTCAAAGCCTAGGGTTTGCGACGTTCTGGACAGCCCGGAGGCGGGCCTCTATAACGCGCGGCACTCTGCTTGCCCGCCCGTTGAGCGGGCCGGCGCCCAGGTAGCTCAGTTGGTAGAGCATGCGATTGAAAATCGCAGTGTCGGTGGTTCGATTCCGCCCCTGGGCACCACTTCATGTTCGCAGATGTTCGCGGACGTCCAAAATCCCAACAAAAACAGCTCGATAGTTCTAGATTTTTTTCGCGGCTGTTCGGCCATAAGCGCGGGAGTTGGCGGCGAAGCGGCTGGCGTTGCTCCTGGAGATCGCTCCAGCCGCAACCAGTGTCGTCCTGCTCGCGGATCCGAACAATCGGGAAAGCGAGCCGCAAGTCTGACGCGCGCAGGACGCCGCGCGCACGCTCGGCCGGCGGTTCACGGTGCTGAATGCGGGTACGCCGCGCGAAATCGACACGGCGTTTGCATCTCTTGTGCAGCAACGTGCGGGCGCGCTCCTCATTGCGTCCGGTCCATTCTTCGTCAACCAGCGCGAACACATCATCGCACTAGCCAAGCAGTACGCGATCCCAACAATGTATTCGGGGAGAGAGTCCCCCTCGGCTGGTGGCCTGATGAGCTACGGAAATATCCTTGCCGATGCCTACCGTCGCAATGGCATCTACGTCGGCCGTATTCTCAAGGGCGATAAGCCAGGCGACCTTCCAATCGACCGTTCGGTGCAGTTCGAGCTAGTCATAAATCTCAAGACTGCAAAAGCCCTCGGTCTTACCGTGCCGCCCACGCTACTCGCCCGCGCTGACGAAGTGATCGAGTAGCGGTGGCGATGTCGGCTATTGATGCTGTGGACGGCTCCTCCACCGGCACGTGAGTGCCATGAAAGTGGGTGCTGTTAAGGCCCCCACAATTTAGAGGAGCCAAGCATGCACACGATCAGAACAATCGGTCTCGATATCGCCAAGTCGGTGTTCCAAGTCCACGGCGTTGGTGCCGATGGTCAGGTGGTCGTCCGCCGTCAGTTGAAGCGTCGCTATGTCTTGACGTTCTTTCAGAAGCTGCCGGCGTGCCTTGTCGGCCTAGAGGCCTGCGCCTCGTCACATTATTGGTCGCGCGAACTCAAGGCGCTCGGACACACCGTGCGGCTGATGCCGCCGGCCTATGTTAAGCCCTACGTCAAGCGGCAGAAGAACGATGCGGCGGACGCGGAGGCCATCTGCGAAGCAGTTACCAGGGCCAACATGCGGTTCGTTGCGACCAAGACCCCCGAGCAGCAGAGCTGTCTGACGCTCCATCGCACGCGCCATCTGTTCATCCGCCAGCAGACCGCTGTGGTCAATGTGATCCGGGCCCATCTTGCCGAGTTCGGGATCGTCGCGCCGGTCGGACGCAAAGGTGTCGAGGAACTGCTCGATGTCGTCGCCGATCCAAGTGACAAGCGAGTTCCTGCGATAGCCCGTGCGTGTCTCGCAGCACTTGGGATTTAACTGCGCAGGCTCAAGGAGCAGATTCTGGAGTTCGACCGCCATGATCGTGGCGTGGCATCGATCCAATGATACGAGCAGGCGGCTCGATGCGATCCCCGGCGTCGGTCCGATGCTTGCCACTGCTTTGGTTGGCAGCATTGCTGACCCAAAGGTCTTCCGATCAGGCCGCAACTTCTCGGCCTGGATTGGGCTGGTGCCGAAGCAGCATTCGAGCGGCGGCAAGGACAGGCTCGGCAGTATCAGCAAACAAGGCGATCGCTATCTGCGCAGCCTGTTCATGGCCGGGGCGCTCGCCGTCATTCGCTATGCCAAGATAAATGGCACCAAGCATCGGCCCTGGCTCGCGGCATTGTTGGCGCGGCGGCCCACCAAGGTCGCCGCCATCGCGCTTGCCAACAAGATCGCGCGGATGGTCTGGGCCATGATGGCCAGGGGCGAGCGTTACAGGGAACCCGTCGCGCTTGCGGCGTAAACGAGATCGCGTCGAACATCCGACGTGATGTGAAGGTTGGAAAGGGCGAACAGCACGTAATGCAGTGCCGGTCGATCCGGCGATCAGGACAACCCATTTGTGCCAGCGCATTGTCGAATGCGTGCTTGTGACCGGGACCTGATCCGCGGAGGGCATTATGGCCAGCGGCCCTGTGTGCCGCACTTAAAGGCCGAACACATGGCTGCACCGACCAATGCTGCAAACGTGAAGAAAGCTCTTGCCAACTCGGAGCCGTCCACACATGGCATTTAGCGGCGTTTCGCTGCATCGCAACGCCAGTGACGCTATTGGAGCAACAACGGACATCGGACGGCCGTGGCGCTGAATTGCTAGGGCGCTAATGACCCAAAACAGACATCACAGCATTTTTGAATACATGGCCCAGTTTGTCGCCCAATCCTAGTCGCCTCTTTCGACGCGATCGGCCAGCTCCCACCAGTGCTTAGCAATTTCAAGATGGTACTGCTTATCCTCCGCGGTCTGGGCCGCGTTCGCTGCGCGCTCGGCATCCCGAGCCTTTCGCCGGCAATCTTCGGCCGCTCTCTCGCTCGGCTGACCCTGCTTTGGGGTCTTCATAAAACACCGGGGAATGAGAAGCGGGAATTCTGCAACTAGGCCGCAAGCAACGCAAGCGCGCCTATGGCACAACGCGTCATTTCGCCGCGCTGCAACATTCCTCGTCGCTATCGGACCAACAACGGACAACGGGCTGCGCGATGGCCGAATTGGTCCGCAGCGTTTGATGCGGTGGACGGCGCCCACTCTGCGGCATCGAAGTGCCATAGGGTGGTTGGGTCGAAACGCAACCACATTGAGGGGAGGCCGTCCATGGGCGAGGTTAGCATAATTGGTGTCGATATTGCGAAGTCGGTGACACGGCGTCGATGCGGGTGGCGCGGTGGTGATCCGCAAGCGTATTGGTCGACTAAAGGTTCTTGAGCTTTTTGCCAATCTGCCGCCCTGCCTCGTTGGCATGGAAGCCTGTGCAACGGCGCACCAGTGGGCCCGCGAGCTCAAGAAGCTTGGGCACGACACGCGGCTTATGCCGCCGACCTATGTCAAAGCCTACGTGAAGCGCGGCAAGAACGATGCGGCTGATGCGGCAGCGATCTGTGAGGCCGTGACGCGGCCGTCGATGCGTTTTGTGCCGATCAAGAGCGTCGAGCAGCAGAGCGCGCTGATGTTGCACCGGACGCGGGATCTCCTTATCCGCCAGCGGACGCAACTGATCAATGCCTTGCGTGCCCACCTGGCCGAACTCGGGCTGGTATCAGCGAAAGGATATGAAGGATTGCACCAATTGGTTATGGCCGTGACGGAGAGCAGCGATGAGCGACTGCTGGGTAACGCACGCTTTGCCTGTCAGGCTATTATCGCGCAGCTCCATGCGGTGCAGACCCAAATCAACGGGCTCGACAAGCGCGTCACTCTAGCCCATCGCGCCAATGCGGACAGCAAACAACTCGAAGCCATTCCAGGGTTCGGCGTGATCCTCTCCACAGCGGTCGTGGCGACGATGACCGATCCAAAGGCGTTCAGGACCGGGCGCGAGTTTGCAGCCTGGATCGGATTAGTGCCACGGCAGAACTCCACCGGCGGCAAGGAACGCCTTGGTTCGATTTCCAAGCAGGGCGATCGCTATCTGCGGCGGCTATTCGTCCTCGGCGCCATATCCATTGTCAGGATCGCACGCGCGCGGCCGGATAAGTATCCCTGGCTGATGCAGCTTCTCGCTCGGCGGCCGTTCAAGGTTGTTGCGGTCGCGCTGGCCAACAAGATGGCGCGGACCGCCTGGGCAGTGTTGGCCAGGGGCGAGACCTATCGGGCGCCGACACGCTTAAGCAACGCTGCCATCACAGCGGCAGCCTAAAGATGTCGGCACTGGGAATGTGAGGTTACGTCGAGGGCGTAAAGAAACGTCGAGGGTGATGATGGTTTGATGCGAACCGGTTGGACCGGGGATCGGGAGAACCCGCTATGGGTCAAGCACTCTTGAGTGCGAGCGTTTGATAGGGACCCGATCTGCGGATCACATCAGGGCCAGCGGTTATGAACGCCGCGCAAACAGGCCGGACACATGACTTGCACCCGACCGCAAGCAGAAAGCCAAAAGAAATCCCTTGACCCGTGGGCGCCGTCCACACATGACCCAGAGCGGACTTTGGCTCACTGCGGCAAAGGTTTTGATGCCGATTTCAGCCCCCTATTAAGGTGCTCGTTTGAGCGGGTATGATGCCGCCTCCTGAGCATGGGGACGGACATGAGGCGGCGGGAATTTCTCTGTGTTTTAGGCGGCGCAGCGGCAGCGTGGCCGCTCACGGCGCGGGCACAGCAACCTGCAATGCCGGTGATAGGATTTCTCAACGCCGAGTCTGCGAAGGGATATGCGCGGCCATTGGCAGCCTTTCTCAAAGGGCTGGGCGAAACCGGCTACGTCGATGCCCACAATGTAGCGATCGAATATCGCTGGGCGGAGGGCCAAAACGATCGGCTGCCAGCAATGGCGGCCGATCTGGTTCATCGTCAGGTGGCTGTTATTGCCGCGACCACTACTCCGGCGGCGCTTGCAGCAAAAGCAGCCACAGCGAAGATTCCGATCGTCTTTGAATCGGCGACCGATCCGGTCCGGTTCGGCCTTGTCGCCAGCCTTAGCCGACCGGGCGGCAACGTTACGGGCGTGACCCAAACGAATGCAGAGGTGGCACCGAAGCTGTTGCAAATGCTGCACGAGATGCTTCCTACTGCGCGCATCATAGGTCTTATGGTGAACCCAGCCGGTGGCGATCTTGCCACTGACCAAGTGAAAGATTTTCTTTCGGCCGCGCAAACCCTCGGCGTGGAGCTTCATATTCTCAATGTCAGCACCAACGGGGACATCGATGCAGCTTTTGCGAGCCTGAACGAGTTGCGGGCCGGGGGGCTCGTGATTAGCACCGATCCATTCTTCACAGAGTCGGAGCGAACAGCTCGCCATGTTGGCGGCGAGTCACGCAGTGCCCGCAGCCTACAAAGGGCACGAGTTCGCTACGGCCGGCGGGCTGTTCAGCTACGGAACGGATATTGCGGACACGTTCCGCCTGGCCGGCATCTATACCGGTCGGATTCTCAAGGGCGAAAAGCCTGCCGACCTGCCGGTCCAGCAGGCAACTAAAGTCGAGCTCATCATCAACCTGAAGACCGCCAAGGCGCTCGGCATAAATATTCCCAATACGCTAATCGGGCGCGCTGACGAGGTGATCGAATAGAGATGCTGTTTGCTGCGGTGCATGAGTCTGCTTTTGGCACTTAGCGTCGTTTCGCTGCGCTGCAAAATTTGGGCGCTATTGGAGCAATAGCGGACATCGGGCCGATTTTAGCCGGGAATGGTTTGTCCGCTGTTGACCCGAAGCGGACATTCCAAACCATCTTGCGGAAAATTACGAAAAAGGTTCATCCTAGTTATGTCGGCCCATTACTGCACCCGCGGAAGTTATCGCTGCGGATCAGAGCCCCCATGACAGACGCGCCTGAAGCAACCTGGCATTGATAAGAGACCTGGAGGAAACACGATGAGATTTGCAAAATCTGCCCGTTGTGGCTTCGTCATAGTGCTGAGTTTTGCCTGTATCGGCACGGCCCTCAGACCCGCCGCTGCAGCAGAGCCCGACAAGGCGCAGATCGATGCGTTGCGGAAATCGCTGGAAAAGTATCAGGATTATAAGGTGGCGGTGCGCGATCTCTATCTGTCGACGGTCGGCTGTGTCCACTACAGCGGCGAAAAGATCGCTCACTACATGGAATACCCCAAGGGCGCCATGGGCGTGCACTTTGTCAATCTCACGGTGCGGGGCGCCCCCGATCCTCCGAACTAAAATGCCCGACGCTATCGATGGCCGCATTGCCGCTGAACAAGCCGAGCGAGCCGCGTAGTCCCTACTCATCAGATATCGGAGAGAGCGCCGCGAGGCAGTCTTTCTGTTTGTGCTAATGGTCGCTATTGGGGTAACAGCGGACAAAAGGCGGTATTTGGCCAGCTACGGTTTGTCCGCTTATGACCCATCAGCGACATTGGGTGTGCACTGCGACAATGGGTTTGATGCCAGTTTCAGCCCCTATCAAAGTACTCGTTTAAGCCGATACAATCCTGTTTCCTGAGCTTAGGAGCGGATATGCGGCGGCGCGAGTTCATCAAAGTGATTGGAAGTGGACTGGTTGCATGGCCACTCACTGCAGTACGTGCCCAGCAATCTGAGCGGGTCCGACGTATCGGCGTGCTACAGTCCCAAGCCGTGGACGATGCGGAACGCCAAGCGTACCTTGCGGCGTTTCGGAAGGAGTTGGAACGATTGGGCTGGGCCGACGGCCGCAATATTCAAATTGACTACCGATGGGGCGCGGGCAACGCCGCAGACACGCGCAAATATGCTACAGAGTTGGTTGCGCTAACGCCGGATCTCATCTTCACCATCGGCTCCGCATCTATGCCGCCCTTGCTGCAAGCGACCCGCAGCGTGCCGATAGTGTTCGCTTTGGTTGCAGATCCGGTGGGGGCGGGCTTTGTCAATAGCTTGGCACGACCGGGTGGCAACGCCACCGGCTTTATCTCGGTCGAATACACCTTCGGGGGCAAATGGCTGGAGCTCCTCAAAGAAATTGCGCCGAGCGTGACGCATGTTGTTGTCATTCGAGATCCTGCCGATCCCGCTGGAATCGGCGTGTTTAGTGCGATCCAGTCCGCGGCGTCATCGGCTAGAGTGGAGTTGAGTCCTGCCAACGTTCGCGATGTCGACGAGGTGGATCGCGCGATTAGCACGTTTGCACGTTCGAATGTCGGTCTGATCTTGGCAGCGAGCTCGTTGGCATATGTTCATCGTGACGCGATCGTAGCGTTGGCGGCCCGGTACAAACTACCGGCAGTCTACTTTGCTCGGCCTTTCGTCATCGCTGGCGGCCTGATTTCCTACGGACCCGACGTCGTTGACCAGTACCGCCGGGCAGCAGGTTACGTCGACCGCATCTTAAGAGGCGAGAAGCCCGGCGACCTGCCGGTACAAGAGCCGACCAAATATCAGCTCGTGATTAATCTTAAGACCGCGAAAGCACTTGGTCTTACAATTCCACCGTCTGTGCTCGCGCGCGCCGACGAGGTAATCGAATGATGGATCGGACGGCACCGGCCCAAGCGGAAGCATTGGCAGCCGCGGTGCCGCGGAAGATCCGCAGCCGTCTATTTCTGAAATATGCCGGGCTGTTCGTTGCCGTGGTTTGCGTGGCATTGCTGACCAATGGTCTGTTTGAAATATGGGTTTCCTATCGAGAACATAGAGACGCATTGATCCAGATCCAGCATGAGCAGGCGGAGTCGGCGGCGGCCAAGATCGGTCAGTTCATCAAGGAAATCGAAAGTCAGGTAGGCTGGACGACGCAGTTGCTTTGGTCTGCTGGGACAATCGAACAGCGCCGCTTCGATGCGCTACGCCTGTTGCGTCAAGTTCCTGCAATCACCGAGCTTGCGCAGGTCGATGCAAGCGGCAAGGAGCAATTGCGTGTCTCGCGCCTGGCCATGGATGTCATCGCCAGTGACCTCGACCTGTCAATGGAGCCAAAATTCACCGAAGCGGTAAAGAACAAGGTCTATTACGGTCCGGTCTATTTCCGCCGCGAGTCCGAGCCGTACATGACGTTGTCGTTGGCCGGCACGCGCCGCGACGCCGGCGTGAGTATCGCGGAAGTCAATCTAAAGCTGATCTGGGACGTGGTGTCGAAGATCAAGGTCGGCGAGCGCGGGCATGCTTACGTGGTGGACGCACAAGGCCGGCTGATCGCGCATCCGGACATTAGTCTGGTTCTACGCAAGACAGATATGACGCGGCTTGCTCAGGTTCAGGCGGCACGGCAAAGCCAAGCGGGCGCCGCGGCGGAGGATATCGAAACCGCGACAGACATCCAGGGCCGGAAGGTGCTGACCGCCTATGCGCCAGTGGATCCGCTTGGGTGGACAGTATTTGTCGAGCTGCCGGTGGACGAGGCATATCAGCCGCTGATTACCTCGATACAGCGCACGGCTCTGGTTTTGTTTGGTGCACTCTGTCTCGCGGCGCTCGCCGGCATATTCCTTGCGCGAAGGATGGTGGTTCCGATCCAGGCTTTGCGGACGGGCGCGGCACGGATCGGTAGCGGCGATCTCGCGCAGCGCATTTCGATCAAGTCCGGCGACGAACTGGAAGCGCTTGCCGATCAGTTCAATGAAATGGCTGAAAGATTACAAGAATCCTATGCCGACCTGGAAAAAAAGGTGGCCGTCCGCACACGCGAGTTGAGCGAATCGCTCGCCCAGCAGACCGCCACCGCCGATGTGTTAAAGGTTATCAGCCGCTCGGCTTTTGACCTGCGAACGGTGCTCGACACGCTCTTGCATTCCGCGGCCCGCCTGTGCGACGCCGATCAGGGCACTATCACCCAGCGCAAGGGGGACACTTTCTATCGCTCCGTATCCTACGGTTTTCCGCCCGCTTTCGCGGAGTTCGTCAAGGATCGCCCCGTCGAGCCGGGACGCGACACCGGCACGGGACGTGCTCTGCTTGAAGGCAGGGTCATCCACATCCCCGACGTCCAGGCTGACCCCGATTACACCTGGGCCGAGGCGCAGCGACTAGGCGGCTTCCGCACCATGCTCGGCGTCCCGATGCTGCGCGAGAGCGTCCCGGTCGGCGTCCTGACCTTGACGCGCTGCGAGGTGCGGCCTTTCACCGGCAAGCAGATCGAGCTGGTGTCGACATTTGCCGATCAAGCCGCTATTGCCATCGAGAACGTGCGCCTGTTCGACGAAATCCAGGACAAGAGCCGGCAGCTCGCCGAAGCGAGCAAACACAAGTCGCAATTCCTCGCCAATATGAGTTCACGAGCTGCGTACTCCGATGAACGCCATCCTCGGCTACTCGGAACTCATTCTCGATAACATCTACGGCGAACCGACAGAAAAAATGCGTGGCGTGCTGACCCGGATTCAAAGCAATGGCAAGCATCTGCTCGGACTGATCAATGACGTTCTCGATCTTTCCAAGATCGAAGCGGGTCAATTGTCGCTGTCACTGGCCGACTATTCAGTCAAGGATATGGTCCACAACGTGTTCAGCTCGGTCGAATCGCTGGCAAAGAATAAAAAGCTGGCGCTTACGATCGAGCTTCCAAAAACCCTGCCCATCGCGCACGGGGACGAGCGACGCCTCACGCAAGTCCTGCTCAATCTCGTCGGCAATGCAATTAAATTCACCGACAAGGGCGAGGTCGCGATCAAGGCGGCGTCCGTAAACGGGTCGGTTACGCTGTCAGTGCATGATACCGGCCCCGGGATCGCAGAAGCGGATCAGCGCAAGATTTTTGAGGAATTCCAGCAGGCCGATTCTTCGACCACAAAGGAAAAGGGCGGGACCGGTCTCGGCCTTGCCATTTCAAAGCGGATTGTGGAGATGCATGGCGGCCGATTGTGGGTCGAGTCGTGCCTCGGGCATGGATCAACCTTCTCATTCATCGTTCCCATTCATGTTGAGCGATTGGCGGTACCGACATGACCAAGCGCATCCTCGTGGTCGAAGATCAGGAAGACAATCGACAGATCCTACGCGATCTCTTTGGCAGCGTCGGACATGAGATGATCGAGGCCCATGATGGCGAAGCGGCCGTGGCTCAGGCGATTGCGCATAAGCCTGATCTGATCTTGATGGACATCCAGCTGCCGGTCATGGACGGCTACGAGGCAACGCGGCGAATTAAGGCCAATCCCGAACTGCGCGCGATCCCGATCATCGTAGTTACCTCTTACGCGCTGAGTGGCGACGCGGACAAGGCGCACGCAGCCGGATGTGACGCGTATGTTACAAAACCGTTTAGCCCGCGCCAGCTGCTGGCGAAGATAAACGATTTTTTAAAAGAGATTCGAGACGTATCCCATCATGCACAAGCCGCCGCGCATTTTGGTCGTCGATGACAATGAAGTGAACCGCGATATTCTTGTCACGCGTCTCGAAATCCATGGCTACGAACTGCTGCAAGCCGGCGATGGAGAGGAAGCGCTTGCCGTTGCCAAGCAGCATCTACCGGACCTCATCCTTCTCGATGTGATGATGCCGAAGATCGATGGCATCGAAGTGACCCGCCGCATCAAATCGGATGCTAGCATGCCTTTCATGCCGATAATTCTGGTAACCGCGAAGGCGGACAGCAAGGATGTCGTTGAGGGCCTTGAGGCAGGCGCGGATGAATATTTAACCAAGCCCATCGATCAGCTGTCGCTGGTCGCCCGCGTGAAATCGGTGCTGCGCATCAAGGAGTTGCACGACACCGTAACTACACAGTCGGCAGACCTTGCAACGTGGAACAAGACCCTCGAGCAGCGTGTCGCCGAACAGATAGCGGAAATCGAACGCGTCGGCCGCTTGAAGAGGTTTCTAGCGCCGCAAGTGGCGCAACTTATACTTTCTTCGGGCGACGAAAAAGTTTTGGAAAGTCACCGACGCGATATCAGCGTTGTGTTTTGCGATCTGCGCGGCTTTACAGCGTTCGCGGAAAGCGCGGAGCCCGAGGACGTGATGAGCGTCTTGAACGAGTACCATACGTGTCTTGGCGTACTCATCCACAAGCACGAGGGCACACTCGATAAGTTTGTGGGCGATGGGCTTATGGTGCTTTTTAACGACCCATTGCCATGTCCTGAGCCCGCCGTCCGTGCGGTTCGCATGGCCCTGGAGATGCGTGATGAGGTGGGAAAGCTTGCGGTGAAATGGTGCAAATACGGCCACGAGCTCGGATTTGGTCTTGGTATCTCTCATGGCTATGCCACGATGGGACGTATTGGATTCGAAGGCAGGTTCGATTACTCTGCTATCGGTTCGGTCGTGAACCTAGCCGCGCGGCTGTGCGGGGAAGCGGGCGCCGGACAGATTTTGGTCGATCGAAAGGTATACACGGCGATCGAAGCGATTGCTGATGTCGAAGACGCTGGTGAACTCAAGCTCAAAGGCTTTCATCGTCCAGTTGCAGCTTACGACGTGCGGTCCTTGCGGTCCTGAGGCAATCGGCTAATCCGGAGGTTGCCGCACCATCGGTGCGAATGAAGTTTTTGGACCGAACGCTCTAGCCACGCTTTGTGGCGGTGCGGACGCGGTAGCCGGCGTAGCAATCACGGCAATTTGTTGGCGGACCAGATTGGCCACTAGCGCTGTGACGCGCGATCAAATCTGCCCCCAGCCGATGGTACTCCACCGTCATTGGGAGACGAAACCGGCCGCCTCGGTTGAAAATGACCCATGAGCGACAATGGCTGTGCACTGCGCAATGATTTTGATGCCGGTTCAGCCCCTATCAATGTACTCGTTTGAGCCGATAAGATGCTTCGTCAAGACAAGGGGCTATTATGCGGCGGCGCGAGTTCATCACGCTTCTTGGCAGCGCGGCGGCGTGGCCGCTTGCGACCCCGCGCGAGACTTTTGCCCAAGCCCCCAAGGTATACCGCCTTGGGACGCTTAGCGTCGGACCCCCGATTGGAATCACAGACGGACGTGGCGCGGTTCTCGTCAACGCGCTGGCGCAGCGCGGCTATACGCTTGGAAAAAATCTCGGCTACGAGGCGCGTGGCGCAGCAGGCGATAAAGGACGGTTACCGCAATTAATGCAGGAGTTGAAAGCCGCCAATATCGACGTGGTCCTGACCGTCGGCTATCCGGCCGCCGTCGCCGCCAAGGTGTCCGGCGTCCCAACGGTAATCGCGTCCGGCTCAGGCGACCCGGTCGCAACCGCGCTTGTCGAAAGTCTAGCCCGGCCGGGCGGCAACGTGACCGGAATAGCCGACGACGCCTCGATGCTATCCACCAAGCGACTCTCGCTGCTGAAAGCGCTATTGCCGCAGATGCGCCGCGTCGCGATGCTTTGGAACAAGGATGATCGTGGAATGTCGTTGCGCTACGATGCGTCCGCAAAGGCAGCGCAGGAGCTGGGTGTGGCTGTCCAGGCGCTCGGCGTGCGCGAGCCCGATGACTTTAACGAAGCCTTCGTGGCGATGGACCGCGAGCCGCCCGATGCCATCTTGATGGTTTCGGACTCGCTGACAATCCTCAATCGCAAGCGCGTAATTCTTTACGCCGCCGAGCATCGGCTTCCGGCGATCTATGAGGCCGACTCCATCGTTCGCGAAGGCGGCTTGATGTCCTACGGCGCGGATCAGCGCGAATCGTTCGAACGTGCCGCCGCTCTAGTCGATCGCATATTCAAGGGGGAGAAACCCGCCGACCTCCCGGTCGAGCAGCCGACGCGTTATCTATTCGTATTCAATCTAAATACTGCCAAGCTGATGAATCTCAGCGTGCCGAACACTTTGGCGGCGTTGGCCGACGAGGTGATCGAATGAGGCGACGCGAGTTCATCACGCTTCTCGGCAGCGCGGCGGTCGCGTGGCCGCAGTCCCTAATTGCTCAGGAGAGAAAGAAATTTCAACTCATTGGCGTTCTCGCGAATGAGGCATGGCCTCCACTCGACGGATTAAGGAACAAGTTGCGGGAGCTAGGCTACGTCGGGGGGCAAAATTTCAATATCATTTACCGGTTTGCGGAAGGGGAGGCAGATCGCTATCCCGCACTCGCGGCCGAATTAGTTCATATGCCAGTTGATGTAATCGTCACCTGGGGCACTCCTGCCAGTTTGGCGGCAAAGGATGCGACCCGTGAGATCCCGATTATCATGACCAGTGGGGACCCTGTCGCCGTGGGTCTTGTTCCGGGTCTTTCACATCCGCGCGGGAATGTTACAGGATTTTCGACGCAAGCCGCAGAATTGGAAGGAAAACGCCTTGAATTGATTGGCGAGTTGCTTGGTCACTTTTCACGCGCTGTCGTATTGTCGAATCGAACAAATCCTTATTGCATCGTTGCTGTAGAAAGCGCGCGCCGCGCCGCAGCGGCCTTGCGTGTGCAGCTTGATGTTGTGGAGATTGCCAAGGAATCCGATTTGGTCGACGCCTTTCTCAAGGTCAGGAGTATACGTCCAGACGCGATTCTCGTTGTCGCCGATCCACTTCTGGCAAACCTTCAATCTCAAATCGCTGAGTTTTTATTTCAAAACCGGTTGCCGTCAATCTACACCTACCGCGAACAGGTATTGGCAGGCGGCCTCGTTTCCTATGCGACAAATTATTATGAACTGTTCCAGCGCGCAGCAACCGTAGCTGACAAGATCCTAAAAGGTGCAAAGCCTAGTAATCTGCCGGTTGAACAGCCGACTAAGTTCGAGCTCGTGATCAACCTCAAGACCGCCAAGGCACTTGGCATCACCATATTGCCACAGCTACTCGCCCGCGCTGACGAGGTCATCGAATGAAGCGGCGCGAATTCATGCCCCAGCGGGCGGCAGACATTCTCGCCGAGGTTGTCGCGCGTAGGCCCGACGTCATCTTGTTGGGTGGCGCCCGATGGCTGCACGAGGCGGCGTTGCGGGCAACACGTACAATTCCAATCATCGCGCCGTTTGGGGAGGATCCTGTTCCCGCCGGCCTTATCTCCAGCCTAGCCCGGCCTGGCGGCAATTTGACTGGCGTGACACGCGCGACCGGACCGGAATTCTACGGTAAGGCCTCACAATTCCTACGAGATGCTGCTCCAGGCATCAGGCGCATAGCGTTTCTGGCGCCGCGCGAGACGTTGGATGCTTTCCAAGCAGTCACCCCTTCTGTCGGTATCACGGTTATTCCGGTTCAGGTCGATACTTCCGAACAGCTCGACGCGAGTCTTGCGAACATCCTGCGCGAACGGGCTGACTCAATATTGGTGCCAAGCGGTCCAATTTTCTTGCAACACGCGAAGCGCATTGCGGTATTTGCGGTCGAAAATAAGCTGCCGGCCTTATTCGGTATGCGCCAGTCGGTAGAAGCTGGCGGCCTGATGTCGTATGGACCGAGCATTGTGGTGCTCTATCGTCAATTGGCTCGACAAGTCGATCGCGTCCTCAAGGGAGTACGACCCGAGGATATCCCGACTGAGCGGCCAACCACGTTCGAGCTAGTGATCAATGCTAAGGCGGCCACAGCGCTCGGGCTCGCAATCCCGCCCGCACTCCTCGTGCTGGCCGACGAGGTGATCGAATGAGGCGCCGCGAGTTCATCACGCTTCTCGGCGGCGCGTCTGCGTGGCCGCTCGCAGCGCGGGCGCAGCAACCGGGAAAGCCGGTCCGAATAGGTTTTCTGCCTCTCGGTTCATCGTCCAATACCTACGACCAATCGCTCGTTGAGGCATTCCGAGAAGCCTTGCGCGTTGCCGGCTTGGTTGAAAATAAGGACGTGACGATAGAAAAGTCGTGAGCGAGTTAGTGCAGCGCGGGGCAAAACTTTTGATCACCGTGGGTTCAAGCGCGTCTGCAGCGGCGAAGCGGTACACCTCGATAATTCCGATCGTATTTGTCTCAGTCGGCAACCTCGTGGGCATCGGGCTTGTGGAAAGTCTCTCGCGCCCAGGGGGCAACGTTACGGGGTTTAGCGACGTGCTTGCAGACCTGAGCAGTAAGTACGTGCAATTCGCCTTCGAGTTGGGCAGACCGCAATCGGCCATTTACTACCTTTGGCATACCGAATGGCCAGACGGAAAACATAGGCTTCAGGCGCGAGCGAACAAGCAGCCCGATCGTTCGGCGTGGAGCTTCGATCTCAAGGAGTTGCAGACATTGTCGAAACAGATGCTGTCCTGGCTGCGATGAAGACAGGCGGCGGGTTGACGGTCATCATTCAGCCCAGCCCTTTCACATACCGGCACCGAGTTCGGCTAATTGCGTCCGCGATGAACCACGGCCTTGCGACGATAGTCGCCTGGCCGGTAGCGGCAAAAGAGGGTGCATTGATTGCGTATGGCGTGAATTACGCTGACTTGTATCGCCACGCGGCCTCCTATGTTGATCGTATTCTCAAGGGAACGAAACCAGCTGACCTTCCCGTCCAAGAGCCTACGAGATTTGAATTGGCCATTAATCTCAAGACCGCCCAAGCGCTCGGCATCACCGTACCAGCGGCTCTCATCGGAGGCGCTGAGAACGTGATCGAGTAGCTGTGCTGTTTGCGTTCGCCCTTGGCTACGCTAATCACAGTTCGATCGTAAAAGGCACCACCTGGGACCGCGATTGTATCGATCGACATCTTTCGGCTCGCAGGTCACGGGGCTACTACCAATTTTGTCGGCCAGCGCCAGCGCCGCATATTGCCCGCAGCGCGTCGGTTTGCCCTCTTCGAGACAAGTCTGGCTGCTTTCGCGGGCGCATCAATTCCATAGAGCCTAATCCGCGTGCCGTGAATTTCAATTGTGTCGCCATCGATCACTGATGCTCGGCCAATGATCGTTGGAGTGTCAATTTGCGATTTAAGCGCTACCGGGAGTTTACCGTCCGACTGGTAAGACACTGGTGCCGCTGAATATTTGAAGTAAGCAACCGTATCGACCGCCCCCAAAAGAATGCCGAGCAATGCCGTCGAAAATGGTCCCGGCCCCTGCCTTCGCTGAACTTGGCCGGGTTGGCGATGCCAAACGATCTTAGCCAACAGCATGCCCCTCTAACGTGCTCAAAATTGGCACATGGGCTTAGTTTAGGCGGCTACCAGCAGTTCGCAAATCTGGGTTACCGGCACTGGAAGGTCCTGGCCCGTTCGTTCGTAGCCAATTACCCTAAGCGTGCCGGTCGCGGGGCACATCTCGACAGCGAGCCGCGTTTGCGAATTGAGTACCGGCGGCGTTACCCAGCCGAACGCTGCATCGAAACGCCCGTTCCACGCTGCTAGGTGATCGCATCTCTGCCGACTGTTCTCGGCCGCCTCATCGAAGGTGCGCGTTAAAAGAACCTCAGCCGCCACGCGTGCTTCCCAGGTGGGCCTGCCCTCCAACCAATCGTTGGCAGCGACAACGCTGTGCTCGCGGGTGGTGAAGTCGATTTCCGTGCGTTCGATCACGCACCGTTCACCGGGGTCGCAGCCAATTAGCGTGTAAATTACCGGACGGGCAATGGGCGTCGTCTCTAGGTAGCACTTTGCTTCGCGATACGTCGTACAGGTTTCGAACATTTGCCGCAGCAGATGGTCAGGCGGAATATAGCGGATCTTCCAAGTCTGGATCGCATTCGTGGCCATGTCATAAGGGCGCAGCCACGGTTGGTGGGTCCGTCGGCGCATGGGCGCTTGATTGATGCAGGCGGCAAACCGTCCCGGCGCAGACGCCGTTAAGACGCCCGCGTAACCGGGCCAGGTGGCGTTATAGAAATCACCGGCCGCTCCGCCCATCCGAGCTACTTCCAGGTGTCGACCAAGCCCTGGAAACGGCCAGTCGAGCGTCCGCGCGAGCCAAGGCACGCCATCTTGTTCGCCGGCAAGTGCCGTGCAGCCCCACTGGTAGCAGCCGTTGAGGAACCAGATGCCGGGAAAGTCGAGATCGGCCGCAATTGCTTCGATCTCCGCCGCATAGGGCGAACACGAGCGCTGCAGCCAGCAGCGGGTCACCAAATCAATTGTCGGCAGCAACCCCGTCGCAAGGCGCGGAAGCCAGCGTATGCACTGGTCGCGCAGCGCCCGTGCCGCGGCGCGCCGAACGATCGCGTGGCGAGGAGGTCCGCCGTCCCGAACATCGACGATCGGGATGGGTATAGCCCCCCTCAGCGACGGCCCAGCCAGTGCCGTCTCCTCTGGGCAATCAGGGGAAAACTGGTGAATTCTGGCCTCCTAAACCCGTGCAGGACGTGCACGACGAAACACCTTTTTCTACTAGGGCAGCTTTCGCATTCTTCGTATTTGCGCGCTTAAATCCGGCTGTTCGCCATGGCCTTCGAGAGTTGCAGGCCAATGCGTTCAGGTGCTCGGCGTAAGGGGTCTGCATCTAAATGCGCGTATCGAGCGGTGGTTGTAGCGTTAGCGTGACCGAGCAATTTCCACTTATTGGCAATCCGAGGCCGACACCAGCGCCGACGCTCGCATGGGTATGACGCAAATCATGTATCCTCACGCCATTGAGCTTCGAGCGTTTTGCGATCGCTTGCCAGGGACGTTTGAGATCAGCCCGTGGCCGCTCATCCACCATGCCGGCGTTCTGACCGGCAATAACGTACACTCCGATTTGAGGAAGATTTGCCAGTACAAGAGCGCTGGGGCAAACACGTTCTGTTGATGGTCTTAGCGTCGCTTATCGTTGCCGCGATCTAGCCCGCACTACGAGACAATAAGAGTATGCTGTCCACTATAAACGGAACCGCCCATGCGCTGTGTACTGCTGTCCTTCCTGTTGCTTCTCCCTTTTCATGCTGCCCGTGCCGAGCCGCTGTGGCAGACCCTGCCGCCGACTCCCGCTCCTGTCCCCGGCGAGCATACCGGCTACGCAAAGGTCAACGGGATTAGGCTCTATTACGCGACGATCGGCCACGGTCCTCCGGTCGTTCTTCTGCATGGCGGACTCTCCAACTCGGACTATTGGGGCAGCCAGATCAAGGCCCTCGTCCCGCGCCACACCGTCATCATCGTGGACAGCCGAGGCCACGGCCGCAGCACGCGCGACGCCCGCCCGTACGGTTACGATCTCATGGCCGACGACGTCGTCGCGTTGCTCGATATGTTGCATATCCCCAAGGCCGATGTGGTGGGCTGGAGCGACGGCGCCATCCTTGGCCTCGACCTTGCCATTCGTCATCCGGATCGCGTCGGCAAGGTGTTCGCTTTCGCCGCCAATACCGTCACGTCAGGCGTGCAGGAGGGTGTGGAGAAGAACCCCACCTTCGCCCGCTTCATCGAGCGCGCCGGGCACGAATACGCCAAGCTATCCGCGACGCCAAAGGACTACGACGCCTTCGTCGCGCAGATTAGCAAGATGTGGGAGACCGAGCCGAACTGGAGCGACGCTCAACTGCAGTCGATCCGAGCGCCAATGCTAGTGGTGGACGGCGACCACGACGAGGCGATCAAGCGCGCGCACACGGAATTTATCGCCGCCACGATCCCTGGCGCGGGGCTGCTGATTCTGCCCAACACCAGCCATTTTGCCTTCTTGCAGGACCCCACGCTGTTCAACGCGGCGCTGCTGCATTTTCTCGACGACCGCTAGCAATGGAAACGAGGAACTGAGATATGATGCGGGCCCGCTGGCTCTTGGTCAGCGGGTCCCGTGTTCGACCAACGTGGACATTCGACCTAAAGTGAGATCCTGATAAATGTTGGTATTCCTGTTGGTATCGTGCGGCATTGCTTCTCTGAAATTCTAATAATTACAAATGCTTACATAATAAATGCGGCTCCGCCCCTGGGCACCACTAGTTATTCAATTAAATCAAGTATTTATATAGATTCCTCTTAGTCGGCCATGACGAATGAATTTCCTATGGGGGCACAGCAGGGGCACAAACACTTTGTCCTGATGATGATGTGAAATCTAACGGGTGTCGATATTCAGCTTACGCGAAGACGAGGTACGTGGGCTCCGTAGCTTTATTGCTTTGGTGTGCGGGGCCCACAGTCGAACAATTTTTAATTGCCAATCTTATTTGGAAACATTTACGGGCTTGTCAAATACCATCACCTTCGAGACGAAAGCTTTCACGTTGCGGACATGCGTTAGGCCGTGAGCCCTCGCAATGGCGTCAAAGTCTTCGGTCATATAGCTGGCGTAATAAGGCTCGTGATAATTCTGCGGAAAGAGCTCGAACAGCCCTTCGTAATCCGGTTGGTCCCCACGTTGCAGCGAATCCATCAACACCAAGCGCCCACCTGGCTTTAGCACGCGGGCGCACTCGCCAAAGATGATGCGGCGCACCTTTGGCGGCAATTCGTGAAACATGAAAACGCTCGTCACCGCGTCAAAACTGGCGTCGGGGATAGGGATCGACTCTGCATTACCGACAAGGAGGCTGATCCATGACCACCGCCTCAACTGACGCTTGGCGTATTTGATGTAAGGCTCCGACAAGTCGAGACCGACTGAGGGGAGCCGTGGCCAAACTTGCTTGAAGAGATCGAGAAAGCACCCCGTGCCACAGCCAATATCGAGAAGCCTCAATTCGCGCTGATCACGTCCCGCAAAGGCTTCGCGCAGCTGCGGCAAGGCCTGCCGTCGCATAGCATTGGCCGTACCGTTGAACAGCACCTCGACCTGGGTGTCGTAGCGGTGCGCTGAATCATCCGTCATCCAGCCGCCGGACTGGAAATGGAAATTCTGCAGGTAATAGCGTGGTCGCTTTCCGATGGTCTTCTCGTTTAGGACTTCACGACGCCGCCCGCTTTTGCGGCGTTTATAGATTTCCGGCAGATCCTCGAAGAAGAGCCGGGAGCGGTGGAGCAGCATCAACAGCGATCCGTCATGATCGGCGGGAAGTGGATACTGACCAGTTTCCACGTTGGCGAGGTCCTGCCATAGAAGCGTGGCCATGTCCGCATAGAGGCGTCTGCGATCCGGTATAGGCGCATCGGTATGGGTACGTTTCCGAGCAGAACTTCCGTCCTGTCGTCGGGCCTCCTCTGCAAGTCGGCGCATGAACAGGCCATGGCCGACAAACCAGGCGATGCGGGGCAACTGGCTTGCGCCATAGGCGACACGCCTACCGATGCGGGAAATTGGACTGTTCATGGGCCTTTTCCAGCGACGACACTTGTCTCGCCCCTGCTATTCTGGCCAACCTGAAACTCTTTGCCAACCAATCCGACCGCGTCAAGGCGGGGCGCTCTAAATAGAGACAACAAAAAAGATTCTATTTATTAAGCGAGTGCGGCCCGGCCCAAAAATGTTGTTTTGACTGTGTATGAGAAGCTTCGGGGAGAAATAAGCTCATGAACTTTACGATAGTGGGCGATGGGGCTTCGCCGTCCCGTGAGGAGGCAAGTAGTGCCATCGGGCTTGTTGGTGTAGGCTTCAGTGCCTAGAAAAATGTGTAGCGTGTCCCTGACCTAAAACCGCCTTTGACGCATTTTTCGCAACGGTCGAGATGTCGGGCAGCCATCAGTGAAGGAGGTTCCCGTGTATGTCGCTATTCGTCAGGGCAAGGCAAAGGCTGGCATGGCCGAAGAACTTACCCGCAGGATCAAAGAAGGCGCCATTCCGACTAAGTCGGCGGCGACTGTTGTAATACCGAAACAAATGAAGATTGAGCGCGGCGTTCGTTGAACCTACATCTCTCGACACTCGATGGAGGCTAGAATGCAAATTCTATCCTTTGCAGCTATTTCTCTCCTCGCTGTCGCAGCCGCAGTACCGACATCTGCAGATGCCTTTACCGTTCGCTTTTCCTGGGCAGGCATTCCGCCGTGTGCTTCGATTTCGCCAGCGTTTGACCTCGGTGGAGTGCCTGCCGGTACTAAGCGCTTGAGCTTCACGATGACCGATCTGAATGTGCCGACATTTCATCACGGTGGCTCGACAGTCGCATATGATAGCGATGCGGTGAGCCGTGGCGCTATCCGCTACACAGGACCTTGCCCGCCGCATGGCGAGCACCACAATTATCGCTGGGCGGTGCAGGCGCTCGACTCCGCAGGGAAAGTCTTAGGCAGAGGCAGCGCCGAGGCGATATTTCCGCCCTGATGCTCCGAAACACGCTATGTGCGGTCGCTTCACCAATCGGCTGATTTGGCCGCGAGATTGTCGCGCTGTACCGCCTAACTGTGCCAGCAACTCCCGAGCGGAATTTACCTGCGCGCTACAATATCTGCGATCAATCAGCGTCGGATCATCACCCGAAGCCGAGCCTTTAAAGTCATGCACGATGATAATTACCAGTGCCAATGACCTTGCCAGCAAGATACATGACCGGATGCCCGTCTTGTTGCCAGCCGAGGGACTCTGACCACTGGTTGGCTGGCAATGCCGGAACCGGCGCACATGAAAACTAAAACTTGTCCAGACTGCAACGGTGATGGTGTAGTTGATAAAGGCATGGACGATGAACATCAATGTCCAACCTGCGGCGGCTGTGGTTTTGTACCTGATGACGACGACGATGAAGACGTATTAAATGCATCGCCGATTAATCATCCATGATCGCTCAACGGATCGGCATATAGCTATGACAGTGGGCCGACGCAAATGGGCTACAACGCACGCAACGACGAAATTCACGACAACATCGTGCGGATGCAGCGCGAGTGGGAAGCGCAGCGAAATGCACTAGCGACTGTGCGCCGCTTCAATGCTCGGCTTTCGGCCGAAGGGTCCGTATGGTTCTGGCCCAAGATCGCAGCCTCGATCACCGCAAAGCATCCCTGGCTAGTGATCGCCTGCGACAGTTGCGGGACCGTTGTTGATTTGGATTTGCGTGTCAAGCCGCGCGATCCCGAGGCTTCAATCCGCGTGGCGCTTCGTGATGTTCGGTGTTCTCGCTGGAATGGGCATGGAAGGCCGCACATCGTGGCGTTGGCTAGTCATTCGGGTCTTTCATGAAACTTACACTTGCCATTGTAGTCACCGTTCTCGCCACAACGTCGGCGTTTGCACAAGGACTATTCGGCAACCCTACGACAAAGCACACGATCCCAAACACGGTTGAGATTCAAAAGGTTGTTCGGTCAATCATCGGAGACAAGACAAAGATCAAAGCATATTGTGACCTTGCAAAACTCTATGTGCAAATGGCGGACGCTGAAGCAAAGAACGATACGAAGGCCTCGGAGGCCCTCGGCCTAAAAGCACAAGCACAATTGAATTTGCTAGGATCCGATTACGCCAAATTGCAAGATGCATTTGACCAAACAGGCCCGGACTCTCAGAAAGGCAAAGAGATTGCCGCCGCCCTCGACACGCTCGACAAGCAGTGTCATTAGTCGGCCGCGCAATGCAAAGTGACGATTAACGCGCGCTTCGCCGTTTTGCAATGTCTCTGAACACCGCACGCTCCTTTGGCTGAACCCACACCGTTGGCCTCCAGGGCTTCGTGTGGGTTGTTCAATTAGATCGAATAATCGAATATCGAAAAAGTCGATATTAGTGGCGCGCCCCCGCTTATCGTGCTGCCTATAATGCCGTCGCCGCGTTACTAAATTCGCTGCCAATGGCTGACGTGGAGGGCCGCCGTCCAATGTCCGCTAATCTGCTTTGATTTAAATCAATAAATTGAATCGCTATTAGGCGAACTTTCGATTCCCAACGCATTCCTAAAACTACCTAGAAGAGAAGATCATGGCGAACGTTTACATTGAAGCGCGCCCCAAGGGCCGCCCTGAAGGGGCCCGTATCGACGATTATGTCGTGGAAGACCATGCGTACCACGCACTCGCGACCTTCAAAACGCAGCGAGAAGCAATCGATTGGGCGAAAAGTCAGGGCTACGCCCCTCATGTCGCTCGCGTCCGATACCTGAATGATAAGAGGATGCCTGATCACTGGCGGGCGGCCTAGAGCAACGTCTGCGCTGAACTTCCGGCACTTCGCGGCCCGTCGCTGCATTGCCGCGACGGCGGTCGCTATCGGGGGCATAGCGGACAAACGGCCGTCCGGGGCTTGAATTACTCGGTAGCGAATGACCCAACTGCGACATTTGACACGCGAGACACAGTGTCCAGAACCGGATAGCATCAGCGCATAGTCAAGCGCATTGCATGACTAAGAACTGCCCCAAAAAACGGCAACGCACCGAAACCGCTTTAAGCGGCTATCAGGGGAGAGGAAACATGACAATCCGTCTAGACCCGACATTCCACGCCACTGCAAAGCTGGCGATGGAAGCGCCTCCAGAAAGATATGCCTACACCCTTATGTTGAGCCCCGATTTCTCACAGCCCGATGGCCTGGGTGTCGTGGACGTCGATCCAAATTCTTCACACTACGGCAAGATCGTCCACACCGTGATGATGCCGAACAAGGGCGACGAATTTCACCACTTCGGCTGGAACGCCTGTTCGTCGGCCCTGTCGCCGCTTACCGGCCATGCATTCCTTGAACGCCGGTATCTGATCATCCCCGGTCTTCGGTCTTCACGGATCTACGTAATCGACACCCATCCGGACCCTACGAAGGCAAAGATCCACAAAATCATCGAGCCGGAGGAAGTGTTCCGCAAGACGGGCTATTCCCGGCCCCACACGATCCATTGCGGACCGGAGGGCATCTATGTCTCAACGCTCGGCGGCGGTGGGCCGGGTGGGACCGACGGCCCGCCGGGAATTTTCATTATGGACTGCGAAACATTTGACGTGCTCGGTCGATGGGAGATCGACCGAGGATCGCAGGACAAGCACTACGATTTCTGGTGGAACCTGCCGCGCGACTACATGGTATCGAGCGAATGGGCGCGGCCACCGCAGTTCGAGAACGGCATCGTTCCCGAGGATCTGCTCGGAAACAAGTATGGCCACAGGATTTACTTCTGGGATCTGCGTGCGCGACGCAACGTCCAAACAATCGACTTGGGCGAGAACCATCAGATGGCTCTGGAGGTCCGGCCGGCGCACGACCCAATTAAGGAATACGGCTTTGTCGGCGTTGTGGTGGACACGACTAACCTCGAGGGCTCGATCTGGACGTGGTGGCGCGAGGGCGGCAAGTTCCATTGCAAGAAGACCGCGGTCATCCCACCCGAGCCGGCGGAGAAGGACCAGCTTCCACCGCTGCTTCAGGGATTTGGCGCGGTGCCGCCGCTGATCACCGACATCGACCTCTCGCTCGACGACCGCTTCCTCTATGTGTCCTGCTGGGGCACCGGTGAGATGCGCCAGTACGACGTTAGCGATCCGCGCGCGCCCGAGTTGGCCGGATCGGTGCATATTGGCGGCATCGTACGACGGACCGCCCATCCAAATGGCAAGGGCTTCGGCGGGGGGCCGCAGATGGTCGAGATCAGCCGCGATGGCAAGCGAGTCTACTGGACTAATTCGCTCTATTCGACCTGGGACGACCAGTTCTATCCAGGCGGAGTGCCTGGGGCGATGGTAAAGGCCGATATTGGCGCCAACGGCGGCATCGGCTTGGACAAGAACTTCTGGGTCGAGTTCCCCAACGGATACAGGTCGCACCAGATCCGACTTGAGGGCGGCGACTGCTCGACTGACTCCTTCTGCTATCCGTCCGTCTGAAGGTGGACGGCACTCAATGGACCGCGGCCGGCCTTTGGCTGGCCGTGGTCGCCAGTGGCCTTTATCATGGCGTCAATCCAGGAATGGGATGGCCTCTGGCAGTTTCCGCCGGATTGATGGACCGGGGACGCCGGGACGTAGTGGCGGCGCTGGGGCCGCTTGCAGCTGGGCACCTAGTGTCCATGCTTGTCATTCTGCTGCCCTTTGCGCTGATGACCGCGCTGCTGGACTGGCAGCGCGAAATCCGGATCGGTGCGAGCGTCGCCGTAATCGCCTTCGGCGCATTCCGCCTCGTCAACCAGCGACACCCGCGTGCGCTCGCCCGGATCAGGCCTACGCAGCTTGCACTCTGGTCCTTCGCAATCGCAACCGCCCACGGAGCGGGTCTGATGCTGCTGCCAATCTATCTTGGCCTATGCTCCACCAAAAACCTTGATATGGCCCATCAGGCGTCATCCATACTGATGGGTCGGTACTTGGGGACCGCGGTTCTGGTCTCGTTCGTGCATACGCTCTCGATGGTGACCGCCGGCGGCGTGATTGCGCTCCTCGTCCATAGCTGGCTCGGTTTGAAATTCCTCTCCAGAAGCTGGTTCAATCTCGACTACGTATGGGCAGTCAGCTTGATACTCATCGGTGCCATCGGGCTCCTGACCGCTTGAACTGCTCGCGTCGTGCGTTGATCTCTTGCCGAAAAGGATGACTGATTTTCCGCAGTGCGAAGTGACGCGATTGGCACTTAACGGACTTCCAGTCGCGCCGGAGTTTGTCCGCTTTCAGGGGTAAAGCGGACATGATCCGGACATCGCCGTTTGTCCGCTAATGACCCATAGCGGACATGATGGCCACATTGCTAAGATACGAGTTGGGGGATTTTCGATGGGGAGCTGGGCCAGCGGAATCATTTTGCGCGTTCTCGCCGCGATTTTGTGCGTTGTCGCTCTAGTTTGGGCCGCCCTTTGGTACTTTATCCCTGCGCCGCCCTCGTCAATTACGATTGCTGCCGGAATCAAAGGCGGCGCCTTCGAACAGTTTGCAGAAAGCTACCGGGAGAAGCTGGCCCGTCACCATGTCAAGCTAGAACTCCGCTTCACTGCCGGCGGGCTCGAAAATCTCACGCTTATGAACGACCCGAGTTCAGGCGTCGATGCGGCGTTTCTGTTCGGCGGCGTTTCGAATAGCACGCAAGCACCGGAGGTGATGTCGCTCGGCCGCATTGACTATGCGCCATATTGGATATTTTACCGCGGTTCTGAGCCGCTGGACCGGCTGACGCAACTCAAGGGCAAGCGCGTCATCGTAAGTCCTACTATTCAGATCGTGGTGACCAAAATTCTGAACGCGTACGGCGTCAATTCCGGCAACACAACGATTCTACCGAACATTGGACCCGCATCCGCAAAGGCACTCGTAGACGGCGAAGTTGATGCTGTTTTCCCGCCTATCGAATTGCATTCGCCAATTACTCAAGGGTTGCTGCGAAACCCTAGTATCCGACTGATGAACTTGTCACAGGCCGAAGCCTTGACGCGGCTGCTCCCGTCTGTGAACCGGCTCGTGTTGCCCCAGGGTGTCGTCGATCTTGAGCAAAATATTCCACCCACTGATGTGAACCTTATTGGCTCCACCAACGTAGTGCTGGTCCGAAAGAATCTTCATCCAGAGCGTGTTGTTCTTTTGGCGCAGACGATGTTGGACGAGCATGGCGGCGTCGGAATTTTTCACCGGGCGGGCGATTTTCCCACGCAGTCCGATCCTGAGTTTCCGATGGCGGAAGAGGCGCTGGATGATTAGCTACACAAAGCGGGTGGCCGCGATATTGGTGACGGTGATAGCAATCGTCATCCCGATTTTTAGTTTCGCACCAAGGCTCTACGTTTGGTTATTACAAAAATATATCGAAAAGCTCTACCGTCGCTTGCGAGTTGTCGAAGCAAGTCTGCAAACCGACATGACCGCCAGGGACATCGAAACTTTGCAAACAGATTTGGAAAGCGTCAGTCGAGCGGCGAATATCCTTCCGATGCGGCACTCGTCATTGTTTTTTGATCTGATCATGCATATCCGCTTTACGCGCACGGAATTGGCGGCTCGGCGTGATGCATTGCGTGGCGAAGCCATTCTGGCATGAAGTCCGCTAATGGCACCTTCGCGACCTTCGTTGCATTGCCGCGACGGCGGTCGCTATCGGGGGCATAGCGAACAAACGGCCGTCCGGAGGCCGAATAGCTCCGCAGCGAATGACCCGATGCGGGCCTACCAGCTAGTTTAGAGAACGGCTACCTTCTTACCGGTGCGGTGTTCCAGTGACAAAGACGGGGCAATGGTCGGAGATCCGGTGTCATGAAAATCGATGGACGTTGTCACTGTGGTTACGTGTCGTTCGAAGCTGAAGCCGATCCTGATACAACGACGATCTGCAACTGCACCGACTGCCAGACAATGAGCGGCGCTCCGTTGCGCGCAGTCATAGTTACGCGGCCGGGGTCGTTCGTGCTTCTATCAGGCAAGCCGACAGAATATCGGAAGACGGCCGACAGCGGAGCGGTCCGCCCGCAAGGATTTTGTCCACGCTGCGGGAGCGCGCTCTACTCGACATCGGACGGCGGTGATCCAAAGGCTTACAACGTCCGGGTCGGGGTCGTTCGTCAACGCTATGAATTAGTGCCGCGCCGGCAATTGTTTGTTCGCTCGCAACAGACATGGGTCAACGACCTCGGTTCAATTACGAAATTTGACAAGATGCCGCCGCGGTGACGAGCGTTAAGCAAAGACTTGTTGATGAGTGTCGCCGCATTCCCCGCCTTGAAATCCGCCATCGCCTGCTCGCAGGTTGCCGCATCGTGCCTCTAAGCTAGTCAAAGTATTTTCTCTCTCTGTGAGATTGGTCACAGATATATCGCCGCCGTTGTGCTTTGTTTTTAGAGCGGATACACCGCACGCAATGGAAGGGATGATGTCAATGACTGAAACCACAATGAGCATTACTTTGTCACACATACGGGGGCGGCGGTAAGCCTTTGACGAGCTGGCTCAGCGACGCGACGTCTAACTCGTGGAGGATTTCGCTTAGTTTCTTGTGGCCAGGTTGTCCGGGAGCAAAGCCCTGCCCATAGGTCTGACGCAGGCTCGAAATTAATGTGTTGCCGTGCTTTTTGCTGATTTCGCCGTTCTTGTCGCGATGTCGTTTATCGAGGCCAGGCTCTTCCATTGGTAATTTCTCTCCTTGTCCGCCACGAACAGGCCGGCTCCAGCCGCGAAATCTCTTCAGACTTCGTTCGGCTAGAGCCGTCAGGCCAGGGAAAACCAAAATCCTCTCCCAGCCATGCTAAAATTTTAGATCGCACTTTCGATGCGATCTTTGCGTTAGATCAAAGCCAGCATCACCGTGTTTCGATCGCTAGTGGCCGGTTTTGAAATTGGGGGTGGTTGATTACCCGCCCGATTGCGCCAGCTCCTGGCCGATGCGGTTGAAGCGTGCCTTTTGCTCACTGCTGAGCGAAGCATAGAAGCCGTCGAGTGACGGCTTTACCGTGGTCGCCGCATCGATCATTGCCTGCAGCCGCGTCTGCATGGCTTCCAACCGGCCGGTCGGTGTTAATGGCGTTTGGTCGGGACAAGCCGCCTGCATGATCGACACCGCCTTGGTGGTGGCATCCTGCAGAGCGTTGAGATCGGCCTCCTGCGCGTCGGTTGGCTTGACCACATCTTCGATCTTTTCGATCGGCAGATTGGCAAGGCCTTCTTTCGGTTGCTGGCAACTGTTGGCCGCATCCGCCGACGCTTGGCTGGCCTGGCCAGTAGTGGCGGGGGCGGTGGTGACCTTCGCGGCCTTCGGTCCGAGCTCGTTGAAGCGTTCTTTCTGCTCGTCGTTGAGCGAATTGTAGAACGCTTCCAGCGCAGGACGCACAGTCTGCGTGGCGTCTAGCGTTGCCTGCAGCCGAACGATCATCGCCTGCAGCCGGTCTGGCGGCGTCAGCGCGAAGGCGTTCTGCGCTGGGCACGAGGTCTTGAATACAGCGCTGGCTTTCGTAGCGGCGCTGCGTACCTCGCCAAGCAGGGACTTCTGCTCGGCACTCAAGCCAACTTTTTGCTGGATCTGTGCGAACGGCCAAGCCGTGACGCCGCTGCCGGGCTGCGTGCACAATTCCTGCACGCTGGCACTGGTCGCACGCGGGCCGGCCTGCGGCTCGGCCTCAACTTCGGCATACGCTTGTGGCGCGCCTTGCTCGCCCCAGAACACACCGTCGAAGAAGCCGTCATAGGCGTAGGCCCAGAAGCCGTCGTCATAACCGTTGGGCCAGAACGCGTAGTCGAAAACGTCAGAATAGGCATAGGGCCAGAATACCGGCCCGTACCACGACACGAAGCCTGCGCGCTGTCCGCAACTCCAGGCTTGCTGCGCGGCGACACGTAAGCCGCGCTGATAGACTTGCCCATTGGCGCCCGCTCCGCGGTTGGTGAAGGCCGCCGCGAAGCGGCCCTGCCGTGCCACCTGCGGGGTCAGGCGAGCGGTACCGTTGCGGCGCGTGGCGCGTTGCGCTTGCACATTGGATTGCACGGTGCTGTTCGGCTGCACACGAGCGTTAGAATTTTGCGCGTTAGGATTTTGCCGTTGCTGGGCACGCAGCTGGCGCTGTTGATTGATTTCCTGCTGTTTCTGCGCGCGCTGCGAAGCCGGTAGCGTCCGCAATTGCCGAGTCTCCTGTTGCCTGAGCTTGCGCTCCTGGGCTTGCTGGCTGCGTAGTTGCGCGCGCGTTTGCTTGACGGTTGCAGCGGGGGCCGCTGCGGATGACGTCACGTTGCGAACTGCCGGCGTCGCTGCCCGGGCGGGCGCAGTGGCTGGCCGGTTGACGACGCGCGACGGGGCGTTATGCGCCGGCGTGGCAGCTCTTTGCGGAGCGCGTTGCGGCGCGGAGGCCCGCTGCGGAGTCTGACGTTGCGGTGCGGCGGCCCTCTGCGGCGCGCGTTGTGGCGCAGCGGCCCGCTGCGGGGCCTGACGTTGCGGTGCGGCGGCTCTTTGCGGAGCCTGGCGTTGCGGCGCGGCGCGCGCCGCTGGGGCCGGACGCGCTGCTGGCGCTGCCCGAGCCGCGGGCGCTGCCTTTGCCGGCTGATCCTTCTTCTGTTCCTGCGCATTGGCGCTTAGTGGCATTAGTGCCGCTGCCAGCACAAAGACTGCGCTCAGGCGCAAAAACTTTGTCATGATGGAAATATCCTTTGCAGCGATCGTTCCGATCGCACTTGATCAGTATGAACGCGCTATAGGAACTTTTGTTCCACCGCATTGATTGAGATCAATTATGTCCGATATCGGACATTGCCTTAAAGGGCAGGTTTTCCGCTCTGGATAAATGCTACGGCGGTCGTAATTCATCCCCATATGAAAACGTATAGAGCTGGTAACTGTCGTTTTGTTCAAGCTTCGTCTGCTAATGCGCGAACCGCGCGCAAAGCTACAAACAAATAGGAGGACGCGATCATGCGTACCGCAATTCTCAAGTGTGTATTAGGCGCAGGCGTCTCGTGCGCGCTAGCGTTCGCTTTCGTAAATCCGTCAAATGCCTTCCCGGCGCTGTCAAACACCGCAACGATTGAGTCATCAATGCCGAGTCTGGCCACCGATGTGCAATACTATCGTCGTGGCTACGGCTATGGCGGACGCTACTATGGTCGTGGCTATGGATATGGCGGAGCTGCGGCCGGTGCGATTGTCGGCGGTGCGATTCTCGGCGGGTTGCTCGCTGCGCCTTACTATTATGGGGGCGGCCCATATTACTATCCTGGCCCCGGCTACTACGCATACGGGTCTGCCCCAGGGAGTGCAGTGCCTTACTGCATGCAACGGTTCCGATCGTATGATCCTGGTAGCGGCACATACCTAGGCAACGATGGATATCGGCATCCCTGTCCCTAAGCGGGGCCAAGACGCGGAAGCCGCTGACATCGCGGTGGCCTAATAGTTATCGTTACGATCGCTAACCCAAGCAAGGAGAGAACAACATGGACAAGGATCGAATCCAAGGCTCCGTTGAGCAGGCCAAAGGTAAGATCAAGGAAGTCGCGGGCAAAGTGACCGGCGACGCCAAGCTCGAAGCCGAAGGCAAGACGCAGCAGACCGTTGGCAAGATTCAGAACGCTGTTGGCGGCTTCAAGGACGCGCTCAAGGAAGCCGTCAACGAATAACGGTCACCGCTTTCACAATGTGAGGCCGCCAACTGAGGCGGCCTCTTTCATTTCAAAACGCAATGTCGCCTATTGTCTTACCAGCGCAGCGTACCCGCACGGTGGTATGCCAGTGGATCGAACGGTTCTTCAACAAGATCAAGCAATGTAGGCGTGTCGCGACCCGATAAGACAAACTCGCGGCCAACTACCTAGCCTTCATCAAGCTCGCGTCAATCCGCGTTTGGCTACGCTAATGAGTCCGCGCCTTAGCAGCCCTGCGCGACGTTCTCTTTGTGTTGGCCTTCTTTGGTGCAGCGCGTTTCTTAGCAGCCACCCTTTTCACGACCGTTGTCTTTGCGCGGGAACTGGGCTTCCTTGCTTTTATCGCGGTCGTCGCAACCTTATCCAAGAGCCCGCCGGTCGCAGCCGTAGTGGCGGCTTCGCCAGTAAAAGCTTTGGCTCCTTTAGCGGCCCTTGCTTCAATCGTCGTCGCAACCTTATCCAAGACCACGCCGGCCGCAGTCGTAGCGGCCGCCGTAGCCTTAGCCGCGGCCGTAGCAGCAGCATTGGCAACTTCGCCAGCGAGCGCTTTGGCTCGTTCAGCGGCGCTCTTCCCTGCAGCTACAACAGTCGCCTGCACACTCGTTATATTGGGCTTCCTTGCTTCTATCGTCGTCGTAACCTTATCCAAGACCACGGCGGCCGCAGCTGTAGTGGCCGCCTTAGCTTTAGCGGCAGCCGTAGCAGCAGCATTGGCAACTTCGCCTGCAAGTGCTTTCGCTCCTTCGGCGGCGCTTTTACCTGCGGCTATAACAGTTTCCTCCGCACTCGTTATGATGCCCTTACTCGTCATTTCCGCTCCTCCATGGCCATCCCCGAAACCCTACAGCGAGGGCAGCTGACTTAGTCAAGGAAATCCTTGTGCTTGATCCAGACAAAGCCATCCCCTTTGGACAGCGTGGCGACATCGATCGGATCGAAAAGGAAATCTGGTTTTGGTACGAGAATCGGCGATGCTCATCAAATGAGATTATTTTAGAAAGAGCGGACGTTACGCGAACGGGGGACTACGCCCTCACCGTGCCGAAAACGTCCGCTCACTTCAGGCATCGAAGAAGCCGAAGCTCGTCACGCAACAAACCTCTCCAACGCTTGAATAAGAAAACCTGAGAATCGCGGAAAAGTCATTGCGGTAGATCAGACAGTACCCTTGACCCATTTTTGATTTGACGTGAAAGGGTCACCAGTGCGCTCAGTATAACACTGAGCAAATGGATCATTCTGATCGTAAGCCTCGGCAGTACGCACAGAGTTTGGAAAGCCTCCCTCCGCATCCCGCCAGGACATGGCTAGCTCGATTGTGCATAATCCCCGCGATGACGATATTCTTCCTGTAACGTATCCCATTAGGTGTCGTCGGTGTGTTAAAATAGTATTCTACTCAGTATTTTCCGGACAGGTTCAATCAAAATCGGGAGGACAATCCAATGGCAAAGAAGCAACCGGATGCGGTTTATCGAATTGTCGATGTCGTAGGTATCAGCGAAACATCATGGGAGGACGCGGGTCGACGTGCGGTGGAAACGGCCGCCAGTTCGCTACGTGATCTACGCGTGGCTGAGGTCACCAAAATGGACATGAAAGTAGACAACGGAAAAGTTGTAGCCTTTCGCACACGCGTTGCACTCTCTTTCAAGTACGAAGCTTGATCAGAGAACTTCTGCGAGCTTAGGTCATAAAGGTTTGGGCGGCCCTTCTGAAACCTCTTGAAGATCAGTGGGACAACTTTCGCCCAAACCTTTTGGCAAGCTATTGATTTTGCTTACTGCGCGCACTTCCCTAGGGAGCGCTAGATAAATCAATGACTTAATCGAAGTTTCCCTCTGCCTATCCTGATTTTGGGAAGGTTTTGGGGAGAATGCAGCGACGTTTGCTGGCGCTCGCAGTCGTTCGCCGGCGCATAGGCATCCCTGCGCGCACTCTATCGCCACGACGTCCGGGCTTAGGTTTTCGGTACATTCGGTAAGCGGTGACGCGCCAGATGCAGCGGCGTGCGCGCGATCGGCTCGCGGGTGATGAAGCGCCAGCGCGCCACGTGATAGCTCGCATCGAAGCCGTAGAAGGCGAGCCGCATGCGTTCCAGCTCTTCGGCCCGATAGGCATCGAGCGGCTTGTCCGCCTCCTCGCGCGCGCGCCGTGCTCGCTTTTCCGCGAGCAGGTGATCGAACGACGGATCGGCAGCGAGCTGCTCGGCATGATCGCGCATAGCAGCGCGGAAGGCGGGCCGCGAATTGGGCAGCACGGCATCGGCCAAGCTAAGACGCTGCGCCGCCGCCGCCCCCATCGGCAGGCGCGATCCCATGATGGTCTCGACACGATCCGGACCGACCCGGCGCGGCAGGACGTAGGTCCAGTATTCCGAGCCGAACAGATTGCCCATGTTCTTGTAATGAGGATTGAGCACGATGCCGTCGCGCATAAGCACCTGATCGGTGGCGAGCGCGAGGAAAACGCCGCCGGCGCCGGCATTGCCTTCCAGCGCCGCAATAACGATTTTATCGGTCGTGCGCAGGACCGCGCTCGCGAGGTCGTCGATGGCATTGATGTTGGCCCAGCTCGCGTCGGCCGGGCTTGCCGCGGCTTCGATGACGCCGAGGTGCATCCCGTTCGACCAGAATTCGCGACCGCCGGCGAGCACGATCACCTTCGTGGGTCTAGCGACAGCGTATCGGTAGGCGTCGTGTAGCCGGCGGCACTGGTCGACCGACATCGCCCCATTGAGGAACTCGAAGGCGAGCCAGCCGACGCCATTAGCTTCCCCATAAGTGATTTCGCGAAAGCTGTTCGGACCTTCTCCGGTTCGGAGCCCCATCGGCTGCTCCGGTATGCCGCTGAGGCGGCCGGCCAAGGCCAGCGTCGCGGGAATCTTTGAACCGGCGGGTGCCCGGCGCCGGGTCGGGCGTGATGGCCGCGATCCACACCGCCCCGTCGACGGTCGCCCGGCAGATCGCGCCGTCGCGCCAGGCGATAACCTCACCCGGCGGCCCGCGAAGAACGTCCTCCGGCCAGGGATCGTGCAGCCGCCCGGAAAGGCCAAGTATAGTGTCGGGAATGCCCGGCTGACCGGATGCGGCATGCAACTTGCGCATAACGGTTTCGGTGGTGTCGGACGACCAGTCGACAGCTCGTTCCGCGATCTTGATGGCGAGCCGCCAGCTGCCGCCGTCGGGCGCAGCTTCGGCCAAAGGCTGGCCCTTAGTGACACCGTGTTTGGTTTTATCGATGGCTTCGATCACGCAGGCCACCGCGGCCTCGGTGACTTCGTCGCGATAGAGGCTCGACTTTGCCGCCGGCCGCAGGTCGAAATTGCGGGTCGCCCAGATGTCGCCGGCGTCGAAAGTGGCATTGGCCTCGATCAACGTGGTGCCCCAGGTCGCGTGACCTTCCAAGATCGCCCAGTCGAGCGCGGCCGGGCCGCGGTCGCCGACGGGGCCGGGATGCACGATTAGGCAGCGAACGTTGCGCCAAACTGCCTCCGGGATGGCCCGGCGCAGGAACGGCGCGATCACGAGATCCGGCCGAAACAGGCGCACGGCATCGGCTGCGCTGGCGTCATTGACGTCGAGCTCGACGGAGAGTTCGTGGCCGCGCTCGGCAAGCTCGACATAAATGCGCTGGGTCAGCGCGTTGAAGCTGGTGGCGAGCAGCAGAATCCGCATCGCGCCCTCAGCAGATGCGCGGCAACTGCTCGCCGGCGAGCCAGTCGATCATGCGCTCGCCGCCGATCCGGGTCGCCATGCGCACGAAGCGCGCCGGGTCGGCGCTCACTTCGCCGATCACCATGGCATCGCGGCCGAGCGGATGTCGGCGAAGGACGCCGAGCAGACGCCCCGCGTCTTCGGCCGGCGCGATCGCGATCAACTTGCCCTCGTTGGCGACATTCAGGGGGTCGAGCCCGAGCAATTCGCAGGCGCCGAGAACCTCAGGCTTGATCGGAATCGCGGCCTCATTGAGCCGCATGCCCACGGCCGACTGGCGGCAGATCTCGTTGAGCGTCGCCGCTAGTCCACCGCGGGTCGGATCGCGCAATACGCGGATGCTCGGCACCGCGGCCACGATATCGGCGACCAGGCCGTTGAGCGCGGCGGAATCCGACACGATGGTGGTCTCGAATTCGAGGCCGGCCCGGTGCGCCATGATGGCGACGCCGTGATCGCCCATGGTGCCCGAAATCAGGATCGCATCGCCCGGCCGCGCGCGATCGCCGGAGATGTCGATCCCGGGCGGCACGACGCCGACTCCGGCGGTGTTGATGAACAGGCCGTCGGCTTTGCCGCGTTCGACCACCTTAGTGTCGCCGGTGACGACGGCGACGCCGGCGTCGCGCGCGGCCTCGCCCATCGAGCGGGCGATTTTCTGGAGGTCGGCGAACGGAAAGCCCTCTTCGATGATGAAACCGGCCGAGAGATAGAGCGGCCGTGCGCCGCTCATGGCGACGTCGTTGACGGTGCCGTGCACCGCGAGCGAGCCGATATCGCCGCCGGGGAAGAACAGCGGCGAGACCACGAAGCTATCGGTCGACATCACCATGCGTCCGGCCGCCACCTCGAAGGCGGCCTGGTCGTCGCCGCGCGCCAGCATCGGGTTGTCGAAGGCCGGGCGGAAAATCTCCTCGATGAGCTGCTGCATGGCGCGCCCGCCGGCGCCGTGCGTGAGATCGACGCGGCCGGCCGCAAGATCGAGCCGGTGTGCGCCCAAACGCGGCGCACGGGGGGCGACGTTCATTGCGTCCGCTCCCGCATCCGACCGTAACTGTAGTAGGCGGCGCAGGCGCCTTCCGAGGAGACCATGCAGGAGCCGAGCGGCGTTTCCGGCGTGCAGGCGCGGCCGAACAGCCGGCAGTCGGTCGGCTTCTTGGCGCCGCGCAGGATTGCCGGGCAGGCGCAGGCCTTGTTGCCCTCGCTCGGGATATAGGGCTCGTCGAAGCGGCGCTCGGCGTCGAACGCCGCGAATGCATCCTTGATGCGGAGCGCCGAATAGGGGATGTGGCCGAGGCCGCGCCATTCGAAGTCGCGCCGCAGCTCGAAGATGCGCGATACCGCCTGCTTGGCGCGCAGGTTACCGTCGCGGGTGACCGCGCGGATAAATTGGTTCTCCACCTCGGCGCGGCCCTCGTTGAGCTGGCGCACCAGCATCAGGATCGATTGCAGGATATCAATCGGCTCGAAACCGGAGATCGCGACCGGCTTGCGGTACTCCTCGGCGAAGAACTCGTAGGGTTGGCTGCCGATGACGACCGAGACATGCGCCGGCCCGAGGAAGCCGTCGATTTCGACGGCGCCGAGTTCGCGCACCGCCGGCGCCTCGAGGATCGCGGCGATCGCCGACGGGGTCAGCACGTGATTGCAGAACACCGAGAAGTTCGCAAGTCTCTGCTTTGGCCGCGGCCTCGATGGCGAGCGCGGTCGGCGGGGTCGTGGTCTCGAATCCGATTGCGAAGAAGATCACCTCGCGGTCCGGATTGGCTTCTGCGAGTCTTATAGCGTCGAGCGTGGAATAGACCATCCGGATGTCCGCGCCGTCGGCCTTGGCTTTCATCAGGCTCTGACCTTGCGAGCCGGGCACGCGCAGCATGTCGCCGTAGGAGGCGAGAATGACGCCGTCGCGCTTGGCGAGACGGATCGCCATGTCGAGCCGGCCGGTGGGTAGAACGCATACCGGGCAGCCGGGGCCGTGGACCAATTCGATGTTTGCGGGCAGCAAATCCTCGATGCCGTAGCGGAAGATCGCGTGGGTGTGGCCGCCGCAGAATTCCATGAGGCGATAGCGACGGGCAGTGTCCGCCTCGCGATGGATCGATGCGGCGAGGCGGCGCGCGGTTTCGGCGTCCCGGTATTCGTCGAGATGCTTCATGGTGGCGCCTCGGTCGCCGTGGCGGTCGCCGAAAATTCCGCGATCGCGTCGGAACCTTCCGCTGCCAGCAAGGCCAGCGTGCGCTCTGCTTCCACTTCGTCGATCTTGGCGAGCGCGTAGCCGACGTGGAGCACGACGTAGTCGCCGGGCTGCGGATTGTCGATGAGCGCAATTGAGACCTCCTTGACGATGCCGCCAAGCGAGACCTTGGCGGACTCGGGTCCGGTCAGCGCGACGATCTTTACTGGAAGCGCGTGACACATGTATCGGTCTCCCTATGCATCCCATCGTTCAAGAGCGCCGACGCGGCGATGAATGCCTGACCAAGCGACAGACCGCCGTCGTTCGGCGGTACGGCGCGGGCGACCAGCGGTTCGATCCCTCTCGCAGCGAGTCCCTCGACGAGGCCTTCGGTGAGCACCTTGTTGAGGAAGCAGCCGCCGCCGAGCGCGACCGCGTCCAGGCTGCGCGCCGAAGCGGCCGCCGCCGCCCATTCGACGAGACCGGCGACGAGTGTGCCGTGAAACAATGCCGCGCCGGCGGCCGGCTCGATGCCGTCGGCGAGCCGGCCGAGTAGCGGCAGAAAGTCGAGCACACCGCCGTCGATCCGCCAGCCGTCAGTCAGCGCGCTTGTCTCGGTCGCCAGCCCTTCCAGCCGCATCGCCGCTTCGCCCTCGAAGGCCTGGCGGCGCGAGATGCCGAGCAGCCCGGCTGCGGCGTCGAACAGGCGGCCGGCGGAGGTGGTCGGTTCGCACGCAATTCCGCGTGCCAGCATGGCGCGGACCGAACGAGCCAGGGGCTCATCCGCAAAACGCTGTTCGATTTCCTCGCCACGGCCCAACGCATGGAGCGCGGCGGCGGCCATGCGCCACGGCTCGCGCGCGGCACGGTCGCCGCCAGGCGCCGGCAGCGGCGCCAAGTGGCCGAGCCGCTCGAAACGCTCGCCGTCGACGCAGAGCAGTTCGCCGCCCCAGGCGCCGCCGTCGGACCCGAGCCCGAAGCCGTCGAGCGAAAGCCCGAGCAACGGTCCCTCGATATGATGCTCGGCCGCCAGCGCGGCGACATGCGCGTGATGGTGTTGCACTGTAATCACCGGCGGCCCGAGCCGATGGGCGAGCCGCGAGGTCGGGAAATCGGGATGCAAGATCGCAGGCAATCGCCACCGGTTCGACCTCGAGGATCAACAGCATGTGCCGGAGGGTTTCCTCGAGGAATGCGACGGCGGCCGGCGTGTCGAGGTCGCCGATATGCTGCGAGACAAAGGCTTCACAGCCGCGCGTGACCGTTACCGTTGCCTTGAGCTGAGCCCCCAGGCCGACGACGCAAGGAACCTCGTGCGCCAGACGGATCGGCGCCGGCGTAAAGCCGCGCGCGCAGCGCAGGAAGGCGGGCGCCCCGGCGACGACACGAACCACGCTGTCATCTGCGCGCGTTACGATTGCCCGATCATGGTCGGCGACTGTGTCGGCGATGCCGGCGAGGCGGCGGCGTGCATCGGCGCCGTCGATGACGATCGGTTCGCCCGCGACGTTGGCCGAGGTCGCGACCAGCGCCAGATCGGTTGCATCGGAAATCCAGTCGACGCCGGCGGGGCGCCCGAGCAGTTCCCAGATCACCAGCCAGTGCAGCGGCGTATAGGGCAGGAACAGCCCGACGGTCGACAGTCCATTGGAGACGCCGTGCGCCATCCGTGCCTCGCCGCGCGCCGGCACGACGACGACCGGCCGCTCGCGGGCCGTGAGCAACCGCGCGGAGACGTCATCGAGCGCCGCAATGCGGTGAGCCGCGGCTAGGTTGCCCACCATGACCGCGAACGGTTTGCTGTCGCGGCGCTTGCGGGCGCGCAGCCGCCCGACGGCCGCGTCGTCGCGAGCGTCGCAGACCAGATGGAAGCCGCCGAGGCCCTTGAGTGCCACGATCTCGCCGGCGCGGATGCGGGTGGCAATCTGGTCAAGCGGGGTATCGAGTTGCGGACCGCAGGCTGGGCAGCAGGTGGTCTCCGCATGGAAGCGACGGTCGGCGGGATCGGCGTATTCGGCCGCGCAAGGCTCGCACAAAGGAAATTCGGCCAGTGATGTCGTGGCGCGGTCGTAGGGCAGACGCCGGGTCACGGTGAAACGCGGCCCGCAATGCGTGCAAGTGATGAACGGATAGAGGTAACGGCGGTTGGACGGATCGAACAGCTCGGCGAGGCAGGCCTCACAAACCGCCACATCGGGCGTGATCGCGGTTCGTGCTGGGCCGTTCTGCTCGCTGTTACGAATAACGAAATCGCTCTCGCCTGCAACGAGCGGACGCAGCTCGCGATTCGACGCCGTCGATGCGGGCGAGCGGCGGCGCCTCCGCGACCAGGTTGCCGACAAAGTCGTCGACCTCGCCTTGCACTTCGATCAGCACGCCATCCTGGTCGTTCAAGGCAAAGCCGGTGAGATCGTGGCGCATCGCCAGCCGCCAGACATGCGGACGGAAGCCGACCCCCTGCACCAGGCCGCGGATGCGCAGACGCAGGCGACCCGTGGCGACGGCAGCAGCGCCATGGCCGATGTCGAAGTCCACGCGCGCGTCCATGCGCAATCTCCTGCTTATCTCTAATCGGTGGCGAGGCGGAGCGCCCGCGCGGTCTCGAGCCAGTGCAGCCAGCGATCCATGCCTTCGCCCGTCTTGGCCGAAAGCTTCAGCACGCCGATGGTCGGATTGATCCGCCGCGCATTGTCGATCAGGCGATCGACGTCGAAGTCGAGATGCGGCAGCAGGTCGGTCTTGGTCACGACCATCAATGCGGAGGCGGCGAACATGCTGGAATATTTCAGCGGCTTGTCCTCGCCCTCGGTCACGGACACGATGACGACCTTGTGGGCTTCGCCGAGATCGAAGCCGGCCGGGCACACCAGGTTGCCGACATTCTCGATGAACAGGATGCCATGCGCCGGTGTGCCGAGCCGGGACATTCCGGTGCGCACCAGATCGGCGTCGAGATGGCAGCCCTTGCCGGTGTTGATCTGGATCGCCGGCGCCCCGGTTGCCCGGATGCGGTCGGCATCGGCACTCGTTTCCTGATCGCCTTCGATCACAGCGACTGGATACGTGTCGCCGATCCGCTTCAGCGTTTCCACCAGCAGCGCGGTCTTGCCCGAACCGGGGCTGGAGACCAGATTGAGCGCGAGGGTCTTGGCGGCCTGCAAATCGTGCCGGTTTGCCGCCGCGATGGCATCGTTCCGAGCGAGAATATCCCGCTCGACGCTCAACAGCCGCGGTTCGCCGGGCGCCGGCTCGTGCGAAGGGGTATGATCATGCCCATGATCATGCTCATGCGGATGCGAGTGGGTGGTGCCGTCCTCATGCGTGTGGACGTGCTCATGCTGCTGTGCATGGTCGTGCACATGGTTATGCGTATGGTCGTGGCCGTGATCGCCGTCGGCATACGCGTGGTGATGATGAAGATCCTCGACGCGTTTCTCGCCCTGGCCGCAACCGCAGGTGCCGCACATCAGACGACCTCCATCTCTTTGAGCCGCATTTGGTCGCCGCCCTGAACCAGAAGTTTGACGCCGCCGCAGCGGGGACACGATGCTCCGCGCGCCGCGATCGTCACCGAGGTTTCGCAATCGAGGCAGTAGGCGGTGCCCTCGGGCTCGAGAATTTCCAGCGTGGCGCCTTCGGCCGGCCCGCCGAGCGCCGCGACGTCGACCGCAAAGCGCAGCGCACGGGCGTCGACGTGGGAGAGCGTGCCGATCTCGAGCACGAGGCGGGTGACGCGACGAGCGCGCGCGGCCGCGGCCTGTTGGTGCACCAGGTTGATCAGTGCGGTGGCGAGCGAAACCTCATGCATGAAGCGCAACCTCCGAATGGCTCGGCGGTCGACGGTCGCCGGCCAGCTCGATCCTGAACGGCACGCAAGGGTCGAAGCTCGCGGCGAGCAGGCGCGCAGCGAGCGCTGGGTCCGAGACGCGGGCCGCGGCGTCGAGCGCGGCCATGAACGGCCCGTCGGGATGAAAATTCCACTCGGTCGGCGCGACGCTGCGCAGCATCCGCACGCGACCGAAGGCCAGGTCGACGAAATAGGCGAGGGGACCGCGCGCTGTCTCGACGGCACCGGCGCCGCGTCCCGTTCGCGTTAGATCGACCTCGACCGGATCACCGTCCGCCAGCGTATCGAGCGCGCGCAACAGACGCCCGGCCACCACCGGAGCATCGAGCGCCGCGGCCAGGAGCCGGGTCGCGAGCGTCGCGCCCCAGTGCGCGATGGCGTCGGCGACCAGTGGATGTCGCTGCGCCGCGAGCGGGCCGACCTCGGCCGGAGTGCCGTCGAGAGTCAGGCGCATTTGAGAATTGGGGCTCCGCCGCGAGTCGGGCCGCAAACCAGTCGGCATCCATGGATGGGAGCAGCGGCCGATCATGGCGGCCATAATCCGCCAACTCGTCGGCGCATGCTGCGTGAATCAAACGTGCCGGCGTGCTGGCGCCGCCTTGCATCGCGAGCTCCAACTCGTTCCAAGACAGCGCCGGATCGGCTGCCTCTGGAAACAGCTCGACGAGCATACGCGCGAGTTCTGACACGGTGCGGCCGAGATCGTCGCGGTCCGGCCGCAGCCGCACTCCGCCGATGCACGTCCATCGACCGCGCTCCGCCGCGATACTCACGGCGGCAGCGGTGCGACGGATGTCCGCGCAGGCGCGCACTTCGGGCGGCTCGCCGAGGAGCGATGGCCAATCCATCGAGATCCGCCATCCCAGTGCGGCGCCATGTTCGGCGAGCAGCATCAACTCGCGGAAAGCGAGCTGGGCCGGCGACACTTCGATCTCCAAGGCCGTCTCAATCGCTGCAAGACCGGCGACCGCATGCGCCGTGCCGCACAGCGGAAAAAGCTGCGACAAGACTTGTGGGATTTGTTCTACAGGCTGCGCCGCGAGGGCGCGGGCAATGCCGCTGGCGCAGAGTCGTAACTAGGCTCTTCGCCACCAGACGTCCGTCAATCGTAACGGCATCAAGGCAAATCTGTTGGTCGAGCGTTGGCCAAGCCAGCGTTGCCACTGGCGTCTCCTCCCGAAGCATGAGCGAAACGATGCCTCGTCACCGCATTTCGCTGCGGGCCGCGCGACCGGAATGGCCCAATCAGCTATTGGCAAGGCAGTGAAAAACTATTGAGAACAAACCACTGGTCGATGTTGATTTAGGTCAACGCTCGCGGAGGAGTTTTAGCCCAAGAAGGTTCAAGCTGCGGCACGTGCGGGTCGCGACCAATGCGACGAAAGTTGTAGAAAACAACGGGCAAATAGGCGGGTCGCCGTTTCGGGCCGCAGCAAGGAACTTTGAAGGAGGAAGCCATGCCCCGAACGGCATTTCGTCTGCTTGTGACGGTCGCTTTACTGCTCGCGCCCAGCATTGCGCTCGCCCATCCCGGGCACGGCGGCGATACCAGCCTTCTGGCAGGCTTCCTCCATCCGTTTGGCGGCCTCGACCATCTGCTGGCGATGACCGTGGTCGGCCTGTTCGCGGCCCATCTCGGCGGACGCGCGCTGTGGGCAGTCCCAGCGACTTTCGTTGCTATGATGGCCCTCGGCGGGGTTTCCGGCGCCGCCGGCATTTCACTGCCCTTCGTCGAGACCGCTATCGCGCTGTCGGTTGTTATATTCGGGGTTATGATTTTCTCCGGGATGGCGCCGCCGGTTCTCGCCGCAATGGCGCTCGTCGGAGTCTTTGCGATCTTCCACGGCCACGCCCATGGCACCGAAATGCCAGTCAATGGTTCCGGGATCGCTCTATGGCATGGGTTTCATGGTCGCAACCGCGATGCTGCACGGCTTCGGCATCACGCTCGGCCTGGCGATACGCTGGTTCGACGAAGCGCCGAGGCGCCGCGTCATGCAGACTTGCGGCGCCGCAATTGGACTAATCGGGGCCGGACTACCGTGATCGGTCTGGTTTAATCGGTTGCGCGAGCGGGCCATCGGAATTATACGGATTCCGTCGGCTCGAATAGCAGCGTCGCGCCGATCAGTAGCGAGCGGCGGTCGCGCGCAGAGCCACTTCTTGCCACGGCTTCCGCGGTTGCTCGAGGCGGCGTCATCAGCAATGCAAGCATCCGCTGCGCCTCGGCGCGGGCTTGACCCGGTAGCGTAAAGTTCAGCACCGGCGAATGCAGCGAATGGGCCTTATAGAGCCCGATCAACTCGTCGCCGCCGACCACGAAAGCCCGCTTGCCCGCGGGGAGCATAATCCGGACGGTCCTGCCGATCTCGGCCATCTTCATCGGGGCCGGCTCGATCGGCAGCGTGATCAGATTCATGAACCAGGGCGTGAGCACGACGCCCAAGATTTCGGCATCGCCGAACGGGCGGAAGCCGATCGCCTCGATGGCGATCTTGTCGTTGTAGATCGGCAGATCCCGCATCCCGGCATCGATACGCTGAAACAGCTCGATCAGCGCCAGCACGCGAGGATGATCGCCGAGATCGCCGCGAGGATTTCATGGCGATAGACTCAGCGACGCGCGCGGTCTGGGCGCGGGCGGCGAGCTCGGGGAAAAGATCTTCAAAGAAACGCCTGGCCGCTTCGGCATCCTCACGCGCGATCTTGGCCACCGCGTAGCGCTGCGCCTGCAGGGCGACGAAATCGCCCGGCTGCACCGTCTCCGACATCATCATCAGGCTTACGCTGAAGCGCTCGCCATAGACATCGACAAGCGCCATCGGCCCATCGATCGAAATCACTTCAGCTGGAACGGCGATGCACATTTTTGCAACGACCTAATGCAGCCGCGGCGTCGGCGCCGCACCGAGACGGGTGAGTTCATCGACGATCATGGTCACGGCCGCGTCGCGTCCACCGGCCGCCGCAGGCGACAGATCGAGGCCAAGGCTCAGATTCTGCGGCACGACGCCGATGATAACGACCCGGCGCGGCGCCTTGTCGATCAGGCACAGCGCGGCAAGCAGGTCCGAAAGGCCCAATTGGTGCGGCGAAAAGCGGGTCTCGAACAGCACTCTGATGTCGTCGTCCTCGAGCCGGATCAAGCGTCCGGCCGGCCCGTCGGCATTCACGGCATCGGCCACGATCAGGCAGTCGCGTTCGGCGACCATGTCGAGCAGATCCATGCCCGAGGTGCCGCCGTCGAGCAGGTCGACTCCGTCAGGCAGATCGTGCGAGGCATCGAGCGCCTCCACGATACGTACGCCGACGCCCTCATCCGACAGGAGGATGTTGCCGAGGCCGAGGACGAGGATGTTCACGATCGCGCCTCCTCACATCGCCTTGACTTGAACGATCGGCCGCTTCTCGCCGTCGACCATGTGCACCGCGCAGGCGATGCAGGGGTCGAACGAGTGCACGGTGCGCAGCACCTCGAGCGGCAGGTTCGCATCGGCGACCGGGGTATCGATGAGCGAGGCCTCATACGGGCCTGGCTCGTCGTTGTCGTCGCGCGGGCCGGCGTTCCAGGTCGACGGCACGACGCACTGGTAATTGTCGATCTTGCCGTCCTTGATGACGACCCAATGCGACAGCACCCCGCGCGGCGCTTCGTGATAGCCGAAGCCGCGCATCTCGCCCTTGGGGAACACCGGCCGATTGAAGGTGCGGGTGTCGCCCTTGGCGATGTTGTCGACCAGCAGCTGCCACTGGTTCTGCAGGGCCTCGTGCAGCACCGCGCAGCGCACGGCGCGGGCCGCGATGCGGCCGATCGTCGAGTGCAGCGCGCTGAGCGGGATCGGCGCACCGGCGACCTTGCTCGCGACCTCGACCAGCTTGGTCAGGTGCCGCTTGGTCGGCTCGTGGCCGGCGGCGTACATGCCCAGCACATTGGCGAGCGGGCCGACCTGCGCGCGCTTGTCGAGGAAGGTCGGCGCCTTGATCCACGAATATTTGCCGTCGTCGTGGAAGTCGTCATATTTCGGCGTGGTCTGGCCGTCGAAAGGATGCAGCGCGGCGCTCGGCGCCCGAATACTCGTACCAGGAGTGCTTGACCGCTTCCTTGACGCCGTCGCGGAAATAGGCGTCCTGGTAGCTGGTGATCGCCTGGAATTCGAAAGGTCGCCGCCTGGGATGTAGCCGCCGGGAAGCTCGAACTTCGTCCCCTTGGTGTCGAGCGGCAGATCGGGCACCGACAGATAGTTGGTGATGCCGGCGCCGTATTGCGTCCAATCCGCATAAAGCGCGCCGACCGCGGCGACATCGTTCATCATCGCGTTGTGAACGAAGTCGCCAAGTTCGTCGATCAGCGCCTTGATGGCGTAGAGCCGCTCCAGGTCAGCGTCGACTGGCTGTCGGGATTGATCGCGTTGGCGACGCCGCCGACCGCGAGGTTCTGGATGTGCGGCGTCTTGCGAGCCGAGGATGGTGACGATCTTGTTGGCATGCGCTGCACTTCGAGCGCCTGGATATAGTGCGTCGCCGCCAGCAGGTTGACGTCCGGCGGCAGCTTCATCGCCGGATGGCCCCAGTAGCCCGATGGCGAAGATGCCGAGATTGCCGCTGTCGACGAAAGTCTGCAGCTTGTCGCGCACCGCGCGTGATATTGGGAATGCTGTTGGCCTTGTAGTCGGACAGGCTCGCGCCGAGCTTGGACGCGCCTTGGCCGGATCGCCCTTGAGCGCCGAAACGATGTCGACCCAGTCGAGCGCGGACAGATGATAGAAATGCACGATGTGGTCGTGCACGCCGTGCGCGGTCACGATCATGTTGCGGATATATTGCGCGTTGAGCGGAACTTCGAGATTGAGCGCGTTCTCCACCGCGCGCACCGAGGCGATGGCGTGCACCGTCGTGCAAACGCCGCAGATGCGCTGCGTGAAGATCCAGGCGTCGCGCGGGTCGCGATCCTTGAGGATGAGCTCGATGCCGCGCCACATCTGGCCCGACGACCAGGCCTTGGTCACCTTGCCGCCGTCGACTTCGCAGTCGATGCGCAGATGCCCCTCGATGCGGGTGATGGGGTCGATCGTAATGCGGGTCAAGGCAGCCTCCTATTAGCGATGCGCGGCATCGCCGTGCAGCACGGGCAACGTCTTGATGAAGACGAGGTAGAGCAAGAATCTCGAGCGCGACGACGCCGATCGAGACCATCAGCTCGGGCACGGACGGGAAGTAGGACCAGTTGCGACCGGCTGATAGCCGACCAGAAAGGCGTCGAGCCGGTAGAGCGAACCGCCGGCAATCAGCGCGACGGCGCCGAGCAACGAGGCGCGCTGGCTGGCGCGGCCGGCCGGCGTGAGGAACACACAGGCGGCGACGAGGAACAACGCGTTCTCGATCCAGAACATGAGGACTGCGGATGCTGCCGACAAAGGCGAGCGGTCACGCGCATCGCGACGCGAACAGATCGGCCCAGCGCAGCACCAGCCAGCCGACGGTGATCCAGCCGACGACCATGGAAAGCTTCGAGATCAACGCGTGCTCGGACGGCAGCGCGAAGCTTTCGAACGACCGTCGCCTCGAACATCACGACGCGCGTAGCCCATGGCCAGCGCGCTGATAACGAACAGGGCCGGCAGCCACAGCGTGAACCACAGCGGCGAGAGCTTGTAGCCCATCACGAGCAGCATCGAGCCGAGCGACGACTGGTGCATCGTCGGCAGCAGCACGCCGAGCGCGACGAAGACGAACATCCAGCGATCGAGAACCCGCTCTGATGCCGGTCAGGCCGCAGCGCTCGAGGAACGCCGGCGCGAACTCGATCCAGAGCACCACGACATAGGCCATGATGCAGAGCGCGACTTCGAACATCACCGAGTTCAGCTGCGCGTACCACGGCAGCAGCACGTTATAGGCCTGCCAGTAGCGCCCGAGATCGAAGATCACGGCACGCCGGCCAGCGTATAGCCGAACAGGCCGCTGAGCAGCGCCGGCCGCATCAACGGATGGTATTCGCCGCGATTGAGGATGTAGACCAGAACGCCATGGCGAAGCCGCCGCAGCCGAACGCGGTGCCGATGACGACGTCGAAGACGACCCAGATGCCCCACGGGTAGCCGGAGTTGATGTTGGCGACGGCGCCCAGGCCGTAAAGAAATCGCTGCCGCGAGGAAATAGAAGGCGATGACGACCAGCGCGGCGAGCACCAGCGTCGTCGGCGTCATCAGATTTCTGCGCAGCGGTGTGGCGGTGCTCACGGTCGACCTCTCGAGACTTCGGCGCGTCTTCGGCGTCGTGCTGGCGCGCGATTGCGGCGAGCAAGGAATGCGAACCCAGGAAGGCGACGAGCGGCGCGATCAGCCAATGATAGAGCGTGTGCTGCATGCCTCGGAGAGCGAGGCCGGCGACTGCGAGCCCGAGCGTCGGCAAGCCGAGCTTCGGGAACGGCACGCCGGCGAGATAGCGCACCTGCGTGCCGCCGGCCTCGTGCTCGCCGTAGACGCCTTTGACGTAGTGCGGAATCGTCGCCGCGTTGGGCGGCCGATTTTCGCCGATCTTGCCGCGCGGGAACTGATAGGGCGTGCCGGCGGGCGCCGCGAGCCGACGTTCGATCTCCTGCTCGAGCTCCTTGACGGGGCCGAACAGCGAGGCGCCGGTCGGACACACGTCGCAGCAGGCGGGGGTCTTACCCTCCTTCTGCAGATGGCGGCAGAACTGGCACTTCGCGATCTTGCCGAGCGGATTATTGAAGTCGAATTGCGGGACGCCGAACGGGCAGCCATAGACGCAGTAGCGGCAGCCGATGCAGCGTCGGGGTCGTAGCTGACGATGCCGGTAACCGCATCCTTTTTCATGGCGCCGACCGGGCAGACCGAGACGCAGGACGGGTCGACGCAATGCAGGCAATGCCGCTTGACGAAGGCAAAGCCGTCGATCTCGCGGTCCTTCTGCTCGGCCGTGCCGTTGCGATAGACCTTGATGACGTTGAGCGTGCGGCCGGACAGGTCCTCGGCGGATCCCAGGTATTCTCGTTCCAGCCGGTCAGTGTCTGCGGGATGTCGGCGGCATATTGTTGGCGGCCTTGCAGGCCGCCACACAGGCCTTGCAGCCGATGCAAAGCGTCGAGTCGTAAAGCATCCCGACCGCCTGCGGCGACATCTGCCTTCGGCGGCCCGGCGATGGCCGACGGCCTCGGTCGGCACCGCGGCCGCCGCGGTGGCGAAGCCGGCGCCCCTCAGGAAATCCCTGCGGTCGACATCGGTCATGGCTAGGCCCCTTTTTGGTCGCGTCCGTTGCATCTTCTTGCCGTCGCCCATTTGCTTGAGCAGCATGGCGCCGGCGCCCACCACGAGGCCGCCCACCACGCCAACCGTCGCCGCGGCGCCGGCGCTGATACCTTGGCCCTTCGCGGCGTCGACCTGCGGGAAGGCAGTCGGCGGCGTCAGGGTCTTGACCGTGGACAGCGCATGCAGCGGCTTGCGGAACGCCGTCTCCTTCTCGGTGCAGCCGAAGCAGGGATGCCCGGTGCCGACCGGCCAGGAGCCGAAGCCGACGTCGCCGAAACCGATCGCCGGGCAGTTGGCATAGGTCTCCGGACCCTTGCAGCCGATCTTGTAGAGGCAGAACCCTGCCGGTGTCCTTCGTCGCCGAACTCGAGCGCGAAGCGCCCGGCGTCGAAATGCGGCCGCCGCTCGCAGTTCTCGTGGATCAGCCGGCCATAGGCGAATTCGGCCGGTTCTGCTGGTCGAGCGCGGGCGGCCGATTGAAGGTCAGCAGATAGAGCACGGTCGAGAGGAAGTTGTACGGGCTGGGCGGGCAGCCGGGAATGTTGATGACCAGCTTGCCGGGAATGACCTCGTGCGTGCCGACCGCGCCGGTCGGGTTCGGGTCGGCCGATTGGATGCCGCCCCAGGACGCGCACGATCCGATGGCAATGACGGCGGCCGCGCCCTCGGCGGCCTCGCGGACGAGCTCGACCTGGGTCTTGCCGCCGACCTTGCAGTAGATGCCGCCGTCTTTCATCGGTGTTCCGCCCTCGGTCACCAGCACGTATTTGCCTTTGTGCTTCTCCATCATCGCGTGCTTGTAATCCAGCGCCTGCTTGCCGGCGCCGACGCACAGCGTGTCGTGATAGTCGAGCGAGATGACGTCGAGAAGGAGCGCTTCGATCGTCGGGTGATAGGAGCGCAGCAGCGATTCGGTGCAGCCGGTGCATTCCTGGCCGTGCAGCCAGATCACCGGCGGCCGGGCCGGCGCAATCGCCGCCTCCGCCATACGCACGCCCGCGGCCGATGATAGTCCCATGGTGGCAGCGATCCCGGCGCAGAACTGCAGCATTTCCCGGCGCCACAGTCCTCCATATACCGGTTCATCGGGATTGGGCCCCAGGCAGGCCTCGATAATCGAAGTCGGGATTGCGAGTGGCGTCCATGGGCCGGCCCCTTTGAGATTCGCTACTAGGACCGCTAGCAAGGGGGCCGCCAGACGGCGATGACGATCGTCAATTTTTTCGGATACGGCTGGCGACGCCGGCCCACGCCGAGGTCAGCAATCGAGCTCGGCGGCGAGCGCTTCCACACTGGGGATCGTGACCTGGCGGCCGGAAAAATGGGCCATACCGTCGGTCTCCAGCCGGCCGATAATCCGCGAGATCGTCTCGTGGCGGGTGCCGACCATCGATGCGAGATCCCGGCGCGACACCGGCAGTTCGATCGACTGCGAACCGTTCGCGAGCCGATGGCCGTGCCGACCGACCAGGACAAGCAGAAGGTGGACGAGCTTATGGCGGTTCGAAAACGTCGCCTGACGAAACATCGTGTCGTGCGCGTCCTCCAGTTCGCCGATCGAGCGTTTGAGAAAGCGCAGGCCGAGCGCCGGGTTGCCGGCAACAGCGCCGTAATTGTCGCGCGGTCGATGTGGCAGACCACGCTTGGGCCCAGCGCTTCCGCGCTGGTCTTGTGTTCGCTGCCGGTGAGGAATGAACGGTATCCGATGGTGTCGCCCGGATAGGCCAACTCCAACAATACCGAATTACCGTTGTTGTCGAGCCGGCGGATTCCGACGGTGCCACCGGAGACACAGTAAACGCCGTCGTTAGGCTCGCCCTGCGCGAACAC
>CAVRHL010000006.1:0-445207 GCA_963720985.1 uncultured Alphaproteobacteria bacterium
GCTCTCGATGTCCGTACGGAACTGCGCAAGATATTCCGCACTGGCCGACGCGGCGTCGCGTTCGATCGCGCGATCCACGACCGCTTGGGGAAGGAGGGATTGAACTCGCGGCTCGTGCCCTGCGCGACCAGGATCAGTGGATCGCCGGCCGGACCGAAATGGCGTTTATAGGTATTCCACAATTCGCCGCGCCGCGCGTAAGGTGACGAGGCGATGATCAGCGGGCCGCCCGTCGTTGCGAGACCGGGACGCACGGCGTTGAGAATTTCGCTCGTCGGCGTTCGACGAAAATTCATCCGAATGCCAGAACGCGGCTTCGTCCGCGATCACCGCGACATATGTCGGACCTCGCAACCGGCGAAAGGCAGACGCCCGGACCTCGATGGTGATCCCGTTAGTCAAGCTCAAGCGTGTCCGCCGTTCGGTTCGCGACGAGCTGGGCCAGAACGGCGGAGTTCTCGAACGCCGCGCTCGCGTATTCCAACACGATCGATGCCTGCCGCTGGTCTGGTGCGATGCAGAGGATCATGCCGCGTTCGCCGGGCGCGAGCACGTCGCGGTGTTCGCATAGGCCGGCGATATAGGTGGCGAGCGTCGCCACTGCCCGGCTCTTGCCGCCGCGGCGGCCGATAACAGCAACCAGTTCCTCGACACGCTGCAAGGGTTCGCGCTCGCGGCCAGTCAACCGCGCGAACGTCTCACGCTCCTCGTCCGTCAGCGCCTCGCCCATGGCGGCGATCAGCACCGTGCGCCACGCGCGCCAGCTCTCGCCCGCCAGCAAGTTGCCGAGCAGCTGAGGGTCGTTTAGGGCCTTCCTAATCGGCGTGGTCGGGATCATTCGGCTGCCTTTGCTGCTAGGTACTGTTGAAGGGTTGGCGTTACGTCACGCTGCCGGCGTTCAATGCCGAGCGTTTCGAGAATGCGGTGTTGATGACCGGCAAGCCGGCGATACAGATCGAGATCAACATCGGCGCCGGCAGATAGACTGCCTTCCATTCCCTCTAAGGAGATCGACAAGGTTGCCGCGCGACGGCATAGGGCTAATTGGGCCTCAGAGAGGATATCCGCGCCGCCTAGATCGCCGGCGTGCAGCTCGACCAGATCGCGCCAGCGGCGCGCCCACGGGCTTCTACCGTCGCCTTCAACGAATAGGCGGCTACCGTTTGTTACGGCGCTGCGCTGCGACACCGGCCGCGCCACGCTGTCCTGTCGTTGGGTTTGCGATAGGCGCAATTAGGCCCTCCAAAATCGGCATAAATGATAGGCCCTCTGTGACAACAACAGCGGGGCCGGCGAATGAATGTGTTAAATAGATCAACCGGATAGTCTCACCGCACGGCAGACTAAACAGCCGCCGGGAAGAATGCGGGAAAGATAGACAAGGGCGAAAGTGGCCGCCGAGAAAAGACTGTCGGGGGTGTGGCTGTTGATGGTGGCAGCTACACACGCACCACCTAGCACCTAGCACTAGCCTAGCAGTTGCTAGCAGTTGCTAGAGGGACAAAACCTAGCATCAACTAGCACCACCTTATAAAGGTGCTAGAAGTGCTAGGTCCGCTAGCACGCTAAACCACCCAAACAAGACCATCTCGGCATCCGATAATATCTCGGGCAGCAAGTTGACTCTGTACCCGATTGAAGTCCGCCCAAGGATTGGCTGCCGCCTTGTTCAAGACGTTCGCCCTGTATAGTTCCTCGCGCCACTGATCGAGCGTTACCGCCTTAATGTCGGGTGGCAGCTCATTGCCTCCCGGCACCGGCTTGCCGTGATTTATCACAAGCCTCGGTTAGGGCTTGCAGGGCGAGTTTGGCGCGGTCTGACAGTTTGCGTTTGGGCTTGCCGCTTTGAACGTCGCCGGCATCGGCCTCTATGACCACCGGGGCCGTGGTGCCCTCGCAAACGGTGACGCTTTCCAGTTTGAACGCCACGCGCTCGCCTTCGTCGGACTTGTTCGCCTTAACGACGCTTGCGGTGCGGATATCGCCCGAGTGTTTTTCGACGTGCAGCGTTGTATCCATCGCGCCGAGCAATGAACCATGTCCGCGAAGCCGCTCCGAGCCGTCCACGGGCATATGGTGCAGCCACATGACATGCGCCTTCGTGCCAAGCTGTAGCCGAGACGTAGCGGCGACGATGGCCCCCATGTCCTTAGAGGAATTTTCATCGCCGCCACAAAGGGCGCGGTTCAGTGTGTCGATGATTATCAAGACAACCGGCTGGCCGGACAGACAATCAGTCTGTTTCGCGCAATCGATCAAAGCGCGGAAGTTGACGGCTCGCGGAAATCATAGACGCCGCCGAGCATCGCAAACGGCAAGTTGTCCAGGCCATGTTTAATACGGAATGCGGCCGAACGTCGCTTGACCAAATCGAACCGCTCTAGCGCAACATACATGACCGCACCGGACTGCACTGGGCGACCGTGCCAAGGTTCACCCGCGGCGATGTGCAGGCCCATGTCCTCGATCAACGCGGATTTTCCGGAACCGGCCACGCCATAGGTTGCGCTGGCCTCGCCCGAACCAAGCAAGCCCTTGACCAGCCATCCCTTGCGAATGCCTGGGTCAACCTCGCTATAAAGGATGAAGGTGGGTTTTCGTTCGCGGCGGACAATCTCGCCGTCATCGGGCACAACCGCAATGCGCGGCGCCATATGGCCACCGCGCGAGCGTCTGCGAACGCTGACGCCATGATCTGTTGCACGGCATCGTCGCCAGCGTTGTCCACAACGCCAGCCCACACCGCCGCGCTATAGGCCATGTCAACGGCGTCAATGAACGGAATCTGGCCCGCAAGCGCACGGGCGGCTAATTCTCCGCACCGAACGCCGAACAATTGGAGTTGAGCTAATCGGCGGTCGTGTGATGCATTTGCGCCTTGCGCGCTTGCGCAATGTGTCATTTATCATCCTGGAAATTCCGGTAAATTAGGTACCGACGCAAAAGGCCGGCACGGCGAAAAATAAATTTTAGAAAAAGCGCGGCAGGTTCCAAGCGTCTATTCGAATAGACGTTGCTAGGCCGCTACGCTGCGAGAGTCTAAAAATGCTTTGATTGCGCTGTCGCGATAGCCAAAAATCCGGGCTGTGATCCGAACCCTTTGGGGTCCGTTCTCGCCCATGCGCTGAAGCGTTTTGACGCTGATGTTTAATATGCGCGCGGCCTCGTCGGGCCGGCGAACATAATCAATGGTAGCTTCTTTCTCCTGCATTGCTTTTATCTCCGATGGAAAATTCGCTAGTCGTGACGGCCAATGGCCGGATTTGTCTTACCACCTGTATCTATTAGCGTAGATTTTTCTCGTTTTCGGACGGCGTTACGAAAATTTAATTTGAAGGTCAGGCTAGGCCGGCATGGGCATCCCTGATTCTCTGGCGTTCGCCTCGATCACGCGGACAATTTCGTTCATAAGATCCAGTGCGGAGTCCAGCCGTCGCACAGCAAGCCAATATGAGATTTTATGTTCGCGGGCGATATCCGCCAGCATCTTCTGCGGCTCGCGCAAAAATCGAGCATCCACCATTTCGCGGTCGCGCTTCTTGAGAGACAGCATTGCGTTGCAGAATGCCGCATGGTTTCCCGCGATCTTATCGTAATCACCGGCGAGTTCTTCCGGCGTCGCATCAAAGCGATTCCACGTCGAGTAGTTTATGCGGTACGGCCAGAATTCCCATTCGTACAATTCTTTCTCCGGCTCGCTGTCTGGATCGCCGCCGATGTCTATTTCCTTGTAGGAAACGAGCTTGCCTTTCCAAGCTCTGATAAAATCCTGGATGGCAGAATGAATCTTGTGCGTTGCGTATGTGCTGAACTTTGCGAGTTGGCGCCACATGCGTCCGGCCTTGACGAGGCCAACGCGCCCCTCGGCTTCTAAATCAGCGGGGGTAATACCCTTTTGTTCCGCTTGTGCTGCGTAGCGGGCGGCAATTGGTGCCACCAAATACATGTGGTCAACGATCAGTCGGTTTTGCTCGGCCTCGGTCAGCGCATCGCCCATGCCCGTTTCCCCAACGACCCTTTCCGGTCATTGGACAGACATAGAACGTACTTGTGGTTGTAAAGCCGACCGCTACCACATCATGGGTCTTATCCCCGATAAGCCCAGGGATGGGTTTCGCGCCGTGAAGAACTACGCATCTTCCCATAGTCTTCCGGAGGCTATTTTGGGAAGATTGCGACGCCCGTAAATTCAAAAAGTACTTGGTTTTATTGGTCGGGGCGGCAGGATTCGAACCTGCGACCCTCTGCTCCCAAAGCAGATGCGCTACCGGGCTGCGCTACGCCCCGACGGATGGGCGATACTTGCTTCACCCCAGGCCCGCAAGCAAGCCTCAGCGGCCGTTGAAAATCGGTGAAGCCACCCGATCGCCCCGCGCGATGCCGTATTTCCGCGCCGTTCCGGCAATGACCTCCAGCACCGCGCGCACCGGCCCGTTCGAGGGGATGATCCGTGTCGACAGCGGCTCGGTGTTCTCGGCGACGCGCAGGATGCGCCCGTCGCCGCGGATGAAGATCATGTCGAGCGAGATATAGGTGTTCTGCATCCAGAAGCCGACTTCTTGCTCGCGCTGGAAATCGAACAGCATGCCGTGGCCTTCCGGCAGTTCCTTGCGGAACATCAGGCCCTTTTCCCGCTCGGCGTCGTTGTCGGCGATTTCGACCGAAAATGCATGCACCCCGGTCTTGGTGGCGATCTCGACCGTCTGCTGCCCGGCCGGCCGGGCCGGGGCGGCCACGACGAGAAAGCCGACAAAAAACAGCATGGTGTATCGCAAGGCGCGCATGGCATCGCCTTTACGCGGATGGCTGTCGGGCGGCAACGGGAAAATCGGTACGCGGAGCGGTCAGTGCGAGGCGGGCCCGAGCGAGCCGCTGTCGGGGCGCACCTCGGCGGCCATCAAGCCCTTCGGGCCTGGTCCGAAACGCACCAGCACGGTCTGGCCGGGGCGCAGCTCCGCAAGGCCGTAGCGGCGCAGCGTCTCCATATGGACGAAAATGTCCGGCGTGCCCTCGCCGCGGGTGAGAAAGCCGAACCCGCGCAACCGGTTGAACCACTTCACCTGGGCGCGCTCAAGCCCGCTGGTCGGCGTCACCGTGACATGGGTGCGCGGCGGCGGCATTTGCGCCGGGTGGATCGCGGTCGACTCGTCCATCGACAGAACGCGGAACGCCTGCAAGCCCTTGGGGCGTTGCAGTACTTCACAGACGATGCGCGCGCCTTCGTAGGCGGTCTGGAAGCCGTCACGGCGCAGACAGGTGACGTGCAGCAGCACGTCGGCCATGCCGTTATCGGGGATAATGAAACCAAATCCCTTGGCGACGTCGAACCATTTGATGACGCCGGTGACTTCAATGAGATTGGCCGCCGCTTCGTCGACGAACTCTCTGGCCGTTCCCGGCCGGAGATTGCTACCAGTCATTTTGGGATCAATCTCGTCCGACGCCATGACGCCGCACGCCCGCCGCTTGTCTGGCGCTTCTTTTCGAGCGCTTCAACGAATCTGTGGATTCAAGATAACACCCGGCCTCAGGCGGCAAAGGGTAAAATGGGATTGCGCACAGAACTATACACAACGCAGCGGTAACCGAATCAGGTCGCGATAAAGGGCCCGAGCACGTCGCCGATCTCGTGATGCACCACCAAATCGGCGATGTCGTCGAACTCGGTCGGCTCGCGATTGATGATGACAAGCGCCGCGCCATTGCGCTTGGCCATCAGCGGAAAACCGGCGGCCGGCCAGACCACTAGCGACGAGCCGATGGCGAGAAACAGATCGCAATCGCGCGCCAAGTGCTCGGCCCGCTGCATCGCAGCAGCCGGCATTGCCTGGCCGAACGACACGGTCGCGGTCTTGATGTGGCCGCCGCAATCGCAATCCGGCGCACGCTCGCCGGCGGCGTCGAACTGTTCGCGCACCCAGGCCAATTCGTAGCGCCGGTCGCATTCGAGGCACGTCGCATAGGTGGTGTTGCCGTGCAACTCGACGACATCGTCGGGGGCGATGCCGGAGGCCTGATGCAGATTGTCTATATTTTGCGTCACCAGCGCCGGCACCTTGCCGGCACGATAGAGGCTCGCCAGCGCCCGGTGCCCCCGGCCCGGCTTGGCCTTGGCGAAACTCTCTTCCATGACGAAGCGCCGCCGCCAGGCCTCGTTGCGCATGTCGTCGCTCGTCATGAAGGCATCGAACGGGATTGGCTGGTTTTTGGTCCACAGGCCGCCAGGCGAGCGGAAGTCGGGGATGCCACATTCGGTCGAGATGCCGGCCCCAGTGAACGGGACAATCCGGCGCGCGTCCTCGATGAGGTCGCGCAGGCGCAAAATCGCTGTCTCCAGATCAGGCATTGCCATTATTATAGAGGCGTACAGTCCGGGCGGCCGCCCACCGTTCAAGAGGTTTGAACCATGAGATATCTGCACACCATGCTGCGCGTCCGCAACCTCGATGCGGCGCTCGATTTTTATGTCAACAAGCTCGGCCTCAAGGAGACCCGCCGCCGGGTCGATGAAAAGAACAAATACACGCTGGTGTTCCTGGCGGCGCCCGGCGACGACAAGCTTTATGATGAGGCCAAGAAACAGGGCCGTCCAGGCCTGGAGGTGGAACTCACCTACAACTGGGACACCGAGGACTACGGCGAAGCGCGTTATTTCGGCCACCTCGCCTATGAGGTCGACGACATCTACGAGACCTGCGAGCGGCTGATGCAGGCCGGCGTGACCATCAACCGGCCGCCGCGCGACGGCGTCATGGCCTTCGTGCGCTCGCCCGACAAGCATTCCATCGAACTCCTGCAGAAAGGCGCCGCCAAGCCGCCGCAGGAGCCGTGGAAGTCGATGCCGAACTCCGGAAAATGGTAATTGCCGCTGGTGGCGAAGCTCTTTATACGTCCCCGCCTGAGCGAAAACTAAACTAACGCGCCGTTCCGGCCGCGCGTTGCGCCCTTCGTCTAGAGGCCTAGGACACCGCCCTTTCACGGCGGTAACAGGGGTTCGAATCCCCTAGGGCGCGCCAATTAAATCAATGATTTAGCCGTCGAGCAATCTCCGGTGTCCAAGTGGTGTCCAAGATCGACGAAGGTTCAGGATCATTCGTAGCTGGGCCTACCTCGATCATTTCAGGCGTGATTTCGATTTCGGACACAACTAGCCTCTTCCAGCTGCGTCTGCGCGTACACCGCCGCCGGGCCTTTGGGGGTTAACCCGAATCGTCTCGGGCGCTACTTTTTAATCCATGACTCGCTACAAAGGCCGCACGAGCCAAAAAGCCATCGAGCGGAATTTTCCGCATGTCGTGGAGATTGTCGTGCCACCCAATGGCCTCGGTGGGCAACTGGATGCAATGCACTATTTCCACCAATCAAGAGGCGTCCAAGCATGTCTGGGGCTTGGTCGCCGCGACAAGGAAGGCCGCGATTACTTACGTTGGTATTTCACCGGAGCGACAATGGCGGCGTCTTTTGCAACGGAGTTCGGCGGGACAGTAATAAATCCGTCGCGCCAAACTCGTTTTCCACCGCCGTGAGCCGGAGATCAACCGCGTCGGCCGATGACGGCAAGCGTCACGGGCGCTAGACCCGAGAAGCCTAACGCGCGGGCTGCTGCTGGTGTCACGTCGATGACCCGGCCGCGCACAAATGGTCCGCGGTCGTTGATCCGCACGACCACCGACTGACCATTGCGCCGGTGGGTTATGCGCACCAGCGTTCCAAATGGAAGAGTTCGATGAGCAGCGGTCATGCCGCTCGGGCTGGCTCTTTGGCCACTTGCCGTCCTGCCCCCTGAGTATACCGAGGCGACTCCCGATTGGGCATGAGCGATGGACGAAGCGCCTATCAGACAAATTGAAAGGAAAAATGATGCAACAAAGCGGACGCGTGTTTGATTCACGGGAAATGGTTTCCTTCATTTTTGGAGAAGGCCGCCATTTGGGTTAGGCCCATGGCAACATTAAGGCGTGCCACCAGCGCGCGATGGATCAATGGGCAGCCTCGCCACTCATGCGCTGATGACGACGATGCGAAATGGTCGATAAGGTGGCTGTATGACGTCCCCCATGACCCTCGGCAACATGCGCGAGAATGGCGTGCGGTCGCTGCTCGTGACGTGCTCAAACGTCACCTGTCGCCACGAAACGATCGTGAACGTGGATGCCTACGGCGATGAGCTGTTCGTGCCCTCATTCGGCAAGGATGCGGTGTGAGCGGTGCGGCCAGCGTGGGGCCGATGTCCGGCCGATTTGGAATGAGCGCCCCGCGCCAGGGCCTTCGATGGTCGAAGGTGACTAGCCGCGCTAGGGTTTTTTGTGTGGGCCGTTGCGGTATCCTCTCGCCCCATGCAGCTTCGATTCGTAATGGCGCTAGGCATCGCCGCAGCAATAGTGGCGGCAATCGCAATAGGTTCGATTGCGCATTTCGGCCTGGGCATTCATCCCGACACCATCCGAGTCGATGCGTTTCTTGCCATCGCCGTGGTTGCCACTGCCTTAGCAGGCGGCACCATCATCGGACGATGGCGAGGTGATTAGCCAGGAATGCCCGCCATTCGACTCCAGGGCTGGCTAGGACTCGGTTTGCCGCCCTGCCGACTCCGGAAGCCCCCAGCCTGCCGGACGCGCCAGCCTGTGAGTCATTGCGGCGGCGATTGATCTAGGTCATGGCGCTCAGCCAATTACTTGAAATCATGAGACGCGGTGGGTTTCCCGGTTCTGAGCGGGGGCGTTTTCATGTTTAGCAATCCAGTTGAAAATTTGATCGAGCCCGTGTGGCGACGCTTCGCCCGATGCGCCGTTTGCGCGGTCGTTGGGATCGGCGCAGTTATATTTCTGGTCGCTGTCCTCACCTTCCTTCATCCTGTGCTGCCGTAGCCCTCCGCCATTTTTAATAGCGAGTAGCGGTGCGAGCGACTGATCGAGCCCATTTAGCGGGAAGTGGCCATAACCGTTGATGAATGAGAACAACTGATAAGCGCGCGTGGATTCCGATGACCGAAGCGGAATGGGCTAAAAGGGCATCCCGGCACCTAAAGGCGGAACTGAAAAGAGCCGGGATTACCTATGACGGACTGGCCAATCTGCTCAAGAAGCAGGGATTTGGAAACGAAACAAAAGGAAGCGTCGCTTATAAGCTCAGCAGGGGCAATTTCACGAAGGCGTTTTATCTGGCGTCCCTCGTGGCCATCGGATGCGAGCCCATCAGACCAGAGGACATTTAGGCCGCACTTCCAGCATGATCGGTAGGCTGGCAAACGTGATCTATTGGGTCTGCACCGCGATTGCGGTGACGTTTGTTGGCTTCGGCCTTTACGATATGTCCCAAGAAATGGGGGCGGATTAATTCTGGGTTATTGGCTTTATGGGAGTAATGAGTTCTGGCATTTGGAGCGGTGGCCTAGCGGGTCGCTACATTCTCCGCGGGCGCTGAATGAATGCAATTAGGCTTAGCGGTATCCGGCTGATGTTCCGCGTTCACCGCTTGAGCCTGTCGGTAGTCGCATATGGATGATGGCTTCCACTAGGCAAACATCCGTAATTGACCGTGGCTTCACAAAACGTCTCAGGTACGGTCCGCGCGGGGGACGAGGCGAAGCATCAACATTCGCCCAAGGAAGCAACTAGAGGTCGCCCAGTTGGCGGCCTCTTTCAAGTTAGGCCATAAATTATTTGCACGGGGCAAAGTGATGGCTGATGACTGTGTCATGCTACGCCGGAAAGCGTTCAAAGAAATAAGAAGTGCTGCACTCGCTGACCTCGAACGCCGTGGTTACGAAGTTCGCGGGAAAACACCTGCCCAAATTAGGCAAATACTTAAGCGGCGTCCCACGAAGCCAAACTCTTCCGTGAGCCAAATCGCTGGTTCGAAGAATATATAACTGCTTATAGGCGTGCTCAGAAAAGCTGCCGTGGTTCTGCCCAGTCACCGTGCGCGTGCCGCGGGCCGTGAGGAAGAGATGGCAGAGTTCCAGACTGCCCCAGAGAACAATATCTTTGCTCAGAAATTCGGAACTTAAATGTCGACTATGTCACGCCGCCCCCGAAGAAGCGGCCAAACGCTCCAGGAACATGCAGCCGCGGGAGCCGTCAAATGCGTAAACGATTCTGGAAGCTACAAGGAAACGCGGGTTGGCCGGAGACAATATTGATGTGTTCGGCGGTGACGGGAATGGCGATTGCTGCCTTTTGGATTCTCAATTCTTAAGTTGCGCCAGCAGCGAGCCGAGAGCAGGCGATGGCGGATTTCAAGGCGCGGTGGCTGAAAACATGCAGGCGACCTTGAGCCCCGCGTTAATAAATTGCTCTCGTGTTTCTAGTGCTGGCCGAATATGGAAAACAGATTTCGGATCGATACGGCGCGACTTTACCGCGTAGCCATATGCTTCGTGGCCTTCAACGGCGGTCGGCACCTCACGCGACCGCCTATGAATGACGCGCGCCGTTTTGTGCCTATGATTGGTGCGTTCCTGCTTGTGGCTGACATCGGAATGTTTGACCGCTGTATCGAGATGCTTGTTTGATGTAACGGCAATGATTGGCGCGGATGGTGATTGTTGGGTGGGTGACTTTAGCGCCATTAGACTAATGATAAAGAGAGTAACGACGGCCGAAACTCCGATAGTGTAGGCGAGGAAGTGGGCCAAGCCACGCATAACTGTGATCCCATTCGCTCAGGGATCTGGCTCGTCTATTTCAGTTATCGCCTAATTGGTATTGTCCTTAGGGGTACCCAGGCGGAAACGCGCCTAAAATTAAAGTTCCCGGCCTCTGCAAAATTAGAAAGTGCCGAGCTTTCTGTATCGTTCTTCCGCGATCGGTGGTGCGCGGGTCACAATACCCGCATGTCGATCATGGCTATGCGGCGCGGCTAAATCCAAAGCGCGCGAAATAGAACATAGCTCAGTGCAATGCCGACCATGAGAAGAGCAGCGAGATGCGCATCCATGAAGGTCGTCTCCTACTTGGAGGTCCCTCAGCAGTGAACCGTATATTCTCAAGCCGATGAATGGTAGCTGAACCATCGCGCCACGGTGATGTCCAAGTTCCACGAAGTCGCATAGGCTTACCGCTATGCGGCGAGCAGGCGATGGCGGATTTCAAGGCGGCGTGGATAGGCAAGGCGTAACGGCGCTGCTAGTCTTTCAGCACAAACCACGCCACCACACCGCAGAAAACGCCGATAGTTGCGACAGCGGCGATCTCTCCAAGCATCCGATAAAGTAAGACAAAGCATTGTCATAATCGCCGCGACCTACTGTCTCACGCCGCTGGTAATCATCCACCGTCGTTGCGCAAGAACAAACAGAAAGACCGCCCTCCCGCCGAAACTAATCCGCACCTATGACATCAACGCCTATGGCGCGGAGAAACGGTCCGCCCTCGACCTATGGGCAATCTTGCCGTCGCCGTTGCACAAGCCGAAGGAACTAACGTAACGCGGCTATCGCAGAAAATACATGGTTCGGTCGCCACTCAAAGATAGACCCCCGCAAGGGGGACCCAGAACGGGGGCCTATCCCGCCGAGACAGTCGGGCAGGGTCGGGCCAGCCGATAATCTGCCCCGGCAGCGGATTTAACGCCGCACAAACAAGCGCCGATCACACGATCAAACTCATGATCGCGGTTACGCGGCGAGCCGTGAGGAAGCGGCGGTTCAAGGCGGCGGAGGTTGTGACCGCAAACCAAGTGCTTTACCGCCCCGCCCCAACGCGATTGACGCCGCCATTTGCATTGCCACCGGCGTTATGACGGACCGCAGCGCGCGCCACCGGACGAGGCCTGAGCACGACGCCGGCCCTCGCCACGCAACCGGCCGGATACTCAACGTACTGGCAGTAAACTACGGCCTTAGCCGGTGCTGGGCTGAGAGTGACACCTGCAAACGCCAACATGAGGCTGGCCGCAATTCCCGCAACCGTCACTGACTTAGTCGAAAGACTCTTCTTCCGATGCATGGTGATCCTCCTGCGATGCATGGTGCCCCTCCTGCCACGATTAGGCCCGGTAATCTCACACAGCACTACTGTACCTAGGTGCATTGAACCAAAGGGCCCCCTGAGCGAGACGACTTGTGCTCTTGAAACAGAAAGACCGCCACGCGGCGGTCTCTTCGATAATCAAAACCGCGCCAAGAATTTTCATTGAGACGGTCCTGATTCTAGACACGGTAACGGGAACCGAATTGTGAGCTGAATGTTTTGCTCGCATGGTCGAAGCTATCATGTATGTGATCATAGGTTTTCTATTGGGCTGGCTCCTCGCGCTACCCGTCATCCCGCTCGTTCACCGCCGCGCGGTGCGTCTGACGCTGAGACAGCTGGAATCTTCCCTCCCTATGTCGATGGCAGAATTCCAGGCCGATAAGGATCAACTGCGCGCAGAATTCGCGATGTCCACGCGACGCCTTGAGATGAACACCCAGCAACTCAAGGATAAAACCGTGAGCCTGCTTGTCCGCCTAAGTCAGAAGGACGATGCCATCAACCGGCTCAAAACGGATCGCTATGCGTTGAAAACCGAGGTTATGGACCTCAAGATGCAGATCGGGGCGCTCCAAAAACAGCTTACTGGGATCAAAAATCGAACTGATGCTCGACTCCATGTCGTTCGCCAAATGAGTCCGCGCAGAATGTTTCACTGAAATGAAGCGGTCGAGAGCTAAGGTGCCGGATTCTCTTGAATCATCTTAATGTTGGCTACAACGGCACAGCCTGTAGCAGGCTCATGCACTGCGATATGATCGGGGAGAAGTTTACCTATCGTCGCCACCATTGTCCGGCACGGTCGTTGGAAGCATGACACAAAAACTCGATCCATTCGGGCTGCGCGGCGAGACCGAAAGAAGACCACCATGAGATTCTACGATTGAGCGGCAAATCGACAGTCCCATCCCCATGCCCTGAGCCTTCGTTGTGAAGAACGCCTCAAAAACACGGTCCACATGGTTCGGATCAATTCCGGTGCCCGAGTTCTTCCACAGTGATCAGTACGTCACCGGATTCTCCAATTTCGGATTTTACGATTAAGATGCGTTCTCGATTGATGACTGAACTCATCGCGTCAATGGCATTCATGATGAGGTTGAGAAGCACCTGCTGAAGTTGTGTCTGTGCCGCCAATACTGTTGGGAGCCGGTCGCTTAACTCGCTTTGCAGCGAGACCTGATGATCGACCAGCTCCCCACGAACGACCGTCAGAACCTCGCCGATGAGGTCGTTCACGTTCACAGCGCGCCTTACCCCATGATCGTTTCGGAACATTGAGCGGATACCGTCGAGCACCGCACTGGCACGTTGTCCGTTATCGACAATATCTTTCAATACCGCACGCGCATCGTCCATATCGGGCTTTGCTTTGGCGAGGAATTGCAAGCCGGCATCTGCGTTCAGTATAATTGCCGCCAGCGGTTGGCTGACCTCATGCGCGATTGAGGCAGCCATCGCTGCCATCGTCATGTACCGACCTGCCTCGGAAATTTCCCGGCGTGACGCATTCCAGATGCGGACCCGCTCCTCCGCTTCTGCCACGACGCGCTGCTCCAGTAATTCATTCAAATTGCGCATACTGTTGGCGAGTTCGCGAGACTTGGCCTCGCTTGCAGCAAGTGCCGCTTCCATCCGTTTACGTTCGGTAATCTCCTCGGATGCAACGTTGATACCGAGGATGCTGCCATCGGTCGCAATAAGAGGATACCAGTTGGTATTCCAAACGCGTTCCGCGTTTCCGCCGTCCGGTCGCTGGCCGCAGACTTCTATGCCTGTGATTGAATTTCCAGTCCGCAAAATCGTCTGAACGATATTTTCGACCTGTTCGGCAACTTGCGGAACCGTCTCTCGCACCGTCCGGCCAATATGATCATCGACAGAAATGCCGCAAATTTCGCACAAATGCCGATTGATCTGCTGATAGCGGCAATCTGGAGTGAGAAACGCGAGACCGATTGGAGCAGTTTCGTAGAGCAGCCGCAACTCGGGCGTCCACGCGCCACTCTGAATACCACTCAAAGAAACAGCTAGCATGTCATCGATCATTAGGGCCCCGTATGCTCTACCGTAATACCGTTCCTGCCCGCGCTACTAGACACGATACCGGAATGTAGTCCCGCGTGCCATGCGGCACTGCAACGTGAGATTCTGGCTGATGTCCGTTGTTGCGCCAATAGCGACCTTCCGACGCTGCAAAGGGCCTACCGGCAGCATTGACCTGAGCGAGACAACTTGTGCTCTCGAAAACAAAAAGACCGAACAGCACCCTGTCATTATGCCCTACTATTTTCGGAGTTTTTAGATGGCAAAGAAAAAGAGCCCTAAAGCTCATGGCGCTACAATTGAGTCTCTGGACGTTACCGCGTTGGTTGCGCGGCCACGCCACTTGGTAGCTATAGGTACGCTTACGGTTGAGATCACGCACCTGGAGCGCGCCATCTCTGAGATGTTTAGCGCGATTATGGGCATTCATTTTTTTCTTGGAGAAGCGATATATTTCACGGTCAACTCTGGAATCGCTCGCATGGACATTGTTAGGAACGCAGCGCCGTTAGTTCTTTTTAAATTTCCTGACGACTTAAAAACAGTCAACAAATTCATCGAAAGAGCTAAGGCGGTTATGGGAAAGAGACATGCTGTTATTCATTCGTTCTGGATGCTAAGTGAAAAGGGCGAAGATATTGCTCGAGAGAAGCTGGGAGAATTCCGAAACACGATAATGACTGTAGTCACACTCACCGAATTGAATAATCAGATCGAAGACGTACAAAGATTGACCAATGAGATTTATGGGTACTGCAACCAATTTAAGAAAGATCATCCGAAGAAAATCGGCGCGTTAAAAGACTACTGGTGACGTGGTAGGCGATTTCGAACGATAGTCGATATCGATGAACCTGCCTCCGCGCAATGACCGACCGACTAAGGTGTTTGAGTTTGGTCCTTAGGACAGGCAATCACGCATTGGAAATATGCCGAGATGGACTTTAGCCGGGAATAGATGTGATCCCACGGGGCTCAATATCGCCACCGGGCGTCTTAAAGTCGACCTCGGCAAGGTGCGCTGCCTTGCCGAGATCGCCGTGTTCCCCGAAGGAGGAAGTCAGCCCTTCGATGCACGGTGCCGACCGTTGATTTTCGACCGCGTGACTAAGTCGGCTGCGCGCAGGGTGACGGACGGATAGAGCAATGCAACAAACCGCCCACGCCCCGATGACCCTGGGCAACATGCGCGAGAATGGCGTGCAGTCGCTGCTCGCGACGTGCTCAAACGTCACCTGCCGCCACGAAAAGATCGTGAACGTGGATGCCTACGGCGATGACCTGTTGGTGCCCTCATTCGGCCCAAGGATGCGGTGTGAGCGGTGCGGCCAGCGCGGCGCGGACGTTCGGCCCAACTGGAATGAGCAAGCGCCGCCGAGCCTTTATAGGCAGCCTCGATAGCGTTACGGGCGATGGCGGATTTCAAGGCGGCGTGGCTACGCAAGCCCGTGATCGTGCGACGAACTTGAGCAACTTAGCCATGCCATCTGCAGGCGCCTTGCCGCGCCCCGTCTTCGCCAGCATCTGCCCGAGCCGCGACAACTTAAACGACGCAAACGTATTGGGTACCGTGCATCCCAAGCCGCTTGGCAGCACCGATTGCAAGGTCAAGGCGCGCTCCCATCTGATAGGCAATTCCGAACGGGCCTCGATCATTGATGCGGACGACGAGTGAACGGCCATTCTTCGGATTCGTTATCGTCAGTTTCGTGCCTATTGGCCAAGTGCGAGCTGCTGCCGTATTGCCATTTTGAACAAACCTCTCGCCGCTCGCAGTGCGTGTTCCAATGGAATATGAGCTGGCGAGAATCTCCTGTCCGGCGCAATTGCCAGACGGCTTTACATACCTATGGACTGATGACCATCCTGCGGCATTCGATTTTTCGTTCGCAACGACAAGCGCTATGCAACACGCACTCAAAACGAATGACCATGTGAGTAAGGCCCTCATGAATTAACCCCCTGGTGAAGAAAAACACAATTATAACAGTCAATGACGGTCCTATGACTGTTCCTCGACGGCGCATTTTGTGAAAATATATGCAGCGCCGTAAAATCGCCGTTGGTTCTGGACGATAATTCCGCCACTGGACGTACGGGCGCTATTGTCCCAAGGGACAATATCTTGACCGGAAATTTTCGGTTCAACTTTAAAAAAGTAAGACGATAAGGGTTCCCCGCCCCCCATACCCGGTAGCCCTTATCAGAGCGCGAGACCGCCAAGCCCCCGCACGGCGGTCTCGTTTTTATATTCTTGCGTTCCCGCCAAAGCAGAAAGACCGCCTCGCAGCGGTCTCTCCAATTAGGCCCCACTTGCAGCAAATAATTCAGCCAGTTTACATCAATGCGACAACTTGTGAGATAACTGTCCAGTCGAGTTCAGTTGGCGCAACTTGTCACTGCATATAGGCACGTACTCGCATTCACAACGGTCACGGGTGCACTGGGCAAGTGGCAAACGGGGCACGTTATTGCCTGAATATTCGATGCCGAACTGTGTCAGTACCGATGTGCAAGCTTCCCGTCCGGGCAGAATGCGGATGCCACGCAACAATCCCAATCTTTGCGAGTTCCTAAGCCCACGGAGTGCGCGAGCAATCTGCGACGGGTTCTTGTGCATCGGAGCACTCTTATCAGTAGCTCCCGGCAGGTAACATCAAAGGCGCAAATTCAGCTTAGTCGTTAGCCTTAATGCACTCCGCCGCAATTCCGAAATCTGATCAGGCAATGGCGCGCACTATGATCCAGATGACGACCAACAGTAGCGCGCTAAAAAGCCCAACCAGAGCGATCTTCAGGTGAGTAGAAGGTTCGGCTCTGTGTGGTGATAGGTTCATTACGTCCTCTATGCCAAAGCTTACTCGTCTGCCTTGGCCATGACGCGAGGCGATCAACTTTAAAAAGGCTAGACTGGCAATCTCACAGGTTCGATTGCACATTGGTACATTGAACCAAAGGGCTACCGGCGGCTGAGCGAGACGACTGGTGCTCTTGATACAGAAAGACCGCCTCGCGGCGCTCTCTCCGATATCTGATGAGTAGGGACTACGCGGCTCGCTCGGCTTGTTCAGCGGCAATGCGGCCATCGACAGCGTCGAGGGTCGCATGACCCAAAGGCGATGGCATTTTAGTTCGGATGAGCGATGCAATTCGGTCTGACTGCAATATCGCGTTGCCAAGTTCTATAAATCCCGCCTGGTCTCGGGGCGCGGCGGCCAATCCGATTCCCTTCGCTTTGCTCACATGCGGTGCCCATACTTGTCTGGTCTCGAGAAGATAAACGCCGTATGCAACTTGCAATCCCGCTGGATCGCTGGCCGCAAATTCTTGCTGTAACGAGTAGGCAGCAAGCGCGGAATTAGTGACAATCGACGCCTCAATTAGCGCCTGTCGATAACCCGGATGATGCGAAACATCGGGTCCGAAGGCCTCCTGAATTTTTTTCGCGGACGCCTGTACTACAACGAGTAGGCCATCAAGAATGCTTCGCAACGAATGCTTGGTGGTGAGTGATAAGTAATCAGTTGGATTTAAAAACACATCGACCGCAGCTGTTACCGCCCCACAGCCGCTATGTCCCAGGACGACGATGAGTTTCAGGCTTCCGCTGAGATGCTCAACGGCATATTTCAGGCTGCCCAGGACTTCTGTGCCTAGACTATTACCGGCAACGCGAATTACAAAAAGATCATTCAGCCCTTCGTTGAAGATCAATTCGACCGGCACACGAGCGTCTGAGCAGCCGAGAATGGCGGCAAACGGACGTTGTTTTGGCAGCGCTGGGTCGCCGGCCAAGAGTCCAAGATCACCCGGATCGACATAAATAATTCTTTGGACCCTACCGTTATCGTCCGCCATTCCTTCGAGAAGTGCGGCGAATACCTGATTGCCATCGTTCAAACGGGCATGCGCGGCATTACTATCCAATGGCCGAGGCGCGGCTGCGTACTGTGCCCCATACTGGTATGTAATTTCGACTGTCTTCATTATTCCACGCTGAGATGCCTGCGCTAGTACTGAGACGCTTTCAAGGGTAAAGCGGAAACGACGACATCGGTCATGGTGTCGGTTCAGTAGTAGTGCCACGCAGCGCAATTGCTTCCATTCCATCGTGCACATCTGCGAGCTTGACGTCTGTGGTGTCTGGACACGCAGACACCATTAACTCGTGTCCTGAACATTCCGCATCCGGCCACGACTTGCGTGATCATGCTTTCCGGTTGCTGGATCGCCACGAGCGGCATCGCCTGTGCTGATGACGACGCGAGGGCCAAAACAAAGGCAACGCTAATTATTCTGATCATACGACGATCCTACACAGGAGTTTCTCTTTGAAGGTTGCCGTCGAAACCCATTCTCTGGCTATTGTCCTTAGGGGCAGACGGACGCATCCTGGCCCCAAGTCTGCCCGATGTCAGTTGTTGCCCAGTAGCTGACATGCCATCGCATGGCAGCGAAACGTCGCTTAGTGCCAATCGCGTCATTTCGCAATGCAGAAACGCGGCGGCTTTTTGCCGTCTCCGACGAACCACCCTATGGCACTCACGTGCCGGTGGAGGAGCCGTCCACAGCATCAACAGCGGACTTAGGCAGTGAGAGACACGTGACTTTTTTGCCACTAGTGGTGCTGGACCTATGCCTCAAGCCGGATTTTCTTGCTTTATCTTCAACTGGTCGTCGCCGTGCTTTCGCCCGTGCGGTCCGCGGATTTGTCCCGGTCCATCGGTGAAACGCGTGTGTAAAATTTGCGACCTCAGAATACCCCAAAAGCCAAGCGATTTCTGAAATCGGCATCTCGCTTTCGGCCAAATAGCGACGTGCTAAGGCGCACCGCAAGCCCTGTAATATTTTTGTAAAAGAATGCCCCTCGGACGCAAGCCGTCGAGCCAGCGTCCTTCCACTCATGCCAAGTTGCGCAGCAACTGCATCGAAATGCAATTCGCCGTGCGGTAGTAGCGCCGCAATCGCATTCTCAACCCTGACCTTCAAGGGGCTGGTCTTCTTTCCCAGATGACTAAGCGTTTCTTCGCAGAAACGTAGACACAGCCGGTTGAGGTAGGGATCAGCTGTTACGATGGGGTACGCTCCACTTTTCCCAGAAAAAATAATTTCATCAACATCCGCCCCGGTTTTGACGGCACAACCAAGCAATTTCCCCATTTCCGCAACCTGCGTTCCTCTGTCGTGCATAATACGAATTTCTATTGGTTTGAAATTGGAGCCAACCAACGTTCCGCAGATACGCGCAACCGATACAATCCAAAACTCAATCTGGTGCACGTCGCTGTGACGCGCGACACCTGAATAGCGCAGGCGTACACGAAGACGATCTCCCTTCTTTACTTCCAAATGGACGCTTTCGTTGGCAACATGGCTGTATCGGGCCACTCTCAACAAAGAGCCAAGCAAAGTTTCGGCGGAGGCAATGACGTAATATAGCAAACCAATTTCGCGCAAATCGTAAGAATAGGCTAAATGAAATCCCAAAAGTGGATCGCTGGTTGCGGTTGCGATCAATTCGACGAACTTTATTTGATTTCGTACATCGAGCTGAGTGTCTTTGTTTCTTATTTGGCGAGGCGTGAGGTGTGACTGTCGTAACAATGCCTCGACATCAATACCCTCTTTCCGACCGCGCTCATAAGCGAGCCGTGAAAGCAAACCGCCACAGCGGCGCAACGCGGCAATCTTTTTCAGGGCAGACTGTGACATTGGACCACTTTCATAGCGCGCCAGGCTCCGCCACTCGGGACGCATTGGAATATTATAGCTGCTCATGCACCTGATGTCCGCTGTTGGCAGCCAGCTCAACGAATGGCCCCGCGAGACCTTGCAATTTGAAACCCCTGCGGAGAGATTTAACGCTTGTGTTGCGTCGATCGGTTGAGCTGGCTGCCAACAGCGGACATCGGATTGTTTGTTTGGCCACCTGAAATCGCGGCTATTTAGGGACCGCGGTGTCGAAACTAATCGTCATTGTTTTATGCAGCACGTCATAAATGACAGCCGTCGACCACCCAAACATTAGCGCACCATTCATCGCCGTTATGGGACCAAGCAGCCGCCAGCCCTCTACCGGTATCACATCACCATAGCCAAGTGTCGCGTAGTTCACGAATGCGAAATACACGAGGTTTGTGCCAGCTGGCGCAGCATCCACAATCGAGTAGGCCAGCGACCAAACAAACACCTCAAGAACATGCGCGGCCATCAAGATCGAAACAGTTGCAATCATGGTGATGATCAGGCGCAGCGACGGGTGGCTTCTTTTTGTTGTACTCTGTACTCGTGCTACGCTCACCACCACGGTCATCACCAACGAATGTATTGTAATGGTACAAACACAAACTATGCCGCCTACCAGAAATTGGATCAGCATGGCCATCACAACCTTGTAAAGGTGACACGGTGCCTACGCGCGAGGCCCAAATTAGCATAGGTCAATTTGAAAACGCGAGAGAGTTACTTTAGCTCGGAGATGGCCGCTTTGAGTAACTCGGCGTGGTCAAATCGGCGTCCCGCCGAGGCCCTGTGAATCCGTTGCCCGTGCGAGAGCCAATTCCTCCGGAAGGCTGTATACAGCGTTGATTGCGTGATCGAGCAGAGCGATCTGGGCCAGAAGCGCGGCGTGACGATCCTCGGGCAAGGAGCGGATCAGGTTTTCAATCATTGCACGCAGCCGCCGTACAACCTGAATGCTATTCGCACCGTAACGCCGTAGTTCGGTGCAGGCCAGATTCACGAAATCTCCCCAGTTGGGTGTACGTAAAATGACCCGGAGCTTTCCCGACTCATCAGTTATATTGTCGTTTCGCAGGTTTCGCTCGCCGACGCTGCGGAGCAAGCGCTGAAGCTGGTCGATTGCCAGGACGGCTGTAGTTGGATCATTGATTGCCGGCGAGAGCGCTTTCAACGCGATATCGAGGATAATTCGGAATGCAAAGGTCGGATCCTGCTCCAGCGTCCGTTCGATCCCAAAGTTGATAGAAGAAACCAGTATATTTTCGTCGAATTCCAGAAACGTTGCCGTACACCACAAACAGTGGCTCGCCCTTGCCGACGAAGTCGCCCACGACGGGAATGAGCCTCACAATGGCATTCGTTTTCTGCGATTCCGCCAAAAGCGTCTCTATGTTCACCGACAGGACGACCTCGGATCTACCTGCATGATGAACGATCCGGGAGGGCATCCCGGTAATCGGAGGCTCGATGTGCGGCAGCGATGGACCTTGTTTCGGTTGAGGATAAACAGCCTTGATCACAGTAAGGCCATTTTCGCCGACCCGAGACAGAATGCTGACGGGCCGCAACAGTCGCGCCGCATAATCGATCAAATAGAGAAACGCTGCCATCGAGAAAAAGCCGAGCACCCCAGCCACCAAGATCACCAGCTGGTCGCCGCTTCCCTCTATTCGGTTGCGTACAGAAATCGCAAACAGCAGCGTGAAAACGAACAATCCAACAGTGTATCTAACGACGTTGTCCCGCAGCAAGGTGGTGGCAATAACACGTGGTGTCAGTTGGCCGCTGGCCACTTGGATTACAACGAGCAGAGACCCAAATGTGAATACGACAAACGATAAGTTCATTGTGATGACGGTCTCCAGCAAGGACTGCGCACCGGAGGCCGAAAAGCGCTGGAGCTGCCATCCGAGCATGTCACCAAGCGCGTCCAGAAGGCGATATAGTATCAATTCAAGGATTATTGCGCTGAATGGTACAACCCACAGCGCGTGACTTGTATATCGCGAGAACAGGTGCCAATGCCGCATCATTGTCCGTCTCCCCTTGAGGCTCAAGACCGGGCATCGTATCGGCTTAAACCAGCACACTGGAAGGGGTTCGCTGCGCGGCGATCCAGCCACGCGATGTCCGCTTCGGGTCATTTTCGACCAAAGCAGCATCTAGGTCACAAGTCTGCCCGATGTCCGTTGTTGCCCCAATAGCGACCTTCCGGCGCTGCATAGGGCCTACCGGCAGCATTGGCCTGAGCGGGACGCTAGTTCTCAGTTGGCCGCACAAACAGAAAGACCGCCTCGCAGCGGTCTCTCCGAAATCCGATCAGGTGTTTTGATCAGGCAGGACAGACAGAGAGGCCGCTGCAGGCCCCGAGTGTGTAGTTCGCTGCCGTCTCCCTCACGCCCGTTCCGCAGAGATGTCGGCATTGCTACCGTGCGATGCGCAGATAGTATGGGCTGACATGAGGTTCACAGTGGCGTTGCTGGCCCGTACGGTAGCCGTTGCCCTGGTGATGGCATCGTTTGGTTGTTCGGTCATTCTGGCGGCTGAGCCCAGTGCTTCAGTCTCTCCTCCCACAATCACGTGGGCCACGACTCCATCGCTGGATTTCGAGGCCCTTCGGATCAAGGGGCTCACCGTGGCGCTGCCCGGCCCGCAGGACACAATCGATCCAGATTTCGCAGGCATTCGCGAATAACGTCATGCAGATGACTTACGACGTCAGCCGATACGGAATTTCCGATGGGCAGATCGTGGTTGGCGGAATTTACAACTTTGACACATGGGAGCCCGGCGGCCCGAACGCATTAAGCTTAGCGACACTCAGCTATTATCAGACCTTCCTGAACAAGCAGGTGGAATTGAAGGTTGGATATCTGAACAATGCCTTCGAGTATTGGGGGCCCTTTCTGGCAGGCAATTTGTCATCCAGCCACGAGAAGAAGGTTGGCTTCTGACCGTTATAAGTTTGCTGGCCGAACGTCGTCCGTTCCCCGGGCAGCGTGTTGTCGAAGAAGTTGTTGTTCGTGTAGCCGATATATCCAATCCCGAGAGTGGCGAGACTGGAGCGTCAATTACGGTCGAGGCTGGCCTTAGCGCTTATGCCTTGGCGAAACCGGCGATCAACATCAAGGTCAATGGTCCTGACGGGGTTTACAACAAGCTCGGCGTGCAGGTCGCGCGCCATAACAGAATTCCGCGAGGATCGTCTTGCCGATCGCCGTGGTCAGCGGGCACGAGGCATAGCCGTCATAGGCGCCGGGAACCAGCTTGCCTGCGATCGATGTGAGAATCTCGTTCGCCACCACCGGCGACTGCTTGCGCACCGCCGCCGCTGTCTTCGAGTTCGGCGTCGAGCAGACGTCGCCGAGCGAATAGACATTGGCGAAGCGCACGTGCTGCATGGTTGCCTGGTTGACCTCGACCCAACCGGCGGCATTCGCGAGCGGGCTCGATTTGATCTCGTCGTGCGGGCTCTGCGGCGGCGAGACATGCAACAGGTCGAACGGCACGCTCTCGCGTTCGCCCTTGCGGGTGTCCACTGCCACCAGGTTCTGCTGGTAGTGCACGCCGATGCCGTAGCGGGCGGCGACCTTGACCAACGCACGCGCGAAATAGGGCACGCCGAAGATCGCCGGCGCGTGAGTGAATAAATTGAGTTTGCAGTCCTTCAAGATGCCGCGGCGACGCAGGTGATCGGCGATGAGATAGATAATCTTTTGCGGCGCTCCCGGACATTTGAACGGCATCGGCGGCTGCGTGCACACCACCTTGTCGCCGGATTTGAGCTTCTGCACGCAATCCCAGGTGTAGCTCAAGGTGACGGGCGAATAATTGCTGCACACCCCGTTGCGCCCCAGGCGCACCGTGTTATGTTCCGGCTCGAATTTCTTCGCGGCGCCGCGGATCCATGTGACGTCGGACGGCATCACGCTCGCTTCAGGACGATGGTGCTCAAATCGCCAGACGGTTGTGCAGCAATAGCCTCAGGATGCAAACTCTGGCCATGGTAGCTCACATCCGTCGTGTCTGCGCGACTGCGGGGCTCGTTGTGTTCCTAGCGGCGTCGCTCGGTTGTCCAGCTGGATTCGCGGCTGAGCCCAAGCGTGTAATGCTGCTTCATTCTTTTGGCCGGGATTTCAAGCCCTGGAGCGAATATGCCAAAGCCATCCGCGCGGAACTGGACCGGCAATCGCCGTGGGCGCTGGACATCATTGAGTATTCGCTGGTCACGGCCCGTTTCAGCGATGAGAACCCGGAGGTTCCGTTTGTCGAGTATCTCCGTGCCCTGTTTGCCAAACACCCTCTTGACCTGATCGTGAGCATCGGCGCGCCCGCAGCAGCATTTGTCCAGCGACACCGACAGCAACTTTTTGCGGCCACTCCGATGGTGTTCACGGGAGTGGACCAGCGCCGGGTTCAATATTCCAGTCTTACAGCGAATGACAGCGTCGTCGCAGTCAGGATCAACTATTTTGCAGCCATCGAGAATATCCTGCAGGTGTTGCCTGATACAAAAAGGGTGACAGTGGTGCTCGGCACTTCTCCTATCGAAAAGTTTTGGCGGGAGGAGATGGAAAGAGAGCTCCAGCCCCTTACAGGTCGGATCGCATTTACGTGGACCAACGATTTATCGTTTGCAGAGATATTGAAGCACGCCGCCACGCTCCCACCGCAGTCCGCGATCTTTTGGGCGCAAATGGCGGTCGATGCAGCGGGTGTCGTCCATGAAGGCGACGCAGTTCTGACCAGGCTTCATGCCGTCGCCAGTGCGCCCATTTTTTCTTATAACGATGCCTTCTTCGGACGTGAACTTGTTGGCGGCCCGCTTCTCTCCGTGACCGAGGGAGGCCGACAGACGGCCTCTGTTGCCCTTCGTATCCTTGGAGGCGAGAAGGCGGGTGACATCAAAATACCGCCCATCGAATTTGCAACGCCAAAGTTCGACTGGAGAGAAATGCAGCGCTGGGGCATCAGCGAAAGCCGCCTGCCGCCGGGGAGCGAAATCCTGTTTCGGGAGCCGACGGCGTGGCAACAGTATCGGTTGCAGATTGTGAGCCGAAGTACAGGCAGCGCAGCGTACGAAAGAACTTGCCCACCTCAATCGCCTGTCCATGGCTGGCGAATTGGCCACCTCAATTGCTCATGAAATCAACCAGCCGCTCGGCGCCATTATGGCCAACGCCGAAACTGCGGACGTGATCCTAAAATCGCCGACGCCCGACATCGCTGAACTCAAGGATATCGTGACGGATATTTTGCATAATGATCGACACGCCAGCGAGGTCATTCGGCGACTGCGAAGCCTATTGAAAAAGGTACCTTTCGATCCGAAAAATGTCGACTTAAACGACGTGGTGCGAGAAACAGTCGATTTTCTTTCAGCAGTGGCCGTTGGACGGAAAGTCGAATTGGGCAGTTTCCTCGCGCCGAACGCCCTCCCAATCCTCTGCGATCACATCCAACTCCAGCAAGTCATTATTAACTTGGTCGTCAATGCAATCGACGCGATGAAGGATACGCCTACCAAAGACCGCATCATCAGCATTCGGACTTCGCGCGTCGAGAATTTTGCCCAGTTATCCCTATCTGATCGTGGCCCGGGCATTCCCGAAGACAAATTAAAAGAGATCTTCGAACCGTTTTTCACCAGCAAGGCGGAAGGCATGGGCATGGGGTTGTCAATCGCGCGCACCATTATCGAGGCGCACCATGGGCTGATATGGGCAGAACATTTTGATCACGGCGGCGCGACGTTTACGATTAAACTTCCTATCATTCCCGCAGATGAACTCGATAATCGCGACGACAGCAGACGGCGTCGCTTTCATCTTTCACCCGGCGCTGCATAGGGCCTACCGGCAGCATTGACCTGACCGAGACGCCGTTTGCCGTTGGCTGATGGTTGCGCAAAGAGCAGGACCGCCGCGTCAGTGTCTAAATGCCCGCAGCGCTCGCACCGCAGCCTAGGGCCGAACGTGGCAATGATCGGACGTGTACGAAAATTCAATTGTGTCTTGAACGCGCCAATTTAATTCGTGCTGAGCCGGAGATCATGCCGCGGATAACCACAGCGTGGATTTCCAAGAAGCTAATTCCCGGATCCCGTCGTACTTGGCTGCGGATGACCGGATGCCTTTGAGGTATCCGACACGTTGCCCTGCTGGCTAATACATTCCTTGAAATACGCACGCTGCGAGGCCGCGCTCCCGGTCGGACCATACACCTCAGTGGGGTGAGCCTTGATCATTAGTGCGCGACATTTTTTGGCGAGTTCGGCACTGATCTGCACATTAGCTGGCGTCGCTATGAGGGGCGCTGACGAATTTTGCGCGCGTTCAGAAGACCAATTGCAGGCTTGCGCGATCTTCTGTCGGATCGCGGAGAAATTGCCGAGCTTGAATTCGCCGCCAGCGGCCCTGCCTGCGTCACCAGACGCCCTGATAATGATCGTTCCACTATCGGGTAGCTGCCGAATGAACTGCTCGGCGCTTCCAGCATAGAAACTTTGATCGTTCGTTGAAGGAGACAACATCGTTTCGACGCCGTCAGGGAGCCGCAAAAGTACTTTGACGTACTCCCTGCTTCCAAGAAGCTTTGATGGCAGAAAAAAATTCGCTTCCGTTTTCTTGTCTTCGCAGCGCAGCGACATTCTAGCGTCGTACCCCACCGCATTAAGCGTGGCAGTAACTTGCGGGCTACCGTCGATTGGTGACCTGCTTTCGTCTATTGTCCAAGCGTCTATCGTCCAAGTATCTGCTTGATCAGGGGGATTTGCCGTTTCCTTTTGTGCCGAAGCCGAAGTGAGACTGGCGACCCCGATCACCACAGCAATGCCTACGACAGCGATGATGCGCATGATGGGATTCCCTCGGACGGAATAACGCACTCAGCACGAAGGAAGTTCCCGGAGCGACGGGAGGCGCATTTTTTGGCCGACCGCGTGAGTTACGCACACGCCACAACATGGCGCAAATATAGGCGGATGCCATCAGAATTTCGAGAGGCGAGCTTCGGTGAGCGGCGATGGCGGATTTCAAGGCGGAGTGGGACGACCCTAAGCCGTGATCCTCAAGTCGGAGATTAAATTACCGGCCCGCGACTAAGGTCAGTGTCGCTGACTGACCGGCAGCCGGATATCTGCTACAAACGCTGTGGCAGTTCCAGGGGGTAAAGATATCTAGCAAGCTAGTTTCGTCCGACCGCTGAGAGGAAGGCTGCCGTGAACGTAAAGAAAGCAGAACTCGAAGATCTTGCGTTCGGATTTCGTAACCAAGTGAAAGCAGAAATATTGAAACATCGGCACAGCAAAGCCGTTGGAGCTGTCGGCAATTTTGTTGTGGACGTCGAAACACATCGCGCGGGCTACGCAAAAACACTCGACGCGATTCGCGCGGGTGCCGACGCGGCGACCGTTGCTCTTGCCGATAATATCGGACGGGAAATCGATGCCTTGGCCATAAAAGAAATTAAGCGTGTGCGCGCCGCCCACCGCGTCGAATTTGACCTAGACGCGCAGGCTGTGTGAAAACTCGGTGCTGCGCAAAGTCTGTAGAATGGGTTTTCATCAGATCGCAATTGACCCAAGTAAAATTCTTATGAGTGGGCGATTTTGGTCGGCGTGAGAAATGCCATTCTCATCGTCGACGCGCTTTTGTGACTTTCGTCCAGCCGCGAAGCAGGCGATGGCGGATTCTAAGGCGGCGTAGAAGTCTAAGCTGTGACGCCCTTTTCCTCCTCTAAAGCGAAACAGCTTGGCTGATGCTCCGCCGCCGCTGACAAAATTTTCGGTTGCGATGCTCGATATCGCATGATTTCGCCGAGCGAAATCCTTCCGACGCGGGGGATTATCGTGATCTCAGGAGGCGTCATAGACAGCAGGCGCTTCGGCGCGGCGATTCCGCAGGCAAGCAGTGCTTTGACCGTACGCTCACTTAGTCCTGTATCCCTGAATGAAAACCGATCTGGCCTATCGAGATTCTGTTAGCGAGCTTATTTGCGGCTTGCATGACACTAACCGCCATAATTAATTGATAAGTTATAAAAAAACCTAGACCATCGATCTCATAGGTTCGATTGTACTTAGGTGCAGCGAACCAAGGGGCAAAGCGTGTACAATATAGCAGACTGTAGTTGTTTTGTTATTTTCATAATGCAAGGTTCTTACTTCGCACCCGCAGTAGCCTTTTCTATAATTAAGGCTGGTAGAACGAACTGGAACAACGCCCCGCGTCTGCCGTCCGACGCCACAGTAAGTTGACCGCCATGACGCCCAATAATCATGCGGCAAATGGCTAGTCCCAATCCCATTCCATGCGCCTTTGTTGTAAAGAACGCATCAAATATGCCGTCTAACTGTTTTGGATCAATTCCCGGTCCCGAGTCTTCAACTGCGACGGCAATTGCATCGCGACCACGAAGCTCAGTTCTCACCCGCAACACCCGACTTCGATCCGTCGTGGTATTCATAGCTTCGAGTGCGTTATGGACCAGATTAAAGACGACTTGTTGCAATTGATTTCTATTGCCCTCGACAAGTGGCAGTCCCGATATCAGTTCGGTGCGAGTTGTAACATAATGATCCTTCAACTCACCGTGCAATGACTGTAGGACCCTGAGAATAATCTCATTCATATCGATCGGTTGTCGTTCCTGATCGACCTTCCGAAACAAGGCGCGAATGCCTTCGAACACTTCGCTGGTACGATGACTGTCAGTTATTATGTCATTCAGAGCTGCCCGGACTTCATCGTGATCAGGCGGAGCGTTGCCAAGAAGTTGTAGCGCTGCACCGCCGTTCATTACGATTGCTGCCAAGGGCTGTTTTATTTCATGAGCAATCGAAGCGGCAACCGCCTCCACGTTCATTAGCTTATTATCGCGCTCGTGCTCCAGCAGCAGGTTTGCGTGAGCGAGGCGAGTCTCGCTCTCTCTCCGCTCGGTAAACAGCGCAGCGAGAACGAATGCAGTCAGAGCCACAACTAGAATGAGAGCCTGGGCTTCCAGGATGCGATCGTCGATCGGAAGACCGGTGTCCCCAAAGTGACCGATGCCGAAGATTGTCGTCCAAACGATTGTAAGGGAAACAAGGAACGCGCCGGTCGCGGCGAAGCCCGGCCGACAACGGGCGGCAAGCCACAACAACAATGGAAACAGCAGCGCGCTCGGCACCACGGTCTTCCAAGGCTCCTGGGGCAGCGAAATAATAATTCCGGTCATCGCGACAAGCATCACGAGTGCCGCGGCGCCTTCGATGAGTTCGTTCCGCGGCGGCGGCTCCCGCACGGCGGCGGCAAGGCCAATCACAAGCGGCGCAACAGCGACGATACCGACGGCGTCGGAAGCGAACCATTGCCACCAGGTGGTAAGCATCGACACCGTTGGGCTGTGGAACAGCTTGAAAGCAACCGCTCCCCCGATGCCTGAGATGACAGTGCCGACAACCGCAGCCACGAGCAGGCTAAGGACTTGTCGCAGCCGGTCGAGGTTGAAACTCGTACCGAAGTAGTACTGGATTAATCCGGCTGTGATCAGAGCTTCGCCGCGTTGCATAGGGCGAAGGCGGCAGAGGCCCAAATGTCGCGGTCCCCCATGAGATTAGCCGCGACCGTCGCAGCCATTACCCCGGCGGCCACAGGCCATCGCGCATGAGGTCCCAGAGCGATCAAAACACCTGAGGAAACTCCTGCTGCGGGCCAGAACACGGCCACGCCAGCAGGCTTCATAAGCAACCCAAGGCTTAGCTTTGCCGCTAGGAAATAGGCCAAGCCGACCGCCGCAGCTATCCCAATGCTAGTCACCCCTCGCCGGGACAGAGCATCGATGGCGGATAGCTGGTGTTGGCGGTGTACTAGCAGCCCATCAGTCATACGCACGGGCCCCCATTCTCCTCACTTTCTCACACTCACATTGTCACATTTATCAAATTAATGTGACACCGTAGTGCGTTCCCGAATAGCTGACATGGCGCGCATAACGCGATTTCCCACGCTGCATAGGGCCTACCGGCAGCATTGACCTGAGCGAGACGCTACCGCCTCGCGGCGGTCTCTCCGAAATCCAAACAGGTGTTTGCTGCGGCTACAAAAGCCCCACTCAATTCTTCGGCAGAACGTGTGGCGAAGAATGGTGATGCGCTATGCACCATTCACCTCCGCGCTTGGTGAGAAGCATGGTGAAGCGCGATGGAGCCGGTACTGCCTTGCCGTCCACCATTCGAGTAAACGTGTAAAAGCCGGTGACTTCGACGGCGCTATCGTTGATTACGATTGTACGCCGTTCATCAATCGCATTCTTGTTGCCGGTTCCTTTTGTAGGCGTGAAATAAGTTATGATCGTTGTTTCCCTCGGAAATAACGGGACTGACAGTTCCGAGAAGAATTGCATCCGGACAATAGTTCTTGGCGATGGTCTCTCGGATCATTGCCGCTATATGCGGTTGACCAGCGGCTCAACTACTGCATTCCGTCTTCTTCCCGCCGGGCCAGCTGCAGCTACAGGGGGTGACATCAACATCAGTGCTATGAAAACGACCTGAGCAATTCGTGCCATTTTTTCCCCAGTAATGCAGACCGCGAAAAAATAGCATGTCGCTCGGATTTAAACACCGTGCCTATTGCCGACCCCCTGCAAGGTGCGGGGCGTTGCCGAGATCGCCATGTTCCCTAAAAAGAGAAAGGACCGCCCCGCGGCGGTCTGTCCGCCCAGCCGTTGTGGCACCGATATGCTATTCACTTTGCTCTCTCATCCATGTTGCCCCCATTCGCCACGCATTTTCTATAATAGTCCTGAATGTCTTTTCCCGATCCCTTCGCACTACCTGCCGCTGGATTCCCGACTTGGCGTGGAGGAAATGCTTTGGCTGTTAGACCATCGCACTTCTTTGCGATCTCGACTGTTATGGCTGACGCTTTGTCCGTCATCGGCCCTACAACGATGCAAAGCAATGCAACAAGTGTGCTGCGAAATTTGACATTAGCGGCCACGGTATTTCTCCTGACTTTGTACCGGCTCAAACTAGCACACAGAAAGGCGACGCTGCATAGGGCCTACCGGCAGCATTGACCTGACCTCGATGTTCAAGGCGCGGAGTGCGTAACCTACCCGGTGCGGTCATGCGGCGCGTTCAACCCGCGTGTCGATTTCGCTGCGGAGCGTCCCGAAATCGATCGGCTTGGTCAGAAGCGCCTCGGCGCCGTTCTCCAGTGCCTTGCGCTTGGTCTCCGCATCGCCATAGGCAGTGATCATGATGATCGGAACATCCGGCCGCATGGCCTTCGCTTTGGGCAGCAGCTCAAGACCGCTCATCCCCGGCATGTTGATGTCGGACAGGATCAGGATGATTGACACGCCCGCCGCATCGGTAATGCGCTGAAGCGCCGCGGGAGCAGATTGCGCAAACTCCATCGTAAAGCGGCCAGCGCGCAGGTCATGCCGGAACTGCTGGCGAAACAGCACCTCGACATCCGGCTCATCGTCAACCACGAGAATGAGAAGGTTCATGCGCGCTCCCTGATTTGGCAATGGTTGCAGCCCCGCGCGGCAGAACGATCCTGAACTCAGTAAACTCGCCGGGCTGGGTATCGACCTCGATAGACCCGCCATGTTGCTTGACGATGATGTCGTGACTGATGGACAGGCCAAGCCCGGTGCCTTCACCGGCTGGCTTGGTCGTGAAGAACGGATTGAACATCTTTTCCTTCACCTCAGGCGGAATGCCGGTGCCGTTGTCGCGAATCCTGATTTCCACGCTGTCGCCAAGGTTCTTGGTGGAGGCAGCGAGGGTGGGCTCGTAATTGCCCCCATTTGCTTCGGCTTTGCGCTTCGTCGCGGCATAGAAGCCGTTTGAGATCAGGTTGAGCAGTACCCGCGTTATCTCCTGCGGGAACACATCGACCTCGCCGGCAGTCGGATCGAAGGACCGTTCCAGCGTGATATTGAAGCCCTGCTTCTCGGCCCGCGCCCCGTGATAGGCGAGATTGAGGCTCTCCTCGACGATGGCGTTGATGTCGACCGGCCGGTGCTCTCTGTGAGCCCTGACGCGAGTGCAGCAGCATGTTCTTGACGATCGAGTCGGCGCGCTTGCCGTGCTGCACGACCTTGTCGAGATTGCCCTGCAGCATATCCGCAATCTCGCTGATCTCGTGCCCGCAGCTTTGTTGTCGAGGTTGGCGCCCGCCAAGCGCCTCCCGCAATTCGTCAATGAGTTCGACCGAGATGGCCGAGAAATTGTTGACGAAATTGAGCGGGTTCTTGATCTCGTGCGCGATACCGGCGGTCAGTTGGCCAAGCGAGGCGAGCTTCTCGGTCTGCACCAGGCGATCCTGCGCGGTGCGCAATTCCTCCAGCGACTTCGCCAGTTCGCGCGTGCGGGCTTCCACGCTTTCGAACAGCCGCACGTTCTCGATCGCGATCACGGCTTGGTCGGCAAAGGTCGAAACCAGCTCGATCTGCTTGTCGGTGAACGGCCGCACCTCGCGACGCGTCAAGATCAGAACGCCGATCGGGCGTTCCCTCGCGCAGCATCGGAACGCCGAGCACCGTGCGATAATCCGCCCAGCTTCTGCGCCTCGAGAAAGGTGTATTCCGGGTCAGCCTGTACGTCGGGGATATGAACGCGTCGCCCTTCAAGCAGCGCACGCCCGAATCGCTGACCGCGGTCCGGCATGATGGCATGATCTCTGACATAGTCCATGAATTCGGCGGAGAAACCGTAGGTCTGCGGCACGCGATAAACGTCGTCCGTCTTCGCGGGTAATAGATGCCCTGATCGGCCTCGCAGAGCCGAGCGGCCGATTCAACAAGCGTGTCGAGCACCGTCTGCAGATCAAAGGTCGAGCGGCTGATGACCTTGAGCACGTCGGCGGTGGCGGTCTGCTGCTGCAGCGATTCGCGCAGCTCGTTGAGCAGCCGCGTATTCTCGATGGCGATGACGGCCTGCGCGGCGAAGTTCTGCACCAACTCGATCTGCTTGTCGGTGAACGGGCGCACCTCCTGGCGGTAGATGACGATCGCGCCGATCAACTCGTCGTCCTTGAGCATCGGCACGCGCGATCAGACGTCGCGCGCCAGCAAGTTCGATCGTGCGCTTCGCGCGAGCTTGTCGCCAGACAGTCGGGAGTGCCGTGATATCCGCGAGGTGAAAGAGTTGCCTGGTTCGTCAGCAGTGACCCAGCGCGCTGGCTCCGGCTTTGGACGGAACACCGGACATCGCGAAGATATGCGGCAATCGGCATAAGGCGGCGGCATGCGATTCCAGCCGATGCGCAGGGAAGCTCGCCCTCGCGAAGCCAGAGATGACCGAATTTTGCATCGCAAATGCGGACTGCATTTTCCAGCATCGCATCGAAGACCGGCTCAGATGACCGGGCGAGCTGCTGATAACCTTGAGCACATCGGCAGTGGCGGTCTGCTGCTTGAAGCGATCGTCAGCGCATGCGCTGATCGTTGAGCAGACGGGTGTTCTCGATGGCGATAACGGCCTGAGCGGCAAAGTTCGGTACCAGCTCGATCTGCTTATCGGTAAACGGCCTGACCTCTTGCGCGGTAGATGGCGATGGTGCCGATCAGCGTCATCCTCCTTGATCATCGGCACGATCAGAAGCGTCCGAGCCGCCGGCAAGCATCGACGAGGCCAACGGCAGCTGGATCGCCCTCAAGGTAGGCGGTTGCGTCCGAATATCGCCGATGTGCGACGATTTGTTTCGTTCTGGCCACATGGCCAAGGCCGCTTTCCGCTTGGGGACGGAATACCTCGCGAAGCCCCCTGACGTCGTAATCGCGGCCGGTGGACCGTGTAGCCGCAACGTTTTGAAAAGTCTCCCTCGTCGAAGCTCAGATTGCCGAATTTGGCGTCGCAAATCCGTGTCTGCGTTCTCCAACAAAGCGTCCGAACACCGGCTCTAAGTCGCCCGGCGACGCGCTGATCACCTTGAGCACATCGGCGGTGGCGGTTTGCTGCTGCAGTGATTCGCGAAGCTCGTTGAGCAGGCGCGTATTCTCGATGGCGATGACAGCCTGGGCGGCGAAAGTCTCCACGAGCGTCGACCTGCTTATCGGTGAACGGTTTGACCTCTAGTCTGTAAATGGTGATTGTTCCTACCAGATCGTCGCCTTTGAGCATCGGGACCGCTAGCACCGTTCGGATCGGCCGACATCCCGGATGGCATACGCAAACTCGGGATCCGCCTGAACGTCAGGGACCTGCACCGATCGCCGTTCGAGGGCAGCGCGTGCCGAGACGCTGCGTCGTCCCGGGGCGATTGGATTACGATTTACAGAACTCCCTGTTCTCTGGGCCGACATTGTAGGTGGCGACAGCCCGCAGCAGTTCGCCGTCGAACCGGAAGATGTATGCCCGCTCGGCATCGCATAGCCTGCACGGCGTTCTCGGCCATTGTGTCGAAGACAGGCTGCAGGTCGGAGGCGGAGCTGCTGATCACCTTGAGCACTTCGCTCGTCGCGGTCTGCTGCTCCAGCGACTCGGAAAGATCATAGGTTCGCTGGCGCAGCTCGTTAAGCAGCCGCGCGTTTTCGATGGCGATGACGGCCTGGGCGGCAAAGTTTAAACCAAATCGATCTGTTTCTCGGTGAAAGGCCGTACTTCCTGGCGGAAGAATGCAGATAGCGCCGATCGAGTCTCCTTATCTTGAGCATCGGTACAACGAGTGCGGTTCGGGCTCCGCCGAGTTCTACGCGGCGACGACAAATGAGATGGCGCTCGAAGTAGGACTTGAGCTCTGCTGAGATCGGCGATATGGGCGACCTGCTTGGTCCGTATGACAAGCCCAGAGCCAGCCTGCAACGTCAGGGCGCAGTTCGCTTCTTACGCGCCTCAACATATGCGGGCGGCGGCATTGTGAGTTGTGGCAGCCTGCCCGGAAAGCATCGCCGTCGCGAGAGGTACAGTACGCCAAACCGCGCCTCGCAAATGCGCGTCGCGTTCGCCAGCATCGCATCCAAGACCGGCTCCAGGCTCGCCCGGCGAACACTGAATGACCTTGAGCACTTCCGATCGTCGCGGTCTGCTGCTCCAGCGCCTCGGTCAACTCGCGTGTGCGCTGCTGCTCGGCCTCGAACAGCCGCACGTTCTCGATCGCGATTGCGGCTTGGTCGGCAAATGTCGTCAGGAGAGCAATGTGCTTTTCCTCGAATGGTCGCACCTCGGTCCTGCGGACTAAAATAGTACCGAGCGCACGGCCTTCCTTGATCAGAGGCACCGCGAGGATTGTGCGATGTCCCAACTGGCGCGCATATTCACGTCCTGCCGAAAAATCATCGCCGGCGTTCTGCAGATCGATAACGTGCACCGGCTTCAGATCGTAAATCGAGCGCCCCGCAACATTGGAGTGATCGAGTGGTATCGTGGGCATGCGCGCAATTTCGCCGAACCAGGCGGCATTGCGCAGGGTATCGCCTTCAAGGAGAAAAACGTCGACAAACCGCGCCTCGCAAATGCGCGCCGCGTGTTCGGCTACCGAATCAAGCACCGGCTGGACGTCGCTCGGCGAAGTCGCGATCACGCGCAGGATTTCGTCAATCGCCCGCTGCTGATCCAAGGCTTCGCGCTGCTCGTTGAGCAGCCGCGTGTTCTCGATGGCGATGACGGCTTGGGCGGCGAAGTTTTCAGTAGTTCGATTTGCTTGTCGGTGAAAGGCCGGACCTCTTGACGGTATACGATGATCGCGCCGATGAGCTCGTCCTCCTTGACCATCGGCACAGCCACAAGCGTCCGCGCGCCCACGATTTCGACAAGGGCAATGAAGAACCGGTTTTTCTCAAGATAAGACTGATCAGCCCGGAGGTCTGGAATGTGGACGACCTGTTTGGTCTTAACGACGCGATCGAGTGGCACTCCCAGATTTTCGCGGAGATCGACCACAGAATTGGACCGCAAATACTCTTCGAAGCTTTTCTTGCTGTGGTACGCAACGGCGCGGAAGATAGGTCCCTCGCGCAGGAACAGACTGCCGAACGCGGCCTCACAGATGCGAGTTGCATTCGCCAACATTGCGTTGAAGACCGGATCAAGTTCGCCCGGCGAACTGCTGATGACCTTCAGCACCTCCGAGGTCGCCGTCTGCTCCTCACGCGCCTCTTTCAGTTCGCGGGTGAGATTGGCGACTTGTTCTTGGAGGTCAGCATTGGACAAGGGTGCGGCTGGCGCTTTGCGAGCCTTGGGCCCAAGCCTACCCTTTACCGGCTGTCCGCTTTCACCGCTTCGCTGCATGTCGCCCCCTGTGGCGCGTCACGACAATGCTCGATCCTACGCAAATGTTACCAAATGTCGCGCTCGGGTCAAAAGCGCAATTCGGCAAGGTCCAAGCCATGACAGCTTTACGTCGAAAGCGGACATCCGGCCTGCATAGGGCCTACCGGCAGCAATGACCTGACTGAGATGCCACTATTTCTTCGGTGTCATCGGCGTCGAAGCCGCTGCCTGGGTGTCGATAGCGCAGTCCGCCTTGTCGTTCATCTCTCGCAGGACGTTGCGGGTTGTCGCGACTTGATCTTTCGCAGGATCGACGGGCGTCCTTAGACCGGCCTTGGTACTCATTGTCATGCTGCAATGTCTTTGCTGTAGAATTCATAGTCGCGGTACTCAATTCCGCTTTCGATTTCCTCAGGCGTTGCCGGTCTCTCAACCTTGCGGTCGAAATCGACAACGTTGATTTCCTCCGTGCCGTCTGCGTTTTTTCGCCGCCGCAGCCAGTGCGCGGCGCACCGTACCTCGACAGGCGCGGCTTAGCGCCTCATGTACATAACGCCCGTCCGCGCCACAGGCACCTCGCGGCGGTTCATCGCAATAAACGCTAGACCGGCAATACTGTTTGCAATGTCATCGGTGCGACTGCGGCGGATGGCCGATGCTGTCACGAGCGCCTCGCGACGTGCGGCGCTCAAGTGAACAAATTTGATTGATCGACCTCGGGTGATCGAGCAGCCGGATCGTCTTGCTGTTTAAGTGTGGCAGCAAATTTTGATATAGCTGAGATGTCGGCAATTCCGAATGCCGGTACTCAATACGCCGTTTTTCAAACGCTTGCGAACACCACGCGGCGGCGTATTTGTCGCCGTGAGTTGCTCGCACGTTGTAGGACTGAAACAACCGCACGATCTCATCCGTGGCGCTTTCAGGATCAAACGGCGGGGTAATCTCGCGCAGAGCATCGACTACGATCAGATCGCCTTCCATGTGACCGACTGCGGCGGTCATGCTGTCATTGCTGCCGCTCGGGCGTTGCATGACGAAGGCGTCGAAAATGTACTGATTACCATTGTGAAAAACCTCAGGACGCTGGAGCCCGAATCGTTTTGGTTCGTCCTAGACAATCATGGCTGGATGCATTCGTATGACGACGAGGGCCGCCTGCGTCCTTACAAGGACTTGCCGATGACCGTGGCCGAGCTCATTGACGATCCGTTCCGCTCGTTGGCGGGCGAACTGCGACGACACGCACGACAAGCAAGCACGACTGCGATTGATCTGGACCCAGGCCCTGCATTGGCTGGCGTTCGTTGTGGCGATGAATTTGATGTTGCTGCCCAACGTGCAGCATATGTTGAATTCCGATGCGACCGGTCTTGCCATTCTCCTGTTGCTCGCGCTCGGCACGTTCGTCGCTGGCGTACATATTCTCGCCTGGCAGGTTTGCCTTCTCGGGTTCATCATGGCGCTTTGCGTCCCCGCGATAGCTTGGATCGAGGAATCGGCTTTAATTATGCTGCTGGTTGCGATCGTCCTGGTCGGAGTGGGAATGACGTTTTGGTGGAGCGGCAGCGATCGGCGGGCGCTGGGGCGCTAGACGACCGCGGTGACATCGGTGTCGCTTGAATGCGAAGCTCACGGAACATGATGAATTGACACAGCGCGAATATCAGCCGGCCGAGGTCGCGTTCAATCTCTATCCTGGCCAGATTCTCACCGGAAAGGTGGATAGCATATGGCGGAGCAACGGGGTCGGACGGTATCTTCCGAGCGATGAGTTGCCGAAGTTCCAGCAGCCACTCCCGATATTGCCCAACGACAGTATGCGGTAAAGATTGTCATGGACGACCCGGACCACGAAATTTCCTATTGGCGCACAAGGGCACGGCGGATTTATACGAGCGGCAAACACGGCGCCTGCGCCGCGCTACGCAAAATCGCGATCCGGACCTATTCGTGGTTCAACTGGGTCTACCCGCTCAACCTGTGAAGAAAACGCCTGCCCGCCCAGCAGCGAACACGTAATGGGAGAAGAAAAATGTCGCGTACAGAAAAAGTCGCCACAATGACATTCCAAGATCGCCCACCTTTTTCGGCGTCGGTCCCGCGATGGAAACGCATCGCATTCGCCTTGTTTCTCAGCTGGGTACTCGGCTGCTTACCGGTTCACAGTCACGCTGCCGGCCTTGATTGCCCCGAAGTTCCTAATCTTTTTGCCGACTTGCAGCTCAAATTGGTGACGTCTGGGAATAGTGTCGATCTTTCCAACGAAATTAACGACGTCATCAACAAGCTGCAGATTGAGAGACCCAATATTTCGTACACTGAACTGACGAACTTCATGGTCGCGGCTTATTGTCCGGTGGTCGCGAATAGTAATTTAACGGCCTCCGAGAAATGGCGCCGAATACACCAGTTCGATGGCATTCTGCAGCAGCAGCTCGCTGCCAACATGCTGCCCCCAGGAACGCTCGTTGTTGCAAACGTTCCGCTTCCGCCTGCGGTCTACCGTCTGCTACGAAGCCAAGCAGCAAAAGTGGATCAAAGTCCGGCGCAATTGATGCGGCGATCCTCTCTCGGGCCGCAGGAAATTAAGATCTGGACTCGCAACTTGATGTAATAGATTGCAGCGACGAGCGCTGCGACGGCTCGACCCAATTATGACTATCGCACGGCCCATTACATTTTGGATTGCGATGTTTGCGGCGCTCGTCGCCGCGGTCGTGCTATTGCACGAGGTCCTGCTGCCATTCGTCGCCGGCATGGTGCTGGCCTATCTGTTTGACCCTCTGGCCAACCGGCTGGAGCGGCTGGGAATGAACCGCCTCATTGCGACGCTTACCATCGTCGGCTTGTTTATTGTCGGCGTCGTCGCTCCGATTGTTCTCGACGGCCCCTATCATCGTCCGTGAGCTTGCATACTTCATCGATAGCTTCCCACTCTACCTCAGACAGTTCAGGAACTCGCAACCGATGCAAACCGACCATGGATGAGCAAGATCATCGGAGAAGGCTTAGGTCAGGCCGAGCAGTCGATCGGTGAGTTGACGACGCTCGCGACCGACTGGGTCGGAGCTTTTTTACGATCGGTATGGTCGGGGGGTCGAGGCTTGATCTCAGTTTTGTCGCTTTTAGTAGTGACCCCGATAGTTGCCTGCTATTTCATCTATAGCTGGAGTAAGATCATAGCCGCAGTTGATCATTGGATACCGCCGGCACAGCGCGACACCGTCCGAGCGCTCGCCCGCGAGGTCAATAATACATTCCGCGGATTTGTGCTTGGCCAAGGCGCGCTATGTCTCATCCTCGGATTGTTCTATATGGCCGCGCTTTCGCTGATCGGCCTCAAACACAGTCTTCTGATCGGGCTCGCAGTAGGGCTATCAGCTTCGTGCCGTATCTCGGCTCGCTTACCGGCCTCGTAGTATCGACGTGCGTCGCGATCGCTCAGTTCTGGCCTAATTGGGCACCCATATTGATCGTACCTTTGATTTTCTTCGTCGCTCAAACTCTATCGGACTACGTGCTGTCGCCGTATTTCGTCGGCCGGCGCGTCAACTTGAATCCCGTCTGGGTGATGTTCGCGCTATTCGCGTTTGGCCATCTGTTCGGTTTCGTTGGCCTTTTAATTGCGGTGCCGCTCGCGGCCGCAATCGGCGTCCTCATGCGCTTCGCATTCAGACAGTACTACGCGAGCCCTCTTTATGCTGCTATCCCGACGGCATCTGGGACCGACGTGGGTAGGCCCACGCTTCCCGACAACTAGACGTTCCGGTGTGAGTTCTCGTTGATCTCGCGGACGGCGCTGTTTGGCGTACAATCGAAGCGGCTACTTGAGCCCTGGCAATAAGCCTTCTGTTAGTTTTTCAATCCGGATAGTGATCGCTTTATGGTGGCTAGATCGTGAGAATGCTGACACGTTTCTTGCAACGCTTGCTCATCCTGGGGTTGGGCATCCTCAGCGTCTGGTTGATAGTCTTTGTGGTCTTCGAATTTGCGGACCGCAGGCTGCCATGGCTCCTGGCTTTGGCCCTGACTTATGGAATCGCGGCATACATTATCCTCCCGCGTGCCGTTCGCATGGGCCTTAAAATCCTCCAGCGCAAACGTGTGCCTCGCTTCACAATTACCGGTGACGGATTGCCTGGTGACCCTGTCAATCTCGTGCTCATAGGCACGCTCCAACAGCTTCACGCCGCTTTTGCAACCGCAGGCTGGTCAGAGGCTGATCGGTTGGGTCTGGCAAGCTCGTGGCGCATGATCCGAGCATTCGTATTCAACTCAGCCTATCCTGCCGCCCCGTTTAGTACCCTCTATCTTTTCGGACGCGGTCAAGACATCGGTTTCCAGAAGGCAATTGATAACAGCCCACGGAAGCGCCATCACATTCGATTCTGGGCTTTAAGCCTCGCACGTGCCGAGGCCACAGTGGGAACAGCCGGCTTCTGGCTAAACACCGACCGGCCTCCGGAGAACGCACGCGTTCTCTGGGTCGGAGCCGGCACCAAAGATACCGGTTTCTCCTTAACCCAACTCACATTCCAGGTCACCCACGCCACCGATTCGGATACGAATGCCGAGCGGGACTACATCATTGCTGAGTTGAGAAAAAACCGAGCCATCGAGGACGTGAATTCATATCAATCCGGCCAACATCTGCCCATCGAACGCGTCAACCATTACATTACAGATGGCGAAGTTACAGTGGCGAGCCTAATGATGGAAGTCTGACATTTGGGACCCGAAGATCTTATCTGAAATCGCGCAGAATTCATGAGCTCGATCGAAAATCAGATCGGCGAATACCCAAAAAAATTATTCTGGTCGGTGGCCAGCCGAGTTATACGCTTCACCGCGCGAGCCATCTGGCCGATGGTGCGGGTCGGTAACGATATATTGCGTGTTTACGTACTGTTCGGCCGGAAGATGAGTTCCGCATTATGCGGAATGGTCTGCGCAGGAGGACGGCTATTTTTAAGCTTTAGCATCGCAATGCGATTGTACAAAACCGCTATTACCGCAAGCCGAGGGACTTCCTCGAAGCGAGAAACAATCGTCTCGCCGTTGACCTAGCCCGGAGCGGATAGTCGAGCGATGCTTGCGTTGGGTACGTCAATTTTCTGCCCAATGATGCGCTTTCCTGCACCCGGTGGCGGTCGCCGTCGGGCACGAGTTTCAGATGACGGCTGTGAAAGGCCTTGAGCGTCGAGCGGTGGCCAATGGAGACGATTGTTGTGCATGGCAACCGCTCTTCGATCAGCCGATAGCAGGCTGCTTCGGCCGCCTCATCGAGCGACGCAGTCGCCTCGTCAAGGAGCAGAAAATCGGGCGCTTGCAGGATCGCGCGGCCAAGCCCCAGCCGCTGCTGCTCGCCGAGCGACAATTGCTGGTTCCAATGCGCCACCTCGTCGAGTTGTTCGGCGAAGTGTGGGAGACCGACATCTTGCAGCACAACAACAAGCCACGTGCGCGGGAACGTGTCCGGAGGAGCCGGATAGGCAATGGCTGCCCCGAGCGAGCCGATCGGCAAATAGGGCCGCTGCGGCAACGTCATCACGTGTGCGGTTAGCGGCACGGCGATGCTACCGGCGCCGAACGGCCAGATACCGGCAATCGCGCGGAGCAACGTCGACTTGCCGGAGCCCGATGGGCCAGTGACGAGCACACGGTCACTGGGGGTAAAGACGATGCCGTCGGCGGCAACGATGGAGCGGCCCTTGGGTAGCCGCACTTCAAGCGCTTCAATCTGTACATCCGGTGCGGTCGCGCGAGTCTCGACCGAAATGGTGGACGGCGTGATCGCGGCCGTTTGGGCAGCTGCGATGGCTTCGTCAAAACCATTGAGGCGCGCAATTACTGCGCGCCATTCGGCGAATTGGCTATAGGTGCTGGAATTGGCGAAAAACGACAGTGCCGCCTGCACGCTTGCGAAGGCTGAGGCCGTTTGCATCAGGCCACCAAGCTGAAACAAGCCGGCAAAGTAGGCCGGGCTCGCAACGATATAAGGAAATACGACCGCGACCTGGTGGAAGCCGGTGGTGAAGAAGGCGAGCTTTTTTTGTCGTGACATGATAGCAAGCCAATTAGTGACCACCGCGCTGAACCGGTCCATCAGCCGCACGCGCTCAGCCGCCTCGCCCTCGAGCAGCGCTATCTGTTCGCTGCTTTCGCGCACGCGGACGAGGTTAAAGCGGAAGTCCGCTTCATAACGCTGCTGGTTGAAGTTGAGTTTGATCAGGCGCCGCCCTACTAGGTGGGTGATCGCGGTGCCGACCACCGCATAGACAAGCGCGGCCCATACGAGATAGCCGGGTATTGACCAGTTGATGCCGAATAGCGTGAATGGCGCTTGCGCCGACAGCCCCCATAGGATGGCAACGAACGACAAAAGCGTCACGATCGAACCAAGCAACCCGATGCCGATCCCCAGGCTCAGTTCAACGAACAACCTGGTGTCCTCTGCGATGCGCTGGTCTGGGTTGTCAGCACCCTCGCCGAGGACTTGCATGCGGTAGTGATTGGCGTCCTTTAGCCAGTGGCCGAGATAGCGGGTTGTCAGCCAGCGCCGCCAGCGAATTTGCAGCCATTGTGTGAGATAGATCTGGTATACGCGCAGGCAGATGAAGACTGTAGCGAGCCCGCCGAATATCAAGAGCTCGTGCACGAAAGTATTCCAGGCGCGGTCCTGTAGCGCGTTGTAGAATTGCGCGTTCCACTGGTTGATCAGCACCGTGACGCCGACGGCAGAAAGCTCCAGCGCAATCACCGCGCCGAGCAGGAGGCGGCCGGCTGGCGGTCTTCGGAGTGAAAATACGGGACGGCGAGCTTCCAGATGGAAGCGAGCGTCGGGGCAAAGCTGTTCAAAGATATTTCTCCCAGAGCGGGGCCACGATCAATCCTCCTGGAAACGGGGTCTGGACGATCCGCCTGGTCTATCAAGAGTCAGGTCAGGTCTCTCGCACTCTCGTTTGTCGCGAAGTTGTTCGATCTCGTCTCTAATGTGCAGTTTGCGGCGCTTTAAGTCGGCTACCATTGGGTCATCAGCCGACGTATGAAGTAGAGCATCGGAAATTTCTGCCTCGAGCGCCTTGTGCCGACGTTCCAATTCCGCAATACGCGCGTGATTTCATCGTAAGGCTCGATCGCGACAATGCGACTGATCTATGCACGCGATGGATTTTTTTGTGGTTGGGATCGGGCGGGTCAGGGACGGGTTTTACCCCGTCCCCCGGAGTTCGTTTGGCCCGACTGACATCCGCCCTGCGTGGCGTGGGCAAACGTCCTTCTTCTGGTCAGGCCTTGCCAATCGGAAGCGCAATGAAGCGCGTGGCCTCGGCGGTCTTCACCCGCATCAGGATGGAGTGCTTACCTGCGGTCTGCGCGTCGGTGAGCGCTTTGCGCACATCGGCAGCGTTTGTGACAGCCTTACCGCCGACGTCCAGGATCACGTCGCCGGTCTTGACGCCGCGCTCGGCGGCAGGCCCATTGGGATCGGCTGCGACCACTGCGACACCCTGACCGCCCGAGCCGGCTACTTCGTTCGCTGGCGCGAGCGTGAGGCCAAGACGTGGTAGACCATTGGCCGACGTATCACTTCCGGTATCGGCCTTTGCCTGTTGTTCACTCGGCATTTTGCCGAGCGCCAGGTCCATGGTCTTGAGCTCGCTTTTGTGCAGCAGCGTAAGCTTGACGCTGGTGCCGGGCGCCATCGCCCCAATTTTGCGAGCGAGATCGCGCGCATCCTTCACCGGCGCACCGTTGATCGCGGTGATCACGTCGCCCGTGGCGATACCGGCCTTGGCGGCCGGGCTGCCTGATTGCGGCTCATTGACGATCGCGCCTTCGGCCGTTTTCAGGCCAAGGCTATCGGCGATGTCGGCCGAGACCGGTTGGACTTGCACGCCCAACCAGGCGCGATCGACGTAGCCGTGCTCTTTGAGCTGGGCCACGACCATCTTTGCGGTATTGGCCGGAATGTCGAAACCAATCCCGACTGAGCCGCCGGACGGCGAATAAATGGCAGTGTTCACACCGATCACATTGCCATCCATATTAAATGCTGGCCCTCCCGAGTTGCCTTTATTGATTGGGGCATCGATCTGAATATAGTCGTCATAAGGCCCAGAACCGATATCGCGCCCGCGCGCCGAGACGATGCCGGCGGTGACGGTGCCACCGAGGCCAAACGGATTGCCGACCGCGACGACCCAATCGCCGACGCGTGGGTCATTCTCGGCGAACTTCACATATGGAAAGCTTTTGTCGGTATCGACCTTAATCAACGCAAGGTCGGTCTTCGAATCGGTGCCGACGACCTTGGCCTTGTAGACTGCACCATCATCAGTAGTGACTTGCACGGTCTTGGCATGGTCGACCACGTGATTGTTGGTCACCGCATAACCGTCTGCTGAGATGAAGAAGCCAGAGCCTTCACCGGTGACTGTTTGCTTGCCTTGCGGCATTTCATTCGGCATGCCGGGGAAGCCGAATTGCTTGAAGAATTTCTCCATCGGCGCTCCGGGCTGAAGCGGGCTTGCGTTGCCCTCTTCGCTCTCGTTCATGCCCGTCGTTTTTGCGGACTCGTCGATTTTGACGCGAACCGAAATCACGGCGGGCTTCACCTTCGTAACGATATCGGCAAACCCGGCAGGCGGTTGCACTGCGCCGGCCGCCTGGGCCGACGTTGTCCAGGAAGGAAGGCTCAGTGCGCCATAGCTTGATGGCCCAGCGGCAACAACAGCGATAGCGAGGCTAGCCGCTGACGCAAGAAGTACTATGCGACGCGCGGTAAGACCTGTACGGCCAGATCTAAATGGATTTATTCGATTCATGTCGGCGTCTCCTTTGCGATTCAAATCGCTGAATGTTCAGCGTGATTGCGCAGCAGATACGGACATGCACATTACGGCAGCATTTCTCTGCAATTGATAATTCGTAATGTAATCGGCGCTCGTCATCGCCGTGCACTGACAAAGGGCTTAAATTCGTGACCGTGACAAGCGGCTAGTGCATGAATGAGCGGAGATGTAGAAGTCATAATACCGGGTGAAAATCTCCAATAACGATTAAAATGGCGTGTCGCGGCGAATGACGTCATGTACCAAAAGCGAATCTGTGCACCGTAAGCCATGCAAGGTGCCGCCGCCGTGGGAAGTATCACGCATGGCCCAACAGTTGGAGGCTTGTAATGTTGTCTGAAACAATAACGACCAACCAACTTTCGCTTGTGATATCCCAAGCTGCTGCGCCGGCCTTCCTCTTAGGCGCGGTTGCATCATTTCTTTCGGTTCTGGTCTCCCATATGGGTCGCATTATCGACAGATCGCGGGCGATCAACGCCATCGCGGACGACGACCCCGCCGGAGCGCATCTCAAGGCTGCACTACCGCACTTGAAGTTTCGAGCGACCCTCGTCAACCGGGCGATCTACTGGGCGGTCGCAAGTGGTATTACCAACTGCCTCCTCATGATCGCCGCCTTCGGAAGTGCGTACTTCGGCTTTAGACATGAGCCGGGCGCGGCCGTCCTTTTCACTATATCGCTTACGCTCTTCACCTTTTCCCTAATTTCGTTCGCACGCGAGGTAGCGGTCGCTCTAAAGCAAGAGCCATAGCGCAGCCCAATATCCACCATGGTGGTATTCAACGGCGAAATCCCTGACGGCGGGCTACCGACGGTGACGCGGCGCCGGACAAGGGCAAGCGCCCGCTTCCGCCACTTACCTTCCCGTTACCCCTATTGCTACCCGGTGCGCCTCTGAGGTGCGCAAGCCTAGGACGTATTCCAGGTAAGTACTTGACTTTATTGGTGGGCGCACCAGGGCTCGAACCTGGACCCGCTGATTAAGAGTCAGCGGGCCAAGTGTTTGTTCGACATAAATGCCTCCGCTGAATCCAAATTGCTTCCGCCAGCACGGATCAATTCAAGCCCCAGCTTGTAATCGCCTAGCTCTGACTACATAATAATGCTGCATCAAGAGTGGGGCTGACGCCCTCGCCAACCTGCCAAACCTGGGCAAGGTGGATCCCGCAAGGGGATGCGGCCACTTCGGCAACGAAACAGGTCGCGTGTTGAACGTCAGCCCTTCTCGGATGAAACCGATGGAGGGATTTTTTATGTCCAATAAGCCGAACGATATGACGCAGAAATCGAAGTCCAATACCGACGCGCAGAGTTCATCCGAACGCAAAGAATTGACGGAACAGGCAACGGGCAAAGAGACAGCGCGCGAAGCGGTTACGAGGTTATTATCGACCGATCCCCGGTGCCGGGAAGTAAAGAACTCTGGGCAAGGGTTCGTGATCGTTGGGGCGAGGCCCCTGCTTCATTCAAATTCAGCGGTTTCCGCGCGATAAAGCGGCCCCAGATACTGCGCAGCCGAAATCATCGGGCCGACGCCCAGGGGCTGCGTCATGACCGACACCATCGAACTGAAACCAAAGACATTGCAAAACGCGCTCGGCGCAGTTGTCCGCGTCGGTGCCGGCGGCCGCGGCTTCGTCGTCGAGGGTCAAGGCTTTGCCGGCTCGCTCGAGCGCTACGTCATCACGGCCGCGCGTTGTCTGCCGGAGCGGCCCGACGGGCAGCGGCTGCCGCCTGCGCACGGGCTCTTCTTCACCGAAGAGCGCACTTACGCAAACCAGCTGGCGCTCGATCGCGCTCGAGCCGGCGCTGCCGATCGCCGCGAGCAAATCGAAACGATGCTGTTCGACACATCATGGGGGGAGGTCGCGGCGTTCGCCTCCTATCACTGCCAAGTCGAAAGTTTGCATCTCAAGCCCTGGGAAGCGCCGCCGTGTCACGTCAACGAAGACGACGACGGACCGGCCGGACAATTGCTGCGGCAGATGATCGCGCTCGGCATCTCGCGCTGGGCCCCGGATCCGGTCGGCGCAATCGAGGCGGCCAAACAGGCCGCGACGTGACCGCGGAGGGTAGACGCGTGAACGTTTAGTCCCAGTCGCACGGCTAAGTCGGTGGGACAGAGACCGTGTTTGTGCCATGCACGCTCCCTGCCCGGCTGACTGTTCGTATAATACTCCTTCTTTGAACAGTTTTAACGGACAAAATGCGCGCGCACCTGCGACGTTTTGACTCCCCCTCCTAGAAGTCTGCGCAACGCCTCCACACAATCGCTGAGCGTTGGGCATCTTCAGCAATGGGAGGCGCAGACATGCAGTACATCGCCGCCGCCATCGTCATCTTGTTCTTGATGAGCTTCGACATGGAATGGTTGCTTGTCGTCGGCTCGATTGCGTTTGTGATCTGGCTAGTTGCTCACATTTAGCGCTGCGCAAAAAACCCGCGCACGACTGCGCGCGGCTAACGGGTCCCTCCGGCGCGGAAAATTTCAGGCAATTCCTCGGAAATCGACTTTCAAAATTCCGCTAAAGCCCCCGTTGTTGTTGTTTAATCCGCCTTCCAAAAGCACTCATCTCGGTGGAGCGATAGGCACAAATTGCAGCCGATATTTTCGGCAGAGCCGACAGTTAGGCGCCTAATCGCGTCAGGGAGCCGTGTTCGTGCTATATACACCTCGCCGGGGGTCGGTAGGTGCAACGTCTACAGACTAGGGCCGTGACGCCTGGAGGCACCGCGGCCGGCGCCAGGGACGTCGATGCTTGTCCGGACGGACATTTACCGAACCGTTGCCCGCCTCCGTGCTTAGCTCCCTGGCCTAAAAAGGGGCGCACATGCAGCGCATACAGACCCAGACAGTCGTGATCGAGGCAACACAAGCCGTCCAGCTTGACCAGGGCATCGTTTTGCCGCCGGGCTTTTACGCTGCCACAGAGACCCGGAGCGAGTTCAAAGCTGTTAGCGGCGACGTGAGTTTGACGCCTCCCCAATACAAGATTGAGTTTACGCGAGAGCAACTCGCCAACATGGGGGCCCGGACCGCACTAAACCTTATTTGCATGAAGGTAGACGTAACAAAATTCGTCCGCTTAGGGCAGTTGACCGTCACGTGACGTTTGCCCCTGTGGGCGCACGGGCTTAGGACCGGCGCTGACAAATTTTTTGAGTTCCAACATTGCTGATTGTTAATGTCTTGGTCATGACCCAGCCCCTCATTTTAGGAGTAAGGTCGGTCGCTGGCGAAAAAAACCATGGCACCGTCGTTGCCACGACCAGCACCAATTTTGGAGGATTCGACGCCGGTCGCCGTTTTGTGGCGGCCGGATTTTCTTAAGAGCGCGCAGGGTGTGGGCTGCCCATTCGCATCCTAATTTGAACGCCCCATTAGCGTCGGAGTGAGATGCGTCCGATTGTTTATAAATGTCCGAGGACCAGCCTTAACGTGCAGGCATTGGTGGCCGAAGATTTGATTGAATCAAATATGACGCACATTCTGGTTGATTGCCCGATGTGCAATCGACAACATCTGATAAACCCTGCTGACTGTAGCAACCCGGATAACGATAACGTTCCTAACAATTCCGGCCATGAAAACCATCATTAAACGACACACAGTGACGTTCGGCAGATGGAAGACCAGCATCTCGCTCGAAGATGCTTTTTGGATTGGTTTGCACAAAATTGCCCGCCGGAAACGAACAACACCGTCAAAACTTGTGCAGCAAATTGCGAACAAAAAGCATATGGGCAACCTTTCCTCAGCCGTCCGCGTGTTCATACTCAACCAACTCCACTTGCCGGCCGGACGTCGTCGTAAAGCTGCGCCGCCGCTGAGCGCCGCCATCGCCAAAGCAAAAGCCCCGGCGCAAATCACTGGCGCGCTTTGAGAGCGTGCCCGCTGTTCAATTTAGGCTGCTTGGTGCCAGTGGAGGCGCGTCGGGAGCGATACGTCGCAATTGCCCCAGTGGGCGATCCGCAAGAGTAAACCTCCAAAGTTCGATCAAGAGCCCTCTCCGACCGCGATTCCTGGAACGGAATAAACCACAGGAGAAAGGCGGCGGTTAATTTGCGGCTCCTAATGGACCCAAAAGACCCGTTTGGTAGCCCATTACGTCAGTTTACTGCCGCCATGCACACATCTCCACTCTAGATGCTAACCGCAGGAGTAGAGGCCGGTGCCGCGTTTGCGTCGGCCTCAGACATTTCAGTTAGCCAGTCCGATGAAGGACGGAATGGGGGCTCCGTGTGGCCTTTGACTCGCCTGAATTTGCCCTTGGCAAACCAGCGAGACACTTCGTCTTGCGTCCAGATGCCAATGCGGAGTCCTTTGTCGAGATACTTCTTTGCCATCGGTTTCGAGACGCCGCAAAAATCTGCAATCTCCTTTTGATTGATGAACTCGCCACCGATCAGCCGCTGCTTGATTTCATCGAGCCGGTCGAGTGCCTCTGCCTCAAAGTCCCATGCTGCCACGTTTGGTTCGTTAAAGCGTTCCTCGGTAACGAGCTTCGCAACCACATCTCGGACCTTGCGACGTGGTCCACCCGCTCGAACCTTGTCCCAGCGAACGCGAAATTGAGCCTCTCCCTGCTCCGCATCTTCCTTCAAACGTTCGAGTTTTATGATTGTCTCGAATGTCGCAGCGAGTTTGCTTGAGCCCCGAAAGTCGTCCCCCGTCTTGTTCGCATGATGCACGAGTATTGTCGCAATCCCTTGAACCTTCAGATTGAGCAGAAACTGTTGGATTGCATTGAAGCTCGATGCGGCGTTCTCATCCTCCACCTCTCCGAGAGTGGAGAAGTTGTCGAGAATGACAAGATCGAATGGTCCTTTGGTTGCGCGTTCCCGCATAAATGTCATGCCAGTCGGCTCAGTGATTGATGGGAACAAAGCAAGTGGCTCCTGGTGCTGGCGCGAAAGAAAACTGAGGTTTTCGCCAGCCAACTCTCGATTTAATTCGGGAACAGCATCCAACAGAAGACGCGCCCGCTCTTGAATATCGGCGATGTGCATCTCGCCATCAACGTAGAGCACGCGCCAGCCATTGGCCGCTTTCCTCTTGTCGGGTCTCCAGCCGAGGAACGTGCCCTCACCCGCAACTGCTAGCGCAACTGAAAGAGCAAACATAGATTTGCCGACGCCAGCAGCTGCGTAAATCATGCAACTCTCCTGCTCTCTGAGCCAGGGAAACAGGAGATGCTGACGATCCTTGAAGTTGCTCGCAAAAAGCTGATGAAGCGTTGGTATCTTGAGAGTCGATGTTCGTTGTAACGGCCCATCCTCAGATGAAAATATCGGCTTCCAAATAACTGTATTCGAACCGTCCGGGGCGTTCGTTCCATCTTTCTGGAAATCCCATTCGAGATTGGTGCCAGTTATCGGACGAAGATTAGAGGCAGTAACTTTTGTCATGTCAGGGTGTGGATCCTTGAGAATCTGTATGGTGGGGCTTGGGCGCTCCTTGGAATCCCAAGTCGCTCTTGCGGGCTTTCGAGCCTTCACAAAAGCCATTGGGGGACGGCGCCTCTTCTGTGAGAGTAGGCGCGGTTTCCGCATAACCCATTGAGATTCCTTGAAAGGAGGGAGTATTTCGAGGGGGTGTAGCGTTTCGAAAAACTTGCGAAAATTCACAGCCGTAAGGAAATTCAAAAATCTGGTAGTGGGTCAGTTTGATTAAGGCAGCCACTTGCCAGCCCTGCCGAATGGCGCATATTCCTTGACATGCCCCAAACTCAGAAAACTGAGAAAGGTCCAGATTTTCACTCCCCTCATTGTGGGGCGTTGTATGAGGTCATCATTACGCAACATTTGGCTCTAGACACCGGCAACGCCAGTTGTGCCGTCTGCAAAAAGGTTATGAATGAGTGGAATAGTACTTCGGTGCCATCTTATAAGCTAAAAAGCGCCCTGAAACGGACGCGGATTAATGACCAGCCATCGCAAACGCCCCCGCGACCCTAACCAGTTCGCCAAGTCCAAAAATCTTGTGCAGTGGTATCCGACGCTGGTATCAAGCACACGGCAGCGAAGCCAAGTTCTTTAAGAATTGCAGGGATTTTCTCTGGTCCTTAGCGCCTCCCCTAGGGCGCGCCAATATAATCAATAACTTAGCTAATTGGCCGGCGGCGGTGTCCAATAAATGTCCAATATACGGGCATGGACTCCCGATGGTGTTTTGCCCGCGCCTTTAAGCGACACACTATGGCAACGCCACTACCATCGCCGATGACGTTAGGTAACATGCGCGAGAATGGCGTGGGATCGCTGCTTGTGACGTGCTCAAACGTCACCAATGGGAGCTTCAGCCCGGCCAGGAGATAAAGTTTAAATTTGAGGCCGGGTGTGACGAAGACGGTGACTATCAAATAAGCGCCGAGGGGCTTCCTGCCCACTGGACAGCTGTCGATAGTGACACGGGCCATCCGAAAAGTGCGTTTTAGGGATATATTACTGCGAGGCTACGCGGCGAGCCGTGAGGAAGCGATGGCGGCGTCGCGAAGTCTTGTCCCGATGTTCTCAATCTAGATTATGAAACTAGGCCACCCACAATTCCCAACTAGGCCCACTAGGGGTCAAAACGGGCCAGTACCTAATCGGTCGGTGCTGTCCTAATTCGGACACTCGCAAAGGGAACTTAGTGCACTCCTATGACTCACGGCTTTTGAGTATTTTGGAGGAACGTATGTCGGGTAGCATACGTTGGCAGTGTGGGGAGGAGGACGTCCCATTCGGGAGGAGAAAGATGGTGCCCCATGGCACGCCTCTCGGAAAATCCCGACCGGGACTTTTCGGCGGACTATGACAAAGCCGAGCCCGACCTTTTTCGATTGTTGGCCGAGCCGCCAGCAAGGCTGGAGGATTTTTTTGACAATCAGGCAATACGCGAACACGTCGGGAGATTGATCGTCAACGCGATGCGAAAATCTTACTAGAGTTGATGGCGTTGCTCTGGGCAACGGTCGTTTAGCGGCTTTCCGAGTCAGCTATCACGCGACGTTCGATTTCTTTTGGGTCCAAACAACCTTGAGACGCTAGACTGATAACTTTCTTGGCTACGACCTCAACCTGTGGGTCATCCGGATTGTCGAGATTCAATATTGTTCTGATCCTATCGAAAGCGATTGTAATATCTTTTATCATCTCCGGCCCGAATGTCGCGCCAGCGAGATATTTTCTAATCGGCATAGCACCCGCTCCAGTGACTAAGAGGCATGGTCCCATAGCCACCGGCAATCGCCGCGACAACCTAATCCGCAAGATAATCTGACCAAATAACCTTAACCGTGATGCTGACCCTCAAACGCGACGCGGCCACGCTTCGAGGAAGCGATGGCGGGTTTCAAGACGCGGTGGGCGATTAGTCATCCAGGTCTTGCCTAAAGATACCCGAACGCCAAGCTAACCAGACGACCGCAAGCAGCCACACAATTAATAAAACGGCGATTCCATTTAGAAAAGACATTTAACCAATACCGAACCAGAAATGATCTATCCGATTGCCAATTTGATTGCATCCATCAGCATTTTTGCCGGAAATGGCTTATGTAAAAACGCAATGCCGCCTGCATCAGCAGCTTGACTGCGGATCACTTCATCGTTGAGCCCGCTCATAAAAATAATTGGGAATTTGAACCAGTTCGTCGCCAATTGACGCGCCAACTCTACACCAGAGATATCGCCCAGCTGGATATCGAGCAAAAGACAAGTCGCCTTGCTTGTCGAAGCACAAAGAAGAAATGTCTCTGCAGAATCGAAGGTTTCCGCCCCATATCCTAATGCTGACAAGAGCCGCGCCATCGCGATACGTGTTTCAGGGTCATCATCAACGATTCCCACAATCATCTTCTCGTTCGACATCAGGGCCTTCCCAATCTACTTGCGGGCTCACAGGTTTTTCGTTCCGACACTGAACTCGGCGCGATTTACCGTCCGGCTGTGAGGTTTTCTGCGCGCATATTTGCCAGCAGAACCGGCTAGATATGCGCGACTTTTCTGTCGGCGTCTTGTTATTATCCGCCAAAGTTTTGTCTGCGCGTGCCAGATGTGCAATTTAGTTCGGTATCAAATCATCCGCCTCGCGCGGCGGTCTTTCCGCAATCCGATCAGGTGTTTTGATCAGGCGGCGAGAGCGGCAGCCTTCCGCTTCCCACCGTCGAATGGAAAATTAATTGTAAGTCAGCGTTCAACTTCAAACACAGCCATTTATGGCGCGCGCGAGAGTGACAAACGCAGAACGCACCTTGCCGTCTTTGATCTTGCCGTACTCAGCGAGCAATTCCAGAGCGCCGTGGATTGTGAGTTCAGCAAACGGCGGCGGGCCGCCATCGCCTTTATTCGCGTCCAGACTCGGCATAAAAACCGAGACGGGGACCCCACATGCGCGAGCAATGACCTCAAGGCGGCTTGGCGCAACGCGGTTGAGGCCCTTCTCGTATTTCTGCACCTGTTGAAAGGTAAGATTTAAAGCGTCGGCGAGTTGCATTTGAGAGAGCTTCGCTCGTTGCCGGTAAACCCGAATGCGTTTTCCCACTTCGATATCGATTGGGTTTGGCACCTTGCGGCCATGCAGCCGATCAATTGGCATTATCTCGCCCCCTAGCGCTGATGGCCGAGGCGAATACCGAGCTTGAATGCCTGCTGGCGCAGGGCACCGATGGTGCGCTTCATCTGCTTGGAGATTTTAACAACCGGTGTTCTTGCCTTTGAGTGCGCCTTCAGGGTGCGATGGTCCGCTTTGGTCCACCGTGCGCGCTTTATTATCTTCTTTAACATTCAGCAATTCCCACGATTTTGACGACAAGTTGCACAGGAAGTCCCACTGCTCTGCAAGTTGCGCAACCGCACGCTGATAGAAGCGACTGCTGCGTTCGTCTTGTTAATCCAAGCCAATAACTTGTCCGCCGGTGCCAACCCCGGCTGCAAGGAGTGGCCGATTTTTGGGGACTTAGAGACACCGCCGCTGAGGGATTGGTTGGCAGTTGCCGCACAAACAGAAAGACCGCCTCGCGGCGGTCTCTCCGAAATCCGATCAGGTGTTTTGATCGGCTGACAACATAAAGCCGACAATAGAATTAAGAACTACAAGTTCAACAGCAATAATCAGCGGCCAGTGCTGAATATGCCAGCCAAAAATTGAAAAATCTGAGATGAGCCAACTCATCGCGGACGCGATCTACCTGAAGGCAGGAGGCCGCCGCCTGAGGCGGCCTCCTCTGATCCAACCCAGCGGGGGCCTTACTTAAGTTGGGTCGAAACGCTGCTAAACGTCGTGTTCAGCTTGGTGCCGAGGCCGTTCACGGCCGCGATGATCGCGACCGAGATGCCCGCCGCGATGAGACCGTACTCGATAGCGGTGGCGCCGGATTCGTTCTTTAGAAATGCAACAATCATAGACATTGCTCGCCCCTCTGTTCGGTTACTTACCGCAAGACGATATTATCTGACGGTTTAAGAGCGAGTGTTCCGGATCGATTTAACTTGTCGAATAGTATTGGAATTAGAACGCGCTCGCTCCGGGGAGCAAAACAAGCCAGCATCGGCTGCTAGAAAAGAGGCCCCGGCATACACTGGATGAAACGCCGGGGCCTCTCTGTCGCCCGAGATCATCCAACCATTCTCCCGAACAATATCAGCGTAACTAGCGATTATTACCAAACGTCCGGGCGCAAATAACCGCTGCTAAAATTCAGGCGATGGCGGATTTTAAGGCGCGGTGGATGAAATGAAAGAGGCCGCCAACTGAGGCGGCGGCAATGCAAAGGCCGCGAAGTGCCATCAACGCACATCACGCGTCTGATCGTATTTACTCGCCTGCTCGAAGGTTCTGAGTTTAGGTTACAAACCTTGGTGCAAAATAGCGCAGCAATAAGGAAATCTGTCAGAGCACGGAGCCGACCAATGTTCAGAATTGCTCGCCAATCATTTGTGGTACTGATGGCATATGTGGCGGTGGCAGTATCGGGATTACTGTTTTCAGCATCGACCGCGTCGGCCCAGAAGTTTGAGATCAAGCCGGTCGCCGAGAAGAAAATCAAACAATTGCCGGCAGGACCGTTGTTCTGGCGGATCGACAACTTCCCCACGCTCAAGCAAGCTCAGGCCGCGGCTGGCCCGACCGGACTTGCTGCCGAAGTGGCGGGCAAGGTTTGGCTCTTCACGCTCGGTCCAGAAGGTGGATCGGCTCCAGGTGGCAGTAAGGTGGCCGAGATTGGGCCCGTGCCCCCGATCACTGCGCCCGAGTATCTGCTACGCATTAATTACACGGGCGGACCACCCGGGGTTAAAACGCCGGTGCATACTCATCCGGGCTCCGAAACCTTCTACGTGCTGACCGGCCGGCTTGGCCAGAAGACTCCGCATGGGGTGAGCTACGTCGAGGCCGGCCAGTCGATGCTTGGACATGATTCCGGCACGCCGATGGAAGTCTTTAGCGGTGGCACGAGCGATTTGAATGCTCTGGTCATGTTTGTGGTAGATGCCACCAACCCGTTCTCGTCGCCGGCCAAGATGCCCTAGGCGCATGTCCGCTCCGGGTCATTAGCGCCCGAGCAATGCAAGCCCCGGACGGCCGTTTGTCCGCTATACCCCAATAGCGACCAGAAATGTTGCACCTTGGAACGCCCTTCAGTCTCAACTACCCTCCTCGTTGGAAGCGGCCAAGAGAAGTCGTTCCGCTGGGCAAGGAAACAACTGGGGGTCAACAATGGCTACGGCAGTCACACATGCAACGCTGTCAACGTCCGATCACAGCGCAATGCTACGCAAGGCGGTTATCGCATCAACTATCGGCACTGCAATCGAGTGGTACGATTTTTTCCTTTATGGAACGGCAGCCGGGCTTATCTTTGGCAAGCTTTTCTTTCCGGGTTCGGATCCCTTAACGGCGACGCTATTAGCCTTCGGCACATATTTCATCGGTTTCGTCGGACGCCCGATCGGCGCTGCGATTTTCGGCCACTATGGGGATCGTATTGGTCGTAAAGCAACGCTTATCGCCACGCTGTTGTGCATGGGCATTGCGACCTTCCTCATCGCGTTCGTCCCAACCTATTCGTCGATCGGTATCTGGGGCGCGATCATCCTGACGGTTTTGCGGATGATTCAGGGCATCGGCGTTGGCGGTGAGTGGGGCGGATCAGTGCTGCTGGCGATGGAATGGTCGCGCACCCACGGTCAACGCGGCTTGGTGGCGTCCTGGCCGCAATTCGGCGTCCCATGCGGACTATTCCTGGCCAACCTTGCAGTTCTCGCATTCAGCCAATTGTCGGGCGACCAATTCGCCACCTGGGGCTGGCGAATTCCATTCGCTTTGTCGATCATTCTCGTTGGTATCGGACTTTGGATTCGCCTTGGGATCCTCGAGACGCCGGTGTTCCAACAGCTCCTCAACACAAAGAAGATCGAGAAGGCCCCTATCATCGAAGTCTTCAAGCAACATCCAAAGGAGATATTCCTTTCAGCATTTCTGCGACTTTCCGAGCAAGCACCGTTCTATATCTTCACCGCATTCATCTTTGCTTACGCCGTTGGCACCTTGCATATGTCACGCGATCTGATCTTGATTGCTGTTCTCGTGGCGTCTTGCGTCTCGTTCGTCACCATTCCGCTGTCGGGTCACATCTCCGACCGCATTGGGCGCAGGAAAATGTATCTGATCGGCGCGGCAACGACAGGCCTATTTGGCTTCCTGTATTTCGGCATGGTGGACACAGCAATTCCATCAGCAGTGTTCATCGCCATCGTCCTGTCGCTCATCCCGCATGACATGCAATATGGGCCGCAGGCAGCACTGATTGCCGAGGCCTTTACGCCCCGGTTGCGCTACAGCGGTGCCTCTTTGGGTTATCAGCTTGCCGCCATAATCGCCGGTGGACCGGCGCCCCTTATCGCGACAGCTTTGTTCGCCGCCTATCACTCCGGTTACGCGATTTCTATCTACATTGCCGGTTGCGCAGTGGTCAGCCTCGTGGCGGCTGCGTTCATGCCCGATTACACCGGCAAGGACATTTCGGTGGAGTACGATGACTGACACGACGATATGGCGCGCTTAGATCAAGAGGGCCTGGGCTCTTCCAGGCCCTCCTTACTTTGTCGGACATGTCCGTTGTGGGTCATTAGCAGCCAAACAGCGATGTTGGCGGGATGTCTGCTTTACCGAATCCCCTAGGGCGCGCCAATTAAATCAATAGCTTAGCGTTTTCCGCAAGTGTCGGTGTCCAGCAGGTGTCCAAGTCCAGGGTGCCCGCCTGCCCTTTGCGAACTTGCCTATGCGGTCGCTGTGTTGGGTGATGGAGGACGCCTTATCGGGGGCGCCATAAAGCTCGGATCAATTCCTTCAGCGGTGAAGGAGAGTTCGCTTCGTCTTCGATTGGGTGTGGGTGACGAAGTGGCCCTTTGGCTAGAGTAACTTTTCGTCGGGACGCGTGCGCATCAACGGATGATGACTTTGGAGTTTCCCGTGATCGCTCGAACAAAACAGCACCAGCATTGCCACCAACTGCGCTGAGATCGTCTTTCTCGCAGGTTGCCGCTATCGCCATTCCGATCGATGCAAGGTGAGCGCGGCGATAGCAATACACTGCGAGCAAGGCCCTTGTTGTCGGCGGAATCGTCTCAATGAGTTTATGCAGCCCATGCACGCTGGTGCGATACATCTCGCCGAGCATTTCATCGGAAACGGGACAGGGCTCTTCGTCCAGAAGCACATGGCGTTCGGGCAGCATCGCGAGTTCTCCGGGGCGGTTGTTCCCAAAACAAACATCCGACGCGCCGCGTTAAGGTGGGGTTAACCAGCCTCAGCCTCCCATCACAAGCTTGCCGTAGCGGGATTGGCTGCCCTGTTGCTGATCGCGGTCGTGAGGATTTTCTCTAGCTTGGAAAGGCAGCCGCTTGCCGCCTTTGCGGCATGCCATAGGGCAGCGAGTGCAGGAATTGCAGGCTATTTCAGCGCATTCGACGGCCATCACCATTGAATCGATCTGCGCCGAATTGGACCAAGCTAATCAGGTGGCTAAGGCGAAGGGCCAAGCCGCTGCCATGGTCAGCGCCAGCGCATTGAGGGCCAAGCTTGGCGGTCTAATGATCGAGCGAGTGGAGGTCGGCCCTGCCGGTACCTTCGATGAATGCGAGTCGTACGCTGAGCTTGCCGGCAAGATGCTGGCCGAGTGCGAGGCGGGGTTTCACCCTGTCACTGACGACGACCGTGATGGGCTGACCGAATTGATTGAACGACAAGCCGGTGAGCTGGGTGAGTTCCTAGCCTCAATCCAAGCGCGCCCGGTCAATGGCTACCGTGAGAACCCTGCCGATGTCCGGTGGCGGGAATTCCGGGCCAGCCGCCCTAAGCGGGGGCCGCGTTCTATAACTGGCCGGCAATAAGGCTCAGTCGGCAAGCTCACTGAGGGCGGCATCCAATAGGCGCTCCGGATCACGCTCACCCTGCGCTGCGGTTTCGAGAATACGCACCGCCAGCGACGACTTAGGCGTTACGGCCCGTTCCTGTGGGCGTAGCCGAGCCCACGCCTCATCGAGCGTCTCGCGCATGAGCGCGACCGTATCAAGATCGAAATTTACGGGCTTCGTCGGGCCCATGACTTCCCTCCCTGTTTCAAATTTTTTGAGATTGCCGATTTGGTAGCCGATAAGCTCATAAAAATGAGTCAACGTGATGACGGCCCGCCTAAACGCGCCATAAATTCTTGAAACGCCCTGGTGTCAATTCTGCGTAACGCACCGTCGATTGAATGCTGCGGTGCCCCAGGTAGGCCTGTAATGTTCTCGTGTCGGTTCCCTTGTTGGCCAAAGCGAATCCAGTGGCGTGCCGCAGCATGTGCGGATGCATCTTGAACGGCATCCCAGCCTCGATGTGACGTGCTCGAACATCACCTGTCGCCACGAAAAGATCGTGAACGTGGATGCCTACGGCGATGACCTGTTCGTACCCTCATCCGGCCCAGGGATGTGGTGTCGGCCAGCGCGGCGCGGACGTTCGGCCCAATTGGAATGAGCAAGCGCCGCCGAGCCTGTTTGGAGTGCCTTAAGGCGTAGCACCGATGTCCGCTCTTGACCGCGCGGGCGACTACTGGGCACCTTCGGCCAAGAAACCACCGGGAGGAAACCGTGTTCCGCTTACGCCAAATGTTGCCGCTTGCCACGCTCGCGGTCGTCTTAGCCTACGCTGCGACTTCGTCGGCCCAAACCATCATAGATGAGTGGCAAAGTGTGAAAACGCCGCCCGCGCCCGCACTTCATGCGGTGACGGTCGACCCGAAAACGACCGCGCTGCTTGTGCTCGATGTGTTACACGAGACGTGCAATGAAAAGCGGCGCCCGCGCTGCGTGGCCGCGCTACCGACAATGAAGAAGTTCCTGGCGCAGGCGCGCAGCCATGAAATGCTGGTGGTCTACACTGACGTCCCGCACACAAGTGCTGCGGATATTTGGCCCGAAGTCGCTCCGACAGCAAACGAGCCCGTCGTCCTGGGCATACTCGACAAGTTCATAAATCCCGATCTCGACAAGATCCTCAAGGTCAAGGGGATCCAAACAGTCATTACGATCGGCGCCGCCTCGAACGGTGCCGTTCTCCACACGGTTGCTGGCGCCGTACAGCGCGGATTTAAAGTTATCGTGCCGGTCGATGCCGTGGCGGCGGATAATAGCTACATCGAGCAATATATTACGTGGGATTTGGTGAACGCGCCGGTGATAGCTGGCAAAACCACGCTGACGACGACGGACATGATCAAGTTCTGAGCCTTCCGCTGATGGAAGGCGGCAAGAGAAGGGCCGCCATTCGGGCGGTCTTTCTATTTGCGCCGATCATGTTGTGGCGCGATGTCGCTTATTGGCACATAGCTGACGTGCCGAACGCGCTGCGAGGTTTCTGCTTTCGAGGGTGAAGCGGTCACCCGGCGTGTTACCGTCCGCTGTCCACGCACCTATGTGCCAGGGCCGCCGCGATGCTCACCCTCAAACGCGCCACTAAATTCCGCTCAGGCGGCCCATGGGACGATGACGAGCCGGGCGAGCCGTGGTCCGTTTTCCTCGATGAATTGAACGGTCGCCGGCCTCTAGGGCCTTAGTCAATGCAATAATTGTGGACTGTTTCGCATAGGCCTATTGTTCACTTACTGAGCTCGCAGCCTGCCCCAGCTACTGGTAGCCCGATTGGCGATGGCAGGAATTGCGCGGAACCATGAGCTGTACATTTTGGCCTATAAGCTCGCTTGGAAATACATTTCTGAGGATCATAAGCACGAGCAGCCGGATATAGCTCGGCATCTCCATGATTGCATACGGCACCAGCTTAAACAGGGAGCTACCGACCCTGTTTTCATCGCCTCCGGGGCGCTTAGGGATGTCGAGAGAACTAGCGCGATGCCCTCTAATTTTTTCCGTGTCCTGAGCGCGCCGCGAGCAAGCGATGGCGGATTTGAAGGCGGCGTAGATGTCTAAGCTGTGACGCCTTTTTCCTCCTCCAAAGCGAAACAGCTTGGCTGATGCTCCGCCCCCGCTGAAAAAAGTTTCGGTTGCCATGCTCGATATCGCATGATTTCGCCGAGCGAAATCTTTCCGACGCCGGGGATTATCGCGATCTCAGCAGGCGTCATAGACAGCAGGCGCTTCGGCACGTCAATTCCGCAGGCAAGCAGTGCTTTGGCCGTACGCTTACTTAGTCCTGTATCCCTGACTAAAAACCCATCTGGCCTATCGGAGATTCTGTTAGTAAGCTTATTCGCGGCTTGCCGCATTTTGACCGCAACGCCCCTTGGTTCGCTGCACCTAAGTACACTGGAACCTATGAGATCGATGGTCTAGGTTTTTTTATATCGTATCAATTAATTATGGCGGTTAGTGTTATGCAGTTCACGCACATCGGCAATTACATTGCCAATCCTGCGGTCATCAAAGTGGCGGGATGGACGGGCTTTCTGACCCCGACGATCATCGCCTATATGGTCGCTACGATCGATCTCGTCGGCGGAATTCTAATCCTCGTCGGCTATCAGACACGCTGGACTTCGGTGGTCCTCATTGTATTTGTCGCACTCACGTGCATCCTCGTGCACAATTTCTGGACCATGGAAGGTCCGGCGCGCGCCGCCAATCAAGGAAACTTTTACAAAAATCTCGCCCTCATCGGGGGACTTCTGCTGATCTACGTGCACGGCCCAGGGACCTGCTCGCTGGAGTACCGTTTCGCAAGGAAGTAAAGGATACAGGCGGAGATCGCCGTGGGGCGGTCTGTCTGTTTATGGCGCATCGGACCCGATTGGCCCCTAGCTGACGTGCCGAACACGCTGCGGCGATTTCTGCTTTCGGGGGTGAAGCGAACTGCAGCAACAGCGATAACGTGGTGATGTGCACGCATGAACGCCCCCCTTTGCCTTGGCGTAGGTGCGCGCTACTTTGGATCAGACGCGAAAATTGCCCGCTAAAATGACATCGGCTATTTTAATAAATGCTCGCGTGGCAGCGCGTAAACATTGTCCAATTTTCTTGTGCAATGGCGGCGTTCAAGGCGGCGTAGGAAAGAGTAACCTGATCGCGGGCGGCGTCTCCGAAATGCGATTAGTGATTTAATTAGCGGACCGCGCCAATCAAACAAATTCCACGCCTGCCTTATTCAAGGCCCGCCATACAAATCGACATTGACGGACCGAACGACCGCCATCAAGTCAAAACAAGATTTTTGGGTAGGCCGACTGTGTTTGGGATCTCAATGCGTGCGCCAACATTCGTCAAATCGCGCACAGTGCAATCAAACGTCGAAGAATTCCCAAGTATGAGCTTTGCGCCTTTGAGCACACGCGAACGGGCAATTTTACGTTGTTCCTGCATTATAAGTCTCCCGCGCAGCAACGAGAAATTTAACAGCAATGCCGCAGCGCGTTTTCTCTGCCGTTTGTGAGCTGCTGTGATGTCGATGCGGCACAGGTCGACATCGCGCTGTTTGGCTCGCTCAAAAATAAAGAGGCCGCCAAACGAGGCGGCCTCAGCATTTAAAGGTGGTGACGGTTAATCGTTAACGGCTTCCTTGAGCGCGTCCTTGAAGCCACCGACAGCATTCTAAATCTTGCGATTATGGTGCTTTCACTGCCCGACCGTTCTCCGAACATTTTGACATAGGAAAAATCAGGCCTCCCGCCGCCTTTTTGTCGAGTGCCGCAGCAGAGCGCGGCTCAATTCCAGCGAAGGAACTTAACGTCAGGGTCGCTGAACATTCTTGCCTCCTACTTTTTACGATCAGGCTAGCAATTAAACCGAGCGTGGCAATTGACCTCTGGGACTCCACAATTTTTTATTTTTAGAGGTCCGACGAAAGACAAAAATCTGAAAAGAAAAATGAGACCGCCTGCGGGGAGACAGGCGATCCCTGGTTCGATAAGGGCAGGCTGGACGGGTGCGCCCGTCTCACCTAAGCACACGGATCGAGTTATTTGCCGTCCCCCTAGGGCGCACCAGCCTCCGCACACGCAGCCAAGAACGGGTTCCCAAAAATTGAGCAGTTGCTGCTCATTCTTGCAGCGTTACCGTTGCACGCTCATGGCTGCCATGCGAGAATTTGCTGCATCGCACGCGTTATTTAACGTAGAAATTACGGGCCGGATAAATCACGGCGGTTAGATTAGCCGTCGGGCGACAAGCTCCCATGAGGGGCGTCAGGCTATGATGAAAAGCAAGAATGTAGTGGCAACTCTGCGGCGTGACGCGCATTTCGTTTTGAACGCCGTGATCGCGGTCGTGTTCATCGGCTTCGCCAGCATTGTGGTGGCGGCAGCGCTGATCGACTTGCTGGCGATCCACCACTAACGCGCATCATTTCCGCGCAGGCTGGAGCGGCGGATAGTGATGCCGCCCGCCGTTGAAATCCTCGACAATAAAATGCGCGCTGCCGTTCGAGCCGGTTTGCGTCAGATAGGCCGGACCGATCGGCGACTTGCCGTGCCCGCCCGGGATATCGAGCACGTAGGACGGCTGGCACAGTCCGGACAAATGCCCGCGCAAGCCACGCATCAACTCCTGACCCGTGGCGATGTCGGTGCGCAAATGCGCGGTGCCGGGCGCGAGATCGGCGTGGTGCAGATAGTAGGGCTTGATGCGGCATTCGACACAGGCGCGCAGCAGCGCGGCCAGCGCCTCCGGCGTATCGTTGACGCCTTTGAGCAGCACCGATTGGGCGAGCAGCGCGATACCGGCATCCACCATGCGAGCGCAGGCCGCGCGCGCGGCGGGCGTCAATTCGCGCGCATGGTTGACGTGCACTGCCACGTAAGTCGGCTTGCCTTTGACCTTGATCGCCCGCACCAGCGCCACCGTCACCCGCGACGGCTCCGCCACCGGCACGCGGGTGTGGATGCGCAGCACCTTGACGTGTTCGATCGCGGCCAGTTCCTGCATCACCGCGCGCAAGCGGCGCGCCGACAGCACCAAAGGATCGCCGCCGGTCAGGATCACCTCCCAGATCTCCGGCCGGCTACGGATATAATCGAGAGCGCGCGCGAGCAACTCCGCCGACAGCGGCCTGCCCTTGTCCGGCCCGACCATCTCGCGCCGGAAACAGAAGCGGCAATAGACCGCACAGACCGGCGTGAGCTTGAGCAGCACGCGGTCGGGATAGCGGTGCACGACGCCTTCGACCGGCGAATGCGCGTCGTCGCCGATCGGATCGGCAAGTTCTTGCGGCTGCGCGTCGAGTTCGGCCGCGTCGGGCACGAGCTGGCGCGCGATCGGATCGCGCGGATCGCTCGGATCGATCAGTTCGGCCAAGGCGGGCGGCAGCGCCACCGCGTAGCGCGTGGCCACCGCATCCAAGCTGGCGCGCTTCTCGTCAGGCACGAAGCCGTGGTCACACAGTTGCGTGGGGGTGCGAAGCGTCGTCATGGTCATCCTCGTCAATCTAAAACTCAACAACCGGCGTCCACATCACCTGCTCGATGCACTGCGCGCCGGTGGCTAACATCACCAGCCGGTCGAAGCCGAGCGCGGTGCCGGACGCCGGCGGCATCGTGGCGAGCGCGGCGAGGAAATCCTCATCCACCGGATAACGCTCGCCGTGGATGCGCTGCTTCTCGTCCATCGCCGCCGCAAAGCGCGCGCGCTGCTCGGCGACGTCGGTGAGTTCGCCGAACGCGTTGGCGAGTTCCGCGCCGCAGGCGTAAAGCTCGAAGCGCTCGGCCACTTTGTCGCTGCCTGGCTTGGCCCGCGCCAATGCCGCCAAGGGCAAAGGATACTCGTAGAGCAATGTCGCGCGTCCGAGGCCAAGCCGCGGCTCGACCCGCTCGGCCAGAATGCGACTGATGATGTCGCCCCAGGTATCGTCCGCCGCGGTGACGATGCCGACCTTGGCTGCGGCGGCGGCGAGCGCATTGGCATCGCCCTGCCCGTCCCCAATCGTCGCCAACAGGTCGACGCCGGCGTGCCGGGCAAAAGCCTCCGCAACAGTCAGCCGTTCCGGCGCGGCATAAGGATCGATGCTCTTACCGCTGAAGCTGAATTCTCTTGCGCCAGCGGCGCGCGCCGCCTCGGCCAGCAACGCGGCGCAATCGTCCATTAGCGTCTCGTATGGCTCGTTCGCCCGGTACCATTCCAGCAGTGTGAATTCCGGATGATGCAGCGCGCCGCGCTCGCGATTGCGGAACACGCGGGCGAAATCGAAGATGCGCGGCTCGCCCGCCGCCAGCAGCTTCTTGCAGGTGAATTCCGGCGAGGTCCGCAAATAGAGCGGCCGCCGGTCCCCGCCCGGTCCGATCAACTCGGTCGAGAAAGCATGCAGATGGGTCTCGTTGCCGGGCGAGACCTGCAACGTGGCCGTCTCCACCTCGACGAAATCCCGCGCCGCAAACCAGGCCCGCAGGGCCGCGGCGATGCGGTTCCTCGCCAACAGCAGCGGCCGCCGGTCGGCATGAATATCCGGCCGCCAAAAGCTCTGATTTTGACCCACATTTACCTCGTTCGGCGGCCCTGCCGGAAACACTAGCATCTCGCCTCAGGATGGGTATGGTGCGGCCCAAATCCGCGGTGCCGCGCCGCTCCAAGCTCAAGGATCGTTATCGTGAAGGTCATCGCTAGCCAACTCCGCAAAGGCAATATCGTCGATATCGACGGCAAGCTCTATGTCGTACTCAACGCGGAAAGTTTTCACCCCGGCAAGGGCACCCCCACCACGCAGGTCGATATGCGCCGGATTTCAGACGGCGTGAAGACCCAGATGCGCTACAAGACCACCGACGGGGTCGAGCGCGCCCATGTCGAGGAAGTGGAATATTCCTACCTCTACCAGGACGGCGACGGCTTCCATTTCATGAACGACCAGACTTACGACCAGGTCGCCCTGCAAGCCGATATCGTCGGCGACATGGCCGTCTATCTTCAGGAAGGCATGAAAGTCCAGCTTGCCATCCACGAGGGGGTCGCGATCTCGCTCGAGATTCCGCAGAAGGTGACGCTGGAAATCACCGAGACCGAGCCGGCCATGAAGGGCCAGACCGCGTCCGGTTCGTTCAAGCCGGCGATCCTGTCGAACGGGGTGCGCACCATGGTGCCGACCCACATCGTGCCCGGCACCCGCGTGGTGGTCATGACCGCCGACGGCTCCTACGTCGAGCGCGCGAAAGACTGAGGCCCTACCTCACGGCTGCCTCGCGCAGACGGGCCGTGCTTACCCAGAGCGTCGCTTATGCAGGCATGACCGCGGCCGGCTCGTGTTGCATGTTCCAGCCCAAATATTGTGCCAACAGGCCGAACGCTTGCGCGCGTTCGACCTGCAAGCCGTAGCTGATGATGCTTCGCGGCGACGGACCCTCCACGGGCGTGGTCGCATGACGGCACCGGCTCGCTAGGCAGACCCAAGCGTCACCCAGGCCGACCGCGATCGGAATCCCGTCGAGCGCCGGCAGGCATCCGCCATGCGGGTTCTTCAACAGCAGATTGATCCGCACATGCAGCCTTTGATCCAATTCACGATCGGTGTGCGGATGCACCGCGCCGCCTCCGGAGATATGGCCGTGAACTTATTCAGATTGGCGTCGATCAAACCCTGGACGTGCGCGATAAAATTTGCGTCGGCCGCTTGAAGTATGAGAAGCGGATAATCGGCGGTTATCTGGTCCATTCGCTCGACCGTGCCCATATAAAGTGTAGTAGGAAATCTATCAGGGCGGGCCCGGTGTCATGACCGCAGCGCACCGGACGCTACCTTTCGGCGCCGAAGTCCGCGTGACCAACCTGCGTAACGGCTGCAGCGCCGTGGTGCGCATCAACGATCGCGGCCCGTTCGTGCGCGGGCGCATCATCGATGTGACGCCTGCCGCCGCGCATGCGCTCGGCTTTAGCGGACTCGCGCCGGTCAAGCTCGACGTCCTGCACGGATGACGCTTCGCGCGCGCGGCGCGCTCAGACCCGCACGCTCGCGCGCACTTCCTTCGGAAACAGATCGTCCGGCGTCAGCCGCTGCGCGGTGACGCCCTGCGCGTGCGAGAAGCGGCAGAATGCATCGAGTGTCTTGCGGTTGGCTTCGAGCCCGTAAGGAAACGGATCGGCGCCGAAGCCCTTGCCGAATTCATCGGTAATCGCGGCCGCCCACGGCATCGGAATGCGCGATGCGGTGAGGTCGGACATGCGCTCGAGGCTGCGCTCCTTGGCCTCATCGAAGGCCTCCAACAAATTCATCGCCACCCACGGGTAGCGCTCGAACACCGCGCGGCGCAGCGCGATGACGTGCATGATCGGAAAAATGCCGGTCGTCTCGTAATAGCGCGTCTCATCGTCTCGATAATCTGGGTAGAGCCGCACGATCTTGCCGCCGCCTTTGTCAAAGGCCGCCGGCACACGCGCTGAGATCGCCGCGTCGAGCTCGCCCGACAGCAGCATGGCGCTCAAGCTTGAGTCGCGCCGCTGCGAATACTGAATGCCCTTGGGCAGCGTGAATTCGACCTTCTCTTCGCGGCCGGCTTCGTTCATGCCGGCCTGCACCCACTTGATCTTGGTCAGATCGACGCCGGCCGTCTCGCTCAGAAATCCGCGCGCATAAATCCCCGCAGTCTGTGCCCACTCAGGAATGCCGACGGTTTTGCCTTTGAGGTCCTTCGGCGACTTGATGCCCCGGTCGGCGCGCACGTACAACGCCGAATGGCGGAACACGCGCGAGGGGAACACCGGAATGCCGATGAACGGCGAGTTGCCCTGCGAGGCATAGCCGATGAACTTGCCGAACGACATTTCCGACACGTCCCACTCGCGGTTCTTGATGAAGCGGAAGAAGATTTCCTCGACCGGCAGCACGAAGCCGGTGAGCACGATGCCTTCGGCACGCACCACGCCGTTCATCAGGTCGCGCACGTGGTCGTAATCGGTCGTAGCCAGCGTCAAATGCAGCCGTGCCGTGCCGCCGCTTTGGATGATTTCCGGCTCGCGGTCGGCATTCGCCGCGATCCTGCCAGCTTCGTTGACGGTCATATCGCGCCTGTCTCCTGGACTTTCCTGCCCACTTTCGGGCCGCCGCACTCTATACCAGCGCCCGACCCTTGTATGCCGCCGGGCGATGCCGTTAACTCCGCTCGAATCGACCTTACAGCCGGGCGAGGCCGGATGGGGGACGCTTGTTGAAACGTGCCGTCGTTGCAATCCTGGCGTCGCTCGTCTGCGGGCCGCTTGCCGCCCGCGAGTTCGAAAGCCCCATCATCGCGCACAGCGAGGTCGATTGGGACGCCGCGGCGGCGAGCTTGCTCGATCGCGCGGCAAAACCTCCGGCCGAGGCGTTCGCCCGCCTCAACGCCGTCACCGGCAAGCGCTTTGCCGGCATCGACAAGAGCAGCGTCCCGGTGCTGCTGCCGTTCGACGTCGACGCTTACGGCAAGGACGTCGCGGCGGGAAATGCCGACGCGACCGGTTCGGACAAATATTTCGGGTCGTTCCGTCCAACCAAGTTTTTCCTGCCCGGTCCGGGCGGCTATGACGCAATGTTCACGACCGAAGGCTTCGACACCCACTTTAGTAAGCCGATCGTGGTAGAGATCACCGGCGCGGCCTTCGTCTATGCCCTCGACGGCCCCAGCCACATCGAAAAAGAATTGCCGCCGGCGAAGGAGATTGCCGACGCGTTTCCCGGCATCCGGCACATCTTGAGCGAAGCGCATCTGCGCTACGCCTTCGAACGTTTCGGCGTGCCTTATGTCGTGTCGATCCAGTGCTACGACCAGCCGGGGCGGCGCTGGCGCTTGTCGTGCAACGAAGCCGAGCCCATCGCGCTCGCCTTTCTGCGCCGATTGCGTACCGCCGGCGGCATGCCGGCGAAACTTAAGGAGCCGTCGATCGACCTCAGCCGGCCGGCGGCAAAATCGGATTTCACCTATTACGCGCCCGGCGACCTGATCGAGAACAGCGGCTGGAACAAGCTGCCGGGCCGTATCGACTATCACGTCTACGCCCATATGCGATTCCCAATTGCCTCCGCGCCGGCTTACGTCAAATCGCAATCATTCATGTCCTGGGGCGACTGCTACAAGAGCGGGATCGTGGGACGGCTCGGCCGGAAAGATGCCGAGTACCGTTGCCGACGCAACGAAAAACAACTCATCTTCAACGAAGCCGCACCGGAAAATTTCAGCTATCCATGGCGCGACAACTTTTGCGAATTGCGCGATTGGCTCGTCGGCCAATGCCCTGGCGGCTACGGTCATCAGGGCGAGGATATTCGCCCGGTGCAATGCGCGCTGAAGAATGCCGAAGCCGACCGCTGCCTGCCCTATCAGGATTATATCGCCGCCGTGGCCAACGGCATCATCCGCCGCATGCCAGGCAATATCGGCGCCTATATCGTGGTCAACACCGCGGACGAGCACGTGCGCTTCCGCTATCTGCACATGAACCCGCGATACATGGATGCCGACGGCCTGCTCAACGGCCGACAGGTCAGCGAAGGCGAGATCATCGGCAAGGTCGCGACCTGGGGCGATTTTGAAAACGGCACGTCTTACCATCTCAATTTCAACATCCAGGTGTTCACCAGCATCGGCTGGGTCTGGGTCAATCCCTACATGACGCTGATCGCGGCCTACGAACGACTGATCGGCGGCCGCGGCACCGAGCTTGAACCGGGCCAGCCGCCACCGCCGGTTCCGCTCAAGCTGCCGGTGATCCTGCAGCCGGCGCCACCGGGCGAAGCCGGCGCGCCTTCGGCTGCGGCGGAGCCGCCGCCTAAGGTGCGCGAGGTCTCCGGCGAGCGCGCCAAGCCGCACCGGCGCCGGCACATCCACTATGTGCGCCACCGGCGCCGGCATGAGGCCAGCAACTGACGCCCGGTTCGCTTGCCTTCGCGCCGGACTATGGACTGGCCGCCGTGACGCATAGACTACGTCTATGCCGCGAATCTCTTCCACGACAACTCAGCTAATCACAATCACCCGGCGCGCCTATCTGTCGTTCGCGTTGAGCGCAAGCGCGAGCTTGGCGTTCGGCAGCGTGTCGTTCGCTGCGCAGCCGCCCGCCTTCGCCCATTGGGTCGCGGCTTTCCGCGCCCGCGCGTTGGGGCGCGGCGTCTCGGAGGCAACCTATGACCGGGTGATGAGCGCGGTCACGCCCGACACCAACGTACTCGCCGAATACCGCGCGCAGCCGGAATTCACCGAGCAGGTCTGGCAATACATCAACCGCCGCTGCTCGGATTGGCGCGTCATCACCGGCAAAGAGCGCGCAAAGGAGTATGCGGACCTCCTGGCACGCATCGAGAAGGACTACGGTGTCGACCGCTACCTCATGCTCGGGCTGTGGGGCATGGAGTCCTCGTTCGGCGACGTCATCGTCAATCGCAAATATATGCGGCCGGTGATCCCGGCGCTCGCCGCGCTGGCCTCGGGCGAGCCGCGCCGCCGCGCCTATTGGGAAGCCGAACTCATCAACGCACTGACCATCGTCGATCGGGGCTGGGGGCAGCCCGCCGACTTGATCGGCTCTTGGGCCGGTGCCATGGGCCACACCCAGTGGATGCCGGAGGTCTGGCTGCACATGGGCGTCGACTACGACCGCGACGGCCGCATCACGCCGTTCGGCCGGCCCGACAATTCCTTTGCCGGCACTGCGCGATTCCTGGTCGAGCGCGGCAAATACCGGCGCGGTGAAGCCTGGGGCTGCGAGGTCAAGCTCGCAGGCCGCGTGCCGGGCGGCTGGCGCTCTTACGTGCAATGGCAGGCGCTCGGCATCACACGCGCCGATGGCAAGGCCTTCGCGCGCGCGAGCGACCGCGCCAAATTATGGGTGCCGGTGCCCGGCGGCCCGGCTTTCCTGGTCGGGCAGAATTTCTACGCCGTGCACGCCTATAACCCGTCGACCAGCTACACGCTGGCGCTCTGCCATCTCGGCGACCTGATCCGCGGCGAACCGCCCTTTGTCCAGCAGTTCCCCGGCGGCGAGCGCGTCCCGACCATCGACGAGGTCAAGGAAATCCAGCGCCGCCTCAACGAACGCGGCTTCAAGACCGACGGTATCGACGGTCGCACCGGCTCGGATACGATCAAGGCCATCCTCGCCTTCGAGCGCAAGGTCGGCATGGAGCCGGCCGACGGCTATGCGGGCTTGAAGGTGCTGGCCCGGTTGCGTCAGGGCTCGTGATCCGGTTCAAATGTCGCCCGAGCCCGCCGGGGCGGGCCAAGCCAGTAAAAAGCCAGCAACAAGCCAGGAAATAAGCCCGTGTCGAATGTCCAGCGCGAGAGCGCCAAAAAAGAGCCCGCGCGCGATCCCGTCATCGCGTCCGTCGACCGGCCCGTGCCGGCCGGCGTCAATGCCCCCGGTTTCGGCAGCGACGTTGTCGCCGATGCGTTGCGCGCGCTCGACATCCCCTATATCGCGCTCAATCCGGGCGCCAGCTATCGCGGCCTGCACGACAGCCTGGTGAATTATCTCGGCAATGAGCGGCCGCAGATGCTGCTCTGCCTGCACGAGGAAAGCGCGCTCGCCATTGCCCACGGCTATGCAAAAGTCACCGGCAAGGCGATGGCGGCGGCGGTGCACTCCAATGTCGGGTTGATGCACGCCACCATGGCCTTCTTCAACGCCTGGTGCGACCGCATGCCCATGGTCGTGCTCGGCGCCACCGGCCCGGTCGATGCGACCAAGCGGCGGCCGTGGATCGACTGGATCCACACCGCGCGCGACCAGGGCGCGCTGGTGCGCGGTTATACCAAATGGGACGACCAGCCGGCCTCGCCAGGCGCCGCGCGCGAAGCCGTGCTGCGCGCCGGCTGGATCGCCAATACCGCGCCGCGCGGCCCGACTTACGTCAACCTCGACGCCGGCATGCAGGAGGAAAAGCTCGCCGAGCCGGTGCCGCCGATCGACACCAAACGCTACATGCCCGAGGTGGCAAGCGCACCCTCGCCCGATGCCGTCGCCAAAGCCGCCGAGCTGCTACGCAACGCCAAGCGCCCGGTTATCCTCGCCGGCCGCGTGTCGCGTGACCCTGAGGCCTGGAACAAACGCGTCGCGCTGGCCGAACGGCTGAATGCACGCGTCGTCACCGATCTCAAGGTCAGCACAGCCTTTCCGACCGATCATCCGCTGCACGCGGGCGTGCCGGGCGGCATCGTCCCGACGCCGGAAACCGCCGAACATATCCGCGCCGCCGATGTGATCCTCAGCCTCGACTGGATCGACATCGCCGGCAGCTTTAAAGGCGCCGGCGGCAACATCAACGCCAAGGTCGTGCAAGTGTCGGTCGATCACCGCCTGCACAATGGCTGGAGCATGGACTACCAGGGCCTGCCGCCGGTCGACGTGCTGCTTGCTTGCGAACCCGATGTCGGGGTGCCGGCCTTGCTCTACGCGCTCGGCCCGGGCGGCCCGCGCCCGGTTCAGGCCAGCACCCACCATTTCCCGAAGCTCGCCGACGGCAAGCTCACTGTCGATCATCTCGCCGACGCGCTGCGCCGCGCGGTCGGCGACCGTCCCACATCGCTCGCGCATCTGCCGCTGTCGTGGAACGGCGCCAGCTGGCCGTTTCACCATCCGCTCGATTATCTTGGCTCCGACGGCGGCGGCGGCGTCGGCGGCGGGCCCGGCATCTCTGTCGGCGTCGCGCTGGCGCTCAAGGGCTCCGGCCGGCTGCCGGTCGCGGTCTGCGGCGACGGCGACTACATGATGGGCGTCACCGCGCTGTGGACGGCGGCGCATTACAAGATCCCGCTGTTGATGGTGGTGGCCAACAACCGCTCCTTCTTCAACGACGAGCTGCACCAGGAGCGCGTCGCCCGCATGCGCAACCGACCGGTGGAGAACCGCTGGGTCGGCCAGCGCATCTCCGAACCGGACATCGACATCGCCGCGATGGGCCGCGCGCAAGGTGCGCAGGGCTTCGGCCCGGTGAAAGCGGCCGACGACCTCGGTCCGACCTTCGCGAAGGCAATTGCCGCGGTCGATGCCGGCCAGGTGGCGGTCGTCGATGTGTGGGTCGAGCCCGGTTACACGGCCGCCGTTACCGCGGCGATGACGCGCAAGAGCGACTAACCATGCCGGCCGGCGCACCGAAGGCCGACGACGCCATCTTGGTCGTCGATGATATCGTCGTGCGCTACGACACGCCGGAAGGCCCGATCACCGCGGTCGACAACGTCTCGTTTAAGGTCCGGCCGGGCGAGTTCCTCTCGGTCATCGGCCCTTCGGGCTGCGGCAAGTCGACGTTGTTCAACGTCATCGGCGGGCTGCTGAGCCACCACGAAGGCGTGGTCAGCGTCGCCGGCGAAACGATTTCCGGGCCGCATCAGTCGATCGGCATGGTGTTCCAGGAAGAATCGACGTTTCCCTGGCGCACAGTGATCGACAACGTTGCCTTCCCGCTCGAACTCACCGGCATGGCGCGGGCGCAACGCGCCGAGCGCGCCCGGCACTTCATCAAGATGGTCGGGCTTGACGGCTTCGAGAACCGCTACCCCGGCGAGCTTTCCGGCGGTATGCGCCAGCGCGTGTCGCTTGCCCGCACGCTCGCCTCCGAGCCGAAGATCCTCTTGATGGACGAACCCTTCGCCGCGCTCGACGAGCAAACGCGGCTCCTGCTCGGCGACAAGGTACTGCAAATTCAACAGCAGTTGAAGCAGACGACGCTCTTGATTACCCACAACATCACCGAAGCGGTGCAGATGTCCGACCGCATCTTGGTGATGACCTACCGGCCCGGCAAAACCAAGCGCATCGTCGATATCGACTTGCCGCGCCCGCGCACGTCGGAGATCGTGTCGAGCGATGCGTTCGGCCATTACGTCGCCGCGATTTGGAGCGACCTGCGCGAAGAGGCAAGCCGCGGCATGAAGGATGAGGAGTCGCACGTGCTGCATGAGGGCGAGACACCATGAGCGCGGCAACAAGGCGCGGGGGCGCAAGCAACCTTGCCGCCAAGGCGACCGGATTCGCATCCCTCCTCGCGTTTCTTGTGATTGCCGAAATCCTTATCCGCGCCGACGCAATCAGCCGCTTCATCGTGCCGCCGCCCACCGAAATCATCGGCAGCTTCACCCGCATCATCATCGAGGAACACGTGGCGAGCCGCTTCCTGCGCACCGCCGCCGAATGCCTAACCGCCGGCGTCATGATCGCCGTGTTCGGCATTGCCGGCGGCGTGCTGATGCACCGCTTCAAGCTCTTGCAGCAGGCTTGCGAGACCTGGGTCGCCGCCATGGCCTCGGCGCCGGTGGTGCTGTGCTATCCGCTGTTCATGGTGATCTTCGGCCGCAACGCCTGGACCATCATCATGATCGGCTTCATCGCCGCGCTGCCGCCGGTGATCCTCAAGACCATCGAGGGCCTCGCCGGCACGCGCAAGGTGCTGGTGAACGTCGGCCGCAGCTTCAATCTGACGCCGATGCAGCAGTTCTGGAAGATCCTGTTTCCCGCCGCGCTGCCGACCATCTTCGTCGGCTTGAGACTCGGGCTGATCTTTGCGCTGATCAACGTCGTCGGCGTCGAATTCCTGATCAATTACGGCGGGCTCGGCCAGCTCATCGAGGATCTAGCCGAGCGCTACGATCTCTCCGGCACCTATGCGGCGATCTGTTTCGTCATTCTGGTGAGCGTGCTGTTCTTCATGACGCTGGAAAAGATCGAGCGATGGCTGAGACCGGCCGATTGACGCGGCATCCCGCCGCGCCGCTGTTGAGCCCCGTGACGCTGCTGCGCGCGGCGATCATCCTCGGTGTGCTGGCGCTTTGGGAGTTCCTCTCCCACTCCGGATTGCTTTACCGCGACGTGGTGCCGTCGCTCCTTGCCATCGCCCGCGCTTTGAGCCGATTGCCGATGAGCCCCGATTACCATTCCAACCTCGGCGTCACCGCCGCCGAGATCGGCGCGGCGATCTCGATCGGCGGGCTGTCCGGCCTCGCCGTCGGCATCTTGCTCGGCGCTAATCCGTTTTTGTCGAAGGCGTTCGAAATCCTACATCTATTATCTCGGCCCGACGCCCAAGATCATCTTCTTCCCGGTGATGATCATGTGGTTCGGCGTCGGCCCCGAGTCGAAAGTCGCGCTCGGTACGCTGTCCTGTTTCTTTCCGGTGGCGTTGTCGGTCGCCGCCGGCATGCGCGGCATCGACAAAGTGTTGATCCGTGTCGGCGAGAGCTTCCGCGCCAATGCCTGGGAGATGGTGGTGAAGATTTATCTGCCGGCGATGCGGCACCCGATCATCAACGGCATACGCCTCGGCCTCGGCGTCGCGCTGATCGGCACGCTGCTGGCGGAAACCAAACTGTCGAACAAGGGCATCGGCTATTTGATCATCAACGCCTATTCGACCTTCGACATGCCGCGCATGTACGCCAATCTGATCGTATTGTTCGTGCTGGCGATCGGCGCCAACGCGCTGATCGGCCGGCTCGGCGGCCTCGACCGCATCAAGCGTGTGTAACGGCGGCTAGCGCGACGGCGGATCGAAGCCGCATTCGATCCAAACTTTGAGGCTATCCGGCTCGACCAGAAACCGCACGAAGTCCGCCGCCTGTGTTCCGACCTTGCTCGACGCTGTGACGCCGGCGCCGTAAGTGACGGTCAGTTGCAGCGACGGCGGTAGTGGCCCGGCGAGCGAAAATTCCCTTAACGCTGACGATCTCGCTCCTGGGGAAGATGCCGAGCGCGGCCTCCCCGTTCGCTATGGCCGCCAAGCCGCCGGCGAGACCGACCTTGTGCATTACCCGGCCGGCGAGTTGTTCGGCCAAGCCCAACTGCTTGATCACCTTGTCACTCTGCGCGCCGCTCGGCGTGGCGGTGGGCGGCGCATGTACGATGCTGCCCGCAGCCAGGAGCGCTGCGCGCAGCGCCTCGGGCGTCGAGACGTTCGGTACCGGATGCCCGGCCGTGATGCCAACGGCGAGCCCGATATTGGCGAGCGGCGTGCACGCGCCCTCGACGACGCCTTGCTCGACATAGGCCTGGATCGTCGCCATCGGCATCAGCAGCACATCGAGCGCCTCGTGCGCCGCCACCCGCGCGGCGATGCCGCTCATGCTGTCGTAGCGCGCGTTCAGTTTGTTACCGCTGCGCTTTTCATAGAGTGGGCCGAGCCGGTCGAACACCGGCTTGGGCGCGCCGCCGGCGATGCTGGTGATGGTGACGCTCAATTCAGTGCGGCGGCTCGAAGCCGGCCTCTTTCCACACTTCGCGGTTTTCCGGCGCCGCCATGAATTTGACGAAGGCCGCCGCGCCGTCCGGCGCCGCGCCGCCAGTCATCGCCGCCCCGCCATAGACGATGGTGAAATCGACCCCCGCCGGCAGCGGCCCGACGATGCTGATACCCTTGATGCCGGCGACCTCGCTCGCCGGATAGATACCCATCTCCGCTTCGCCCGAGGCGACCAACTGCACGCCGCCATCGAGCGCCGGCTTGTGGATCGTCTTCGCCTTCATGGCGTCGGCAATACCGAGTTCGTCGATCACCTTCGCCATATGATTGCCGCTCGGCGTCTGCCCTGGCGTCGCATGCACGACGGACTTGGCGGCCAGCATCGCCGCCTTGAATTTCTCCTTGGTGGAAATGTCGGGCTTCGGCGCGCCTTCCTTGACCGCGACGCTGATGCCGAGGGTGCCGAAGGCGGCGCGCGCGTCGGCCCGGACCTTGCCCTCCTTGGCCAGCGCATCGAGCACCGGCACCGGCAGGATCAGCACGTCGGTTTTGTCGCCGGCCTTGAGCTTCTCGAGGATCGCGGTGATGACCGCGTAGGTGAATTTCACTTTGTTGCCGGTCTGCTGTTCGAATTTCGGCGTCAGCAACGCGAAGACTTCCTTCGGCGCCCCCCCGCTCACGACCTGAATTTCTGCGGCTGACGCTAACATGCTGACACCCATGGCGGCGGACAGTGCGATTAATCCCGACAAACGCTTCATCGTCACCTCCCGGCTAGAGTTTAAATCCCTCGTGCGTACCTTCGTGGAACAGCTCTTCGGGCTTGAGCAGCCGCGGCGACAGACCTTGCGCATGGTGGTGGCGCAAGAACGTCTCCAGCGTCTTGCGGTTGGCGGCAATCCCGTAGGACCAGAAGTCCTCGCCCATCAGCGCGCGCGCTTCGGCGAGCCGCTCTTCGACAAACGGCAGCGTCACCTTGGTCGATGAGGTATCCGACAATTTTTCCAGCGCGATCGTCTTGGCGCGATCGAACGCCTTGAGCACGGCAGCCGGAAGCCACGGATGTTTTTCGGCCAATTCGCGTCGGACACCGATCAAATGCATAATCGGAAAAATGCCGGTGCGCCTGTAGTAGTCTTTCGCCGCCGCGACCGGATCGGCGAACAGCCATCCGATGTTCGGCTGCCGCCCGAAACCGGGCGGCACGCGCGGGCCGATGAAGCCGTCGATCTCACCGGCTTCCAGCATGCCGGACAGCGTCCGCCCCTCGGGCGCGTTGTCCAAGCGCACGCCGGACGGCAGCGTGATCGCGATTTTCTCGACCCGGCCCGCTTCTTCCAGCCCGCCACGAATCCAGTGGATATCGGACGGCTTGACGCCGTGATCGTCTTCCAGGATCGCGCGCGCCCAGACATTGGCGGTTAGTTGATATTCCGGCACGCCGATCTTCTTGCCTTTGAGGTCGGCCGGCTTCTTGATGCGGTCGGTGCGCACATAGATCGAGGTATGGCGGAAGGCGCGCGAGACGAAGGCCGGCACGCCGACATAGGGGCACGTCCCCTGCGCGGTCTTCACGGTGAAGCTCGATAGCGACAACTCGCAGATGTCGAATTCGGCATGGCGAAACGCGCGGAAGAAGATTTCCTCTGGGTCGAGCGCCATGAAGACCGGGTCGACGCCGTCGACCTGCACCAGCCCATCGGATAGCGGGCGCGTGCGGTCATAGTCGCGGACGGCGATGGAAAGATTGAGCTTGGCCATGAAGGGTCCCGGCGAAATGGTGGCCGGAAGTCATAGGCGAAATATCTATCCTTGTCATTCCGGGTCCGGCCCTTGGGCCGGTCCCGGATTGACGCGTTACTCCACCCCGGCCTTCTTGCCCTTGTCGTCCGGCGTCACGTCGATCGCCTGCGCATGCTCCGTGATCTTCACCGGCGGCCGGCAATCCGTCATGCAAGGGTTCTTGTTCCAGAACGCCTTCTCGGCCTTGTCGCGGTCGTCGTCGTAGAAGCCGTTGGCGTTGGGCATCTTGACCTGCGCCCAGGTCTCCTTCGACAGCACGAACTTGTCGTCGACGATATCATTCAGGTTGAGCACATAGGCGGTGACCGCATAGAGGTCTTCGTTCGAAAGCAACTCCGCGTCGCCGAACGGCATGGCGCGGCGGATATAGTCGAACACGCTCGACAGATACGGGAAATACGAGCCGACCGTCTTCACCGGATCGTGCGAGGCGAGCGTGCCCTTGCCCTGCGCCAGCGCCGGCCAGCGCCCAGCGCTTTCGCCGAACTCGCCGTGGCAGGCGGCGCATTTGTCCATGTAGACTTTTTCGCCCTCCTTCACCGAGCCGTGGCCGGGAGGCGCACCCTCGCCGTCCGGGCGCACGTCAATATTCCAGCCGGCGATTTCGGCGGGCGTAGCGGCATGGCCGACACCGTAATTGTGCGCTTTGTTCTGCGCCAGCGCCGGCAGGCCGAGCGCCAACAGCAACAAGGCGGCGAGGCTAACCGACTTCGACATTCTCGACCTCCCCGTTGGCTTTGACCGACCAGGTCTGAATGCCGTTGTTGTGGTAGATCGAATTGACGCCGCGGATCTTGCGCAGGTCATCCTTGGTCGGCTGCACGTAGCCCGTCTCGTCCATAGCGCGCGACTGCAGCAGCAGCGGCTCGCCGTTCCATTCGATCTCGGCGTAGAAGCGAACGCAGGCCTTGTCGAACGGCGGCCCGTCGATACGCGCGGTGCGCCAGTTGCGGCCGCCATCGAGCGAGACGTCGACCCGGGCAACCTTGCCGCGCCCCGACCAGGCAAGGCCCGAGATCACCGTGGAGCCCTTGCCCAGCATCGGCGCCTGCGGCGAGGGCGAGGTGATCACCGATTTGGCGTCCATCACATAGGTGAACTTGCGCGCCCGGCCGCCGGCCAGGAGATCGGTGTATTTCGAGGTCTCCTCGCGTGTGTACCAGGGCTGGTCGCCAACCTTGATGCGGCGCAGCCACTTCACCCAGACATTGCCCTGCCAACCCGGTACGACGAGACGCACCGGATAGCCCTGCTCCGGACGCAGCATCTCGCCATTCATGCGGTAGGCGACGAGGCAATCGTCGAGTGCCTTGTCGAGCGGAATCGAGCGATCCATCGCCGCGGCGTCGCCGCCTTCGGCCAGGATCCATTTCGCATTCGGCTTGAGGCCTGCCTGGTCCAACAGCAGCTTGAGCGGCACGCCGGTGTATTGTACGCAATGGATCATGCCGTGGGTGTATTGGCAGCCATTGAGCTGGGCGCCGCGCCATTCCATGCCGGAATTGGCGGCGCATTCGAGGAAATAGATCTTGTTGACGCGCGGCAGCCGCTTGATGTCGTCGAGCGTGAAGATCAGCGGCTTGTCGACCAGGCCATGGATGATTAGCCGGTAGTCGTGCGGATCGATCTCGGCGAGACCGCCGTGATGGCGCTCGAAGCACAGACCGTTCGGTGTGATGATGCCGTCGAGCGCGTGCAGCGGCGTGAAGGCAACCGAGGATTCCGGCGTCGCGGTGAGCCAGGGCACGGCGCGGCGGATCGCGTCCTTTTCGTATTTCGACGGCACGCCGTAGGGCTTGGCGCCGACGCCGGCGCCGAGGCTGCGCGTCCAATCGGGCACATTGGGCGGCAGGTTCTTGGGATTGTCGGCGAGCGCTGCGCGCGCCCCCGCGCCTGCCGCAACGAAGCCGGCGGCGCCGGCCAAGAATCGGCGGCGGGTGGTCGTATCGGTCGGTTCTGTCATTGGCAGCTCCCAGCGGATCCCTGTCCGAGGGACTTCTATCACATTCTATTTTATGAATGTAATAGCCAAATCCATTCAGACCCCGGAAATTTTCACGCTGCTGTTCGGCGCAATGCGTACGGATTTCTCCGCCGCCACATAGCGTTCCACGAGTTCCCAAACCGGCGGACCTTGCGTCCCCTCGTTGACGCTGGCCCAGCCGGCCACGGTGTAACCTTTGTTCGGCTCGATCGGTTGGCCCGATTTCAGGTGCGTCATCGCCGAAATGCGGCTGCCGATCGGCTTCGACACGTCGATGCTGTAGCCAAGCGCGCCGCAGCGCACCATGTCGCCGCCCTGCTGGTAGTAGGGGTCGGGGTTGAAAAGGTTGTCGGCGACGTCCTCCAGCACCTCCTTGAGCCGCTGGCCGCTCATGCTCATGCGGTAGACCTGCGGATAGGTAATCGCTGTGGCGTTGTGGATGTCCTCCACCGTGATCGGCTGGCCGGGCAACACGCTGGTGCCCCAGCGGAAGCCGGGCGACAGCGCGATTTCGGCATCGCGCTCCTTCAATAGCGCCGCGCAGATCATGTCGTCGAAGGTGCCGTTGAAATTGCCGCGCCGGTACAGCAGCGAGTCCGCCTGCCCCACCACGCGCGCCAAGTCTTTGGCGTAAGGCGCGCGCGCTTTCGTCACCGCGGCGGTCATCTCGGCATCGGGCTTGATGGCATCGGCGAACAGCGGAATCAGCTTGTAGCGGAAACCCTTCACAGCGCCGTTCTGCACATCGAGATCGAGCCGCGATACGAACTTGCCGTGGCTGCCGGAGGCGATCAGCAGCGTGTTGCCGACCTTGATGGCTTCGGGGACGGCGTCGTGCGTATGACTTGTCAGGATCACGTCGATGCCGGGCACGCGCGCGGCGAGCTTGCGGTCGACGTCGAAGCCGTTGTGCGAGAGCAGCACGACGAGCTGCGCGCCGCTCTTGCGCGCCTTGTCGACCTGGGCGCGCACCTCCTCCTCGCGGATGCCGAACGACCATTTCGGGATCATCCAGCGCGGATTAGCGACCGGCGTATAGGGGAATGCTTGGCCGAGCACGGCGATCTTCACACCGCCCTTCTCGAACATCTTCATCGGCTCGAACACCGCCTCGTTCCATTCGGTGTCGCGAATGTTGAGCGCGAGGAACGGGAAACCCAGGTCTTTGATCAACTCGGTGACGCGGGCCTCGCCATAGGTGAATTCCCAATGGCCGGTCATGGCGTCGGGCTTCAACAGCGCCATGCAATCGACCATGTCCTGGCCTTTGCTGGCATTGGCGCCCATCGAGCCCTGCCAGGTGTCGCCGCCGTCGAGGAAAAGCACCTTGTCGCCGCGCTCGGCGCGCACGCGCTTGACCACGGTCGCGAGCCGGTCGAGCCCGCCGATGCGGCCGTAGCTCTTGGCCAGCGCCGTGAAATTCTCCGACGTCAGCGCATAGGCCGCGGCGGACTTCGCCGGAATGCCGAAGCGCTTGAGGAAGTCCGCGCCGGTCAAATGCGGCGGCTGGCCTTTCGCCTCGCCGACGCCAAGATTGATCGACGGCTCGCGGAAATAAACCGGCACCAACTGGCCGTGGATATCGGCGACATGCAGCAGCGTGACGTTGCCGAGCGCGTCGAACTTGAGCAATTCGGCTTCGCTCAGCGTCTGCTGCGCCATGGCGCGCGTGAAGCCACCGCCGAGGGTCAGCGCCGCGGTGGCGGCGCCGACTTGGAGAATTTCGCGGCGCGTGATCATCGCGTCAGCTCAGTGCCTGATACCCGGCACGCTCAGCTTCAGCCCGTTGTTGAGCGAGGCCAGGTAGAGCTCCAGATCGCCGTATTCCTTTGCGTCCGGCGGCAGTTCGTCGGCGCGGATGTTGACCTGACACCACTGGAAGCGTTGGCGGATATCCCAGACCGTCTGCAGGCTGGTACGCCAAGTCGGGAAATGATCGTACTGCCCCTTCGGCGCGCCCAGCCATTGCCCGCGGATCCAGTGATTGGCGACCTTGCCGTGGCAGTCGGTGCAAGCGAAATTCAATTCGCCGATCTTGCGGTTGGCAAGCTCCGCCCCGCGCTCGATTGCCGCCTTGGCTTCCGGGCTGCTGGTATCGACATTGATCGGAGCGCCGTTGGCGAGATTGTGCAAATAGATGGAGAGATCGCGATTTTGCTCGGTCTCCATCAGATAGCTCGCGCCGGTCGTCGCCTTGGCGTGGCGGGTGACGAACTCCTCGATGCCCAGCACCTTGTTCAGGCGCGGCTCCCATTTCGGCATCGACGCCGTCCACGCCTTGAACGCAGTCTTGGGATCGTTGTGGCAGGTGCCACAGGCAAAGCCCGTAGGCCCGCGCGTCCTCCACAGCACCGCGGCTCTATCCAGCGCCCACATGCCGGGGTTTTCCAACGCGTCGAGATTGTCGCGTTTCTCGACCGGAGTGCCGCGCCGCTCCGGATTGTCGACTTCGACCTTGAACACGGCCGGTTTCTTCAATGTCTTGAGGAAGGCGACCATGTCGTTGATTTCGGCGTCGGTGAACACGCCGTGGCTGCCCCAAGGCGGCATCACCGTGTCGGCGTTGTAGACGCGCGCGTCGTAGATGAAGTTGAACAACTGCTCGTCGGAGAGGCCCGCATTGCCGATCTCCGACAGATCGGGGCCGACATTGCCCGGCTGATCGGCGTTACCGGCCTGCCCCATGACGTGGCAGGCAAGGCACGAACCACCGCGGTTGCGGTCGGCCACCAGCTTGGCGCCTTTCTCGGCATCGCCGGCAATCGGGCCGGCGAGTTTGCGCGCCTCTTTCGGAGCCGGCGGCGACGACACTTTCGCCAGCGTGCTCCATTTCAATTCGTCGCGCGCGGGCCAGCCGGGATAGCGCTTCCACGGCTGCACCGAGGCCACGCCCTTGAGCTCGAGCGGCGCTTGCTTGCCTGTTGCCTGCGCCTGGGCGTCGGCCGTCAGGCCAAACACGCCGGCCGCGATCGCAGCGGCGGCGGCGCTCGCCAGAATCCCTCCACGGGTCATAGGTTCCTCCCGGAACGAATTGTTATCGTTATCCCGTTCCGCGTTGACGCGAAACGAATGTCAGCCCACGGTGATTTTTTCTTCCGCGGTGGTGACCGTGCCGTCGTCGTCGGTCCAGGTGAACTTGAACGTGCCGCTCTCCTCCACCTTGGCATAGAACTGCATATACGGGTTCGCCGCGATCGCCGGCTCGAGGTTGGCGCTGAACACCGGCTTACCGTTGAACTCGGCCACGAACTTGTTGATGATCTTGCGCGGGATCACCTTGCCGTCTTTGTCCTTGCGCTGACCCAACTCCATAATGTGCGGCATCAGCGTCTTGATCTCGATCACTTCGCCCTTCTTGGCTTCCTTGGGCAATTTCAGCCGCGGCTTGTCCGTCATGTTCGTCTCCCGATTTTTTGTTGTTGCGTCAGCCGCCGCAGCCGCCGATGGTGACTTTGACCAGCTTCTGGCCGGTGTAGAACTCGCCTTTGCTGGTCTTGGCGACTACTACGATGTTCTGCGTGGCGGCGAGCCGGATGCGGGTCGAGGCTTCCGCCTTGCCCGACGTCGGCGAAAAGTGGAACGTGGCGACGCCCGGGTTAGGATTGCCCTCGGCTACCACCATCACCTCGCTGACGTAATTGTCGGCGGTTATCGGTGCGTCGACCGCGACCGACAGAGGCACGGTGTTGCCGTTCTCGGCGATCTCGGGCAGTTCGATCGAAATCTTGCCCTTTTCGGCCGTCTTGCCGCCGGTGAATTTGGCGATCTGCTCCGCCGCCGCCTTGGCGTCGGCCTGTGCGCGGCCGTTCCAGCCAAAGACGGTGAGCGCCGCGCCGCCGGCACCAAGCATCAGTGTGGCGCGACGGGATAGGTGTCGCATCGGTCAATCCTCCCTTACGTCTCGTTTTGGGGCGGCCCGTGAGGGCCCCGCCCGGCGGCGACCATAGCGGCGACCGCCGCCGGTTTCAAATCATATTCACAAAAAAGAATATCTTTCCGCGGCCCCCAGGGCGCGCGGATCAACCCGGCAGCGCCTTGATGTAATCGCGGAAGCTCTTGCTCTCGTATGCTTTTTCGCGGACGTAGCGGAACATGGCGAGAAAATCGCCGGGCCGCATATAGCCGGCGAGTCGCGACACTTCGCGCTTGCCGGGTTCCAGCGCCTTCAGCGGCGCGGATTGTTCGGGGAAAAACTGGAAGGTTGGCGTGAAGCGCACTCCATATTTCTGCGCCAGCGCCTTTTCCGACAGTTCCTCGCCGTCGAAATCGGTCACCTTACGCGAGCCGATGATGTTGAGTTGCAGCACCTCGAAATTCGCCTTGACGTAGTCGGCGATGGAGGCCTGCGCGAAATTGACCAAATGCGTTTCCTTGCAGTAGGGGCAGCCCTTGAGCTCCCACATGATGGCGAAGCGCTTCCTGGCCTTGCGCGCAGTCTCCAGATCGTCGGCGAGTTCGAGAAAGCTCTCCAGGAACCACGGCTCCTTGTAGAGCCCGTCGTCGGTCAGGACCGGCGCGCCGCGCGCGCTGCCTGCGCCGAGGGCGCCGAGCGACACCGCGCCAAGCAACAGGTTCCGCCGGGTCAGTGTCATACTCATTCGCCGTATACCACCATCACAGGCCGCCCTCGCCGCCCCACTCAGGGGCGTATATTCATGCTACCATATATTCCCGCCGCAACTTTCGTCGAACGCCATGCTGGCCTACCTTGCACGCATCGCAATCCTCGCCGCCACCCTGCAGACGGGGAGCGCGATGGCGATGGCCGACGATCTCGCCGATTTCAACGCCGGGGTGGAGACGGCCGAGAGCCATAACCGGGTCGCCATCGGCTATCTGCGCACCGGCAATGTCGATCTCGCCTGGGTCGAACTCGACCGCCTGCGCGAAGCCTGGAGCGCGCTGCAGCAAAAGCTCGCCGGAAAGCGGCCGCGCGTCTTCGACAACAATCCGCACTACGTCGGTGCCATGACAGACATCGCGGTCCGCCTGATCACCACCGACATGATGCTCAAAACCGGTCACCCCGACGCGGCGCGGGACTCGCTCGAGGCGATCCGCGGCGACCTCTACGGCTTGCGCAAAAGCGCCGGCGTCGCCGTGCTGGCCGACTGCATCCGTGACGCCAATACCGCTATGGACGCGTTGATGATCTATAACGACCGCGCGCTTGACTGGACCAAAGCCGAAATTCGCGATGGCGTCGCCGGCAAGGCCGCAGCCTATGGCGCCCTGCTCGACCGCTGCGACGGCATGGCGGGCGATGCCGTGCGCCAAGCGCCGGAGTTCCGCCGCCTGGTCGATGGCGCCAAGGCGAGCCTGACGCTGATTCCGAAAGCGATCGCCACCCGCGACGGCGACCTGCTGCATCGCGTGCTGATCGAACTGCGCTCGTTCGATAACCTGCTGGCCTTCCGCTACGGCTGACACCGTCAGTATCGACATATTCTATTTTTGTGATATATTTCGACGCCATCCGAAACTGGTATTTTGGCGCATGAGAATGAATTTGGCGCACTTTCATCGCATACAAGAATGTCTTTCTCGATTGATGCTGCTCGGCGTCATTTATTTTGCTTTGGGCGCCGTCAACACGCGCGCCGCCGAGCTTGTGATGTTCGAGCGCGCCGGCTGCGCCTGGTGCGAAGCGTTCGAGCGCGACATCGCGCCGATCTACGGCAAAACCGATGAAGGCTTGCGCACACCGCTGCGCCGCGTCGATACTGCGCGGCCGATACCGCCGGACCTGGCGTTCGTCGACGTCGAACGGCTGACGCCGGTCTTCGTGCTGGTCGACCGGGGCCGCGAAATCGGGCGCATTCGCGGTTATCCAGGCGACGAATTCTTCTGGGGCCTGCTCGGCGCGCTGGTGAAAAAGTTGGACGCGGCCAAAGCGGGTGACGAACACGCGCTGCTGATCGGAAAAACATTGCACGCGGACGACTGATCGTCTCTAGTCGCACCGCGTCGGACGCCAACATTGGTGCACCAATGGAATTGCAACGACAAGAGTCCCGCGGCTCCCCGCACGACCTCGACCGCATGGTCGACAACGCCAAGCGCGCCAGCGAATTTATGAAGGCGCTGGCGCATGAAAGCCGGCTGATCATCTTGTGCATTCTCGCCCAGGGCGAGAAGTCGGTGAGCGAACTTGAGCAGGAGCTCAAGCTGCGCCAGCCGACGGTATCGCAGCAGCTGGCGCGGCTGCGCGCGGACGGCCTCGTCTCGACACGGCGCGATGGCAAGGTCATCTATTACAGCCTCGCCAGCGACGAAGCGCGCACCATCATCGGCGCAATCTACGACGTGTTCTGCAAAAAGCAGCGCCGCCGCTGACCTGCGGCGACTTGCACGCGTCTAAGTTCTAGAACTCCGCCCTGTCCGAGTCGTGTTTGAGAGCGGTCGCAGCGCTGGTTCTTTCCGCGCGGCAACGGCGTGTTCTCGATGCAGCCCCGGCTCGGGCGCATTCGTCTGACGCGGCGGTTCGGCCGCGCCGATCTTGAAGATGGCGATGCATCCGTCCATGTCGCCGGCCTGCTGTTCCAGCATCTTGGCGGTCGCGGCGATTTCCTGCCCGCGGCGCCTTAAAGCGAAAAGATAAGCGCGTCATAGGTCGTGCTCCTCGACTTCAGGAAATTGATCGAAGCCGCCGCCAATTCCTGCTGCCAGTTCTGATGCCGCTTCTCCTCGCGCAAGATATCCGCTTAAAGCGGGATGATGGTCTTCGTCAGCACGTTGCTGTCGGGCACGCGGCGGCTCGAATGAAAGCCGATCACGTTGCCCTTGGCGTCGAAGGACGGCGTGACATGTGCGAACACCCAGTAAAAATCACCGTTCATCGACATGTTCTTGATGTAGGCGAAGATCTCGCGGCGATCCAGGACCGTGTCCCATAACAACTTGAGCACGGCGCGCGGCATGTCGGGGTGACGGATGATGCTATGCGGCTGCCCGAGCAATTCGGCTTCGCTATGGCCGGCCATGTGGCAAAACGATTGATTGGCGTAGGTGATGCGCCCATTGACGTCGGTCTTGGAGACGATGATGTCGTTCTCTTCGAAGAAGAGTTCAGTTTTCGTCGGGGCAATGATCGTCTTCATGATGCAATCCTAGTTCTTGGGACCGCCACTGGCTTGAAGCTGCTGCGATGCGCGGTTTCCTTCGGCGCTCCGGCGAGCTTAAATCGGTTTATAGGTGGTAGAGAAAAACCTTTAATCCTGACCGAATAAGCACCTTAATCTAAATTGATAAACAGCCGCTCTTTTATGTTCGGCTTTGTATCTGGCAACCCACGCAATAACGCGGCCGCGTTATTTGATCGACAGATTGAGTGTCGAGACCATTTTGCCCCACATTGCGACCTCGGCCTTGAAAAAGGTATCAGCCTGCGCCTGCGAGCCCTCGATCGGATCAAAACCAATCGACGTCAGTTTGTCGCGCAGCGCCTTGTCTTTCATGACCTCTTCGATGGTTGCGTTGAGCTTGGCGACGATGTCCGCGCTGGTGCCGGCCGGTGCGAAGATACCGACCCAGGACGATGCCTCGAACGGGTGGCCCGCCTCGCCATAGGTGGGCACGTTGGGCGTTACCGCCACGCGCTTGTCGCTGGCGACGCCGAGGCCCCTGAGCTTGCCGCTCGCGATCTGCGCCGCGGCGCCGCCGCCGAGCGTCGTCGCCATCACATCGACCTGGTTGCCAATGGTCGCGGCGATCGCCGGCGCGCCGCCCTGGAACGGCACGTGCACGGCGTTGATCTTGGCGATCTCCTTGAAGAAATATTCGGCCGCGATATGCGAGCCGCTGCCGACGCCGGCCGAGGCGAAGGTGATGCTCTTGCCTTTTGCGTTTTTGAGGAAATCGGCGAGGCTGGCGGCCGGATTGTTCGGGCCGGTGACGAAGGCTTCCGGCGACGACGCGACGATGGCGACCGGCTTGAGATCGCTCGCGGCAAAACCCTTGTTCGGACGCAGCGTCTCGTTGATCGCCACCGCGGTTGTGGTGACCAGCAGCGCGTAGCCGTCCGGCGCCGCGCGCGCGACGGACGCGGCGGCGATATTGCCGCCGGCGCCACCGCGGTTTTCGACCACGACCGTGCGCCCGAGCTTTTCGCCCAGCCCCTTGCCGACGAGGCGCGCAAGAGTATCGGCGACGCCGCCCGGCGCGAAAGCGACGATGAACGTGATGTCGCGCGCGGGATATGGCTGCGCGCGCAGCGTCCCGGTGCCCAGCGTGCCGACTGAGAGCAGCGCAACGACGGCGTGTTTGACGAACCGCATGATCGGCATCCTCCTCTTGCGCCGGACGTGTTTTGATTGCTCGAGGGGCGCGGGGAATTGTCCCATCCGGCTCGCGGCTTGACAAGTTGGCCGAAGCATCAATTGGATCGGGGCGACATGCAATTGACCGTGCTCACTCTCAACCTGTGGAATATTAGTGAGCCGCTGGCGCCGCGTATGGCCGCGCTGGAGGCTCGTCTCAAGACGCTGCGCCCCGAAATTGTCTGCCTGCAGGAAGTCGCCGTCGTCTTCAATGACGCAAAGGCACTCGCCTCCGATCACTACGGCGTCTTTTCCGTTTTCGATTTGCCCTGAACGCCGCCCTCCTACTTCAGCTTGATGTGCGCCGCTTTGATCACGCCGTTCCAGCGGTCGACCTCTTCGTGCATATAGGTCGTCGTCCTGCCGACCGAGCCGCCGTAGATTTCAGCCGATAATTTCTGCAGCCGCTCGCGCACGGACGCGTCGCGCAGCGCTTCGTTCACGTCGGCGTTGATCTTTTCGACGATCGCCTTCGGCGTCTGCGGCGGCGCGACAATCGCGTACCAGGCAACCGATTCAAAACGGGGCAATTTTTCGGTCAGCGCCGGCACGTCCGGCAGCGAGCCCATCCGCTGCGCCGAAGCGACCGCGAGAAGCCGTAGCTTGCCGGCCGTCACCAAGGCCAGCGAGACGCCGAGATTGTCGAACATCATGTCGACATTGCCGGCGAGCAGGTCCTGCAGCGCCGGCGCCGAACCGCGGTAAGGCACCGGCCGCAGTTTCACCCCGGCCTTCAGATTGAACAGTTCGGTGGTGAGATGCGATGTCGTGCCATTGCCTTGGGTCGCCGCCGTGACCGTGTCCGGGTGCTGCTTGAGATAATCGACAAACTCATCAAGCGATTTGGCCTTGATCTTGTCCGGATTGACCAGTAGCGCATTCGGCACCTGCGCCATGACGATGATCGGTTCGAACTTGCCGGGATCGAAGCCGAGATTCGGATACAGGTTCTGGTTCACCACCAGCGGCGGCGGCGGCGCCGACAACAGCGTGTAGCCGTCGGCCGCGGATTTGTAGACGAGCTCGGCGCCGATGTTGCCGCCCGCGCCGGCGTTGTTCTCGATCACCACCGGCTGACCCCATTTGCGCGACAGCCATTCGCCGACGATGCGCGGCACGGCGTCGGCCGTTCCCCCGGCGGGAAACGGCACCACGATCTTGACCGGATGGTCAGGATAACCTGCCGCTTGCGCGGTCCCGCCCGATATCGTCAGCGCTGCCGCGACACCGATTGCCAGCCGACCGGCAACGAAGCACCCTTTCGCCAACGCAGCGCGCATGAACGCCTCCCTGATGTCCCGGCGCTTGCGTCGCGCCCGTTCTGCGGACAAGACTGCGACAGTCCCAGTGCGGATACAACAGTGCCGACAAAGCCGGTGCAAAAGGTGAGCGATGGTGGCGGCGCGGCCCAAAGTAGCGATCGTCGGCGGCGGGATCGGCGGCTTGTTCGCCGCCAACGCGCTGATCGCGCACGGCCTAGCCGTATCGGTCTATGAACAGGCGCCCACCCTCGGCGATGTCGGCGCCGGCGTGTTCCTCACCCCCAACAGCGTGCGCCATTTGCAGCGCGTCGGGCTTGGGCCCGCAGTGGAAAAATGGGGCGCCCGCGTCGGCCCCGGCTCGCATTATTTCCGCCACGACGGCGCGCCGATCGCGCCGGTACAAGTGACCGACTCCTCCGGCTGGAATGCCACCTTCGGCATGCATCGCGCCGACTTTGTCAATTTCCTCGCCAGGGCGCTGCCCGTGGGCGCGGTGCATACGGGTCATCGCGCGACCGGCTTCGAACAGTCGGCGACGTTGCCCGCGTCTCTTTCGCCAACGCCGCGACCGCAGAAGCCGACGTCGTGATCGGCGCCGACGGCATCCATTCCGACCTGCGCCCTTACGTGTTTCCGCCGTCGCCGCCGGTGTTCCATGGCACGATCGCCTACCGCGGCGTGGTCGCGCACGAGCGCATCCCCGATTGGCCGGCCGACCGCTGGCTGATGTGGCTCGGCACCGGCAAGCACTTCCTCACCTTTCCGGTGCGGGCCGGCAAGATGATCAATTACGTCGGCTTCGTGCCGGCCGACGAGGAAATGAAAGAATCATGGTCGGCGCCGGGCGATCCCGGTGTGCTGCGCCGCGAATTCTCCGGCTGGGAGCCGCGCATCGAACGCCTGTTGCAACGGGTCGACAAAACCTTTCGCTGGGCGCTCTACGACCGCGAGCCGCTGCCGACCTGGACCAAGGGGCGGCTGAGCCTGCTCGGCGACGCCGCGCATCCGATGCTGCCGCATCTCGGCCAGGGCGCAAACCAATCGATCGAAGACGGCATGGCGCTGGCGACCATCCTCGCCCGCGTTGACCGGGCCAGCGCGCCCGCCGCCCTCCTCGCCTATGAGCGGCTACGCCGCGAGCGCGTGGCCGACGTACAGCGTGGCGCGCGCCAGAACGGCTTGCGCTACGATTCGGCCTATTCCGACCTCGATTTGCGCGACGCCGAGCTCGCCGCGCACGCCGAATTCCGCAAAACACTCTACGACCACGACGTGGTGCCGGACGCGCAAGCCGCCGCAACAGGCCTCATGTGAAAAAGCATTTTGCGTCCTGCGTGATGATGCATAAGCAAAATTTGGTCCGAAAATATCCCCTTTGTCGTTGCCGACATTTACGAACCGCTCACCTATAAAATCTAAGGTTGCATTCTTCGAACCGATAGCCCTCTGCAACGAATTCTATGTCGATCCGGAGGCGAAACCGATGAGCAAATAAATCGTGCATTTGCGCCGATTGTTGATGGCGCCGTCTCGCATTGCGGGCGCCTGCCGCCCCTGTTGCACGGCAGAGCAAAACACTCCAAAACACCGCGGTCGCCTCGCAAGGACGAACCGCGAATGAAGGACAGCTGCAATCGACGCCTGCGCGATATGTTGCGCGCGCGCAAAGCCGTGTTTTGCCCGGCGCCGCCAATGCGCTCGCCGCGCGCGTCATCGAGGATATCGGCTTTGCCGCGATCTATGTCACCGGCGCCGGCGTCACCAATACCTTTCTCGGCATGCCGGATATCGGCCTGATCACGCTCACCGAACTCGCCACCCACGTCGGCGCCATGCGCGAGGCGGTCGCGCTGCCGTTGATCGTCGATGCCGACACCGGTTTCGGCAATCCGATCAACGTCGCGCGCACCATCCAGGTGCTCGAGCGCGCGGGCGCCAACGCCATCCAGCTCGAGGACCAGGATTTTCCGAAGAAGTGCGGCCATTTTTCCGGCAAGAGCGTGATCGCGCGCGCGGAGATGGTGCAGAAGATCCACGCCGCGGTCGATGCGCGCGACGATCCCGATCTGGTCATCATCGCGCGCACCGACGCGATCGCCGTCAATGGCTTCGACGACGCCATGGAGCGCGCCGCCGCCTATATCGAGGCCGGCGCCGACATGACCTTCGTCGAGGCGCCGCGCAGCAAAGACCAGATCGCCGCAATTCCCAAGCGGCTGGCCGTTCCGCAATTCATCAACATCGTCGCCGGCGGGCTGACGCCGATGATCGCGCTCGGCGAGCTGGAGAAAATGGGCTTCGCCATGGTGCTTTACGCCAACGCCGCGCTGCAGGCCTCCATCGCCGGCATGCAGAAGGTGCTCGGCCATTTGAAGGCGCGCGGCTCGCTCGACGGCAGTTGCCGGACGAGCTCGCCGGCTTCGAGGAGCGCCAGCGCCTGGTGTCAGAAGCCGCGCTTCGACGCGCTGGAAAAGAAATACTCGTGACCTGATGGTCATCGTCGGAAATTCAACCATGTCAGGTTCGAGCAACAACCCGCACACCAGCGCCATCGCGCAGTTCGTCTCGGGGCTGCGCTACGAGGATATCCCGCCCGAGGTCGTCGCGCGCATCAAGCTGCTTGATGCTCGATTCGCTCGGCTGCGCGCTCTACGGCAGTCGATCTCGAATGGAGCCGCATCCTGCGCGACGACGCTCGGCAAGTCTCGACACGACCAAAGCCTGCCGCGTCTGGGGCACGGCGGAACTTCTGTCGGCGCCGCATGCCGCGCTCGCCAACGGCACGCTGATCCAGAGCTTCGAGCTCGACGACGTGCATCGCCAGGGCGTGCTGCATGTCGGCGCGGTCACGCTGCCGCCGCTGTCGCCATCACCGAATTGCGGCCCGGCATGAGCGGGCGCGACTTCCTGCGCGCGGCGGTCGCCGGCTACGAGATCGGCCCGCGCGTCGGCAAATGCATGGGCCCGCAGCATATCGGCCAAGGCTGGCACTCCGGCGCGACCGTCGGGGTGTTTTCGGCGGCGGCCGGCGCGGCGCGCGCCTTGCAGCTTTCCGCCGAGCAGGCCGTGCACGCGCTCGGCATTGCCGGCACGCAATCCGCCGGGCTGATGGCGGCGCAATACGGCGCGATGGTCAAGCGCATGCATGCCGGCCGCGCGGCGCAGAGCGGGCTTTACGGCGCGCTGCTCGCGGAGGCCGGTTTCACCGGCATCGTCGACGTGTTCGAATCGCCCTATGGCGGTTTTTGCACGACCTTCTCGCGCTCGCGCGACCGTTTCAATCTCGATGAGCTGTCATGGGAGCTCGGCCGGCACGTGGGAGACGCTGCGCATTTCGTTGAAATTCTATTCCTGCGTCGGCAGCAACCACACCACGCTCGACGCCATCCGCATGCTGCAGGACAAAGACGCCGTTCGGCCCGGCGATATCGAGATCCATCGTGGTGCATGGCTCGCAGGTGACGGTCGAGCACGTCGGCTGGCCCTACACGCCGCAGGGCCTCACTTCGGCGCAATTGAACCTGCCGTTCTGCGTCGCGACGCTGCTGCTCGAAGGCGACGTGTTCGTCGATCAGTTCACCGACGCGGTGGTCGACGACGAACGCCGCATCGCGTTGTCGAAAAAGGTCAGCGTGCTGGAGGACCCCGCGATCACCGCGCGCGGTTCGAACTACCGCCACATGGTGCGGGTCGAGGTGCGGCTCAACAATGGCGCCAAGCTCGAGCAGACCGTTGAGGTGCCGCGCGGCAGCGAGACAGAGCTTTGCCTCGGAGGCTGACATCGTGCGGCAAGTTCAAGAGCCTCGCAACTCATGCAGTCAGTGCCGCGAAAGCCGACGCCGTCGTCAACTTGCTGCTCGGCGCCGAAAAGCTCGCGCGTGCCGACGAGATTGCCGCGGCGCTGGCGAACGACTGACGCGTATCGTCACTTCTCTTTGGTCACCTTGATCTTGGCCGCGAGCTCGCTCAGGCGCTGGCGTTCCGTTTTTGTGAAAGCGACGAAATCCGCGACCGAGCCGCCGGCCGGCTCGATGCCGGTCTTGATCAATTTGTCCTTCACGTCGTCGCTCTTGAGCGCCGCCTGCAGCGCCGCGTTCATGCGCTCGATCACCGCCTCCGACGTGCCCTTCGGCGCATACAAGCCCGCCCAATGACCGATCTGCACGGTCGGATAGCCCTGCTCGGCCGTCGTCGAGATCGACGGATAGATGCTGATGCGCTTGGTGTAGGTGGTCGCGATCGCCTTCAGCAGTCCGGCCTTGATCTTCGGCATCACGACGATGCTCGCCTCCGAGGTCGCCGACACGTTGTTGCCGAGCACCGCGTTCACCGAGTCGCCGCCGCTGCGGTAGGGCACCATGGTGAAGTTGACGCCGGCCGCCTCCTTGATCATCTCGGCGACGAATTCCGGCGTTGAGCCGTTGCCGGCGGTCGACCAGGTCGCCTTGCCGTTCTGCGCTTTGGCCCAGGCGATGAATTCCTTCATGTTGCTCGCCGGCACGCTCGGATTGACGATGATGGTCGAGGGCGCGACCGCGATCATGCCGACCGGCACCAGGTCTTCGTCTTTATACGGCAGGTCCTTCAGCAGCAGGCTGTTGGTGATGGTGCTCGCCGCGCCGACGAGAAACGTGTAGCCGTCCGGCGCCGAGTGAGCGACATAGGCGGTGCCGATCACCGCGCCGGCGCCGGGACGATTTTCCACCACCACGGTCTGGTGCAAATACTTGCCGACGCCTTCGGCGGTAAAGCGGGCGATCAGGTCGTTGGCACCGCCCGGCCCGAATCCGACGATGAAGCGGATCGGGCGATCCGGCCATTCCGCGCGCGCAGTAGGCGCGGCGATCGCGGAAATGAGCAAGCAGGCGGCGAAGATTGCGAAGCGTTTTATCATTGCATCCTCCCCTTAGTCCGGCGCGGCATCCTCTTCGAATAGAGCGGAAGCGTCGGCGCGTCAAAACGAAAACAGCCGGCCAATGGCCGGCTGCTCCCGCATTAAGACGCGCTGAAACGTCAATCAGGCTTCGTCGCGCAGTACGCCGCCGAGCATGCCGGCAAGCGTCGCCGCCACCGCGCCGAACAACAGCGCCATGAACGACCAGAATGAGGCGTAGGCCGCGGCTGTTCGCGCCGCGTCCGTGGCTTCCGCACCTGGCGCGCCGGCATGCGTGGACAAGACGCCGAGCGCGAGCACCAGCGCGCTCATCAGCGCGACGCCGACCACCCAGGTCATGAAGCCGTGCGCCGCGTCGCGGAATTTGGTTTCCGGCCCCGGGACATGGTCGCGGATGCGCAAGCGCGCCGCCAGATAGCCGCCGACGGCAAACCCCGCGGTCTCGGCAAAGACCAGCCAGATTGCGCCGCCGATGGTCATCGCCGTCGCGCTCGGGCCCGAATAAGGCGTCGAAATCGCAAGGCCAATGCCACTGCCCAGCGAAATGAAGATAAACGCCACCGCCCAGGCGGCGAGCGCCCCGGCAATAACGACGCTCCATGCAAACGCCGAGCGTGCTTTGGTTTGGATGACTTCGATATTTTCGCCGACAATCGCCGTTTCGCTCATGAAATCACATCTCCCCAGCATCGATCGCGGATGCCCAAGGCATCCTGCTTCGACCGAACAACTGCAAGGCGGCGGCTTGGTTCCGCCGATGCCTATTCACCGGGCAGGCGGGAACTAAATTTTTGCGCGGACATTATCCGGGCAGGCAACACAACCGGGAGCCAGCGTTGTTAGATCTGGTCGTTACGCTTTTGATCATCGGCTTGATCGCCGCCGTGCTCGGCTTCGGCGGCATCGCCGGCGCTTCCTTCGCAATGGCGAAGGTGATCTTCTTCATCGTACTGGTGCTGTTCCTGCTGTCGATCGTCTTCGGCGCAGTGCGCCGGCCGCTGCTCTAGAGCGCCGCGCGTTTATTGGACAGCGACATCGGTAAGCCGCATCTGCACGCGCTCCTCGCCCTGCCAGCGGTCGATGGCGAGATTACCCGCCGCGTGCATGGCGCGGCCGCGATTGTCGAGCAGCGTGCGGCCGAGCGGCTGTCCGGCGGCACGGAAGGCGATGGCGTTGACAATTTGCCGTCGCCCGATTTGAAACGCGCGCGGATGTGGTTCTCGCCAATGGCATCGGCATAGGTGAGCGTATGCGCCGGCAGTGCCAGCAGCGGCTCCGGATTGCCGGCGCCGTAGGGCCCGGCGCGCGACAAAAGATCGCATAACTCCAGGTTGACCGCGCCGGCGCTCACCGCGCCGTCAAGCAACAGCGCGCGCTCGCGCCGCGCCACTTCGACAGGGGCCGCCAAGGTATCTTCGAGAAAGGCACGGAAGGCGGCGAGCGCGTCCTTCCTCAGCGTGACGCCGGCAGCCATGGCATGACCGCCGCCTTTGACCAGCAAGCCGTCGCGCACCGCGCGCCGCACCGCCTGGCCGAGATCGACGCCGGCGATCGAACGGCCCGAGCCGGTGCCGGTGCCGCCGGGTTCGAGCGCAATGGCGAAGGCCGGCCGGCCGTAGCGCTCCTTCAGCCGCGCCGCCACCAGCCCGACCACGCCTGGATGCCAGCCCTCCTGCGCGGTGACGACGACCGCGCCCTTCTCTTCCAGACCGAGCGCGGCCATGGCCTCGGCCTCAGCTTGCGCCACCGTCGCGAGCTCGATCTGCTGACGCTCGCGGTTGAGCGGTCGAGATCGGCGGCGATGCGCGCGGCTTCGCTCGGGTCCTCCTCCAACAGCAGCCGCGCGCCGAGATCGGCGCGGCCGATGCGGCCGCCGGCATTGATGCGCGGCCCGAGCAGAAAGCCGAGATGCCACGGCTCCGGCGGCCCGGACAGCCGCGCGGCATCCATCAGCGCGGTCAACCCGATGTGGTCGCGCCGGCGCAGCGCGATCAGTCCCTTGGCGACGAAAGCGCGGTTGAGGCCGGTGAGCGGTACCACATCGGCGACGGTGCCGAGCGCGACCAGATGCAGGAGCGACAGAAGATCGGGCTCCGGCCGCGTGCCGGTCCAGAAATCGCGCCGGCGCAACTCGCGGGATAGCGCGACCAGCGTGAGGAAGACGAGGCCGACCGCAGCGAGATGTCCGAGCCCGGAAAGATCGTCGGCGCGGTTCGGATTGACGATGGCCGCGGCCGGCGGCAGCTCTTCGTCGGCCTGGTGATGGTCGATGACGACCGCGTCGAGGCCGAGCATCTTGGCTTCCGCGAGCGGGCCGTGGCTGGTGGTGCCGCAATCGACGGTGACCAGCAGCTTGGCGCCGCGTTCGGCGAAACTGCGGATGGCGTCGACGTTCGGCCCGTAGCCTTCGAAAATGCGGTCGGGAATGTGCACGATCGGATCGAGCCCGCAGTGCCGCAGGTAGAAGGCGAGCAGCGCCGACGCGGTCGCGCCATCAACGTCGTAATCGCCGAAAATCGCCACGCTCTCGCCGTGCGATCACGGCATGCGGCGATGCCGCGCTGACGCCGCTTCCATGTCGGTGAGTACATGCGGGTCGGGCATCAGCGCGCGAATGCTGGGGTGGAGATAGGCGGCGACCGTCTCGGGCTCGACGCCGCGTCCGGCGAGCACGCGCGCCAGCAATTCCGGCACGCCGGCGCGCTGCGCAATGGCGAGCGCGCGCGCCTGCCCGCGCTCATCGAGCCGGTCGCGCCAGGCGCGTCCGGTCGCGGATTTCTCCACGCCGAGGAAGAAGCGTTCGGAGGGATTCAAGGCCGTTGCCGGCAGAGCCGCCATTGTCGTCGACCGCCGCCGTCAGTTCTTGTAGCCGTGCTTCTCCAGGATGGCGAGCAGCCTGGCGTTGAGCTCCTGCTGGAACGCCTGCACGCGCGGCCCCAACTGCGCCATCACCTCGCCCATCACCTTCGGCATCGTCGTGCAGCGCCTTGGCGCCGGTCGGCGATCTTGTAGAAGGCGACGATATCGCGCAGCTCCGGCGCGGTGAAATTGCGCGCGTAGATCGCCGGCGAAGTCCTTCATCGTTTCGCCGGTAAAGCGGTCACCGAGCGCTCGAATTCGGCGCGCAACTCGGCCAACGTCGCCGCGTCGACTTTGGCGGCGAGGCTGTTGGTCGATACTCGGCCAGATCTGCGCCGTCATCGCCGCGCTCATCTGCTCGATGGTGTCGCCGGCCACGATCGCCGCTAATTCCTGCGCCGCCGTGAGCGCCTCCGGCGACGGCGCATCCTCGGCACGCACGGCCGGAGCCGCGAGCCAACTGAAAACAAGTGCCAGTGCGAAAAGGCGCTTCATGCCAACCTCCGTTGCCCGGCGGGTATATAGGGACGTGCGGCGCGAAACGCCCGCGACGAATGCTAGCCCAAATGGAACTTGCTCAACTGCCGGTGCGTCGGCGCGCACCCAGCGCACGGTGCCGGTGGCCGAGCGCATCACCACGGTTTCGGTCTCGATCACGTCGCTGCCGAATTTGACGCCGTGCGAGCATGGCGCCGCTGGTCACGCCGGTCGCGGCGAACAGGCAGTCGCCTTTGACCATGTCCTCGATCTCGTATTTCTTCTTCGGGTCCTTGATGCCCATCTTCAAGCGTGCGCTCGCGCAAGCGCCTCGGTGTCGATGATCAGCCGGGTCTGCATCTGCCCGCCGATGCAGCGCAAGGCCGCCGCCGCCAGCACGCCTTCCGGCGCGCCGCCGATGCCGAGATAGATGTCGATGCCGGTCTTCGGATCGGCGCAATGAATCACGCCGGCGACGTCGCCGTCGCTGATCAGGCTGACCGCGGCGCCGAGCTTGCGGATCGCGGCGATCTTGTCGGCGTGGCGCGGCCGGTCGAGCAGGATGGCGGTGATTTCCGACGGCTTGACGCCCTTGGCTTTGGCCAGCCGGATGATGTTTTCGTCCGCCGGCGCGTCGAGGTCGATGGTGCCTTTCGGATAGCCGGGGCCGATGGCGATCTTGTCCATGTAGCAGTCGGGCGCGTGCAGCAGCGTGCCGGCTGTCGGCCATGGCGATGGTGGCGATGGCGCCCGGCATGTTCTTGGCGCACAGCGTGGTGCCTTCGAGCGGATCGACGGCGATGTCGACCTTCGGGCCGTGCTTGTTGCCGACCTTCTCGCCGATGAACAGCATCGGCGCCTCGTCGATCTCGCCCTCGCCGATCACCACCGTGCCGTCGATCGGCAATTTGTTGAGTTCGCGCCGCATGGCGTCGACGGCGGCCTGATCGGCGGCCTTCTCCTGGCCGCGCCCGCGCAGCCGCGCCGACGACACCGCCGCGCGCTCGGTCACGCGCACGATCTCGAGGGTGAGAATGCGCTCCAGCAGCAGTTCCGGCTGGACCGTAATCGATGCCATGTCGTCAACTCCCCCAATACAAACTCGGCCCGGCCAGTCGTCAATTCTTCTCGATGCGGATCACTTGCGGCCGGCCCGAGATCACCCTATCGCGCCCCACCGCCGCAAGGGCTTTGCGCACGGCATCCTCGGTTGTTGCATAAGTAATGAGGATAACGGGGACGGAACCGCCCTTGGTGTCGGTATCGGCAAGCGCCTGGTCGTGGCGCTGCACGATCGATTCCAGCGAAATCTTCTGCTCGGCAAGCCGCTTGGCGATGGTGGCCGCGGTGCCGGGCTTGTCGCGCGCCTGCAGGCGGATGTAGTAGCCGCCCTCGTGGCGCTGCATCGGCGCCTTGCGCACGGCGGTCAGCTGCGCGCTCGGCCGGCCGAACGGCGCGGTGCGCACGCCGCGGGCGATATCGCCGATGTCGGACAGCACCGCCGAGGCGGTCGCCGCGCCGCCGGCGCCGGGCCCGACCAGCGTCAGCGGATTGATGCCGTCGGCGTCGATGGTGACCGCGTTGGTGACGCCCATCACCTGGGCGATGGCCGAATCCTTGCGCACCATGGTCGGATGCACGCGCTGCTCGATGCCCTTCGGCGTCTTCACCGCGACGCCGAGGAGCTTGACGCGATAGCCGAGCTCGTCGGCGGCGGTGAGATCGGCAGGCGTGATCGAGGAAATGCCTTCGACATAGATCGCGCTCTGATCGACTTTGGTGCCGAAGGCGAGCGACGCCAGGATCGCCAGCTTCTGCGCGGTGTCATGGCCCTCGATGTCGAAGCTCGGATCGGCTTCGGCATAGCCGAGCCGCTGCGCGTCCTTCAGACAATCGGCGAAGGACAGTTTCTCCTGCTCCATGCGCGTCAGGATGTAATTGCAGGTGCCGTTGAGGATGCCGTAGATGCGCTCGAACGAATTTCCGGCCAAGTCCCTCGCGCAAGGTCTTCACGATCGGAATGGCGCCGCCGACCGCCGCCTCGAAATTGAGCGCCACGTGATGTTTTTCGGCGAGCGCGGCAAGCTTGCACGCCGTGCTTGGCGAGCAGCGCCTTGTTGGCGGTGACCACCGATTTGCCGCGAGGCGAGCGCCGCCTCGACCGCGCTTTTGGCCGGGTCGCCGGCGCCGCCGATCAATTCGACGAACACGTCGATGTCGGGCGCGCGCGCGAGCGCCACCGGATCGGAAAACCATCTCATTTTTTTCAGATCGATGCCGCGGTCCTTTGCCGCGCGAGCGCGCGCAGACCGCAACGATGTCGATGCGCCGGCCGCAGCGCGCGGCCAGCGCCTCGCGCTGGCGCGCGACCTGGGCGACCAAGGCGGCGCCGACCGTGCCCAAACCGGCGACGCCGACTTTCAGAGCTGCGGTCATGGGATCAGCGCCGCGTGGCGAGCGGAACGACGTTGTGCAGTTGCTCCGGCCCGGTTTCAAGGAAACGGCCGACGTTGCGCGCGGCCTGGCGGATGCGTTGCTCGTTCTCCACCAGCGCGATGCGCACGAAGCCCTCGCCGTATTCGCCGAAGCCGATGCCGGGCGAGACCGCGAGATCGGCCTTCTCCACCAGCAAGCGTCGAGAACTCGACGCTGCCGAGCGTCTTGAACGGCTCCGGGATCGGCGCCCAGGCAAACATCGAAGCGCGCGGCGACGGCACTGGAAAGCCGGCGCGGCCGAAACTTTCCACCAGCACGTCGCGGCGGCGCTTGTAGGTTTCGCGCATCTCCTTGATGCAATCGTCGGGGCCGTTGAGCGCGGCGGTCGCCGCCACCTGGATCGGCGTGAAGGCGCCGTAGTCGAGATAGGACTTGACGCGGCCGAGCGCCGCGATGACGCGCTCATTGCCGACGGCAAAGCCGATGCGCCAGCCCGGCATCGAATAGGTCTTCGACATCGAGGTGAATTCGACCGCGATATCGATCGCGCCCGGCACCTGCAACAGCGACGGCGGCGGGTTGTCGTCGAAATAGACTTCCGCGTAGGCGAGATCGGACAGCACCAGGATGTCGTGCTTCTTGGCGAAGGCGACAAGGTCCTTGTAGAAATCGAGGCTCGCGACATAGGCGGTCGGGTTGGCCGGATAGCAGACCACGACCGCGGTCGGCTTCGGGATCGAGTGGATGATCGCGCGTTCGAGCGCATGGAAGAAATTCGGCGTCGGCTCCGACGGCACCGAGCGGATCGCGCCGCCCGCCATCAGGAAGCCGAAGGCGTGGATCGGATAGCTCGGGTTGGGCACCAGCACGACGTCGCCCGGCGCGGTGATCGCCTGCGCGACGTTGGCAAAGCCTTCCTTGGAGCCGAGCGTGGTGACGACCTGCGTGTCGGGATTGAGCTTCACGCCGAAGCGGCGTTCGTAATAGGCGGCCTGCGCGCGGCGCAGGCCGGGGATGCCGCGCGAGGCCGAATAGCGGTCGGTGCGCGGCTTGCCCAGCGTCTCCTTCAGCTTCTCGATGACATGCGCGGGCGCCGGCAGATCGGGATTGCCCATGCCGAGGTCGATGATGTCGGCGCCGCGCATTGCGCGCGCGCGCCTTGGCCCGGTTCACCTCTTCGAACACGTAAGGCGGCAAGCGGCGGATGCGGTAGAAATCGTCCATCGGCTCAGACCTTAGAAGCTCGCCGGGCCCTCTCCGAGCCGGCCGGCATAATCCCGGCAGGCTTTTATCACGGGTTGGTCTTGGCGCCAGCTGGTCTTGGCTCTCTGTCCGGTCTGGCCGGCGGCTTCTTTTTTGCTGTTTTCTGCGGCCTTTTTGCCAGCGTCGGCGCCGATCTGCTTTTCCTGCCGGTCGCGGCTGTTCGCAGGTCCTGTTCCATCTTGGTCTTGCTGCTCGTCGGTCATCGGCTGGTCGGCGCGCGGCGGCGGCATGTCGTGCACGGCGGGATATTGGTAGGTGCGGATCGCCGGCCGCGCCGGGGCGTCGGCCGGTTCGGCCACGCCGGCCGGCAAACTGTCGATCACGGTGTCGGCCGAGCAGGCCGCCAAGCGCCATCGCCAAGCCGAAGCCGCGGCGGCTAGAATCCGCCCATAAGAGCTCGCCGCATGTGCGTCGCAGTGCCTCCTCGATCGAGAAATCGAAGCAGACTCAATGAATTGTACCATGAATTGCTAGCCTAATATGGCCGGCTATCGGGTTAATATGCGTCACCAACACGGCGCGAAACGCAGGCGCTACAAAACGCCTTGCGGGAGGACGCCGTCCGGCCACTTCTGAGGCAGGGACAACGCATGGACAAAGCGCACGACCGGCAAAAACCGGCAGACCGAACGAACAGGCCAAGCTCGAGCGCGGTCGACATCGAGGCCTTCGCGCACAATCTCGCCCGTCGTGGTCGAGGAAGGCGGCAAGGCGCTCGCCGCCTACATGAAGCCGCGCGAGGAAGGCAAGATCAAAAGCGAGATCGCCGAAGACGTGACCGACGTGGTCAAGACCATCGGCCAGGTCACGGAATATTGGCTGTCCGATCCGCAGCGCGCGGTCGAACTGCAGGCGAGCCTCGGCCGCGCCTATCTCGACCTGTGGGCGGGCGCGGTCAAACGCATGGCCGGCGAAGAGACCAAGCCGGTCGCCGCGCCCGACCCGAAGGACAAGCGCTTCGCCGATCCGGAATGGTCGCAGAACCAGTTCTTCGATTTCCTCAAGCAGGCCTATCTGCTCACCGCGCAATGGGCCGACCAGCTGGTGCAAGGACGCCGACGGCATCGACGCGCACACGCGGCAGAAGGCGGAGTTCTACGTCAAGCAGATCGCCAACGCGATCTCGCCGTCGAATTTCGTGCTCACCAATCCCGAACTGCTGCGCGAGACGCTCGTCGTCGAACGCCGGCAATCTGGTGCGCGGCATGCACATGCTCACCGAGGACATCAAGGCCGGCCACGGCAATCTCAAGATCCGCCAGTCCGACGCCCGCGTGTTCGAGGTCGGCCGAAACCTCGCGCTCACGCCCGGCAAGGTGATCTTCCAGAACGACCTGATCCAGCTCATCCAATATGAGGCGACGACCAAGGACGTGCTCAAGGTGCCGCTGCTGATCGTGCCGCCATGGATCAACAAGTTCTACATTCTCGATCTGACGCCGGAGAAATCCTTCATCAAGTGGTGCGTCGATCAGGGCATCACCGTGTTCGTGGTGTCCTGGGTCAATCCCGACGCCAGCCTCGCGACGAAAAGCTTCGAGCAATACATGCAGCGAAGGCGTGATCGCCGCGCTCGACGCCGTCGAGGAAGCGCACCGGCGAGAAGCAGGTCAACGCCATCGGCTATTGCGTCGGCGGCACGCTGCTGGCGATCACGCTCGCCTATCTCGCCGCCAAGAAGCAGGAGACCGCGTCGCTCTCGGCCACGTTGTTCGCCGCGCAGGTCGATTTCACCTATGCCGGCGACCTGATGGTGTTCGTCGACAAGGAGCGCATCGCGCAGCTCGAAGAGCACATGAAGGAGCAGGGCTATCTCGAAGCCTCGCGCATGGCCAACGCCTTCAACATGCTGCGCTCCAACGATCTGATCTGGCCCTACGTCGTCAACAATTACCTGCGCGGCAAGAAGCCGTTCCCCTTCGACATTCTCTACTGGAATTCCGACGCAACCCGCATGCCGGCGGCAAATCATCTCGTTCTATCTGCGCAACTGCTATCTCGACAACAAGCTCACCAAGGGCAAGATGAAGATCGGCGGCGTCACGCTCGACCTGCACAAGGTGACGGTGCCGATCTATAATCTCGCCACCCGCGAGGATCACATCGCGCCGGCGAAATCGGTGCTGTTCGGCTCGAAATATTTCGGCGGCCCGGTGAAATACGTGCTCGCCGGCTCCGGCCATATCGCCGGCGTGGTCAATCCGCCCGGCAAGCCGAAATATCAGTATTGGACCGGCGGCAAGCCGGGCGGCGCCGACCTCGACACAGTGGCTGGCAAGACGGCCAAGGAGCATCCCGGCTCCTGGTGGCCGGACTGGCTCGACTGGCTCAAGGCGCGCGACGACGAGACGGTGCCGGCGCGCGCGATCGGCGGCGGCAAGTTCAAGCCGATCGAGGACGCGCCGGGGTCCTACGTCAAAGTGGGCGATTGACGCGGTTCGATGACGGCTGTTGAGCCGCGGCACGCGAGAGCCGCCGCATCCACTAATCTGCCGCCGCCGGAAACCAAGCAGGGGGATGGCGATGTCCAGGGAACTGATGTGGCTGACATCACGGTCATCCTGACCGGGATTTTGTGGGTTCCTTACATTCTCGACCGCGCCATGGTGCGCGGGCTGATGGGCGCGATGGCCAACCCCTCGCCGCACGCTCAAGCCGCAGTCGCCCTGGGCGCAGCGGCTGCAAGTCGCGCACGCCAACACGGTCGAGAACCTCGTGATGTTTGCGCCGCTGGTGCTGATCCTCAACCTCATGCACCATTCGACGCGAACACCGTGCTCGCCTGCGCGGTTTATTTCTGGGCGCGGCTCGCCACGTGATCGTCTATACGCTCGGCATTCCGGTGTTGCGCACGCTGGCCTTCGCGCCGGCTTCGCGGCGCAGGTGGCGCTGGTTGCCACTCGGCGCGTTATTCGTTCGGCGACGAGCTCCCTTTTAAGGTGAGGTAAAGCGGCGCCGCGCGCTCGGCGATCGCGCGCAGTGTCGGCGCCGCGCGGCAGCGTGCCGAAGGCGCCGCCGCCCTCGCCGGCAAGCCGCGAGGCGCAAAAGGCGTCGGCCACGGCCGGCGGCGCGTGCTTGATCAGCAGCGCCGCCTGCAAGGCCAGCACCAGATCGCGCGTGAGCGCGCGCGCCTGCGCCTTCGTCGTTGCGCTCGGGCGCCGTCAGCTGCTCGAGCAGCTTTGCCGCGAAGGCTTTCAGCCGCGCGTCGCCGCGTCGGCGAGCTCGTGCCGCAGCACCTCGGCGGTATTCGGCGTGCGCCCGATGGCGCGCAGCACGTCGAGGCACATGACGTTGCCGGAGCCCTCCCAGATCGAATTGACCGGCGCCTCGCGGTAGAGCCGCGGCATGATGCTTTCCTCGATGTAGCCGGAGCCGCCCAGCACCTCCATCGCCTCGTACGTGACGAAGGGCGCGCGCTTGCAGATCCAGAATTTCGCCGCCGGCGTCACCACGCGGCGGAACGCCTGCGAACGCCTCGTCGCTCTCGTCATAGGCGCGCGCCAGCCGCATGGTGAGCACGGTCGCCGCTTCGCATTCGAGCGCGAGATCGGCGAGCACATTGGTCATCAGCGGCTGGTCGATCAGCTTCTTCTGGAACGCGATGCGGTGGCGCGCGTGATGCACCGCCTGCGCCACCGCCTGCCGCATCAGCGCCGGAGGAGCCGATGCAGCAATCGAGCCGCGTGTAGCCGGCCATCTCGATGATGGTCGGGATGCCGCGGCCCTCCTCGCCGACCAGCTGCGCGTAGGCGCCGTCGAATTCGACTTCGCTCGAGGCGTTCGACTTGTTGCCGAGCTTGTCCTTGAGCCGCAGGATGCGGATGGCGTTGCGCTCGCCGTCGGGCGTCCAGCGCGGCATCAGGAAGCAGCTCAGGCCCTTGGGCGATTGCGCCAGCACCAGGAAGGCGTCGCACATCGGCGCCGACATGAACCATTTGTGGCCGTGCAGGCGGAACGAGCCGTCGCCGGCGGGCTCGGCGCGCGTGGTATTGGTGCGCAGATCGGAGCCGCCCTGGTTCTCGGTCATGCCCATGCCGATCAGCGCCGCGGTCTTCTCCTTCGATCGGGACGAAACGCGCGGTCGTAATCGCGGCCGAAAATCTTCGGCAGCCATTGCTTGGCGATGTCCGGCGCGTGGCGCAGCGTCGGCACCGAGCCATAGGTCATGGCCAGCGGGCAATAAACGCCGCTTTCGATCTGATTGAGCATGTAGGTGCCTGCGGCGCGCGCCACATGCGCGCCCGGCTTAGGCTCGGCCCAGGGGCTCGAATGCAGGCCGGCGCGCAGCGCGATCGCCAGCAATTCGTGCCAGGCCGGATGAAAATCGACTTCGTCGAGGCGATGGCCGTAACGGTCGAAGCGTGCGCAGGACCGGCGGATATTTGTTGGCGTCGAAGCCGAGCTGGATGTCTCCGGCTTGCCCAGCGTCGCGCCGAGCGCGTGAGGCCGGCCTCGGCCCAGCCGGCGCCTCTCGCGCGCAACTGCCTCGCGCAGCACGATGTCGCTGGCAAACAGATTATAGGGCTCGAGCGGCGGCGGCTGGTTGCTGACTTCGAACATGAACTCTCCCGCAAGGGCGGCGCCATGCGCGGTACGCGCGTCTCGCGCGATGCGAGACCCGGAATCGAAGCAGACTCGGACGAATGTATCTGATTCCGGGTCACGGCCTACGGCCGCCCCGGAATGACATCAGGGAAACAGCGCCACCTGTTCCAGCCCCATGGTTTCCGGCTAGCCCATGCACCAGGTTCATGTTCTGGATCGCCTGGCCGGAGGCGCCCTTGACCAGATTGTCCAGCGCCGAAATGACGATGGCGCGGCCCGGGATGCGGTCCTTGGCGACGCCGATGAAGGTCATGTTGGAGCCGCGCACATGCCGCGTTTGCGGCGTTTCGCCGAACGGCAGCACGTGCACGAAGGGCTCCTTCGCGTAGAACTTTAAAAGTATTGCATGAAGATCCTGCGGGCGTGCGGCCCGCGCCGGCCCCGCACGTAGATCGTGGACAGGATGCCCCGGTTCATCGGCACCAGATGCGGGGTGAAGGTCACGATCACCTCCCGCCCGGCGGCCAGCGAGAACTCCTGGTCGAGCTCGGCCATGTGCCGGTGATGCCCGACGCCATAGGCGTTGAAGCCTTCCGACACCTCCGAGAACAGCATCGCTTCCTTGGCCGCCCTGCCCGCGCCGGTCATGCCGGACTTGGCGTCGACCACGATCTCGTCGAGCTCGATCGCCTTGGCCTTGATCAGCGGGATCAGCGGCAGCTCGGCGCAGGATGTGTAGCAGCCGGGATTGGCGACCAGCCGCGCCTTTTTGATGTCGCGCCGGTGGATTTCGCTGAGGCCATAGACCGCCTCCTTCTGCAGCTCCGGCGCGTGGTGCTCGTGGCCGTACCATTTCGCGTAAGCGGCCGGATCGTGCCAGCCGGAAATCGGCCGAGAGATCGACCACCTTGGTCGCCGGCGCCTTGGCCAAAAGCTCCTTGATCACCTTCTGCGTCGTCGCATGCGGCAGCGCGCAGAACGCGACGATCGAGGCCCGCGCCCGCCCAGTCGATGCCCTCGAGCGCGAGCAAGCGTCGGCAGATCAAACGGCGAGAATTGCGGGAACACCTCGCGCATCGCCTTGCCGGCGCTGCGCTCGGCGGTGAGCAGCACGATGTCCGCGCGCGGATGCCGCAACAGCATCCGCACCAGCTCCGAGCCGGTATAGCCGGAGGCGCCGAGCACGCCGATTTTCGCTTTGGTGGCCATGGAGTCGATCCTTGATCCAGAGTCTTAAAGGACTACCGGAGCGAGGCCAACAGCAGCGGAGGGTATCGGAGGATAAGTGCCGCGGCCTTAAGTCCGGCGGCACGGGGACGATCAAACGCGAAAGCGCGCCCGTGCCGCGGGACACGGCGGCGGCGAAGGCTGGTTGCTGCGACAAGCATCGTCATGGGGCGCGATATAGGACCCCGGCCCCCGTCCGTCAACCGGACCCGCGCAGCGGAAGCGGTTGGTCCGCCAGCATCGCCTTCACCACCACCTCGCGCGCCAGCGCCGGATCGATGCTGCGCGCCGCGATCATATCCTGGCAATCGGCGACAATGGCGTCGGCGTCCTGCATGATCTTTAGCCGCTTGAAGTGGTCGTCGTGATGCAGGCCCATGCTGGCGCCGACAATGTCGAGAATATTGACGATCTTGAACGGCCAGTCGCGCTCGTGCGCGCAGAGGTCGCGGTGATCCGGGTGGTAGATCGCGGCCAGCGCGTCGACGCCGGCGGCCTCCGCCGCTTCGAGCTCGGCGCGATGCAGCCCGCGCTTATAGTCGGGCAAGGCGTTGAGGAAATTGCTCATCAAGCCGACCGCCGGCTGGTCGAGCTCGACGACCTCCACGCCTGGCACCATGCGCAACAGCTCGGTGCCGGCTTCGACCACGCCTTTGATGCCCGGATGCTTGTGCAGCGCGACCTTCATCGGCACCGCGTGCCTGAGCAGTGGCCGCAAGTCGGCAAAGCGCGTCTGCAGGAATAGCATGAACGGCGTCATCTCGAACGGCCGTGCGCCGCGCACCTTCTCGATCGTCGGCAGCGTCGTCTCGGTGAATTGCACGTGGCAGCTCGCGCACCATGAGATGACGCCGGCTTTGCCCGCCGCCAGCTTGTCGAGCGAATTGATGGCAACACGGCCGGAGACTTCGATGTCGCCGGTGCGCGCCTGGACGATGCCGCAGCAATGGCTGGGGCCGCCCATCACATTGTAGGTGACGCCCAGCGCATCCATGATGTCGAGCGCCAAAAGCGCGATGTGCGGCGTCTTGAGCACATTGCAGCCGGTGTAGAACACGAAGTCGGGGCGCTCGCCCGGCTTTGCCGACGAACCGCTGTGCAACCATTCGCCGACGCGCTGGCCGAGCCGGGCGATATCAGCGTCGTCTAGTTGCATGCGCGACAGCACATTGGCGCCGTCGGCGACCAGGCGGAAATTCTCGACGCCCTTCTTGCGCCGCTGGCGCGGCTCGTCTTGCTTTCGCGCCATGGCGACGCGCGCCATCGCCAAGAGGAAGCGCGGATTGACGCCTTCGGGGCAGGCCGCGATGCAGTCGCCGGTGAGTGCGCAGCCTTTGGCCCAGGCCTTTGCCGCCGCCGGTCCCTCACCCATGCACACGATATCGAAGATGCCCGCAATCACGGCTTTGGGCGCCGCATCGCCGACGCCGGCCGGTCCCGTCACCGGGCAAATCTCCACGCACTTGCCGCATTGCGTGCAGGCATCGAGCATCTCGGCCGTGCGCGCGGTCAGTGCGGATTCAAATGCGGTTTCCGTCATGTGAGAGGCCGATTCCAAAGGCTGGCACAGTTTCTACCGCCTTGACGGCACGCCGACCAGCGCGGGTAAACCCCTTAGCACGCATTTTATTCCGCAGTGCGGTCGTCGTGCGCGACAGCGAACGGCCCATATAGGCGAGCGCCCACTTGTTGGTTAAGCTGCCCACCTCGACGGTCCGGCATTCGCTGGCCGCATAAAAAAAGCCGGCAACGTCCGGCACTCACGTGGGAGGAATCAAGATGCGTCGTTTGATGATGATGACGGGCGCCCTCGGCGTCGCGCTGGTGATTCCTGCCCAATGCAACGAGAATTGCCGCCGGGATTTTCATCCCGGCGGAATGGCGGATTGACGGTGTAGCGTTTGCTGGTCCCATTTGAACAAGAGCTTAAAAAACCACGGGGAAGAAACATGCTTCGCTTTCGCCATTTAATGCCGCTTGTCGCACTTGTGACTGCCGTTGTTTGCGTTGCACCCGCTTCGGCCCAGACTATTATCGATGAGTGGGCCAGCGTGCAGGCGCCGCCCGCGCCAGAACTAACTTCCGTTACGGTTGATCCCAAGACCACCGCGCTCCTGATGCTGGACTTCCTCAAGCAGAACTGCGGCTCCAATCCGCGCTGCGTTGCGACGCTGCCCAAGGCCCAAAAGTTCCTTGCCGCGGCACGCGCCAAGGACATGACCATCATCTACAGCCTGTTCCCCGGTCCGACTTCCGGCAAAGTGTCGCTGATCACCGCCCAAGGGAACTGAGCCGGTCGTTAGGTCGTTCTTCAACAAGTTTTTAGACGCCGATCTCGAAAAGATCCTCAAAGCAAAGGCATCAAGACCGTGATCTTGATGGGCGCGGCGTCCGATGGAGCGATCCTCTACACCGGCACCGAGGCATTCTTCCGTCACTACCAGACGATCGTCGCGGTCGACGCCATTGCGGGGGCGACCGCCTATGTCGACCAGTTTTCCGTCTATCAATTCACAGTAGCGCCGGTCATGGCCGGCAAGGTAATCCTGACACGGGCCGACATGATCAAGTTCTAAACATATGCTCCGGTAACAACGCCAGAGAGGTGCCGCGGTATAACGCGAGCTTTCCATACTACTCGCTTTGTGCTGGAGCTCGGCCACCCACATTACATCTGCGCCGGCCTGCTCTCAGCGCCGACGCGTCGAAGCTCGACATCCCCGGCATCGTTTTCGCTAACGATCCGACGGCGGTGAACGGCGTGCTTTACATCAGCGACCACCGCTCCGACCGGTTGTTCAGCGTCGAGCCGGCCGACTTCCTGAAGGCAAAGAAGCCGCCCAAGATCACCGCCGTGTTCAAGGGCAAGGGCATTATCCCGAACGGACTCTATCCCGGCAAGAACGGCTTGCTCGTCATGGTTGGCATGGAATCCAAGGATAAGCAGCACGGCATCTACGACGGCCTCTATGTCATGACGAATGGCGACATCATTGCCACCGATTGGGTGACCGGGTCGGTGTTCCAGTGGAACAAGAAGATGGGCAAGCACGATTTGACGACCGGCTTCAAAGGCCCGGCCGATCTCTGCGCCCCGATCTCGTCAAAGGCGAGATGCGCTTCATCCAGCTCGGCAAATAAGCGCCGTCGATTTTGCGAATGGATCCGCCGGGGCCAAAGCGCCGGCGGATTTTTTCACCACAACGTGCGCAGCCACGCGAATCCGAGCGAAATCCCGTCGCCCAGCGTCAGCAGCACCGCGGCCCAGACGAAGGCCGAGGAAAAATTCGCCAACTGAAAGCGCCAAAACGGCATCTCGAAGATGCCGGCGATCAGGGGCACCACCGCGCGCAGCGGCCCGAAGAAGCGGCCGATGAAAATGCCGGGGATGCCCCATTTCTTCATAAAGCGCTCGCCGCGCGGGATCAGGTCGGGATGGCGCGACAGCGGCCAGATGTGCTGCACCGAATATTCGAGCTTCAATCCCACCCAATAGGACAGCCAGTCGCCGCAGGCCGCGCCGAGCGAGGCGGCGATCCACACCGGCCAGAAATTGATACCGCTCGAGCCGAGCAGCGCGCCGATCGCCACCAACGCACCCCAGGCCGGAATCAGCAGCGAGATGAAGGCGAGCAATTCGCCGAACGCCAGCGCGAACACGATCGGCGGCGCCCAGGCCGCGTTGTCGCGCACGAAGGCGATGACGGATTGGACGTAAGCGTCGAGATCCATTCGGGATCGAAAACCAGCGGAACAGGCTCGGTGTCTAACCTGCCGTCATCTCCGGCGCCAGCCTGCCCAATCCCAGTTCCGTCGCGAACATGGCATAGTCGGTGGTAATCGATTCGGGTTGGGCCTATCTAACCGGCCTGCCCCTCCCTCTTTGCAACGATTCCCGATCCGCATGGCCAAATCCGCCGCCAAGAAAAAAGCCGCCAAACAGCCCGACCTGTTCGACCTTGCCGCGCCCGCCAAACCGGCCGGGCGCAAGACAACTGGCCGTAGCGCGCCTGCACCGCGCGCCAAGCCGTCGCGCGCGGCGCAGCGCCGAGAGCGGCTACACCGCCAAGCACATCGAGGTGCTGGAGGGGCTCGAGCCCGTCCGCCGCCGCCCCGGCATGTATATCGGCGGCACCGACGAGAAGGCGCTGCATCATCTGTTCGCCGAGGTGATCGACAACTCGATGGACGAGGCGCTGGCCGGCCACGCCGACTGGATCGAAGTCGAGATGGAGGCGAACGGCTTCGTCTCGGTCACCGACAACGGCCGCGGCATCCCGGTCGACCCGCACCCGAAGTTCAAGAACAAGTCGGCGCTCGAAGTCATCATGTGCACGCTGCACGCCGGCGGCAAATTCGACTCCAAGGTCTACGACACCTCTGGCGGCCTGCACGGCGTCGGCGTTTCGGTCGCCAACGCGCTGTCCGAACGCATGGAGGTCGAGGTCGCGCGCGAGCAGCAACTCTACAAAATGGCCTTCGAGCGCGGCAAGCCGAAGGGCAAATTGGAAAAAGCCGGCCGCGCGCCGAACCGCCGCGGCACAAAAATTCGCTTCAAGCCCGACCCGGATATTTTCGGGCCGAAGGCCGCGTTCAAGGCCGAGCGCGTGTTCAAGATGGCGCGTTCCAAGGCTTACCTCTACGGCGGCGTCGAAATCCGCTGGCACTGCGCCAAAGAACTGCTCAAGGGCACGGACGATGTGCCGGAAAAAGCGACGTTCCATTTCGCCGAGGGCTTGAAGGATTATCTCGCCGAGGGCCTGTCGGGCGCGACGCTGGTGCATCCCGACATCTTCACCGGCGCGGCCGGGAAGACCGGCCGCCACGGCGCGGTCGAATGGGCTATCGCCTGGACCGCCGACGCCGATGGATTTTTGCAGTCTTATTGCAACACCATCCCGACGCCTGACGGCGGCACGCATGAATCGGGCTTGCGCACCGCGCTATTGCGCGGCCTGAAGGACCACGCCGCCCGCGCCGGCCAGGACAAGCGCGCCAAGGACGTGACCAGCGACGACGTCATGACTGGCGCCGGCTGCATGCTTTCGGTATTCGTGCGCGAGCCGGAATTCCAGGGCCAGACCAAGGACCGCCTCGCCACCGCCGAAGCCCAGCGCATCGTCGAAAATGCGATCAAGGACCCGTTCGACCATTGGCTCGCCGGCAACCCGCTACAGGCCAACAAGCTTCTGGATTTCGTCGTCGAGCGCGCCGAGGAGCGGCTGCGCCGCCGCCAGGAGAAAGACATCGCGCGCAAGACCGCGGTGCGCAAGCTCCGTCTGCCCGGCAAGCTCGCCGACTGCTCGTCATCTGCCTCCGAAGGCTCGGAGATTTTCATCGTCGAGGGCGACTCGGCCGGCGGCTCGGCCAAGCAGGCGCGCGACCGCCGCTCGCAGGCTGTGCTGCCGCTGCGCGGCAAGATTTTGAACGTCGCTTCCGCCGGCAAGGACAAGCTCGCCGCGAACGCGCAGCTTGCCGATCTGATCCAGGCGCTCGGCTGCGGCACCGGCGCGCATTATCACGAGAAGGATCTGCGCTACGAGAAGGTCATCATCATGACCGACGCCGACGTCGACGGCGCGCACATCGCTTCGCTCCTGATCACCTTCTTCTACCGGCAGATGCCCAAGCTGATCGACGACGGCCGGCTCTATCTCGCGGTGCCGCCGCTCTACCGGCTGCAGCACGGCGGCAAGATCGTCTACGCGCGCGACGACAAGCACAAAGACCAGCTGATGAAGAAGGAATTCCACGCCAACGCCAAGGTCGAGGTGTCGCGCTTCAAGGGCCTCGGCGAGATGATGGCGGCGCAGTTGAAAGAAACCACCATGGACCCGGGCAAGCGCACGCTGCTGCGCGTGGTGTTGACCGACGCCGAGAAGAAGCCGACCGAAAAGGCGGTGGAGCGGCTGATGGGCAACAAGGCCGAAGCGCGCTTCGACTTCATCCAGGAAAATGCGGAGTTCGCCAGCGAGGCGTTGCTGGACGTGTAGCGCGCCCGCCCTACTCGCACTTGTTCAGCACCGGCGTCTGCGCATTGCGCGCGAGCACGATGCCGTCCTTGACGCGGACTGGCCCGTCGGCCGGCTGGTTGAACATCGTGCGCCGCGTGTTATCGCGCACGCGAAAAACCAGCTTCTGCCGTTCCTCGACCTCGGTGCCGGGCTGGAAGATCGTCTCCGCCGACAATTCGTCGGCGGACAGCCGCTCCGCCGATAGCATGCTGTAGCGATTGACCGCGTAATTGGGACCGAGATCGTGATCCTCCAGCACCAGGCCCGGCGCCGGTGTCGTGATACTGACATGCGGATTGTCGGGCGACGCCGCGGCTTTGCAATCGCCTGCCCAAGTTCCAAACAAAGCGAACTCCTGGAACACCGTATCGGCCGGCGCGGCGTGCACGGCAGCGGGCATGGCGGTCATCGCCGCAAGCACCAGCACCGCCGCAAACCGCATCACGTCACCGCTCGCCGACTCTTCGTGCACCGCGCCACAATAGCAGCGCGCCGCGCGGCGGCAATCATCGCGTGCGGATGGAACCCGCGATTACTTGAACGTCAGCTTCGCCGCCTTCACCACGTCGCCGAACTTCTGGATGTCGGCGTCGATGCGTTGCTTGAATGCATTACCCGTCGGCCCGCCCGGCGTCACCGCCATTCGGCGCAAGCCCTCCTGCACCGTCGCATCGGCGAGCGCTCGGCCGAGTTCACTCGTCAGCTTGGCGACGATCGGCGCCGGAGTTCCCGCCGGCACGAACAGGCCGCTCCACAAATGCGTGTCGACTTCGGGAAAACCCGCTTCCGCCATGCTCGGCACGTCGGACAGCTCGGGCGAGCGTTCGGCGCCGGTCACCGCCAGCGCGCGCAGCTTGCCGGCCTTCACCAGCGGGATGGTCGGCGGCCCATCGGCAATCGTGAACAGGCACTGCTCGCTGGCAACGCAAAGGTCGGACTCATTGGTGCCTTTGAAGGGGATGCCGACGCCGGGCATGCCGGTCTTGAGCTTGAGCAGTTCGCTGGTGATGGTGAAGGGCGGCGCCGAGGTGCCGTAGTTCGATTTGTCGGGATGCGCCTTCGCCCAAGCCACCAGCTCCTTCACGCTCGTGATGGAGCTGCTCGCCGGCACCACCAGCACGAGCGGGAACGACGCAATCATGTTGAGCGGGATGAAGCTCTTGGTCGGGTGATAGGTGAGATCGGGATAAATCGCCGCGGCGATCGACATCTGTCCGGTGGCGGCGACCAGCACCGTGTAGCCGTCGGCCGGCTGATGCGAGGCGTACTCGGAGGAAATCCGCCCGCCAGCGCCCGGCTTGTTCTCGACGATGGTGGTGGCGCCGGTGTTCTGCTGGAACCTGTTCACCACCAGCCGCGCGAAGATGTCGTTGCCGCCACCGGCGGCAAAGCCGACGATGAAGCGGATGACGCGGTTGGGATACTCGCTTTGCGCGCGCGCCGGCCCGCCTGCGGCGAGCAGCAGCGCCATCGACAAGCAGGCAACCAGGCTGCGGATCGTCATCGTTAAGTCCTCCCGAAGCGTTCTCTGCCGGAACGTGTCTGGCAAACCGTACACCGCCCGCCGGCCTTCGGGAACGGCCTTGGCGCGTGTGATATCGTGCCGTGAATGACCGCGACGCCCCTCCCCGCCAAAGCGCAGCCCGACCTGTTCGGGCAACCGCGCGCCCTGTCTTTCCTGTTCGCGACCGAAATGTGGGAGCGCTTCTCCTACTACGGCATGCGGGCGCTCCTCGTGCTTTACATGGTCAAATACCTGCTGCACCCGCCGGTCTCGAATTCGGTCGTCGGCCTCGCCTCGTTCCGCGGCGGCCTGGAACTGGTGTTCGGCCCGCTCGACCTGCAGCCTCTGGCCTCGCAGATCTACGGCTTCTACACCGGCCTCGTCTATCTCACGCCGATCCTCGGCGGCTTGCTCGCAGACCGCGTGCTCGGTCGCCGCCGCACCGTCATCCTCGGCGCCACGTTGATGGCGATCGGCCATTTCATGATGGCCTTCGAACACCTGTTTTTGTTCGCGCTCGGCGTCCTCATTCTCGGCAACGGCGCCTTCAAGCCCAACATCTCGACCCAGGTCGGCGCGCTCTATCCGCCCGGCGACCACCGACGCGACCGCGCCTTCTCGATCTTCTACGTCGGCATCAATCTCGGCGCGTTCCTGGCGCCGCTCGTCTGCGGCACGCTCGGCGAGGAATTCGGCTGGCACTACGGCTTCGCCGCTGCTGGCGTCGGCATGACCAGCGGGCTCCTTATCTATCTCTACGCCACGCCGACTTTGCCAAAGGAGAATTTCGCCAGAGTGCAGGGCTGCACGCCAGCCGCTCGACGCCGCCGCCTGGAAATCGATCGCCGCACTGTTGTTTCTGTTCGTGCCGGTGAGCCTGTTCTGGGGCATTTACGAACAGCAGGGCAACACTATCGTGCTGTGGGCGAGCGAATTCACCGACCGCCGCCTGTTCGGCTGGCGATATTCCGGTGACCTGGTTCCAGGCGCTCAACCCGCTCATGATCTTCGTCTTCACGCCGTTCATCGTGTCGCTGTGGCGCCGCCAGTGCGCGCGCGAGCCCTCGACCGTCGCCAAGCTGGCGATCGGCTGCTTCCTCGCCGCCGCGCGCCTATCTGATCATGGTCGCCGCCGCTGCGCGTGTCAGGAGGCGCTCAAGCAAGCTGGCTCTGGCTGTTCGCTTATTTGTCGTCCTCACCGTCGGCGAGCTTTATCTGTCGCCGACCAGTCTCTCGCTGGTGACCAAGGTGGCGCCGTCGTCGTTATTGTCGATGATGATGGGCGTGTGGCTCGCCACCAGTTTCGTCGGCGGCTTTCTCGCCGGTTATCTCGGCACGTTCTGGTCCGGCATGAGCAAGGATCATTTCTTCCTGATGCTGGCCGTCATTTCCGTGATGGCTGGCGTGATGATTGTGCTGCTCATCCGCCCGCTGCGCGCCACGCTCCAGGATTAGTCGAGCGGCAACCCGACATATTGCTCGGCCAGCATTTTCGACGCCGCTTCTGAGCGCGTGATGTAGTCGAGATCGGAGAGCTGACGCCTGCGGTCGAACGCCGACTCGTCGGGGAAACGGTGCAGAATCTGCGTCATCCACCAGGAAAAGCGCTGCGCGTACCAGACGCGGCGCAGACAGGCTTCCGAGTAATTCTCTAGGCCATCGTTTCGCTGGCTCTTGTAGAACGTCTCCAGCGCGCGCGACAGCATCACCACGTCGGCGAAGGCGAGGTTCATGCCTTTGGCGCCGGTCGGCGGCACGATATGGGCGGTGTCGCCGGCGAGGAACAAGCGGCCGTGCTGCATCGGCTCGACCACGAAGCTGCGCATCGGCGTGATGCCTTTTTGCACGATCTTGCCTTCGACCAACTTGCGCGCGCCGCCCAGCCGTTTGTGCAGTTCGTTCCAGATGCGGGCATCGGGCCAGCCGTCGATGTCCTCGTCGTGGTCGCATTGCAGATAGAGCCGCGCCAGCGACATCGAGCGCATGGTGTAAAGCGCGAAGCCGCGATCGGTGTAGGAATAGATCAGCTCGTGATCCGGCGGCGCCGACTCCGCGAGAATGCCGAGCCAGCCGAACGGATAGTCGCGCTCGAACACGCTGAGCACGCCGTCGGGAATGCTCGGCCGGCAGATGCCGTGGAAGCCGTCGCAGCCGGCGATGAAGTCGCAATCGATGTCCTGCGCCTTGCCGGCGTGGGTGAAGCGGATCTTCGGCCGCTGCGACGTCATGTCGTGGACGCTGACGCCGTCGGCCTCGAACAGCAGCGGCCCGCCGTCGGCGAGCCGGCGTTCCACCAAGTCCTTCACCACCTCCTGCTGGCCGTAGATGGTGACGCGCTTATCGACCAGCGCCTTGAAGTCGATGCGGTGCAGATCGCCGTTGACGCCGATATTGATGCCCCAGTGCAGGATGCCCTCGCGCTTCATGCGCTCGCCGACTCCGACGTCGACCAGAAGATCGGCGGCCCAATGCTCGATCAAGCCGGCGCGGATGCGGTTCTCGATGTAGTCACGGCTGCGGTTCTCGATGATGATCGACTCGATGCCGGCAAGGTGCAGCAGCCGCGCCAGCATCAATCCTGCAGGCCCCGCTCCGATGATGCCGACTTGCGTGCGCATGCGTTTGTCTCCGGCGGACGAATCTCTGTCCTATAGGAGCAAGGCGCAGCCCGCGCAAATGGACGATTGCCGGAAAGACTTGGATATTTAAGAAAGACTTGGATGTTTAAGTTGGAATGCCGTAGCGCGGCACGCGCGCCTTGTATTGCCGGTAGGCCTCGCCGAATTTCGCCTCGAGATAGCGCTCCTCGCGCTTGACCACGCCGAAATGGATGACGAGCACGAAAACGATCGTCATCACCAGCATCCAGTCGGAGGCGAGCGCCAGCGACGTCGCCACCAGAAACAGCGTCAGGCCGACATACATCGGATTGCGCAGCCAGCCGAAAATTCCGTCTGTGACCAGCGCGCTCGCCGGCTTCCATGGCTCGACATGGGTGCCGGCCGCGCGAAAGCCGCGCAGCGCCGGAAATGCCAGCCCAGCGCCGGCGGCGAAAAGAACGACGGCTATCGCGATGCGCTCCGGCCAAGTCAGCAGCACCGTAAGCACAAAGGCCGGCATCAGCCAATCGAGCGCCAGGCCGAGCACGACTGCGGCCAGCGCCAGAAGGGGTGGCGGTGCGATCACGCCGGCATTGTCGCGGGCCTCGGTCAAAACCATGGTTCCCTTACAACGCGCAACCACAGCGCCGGTTCAAGCGCTCAGCCATTCGGTCAGCGCGGCGTTCACCGCGTCAGGCTGCTCGATGGTGGTGAGATGGCCGCTATCTTGAATGGTGACGATCTTGGCGCCTGGAATGCCGTCGGCGATCTCCTTGTTGAGCTCCGGCGGCGTTGCGACATCGGCATCGCCGACCACAACCAATGTCGGACAGCGGATCCACGCCAGCAGAGGCCGCGAATCCGGCCGCGACATGATCGCCTGCTGTTGGCGCACAAAAGCCTCCGGGCCGGTTTCCGCGATCATCTGGCGCACGATCGCCGTCAGGCGGTCGTCGCGTTGATGTTTCGCATTCAGATAACGCGGGATCGCCAGATCGGGGATTTCGCCATAGCGGCCGGACTGCGCCATGGCGATTTGCGTGTGGCGCCCCGCCGTTTGCTCAGACGTATCGGGGCGCGCCGAGGTGTCGAGCAGCGCCAGCTTGACGATGCGCTCGGGCGCCTGCCGCAGCATGGCGAAAGCGATGTAGCCGCCCATCGACAGACCGGCGAGCGCAAAACGCGTCGGCGCGTTATGGAGAATGCGCGTGGCGATCGCCGCCATGTCGGCGTCGCGCCGGTGATCGGCCACCATGACCGGCCCGAACGGCCACAGCGCGGCGACCTGCGGGCCGTACAGACGCGCCGTGCAGGTCAGACCGGGCACCAGAACCAGCGGCAAAGATTGCATCATTGTGACGTTCCGATAGGCAAAAGCTTAAGGGTTAACGCGGCTTATTGCACCGCCGCAGGATTGACTTTCGGCTCACAGACCCTATGTTCCGCTTGAACGATCCGATTGGATTCGTCCGCCTTTCCGCGCACCCCGAGATCATCGTTCTAGTCCGGCGCGGCGCCTGTTTAACATTTGAATCCGCAAATGTTGAGGACAGGCCGTTCCGGCGGCGCTAGCTCGAGGTTGCATGCCTTTTTCCCATCTTGGCTTATCCGCCAAAGTTCTCGCCGCCGTCGAATCGGCCGGCTACAAGACCCCCACCCCCGTCCAAGACCAAGCTATTCCGCACGTCCTGCAGCGCCGCGATGTGCTCGGCATCGCCCAGACCGGCACCGGCAAGACCGCCGCCTTCGTTCTACCGATGCTGACGATGCTCGAACAGGGCCGCGCGCGCGCGCGCATGCCGCGCACGCTCATCCTCGAGCCGACGCGCGAATTGGCCGCCCAGGTCGAAGAACAGTTCATCAAATACGGCAAGAACCACAAGCTCAACGTTGCGCTGATCATCGGCGGCGTGTCGTTCGGCGACCAGGATACCAAGCTGGTCCGCGGCGTCGACGTGCTTGATCGCGACGCCCGGCCGCCTGCTCGACCATTCCGAGCGCGGCCGCCTGTTGCTCTCCGGCGTCGAATTGCTGGTGATCGACGAAGCCGACCGCATGCTCGACATGGGTTTCATCCCCGACATCGAGCGCATCGGCAAGTTGGTGCCGTTCACGCGGCAGACCTTGTTCTTCACGGCGACCATGCCGCCGGAAATCCAGCGCATCGCCGACAATTTCCTGCACAATCCGGTGCGCGTGGAAGTGTCCAAGCCGGCCACCGCCGCAACCACTATCACCCAATTGAAGGTCGCCACCGGCCGCGATCCGCACGAAAAGCGCGAAACGCTGCGCCGGCTGATCCGCTCGGCGGAAGGCTTCAAGAACGCCATCGTGTTCTGCAACCGCAAGCGCGAGGTCGCGCAACTGCACCGCTCGCTCGTCCAGCACAAATTCAACGCTGCGGCGCTGCACGGCGACCTCGACCAATCGGCGCGCACCGCCGCGCTGGAGTCGTTCCGCAACGGCGAGGTGTCGCTGCTGGTTGCTTCCGACGTCGCCGCGCGCGGCCTCGACATCCCGGCGGTCAGCCACATCTTCAATTTCGACGTTCCGCATCACCCCGACGATTACGTCCACCGCATCGGCCGCACCGGCCGCGCCGGCTTGAGCGGCACCGCGATCACCATCGTCGCGCCGATCGACGGCAAGTCGGTCGCCGCCATCGAGCGGCTGATCGGCCAGACCATTCCCTGGATAGGCGAGCCGGCGGCGCCGGCCGAGCCGCGCGAAAGCCGGCCCCGCGAGGGCGCGCGCGCACCGCGCGGTCATCAGCGCGAGCGCCAGCCGAGCCGCACGAGCGGGGCCAACCGCACGCCGGAAAATCCCCACCCGCGCAGCGTTAACACGCCGCGCCCACAGCCGCCGCGCGAGGCCGCCGAGGAATCCGACGGCAGCCACCTGCCCGCCTTCCTGCTGCGCCCGGTATCGCTGAAGGCATAAAGCGCCGGTGTTTTCGGGCCAGCTTGGGTTGCAAAATAATACAGCGCAACCCATTTTAAATTTACCGCCGATTCATCTCCCTCGCATACCGTCGCAGGCTGGCGACGCGGCCATGCGGCCGCGCGCGTGATGGTTTGCGGGCAGAACGCCCATTCGGGGGTTGGCGATGGCCGAGTACGCCGATGAGCACGAACGCACGATAGCGTTCGCGGAGATCGCGCTCGGCCAGATCAAGGCGTTGCGGCAGGCGGCGACACCGCGCAATTTCGAGATTTGGTACGCCTACGCCACCGGCCATCACCCATCGCTCAACCAGATGATCAACGAGACGCTCAAGAAGAGCGGCGTGCTCGCCGAGGCCAATCTCGAACACATCTATTCGACCTATTTGTCGCCAACACGGCTGACCGACCGCATCGACGAGGTCGGCAACCAGGTCAAGGGCGAGATCGAGCAGGTGATGTCGATGATCGACAGCGCGGCTGGCGATGCGTCGAACTACACCGAGAGCCTTGTCGACATGTCGGAGAAGATCCATCAGTCGAAGGATCGCGAAGGCCTGCGCACGATCGTCGAGAGCCTGGTGCACACCGCCAAGGAGATGGAAGTCTCCAATATCAAGCTGGAAGAGTCGCTCACCGCGTCCAAACGCGAGATCCTCGATCTGCACGCCCATCTCGAAGCGGTGCGCAGCGAGAGTCTGACCGATCCGCTGACCCAGCTGTCCAACCGCAAGTTCTTCGACAGCACGCTGGCCGCGGCCATCGACGACGCGCGCGCCAAGAACGAAGCGCTGTCGCTGATGCTCACCGACATCGACCATTTCAAGAATTTCAACGACAGCTTCGGCCACCTGACCGGCGACCAGGTGCTCCGCCTGGTGGCGATGGCGCTGAAGCAGAACGTCAAGGGCCAGGACACCACCGCCCGCTACGGCGGCGAGGAATTCGCCGTCATTCTCCCCAACACGGTGCTGCGCTCGGCGATCACGGTCGCCGACCACATCCGCCGCGCGGTGATGACCAAGGAATTGATGAAGCGCTCGACCGGCGAGCATCTCGGCCGCGTCACCATCTCGATCGGCGTCGCCACGCTGCACAGCACCGACACGCCGCAGTCGCTGATGGAGCGCGCCGACGGCTGCCTCTATGCCGCCAAGCGGCACGGCCGCAACCGGGTGATGTCCGAGACCGACCCGGAAGTCACCGCCGGTGGCACCGCAATGCAGGTCGCCTGACAATTCATTGCCGAATTGAGCTGGGTGAACGGAGGCGTAAGCCCCCCGTCTATTCCGCCGCGTCTTTGGCTGGCGTGAGCTGCACGGATTCGCCGCAGCCGCAGGCCGAGGTCTGGTTCGGATTTTTGAACACGAACTGGGCGGAGAGTTTTTCGGTCTTATAGTCCATCTCGGTGCCGAGCAGGAACAAGACGGCCTTCGGATCGACCATGATCTTGACGCCCTTGTCCTCGACCACCTCGTCGGTCGGCCGCACGGCGTCGGCGTATTCCATGGTGTATTCCATGCCGGCGCAGCCGCCGTTCTTGACGCCGACGCGCACGCCGGCGACCGGCTTGTCGGCGCGCGCCATCACGTCCTTGATGCGCAGCGCGGCCGCGTCGGTGAGCCGCATCACTTGGGGTCGGGGTCGTGCCATGGTCGTCCTCTTTCAGTCCTAATCTGGCGGCGCGCTACCACATATTCAATACGAGTCGGGCTTCGTCCGACATCCGGCTCGGGTCCCAAGGCGGGTCCCAGACCACATCGACCTTGGTGTCCTTGACCCCGGCGACGCTGGAAACGGCGTTTTCCACCATGATCGGCAGTTCCTGCGCCGACGGGCAATTGGGCGAGGTCAGCGACATGTCGATCTTGACCGAGCGGTCGTCGCCGATGTCGATCTTGTAGATCAGGCCCAACTCATAGATGTCGGCCGGGATTTCCGGGTCGTAGACGGTCTTCAGGCCGGCGATGATGTCGTCGGTGAGCCGGTTGAGCTCGTCCTGCGGCAGTGCCGAGGAGCCGTTGATGGCGGCGTTCTCCGGCGGCTTTTCCGCGGCGGGTTCGGTGACGGGCGTGTCGTCGGTCATGCGAAAAATTCCTGCGCCTTGATCAGCGAGGCGGCCAACACGTCCACCTCGTCCTTGGTGTTGTACATCGCAAACGAAGCCCGGCAGGTCGCCGTGAGCCCGAAGCGGGCGAGCAGCGGCATCACGCAATGCGTGCCGGCGCGCACGGCGACACCGGAGCGGTCGATGATGGTGGCGACATCGTGCGGATGCGTGCCTTTCATCTCGAACGAGACGATCGGCCCCTTGTCCGGCGCATTGCCGATAATGCGCAGCGAATTGATCGCCCCGAGCCGCTCCTGCGCGTATTTGACCAGCGCCGTCTCATGCGCGCGAATGCGCGGCTTGCCGACGGAATTGATGTAGTCGATCGCGGCGCCGAGCCCGATCGCCTGCACGATCGCCGGCGTGCCCGCCTCGAAACGATGCGGCGGGACGCCGTAGGTGATGCGGTCCTGAAACACTTCGTTGATCATTTCGCCGCCGCCGTTGAACGGCGGCATGGCGGCGAGCAGATCGTATTTGCCGTACAGCACGCCGATGCCGGTCGGGCCGTAGAGCTTGTGGCCGGTGACGACGTAGAAGTCGCAGTCGAGATCGCGCACGTCGACATCGAGATGCACCGCGCCTTGCGCGCCGTCGACCAGCACCGGAATGCCGCGCGCATGCGCGAGCTTGACCACCTCTTTCACCGGCACCGCGGTGCCGAGCGCGTTCGACATCTGCGTGATGGCGACCATCTTGGTGCGCGGGCCGAGCAGCTTCTCGAATTCGTCGATGAGGAAGTTGCCCTCGTCGTCGACCGGCGCCCATTTGATCACCGCGCCTTGGCGCTCGCGCAGGAAATGCCAGGGCACGATGTTGGAATGGTGCTCCATGATCGAAAGCACGATCTCGTCACCCGCCTGGATGCGCTCGCGCCCGAATGTATAGGCGACCAGATTGATCGCCTCGGTGGCGTTGCGGGTGAAAATGATCTCTTCCGCGCGTCCGGCGTTGAGGAACGCCCGCACCGTCTCGCGCGCGCCCTCATAGGCCTCGGTCGCCTCGTTCGCCAGATAGTGCAGCCCGCGATGCACGTTGGCGTATTGCTCGGTATAGGCCTTGTTGAGGCGGTCGAGCACGGCCTGCGGTTTCTGCGCCGAGGCGGCGTTGTCGAGATAGACCAGCGGCTTGCCATAGACCTGCATCGCCAGCGCCGGAAAATCCGCGCGGATCTTGGCGACGTCGTAGGAACCGTTGCTGACCGCCGGATGCGTCATGACCGGCTCCCCAGCCACTTGAGCGCGGCAAACATCAGCGCGTGGCGGATGCCTTCGTGCACGATCTCCTCGATCACCTCGCCGATGAAAGCCTGGATCAGCAGCGCCTCCGCTTCGGGCGCCGGAATGCCGCGCGACATCAGGTAGAACTTGAGGCCCGGGTCGAGAGCGCCGGCGGTCGCGCCATGGCCGCAGACCACATCGTCGGCGAAGATTTCTAGTTCGGGCTTGTTGTCGGCTTCCGCCTCGTCCGACAACAGCAGCGCGCGCGTCATCATCTTGCCGTCGGTCTTCTGCGCGTGCGGCTCGACGATGATCTTGCCCTGGAAGATGCCGTGGCTTTCGCCGTCGAGCACCGATTTGAAGCGCTCGCGGCTCAGGCAATGGCCGGCGGCGTGGCTGATGACAAGGGTATTGTCGACGTGCTGGCGACCTTTCAGCAGGCTCGCGCCGTCGATCGCGCCCTCGCTGCCCTCGCCGGCAAAGCGCACGAAGGTCTGGTTGCGCACCACCGCGCCGCCGAGGGTGAAAGCGAAATCCTTGTAGGTGGCTTTGGCGCCGACCGTGACGCCGAGCGTGGAGACGCGCAGCGATTTGTCGCCGTCATAGCCGACCATGATGTGGTCGACGCGCGCGCCGTCGCCGATCACCAGTTCGAGCGCCGAGTTGACCTGATAGTCGAGGCCGTCAGGTCCCGAGAACGACTCCACCAGCGTAAGCTGTGCGCCCGGCTCGACGACCACCACCGAGCGCGGATACATCGCGGCCGCCGCAGCGCCGGAAAAGATATGCGCGATATGAATCGGTTTCTTAACCGCTGCACCAGCCTTGACGCGCAAAGCCACGCCGCCGCTCATGAAGGCGGTATTGAGCCAGTAAGCCGGATCGTCGGTGCCGGGAATCTGACCCAGCCGGTAGCCGGGATTGTCCGCCAGGAACTTGAACAGTTCGTCGACCGCGACACCGGGATCGGACGTCCTGGCACCGCTCCAGGCCAGTTCATAGCGGCCGTTGACGATGGCGAGGTGGTCGGTCTCGACGCCGGTGAGGAACGGCGCGATGTCGCCCTTCGACTTGGCGCCGGCCTGGCCCGCCAGGGGCCTTGCCTCGCGCATCAGCGCGCGCAGATCGGTGTACTTCCATTCCTCGACGCGCCGGTGCGGCAATCCCGCCGCGTCGAAGCGTTCGAACGCCGCCTCGCGCAGTTTGGCGATCGCGCCCTTGCCGGGCAGCGTGTCACGGGCCGCCGCAAAGGCGGCGCTGAGCGTCTGCTCCGCCGGGGTTTTCGCGTTGCGCACTTCCACGTTCATCAAGCCGCCTCGTCGGCAAATTGCGCGTAGCCGGAGGCTTCGAGTTCGAGCGCGAGCTCCTTGCCGCCCGACTTCACCACCCGTCCCTTGGCCATCACGTGCACCACGTCGGGCACGATGTAGTTGAGCAGCCGCTGGTAGTGCGTGATGACGATCATCGAGCGCTCGGGCGAGCGCAGCCGGTTGACGCCGTCGGCCACGATCTTGAGCGCGTCGATGTCGAGGCCGGAATCGGTCTCGTCGAGCACGGCAAGCCGCGGCTGCAGCACCGCCATCTGCAGGATTTCGTTGCGCTTCTTCTCGCCGCCGGAAAAGCCGACATTGACCGCGCGGCGCAGCATCTCCGGGTCGATGCCGAGATGCTTGGAGGTCTCGCGCACCAATTTGAGGAATTCCGGGGTGGAATATTCCGGCTCGCCGCGCTGCTTGCGCTGCGCGTTGAGCGCGGTGCGCAGGAAGGTCATGGTGGCGACGCCCGGCACTTCCACCGGATATTGGAAGGCGAGAAACACGCCCTTGGCGGCGCGCTCATCCGGCGCCATGCCGAGGATGCTCACGCCGTCGAGGAGAACCTCGCCTTCGGTGACGGTGTAGTTGTCCTTGCCGGCCAGCACATAAGCAAGCGTCGATTTGCCGGAGCCGTTCGGGCCCATGATGGCCGCGACCTGGCCCTTCTTGACGGTCAGCGTCAGGCCCTTGAGGATTTGCTTGCCCTCGACCTCGACGTGCAGATTCTTGATTTCCAAAAGTGGCATTGTTGATCCTACTTGTCTTCGCCGTCGAAATAGTCGGCCTTCTGCAGGTGTCCCATCCCAAGGAAACTCGCGGTTTTGAAATCGCCGTTTTTGACTCCGGCCGTGATACCGACCTTGTTCGAATCCGGATAATCGACCACTTCGGCCGACGCGGCACTGGAAATGCCGAGATAACGTAAATCGCTTGTGCCGGTATTGATGAGTTGGTGCGCCTTGCTGCCGGCCGGCGCGGCGACCAGATCGCCGGTCTTAACGGGCAGTGTCTCGTCGCCCCAGCGGTATTGGCCCTCGCCGGAGAGCACATAGAACAATTCATCCATCACGTGATGGCGGTGGAACGGAAACGCCTTCTTGCCCGGCGGCACCACATGGACCGCGCAGCCGAGCGCGCTCAAGCCCAGCGCTTGCCCGACGCGGCCCCATTTGACCGCAAACGATTTGCCATTGCCGCGATCGGCCAGCGGCACGTCGTCGATATTGATAATCGGTTTTTCGCTCATCGCTGGCCTCCATCAGTTTGCGTGCCGGATTGCCCGCCCCAGCGCCAACGCCACTCGCCATCCGTATGGCGGCGGCTGAATCCGGCGAACCACAAGACCGGAACGGCAACGAGGACCGCCCAGATGAGCCAGGCCGTAAAATCGGCCGGGCCGACAAGCAACTCCATGGCGACGATCGACATGGCAATGACGATGGTAAACGCGATCGTCACCGCCCAGCCTTCCCTGGTCACGGGCGTCGCGCCGTAGCCGTATCGTTTGGGCTTGAACCAATACTGCGTCATCGCCTTAGCCCACGCTGCCTTCGAGCGAAATCGAGATCAGCTTCTGCGCCTCGACCGCGAATTCCATGGGCAACTGCTGCAGCACGTCCTTGACGAAGCCGTTGACGACGAGCGCAGTCGCCTCCTCCGCCGACATGCCGCGCTGGCGGCAGTAGAACAACATGTCTTCGGAAATCTTCGAGGTGGTCGCCTCGTGCTCGAACACGGCGGAGGAATTCTTCGCCTCGATATAGGGCACGGTGTGCGCGCCGCAGCGGTCGCCGATCAGCAGCGAGTCGCAGTTGGTGAAGTTGCGCGCGCCGGTCGCCTTGCGGTGCGCCGTGACCAGTCCGCGATAGGTGTTGTTGGATTTGCCGGCGGCGATGCCCTTGGAGATGATGCGGCTCGTCGTGTTCTTGCCGAGGTGCAGCATCTTGGTGCCGCTGTCGACCTGCTGGCGGCCGTTGGAGATGGCGATCGAGTAGAACTCGCCGCGCGAATTGTCGCCGCGCAGGATGCAGCTCGGATATTTCCAGGTGATGGCCGAGCCGGTCTCGACCTGCGTCCAGGAAATCTTCGAGCGCGCGCCGCGGCAATCGCCGCGCTTGGTGACGAAGTTGAAGATGCCGCCTTTGCCTTCCGCATCGCCCGGATACCAATTCTGCACCGTCGAATACTTGATCTCGGCGTCGTCGTGCGCGATGAGTTCGACCACGGCCGCGTGCAGCTGGTTTTCGTCGCGCATCGGCGCGGTGCAGCCTTCGAGGTAGCTGACGTAGGCGCCTTTGTCGGCGATGATCAGCGTGCGCTCGAACTGGCCGGTGTTCTGCTCGTTGATGCGAAAGTAAGTCGAAAGCTCCATCGGGCAGCGCACGCCGGGCGGCACGTAGACGAACGAGCCGTCGGAGAACACCGCGGAATTGAGCGTGGCGAAGAAATTGTCGGTCACCGGCACCACGGAGCCCAGATATTTCTTCACCAGGTCGGGATGCTCGCGCACCGCCTCCGACATCGGCATGAAGATCACGCCGGCCTTCTTGAGCTCCGCCTTGAAGGTCGTGGCGACCGAAACGGAATCGAACACGGCGTCGACCGCGACCCCGCCGGAACGGAACTCGCCGCCGACCGCATCGCTGTCGAGCGTCGACGGCTCGCCCTGTTTGCGCACGCCGGCGAGAATCTCCTGCTCTTTGAGCGGAATGCCGAGCTTCTCGTAGGTGCGCAGGATCTCCGGATCGACCTCGTCGAGCGAGGCCAGCGCCTGCCGCTTCGGCGCCGAATAGTAATAGGCGTTCTGGTAATCGATCTTGGGGTAGTCGACGCGCGCCCAGGTCGGCTCGCGCATGGTCAGCCAGCGCTTGTAGGCTTCCAGCCGCCAGGCCAGCATCCACTCCGGCTCGTTTTTCTTGGCCGAGATGAAACGGACGGTATCTTCCGAAAGGCCCTTGGGCGCCTTCTCGGACTCGATATCGGTCACGAAGCCATATTTGTATTGATCAACGTCGAGGCCTCGGACGCGCTCGACGGTCTCTTGTACGGCCGGCATTCTTTCCTCCACTACGGTTTCAAGGACCGCGGGTTGGATTTGTCGGTTATGGTCGGTTCGCGTTTTGCGTTGCGATCATCCCTTTTGCTGGCACTCAGGCGGCTAGCCCTGAGTTCAACCGTGAATTCTCATGCCTCTTAAGTAAGGACGAACTGACTTTAGTCAAAGCAGCGAGCAGTATTTCGACGTCGCGCTCGCTGGTCGACCAGCCCAGGCTGAGGCGCACCGCGCCCTGCGCGAGGATGGGTTCCACACCCATCGCCGCCAGCACGTGTGAGGCCTGCACTTTGCCGGACGAGCAAGCAGAGCCTGACGAAACGGCTATGCCATTGAGATCGAAGGCGATTATGGCGGTTTCCGCCTTCATGCCGGGAACCGCGAACAGCGTGGTATTGGGCAGCCGCTGGACGGTTTCGCCGAAAATCACCGCTTCCGGCACCGCCGCCTTGATCGCGGCTTCGATGCGGTCGCGTAAAGCCGCTATGCGGTCAGCGTCCGCCTGACGTGCGGCGGCAGCTGCGGCAACACCAAAGCCGGCGATGGCGGCCACGTTCTCGGTTCCCGCGCGCAAGCCCCGCTCCTGGCCGCCGCCTTTGATCAGCGGCTCGGCGATATGGATATCGTCGCGGCGAATCAGCGCGCCGGCGCCCTGCGGCCCGCCGAGCTTGTGGGCCGACAGGCTCATCAGGTCGGCGCCGAGATCGCCGATGTCGCAATCGACACGGCCTGGGCCCTGCACCGCGTCGACGTGCAGCACGCCGTTCGCGGCATGCACGATCTCGGCGATCTCGCGGATCGGCTGGACGACGCCGGTCTCGTTATTGGCGAGCATGACCGAAACAAGCGGATGCTCGGCCCGAGCAAGGGCGCTTTTCAGAGCATGAAGGTCGACCACGCCGTCGCCGGTGACCGGCAGTTCCTCAACCGCATCGGCGGCAAAGCGCCCGCCGCTGCGCACCGAAGGATGCTCGATTGCCGAGATAAAAAGCTTGTCGCGCAAGGCCTTAGCGCCGCCCATCGCGATCGCCGGCGTCAGCGCCAGCATATTGGCTTCGGTGGCGCCGCTGGTGAAGGTCGCATTCTTGGCTGCTGCGCCGACCAGCCGGGCGACCTGTTCGCGAGCCTTTTCAATCACCTGGCGGGCCGCGCGCCCTTCCGCATGCACCGACGAAGCATTACCTGTCAGCTCAAGCGCCGCGGCCATGGCGGCGCGCGCTTCCTCCCGCAATGGGGCGGTGGCATTCCAATCGAAATAAGCGCGCTCGTTCATGGATCGTGTCGGTATCCAAAATTCTGCGGCAGCTCAGACCACGCTCAAAATGCTTGCTTTTTGCCCTAGGGATCGTGGTAAAAGCCGCCAATCGCGCGGCAACTTATAGCCTGTGCTGCGGCGGTGAACAGCGGAATTCATATATTTAGAATAATTCTAGACTAGCGGCCGATGTCTCGATCTGATCGGGCGTCGGACACACATCCAATGCCGCGGACAACCGCGGCGTCTGCTCGAGGTCTTAAGCAATGCCTGAAGTCATCTTCACCGGTCCGGCCGGACGGATCGAGGGCCGGTACCACCCGGCGCGGCAAAAAAACGCGCCGATCGCGATCGTCTTGCATCCGCACCCGCAGTTCGGCGGCACGATGAACCATCCGATCATCTATCAGCTCTACTACGCCTTCGTGCACCGCGGCTTTTCGGCGCTGCGCTTCAATTTCCGCGGCGTCGGCCGCAGCCAGGGCTCGTTCGACCACGGCACCGGCGAATTGTCCGATGCCGCCGCCGCGCTTGACTGGGCGCAGACCATCAACCCCGAAGCCAAGAGCTGCTGGATCGCCGGCTTCTCCTTCGGCGCCTGGATCGGCATGCAGCTCTTGATGCGCCGGCCGGAAATCGAAGGCTTCATCTCGATCGTGCCGCCCGCCAATCTCTACGACTTCTCGTTCCTGGCGCCCTGCCCGTCGTCCGGGCTGATCATCCATGGCGACAAGGATGCGGTGGTGCCGCCGAAGGACGTCACCACGCTGGTAGACAAGCTCAAGACGCAGAAGGGCATCATCATCGAGCAGAAGGTGATCCCGGGCGCCAACCACTTCTTCGACGGCAAGGTCGAGCCGCTGCTCACCAATATCTGCGCCTATCTCGACAAACGCTTGAAGACCGACCGCAAGCCGACCGCGGCGTAGCCGCTACGACTGCACGCAATAGCCGCCGTCGACCGGAATCGCCGCACCGGTAACGAAGTTCGATGCGGAGCTTGCCAAAAATACCGCGATGCCGGCGAAGTCGTCGGGTGCGCCCCAACGCTGCGCGGGCGTGCGCGCTAACACTTTCTCATTCAAGCCGGGGACGTGCTGACGCGCCGATCGCGTCAGATCGGTGTCGACCCAGCCGGGCAGGATCGTATTGACCTGGATATCGTCTTTGGCCCAGGCGACGGCAAGCGCCCGCGCCATCTGCACAATGCCGCCTTTGCTCGCCGAGTAAGGCGCGGCATAGGACATGGCGAAGATCGACATCATCGACCCGATATTGATGATCTTGCCGCCGCCCCTCTGCACCATGTGCGGATAGGCCGCCTGCGAACACAGGAATGCCGCGGTCAGATTGGTATCCATCACCTGATGCCATTCCTGCGCACTCAGCTCCTGCGGCTGTTTGCGAACGCTGGTGCCGGCATTGTTGACGAGGATGTCGAGCCCGCCGAAATGCTTGGCGGCGTCATCGATGGCCTGCTTGCACGATGCTTCTTGCAATGCGTCAAATTTAACGAATTCGGCCTTGGCGCCGAGCGCGGCAAGTTCCGCCAGCGCGCGTTTGGCTTTCTCTTCATTACGGCCGGCAATGACGATCGACGCGCCGGCAGCGGCAAGCCCTTTGGCCATGCCAAGCCCGATGCCGCCGTTGCCGCCGGTGATGAAGGCGATCCGCCCTTTGAGATCGAACAGGCCCATGTTTAGACCCGCCCTTTCTAGCAGCCGTTACGCGAACTTCTTCGCCGCCAGCACGGCGTTGAGCCCGCCGAACGCGAAGGAATTGGATATGGCGACGTCGATCTTCATCGGCCGCGCCGTGTTCGGCACATAATCGAGATCGCAGGCCGGATCCGGTCCTAGGTAGCCGATGGTCGGCGGCGCGATGTCCTCGCGGATTGCCAGCAGGGTCGCCACCATTTCCAGCGCGCCGGCGGCGCCGAGCGCATGACCGATCATGGATTTGGTCGACGACACCGCGAGCTTGCGGGCATGCTCGCCGAACACTTGATGCAGCGCCTTGGTTTCGGTCTCGTCGTTGATGGCGGTGCCGGTACCATGCGCGTTGACATATTGAATGTCCTGCGGCTTGAGCCCGGCGTCGTCGAGCGCACCGATCATGGCGCGCGACATGCCGTCGATATCCGGCGCCGTCAGGTCGGCGGCGTCCGCGGTCATGCCGAAGCCGACGATTTCGCCGAAAATCTGTGTGCCGCGCGCGCGGGCGTGCTCGAGCAACTCCAGGACGAATACCGCCGCGCCCTCGCCGAGGATCAATCCCTTCCGGTCTTTCGAGAACGGGCGGCACATATCCGGCGCCATCACCCGCATCGCTTCCCAACCGCGCACGGTGCCGAAGCTGACGCAGGCTTCGGTACCGCCGGTAACCGCGCAATCGACCATGCCCGAGCGCACCATGTGAAACGCGAGGCCCATGGCATGCGTCGCCGAAGCGCAGGCACTCACGACCACGAAGGCGGGACCGCGCAATCCATGCTGCATGGAAATCTGGCTGGCCGGCGCGTTCGCCATCATCCTCGGAATTGAAAGCGGAAACAGCCGCTGTTTCTTTTCCAGGTAGATACGGCGAAAAGCATCGTCGAGCGTGTTCTGCCCGCCGACCCCGGTCCCGATAATGGTCGCGGTGCGCAGCGACAGCGGCCTGTCAAAGACGATGCCGGATTGGGCGATCGCTTCGCGCGCGGCGATGAGCGCGAATTGCGAAAAGCGGTCGAGCGTCGAGAGTTCGCGGTCCTCGAAATACTTGAGCGGGTCGTAGTCCTTGACCTCGCCGGCAATCTTTTGGTTGAGCTCCTCCCAGCCCTGGGCAGTGATCGCGCCGAGGCCGCTGGCGCCCTGTTTCAGCTTCTCCCAGTAGACGGGCACCGTGTGCCCGAGCGGCGTGATGGCGCCGAGACCGGTGACGACAACGCGGTTCACGGCATTCACGACTTCTTGTCGACCAGTTTTTGAATCGACTTGACGACGTCGCCGACGGTTTCGAATTCCGTGCGCGGATTGTTGGTGTTGGCGTTATAGGGGATCTCGATATCGAATTTCTCCTCGAGGTCGAAAATCATCTCGACGGCATCGAGCGATTCGAGACCCAGATCCTCCAAGCGGTCCGAGAGCTCCACGGTCGGTTTCTCCACCCGCTTCTTCTTGGCAATAATTGCCACAACGTCGTTTGTTACATAGGCCATAACGCTTTGCCCCTCTCATTTCTTATTGATTTTCTCTTCCATCGCATCCAGACGCGACACCAGACCTTCCACCTTCTCGTGCAGCCGTTTTTGTCGGCTCGCAAAATGATAACGCTCCAGCGCTCGATGATGCAGAACCGCAGGATGACCCGACACCATCGTCCCAGGCGCTACGTTGCTGCCCACGCCGGAACCAGCACCAACGACGGCTTCATCCCCGATCTCCAGATGATCGCCAATGCCGGCGCCGCCGCCGATCCGCACGCGATTGCCGACGGTGACGCTGCCAGAAATACCGACTTTGCCGCACACCAAACAGCTTTCTCCGATGCTGACATTGTGACCGATATGGACGTGATTGTCGATTTTCGTGCCGCTGCCGATGCGGGTGGACTCCAGCGTGGCGCGGTCGATGGTGCTGCCGGCGCCGATCTCCACATCGTCGCCGATGACGACATTGCCGAGCGAATACACCCGCGACAGTTTTATATCGGCCGAGAAAACGGGCGCCGACATCATATCGGGGGCGAAACTAAATCCGTCGGACCCGATCACCGTGTTCGGGTGCACAATCGCGCGCTCGCCGATCTCGCAGCGGTCGCCGATCCGCACGCCGGCGTGGATTAGGCCTTCCGCTCCGATCGCTACATCCGCGCCGATGGCGGCGTGCGACAAGATCACTGTTCCGTCGCCGATGCGGCTGCGCGCACCGACTACCGTATAGGGGCCGATGCTGACACCGCTGCCGAGCACCGCGTCGGCCGCGACGATGGCCGTGGGATGAACGCCATTGTCTCGCGACGGCCCGCGATCGAACAGGGCCGTCAGCTTCGCCAAAGCCATGCGCGGTTCGCCGGCGGTGATGATCGCCGGGAAGGAACCGGATGGAACCGGATGCTCGGTCGAGACGACCACGGCCTGTGCTTTGCTGTCAGCCAGCGCCGCCACTGCGCTGGCGTTGACCGCCAGCGCAAGATCGGTAGCGCGCTCGGCCCGCGCCGGATGCACCACGCGGTCAACCTCGATTGCGCCATCGCCGTCGAGCCGGCCCGCAAGCGCTTCAGCGATGTCCTTAGTCCGCATGAATTTTTACTGAGGTTCTCGATAGTTAGCCGCGCGCTGCGACATGGCGAAAGGTCATAGCAAGGGCGGGAAACTGCGATAGATCGGGCACCGGGTCAACTGCGCGGATGCGCCACAATACCGCCCTCCAGCGGCTTGCTCACCCCGGTCGTGGCCGAAAAGGTAATCGGCAGACCGTTGAGAGTACGCACCGCCAGATAGGCGAAGGCCTGCGCTTCGATGGCCTGCGAAGACCAGCCGATCGCGTCGGCGGTCTCCACCGTCGCCGGTCGCAGCCGTTCCGCCAGCATGCGCGCCGCCGGCTTGTGCAGCACGGTCTGGCCGTGGAAGCCGACGGCGGCGATGCCGGATTTGTCGATCCTCTCGATCGAGAGGAAATCCTCGACTGTCGCGGCATGCACCGCGGTCACGAAAGCTTCGGCTTGCGCCAAGACGCCCGGCCGGGCGCCGCGGTCGGTCAGGCCCGCGCCCTGCTGCAGCGCCCGCCGCAGCAGCGCTTGTTCGGCGTCCGAATAGGGCCGGTAGCCGGTCGGCCCGAAGGCGACGATGCGCTCGCCGTCGGTCTCGATCAGCGCCACGTCAACGCCGTCGAGCGAGGTCCCGCTCATCAACCCGATCGCCCGTACTACGCCCGCCGCCAAACGCTCGCCCCGTGAGTTGAATCCGACGCCGGACCTGTTACACCACCGGCCCATGCCGGCGACAAGCCGCATAGCGAGCCCCCGCGATGAGCGCCTATAAATCCGACTTTCTTAATATTCTGGCCGACCGCGGCTTCATCCACCAAGTGTCGGAACCCGACGCGCTGGACGAGCGCGCGCGCGCCGGCGCCATTACCGGCTATATCGGCTTCGATTGCACCGCGGCTTCGCTGCATGTCGGCTCGCTGCTGCCGATCATGATGCTCTATTGGATGCAGCAGACCGGCCACCGGCCGATCGCGCTGATGGGCGGCGGCACCACCCGCGTCGGCGACCCCTCCGGCAAGGACGAGGGCCGGCGCATCCTCACCGACGAGATGATCGAGCAGAACCTTGTCGGCATCCGCGCCATCTTTTCCAAGTTCTTGAAGTTCGAAGGTGCCGGCGGCAATGCCGTGATAGCCAACAACGCCGACTGGCTCAACAAGCTCAACTACATCGATTTCCTGCGCGACGTTGGCCGCCACTTCTCGGTCAACCGCATGCTCTCCTTCGACTCGGTGAAGCTACGGCTCGACCGCCAGCAGGAGCTGTCGTTCCTCGAATTCAATTACATGGTCTTGCAGGCCTACGACTTCGTCGAGCTCCATAAGCGCACCGGCTGCATTCTGCAGATGGGCGGCTCCGACCAGTGGGGCAACATCGTCAACGGCATCGATCTCGGCCGCCGCATGGCGAACGCGCAATTGTTCGCGCTCACCTCGCCACTGATCACGACCTCGTCCGGCACCAAAATGGGCAAGACGGCGGCCGGCGCGGTCTGGCTCAACGCCGACCTGATGAGCCCCTACGACTACTGGCAATACTGGCGCAACACCGAGGACGGCGACGTCGTGCGCTTCCTCAAGCTGTTCACGATCCTGCCGCTCGACGAGATCGCCAAGCTCGGTGCGCTCAAGAGCCAGGACATCAACGAGGCCAAGAAGGTGCTTGCCACCGAGGCGACCGCGTTGGTGCATGGCCGCGCCGCGGCCGACGAAGCCGCCGGCACCGCGCGCAAGACTTTTGAAGAAGGCTCATTCGCTGGCGCCTTGCCGACGGTTGAGATTGCACGCGCCGAACTCGAGCGCGGACTCGGTGTCCTCACCGCGTTTGCCGAAAAAACTGCCTTGGTCAGTTCCAACGGCGATGCACGCCGTCGGGTGAAGGCCGGTGGCCTCAAGGTCAATGATGCAACTGTCACCGACGAGAAGATGGTACTGACGTTGAAAGATCTCACGCCGGATGGCGTGATCAAGCTTTCGCTCGGCAAGAAGAAACACGTGCTGCTGAAGCCGGTGTAAGGCAACCGGCCTCATGGTGAGGAGCGCTCCGAAGGAGCGCGTCTCGAACCATGCGGCCGCTTCATCCTTCGAGACACATCGCCATAGCGCGTCGAAGACGCGCGTATACGCGCTGATGGCGATTTTCCTCAGGATGAGGCGGACTACCGCGACGGGGGGATGAAATTGCGGTCCATGTTGTCCGGCGACGGGACGAACTTGCGCAGCAGGCCCGGCGCGATCGCGGTCACCGGATTGACCGTGATGCGCGGCGCGCCCGGCGGGCCGGTCGCCTCGTAGGTGATACCAACCAAGCCCTCGTTACTGCCGGCGCCAAGGAACAAGCCGACGATCGGTATCTGCCCGAACATGTTGTTGAGACCGTAGAACGGCACGAAGGTGCCGCGCAGATGCACGTCGTCCTTGACGTAGTCGATCTGCCCTTCGATGGTCGCGCCCACGACGGGACCGCGCACGACGCCATCGCGCACCGCCATGCGTCCGGGCACGCGGGTAAACTCGCAGTGCAATTCCGAGAATTGCACCCCGCCCAGCCCTTGGCCGGGGGCGCCGGAGACGATGCGATCAAGCCCGGGTTCGCCGCGCACGAGGAAATTGCGGATATAGAGATTGCCGATCTGCGGCGGGTGTTCCGGCGTTGGCGGATCCATCGCCACCCACATCTGTCCGCCGAACATGCGCGGATACATGTCGGTGAAGCGGAACAAGGCGCCGGCATCGTCAGTTTCGAAATAGATCACCTGGTGATTGTCATTCTTGCGCAGGCGCAGGTCGCCGCTGAGCGGCGTGTCGCTGCCGATCTTGGCGCTCATGCTGAAACTACGGATGTGCCCGGCCCGGCGCCCCATTTTGAGATCGAGCCCGCGCAGCGTCTCGCCGTTGTGGCCGACCACCGTGCCGAGCTTGATGTCGAGGTCGAGGTCGGTCTGCTTTTGTTTGGATTTGTCCGCTGCGCCGCCGGCGAGCGAAGATTTCACGAAATTGATGCCGTCGAACACGTCGCCGCGCATCGCCACCCGCAGCACGCCGTCGCCGCTGCGCTCAGCCTTGAGCGAGGCCTTGTCGCCGTCCGACAGGCCGAACGCCGGAAAATTCGCCGATACGATGTCGCCCGAACCGTCGAGTTCGACTGAGCCTTTCACATTGGTGCCGAACCCCGCGATGACGAGGTCGTCGATATGCGTCGATTGGCCGGTCTTGGAAAGCGTGTAGGTGGCGCGCGCCGGGTTGCCGGCGGGCTTGACCCAGCCCGGCAGCAGATTGTCGATCTTCGCCGGTGTGAGGTCGGCCTCAACGCTCATCGGCGCGTCCTTGCCGGTGTCGCCGAGCCGCGCCGTCAGCTTGACGGGAATCGCGCCGGTGACCGCGCTGCCGAGGTCCACGCCGAGCCGGCGGCGAGCCGCTTCGTCGATCGTCGCCTGCATCCGCAAATCGGATTCTGGCGCGCCTTTTTTCTTGCTCAGATCGATGCTGGCCGACGTGCCGTTGATCTTGACGTCGCCGGTGACCTGGTAGCCGCCGTTCGACGCGGTTACCCGCAGCGATGAGGCCTCGACCTTTTGCCCCATCATCAGATTGTCGGCGGCGAAGTTGGTGAGGTCGGCGGTGATGACATAGGCCGTCGCGTTATCGGGCGCGTTCTTGCCGATCGGCATGGCAAGCGCGACTTGCGCGGCAATGTTGCCGCGGCTGGCGTTGGGATCGAGCGTGAGCCCGGCGCCGTCGCGCAACGCGTCGCTCGCCAGCAACGCAGCCGCCGCCGGAACCGTGCCGTCGATGCGGAAACGAGTGCGCGTGGGCGACGGCTTGAGGTGAGTATCCGGGATTTCGAAAACGCCGCTGGCGATATTGAGCTTGCGCCCGGGCGTCACCTCCACGGTGCCGCGGCCGAGGCTGATATTGGCCGTGCCGCCGGTGATGTGGACCGTCAGATCGGCATCGCGGATCGCCGGCAACGTCTTGATCGGTTGTACCGTGCTGCCGCTGGTCTCGATGTCGACGGACAGCCCATCGGCCGACATCGGCGGACCGCTCGCCTTGAATTCGGCCAGCGGCGCGTTGCCGGCCACCACGACCCGTTCGACGATACCGCCGGACATGTGGCTTTCGGCCCATTCGCGCACGGGGACCGAGATGAACACCGGCCACAGGCGCATCATCACGCCGAACGGCATGCGGGTGGCGGCGACGCCGAACGCCAAATGCGGCGATGCGCTGCCGTAGTCCATGCTGCCGGTGATCGCCAGCGCCACGTTGTGCGAGAGCCGCGTATCGACGCGGCTGAAATCGCCTTGATCGAGATCGATCCTGTGGCGCACGGTGTCGACGCGCGCGCGCACCGTCACGCGGTTGAGGGCGATCGCCTCGTCTTCAGAATTTCCCGCCGCCAGGATGATCGGGTCGATCACCGGATCGCTGCGCGTCAGGCTGAACTGCCAGACGCTGTTCTGCTCGGCCGGCATTTCCAGCGCGGCGCGCAGCGTGAATTGATTGCCGCCGGACTGGATCTGAAATGGAACGATCATGGCCCGCTGCCGCGCGTCCCAGTTGAAGCGCACGTCGGCGCGGTCGATCTTCAAATTGAGACTGTTGGGGCCGTGATCGGCGACGGTGCCGGAGTTCGGCGAACACCTGGCCCTGCAGCCGGTGCAACGTGCCGTCCGACGACAGCTCCGCCCGCACGCTCGCCGACAGCGGCAGGTCGATGTCGAGATCGCCTTCGTTCATGCGCAGCGCGAGCAGGATGTCCTTGGTCGACACATGGCGCGCCTCGATGCCGACAGCGCGCACGCCGTCGCCGAGCGGCCGAAGCGCCGCGCTGAGCACCCAGGGCCGGTCCGGCTCGTCCGACGACAGGCGGAAGATCACGCCGCCCTGCTCGGGCCGGGTCAGGCTGATGTTGATCTTGCTGAAGGTCCAGCGCTTGCCGTTGCGCTGATCGTCGACGATGAGATTGCCGTTCTTGAGGCCGAGCTCGCGCAGATCGTGACCGTCGAGGCCCGTCGCGCCGAGGCCGTCGATCCAGCTAAGAACCCCGGCGATATCCTGCGTGCCGGCGCGCACCGGCCCGGGCGGCGGCACACCAGCCGGCTGCTCGCGCGGCGGCACGGGCAATTTCGCCGAGGCGGTGGCGATCGGCCGCTTGTTGGCGCCGGCGAACACGGTCACTTGGCCGTCGGTTTCGATCCTCACCGACATTTCGGCGCCGACGAGATTGAGGCTTTCCGCACGCACATTGCCGGCCAGCAGGCTTGTGCCGGAAATGCCGACTTCGGCCTTCGGCGCGCTCGCCACCATGATGCCATCGGCGTCGCGCACGACGATGTCGCGTAAGCGCAACGAGGTGCGGCCGTTCTCGTCGCGCTCGATCTGCGTGCCGCCGACCGACACGGTCTGCTTGCCGTCGAAATTCTTTTCGATCGCCGCCTTCAGCCACGGCGTCGCCACGTCGAGTTCGATCGGCCCGCTGGATAGACGCCACCACAGCCCGCCGACGGCGAGCGCGACGACGCCGACGGTGATTGCCGCACCCCACAAGACCCTGCGCACCCAAGGCCGCCGCAAGGTCTTGGCCATGCCGCGGCGCAAGGCGGCCCACTGCCGGCGCGGGAATCGCGGCCGCGCGTGATGCGCCGCATGCTGGCGATGGTGATGAGGATGGCGCGCGGCCGCACCCGCGGCATGGCTGGCTGAACGCCTATGATCGTGGTCGCTCGGTGTCATGCGCTATAGGGCGCCCCTCGTCCGGCGTGTGGCGCGACTATTGCCGCCGGCCAGCCATCCGTCCAGCGCGGGCTGCGTCCGCGGAACCGCTTGCGCCCCCCCGACGCAACTGGCATTGCCACCTTTGAGCGGTGGAAAGCGACGAAAGGAAGGCATATGGGACGCGATCTTGTCGCGGGTGCGAAGGCGCCGGCCTTCCGCCTGCAGCGCGACGGCGGATCGACGGTGAAGCTAGCGGATTTCAAAGGCCGCACCCTCGTTCTTTATTTCTATCCCAAGGCCGACACACCGGGCTGCACCAAGGAGGCCATCGCGTTTTCACGGCTGCGCCCGGCCTTCGCCAAAGCCGGCACCGATATTCTCGGCGTCTCGGCCGATCCGGTTGCGGCGCAGGACAAATTCAAGTCCAAGCACAAACTCACAATCGCGCTCGCCTCCGACGAAGCCAAAGCGATGCTGGAAGCTTATGGCGCTTGGGGTGAGAAATCGATGTACGGGCGCAAATTCATGGGCGTCATCCGCAAGACTTTCCTGATCGACGGCCAAGGCCGCATCGCCCGCATCTGGCCCAAGGTGCGGGTGCCAGGACACGCCGAAGAGGTGCTGGAAGCCGCCAAAGCCCTGTGATTTCGCGGTGCCCCCGCGCCATGTCTGCGGGAAGCAGGGCAAATTTCCGCTTTTTTAACCATAAGCGATTGATATCGGCGGGCTGGTCCCCCGCTCCCCGGGGCGGGCGAATCGGCGCGGAGCGTCGATGTCGCATTCGTCCCAACTGCGCTATCCGAGCCCGCGTCCCGCCGGCCGCGCCGCGCCGCCCCGCGCGCAATCGGCCGCCGCCGTGTCCCGACACCTGCACCGCGCCCACGGCGACTACACCCTGGTGCACGGCGGACGCCAGGTCCGCATCGGACCGGTCGCCTTCTGGATCGTGGTCGGCACGCTGGTGGTCATGGCGATCTGGTCGATCGCCACCGGCAGCTATTTCGCCTTCCACGAGGATGTGCTCACCCGCCTGATCGGCCGGCAAGCCGAGATGCAGTTCGCCTACGAGGACCGCATCGCCGAATTGCGCGCGCAGATCGACCGCATCACCAGCCGGCAATTGCTCGACCAGGATCAATACGAGCAAAAGCTTTCCACGCTGCTGCACCGCCAGGCGAGCTTGGAGCAACGCACCAGTGCGCTCGGCGGCGATCTCGGCATCACCGGCTCCGTCAAGCCAACGCGCGCCGCGCCGCCGCCAGAGCGGCCGGTCAAAGCTTCGCCGATCAACGACACCGTGATCTTTACCGCACCGCCCGACCGCGAGGCGCGGCTCGAATCGCGCGAATTGCCGGGCGGCCTGGCGCGCGTCGCCAGCCATGGCGGCGCCGCCGGTCTCGACGGCATTCTCGGGCGCATTTCCGACGCGCTCGACAAGGTCGAGCATCGCCAGATCGCCGTCCTGACCGACATGGAAGAGCGCATGGATTCCAAGGCGCGCCGCATGCGTAGCGTGCTCAGCGATCTCGGCGTCAATCCGATCAGGGCGCCGGGCGGCGTTGGCGGACCATTCGTGGCGCTGAAGGCGCCGCGCACCGGCGCCAGCGCTTTCGACCGCCAACTCTACCGCATCAACGTCGCTCGTGCCGAAATCAACCAATTCGCCTACACGCTGGTCGCCGTGCCGGTGCGCAAGCCGGTCACGGGCGAGGTCGACATGAGTTCGCCCTTCGGCATGCGGCTCGACCCGTTCAACGGCCGCGCCGCTGTGCACACTGGGATCGATCTGCGCGGCGAGGTCGGCGAGCCGGCGCACGCCACCGCCGCCGGCAAAGTGACCATCGCCGGGCGCGAGGGCGGCTACGGCAATATGGTCGAGATCAGCCACGGCAACGGGCTCGCCTCCCGCTACGGCCATCTGTCGAAAATCCTGGTGAAAGTCGGGCAGTCCGTGCAGATCGGCGAGACCATCGGCCTGATCGGCTCGACCGGGCGCTCGACCGGCCCGCATCTGCACTACGAGACACGCATCAACGGCGAAGCGGTCGACCCGCAGAAATTCCTGCGCGCCGGCGTGCGGCTCGGCAGCCTGTAAACCGTTTCGTCAGCGCTCGAGGAAATCGGCGCAGCTTGCCCACGCGCTCAGATAGCGGTCGTGCCGAGCACAGAGACCGTCGTCCGCGCGCACCGAGCCGCGCGCCGAACTCAAGCTGGCAAGCCCTGGAAATGCCGCTTCCAACGCCGCGGGATCGTTGCGGAAGTGCTTGCAAGCCGCGCAGACGCCGCGGCGCTGGCCACTCTCGATTGCCATCTCGTCCATCGTCACCGCGCCAGGTTTTCCCAGTGCGCGGCGAACACGACCGCCGACAGCACGAAGCCGACGATGACATTGACGACAGCGCCCGCGCTGAAGGCGAGGAACGGCCTGGCGCCGGCGCTCGCCAATTCGCGGAAGCGCGTGGTCAGGCCGATGCTCAAGAAGCAGAAGATGAACGCCCAGGTGCGCAGGTCCTTGATCGGGCCGACCAGGTTCGGCACCACCTCCTTGTTGAAGGCGCCGAGGCTGTAGCTGGCGGTGACCGCCGTCACGATCAACGAGGCGACCAGGAAGCCGATGACGAATTTCGGAAAGCGCCACCAGATCTGCGCCGCCTCCGGTCTGTGCCCGGTCTCGGTGCGCTCCCAGCTGGGTGGTGGCGACGATCGCGAGCACGAAGGCCCAGATGCCGATCCAGACGTCGCGGCCGACGACTTTCATCAGCGTGTAGGCGAACACCGCCTGATCGCTGGTGCCGGCAACGGTCGCCGTGGCTGGCGAGATCGCCATAGGTCTGCGCGGCCGCGAAGCCTGCGGCGTCGGCAAATTCCGAGGTGCCGATCCAGGCGCCGCCGACGCCGGCGTGGAGATGCAAGGCCTGGGCGGCGAACGGCAGCACGAAGATCATCGCGATGGCCCAGACGATGACGACGGTGATGGCGATCGGCGCGTCGTCCTTCTTGGCGCCGACAGCGCCGGCGATGGCGATCGCCGCCGACACGCCGCAGACCGCGCCGCCGGCTCCGAGCGTCGCCGCCAGGCGCCGGTCGAGGCCGAGCTTCACGCCGGCGTAATAGATCACCAGGAAGGTGATGACGGAGATGATCGAGGCCTGCAGGATCGCCACCGGGCCGGCCCACACGATCAGGGTGAAGGGCAGCGTCGCGCCGAGCAGCACAATGCCGGTCTTGATGTAGAACTCGACGCGGAAGCCGGCATCGAGCCAGCGCGGCAGTCCGAACACGTTCGACAGCGCGAGTCCGACGACGAGCGCGACCAGCGGCGGCTCGAGATTATAGGTGTTCGCCTTGTCCCATTGCCCGAGCGTGAAGATCAGCACGGAAATGAGATAGAGCACGACGAAAGACGGAATGAACTCGCGCGCCTTGTAGCCGAGCGCGCTCAGCGCCACCGTGAACACCGCAAGCCAGCGCGACGAATTGGGCGATGTAGCGCAGATAGTTGGCGGCGAAATGCGCGCCGAGCTGCGACAGCGTCGACCATTTTGCCGGCGTCACCGTCAGCCATTTGATGCTCGCGCCATTGGCAAAGAACAGATAGGCGACCAGTACGATGCCGAGGCCGAAGCCAAATCGCCCACCAGTCCTCTTTCAGCCAGAGTTCGCGCCAGCGCAGCGGCTGCGGTGCGGCTGCGCGCGGTAAAGCGGAATCGATTTTGGTCATGGTGTCGCATCCTTGGAATGGAAGGCGCCGAACGGCAGCGTCATCGCCCGCGACCGCGAACGGCCGCCCGTACCGCAAGAAACAGAAGGACGTTTTCTTTGCAGGCAATAGAGCGCAAAAAATAAGAATATTGCGGCTGCTCTGCCGCCAAATGCGTCGAGTTTTTTCTCGCGTTGGAAGCGATGGGGGAACGATCAGCCGCCCGATTTCCGGCAGCGACCGCGACCTATTCCACGTCCTCGACCTGCTCGGGGCCGCCGCCGAAGGCTTTCTGCGCCAGCGCCGCCTGCATGAACGGGTCGAGATCGCCGTCGAGCACGCCGCCGGTGTCGGAGGTCGACACGCCGGTGCGCAGGTCCTTGACCATTTGATAGGGCTGCAAGACGTAGGAGCGGATCTGGTGGCCCCAGCCGATGTCGGTCTTGGCCGCCTGATCGGCGATCGCCTTGTCCTCGCGTTTCTTCATCTCGGCTTCGAACAGCCTTGCGCGCAGCATGTCCCAGGCCATGGCGCGGTTGCGGTGCTGCGAGCGGTCCTGCTGGCACTTCACCACGATGTTGGTCGGAATGTGGGTGAGGCGCACCGCCGACTCAGTCTTGTTGACGTGCTGGCCGCCGGCGCCGCCTGAGCGCATGACGTCGGTGCGCACATCATTCTCGTTGATGTCGATCTTGATGCGGTTGTCGACCACCGGAAACACCACGACGCTGGCGAACGACGTGTGCCGCCGCGCATTCGCGTCGAACGGCGAAATGCGCACCAGGCGATGCACGCCGTTCTCGCTCTTGAGCCAGCCGTAGGCGTTGAGGCCTTTGATCTGCACGGTCGCCGACTTGATACCGGCGCCCTCGCCTTCGCTCTCCTCGAGCCACTCGACCTTGCAACCATGCGCTTCCGCCCAGCGCACGTACATGCGCATCAGCATGCCGGCCCAATCCTGGCTCTCGGTGCCGCCGGCGCCGGCATGCACTTCGAGATAGGCGTCGTTGGCGTCGGCCTCGCCGGACAGCAGCGCTTCGAGCTCGCGCCGCGCCACCTCGGCTTTGAGACGCTTGAGCGCGGCGTCCGCCTCGCCGACCGTCTTGTCGTCTTTTTCGCTCTCGCCGAGCTCGATCATGGTGAGCTGGTCGTCGAGCTCCTGCTCCATGCGCTGAAGCGCGGCGAGCCGGTCCTCGAGCGCGTCGCGTTCGCGCATCACGCGCTGGCCGCGCGCCGGGTCGCTCCAGAGACCGGGGTCTTCAGCTTCTTTGTTCAGCTCGGCGAGGCGGCGCGTCGCGGTATCGACGTCAAAGATGCCTCCTCAGCAGCTTGAGCGACTGCTTGATCTCTTCGACGAGAGTTTGGGTTTCTGCGCGCATCGATTCTGTTCCCCCTGTTCCCGCATGTAGCGTCCTGGAACCGCCACCGCAACCCTCTACGTCAAAGTACACAACGGGGATTGAAATCGAACGGGAACGATGGGCCCGGGCACGACTTGTTCCGCAGGAGTTCGCTCCCAGAAAATCCAACCAAAAAGAAATGAGGAACTGCCAATGGGACTTTTTAGCAAAGACATCAAAACATTCGACGATCTGTTCGTGCATACGCTGCGCGACATCTATTACGCGGAGCAACGGATCACCAGGGCGCTGCCCGACATGATCGAGAAGGCGACCGACGCCCGCTTCAAGGAGGGCTTCCAGAGCCATCTCGCCGAGACCAAGAACCACGTCAAGCGCCTCGAGCAAGTGTTTAAATTGCACGGAGTCGAAGCCAAGGGCGTCGACTGCCCGGCGATCGACGGCATTATCGAGGAAGCCGACGACATCGTCGGTGAAGTGGCCGACAAACAGGTCCTCGACACCGCCATCATCGCCGCCGCGCAGGCCGTCGAGCATTACGAGATGACCCGCTACGGCACGCTGATCGCCTGGGCGAAGCAAGTCGGCCGCTCGGATTGCGCCGCGTTGCTGCAGCAGAACCTGGAAGAAGAAAAGGCTGCCGATAAGAAACTCACGACGCTCGCCGAAAGCAACGTCAACGCCAAAGCGGCGTAAGCCGATCGCGCATTTAAAAATGCTAAAGGCCCCGGCAAAGCGCCGGGGCCTTTCCCCATACCGCAGCAAACCGATTAGTAGAGGCCGCCGGTGCCCGAGCGCACGGCACGATCGGCGTCGGGCGGCGGGCCGTTGCCGAAGAACCGGCTGTCGCCGCCATTGCCATAGCCGACCACCGCTGCGTTATCGGGCGGCGCGGTGCCGGGCTTGAAAGCCTCCAGAATCACTTTCTGGCTGTCCGGCCCGGCGCGCTGGCCGGTCTTGAGATCGACGCGGATCAGCTTGATGCCGGGCGGCACGCGGAACGGCACCGCCGGCTTGTCGGCGAGCGCGACTTTCATGAAATCCTTGACGATCGGCGCCGCCAAATGGCCGCCGGTGGCGCCGCGGCCGAGATGGCGCGGCTTGTCGTAGCCCATGTAGACGCCGACCACGATGTCCGGCGTGTAGCCGATGAACCAGGCGTCTTTCTCGTCGTTGGTGGTGCCGGTCTTGCCGGCCACCGGCTTGCCGAGCTCTTTCTGGAAGCCGACGCCGCCCGCGGTGCCGCGCAGCACCACGCCTTCCATGATCGAGGTGATCTGATAGGCGGTCATCGGATCGAGCACCTGATCGCGCCGGTCGATCAGCGAGGGCTCCGGCTGGTTGTCCCACTTCTTGGCGTCGCAGCCGATGCACTCGCGCTCGTCATGGCGATAGACGGTGTGGCCGTAGCGGTCCTGGATGCGGTCGATCAGCGTCGGCTTGATGCGCCGCCCGCCGTTGTCGAACATGCCGTAGGCGGTGACCATGCGCAGCAGCGTGGTCTCGCCGGCGCCGAGCGCGAACGACAGATACGGCGGCAGGTTGTCGTAGACGCCGAACCGCTTGGCGTATTCGGCGATCAGCGGCATGCCGATGTCCTGCGCCAGGCGCACCGTCATGACGTTCCGCGAATGCTCGACGCCGAAGCGCAGCGTCGACGGCCCGTAGAAATCGTTCTCGTAGTTCTCCGGCTTCCACGACGCCGAGCCCGGGGCCCTGATCGATTTCGATCGGCGCGTCGAGCACCAGCGAGGACGGCGTGTAGCCGTTGTCGAGCGCCGCGGCATAGACGATCGGCTTGAACGAGGAGCCGGGCTGGCGCAGCGCCTGCGTCGCGCGGTTGAACTGGCTCTGGTCGTAGGAGAAGCCGCCGACCATGGCGAGCACGCGCCCGGTCCAGGGGTCCTCGACCACGATGGCGCCGGAGACTTCCGGAATTTGATGCAGCCGGAACTGTCCGGCGACCTTGTCGGGCTCGACATAGACGACGTCGCCCGACTCCAGCACCTGGCTGACTTTCGTCGGCGCTCGGCCTTTGAGCTTGGCCCATTTGACGCCGTCGAGCGGCACGATGCCGACGTCGCGTTCCTTGCTGACATAGCCGCCCGGCTCGCGGCCCGGCTGCAAGCCGACGCGCGCCGACTGATCGCTGGTTTCCAGCACGACGGCGAGCCGCCAGGGCGCGACGTCGGCCAGCGCCTTGACGTCGGCGAGCTTGACGCCCCAATCGCCGGAGATGTCGATCTTGCTGACCGCCCCGCGCCAGCCCTGCTGCTCGTCGAAACGCACCAGCCCCTCGGTCAGCACCTTGCGCGCCAGCACCTGGTATTTGGTGTCGAGCGTGGTGCGCACCGACAGACCGCCTTCGTAGAGCTTCTTCTCGCCGTAGCGCTCGTACAGTTCGCGCCGCACTTCCTCGGCGAAATATTCCGCCGCGAATGTCTGCGCGGTGGTCGGCTTCTGCGTCACGCCGAGCGGCGTCTTCTTGGCAGTTTCGGCCTGCGCGCCGGCGATGAAGCCGTTCTGCGCCATCTGGTCGATCACCCAATTGCGCCGCTCGAGCGCACGCTCGCGCGCGCGGAACGGGTGATAATTGTTCGGCGCCTTCGGCAGCGCCGCGAGATAGGCGGCTTCCTGGACGGTCAGTTCGTTGACGGCCTTGTCGAAATAAGTGAGCGAGGCCGAGGCGATGCCGTAGGCGCCGAGCCCGAGATAGATCTCGTTCAGGTAAAGCTCGAGGATCTTGTCCTTCGTGTAGGTGCGCTCGATCTTGATCGACAGCAGCGCCTCCTTGATCTTGCGCGAGAACGACACCTCGTTCGACAGCAGGAAGTTCTTGGCGACCTGCTGGGTGATGGTCGAGGCGCCCTGCGGGCGGCGGCTGGAACCGAAATTCTGCATATAGTTCATCGCGGCGCGCGCGATGCCGGCGAAATCGAGCCCGCCGTGCTCGTAGAAATTCTTGTCCTCGGCGGCGAGGAAGGCGTTGATCACCAGCTTCGGCACCGCCTGGATCGGAATGTACAGACGGCGCTCGCGCGCATATTCGGCGACCAGCGAGCCGTCGGCCGCGTGCACGCGGGTCATCACCGGCGGCTCGTAATCCTGCAATTGCGAATAGTCCGGCAGGTCCTTCGAATAGTGCCACAGCATGCCGGCGGTCGCGGCCACGCCGACCACGAACAAAATCGTGCCGGCCGCGAACAGGAAGCCGAGAAAGCGGAGGATGAGCTTCATGAACGAACCGTCCCGCCTGGCATCCGCCACTCGGCGCCTTGTGCCGGCCACGCGGCCCGTAAACTCGTCAATATTTTCATGGGCCTGCCACAGTCGCCCGGGCCTGCGGCCAAGGCCGCGACGCCGACTTCTGGTGACGCGGTTTTATGTTGAAACTGAGGCCGGCAACCCATGTCAATTGCCCCTCGCCGCCGGCCAAGCGCGGCGCGAAAAACCCATCCACGGCATGCACCACCGAATCCGCCGTGCGGGAGCGCCATTCCGCCGACATCAGATGCACCAGATCGTCCTTGGTCGAAATGTAGCCGAGCTCGACCAAGACCGAGGGCACGTCCGGCGCCTTGAGCACGATGAAGCCGGCCGATTTCAGCGGGTGCATGTGCAGCCGCGTCGAGCTCTTGAATTCGCCGACCAGATTTTGGGCGAACTGCAGTGAGAACACCTTGGTCTCGCGCTGGGCGAGATCGATCAGGATATTGGCAACGTCGTTAGGCTCGGAGGTGAGATCGACGCCGGCGATGACGTCGGACTTGTTTTCGGTTTCGGCGAGCCGCGCGGCCTCGGCGTCGGAGGCACGCGCGGACAGCGTATAGACCGAGGCGCCCTCGGCCTGCCCTTCGCTGCGCGGGATCGAATCGGCGTGGATCGAGATGAACAGCGAGGCCTTGCGCGCGCGCGCGAATTGGACCCGCTCGGTGAGCGGGATGAAAGTGTCGTCCGAGCGCGTCATCGCCACCCGGTATTTGCCGGTCTTTTCCAGTCTGTCGCGCACCATCAGACCGAAGGCGAGGACGATGTCCTTTTCGTCCTGTCCGGCGCCGCGACTTGGTGCCGGTGTCGATACCGCCATGGCCGGGATCGATGACGATCAACGGCCGCGTGTCCTCGGTCGCCTCCGGCGCCGGGCTGATGCTCTTAGCGGCGGCGTGCGGGTTGTGCTCCTGCATGGCGATGTTGCGCAGGAAGCCGGCGCGGTCGGTCGCGGTCAGATCGATCACCAGCCGCGCCGGCTGGTCGTCGACGGCGGCGAGCGTGAATGCCTTGTCGACCCGCACCGGCCCCTTGGTGTCGAGCACGATGCGCGAGCCGCCCTGCATGATCAGGCCGTAGCGGAAGGCCTTGACCACGCCGCGGCCCTTCTCGCCGGCCTGCGTGGGCAGCTTGAAGGCGACCTGCGGCAGGTCGATCACCACCCGATAGGGATCGGCCAGCGTGAAGGTCGCGACATCGATCTTCTGCGTGAGATCGACGACAAACCGCGTCTGCTTGTCGTCGCCGCCAAGCCGCATGTCGGTGGCAACGGGGAGCGCCGTCGATTGCGTGACGGGCGCGAGCTTGTGCGCCGTCACGCTCGGCTCTGCCGCGACGTGCGGCCGAGCCCGCCAACAGACTGACGCCCAATACCAGTGAGATCGCGCGGACCGTCACGAATCCGGACCCTTTCCGCCCCATTTTACTCGATTAGGCGTTGCTTTGGTTAAGGGAACTTTAGCAAAAGTGCCGTTCTGCCGCCGGGTGTGGCCCGGCTGCACAAGCTCCCTTGCCTTCAAAGGCTTTTGGACCGTATGTAGGGGTCTGCTGACGGTTAAAGTTCCGGTTGTGCCGCGTTCGGGCCCCCGGCCCGCCAGTCCAGGGTCGCCCCCTCGAGGAAGTCGGGCGGACGGACGGCGAAGCGAGCCGAAACCCTTGTGAAGGACATCCGGATCAGCGTTGTGGCCATGTCGGCCTTTCGCATTCCAGCCGTGAGCGACGAGAAACCTCGGCGACGCCTCGAAAGGGCGCTGCCGCAGCGCTACGGGTCGTATTTTTCATGCTGCCACAGTCGCAGCAAAGGCAATTCGAGGTCCCCCGCTTTCGCGAGCCAATCGTGACGGTGCGGCTTGCTATGGACCCCGCCGAGCTTTCGCGTGAAAACGCGCCCCTTTCCTTCCACTCCTTCCACATCCAATTGGCCGACCGCCCCTTGCGCCATCTTGCGCCGTCAACAGCGCGCGAGACCACGGGGCGATCCGCCGCAGTGAGATTTTCCAATGGCCGACAAAATGCTCATCGACGCGACCCATCCCGAGGAGACCCGGGTCGTGGTGCTCCGCGGCAATCGCGTCGAGGAATTCGACTTCGAGTCCGCTAACCGCAAACAGCTGCGCGGCAACATTTATCTCGCCAAGGTCACGCGCGTCGAACCGTCGCTGCAGGCGGCCTTCGTCGATTACGGCGGCAACCGCCACGGCTTCCTGGCGTTCTCGGAAATCCATCCCGACTACTATCAGATCCCGGTCGCCGACCGGCAGGCACTGTTGGCGCAGGAAGAACGCGACCAGCGCGCCGCCGATGCCGACGACGATCGTCGCGCCAGCCGGCGCGGTGGGCGCAATCGCAATCACCGCCGCGGCGCCGAACGTCCGCGCGACACGGTCCGCAGCGAGCCGGTCGCCGGCGAAGAACAGCCGCCCGTGGAGACATCGCTCGGCGAAGCCGCTTTGGGCGGCCTGCCGCCCGAGCAGCCGCTGGAGACCGAATTGCCGGCATCCGAGCCGACGCCAGCCGATCTCGAAGCACAAGCAGAAGCCCAGGACGAAGCGCGCGAGGCTTACGAAAGTCCGCAGGGCGATATCGAGCCCCACATCGCGCCGCCCCCCGCCGAGACAGCCGCCGCCGAAGCGGCTCTTGATCAGGCGCCGCTGCCGGAAGACAGCGAGAAGCCACGCAGAGGGTGGCGAGGATCATGCGGAGACCGGCGACCATCTCGCCGTCGCGGACGAAGCTGCCGCCGAACTCGCGCCGGCCGGATCGGAAGCCACGCCCGCCGGCAGAACCGGCCGCCGAGAACGGCACCGGCGACGACCACCACGAGGATGAATCGGTTCAAATCGGTCGGCGGCGCCGACGCCATGGAGGAAGCGCAGGAGCGCATGCCGCGCTTCCGCCGCCAGTACAAGATTCAAGAGGTGATCAAGCGCCGCCAGGTCATGCTGGTGCAGGTGGTCAAGGAAGAACGCGGCACCAAGGGCGCGGCGCTCACCACCTATCTCTCGCTCGCCGGCCGCTATTCGGTGCTGATGCCGAACACCGCGCGCGGCGGCGGAATCTCGCGCAAGATTACCGCCGGCGAGGACCGCAACCGGCTCAAGGAAATCGCCCAGGAGCTCGAAGTGCCGCAAGGCATGGGCGTGATCCTCCGCACCGCCGGCGCGAGCCGCACCAAAACGGAAGTCAAACGCGATTTCGAATACCTGCTGCGTCTGTGGGAGACGGTGCGCGATCTGACGCTGAAATCGATGGCGCCGAAGCTCGTCTACGAGGAAGGCTCGCTCACCAAGCGCTCGATCCGCGACCTCTATACCAAGGACATCGACGAGATCATCGTCTCCGGCGAGGAAGGCTACCAGGAAGCGCGCGAGTTCATGCGCATGCTGATGCCGAGCCACGCCAAGCACGTGAAGCTCTACAAGGACAATCAGCCGCTGTTCACGCGCTACGGCATCGAGAGCCAGCTCGACGCCATGTTCTCGCCCACGGTGCAGCTGCGCTCGGGCGGCTATATCGTCATCAACCAGGCGGAAGCGCTGGTCGCCATCGACGTCAATTCGGGCCGCGCCACGCGCGAGCACCATATCGAAGACACCGCGCTCAAGACCAACGGCGAGGCGGCCGAGGAAATCGCCCGCCAACTGCGCCTGCGCGATCTCGCCGGGCTGATCGTCATCGATTTCATCGACATGGACGAAGGCCGCAACAACCGCACCGTCGAGCGGCGCATGAAGGACGCACTCAAGCACGACCGCGCCCGTATCCAGGTCGGCCGCATCTCGCATTTCGGCCTCTTGGAAATGTCGCGCCAACGCATCCGCACTTCGGTGCTGGAGAGCTCGACCGAGAAGTGCCCGGTCTGCGGCGGCTCCGGCCATGTGCGTTCGGTGTCATCGGTGTCGCTGCAGCTGTTGCGCGCCATCGAAGAGACGCTGATCAAAGGCGCGACGCATAATCTCATCGTGCGCACGCGCCCCGAGGTCGCGCTCTATGTGCTCAACCACAAGCGCGCGCATTTGCGCGACCTGGAGGAGCGCTTCCGCATCACCATTACGATTTCCGCCGACGCGACGGTGAACGCGCAGGTGGCCTACGCCGTCGACCGCGGCGAGCAGGTGCACACCGCGGAGGCCGCCAAGGCTCTGGCGGCGGCGGCACAGCCGCAGCTCACCTCCATGATCGAAACCCAGGAAGACCAGTTCGACGCTGAGGCGGAAGCCGAGACCGCGTTGGAAGCCGAGGGCGAACCGCCGGCCGGCGGCGAGGAAGCGGAAGAAGAACCCGAGCTCATGCAAGGCGAGCCGGCCGGCGAAGCGCCGCGTGCCGAACGCGGTGAACGCGACGGCCGGCGGCGTCGGCGGGGTCGCGGCCGCGGCCGCGGACGTGGCGAGCCGCGCGAAGGCACGCCGCCGTTCGCCCGCGAGACGATGCCCGAACACGCCATTGCGCACGAAGATCACGATGGCGGTTCGCCCGAGGAAGCCGGCCTCGGCGAGCAGCCGCCGCGGCCGAGCGCCGCTCCGGGTGGCGAAGGCGAACCCCGCCGCCGCCGCCGACGCGGCCGTCGTGGCGGCCGCCGCAACCGGCAGGACCGTAATGGCGATACGCCGTTCCAAGGCAACGGCGGCGGCCGCGAACCCGCGGTACACGCCGGCGCAGATTTCCCGCCGGTGAGCGACGAAGATGCCTCAGGCATCGCGCCACCATTCGACGAGGCCGTGGGGTCGCCAGCCGGCGAACGGCCGATCATCGAGCGGCCGTACAACGAGCCGCAGATGGCTGCGCCGGAGCCGCCGCCTGCTCCGCCGCAGGCCGCCGCGCCACCGCCTGCTCCCGCGCCGGGGGAGCCGGAACCGCCGCGCCGGCGCTCGACCATCCGCGAACCGGCGCCTATCGGCGTTGCGGGATCATCGCCGCCGCCTCCCGCACCGCCCGTGCCCCCGCCGACCCCGGTGGTTTCCTCGACCGCGAGCGATGACTCCGGCCAACCCAAGCGCGGCTGGTGGGCCAAACGGCTGTTGGGCGACAAAAGCTAGCGTATGATCCCGAGAATTCGGCGAGGGTTTTCGGTCATACCTGGGGCGCAATGAAATCCGCCTGGAACGAGCGCGACGCCAAGGCCGCGGTCGATCGCTACGTCAAAGCCGGCGTCGCCGCCGACCTGGCGCTGCGCATCTATTCGACCCACCTGCTCGGCCGCGACCGCAGACTGGTGTTGCATGGCGGCGGCAATTCATCGCTGAAGACCAGCGCGCGCGACCTTACCGGCGAGACGGTCGCCGTGCTGCGCGTCAAAGGCTCCGGCTCCGACATGGGTAGCGTCGAGCCCGCCGGTTTTCCGGCGGTGCGGCTCGAGCCGTTGCGCGCCCTTCGCGCGCGAAAATCGTTATCCGATGCCGAGATGGCGAAGGCGCAGCGCGCTTATCTCATCGATCCACACGCTGCCTCGCCGTCGGTCGAGATGCTGCTGCACGCCCTCATGCCGGCGAAATTCGTCGACCACACGCACGCGACCTCGGTGTTGAGCCTGATCGACCAGCCGAATGCGCAGGACTTGTGCGCCGAAGTGTTCGGCGGCCGGCTCGGTTTCGTGCCCTACCGCATGCCCGGCTTCGGCCTCGCCAAGAAAGCGGCCGAAGTGTTCGACAGAAATCTAAAAGTCGAAGGGCTGATCCTCGACAAGCACGGCATCTTCACCTTCGGCGAGGAGGCGCGCGAGGCCTACGAGCGCATGATCGGTTTCGTCACCCGCGCGGAAAACCGGCTCAAAAAAGGTCGCAAGGTTTTCGCCAGCGCCACGATACCAAAATCCATTGCATCGGCCATCGAGGTTGCGCCAATCATTCGCGGCGCTTGCACGCTCCGCGATGTTCGCGGCGAGGCTGCGCATCAGCGGCCGATCGTCGACTTCCGCACCGACGACGCGATCCTGAATTTCGTCGGCGGCAAGGAACTTGCCCGCTGCGCCCGCGCCGGCGTGATCACGCCCGACCATGTGATCCGTACCAAACCCTGGCCGTTGATCGTCCCCGCGCCGCAAGCAGGCAATCTCGACGCGTTCGCGCGCGCGGCCGGCATGGCAGCGCAAAAATTCGTCGACGGCTACACGGCCTATTTCGCCCGCAACCGCAAGCGCGCCAACGACGCTGCGATGCACGATCCGGCGCCGCGTGTCGTGCTGGTGCCCGGCCTCGGCCTGTTCGGCATTGGCCAAAGCGCCAAGGACGCAAGCGTTGCCGCCGACATCGCGGAGGCGGCGGTGCAAGGCATCACCGACGCGGAAGCGATCGGGCGTTTTACGTCGATCTCGCCAGCCGACATGTTCGACTGCGAATATTGGCCGCTGGAACTGGCCAAGCTCGGCGCGCGCAAAAATCTGCCGCTCGCCGGCCAGGTCGCGGTGGTGACCGGCGCTGGCGGCGCCATCGGCGCAGCGACCGCCCGCGCCTTCGCGCGGGCCGGCGCCGAGGTGGCGCTGCTCGATCTCGACGCAAAGGCCGCGCAGGAAAAAGCCAAGGCCATCGGCGGCGCGGCGCTGGCGCTCGCCTGCGACGTGACCGACACGGCGTCGGTGCGCCGCGCCTTCGACAAGGTGGTCGCCGTCTTCGGCGGCGTCGATATCGCCATCTCCAACGCCGGCGCCGCCTGGCAGGGCAAGATCGGCGAAGTCGACGAAGCGATCCTGCGCCAGAGCTTCGAATTGAATTTCTTCGCGCATCAGAAAGTGGCGCAGGCTGCGGTCAAGATCATGCTGGCGCAGGGCACCGGCGGCTGCCTGCTGTTCAACGTGTCGAAACAGGCGGTGAACCCGGGCGCCGATTTCGGCCCCTACGGGTTGCCCAAGGCGGCGACGCTGTTCCTGGTGCGGCAATATGCGCTCGATTACGGCGCGGCCGGCATCCGCGCCAATGCGGTCAATGCCGACCGCATTCGTTCCGGCATCCTCACCGGCGATTTCATCAAGCAGCGCGCCAAGGCGCGGGGGTTAAGCGAGAAGAATTACATGACCGGCAATCTGTTGCGCCGCGAGGTCACCGCCGAGGACGTGGCGCAGGCCTTCCTCGCCCAGGCGCTGGCGCTGAAAACCACCGCCGACGTCACCACCGTCGACGGCGGGAATATTGCGGCGGCGCTGCGATAAAGTGCTATCGTGATTCCCATCAGGACCGGCGAAAGGAGCCATAACCATGCTGCGTAAACTCGCCCTCATCGCGCTCGTGCCCCTGCTCGCCACGGCAAGCCCGGCGCTCGCCGTGACCGCGAAGGAGAAGCAGGAGACCTGCAAGGTCGGCGCTGACAGTCAGCAGCTCACCGGCGCCAAGCGCACGGCGTTCATCAAGAAATGCATGGCCCATGGCAATTTCGAACCGCCGGGACGCAAAGTCGGCGAAAAAGCCCGCCCCCAAGAAGCCGAAGAAGCCGGCCGCCATGGCCCCGCAGCAGCCGGCGCCGCCGGCCGACGCCGCCCCGCCGCCGCCGAAGCAGTAGCGCCGAGGCTGACCGCGACATGCCGGAAGCCGACAAAGCGGGCGAACGCTACCAAACCGACCGGCCGCAGGCGGCGCCGGGCTTTTTCCTCAAAGGCGCGCACCAATACGACTGGGGCATGAAGAACCGCCTCGCCCGCGTATTCAATCCCGCTTCCGGGCGCACGGTGATGCTCGCCGTCGATCACGGCTATTTCCAGGGCCCGACGTCGGGACTCGAACGTATCGATCTCTCGATCGTGCCGTTGCTGCCGCACTGCGACGCGCTGTTCTGCACGCGCGGCATCTTACGCAGCGTCATCCCGGCCGATTGTCAAAAACCGATGGTGCTGCGCGCCAGCGGCGGCCCCTCGATCCTGCGCGAGGAACTCTCCGACGAACAGATCGCCATGGATATGGACGACGCGGTACGTCTCAACGCCGCCGGCGTCGGCATCCAGGTGTTCATCGGCGGCGAGCACGAGACGCGCTCGATCCGCAACATGACGCGGCTGGTCGACGCCGGGTTGCGCACCGGCATGCCGGTGATGGGCGTCACCGCGGTCGGCAAAAACATGGTGCGCGACGCGCAATATTTCCGCCTCGCCTGCCGCATCATCGCCGAACTCGGCGCGCAATACGTGAAAACCTACTACGTCGACAAGGATTTCGAGACCGTCACCGCCTCGTGCCCGGTGCCGATCGTGATGGCCGGCGGCAAGAAGCTGCCGGAACTCGACGCGCTGACGATGGCCTACAACGCCGTCCAGCAGGGCGCCGCCGGCGTCGACATGGGCCGCAACATTTTCCAGTCCGATGCGCCGAAAGCGATGATCGCGGCGGTCAACGCGGTGGTGCATAAGAACGCCAAGCCGGCCGAAGCACTCGAATCTTTACAAATCGCTCAAAAACAAAGGCTGAGCCGGGATCAGCCGGCGAGCGCGCGGACGCCGATTTGGCGGGTGGCGCCTTCGTCGCCATAGCCGTCGAGCCTGAGCGCGAAAATGCAGGCGATTTCGACCGGCGGAGATCCGCGCGGCACGGACGCGGCCGCGCGCCGGCGCATCAAGGTCGTCGAGCCTGGTGATGGTCCCGAACAAAAAATGAGTGACTGATTTCAGCACACGCGGAAACCCATAACGCTTAACCGAGGGGCCGGATATTAAAGGCCGGAACATTACGTACTGTTATCGGGACACCGGATAAAACCTTGCCAAGCATTCACCAAGTAACGATGAGACCCGATATTAATCTGCGATAACAAAGTGGCATGCCGTTTCCCCCGGTGATCCAGACACGGCCTTGACTTCGCCCGGCCCGCTTGTGACACCCGCCCGGCTTTCCCCAGCAATCGCGGAGCCAGGGAGTACCGGAGTAGTCATGGTCAAAGCATTATTGGCGGCAGCTTTCCTCGTGCTTTTTGCCGCGACGGCGCAGGCCAGCGGCGCCGACGATCTCAAAGCAGCCAATGCGGCGGCGCAAAAGGGCCAGGTCGAGGAAGCGCTCCGGCTGTTTAGCCAGGCGCTCGCCGCCGGCGATCTTTCTCCCGCCGATCAACTCGCCGCTCACAAGAGCCGCGGCGCCGAATACACCTCCGCGAGCCTGATCGCCGACGCCTTCGAGCGGCTCGATCAGGCGCGCAGCTTGCGCGAAAAAGCGATCGCCGATTTCACCGCCGCGCTGCAAATCCAGGCCGACGATGCCGCCCTCTTGACCGCGCGCGGCCAGGCCTACGACCTCAACGGCCAGTACGATTCCGCGGTCGCCGATTTCGGCGCCGCGCTCAAGCTGAAGAACTCGCCGCTTGTCCTGGTGCAACGCGCCAACAGCCAAATTGCCAAAGGCGACTACGACGCCGCGGTCGCCGATTTCAACGCCGCGCTCGAACTTGTCGGCAAAGACAAGGACGCCGGCATCGACGCCATGGATATCTACAGCGAGCGCGGCTATGCGGAATTCACCGCCGGCCGCTATTCGGCCGCCGCCGCCGATATCGCCAAGGCGCTGGATCTCGGCGCGCCGACGCGCAGCGGCGACGTGCTGTGGATGCCATATCAGGTGGCCTGGTTGCACATCGCGCGCACGCGCGCCGGAGAGAACGACGCCGATGAGCTCAAACGTAATGCCGGCAAGATCAATCTCCAGCAATGGCCGGGCACGCTCGTCGCGTATTTCCTCGGTCAAGCCAAAATCGACGATCTGCTGCAAGGTGCGAGCCACGGCTCGATGGGGCACGCGCGCGAATGCGGATTGGCTTTCTTTGCCGGCGAAGGCGCTCTCGGCAAAAAGGATCAGGCGACCGCGACCGCGCAATTTACGCGCGCGCGCGCGGCGTGCAACATCCACACCGTCTACTATCTCATCGCCGGGGTCGAGCTGAAGCGTCTGGGCAAATAGCGCCGCGTCAGGCGGCGCGCGCCGCCGCCCGCTCCAGCGGCGATACCTCGAACGTCCGCAAGCTGCCACGCCGCAGCACAGCGATGGCGATGCGCTTGCCGATGCGCTCGGCGTTGAGCAGGCGGATCAGGTCGTCGACGCCGGTGACCGGCTCGCCGTCCGCCCGCACGATGGTGTCGAGCGTCATCAGGCCGGCGGCCGCGGCCGGACCATTCGGCTCGAGCGCGGTGATCATGGCGCCCGACGCGTTGTCGATGCCGGCGTTTCGCGCATGCCGGCGCGGCACCGCCGCGGTCTGGCCCGACACGCCGATGTAGCCGCGCCGCACCCGCCCGTGCTGGATCAATTCGCTGAGCACGAACTGCGCCGTGTTGGAGGCGACCGCAAAACAGATGCCTTGCGCGCCCACGATCACGGCGGTGTTGATGCCGATCACCTCGCCGCGCGAGGTGACAAGCGGGCCGCCGGAATTGCCGGGATTGAGCGCGGCGTCCGTCTGGATGACGTCCTCGATCAACCGGCCCGAGCGCGCGCGCAAGGAACGGCCGAGCGCGGAGATGACGCCGGCGGTGACGGTCGAACTCGAAGCCGAGCGGGTTGCCGATGGCGATGACCAACTGGCCGCGCCTGAGCGCCTTGGAATCGCCGATCGTGGCGCTCGGCAGGTCGCGCGCGGAACTGGCACGCAGCAGCGCGAGATCGGTGTCGGGATCCTCGCCCAGCGTACGCGCGTCCATCAGGCGGCCCTCGGCGTCGGCGAGCCGCACCTCCTTGGCGCCGTTCGACCACGTGGCTGTTGGTCAAAACGAGGCCGTCCGGCGCAATCACCACGCCGGAACCGACGCCGCCGGGGCGGCCTTTGGCGCCAAGGGTTTCCACGCGCACCACCGCGGGGCCGACTTTGTCGGCCACGGTGATCACGGCATTGGAATAGGCGTCGAGGATGTCGGCGTCGGACGTGGGCGCGGCCCCCGCCCCGCCGATGTCCGCGACATCGGCAGACGAAGCAAAATCGAGCATAGGAGGCTCAAGGGGATGTGTTGATGCGGTCCTCAATGTAGGATGCCGACGCGAAATTGGAAGATCGGGGCGTCGGAACCGACACACCGGAAGGGGGAAACAAGCCATGGCCGACAAATTTTCCGGCGGTTGCGCCTGCGGCGCCATCCGCTACGAGACCGCTGCCGATCCGATCGTCATGGTCAATTGCCACTGCCGCGACTGCCAGCGGGCCGTCGGCACCGCCTACGGCGCCTATGCGGTCTTTCCGCGGGCGACCGTGCGAATGCAGGGCGAGCCGCGGTACTACAAGACGGTGGGCGACGCCGGCCGCGCGGTCGAGCGCGGCTTTTGCGCGAACTGCGGCAATCCGGTCGCCGTTAAGCTCGAACGCATGCCCGACGCCATCGGCGTGCTGGCCGCAAGCCTCGACGACCCGTCGCGCTATAAGCCGGCGATGGAGTTTTTCACCGACAGCGCCTGGTCCTGGGACGCGATGCTCGCGGACACCCAGAAGCTGCCCAAAGGCATGGCCTAGGCGGAGCGCGACGCGCGCATGCAGGACCTGCCTCCCCTCGAACTCGCCGGACGGCTTCTCGTCGCGGTCGGGCTTGCCGTGTTCATGGGGCTCGCCTTCGAGGAGGTCTATAAGACCGAGGAGCGCTCGATCCCCGGCGGCATTCGCACCTTTCCCATGTTGGCGATGTGCGGGGCGATGCTCTACATCATCGAGCCTACCTACGCGGCCGCCTTTATCGCTGGGCTCATCGCGCTTGCGGTCTGGCTGCACGCCTATTTGAGCAAGGCCCCGCCCAACCCCGACGCGCCGACTTTCATGGTGCCGGCGTCGAACCTGCTTGCATACACCAACGGCGCGATCGCCCTGCACGAGCCGCCCTGGGTGGCGGTCGCGCTCGCCGTCAGCGCCGTGCTGTTGCTCGGTGCTCGCGAAAAGCTGCACCGGCTCATCCACGTGGTTCCGCGCGAAGAATTGATCACCGCCGGCATGTTCCTGATCCTGGTCGGCATCGTCCTGCCGCTGCTGCCGCATCAACAGGTCACAAGTCTTACGCCGCTCACGCCCTACGGCGTGTGGCTGGCGGTGGTGACGGTGTGCACCCTGTCCTATCTGAGTTACCTGTTGCAGCGCTACGCGCCGATCAAGCACGCGGCGCTATTGCCGGCCGTGCTCGGTGGCGCCTATTCCTCAACCGCCACCACCGTTGTGCTGGCGAAACGCCTGCGCGAAACCAAGCACGCGCCGCCGGACATCTCGGCCGGTATCGTCGCGGCGACCGCGATCATGTACATCCGGCTCGACGTCGTGGTCGCCATCTTCGACGCGCATCTGGCGCTGACGCTCGCGCCGGGGCTGGCGGCACTGAGCGCGATTGGCGCCGTCATGGCGCTCTACGAATGGCGCCGGCCGCGGTCGCACGCCGCCAAGAACGACCTCGCCGTGCTGCCGCGCAACCCACTGCAAATTCCGGCGGCGTTGATCTTCGCCGCCTTCATCGTGGTGATTTCGATCATCTCGGCCTGGGTCAAGGGCACCTTCGGCGAAAGCGGCATTCTCGCGCTATCGGCGGTGGTCGGCCTGACCGATATCGACCCCTTCGTGCTCAACATCGCGCAAGGCGGCATCTCCGGCATACCGCTCGCGAGCCTCTGCGCCGCGGTGCTGGTCGCGGCTTCATCGAATAACGTCGCCAAGGCCGCCTATGCGGTCGGTTTTGGCGGCAGCGCCGCGCGCCGTCCCGCGATCATGCTTCTCGTGCTGTCGGCATTGGGCGTCGTTGTCGCAGCGTATTACGTCGCTTATGTGTGAGCGCTGGGTCGTGAAGGAGTTGTGCGTCAGTCGCTCTGCAAGATGACGTTCTTCACCATCGGGTAGATCTGGTGCTGCCAGGTCCTTCCTGAGAACACGCCGTAATGGCCGACGCCGGCTTGCATGTGGTGGCGCTTGCGATAGGGCCGCAGTGACGTGCACAGGTCATGGGCCGCTAAAGTCTGCCCGACCGCGCAAATGTCGTCCTTTTCGCCTTCCACCGTGAACAGCATGGTGTGGCGGATCGCCTGCGGCTCGACTTTGCGGTTCTCGTAGGTGAGCGCGCCGAGCGGCAGCGCATGCTCCTGGAACACCAGCCGCACGGTCTCCAGATAAAACTCCGCCGTGAGATCGAGCACGGCGAAATATTCATCGTAGAAGGCCTTGGTCTGCGCCGCCTTGGCCTTCTCGCCCTTCGCCAGATTCTCGTAGAGCTCCTGATGCGCCTTGACGTGACGATCGAGGTTCATGCTCATGAAGGCGGCGAGCTGCACGAAGCCGGGATAAACCTTGCGCCCACCGCCACCGTAACGGTGCGGCACCGCTGCGATCAATGTCTTCTCGAACCACTCGATCGGCTTCGACTTGGCAAGGTCGTTGACCTTGGTCGGATTGATGCGGGTGTCGATCGGCCCAGCCATCAGCGTCATCGAGCGCGGCTGCGCCGGATTTTCGCCTTGCGCCATCACCGCCGCCGCCACCAGCGCGGCGACGCAGGGCTGGCACACCGCCACCATGTGCGCGCCCGGCCCCATCTTTTCGAGGAAGCGGATCAGGTGGCAGATATAGTCGTCGAAGCCGAAGCGGCCATGCTCGGTCGCAACGTCGCGCGCGTTGTGCCAATCGGTGATGTAGACATCGTGCTCGGGCAGCATAGTGCGCACGGTCGCGCGCAACAGCGTGGCGAAATGGCCGGACAGCGGCGCGATCAGCAGCACGCGCGGCTGCGCCTGGTCGATATCCTTCTTGAAATGCAGCAGCGTGCCGAACGGCGTCACATCGGCGGCTTCCTCGGTGACCGCCACTTCGCGATTGCCGACGGTGATGCTGTCAATGCCGTAAGGCGGCCGGGCATGCGTCAAGCCGGCGCGCGCAATCAGGTCATAGGCCGCCGTCAAATTGCTGAGCGGCGACGGCTGCAGCGAGCCGTTGAGCCTTTGCCCCAAGGTGCGCGAAGCCATGCCGGCAAGGGCGCGCACCGGAACCATGATGTCCGAATGCGCCTGATAGGCCTTATAGAGCATCCATTCCCCGGCGGCCCCGGCGGACCGCAGGCAAAAGCTAGTGCATTTTATGTTGCAGTGCGAGATATAAATCTCGATCCGGCCGGCCTGGGGACAAAGTACCAGCCATGTTTATTGCGATACGGGAAGGTATTGAACGGGCAGAGCTTTCGTCTAAGCTGCCGGATGCCGGGTCATGTCAGACAGGGATGATTGCGCCCAATGGCCAAGGCTACCCTCACCATCGCCAGCAAGAACTACGGCACCTGGTCGCTGCGCGGCTGGCTGCTTATGCAAATTGGCCGGGCTCGACTTCGACGAGCAGGCGGTCGGCAGCGACGACCCCTCGACGCGCGCCGAACTGCTGCTGCTGTCGCCCTCGTTCCTGGTGCCATGCCTGACGCATGACGGCATCAAGGTCTGGGACACGCTGGCGATCGGCGAATATCTCAACGAGATTTTGCCCGAGGCCGGCCTGCTGCCGAAGGATCGCGCCGCGCGCGCGCATTGCCGCTCGATCTCCGGCGAGATGCATTCCGGCTTTTCCAACATGCGCTCGGCGCTGCCGATGAATCTGAAGGCGCATCACCCGGGCTTCAAGGTCTGGGCCGGCGCGCAGGCCGACATCGACCGCATCGTCTTCATCTGGCGCGAATGCCTGGACACCCACGGCGGCATGTTCCTGTTCGGCGATAAGCCCTGCATGGCCGACGCCATGTTCGCGCCGGTGGTGACGCGCTTCCTCACCTACGACGTCAAGCTCGAATCCGATTGCGCCGGCTATTGCAAGGCAGTGATGGCGCTGCCGCACATGCAGGAATGGATCGAAGGCGCCAAGGCCGAGCCGGACGAGGTGGTCGAGCTGGACGTGGAGTTCTAGCGGGCGATTCCCTCAGAATGACATAGCTCAAAGTGGGCCTTGCCTCCCGGTATTAGCGTCGGCCGACGGAGGCGCCCCATGACCAAGCCAATCACAGACAAAGTCGAGATCGCGCTCGAATATCCCGACAAGCTTTACATCGGCACGTTCGAACGTACATCGCGCTTTGAGGCGCATCTCGATCCAACCGGTATAGCGCTGGTGTTCGAACGGCCGGGCGCCGACGACGTGCACAAGACTGTTCAAATGCATATCCATTTCGGTTTGTTCGCGGATATTCTGCGCGAGTTGGCCGCGAGCGTTGCTCGCATTCCGAAGGATGACGTCATGCATCGCGATCAACTGGCGCAAGCGGCCGGCGCGTTGCATGCGGCGCTCAGCAAGGCCTGAGACTTATCCGCAGCCACGCCGCTTTGCCAGCGCGGCGGCTTCGCCAACCAATGGGTGAGTGGAATTGGATGTCGAGGCTCTAACGCGTCCTAGATTTTCGCGATCGCTGCGCCGCCGATTGCGCTCACGACCACCACTAGCCAGGGCGGCACCTGCCACATGAACAACAGCAGGAAGGCGGCAGCGGCCAAAGCGAAATCATAAGGGCCGGTGATCCCAGCCGTCCAAACGGGATTGTAAAGCGCGGCGAGCAGCAGCCCGACCACCGCCGCGTTGACCCCGCGTAGCGCCGATTGCGCGGCCGGCCGGCGGCGCAGTTCGTCCCAGAACGGCAGCGCCCCGATGGTGAGGAAGAACGAGGGCAGGAACATCGCGATCAGACACAGTGTCGCACCGAGCCAGCCGTTTGGTTGCGGCCCCATGACAGCGCCGAGATCGGCGGAGAAGGTGAACAGCGGGCCGGGCACCGCCTGCGCTGCGCCATAGCCGGCGAGGAAGGCATCGTTGGTGACCCAGCCGGGCGGCAAGACCGAAGCCTGCAGCAGCGGCAGCACCAACATGGCCGCCGCCGAACGCAAGCGAGCCGACGCGATAAAAGGCCTCGAACAATTCGAGACTGTGGTTAGGCACGGCGGCGATCAGCAGCGGCAGTCCGAACAAGATCGCAAGGAACACCGCCAGCAGGACGGCATCGGTGGTCCGGCCGACCTTCAACGGCAGCGACACGTGATCGGCCGGAGCATTGACATGGAGGACGGTGACCGGCGATACAGCCGAGAATGATCGTCCGATCTGGCCCCAGGCGGTCGGGAAGGCCAAAACGATCGCCGCGGCAATGACGGCGACCGTGGCGCGCTCGCGGTCGGGCGCCAGCGAGCGCATCATGCCGAGCACGGCTTGCGCCACAACCGCCACCGCGACCACCTTCAAGCCACGCAGCCAGCCGCCGCCGAGCGCATCGCCGAACGTCGCGACGCCGTGGGCGAATAGCACCAGCGCAATCGCCGAAGGCAGGGTGAAGCCTGCCCAGGCGATCAAAGCGCCCGGGTAACCGGCGCGGAAAAAACCGACGGCAATGCCGACCTTGGTGCTGGCCGGACCGGGCAGGAACTGCGACAGCGCGACGAGATCGGCATAGGTCTTCTCGTCAAGCCATTTGCGGTGTTCGACGAACTCCGTCCGATAATAACCGAGATGCGCGATCGGTCCGCCGAATTAAGTAAGGCCAAGGCGGAGGAAGACGCGAAATACCTCAGCCAAACTCGAATGCGGCCCTGGCGCCTGCAGTGAAGCCATTTCACTTCCCCCGAAAGCAATCGTACGCATTCAACGGCGCGCCAGCCATCCCCCGATGCGCTGCACCGCCTCGCGCATGTCGGCCGCAGAACCGGCGTAGCAGAAGCGCAGAAAATTGCGGCCGTTGACCGGATCGAAATCGATGCCGGGCGTCGCCGCCACATGCGCCTCGTTCAACATGCGCTTGGCGAAGTCGAGGCTGTCGTCGGAAAATTTCGAGATGTCGGCGTAGAGATAAAACGCGCCGTCGACGGGAAGGAATTTATCGAGCCCAGCCTTCGGCAGACCTTCGGTCAAGATGCGGCGGTTTTCTTCGTAGCCGTGCTTGACCGCTTCCATTTCGGCGCGGCCGTCGAACGCCGCCTCGGCCGCAACCTGCGACAGCGCCGGCACCGAAATCGCGAGATTGCCCTGCAAGCCGCTCGACCGCGCGCGTGAGCGGCTCCGGCACCACCATCCAGCCGACGCGCCAGCCGGTCATGCAGAAATATTTGGAGAATGAATTGATCACCAGCGCGCGCTCCGACAGCTTGGCCGCCGTGTCCGCGGCAAAGGCATAATCGAGCCCGTGATAGATCTCGTCGGAGATGACGCGGATGCCCTCGCCTTCGGCGGCTGCGATCAGACGCGCCAGCGCGTCCGCCTCCATCATGGTGCCGGTCGGATTGGCCGGGCTCGCCACCACCAGTCCGGCGAGCGGCTTCTTGCGGTGCTCGGCAATCAGCGCCTTGGTCGACAGCGCCCAGCGCGTCTCGGCATTGGTGTCGATCAGTACCGGCTCGCAGCCGAGCGCGCTGAGAATGTGCCGATACGGCGGATAACCGGGATTGGCCAGCGCCACCCGCTCGCCCGGCTCGAACAGCGCCAGAAACGCCAGCACGAAACCGCCGGAAGACCCCGTGGTCACCACCACGCGCACCGGATCGAGCGCGAGATCGTAGGTGTCGCCGTAATGACGTGCGATTCGCGCCCGCAGCGAGGGAATGCCGAGCGTCTCGGTATAGCCGATGCGGCCATGCGCCAGCGCCGCCAGCGCCGCTTGCCGTGCCGACGCCGGCGCGGGCGCCGCCGGCTGGCCGACTTCCATGTGCAAGACCCGCGCACCTTGGGCCTCCAGCGCCGCCGCCGCCGCCATCACGTCCATGACGATAAACGGCGGCACATCGCTGCGTTTGGAGGGCATTAGCAGGCGTTTTGCCACATCAAGCATGATTGTCCGGCCCGGGGGACGGGCCCCCGCCCCGCTGTTGCCCTATTTCCCGGTAAGCGTTGCTATCCTTGCGTTTTTCATGACCCAGACGTGATCGCAAGTTTCGTTGACCGCTTTCGGGCGCGTCACTAGGTTCACGCGATCCGCTAGCACAATGACCGGCATGATCGAGTACAGGACACCTACCAGGGCATGGCGCATGGCGCCAGCAGGGCGCGTGCTTGCGCTGGCGACCGCCGTCGCGATGGCCGCGGCCGGCGGCGGCCCGAGCTTCGCGCCGGAGCAAGCCCAGGCGCAGGGCCGCGGCGGGCCGCCCATCATCCGCGACACCGAGATCGAGAATTTGCTGCGCGACTACGCCGCGCCGATCTTGAAGACGGCGGGCCTGGCCAAGCAGAACGTACGCATCGTCATCCTCAACGACCGCGCCTTCAACGCCTTCGTCATGGACGGCCGCCACATCTTCATCAATACCGGCGCCTTGTTCGACGCACGCACGCCGAACGAAGTGATCGGCGTGTTCGCGCACGAGACCGGCCACTTGGCCGGCGGCCACATGATGCGCCTGCGCGAGGAACTCGCCCGGGCGCAGACCGCCTCGATCGTCGCCTTGATGGCTGGCGTCGGCGCGGCGGTTGCCGGCGCGCGCTCCGGCGGTAGCGCCGGCAATGTCGGCGCCGCGGCGATCATGGCGCCGCAGCAGGCGATCCAGCGCTCGCTGCTCGCTTATGTGCGCACCCAGGAAGATCAGGCCGACCATGCCGGCGTGAAGTTCCTCGCCGCCACCGGCCAATCGGCCAAGGGCATGCTCGATCTGTTCAAGCGGTTGAGCGACGAGTCGCTGTTCAATTCGCGCTATATCGATCCTTATCTGCAGAGCCACCCGATGCCGCCCGAGCGTGTCGCCGCGCTCGAGGCGCTGGCCAAGGCGAGCCCCTATTTCGACCACAAGGACTCGCCGGAATTGCAGCTGCGCCACGATATGATGCGCGCGAAACTCTCCGGCTTCCTGGACCGGCCCGACACCATCTACCGCCGCTATCCGCTCAGCGACCACAGCCTGCCGGCGCGTTATGCCCGCGCCATTTCGGCCTATCGGTACGGCAATGGCCGCGACGCCATCGCGCAGATCGACGGCCTGATCCAGTCGCAGCCGAACGATCCGTATTTCTACGAGCTCAAGGGCCAGGCGCTGTTGGAAGGCGGCCGGCCGGCCGAGGCGATCGCGCCGCTGCGCCGCGCCGTCACGCTGGCGCATGGCGCGCCGCTGATCGATGTCATGCTCGGCCAGGCGCTGATCGCCACCAACAACGTCAAGGACGCCGAGGAGGCCGTGCCGCTGTTGCGCGCCGCGCTGGCGCGCGAACCGGAGCAGGCGGAGGCCTATTCGCAACTTGCCATGGCCTACGGCCGCAAGGGCGACCTCGCCCAGGCCGACCTCGCCGCCGCCCAAGCCGCCTTCAACCGCGGCGATATCAGAACCGCGCAGCAACTCGCCTCGCGCGCCAAGACCCGTTTACCGGTCGGCTCGCCCGGCTGGGTGCGCGCCGACGACATCGTCAGCGTCAAGGCCCCGGCCGCTCCGAAACCATGACCATAGCAAGGATCAACCCAATGACCTCGAGCCTGCGCTTTCTCGCCGCCGCGTGTGCCGCGTTGCTTGTCATTGCCGCACCGCAATTCGCGCGCGCGCAGAGTTTCTCATCCACCCAAAAGTCCGACATCGAGCGCGTCGTGCACGACTATCTGATCGCGCACCCGGAAGTGATCCAGGACGCCATGGCCGAACTGGAGCGGCGGCAGACCGCCGCCGAGGCCGAAAAGCATAAGGTCGCGGTCAAGGAGCAGGCGGAGAAGCTGTTCTCCTCGCCCAATCAGGTCACGCTCGGCAATCCGAACGGTAACGTCACCTTCGTCGAGTTCTTCGATTACAACTGCGGCTACTGCAAGCGCGCCATGGACGACATGCTGACGCTGATGAAGGACGACCCCAAGCTCAAGGTCGTGCTCAAGGAATTCCCGGTGCTCGGGCCCGGCTCGCTGGAAGCCGCGCGCGTCGCCGTTGCCGTGCGCATGCAGGACAAGAGCGGCAAGAAATACCTCGAATTCCACACCAAGCTCCTGGGCGGCCGCGGCGCCGCCGACGAGGCGCATGCACTCGCCGTCGCCAAGGATATCGGCATAAACATGACCCAGCTGCAGAAGGACATGAAGGGCCCCGAGGTGAAGGCGACGCTCGACGAGGACTTCAAGCTCGCCGAGGCGCTCGGCTTAAACGGCACGCCGAGCTACGTCATCGGCTCCGAGGTGGTGGTCGGCGCGATCGGCCTGCCCGGCCTGCAGGCCAAGGTGAACACCGCGCGCTGCGGCAAGCCGGCCTGTTGATCGCGCAGCAGTATTCGCGCACCGATATCCAACGAAAGGCCGCCGGCTTGCCCGACGGCCTTTTTCATTGCTATGGGCGATGGAACCGCTTTCTGGCAATCGGGTTATCGCGCGCATGTATTCGGTCGGCATGGAAGAAGAATATTTCGTGTTCGACGCCAAGACGCGCCGGGCCGTGCGCCGCGTCGACAAGAAATTCCTCTCCCGCGCACAAGAAAAGCTCGGCGACCGTGTGATGACGGAAATGTTGCAGTCGCAGATTGAGGTTGCGACGCCGCCCTGCACCACCATGAAAGAAGCGCGCGGGCATCTGGCGCATTACCGGCGCACGCTCGCCAAGGCCGCCGCCGAGCACAAGCTCGGGCTTGCCGCCATGGGCACCTTTCCGCTCGCCTTCTGGCCGGAGCAAATTGTGACGCCAAAAGCGCGCTACGGCGCGATCATGGACGATCTGCAGATGATCGGCTACCGCAACATGCTGTGCGGCATGCATGTGCACGTGCAAGTGCCGGACATCGACACCCGCATCAACCTGATCATGCGGCTGACGCCCTATCTGCCGCTGCTGCTCGCGTTGTCGACCTCATCGCCGTTCTGGCAGGGCCACCTCACCGGCCTCGTCGGCTATCGGCTTGCCGCTTACGACGAGTTGCCGCGCACCGGCCTGCCCGAATTGTTCCGCACTAACGACGACTACAACGAATTTGTCGCCGCACTGACCTGGGCCAAGATCATTCCCGACGCGAGCTACATCTGGTGGGCGCTGCGGCCCTCGCTCGGCAATCCGACCGTCGAATTGCGAGTCGCCGACAGCTGCACGCGGATTGACGACGCCGTCGCCATCGCCGCGTTGTTCCGCTGCCTGGTGCGCGCGCTCGACCGCGACCGCGCACTCAACGCCGGCTTCGACCGCGTCGGCCGCGCCATCACGGTGGAGAACAAGTGGCACGCCCAACGCTATGGGATCGCCGCGACCTTCGTCGATCCGTTTTCCCGGTCGCCGCTCACGCTCGCGCAATGGCTCGACCAGGTCTTCGATTTCATCAGCGAAGACATCGAGGCGCTCGGCTGCGCCGCCGAGGTGCGCCGTTTGCATCGTATCGCCGCCGAGGGCACCAGCGCCGACCGCCAGATCGACCTCTACGGCAAAGCCAAGGCGGCCGGCCGCCGCCGGCTGACCGCGATCAAAGAGGTGGTCGATTGGGCCGCGCGCGAGACCCAGGCCGTGTCCGGCGAGCGCGCCTGAACGCAGGCCTTCGGGCTTCCCCTCGCCCTCCGGGCCACCTATAAGATGCCGAAGTTTCACGCTTATCGACCGCGACACCACGCCAGCCGATGGGACCCATGGCCAAGATGATCTACGTTCTCAACGGACCGAATCTGAACCTGCTCGGTACCCGCGAGCCGGAGAAATACGGCCGCGCGACGCTCGCCGACGTGGAGAAACTGTGCCGCGCGACCGCCAAGCGCTTCGGCCTCGACATCGTGTTCCGGCAGTCGAATATCGAGGGCGAGCTGGTCAACTGGATTCAGGAAGCGCAGGCCAAGAAGGCCGTCGGCCTCGTCATCAATCCGGCCGGCTACACCACCACCTCGATCGCCATTCTCGACGCCTTGCTGACGCTGAAGATGCCGGTCATCGAAACTCACATCACCAATATCCACGCGCGCGAAGAGTTCCGGCAGAAGTCGTACGTCTCCAAGGCGGCGAAGGCCGTGATCGCCGGCTTCGGCGTCAACGGTTATGCGCTGGCGATCACCGGCGTGGCAGCGCTGATCGGCGCCAAAGCGAAAAAATAAAAACGGAATGCATTGATGGCAAAAGCGCCGAAAGCCCCGATCGTCGATCGCGAGTTGATCGAGGAGCTCACCAAGCTCCTGGACGAAACGGGCTTGACTGAAATCGAGATCGAGCAGGACGGTCAGCGCGTGCGCGTCGCGCGCAACGCCGCACCGCCGTCCGCCATGACGCGCGCGGCGCCCGCGATGCCGATGCCCACCGCGCAGCCGATCGCCGCGACAGCCGATCCGTCGAAACATCCCGGCGTCGTGGCCTCGCCCATGGTCGGCACCGCTTATGTCGCGCCGGAACCCGGCGCCAAACCGTTCGTCGAGGTCGGCAGCCAGGTGAAGGCCGGCGATACGCTGTTGGTCGTGGAAGCGATGAAAACCATGAACCAGATCCCGGCCCCGCGCGCCGGCACCGTGATCCAGATTCTGTTCGAGGACGGTCAACCGGTCGAGTTCGGCCAGCCGTTGGTCATCATCGAATGACGGCACGTTGGCCGAGCGAGACCGATGTTCGATAAGATCCTCATCGCCAACCGTGGCGAGATTGCCTTGCGAGTGATCCGCGCCTGCAAGGAGCTCGGCATCCCGACGGTGGCGGTGCATTCCACCGCCGACACCGACGCCATGCATGTGCGTTTCGCCGACGAGAGCGTATGCATCGGCCCGCCGCCCGCGAAAGACAGCTACCTCAACATCCCGGCGATCCTTTCCGCCTGCGAGATCACCGGCGCCGACGCCGTCCATCCCGGCTACGGCTTCCTATCGGAAAATGCGCGCTTTGCCGAAATCCTGGCCGAGCACAACGTGCAATTCATCGGCCCCAAGGCCGAGCACATCCGCCTAATGGGCGACAAAATCGAGGCCAAGCGCACCGCCAAGAAGCTCGGGATTCCGGTGGTGCCGGGTTCGGAGGGCGGCGTCGAGAACGACGCCGAGGCCGCGCGGATCGCCGGCGACATCGGCTATCCCGTGCTGATCAAGGCGGCGGCCGGCGGCGGCGGGCGCGGCATGAAGGTGGTGCGCGGGCCGGGCGAGCTCGCCGCCGCGTTGATGAGCGCGCGCTCGGAAGCCAAGGCCGCGTTCGGCGACGATACGGTCTACCTCGAAAAATACCTGGAGAGGCCGCGCCACATCGAAATCCAGGTGCTCGGCGACGGCAACGGCAAGGCAATCCATCTCGGCGAGCGCGAATGCTCGCTGCAGCGCCGCCATCAGAAGGTGCTGGAGGAGAGCCCCTCGCCCGCGCTCAATATTCAGGCGCGCGACGCCATCGGCGAGACCGTCGCCAAGGCGATGCGCGATATCAAATATCTCGGCGTCGGCACCGTCGAGTTCCTCTACGAAGAGGGCCAATTCTATTTCATCGAGATGAACACGCGCATCCAGGTCGAGCATCCGGTGACCGAAATGATCACCGACCTCGACCTCATCTTCGAGCAGATCCGTGCCGCCGCCGGAAACGAGTTCACGCTCAAGCAGAGCGACATCGAATTCCGCGGCCACGCCATCGAGTGCCGCATCAATGCCGAGAACCCGGTGTCGTTCCGCCCCTCGCCCGGCAAGATCCTGCACTACCACGCGCCGGGCGGCCTCGGCGTGCGCATCGATTCGGCGGTCTACGAGGGCTACGCCATCCCGCCGCACTACGACTTGCTGGTCGGCAAGCTGATCGTGCACGGCAAGACGCGCACCGAGGCGCTGATGCGGCTCAAGCGCGCGATCGACGAAGTCGTGCTGGACGGCATCGAGACGACGCTGCCGCTCTTCCGCGCGCTGGTGCGCGAAAAGGACATCATCGACGGCAACTATCACATCCACTGGCTCGAGCAGTTTCTCGCCCGCGGCGGGATGAAGAGCTGAAGCGACGGCGCCGCGCTTGTTGCGTCGAATTCCGAACTGACGGCCAAATCGCGACCGATTATTGCGGCATAATTCCAATTATGCGGGAAACAGAATACGTTTTGACTTAAAGCAATGCGTGTATTCGCAGTTCGGTTAAACAAACAACAATGAATTTGCGGATGCTGGACCCTTTTCGGGGGCGATCCAGCCCCTGATCTGTGGTGTCGGTCTTTGCGGGTACAAGAAAACACCCAAGGAGATGACCGATGACAGTCCCAAGCGAACAACACGACTACATTACAGGCAGCGTTGCGGGGATACTGACATTGCTGATCGTGGCAGCGGGCCTGGTGCTATTGGCCGCGTGGTTCTACGGCCATTGAAGGGACGAATTCGATAGAGTCCGGTGGCGAGCCGCGGGTTGAGAGTGTGCAGGAAGCGTTGGGCGCGCGCGATCGCGTCGGACGCGATGAGCCAGCGTTGTCGATCGGCCCGCCCTAGTGCCGCGTACTCTCGGTGAGCCGCGCAAGCAGCCGGCACAATGCGGACGGATTATACGGCTTCTTCACGAACACCGAGCGCGTTACCGGCGGCGCCAAGGTGGACGGCGAATAGCGGCCGGAACAATAGACGACCGGCAATTCGGGGCGCTTGGCGCGGGCGGCGCGCGCCAGCATGGCGCCGTCCATCGGACCGACCAGATTGATATCGGTAAAGAGCACGTCGACGTCCGCTCCCGATTCGAGATAGCGCAAGGCTTCCTCGCCGGCTTCGACGGCGTGGACGGCAAAGCCGCTCTCCGCCAAGACCTCGGACACGAGACTGCTGATCAAGACCTCGTCTTCCACCACAAGCACACACGTTCGCCGCGCCGACATGGCATCACGTTCCACAGGTTCCACTCCGCCCCGCCCCTCGCAAAGCCAACGCACACCGGCGGATTGTGTTCAATCTTTCGCCAATTTGCTCGGGTCATGGTGTGCGGATGGTAAAAATCGCCGCTCCTCATGCGCCACGCGAGTGGCTAGAATGAATGATCCACCGCCCGGCGGTTCCGCATGGCCAATCGCGAAAACACATTCATTGAGATCACGCCCGAGGTACTGCTCAAGGCCTATGCTTGCGGCATCTTCCCGATGGCGGAAAGCGCGGACGATCCGGCGCTCTATTGGATCGAGCCGGACATGCGCGGCATCATTCCGCTCGACGGCTTTCACCTTCCCGCCCGGCTTGAGCGCACCGTGCGCAGCACGCCGTTCACCGTCTGGGTCGACCGCGATTTCGACGCGGTGATCGCGGGCTGCGCCGAAGAGAAGCCAGACCGCGCGCGCACCTGGATCAACGACCGCATCCGCAAGATCTACCGTAGCCTGTTCGAGCATGGCCATTGCCACTCCGTCGAAGTCTACGACGGCGACACATTGGTCGGCGGACTGTACGGCGTCTCGCTCGGCCGCGCCTTTTTCGGCGAGAGCATGTTTCATCGCGCGCGCGACGCGTCCAAGATCGCGCTGGTGCACCTGATCGCCCGCCTGATCGCCGGCGGCTACCGGCTGCTCGACACGCAATACGTCACCGACCACCTCAAGACCTTCGGCGCGGTCGAGGTGCAGAAGCGCCGTTATCACCGGCTGTTGCAGGAGGCGCTGGTCGGCGAAGCCGATTTCGCCGCGCTGCCGGTGGATCGCCCGGTGTGCGGCGAAGAGGCGCTCGCGCAGCTGCGCTAGCGGATGAAGCCGGGCTGTTGCGCGCGCGGCTGTTGGCCGCGCGGTGGCGGCGCGCCCCGCGGCAGCTGACGCGCCGCCGGCTTCGGCGGCGGCTGCTGATCGGGCGGGACTTCGGCGACGTTTGGATTCTTGCCGCCTTTGCAGTCGGTCACCCATACGTCATAGATCGGATGCTCGACCGCATGCAGGCCGGGGCTCGCCGCGAACATCCAGCCGGTGAAGATGCGCTTGATCTCGCCCTGCAGCGTCACTTCGTCGACCTCGACGAAGGCGTCCGTGTTCGGCGTCTCTGTCGACGGTCGCGAATAACACACGCGCGGCGTCACCTGCAGCGCGCCGAACTGTACCGTCTCGTTGATGGCGACATCGAACGAGATGATGCGGCCGGTAATCTTGTCGAGACCGGAGAACACCGCGGTCGGATTGGCAATACGCTGCGGCGGCGGTTCGACCACGACCTCGTCGCCGGGCTGCGGCGCGGCATTGCCCTGTTGCGGCGGCGGCGCGCCGCGGGGCTGCCGGACGCCGGGCGGCAACCCCGGCAGGGTCTGCAGCGGGGCGGGAGCGCCTTGCGGCGCTTGGCCCGGCGGCGCCACGGCCTCTTTCGGCGGCGGTGCTGTGCCCGGCGGCGGCGCCAGCGGTTGCGATTGGATGGTGCCGCCGCCCGGTCGATTCGCCGGCGGGAGGCTCATCGGCGCCGGCAGCGGCTGTGGCGGCGGCTGGTCGGAGTGGACGGCACCCGGCGGGCGCTGCGAGCGATCGGGCGGCGGGGCCGGAGGATATTGATATTGCTGCGGCGGCGGCGCGGGCGGCGAATTCGGAACGTCGGCGGGTGGCCGCGGCGGACCGTCGTTGAAAATCGATTGCGCGAGCGCCGGCGTTGCCAGCAACGCCGCCACGACAAGCGAGCAAGCGGTAAGCGAAGGTCGCGCCATCAACCGGATGTTTCCGTTGGGGAACGGCGCGGCTTCGCCGTCACCCGCAGCCTCGCCCGGTTAACACGGCGAATACGGCGGCGGAAGGGCGGCGCCCGGTTAGGCCCGGCTTACGGGTTCCAGGCCTTGTAGTCGCCGGTCGCTTTGGGACGGCGGTTGGCGGCAAGCGTCGAGCCGGGCGGTCGATAGGCGCCCGCGGTGCCGGTCAGATTGGGCCGGTGCGGCTTTTCCCACTCGCGCGGCTTGTAGTTTTCCTGTGTCGGCGGGGTGTCGACCGTGTGGTGCAGCCAGCCATGCCAGGACGGCGGCACCATCGAGGCCTCGGCGTAGCCGTTGAAGATCACCCAGCGCCGTTCGAAACTGAGCATCCGCGGGTCGATCTTGCCGCCGCGCGTGCGGTAGTAGACGTTGCCGAATTCGTCCTCGCCGACCTTTTCGCCGTACATCCAGGTCCAGAACTGGGTGCCGAAGGTCTGCGAGTTCCACCAGGTGAACAGCTTGAGCAGGAAACTTTTCATCGCGGCCACGCGTTGAAGATGTTGATATTGAATAGCCGGCGTTCTGCCACCCCGGCGCATTTCTGTCCAGCGCGCGCAACGGCTAGGCTGCCATGTTCGCGGCAGCGGCATCCAAAACCACCCCGTCAGCATGGATTTTATCCGAAACGTCCTCACCGACTTCAAGGATTGGCTGGCTTGGCTGCCCAACCCGGCGGTCGCAGCCATCATCCTGGTAGTGACGGCCGCGATCGCCCTTGCGCTGCACCGGACCGTGCGCCGGCTGCTGCGCGCAGCGCTCGCACCGCGACACCCCTATGTGTTCTCGGTGCTCATGCAGATGCGCGGCCTCACCGAACTCGCCGTGCTGATCGTGGCGATGGTCATCGCGCTGCCGGCGCTGCCGCTCGAGCCCGACGCGAAGACACTGGTCGGGCGGCTACTGCTGATCGGCATGATCGGCCTGATTGGCTGGACCGCCATCACCGCGCTGCGGATCGCCGCCGACCTCTACCTGCGGCAGTTCCGCATCGATGTCGAAGACAATCTCCTGGCGCGCAAGCACGTGACGCAGGTGCGCGTGCTGCTGCGCGCCTGCGATGTGTTGGTGGTGCTATTCACAATTGCCGCCGCGCTGATGACCTTTGAGCCGGTGCGGCAATACGGCGTGAGCCTGTTCGCCTCCGCAGGAGTGGCCGGTATTATTGCCGGCCTCGCCGCGCGGCCGGTGCTCTCCAGTTTGTTGGCCGGCGTCCAATTGGCGATGACGCAGCCAATCCGCATCGACGACGCGGTGATCGTCGAAGGCGAATGGGGCACCATCGAGGAGATCACGTCGACTTACGTCGTCGTCAAATGCTGGGATATGCGGCGGCTCATCGTGCCGCTCGCCACTTCATCGAAAAGCCGTTCCAGAACTGGACGCGCGAAGGCTCGGCGCTGATCGGCAGCGCGCTGTTTTACGTCGACTACCGCGCGCCGGTCGGCATCATCCGCGACCAGCTGCAGAAGATCGTCAAGACCTCGAAGAATTGGGACGGCCGTGTGGTCAACCTGCAAGTGACCGACGCCAAGGAGCAGAGCATGGAGCTTCGCGCCATCATGAGCGCAGCCAACGCGAGCGCCACTTTCAGCCTGCGCTGCGAGGTGCGCGAGAAGCTCATCGATTTCCTGCAGCGCGAACACCCGGAAACGCTACCGCGTCAACGCTTGGAGGCAATCGTTGCCGGCGTCCCGGTCAGCAAAACCGAGGTGGAAAAGCGCAAAATGGAGCGCAAAGTCGCGAGTGGCGGCTAGGGGCAGCATGTTGCACTGCATGTTGCCTTTGCCGCGCCGGCGCGGCTATCCTGCCTAGGAATTCATCAGCGGCCGCCGACTTGACCTCGGGGTTGCTGAAATCTCGAATGACAGTGCCGGTAAAAAAGGCGGGCTCACACGTTGGGTCCGCCTTTTTCGTTGGAAAATGAAGTCGGCCGACCGTCTTTGCCGGGAAATCGCATGCACAGGCTTGGGTAACGGCCCCACCCTCCGCCAGCGCTGGCGCGGTGCCGCTAAGGCTCTGACTTGGTTTCGAGAATCAGCGACTTCCCGACGGCCATTTGGATGACTTTTCCAACGCTTATCCCCGGCCGCGCGGGCACCCGCATTTGCCAGGGGAAAACCCGCAAATCCCGATTTTTCGTCATTTTTCCGTCATCCGGCGAGGGATTAAAACCTAACCCCAGCGCCGCCGAAAAATGCCTTTTCGCCGCCCGAGGAATCGCCCGATACTGCGCGTGTTCACGGGGCTTTTATCCCCGCAGTTCACCGACTTGCCACAAGATTTAGTGTTTGATTCAGATTTTATGACTATCTGTTGTTGACGCGTCAGTTGAGTCCCCCTAGCTTTAGGGTGTTGCGTGAGTAGCGTTTCGGTTCCCGCCGAGCTTCCAAAACGACGCCCAGCGCCGAACGCCCGCGCCAGAAATGGTGTTCCGGGACAGCGGATGTCTGCGCCAAGGGACGTCAAAAAGCGGGGACCGGCCGGTGCGATAGCAGGGAACCGGCCCATTGATGAGTAACGGGTGTCAAACAGCGTTTCGAGCACAACAGACGGGCACGGACAGGTCTGTCAGGGATAATGGGGCGGTCGCCAGCCGCCCGGCATTCTAAGGGACAGAAGAAAATGCGGATCGAACGGCGCTACACCAAGGACGGACAATCGGCTTACGCAAACATGACTTTCCGTCATATCGGCAGCGAGATCCGCAACCCGGACGGCTCGGTGGTGTTCAAGCTCGACAATGTCGAGGTCCCCGAATTCTGGTCACAAGTCGCCTCCGACGTGCTGGCGCAGAAATATTTCCGCAAAGCCGGCGTGCCGGCGCGGCTGAAGAAGGTCGAGGAGAATTCGGTCCCCTCCTTCCTGTGGCGCTCGGTCGCCGACGAAGCGGCGCTGGCCGACCTGCCCGAGCAGGAGCGCTACGTCGGCGAACATTCATCCAAGCAAGTGTTCGATCGACTGGCCGGCACCTGGACCTACTGGGGCTGGAAGGGCGGCTACTTCGATTCGGAAGAGGACGCCCAAGTCTTCTTCGACGAGTTGCGCTACATGCTGGCGGCGCAAATCTGCGCGCCCAATTCGCCGCAATGGTTCAACACCGGCCTGCACTGGGCTTACGGCATCGATGGGCCAAGCCAGGGCCACTTCTACGTCGACCCCTTCACCGCCAAGCTGACCAAGTCGAAGAGCTCCTACGAGCATCCGCAGCCGCACGCCTGCTTCATCCAGGGCATCAAGGACGACCTGGTCAACGACGGCGGCATCATGGACCTGTGGGTGCGCGAGGCGCGCCTGTTCAAATACGGCTCCGGCACCGGCTCGAACTTCTCCGCGCTGCGCGGCGAAGGCGAGAGGCTGTCGGGCGGCGGCCGCTCCAGCGGCCTGATGAGCTTCCTCAAGATCGGCGACCGCGCCGCGGGCGCGATCAAGTCGGGCGGCACCACGCGCCGCGCCGCCAAGATGGTGATCGTCGACGTCGATCACCCCGACATCGAGACATATATCGACTGGAAGGTGAAGGAAGAGCAGAAGGTCGCCGCTCTCGTCACCGGCTCCAAGATCAACCAGAAGCACCTCAAGGCGGTACTCAAAGCTTGCGTCAACTGCGAAGGCTCGGGCGACGACTGCTTCTCGCCGGAGAAAAACCCCGCCTTAAAACGCGAGATCAAGCTGGCGCGCCGCGCCTATGTGCCCGACAACTTCATCAAGCGGGTGATCCAGTTTGCCAAGCAGGGCTACACCGACATCCAGTTCCCGATCTACGACACCGATTGGGATTCGGAAGCCTACCTCACTGTCTCCGGGCAGAACTCGAACAATTCGGTGCGCGTCACCGACGGCTTCCTCAAGGCGGTCGAGTCCGACGCCAAGTGGGACCTGACGTTCCGCAAGAATGGCAAGATCGCCAAGACGCTCGACGCCCGCATGCTGTGGGAGAAGATCGGCTACGCCGCCTGGGCCTCGGCCGATCCGGGCCTGCAGTATCACACCACGGTCAACGACTGGCACACCTGCCCGGCCTCGGGCGAGATCCGCGCCTCCAATCCGTGCTCGGAATACATGTTTCTCGACGATACCGCCTGTAATCTGGCGTCGATGAATCTCCTCACCTTCCGCGACGAGAAGACCGGCAAGTTCAACGTCGAGGCCTACGAGCACGCGGTGCGGCTGTGGACGGTGGTGCTGGAAATCTCGGTGATGATGGCGCAGTTCCCGTCGCGCCAGATCGCCGAACTGTCCTACGAGTTCCGCACGCTCGGCTTGGGCTACGCCAATATCGGCGGCCTGCTGATGACCTCCGGCATTCCGTACGATTCGGACGCCGGCCGCGCCATCTGCGGCGCGCTGACCGCGATCATGACCGGCATTTCATACGCCACCTCGGCAGAGATGGCGGAAAAGCTCGGACCCTTTCCCGGCTACAAGAAGAACCGCGAGCACATGCTGCGCGTCATGCGCAACCACCGCCGCGCCGCCTATAACGAGCGCACCGGCTACGAGAAGGTGTCGCAGCCGCCGGTGCCGCTCGACCACGGCTCCTGCCCCGACAAAACCTTGATCGACCATGCCAAGGCCGCCTGGGACAAGGCGCTGGCGCTCGGCGAAAAGCACGGCTACCGCAACGCGCAGTCGACCGTGATCGCGCCGACCGGCACCATCGGTCTGGTCATGGACTGCGACACCACCGGCATCGAGCCCGACTTCGCCATGGTGAAGTTCAAGAAGCTCGCCGGCGGCGGCTACTGGAAGATCATCAACCGCGCGGTGCCCGAGGCCCTGCGCACGCTCGGCTACAGCGAAGCCGACATCGCCGAGATCGAGGTCTATGCCGTCGGCCACGGCTCGCTGGCGCAGGCGCCGGCGATCAACCACACCACTTTGAAAGCGAAAGGCTTCACCGACGAAGCGATCGCCAAGATCGACAAGGCGCTGCCGACGGCCTTCGACATCAAGTTCGCCTTCAACAAGTGGACGATTGGCGAGGAATTCTGCCGCGACGTGCTCGGCATTTCCGCCGAGGACCTGGCGCTGCCGACCTTCGACCTCCTGGCCGCGCTCGGCTTTTCCAAGCGCGAGATCGAGGCCGCCAACATCCATGTCTGCGGCGCCATGACGGTGGAAGGCGCGCCGCACCTCAAGGCCGAGCACTATCCGGTGTTCGACTGCGCCAATCCCTGCGGCAAGATCGGCAAGCGCTATCTGTCGGTCGAAAGCCACATCCGCATGATGGCGGCGGCGCAGCCCTTCATCTCGGGCGCCATCTCCAAGACCATCAACATGCCGAACGACGCCACCGTCGAGGACTGCAAGGCGGCGTATCTGTTGTCGTGGAAGCTGGCGCTCAAGGCCAACGCGCTGTACCGCGACGGCAGCAAACTGTCGCAGCCGCTCAACTCGCAGCTCATCGCCGACGATGACGACGAGGACGATGCCGTCGAGGCCTTCATCGAGCGTCCGGCGGCGGCGCGCGCCACCGGCCTTGCCGAAAAGGTGGTCGAAAAGATCGTCGAGCGCATCACGGTGCTGCGCGAGCGCGAGCGGCTGCCCGCCCGGCGCAAGGGCTACACCCAGAAGGCCGTGGTCGGCGGCCATAAAGTCTATCTGCGCACCGGCGAATACGACGACGGGCGGCTCGGCGAGATCTTCGTCGACATGCACAAGGAAGGCGCGGCGTTGCGCAGCCTGCTCAACAACTTCGCCATCGCCATCTCGCTCGGCCTGCAATACGGCGTGCCGCTCGAGGAATATGTCGACGCCTTCACCTTCACCCGCTTCGAGCCGCAGGGCCCGGTGCAGGGCAACAACTCGATCAAATACGCCACCTCGATCCTCGACTACGTGTTCCGCGAGCTGGCGGTCTCCTACCTCGAGCGCTTCGATCTCGCCCATGTCGACCCGAGCGAGAGCGGTTTCGACGCGCTCGGCAAAGGCGAAGCCGAAGGCAAGCCGGCGCCCGCCACCAACTTCGTGTCGCGCGGGCTGACGCGCTCGCGCACGGATCGTCTCTCGGTCGTGAGCAGCGGCACGCAGGTCGTATCGCCCGCGAGCGGCGGCAACGTCACCGCCTTCTCGGGTGCTGCCACCGCGCTCAAAGCCGAGCCGGAAGCCAAACTGTCGCCGGCCCAGCTGCTCGACCTGCGCATCGACCCGCAGGACGCGCGCGACCACGCCAAGCACGCGGCCTCCGAGAAGCGCGCCGAGGCGCGGGCCAAGGGCTACGAGGGCGAGGCCTGCGGCGAATGCGGCAACTTCACGCTGGTGCGCAACGGCACCTGCATGAAATGTGATACTTGCGGCTCAACCACGGGGTGTTCGTGAGCGGATCGAAAAGCGCGAAGGATATGGAGCGGGCGCGCGCCGCGTTTCACAAGAAGGAATTGCAGCAACGCGAGGGCCAGGTGGCCACGGCGGAATACAACGCCGCGACCGAAGCCACCCGCGCCAAGACCGAGCGCCTGCGCGCGCTGCGGCTCGCCAAGGAGGAGCAGGACCGCGTCGCCGCGGAGAATACGCCGCCGCCGCCCAAGGGGAAAGCGAAGGCGGTGAAGGGGAAGAAGGCGAAGAAGAAGTAAGAGACGCTAATCGTGGTGCAATGATGGGGGGGGTCGTAGCCAACAACAGGAGAGTTTGTTGTGTCGGATGATTGCCGCGTAACCGGGCGATCTGACGAAGAAACCCGGGCAATAGCCGAACGAACCAAAGCCGAACTCGGAGTTTCCCGGCGTCGGCCTGTTAATATTGTGCGCTGCCAGGAATCTGGCTCGGTACCGATGATTTACGGTCGCAAGAAGCTTAATTTTTGTGCCGTCCCCGATATGGAACTCGGTATGCACGACGCCAAGACCGAGTTCGCCGACGGTATTGTCACCATAACTGCGAAGCGCAGTGTTCGTGATCATGCGGAAGTCGGCGATGCGCGGGCGCGGATGACTTTAGCCCACGAACTCGCGCACGCTGTCATGCATCATACCCAAACCGAGTATCGGGCAGCCGGTACCGCCGGACCAACCGCGCTTGGACTAGCCAAGGGATATGCTGCGAGACCTGCGGTTTCAGCGGCGGCCAGCTTCAGGATGGAGACAAATCCAGCGAGTAACGCAGCTAACATCGCTGGCGAGCAAATCGACGGCGGATTTAGGATCCGCCTTTGCGCTGGTTCAGAGCAAGAGTAGCGTGGGCTAAGGCGCGAAGCACCGAGCCCACCAGCAATATTAAAATCAATAGGATGTCGGTGGCCATCGCTTCCGCCTTCGCGCTCACGCGCTTCGGCGGACAAGTCGCTCAGACGACACCCGCTCCCAGCTTTTTTCCTGCTATCCTGCGGCGCTCAACCCAGCGGGGCCGCGCCATGCTCTATCTCGTGCTCAAAGCCGGCCTGTCCGGCGTCATCATCGCCGCGGCGTCCGAACTGGCGCGACGCGCGCCTGCGCTCGGCGCGCTCATCCTGTCGCTGCCGCTCGTCTCCCTGCTCGCCTTCATCTGGCTTTGGGGTGACGGCGGCGACAACGCGCGCATCGCCGCGCTGTCCGAGTCGACGTTCTGGTATGTGCTGCCGACGCTGCCGATGTTCCTCGTGCTGCCGGCGCTGTTGCGCCACGGCGTCGGCTTTTGGACGGCGATGCTTGCCTGCTGCGCGCTGACCTTCGCGCTATATTTGCTGACGGTCTGGGCCCTCGGCAAATTCGGCTTCACCCTCTGAGCGGGCGTAGCACCTAGGGTGGGTTAGCGCCGAAGGCACGTAACCCACCGCCCGACCTTTCGCGAGTCACATGGTGGGTTACGGCGCTTCCGCCCTCGCGCTTGCGCGCTTCGGCAGACAAGCCACGCCTAACCCACCCTACGGTCTACGGGCTCGATGAGCCGCATGTTTATGAAAGCCTTGAGTGCTTGATTTGCCCCAACGTGCAATAGCCGGGCGCCGCACGAGCCGCTAGAAAGTCGATGGCGACATTCTTCAAAGACACGAACACTGAGGTGGTCGAGCGAGTGGGAAGCTCTGTGGCGCGGGGCTCCGATGCCATCGGACGTCTCGCATTGGGCAATCTTGGCGGAGGAACGTCAAATGACTGAACCAGTTCGAGCACGGACGAGGATATCGGCAGCGAGTGGATTTGCCGCAATGCTTGCATTGATCCTCGGCTTGGCAGTGGCCCCGACGGCGCGAGCCGACGAGGCGGCGGCAAAAAGCCAGCTCAAGGCGATGTCCGATTACATGGCGGCGCAGAAGGTCATGTCGATGTCACTCGATACCAGCCTTGAAATCGTGACCAAAGACAAACAGAAACTTTTGTTGGCGAGTTCGGGCACGGTCGCTCTCAGCCGGCCCGACAAACTCCGTGCGAGCCGTCACGGCGGGTTTTCGGACGTCGAGATCGTTTTCGACGGCAAGACACTGACGCTGCTGGGCAAGGATGCGAACGTCTATGGTCAGGCCGACGTGCCCGGCACCACCGACCATCTGATCGACCAGCTGAGGGAAAAATACCGGAGGCCCTTCCCCGGGGCCGATTTGCTGATGTCGAATAGCTACGACGAGCTGATGTCCGATGTGATCGACGTCAAGGATCTCGGCAGCGGCGTGATCGGCGGCGTCGAATGCGATCACTTCGCCTTTCGCAAGAAGGAGGTCGATTTTCAGATATGGATCGCGCAAGGCGCGAGTCCCTATCCTTGCCGATATATCATCACGTCCAAGCTCATTACCGGCGAGCCGCAGTACAGCGTGCAGGTGAGCAACTGGAAGGCAGGAAATGACGTCACGCCGGATGATTTCAGCTTCAAAAATTCGACTGGCGCCAAAAAGGTGGATCTGAAAGACGTCAGCGATACCGATGAACTACCAGCAATGTTCAGAGTGGGAGCCTCCCAATGACCGTGTCAAAGCAAATCGGCATCTTTTTGGTGGCCGTGTCCGTCGCGCTGTTTGCGCTCACGCTTGGCGAGGCGCTTTCGATCCCGGGGTTGCACGGCTACGTCTCGACGGCTGAGGCCAGAGTTCGGGCGCCCGCTCACGCCGGTGAGCGTCGCCGGTGTCGCGCGCCGGACCACGCGGCGCTGTGCGGCCGGCGTATACGACTGTTAGGGATCCGCGCAGGCGTCGTCCCCGCCTCGACCGCATCGCTCGTTCAGGGTGCGGTCGGGACGTGCTGCATTGCCCAGCCCTCGTGCTCGTCGAGCGTCTCCCACCAATGGAAGTCCGAGGGGGCGTCCGTCACCAGCGCCAAATCGTGCACGTCGCAGACGCGCACCTCGTGGCCGTCGTTATTGCGCTTGAGCTTGAGGCCGGCGCTGAGCGCCGCGGTGATGCTGCCGTATTCGGAATTGAAATGGCCGTCGATCTCGACGACGTAGCCTTCGCAAAACGAGGCCCTGTCGGCACCGTTGTCCATGATGCACCTGTTCTTTTGCCGCACCGCACTCGGGCGGTTTGAGCCGTGCTACGCCCGGAACGGTTTCGGCGCGCTTAAGCGGCAGCGTTAACCGATTGATTTTAGGCCGGAATTGGTAGCCTCGTAGGGAGGGCGGAGGCTTAATTGGTGTTGGCCTTAACGGCTCGCCAAGCGCCTACGCAGTTTCCCGGAGTTGTTGGGCTTGCCCGATGCCGCCATTTTGGAGGTATGTCGGTGAGGTTTCAGAATTTGCCGGAGGACTGCAGTTGCCAGGGAGAGGGGCTCGTCCCGGTCGGCAACGTGCCGCGCGTCGGGCCGTTGCCCGAGCTCGTTACCTATCAGTGTCCGGCCTGCGGACACGTCGAAACGATCGAAAAGCAGCCGTCGCCGCCGCGTCAGCCGAAATAGACGTCGCGAAAGGTTGTCGGGTGAGCCCGACCCCTAGTGCGGCAGCACCGGATTGCTCATCAGCGCCAGAACCAGCAGCACCGCGATGACGAGAAAGAGCACATAGCCGGTAACGCGGCCGTACCCGCGCGACACGGGGTCGGCGAATTGATGATGGGCTCGACTGATCATGGCACCCTCCGCGTCATCCGGGACCGACTGCGCATTTTATTTCGATCCCCATTCGCGCCGTCGCGCCATGATGTGGATCAAACGGGACCGTCTCAGTTTCACCATGAACATTGCCGCCGGCATGACCCGCGCCCTCGCCCACCTGCTCGTTGCCGTGTCGCTCGCGACCGCGGCCTCTGCCGCGCCGGCGCACAAGAAAAACCACATCACCAGGCACTGGCACGGCTACGGCTTCCTGCCCGGCTACCGGCCGCCCGAGGTCATCGCGCGCGATCGCGCCGAGCACTACGACCGCGTCTACGGCCAGCATTACTACGGGCCGGCCTGGCCGCGCTTCTACCGCGGCCGCTGGAACGGCGGCGGCTTCGGCCCCTGCTATGTGCTGACGCCGATCGGCTACATGTGGACCTGCGGGCAATAGCCCGCGGGGCGAACGCCGCCGTCCGCGCTAGTGAATGAAGCGCGCCGCCCAGCCGACAAAATTGGCGAACTGGTCGGGGTAGAGCACGAAATACAAAATCGCCGCCACCGGCGCCGCGGGCCAAAACCACTCTCGCATGGGTACCCCCATTGCAAGGTAGATGCCGGTAGAATGATCGCTGGACGTGGAGGATTTCCTGATTCAGTAAATCGACTTTGACGAAAAGTTGAAGCGTCAGGCGTGCTGGCGGTCGTTGTCGATCGGGATCACCTGGCCGGAGATTGCTTTGGCCGCGTCGGAGGCGAGAAACACCGCGAGCTGGGCGATGTCCTTCGGATCGACCATCGCCTGGATCGACTGCGCCGCCATCGCCTCGGCCTTGATGTCGTCGAACGAACGGCCGGAAATCTGCGCGCGGCCGCGGAACACGCGCACGATGCGGTCGCCTTCCACCGCGCCGGGGGCAATCGCGTTGGCGCGGATGCCCCATTCGCCGAGCTCCATCGCCAGCGTCTTGGTGAAGCCGATCACCGCCCATTTAGTCGCCGCGTAGGGGCTGCGGTTCGCAAAGCCGAAGCGGCCGGCGATCGACGACATGTTGACGATAACGCCGGCCTTGGACTTCTTCAGATGTGGGATGGCGAGCCGCGTCGTGTCGAACATGGCGGTGAGATTGACGGCGACGACTTTGTCCCAATCGTCGGGCGGGTATTGCTCGACCGGCAGCGTCAGCCCGGCGATGCCGGCGTTGTTGACCAGCACATCGAGCCGGCCCAACGCCTCGACGGCGGCCGGCACCATGCGGGCGATCTCTGCGCGCGAGGCCATGTCGCAGCGCTGCGCGGTCAGGCCGGGGATCTCTTTGCCGATGGCGCTAAGCGCCTCGTCATCGATATCGCAGACGAAAACTTTGGCGCCGTTGGTGGCAAAGGCGCGGGCGAACTCCCGCCCAATGCCGGCGGCGCCGGCGGTGATGAGGACGCGTTGCGGCATGCTTTACTCTTCCTTCTCCGTCGTGAAATAGAGCGGATAGCCCTTGGCCTTGCCCATCTCGGTCGCTTCCTTGGCCTTGGTCTCGGCGACGTCGCGGGTATAGACGGCGATGACGCAGGCGCCTTTCTGGTGCGCGGTCATCATCACGCGGTAGGCCTGGCTTTCGTTCATGCGGAACACGGCCTTCAAGACTTCGACGACGAATTCGCGCGGCGTGAAGTCGTCGTTGAGCAGGATCACCTTCCACAGGGGCGGCTTTTGCACCACCGTCTTGGTCTTGGTGCGCGGTTTGACGAGGACCTTCTCGCTCATCGGCTGGTGCTCAACGACGCCGGCTGCGGGGAGGCCCGTTTATAGCGCGGCCCTGCCGGAGCGTCGACCGCTTACAACCTTTGCCGCCGCGCGCTCGTATCTTGGGCCATGGGGGTGCTCATGGCGGCAACGCAATTCCATTTGGTCACGGACTGGAGCTTCGAGGCGCCCATCGAGGGTCTGGCAGGCGCTGATGGCGCCGGAAGAGTGGCCCACCTGGTGGCGCGCTGTCGCCAAAGTCGAGCGGCTCGCCGCAGGCGACGCCAGTGGCGTCGGTGCTGTGCGCCGCATCACTTGGCGCACCGCGCTGCCTATACGCTGGCCTTTGCCATGCGCGTCACCAAGGTCGAACCGATGACGCTGATCGAGGGCCGCGCCGAAGGCGAACTCGCCGGCCTCGGCCGCTGGACGCTTCGCCCCGACGGCGCGCGCACGCATGTGTGCTACGACTGGATCGTCGAGGTGACCAAGCCGTGGATGCGGCGTGGCGCGCCGCTCCGGTCTTTGCCTGGAACCACGGCAAGGTGATGGGCTGGGGGTTACGATGGCCTCACGCGCAAGCACGCCGCGCGCTAGCTTCGCTTACGGCTCAACAGCGCGTCCAGGCTCCACGGGCCCGCGCCGGCGAAGGCGAGATAGAGGAACACGAAGCAGTACAAGATCGGCGCATCACCGCGGTTGAGAATGGGAAAGAACCCATGCGGCGCATGGCTCAAGAAATAGGCGAAAGCCATTTCTCCCGACATGATGAAGGCGGCCACGCGGGCATAGAAACCGATGAATAGGAATAGACCGCCAACGAATTCGATCGCCCCCGCGAACCAGTTCATCGTGAAGAGCGCCGGCGTCGAGCTTGCCGAAGGGAAGCCGAACAATTTCGACAGTCCGTGCTCGAAGAACAACAGCGCCACCACGATGCGCACGATAGAGAGGATGTAAGGCTCGTAGCGCGCGATCCCCGCCACGGCTTGGCGCGCGGCGGATTGCGGTACATGCGATCGATCGACGTGTAACACGGGTGCTCCCGGCATTAACGAATTGGCACGTGGTATAACCAAACCAACGCGCCGTATCACATCACAAATCCGTAAATACCGCCGTTATTGCCGCGCACCTGCCATGCATTGCGCGATGGTATTGCCACGAGTTTGACTCAATCTCTTCGCGTCCGTCGCAAAAAAAATTTCATCCGACTCTGACATCGTTATGTCAGCCTTGCTGCTTCACTCCTGCGTTCGACTGGCGGCATGATTAATTCAATAAGAAGCGGCATGATCAATTCAACAAGGCGGGGAGATCGATGGATGTGGAAACCCAGAGGAGGCCCCATGAACTTTCATTCGCGCGATGCAGCCAAGCGCGCGCATACACGCCCGCAGATCGTATGCGCGCAATGCGCCGAACCGCTGTTCATGCCGGAATGGTCGGAGTTGATCGACGAACTCCGGGTGCGCCATCTCTGGCAGTGTGAGGCCTGCGGCTACGCCTTCGAGACCACCGTGCACTTCGCCGAGGTGGCCGAAGCCGCCTAGTCTCGCGTTCCGCTCACGCAATTTTGCGCGCACGCTGGCACCGCCTGCGGCTATATTGCGCGCCATGATCGACCGCCGACTTTGGCTGCTGGGGGCAGCGCTCGCGGCCCTCTCCCCTCGCCTCGCCCTGGCCGCCACCATGAGCCGCATCACCGCCTATGCGTTCACCTTCAAGGGGCTGGACGGTAACGACATACTGCTCGCCTCCTATGCCGGCCATCCGATTCTGGTGGTCAACACCGCGTCGCTGTGCGGTTACACCCCGCAATACACCGGCCTACAGGCGCTGTGGACGCGGTTCCAGGCCAAAGGGTTGATGGTGCTCGGCGTGCCGTCCAACGACTTCGGCGGCCAGGAGCCGGGCGGCAAGAGCGATATCCTGCAGACCGCGCAGGGCGATTATCACGTCACCTTTCCGCTGACCGAGAAGGCCGCGGTCAAGGGCCCCGATGCCCATCCTTTCTACAAATGGGCGGCGCAGGAGCGCCCGCTCGAGGCCCCGCGCTGGAATTTCCACAAATATCTCATCGGCCGCGACGGCCGCCTGAAAGCCGCCTTTACCTCGGCGACCGACCCCAACGACCCGCGCCTGATCGCGGCAATCGAGCAGGAATTGGTCGGCGAATAGCGAAAAATCTCGAAAATAGAGCCGTTACCAAGCGGTCATATCGGCCCCTGGCCGTCATAAAACCAATAAATTCCAGATTGACGAATCGCCCTGCCCATGAAGAAGTCATGGCTGAAATTTAGTCACGTGGGCCGGCGCTTTATCGCGCCGACCCGTTTCCGAGGTTCCTCCCGCGTGGCGTTTAGACTGGGCGGCCCAATTGGCCGCCCTTTTTCATATTCGGTAATACAGTGGCGGCACCGCTCAGGCGGCGCTGACTTGCGGCTCGGCCAATTTCTCAGGCGAAGCGGCCGGCAGCGGATCGATCGCCTCGACCAGTTGCAGGAAGGCCTTGCCGGGCAGCGGCGGCGCGAACACGTAGCCTTGCGCCGAGCGGATGCCGAGCTCGCGCAAATAGATCACCTGCTCGAAATTCTCCACGCCCTCGGCCACCACGTCCATGCGCATGTTGTGGGCGAGGTCGACCAGCGTCTCGACGATGGTGGTCGAGTTGCGATCGGTGCCGATGGCGTCGACGAACATCTTGTCGATCTTGATAATGTCGACGCCGAGCTTGAGCATGTAGGACAGCCCGCTGTGGCCGGTGCCGACGTCGTCGATGGCGATGCGCATGCCCAGCCCCTGGAACGCGGCGATGGTCTGCCGCGTCGCGGTGAAATTCTCGATCGGGTCGCGCTCGGTCACCTCCAGCACCACCTGCGAAAACTTGATCGGCGAGCCGGCGAAGATCTTGCGCACGTCGTTGACGATCGTCTGATCGCCGAACAGCTGGCCGGCAAGATTGAACGAGATCTTCATGCCCGGCCGGCGGCCGATGGCGGGGCCGGCTTCGACGCAGACCCGCCGCATCAGGTCGCGCGTCATGTCGCGGATCAGCCCACTCAATTCGGCGAGCGGAATGAACGAACCGGGCAGCACCAGCGAGCCGTCGGGCTTCCTCCAGCGCACCAGCACCTCGGCGCCGCGCAACTGGCCGGAGCGGATGTCGACGATCGGCTGGTAGTAGGGCACGAATTCGCCAGCGCGCAGCGCGTTCTCAATCTCGGTCACCGGGTTAGCCGGCATGCGCCGCGACATCAGCACAGAGAACACGCCGAGGATCATCATCGCGACGCCGGTCGCGAACAGGCCGAGCCATTGCAACTCGGCGTGGCCGGCGACCACATGGCTGCGCGGCATGGCGACTTCGGCGTTAAAGCCAAATTTGTCCGATTTGCTGGTGGCGAGGAAGGCGGCGTCGGCGGCGTCCGGGCGCACGCCGAGCTTGCCGATCAGCGTGCCGGAGGCGGTGGCGATGCGCGCATAAGCGCTGAACGGATTTCCGTGAGTGGATACCTGCGGCAGGAACAGAAACGCCGGCACCAGCGCGGCGATTTCGCTCGGACCGCCGCCGACTTTGCGGCGCAGCCGCACCATCGACGGGCCATTGTCCAGTTGAAGGATGTCGAGCGAATACCAATTGGCGCCGGCGAGCGGCTCGGAGGCGACGGTCTTGCGTTGGCCGAGAGGCAAGCCGAAGTCGGTGCACCGCGTGTGCCCGTCGGCGCCGACGATGGCGATTTCCTTGATCGGCGCGGTGTCGAACGAGGCCTGCCGCATCGCCGTGACGTCGGCCGGCTCGCAGCCGTCGACGCCGCGCGCGGCCAGGCCATCGAGCGCGCCGATCACCTGGGTGACGCGCGATTCGGCGAGCGCGATGGCGCGCTGGGCGGAGGTGACGACCTCATCCTTCCCCTGCCGATCGATCAGGCTGCCGAGCCAGAAATCGAACGCAATCAAAGGCGCGCCGGCGAGCACGACGCCGACGACAATCGCAATGAAATTCTTGCGCGTGAAAGCGCGCACAATCAGACCCATCTGGCGCCCGGCCGGTCAACCCCATTCTGGTGCCCGGATAGTGAGCCATGGCCCCGTAAAGGCTGGCTTAAACCCCAAGCTGCGCCAGATCATTAAGCGCCCTAATGGGATAGGTGCGGCCGGCATGGTTAACAAAGTGTTGACGGGCGGGGCGTGGATAAGGCTGCGTCTATTCCGCTACCATGCCGGAAACGGCCGGCCGGCAAAGACTGAGCGGCCCAATCGATCGAAAAGATCACGGAGGACGACAGTGAAGCTCTACATGCATCCGGTTTCCATGACCACGCGCCCGGTGCGCCTGTTCATGGCCGACAACAACATCGCCGCCGAGGAAGTCTTCATCGATCTGATGACCGGCGCGCACATGCAGCCGCCCTATTCGCTCGTCAACCCGAATTGCATGGTGCCGATGATCGAGGATGGCGATTTCAAGCTCACCGAGAGTTCGGCGATCCTGAAATATCTCGCAGACAAAGTCGGATCGCCGGCCTATCCGAAGGACCTCAAGCAACGCGCCAAGGTCAACGAGGTGATGGACTGGATCAACACCAATTTCTACCGCGAATGGGGCTACAATCTCTGCTACCCACAGCTATTCCCGCATCTGAGGCGGCGCAGCGACGAGGCCCAGGCGGCGACGCTCGAATTCGGCAAGGCCAACGCCAAGCGTTGGGTGCAACTGCTCAACGATTACTGGATCGGCCCGAACAAGACCTATCTGGTCGGCGACAGCATCACCATCGCCGACTATTTCGGCGCCGGCATCGTCACGCTCGGCGAGATCATCGGCGTCGATTTTGCGCCCTATCCGAACGTGCAGCGCTGGCTCGCCGCCATGAAGAAAACGCCGAACTGGGGCAAGATCAACGAGGCGTTTGATGGCCTGCGCGAGGCCGTGAAGGGCCAGCAATTCGTGACGCTGGCATGAGGGGACGCGCCATGGCCGGAACATCGCAGCGCTTCTTGCCCAGTTGCGCATGTTGCGACGTCGGCTCATCCCTCACCCGGCGCAGCTTCATCGCGCAGGCAGTCGCGGCCGGTGCAGCAACGGCGCTCCCGTCGATTCCGGCGCAGGCCGACAACAAGCCGACAAAGATCGACGTGCATCACCATTTCGCGCCGGACTTTCATCGCGACGCGGTAAACGCGCGCCGCGGCGGCCTGCGTTGGCCAAAATGGTCGCCGCAGATGTCGCTCGACGACATGGACAGTAACGGCATCGCCACCGCGATGCTGTCGGTGGTGCAGCCCGGCACCTGGTTCGGCAACGTTGAGGAGACGCGCAAGCTGACGCGCCAGCTCAACGACTACGCCGCGGGCCTTTCGCGCGATCATCCCGGCCGCTTCGGGCTGTTTGCCTGCATCGCGCCGCCGGACACCGAGGGCAGCCTGAAGGAGATCGAGTACGCTTTCGAGACGCTGCACGCCGACGGCATCGGCCTGCTCACCAGCTACGGCACGCTCTATCTCGGCGATCCGTCGTTCGCGCCGGTCTATGCCGAGCTCAACCGGCGCAAGGCGATCGTCTACGTGCATCCGATCGCGCCGAACTGCTGCAAGAACCTGGTGCCGGGCATTCCGGTCGGCTCGATCGAATACGCCACCGACACCACCCGCACCATCGCGCATCTGGTGTTCAACGGCACGACGACGCGCTTTCCCGACGTCCGCTGGATCTTTTCGCACTCAGGCGGCACGCTGCCATTCCTGACCGGGCGTTTCACGCGGCTCGCCGGCGAGCGCAAGCTGGACTATCTGCCGAACGGGCCGCTGCCGGAGTTCCGCAAGTTCCATTACGAACTGGCGCAGGGCAACACGCCGGGGCAGATCGCGGCGCTGTTGAAGATGGTGGCGCTGGAACAAGTTTTCTACGGGACCGATTATCCGTTCCGTCCGGGCGCGGAAGTCACCGCCGGCATCGCCGCCTACGGCTTCAGCGCCGCCGAGCGGCAGTCGATCGAGTGTGGCGCGGCGATCAACCTGCTGCCGCGGCTTAAAACGTAAGCGATGATCCCGAAAAGTGGGAACCAGTTTTCGGATCAGATCATGCGCAATGAAATAAGGAACGCCGCATGAGCTTCTTTTCCGGCAAGGACCCGCAGGCCGGCGACACCTACGCCTGCGCGGCAATCGCGCATGTGGTGGTGCCGCGCACGGTCGATCTCGGAGACGGTTTTTCGGTGCGGCGCGCGCTGCCGTCGGCACGCACCCGTATGGTCGGGCCGTTCATCTTTTTCGATCATTTTGGCCCGGCGGAATTCCGCGCCGGCAACGGGCTCGACGTGCGGCCGCATCCGCATATCGGGCTTGCCACCGTCACCTATCTGTTCGACGGCGAAATCATGCACCGCGACTCGCTCGGAACCGCGGTGGCGATCAAGCCCGGCGAGGTGAACTGGATGACCGCCGGACGCGGCATCGTGCATTCGGAACGCACCGGCGCCGAGAAGCGTGCCGCCGGCGGGCCGATCCACGGCCTGCAGATGTGGGTGGCGCTACCCGCGGCGAAGGAAGAAATGGACGCCGGCTTCGCTCACCACGACACCGATGAATTCCCCATGATCAATGACGACGGCGCCTTCGTGCGCGTGGTCGTCGGCTCAATCTACGGCAAGACATCGCCGGTGCCGACGGTGCACGATACGCTGTTCGCCAATATCGCGCTGCGTGCCGGCGCCAGCACTGCCGCTCGACGCGGGATATGACGAGCGGGCGCTCTATGTCGTCGACGGCACCGTCGACATCGCTGGAGACAAATTCGAGCCCGGGCGCTTGCTGGTGTTCAAACCTGGCGACAAGATCACCATCAAGGCCGCGACCGACGCGCATTTCGTCATCGTCGGCGGCGCGCCGATGGACGGCCCGCGCCACATCTGGTGGAATTTCGTGTCGTCGCGAAAAGAACGCATCGAGCAGGCCAAGGCGGAATGGGCCGCCGGCCATTTCGGCAAGGTGCCGGGCGACGAGATCGAGTTCATTCCGCTGCCGGAGAAGTAGCGGCCGATGGGGGCTGACATAGTCAACTTTTCGGGGCGCACCGTCTTTGTCGCGGGCGGCACCAGCGGCATCAACCTTGGAATCGCCGAGGCCTTTGCCGCGGCCGGGGCCCAAGTCGCGGTCATCGGCCGGTCGCAGGAACGTCTCGATCGGGCGCTGCAACACTTGCGCGCACTCGCACCCGACGCCGCAGGATTTTCCGTCGATGTGCGTGACGCTCAGGCCGTCGCGACGGCGCTCAAATCGGCGCATGACGCGTTCGGCCCGATCGACGTGCTGGTCTCCGGCGCAGCGGGCAATTTTCCCAGCACGGCACTCGGCATGTCGCCGAATGGATTCAAAGCCATGGTCGATATCGACCTCATCGGCACCTTCAACGTGCTGCGCATAGCGCACGAATTCCTGCGCAAGCTGGGCGCGTGCATCGTCAATATCTCCGCGCCGCAGGCGATGATTCCGATGGCGATGCAGGCGCACGTCTGCGCCGCCAAGGCCGGTGTCGACATGCTCACGCGTGTGCTCGCGCTCGAATGGGGCGGCGACGGCGTTCGCGTCAATTCCGTCATCCCCGGCCCGATCGAAGGCACCGAAGGCATGGCGCGGCTCGCGCCGACGCCGGAGGCCGAACAGAAAGTCGTCGGTGGCGTTCCGCTCGGCCGCATGGGCACCCGGACAGACGTCGCCGATTTGGTGATGTTTCTGGCGTCGCCGCGCGCGGCTTACATCACCGGTGCGATCATTCCCGTCGACGGCGGCTGGAGCGCCAATGGCGCCGGCGGGCTGGGTGCGGCGGGGCTGGCGTTAGATACAAAGACGTGAAAGCTAGTTTCCGGTGAAGTGAGAATGCGTACCGCAACACAATAATGCGACGGCACCTTCCGGAAAGCGACAAGTTAGAATGGTGGCCGAACCACGTGCGAAAGGCTTTTGCCAATCTCGGACGTGTCCTTGGACCCGTTCAACTCAACCCTGCAATTCTAGAACGCGTCAGCCATGATGGATTACCGGGCCACGAAATTATCTTTGGGCATAAATCAAGCAGAGAACAGGGAAGGCGAAAAGGAATTTATACGCTCGTAATCAAGGGCCCGGCCTTTGCTGGCGAATGGCACCTTCCGTTGGGCCAATTGGAAAAACTGGCAAGAGCCGCGGCAAAAACGGATTAGGCCGGAGTTAGGCCGCTACTTCTTCGGCAACTCCAGCCGGATATGCAGCTCCTTGAGCTGCTTCGGCGTCACCTCGGACGGCGCGCCCATCATCAGATCCTCGGCACGCTGGTTCATCGGGAACAGCACGACCTCGCGCAGGTTTTCCTCGCCGGCCAGCAGCATGACGATGCGGTCGATACCGGGCGCGATGCCGCCGTGCGGCGGCGCGCCGAGCGACAGCGCGTGCAGCATGCCGCCGAATTTCTGTTCCAGCGTTTCTTCCGGATAGCCGGCGATGGCGAAGGCCTTCTTCATCACCTCGGGGCGATGATTGCGGATGGCGCCGGACGACAATTCGACGCCATTGCAGACGATGTCGTATTGGATCGCCTTGATGGCGAGGATCTTCTCCTGGTCGCCGGCGTCGAGCGCGAGGAATTCCTCGACGCCGAGGTTGGGCATCGAAAACGGGTTGTGCGAGAAGTCGATCTTCTTTTCTTCCTCGTTCCACTCGTACATCGGAAAGTCGACGATCCAGCAGACGTCGAAGCGGTCCTTGGCGATCAGCCCGAGTTCCTCGCCGACCTTGGTGCGCGCGCTGCCGGCGAACTTGACGAAATCCTTCGGCTTGCCGGCGACGAAGAAGCAAGCGTCGCCCACAGCGAGCTTGAGCTGATCGGCGATCTGCTTGGTGCGCTCCGGCCCGATGTTCTTGGCGAGCGGACCGGCGCCGCCCTCCTCGCCTTCGCGCCAGAAGATGTAGCCGAGGCCGGGCTGGCCCTCGCCCTGCGCCCATGAATTCATGCGGTCGCAGAAAGCACGGTTGCCGCCCTTCGGCGCGGGGATCGCCCACACCGCGCCCTTGGCATCGTTGGCGAGGATATTGGCGAAAATCTTGAAGCCGGAACCGCGGAACGCTTCGCTCACATCCTGCATCTCGATCGGATTGCGCAGGTCCGGCTTGTCGGTGCCGTATTTGGCGAGCGCGTCGGCATAGGCGATGAGCGGAAATTTCGGCGTCACGGACTTGCCGTTGCCGAACTCCTCGAACACGCCACGGATCACCGGCTCGACCGCGTCGAACACATCTTGCTGCGTGACGAAGCTCATCTCGAGGTCGAGCTGGTAGAACTCGCCGGGCGAGCGGTCGGCGCGCGCGTCCTCGTCGCGGAAGCACGGCGCGATCTGGAAATAGCGGTCGAAGCCCGCCACCATGATGAGCTGCTTGAACTGCTGCGGCGCCTGCGGCAGCGCGTAGAATTTTCCCGGATGGATGCGCGACGGCACCAGGTAATCGCGCGCGCCTTCCGGCGACGACGCCGTGAGGATCGGCGTCTGGAATTCGAAGAAGCCGCCCTCTTTCATGCGCCGGCGCAAGGAATCGATGACGCGACCCCGCAGCATGATGTTGGCGTGCAGCTTCTCGCGGCGCAAGTCGAGGAAGCGATATTTGAGCCGGGTCTCTTCGGGGTAGTCCTGTTCGCCGAATACCGGCATCGGCAGTTCGGCGGCGGGGCCGAGCACCTCGATCTCGTCGATATAGACCTCAACCTGCCCGGTCGGCAGGCCCGGGTTCTCGGTGCCGGCGGGGCGCTTGCGCAACTTGCCGTCGATGCGCACCACCCATTCAGCGCGCAGCGTCTCGGCGAGCTTGAACGCCTTGCTGTCGGGATCGGCCACAACTTGTGTCAGGCCATAATGGTCGCGCAGGTCGATGAACAGCACACCGCCGTGATCGCGGATGCGGTGGCACCACCCGGACAGGCGCACTTGCTTACCGATGTCGGCTTCGCGCAGGGCGCCGCAGGTATGGGTGCGATAACGATGCATAAGGTGGTCCGGCCGGCAATTCTGTGCTGGTTGTGAGGCGCGCGAAAAGCGCATGGGGGGTGGCCTTTGTCAAGGCAAAGGGGCGCTCGCCGGAGGTCCTGTCGTGCCTGTAGAATGGCTCCTCATTTGCGGTATTAGCCCATGCTCGGACTGGCGCTGCCTACCGTTTGCATCCTGTTCGTCGCAGCAGCGTTTCTAACGCTGGAGCGCATCGCGCCCGGCCGCGAATTGCCGCACGCGCCGGGATGGTATGGACGCGCCGTCCTCGTCAACTTGATCCAGGCGGCCATTATCCTTCGGCACAAACCGGCTGTGGGTCGATCTAATGTCCGGCGCCTCGCTGTTTCATCTGGCGGGGTCGCTGAACCCGGTGCTGCAGGGCTTCGCCGGCTGGTTCGTCGGCACATTCTTCTTCTACTGGTGGCACCGCGTCCGCCACCAGCCGGCTTCTGGGTGGTGTTCCACCAGGTGCATCATTCGCCGGCGCGCATCGAGGCGATGACGGCGTTCTACAAACAACCCATCGAGATCCTGGCCGACGGCGCGCTCGCCGCCGGCATCCTCTATCTGCTGCTCGGCTGCACGCTTGAAGGCGCGTTGTGGTTCAATTTTTTCGCCGCGGCGGGCGAACTGTTCTACCACTCCAACATCAGGACGCCGCGCTGGGTTAAATACGTCATCCAGACGCCAGAACTGCATTCGATCCATCACGAGTTGGATGTGCATCACTTCAACTATGCCGACCTGCCGTTGTGGGACCGGCTGTTCGGCACCTACCGCGACGCCGATACCTTCGCCACGCGTTGCGGTTTTCCGCGCCACAACGAGCGGCAGCTTGGGCGTATGCTGCTGTTCCCGCGATGTGTATAAAGACTAGGACCCGCCGGAATTTTTCATGCCGAAAGCCAAGCGCCTGAAACGGGCCAAGCCCGATTCCGCCGAGATGTCGACCGGCGAGGCGACGACCGCCGCGTTGATCGCGCATGGGTTCAAGACCGTCTACGCGCTGCCGGGCGTGCATAATGACCATTTATTCGACGCCTTCCACCGCGCCGGCGACGCTTTGCGCGTGATCCACACAAGGCACGAACAGGGCGCGGCCTATATGGCATTGGGTGCCGCGCTCGCGACCGGCAAGCCGCAGGCTTATTGCGTAGTTCCCGGCCCTGGTCTGCTCAATTCCGGCGCGGCGCTGCTCACCGCCTACGGCATGAACGCTCCGGTGCTGGCGATCATCGGGCAGATCCCACACAAGACGATCGGCCGCGGGCTTGGCCAGTTGCATGAGATTCGCGACCAAGCCGGCATCCTCGCGCGGCTGGTCGATCATTCCGCGCACATCCATGCACCGGCCGAAGCGCCGGAAAAAGTCGCCAAGGCGATCGCGTCCATGGGCCAAGGCCGGCGCGGGCCCGCCGCGCTCGAATGCGCCATCAACGTCTGGGGCAAGCGCGGCGCAGTGACGCCAGTTGCGCCGCTGCCGGAACGCAACTCCCCCATAGACGAGGACCAGGTGAAGGCCGCCACCAAAGTGCTCGGCAAGGCAAAGCGCATCCTCATCGTCGTCGGCGGCGGCGCGCTGGATGCTTCGCCTGAGGTGACGCTACTCTCCGACATGCTGCAGGCGCCCGTGCTCGCCTACCGGCGCGGCCGCGGCGTGCTCGACGGCCGCAGCCCTTTCAGCGTCACACTGCCCCTCGGCCGCGAGCTGTGGGGCGAGGCCGACGCGGTGCTCGGCATCGGCACGCGGCTGCTCAATCCGATAGCGGCCTGGGGCGTCGACAAGAATCTGCAGATCGTGCGCGTCGATGCCGACCGCGACGAGCCGGCGCGCCAGCACAAGCCCAAGGTCGCGCTGATCGGCGACGCCGCGCCGGTGCTGCGCAAATTGATCGATGCATTGGCGAAGACCAATGCGCGGCGCGCTTCGCGCCGCGACGAAATGCTCGAGCGGCAGGCGAAATGGCACGCGCGCCTGCAAAAGATCGCGCCGCAGCTTGCCTTCGTCGACGTCATCCGTGCCGCCATGCCCGAGGACGGCATCTATGTCGACGAGGTCACGCAGATCGGCTTTGCCGCCCGCCTCGCCTACCCGGTCTACAAGCCGCGCACGTTTCTTTCGCCCGGCTACCAGGACAATCTCGGCTGGGGCTACGCCACCGCGCTCGGCGTGCAGCACGCGCGGCCCGACGTGCCGGTGCTCTCGATCAACGGCGACGGCGGCTTCCTTTACACCAGCAACGAGCTTGCCACTGCCATGCGCCACCGCATCCCGCTGGTGGCGGTGGTGTTCGCCGACGGCGCCTTCGGCAATGTGCGGCGCATCCAGCAGGAGCATTTCGGCAACCGGGTGATCGCCTCCGACCTCGCCAACCCCGACTTCGTCAAATACGCAGAAAGCTTCGGCGCCGCCGGCCGGAGGGCGCGCAGCCCGGACGAACTCGCCGCCGCGCTTAAGGCGGCCTTTGCCGCCCGCGAGCCGACGCTGATCGAGGTGCCGGTCGGGGCGCTGCCGAGCCCATGGGAATTCATCCACATGCCGCGGGTGCGGGGATAGTTGCCATGACCGTCCCGGATCGGGTTAGGTTGCCCGCGACCATGGACTTGATCACCAAAACCGACGAACTGGCCGAGGTTTGCGCGCGCATAGCGCGGCATCCCTATGTTACCGTCGACACCGAATTCCTGCGCGAGACCACCTATTACCCGCTGCTCTGCGTGGCGCAGCTCGCCTCGCCCGACGAAGCGGTGGTGGTCGACGCGCTCGCCCCCGGCATCGATCTCGGCCCGCTGTTCGCGCTGATGACGGATGAGGCCGTGGTCAAGGTGTTCCACGCCGCGCGGCAGGACATCGAAATCGTCTGGAACATGGCGAAGAAGATCCCGCATCCGATCTTCGACAGCCAGGTCGCCGCCATGGTGTTGGGCTACGGCAATTCGATCTCTTACGACGCGCTGGTGCAGCGCATCACCGGCGACCAACTCGACAAGTCGCACCGTTTCACCGACTGGACGCGGCGGCCGCTCAGCGACGCGCAGGTGTCCTACGCGCTGTCCGACGTCACCCATCTGCGCGCGGTCTATCTCAAGCTCGCCGCCGATCTCGCCAAGCGCGAGCGCACCAGTTGGGTGGAAGCCGAGATGAACGTGCTAACCTCGCCGGAAACCTACCGTGCCGATCCCGAGCGTGCCTGGGAACGGTTCAAGACCCGCGTGCGCAAGCCGAAGGAGCTTGGCGTCCTGATCGAGATCGCCGCTTGGCGCGAGCGCGAGGCGCAGACGCGCGACGTGCCGCGCTCCCGCGTGCTCAAGGATGACACGGTCGGCGACATCGCGGTACAGGCGCCGACCACCATCGAGCGGCTCGGCCATCTGCGCTCGCTGCCCAAAGGCTTCGAGCGCTCGCGCTGGGGTGAGGCGATCATCGAGGCGGTCAAGCGCGGGCTTGAGCGCGACCCAAAAACGCTGCCGCGGCTCGAACGCTTTAAGCCCGCGCCGAACGGCGCCGCCACCGTCGAACTGCTCAAAGTGCTGCTGCGCATGACGGCCGAGCGCCACGGCGTCGCCGCCAAGGTGATCGCCACGGTGGACGAATTGGATCGCATCGCCGCTGACGACGAGGCCGATGTGCCCTCGCTCAAAGGCTGGCGCCGCGAGCTGTTCGGCGACAAGGCGCTGGCGCTCAAGCACGGCGAGCTGGCGCTCGCCGTCGACAAGGGCCGGGTGGTCGCGGTGGACCGAAACGAACCCGCCCCGCGTCCACTAAAGGCCGACGGCATCGTTTAAATTTGCAACTAAATTGAAACGAAACGACGCATTATTTTTTAAAATCCCTGCCACTATAAGTATCGCCGTACCGTAGCCTAAAGGGCATTCGGCGACCGCTTAAACCATGCCTCTTCTCGACGGAGTCGATGCCGCAGCGAATTGTCCGCAGCGCCGGGCAGCGATGGTGCACGTCGCCATCGCGCCCCACCCGGTCGTGCGCACCATGCAACGGTCCATATACATGTCCGCACCCTGCAATCGCACGCGGACCTACATGCTGCAGACGGCGGTCTTGACCGGCAGCGCCGCCGACCCGCAACCCCAACATGGGCACGCCTGAGCGATGTTAGAGCGCCGACAAGACCGTCGCACGACGACGTCGAAGCGCGCGCTCATCAAATTCGGCGCGGCGGGCACCGAGATCGTGTGCAGCGTCAACGACCTGACGCCGCGCGGCGCCGGCCTCAGCGTGATTAGCAGCTTCGGTGTGCCGCGCGTTTTCCAATTGGCGATCGACGGCGAGGCCGCGACCCGGCACTGCAAGGTGATCTGGACGGACGGACGGCGGCTCGGCGTTTCGTTCGAATAATATCTGCGCGGCTCATCTCGTTTCATCCATCTTCGCCGCCGATCCATCGAGCTCCGTACCGAAGATCCGATCCCACACGCCGGTCGTCACGCCGAAATTGCCGCTCTCGGAGAGATGATGGTGCCGCGCGTGGCGCAAGCGAGCGCGATAAAGATAGGAGTGCCGTCGCGGCCGCCAATGGTGGATCGCGTAATGGACGAAGACGTACCACAAGTAGCCGGTCGCAAGACCTGCCGTTGCCGCGGTTCCCAGACCAAATCCCAGCGTCGCCCAAGACGGGCTCGCGATCGCGACCAAGCCGACCAATGCGCTGGCCCAAGCGGGCGTGCCGATCAATTCCAGCGGAACGCGGTGGTGACGCGCGTGTATCCGCGAGAGGATCGGCGCGTGATGAAAGAGCACCCGATGCAGGAGATATTCGATCAATGTCCAGCCGGTCACTCCGCCGGCATAGACCATCGCCCACATCGCCGGCTGCATCGCGGTCGAGCCGCGAAACGCCAATAGCGTCGCGATGAGAACAAGCGGGGGAAAAAGCAGAAACTCTGAGAAATAACCCAGCTTGGTCATTTTCATGGCGATCCCTCAAGGGTTCATAGTCCTTGCGACCGCAAGGGCGGGTACGTCGCCCCAAGCATCGAATGATGCAATACCAGCAATTCCTGTCCGCATAAAGCGGGTCCCGACCGAGACGGAAACGCCGATGATCGCCTGCCTGTTCCGCCGGCCGGATCGTCCGTGAGATGCCTGCTAGGGCAGCGAAAAAGCGGCATCTCGCCGCCATCGATGCCGCGCGGTCAGAGCTCGATCAGCGGTTCTCTGCCGACCAGACGCGCGAGCTGACGCAGGCGACCGATACAGCCGGTCGCTGCCGAGCGGCCCGTATTTGCCGGGCAAGGTCAGCACCAGTTTGCCGCGGCGCACGCGCATCGGCGTCTTCGGCAGGACGCCGCCCTGTCCTGCGGTGATGATGTAGGCAACGCGCATCGCGGCGCCGAGCACGCGCGCGCGGTCCAGCATGCGCGTGGTGGCGAGCTCGCGCAGGCGCGGCGACAAATCTTCCTCGCTCAGGCCCGCGTGGCGGAAATAGACCGACAGCGCCAAGTAGGCGCGGCTCGGATGGTCGACCGCGACGAAAGCGCCGTGGGCGATGATGTTCATCGATTGCTCACCGCGATAATCCGGATGCGCGCGCCAGCCGATATCGGCCAGGAGACAGGCGGCATGGCGCAGCCGTTTCTCGTCGGCCATCTCGTCGAGGCCGGATGACGCCATGAACCGGTCGGTCCAATCGATCAGTTCCTCGCCATGATGCGGCGAGCGCGAACGCAGCACGTTGAGGTCGGCAGCCGCCGAGATCAGCGGATCGCGCGCGCGCTCCCGCTGCTCGAGGAGCGAATAGAGCAGCCCCTCGCGCACGCCGAGCACTGAGATGATCAACTGCTTGGGCTTGATCGTGCGCACCAGGCTTTCAAGCACCAGCGCGGCGTAGGCGAGCAGCGGTCGGCGAGCGGCGTTGACGACCTCGATCTTGGACAGCGTTTCGGTGTCGACGCGGTGCACCAGGCGCGAGAATTCCAGCGCCTCGCGCGCGCTGATGCGGTAGTTGTGCATCACATGGAACGGATAGCCGGTCTGCCACATGTGCAGTCGCGCCAGCGCGCGCCAAGTACCGCCGACGGCGTAGAAGGTGCGGCCCTCGCCGTCGTGCAACATGTCGAGGTCGTCAAAGGCGCCCTCGACGATCTTCTCGGCTTTCTTCAGCGAGCGTCCGGCAATGTCCTGCAGCGCCAATCCGCCGAATGGCAGCGTCACACCGCCGCGCACGCGCGCGCCATGTACGTCGATGAGTTCGAGCGATCCGCCGCCGAGGTCTCCGACGATGCCGTCTGGCTTATGGATGCCGGAGACGATGCCGAGCGCGGTAAGATGGGCTTCGCGTTTGCCCGACAGGATGGTGATCGGCGTGCGCGTGATGCGCGTCGCCTCCTCGATGAAGGCGCGGCCATTCCTCGCGTCGCGGCAGGCGGCGGTGGCGATCGCCCAGATCTTGCGCACGTGTAGCGTGTCGCACAGCGCACGGAAGCGCCTGAGCGTCTCCAGCGCGGTGTCGATCGCGGCCGGCGCGAGCAGGCCCGTGGTCTGCACCTGGCGGCCGAGGCCGGCGAGAACTTTTTCGTTGAAGATCGGCGTCGGAGAGCGCGTCAGCCCTTCGTAGATGACGAGGCGCACCGAGTTCGAGCCGATATCGATGACCGCGATCGGCGGTCCGTGGTCGAGCCGGCCCTTGGCGGAGTTGGCGATGGCGTAGGGGTGCGAAATGGCGGACGAACGCTTACGGCGCCCCTTCGACGAGGCGGCGTATAAGGCTACGCGGTGAGGATTCTTTGAGCGATTTGCCACGGCCCGACAGGCTCGGATTAGTCATGAAATACTTATGGGCGTTGAACGGTTCCTCGCCCGGCGCAGCCTTTATGCGTGTGGAACTGCCGTCCGGCAAGACTGTCCAACTTTGCTCATTATCCTTCAGATTCGCGATCATAATCTGGTTCAAAATCTGTTCATGCACAGTTGGATTGAGAATCGGGCACAGCGCCTCGACCCGGCGGTCGAGGTTGCGCGGCATCATGTCGGCCGAGGAAATATATACCGCCGCCTTGGCGTGCGGCAGGCTGTAGCCGGCGCCGAAGCAATAGATACGGCCGTGCTCCAGGAAGCGGCCGACGATGGATTTAACGCGGATATTGTCGGACAGGCCCGGCACGCCCGGACGCAGGCAGCAGATGCCGCGCACCACTAAATTTACCTCGACGCCGGCGCTGGAGGCATCGTAGAGCGCGTCGATGATCTCCGGATCGACCAGCGAATTCATCTTCATCCAAATACCGGACAGCTTGCCGGCGCGGGCGTTGGCGGTCTCCTGGGCGATGTGGTCGAGGATTCGGCTGCGCAGATTGATTGGCGACACCGCCATCTCCTCCAATTCGGCGGGCTCGGCATAGCCGGTGATGTAGTTGAAGATGCGGGCGACGTCGCGGCCGACCACCGCGTCGGCGGTGAAGAAGGAGAGATCGGTATAGATGCGCGCGGTGACCGGGTGATAGTTGCCGGTGCCGGCGTGGATGTAGGTGGCGAGCGCCCCGCCCTCGCGCCGCACCACGAGCGACAGCTTGGCGTGCGTCTTCAATTCGATGAAACCGTAGACCACCTGCACGCCGGCGCGCTCGAGGTCGCGCGCCCAGCGGATGTTGGCTTCTTCATCGAAGCGCGCCTTGAGTTCGATCAGCGCCGTGACCGATTTGCCGGCCTCGGCGGCCTCCACCAGCGTCTTGACGATGGGTGACTTCGGCCGAGGTGCGGTAAAGCGTCTGCTTGATGGCAATCACGTCGGGATCGCGCGCGGCCTGCTGCAGGAACTGCACCACCACATCGAACAATTCGTACGGATGGTGGACGATCAGGTCCTTCTGCCGGATGGCGGCAAAGCAATCGCCGCCGTGGTCGCGGATGCGCTCGGGATAGCGCGGATTGTACGGCACGAATTCGAGGTCGGGCCGGTCGAGCCGGGTGAGCTGCGCGAGATCGTTGAGCGCAAGCACGCCGTCGACCAGGAACACCTCGTCGTCGGCGACCGCGAGCGCCCGCTGCACGAATTTGCGCAACTCGGCCGGCATGGTGCTCTCGAGCTCAAGCCGGATCACCGAACCGCGGCGGCGCTGTTTGAGCGCGGTCTCGTAGAGGCGTACGAGGTCTTCCGCCTCTTCCTCGATTTCCACTTCCGAATCGCGGATCAGTCGGAAGGCGCCCTGCCCCTTGACCGTGTAGCCGGGGAACAGGCGGCCGATGTGCAACGCGGTCGCTTCTTCGAGCGTGATCAGCCGGATGCCCTGGTCGCTGCCGCTCGGCAGGCGAATGAAGCGGTCGATCTTCTGCGGCATGCGGATCAGTGCGTTCATCGGCTTACCGTCCTTGGCGCGCGTAAGCTGCAGCGCCATCGAGAAGGCAAGATTCGGAATGAACGGGAACGGGTGCGCCGGGTCGATGGCAAGGGGCGTCAGCAGCGGAAACACGTGGGTGAGAAAGCGCTCCTCCAGCCAGGCGCGCTCGGACTTCTTCAGGCCCGAGCCCTCCACCAGGACGACGTTGGCTTCCGCCAGTGCCGGGCGCAACTCCAGCCAGCGCTTCTGTTGATCGCTGGCGAGCTGCGACACCGCCTCGCGTACGCGCGAAAGCTGTTCGGAGGGGCTGAGCCCGTCCGGGCTTTGGGTGGTGATGCCCTGGCGTACCTGACCTTTCAGGCCGGCGACGCGCACCATGAAGAATTCGTCGAGGTTGTTGGCCGAAATCGACAGGAAGCGCACGCGCTCGAGCAGCGGGTGGCTCTCGTTGGCGGCCTCTTCCAGGACCCGGCGGTTGAAATGCAGCCAGGACAATTCGCGATTGATGAATCGCTGCGGCTCAGATCGCAAAGCCGTGCTGGGCGCGGACTCGTCCCGGGTCTCGACCAGAACGATTTCCTCAACAGGTGCAATAGCTTGGGCGCGATCTGCCATAGTTATGAAGGCCTGAAAGACCCGATCCCTAACCGAAAATAATGGCCGGCGGATGACAGTTCGCGCCAGCGCGGCGGTCCGGTCAAGTCCGAAGCGGAATCGAGCTTAAAGTTCTCGAAAAACCTCGGCCGCCAGCGCCCGCGTCAGCGGCCGGTGCTGGCGCATCGCCTCCTCGTCGAGCCGCGCCACCGCGGCACGCGCGCCGGCGAACGAGCGTTCGATGCGGTTGACGAGAAAGCTAACCAACGCGTCGTCGGCGGTGAGCTGGCGGTCGGCGGCGAGCTTGACGATCAGCGCGCGCAACAGCGCGTCGTCGGGCGCGGCCAGCGTCACGCTCGGTATGGCGCGCAGCCGCGAGGCGAGATCGCGAATCGTCACCGGGAAGCTCGCCAGCGGCGAGCGTGAGGTGATGAGCACATAGGCGCCCTGCTCGCGCGCGAGGTTAATCAGGTGAAATAGCGCGCGCTCGTCGAGCCCGGCGAAAACGAGGTCCTCCAGCACCAGCGCGCCGGTGGCGAGCGCAGCCGGCAGATCGCCGTGCGCCAGCAGTTTCGCTGCGAGCACGCGCGCACCCGCCGTCTCCGCCCAGATCGCGGTGAGATGGCTCTTGCCCGAGCCCTCCGGCCCGACCAGCGCGACGATGGAGTTGGGCCAATCCGGCCAGCGCTCGATGAGCGAGAGCGCCGCGGCGTTCGACGGCCCGGTGAGGAAGTCCTCTCGGGCGAAGCTTGTCGCATGATCGAGCGCGAGCACGAGCTGGCGCGGACTGGCTGCGCTCACGCCGTCGGCTCCCCAGTGTAGAGCGCGCTTTCGCGGTAGCGCTGCAGCGCAAAGCGCACCAGCACGCCAATGGTGGCGGCGAGCGGCACCGCGACCAACAGGCCGACGAAGCCGAACAGATAGCCAAACGCGAGCAGCGCGAAGATCAGCCACAGCGGATGCAGGCCGACGCTCTCACCGACCAGCTTCGGCGCCAGCAGATTGCCCTCGACGAATTGGCCGACCAGAAAAATGCCGAGCACGAACAGAATCGAACTGTATTCAGGCCAGAACTGCGCCACCGCGACGCCGAGCGCGAGGATCAGCCCGGTCATCGAACCGACATAGGGGATGAAGGTGATGATGCCGGAGATCAATCCGATCAGCAGGCCGAAATTGAGCCCGCTCAGCGTCAGCGCCACGGCGTAGAACGAACCGAGGATGAGGCAGACTGCGGATTGTCCGCGCACGAAGCCGGAGATGGCGGCGTCGACCTCACGCGCAAGCCGGCGCACGGTGTCGCGCTGATGCACCGGGATCCAGTTGTCGGCGGTGCGGATCATGCGGTGCCAGTCGTAGATCAGATAGAACGCCACCACCGGCGTCACCACCACCAGGGAGAACAGCGACACCAGCGCGCGGCCCCCCGACCACAGCGAGCGCAGGAAGGCGGTCAGCCAGCCGACGCCTTGCGTCACCAGGTCGCCGATCGATTTGTCGGCGCTGAAGCCGGCGCCGAGGATCTTCTGCAGCCAAGGCCGGCTCGGATCGCTGAGCAGCGACTGCAGCCGCGTCACGTAGCCGGGAATATTGTCGATGAAGGACGACAGTTGGCCGCCCAAGATCGGCGCCACCAGCAGGATGACCAGCACGATCGCCATCACCACCACGGTGATGATCAGGAGCGCTGCGGCGAGACGGTTGACGCCCAGCCTTTCCATCCGGTCGGTGACCGGCGCGAGCAGGTAGGCGATGGCCGCGCCGGCAATAAACGGCAGCAGGATCTCGCTGAGCAGCCACAACATCAGCACCAGCAGCAGAAACAGCGCAAGCCAGAACACCATCTGCTGCTCGACTGTCATGCCGCCGCTTTCCGGCGGCGCGGCATGCGGTTGCGGCTTGGCGCGCGCCCTCACGGCCGGCTCGTCGTCGTGTTCATGTGGCGGACCCATTCGGCGACATAGGCGGCGACCGACAGCAGGGTCAAGACGGCGACCAGGCCCATCAGGATGAGGGTCAGCGTCGGCCAGTCGTAGTTGAAGCCGAGCGAGCCCAGCACCACGCAGGCGAACAGGATCTGCGCCACCGTGTTGAGCTTGGAGACGAGCAGCGGCTTGATCTTGAGCGGGTTGCCGATCACCCAGGCCAGCATGATGCCGCCGACGATGAGGATGTCGCGCGACACCACCAGGATGACCAGCCAGCGCGGGATCAGGTTGTTGATGCCCAGCGTCAGGTAGATCGACACGATCAGCGCCTTGTCGGCGAGCGGGTCGAGATAGGCGCCGAGCACGGTGGTCATGGCGAAGCGCTTGGCGAGAAAGCCGTCGATGGCGTCGCTCACCCCGGCCGCCAGGAACAGCAGGAAGGCGATCCACATGGTGCCAGGCGTCGCGATCGCCCAGACCACGATCGGCACCAGCAGAATGCGCGCCAGCGTAATGAGGTTCGGAATACTCAAAGCAAACCCGGCCGTGGAATTGAGCGCCGGCTGGTTCCCCCGAACCGCGCCGTCGATTTCGGCGGAGTATAACGGTGCCCGGACCATTGCGCGACTTGCGTTTTCCACGTAGGACGCCGGCGTCGGAGAGGCCCATCATGGCAGAAAAGGAGCGCGGCCTCACGTACGCGCAGGCCGGCGTCGATATCGATGCCGGCAACCGGATGGTGGACCTGATCAAGCCGCTGGTGCGCGCGACCGCGCGCCCTGGGGCCGGACGCCGAAATCGGCGGCTTCGGCGGGCTGTTCGACCTCAAGCCGCTGGGCTTCAAGGACCCGGTGCTGGTCGCCGCCAATGACGGCGTCGGCACCAAGGTCAAGATCGCCATCGAAACCGGCCGTCACGACACCATCGGCATCGACCTCGTCGCCATGTGCGTCAACGACCTGGTGGTGCAAGGCGCCGAGCCGCTGTTCTTTCTCGACTACTTCGCCACCGGCCAGCTCGAGCCGGAAGTCGGCGCCGCCGTGGTCGCCGGCATCGCCGTCGGCTGCCGCGAGGCCGGCTGCGCGCTGATCGGCGGCGAGACCGCCGAAATGCCGGGCCTCTATCAGGGCGACGATTACGATCTCGCCGGCTTCGCCGTCGGCGCGGTCGAGCGCGGCGCGATCCTGCCGCGGGGCGATATCGCCGAGGGCGACGCGATCATCGGCCTCGCCTCCTCCGGCGTGCATTCCAACGGCTATTCGCTGGTGCGCAAGGTCGTCGCCAAGAGTGGGCTGATGTGGAGCGCGCCGGCGCCGTTCGATGCCGCGCGGTCGCTCGGCGAAGCGATGCTGACGCCGACCCGCATCTATGTGAAATCCTGCCTCGCCGCGATCCGCGACAACGCAAGCCGTCAAGGCGCCTCGCCCACATCACCGGCGGCGGATTTCCCGACAACATCCCGCGCGTGCTGCCGAAAGGTCTCGGCGTGCGCATCGAACTTGCCACGGTCAAGGTACTGCCGGTGTTCAACTGGCTCGCCACCGTCGGCGGCATCGCGCAGAACGAGATGCTGCGCACCTTCAATTGCGGCATCGGCATGATCGTCATCGCCGCGCCGAAAGATGCCGACGCGGTGATGCGGGCGTTCACGCAGGCCGGCGAAACAGCGAAGGTCATCGGCAGCGTGGTGCGCGCGTCCGGCGAGGCGCGCGTCGTCTATGACGGCAAACTCGATCTTGGGTGACGCGATGCAGCCGCAAGCGCGTCGCCGTTCTCATTTCCGGCCGCGGCTCCAACATGGCGGCGCTGATCGAGGCGGCGAAGGACAAGGATTATCCCGCCGAGATCGCGCTGGTGCTGTCGAACAAGGCCGACGCCGCGGGCTTGGAGGTGGCGCGCGCGGCCGGCATCGCCACCGAGTTGATCGATCACACCGCCTTCGGCAAGGACCGCGCCGCCTTCGATGCGTGCGATGCAGGCGGTGCTGGTCAAGCACAACATCGATTTCGTCTGCCTCGCCGGTTTCATGCGGCTGCTGACGCCCGGCTTTGTCGCGCAGTGGCCGCAGCGCATGCTCAATATCCACCCCTCGCTGCTGCCGGCGTTCAAGGGTCTCGATACACACAAGCGGGCCATCGAAGCCGGCGCCAAGGTGCACGGCGCCAGCGTGCATTTCGTCACGGCGGAACTCGATGGCGGCCCAATCGTCGTCCAGGCCGCTGTTGCAGTGCGAAAAGACGACGACGAAGCGGCGCTCGCCGGGCGCGTGCTCAAGGAGGAGCACCGCATCTATCCGTTAGCCCTCAAACTATTGGCCGCGGGGCGTGTTCGCGTCGATGAACGGCCGCTGCCTGTCGACGGCGTGCCGGTTGCCGGACGCCGCATCGCTCACTCCCTCGGTCTGAATTCTTCCCCACACATCATCGTGAATAATTGCGACGCGGACGCGGGGTTTATGCTCGCGACGCCTACCAATCAAGGTGGCCGTAATTTTGCTGGGTGGAATACCATGAATGCGACGGACGGACAGCGAGCGGAAGCTGCTGTTTCCGGGATTGGCCGGGTTTTACGCCGCATTCTCCGATCATTGGTACCCGATGATCCGGATCGTCTTTGCCGCCTGCGTCATGACCCACGGCTGGCCGAAACTGATGAGCGGCGCTGCGGCCGTCGCACCGGGCATGGCCAAGATGGGATTCGTCCCGGGCATCGCCTTTGCCTACGCCGCTATAGTTCTGGAAATCGTTGGCGCGTCCTGCGTCGCGCTCGGCCTGTTCACCCGCTTCTTCGCCGCCGCACTTGCGATCGAAATGCTTTTGATCACACTGGTCGTGCAGTTGCCGCGCGGCTTCGCGCGCATGGAGCTCCCGATCCTGTTCGGCGTAGTCTTCTTCGCGATCGCCCTGCGCGGCGGCGGCCCCTATTCGGTCGATCGCATCATCGGCAAGGAGCTTTGAGCGCGGGGCGATTGCCCCACACAAACAGGTTGCGCTGCGCGAAGGCTCGCGTGCGGTCGCGCGCATGGACTTGCCAGCTGTTCGGCAAAATTGTCAGATTCAAAGCAACAACAAACCTACCTGGGGAGAGAACGCCTATGACTGATCGATCGTCGCATCCGCTGCTGTCCTGCACCGACGGCATCGCCACCGGAATGTCCGACATGCTGCTGCTGGTCGGCCGCCTGCTGGTCGCAGCCGTCTTTTTAATGACGGTCACGACCGGCGGACCAGCGCCCGCCTACCTCAAGTCCATCAACTTCATCATGCCGGACTTGATGAGCGTGGTGGCGCATGTGGTCGAGTGGATCATTATTGTCACGCTGGTCCTCGGCGTCGCGACACGGTACGGCGCGCTGCTCGCGTTCATCTTTGTCGTAATTGCCTTTGTGACCGCGCATCTGTATTGGCAGTTTCCGCAAGCGGCGCAGGGCCTGCAATACATCTTCCTCAGTAAAGATCTCGCCATTGCCGGCGGCGCTCTCGTGCTGTTCGTGAGCGGCGGCAGGCCGTTCAGCGTCGACAATATGTTGGCGAAAAAGTAAATCGCCTCACGGCGCGCGCCGCCTGATCCAGACCTTGTTGTCGTGGAAGGCGGCGCCGCCATAGGGCGCGATCGAGTCGGCGCCGGTCAGCGTGTTGATGCCGCGGCCGTCGGGATAGGCCGAATTCGGCCAGATCGATTCCGCGATCAGCACGCCGCGCCGCACGCCGTCGAACAGCCGCGCGTGCAGGCGCACCTCGCCGCGCCTGTTGCCGAGTCACCACGATCGCGCCGTCGCCAATGCCGTGCCCGGCCGCGTCGTCGGGATGGATCATCACCGGTCGGCCGCTTCTCCTGCGCCGCGAGTCGGCGTCTCGTTGAAGGTCGAGTTGAGGAAGCCGCGCGCCGGCGAGGTGGCGAGCCGGAACGGATGCTCGGCGTCGGCCTCCTCGATCGACGGTCCAGTGATCGGGCAGCTCCGGCATCGCGGCGATCGGCCCGCGCGTGTACGGGCTGCGGAACGGCACGTTCGGCCAGTCCGGCTTGAAGCGGAATTTGCCGTCCGGCCAGTTGAAGCCGTTGATGTAATGCGCGGTGGCGAAATCCGGCTGGCAGTCGATCCAGCGGTTGGCCTCGAGCTCGGCGAGCGTGCCCCGCCGGAATTCTGCAGCGTCTGGTCGATCAGTTCGCGCGGGCTCATGTCGAAGCCCGGATGCTTGGCGCCGAGCCGCTTGGCGAGGCCGCAGATGACCTCGTGGTTGGAGCGGCATTCGCCCGGCGGCTCGATCAGCTTCGGCCCGAGGATGATGATATTGGTGGCCGCCGCCCTGATAGATGTCGTCGTGCTCCAGGAACATCGTCGCCGGCAGCACGACGTCGGCCATCTGCGCCGTCTCGGTCATGAACTGCTCGTGCACGCAGACGAACAGGTCCTCGCGCGCAAAGCCGCGCTTCACCTTGTTCTGATCGGGCGCGACCGACACCGGATTGGTGTTCTGGATCAGCATCGCCGTCACCGGCGGCCCGCCGCGCAGCGCCTCGGCGTCGCCGGTCAGGATCGCGCCGATGCGCGACTGGTCGAGCATGCGCACCGAGCGGTCGCGCACGTCGAGGCCTTCGATCATCGTCTTGTCCAGTTGTAGATGTCGGCGTTGATGTGGAAGGCGCCGCCGCCTTCGTGCTGCCAGGCGCCGGTGACCGCCGGGATGCAGCTTGCCGCGTGCATGTTGGCCGCGCCGTTGCGCGAGCGCGAGAAGCCGTAGCCGAGGCGGAAGAAGGCGCGCTTGGTCTCGCCGACGAGCCGGGCGAATTCCTCGATCGTCTCGACCGGCGAGCCGGTGATGGCGCGACGCCCATTGCGGAGTCGCGCGTGCGCACATGCGCTTCGAGTTCGCGCGGCGCGTCGGTGTAGTTGTCGAGATAGTCCCAGTCCGCCTTGCCGTCGCGGAACAGGCAATGCATCACCGCGCAGGCGAGCGCGCCGTCGGTGCCGGGCTTCACCAGCACCGGCAGATCGGCCTGCTCCATGGTGCCGTTCATGTAGACGTCGACCGCGACGATCTTGGCGCCGCGCTCCTTGCGCGCGCGCGTCGCGTGCGTCATCACGTTGACCTGGGTGCTCACCGCATTGGTGCCCCAGATCACGACCAGATCGGACTTCGCCATCTCGCGCGGATCGGGGCCGGCGACGCTGCCGGTGCCGGCGGCAAAGCCGGCATAGGCCGGGTTGACGCAGATCGATGGAATGGAAGCCGGAATATTTCTTGGCGTGGCGCAGCCGGTGGATGCCGTCGCGCATCACGAGGCCCATGGTGCCGGCATAGTAATACGGCCACACCCCTTCCGCGCCGTGGCGCCGCTCGGCCTCGAGGAATTTCTCGGCGACGAGATCGAGCGCGTCGTCCCAGGAGATTTGCCGGAACGTGCCCTCGCCTTTCGCGCCGACGCGCTGCAGCGGATGCTTGAGCCGGTCCTTGTGATGCACGCGCTCGGCGTAGCGCGCGACCTTGGCGCAGATGACGCCGGCGGTGTAGTCGTTGTCCTTGGCGCCGCGCACGCGGCCGATGGTGCGCTCGTCGAGCAATTCGACCTCGAGCGCGCAGGTCGAGGGCAATCGTGCGGACAGGCGGAGAAGCCGATCCGTTTGGCGTTGTCGAGTTCGACGGCCTGATTCATTGCATCGGCACTATAGCCGTCCTTCGGGGCGCCGCGAAGCGACCGGCTAGACTTCACTTTCGCTGTTTTGAGCGCCGCCACAGGCCGCCCGCGACCAACACTAGCACCGGCGCCGGCCGCCGCGCATGCGTATTCCGCCGCGTGTGCTACCGAAGCGCCATAGGTCTGGGTGAGATAGCCGATCGCGACCGGATCGGTGGCAACCACCTCGCCGGCGATCCAGCCGAGCAGCGCGCGCCGGCCCAGATCAGGATCGGAAACCGGTCGAGCAGCGACATGATCAGTGCCGCGCCGGCGACGATCAGCGGAATGCTGATGGCAAGGCCCAGCACCAGCAGCGACCATATCGCCGCCGGCCGCCGCGGCAACGGCGATGACGTTGTCCAGGCTCATGACGATGTCGGCGACGACGACGATGCGCACCGCGCGCCAGAGATGCTCGACCGCCTCGGTCTCGGTCGTCGTCCGGCTCATCGGGAACGCAACAGCTTGGCGGCGATGTAGAACAGCGCCAGGCCGCCGGCGAGTCTTGAGATACGGCAGCAGCATCAGCGAGGCGATCGACCCGGTGAACACGATGCGCAGGACCGCCGCAACGCCGGCGCCGATCGACCATGCCCCAGAACCGCTGGCGTGGCGGCAGCCCGCGGCAAGCCATGCGCGATGACCACCGCGTTGTCGCCCGACAGCAGGATATTGATCCAGATGATCTGAATGACAGCCAGCCAGAAGGCCGGCGAAGTGAACTCCGGTCCGAGCGCAACCCAGATCACCTCATTGCCCTAACCGACGATCTCGTTCTCGGAGAAGAACTGCGCGATCTCGCGCGCCGCGGTGTCCGGCGCGTCGGAGCCGTGCACCGAATTTTCGCCGATCGACTTGGCGTGCACCTTGCGGATGGTGCCGGCCGCCGCCTTGGCCGGATCGGTCGCGCCCATCAGTTCGCGATATTTCGCGATGGCGTTGTCGCCTTCGAGCACCTGCACCACTACCGGGCCCGACACCATGAAGTCGACCAACTCGGCGAAGAACGGCCGCTCCTTGTGCACCGCGTAGAACTGCCGCGCCTGCGGCAGCGAAATGCGCAGCCGCTTCTGCGCGACGATGCGCAGGCCGGCGGCCTCGATCATGGCGTTGATGGCGCCGGTCAGATTGCGCGCGGTGGCGTCGGGTTTGATGATGGAAAAGGTGCGCTCGAGCGCCATCGGGTCATCCTTCACAAAGATTGATCGAAGCGTTGACTGGCATTGATTGGAGAAGCGATGTCGCGCGGCTTATACCGGGGGGCGCATGACGCGGCAAGGTCGCGCGTTTTGCCGCGTTTTCGTTATGGTTAGCCGTGCCAACGGGAGCATTCGCATGAAGCCGCGGTATCAGATGTTCGCCGGCTATAACGCCTGGTGCAACGAGCGGCTCTATGCCGCCGCGGCGACCGTGTCGGACGCCGATTACCGCGCCGACCGCGGCGCCTTCTTCAAGTCGCTGCACGGCACTTTCAATCATCTCCTGGTCGGCGACCGTATCTGGATGCGGCGTTTCACCGGCGCGGGCGAGGTGCCGCCGAGCCTCGACACCATCCTCTATGACGATTTCGCGAGTCTACGCGCGGCGCGGCGCAGCGAGGATACGCTGATCGGCCGCTATATCGCGCGCCTGAGCGACAGCGATCTTCTCGGCACGCTGCGCTACCGCACGGTGGTGCGGCCGGTCGAGATCGAGCAGCCGCTGGCGCCGGCGCTCGACCATTTCTTCAACCACCAGACCCACCACCGCGGCCAGGCGCACGCGCTGTTGTCCGCAATCATCGGCAACGAGGCGACGCCGAGCTTCGATCTCATCATCTACCAGCGCGAGACCGGCGTGGGGATGCACAAGGCCGGCCGAGCGTGCTAAGCGACGGGCTTCGTGTTCTGACAAGGGTTTGCTTATGAAGACCAATCGCGTTCACCGCATCGCGGTCGTTCCCGGCGACGGCATTGGCAAGGAGGTCATGCCCGAGGGCGTGCGCGTCCTCGAAACCGCGGCGAAGAAATTCGGCTTCGAGCTGCGGCTCGACGATTTCGATTTCGCCAGTTGCGACTATTACGAAAAGCACGGCCGCATGATGCCGGAGGATTGGAAAGACCAGATCGGCGAGCACGACGCCATCTATTTCGGCGCCGTCGGCATGCCGGACCGCGTGCCCGACCACATCTCGCTGTGGGGCTCGCTGATCCTGTTCCGCCGCGAATTCGATCAGTACATCAATCTGCGGCCGGTGCGGCTGATGCCGGGCGTGCCGTGCCCGCTCGCCAACCGCAAGCCCGGCGACATCGACTTCTGGGTGGTGCGCGAGAACACCGAGGGTGAGTATTCGGCGATCGGCGGCAAGATGTTCCCCGGCACCGAGCGCGAGGTCGTGGTGCAGGAAACGGTGATGAGCCGCATCGGCGTCGACCGCGTCCTGAAATTCGCCTTCGAGCTCGCCCGCTCGACGCCGAAGAAGCACCTCACCTCGGCGACCAAATCGAACGGCATCGCCATCACCATGCCGTACTGGGACGAACGCGTGAAGGAAATGGCCAAGGGCTACCCCGACGTGAAGTGGAACCAGTTCCACATCGACATCCTGACCGCGCGTTTTGTCATGAACCCCGACTGGTTCAACGTGGTGGTCGCCTCCAATCTGTTCGGCGACATCCTGTCCGACCTCGGCCCCGCCTGCACCGGCACCATCGGCATCGCGCCGTCCGGCAACATCAATCCGGAGCGGCAAATTTCCCTCGGTGTTCGAGCCGGTGCACGGCTCGGCGCCCGACATTTACGGCCAAGGTATCGCCAATCCGATCGGCCAGATCTGGTCGGGCGCGATGATGCTCGATCATCTCGGCGAACCGGAAGCGGCCAAGGCCATCGTCAAAGCGATCGAGACGGTGCTGGCGCAGGAGAAACTGCGCACCCGCGACCTCAAAGGCCCGGCGGATACCGTCACCTGCGGCAAGGCCGTCGCCGACGCGCTCGGCTAAAGGGTTGCGTCGGCGCGGCGGCTCGGCCACAAGGCGGCCCCATGCTTGTCATCGACGACCTCACCGTCCGCATCGCCGGCCGCCCGCTTCTTGAAAATGCCTCGGCCCGCATCGTGCCCGGCGCTTGCGTCGGGCTGGTCGGTCGCAACGGCGCCGGCAAGTCGACGCTGTTCAACATCATCACCGGCGACATCGGCGCCGAGCAAGGCACGATCGAGTACCCGCCGCGCTGGCGCCTCGGCCGGCTGGCGCAGGAAGCACCGAACGGGCCGGAAAGCCTGCTCGAGGTCGTGCTCAAGGCGCACACGCGAGCGCAACGCGCTGCTGGCAGAAGCGGAAACCGCGCACGATCCCCATCGCATCGCCGAGATCCAGACCCGGCTGGTCGACATCGGCGCCCATGCGGCGCCGGCGCGCGCGGCCGCGATCCTGTCGGGCCTCGGTTTTTCCATCGCCGATCAGGCCAGGCCCTGTTCGGAGTTCTCCGGCGGCTGGCGCATGCGCGTCGCGCTCGCCGCGACGCTGTTCGCCGAACCAGACCTGCTCTTGCTCGACGAGCCGACCAACTACCTCGATCTCGAAGGCACGCTGTGGCTGCAGGATCACCTCGCGAGCTATCCGAGCACCATGATCATCATCAGCCACGACCGCGACCTCCTGGACAACGCGGTCAATCAGATCCTGTCGCTGGAAAACAAGCAGCTCACGCTCTATCGCGGCGGCTATTCAGACTTCGAACGGCTGCGCCGCGAGCGCATGCTGCTCGACCAGAAAATGGTCAAGAAGCAGGAAGCTCAGCGCAAGCACATGCAGGCCTTCGTCGACCGCTTCCGCGCCAAGGCGACCAAGGCGCGGCAGGCACAGTCGCGCCTCAAGATGCTGGCCAAGATGGAGCCGATCGCCGCGCTGGTCAGCGAAGAGGTGCGGCCAATTCACTTTCCGGCGCCGCACAAGTTGCTGTCGCCGCCGATCATCGCCACCGACGATGTCGCGGTCGGCTACGACGATCGTGCGGTGCTGTCCGGCCTGTCGCTGCGCATCGACAATGACGACCGCATCGCGCTGCTCGGCGCCAACGGCAACGGCAAGTCGACGCTGGTCAAGCTTTTCGCCGGCCGGCTCGCGCCCATGCACGGCACGATCACTCGCGCGGCGACACTGACGGTCGGCTATTTCGCGCAGCACCAGCTCGACGAACTCGATCCCGATGCCAGCCCTTACGACCACGTGCGCGCGCTGATGCCCGATGCGCCCGAAGCGAAAGTGCGCGGCCGCGTCGGCGCCATCGGCTTTTCCGGGCTCGCCGCCAACAACGCGGTCAGGACGCTGTCCGGCGGCGAAAAGTCGCGGCTGATGCTCGGTCTCGCCACTTTCGCCGCGCCGCAGCTCATCATTCTTGACGAACCGACAAACCACCTCGACATCGACAGCCGCGCCGCGCTGATCGAGGCGATCAACGATTATCCCGGCGCCGTGATCCTGGTGTCGCACGACCGCTATCTCTTGGAGGCCTGCGCCGATCGGCTCTGGCTGGTGCAAGGCGGCAAGGTCGCGCCGTTCGACGGCGATCTCGACGATTACCGGCGCATGGTGCTCTCCGGCGAAGGCCAGGGCGTCACCGTCGGTTCGAAATCCTCGCCACGCTCCGATCCAAGCGAGGTGCGCCGCGCCGCCGCCGACAAACGCGCGCAGACCGCGCCGTTGCGCAAGCGGATCTCGCAAGCCGAGGTGCTGATCGCGCAGCTCACACGGCAACTGCACAAGCTCGACACGACACTGGGTGACGGCGCGCTGTTTGCCAGCGACCCGGCGCGCGCGGCCGAATTGTCCAAGACCCGCGCGCAGGTGGTGGCGGCGATCGCCAAGGCGGAAGAAGAATGGCTTGCCGCCAGCGCGGCGCTGGAAACGGGCTGAGCCGACCGCGCTATTGCACGTATGCGCGCACGGGCTCGCGGGTCGCGGTTTTCGGCTTGGCCGTCTTGGCCTTTTGTTTTTGCTTTTTGGCCGGCTTGACCGGCGTCTCCGGCACCGGCGCGCGGTCGACGACCTTCAGCCGGCCGGCGTCGAAGGTGTAGATGCCGGGCCAGGTGCCGCTCAGGTAAGTGAGCACGACCTTGCGTTCGCCTTTGTCGCCGGCGCCGATGTTGATGTTGCCCGGAAGCCCGGCGCGCCGCACTACGTCGCATTCGGTCATGCCGAGCGCGATGCCGCCCATGACCACCGATCCGCGCGGCGGCTGGCCGAGCGCGGCGGCATTCGGGTTGGCCGCGGCCAGGGGCGCCTCGGGCATTGGCGCATGGGCGTAGTCGCCGGCTACGGTGCCGACCGGCCGGTCGGCCGGCGGGGTTGGCGCAGCGGCCGGCTCCGGTGCCGCCAGCGCAGCTACGGCCGCGGGCTCGCCGCAGCGGCCATCGGCGGTGACCAATTCATTGCCGTCGACCGGCGCCCGCGGGTTGAGCACGACGTTCTGGTCGTCGCTGGTCGCGCGCGCCCAGCTCGGCTTGGCGAATATATCCGCCGGCTTTGAGAACCAGCCACCTTCGTTACTGTCCTGGAACAGCTGCGTCGAGTTCTTGCAGCCGGCCACGGCAAGCCCGATGGCACAGACGGCAAGCGCGATCCTGGCGACGCGGCGACGCAATATAAATCTCCCCCGGGCGATCGATCCGCCTGTCCCTAGAGAGCTATTTTGCGTCATCACGATGGCAGCGACAAGCTAAGCCTGGACAAGGGGTTAACCACGCCGAGAATGGGCGCGTCAGGGGTACTAGGGCATTGGCCGATAGGCCAGTGGCCTAGTCATTGCATTGGAACTCAAGCCTTTTTCGCCCAACGGCCCTGCTCGTCCGGCTGCCAATAGGTGACGTCGAAGCCCTTCGTCTTGGCATCGCTCCAAACGCCGCGCGCAGCGGCGACCGCGTCGTCGTCCTTGCCGTTGAACACCAGGACGATGCGCTGATAGGCCGCGGCGTCTTGCGGCATCGGCGCGCCGTCGACGAGGAAGCGCACGGTCGCGGCATTGAGATTGCCGTCATTGACGGTGAGCAGCACCGGCTGCGCGGCGGCATCGCCCTCGCGCCAGGTGCCGTGCGGCAGGAAGCCGTCGTCGCGGTAGGTCCACAAATGCGCGTCGAGCGCCTCGATGCGCTCTTCGGTAGAGCCCTGCACGATCACCGTCCAGCCGCGCTCGAGCGACTTCTCCAGTAGCGACGGCAGCACGCCTTCGAGCTTCTGGCCTTGCAGGTGGTAGAAAAGAATTTCGGTCATAGCACAGGGTCATATTATGGAAGCAGCAGACTACTATATTACTGCCTCGCCGGCTGGCACCGCGCAAGCCGTGCCGATTATCCCCTCGCACACCGCCGAGAACGAGACCACCACGGCCTGCAAGCACGTCTTCGTCGAGAAGAAGTAGGCGCCAGCGTTCTGAAAATAACAAAGGCCGCCTCCCGCGAGGCGGCCTTTCGAATCAGCCTGTCGGCGGCAGCGCGAATTACTTCTCGTAATAATCCTTCACCAGCCGGTCGAGCAGCCGCACGCCCCAGCCCGAGCCCCAGCTCTTGTTGATGTCGGTCTGCCGGCTATCGAAGGCGGTGCCGGCGACGTCCAGATGCGCCCACGGCGTCTTGTCGACAACATGCCGCTGGATGAATTGCGCGGCGGTGATAGCGCCACCCCAGCGCGAGCCGCCGGTGTTTTTCATGTCGGCAAATTTGGAATCGATCATCTTGTCGTAGGCCGCGTTGAGCGGCATGCGCCAGACCAGTTCGCCGGTAGCCTCGCCTGCCTTGGTCAGCCGCTCGGCGAGCCTGTCGTCGTTGGAAAACAGACCGGCGTATTCCTGGCCGAGCGCGACGATGATGGCGCCAGTCAGCGTCGCCAGATCGACCATGAATTTCGGCTTGAAACGCTTGGCCGTGTACCAGATGGCGTCGGCCAGAACGAGGCGGCCTTCGGCATCGGTATTGATGATCTCGATGGTCTGGCCCGACATCGAGGTGACGATGTCGCCCGGACGCTGCGCGTTGCCGTCCGGCATGTTCTCCACCAGCCCGATGACCCCGACGGCGTTGACGCGCGCCTTGCGCGCGGCGAGGGCCTGCATCAGACCGACGACGCAGGCGGCGCCCGCCATGTCGCCCTTCATGTCCTCCATACCGGCCGCCGGCTTGATCGAGATGCCGCCGGTATCGAAGCAAACGCCCTTGCCGATGAAGGCGACCGGCGCCTCGCCGGCCCTGCCGCCGTTCCAACGCATCACCACGACGCGGCTGTCGCGCGAAGAGCCCTGGCCGACGCCGATGAGCGCGTTCATGCCGAGCTTCTTCATCGCCTTGACGTCGAGCACCTCGACCGCGACGCCGGATTTTTTCAGCACGGCGGTGCGCCGCGCGAACTCTTCCGGATAAAGGACGTTGGCCGGTTCGTTGACCAGATCGCGCGCCATCAGCACGCCGCCAGCGATTGCCTCGCGAGCCGCGTAAGCCTTGCGCACCGCGGCGACGTCGCCGACCGCGACCGCCATGCTGCGCTTGTCCGCCGGCTTCTCGTCCTCTTTGCGCTTGGTCTTGTAGCGATCGAAGGCGTAGGCGCGCAGCACCACGCCGAGCGCGAGTTCGGCGGCCTCGTCCGCCTTGAGAGTGCGGCCCGGCAACTCGGCGAACACCATGCCTTCGCGCGCGGCGAGCGGCAGCTTGCCCATGGCCAGGCCGCCGAACTTGAGCATGTCCTTCTGCGCGAGTCCCGCGGTCTTGCCGGCGCCGATCACGACCAGCCGCGCGACATGCAAACCTTCCGGCACGATCAGCTCGAGCGCCGAGCCGCTCTTGCCGGTGAAGCGTTCGGCCTTGGCCGCGCGTGTGATCAGCCCAGCAGCCGGCGCGATCGCCTTGGTCGTGGCGGGCCCGAATTTGAGGGCGTCGTCGCAGAACACGATGAGAACACCGGCAGCGCCAATTCTGGCCGGGGCGGCGAAGGGGGCAAACCCGAGCTTGAGGGCATCGGACATCGGCGCGTTTCCTTGATTCTGGGAACCTTAATGGCGGCGTGGTCGCAAATGCCATATGGCCTGCCGCGCCACCCTCTGCAAAGCCCAAAATCGGCCGATTTCCAGGCTTTCGCCGCCACCGGCACGGTCCAGCCGCAAAAACCGAGTTGGTGGCCGACCGTAGGGCAAAAACGGCTCCAGGTACCGGACCGGGTCGCCAGTTTTTACTTTTTGTTGTGCATGTTCAAAGGGTTTGCCTTTGCTCGGCCACTTTGTAGATGGATCAAGATAAACCTGAACGGGCGTGACAAATTGGTTACGCTGGACGACCGGTAGGGGTACCGGGCGGCCGGTGGGGTTTGCCGCACATTGGGGACGCCGCGTCGGATGTGGTCGATCGGTCGCTATATTTTCCGCACCACGTTCGGTGCGTTCCTGGTCATTTTGGTCAGCCTGACCGCGGTGATCTGGGTGACGCAGGCGTTGCACGACTTCGACCTGATCACCGCGCAGGGTCAGTCGATCCTGATCTTCGTCAGCATCACCGGCATGATCATCCCGCTGCTGATCCTGGTGATCGCGCCGATCGCGCTGTTAATTGCGGTTGTGCACGTGCTCAACAAAATGTCCACCGACAGCGAAATCATCGTCATGAACGCGGCCGGCATGTCGCCGTGGGTGCTATTCCGCGCCTTCCTCGTGGTCGCCGTCGTGGTGGCGATCCTGGTCACCTCGATCAGCGCCTATTTCGCGCCCAAGGGTCTGCGCACGCTGCGCGAATGGCTGACCGAGGTGCAGGCCGACGTGGTCGGCAATCTGGTGCAGCCGGGCCGCTTCGCCTCGATCGCCGGTGGCGTCACCATGCGCATCCGCGAGCGGCGCAGCAACGGGCAGATGGTCGGCATCTTCCTCGATGACCAGCGCGATCCGGCGCAGCGTTTGACGGTGCTCGCCGACGTCGGCGAGGTGATCAGCAATGCCAACGGCACGTATCTGGTCCTGCAGAACGGCATGGTGCAGCGCTTCGAGGCCAAGGACCGCGACCCGACCATGGTGGTGTTCAACCGCTACGCCTTCGATCTGTCGACGCTGGTCGCCGGCCAGCAGACCATCAACTATTCGATCCGCGAACGCTATCTTTGGCAGCTCCTGTTCCCCGATCCGAATGACAAGCTCTACCGCGAGGAGCCGAACCAGTTCCGCGCCGAGATGCACGACCGGATCATCGCGCCGATCTACCCGCTCGCCTTCACGGTGATCGCCTTCGCCTATCTCGGAGCGCCGCGCACCAATCGGCAAAGTCGCGCGATCTCTTTGCTCGGCGCCGTCGGCGGCGTGGCGCTGCTGCGGCTGATCGGCTTCGTTTCCACCGTGTTCGGCGCCACCATGCCGTGGATGCTGTGGCTGCAATACGTGGCGCTCGCCATCGCCGTCGCCGCCGGCCTCTACGTCATTCGCCGCGGCCTCATCATCGAGCTGCCCGCCGCCGTAAACAACTGGCTGTCCACGCTCACCGAACGCGTGATGCGGCGCGTCGCGACGCAATGAGCCCGTCATGCGCATGATCGGCCTAACGCTCGGACGTTATTTCGGCCTGCGATTCCTCGCCGCGGTGCTGCTGGTGTTCTTCGGCATCTTCGCGCTGGTCGCGCTGGTCGACTACATCGAGACCATGCGCCGCGCCACCGACGTCCCGGATGTCTCGGCGGTGCTGGTGGCAAAGACGTCGTTTTACCGCGTGCCGCAGATCACCGAACGCATCCTGCCGTTCTGCGTCTTGATCGGCACCATGGTCTGTTATCTCAACCTGTCGCGGCGGCTTGAGCTGGTGGTCGCGCGCGCGGCCGGCGTGTCGGCCTGGCAATTCATTGCGCCGGCGGTGACGGTCGGCTTCCTCATCGGCATCATCGCCACCACCGCCTACAACCCGCTGTCGGCGATCATGCAGGAGCAATCAAAGCGCTTCGAAGCGATGCTGTTCGGCGACAAGTCGGGCGGACCCCACGGCGGCGGACCGTTCTGGACCAGCCAGCGCAGCAGCGAAGGTCAGGCCATCATCAACGCCAAGGCGAGCCGCGACCAGGGCGTCAACCTCACCGGCGTGACGGTCTTCGTGTTCGACAATGACGGCCAGTTCAAACAGCGCATCGACGCCCGCTCGGCCACGTTGGGGCCGGGCGTCTGGCGGCTCGAGGATGCCCGCGTCAGCCAGCCGAGAACCCTGCCGGCCAGCCATGCGGTTTTTCAGCTCAAGACCAGCCTGACGCCGGAGCAGGCGCGCGAAAGCTTTGCGACGCCGGAAACTGTACCCTTCTGGGAGTTGCCAGCGTATATCACGATTGCCGACCACGCAGGTCTTGTCGCCGCAGGCTATAGATATCAATTTCAGAAGCTTATAGCGCAGCCGTTTTTGCTGGCGGCCATGGTTTTTCTTGCCGCCTCTGTCAGTCTACGTTTCTTCCGCTTCGGCGGGGTGCAAAAGATGATTTTAAGTGGCGTCGCAGCGGGCTTTCTGCTTTATGTCTTGTCGAAAGTGACTGAAGATATGACGAAGGCCGAGCTGATGCTCCCCGTGGCAGCGGCTTGGCTGCCCGTGCTCGCCGGGGGCCTGACGGGGTTTATTGCTTTGTTGTACCAGGAGGACGGGTGATGGCGGGGCCGGTTCGCGCTCGTCCACCAGTGCCCCGGCAGCGTTGCCGTGGCATCGCAAGAGTGATTGCCGTCCTCGCCATGCTGGCTTGCGGCAGCGCGCTCCCGTGCGCGCCGGCCTTCGCCCAGCGAGTCTTCAGCTTCCCGCCGGCCCCGCCGAAACAGCCGAGATCTGCCATCGCCATCGCGCGTGAAAACGCCGCGCAGCAGCAGATGCTCGTGAAGGCGGACGAGATCGATTACGATTACGCCAATCACCGCGTGTCCGCGGTCGGCAACGTGCAGATTTACTACCGCAATTCGACGCTCGAAGCCGACAAGGTGATCTACGACCAGAACGGCAAGCGGCTGCACGCGGAAGGCAACGTCCGCCTCACCGATGCCGACGGCATGATCACCTACGGCTCAATCATGGACCTGTCGGACGACTATCGCGACGGCTTCGTCGATTCGCTGCGGCTCGATTCGCCGGATCAGACCCGCATGGCGGCCGCCCGCGCCGAGCGCTCGAAAGGCAACACCACCGTCTTCCACAGCGGCGTCTACACCGCCTGCGCGCCTTGCAAAGACGATCCGACGAAACCGCCGCTGTGGCAGGTGAAAGCCGCACGCATCATCCACGATCAGGGTGAGAAGATGCTCTACTTCGAGGACGCGCGCCTCGAATTCTTCGGCCAGCCGCTTGCCTATCTGCCGTATTTCTCGGCGCCCGATCCGACGGTCAAGCGCAAGACCGGCGTGCTGGCGCCGATCATCACCTCAAGCTCGGTCTACGGTCAGTCGCTCGAAGTGCCTTACTACTGGGCGCTGGCGCCCGATTACGACGCCACGTTTTCACCGATGATCACCACCCGGCAGGGCCCGCTGCTGCAAGGTGAGTTTCGTCAGCGTCTGCTCACCGGCGCCTACTCGATCCGCGCCGCCGGCATCTACCAACTCGATCCCGGCTATTTTTCTAACGCCACACCCGGCGTGACGGCGCCCGGCGACCGTAACTTCCGCGGCAGCCTCGAGAGTGAGGGCAAGTTCGCCATCAACGACAAATGGGTGTGGGGCTGGGACGGCGTCCTCTTGACCGACAAGACGTTCTTCTCCGACTACAACCCGCGCCTATCGTCCTATCACTACACCGATACGCTCGGCGCCGCCGCCAACTCCGGACTTTCGCAGCTCTATCTCGCCGGCAAGGGCGACCGCAGTTATTTCGACGTCCGCTCGATTTATTACTACGGCTTTTCCACCGCCGACGTGCAGAACCAGATCCCGGTCATCCATCCGGTGCTCGACTACGACTACACCTTCAACCATCCGATCATGGGCGGCGAGCTCGGCTACAACGTCAACTTCACAAGCCTGACGCGCCGGCAGGCCGAATTCGACGCCATCAACCAGACCGCGTTCAGCGCCGGCACCTGCGCGAACACCGCGGACCCGGGGTTCGCCACGTCCGCGAACTGCCTGCTGCGCGGCATTCCCGGCACCTACAGCCGCGTTTCCGCCGACGCGCATTGGCGCCGCACCTTTACCGATTCGCTTGGCCAGCAGTTCACGCCATTCGCGTCAGTGCGCGCCGACGCCGCCGCTATGCAGATCGACAATAATCCCGGCGTGTCCAACTACATCGCCGCCGGCGACACCAATCTGGTGCGCGGCATGCCGACGGTCGGCCTCGAATATCGCTTCCCCTTCATCAATGTGCAGAGCTGGGGCACGCAGACCGTCGAGCCGATCGCGCAGATCATCGCCCGGCCGAACGAGCCGCAGGTCGGCCGCTGGCCGAACGAGGACGCGCAAAGCCTGATCTTCGACGACACCAATCTGTTCAAGGTCGACAAGTTCTCCGGCTATGACCGCGTCGAGGGCGGCGGACGCGCCAATTACGGGCTTACCTACACCGCTCAGTTCAACCAGGGCGGCGCCTTCAACGCACTGTTCGGCCAATCCTACAGTCTGTGGGACAATTCGTTCTCGCAGGTCGGCATCGCCAACGCCGGCCTCGACAGCGGCCTCGACACTACGCGCTCCGACTACGTGGCGCGCGCCTCGTTCCAGCCCAACGCGACCTATAAATTTACCTCGCGCTTCCGCCTGGATAACGACACTTTCACAGTCAGGCGGACCGAGCTCGAGGCCGACGCGAACTTTGACCGCTGGGCCGTCAGCCTCATGTACGGCAACTATGCGGCCCAGCCGGAGATCGGCTTCCTCGACCGCCGCCAGGGCATGCTCGGCTCCGGCTCGGTCAAGATCGACGCCAACTGGGTGGTGCGCGGCTCGGAGCTCTACGACCTCGAATCCGAAAAATTCGTGGCGAATTCGATCGGCGTCGCCTACGTCAACGATTGCCTAATTTTGGGCCTAAATTACGTTACTAACTACAGCTACGGGACCGGCTCGCCGCAGCTCAACCATACAATCACGGTGCAGTTGAGCCTGCGGACGCTCGGCGATACATCGGTGAGCCAGAACGTCGGCCCGAACGCGAATTCGCATTGATGGCAACCGCAACGATGCATCGGACCGCCGGCTCTGCCCGCCGCAATGGATAGCGCGATGCCGAAGACCAGCTTGAGATTGGGATCGTTCCGCGCCGGGCTTGTCGCCCTTGCGCTCGCTGCCGCCTCCATCGTGCCGGCCGCCGCCGTCGCACAGGTCGTGGTGGTCGCCAACGGTTCGCCGATCACCGCCTACGACATCGAGCAACGCACCAAGCTCATGGCGACGTCGACGCACAAGACGCCGACTCGCCAGGAGGTGATCCAGGAGTTGATCGACGACCGACTCAAGATCGCCAAGGCCAAGAGCTACGGCTTTGAGGTCGGCGATACAGAGGTCGACGAAGCCTTTAACAATATGGCGCGGGCCCAGCATCTCACGACACCGCAATTCTCGCAGATGATCGAGCGCAGCGGCATTGCACCGTCCACCATCAAGGCGCGCATCCGCGCCGAGCTGACCTGGACCCAATTGGTGCGCGGCAAGTTCAGCTCGTCGCTGCAGGTCGGCGATTCCGACGTCAGCAACGCGCTGCGCTCACGCAACGAAGCCGACACCGACGCGGTCGGCTATATCTACACCCTCTACCCGATCATGGTCCTGGTCCCACAGGGCTCGCCTCCGGCCGCGATCGAATCCAAACGCCGCGACGCGGAAAGCCTGCGCGGCCGCTTCGCCTCCTGCAAGGAGGGCCTGCCCTTCGCCCGCGCGCTGCGCGATGTCGCCGTGCGCGAGCCGCTCACACGCAGCTCCAGCGACCTGCCGGAACAGCTTCGGGCCGTGCTCGCCGAGACGCCGGTCGGCCATCTGACCGCGCCGGATGTAACCGGACAGGGCCTGCAGATGTTCGCATTGTGCGACAAGAAGGAAAGCAAGACCGATTCTCCGCTCAAGCGCGAGACGCGCCAGCAGCTGGTCGCCAAGCGCTATGATGCCGAGGCCAAGAGATACCTCGACGAGATCCGCAAACAGGCGATGATCGAGTACAAAGAAGGCAAATGAGCGCGCGCGGGAGGCTCCCTCTGGCGTTGACCCTCGGCGAGCCGGCGGGGATCGGTCCCGATCTCACGCTCGCGATCTGGCGCCGACGCATTGAGCTCGACCTGCCGGCCTTTTATTTGATCGGCGACGTGGATTTTCTTGAGAGCCGAGCGCGCGTCCTCGGGTTCGACGTGCCGCTTGCCCTGGCCGCACCCGCCGAGGCCGCCAGCGCCTTCGCCCGTGTGCTGCCGGTGGTGCCGCTCGAACTCGCGGTCACCACCGCGCCCGGCAAACCCGACGCCAGCAGCGCGCCGGCGGCGATCGCCTCGATCCGCCGCGCGGTGGCCGACGTGCTGGCCGGCCGCGCCGCCGCCGTGGTCACCAATCCCGTCGCCAAGAACGTGCTGTACCGCTCCGGCTTTGCCGAGCCCGGCCATACCGAATTCCTCGCCAGACTCGCCGCCGAGGCGACCGGACAGACCGCGCATCCGGTGATGATGCTGTGGTCGCCGGAGCTCGCCGTGGTGCCGGTGACCATCCACCTGCCGCTGCGCGACGTCGTGTCAACGCTCACTACCGCGCTCATCATCGAGACCGGCCGCATTGTCGCGCGCGACCTCACGCAGCGCTTCGGCATCGCCAGCCCGCGGCTTGCGGTCGCCGGCCTCAACCCGCATGCCGGGGAGGAAGGCGCACTTGGCGAAGAAGATCACGTCATCGTGGCGCCGGCGGTCAGGGAATTGCGCGCGGCGGGCATCGACGCCGTCGGGCCGCTGCCGGCCGACACGCTGTTCCACTCCCGCGCCCGCGCGGGCTACGATGTCGCCCTGTGCATGTATCACGACCAGGCGCTGATCCCGATCAAGACACTGGCCTTCGACAATGCGGTGAACGTCACGCTCGGTCTGCCCTTCGTGCGCACGTCGCCGGACCACGGCACCGCCTTCGACATCGCCGGCACCGGGCGCGGCGATCCGTCGAGCCTGGTGGCGGCGCTGGCGCTGGCGGCAAGATTGTCGGCCAATTCGCCGGCGCTCGTAGCCGCCAAATAATTTATGGCACAGATCGACGACCTGCCGCCGCTGCGCGACGTCATCCGGCGGCACGGCCTGTCGGCGAAGAAATCGCTCGGCCAGAATTTCCTGCTCGACATGAATCTCACCGCGCGAATCGCGCGGGCCGGCGGCCCGCTCGACGGCGCCACCGTGGTCGAGGTCGGCCCCGGACCGGGCGGACTGACTCGCGCGCTCATCGCCAAAGGCACCAAGCGTGTCATTGCCATCGAGCGCGACGACCGCGCCATCGCCGCGTTGGAGGAGATCGCAACTCGCTATCCGGGCCGTATCGAAATCGTACCGGGCGATGCTTTGGAATTCGATGCGCGCACCGCGCTTAGCGGCGAACGCGCCCGCGTAATCGCCAACCTGCCCTATAACATCGCCACCGCGCTGCTGATCGGCTGGCTCACCGCGCCCTGGCCGCCCTGGTTCGACATGCTGGTGCTGATGTTCCAGCGCGAGGTGGCCGAGCGCATCACCGCCGCGCCCGGCAGCAAATCCTACGGCCGCTTGGCCGTGCTAGCGAACTGGCGCTGCGACACCAAGATGCTGTTCGACGTGGCGCCGTCGGCCTTCGTGCCGCCGCCCAAGGTGACGTCGTCGGTTGTGCGGCTCGTCCCGCACCCCGCACCGCTGGCCTGCGATGCCGAGGCTTTGCAGAAAGTGACCGCAGCGGCTTTCGGCCAGCGCCGCAAGATGCTGCGGCAAAGCCTCAAGTCGCTTGGCACCGACCCGCGCGCGCTGCTCGCCGAAACCGGCATCGACCCGACCGCGCGGGCGGAGGAAATCCCCGTTGAGGGGTTCGTTGCGCTCGCCAATATTTTCGCTGGGCAGGCCAAAGCCCGCGTGTAAAGTCGGGCCATGCAAATACATCGTCAATCGCTGACCGCCTATGGTGCACCGTTGTGCGAAACGGTGGTGGACGCTCCGCAGCCAAAAGGGACGGAGGTGCTGGTTCGCATTTCGCGCTGCGGCATCTGCCATTCCGACCTGCACATGCAGGACGGCTATTTCCTGCTGGGCGACGGCAAGCAGCTCGACGTGCGTAGCGGGCGCACCCTGCCGTTCACGCTCGGCCACGAGGTCGCCGGCGCGGTCGAGAGCGCGGGACCTGATGCCGGCATCGCGCCAGGCACAAAGGGCGCGGTCTATCCCTGGATAGGCTGCGGCCAATGCCCGGCCTGCAAGGTCGGCGACGAGAACATCTGCGTGGCGCCGCGCCATCTCGGCATCACCGTCGACGGCGGTTACGCCACCCACGTGCTGATCCCGCACCCGCGCTATTTGATCGACACCGCGCCGCTGACGCCGTCTTACGCCGGCGCGCTGATGTGCTCGGGGCTCACCGCATACGCCGCGCTCAAGCGCGTCGCCGACCGCGCCGCGCGCGCACCGCTGCTCTTAGTCGGCCTCGGCGGCGTCGGGCTGATGGGGCTCGCGCTCGCCCGCGCCATGTACGGCACCGCGCCCTATGTCGCCGATATCGACGTCAAAAAACGCGAGGCTGCGCTCGCCGCCGGCGCGCAAGCCGCCTTCGACCCAGCCGATCCGAATGCGCGCAAGGCGCTGCTCAAAGCGAGCGGCGGTATCTATGCGGCGATCGATTTCGCCGGCTCCGACAAGTCGCTCAATTTCGCCACCGGCGTATTGGCCAAAGGCAGCAAGGTGGTGGTGACCGGCCTAATCGGCGGCGGCTATTCGACCGCCGTCGCCATGTTTCCGCTCAAGGCCATGACCATCGAGGGCACGCAGACCGGCACGCTCGCCGAAGCGCGCGAATTGATCGACCTGGTGCGCGCCAAGAATATCGCGCCGCCGCCAATCGCCGAACGGCCGCTCGACCAAGCTTCGGCCACACTCGATGATTTGCGGGCGGGAAAAATCGTCGGCCGGGTGGTGCTGACGACGTAACGGCTAGCGCGTGATTTTCTTAAGCTCGCTGAGCAAGCGCCGGGTCGCCTTGGCGAATCTCACCCGACCTCGCCGCTTAGCGCGCTCCGCACGAAGAATAGCCCGAAGATCGCGAAATGAACGGTCGAGATCGCGATTGATCAAGACATAGTCATATTCCGCCCAATGTGGAATTTCCTCGGCAGCGTTTTTCAGACGACCGCGGATCACATCGCCGCTGTCCTCCGCACGGCGCTCAAGCCGCGCCTTGAGTTCACGCGCTGATGGCGGCAAGAGGAACACGCTGACCACATCCGCCCGCATCTTTTCGTAGAGCTGCTTGGCGCCTTGCCAGTCGATGTCGAAAAGGACGTCTTGCCCCGCGTCGAGCGCTTTTTCGACCGGCCGGCGCGGTGTGCCGTAGAAATTGCCGTGCACTTTGGCTGACTCCAGCAACTCGCCCGATTTTTTCATGCTGGAAAATTTCGATCTGGAAATGAAATGATAGTGCACGCCATCGACTTCGCTCGCCCGCCGCTTACGCGTCGTGACCGATATCGACAGCATCAAATTCCGGTCTGCGTTGACGAGGTTACGCGTGAGCGTGGTCTTGCCGGCGCCCGATGGCGACGAGAGCGACAAACATGATCCCCCGCGGCAATTCTATCGTCATTCCAGGTTCTGCACCTGCTCGCGGAATTGCTCGACCACGCTTTTCAATTCCAGCCCGACATTGGTGAGGTCGGCGTCGTTGGCTTTAGCGGTGAGCGTATTCGATTCGCGGTTGAGTTCCTGCGCCAGAAAATCGAGCCGCCGGCCGACCGGCCCGCCGTCGACGATCAACTTCTGCGCCTGCGCAAGATGCGAGGCGAGCCGGTCGAGCTCCTCGCGGATGTCGGCCTTGGTGGCGAGCATGACCGCTTCCTGGTAGAGGCGGTCGCTGTCAAAACGCTGCGAGGCGGACAGGAGCGTCGCCACCTGTTCGGCGAGCCGAGCCCGGATCGCCTCCGGCTTGCGGCCGGGCGCGCCCTCCGCGCGCGCTGCCAGCGCGGCGATTTCGTCAAGCCGCGTGGTCAGCAGGCGGCCGAGCGTCGCGCCCTCCTGCTGCCGCATGGCGACCAGATCGGCGAGCGTCTTGTCGAAGCCTTTCAGGATCGCGGCCTCGGCGGCGCGGCGCTCCTCTTCGCTTTCGTCCTCCTCGGTCACCTCGATCACGCCTTTGAGCGCGAGGATGCCGTCGAGCCGCGGCGGCGCGGCCTCCACCTTGCCTTCAAGATTGCGCAGCGTCGCCAGCACGGCATTGAGCACCGGTTCGTTGAGCTTGACGGTGGGCGCCACGCCTTTGCGCACCACGGTGAGATTGGCATAGACGGTGCCGCGCGACAGCTTCTCCGCGCCGCGCGTGCGCGCCGGCACTTCGACCGCGTCCCAGCCCGGCGACAGCCGTAGCCGCAGATCGAGCCCCTTGGCGTTGACCGATTTGATCTCCCAGCTCCAGGCATAAGAGCCGGCGAGACCTTGGCCGCGAGCGAAACCCGTCATGCTCGACAAGGCCATCGGTTCGATCTCGTTATTGTTGACGATGTGAAAGTCGCGGCGACCTTAGCGGCGAGGCTTGCGGGTCACAAGGCCGGCGGTCTCGCTCTCCCCATTTGCGGCGACGCGCAAAGAAGGAACTACGGCTTGGCCGGCGCCGGATCGGGCGTCGTGGTCTTCTCGAGCGCGCGCAACCGCGCCACGTTCTTCTGGTGCTGCTCGTAGGTTTCCGAGAACACGTGGCCGCCGGTTCCATCGGCGACGAAAAAGAGGTCCTTGGTGCGCGCCGGATTGGCGGCGGCTTCGAGCGAAGCTCTGCCCGGATTGGCGATCGGACCGGGCGGCAGGCCGTCGATAACGTAGGTATTATAAGGCGTCGGCTGCTCGATCTCGCTCTTCATGATCGGGCGGCCGAGCGAGCTCTTGCCGCCCGTCAGGCCGTAGATGATGGTCGGATCGGACTGCAGCTTCATCTTGTCCTTCAGCCGATTGACGAACACCGAGGCGACGCGCGAGCGCTCGTCCGCCTTGCCGGTTTCCTTCTCCACGATCGAGGCGAGGACGACCAGTTGTTCCGGCGTCTTGATCGGCAGATCCGGCATGCGGTGCTCCCAGACTTCCTGCAACAGATGCTGGTGCGCCTGCTGCATGCGCTGGACGATCTGCTCGCGCGACATGCCGCGAGTGAATTTGTAGGTCTCCGGCAGCAGCGTGCCTTCGCGCGGGATTTCCTTGATCTGCCCGGAAAGCGTGTCGGCCTCCAAAAGCTTGGCGACGATCTGCTCCGAGGTCAGCCCCTCGGGGATGGTCAGCGTATGTTGCACCACCTTGTTCTCGATGATGGTGGTGACCACGTCGGCGAGGCTCGCGCCCTTGCTGAACTGATATTCGCCGCTCTTGAGGTCGCCGCGCGCCTTGAGCACCAGCACGCCGCCGATGAACACATAGGGCTGGTCGATCACGCCCTCGCGTTGCAGCAGATCGGCGATGTCGCGGATGCCGAGCCCGCGCGGGATAATGACCACCTTGTCGGCGGCGAGCGGCCCGGGCGCCTCGAAGTGCTGGCGCCCGACATAGAGCGCGCCGCCGACTACGACCGAGATCAGCACCAGCGCGGTGACGATGGCATTGCCGGCGACCACCACCGGATGGCGCACCCGCGCCGAGCGGCGGTTGGGCAGCGGGACGCGCTCCGGCTCCAGCGCGGCGCGCGGTGAGCGCGGCGGCTTGGCTGTCGTCATTGGCGGTGGCGGCACTGGCACCGGGCCCGGTTTGCCCGCGGGCCTGCGGCCCTCGCCGCCCTGGGGCTGATCCGAACTCACGCGTCCGCCCCCATGATTGGCACCAGCAAACCCACTTTGAGCACACTCCAGTTTGGCGATTCGGCCGCGGCTGATTTGGAAAACAGTAGCAGCTTTCGCACGTTAGGTAGAATTATGGCGAAAGCTGGGGAATCGGCGCAGCGCCCTAGCCGGCATAGCGGGTGAAGATCAGCGACGCATTGGTGCCGCCGAAGCCGAACGAGTTCGACAAAGCGATATTGATCTCGCGCTTGCGCGCCTGATGCGGCACCAGGTCGATCGGCGTTTCCACGGACGGATTGTCGAGATTGATGGTCGGCGGCGCGACCCCATCGCGGATCGCCAGGATCGAGAAGATTGCTTCCACCGCGCCGGCGGCGCCGAGCAGATGGCCGATGCAGGACTTCGTCGACGACATCGACACCGTACCCGCGGCATTGCCGATCAGGCGCTGCACCGCGCCGAGTTCGATCTCGTCGCCGAGCGGCGTCGAGGTGCCGTGCGCGTTGATGTAATCGATTTCGCCCGCGGAAATGCCGGCGCGCTTGAGCGCCATGCTCATGCAGCGGAAGGCGCCGTCGCCGTCCGGCGCCGGCGCGGTAATGTGATAGGCGTCGCCCGACATCCCATAACCGATCAGTTCGGCGTAGATCTTGGCGCCGCGCGCCTGCGCGTGCTCGAGCGATTCGACCACCACCGCGCCGGCGCCCTCGCCCATGACGAAGCCGTCGCGGTCCTTGTCGTAGGGGCGCGAGGCGCGCGTCGGCCGGTCGTTGAAGCCGGTCGACAGCGCGCGCAGCGCGGCGAATCCTGCGAGCGAAATGCGGTTGACCGGAGATTCGGCGCCGCCCGCCACCATCACCTCGGCATCGCCGAGGGCCACCAGGCGCGCGGCGTCGCCAATCGCGTGCGCGCCGGTCGAACAGGCGGTGACCACCGCGTGGTTCGGGCCTTTGAGGCCATTGGCGATCGACACGTAGCCGGAGGCGAGATTGATGATGCGCCCGGGAATGAAGAACGGCGTCACCCGGCGCGGACCCTTTTCGTGCAGGGTGACCGCGACGTCGGCGATGCCTTCGATGCCGCCGATGCCGGAGCCAATCAGCACGCCGGTCGTGGTCTGATCCTCATAGCTCTCCGGCCGCCAGCCCGTGTCGTCGAGCGCCTGCTTGGCCGCGCACATGGCAAAGACGATGAAGTCGTCGACCTTGCGCTGCTCCTTCGGCTCCATCCACTGATCGGCGTTAAACGTGCCGTTCGAGCCGTCGCCGCGTGGAATGACGCCGGCAATCTTGCAGGAGATATCGGAGACCTCGAACGTGTCGATGACCTTGGTGCCGCTGTCGCCTTTGATCAGGCGTTGCCATGTCGTCTCCACACCGCAGCCGAGCGGCGTGACCATCCCCATCCCGGTGACGACGACACGTCTCATGCCAGGCACCGAATCAAATCAAGCGTTCCTATGCGCCGCATTACCGGCCATAGCCCGTACTTCTGTGACTAATGGAGCTATCGAGCAGCCGGGGCGGACGTCGCTCAGCTTTTTGCGTTCTTCTCGAGGAACTTGACGGCGTCGCCAACGGTCAGGATCGTTTCGGCGGCATCGTCGGGAATCTCGCAGCCGAATTCCTCTTCGAAAGCCATCACGAGCTCGACGGTGTCCAGACTATCGGCGCCAAGATCGTCGATAAAACTCGCTTGGTCGGTCACCTTGTCGGGTTCGACACCGAGGTGCTCCACGACGATCTTTTTTACCCGCTCGCCAATATCACTCATCGTTCCAACCTCGTGCTTATTAGATTTGGGCTGCGGCCGGGACCCGATCGCAACCATCGCGGAATGGCCTCGTCGTGGTTGACGGTGGTGTGACGCGCTTCGATCGCAGAGCCTTTATTCGACACCTGCTATCGGCCGCCCCAGCCGGGCCGAATTTCGGTTACCACACTTCATATGCGTTGACTAGCGCGGGCCACCGTAGCCCGAGGGGCCCAGAAAAGCCAAGTATTTCCGCCGCTTGTTTACGCATGATCTGATCGCAAACGCGCTGGCCATTTTTCGGGATCGCACGCTAAATCATCGCCATACCGCCGTTGACGTGGATCGTCTGCCCGGTGACGTAGGCAGCCTCCTCGGACGCCAGATAAACCGCCGCCGCCGCCACGTCGGCCGGCGTGCCCAGACGGCCGGCCGGAACTCTGGCCATAATCGTCTCGCGCTGCTTGTCGTTGAGCCGGTCGATCATGGCGCTGGCGATAATGCCGGGCGCGATGCAATTGGCGGTGACGTTGCGCTTGGCGTATTCGGCGGCAACCGACTTCATCATACCGACCATGCCGGCCTTCGAGGCGGTGTAATTGCCCTGCCCCGGATTGCCGGTGTAGCCGACGATCGAGGAGATGCCGATGACGCGGCCCCAGCGCCGACGCATCATGTTTTTCACCGCGGCACGGGCGAGCCGGAAGGTCGCGGTCAGGTTTACCGCGATCACCTTATCCCAGTCCTCGTCGCGCAATTGCACGAACAGATTGTCGGCATTGACCCCGGCATTGGCGACCAGGATATTGAGCTTGCCCATCGCCGCCTCCGCGGCCGGCACCAGCGCCTCGACTGCGTCCTTGTCGGCAAGATCGCACGGCAGCACGTGCACGCGCTCCTTCAATTCGCCGGCGAGCGCGTCGAGCACATCGCGGCGAGTGCCGGAAATCGCGACGGTCGCGCCTTGGCCGTGCAGTGCGCGGGCGATGCCGCCGCCGATGGCGCCGCTCGCGCCGGTCACCAGAGCGGTCTTGGCCGTGAGATCGAACATCGGCAACTCCTAACTCGTTTGCGCGGCGCGCGCCGCCTTGAAGGCGGCGATATCTTCCGGCGTGCCGATTGCGGTCGCGCTCGCGCCCTCGGCGATGCGCTTGATAAGACCGCTCAGCACCTTGCCGGCGCCGACCTCGTAGAACGTTTTCACGCCGGCCGCCGCCATGGCCGCGACGCACTCGCGCCAGCGCACGGTGCCGATCACCTGCGCGACCAGCGCCTTTACGATCTCGGCCGGATCGCTGATCGGCCTCGCCAGCACGTTCGCCACCACCGGCACCACCGGCGGCTTGACGCTCACTTGCGCCAGCGCATGCGCCATCACGTCGGCGGCGGGCTGCATCAAGGCGCAATGGAAAGGCGCGGACACCGTCAGCAGCATCACCCGTTTGGCGCCTTTGGCCTTCGCGATCTCAACGGCGCGCTCGACCGCCGCCTTGTCGCCGGACACCACGATCTGCCCCGCGCCGTTGTCATTGGCGGCCTGGCAGACCTGGCCTTGGGCGGCTTCCGCCGCGACCGCGACGGCCGCCTCGTAGTCGAGCCCGAGCAGCGCCGCCATGGCGCCGACGCCGACCGGCACCGCCTTCTGCATTGCCTGCCCGCGCGTGCGCAACAGCCGCGCGGCGTCGGCGATCGTAAACGCGCCCGCCGCGGCGAGCGCCGAATATTCGCCGAGCGAGTGGCCGGCGACGAATTGCGCGTCGCGCTTGAGATCGAGACCGGCTTCCGCTTGCAGCACGCGCATGACGGCGAGCGACACCGCCATCAGCGCCGGCTGGGCGTTTTCGGTGAGCGTCAGCGTCTCGGCCGGTCCTTCAAACATGATGGCCGACAGCTTGGCGCCGAGCGCGGCGTCGACCTCGTCGAACACCTGCCGGGCCGCAGCGAAATTTGTCGCCAGCGCCTTGCCCATGCCGACCGTCTGGCTGCCCTGGCCCGGAAACACAAAAGCGACCGACATGCCCCTCGCTGCCTCTTCTTTTGCCGGAATTGGGCCGAAAGACACCGCAGGACCGGTCCTGTCAAGCTTCGCCCAGCGGTAACCAGACGCAAAGAATCGCCGGATTAGGATCGGCCATAGGTCGTTTTATGAGTGATTTTGTGACCGATCAGAAACTCCTGCGCGCTCGCAGCGATGCCGCGTTCCGCCAGCGGTTGTTGGCTGTCAGCCTGGAGTGGCTGCTGGAAGCCCTTAAGCGCATGCGCCGGAGCGAATCCCCGAGCCCGGAAGCTGCCCGCCAGATGCGTGAGGGCGTTGCCCTTGCCGTCCAGCTCGCCGACCGGCTCCAGACGGGCATACCCGGAGACGGCCCAAAGGCAGCCTAGTCCCGCCGTTCCAGCTAGCCGCTTTTCCTTGCCTTTTTGGGCCCAATCCGCCTATAACCCGCCCGCTCCGTCGATCCTGGTTGGGAACTGAACGGACGGCCGCGTGAGCGGTAGGGCCGGTTGGCCCGGCGTCCCGTGTTTCCGCCTTCAGAGCATTCGAGCCTTTCCCGAAGGGCTCGAGGGGCTAGGCGCCAGGGTCGAGGACATGGGTCAACAAGGAAAGGCTTTTCATGCCGCTCTACGAACACGTCTACCTCGCGCGCCAGGATCTGTCGGCGCAGCAGGTCGAGGAATTGACCGCAAAGCTCTCCGGCGTCATCACCGAAGCCGGCGGCAAGATCACCAAGACCGAATATTGGGGGATGAAATCTCTCAACTACCGCATTCGCAAGAATCGCAAAGCGCACATGACGCTGCTCAACGTCGACGCCGCCCCGGCCGTCCTCAACGAGGTCGAACGCCAGGAACGGCTGAGCGAAGACGTGCTGCGCTATCTCACCATTCGCGTCGAGGCGCACGAGGATGGCCCCTCCGCCATGATGCGCAAGTCCGACCGCGACGATCGCGAGCGCGGCGATCGTGGCGACCGCAGCGACCGTCCACGCCGGCCGCGGCGCGATGACGACGACGCCGTGGCGGTTGCGGCGGTGGAGGAATAGGCCATGGCTTTCGGATCATCCCAAGGTGGCGGCGGTGGCGGCGGCGCCCGCCGTCCGTTCTTCCGCCGGCGCAAGACCTGCCCGTTCTCCGGCGCCAACGCGCCGAAGATCGACTACAAGGACGTCAAGCTGCTGCAGCGCTACGTCTCGGAGCGCGGCAAGATCGTGCCGAGCCGCATCACCGCGGTGTCGGCCAAGAAGCAGCGCGAACTGGCGCAGGCGATCAAACGCTCGCGCTTCCTCGGCCTGCTGCCGTATGTGATTAAGTAGACGAAAACGCGAGGTCGCCGGGGACGCCCCGGGGACCGATGGTTGGGGCGGAAAGGTTCCGCCTCTAACCGCTCGAAACGGAGCGGGACAGCTCGTGATGATACGTTTCGGATTGATCGGTATCGGTGCTGGCGCCGCGGCGGCTTTGTTGTTCGCTTCGGTGTCCTCGGGCGCTTTGCTGTCGATCCCGCTGTTTTATCTGGCGCCGCTGCCGATCCTTATCGCCGGGCTCGGCTGGAGCCATTGGTCGGCCTTGATCGCGGCGATCTCAGCCGCGGCGGCGCTCGGCATCGCGTTCGGTCCCCTCTTCCTGTTTTTCTTCATTGTCTTGGTCGGGCTGCCGGCCTGGTGGCTAGGCTATCTGGCGATGCTTGCGCGTCCGGCCGGCAACGGCACGGCGGCGCTCGAATGGTATCCGCCCGGCCGTCTGGTGGTGTGGGCGGCCATCCTCGGCGCGCTGGTGGTGATCGTCGCCATCCCCGCCCTCGGCGTCGACAGCGACAGTTTCCACACGGCCTTGCGCCACATGCTCGCGCAGATCCTGCGCGTTGAATCCGACACCCCGGCGAATGCCCCGCTGGCAATCCCCGGCGTGACCAACGCCGACCGGCTGATCGATTTTCTGGTGTCCGCCATCCCGCCGGCGGCCGCGGTGGTCGGGACCCTCACCAACATCGTCAACCTCTGGCTTGCCGCCGCCGTGGTGAAGTTTTCCGGCCGCCTCAATCGGCCCTGGCCGGCGCTTTCCGCCATGACGTTCCCGCGCCCGCTGATCGCCGCGCTCGCCGCCGCCATGGTGCTCAGTTTCGTCGGCAGCCTGATCGGCATCGCCGCCGGCGTCGTCTCGGCAAGCCTGCTGATGGCCTACGGCATCCTCGGTTTCGCGGTGCTGCACGCCATCACCCGCGGCATGGCGAGCCGCATCTTCCTGCTCGCCGGCGTCTACACCGCGGTCCTCGTGCTGGGCTGGCCGGTGCTGGCGCTCTGCCTGCTCGGGCTGATCGAGGCGGTGGCCGATTTGCGCGCCCGCATCGCAGCGACGCGCGGGCCTCCCGCAATCACCTGACAACGACAGATGAAAACAATTCACAACCGCTTCAACCACGTTCAACGCAAGGAGTGACGACAATGGATGTGATCCTGCTCGAGCGCGTCGGCAAGCTCGGCCAAATGGGCGACGTCGTGCGCGTCAAGGACGGCTTTGCCCGCAATTTCCTCTTGCCGCGCGGCAAGGCCTTGCGCGCGACCGCCGACAACAAGGCGCACTTCGAAGAAATGAAGGCCGAGTTGCAGGCGAAGAACCTCGAACGCAAGGGCGGCGCCGAGAAAGTCGCCGCTTCGCTCGACGGCAAGACCATCGTGGTGATCCGCCAGGCGAGCGAGGCGGGCACGCTGTTCGGCTCGGTGTCGCCGCGCGACATCGCCGGCCTGCTCAACGCCGACGGCGCCGAGGTGAACCGCTCGCAGGTCACGCTCAACGCGCCGATCAAGACCATCGGCAAGTACACGGTGCCGCTGGCGCTGCATCCGGAAGTCGAGACCAATATCACCGTCATCGTGGCGCGCAGCGCCGGCGAAGCCGAGCGGGTCGCGCGCGGCGAGGACGTCACCGTGCGGCGCGAGCAGGCCGAGGAGGATGCGGCGGCCGCACTCGAGGCGGCGGAAGCCTTCTTCGAGCCGGAAGCGGCCAAGGCCTTGCATGAGGGCGAGGAGGCGAAAGCGGAAGCTGAAACTGAAGCTGGCGCGGACGAAGACAAACCCGCCGCGTCCGCCAAAGGCAAGAAGAAGGCTGCCGAGAAAGCCGAAACTTCGGAGTGAGTTCGGTCTAGGACTGCGTCAACTGGACGTCAGTCAGTCGGACTTGTCTTTTTTGTCGGGCTTGGCCGTTGCGGCCGAGCCCGGCTTCTTTTTGGCTTGGCCTCTTTAGGCGGCGAAGCCTTGGCGTCCTTGTCTTTGACGTCCTTGTCCTTGGAGTCTTTGACTTTGGCGTCCTTGTCCTTGGTCTTGGACTCCTTCGCCTTGGGCTCGCCGGACTTGGTCCCGGACGATTTCTTCTCGGTTTTTTTCTCGGATTTCTGCTCGGACTTGCTCTCGCCCTTCGGCTCCGCGCGCTTGGTCTATTCCTTGCGGGTCTTCTCGGATTTTTCCGACTTTTCTGCTTTGTCCTCGCCAGTTTTAGCCTTCGGCTTCTTTTCCGCGTCGACTTTGGCTTTCTCTTTGTCGGACTCCGCCTTGGGCTTCTTCTCGGCATCGACCTTGTCTTTATCCTCGCCTTTGGCCTCGCCGGTTTTCGTCTTGCCCTTCTTCTCTTCGCCGAGTTTGTCCTTGTCCTCGCCCTTATTCTCGCCCTTGGCCGCGCGTTTGGACCCGCGCTTGCCCGGCGCCGGGGCATTGCCGACGGTCCCCAGATAAGCCGCGATGGACGCCGCCAATTCCTTGCTTGCGGTGTAGTGTTCGCGCAGGAATCCGGACAGGCCGAACAAACCGCCCGACTTGTTCAGCGTCTGCGGGTTTTTGTGACAAATGGCACAATTGGCGGCGTAGAGCTGCGCACCGTTCTTGCCGGAATCGAAATTTTCCTGCGCTCCCGCCGACGCCGCCAGAACAAGCGCCAAAACCGCCATCGCCAGCCCCAAGCCGCGACCAAACGCCGTCATTATCGTAGACCTTTCAATGGTTTAATTCACATTACCTGCCGCTTCCGGCCGTTTGCCGCCCCGTGTTGATAGCCTAATCCTGCGACGCTGTGACCGCCTTTCGTCGATGCTTGCATCGGATTTGTGGCATTGCTGGGCCAATGGAACTTTGATTGAATACCTCCGTTTCACGTTTGTTGTTCCGGCGCGGTATTGGGTGGTGGCAGCCAAGACCACACGCGGGAATTTTAGCGTGACGGAGGCGGCCGATGGACCGGTTGCTTCGATTTCTGCTGAAGACCTTTATCCGGCGGGGTAGGTTCAAGGTTACCACCTCGCGCGGTACCGTCTTGACCTTCGGCGATGGGACCGGCCGGCCGGTGTCGGTTCGTTTTGCCACCCGCAGGGCCGAATGGGGAATTCTGCTCGATCCCGAACTCAAATTCGGCAAATCCTACATGAACGGCAGCTTCGTCGTTGAGCAAGGCTCGATCGCCGACGTCCTCGCCGTCATGCTCGGCCAGAACTCAGAAGTGCCCTACTGGGCACGCCCCCAATGGCTGTTGCGCTACCTTTATCGCCGCCTGCAGCAATTCAACCCGCGCCGGCGCGCGCGCCACAATGTCGCGCATCATTACGATCTCGATGCCCGCCTCTATTCGCTGTTCCTTGACGCCGACCGGCAATACAGCTGCGGCTATTTCGAGGCCCCCGGCACCACGCTCGACGACGCCCAGCTCGCCAAGAAGCGCCACCTCGCCGCCAAGCTCCTGCTGCGCGATGATCGCGACTTGCGCGTGCTCGACATCGGCTGCGGCTGGGGCGGCCTCGGGCTCTATCTCGCCGAGGTCGCCGGCGCCGACGTGACCGGTATCACGCTATCGCAGGAGCAGTACGCCATCGCCAACGAGCGCGCGGCGGAAAAGGGCCTCGCCGAGCGGGCGCGGTTCAAGCTGCAGGACTACCGCGATGTCGCCGGGCCATTCGACCGCATCGTCTCGGTCGGCATGTTCGAACATGTCGGCGTCAATCATTACGAGAGCTTTTTCCGCAAGAGCGCGCAACTGCTCGCCGATGACGGCGTCATGGTGTTGCACTCGATCTGCCGCTCGGAAGGGCCCGGCATCACCAATCCGTGGATCGCCAAATACATCTTCCCCGGCGGCTACATCCCTGCCCTTTCCGAGGTGCTGCCCTACATCGAGAAGGCGGGTCTCCTGGTCACCGACATCGAGATCCTGCGCCTGCACTACGCGGAGACGCTGAAGGCCTGGCGCCAGCGCTTCCTCGCCCACCGCGAGGAGGTCGAGCGCATCTACGACCGGCGCTTCGTGCGCATGTGGGAGTTCTATCTGGCGGCCTCGGAAATGACGTTCCGCGAACAGAACATGATGAATTTCCAGATCCAGGTCACCAAGAAGCAGGGCGTGACCCCGATTACGCGGGATTACATCGCCCGCGAGGAGCGCCGCTTGCGCGACGCCGAAGGCGCGCGTCACCCGCCGCTGCGGCTTGCCGGCGAGTAGCGCCACGGAAACCACCGCGTTTGCGCTGTGATGGTCAAAGAAAAAACTGATCTTGTTCACCGCTGATTTGCCCTTGTGAATTGTGGGGCAACCGCATGCAGCGCACGTGTCGTTCGAAAAGTCCGTGCTATGCCACATTTTCCGGGTAAGCACAGACATCCATGGCCCCTCTCGATTCGGCACTGCGCAAGCAGGTTGTTGAAGAACCTGCCCAGAATTTCCGTTCCGCCCCGCACAACATCGAGGCGGAACAGGCGCTATTGGGCGCCATCCTGGTCAACAACGAGGCTTTCTACCGGGTCTCCGATTTCCTCAACCCCGAGCATTTCTTCGAGCCGATTCACCAGAAAATCTATCAGCTTGCGCGCGATCTGATCCGCGCCGGCAAGGTGGCGACGCCGGTCACGCTGAAGACGTTCATCGGGGCAGACACCGACATCGGCGGCATGACCGTGAGCCAGTATCTCGCCAGGCTCGCCGCCGAAGCCACCACCATTATCAATGCCGAGGATTACGGCCACACAATTTACGACCTGTCGATCCGCCGCGCGCTGATCATCGTCGGCGAGGACATGGTCAACGTCGCCTTCGACGCCCCCGTCGACTTCTCGCCGCGCAACCAGATCGAGGACGCCGAGCGCCGTCTCTACGAACTTGCCGAGACCGGACGTTACGACGGCGGCTTCCAGCGCTTCGCCCAGTCGCTGACGACCGCGATCGACATGGCGGCGCACGCCTTCCAGCGCGACGGCAAGCTGTCCGGCGTCGCCACCGGCCTCGACGAACTCGACCGCATGATGGGTGGGCTGCAGCCGTCCGACCTCATCATCCTCGCCGGCCGTCCCGGCATGGGTAAAAGCGCGCTTGCCACCAATATCGGCTACAACGTCGCGCGCGCCTGGCGCGGTGAGGTGCGCGCCGACGGCCACACCGTGACCGCGAACGGCGGCATCGTCGGCTTCTTCTCGCTGGAAATGTCGGCCGAGCAGCTCGCTACCCGCATCATCGCCGAGCAGACCGGCATTCCATCGAATCAGATCCGCCGCGGCGGCATCACCGAGGCCGAATTCGAGCGCATCAAGGACCACTCGATCGAACTGCAGAACCTGCCCTTCTTCGTCGACGAGACCGGCGGCTTGTCGGTGGCGCAGCTCGCCGCCCGCGCGCGAAGGCTCAAGCGCCAGCGCGGCCTCGACCTCCTGATCGTCGACTATCTGCAATTGCTGCAAGGCTCGACGCGGCGCTCGGCGGAAAACCGCGTGCAGGAAATCACCGAGATCACCACCAAGCTCAAGGCGCTGGCGAAAGAACTCAACGTGCCGATCCTGGCGCTGTCGCAGCTCTCGCGTCAGGTCGAAAGCCGCGACGACAAGCGGCCGCAGCTCTCCGACTTGCGCGAATCCGGCTCGATCGAGCAAGACGCCGATGTGGTGCTGTTCGTGTTCCGCGACGAGTATTACCACCAGATGCGCAAGCCCTTGGAAACCAACCGCGAGAAGTTCGCCGAATGGCTGGCGGAGGGCGAAAAGGTGCACGGCCGCGCCGAGGTCATCATCGGCAAGCAGCGCCACGGGCCGACAGGCACCGTCGAGCTGCAGTTCGAGGGCTCGATCACCAAATTCTCGACCTTGGCCAAGGCCGACCACCTGCCGGAGCGCATCGGCTAGCGCATGGACGCACCCGCTCGGGGCGGCTAAACCCAAGTCCATGGCCGAAGCCGAACCCGGTATCCACCAGGACATTGGCGCGCCGGATGAGGCGCGCGCGGAGCGGCTCGTCACCATGGGCCCGCCGGCGGCGCAGGCCGGCGGCATCCTCACCATCGATCTCGCCGCCATCGTCGCCAATTGGCGCACGCTCTCCCGCCGCGCCATGCCGACCGAATGTGCCGCCGTCATCAAGGCGGACGGCTATGGCTGCGGCATCGAGCAGGTGGCGACCTCGCTCGCCAAAGCCGGCTGCAAGACCTTCTTCGTCGCCGATCTCGGCGAGGCGCGCCGGGTGCGTAGCGTTGCGCCGGAGCAGACGCTCTACGTGCTCAACGGGCTGCTCGCCTACACCACCGGAGCCTACGCCGAGCTGAGGGCGCGGCCGGTGATCGGCAGCATGGTCGAACTCGCCGAATGGGACGCTTTCTGCGCCACGCATCAATGGCGCGGCGGCGCGGCGTTGCATGTCGACACCGGCATGAACCGGCTCGGCATCTCCGCGGCGGACGCGGCCGCGCTCGCGCCGCGCATCCGCACGGAGAACCACGGCATCACGCTCTTGATGAGCCACCTGATCAGCTCGGAAGAGCCGGCGCATCCGCTCAATGCGCGGCAGATCGAGGCCTTCCGCCAGGTGCGCATCCTCTACCGCGGCATTCCCGCCTCGCTCGCCAATTCGTCCGGCATTTTCCTCGGCGACAAAGCGCACTGCGACATGGTGCGCCCAGGCGTCGCGCTCTATGGCGTCAATCCGACCCCCGGGCAGAGCAACCCGATGCAGCCGGTGATCGAATTGCAGGCGCACGTAGTGCAGGTGCGCAACGTGCCGCGCGGCGAGACCGTCGGCTACAACGCCGCCTGGACCGCCAAACGCGCGAGCCGGATCGCGGTGGCCGCGGTCGGCTATGCCGACGGCTATCTGCGCGCCGCCAGCGCCTCCGACGGAAGGCCCGGCGGCAACGCGCTGGTCGCCGGCCGGCGCTGCCCGATCGCCGGCCGCGTCTCCATGGATTTGCTGGCGATCGACGTCACCGATCTGCCCGACAGCGCCGCGCGGCGCGGCGACCTGGTGACGCTGATCGGCGGCGGCCTATCGGTCGATGCCGTCGCCAATGCCGCCGGCACCATCGGCTACGAGGTGCTCACCAGCCTGGGCCGGCGCTATCACCGGGTTTATCGGGGCGGATAAGCTCCAGAATTAGCACTTTCTTGAATAATGTTCTTGTATTGTTCTCACGGCCGTTTTAGCCTGGTGGCGACGCATTACAAGGGCGATTCCCATGTCGAAACGCAGCCTGACCTTCATTTGCCAGAACTGCGGCGCCGCTTTCAGCCGCTGGCAGGGCAAGTGCGAGGCCTGCGGCGAGTGGAATACGCTTGCCGAGGAAGGCGCCGAGCGTCCGGCCGGCCCGGGCCGCAAGGCCGGCAAAGGCCGCCTGTTCGCGCTCGAGCCGCTGACCGGCGAGGCGCATGAGGCGCCGCGCTTGGCCTGCGGGCTTGCCGAACTCGATCGCGTCACCGGCGGCGGCTTCGTGCGCGGCTCGGTGCTGCTGATGGCCGGCGATCCAGGCATCGGCAAATCGACTTTGCTGCTGCAGGCGACCGCCGCCATGGCGCGCGCCGGCCACCGCGCCGTCTACATCTCCGGCGAGGAAGCGGTCGCCCAGGTGCGGCTGCGCGCCGAGCGATTGGGTTTGCGCGAGGCAGTCGAGCTCGCGGCCGAGACCTCGGTCGAGGACATCATCGCCACACTGTCCGAGGGCAAGACGCCGCGGCTGATCGTCATCGATTCGATCCAGACTATGTGGACCGAGCTGGTCGAATCCGCGCCCGGCACGGTGACGCAGGTGCGCGGCGCGGCGCAGGCGCTGATCCGGTATGCCAAGCGCTCGGGCGCCGCCATCATCCTGGTCGGCCACGTCACCAAAGACGGCCAGATCGCCGGCCCCCGCGTGGTCGAGCACATGGTCGATGCCGTGCTCTCGTTCGAGGGCGAAGGCTCGCACCAATTCCGCATCTTACGCGCGGTGAAGAACCGCTTCGGCCCGACCGACGAGATCGGCGTCTTCGAGATGACCGGCGCCGGCTTGCGCGAGGTCGCCAATCCGTCCGAGCTGTTCCTGTCGACACGCGACCTTGGCTCGCCCGGCACTGCGGTGTTCGCCGGCATCGAAGGCACGCGGCCGCTCTTGGTCGAAATCCAGGCGCTGGTAGCGCCGACGTCGTTGGGCACACCCAGGCGAGCCGTGGTCGGCTGGGACCCAAGCCGGCTGTCGATGCTGCTGGCGGTGCTGGAGGCCCATTGCGGCGTTAAGCTCGGCGGCCACGACGTTTACCTTAACGTTGCCGGCGGCCTGCGCATCCAGGAACCGGCGGCCGATCTGGCCGCAGCAGCGGCCTTGGTCTCCTCGCTCGCCAATGCTCCCCTGCCGGCCGACGCCGTCTACTTCGGCGAAGTCTCGCTATCCGGCGCCATCCGCCCGGTGGCGCAAGGCCCGGCCCGGCTCAAGGAAGCCGCAAAGCTCGGCTTTACCCGCGCCGTCGTTCCGGAAGCCGCGCGCGCGGAGGCCGGAGAGCCCGGTCTGAAGGTGACCGATGTGGCGAGCCTTGCCAGCCTGGTCGCTGACATCGCCGCCCGCGGCAACCGGGGCGCGGCCGCCAAAAGCCGTGGACAAGACGGGTGACGGCACCGCGATGCCCCGCTATACACGGGGCCTCGAAACCGCCTCCCACGACCGCGTCAAGCGGCGGGGAATGCGTGCAGAAACGGGCCTAAAATTAAGCACTTAAGGCCGACATTGCCGCCCTGTCCGGGAGACGCTATGGCACTCACGGATTTGCCGCGCCACGGGCGTGTCGAACGTCGCCTGTACCCGCGGAGCGCATGAGCCCCGATGCCGATCACGCTCCTCGACATCATCCTGCTCGCGGTCATGTTGATCTCCGGCCTGCTCGCCATGATTCGCGGCTTCATGCGCGAGATCCTGTCGATCGGCGCCTGGGGCATCGCGGCGCTGGTCACGCTCTATTCCTATCCACGCATGCTGCCGTTCGCCAAGCAATACATCGCGAGCGACATGGTGGCGGCAGGCGCCAGCGTCGGCGCGGTCTTCCTGCTCACCTTGCTCATCGTCTCGATCATCACCGTGCGCATTTCCGACATGGTGCTCGACAGCCGGGTCGGCGCGCTCGACCGCACGCTCGGCTTCCTGTTCGGGCTCGGCCGCGGCCTGATCATCGTCGTGGTCGCCTTCCTGTTCTTCGCCTGGCTGGTGCCCGACCGCAGCCAGCCGGAATGGGTGCGCGGCGCCAAGTCGAAGGTCGTGTTGCAAAGTACGGGACAATGGTTGATGTCCATGTTGCCGGACGACCCCGAAAGCACCATCTTGAAGCGGTTGAAGCGGCAAAAGCCGGAAGAGCAGGAGCCGCCGGACGCCGAGCAGAAACCGCAGGCCCCACGGACCGGAACCCGATAGCGATGCAGCAAAAGCCGCAAGACCTCGTGCCGACGGCAGACACCGAATTCGATCCGGATGCCGACCGGTTACGCGAAGAATGCGGCGTGTTCGGCATCTTCGGCCATCCCGACGCCGCCGCCATCACCGCGCTCGGCCTGCACGCGCTGCAGCACCGCGGCCAGGAAGCCGCCGGCATCGTCTCCTTCGACGGCAAGCGTTTCCACTCCGAACGCCGCCTCGGCCTGGTCAGCGACGCCTTTGCCCGCCGAGACGTGATCGACCGCCTGCCCGGCACCGCGGCCATCGGCCATGTGCGCTATTCGACCACCGGCGAGACGGTGCTGCGCAACGTGCAGCCGCTGTTCGCCGAACTGGAAGGCGGCGGCTTCGCCATCGGCCACAACGGCAACCTGACCAACGGCATCGCCTTGCGCAAAGCCCTGGTGCACGAAGGCGCCATGATGCAGTCGACCACCGACACCGAGGTGATCCTGCATCTGGTGGCGCGCGCGCGCCGCAACCGTTTCGTCGACCGCTTCGTCGAGGGCCTGCGCCAGCTCGAAGGCGCCTATGCCTTCGTCGGGCTGACCAACAAGAAGCTGGTCGGCGCGCGCGATCCGCTCGGCATCCGCCCGCTGGTCATCGGCACCCTCGACGGCTGCCCGATCCTGGCCTCGGAGACCTGCGCGCTCGACATCATCGGCGCCAAATACGTGCGCGACGTCGAGAACGGCGAGGTCGTGGTGTTCGACGAGGACGGCGCGCAGTCGCACAAGCCGTTCCCGCCGATGGCGGCGCGGCCCTGCATCTTCGAATACATCTATTTCTCGCGGCCGGATTCCATCGTCGGCGGCCGCCACGTCTACGACGTGCGCAAATCGATGGGCGCCCAGCTCGCGAATGAAGCGCCGGCGCCCGCCGACGTCATCGTGCCGGTGCCGGATTCAGGCGTGCCGGCCGCGCTCGGCTACGCCCAGCAGTCCGGCATCCCCTTCGAACTCGGCATCATCCGCAACCATTATGTCGGCCGCACCTTCATCCAGCCGACGCAGTCGATCCGCGACCAGGGCGTGCGGCTGAAACATTCCGCCAACCGCGTCGGTGGTCGCAGGCAAGCGCATCGTGCTGGTCGACGACTCCATCGTGCGCGGCACCACCTCGCGCAAGATCGTGCAGATGATGCGCGACGCCGGCGCCAAGGAGGTGCATTTCCGCATCGCCTCGCCGCCGATCACGCACCCCGACTATTACGGCATCGACACGCCCGAGCGCGACAAGCTGCTCGCCGCCACCCACGACCTCGAGGGCATGCGGCAGTTCATCGGCGCGGATTCGCTCGCCTTCCTGTCGGTCGAGGGCATCTACCGCGCCATGGGCCTGCCCGGCCGCGACGCGGCGCGGCCGCAATTCACCGATCACTGCTTCACCGGCGACTATCCGACCGCGCTCACCGACCTCGGCGCGCAGGAAGCAAGCCCGCGGCAATTGTCGCTGTTGGCGGAAGCGATCTGAAAGATCCAGCTTTTCATACCGCCGGCCTTAAGAGTTATGTCACGCAGCAAATTCCTGCAAGAACTTATTTGCCCTCGCAGGTGTTGCGTACCGTCGCGGAACTCGGCATCAAGCTGCCGGAAGGCCCACCGAGCTGACGCAACACATGTCCCGACCCCTGTCCGACAGTATCGCGCTGGTCACCGGCGCCTCGCGCGGTATTGGCGCGGCGCTGGCGCTCGAACTGGCGCAGGCCGGCGCGCATGTGGTGGCGGTGGCGCGCACGGTCGGCGGGCTGGAAGAGCTCGATGACAAGATCAAGGCCGACGGCGGCACGGCAACGCTGGTGCCGCTCGATGTGAAGGATTCGGACGGCATCGCCCGGCTCGCGCTCGCGCTCAACGAGCGTTACGGCCGCCTCGACGTCTTGGTCGGCAATGCCGGCGTGCTCGGCGTGCCGACGCCGCTCGGCCATATCGAGCCCAAGGACTGGGACAATCTGTTCGCGGTCAACGTCACCGCCAACTGGCAGCTCATCCGCACCATGGACCCGCTGCTCAAGCAGGCCGCCGCCGGCCGCGCCGTATTCATCACCTCCGCCGTCGCCTATCTGGGACGCGCCTATTTCGGCGCCTATGCCGCAAGCAAAGCCGCGCTCGATGCGATGATCCGCGCCTATGCGGCGGAGTGCGCTGTGACGAAGGTTTGCGCCAACCTCTTTTCGCCCGGGGCCGACCCGCACCCGCATGTATGCCACCGCCTTCCCCGGCATCGATCCGCTGACGCTGCCGACGCCCGAGCAAATCGCCAAGGCGATCATGCCGCTGTGCCTGCCCGCTTGCATGGAGAGCGGCAAGATTTACGACTTCCGCGCCGGAAAATTTCTCGACTTCCACCAGCCGTCGTAAGCCGGCCCCAAATGGAACATTTTGCGCGTCTGCCGCGTTGATCGAGCCGTTCAGGGTTCGGGGAGACGCGCATGCTGACGATCAAATATCGCCTCGTCGAACCGCGGCTAAGGCCGCGCCGCACCAAGCTGGAAATGCCCGGCGTCGAGCGAACGAACAAACGCTCTTAGTGCTTGCGCTTGGCGCGGCCCTTGAACGGGTTGTCCTTCTCGCGCAGCGTCAGGCGGATCGGCGTGCCCGGAAGCTCGAAGGTCTCGCGCAGCGAATTCAACAGATAGCGCTTGTAGGCGTCGGGCAGCGCGTCGGCGCGCGTGCAGAACACGACGAAGCTCGGCGGCCGCGCTTTTCGCCTGCGTGATGTAGTTGAGCCGCAGCCGGCGCCCCGACACCGCCGGCGGCGGATGCGATTCGACCGTTGCCTCGAACCAGCGATTGAGCGCGCTCGTCGGCATGCGCTTGTTCCACACCGCGTAGGCGTCGACGATCGCCTGCATCAGCCGGTCGAGGCCCTCGCCGGTCATGGCCGACACCGCCACCAGCGGCACGCCCTTCATCTGCTTGAGCTTCTCGTCGGCCTGCTCGCGCAGCTTGCCGATGGCGCCGGCGGTCTTTTCCTTCAGGTCCCATTTGTTGACCGCGATGACGATGGCGCGGCCTTCCTGCTCGACCAGGTCGGCGATGCGCTGATCCTGCTCCTCGAACGCGTTCTCGACGTCGAGCAGCACGACCACGACCTCGGCAAAGCGCACGGCGTTGAGCGCGTCGGCGACCGATAGCTTCTCCAGCTTCTCGTCGACGCGCGAGCGGCGGCGCAAGCCGGCGGTGTCGTGGATGCGGAATTTCTGCCCGTGCCAATCGAGATCGACGGCGATGGCGTCACGCGTGGTGCCCGCCTCCGGCGCGGTCAGCAGGCGCTCCTCGCCGATCAGCCGGTTGACCAGCGTCGATTTGCCGGCGTTCGGCCGCCCGACAATGGCGACGCGGATCGGATGCGGACCGGACGGCCTCGGCTGCTCGTTCGCTCTGCCGCGCGGTCTGTTCCGGCAACGCAGCGCGCAGCGCGTCGTAGAGATCGGCCAGGCCCTCGTTGTGCTCGGCGGAAATCGCCACCGGGTCGCCGAGGCCGAGCGCATAGGCGTCGAGCCGCCCCGCCTCGCCGGCGGTGCCTTCCATCTTGTTGGCGATCAGCACCGCCGGCTTGCCGGATTTGCGCACCAGTTCGGCAAAGACGCGGTCGACCGGCGGTCGGACCGGCGCGCGCGTCGATCATGAAGAAGATCGCGTCGGCCTGCCCGATCGCGGTCTCGGTCTGCGCCCGCATGCGGCCGGTAAGGCTCTCGGGCGCGGACTCCTCGAGGCCCGCGGTGTCGATCACGGTGAAATCGAGATCGCCGAGCCGGCCCTCGCCTTCGCGGCGGTCGCGCGTCACGCCCGGGCGGTCGTCGACCAGCGCGACGCGCCGGCCGACCAGCCGGTTGAACAGCGTCGATTTGCCGACATTGGGCCGGCCGACGATGGCGACGGTGAAGCTCATTGGGCAGTTTCTGTCCCGCTCTGCCGCGACGAGGCAAGGCGTGCAAGAAGGATCAGCGCGAGAACGTGCCGGGCGGCGGCGGCGCGCTCAGCCACGGATCGTTGCTTTGCGCGGGCGGCCGGCTGCTGCCGCGGCGCGGTGCCCGGCCACGGTGCGAGCTTCTGCTGCCGCTGCCTTGACCCTGTGGCCGCCGGCTGAACGGTGACGCTGGGTGGGCGCCGGCTTCGCCGTCGCGCGGCTTCGGCTTGCGCTTTCGGTTTGGGCTTCGGCTCTCCGCCGGCTCGATCGCCGCGGTCTTTGCTCGCCGGCGGCGGGTTCGCGCCAGCGGGCGGCGGCGCCGCGGCATCCGGCGTCAGCGCGGTGTCGGCCTGCTGCTGATTGCCCTTCAGATATTCCGGCGGAATGCCTTGCGTGACGCCCGGCACGCCGTCCGGGAACACCTCCTTGCGTTCGCCCGGCAGCTTCTTCTTCTCGTTGAGATCGAAAACGTCGAGCTTGTCCATGTCGAAGTCCGCGCAGCCGGCGAGCACCGGCGCCAGCGCAAGCAGTCCGGCGATCAACAACACGATGCGATGCATGCGGCGCATGCAATAACCCTCAGCTCTTACCGCCGTCGGCCGCGATCAGCGCCGAGAGCACGTCGACGCGCGCGCGGGTGCCCGGCGGCGTTTCGCCATCGCTCGCGATCATGTCGATGTAGCGGCGCGCGGCGGCGAAATCGTGATTGCGCCAGGCCGACAGCGCCAGCAATTCGCGCGCGGTGTGACGGAAGGTGCGGCCAGGCTCGGCGAGCGGATCGAGCCGGCGCTGCATGTCGGCAAGCGAGCGCGGTGTCCACCAGCAGCATGCCGGCGCGCACGGCGGCGAGGTCCTGCAAGGTCGGCCCGAGCGAGCGATCGGCGGCGAGATCGTCATAGGCCTTGACCGCATCGGCCGGCTTGGTCTGCGCGAGTTCGGCGGCGGCGCGCAAGCGCGCCAGCATGCGATAGCCGGCCGGCGCCTGCGGCGGCGATCTTGGCGAAGGCGGCCTCGGCCTCGGCGTGCTTGCCCTGCTCGCTCAAGGCTGAGCGCGGCCTCGAATGCGGCGCCGGCGGCGGCGGCTTTCTTGGCTTCCCACTATTCATAGCCGCGCCAGCCGCCGATCGCCGGCGACGATCAGGACGGCGAGCGCGATGATGTAGATGCTGTAGCGATCCCACAGCTTCTTGCAGCTGTTCGCGCCGGACTTCCTCGTCAACTTCGTGAAAAATATCGGCCACGAACTACTCCACCGCCGCGATTAGCGCCCGTCCCCCGGGCCGGATTGCGACCGTAACCTAGCGATGTGGCGGGTCCAAGGCAAAGCTTGCGCCGGACAATCGTTAAGATTTCAGGGCTTTAGCGCCAATCGCCCTAGGCCTTCTTGGCCTTCATCGGATAGACGTGCTCGGGGCCGGGGAAGGCGCGCGTGCGCACGTCGGCGGCATAATCGGCCACCGCCTTTTCGATGCCGGGGCCGAGATCGCCATAGCGCTTGACGAATTTCGGCACCCGCGGCGACAGCCCGAGCATGTCCTCCAGCACCAGGATCTGCCCGTCGCAGGCGGCGCTCGCGCCGATGCCGATGGTCGGGATCGCGCACCGCCGCGGTGAGCTTGCGCGCCAGCGGCTCGGCCACCGCCTCGATCACCACCGAGAAGGCGCCGGCCTCGCCGACCGCAATGCGTGTCCTGCTCGATGCGCGCCCAGTCGGCCTCCTCGCGCCCTTGCGCGCGGAACGAGCCGATGGTGTTGATCGACTGCGGCGTGAGGCCGACATGGCGCCATCACCGGCACGCCGCGCTCGACCAGGAAGGCGATGGTCTCGGCCATGCGCCTGCCGCCTTCGACCTTGATGGCGCCGCAGCCGGTTTCCTTCAGCACGCGCGCGGCGTTCATGAAGGCCTGCTCCTTCGACGCCTCGTAGGAGCCGAACGGCATGTCGACGACGACCAGCGCGCGCTTGGAGCCGCGCATCACCGCATGGCCCTGCAGGATCATCATCTCGAGCGTGACCGGCACGGTGGTTTCCAGCCCGTGCATCACCATGCCGAGCGAGTCGCCGACCAGGATGACGTCGCAATATTTGTCGACCAGCCGCGCGGTGTGCGCGTGATAGGAGGTCAGGCACACGATCGGCTCGCCGCCCTTGCGGGCGAAAATATCCGGCGCGGTGAGCCGCTTGATCTCGTCTTGCACAGACACGGCTGCTACCTCCCGAACACCGGCACGCCGATGACCATCGGATGGAAGGCGTAGCCGAGCGCGAGATAGATGACGATGCCGATGCACCACGACGATGATGTCATTGGTCCAGCCGGCGGGCGCGGTCGCCGCGCCGAGATCGCCGCGCCGCTTGGCGGCGATGCGGGCATAGACGCCCCAGGCCAGGAACGATCCGAACAGCAGGATCGAGCCGAGATCGCCGTTCGACAACAGATGCGCCAGCGCCCAGGTCTTCACGCCGGCCAGCATCGGATGCTTGAGCTTCGTCTTGATGTGGCTGGGGATGAAGGCGGCGGTGAAGAAAATACCGCGAACAGCATCAGGCCGACGGTGATGTGGCGCATGAAGGCCGGCGGCGACCAGACCTGGATCCAGCCATGGGCGCGATATTGCCCGAAGCCCCAGACGATCAGCGCGAGGCCGGCGATCGACACCAGGGCGAACAGCGCGCGATAGCCGTTGAGACCCAGCGTCGCGATCGCGTCGCGCGCGTGCGGCGCGGAACGTGACGAAGATGTGGGTGGCGAAAAATACCACCAATCCAAGGATGAAGATACCCAGGCCCATGACGCACTTTACCCCGGTTGCGCATGCCGATTACAGTCGCCGCAGTAAAGGATAGTACCGGCCAATGCAACTGACCTGCCGAAATCGCATGACCACGCCTGTCGCGCAGTGGCGCGCCACGCTCAAACGTCTCGCTCTCGCGGCCGCTTTGCTGTGCGCCGCCGCGCCAGGCCTCGCTCAGGATTGGCCGGCCAAAACCGTGCGTATTCTGGTTCCGTTCGGCGCCGGCTCGACGCCCGATATCGTGGCGCGCATCGTCGCCGACGGCCTGTCGAAGAAATATCCGGGCAGCACGTTCCTGGTCGAGAACAAGCCGGGCGCCAGCGGCAATATCGCGACCGACGCAGTGGCCAAGGCGGCACCCGACGGCGCCACTATCGGCATTAGCATCGGCGGGCCGCTCGCCATCAACACGCTGCTGTTTTCGCAACTGCCCTACGATCCGAGGAAGGACATCGCGCCGATCACCCAGTTGGTGACGCAGCCGAGCGTGCTCGCGGTCAATCCGGAACTGAAGGTCAACACGGTCGGCGAGCTGGTGGCACTGCTCAAATCCAATCCCGGCAAATACAATTTCGCTTCGATCGGCAACGGCTCGCTGTCGCATCTCGCCATGGAGGCGATCGCCATAAAATCCGGCACCAGACTGGTGCACGTGCCCTATCCGAGCTCGCCGCAGGCGATCACCGCGGTGATCCGCGGCGACGCACAGATGGCCTGCCTGCCGGCGATTTCGGTGACGCCGCAGGCCAAGGCCGGCAAGGTCAAGATGCTGGCGGTGTCGACGGCCAAGCGCTCGCTCTATCTACCGGACGTGCCGACGCTGAAAGAAAGCGGCATCGACGTCGAGGCCGACGCCTGGAATGGCCTGATCGCGCCGGGCGCCACGCCCAAGGCGATCATCGACGCCATCAACAAAGATGTGGTCGCGATAATCCGCGAGCCCGCGGTGCGCGACAAGCTCGCCGCGCAATTGATGGAGCCGGCTGGCTCGACGCCCGAGCAATTCCGCGCGCAGCTCGACGGCGAGATCGCACGCTGGGCGCCGGTGATCAAGGCCGCTGCGATCAAGATCAACTAGCGGCGCCGGGCAAGCCGAGATGGCCGCTGAGAATCAAACCGCCCGGTCGAGCCGGGCGGCGTGATCGTCTTTCGCTTCGACGCGGAGGACGTCCTATCGGCGGTGGTGGCGACGATGCCGATAATGGCGCTCGGGCGCGACGGATTGAAGATCAAGCGAGGTGACGGTCGCAACCACGTTGAGGCCGGTCTGGCCGCCTCACCGGCTGCAGAGCGAATGAATTGTCGAGCCCACCGACCAAGCCATTGGCGTTGCCTCCGATCCCGACCGTGGCTCCGGCGGACACACCGCCGTAGCCACCGGCGAGCGCGCCCGGACGCGCGCGCGGCGTCGCCGCAAACACGGCCCAGCCCAGCTGGGCATCTTCACTGACGCCGATCTGAGCGCCGAAGCGATGGATCGTGGCTTCATAGCGCTGCGGCGGACCGCCCGCGGCCGGCGCGAAGACGCAATCGAATGTCTGCGCCGACACGACGACAAAGTTTGACGCGTGCGCGCTGCGGCAGGTCAGCATGCCGGCTTCGACGTCCGCGCGCGCCGGCGCCGCGACAGCAAATCCGAACAACGACGCAGCGAGCACGGGTAATGCAAACTTTTTCATGACAGAGCCATCCATATTCTTTGTCGCCCCTGCCCCAAATCGGCCCGGAAAGAGGCTGAAATGCGGACCCGTCGTGAGTTCCGCTGATCGCATGCATTGAACGATGCGGCGTGTTGCGTATTTCAAAGACCGGGCGCCGCCAACCATTACGCCGCTTTCTTCACATCCTTGATGTCGCTGAACACGACGCCCGGCGCGCGCTCGGCGGTGTAGTCGAGGATGAACTGGTTGCGCGCCATGAACACGCGGTCGCCGTCGAGATCCTCGGCGACGCTCGAATAATTCGCCTGCACGAAATCGTCGAGTTTTTTGCCGTCGGCACAGGAAATCCAGCGCGCCAGTTGGAACTCCGGCGTCTCGTAGCCGATGTCGAGGCCGTATTCGTCGGCGAGCCGCACTTTCAAGCACGTCGAGCTGCAACGGTCCGACCACGCCGACCATCGCCGGCGCGCCGTCGAGCGGGCGGAACACCTGCACCACGCCCTCTTCCGCCATCTGCTGCAGCGCCTCTTTCAGCTTCTTCGCCTTCATCGGATCGCCGAGCTTGACCCGGCGCAGGATTTCCGGCGCGAAGTTCGGCACGCCGAGGAAGGCGATCTCCTCGCCCTCGGTCAGCGTATCGCCGATGCGCAGCGTGCCGTGGTTGGGAATGCCGACCACGTCGCCGGCATAGGCCTCATCGGCGAGCGAGCGGTCCTGCGCGAAAAAGAACTGCGGCGCCGACAGCGTGATCGGCTTTCCGGTGCGCACCAGCTTCGCCTTCATGCCGCGGCGCAGCTTGCCCGAGCACAGCCGCGCGAAGGCGATGCGGTCGCGGTGGTTGGGATCCATGTTGGCCTGGATCTTGAAGACGAAGGCGGTCATGGCGCTCTCGTGCGCGTCGATGGTGCGCTTGTTGGATACCTGCGCGCGCGGCGGCGGCGCGAACTCGGCGAGCGCGTCGAGCAGATCCTTGACGCCGAAATTCTTCAGCGCCGAGCCGAAGAACACCGGCGTCAGATGGCCCTCGCGGAAAGCGTCGAAATCGAAACGCCGGCAGGCATCCTTGACCAGCGCCAGTTCTTCGCCGATGGCCTTGGCATCGAGCATGCGGGTTTTTCGCTGCAAGCGCCGCGAGATCGAGCGGCTGCGAGCGCGGCGGTCTTGCCGTCGTCGCTCAGCAGCCGCATCTCGCCGCTCGCGATATCGTAGGTGCCGGCGAAATCGCGGCCGCGTCCGATCGGCCAGGTCATCGGCGCGGTGTCGAGCGCCAGCGTCTTTTCGATCTCGTCGAGCAGCTCGAACGGATCGCGGCTCTCGCGGTCCATCTTGTTGATGAAGGTAATGATCGGAATATCGCGCAGCCGGCACACCTCGAACAGCTTGCGCGTGCGCGCCTCGATGCCCTTGGCGGCGTCGATCACCATCACCGCGCGAGTCGACCGCCGTGAGCGTGCGGTAGGTGTCTTCGGAAAAGTCCTCGTGGCCCGGCGTGTCGAGCAGATTGAACACGCGGCCGTCGTAATCGAAGGTCATCACCGAGGTGACCACCGAGATGCCGCGCTCGCGCTCGATCGCCATCCAGTCCGAGCGGGTGGCGCGGCGGTCGCGCTTGGCCTTGACCTGGCCGGCGAGATTGATGGCGCCGCCGAACAGCAAGCAGCTTCTCGGTCAGCGTGGTCTTGCCGGCGTCGGGGTGCGAGATGATGGCAAAGGTGCGCCGGCGCTCGACTTCCGCCGCGAGCGGCGTCAGCGGGATCGAATCGGCTGCGGCGAGCGGCTTGTTCATGGCGCGCATGTGGCAGGGAAAGCGGGCCTAATCAAGGGGCGCCTAGCGCCCAACGCTGATGTGATTTTGCCGCGCAACGGCGGTCCAACGCTTGATCTCCTCGCCGACCAGGCGGCCGAGGACTTCCGGCGGACCGCCGGCGACCACGATGCCCTGCTTGTCGAGTTTCGCCGCGGTGTCGGGTTCATGGATGATGCGGTCGATTTCCGTATTGAGCCGCACCACGATCTCACGCGGCGTCCCCGCCGGCGCGAAAAGGCCGACCCAGGTCACCGCCTCGACGCCCGGGTAGCCCGCTTCGCTCATGGTCGGCACGTCCGGGAAGTGTGGATCGCGCTTAAGGCTGCCGATCGCCAGCGCGCGCAACTTTCCCGCCTCGACCTGCGGCGCGGCGAGCAGGCTCGACATCACGGTGAACTGCGTTTCGCCGGAGATCGTCGCCAGGGTCGCGGGCGCGCCGCCGCGATAGGGAATATGGGTCACCTCGACGCCGGCCATGTTGTCCCATTGCGAGATGACGAGGTGCGACTGGCTCGCCATTCCGGGCGTCGCAAAGGAAAATTTGTTCGGGCTCGCTTTGGCGAGCGCGGCGAACTCGCGCAACGTTTTTGCCAGTACTTTCGGATTGACCAGGAACAGCATCGCATTCTTGCCGACCAGAATGATCGGCGCGAGGTCCTTCTCGGTGTTGAAGGGCATATTGGTCCGCACCGCCGGATTGACGGAATGCGAGGCGGGCACGACGACGAGCGTGTAGCCGTCCGGCGCCGATTTCGCGACGAACTCAGTGCCGATGATATTGTTGGCCCCGGTCTTGTTCTCGATCACGATCGGCTGCTTCAACGCCTCTGTCAGCCCCGGTTGGATCAGCCGCGCGACGATGTCGTTGATGCCGCCCGGCGCGGTCGGAACGATGAGCTTGATCGGATGCGTCGGATAATCCGCGGCCCGCGCAACCACGCCGATCATGAGCGCCAAGCCGACCGCCATACCGACCATCGCAAGCTTGCGCATTGTCATTGACCAATCACCCTCTGCATGATCGCCGCGGCATCCGGTGCCGTGTCGCCCGCCCAGGCGACATGTTGATCGGGCCGCACCAGGATCAGGGACGCGCCGTAGTTTTCCCGCGCCGCGGCGCCGCTGTCACGCACGATTTTGAGCGGAACCTGCCGCGCCCGCGCCGCCCGCTCGAACGCGCCTGCGTCCGCGCCCAGCGCCAACAACGTAAAGCCCCGGCCAAGCGCCTCGAACACATTGCGCCCATTCGACAGAAGCTGCGGCGACAGGTGATGGCCGGCGCGGGCCTTCAGGCTATGCACGCCGTGCGCCGTCGTCTTGCCGCCGGGCGGCCCGAACACAATCGGCGAGCCCTCGTAGCTCGGCTCGTAGGCCTTGCGGCGCGAGCCGACATCGGTTTGGCGCGCGTTCCAGGCGGCTTCGAACTCGGCGCGGTCGCGCGCCGGATTGTAGCGGGTGAGAAACGCATCGTCTTCGCGAATGCGCGCGGCAATGAAGTCCTCGGCGACATCGCGAAACACCGGCGCGCGCTCCAGCGAATAGCTGTCGAGCAGCCGGCTGCCGCCCCAGCCGGCAAACTGCGCGGCGAGCTTCCAGCTCAGATTGACCGCGTCTTCCAGGCCGTTGTTGAGACCATAGCCGCCGTAAGGCGGATGGCTGTGCGCGGCATCGCCGGCAATGAAGATGCGGCCGTTCCGGAAGCTCGCGGCAACCGCATTGCGCAACTCCCAAAAGCCGGCGTGCTCGACCTCGAAGGCGAAGGCAAAGCCGGCGGCGTCGAACAGCGGCCCGCTGAAATCGAAATCGCTGCGCGGCGCCTCGGGCGGCACCGGGGCGTGGAAGAAGAAGTGCTCGCCGACGTCGACGCGCCCGAAGAATTTCCAGTAACCGTGCAGGTCCGGGTGCATGACGCGATAGGTCGAACGCCCCGGAAAACGCTCGAGCTTCTCGTGCAGCTCGCGCGAGCGGAAGACGACGAGCACCATGACCTGATCGAAATCGGTGCCGCTGCGCGCGATGCCGGCGGCCTCGCGCACCATCGAATGGCCGCCGTCGCAGCCGACCAGATAGTCGGCCTCCAGCGTTTCGGTATCGCCGCGTTCGTTGATCACGGTGGCCGAAACGCCGTCGTTCGACTGCGCCACCGCGGTCGCGGTGACGCCAAGCCGCATCTCGACATTCGACAAGGTTGCCAATTTCCGCCGCAGCACCGCCTCCATGCAGTACTGCGGCAGGCGCTCCTGCTTTTGAAAGAAGAAATCGCCCACCACTTCGCGGCCGGCCGGCGCTTGCCAGTATTCGCTCGCGAGATTGCCGTAGGCGGTGATTTCGCCGATCGGATAGCCGGCCGGCATCAGACGCGCGGCGCGCAGCGCCTCGTCGAGCCCCCAGAAATAGAAATGCTCGAGCGTGCGCTGGGTCAGCCCCTGCCCCTTCGGGATGTTGGCGAGGCTGGTCCGGCTTTCGACGACGACGCAGGAGACGCCGCGCAGACCGAGGTCGAGCGCGAGCGCCGCCCCGACCGGGCCGCCGCCGACGACGATGACTTGTGGCTTGCTCATCGCGCGTATTTAGCAGATCGATGCCGGCGCTTCACAGCATCCCAAGGCGGAAATACCGGCGCAGATTGAGCGAGCGGCCGGCGACCATAAACATGCCGTCGCCGCGGTAATGGATGGTCTTGGGGTACTTCGGCGCGGCGGGTGCGTGCGCCTTGACCACCTCGAAGATGAAGACGTTGTATTTGTCGCGTAGTCGGCCGTCGACCAGCCTGCATTCGAGATTGGCGTAGCACTCCGCGATCAGCGGCGCCTTCACCTCATCGGCGTCGACGGCGGTCAGCTTGAATGTTTTGAACTTGTCGACCGCGGCGCCCGAGCAGTTGCCGATCTTGGCGACGATGGGCGCAAGCTCGATGGTCGGAATATTGATGACGCACTCCTTGCTGCGGCTGACCAACTCATAGCTGTGATTGCCGCTGGAGATGAGGCAAGCAACCAGCGAGGGCACGAATTCCATCACCATGTGCCAGCCCATGGTCATGATGTTGCGCTCGCCCTTCCACGGCCGAGGAGACCAGCACCACCGGCCCCGACTCGAGAAAGCGGCGGATGTCTGAGACGGGGAAATCGCGCTTTTTGTAGATTTTCATCGCCGCCTCCGATTCCCCGTTCGTCCCCGCGAAAGCGGGGGCCCAGGACTGCAAATTCACTGCCGTGCCACTCTGGATTCCCGCTTTCGCGGGAATGAACGGAATGAAATCGGAACCGCCACGTCATTTTACTGAGGCAGCATACTCCTCGGGCTTAAAGCCGACCAGAAGCTTGCCGCCAGGCAATTCCAGCACCGGCCGCTTGATCATCGACGGCTGCGCCAGCATCAGCGCGATGGCCTTCTTCTCGGTGACGCTGTCTTTGTCCTTGTCGGGCAATTTCTTGAATGTGGTGCCGGCGCGGTTGAGCAGCGTCTCCCAGCCGGCTTTCTTCGCCCAGCCTTCAAGCTTGGCGCGCTCGATGCCGGCGGTCTTGTAGTCATGGAAGGCGTAGTCGACGCCGTGCTTATCCAGCCAGGCGCGCGCCTTCTTCATGGTGTCGCAGTTCTTGATGCCGTAGATGGTGGTCGGCATTATCTTCTCCGAACTTCACGAACGAGTTGTCTCAGATGAAAATACCGAGTTTTACGCCAGACCAAATCGCTAAATGGACCACTCGAAGAGGTCAAGAGGGTACGTGAGCGGGCTTCAAGGCAGGCCGTCAACGACCTTATCGCCTTATGCGATGCTGAACTTGAAAGACGAAAACCTAAGAAGAAGCCGCCGTCCGAAAAAGCCCGCATCAATCGCGCTGGTTAGTATGTCTCCGAATTTCATTTCGTTTGCCCTGAGGAATTCAGAGATGGGAAGAAACGCGTCGGGATTTAGGCGTACTGGTACATGGGTCGTGGATGACGTTCACGCCGAAGCAGCGGTGAAGTACGGCTCTCTGGTAGCGCTACACACAGCGAAGGCCGAACCTTCTTATCTCCAGGGAAAAATCAAAAGCTGGAAGAAGCAAGCCAGGCAGCCACGAAACGCAGATGGTGAATTGGCGAGCAACCGAGAGGGTATCGAGTTCGAATTTGAGCCGACGAACGATCCTATGGCATGGCAGGGAGATAGCGCCGGTGAGAAGCGATATGCTAGTCGCCATATCCCCCAATAGCTCACTCCCACTCAATCGTCCCCGGCGGCTTGTGGTCACGTCGTAGACCACGCGGTTGACGCCCTTGACCTCGTTGATGATGCGGGTCGCCACGTGGCCGATGAATTTCATGTCGAACGGATAGAAATCCGCGGTCATGCCGTCGGTCGAGGTCACCGCGCGCAGGCCGACCACGTAATCGTAGGTGCGGCCGTCGCCCATGACGCCGACGGTCTTCACCGGCAGCAGCACGGCAAAGGCCTGCCAGATGTCGTCGTAGAGGCCGGCGCGGCGGATTTCCTCGATGTAGATTTCGTCGGCCAGCCGCAGGATGTCGAGCTTCTCGCGCGTGATCGCGCCGGGAATGCGGATGGCCAGCCCCGGCCCCGGGAACGGATGGCGGCCGACGAAGGCCTCCGGCAGGCCCAGCTCGCGGCCGAGCGCGCGCACCTCGTCCTTGAACAGTTCGCGCAACGGCTCGACCAGCTTCATCTTCATGCGCTCGGGCAGGCCGCCGACATTGTGGTGCGACTTGATGGTCACCGAGGGCCCGCCGGTGAACGACACGCTCTCGATCACGTCCGGGTAGAGCGTGCCTTGCGCCAGGAAATCGCGCGCCGCCGATCTTCTTTGCCTCGGCGTCGAACACGTCGATGAACAATTTGCCGATGGTCTTGCGCTTCTGCTCGGGGTCCTCGACGCCGGCGAGCGCCTTGAGGAACGTGTCGCTCGGCGTTCACGTGCACCAGCGGGATGTTGTAGCTGTCGCGGAACAGCGCCACGACCTTCTGCGCCTTCGGCGAGCCGCAGCAGGCCGTGATCGACGAACACGCAGGTGAGCTGCTCGCCGATCGCCTCGTGGATCAGCACCGCGGCGACCGCCGAGTCGACGCCGCCGGACAGCCCGCAGATCACCTTGCCCTTGCCGACCTGCTTGCGGATTTTCTCGATCGCCTCGTCCTTGAAGGCGCGCATGGTCCAGTCGCCGGACAAGCCCGCGATCTTGCGCACGAAATTGCGCAGCAGCGCCGCGCCGTGCGGCGTGTGCATCGACCTCGAGATGGAATTGCGTGGCGTAGAATTTGCGCGCGTCGTCGCCGATGATGGAGATCGGCGCATTGGGCGAGATGCCGAGCACCTTGAAGCCGTCCGGCAGCTTGGTCACCCGGTCGCCGTGGCTCATCCAGACCGGATATTTCTCGCCCTTTGTCCAGACGCCTTCGAACATCGGGCTGTCGGCGATGACCTCGACTTCGGCGCGGCCGAATTCGCGGTGATGCCCGCCCTCGACCTTGCCGCCGAGCTGCTGCGCCATCGCCTGCTCGCCGTAGCAGATGCCGAGCACCGGCACGCCGGCGTCATAGATCGCCTTGGGCGCGAGCGGCGCGTCCTTGTCGAGCACCGAGGCCGGCCCGCCGGACAGGATCACCGCCTTCGGCTTCATCGCGCGGAAGGCCTCTTCCGCCTTCTGGTAGGGCACGATCTCGCAATAGACCTTTTCCTCGCGCACCCGCCGCGCGATCAGCTGGGTGACCTGCGAGCCGAAATCGACGATCAGAACCTTGTCGTGCATAGGCGGCTTGGCCGCGAACGGCGCCGGAATCGGCTCCATTCGAGGCGGCTTTGTGGGGTTGAGCGGCGCTTAGCGTCAAGGCGGCGTCAGGCTCCGGTTAACTACGCCAGATTTCGAGCCATTCAGATAACCCTCCATTAGCCCGCCCGTGAGAGAAAGGAGCGAATAAATTCGCCATTTCCACACGTTTGGGGACCGGCTTTTGGCCTACCACGCCGACCATATGGCGCTTGCCGCAGCGCCGCGCCGCCGACCGGCGCGCGGCGCTGTTTCGCGAGAGCCTCGCCGACATGGCCGAGCGCTGGGCGCTGGGCGCTGGCCTGGGCGCTGATGCCCGAAGCGCATTGCCGGGCTGCCGAACCTCGCGCGGCTGTGCTTCGCACGAGTTGCTGGCGCCCGACTACGCCCTGCCCGACCCCGAGCGCGCGCTGGCCAACCCGCCGGGCCTTGCCGGCATCGTGCACGATCTGTCGCTGCCGACGCTGCTCGCCGCCTACCGCCGCGGGCTTTATCCGCTCGCGCATATCGCGCCGCTGAAATGGTGGTCGCCGCCGCAGCGCTCGGTGCTGTTGTTCAAGAATTTCCACATCTCGAACAACCTGCGCCGGCAGATGCGGCAGGGCCACTACACGCGTGACCTTCGACCGCGACTTCGAAGCGCGTGATCGCGGCTGCGCCGGACGCCGCGAGGGCCGCTGGCACCTCACCTGGATCACGCCGCGCATCATGCGCGTCTATGCCGAGGCCTACGACGCCGGCCACGCGCATTCGTTCGAGGTGTGGAACAAGGCGGGCGAACTGGTCGCCGGCGGCTATGGCGTCGCCGATCGGCGGCGCCTTCACCGCCGAATCGCAATTCACCCGCGAGCCGAATGCCTCGCGCATCGGCATGACCGTGCTCAACTGGCATCTGGCGCACTGGGGCTACCCCTTCAACGACGGCAAGCTGATGGGGCCGACTGTGGGCGAACATGGGCTTCCGCGACATGCCGCGGCAGCGAATATCCTGGCACTGCTCGCCGAGGCGCGAGCGCGCAGCCGGGCAAGAGCGGGCGCTGGCAGGTCGAGACCGACTTGGACACAGTGTCGCGCTGGCAGCCGGGCTGACGCGGACGCTTACTCCAGGCCGTTATCGATCACATTGCCCACCAGCGGAATTTTCGCGATCCAGCGGCGCACGCGCGGCCGGTGATCGTTGGCATCCGCATTGGCCGCCTCGGCTGCATCGGGAATGGCGCCGGCGGCACCGGATGATCGCCATCGGCCTGGCGCGGGACCGCGGGCGCGGCTGGCGCTGCGACGGCGGCGGGCGGCGGCAGCGCGGGTGCCGCCGGAGCGACAACCGGTGCAACGGCGGGCGTCGCCGCAGGCATCGGTGTTTGCGCCGGAGCCGGCACAGCCGACTCGCGTGCAGCGGGCCGCAGCACCGGCGCCTCGGCGGGCGCGACGCGGGCTTCGACCGGCGGCGCGGCTCGCTTCATGCGTCACCAGGGCCTGGCGGACGGCATCGAGCCATTGCGTATCCGACCCGTCGGGCTCGCGGCGATCGGCGCTCGGCCAGGCGGCGGCCGGCATTTTGGCGGCGGTTTGCGGATGCGCGTCGGCCTTGCGCACCGCCTGCTTCGCCGGCGGCTCCGCGACCGGCGCGGTGACCCGTGCCGGTGCCGCAGGCACTGCCGTCACGGCGGGCTTTTCGGTCGCCAGCAGCGATTTGAACGCCGCGGTCGCGTCGGGATCGACCGAGCCGCAGGTTTGCTCGAACGTCTCGACGTCGCGCCGCACCAGCATGCGCCGGGTGCCGGCGTCGACGCTCTTGTCGAGCATCGAGATGATGTTGGCGCGCAGGCTTTGGCAGGTCGTCTCGACCGAGAAATTGACGCGGTAGATCGAATAGGCGCTGGCGAGGCCGACCGGGATCGCCAGCAGCGAGCCGACGATCTGCAACATGCCCACGGTGCGGGTCAGCCGCGGACGTGCCGCCGCGAATGTCATGCGCCAAGGGGGCATGGTGCGCGCCGGGATGAACAGGATCGCGCCTTGCCACCAGCATGTCGTGGAACCTCGCTTGCGGGGAATTCGAGCGTGTCAGATCACGAAATCATCGCGGAGAAATTGGGCCGGGAATGCGGCGCAATCGGGGAATTCGCTGTAATCGAGGCGTTAACGGCGCAGTTTCAAGCGCCGTGACGCAGCACGCTGACGAAAAACCCGTCGGTGTCGGTGCGTGCGCGGCGTCATCAAGAGACCCTCCGCCGACAACCGCGCCGCTTTGGTGAACATGAAGCGCGCTCTCGCCCAGCGCCTTCGGCGACCTCGGCCGGCGGCTGCACGGAAAATTCAGGATGGCGCGTCAGGAATGCGCGCACCTGCGCGCCGTTCTCCTCGTCCAGCACCGAGCAGGTGACGTAGGCGATGCGCCCGCCGGACTTGAGCAAGCGGCACGGCGCGGTCGAGGATCTCCGCCTGTTCCTTCTGCCGCTGCTCAAGCGCGCCGGGCCGCATGCGCCATTTGGCGTCGGGATTGCGCCGCCAGGCGCCGGTGCCGGTGCAGGGCGCGTCGATCAGCACCAGGTCGCAGCGGCCGGCCAGATCGGCGATCTCGCCGCCGACCGATTTCGGCGTGCGCACCTGCACGTTGCGCGCGCCCGAGCGCTTGAGCCGATCGTGGATCGGCGCCAGCCGCCGCTTGTCGTCGTCGGTGGCGAAGATCTGGCCCTTGTTCTCCATCATCGCCGCGAGCGCCAGCGTCTTGCCGCCGGCGCCGGCGCAGAGATCGACCACCTGCTCGCCCGGCTTGGCGCCCGAAAACAGCGCGGCCAGCTGCGAGCCTTCGTCCTGCACTTCGACCATGCCCTTGAGGAAGGCCGGCTCGGCATGGATCGCCGGGCTCTTGGCGTCGGCGGCAAGACGCATGCGCAGGCCCCAGGGCGACCAGCGCGTCGGCTCTGGCTTGAGGTCGGACAGCATCGCCGCCGGCCTTGTCGCGGTCGGCCTTCAGCGTGTTGACGCGCAGATCGAGCGGCGCGCGCGAGGACAGCGCCGCGCCCTCCTCCGCGCGCGCGTCGCCGAACACGCGCGCGAAATGCGGATCGAGCCATTCCGGATAATCGCCGGCGACATGCGCGGGCGCGCCCGCCATGTCGGCGGCATCGAGCCGCTTGCGCTCGTCGTCGCTCAACGCCTCGGGCGCATATTTCTCGCCGCTCGCCAGTTTGGCGATCGCGTCGCTGTCGAGCCCGCGCTCGCGCTTGAGCATGCCGAGCAGGATCGCGCGCGGCGTCTCGGCGCCCATCAGGAAGGCGCTCGACGCGCGCCGGCGCAGCGCGTCGTAGACGAGGCCGGCGATGGCGGCGCGGTCGCCCGAGCCGGCAAAGCGATGCGCCAGCCCCCAGCTCTTGAGCGCGTCGGCGGCCGGGCGGCGCTCGCTCTCCAAGTTGCCGAAAACCTCGATGGCGGCGGCGAGCCGCGCGGCCGGCGTCATGGCAGGCCGAGCAGGATGCGCACCGCGAAGATGATCCACATGACGATCAGCGGCGAGTGCGCCGACGCCGTACCAGCTGCCGCGCCGCATGACATGGTTGCTGGTCGTGTGCACGTAGGCCTGGCCGAGACGCGCCGATCACGAAAATCCAGGCCAGCACGACGAAGACGAAGTCGGCGTGACGGGTGATGATCGCCAGGATCGTCAGCACGTAGAACAGCACCGGCAATTCGAACTGGTTGCTGAAGCGTTGGCGACCTGCTGGCGTGCGCTGCGGCCAGTTCGGCTCGCGCAGCGCGATCTTGGATGGGTGTACCGTGCCGCTGACCGAAATCGCTGCGGCGCAACAGGAACAGCCAGAACAGCAGGCCAAGCGTCAGCGCGACCTCGACGAACAGCGGCAGCAGGACGAATTGAATGGACATTCGCGGCTCAGCCCCTGCTCGGATAATTCGGGCTCTCGCGCGTGATGGTCACGTCGTGCACGTGGCTTTCGCGCAGGCCGGCGCCCGAGATGCGCACGAACTCCGCCTTGCTGTGGAAATCGGCCAGCGTCTTCGCGCCGACATAGCCCATGGCGGCGCGCAAGCCGCCGGCCAGCTGGTGCAGCACGTTGGCGACCGGGCCCTTGTAGCCGACCTGGCCCTCGACGCCTTCCGGCACCAGCTTGAGCGCGTCCTTGATGTCCTGCTGGAAATAGCGGTCGGCCGAGCCGCGCGCCATGGCGCCGACCGAGCCCATGCCGCGATAGCTCTTGTAGGAGCGGCCCTGATAGAGAAACACCTCGCCCGGCGTCTCGTCGGTGCCGGCGAGCAGCGAGCCGACCATGGCGACAGTCGGCGCCGGCGGCGAGCGCCTTGGCGAGATCGCCGGAATATTTGATGCCGCCGTCGGCGATCACCGGGATGCCGGCCTTCTTCGCCGCCTCGACCGCATCCATGATGGCGGTGAGCTGCGGCACGCCGACGCCGGCGACGATGCGCGTGGTGCAGATCGAGCCGGGGCCGATGCCGACCTTGATGGCGTCGGCGCCGCAATCGATCAGCGCCTTGGCGCCTTCGGCGGTGGCGACGTTGCCGGCCACCACCTGCACCGCGTTCGACAGTTTCTTGATGCGGGTGACGGCGTCGAGCACGTAGCGCGAATGGCCGTGCGCGGTGTCGACCACGACCAGATCGACGCCGGCGGCGATCAGCGCCTCGGTGCGGGCAAAGCCTTTGTCGCCGACGGTGGTGGCGGCGGCGACGCGCAGGCGGCCCTGCTCGTCCTTGCAGGCGTTCGGATTGGTCACCGCCTTTTCCATGTCCTTGACGGTGATCAGCCCGACGCAGCGGTATTGGCCGTCCACCACCAGAAGCTTCTCGATGCGGTGCTGATGCAGCAGGCGCTTGGCCTCGTCCTGGCTGACGCCCTCGCGCACGGTGACGAGCTTGTCCTTGGTCATCAGCTCGGCGACGCGCTGGCTGCGGATCGGTGGCAAAGCGCACGTCGCGGTTGGTGAGGATGCCGACCAGCTTGCCCGGCCCGCCGATTGCCGCTGCGCTCGACCACCGGGATGCCGGAAATGCGGTTCTCCTTCATCAGGTCGAGCGCCTCTTGCAGCGTCGCGGTCGGCTCGATGGTGAGCGGGTTCACCACCATGCCGGACTCGAACTTCTTCACCTGGCGCACCTGCGCCGCCTGGCTGTCCGGCTCGAGATTGCGGTGGATGACGCCGATGCCGCCGGCCTGCGCCATGGCGATCGCCATCTGCGCCTCGGTGACCGTGTCCATGGCCGAGGCGATGATCGGGATATTGAGCGGGATCGAGCGGGTGATGCGGGAGCGGATATCGACGTCGGCCGGGCAGCACCTCCGACAGGCCGGGCCTGATCAGCACGTCGTCGAAAGTGAGCCCTTCGCGCGGGCTTCCGTTGTTTTGTCCGGCCATCGCCAACTCCGTCGCACCCGAAAAGGACAACGAGGCCGGCTGCCGAAGGGTGATAAAATGCCTGCCGCGAGGGGGTTCCTCGCCCGACGTCACGGCCCGCTTTTGGGTTGGCGTGGGTCGATAGCACGGGATGAACGCCGATTCCTAGGGCAATATACCGGCGGGGTGGTCAGCGCGTCGCGGCGGCCTGCATGCGCATTCGCGGATGGCTGTTATGACCTTGCCAAATCGGCCTTCCTTCCGCCGCCGCTTTGCTGTTCAAGACGCGCTGCCTTGAGCCGCACACCACGCCTATTTATCCCATGCGCCCTGACCGCATCGTTCCGCTGATCATCGCGGTCGCGCTGTTCATGGAGAACATGGATTCGACCGTGATCGCCACGTCGTTGCCGGCGATCGCGGCCGATATCGGCACCAATCCGCTGGCGCTCAAGCTCGCCATCACCTCTTACCTGCTGTCGCTTGCGATCTTCATCCCGGCGAGCGGCTGGACCGCCGACCGCTTCGGCGCGCGCACGGTGTTCCGCGCCGCCATCGCCGTGTTCGTGCTCGGCTCGATCGGCTGCGCGCTGTCGAGTTCGCTCACCGATTTCGTCATCGCCCGCATCGTGCAGGGCATGGGCGGCGCCATGATGACGCCGGTCGGCCGCATGGTGCTGGTGCGCATCGATCAGCCGGCGCGAATTGGTCGCGCGCCATGGCCTGGGTGACGACGCCGGCGCTGATCGGCCCGGTGCTCGGGCCGCCGGTCGGCGGCTTCATCACCACCTACGCGACCTGGCACTGGATCTTCCTCATCAACGTGCCGATCGGCCTCCTCGGCATCGTGCTCGCCACCCGCTACATCGAGGACCTGCGCGCCGAGCACGCATGAGCGCTTCGACATCGTCGGCATGGTGCTGGCCGGCCTCGGCATCGCCGGCGTCGCCTTCGGCCTCTCGGTGCTGGGTCTCAATTTCCTGCCCTGGACGGTGGTGGCGGCGCTGGTCGTCGGCGGCGCCTGCTTCATCGCGGCCTATCTGGTGCACGCGCGGCACACCGCCAATCCGGCGCTCGATCTGACGCTGTTCCGCGTGCCGACCTTCTTCGCCAGCGTGCACCGGCGGCTTCATCTTCCGGCTCGGCCTCGGCGCGCTGCCGTTTTTGCTGCCGCTGATGCTGCAGGTCGGCTTCGGCATGACGCCGTTCCAGTCCGGCATGATCACGTTTGCCACCGCGCTCGGCGCCATGGGCATGAAATGGGCGACGGCGACCATCCTGCGCCGCTTCGGCTTCCGCACCATTCTCGTGACCAACGCCATCGATCAGCGTCGGCCTTCCTCGCGGTCTGCGCCGGCTTTCACGCAGGCCACGCCGGTGGCGGTCATGGTGCTGCTGCTGCTGGTCGGCGGCTTTTTCCGCTCGCTGCAATTCACCAGCATCAACACCATCGCCTATGCCGACGTCGACCCGGCCGGGTCAGCCGGGCGACCGCGCTGGTCAGCGTCGCCCAGCAATTGGCGGTGTCGACTGGCGTCGCGCTCGGCGCTCTGGCGGTCGAACTGACGGTACACTTCAAGGGCGGCGGCGCGCTGCAGGCCAGCGATTTTCCGCCCGCCTTCCTGGCCGTGGCGGCGATCTCGGCGCTTTCGGTATTGATTTTCGCGCGACTTTCGCCCGACGCCGGCGCGGAAATGGCCGATCGGCTGCCGGCGCCGACGCGAAACATCCGATCAGCGGGTCGGCTGAACGTCATACAATTCGCTACACATTAATGATTTATGGCCTAACTCTTGGACAAGCCGTTGGCTGACCACGTATTTTCGATGCGCTATGGTTAGACGTGAGTGGGTAAGCGTCATGCGTGGGACCAGGCCAGCTGGCTGCTGGGAGCCGTATCGCTCGCGGCGATGGCCGCCGCATCTTGGCCGTTGCGCGGCGCCGCGCACGGCGCAGTCGCAGCGAAGCGCGCACTCTGCGCCACCCAGACCGAGAAGCCTCGCCGACCAGCGCATCGCCGCCTGCACCGGCATGCTCGAGTTCGGGCCGGCTGCACGGCAAGCCGGACGGCGTCGCCTACGCCCTGCGCGGGCTCGCTTATCTCGACCGCGGCGACATCGCCCACGCCATCGCCGACCTCAACCAGGCGATCGCGCTCGCGCCCGATTTCGCGCCCGCCTATCAGAACCGCGGCAATGCCTGGTATGCGCGCGGCAATTACGGCCAGGCGATCGCCGACTACGACGCCGCCATCAAGCTCGATCCCAATTCGCCCTCGCCTTACGTCAACCGCGCCGCCGTGCGGCGCGACCTCGGCTACACCGACGGCGCGATGCGAGGACTACAAAAGGCGATCGGCCTCGGCGCCGACCAGCGCCACGCCCTACAGCGGCCGCGGCCAGCTTTATCTGCGCCAGAAGCGATTACGCTCGCGCCCTCGCCGATTTCGACCGCGCGCTGCAGCTTGACGCCGAGCGCGGCGAATTACATGCTGCGCGCGCCAGGCGCGCGACAGGCGCCGGCGATATCGACCGCGCGCTCGCCGATTACGCCGGAAGCCGACGCGGCTCGATCCGAAAAACATCGCCGCCTACACCGCGCAAGGCCGCGATCTGGCGCAAGAAGGGCGATTTCGACAAGGCGATCGCGGCCTACGACCGCGCGCGTCGCCGCCGATCAGAAGCGCGCCGCGACCTATGCCTTGCGCGCCGAAGCCTACGCCGCCAAAGGCGACCGCAAGCGCGCCATGGCCGACATCAGCCGCGCGCATCAAATTTTCGCTGGGACGCCGATTTCCTCGAATTGCGCGGCGACGCTGCGGCTCGAGGACGGCGACATCGACGGCGCGATGCACGATGCCGACGCCATGCTCAAGCTCGACGCCGGCAGCGCCGGCGGCCTTGGCGCTGCGCGGCGCGGCCTACGCGCGCAAGAAGGAATACGACCGCGCGCTCGCCGATCTCGACAAGGCGATCAAGGCCGATGCCAACAACGCGCTGGCCTATGCCGAACGCGGCCAAGGTTCATCTGGCGAAAAACGACAACGACCGCGCGCTCGCCGATCTTAACCGCGCCATCGAGCTCGGTGCGACAGACGGCGCGCTCTATCGCGCGCGCGCCGTCGATCGACCAGGCCAAGGGCGATAGCGATCTCGCCCTCGCCGATCTCAATGCGGTGCTGACGCGCGACGCCGGACGACGTCGCGAGCCTGCTCGAGCGCGCGCAGATCAAGCAGGCGCGAGGCGAGACCGCCGCCGCCATGGCCGATTTCGACGCCGTGCTCAAGCGCGAGCCGAGCAACGTCGCCGCGCTCGCGCGCCCGCGCCGCGGCGCTGATCCGCGCCAACAGCTACGCCAAGGCGATCGAAGACCTCGATCGCGTCATCCAGATCGATCCCAAGAACGCGCAGGCCTATTACCAGCGCGGCTTCGCCTACGAGCAGCAGGGCCAGCGCGCCAAGGCGATGGACGACTACAACAAGGCGATCGCACGCGACGCGACCGCCACCGCGGCGCGCGAGGCGCTGGCGCATACCGCCGCCGAGGAGAAGAAGAAGCAGGAAGAACCCGCGGCCGCGCAGAAGAAACAAGACGAGCTTCGTCTGGCCGAGGAACGCGAACAAAAGCTCGCGGAAGACCAGAGGAAGCAGCAAGAAGAAGCGGTCGAACTCGCCAAGCGCGAGGCCGCCGACCTCGCCGAGCGGGCCAAGAAGCAGGAAGAACAGCGGCTCGCCGAACAGAAGAGATTAGAAGAGCAGAAGCTCGCCGAGCAAAAGCGGCGCGAGCAGGAGATCGCAGAGAAGAAGAAACTCGAGGACCAGAAACTCGCGGAGCAGAAGAAACAAGAGCAGGAACAAAAAGCTGCCGAGCTGAAGAAACAGCAGGACGAGCAGCGCCTTGCGGAGCAGAAAAAGCTCGAAGCGCAGAAGCTCGCCGCGCAAAAGCAGCGCGAGCAGGAACTTGCCGATAAGAAGAAACTCGAAGAGCAGAAACTCGCCGAGCAGAAGAAAAAGCAGGACGAGCAGAAGCTTGCCGAACGAAAGAAGCTAGAGGCTGAAACCGCCTCCAAGGCTGCAGACGAAGGCCGCCGCAAAGCCGGCGCCGCAGGACGATCAGATCAAGCAGGCCGCGGTGACGCCGCAAGCAAAGAAAGAGCAGGCGGTCGTTCCGCCCGAGCCCAAAGCCGTCGAGCCGGCCGCACCTCGAACGAAAAGGCCGAGCACCACCGCAGCCGCCGCGCAATCCGCGAGGTCGAACGCCGCCGTTCCTCACGCGTCGAAGAGGCGCGCCGCCGCGCCTACTATGACGAGGAGGTGCGCCGCAGCTATGCGCCGCAGCGCCGCGGCCTCTTGTTCACCGACGTCTGGCCGCAAGGCTCCTGGCATCAGGACGACCGGCGATAACCGGTCGCCAGGAGATAAAGCTCCGCCGAATCGGCGCGGCTCGCCGCCGGCTTGACGTGCTTCACGCTTTTGAAGTCGCGCTTGAGGGCGGCCAGCAGCGCGCGCTTCGGTGCCGCCTTGCAGCACCTTGGCGAGGAACGCGCCGCCCGGCGTCAGCACCTCGCGGGCGAATTCGGCGGCCGCTTCCACCAGCGCCATGATCTTCAGGTGATCGGTCTTGGCGATGGCCGGTGGCGTTCGCCGCCATGTCGGACAGCACCACGTCGGCCGGTCCGCCGAGCATGGCCTTCAATTTTTCCGGCGCCGCGGCATCGAGAAAATCGATCTGCGCGAAATCGACGCCGGCGACCGGCTCCATCGGCAAGATGATCGATGGCGACGACCCGGCCCTGCTGCGGCGCGCCGACGCGTTTGGCCGCCACCTGGCTCCAGCCGCCGGGCGCGGCGCCGAGATCGATCACCCGCGCGCCTTTTTTGAGGAAGCTGCGCCTTGTCGTCGATCTCGATCAGCTTGTAGGCGGCGCGCGAGCGAAGGCCTTCGCGCTTGGCGCGCGCGACATAAGGATCGTTGAGCTGGCGCTCAAGCCACAGCTTGGACGACAGCTTGCGGCGCTTGCTGCTCTTGACCCGGACCTTCAAGGCGCGGCGTGCCGCCGCCTTTGCCGCGCGTCGTCACGACACCGCCGCCTGATTGCCGCCGCCCCACACGCCGTCGTCGCGCATCATCTGCACCAGCATGCCTTCGCGCAGGCCCCGGTCGGCGACGCGCAGGCGCGGACACGGGAAGGCGCGGCGGATCGCCTCCAGGATGGCGCAGCCGGCGAGCACCAGATCGGCGCGCTCGGCGCCGATGCAGGGGCTGGCGACGCGCTCCTGGTAGCTCATGGCCAGCAGTTTCTCGATCACCGCGGTGATTTCCTGCTCGCTCATCCAGCAGCCGTCGACGCGGTTGCGGTCGTAGCGCTTGCAGATTGAGATGCACGCCGGCAATCGTCGTCACCGTGCCGGAGGTGCCGAGCATGTGGACGCCGCGCAAGCCGTCGCCGCCGTGCTCGCGCGCGAACGGCGCGATCATGCGCCGCCACCTCGGCCACCATCGCCTCGTAGGTTTCGCGGGGTGACGGTCGATGCCGCCATGGCGCTCGGCCAGCGTCACCACGCCATGCGGCAGCGAGATCCAGCCGCGGATCTGCGGCAGCGGCGGTCCGCCGCGGCTTTCTGCGAGCGGTCGAGCCGCACCAGTTCCGAGGAGCCGCCGCCGATATCGAACAGCACCGCGCCGTCGGCCTGCGGATCGATCAGCGTGCGTGCAGCCGGTGGCGGCGAGCCGCGCTTCGGTCTCGCGGTCGATCACCTCGAGCTCGAGGCCGACGTCTTGCGCGACGCGGGCGCGGAAATCCTCGCCGTTCTCGGCCGAGCGGCAGGCTTCGGTCGCGATCAGGCGGGCGCGGGTGACGCCCTTGTTCTTCATCTTGTTGCGGCAGATCGTGAGCGCGGCGATCGCGCGCTCGATCGCCGCCTCGCTGATGCGGCGCGAGGCGGAGACGCCCTCGCCGAGCCGGATGATGCGGGAGAAAGCATCGACCACGCGGAAGCTGTCGCCGGTCGGACGCGCCACCAGCAGGCGGCAATTATTGGTGCCGAGATCGAGCGCGGCATAGCTCGCCCCGCCGCGATCGCTGCCCAAGCCGCCGTCGAGCCGTCCAGGCGACCGCCGACCCCATCGGGACCGCTCCGGCGGCGCCCGATCAATAGCGGGGTCGAGGCCCGGGGTATCCCCGGCCTCGCCGCTCATCGTCATTAAGCCTTCCTGCCGCCCCCGGCGCGCCTCCCAGCGCTCCAAGGTTGCGGCAATTGTTCCCTTCGATCGCGAAAAGTGTAACAGCGCCCGTGCCTCACGCAACCCTCCTGCCCGAAAGCTATTGTTGTAGAAGCGGCTGCCCTGCTTTATTTGGTGAATTCCGACCGCAACGACCCAAAAAGCCCCGGCATGGACGACAAACCACCGAAAACGCGCTTTCGCTGACCAAATTCGGCATCGGCCAGCCGGTGCGGCGCAGCGAAGACCCGACGCTGGTGCGCGGCGAAGGCCGCTACACCGACGACATCAACCGGCCCGGCCAGGCCTATGCGGTGATGGTGCGCAGCAGCCGTCGCCCACGGCGTCATCCGCGGCATCGACACCGCCGCCGCCAAGGCCATGCCGGGCGTGCTCGCGGTGCTCACCGCGCGCCGATCTTGCCGGCTATGGCGGGCTCAAATGCAATCTGCCGCTCAAGAGCCGCGACGGCTCGCCGATCCGCTATACGCCGCGGCCGGCGCTCGCCGGCGACAAAGTGCGCTTACGTCGGCGATCCGGTCGCCTGCGTGATCGCGGAAACCATCGCGCAGGCCAAGGACGCCGCCGAAGCGGTGGCGCTCGACATCGAGCCGTTGCCCGCGGTGATCAGCGCGCGCGAAGCGGTGAAGCCCGGCGCGCCGCAGGTCTGGGACGACGTGCCGGGCAATATCGCGCTCGACTATCACCACGGCGACACCGCGAAAGTCGCCGAGGCCTTCGCCAAGGCCGCGCATGTCGTGAAGCTGCCGCTGATCAATCAGCGGCTGGTGGTGAACGCGATCGAGCCGCGCTCGGCCATCGGCGAGTTCGACGCCAAGACCGACAAAGTGGACGCTGCATTCGTGCAGCCAAGGCGTCTTCGGCCTGAAGAACATGCTGCGCGACATTCTCGGCGCGCCGGCAGACAAAGTGCGCGTGCTCACCGGCAATGTCGGCGGCTCGTTCGGCATGAAGGCCGCGCGTCTATCCGGAATATGTCTGCATCCTGCACGGCGCCCGCGTGCTCGGCCGGCCGGTGAAATGGACCGACGAGCGCTCCGGCAGCTTCATGTCCGACCATCACGGCCGCGATTACGACATGACGGTCGAAGTCGCCTTCGACCAAGACGGGCTGATCCAGGCGATCCGCCTCACCGGCTACGGCAATCTCGGCGGCTATTGCGCGGCCTTCGGCCCGCTGCTGCCGACCCTCAACGTGACCAAGAACATCGTCAGCATGTACCGCACGCCGCTGCTCGAAGTGGCGACCAAGTGCGTGTTCACCAACACGACGCATGGTGTCGGCCTATCGCGGCGCCGGACGCCCCGAAGGCGCGCTCAGCATGGAGCGCACGATGGATTATGCCGCCGCCGAGCTCGGCATCGACCGCTTCGAACTGCGCCAGCGCAATTTCATCAAGGCGCGCGAGATGCCGTTCAAGACCTCCTCCGGCATGGTCTACGACTGCGGCGATTTTCCCGGCCTGTTCAAGGAGGCGCTCGCGCGCGCCGACGTCAAAGGCTTCAAGCAGCGCAAGCGCGAGAGCAAGCGCGCCGGCAAGCTGCGCGGGCTTCGGCGTCGCCTGCTACGTCGAGACCACCGCGGCGATGACCACCGAGCAGGCGGCATCCGTTTCAACGCCGACGGCACCGTGACCATCGTCACCGGCACGCTCGATTACGGCCAAGGCCACGCTTCGGCCTTCGCGCAGGTGCTGACCGAGAAACTCGGCGTGCCGTTCGATCGCATCCGCCTGATGCAGGGCGACAGCGATCAGCTGGTCACCGGCGGCGGCACCGGCGGCTCGCGCTCGGCGATGTTGAGCGGCACGGCGATCGCGCAGGCCTCCGACAAGGTCATCGAGGCCGGCAAGCAGATCGCCGCGCACGTGCTGGAAGCCTCCGCCGGCGATATCGAATTCAAGGCCGGCCGCTTCGTCATCGCCGGCACCGACCGCGCCATCGGCATCATGGAACTGGCGCAGCGCTTGCGCGGCGGCCTCAAGCTGCCCGAAGGCATGCCCACCACGCTCGACGTCACGCATGTCACCGAAGCCGTCCCCGGCACCTATCCGAACGGCGTTCATGTCGCCGAAGTGGAAATCGAACCCGACACCGGCCTGACCCGCACGGTGAAATACACCGCGGTCAACGATTTCGGCACCGTGCTCAATCCGATGCTGGTCGAAGGCCAGATCCAGGGCGGCGTGGTGCAAGGGCTTGGCCAGGTGCTGCTCGAAGGCGCGGTCTACGACGCCGACGGCCAATTGGTCACCGGCTCGTTCATGGACTACGCCATGCCGCGCGCGCACGACGCGCCGATGATCGACGTCGCCAACCGCCCGGTGCCGACCAAGACCAATCCGATCGGCGCCAAAGGCTGCGGCGAAGCCGGCACGTCCGGCGGACTGCCGGCCGTCGCCAATGCGGTGATCGACGCGCTGTCGGACTACGGCATCCGCCATCTGGAAATGCCGATGACCCCGGCGCGCATCTGGCAGGCGATCGAGGCGGCAAAGAGCAAGCGAGCGTAAGGCCAAATCGGGGTGAGGAGCGTCGCGAAGCGACGCGTCTCGAACCATCGGGCCGCCCCATCCTTCGAGACGCGCCCTTCGGGCGCTCCTCAGGATGAGGCGGATTGGCTTACGCCGGCCCCACCAGCTTCACATTCTTGAGCGGCAGCGAGCGCACGCGTGTGCCGGTGGCGGCAAACACCGCGTTGGCGACCGCCGGCGCGGTCGCCGCCGTGCCGGGCTCGCCGATGCCGCCCCATTTCTTGCCGCCGGACAGCGCGAGGTAGACCTCGATCTTCGGCGTGTCGGCCAAAGTGACGACCTGATAGCTGTCGAAATTGCTCTGCTCGACCCGGCCGTCCTTGATGGTGATCTCGCCGTAAAGCGCGGCCGAGAGGCCGTAGATCACGCCGCTTTGGATCTGCGCTTCGACGATGCCGGGGTTGACGACGTGGCCGCAATCGACGCCGGCGACGACGCGGTCGACACGCACTTCGCCTTTCTTGCTGACCGTCACTTCGGCGACCTGGCCGATGATCGTGCCGTAACATTCGAAGATCGCGATGCCACGGCCGCGGCCTGCCGGAAGCGGTTTGCCCCAGTCGCTCTTCTCCGCGATCTTGTCGAGCACCCGAGGAAGTCGGGCCGGTGCTCCAGCAGGGCGCGGCGGAACTTGTAGGCGTCCTGGCCGGCCGCGTGCGCCAGTTCGTCGATGTAACCCTCCATGAAGAAGGCGTTCTGCGAGGAGCCGACCGAGCGCCAGAACATCACCGGCACGTGGGTGTTCTTGAGCATGCAGCCGACGCGCAGGTTGGGGATCTTGTAGGCGGTGTTGGCAAAGCCTTCGACCGCTTGGGCTTCCACCCCGCTCTCGACCTTATTGATGCCGGTCGAACGCAGAATCGAGCCGACGGCGATCTTGGCCTCGAAAGCGGTCGGCATGCCGTTCGGCCCGAGCGCCGTCTTCATGCGTATGGCGGCCTGCGGCCGGTAGCGGTCCTGCGTCACGTCCTCCTCGCGCGTCCACACCAGCTTCACCGGCTTGCCGACCTGCTTGGCGACCAGGATCGCCTGCCGCATCTCGTCGTTGATCGAGCGGCGTCCGAAGCCGCCGCCGAGGAAGCAATTGTGAATGTTGATCTGCTCGGGCTTGAGGCCGGATGCGGTAGCCGCTTGCTGGATGGTGCCCATCGGAGTTTGACGTGCCGACCCAGACGTCGAGCTTGTCGGCCTGCAAATTCACCGTGGCGTTGAGCGGCTCCATGGTGGCATGCGCGAGATGGGGCGCTTCGTAGGTGGCTTCGACGATCTTGCCGCCTTTAGCGAATTCGGCGTCGACGTTGCCGTCGTTGCGCGCGCTCACCATCGGCCCGTCCAGAGTGTCGCGATAAAGCTTGGCGAATTGCGCGCTGTCGGTTTTGCCGGCCTCGCCGGTGTCCCATTCCGGCTTGAGCAGCGCCAGCGCTTCCTTGGCGCGCCAGAAGCTGTCGGCGACGACGGCGACCGCGTTGTCGAGCTTGACGACTTGCTGCACGCCGCGGCGGCCCTTGGCCGGCGCCTCGTCGACGCTCCTGAGCTTGCCGCCGAACACCGGACAGGCAGAAATCGCGGCATAGACCATGCCCGGCAGCCGCGTATCGATGGCGAACTGGGCGGCGCCGTTGATCTTCAGCGGCGTATCGAGGCGCGGCACCGACTTGCCGATGAATTTGAACTGGTCCGGGGTGCGGATCGCCGGCTCCTTGTCGAACTTGATCTTGCCGGCATCGGCGGCGAGCGCGCCGTAGTCGAGGCTGCGCCCCGACGCCTTGTGCAGCACCTTGCTGTTGGCCGCGTCGCATTCGTCCGCCGGCACGTTCCAGCGTTGCGCGGCAGCCTGGACCAGCCGCACGCGCGCGCTGGCGCCGGCCTGCAGCAGCATCTGCCACGACGTGCGCACGCCGCGGCTGCCGACGGTCGTCATCGGGCCGTAGACGTTGTTGTCGCGCAAGTTGCGCGCGGGCGAGGCGTATTCGACCTTGACCTTCGACCAGTCGCATTCGAGCTCCTCGGCGACGATCATCGGCAGCGCGGTGATGGCGCCCTGCCCCATCTCCTGGTGCGGCGAGCGGATGAGGATGCTGCCGTCGGGGCCGATGGCGAGGAAGGCGTTGACTTCGTTCGGCGCGCTATCGGCGCCCCAGGCCTGCGGCCCGATACTGGCCGCATCGGCAAGACCGGGAAATGCCACGCTGATGGCGAGGCCGCCGGCGGCGGTCGCCGAAGCGACGACGAATTGGCGGCGGGTGAGCGATGTTTTGACGATCTGGTTCATGGCGATTCTCCCGCTCAGGTTTTCATCATCGCGGCGGCGCGATGGATGGCACTGCGGATGCGGACATAGGTGCCGCAGCGGCAGATATTGGTGAGGTTGGCGTCGATATCGGCGTCGCTCGGCTTGGGATGCTCCTTGAGGAACGCCGCCGCCGCCATGATCTGGCCGGACTGGCAGTAGCCGCATTGCGGCACGTCCTCGGCGAGCCAGGCTTGCTGCACCGGATGCTTGCTGTCGGGCGACAGGCCTTCGATGGTGGTGACGGACTTGCCGGCGACGTCGCCGACCACCATGCCGCAGGAGCGCACCGCCTCGCCGTTCACATGCACGGTGCAGGCGCCGCAATGCGCGATGCCGCAGCCGAATTTCGTGCCGGTCAAGCCGATCTCGTCGCGGATGACCCAGAGCAGCGGCATCTCCGGCTCGACATCGAGCTGATGCGCTTTTCCGTTGACGGTGATGGAGATCATGGCGATACCCGCGCGCCCGTGTTCACGCGCGGCGGTCGGCTGGCGCCCGGCATCCGAAACCGCCGCATTGTTCTGTGATCGTCTCAGTCTAACACCGTGCGCGGCCGTTTCACTTCACAGGCGCTTGTCTTTAGAGAATCTTTATGCCGCGCTGCGATGAGTTCCGGAGGGCCCGCTCTGCCCGGCGCACATAGCCAACCCACTGGAAATGCACTGGATTGGCCGGCCCGGCCGGGCCATAGTCCGCCGCCCCGCCTGGAACCTCGCAGATGAGTTAAGCGACCGAAATCCTGGGCGCTGAAGCCGCGCACCGCACACGTCCGCATCGTCGGCGCGGTCAGCGCGGCGCATTTCGTCTCGCATTATTACATCCTGCTGCTGGCGCCGCTGTTGCCCTTCGTGCGCGCCGAATATGGCGTGAGCTATACCGAGATCGGCTTTGCCTTCGCCGCCTTCAATGTCGTGTCGGCCGCGTTGCAGACGCCGGCCGGCTTCCTGGTCGATTGGCTGGGCGCGCGCATCCTACTGATCGCCGGGCTGGTGATCGGCGCCGGCGCCTTCATGGTCGTCGGGCTGACCCATTCGTTCTGGCTGATGGTGGCGATGTTCGCGCTCGCCGGCGTCGGCAACACGGTCTACCACCCGGCCGACTACGCGATGCTATCGCACCATGTGCCGTCCGACCGCATCGGCCAGGCCTTCTCGGTGCACACATTCGCCGGCATGCTGGGGTCGGCGGTGGCGCCGGCGAGCCTCTTGATGATGCAGAGCCTGTGGGGCTGGCGCGGCGCCTTCATCGGCGCCGGCGCTCTCGGTATTGCGGTCGCGGCGCTGCTGATGGCGATGCGCGATAGCGCGGAGGTCAAGCCGGCGCCGCCCGCGCGCGCCAAAGACGATGCCGCGCGCGGTCGGCTGGCGGCTGTTGCTGTCGCCGGCGATTTTGCTCAATCTGCTGTTCTTCGTGCTGCTCGCGATGATCAGCGGCGGCACCTACAATTATTCCGTGGTCGCCTTCGGCGCGCTCTATGGAACGCCGGTGACTACCGCCAACGCGGCGCTGTCCGGCAACCTGCTGCTGTCGGCGATCGGCGTGCTGATCGGCGGCGTGCTGGTCGGCCGCACCACGCGCCACGGCCTGGTGGCGGCGCTCGGCCTGGCCGGCATCGCCTTGTTCATCGCGCTGGTCGCGCAATTCGATCTCGGCGCGCTGGCGTTGATTGCGGCGATGTCGGCGGCCGGTTTGTGCTCGGGCATCATCATGCCCTCGCGCGACATGATCGTGCGCGAGGTCACCCCGCCCGGCTCGTTCGGCAAGGTGTTCGGGTTCGTCACCACCGGCTTCAATATCGGCGGCATCATTTCGCCGCTGATTTTCGGCGCCATCATGGACCACGGCAGCCCGCGGCTGGTGTTCCTGACTGGTGGCGGCCTTCAGCCTGATCGCCATCGTGACGGTGGCTGACGCGGCCGAAATCGGCGTCCCGATAGGCCCTCCGGAGCGCGCGCTTCGGACTTGTCAAATCGGCCGAATTGCCCCATGTGAGGGGCCTCCGGCGGCCCGGCGCGAGGGCCTTTTTACGCGTCGCGCCCGGCCCTGCTGGGGGATAGTTCAACGGTAGAACATCGGACTCTGACTCCGAGAATCTCTGGTTCGAATCCAGGTCCCCCAGCCAGCAGGAAATCACTGTGGCACAAGCACTTTACGTATTTTAGCGGTTTAGTTTCCTCGCACTTTTATGTCGCGTATGTTGCATGATTTTCCTGTGTGTTTTCAATGGGTGTCGATTGCTAACGGAATCTTCGTGCAACACACTCGCGACATGGATGAGAATGAAAACCTTTTCAAAAGTCTGTTTGGGACGAACAACCGGATCAGGAACGTCGCTCTTAGTCTCGCTAAGGCGGCGAGCGAAATCGCAGCGGCGAAAAAAATAAACCCCCACTTGCCGTGCGACGTGCCACAACTAGCACTTTGATAGTGGCTGAAACCGGCATCAAAACCATTGCCGCAGCGCACAGCAAATGTCGCTGTTGGGTCATAAGCGGACAATCCATCCTGAGGCTAAACCGTTTCGGTGTCCGCTGTTGTCCAAAAGCGGACATTCGGTGTGCATCCACGCGGAAATAACCACGGCTGTGCTTCGCGCTGCCGAGCCATAAACAATAGGCCGTGACGCATGTGACGGGACTTCCGGGAAGGACGTTCGCGCGCGCGCGTGACGTTGATAAGTAGAACTGACGTCATAAGCGTCATAGACGCTGCATAAGCACACCGCAGACCCTCACGCGAATTTACCCTTTTTCTCGGTAGCCTCTTTACTGAATTGGACAGCGGATTGTATATCCGCTAGTCATATATAAAAACCGATTCTAACGGATGTTTACGGGTCAGTGTGCGCGCCTGAATTCCACCGGAGTTTGTTCCGCTGGTAGCCCGGTGTTGGCTGCTGGATTGAAATGGCCGCGAAGATCCAACCAAACAATGAAAGAGGCCGCCAACTGAGGCGGCCTCTACCCTCCGCAGATGGAGTTGGGGTTCCCTCTAACGGGGGTGAATGGGAATCGCCATCAACGTAGATGAACTTCCTGACGGATTCCTGACGCAGCCAAGAGCGATTTGGTAAATTCCAACTAAAAATGCGGCGTCAGACCTGTGCAGAGGCGCACAAACAGAAAGACCGCCTCACGGCGGCCTCCCCGAAATCCGATCAGGTGTTTTGATTACGCCGCTTGCGCCTTCCGCTTCCTGCGCCAGCTAAGAATTTATGTCTTCTCGCCTTTACTATTTTTTAGACGAAACAATACGTATCCATACTTGACACAGTGATTTTCGTTGCCGAGAGTTTCGATCTTGAATTGTCCGGCGGTTTGAAACGCCTTCACGCCTGTTCCATGTATGATTGTTGTTTGGTCCCCGTCCTTCGACTTCCAATAAATTTTGGCGACGGAATCGGATTCTTAGAATCGTGAAAAATACCGTGTGCCAATCGCCGTCATCGACAATTGTCTTCGGTGGCGATCCACCACGTTGCGTCCCTGTACCCATTGATTCAAATGCATCAATCTGACCGAAATCAAATACTTGGGCGCTCGCTCTCTCAGAGTGAAAAGGCGTGCCCGCGCATAAAAGCGCCAAAGTCGCTGCAGCACCCATGAACAGCTGAAGCTGCTTCATAGCTCGTCTCTCAAATGAGACTATCGTACTATCGTACTATCGAAACGTATTAATCTTATGGAGGCCGGCTGCATAGGCGCTTTCGAGGGTCATATTTTAGACTGTGTCAGCAGCATTGACCTATCCGGCTTTCAGCTTCCACCGGCCCTGCATAGGCCTAACGGCAGCATTGACCTGAGCGAGCAGTGCCTAGGCCGACGCACCCTGCCCGAGCATCGTCTTGGACGACTTCGGTTCCTTCGCCGGGCCTACGTCGAAACCGATGAGGCTGACGCCGACGAAAAGACCATCATTGAGAACTTCGTCACCGGCCAATATTCAAACCCACTTCGGGTCGTCGCGACGATCAATGGAGAGCCAAATAATAGCGGCGTTAAAAGGTTCCGTCGACACCGCGCATGGCCGCTGGGGCCTTGGGGTTTTTGGTCTTGAGCCACGTCTTCGACGGCCCGGATCGATAGGGCGAAGCCATTCTTTTCGAGACTATGCCCTCAAGCCCGAGCCGGCACGCAGCCTCGAACATTTTGTCGCCGTCGCCCTCGACATGTTCCACATATTGGATGCCGCCGCGTGACCGCCGCAAGAGCTTGCGCAAGGCAAGCTTGCGCTCGGTGAGCGGGTTGCGGCCAGGTCATCGCCGTTGAGCATGAGCAGATCGAATGCGCAGGCGACCGCGAGGTTATCCGCGCATCTCGTGTGTAGGGTGTTGAATCGCGCGACGCCCTCGGCATCGAGACAAACGACCTCAGCATCGAGAATCGCGGAACCTTTAATGTGCGCCGCTTCCTCGACGATCCGAGGATACCGTTTAGTCCAATCGGCCGCGTTCATGGTGTAGAGCCGCACCCGCCCGTCGCGGACATGGATTTGCAACCGATAGCCGTCATGCTTGAGTTCATGCACCCAGCCCTCGCCGCGCGGCGGTCGCTGCGACACAGTGGGACGGCAGGGATGGATGAATCCGGCAGGCGCATTTTTTGGCCGGCCGCGTGAATTACGCACACGCCACAACATGAGGCTGATATAGGGGAAATCGGTTCGAATTTTGAGGGGAAACGCGAATGCTCAGCGGGCTTAATTTCAATTGCCGAAAATCGATGCCATCAGATAACCCACGCCAACGATAGTAAAGGCGCACACTACCAGCAGGATGAGATCGGCTAGATCATTGTCGTCTAGGATTCTGTGAACTGGACGGCTCATGGACGGTTCCAAGAGATGGAGCGGGCCGCGTGCATGTCCGCGACCCGCCCGCTCTACGCTATGCAATGCTTCACAAAATGAACCGCCCATGATGGGGGTGGGGCCCTCTGGTTCACGGGAAGTCCGCTCATCCAATGCCAAGGTTCAGGGTCTTGTTCCTGGCCCGGAAAAATTATTTCGAACATTACGCGGGGGTGCTTCACACGCCCAATTACCCCGGAAGCGACGAATTGCCTGCCTCGCCGCGAAACGTCGCCTTAGTGCCATTCGCGACTTGCAACGTGCTGACGGAAGTCTCGACTAGCTAATCCAGTGGGTTTGCGCCATTTCCATTAATTGCTATCGTCCGTGGGGTCGTCCCAGAGTTCACCTGGGAAATGGCAGAAAACAATCCCTTGGGAGGAATAAATGCAACGTTTGACCATGATGGTGGGCGCTCTGTGCGTCGCGCTGATGACGAGCGCTGGTGCGATTGCGCAGCAACCGCCGCCGCCCGCGCCTGACTATGGGCCGACGGTTACCCTTGAACAGGCACAGACAGCCGTCAACGCTGCGCTCGCAGAAGCGAAAAAAGGCCCGTACCCGATGGCGATCACCGTGGTCGGCCCTTCGGGTGATTTGGTCTACTTCCTCCGCATGGACAGCACTCTATATGCCTCGCTCGCAATCTCCCAGCACAAGGCACGCGTCGCGGCGACCTACAAACGTCCGACCAAGGCTCTGGAAGAGCGCGTAGCTGCCGGCGGCATCGGCGTCACAGTTCTGACGCTCGACGGCGTGATTGCCTCCGCGGGCGGCATTCCATTGATGTCCAATGGCAAGATCATCGGAGCCATCGGTGTCAGCGGCGGACCGACCGGCGCGATCGATAGCGTCCCGGCGCAGGCCGGCGCAGATGCGGTGAAATAATACGGCCACGCTCTCGGTAATTTCCGCCGGGGATGAAAATCCCGGCGGATTTTTTATTGCTCCAATAGCGACATTCCGGCGCTCCATAGGGTCTACCGGCAGCATTGACCTGGTCGCGACGCCAGTTGGCAGTTGGCCGCACAAACAGAAAGACCGCGTCGCGGCGGCCTCTCCGAAATCCAATCAGGTGTTTCGATTAGGCAACCTTAACATTCAGCATAGCGTGAAGCCGATGCCGGGTTTGCACATGCAACGCAAGGCTTACGCACAAACTATCGAACACGATCTGCGCCGAAGTAGTGTCGTGGTCCTCGTATGCTAACTTTTCAATAAGGTCACGTTGGTCGTCGATAAGTGCATTAGTTTCGGCGATGCGCCACTCTGCATCTAGCAATTCAGCGATCAAAATGTCCGAGGACGTCACCAAGCCCCCTCGTCGAACTGCGAGCGTTAAAATTAATAGGGCGCGATGAATAGCGCCGACAACCGAAGAGCTTTGATATAGTTAACGGGAGTGACCCGCGTGCTCGGCGGGGCTTTCAGCTATTATCGGCGCTGCATAAAGCAGAAAGACCGCCTCGCGGCGGTCTCTCCGAAATCCGATCAGGTGTTTTGATCAGGCGGCTGCTTGAGCCTTCCGCTTCCTGCGCCAACCGAGCAGACCCAACGCGCCGAGGCCGGTGGCGAAAAGAGGGAAAGCGGCGGGGAGCGGGACAGCACTAACAGTGCCAGCATTGGCCGCGAACGCTGCAGCACTAGCCGAATCGAGAATCAACGGTCCTGCAGTGGTCGAGAACGAGAGTCCTGGGTTAAATAGGGGCGACCCGGTGATAGGCCCTATGGAAGTCGTAAGACCATAGCTAACAAATGCTGCGTTGACTGTATCCAGTAGGTCCGAGCTTTGAGTAGCTCGTTGAAACCCAGCAGTACCTGATAAAGCAGACGGGTTGTCGAAGACATCGAGGCCCACCGTAAATGTACCACTTCCGCTTCCGGCCAGAGTAAACGTAGCGGTGGTTAGAACGTTGTAAGGATTACCATTGGTCACGACGTTAGCCGTGTCGCCTGTTCCTGTTAGTGTAAGCAGTTCGTTGGTAAAGCTGACACCGTTTAACGAACCGCTGACTGTGGCGGATTCTGTATACGTGATGGGACTTGCCTTTGCATTCGCCATGAGGCCAAACAAGGGCAGCACCGCGATTGCTATCAACCTACTGGTACGCATGTCGTCCCCTTTTTTCATCTGAACACCCAATGCCCCTGTGAGCATTAAGATTAATAGGACAATGGATAGCGCCGACAATCGAAGTGCTTTGATATAGTTAACGGGCGTAACGCACGTGGTCGGCGGGGCTTTCAGCTTTCATCGGCGCTGCATAGGGCCTACCGGCAGCATTGCCCTAAGCGAGACGCGGCTTGGCAAGTGGTCGCACCCGCTTGCCTTCTGCCACCAAGTGTTCATCTTTCGTAAATTATTAAAGATTTATATTTCGTTCCTCAGGTAAGGGCCGACCCATGAAACGACTTGCAAGTGCTGCCGCCATTGCCGCTATAGCCGTTTCCTCCGTTATAATCCCGACAACGGCGAACGCGGGAGATGGGGGGGCCGTCGCGGCCGGAGTTGCAGGAGGACTTCTCGGGGGTATGGTTCTTGGGTCAGCTTTGGCTGGGCCTCGATACTATGAACCAGCTCCGGTTTACATCGCTCCACCGCCACCTCCCTCAGACTGCTATTGGACACACGGACAAGCCTATTGGGACGATTGGCGTGGCGTTTGGGTACGGCCTCGTGTTCGCGTATGCGATTAGGCTTTAGAAATCGATCCGCTATCGTCCAGCGCGGACACGCTGCATAGAGGGCCTACCGGCAGCATTGACGAGATGCGGCTATTTCTTCGGCGTCATCGGCGTCGAAGCCAGTGCCTGGGTGTCGATTGCGCGATCGGCCTTGTCGTTCATTTCCTTTAAAATTCTTCTCGATGTCGCGACTTGATCTTTCGCAGGATCGACGGGCGCGGTCAGAGTGGCCTTGGTGCTCATTGTCATGTTGCAATTCCTTTGCTGTAGGCATAGTCGCGGTATTCAATTCCGCTATTGATTTCCTCAGGCGTTGCCGGTCGCTCAACCTTCCGGTCGAGATCGACCACGCGAATTTCATCCTCGCCGCTTGAGTTCTTGCGCCGCCTTAGCCACGGTGCGGCGTGCTGCGCTTCGATAGGTGCAGCAAGCTCATTGAAGTTGGCGGGATCTTGAATGCCGACTTCGAGACGAACCTCGTCGCGAGCAGCTTCGACAGTGCTCTCCGCCGCCTCGATTGCCTGTTCAATCTCTTTGATTTCCGCAATCGTGTCGCCGTACTGAGCATTGAGCGCGCGTTCGGTCAGCAGATTATGCCGCGACTGTGGGACGCCTGAATACTTGGGCGGCAACTCGATCACCGCCTGGGCAATTTCAATGGGTAAATTGTCGCCATATTTTGCGAAGTAGTTCGTAAGTTCGTCGGGCTTCATTGCGCTCAACCGCGTTCTAATTTCCATTCGCCGGAATGCACCCGGCCATCACCGGCATCGCTGGCGACTATCACACCGCGGCGGCCATCGAAACATTCACCGCTTCGAAGCAAGAACATCACCCGACCGAGCTTGCGGGGCTGCGCGGCGCGCGCCTTGTCACCAGCGTCGAAACCGAGGAAGGCCGACGCTGGGCGGAAAGCAAGATCAAAGCATTGATCGGCGGCGATAAGATCGCGGCGCGCTTCATGCGGCAGGACTTTTTCCAATTCACGCCAACTTTCAAACTGGTGATCGCCGGAAATCATAAACCCGGCTTGCGCAGCGTCGATGAAGCCATACGGCGGCGGTTTCATCTGATCCCGTTCAATGTGACCATTCCGCTGGCCGAACGCGACAGCGAACTAGGCGAACGGCTGCGCGACGAATGGCCCGGCATCTTGGCGTGGATGATCGACGGCGCCGAGATCAGCCGTCACACTGTCGATCAACTCGTGAGCGCGGCGTGCTGCATTGGTTCGATAGCTTTCTCAGCTTAACGCTCCGACAATTCGCTCTTTCGAGGACAAACTGCGCGAGAACAAGCGCTCGGCTACGATGGTCAAGTACGTCGTCCGCAGCCTTGGAGCACTGCTCGCCGACGCGCAGGAACGCGGCTTAATCGTCCGCAACCCGGTGCGCGAATTGCGCCGCCACCGCCGTCGCCGAGGTAAAGGCGGCAAGCAAGAACGTCGAAACGGCAGGCTCAAGATTGGGGTCGATATTCCGACCGCTGACGAGATCAAACGGATCATCCACGCCGCTGCGGGCAGATGGCGTCCGCTACTACTGACGGCGATATTCACCGGCTTGCGGGCATCGGAATTACGCGGGCTGCGCTGGTCGGATGTTGACCTGGCCAAGGGCGAGTTGCACGTCCATCAACGTGCCGACCGCTTCAACGCTATCGGACCGCCCAAGACCGACGCTGGCGAGCGCACCGTCCCCCTCCCCCCGATGGTCGTGAACACGCTGCGCGAATGGAAACTGAAATGCCCCAAGAAGGACGGCAAGCTTGAACTAGTATTCCCCAATGGCGAGGGCAACGTCGAATGGCATACCAACCTTGTTCTGAGGGGCCTACAGCCCACGCCAATCAAGGCGGGCGTCGTCGATACCAAGGGCAAGGCTAAATATACCGGCCTCCATGCCCTGCGCCATTTCTATGCGTCATGGTGTGCCAGCATCGGCCTGACGATGAAAGCGGTACAGGCCCGCATGGGGCATTCCAACATCGCCGTGACGATGGACACCTATACGCACATCTTCCCGACCGATGCGGACGACAGCGAGAAGCTTGCCCAAGCCGAACGCGCGCTCATGACCTGAGTGCGACACAGACGCAACATAGAGGCAATTTCTTTAACAATATCAATGTGTGCTATCGAACTCTGACTCCAAGAATCTTGGTTCAAATCCAGGTCCCCCAGCCAATCTTACGGCGATCTACTTTCGTAAGATAAAACAATTAGTTGGTGGATCGATCAGCACCCGTGCAGTTACAGGTCATAGTAACAGTCTCAGCGATAGTTTTTCCGCCGTTTGCGCGCGTGCCTGTTGCCCAACGCTCATGCCGACCCATCTATCTACGCGTCGTCGCAAGTCCCGTTCCTCGCACAAGCAGTCAAGCGCGCTCGCTTACCACGAGCGCCGCCGAAGGGCCGTGTCGTGCGCGCGCTGGCCTTCGTGCATCACCACGCACATTTCCGTCTGTATCCCGTATACTTCAGGAAGCACAGGTACGAGGTTAGGATCCCTTCCGCGCGATGAAATCCGCATTTCCACCGATGCCAAAGCCGGCGAGGGCCATCGCGATCTGCGCCACGGGGCTATCGGACCGCAGCGCATAGTCTTCGCGCGAGATTGGGCTAGGAGTATTGCGTAGCACCCTAATATTCACGGGCTCAGAAATCGAAGCCGACGAGAGTATGATAGCTATGCGGCACGGCTAAATCCAAAGCGCGCGAAATAGAACATAGCTCAGTGCAATGCCGACCATGAGAAGGGCGGCGAGATGCGCATCCATGAAGGTCGTCTCCTGCTTGGAGGTCCCTCAGCAGTGAACCGTATATTCTCAAGCCGATCAATGGTAGCTGAACCATCGTGCCACGGTGATGTCCAAGTTCCACGAAGTCGCATAGGCTTACCGCCAGCATTGATCTGACCGAGCAGCAAGCACCAGAAGCGCCAACGTCGGGAAGCGAGGCTTACCGAACAGCACGCACGATAGCGGCTATGCGGCGAGCAGGCGATGGCGGATTTCAAGGCGCGGTGGAATTCGCTAGTATAACCTGGAATCAGAATTCGGGCTCGCATGTACAGCCATTACAAACATAAGCGTGACCCTCTGCGCTTCCTCTATCACGTGGAGGGCCGCCGGCTTAGTGATCCCTCGCCCGAATACGCGTCCATTCAAAACTGGGACAAGATCGAAGAATTTGAATCGATAGAAAACGTTCCAGAGGATCTCCGCAAGACGCTGGTGCTAGACGGATACTGTATCTACAGCAAAGCGCCCAGCCCCGATTGACGAACGCAAAAATCCGCCGAGTGTCCCCGGCGGGTCGTCGTTATCGTAGCGCGATCGCTTGGCTGAGGGTCGCAGCGAGCACTTGGAACCTGGCTTGCCAGTCTGCCGCGCCAAGGTCGTGACCGCAAACAAGTGCTTTACCGCCCCGCCCCAACGCGATTGACGCCGCCATTTGCATTGCCACCAGCGTTATGACGGACCGCAGCACGCGCCACCGGACGAGGCCTGAGCACGACGCCGGCCTTCGCCACGCAACCGGTCGGATACGCAACGTACTGGCAGTAAACTACGGCGCTAGCCGGTGCTGGACTGAGAGTGACACCTGCAAACCCCAACATGAGGCTGGCCGCAATCCCCGCAACGGTCACCGACTTAGTCGAGAGACTCTTCGTCCGATGCATGGTGCATCCTCCTTAGTTCATGGCATTCTCCAATGCCACGACTAGGCCCGGTAATCTCATACAGGACTATTGTACTTAGGTGCATTGAACCAAAGAGCCTCCCAGCAGCATTGACCTGAAGCTGGCGAAGGCGACGACACGTTCGGCGATATCGTGTGCGACCAACGGGCCGCTAGCAGCGATTTCAAAAGACGTTGTAATCCGTCAATAGGAGAAAGGAACTTACGCAGCCGATGACAAATATTGGGACAGGTACCGGAAGTTCCGCGCTTGGTCATCGGGATTACGTCATTTTCCGAATGACGCGCCAAATGTTCTTGCTCCGGCAGCTTTAATTCTGCTCCTGGCGCTGCTTGCCGGCGTCACTCTTGACGATGTCGTCTGGTTTGGCATCGTGCGGCCGAGGGTCCGCCTCGTCGTGTTGCAGCTCCCCCATTATGGCAATGCTGGACTGAGCGGCCACACGCCCATCGCCGCCGCACTACCGAGAAGCGCAATGAACTCGCGCTGGCGCATATCCAACCCTTAAGTTCCAGACGCAGGACTGTATCGGCTCAAAGGATCAGTTTGATAGGGGCTGAAACCGGCATCAAAACGATTGCCGCAGCGCACAGCCATTGTCGCTTAATGAATGGTCCGGCCGTGCTCTTGCCCCGCCACCAGCTTTAGAAGCTGTGGGCGGACAACGGGGAAAGGCATTGCGGCGAACATACGTGAACACTCCCCCAACTGGATCTTGCAGACCGTTGGGCTTTGCTGGTTGCCAATACGATCAACATTGGGGCCGACCTTGGCGCCACGGGCGATGGCGTTAACCTGCTCGCGGGCGGGCCCAAATTTGCATGCGTTCTTGCTTTCGGAGTGTTCTGCGCACTCCTCCAAGTCTTCATGCCAGTCAACGTGTGCCCGACATAGGCTGGCCTGCAGTGCGCCCGTTGGCCATCCTTTTCTTTGGCGATGACGGTAGCGTCGCGTTTTCGGCCGTTATGTTCGCGTGCTGCCGGTCTGTTCCAACGTCGATCGGCAACTTCCCCGCGACATCCCGCAGCGGTGTCTGCTCGTACTTCAACCCGTTGGCTTCTCGCATCCCGTCGACCACGTCCTTCGGGTACATCACCACACTAGGTGAAAAGGCTATGAGCGGCGGCATCTTGACTTTCAGAAACGATGCCACATCCCGGCCAAAGGTGACGCAATTTGCGAAGAAGGCATTCCACAAGCCTTTGTTAGCCTTGCGCTCATTGATGTAGGCGATCAGGCTTTTATACTGCTGCGCGTCGACCCAAACGCGGAAGCGGGCTAGCACGTACTGCTCTTCAAGATCGCCGTCGCTTGCTCCGATTTCTGAGGGGACCGGCAAGACGTGACCGATCGTCCAATTATAGACGCTGCAGTTCACGCAGTCGCGGTCGTCTCCAGCCGGAAAGAAGCCAGCAACTTCGCTTTTGACGATTTCATGGCGATCGTTTACTTTGCCAAACATGACGTACATGTGGCCATAACTTGCCGCATTGCGCGCGCGAAACTCGACGAAATAGCGCCATTGCGGTGCGCCGCGGCCGATGTACGGTTCGTCGTTTACCGACCAAGCTTGGCGATGCTCCGGCGCAGCGCGTTCGACGCGCCGCGCCTCGGAAGACGAAGCTTGCGCACCGGCCGACGAAGCCTCCAAACTCAGAGTAACCGCCAAGCCCACGCAAAACAGCAGGCTGCAGGCATTGGGCAAACCGTACCGCATGCATGCCTCCTTCGCCAAAAACTTAGCGGCACTAATCTCAGCCGCAAATCAGCCGACACTCCTCCAAGGGCACAATTGGTGCCCTCCCCACGACCCGTTAAGTGGCGGACTGGGCCGAAGGAGTTAGCCCTTGGTCACTACCGGGGCTTTCCCCTTGCCCTTGCCGATGATCGGGGCCTTCCCCTTGCCGACCGGCGCGGGCGCCGGGGCCGGCGCCGGCATATCGGCCGCGAGTGCTTGTCCCGACTTCACGATCAAACCTGTCGGTCCCTTCACGATCTGGGTCCCATTCAGAACAACGAAGCCCAAAGCTAACGCACTACCTACAACAAGAAACTTTTTCATTTCAGCCACCTCTCTGACTAGCCTTTTGAAAGTTTAATGGAAACGCCTGTTTTGACTAGTGCAGAAAAGCCACAACCGCCGTTAAACTCGACGGCAGGGCTCTTCTGTACACTGATTTTGCGGGCAAAAATGCCCACCAGGGCGGTACGGACCCTTCTGATCGGCAGGTCAGCGGTATTCTTCACAGCTGCCGACCAGCGGATAGAGCTCCGGATACTTTTTCGCCAGCTTCGCTTCGGTGACTTTGAGTGCGTTCTCACATTCCGTCTGGCTCGCATAGCGGGGAGAAACTTGCCGCTGCCCGTTCGGGTTGTTGGCTACGAATTGCCACCACGCCAAGGCCGGCGACGCCGTGGCTGCAAATACAGCGGCGGCAACCAGCATTGAAAGGGCGACTTGAAGATTCATGTCCACGGCCTCGCCGGCTCCACTCTCACCGCAACACAACAACCGGCGTGCCCAAACTGACTCGGTTATATAGGTCCATGACGTCGCTGTTGTACATGCGAATACATCCATGAGAGACGAATCGGCCGATCGAGCCTGGATTGTTAGTGCCGTGGATGGCGTATTGCCCCCCGCCGCTCAGAGTTATCGCTGCCTCACCCATCGGGTTCGCCGGGCTTCCGCTTGGAATGATATTCGGAACTTTAGGGTTTTCGCGTTTAATCATATCGGGCGGAGACCAAGACGGCCGTATATACTTACCGTCAATGGAGACCATTCCTGACCAAGCCATACCGGCTCTACCGACGCCTACTGAATAGCGGATCGCCTTACCGTCACCGAGCACGTAATAGAGCCGCCGTTCCTTGGTCTTCACCACCACTGTGCCGGCCGGATAGCTGGTGAATTGCACGATCTCACGTGCATTCGACGGGATGGGTGCTGCGGATATGACGAAGGAGACGGCCAATCCCGCGACCAGGCCGGTCGATTGCAAGCGCACCATGAGACCCACTCCGGATGGGAAAACTCCCCGAAAGCATTTAAGTTTCCCGCTTTGCTTTTTTCAATGCCTATCAGCTATGGATACGCTGAAAGGTCCCATGCGCGTGTCGCACAGTCGAATTTGCCCCGTGACTTTTGCGATCGGATTTTCGTATTATCGCGGCGATGACTAAGCTTGCTGCTGAAATCGTTTGGTGCGCCGGGGTTATAGTTTGGTACGTGATTAGGCATCCGTATAATCGACGCGCCAGAAAGACGCCGATCGTGCGCACGATGCACGACAGCCTCGAATGGGTACTGCTCGTCGCCGCGGCGGTCGGCCTTTTTGTCATTCCGGCCTTCTATTTAGCGAGCGGCGTCCCGGCCGCGCTGGACCGGCAGTTCGTGCCGTGGATGGCGATCTTCGGCGTTCTGATGATGCTCGTGGCGCTGTGGCTATTCTGGCGCAGCCATCACGATCTAGGTTCCAATTGGTCAGCGAGCCTCAAACTGCGCGAGGGGCACAAGCTGGTAACGGTGGGCGTCTATCGCGACGTACGCCACCCGATGTACTTGTCGTTCCTCTTGCTTGGTCTCGCGCAATTCCTGCTGTTGTCGAATTGGTTTGCTGGACTTGCGGGGCTTGTTAGCGCGCTGCTGCTGTTCGCGCTGCGGTTCGCGCGCGAAGAGCAGATGATGGCTGAATTGTTCGGCGACGAATACCGCGCGTATACGGCGCGGACCAAACGCATTATTCCCTGGTTATATTAGGGAGGCGGTTATGCGCGGGCGATCGATTGCACTTTCAAAGCCGCGGCGCCTTATCATCGACCTTTTACATTTCGCCCGTACGGTGCCGTCGCTGCCGGTGCAGAGGCGCATGCAGCTCGCCGCGGTGGTGGCGGCGCGCAAAGCCTGCCGCGAGCGGCCGCAATGGTCGGCGATCTTCATCAAGGCCTACGCGCTCACCGCGCAGGACATGCCGGTGCTCCGCCGAGCCTACATAAAGGTGCCGTGGCCGCACCTCTACGAATATCCATCGGTGACCGCGAGCCTGATGATCGAGCGCGAATATAACGGCGACCGCGGCCTGTTCTCAATGCTGATAAAGAACGCTGCCGGGCGCTCGCTTACTGAATTGTGCGGCCTAATCCGCATTGGGACGGACGCGCCGCTCGACAACGTCAAGGATTTCCGCCGCGGCTTGCGCGTAGCCGGCTGGCCGAGGTTCTTCCGCCGCTTGCTGTGGTGGATCGGGCTCAATATCGGACGTCAGCGTGGCAATTACTTCGGCACCTTCGGGCTCTCGGTCTATTCGGCGCTCGGCGTCAACTCGCTGCACCCGCTGTCGCCACTCACCATCGTCGTCAACTACGGCCATATCGGCGATGACGGCGGCGTGAATGTCCGCATTATCTACGACCACCGGGTGATGGACGGCTCCGATGTCGCGCGCGCGCTGATCCGGCTCGAGGAAGTCCTCAACGGCGAGATCGTCAATGAGTTGAAGCGGCTCGGCTGAGATCTATTTCAGAGCGACGATCGATCCCTTGTGTCTTAGAATAGGTGCCAATAGCAGTTGCCCACGTTGTTTCGAGGGACCGCACGTAGGCTAAGACCTCGGTATTGTTGTGAAACTGTGCGTTGGCGATCGACGTTTCCGGATCAAACGCCATTTTACCTTGAGAGTAAACGTAGCCCACAATCAGGAAATTTAGTCCGACCGGCGTGTTCGTGTACGACCTTGGTTCGGCATCCTGAGCTTTCGCGTTTGCGACCATTAATGCGGCCATTGTTATCCCAAACGCCACGCAAAGTGAGAGTCGGTTTGAGATATGCCCATCAGCCACTTTTCAGGTCCGATTAAACGCAGTTGTAAGGGGCGTGGAATGTATTACGGACGACACAAATCACAAAGCCTTCTAAACAACTCGGCATTGACATGCATGCTGTGCACTGCGGCAATGGTTCTTGAGGTCGGTTTCAATCCCTATCAAAGTACTCGCCTCAACCGATAGGATGCCGTCTCAGGAGCTTGGGGTCGGACATGCAGCGGCGCGAGTTTATCACGCTCTTAGGCGGTGCCGCGGCGACGCGGCCTCTTACCGCGCGCGCAGCGACGCACGGGCAATTGCTTACTTTTATGTCCAGCAACAAGGCCACGATCGCGTTCCGGAGAGCTGTAATGTCCATAATGTTCAGATTTGCGATTGCGGTGGTGCTCATTGGCGTCGGGTCCGGTCATGCCAGTTCGCTCAACATTGTTGTGGTTGGCGCCAGCAATACAGTGGGTTGGGGCGTTGGTACAGAGAATGCCTTCCCGGCACGATTGCAGACCATCCTCAAGGAGCGCGGCGTCAATGCTATAGTCACCAGTGCCGGCGTCATCGGTGATACTACCGCCGGCATGCTCAGACGCATCAATAGCGATGTACCCAACAACACCAATATCGTCATCCTGCAACCGGGCACTAATGATCTCCGTTTCTTCGGGTCTAAGGAACAACGCGCCGCTAATATTTCGGCCATCGTTGATCAACTGCGGCGGCGTCTTATCCGCGTCATCGTTCTTGACCCAGTGATACCGCGAGATTTCTTGCAATGGGACGGGATCCATTTTACCGCTGCAGCCCATGCCAAGTTCGCGATGATGCTGGCGGCGCAGATCACGGATGGGCAAAAGTGAGCTCCGAAAACCAACCATAAGAAACCGTGATCGGTAGCATGAAACGATAAGCGGATATGTTCTCCGCACATCAGCGCGCTACTATTCCGACAAATCAGCTCGCAAAAACGCCGCCGCAGTTTTAAGCGCGGGCGGGCATGGTTCCTCACCACACACCCCTACCGGTAACTATAGGTGTACCTGTAGCGATACCGTGAAATGCGCTCACGGGTTCTCTGGCGATACCGTAGAGGGGGTTTTGGGAGTGAGTGGGTATCACTACGAAACCCGTACGGTATCGTGTCGAAACCCGTTCAGGTTCTCTGGCGGTACCGTGTTTTGTTTTTCGACGCTTACCGAGACTTTGTCCGCTATGGTCCGTAAGCAGACGATTTATTGCGACGCAACGATTGTCCGCTAAGTGCCATGTGTGGACGGCTCCGAGTTGGCAAGAGCTTTCTTCACGTTTGCAGCATTGGTCGGTGCAGCCATGTGTTCGGCCTTTAAGTGCGGCACACAGGGCCGCTGGCCATAATGCCCTCCGCGGATCAGGTCCCGGTCACAAGCACGCATTCGACAATGCGCTGGCACAAATGGGTTGTCCTGATCGCCGGATCGACCGGCACTGCATTACGTGCTGTTCGCCCTTTCCAACCTTCACATCACGTCGGATGTTCGACGCGATCTCGTTTACGCCGCAAGCGCGACGGGTTCCCTGTAACGCTCGCCCCTGGCCATCATGGCCCAGACCATCCGCGCGATCTTGTTGGCAAGCGCGATGGCGGCGACCTTGGTGGGCCGCCGCGCCAACAATGCCGCGAGCCAGGGCCGATGCTTGGTGCCATTTATCTTGGCATAGCGAATGACGGCGAGCGCCCCGGCCATGAACAGGCTGCGCAGATAGCGATCGCCTTGTTTGCTGATACTGCCGAGCCTGTCCTTGCCGCCGCTCGAATGCTGCTTCGGCACGAGCCCAATCCAGGCCGAGAAGTTGCGGCCTGATCGGAAGACCTTTGGGTCAGCAATGCTGCCAACCAAGGCGGTGGCCAGCGCCGGACCGACGCCAGGAATGTCATCGAGCCGCCTGCTCGTCTCATTGGATCGGTGCCACGCCACGATTTGGCGGTCGAACTCCAGAATCTGCTCCTTGAGCCTGCGCAGTTAAATCCCAAGTGCTGCGAGACACGCACGGGCTATCGCAGGAACTCGCTTGTCACTTGGATCGGCGATGACATCGAGCAGTTCCTCGACACCCTTGCGTCCGACCGGCGCGACGATCCCGAACTCGGCAAGGTGGGCCCGGATCACATTGATCACCGCAGTCTGTTGGCGGATAAACAGATGGCGCGTGCGATGGAGCGTCAGACAGCTCTGCTGCTCGAGGGTCTTGGTCGCAACGAACCGCATGTTCGCTCTGGTAACCGCTTCGCAGATTGCCTCTGCGTCCGCCGCATCGTTCTTCTGCCGTTTGACGTAAGGCTTAACATAGGCCGGCGGCATCAGCCGTACCGTGTGGCCGAGCGCCTTGAGCTCACGCGACCAATGGTGCGATGAGGCACAGGCTTCTATTCCGATGAGGCACGGTGGCAGTTTCTCGAAGAACGCCAAAACGTACCGCCGCTTCAACTGTCGGCGGATAGCTACTTGCCCTTGTGCATCAATGCCGTGCACCTGAAACACCGACTTGGCGATGTCGAGACCGATTGTCGTGATCGCTTGCATGTTTGGCTCCTCCAAATTGTGGGGGCCTTAACAGCGCCCACTTTCATGGCACTCACGTGCCGGTGGAGGAGCCGTCCACAGCATCATAAGCGGACAAAGCCTTGTCAAGGCGCCAGGCACCCATAGCCCGTCGTTGGCATGCTTCATTCGATCAGCGCTTCGACCAGAAAAGCACATTGCCGCGCGCTCGCTTGCTCGAAGATTTCACTGCGGTAATACAGCAGGCCGAAATGGCCGCCATCGATATCGGCCCACTGCTTGTGGCAACGCATTAGCCCGAATACCGCTTGCGTCACCTCGGGATTGCAGTGGGCCATCTCGTCATTGCGCCCGGCCATAAGCAAACTCGGCCCGCGAATAAACGGCGCAGCAAGGTACGCGCTGAACGGCACTGGCGTCGGCGGAATGACGCGGGTGACATGGTTCTCCCACAACGTGCCGTGCCGGCCGCCGTAATCGATAAACCAACGGTAAGCCTGGATCGGCTTTAACAGTGAGGGCGCTCCGAGTTGGTCCGCAGAAACGACCGGAAGCGGCCCGGTCGTCGTTTCCGGCGTGCCGGCGATATCGCCGCCGTCGAGGATCGCCCGCATGGTCTGGAAATTCCGCTCGTCCGGTTCGAGTTTTGGCTTTTCGATGCCGCAGGAAGGACATTGGACCGCGACCGCCGCATAGCGCGGGTCGAGCGCGCCGACCACAAGCGCAATCATGCCGGAATAGCTGTCGCCCCAAGCCGCTATCTTGTTGGAACGCACGTCTGCGCGTGTAAGGAGATAGGTCATGGCGTCGCGATAACCGCGCGCCTGCAGCCACGGATTAATCAGTTGGCGCGGCTCGCCGCCGCTGAGGCCGAAATTGCGGTGATCGTAGAGCAGCACGCCGAGGCCAGTATTGCAAAACACTTCCGCGTAGCGGTCCAGACACATGGTGATGGTAGCGGTGGTGCCATGGGTCATCACCACCACAGGCCAAGATGCTGCTCTCGCAGGACGATAAAAACGTCCGCGCAATGCCGCGCCTTCGGAAGGAAATTCTACGGCCTCGAACATGTTGCCCACTGCAGCCAGTGTCCGAGCCGGAAATTATCGCACCGAGGCCGCCGTGGCTACTTGAAAGCCGACATGTGCATTCCCTTCACTATCGTCGGCGAACACCTTATAGCCGTGTCAACCGGTTCAATCTCTGAATGTCGGAAATGGATCAATCGCGACCGAGCTATCCAGCGTTCGCACCGATCAATGTCGGCTGTTAGTCCAATCGCGATCGAACACGTTGCAGCGCTACGAATGACGCTAAGTGTCAATAAGCGACGTCGCGCGCGCGCCGCCAGCAATCTAATTGGCGTGTCGCTAGCACGGCCGCATTTCGTCGCCTTCGTCATAAGGCGGCAAGCGCCGGAGAACGCCGTTATCGTTACGTTCGCCGCAATAGCTTACACATTCTCGACCAACTATTGCGCACGAAGGCTACCGATCATGTTATTATTCTGCATCATTATAAGTGGCGGGAGTTGATTCAGCTCAAATGCGTGATGTCCGGTTCGCCCTCGCCGCCAATACCGCGGCGTAGGTGCTGGGCGTAGTCTGAAAGTGCTTGACCTCAAATGGCCGATTAATGAAGCGTCCATTCTGGACCGGCCCTCGCTATCGCAACTGACAATGTCTTCGCGGAAGGAGAAAAAACATGGCTGCTGCTGATGTGTTGGGGGAGCGAATCCCTCTTGTTGTAGCCTCGCTAATAAACGATATCGGTACCATCACACTAAATAACTCTAAGAAGCATAATGCCCTCAGTGCTGCGTTGATCGCCGACCTGTTGGAGGCGGGAATAAAACTGAACGCCTCAGGCGCCAAAGTGGTCATTTTAAGAGCCGCCCCGGGCGTGAAGGTCTGGTCAGCGGGGCACGACGTGAAGGAGCTGCCAACCAACGGTCGCGATCCATTGACGTATGACGACCCGTTGCGACAGGTGGTGCGAGCAATCCACGAAACGCGGATGCCAGTAATCGCAATGATCGAAGGAAGCGTCTGGGGAGGAGCCTGCGAGGTGGTCATGGCCTGCGATATCGTCGTAGCCGCCGAAGGGGCGAGCTTCGCGGTAACACCGGCAAAGCTTGGGGTGCCCTACGACATCGTGGGCGTGCTGACCTTCATGCAGAATGCCGGCCTGGGCATTCTCAAAGAAATGCTTTTCACCGCCCAGCCGATCTCCGCCCAGCGAGCAGCGCAAGTAGAACTCGTCAATCAGGTGGTCCCAGGTGACCGTCTGGAGGAGGCGACCATGACTCTGGCTGCGCAGATCGCGCGGAATTCTCCGCTGGTAATCTCGCTGTTGAAAGAACAGCTACGCGTGCTCTCTGAGTCGACGCCGCTCAACCCAAACATATTTGAGCGTATCCAGTCGCTGCGCCGCCAAATCTACGACAGCGCCGACTACCAAGAGGGAATCCGCTCCTTCTTCGAGCGGCGCCCGCCCCAATTTCACGGGAGGTGAGACATGCTGACCAGCGCCTATACAATCCGACCCCTGATGTTGGCCGCTGTCAGCCGTTCGTCCGTTATGCCCCGTTAGCGAGCGCGGTCGTATGGCGGTGCAATATGTCGAAATGTGTCAAATAGCGGACATCACGATTGCACGTTTGGGGAGAACGTCATTTTTCTTCAATTCGTGCGCGTAGCCGCAAAATTCCTTTTTCTCCTGTTGTTCGTACAAAACTCGGCAGCGATTGCCGGTGAAGTGAAAGTCTGGTCCGGCGGCGTGTTCAGGACTGTGTTGATCGAACTCGGGCCTCAATTCGAACGTGCCATCGGCTACAAGCCTTCATTCGAATTTGGAACCAGCCCTGCTTTTGCAAGACAGATCGCCGCTGGGCAAATCTTCGATGTGGCAATCCTTCTGCCGGCGACGATCGACGCTTGGATCAAAAAAGGAGCCATCGTCGCGGGCTCGCGAACGGATATCGCGCGTGCGGCGTTGGGAGTTGCGGTGGACTGGACCCGCACTTGTTCGGCACCCATTCCCTCCGGCGGACAAAGGCGACGCTGATCTACCGCCGGACCGGCAACCTGCGTGCCTGCAGCTCCTGCTCGGCTATACCAAGATTGAAAGCACCGTCATCTCGGCATTGAGGTCGATGACGCCCTATCCATAGCGGAACAGGTCGACCTCTGATCTACCCGGGCGGAGCTGTCCGCTCCGCCCGAACACTCTGATCGTCGAAACGAACCGTGCTGCCTAGGCGGCGAAGCGCAACTCCCGGATATCCTCTAAAATCCGCCGAAAAGCGGGGTCGGGCGCGCGGCACATAGTTCGATATGTATCCAGGAAGGGCAGCCTGTTCAGAAACCGCGCCGGATTGACGGGATTTTTCACAAGTCGAAATCGTACCCGCGCCATCAACATTGAATCGAACGCCGGGCGAGATTGGACTAGGCAACGATCCGTTTGTGGATCATTCTACCTGGGGTGCCTGATAAGCACAAATTATAAACGGGATAGGGGGGAACGCCGTGGCTCAAACAATTGAAGCATTCGTCGGCAATGCGCTGGACGAAGCAAAGATATCGCCGCTGCATCGAAGAGTTATCGCGCTCATCGCCGCGGGATACTTCTTCGACGTCATCGACTTTCACCGTCTTCGGCTCGCTGGTTCCGTACATGATTCAGTCCAAGTTCGCGACCGGCGCCGAAGTCGCCGCCATCGGCAGCGCCACGATTTTCGGAATGTTCATCGGCACCGCCGGCCAAGGTGAATTCAGCGACCGCTTCGGCCGCCGGTTCATCTATCAGTTCAACCTGCTGCTGTTCGGCATGTTCACGATCCTCGGCGCGCTCGCCCCGAGCGTCACGCTTGCTGATCGCCTGCCGCTTCATCGCCGGGCTCGGCCTCGGCGCCGAACAACCGCTTGCCTTCGCCTATGCCGGCGAATATTCGCCCAAGGCGCATCCGCGGCCGCATCCTGGCGATCGTTCACTTCATCGGCGGCGCCTGCGTGTGGCCGATCGGCACCGCGCTGGTGCTCTGGTTCGGCAGCTACGTCGGCTCGCCCGAGCACGCGTGGCGCGGCGTCTGGCTGCTGATCGGCATCGGCGCGCTGATCGTCTGGGTGTTCCGCTTCACGCTGCCGGAATCGCCGCGCTATCTGGCGACGCACGGCCGCGGCAAGGAAGCGCTCGACGTGCTCAGCCGCCTCGGCATCGCCGGGCCGAAGGAGACGCTCATCCACCGACGCCGCCAGCAACACCAAGAGCGATCCGTTCGCGCGTCGTGTTCACGCAAGTTCCCGATGCGCGTCATCGCCGGCATGATCTGCTTCACGGCGTTCTTCGGCGTCGCCATCGGGCTCGGCGCCTGGCTGCCGAACATCATGAACGCGAAGGGCTTCAGCGATCACCAAGTCGCTGCAATATACCCTCGCCATGAACTTCGCCGTGCCGTGCGCCAGCATCTTCATGATGTACGCGCTCGATAAATTGGGCCGCAAGATCACCTCGGTCTGCGCCTTCATCTGCGCCGGCATCATGGCGATCGTGTTCGCCAACGCCGGCACCGCCGATCCAGCTGATGGTCGCCGGCTTCATCATGATCTTCTTCGTCCAGGTCGCCGGCAATTCGATGCAGATCTTCGCCTCGGAAGTGTTCCCGACCAACGCGCGCGCGTCCGGCTTCGGCTGGGCGTCGGGCGTCGGCCGACTGGCGACGGCCTTCATCATGCCGACGATCCTGTGGGTGCAGAACGGCTACGGGCTGACCACGGTGTTCGTCTGTCTCGCCATCCTGCTGCTGATCGCCGCGGCGTCGGTCACCCAGCTCGGTCCCGGAAGCCAGGCAGAAGGGCCTCGACGAGATCGCCCCGCCGACCGGCTGATCCGCGTTTGCGCAATACAACGGGGCCCGGTTCGGCGCGATGCCGGGCCGGGCCCCGCCAATTTCAGACCGGCAATTTGATAGTCTCGCCCGCATGACCGCTCCCCTGCCCGGCGCCAGCGCCAAGAACATCCGTTTCGTGTCGCGCTGCGACCAGGGCGGCCGGCTCGGACGGCGTGCAGGTCATCGTGCACAAGGGCCACGCCTTCATCGGCCATATGTTCAGCGACGGCTTTTCGGTGGTGGACGTGCGCGATCCGCTCCATCCCAAGACGGTCGCCTTCGTCGCCGCGCCGAAGAATACCCGCTCGCACCATTTGCAAATCCACGGCGACATTCTGCTCGCGGTCAACGGGCCGAATATCTGGGCGATGCAGCAATACGCGAGCCAGGCCGACTATTACGCCAAGTCGCTGGCCGATTCCGTGCAGACCGAGCAGCCGTTCGGCGCCGGCGTGCGCGTCTTCGACATTTCGCAAGCCGGCGAACCCGCGCGAGATCGGCTTTCTCAACACGGCCGGGCCTTGGCGCCCATCGCATCTGGTGGGTCGGCGGCCGCTACGCTTATGTGTCGGTGCATTTCGAGGGCTTCATCGACCACATCCTGGCGGTGGTCGATGTGTCGCGACCCGACAAAACCGACGCTCGCCGGCAAATGGTGGCTGCCCGGCATGCATCGCGCCGGCGGCGAGACGCCGCCCGCCTCGTTCGGCAAGCGCACCGCGCTGCATCACCTCATCAGCGCCGGCAATATCGGCTATGCCGCCTGGCGCGACGGCGGCTTCACCGTTCACGATCTGAGCGATCCGCCGAATCCGAAGCTGCTCAGCCACCGCAATTACGCGCCGCCCTTCGGCGGCGGCGCGCACACGCCGCTGCCGCTGCCCGGCCGCAAACTGCTGGTGCTCGCCGACGAGGCGACCTCGGCCAATTGCGCCAATGGGCTCGCCTATACCTGGGTCATCGACGTGCGCGAGCCGGCAAACCCGGTGTCGATCGCCACGCTGCCGACGCCGACGGACGAGGATTTCTGCGCCAAGGGCGCCAAGTTCGGCCCGCACAATCTGCATGAGAACCGGCCCGGCTCGTTGCAGAGCGAGGACACGGTTTTCGTCACCTATCACAATGCCGGCTTGCGCGTGTACGACATCCGCAATGCCTTCGAGCCCAAGGAGGTCGCCTATTTCGTGCCGCCGCCGCCGGAAAAAATCGTCGACCAGCGGCCAAACCCCGCCAAGGTGATCCAGTCCTGCGACGTTTTCGTCGACAAAGACGGGCTGATGTATCTCACCGACACCAATGCGGGGCTTTATATTCTGCAATACGAAGGAAAGTGACGACCATGACGGATAAGTTCGGCCGGCTCGCCCTGCATATGTGGACGATCGACACCACGCCGCTGGCGACCGCGCTCGATGCGGCCAAGCAAGGCGGCTTCGACGCCGTCGAATTGCGCCGCACCGATTTCAAGCGCTGTTTCGACGCCGGCATGTAGCAACGCGCAGGTGCTCGACCTGATCAAGAAAGCGGCATTCCCGGTCGGCGTGCTCGGCGTCGAATATGGCTGGCTGTTCGCCACCGGCGAGGAGAGCAAGCGACTGTTCAAGGTGTTCCGTGAATTCTGCGAGAACGCGGTCGCGCTCGGCTGCGACACGCTGATGAGCGCGCCGGGCCAGGTGCAGCGGCCCGATCAAGGACGCCATCAAATATCTCAAGGACGCCGGCGATATCGCCGCCGAATACAAATTGAAGCTCGGCGATCGAATTCAATTCGCAGCACGACGTGCTCAACAGCCTCGCCGTGCTCACCGAACTGATCGAGGGCGCCAACAAGCCGAATTGCGGCTATCTGATCGACGCCTATCACTTCACCCGCAGCGGCGCCGGCGGCCGCGGCTTCGAGAACGTGCCGGCCGACAAGATCTACTGCTTCCAGTATAGCGACCTGTCGCCCAATCCGGTCACCGGCGTGCGGCGGCCGACCGACCGGCTGCCGCCCGGCAAGGGCATGGTCAAATGGCGCGAGATGCTCGGCCTGTTGGCGGAGAAAGGCTACACCGGCTATCTGTCCTACGAAGCGCCCAATCCCGAGCAATGGGCGCGCTCGCCCTATGACGTCGCGCGCGAGGGCGTCGAACTCACGCAAGAAATTATTGCGGGACGCGGTCCCGAGTTACCGCGCATGATCCCGAAAAGTGGGAACCGGTTTTCGGACAAGATCATGCGCAAACAAAGCTGAGGTTCATCATGGCAGAAGAACTCCCGCTCTTTCTCGGCCTGAACGACAAGACCGTCACCGACATCCCCAAGACGGTCGAGAAGCAGCGCTACATGACCAGCGTCGCGCCCAAGGCCGCCAATCCCGGCAAATGGGTCGAGCAGCCGCGCATGCCGATCCCGACCGGCGAGCACGCCGTGATCGAATGCCAGGGCAAGATTCACTCGATCGCCGGCTACGCCAAGCATCGCGTCGATCAGAATTTCCATCAGGTCTACGATCCGGCGAGCAAATCCTGGTCGCTGAAGGCGCCCTTCCCGCACCCGTGCAATCACGTCGCCGGCGTTTCCATCGGCACGAAGATTTACACCTTCGGCGGCTTCGTCGAGCAGAACCGCTGCCCGCATTCCAAATGCTTCGTCTACGACACGACGACCGACCAGTGGGCGCCGATCGCGCCGATTTCGCGGCCGCGCGGCGCCGATCTCGGCCATCGTGCTCGACGGCAAAATTCATCTGCTCGGCGGCCGCGACGTGCGCTCGGTCGAATGGCACGAGGTCTACGATCCGGCGACCAACAAATATTCCGATCCTCGCCAGCATGCGCGGCTCGACCGGCACGCAGCCTTTCGTCGGCCAGCGCGACCACATGGGCGTCGCCGTGGTCGACGGCAAAATCCACGCCATCGCCGGCCGCATGGACAGCTTACGATTTCAACACCGGCCTGAACGCCGTCTACGATCCCAAGACCGACTGCATGGACCTTCCGCGCGCCGCTGCCGACGCCGCGCTAGCGGGCCGTCCTGCGTCTATATCAACGGCAAGATCGTGGTGTTCGGCGGCGAAGCGACCGGCAAGGTGTTCGGCACCAACGAAGCCTACGATCCCAAGACCGACAGTTGGGAAGCACTGCACGCCGATGGCGATCCCGCGCCACGGCCTGCATGGCGCGACCTGCGCGGTGATCGGCAACATGGTGCACGTGCCGGGCGGCGGCCCGGTGCCCGGCGGCCAGGTGCAGGGCGCCTATCACGACGCCTTCACCTTCGGCTGAGGCGCGATCGCATAAGAAAACGGCCGCCCGCACAAGAGGGCGGCCGCATTTTCATGCCGATAGAGCGGAACTTCACCGCGCCGGGCGCAGATCAAGTTCGGCAACGCCGGCCGCCACATTGAGGCCGGCCTGGCCCTGCACCGAGACCGGCTGCAAGGCCACCGTGCGGTTCGAGCCGCCGACCAGGACGTTGGCGCCGACGACCGGCGCCGACGGTCGCTTCCGCCGACGCGCCGCCATAGTGACCGGCCAGCGCGCCGAAGCGGCGGTCGCTCGGCGCATAGACCGCCCAAACCATCTCGCCGCCGGCGGTCGCGCCGATATCGAGACCGAATTTGGTGATCGATCCGGTATAGACCTCGCGCGGCCCCGGCTGCGACGGCGTGAACATGCAGGTCACTTCCTTTTTCGACGTGATGATCAGGCCGATACCGGCGGAAATATCGCACGTCAAACTGCCGACTTTGGTCCGCTGCGGCGCTTGCGCCATGGCCGATGCCGGCAACGTCAACGCGCCGGCGAGCGCAAGACCGGCAAGAGCGCTGAGACGCTTATGCATATCGAACTCCCGTTTTGTTGATGTTGCCCGACAACGTGATGCGGCGCAAAAGGTTCCATGACCGGCGCCGGGTCGTCCGCGCTCACAGCGCAGAGAGGATTTGGCTCGCGGGTATGACGATGTGGCAGCGCAAACCGTCGGGATCGAAGGCCATATCGACCTTGGCGTCGAGCGCGCGGGCCAGATTGCGCTCGATCACCATGCTGCCGAATCCCTTCTTGCGCCGCATCTTGACCTTCGGGCCGTTTTGTTCGCGCCAGTTCAGGTCGACGGCGTTGTCGCGCAGCGACCAGATCGATCGACACACGTCCGTTGGGCACCGACAGCGCGCCGAATTTCGCGGCGTTGACCGCGAGTTCGTGCAGCGCAAGGCCGAGATTCTGCGCTGCTTCCGGCTTGAGCGCGACTGGCTCGCCGTCGAGCTCGACCTGCCCTTCGCCGCTGCCGATATAGGCGGCGAGCTGCGCGCGGATGATTTCGCGCAAGGACGCGCCGTGCCAGCTTTCGCGCACCAGCAGATCATGCGAGGCGGCGAGCGCCTGCAGACGCGCGGAGAACTGATTGAGAAATCCATCGATCGAGCCGGCGTGGCGCGCGGTCTGCCGCGCCATCGCCTGAATGACCGCCAGCAGATTTTTCGAGCGATGAGTCAATTCGCGCATCAGCAGCCGCAAATGCGCTTCGCCCTCCTTGCGCTCGGTGACGTCGACCGAGGCGCAAGTCAGCCCGACGATGTCGCCGGCGTCGTTGCGCAGCGGCTCGATATGCAGATCATTCCAGCGCAGGCCCGATCCGTCTTCGAACGAGAATTCGGTGCGCTTCGGCTGACCGCTGGCGAGCGCCTCGCGCTTAAGCGCGATCACCGCCACACCGGTGTCGCGCGGCAGAATGTCCTTGTCGGTGCGGCCGAGGATGTCGTCGACCGCGCGGCCCAGCATCGGATTGCTGATCGAGGTGAAATGCAGGTCGCGATCTTGCGTGTAAACGGTGACCTGCGAGCCGCGCAGCGCCGTTTCATAACGGGCAAAGCGCGCGCGCAGCAGACTGAACTCCCGCCCTTGCGCGCTGAGCTGCGCCTCGAGACGCCGGCATTCCCGTTGCAGCCTTGCCAGTTCGGTGTCCGCCGCCCCCGATAGGTCCTGCGCCATGGCGGTGATCATTCACAACGGCTCGCCCACCGCAGCCCAGCGCAAGCGCCGCGACCCGTGAGCCCGGAATCGGAAAATACAATGAACACGGCCCGCGCCGGCTCTGTCAATGAATGAGGCAACCGCGCACCTCATCTTTCCCCACTCGATGAACGCCGAGTCGAGCGGCCGCTGCAGGATTTAACGCGGACAGTTGGTAAGAGTTGCATGCTCTTCCATACGTTCGGCGTTGCTCGGGTGCTGTTCTGGCAAACCTCTTGGCGATGTTCGGCCGGATGGAACCATCGCCGACCGATCGACGTTGCCTTGGCGGGTTCCAACAACGGATGAGTGCAATGACCACGCGTGCAGTGAAATCAGCGACCGCAGAAGAAATCGCGGCCATCGAAGAATTGGTCGGCGATCTGGAAAAGCGGTTGCGCCGTCTTTCCACCGGCGCCGGCCATGAAATATCGGGAGCGTCGGGAGAAGTCGGCGATTTCGTGAACGAGGCGCTGCAGCGCATCATGAATCGTGTGCGCGACAGCGCCTCCGAAGCCGGCAAATCGATCGCCGACGAAGCCACCAAATTGGGGAGCGGCGCCTTCAAAAAATTGACCGACGAGATCGAGGAGCGGCCGCTATTGATGTTGGCCGCCGCCGCCGGCATTGGATTTCTCGCCGGCCTCGCAAACCGCCGGTAGCATCATGCAAATCGATCAAGTTGCCGAAGCCGTGGCCGACCAGCTGTTTGGCCGGCTGTTGCGGCGTGCACTGATCGCGCTGGCGGTCATCTGTTTGCCGTTGTGGCGCTTTACTATTTTACCATCGCCGGAACGCTTGCGCTGGAAACGCAATACGGTGTGCTGGACGCGCGCCTGGTCGTCGGCGCGGATCTACGCAGCCGCGGCGATCGCCTGCGCGATCTGGTGGCTGGTGCTCGGCCGGCCCGGCAACATCTCGCACGCCGGCGCTGAGCAACCCGCGCGAGATGCAGATCACCATGCTGGTCGAAGCCGTGATGCTCGGCTATGCGCTGGCGCGAAAAACCCCGCGCGCGCCGTAGAACGTCCTCTTCTTCTTAATTTTCTCTGGCCTACGATATCGGCGTAGTTCTGCCTCCGTCGAGGCGACTTCTTCGCTCGACGGCCGCGAGAAGATGGACGCGGAAAATTAGCTCGCCTTGCGCTCCCTGCGCCGCGCGTTGCGCTCGAAGAACAGCGCCTGGCTCAACACCGCCGACACCGTCGCCGGCTGGAACGGCTTGGCGATCAGGAAGGCCGGCTCCGGCCGCTCGCCGGTGAGGAAGCGTTCCGGATAGGCGGTGATGAAGATCACCGGTACCTCGAACGAGCGCAGCATCTCGTTGACCGCGTCGAGCCCCGAGGAGCCGTCGGCCAATTGGATGTCGGCAAGGATGATGCCCGGCCGCTTGACCTTGGCCAGCGCGATCGCTTCGGCATGGGTGCGCGCGACGCCGAGCACGCGATGGCCGAGCCCTTCGACCAGGCCTTCGAGATCGAGCGCGATGAAGGTCTCGTCCTCGATGATCAGGACGTCGGTGGCGATTTCGGCGGCGAGCTCGCGGCCGGAGTCCTCGACCAGCTCGCGCAGCTTGGGCACGTCGATGTCGAGCACCTTGGCGGCGTCGTCTTCCGACAGCCCTTCCAGCGCCACCAACAGGAACGCCTGGCGCGGCATCGGCGCGATCTGGGCGAGGTGGCGTTCGACCGGCTGATTGAGTTCCGGCGTCGCCGTTTTGCCGTTGAGCGCGACCGAATTCCAGATCTTGCTGAACAACCGATAGAGCGCGATCCGGGTCGAGGCGTTGCTGTCCAGCACCTTGGGGTCCTGGATCAGCGCTTCCAGAGTCGCCGCCACATAGGCGTCGCCCGACGCCTGGCTGCCCGAGAGCGCCCGGGCGTACCGCCGCAGATACGGCAGATGTTGTGCAACTGTTTGAGATGTCGACAAAAATCCCTCCCGAACCCAAAGCGTCCCAAAGGTGATTAGGGCACAGCCCCTTAGGCATATTCAAGCCACGTTCGTCGTCATAACGTATCGTTGGCAAAAAAGTTCCGTTCCGGGAGGAACCATCTGCCGCGCCAGGGGTTTCGCTCAAACTGCGGTGGGGGGAACCTGGGCCTCAGGTAGGGGCAAGGGATTTTGGGGTTGGTCGATGACTGAACGAAAACCGGTGGGACAACCAAGACCAATGGAAACCGCGGAAACCCGAACCCGGAAAACCGGCATCAAGCCTGCCAAGCTCAGCCGCGAGGTGCAGGCGCGTCTCGGTCAGCAGCTCCGTTCGATGTACGACGATGTGGTGAACCAGGGCGTGCCGGACCGGTTTGCCGAGTTGATCGACCGCATCAAAGGCGACGACCACAAAGGCGAGCAATAAAGCATGGACGAGTCGGTCCGGAAAGCCGTTCTCGGCGCAGTGCCAAGCCTGCGCGCATTCGCGATCTCGCTGTGCGGGAACGTGGATCGCGCCGACGATCTGGTGCAGGAGACGCTGTTGCGCGCGCTCGCCAACATCAACTCGTTCCAGCCCGGCACCAACATGTCGGCCTGGCTGTTCACCATCCTGCGCAACCATTTCCGCTCGGAATATCGCAAGCGGCGGCGCGAGGTCGAGGACAGCGAGGGCCGTTACGCCGAGACGCTCAAATCGCAGCCCGAGCAATATGGCCGCGTCGAATTCCGCGAATTCCGCGAGGCGCTCACTCACCTGCCGGCCGACCAGCGCGAGGCGCTAGTGTTGGTCGGCGCGTCGGGCTTCTCCTACGAGGAAGCGGCTCACATCTGCGGCTGCGCGGTCGGCACCATCAAGTCGCGTGTCAACCGCGCGCGCACGCGGCTTGCCGAATTGATGTCGATCGACGACGCCGAGGACTTCGGGCCCGATCAGCAGACGCGCGCGGTGATGGCCGGCGGCGGGGAATAAGCTCCCGAGCCGCTGCTTAAAGATCGGTCGACGCGTGGCTCAGGCTTCGAATCCACAATTCCATTCAACAGAACAATCTCGCATCGAAGAGCCGACGCGCGTGCGCGCAGGAGCAAAGATTGCGGTTCTAAGCTCTCAAGCCGAACCCTATGACAAGACCGCGGGCCCGGCATTGATGGAGGTCCATCTCTCCGAAACCTTCGTTGGCGATATCGAGGGCTACTCCCCAGTCCGCGCCTTGCAGATTTTGCGCGACGATAAGTCTGCCAGCCTCGTCAGCATGCAACGCTTCCATGGAAAACTGGGCGGACGCCAGGGCACCTTCGTGCTGCAAGGGTCGGAAATCGTCGAGAACGGCAATATCACGGCGCGATGGTTTGTCGTTCCCGGATCGGGAACGGACGAACTTTCCGGGCTGCGTGGCGAGGGCGGCTTTGAAGGCGGCTTCGGCAAAAGGGTCCGACGCAACGCTGGACTATTGGTTCGAATGGCCGGGCGCCGTTATTGCGCCGACGAGGGCGTGAACTCATTAATTAGGAATTAGGCCGCATGTCCGCAGCGGCTCCAAAAGCAGACCAACGCGGGGGCGGCTGGTTTGTCCGCGAAGTGCCAGTTTCTCCCATTCAGTAGCAGGCATGGGCAACTTTGCTGTTTGGCTTGTCCAGACTAGGATACCCAACGAGCACCGCCGCGCGGGATTGGGGGAATGAGGACCAGGGTGCTAATCGTCGGCGGTGGCCCGGTGGGGCTTACGCTGGCCATGGATTTAGCTTGGCGCGGCATCGATGTCGTCGTCGCCGAACGCCGCCCTCCTAATGACCCGCCGAACGTGAAGTGCGGTCAGATCGGCGCCCGCTCCATGGAGATATTCCGGCGGCTCGGCGTTGCCGACAAGCTGCGTGGCGTCGGGCTACCTGCGGACTATCCCAACGACATCGTCTCGGCGACGAGTGTCATTGGCATCGAGCTCTCCCGCGTACCCATCCCAGCGCGCGGCGCGCGTGGCACGCCTGCCGCTGCCGGACCGGACACTAGCTGGCCGACGCCCGAACATACCCATCGCTGCAATCAGAAGTTTTTCGAACCGGTGTTGTTCGCGCACGCTGCGGAGCAGCCGCGTATCCGCATCCTGCATCGCACCGAGATCACGGACCTCACTCAGAGCGAGCATGGCGTGACCGCGAGCGCAGTCGATCTGGATGGCGGCACGCGCGCAACGATCGAATGCGACTACCTCGTAGGATGCGACGGGGCGAGCTCGTTTGTGCGCAAGTCGATCGGCTCCGGATTCCGTCGGCACCCCGGTGCTGCAGTATGCGCAATCGTTCCATATCCGGGCACCGCAGCTCAGGAGCCTGCTGCCCGGCAAGCCGGCCTGGCTCTATTTCTCGCTCAATCCGCGCCGATGCGGCGTGACGATGGCCGTCGACGGGCGGGAGACCTGGAACTTACAGAATTTCTCCTATCCTGGAGAAACTGGGCTGGATCACCTTGATCGCGACTGGGCAATTCGCTCGATTCTCGGTGTCGGGCCTGACTTTGAGTACGAACTCTTGTCCTGCGAGGATTGGATCGCTCGCCGGCTCGTCGCGAGCAAGTTTCGTGACCGGCGCGTGTTCATTTGCGGCGACGCCGCGCATGTTTGGATGCCGCTCGGGGGCTTCGGTATGACTGCGGGCATCGCGGACGCGACCAATCTCGCCTGGAAGCTCGCGGGCGTCCTCGACGGCTGGGCCGCGCCCGCGATTCTCAATGCCTACGGCGCAGAGCGCCAGCCGATCACCGACCAAGCCTCGCGCATCATCTCAGACATCGGATACCAGGTGATGATGCAGCGCAACGAATTGTCGCCGCAAGTCGAGCGGTTGGATGCGATCGGCGAGGCCGCGCGCGCCGCCGCCGGGCAACGCGCCTATTCGCTCGACGTCGAGCAGCAATGCTGCGGCGGCCTCAACTTCGGCTACTTCTACGATCGGTCGCCGATCATTGCATACGACGGGGAGCAGGCGCCCACCTATACGATGGGTACTTTCACCTCGACCACGGTGCCCGGCTGCCGCGCGCCGCACGTGTGGATCGAAGGACGGCGCTCGCTCTATGACGCGATGGGACCGGATTATACGCTGCTGCGCTTCGACCCCACGGCGCAGGTCGCCGGCATTGTGGCGGCGGCCGCGCAGCGCAGCCTTCCCCTTGCCGTTCTCGACGTAAGGTCGCGTGAGGCATCAGAGTTCTATCGCCACAAACTTGTCCTGGTTCGCCCGGACCAGCATGTCGCCTGGCGCGGCGACGCAGAGCCGGCCGACCCGCTCGATCTCATCGATCTCCTGCGGGGCGCCGCGCGGGCGCCGATGGCATAATCGGCGTGAGCGAACGGGCACATTCTTCGACAAGGCCGCTCGCAGGGGACGCGAGCGCCGCAAGTAATCTCCGGCGGCGAGTTGGTAAACTTTCTGCCGCTAACGCTTCTCCAGTTCACTCAACGTCTCCTTCGGTTCATTCGCGGCCGAGCCATCGGGGGCCAAAATCGAGCTCTGTCCGCTGTTCCCCAAGCGCAGACATTTGGCATGCCGTTTATAAGTCCGCGCCCGAGCGTCGCGCTGTGGACGCGTTCAGTGCCACAGCGGCGAGAATAAGTGCCTGCAACGCCTTTTCATCGATCTTGTCGCCCTCGTGGAAATCGATGGCGCGCCTGACGTTGCCTTCGAGGCTGGCGTTGAAGAGGCGTGAGGGGTCCTTGAGCGAGGCGCCCTTGGCGAAGGTCAGCTTCACGGCGGCCTTATAGGTCTCGCCGGTGCAGACGATGCCGGCGTGCTCCCACACCGGCACCCCGAGGGGGTTTGACGGCTTTCGCCATTTCACTGCCTCGACCACCTCGGGATCGGCCTCTTTGATGAGTTTGCGGACCCGCGCCAGCATCTCGCCGCGCCAATCGCCCAGCGCCTTGATCCTCGCGTCGATTAGCTTTGAGGGAGCGGCTCCGCTTTTTGCTGCGTTCGAGGCGGTCTCGGTCTTCTTGGTGGTTGCTTTTTTCATGACTGTCGCTCGTGCGTCCATTGAGTATCGCCACCTCATAGCCCGGGCGGAGCGCTGCGTAACCTGGGAACGATTGCGAGGCTGCCCTAGTTTTCGGTGTGCGTCACCGGGCTACTTGCTCTTCGGCGCACCCTGAATTTGCTACAGCCGTCTACGCTATGGCAGGCGTCATCCACGTTGAGCGCACCGACAATTACTTGGATGCCGCGGGGACGTTACGGCTGGACTACCTCGCCACCTGGACGCGTTGGTTACGCTTGGGACCCCGGCGCCGGCCGGTACCCTTCGCGTCAGTGATTGTGCAATTGGAAGGGTCCGAGCAATTGTAATTGAAGCACCTTTCAAATGCAGCATCGAACCGCGCATGCTACAATTCGCGGTTTATGAGTTTATGCCCTACGGAATCCGATAAAACGGATTGGGCAGCAGGAACTGCCCGGCTTGGTCGTCCGGGTTGCCGCCGGAAAGATCGTTCGGCTGGTCACCCATGTTGGCGATGATAGTGTAGCCCTGCGCTGCGATCGCGGCGCGTTGCGGCGCCTTGAAATCGGCGGCGCTTTTCACCTTCAGGCCAAGCGGCTTCATGATCAGCTTGGTCCAGCCGCGATAGCCGGCGCGGCGCAAATTCCTGATGGTTGCCGCGCGCTCGCCTTCGTCGCGGCCGGTGATGAAGAACACGGCGACGCCCTTGGCCCGCGCCGCGTTGAACAGCTTCAGCGTCGAACCGATGACCGGCGCCTCGCCTCTGAGCTCCCAGGCCCTGGCGCCGCACGGGCCGTTCGGCAAGCGGTTGCAGGCGCCGCTCGGGATGTAGCCGAAATCGTCAGCGACGATGCGCGGCCAATTCGAAAGCGCGGTTTCGTCGATATCGAGCACCAGCGCCGGGCGCGCGACGCCGCCGGCATGCTGCTCGACATAGGCCTGCGCGCTCCCCGCGACCATCGCGAGGCCGCGCTCGTAGCCGCCGGAGCTCTTGTAGGCGAGGAGTTGCTGCTTGAGCGCGTCGATATTAGGCGGCTGCGCCGATCGCACTTCCAGCGCCGGTTGCGCCAATGCGGCGCCGGCAAACAAAAAGGCCGCGGCGAACGCCGTCGTCAGCGCCCTCAAGATTTCAATCCGTGAAGAATAATGGCGTAAAATCCGCATAATCACGGCATCCCCGGTGTCGCGGCGATCGACGGCCAGTATAGCGTGCTGCGCCAGCGCGGTGGCCGGTTCGGCCGGGTTTGCGCCTGCGCGAGAATGCGTGGCGGCAAAAAACAACAGCGCCACGAATGCCTGATCCCAGCCCTTACAAAAGCGCACCCGCTACAACCGCAGCAATTAGACTATGTGAGATTGGCACGGTCAACTATGAGTTGCGTTGGGCGTTTGCGCCGCGCGTCGGCATTGTCGAGGCCGCGTCACCGACTACATTGAATGCCGCAATGACCAACAGCGAAACCGAAGTGGCGATCATCGGCGGCGGCGCGGCGGGCATCGCGGCGGGCCGCCGGCTGCACGCGGCGGGCGTCGATTGCCTGCTGATCGAAGCGCGCGAACGGCTCGGCGGCCGCGCCTGGACTGTCAACGCCGCGGGCTTTGCGCTCGACCTCGGCTGCGGCTGGCTGCATTCGGCTGACCGCAATCCCTGGGCCAAGATCGCCGAAGAGCAAGGCCGCACCATCGACAAGTCGCGGCCGCCTTGGACGCGGCCGTCGCTGCCGATCCGTTTCTCGCTCGAGGAGCAGCAGGAGTTTCGCCGGGCGATGGACGCGCTCTACGACCGGCTCGAGGCGCTGCTCGCCGAGGGCGGCGACGTCGCGGCGAGCGCGGCGCTGCCGCCGGGCGGGCGCTGGAATAACCTGATCACCGCGGTCGGCACCTTCATCAGCGGCGGCGAGCTCGACCGCGTATCCGCACGCGATTTCATCAACTACCAGGACACGGAAACAAACTGGAGCGTGGTCGAGGGTTACGGCGCGACCATCGCCGCCGCAGGCAGCGAGCTGCGCACGGCGTTCGATTGCGCGGTGACGCGCATCGATCACAGCGGACGCAAACTAAAGATCGAGACTGCGACAGGCACCATCGCTGCCGAGCAGGCGATCGTGACGCTGCCGACCGCCGTGCTCGCCGCGCAGGAGGATTTGTTCTTCCCCGCCCTGCCCGACAAAATCGAAGCCGCGCGCGGTCTGCCGCTCGGGCAGGCCGACAAGCTGTTCATCACGCTGAACCGTGCCGAGGAGTTTGAGCCGAACAGCCGCGTCTTCGCCCACACCGACCGCGCGGCGACGGCGAGCTACCAGATCCGCCCGTTCGGCCGGCCGATGATCGAGGTCTATTTCGGCGGCAGCCATGCCGCCGCGCTCGAGACCGGCGGCGAGCGCGCCTTCTTCGATTTCGCCGCCGGGGAACTCGGCGAGCTGTTCGGCAGCGGCTTCGCGAACCGCATCAAGCCGATTGCCATGCATCGCTGGGGCGCCGATCCCTTCGCACGCGGCTCGTATTCCTTCGCCCTGCCGGGCCAGGCCGATTGCCGCGCGGCGCTCGCCGGGCCTGTGGACGGCCGCTTGTTTTTTGCCGGCGAGGCATGCTCGAAGGGCGATTTCTCGACCGCGCATGGCGGCTGGTTCACCGGAACCGCCACGGCCGAACAGGCGATCACGGCGCGGCGGCGCTTGCAGGCCTGACATACCGGTTTGACCTAGCTCAACAACCCGCTACCGGCTTCATGCGAGGTCCGCGGCACCAATTGCTGGGAAGCCGCGCTGAATGACGCTAAACTCTTTGCGCGCTCTCGGCCGTAAACCCAAATGCACACCGGCTTACCACCACTTTCGGTCGATGCCTGCCCGTTATCATTGATCCTACTGGGGTAACTTCCATGAACAAACCGAACTTAGCGGCCGTTGCGTCGACCACTGACGACATGCCGCACGGAATGGCGCTGCTGCGCGATCCGCTACTCAACAAAGGCACCGCTTTCACCGACAAGGAGCGCGACGCGCTGGGCTTGCGCGGACTATTGCCGGCGCACGTGCAAACGATGAAGGCGCAGGCCGAGCGCATCCTGACCAACATCCGCAAGCTGCCGAACGACCTCGAACGCTATGTCGCGCTCAACGCGCTGCACGACCGCAACGAGGCGCTGTTCTTCCGCGTCGTCACCGACAACATCGACGAGATCCAGCCGCTCATCTACACGCCGACCGTCGGCCTCGCCTGCCAGAAATTCGGCGACATCTTCCAGCGCCCGCGCGGCCTGTTCGTCAGCGCGAATGACAAGGGCCGCATCGCCTCGGTGCTGCGCAACTGGCCCTATGCGCCGAAGCTGATCGTCGTCTCCGACGGCGAACGCATCCTCGGCCTCGGCGATCTCGGCGCCAACGGCATGGCGATCCCGGTCGGCAAATTGTCGCTCTATTCGGCCTGCGCCGGCATTCATCCGAAACTCTGCCTGCCGGTGATGCTCGACGTCGGCACCAACAACCAAGCCTTCCTCACGGACCCCTATTACGTCGGCATCCGCCAGAAGCGGCTCACCGGCCAAGCCTATGATGACTTCGTCGACGAGTTCATCACCGCCGCGCGGCAAGTGTTCCCCGGCGTGCTGATCCAGTTCGAGGACTTCGCAAATCACGCGGCGTTTCATCTGCTGCAGAAATATCGCGACAAGATCCCGACCTTTAACGACGACATCCAGGGCACCGCGGCGGTGGCGCTTGCCGGCCTGTTCTCGGCGCTGCGCGTGACCGGCGGCAAGCTCAAGGATCAGACCGTGCTGTTCCTCGGTGCCGGCGAAGCGGCGACCGGCATCGCCGATCTGACCGTCACCGCCATGAAGGCGGAGGGCGCCAGCGAAGCGGAAGCGCGCGACCGCATCTGGCTGGTCGATTCCAAAGGCCTGGTGGTCAAGGACCGCGCCGGCCTCAACGCCGAGAAGCAGCGTTACGCGCATCCGCATGCGCCGGCCGGCGATTTCCTGTCGGCGATCAAGGCGCTCAAGCCGACGGCGATCATCGGAGTCGCCGCGGTCGGCGGCACTTTCACGCCCGAGGTGCTCAAGTCCATGGCCGAGCTCAACAAGCGGCCGATCATCTTCGCCCTGTCCAATCCGACGTCGAAGGCGGAATGCTCGGCCGAGGAAGCCTACAAGCACACCAACGGCGCGGCTCTGTTTGCCTGCGGCAGCCCCTACGATCCGGTGACGCTCAACGGCAAGACCTTCGTGCCGCGCCAGGGCAATAACTCCTACATCTTCCCCGGCGTGGGCTTAGGTGCCATCGCCAGCGCCACCAAACTCGTCACCGACGAGATGTTCATGGCGGCCGCGCATACGCTTGCCGACATGGTCAGCGAAGCGGACCTCCGGCAAGGCAGCCTCTATCCGGCGCTGCCGCAAATCCGCGAAGTATCGGCGCGCATCGGCACGGCGGTCGCCGCCGTCGCCTATCAACGCGGGCTCGCCGACGGACCGGCGCCAAACGACCTCAGCGCCCTGGTGCGCTCGCAGATGTACGATCCGCGCTACTGAGCGCTTTGACAGACGGCGAGGCCCCGCGCGACTGCCGTCGCACGGGGCCTCTTTCGTTCGAACGTTGACGCGTGACGCAACGCTACGCTACGGCACAGTCGGCGCGCGCCCTCGTACCAGCCCCACCAAAGCGGCGATGCCGAAAAGGACGACCGCCACGAAGAAGACGATCTTGGCGGCCTCGATCGCCACGCCGGCAATGCCGCCGAAACCGAGCACGGCGGCGATCAAGGCGCTGATGAGAAACGTAACGGCCCAACCCAACATGGATTTCCCTTATGTGTTGCAGATGAATTCGCGTGGCCGGACAACGCCACGGGCCGCCGCAGGGTTCCCCGGCCGGCGCCGCGGGGCGATGGAACTCTGAGCACCTTTGCGCGTTGGAAGACCGCATCGGGCAACAAGGCCATCGCATCGGCCTTGCGGGGAACCGGGGATTTATGACTCAGACGTCGACCCATACCGCCACGCGCGCGCGGCCGAACGGCTCGTCCACCCTCGCCGGTCACTTTGCCAAATTTGCGCAGGCGACCGCGCTGTGGACCGGCCACCCGTTCACATTTCTGCTGGCGGTGACCGTGGTGCTGGTGTGGATCGTCACCGGGCCGATCTTCGACTTTAGCGATACGTGGCAGTTGGTGATCAACACCGGAACCACCATCGTCACCTTCCTGATGGTGTTCCTGATTCAGAACACGCAGAACCGCGACACGCTGGCGATCCAGCTCAAATTGTCCGAGTTGGTGCTGGCGATGAAGGGCGCGGAGAACAAATTCGCCTCGATCGAGGATCTCAGCGACGAGGAACTCGCGGAACTGCACGAGGAATGCCGGGCGCGCGTCGAGATGACGCTGCAACATCTCACCAGCAGGCAAGGCAAGGAGCCGGACAAGCCGCGTGCCGCCGCCCATCGCGCCAAATCGACGCGGCGGACGGCGAAGGCGGTGCATTGACGCGCGAGGTCATATTTCTGCCGCGCGCGTGAGAAAGGGAAGCGGACGAGAGCTAAGTTCGCGGAGGGGTGGATGATCCGAAGCGATTGGATGGCGGCCGGGACGGCGGCAGCGTTGCTGCTGGCCTGCGCGCCCGCGCACGCCGGGAGCGTCAAACAGATTTCCGGCGTCGCCGCTTACTACAGCAAGGACTATAGTGGCCGTACTGCCTCCGGCGAGCGCTACGACCCCAACAAATTCACCTGCGCGCACCGCACCCTGCCGTTCGGCACCCGCGTCTTGGTCACCGATGCCAGAACGCACCGCAGCGTGCTGGTGACCGTCAACGACCGCGGCCCGTTCAGCAAAGGCCGCGTCATCGATCTGTCGCTTGCCGCCGCCAAGGCGCTGCACATGCTCGACCGCGGCTTGATCCGCGTCACGGCAGTAGCGCAGTAGGCCCACCCCTGGGTCGGCAGTGTACGTTGCGCGCGGAGCGGGCATAATGCGGCAATGCCGCTCGATCTTATTCCTACCCGGCGATGATGCGCATCGCGCCGCTCGCGCGCGAGGCCGGAGTCACGGTGCGCTATCGCCCGTTCCTGCTCGGCCCGCTGTTCAAAGCGCAGGGGTGGGACACCTCGCCGTTCAATCTCTACGCCGCCAAAGGTCGCAATATGTGGCGCGATCTCGAACGGCTGTGCGGCGATCTCGGTCTACCGTTCCGGCGGCCGGAGCCGTTTCCGCAGAACAGCTTGCTTACCGCGCGCGTCGCGTTGGTCGGATTTACCGCCGACTGGGGCGAGCGGTTTTGCCGTGCCGCGTTTCAAGCCGAGTTCGGCGACGGCCGTCCGATCGAGGATGCCGGCGTGCTTGGCGACATCCTCGCGCAACTCAATGTCGCGGCCGCGCCGGTGTTCGAAGCCGCGCACGGTGATGATGTCAAAGCCGCGCTGCGCCGGCAGACGGAAGAGGCGCAGCGGCTCGGCATTTTCGGCGCGCCGAGTTTCACGACCGAGGACGGTGAATTGTTCTGGGGCAATGACCGGCTCGAACGCGCGCTCGCCTGGGCCAGAGACGGGCGCTAACTGGCGGCCTTGTGAAGGCCGCGTCCCTCCAACATAATTGCGCCGCCACGCGACTTCCCTCGCCTTCCCCACAAGGATTTCCCCATGCCCGCGAAGCGCCCGACGCCCCGCCTGCCCCTGCTCGACGAAGCGCAGATGAGCGAGGCCCAGCGCTCGCTCATGGAGGCGATACGCTCGGGTCCGCGCGGCAAATCGATTACCCCGCGCGGGCCGTTCGCGGTGTGGCTGCACGCGCCGGAACTCGGCCACCTGGCGCAAGCGCTGGGCGGCCACTGCCGCTACAAGACCACACTGTCGCCGCGGCTTTCCGAATTCGCCATTCTGTGCACGGCGCGTCTGTGGCGCGCACAATACGAGTGGTTCGCCCATGCGCCGATGGCGGAGAAGGCCGGCGTCAAGCCTAAGACCATTGCCGACTTGCGCGCCGGGCGCGAACCAAAATCGGCGCCCAAGGACGAACGCGCGATCTATGCCTTCGTGCGCGAGCTGTATAAGACCAGCCGCGTCAGCGACCGCACCTACAAGCGCGTGCACGCCTTTCTCGGCGATGGCGGAACCGTCGAGCTGGTCGGCATCCTCGGCTATTACGTGCTGATCTCGATGACGCTCAACGTATTCCGCATGATGCCGCCGGCGGACGCCGAGTTGGCGTTCGCCGAGCGGTGAAAAGCGGCGATCACTTCATCTGCATGCCGCCCATGCCCGGCATGTCGTGATCGTCGGCGGGCGCCTTGGCGCCGATGCCCTCGACCACGAAGTCGACCTCGACCTTGCCGGCCTTCGCGAATTCGAGCGCCGCCTTGAAGCGGCTGCCCTGCTTGAGCTGCTCCTTCAGCCCGACCAACATGACGTGATAGCCGTTGGGATCCAGCGTCACCGTCTGCCCCGGCTTGATCTCGATGCCGCCGGCGACGGGACGCATCTTCATCACGCCGCCTTCCATCTTCATTTCGTGAACCTCGAAGCTCTGCGCGACGGTGCTCGAACCACCGGTCAGACGCTCGGATGCGGCGCCGGTGTTGGTGATGGTCATGTAGCCGCCGCCGACGCTGGCGCCCTTCGGCGTGGCGCGCGCCCAGGGGTGGCCGATCTTCAAGCCGCCGACGGTATAGTCATGAGCGAACGCCGGCGATGTCGCCAAAGCGGCGCACAGCGCGGCGATGATCGTGAATGCAATTCGGGTCATAGTTTGTTCTCCTGACGATGCAGCGCGCGCTGGTCGTCCGGCGCGGCGTGCCGATTCAATGACGAAAATTAAGTTTGGAAAAATTAGCCGACGGGCGGCGCGCGCGGACTATGCGGGCTGCGGTGCGCGATGCGAACAATCGAATCGAACGTGACCGGCAGCGCGACGACGGTCGCGCCGGTCTGTTGGAACGTTACGCCGTTTTGCGGCGGCCCGAGCAAGCTCTGAACGCAGCATTGCATGCCGCAGCCGGCGGCGCAGGGGCAGCCGGCGTCGTGCTGGACCGGCGCGCCGCCGCTCGCCTCGCTGCACAGACTCGCCTGGAACGGGCTGCCGGCCGCAACCGAGAGCGGCAACAGCAAGGTCTGCAGCGCCACCACATAAGCCGCGATCAGAGCGACGAGGCGCCGGGCTCGCACAAGTTTGCTCATCGCGGCAAATCTAGCCGCGCTTTGCCGGGGCGTCCAATTCTAGTTCCCGCGCCAAGCGGCCGTCGAACAACGGACGCCGGCATGCTATAGTGCCGGCGATGGCCGTCGATCGAACTTCGCCCTCCGACAGCGACTCGCGCGTGGTGGCGTTCCCGCGCGGGCGCAACGCCGTGCGCTGGCGGACGACGGCGCCCTCGCCGGTCGACGATCTCACCAAATTCGAGCGCGGCGAAGACACCGACGATTACTGTCACCGCATGAAGGTCAATGTCGCCGCCTTCGTCTTCGTGCTCGCCTTGATCGGGGCCGGGCTGTGGCTCGCCGAAACCATGGCCGAGCTGCGCAAGAACGAGGATTGCGTGCTGTCCGGCCGGCGCGGCTGCGCGCCGGTCGAGGTGCCCACGCGCCGCTGGTGAGCCCGGCGCCGGCGCCGGGGCGGTATGCCTCATTTTCCGGCAAGTACCCGCCGCCATTGAACTTAAGGCGGCGCTTCGCTATACGGGCTGCCAACCGCATGCCGGTGGATGGCGGGGCCTCAAGGATCGCGCGCGGGACCGGGCACCTGGGCCGTCCGATCTCCAGAACTTTAAATAAATCAGAGAGTTACCGATGTCTTCGACGTTCGATACCGTCGCCAATATTATCGCCGAAACCTGCGATATTCCCCGCGACACCATCACGCCCGAGAGCCACTCCATCAACGATCTTGGCATCGACAGCCTGGATTTCCTCGATATCGCTTTCGCCATCGACAAGGCCTTCGGCATCAAGATGCCGCTCGAGCAATGGACCCAGGAAGTCAACGACGGCAAAGCGACCACCGACCAATATTTCGTGCTCAAGAACCTCGCCGCCCGCATCGACGAGCTCGTCGCTGCCAAGGGCGCGTGAGTCGCGGCCGCCCCGATGCGCCTTGAGTATTTTCTGCTGATCGACCGCGTCGTCAGCATCGACCTCGAAGCCGGCAAGATCGTCTGCGAGTCGACGGTGCCGACCGAAAGTCCGGTTTTCGAAGGGCACTTCCCGCGCTACCCGCTGCTGCCCGGCGTGCTGATGATCGAGACCATGGCGCAGTGCGCCGGCTGGCTTCTGGTCGTCGCCAACAAATATCAGCGGATGCCGTTCCTGGCCGCGGTGCGCGACACCAAGTTCCGCGGCTTCGTCAGGCCGGGCAAGACACTCATCGCCGAAGCCAAGCGCTCGCATGATGGTTCCGGCTACGCGATGATGGAGGCGACGCTGACCTGCGACGGCCGCCAGGTCTGCAACGGCACCATCACCTTCCACATCGCGCCGTTCCCGAGCCCCGACTTCGAGGCGGAAATGCGCCAGCGCGCCGCGTCGATCGGCCTGCTCGGTAAAGAGGCGCTGGCCGATGGCTGAGGCCGCCCGCGAGGTCTGGATCACCGGTATCGGCATTGTCTCCTGCCTCGGCGAAGGTCCGCAGGCCCACTGGCAGAAACTGATGGCGGCGCAGCCCAGCGCCGACACCACCGCCTTGGCGCCGTTCGTCGTGCATCCGCTGGCGCCGGTGAATTTCGACGCCCAGATCCCGAAGAAGGGCGACCAGCGGCAGATGGAGCCCTGGCAGCGCATCGGCGTCTATGCCGCAGGCCTCGCGCTCGATTCGGCCGGCGTCAAAGGCAAGCCCGAGATTCTGTCGCACATGGACATGATCGTCGCCGCCGGCGGCGGCGAGCGCGATCTTGCCGTCGACAGCACGATCCTGAGCGGCATCCGCGGCGTGGCCAATCCCGGCGCCTATCTCAACGAACGGCTGATGAGCGACCTGCGGCCGACATTGTTCTTGGCGCAGCTCTCCAATCTGCTGGCCGGCAATATCTCGATTGTGCACGGCGTCACCGGCTCCTCGCGTACCTTCATGGGCGAAGAGTTGGCCGGCATCGACGCGGTGCGGGTCGCCTTTGCGCGCATCGTCGCCGGCCAAAGCGACGTCGCGCTGGTCGGCGGCTCCTATAACGGCGAGCGGCCCGACTCGATCATGTTTTTCGAGTTCGCCGGCATGGCGCTGAAAGACCGCCTGGTGCCGATCTGGGAGCGCACGGGCCGCGGCGGCGTCGCGCTCGGCTCGATCGGCGCCTTCCTGGTGCTCGAGGCGCGCGAACACGCCGAGGCGCGCGGCGCGAAACCGCTGGCGAAGCTTTCCGCCGTCGTCTCCGACCGCAGCAAGCGCGCGCCCGGCGACGTGACAGCGGCGCTGTCGCGGCTATGGGACAAGATCAAGGGCAAGATCGCCAGCGGACACACCGCCGTGCTGTCGGGCGCCGCCGGCGGTGCGCCGGCGACCGGCGAAGAGCGCGCCTTCCTCGAAACGCATGCCGATCTTGCCGTGCGCGCCACCGGTTCCTATCTCGGCCATGGGCCGGAACCGCAATTTCCCATGAATATCGCGCTGGCCGCGGTCGCGCTCGGCCATGCTAGTCTATTTCCGCCGTGCGACGCGACCGGGCTGGAGTGGCCGATGAGCGGCGAGCTCAAACAGGTCGTGGTCACCGGCGTCGGACATTGGCGGGGCGAAGGCCTCGCGCTGGTCGAGAAGGTCGGCTGAGGGAGGCGCACATGGCAGGCACCAAGGACAAGATGGGGCGGCCGATCGTGGTGGTGACCGGCCTCGGCGTCGTCACCTCGCTCGGCGCTGGCAAGACCGACAACTGGGCGAAGCTCACGGCCGGCGAATCCGGCATCCGCACTATCACGCGTTTTTCGACCGAGGGCCTGCGCACGCGCATCGCCGGCATGCATCGATTTCCTCAGACGCACTGCCGTCGAACGCCGATATCACCGAGAAACTCGCCGAATTCGCCGCCGAGGAAGCGATCGCCGAATCCGGCATTGGCGCGGCCGGCGATTTTCCCGGGACCGCTGTTTATCGCCGTGCCGCCGATCGAGGTGGAATGGCCGCAGCGCATCGAAATCGCCGCCAAGTCGGGCGCCAACGACAAGGTCAGCTATAACGACCTGCTGCGCGCCTGCTCGAGTTCCCGGCCTATCACGAGCGCTTCCTGATCGGCTCGGTCGCCGAGCACCTCGCCGACAAGTTCGGCACCAAGGGTTCGCCGATCTCGCTGTCGACCGCCTGCGCCTCGGGCGCGAGCGCGATTCAGCTCGGCGTCGAGGCGATCCGCCGCGGCGAAACCGACGCCGCGCTCTGCATCGGCACCGACGGCTCGATCAACCCGGAAGCGGTGATCCGCTTCTCGCTGCTCTCGGCGCTGTCGACCAGCAACGAGCCACCGCAAGGGGCGGCGAGGCCCTTCTGCCAAGAACCGCGACGGCTTCGTCATGGCCGAAGGCGCCGGCGCCCTGGTGCTGGAGAAGCTACGATTCGGCCAAAGCGCGCGGCGCCAAGATCCTCGGCGTGCTGGAAGGCTGCGGCGAGATGGCGGATTCATTCCATCGCACCCGCTCGAGCCCGGACGGCAAGCCGATCATCGGCTGCATCGCCAACGCCATCAAGGATGCCGGGCTGGCCCCCGACGACATCGACTACGTCAACGCGCACGGCACCGGCACGCCGGAAAACGACAAGATGGAATATCTCGGCGTCTCCACCGTGTTCGGCGAGCGCATGAAGAGCGTGCCGATCTCGTCGAACAAATCGATGATCGGCCACACGCTGTCGGCGGCCGGCGCGGTCGAGGCGGTGTTCTCGCTGCTTACGCTGCAGCACCAGCGCATTCCGCCGACCATCAATTACAACATGCCGGACCCGGCGATCCCGCTCGACGTGGTGCCGAACAAAGCGCGCGACGCGCGCGTCACCCACGCCATCTCCAATTCCTTCGGCTTCGGCGGACAAAACGTCTCGCTGGTGATGGGCCTGCGAGCCGGCCGTAACGGCCGCCGGCTCCCTCCCGCCATGCGCGTCCTGACGACTCATCGCCGATCGCAAGCTCGAACTTGCCGAGGTGCCGGCGCCGCCGCCGCCTGGCGCCGGCGAGGTGCAGATCCGCATCAAGGCGGTCGCGCTCAATCATCTCGACCTTTGGGGCTTCCGCGGCATGGCCTTCGCCAAGCGCAAGCTGCCGCTGGTGGTCGGCGCGGAGGCCTCCGGCGAGATCGCCGCGGTCGGCGCCGGCGTCACCAATTTCAAGCCCGGCGACAAGGTCGTGATGTACGGCGCCATGACCTGCGGGCATTGCGCCGCCTGCCGCGAGGGCCGCGACAATCTGTGCGAGAACGTCGGCGGCATCATGGGCTTTCACATCGACGGCTTCGCCCGCGAATTGATCAATCTGCCGGCGCGATTGGTGATCCCGGTGCCGGCCGGCGTGTCGCTGCGCGATGCGGCTTGCGCGCCGATCGCCTTCGGCACCGTCGAGCACATGCTGTTCGACAACGCCAAGCTCAAGCCCGGCGAAACCATTCTGGTGCATGCCGGCGGCTCCGGCATCGGCTCGGTCGCCATCAAGATGGCCAAAGCGATCGGCTGCACCGTCATCACCACGGTCGGCGACGACGCCAAGGCGGAAAAAGCCAAAGCGCTCGGCGCCGATCACGTCATCAACTACAAGACCGAACGCTTCGAGGGCGTCACCCGCAAGCTCACCGCCAAGAAAGGCGTCGACGTCGTGTTCGAGCACGTCGGCGGCGAAGGCTTCAACGCTTCGCTGTTCTGCCTCAAGCGCGGCGGTCGGCTGGTCACCTGCGGCTCGACCGCGGGTCCGACCGTCACCATCAATCTGATGCAGCTGTTCCAGCAGCAGTACAAGATTTTCGGCTCGTTCGGCGCCTCGATGCGCAATATCCGCGACAGCCTGTCGAAGATCGCCGCCGGCATGGCGCCGATCATCGACAGCGAGGTTCCGCTCGCCGATTTCGAGCAAGGGATTGGCGCGCCTCGAAAGCCGGCAGGTGTTCGGCAAAGTCATCGTGCTTATTCTCGTCATGCGCGGCAGACTGCGCACGCAGGCGCATGCCGGCGGCTGCGCCGCGCCGTCAAACGCGCCGGCAACGCGGTTGCAGGCAGCATCGCGGTCGGCCTGCTCAAGCTGATGCGGCGCGTCGATCCCGATCCGGCTGGCGAATATGGCCGGCTGGATGATGCGGCTGATCGGCCCGCTGCTGCCGGAAAACCGCATCGCCCGCGCCAATCTCACGGCCGCTTTTCCGGAGAAATCCGCCGCCGAAATCGAAGCAATCCTGGCGGGAAGCTGGGACAATCTCGGCCGCATGGGCGCCGAATTCGCCCATCTCGACCGGCTGTGGGATTACGACCCGGCGCATCCCGAGCGGCGCGGCCGCATCGACGTGCCGCAAACCGGACATCGAGCGCTTTCAAGCGGCTCGCTGAGGACGGCAAGCCGGCGCTGATCTTCGCCGCCCATCTCGCCAATTGGGAAATGCCGGCGATCTGCGCGGCGACCTACAGACTCGACAGCGCCGTGCTTTACCGGCGGCCCAATATCGCCCGGCATCGACCGTTGGTTGCACGAGACGCGCGCGAGCCAGCATGGGCGCAATTCGATCTCGACCGGCCTCGATGCGCCGGTCAAGCTCGCCGAGGCGCTGCAGCGCGGCGCCCATGTCGGCATGCTGGTCGATCAGTATTACGTACGCGGCGTCGAGGTGACGTTCTTCGGCCGCCGCACCATGGCCAATCCGCTGCTGGCGCGGCTCGCGCGCCATTTCGATTGCCCGATCCACGGCGTGCGCATGATCCGCCTGCCGGGCAACCGATTCCCCGGCGAAATCACCGAAGAGATCGCGCCGGCGCGCGACGCGCACGGCAAGATCGACATCGCCGGCACCATGCAGATCATCATCGCCGTGGTCGAAGGCTGGATCCGCGAGCATCCCGAGCAATGGCTGTGGCTGCACCGGCGCTGGCGGCCGGAAGACCACAGCACGCCGAGCCGCGTCTAGTTCAGGTCTCGGTCGGAAGCCCGGCCGCCTTCCAGGCGATGATGCCGCCGGCGAGATGCGATTTGTAGGGATAGCCCTGCATCCTGCGCGGCGAGCGAAGCCGTCACCGAGCGGCGGCCGGAGCGGCAGGCAAACACCACCTGCTTGCCTTGCGGGTCGGGAATGGCGGCCGGATCGAACGCCGACAGCGGCACGATCACCGCGTCGGGATAGCTTTCCACCGCGGTCTCGTTCGGCTCGCGCACGTCGACCAGCAGCATGCGGCCTTCGGTTGAGCCCTGCCGCCACCTGTTCCGGCGTCAAATTCTGCACCTCGTCGGCGCGCGGCATTTCATCGGCCATGACGCAACTCCGGTTACCCTAAGCCGCGCTTTCTACGCCGGAATTCTGATCCTAGACCGTCACCTGGGTTCCGACTTCCACCACCCGCCCGGTCGGGATCTGGAAATAGTCGGTGGCGTCGTTGGCGACGCGGGTAAGCCCGATGAACAGCCGGTCCTGCCAGCGCGGCATGCCGGAATGCGCGCGCCGGCTTGAGCGTGCGGCGCGACAGGAAGAACGACGTCGACATGATGTCGAACTGCCAGCCGAGCTTGCGCGCAATCGCCAGCGCCTTCGGCACGTTCGGCGTCTCCATGAAGCCGAAGCGCAGCGTCACGCGCGAGAACGTCTCGCCGACCGGCTCGATGCGCACCCGCTCGGCCGGCGTCGACGCGCGGCGTGTCGGCGGTCTCGATGGTGAGGATGACGTTCTTCTCGTGCAGCACCTTGTAGTGCTTGAGGCTGTGCAGCAGCGCGGTCGGCGCGCTCAACGGATCGCTGGTGAGGAACACCGCGGTGCCGGGCACCACGTGCGGCGGCTTCTTTTCCAGGTTGGCGACCAGACGATTCGAGCGGCATTTCCTGCCGCCGGGTCTTTTCGAACAGCAGCCGGCTGCCGCGCCGCCAAGTGTACATCATCGTCATCACCAGCGCGCCGAGCGCGAGCGGCATCCAGCCGCCCTCGACGACCTTGAGCAGGTTGGCGGCGAGGAAGGTGAGATCGATGAACAGGAACGGCAGCATCAGCGCCAGCGCCGCAGACCAGCGGCCAGCGCCAGACCCGCCAGATCACGACGATCGCCATCATGGCGGTGACCACCATGGTGCCGGTCACGGCGATGCCGTAGGCGGAGGCGAGCGCGCTCGACGAGCGGAACAAGCGCGACCAGCAGCAGCACGCCGATCAGCAGCAGCGTGTTGACGCGCGGCATGTAGATCTGCCCGAACAGCGATTCCGAGGTGTGGCGGATTTCCAGGCGCGGCAGCAGGCCGAGCTGGATCGCCTGCTGCGTGAGCGAATAGGCGCCGGTGATCACCGCCTGGCTGGCGATCACGGTCGCCGCGGTCGCCAGCACCACCATCGGCAGCAGCGCCCAATGCGGATAGAGCAGGAAGAACGGATTCTCGATCGCCTTCGGATCGGCCAGCACCAGCGCGCCCTGCCCGAGATAATTGATCAGCAGCGCCGGCAGCACCACGACCAGCCAGGCGAAGCGGATCGGGCCGCGGCCGAAATGGCCGAGATCGGCGTAGAGCGCTTCCGCGCCGGTCACCACCAGGAACACGGCGCCGAGCGTGTAGAAGCCGATGATGCCGTGATGGAGCAGGAAGTGGACGCCGTAATACGGATTGAACGCCAGCAGCACGGTCGAGATTTTGCGCCGATATGCCAGAGCCCGGCGACGGCGATGGCGGCAAACCAGATCAGCGTGATCGGACCGAAAAAGGCGGCGACCTTGGCGGTGCCGCGCGACTGCACGGCGAACAGCGCGATCAGGATCACCACCGTGAGCGGCACGACGAAGTCGTCGAAGGCCGGCGTCGCGACCTTCAGGCCTTCGATCGCCGAGAGCACCGACAGCGCCGGCGTGATGATGGCGTCGCCGTAGAACAGCGCGCCGCTGATGATGCCGAGCAGGATGACGATGCGCGCCGCCGCGGCTGCCGCCGAGCGCGCGCGAGGCGAGCGCCATCAGCGCCAGCGTGCCGCCCTCGCCGTTGTTGTCGGCGCGCAGCAGGATCAGCACGTATTTGGCGGTGACGACCAGCAGCAGCGCCCAGATGATCAGCGACAGGATGCCGAGCACCACCGGCTCGTTCGCCGGCTTGCCGGGCCCGACCGCCGCCAGCACCGACTCGCGCAACGCATAGAGCGGGCTGGTGCCGATGTCGCCGTAGACGACGCCGATGCAGCCGAGCGTGAGCGCCCAGAAGCCGGCCTTGACTGGCGCGTTCGCCGTCGTCATGGGCCGCAACCGAGCCGCCGCGGCGCGGCGGCAATCGTTTGTAGACATATGCGGGATTGGCCTGGATTTGTTGCAATGCAAAAATGTTGGGCCGCGGCTTATAACGCCGCGGCCGAGTTGCCCAGCACCAGCATTTGCGCAAATCGGCCATAGCGAGCCATGCACAAAGCGCAGGCCGCTACGACAGATTTCATATCGAAAATCAATGATTTAGACTGCACCGAGTCGCAGGGTCACAATGCTCACACCGTCACCTGGGTGCCGACCTCGACCACCCGCCCGGTCGGAATCTGGAAGAAGTCGGTGGCGTCGCTCGCCGAGCGCGCCAGCGCGATGAACAGGTGGTCCTGCCAGCGGCGGCATGCCCGATTGCGGCCGACGGCTTGAGCGCGCGCCGCGACAGGAAGAACGACGTCGACATGATGTCGAATTGCCAGCCGTGCTTGCGCGCGATCGCCAGCGCCTTCGGCACGTTGGGCTGCTCCATGTAGCCGAACTTCAGCGCCACGCGCGCGAAATGCTTCGACAGCGGCGTGATCTGCACGCGCTCCTCCTCGCGGCACGCGCGGGGTGTCGGCGGTGATGATGGTGAGGATGACGTTGTGCTCGTGCAGCACCTTGTTGTGCTTGAGATTGTGCAGCAGCGCGGTCGGCGCGAAATCCGGATCGCTGGTGAGAAACACCGCGGTGCCCGGCACGCTATGCGGCGGCTTCTTCTCCAGGCTGCGCGAGCAGCGTGTCGATCGGCACCTCGGTGCGCCGGGTCTTGTTGACCAGGATGCCGGTGCCGCGCCGCCAGGTCAGGATCAGCAGCACCATGCTGGCGCCGAACAGCAGCGGCGCCCAGGCGCCTTCGAACAATTTGAGGAAATTGGCGGAGAAGAAGGTGAGATCGACCACCACGAACGGCGCCATCAGCAGCGCCGCCTTCCAGAGCGGCCAATGCCAAGTCTTCCAGATCACGATGAAGCCGAGCAGCCCGTCGACCACCATGGTGGTGGCGACCGCGATGCCATAGGCGGAGGCGAGCGCGCTCGAGGTGCGGAACAGGCCGACCAGCAGCAGCACGCCGACCAGCAGCGCCACCGTCACGCGCGGGATATAGATCTGGCCGACATGCGAGGCCGAGGTGTGCAGGATGGCGAGCCGCGGCAGCAGGCCGAGCTGGATCGCCTGATGCACCAGCGAATAGGCGCCGGTGATCACCGCCTGGCTGGCGATCACGGTCGCCGCGGTCGCCAGCACGACCATCGGCAGCAGAAAGGTGTCCGGCACCAGCCGGTAGAACGGATTTTCGATCGCCGCCGGATCGGCCAGCACCTTGGCGCCCTGGCCGAAATAATTGATCAGCAGCGCCGGCAGCACCAGGCAAAGCCAGGCGGTCTGGATCGGCTTGCGGCCGAAATGGCCGAGATCGGCATAGAGCGCCTCGCCGCCGGTGACGACCAGGAACACCGCGCCGAGCGTGACCAGGCCGATCTGGCCGTGGTCGAGCAGGAACGCGATGCCGTAGAGCGGATTGATGGCAAGCAGCACGTGCGGATCGTCGCGGATGTGCAGCGCGCCGGCAATGGCGATGGCGACGAACCAGACCACCATGATCGGGCCGAACAGCGCCGCCACCTTGGCGGTGCCGCGGCTTTGCGCCGCGAACAGCCCGATCAGGATGACGACCGCGAGCGGCGCCACGTAGTCGCTGAAGGCCGGGCGTCGCGAGCTTGAGGCCTTCCACCGCCGAGAGCACCGAAATCGCCGGCGTGATCACGCTGTCGCCGAGGAACATCGCGGCGCCGATGACGCCGACGATGAAGACGAAGGCGGTGCGCCGGCCGAGCGCGCGGCGTCGCCAGCGCCGTGAGCGAGAGCGTGCCGCCCTCCCCGTTATTGTCGGCGCGCAGCAGGATCAGCACGTATTTCATCGTGACCGTGATGATCAGCGCCCACAGGATCAGCGACAGCACGCCGAGCACGACGGCGCGGGTGACCATGTGATTGTCGCTCGCCGCAATCACCGCCTCGCGGAAGGCGTAGAGCGGGCTGGTACCGATGTCGCCATAGACCACGCCGACGCTGCCGAGCGCCAGCGCCAGAAGGCTTTGGCGGCGCGTCCTTGCCGCCATGGGCGGTGGCGGCCTCGGCGGAAGCCGCGCTGTCGTTCACGCCGTCACTCATCGGAGGTTGTTTCGGTCCGCCGCTGGTGCTGGAAGGCGGGCCTTATATCACCGCCACGACGCCGGAGAATACCGGCGCATTTCCGCGGCGATGACGCGATCAAGCGGGCCGGACCGGAAGCTCGGTACCTCTATGGGGTCAAATCGACCGGAATCGGCGGCTCTTCGCGCATCAGGGTGATGGTGACGCGGCGGTTGGGCGACATGAACGGGATTGTCGGGGAACAGCGGCTCGGTGTCGGCCTTGCCGGCCACCATGTAGACGTGCCCGGACGGCAGTCCCTCGGCCGCCAGGATTTCGCGCACCGCATTGGCGCGGTCGGCGGAAAGCTCCCAGGCCCGTAGCCCGGCTTGTCCGGCACCTTGCTCGAGGCGGTATGGCCGGTGATGGAGATGCGGTACGGCATCGCCTTGAGCGCCGGCGCGATCTTCTGGATCAGCTTGCGGGTGCGCTCGTAGGGCTCCTTGGCGCCGTCCGGGAACATCGAGCGGCCGTCCTGGTCGACGATCTCGATATTGAGGCCCTGCTTGGTCTCCTCGACCATGATGTGCTTGGAGGCCTCGGTGATCTCCGGCATTTCCTGCAAGGCCTGGCGCAGCGAGGCGGCGGCCAGCGCGAATTTCGCGATCCCTCTTGAAGCGCGCGCCGTAGTTGCGCTGGTGGTCGTGCTCGTCCGGGCGTCGGCGTCGCCGAGGCTTCCTTCGGATCGATTTGGCGGCATTCTTGAGTTGCGGCCGCGTCGGCAGGCCGAGCACCTCGATGATGCCGGAATAGCGCACCTGGTCCTGCACGCCGAAGGCGTCGCGCATCGAGCCGGCGACGATTTGCAGCTTCTGCTGAGTCTTGGGTGGAGAACGCGACCAGCATCACGAAGAAGCTGACCAGCAGCCCCATCAGGTCGGCGAAGGTCACGAACCAGCCGTGACCGCCGCCGTGCCCGCTTCCTTGCGTCTCGCCATTGCTCGCCGTTCCGGATGCGCCGCGTTAGGCGGGCGACCGTCTCCGCCGCTTCTCTTCTTCCTCGGCTTCGCTGTGGCGATGCTTCTCGGGCAGGTAGGCGAGCAGCATTTCGCGCACCAGCGTCGGGCTCTTGGCTTCGCGGATCATCAGGATGCCGTCGATGATCAGCGTGCGGTTGATTTCCTCGTCGACCAGCTTGAGATGCAGTTTGTCGGCGATCGGCAGGCAGAACAGATTGGCGAGCGCCGCGCCGTAGAAGGTCGCCAGCAGCGCGCCGGCCATGAACGGGCCGAGCTTGGACGGATCGGTCATGTTGGCGAACATCTGCACCATGCCGATCAGCGTGCCGATCATGCCGAAGGCCGGCGCGCAATCGCCGACCGCGCGGTAGATCTTCTGGCCCTCGTCGAGATGGGTGAGGAAGTTGTCGCGGTCGCGCTCGAGATTGTCGCGGATGAAATTGGTGTCGTAGCCGTCGGCGACGAAGCGGATGCCCTTGGCCAGGAACGGGTCTTCGATCTCGACTTTTTCCAGCCCGATCGGGCCCTGACTTGCGGGCGATTTCGGCGAGGCCGGCGATCTCGTCGACCAGTTCGCGCTGGGTCATGCGGCGCATGGTGAAGGCGAATTTCGCGCCGAGCGGCAGGCCGTGCAAGATCGAGGAGAGCGGAAAGCGGATCAGCGTGGCGGCAAAGGATCCGCCGAAAATGACGATGAACGCATGCTCGCTGACGAACATGTGCAGGTCGCCGCCCATCATAATCACGAGGCCGACGACGCCGACGCCGCACAGCAGGCCTAGACCGGTCGCAATATCCATGACTTACCCCACCAACACGCACGAAATGCAGCACAAAACGATATGGCGGCCGCTGCAAGCGACCCTAGACTGGCGCTGTTAAGAGGCGGTAAAGGCTAACCGTTGGTGAAAGAAAAACGCCCGCTTGGCCGATAACCGAGTGACCGGCCGGCAAAATGCTGCGAAAATCGCTACAAACAGGCTCACCAAGCGACGCCAGGTCACCGTCAAGGACCCATCTAAGACTCGGAGGAATACGAGCCATGCGTGAAATCGGCCATTTCATCGGCGGCAAGGCCGTCAAAGGGACCTCCGGACGCTTCGGCGACGTCTTCAATCCCAATACCGGCGAGGTGCAGGCCAAGGTCGCGCTCGCCAAGCATTCCGAGGTCGAGCACGCCATCGCCAATCGCGCAAGCCGCGCAGCCGGCCTGGGCGGCGACCAATCCGCAGCGGCGCGCCCGCGTGATGTTCAAGTTTCTCGAGCTGGTGCAGAAGGAATACGACAGCCTCGCCAAGCTGCTCTCCTCCGAGCACGGCAAGACCCTGCCCGACGCCCGCGGCGACATCCAGCGCGGGCTCGAGGTGGTCGAGTTCGCCTGCGGCATTCCGCATCTGCTGAAGGGCGAATACACCGAAGGCGCCGGCCCCGGCATCGACCTTTATTCGGTGCGCCAGCCGCTCGGCGTCGTCGCCGGCATCACGCCGTTCAATTTCCCGGCGATGATCCCGCTGTGGAAGGCGGCGCCGGCGATCGCCTGCGGCAATGCCTTCATCCTCAAGCCGTCGGAGCGCGATCCGTCGGTGCCGATGCGGATCGCCGAACTGTTCCTCGAGGCCGGCCTGCCGGAAGGCATGCTCAACGTCGTCAACGGCGACAAGGAAGCGGTCGACACGCTGCTCACCGACGACCGCATCAAGGCGATCGGCTTCGTCGGCTCCTCGGCGATCGCGGAATACATCTATTCGACCGGCTGCGCCAACGGAAAGCGCGTGCAGTGCTTCGGCGGCGCCAAGAACCACATGATCGTGATGCCGGACGCCGACATGGACCAGGCGGTCGACGCGCTGATCGGCGCCGGCTACGGCTCGGCCGGCGAACGCTGCATGGCGGTGTCGGTCGCGGTGCCGGTCGGCAAGAAGACCGCCGACATTCTGGTCGAGAAAGCTGATCCCGCGCGTCGAAGAGCCTGAAGATCGGCCCCTCGAGCGACGACAAGGCCGACTACGGCCCGATGGTCACCAGGGAGCTGCTCGACAAAGTGCGCGGCTATATCGACACCGGCATCAAGGAAGGCGCCAAGCTCGTGGTCGACGGCCGCGGCTTCAAGTTGCAGGGCTACGAGAACGGCAATTTCATCGGCGGCTGCCTGTTCGACGAGGTGCAAGCCGAACATGAAAATCTACAAGGAAGAGATCTTCGGACCGGTGCTCTCGGTGGTGCGCGCCAAGGACTACGAGGAGGCGGTGCGGCTGCCGTCCGAGCACGAATACGGCAACGGCGTCGCCATCTTCACCCGCGACGGCGACACCGCGCGCGATTTCGTCAACCGCGTGCAGGTCGGCATGGTCGGCGTCAACTTCGCCATTCCCGTGCCGCTCGCCTATTACACCTTCGGCGGCTGGAAGCGCTCCGGCTTCGGCGACCTCAACCAGCACGGGCCGGATTCGATCCGCTTCTACACCAAGACCAAGACCGTCACCTCGCGCTGGCCGACCGGCACCAAGGAAGGCGCCGAGTTCGTGATCCCGACCATGAAGTGAGGACGCGTCGCGTCATGCCGACGATCCGGGCCGCAGGCGGCGTTCGTTGTCGCGATGCTGCTGGCCGGATGCGCCGGCAATCCGCTCGGCGGCGCGACGCCAACGGCGGCGCCTGCCCGATCGCAGCCCATCATCATGAATGGGCGCTGGATTCTGGCGGCGCCCAACGCGCCGACCTGCGGCATGAATTTCGCGGGCGCGCGCGGGCGCGCCAGGAGGGCGCCATCGCGCCGGAAGGCGGCTGCCCGGGCAACTTCTTCACCAGCCGGCACTGGACGCTCGACGCAGGCGCGCTCACCATCAACGATGAGGACAACGAGCCGCTGGCGCAGCTCACATATCGCCGACGGCCGCTTCGAAGGCAAAGCGAATGCCGGCATGGCGGTGACGCTGAGCCGCCAACCGTCGATGCAATAGTCAGGACTATCCCATGGCCGAATATCAGCTCTACTGCTTCGCCCAGTCCGGCAACGCCTATCGCGCCGCGCTGATGCTCAATCTGATCGGCGCCGATGGGAGCCGGTCTGGTACGACTTTTTCGGCACGGCGCCGCAGCGCACGCCTGAATTTCGCGAGACCATCAACGAGATGGGCGAAGCGCCGGTGCTGGTGCACGGCGAGAAGAAGCTCAGCCAGTCGGGCGTGATCCTCACTTATCTCGCCAACCGCACCGGCAAGTTCAAGCCGCAGGGCGAAGACGAGGAACTGGAGGCGCTGCGCTGGATCATCTTCGACAACCAGAAGGTCAACGGCTTTCTCGGGCCGTACCGCTTCCTCAAGAACTTCGCTAAGCCAGCGGGCGATCCGGCGGTGATGGCGTTCTGAAGGGCCGCTCGACGGCGCTCTCGCCATCGTCAACAAGCGGCTGAGCGGCCGGCAATTCCTGGTGAGCGACAGGCCGACCATCGCCGACGTTTCGATGACCGGCTATCTGTATTATCCGGCCGAGGAGTTCGGCTTCGACATCGCCAAGGACTATCCGGCGATCGGCGCCTGGCTCGAGCGCATGAAGGCGCTGCCCGGCTGGAACCATCCCTACAATCTGATGCCCGGCTATCCGTTCGGCACGCAGGGTTACCGCAATAAGTGACCTTGCAATGGGCTAGTTCAGCCGTGCCGGGCGCTCGTCGTCGGACGCGCCCATCTGGCCCGGAACCACCATCGGCGCATCGGCGGTAACCGCTGCGGCGGCTGCGGCGGCCACTTCGGCGTCCTTGCGCTGATAATCGCGATAGGACAGCCAGCCGAGCGGCAGGCAACCGAGATAAGCGAGCGTGCCGATGGTGAGCACTATCCCACGGATAGCTGATCAGCAGCGCGAAGAACAACACCACCACCACGAAGACCGGCAGCACCATTTCGGGCGGCACGCGCTTGCCCACGCGCTTGCCGGAGAACACCGGCAGCCGCGACACCATCAACAGCGCGATCGCCAGCGTGTAGAACAAACGTCAGCCACACCGTGACGAGCCCGTTGGAGACGCCGAGGAAGTTGAGATAGATCGGCAGCAGCACGGTGATGGCGCCGGCCGGCGCCGGAATGCCGGTGAAGAAATTTCCCGCCCAGGCCGGCTTGTTCGGGTCGTCGATCATCACGTTGAAGCGCGCGAGCCGCAGACCCGCGCAGATCGCGAACACCAGCGCGGCGATCCAGCCCGCCGATCTTGAGCTCGTGCAGGCCCCAGAAATACAGGATCAGCGCCGGCGCCACGCCGAAATTGACGAAGTCGGCGAGGCTGTCGAGCTCGGCGCCGAAGCGCGAGGTGCCCTTGAGCATGCGCGCGATGCGGCCGTCGATGCCGTCGAGCAGCGCCGCGAGCACGATCGCGGCGAGCGCCAGATCGAGCTTGTTCTCGACCGCCATGCGGATCGCGGTCAGCCCGGCGCAGAGCGCGAGCAGCGTGATCAGATTGGGCAGCAGCGTGCGCACCGGGATCGCCTTGAAGCGGCGGCGGCGCGGCGGCGGCGCGGGATCGAACGGCGGAAATACCATGGCGTCAATATAGACGTTTGCGGACCCGCGCGCCACCGCGCGCCGGCACGACTTTGCCGCCTCGTTAACGAATTAACCGCTGCGGAATGCGCGCCCGGCGTCGGCGTTGCGCAGATCGGCGAGCACGGTTTCGCCGCCGAGCGAGGTCTGCCCGACCGCGACCAGCGGCGGCGTGCCGTCGGGCAGATAGACGTCGAGGCGCGAGCCGAAGCGGATCATGCCGAAGCGCTCGCCGGCGCCGAGCGGCTGGCCCTCGCGCACGAAGCAGACGATGCGGCGCGCGATCAGGCCGGCGATCTGCACCACCGCCACGCGGCCGCCGGCGGCGGCGATCACCAGCGAATTGCGCTCGTTGTCGGCGCTCGCCTTGTCGAGGTCGGCGTTGAAGAACTTGCCCGGCTGATAGACGATCTTCTCGATCGCGGCCGGCGACCGGGCTGCGGTTCACGTGGCAATCGAACACGCTCATGAAGATCGAGATGCGCAGCAGCGGCTTGTCGCCGAGGCCGAGCTCATGCGGCGGCGGCGCCGTGGTGATCTGGCTGATGCGGCCGTCGGCCGGCGCCACCACCAGCCCCTCGCGCACCGGCGTCACCCGCGGCGGATCGCGGAAGAAATAGGCGCACCAGACCGTCAGCAGCGTGCCGAGCCAGCCGAGCGGGCTCCACAGCCAGAACAGGACCAGGCTCGCGAGCGCAAAGGCGCCGATGAAGGGATAGCCCTCCGGGGTGATCGGCACGATTTGCGCGCGGATCGAATCGTAGATCGACATGCCCTATCCTACTCCGCGGCGTCGGCCGGCGCTTCGAGCGGCGCGGCGTCCGCCGGTATGATATCCGTCGGCGACCGGCGGCGGATTGCGGTTGGGCGCGGCGCCGTCCTCGGCCGACGCGGGCGAGCTTCTCGCGCGCCTCCTCCGCCTCGCGCTGGCGGTTCCACATGCTGGCGTAGAGCCCGTTCGCGGCGAGCAGCGCGAAATGCGTGCCGCGCTCGACGATCTCGCCCTGGTCGAGCACGATGATCTCGTCGGCGCCGACAATGGTGGACAGCCGGTGCGCGATCACCAGCGTGGTGCGGCCCTTGGACACGCGCTCCAGCGCGTCCTGGATTTCCTTTTCGGTGTGGCTGTCGAGCGCCGAGGTCGCCTCGTCGAGCAGCAAGATCGGCGGCGCCTTGAGGATGGTGCGGGCGATGGCCACGCGCTGCTTCTCGCCGCCGGAGAGCTTCAGGCCGCGCTCGCCGACTTCCGTTTCGTAGCCTTTGGGCGCCAGGCGGATGAAGCGGTCGATCTGCGCGAGCCGCGCGGCCTCCTCGACCTCGGCGTCGCTCGCTTCCCAGCGGCCGTAGCGGATGTTGTAGCGGATGGTGTCGTTGAACAGCACGGTGTCCTGCGGCACCATGCCGATGGCGTGCGCGCAGCGAGCTTCTGCGTGACCTTGGCGATGTCCTGGCCGTCGATCAGGATGCGGCCGCCGGCGAGATCGTAGAAGCGGAACAGCAGCCGCGAGATCGTCGATTTGCCGGCGCCGGAGGGGCCGACCACCGCCACCGTCTTGCCGGCCGGCACCTCGAAGCTGATGCCCTTGAGGATGCGCCGCTCCGGCTCGTAGGCGAAACGCACGTTCTCGAAGCGGATGGTGCCGCTGCGTCACCTTGAGCGGCGGCGCGCCCGGCACGTCCTTGATCTCCGGCTCGCGCGCCAGAATCGAGAACATCATCTCGATGTCGGTCACCGCCTGCTTGATCTCGCGATAGACCATGCCCATGAAATTGAGCGGCTGGTAGAGCTGGATCATCATGGCGTTGACCAGCACGAAATCGCCGACCGTCTTGGTGCCGGCTTCGATCTCGTAGGCGCACATCACCATGGCCGCGGCGAGCCCGAAGGTGAAGATCACCGCCTGCCCGGCATTGAGCACGGCGAGCGAGGTATAGGCGCTCGACGCTGGCGTCCTCGTAGCGCGCCATCGACTTGTCGTAGCGCTCGGCCTCGCGCTCGCTCGGCGCCGAAATATTTCACCGTCTCGTAGTTGAGCAGCGAGTTCGATCGCCTTGACGTTGGCGTCGGTGTCGCTGTCGTTCATCTTGCGGCGGATGCCGATGCGCCATTCGGTGGCGTGATAGGTGTAGGTCATGTAGACGGCGACGGTGATCAGGATCGCCAGCACGTAGCGCCAGTCGAACTGCCACATCAGCACGCCGACGATCAGCAGCAGCTCGATGATGGTCGGCGACGAGCTGCAGGATCACCATGCGCACGATGGTCTCGATGGCGTTGCGGCCGCGCTCGAGCACGCGCGTCAGCCCGCCGGTCTTGCGCTCGAGATGGAAGCGCAGCGACAGCTCGTGCATGTGCACGAAGGTGCGGATAGGCGAGCCGGCGCACCGCGTGCATCGCCACCTTGGCGAAGATGCCGTCGCGCAATTGCGTCAGCGCCGCCATCAGGATGCGCATGCCGCCATAGGCGATCGTCATGGCGACCGGCGCGGCCACCGCCCAGACGCAGCCAGTCGGAGGCCGCGACCGGCGCGGTGCCGTGGCCGGCGAGCGCATCGGTCGCCCATTTGAAGGTGAAGGGCACCGCGACGGTCGCGAGCTTGGCGGCGAGCAGCAGCACCATGGCGCCGAGCACGCGCAGCTTCAGGTCGGCGCGGTCGGACGGCCAGATATAGGGCCACAGGTGGATCGACGGTGCGCAGCAGCGCGCCGCGGTCGGCGGAGACGCGGGGTGTTGCTCGGATCGGCTGCTGATGGTGGTGATGGTCGCTCATTCAGGGCCTTCATATAGGAGGATTCTCGGCGCGTAATCACCCCGCCGGCCGGCCTCGGCCACCGATAAATGGCGAGTTCCGCCGCCGCCTTGACGCTGCCGCGGACGCAGTTGCACATGCAGGGCCATGAACCAGAATACGAAAATCCGAGCAAAATCCGAAAAATCTGCGTCTATTGCGGCTCCGGGCCGGGCACCGATCCGGCCTTTGTCGAGGCCGCCCGCGCCTTCGGCACGATCCTGGCGCAAGAACGGCATCGGCCTGGTCTATGGCGGCGGCACCGTCGGCATGATGGGCGAGACTCGCCGACGCCGTGTCAGGCGCATGGCGGCGAGGTCGACCGGCATCATCCCCGAATTCCTGGTGGCGCGCGAGCACGCGCGTCAGCGGCGAGCACGGGCTGATCGTCACGCGCGACATGCACGAGCGCAAACGCAAGATGTTCGAGCTGGCGGACGCCTTCGTCGCGCTGCCCGGCGGCGTCGGCACGCTGGAGGAGATCGTCGAGCAGATGACCTGGGTGCAGCTCGGCCGCCACAGGAAGCCGATCCTGCTCGCCAACATCAAGAATTTCTGGCAGCCGCTGTGCGCGCTGCTCGATCACATGAAGGAGCTGGAATTCATCCGCGGCGATCTCAATTTCGACCTGCTGGTGGCCGACAAGGTCGACGACATCTTGCCGATGCTGCAGAAGGCGGCGGAGGCGTGCCCGAGAGCCGCCAAGGAAATGACGGCGGCCGACGCCGACAAGCTGTAACGGCTATTTGCCGGCGATGAACGTCACCGCCTCGATGCGGTTGCCGTCGGGATCGCGGATGAAGGCGGCGTAATAGCCCTCGCTGTGTGCGCGCGAAACCCGGCGCGCCGTCGGACGCGCCGCCGGCGGCAAGCGCCGCGGCATGGAAGGCATCGACCGCGTCGGTCGTCGCGCGCGCGCAAGCAGATATGCGCGCCGCTGTCGTCGCGGCACAGGCGCCATGTCGGCGCGCAGATTGATCCAGAATTCCGGATAGTTCTTGCCGAAGCCGACAGCTGCGTCCGGCCATTCGCGCAGCTTGCGTCATGCCGAGCGTCGCCAGCACCGCTTCGTAGAACCGCGCGCGCGGCGTCGAGATCGCGCACGGCGATGGAGACGTGGTCGATCATGGCGCGCTCACGCCGGCGCCTGCGATTTCACCAGCTTGTAGATGATCGAATCCATCAGCGCCTGGAACGAGGCGTCGATGATATTGGGCGACACGCCGATGGTGGTCCAGCGCTCGCCGGTCTCGTCCTCGCTCTCGATCAGCACGCGGGTCACCGCCTCGGTGCCGGCATTGAGGATACGCACGCGGTAGTCGGTGAGCTTCAGCCCGTCGATGTATTTCTGGTACTTGCCGAGATCCTTGCGCAGCGCCAGGTCGAGCGCGTTGACCGGGCCGTTGCCTTCGGCCGCCGAGATCATGTTGTCGTCGCCGACCTTCACCTTGACCACCGCCATGGTGACGGTGACGCGCTCGCCCTTGGCGTTGTTGCGCTGCTCGACATTGACGTCGAACTGCGTGACGTCGAAATAATTCGGCACGGTGCCGAGCGTGCGCCGCGCCAGCAGCTCGAACGAGGCGTCCGCCGCCTCGTAGGCATAGCCGATGGTCTCGCGCTCCTTGACGATTTCCAGCAGCCGGCCGATGCGCGGATCGTCCTTGTCGACCTTGATGCCGATGCGCTCGAGCTCGGCCAGCACGTTGGATTTGCCGGCCTGCTCCGACACCAGCACCTTGCGCTTGTTGCCGACGCTTTCGGGCGCGACGTGCTCGTAGGTCGCCGGGTCCTTCATGATGGCGGAGGCGTGGATGCCGGCCTTGGTGGCGAAGGCGCTCTCGCCGACATAGGGCGCGTGGCGGTTGGAGCCGCGGTTGAGCCGCTCGTCGAGCGCGTGCGAGACGTGCGCCAGCTTCTTCAGCTGCGGCGTCGGTGACGCCGATGTCGAAGTGCTCGGCAAATTCCGGCTTGAGCTTCAGCGTCGGGATGATCGACACCAGATTGGCGTTGCCGCAGCGCTCGCCGAGGCCGTTGAGCGTGCCCTGGATCTGGCGCGCGCCGGCGCGCACGGCGGCGAACGAATTGGCGACCGCCTGCTCGGTGTCGTTATGGGCGTGGATGCCGACGTGGTCGCCGGGGATGGCCTTGCACGACCGCGCCGACGATCGTCCTCGACCTCGTGCGGCAGCGTGCCGCCATTGGTGTCGCACAGCACGACCCAGCGCGCGCCCTCGTCGTAGGCCGCCTTGGCGCAGGCCAGCGCGTATTTCGGATTGGCCTTGTAGCCGTCGAAGAAATGCTCGCAGTCGAGCAGCACTTCGCGGCCCTTGGCCTTGGCGGCGCTGCACGCTGTCGCGGATCGAGGCGAGGTTTTCCTCCTCCGTCGTCTCCAGCGCGACGCGCACGTGGTAGTCCCAGGCCTTGGCGACAAAGCAGATGGCGTCGGCCTTGGCCTCGAGCAGCGCGGCGAGCCCCGGATCGTTCGAGGCCGAGCGGCCGGGCCGCCGCGTCATGCCGAAGGCGGTGAACTTGGTCTTCGAGCTCGCGGTCGTCGCCGAACAGTTCGGTGTCGGTCGGATTGGCGCCGGGATAGCCGCCCTCGACATAGTCGATGCCGAGCTCGTCGAGCATGCCGGCGATCGCCAGCTTGTCGGCGAGCGTGAAGTCGACGCCGTTGGTCTGCGCGCCGTCGCGCAGCGTGGTGTCGAACAGATAGAGGCGTTCGCTTGGCCATCGGTCAGTTGCCTCACGTCAGCCGGTACGATGCACAAGACGATATGAAGACGCTGGTCACGTAGACACGCGCGACGCGGCGATCACACGCGTATTTGAGCACGATGTAATAGAGCCAATGGCGCGGGAACGGCGTGTCGGGCTTGGTCATGAGGCCTCCCGTTTGGCGGCGAGTTGCTTGTGCAGCGTGGTGTTGGCGAGCCATTCGTCGCCGACCGAAACCGTGTTGCGCTGCTGCGCGACATAGCCGCGCTTCTCGAAGAAGCCGCGCGCGCTGTCGCTGGCATCGACGATGAGCTTGTCGGCGCCGCGCGCGCCGGCGAGCTTCTCCAGCGCGTCGACCAGCATGGCGCCGACGCCCTGCCCGGCCGCCGCCGGATGCACATAGAGCATGTCGATCTTGTCCTTGCCGGCGAGCGAGGCAAAACCGACCGGCGAGCCTTCGAGCGTCGCGACCAGCGTCAATTGGCTGGCGAGCTTCTTGCCGAAGGCGGCCTCGTCATCGGCGGCGGAGGCCCAGGCCTCCTGCTGCGCCTCGGTGTAGTCGTCGTCGGTCAAATCCTCGATGCTGTCGCGGAAGATTTCGCGCAGCAGCGGCGCGTCGGCCGGCAGAAACGGCCGCAGCGCCAGCTTGGGATGCGCCATGCGCCATCATCGCGCGACCTCCCAGGTGGTGCCGTCCTTGGAGTCCTTCAGCACGACGCCCATGGCGGCGAGCTCGTCGCGGATGCGGTCGGATTCCTTGAAGTTCTTCGCCTTGCGCGCCGCGTTGCGCGCGTCGATCAGGTTCACGATCTTGGCTTTCGTCGATAGCTCGAGCGACTGCCGGCCGGAATGCCGCCCAAGCGGCTGCCGGCATCTGCAAGCAGACCGAGCAATTGGGCGCTCGCCTTCAGGCAAGCGGCTGCGCGGCTTGGCGCCTTTCGACGGCTTCGCCGCGCAATTCGTGCAGCGCGGCGAATGCCTTCGGCGTATTGAGATCGTCGAGCAGCGCGTCGAGCGCGTCGGCGCACAGATAACCCGGCTGCACGTCGGCGGTCAGCGCATACCAGTGATCGAGGTTCTTTTGCGCCTCGCGCAGGCCCGCGACCGTCCAGTTGATCGGCTGCCGGTAATGCGTCTGCAGCATGGTGAAACGCGACCGACCTCGCCCGGCCAATCCTTCAGCAACTCGTGGATGGTCACGAAGTTGCCGAGGCTCTTCGCACATCTTCTCGCCTTCGACCTGCAAGAAGCCGTTGTGCATCCAGTAATTCGCCATCACCGGCGTATGGAAGGCGCAGCGCGATTGCGCGATCTCGTTCTCGTGGTGCGGAAACACCAGATCGATGCCGCCGCCGTGGATGTCGAAGGTCTCGCCGAGATGCTTCCAGGCCATGGCCGAGCATTCGATGTGCCAGCCGGGGCGGCCCGGCGTCTTGATGCCGGCCGGCGACGGCCAGCCGGCTCGCCCGGCTTCGACGGCTTCCACAGCACGAAGTCCTGCGGGTCCTTCTTGTAGGGCGCGACCTCGACGCGCGCGCCGGCGATCATCTCGTCGAGCGGGCGGTTCGACAGCTGGCCGTAGTCCGGCATCGACGGCACGTTGAACAGCACGTTGTCTTCGGCGACATAGGCGTGCCGGCGGCGACCAGCCGCTCGATCAGCGCCTTCATCTGCTCGATGTGCTCGGTCGCGCGCGGCTCGACGGTCGGCGGCAGGCAGCCGAGCGCCGCGACGTCGGCCTTGAAATTCTTGTAGGTCTCTTCGGTCAGCTCGCGGATCGAAATGCCGCGCTCGGCGGCGCGCGCGTTGATCTTGTCGTCGACGTCGGTGACGTTGCGCACGTAAGTGACGTGCTCGGCGCCGTAGATGTGGCGCAGCAGGCGGAACAGCACGTCGAACACGATCACCGGCCGCGCATTGCCGATATGGGCGAAGTCGTAGACCGTCGGCCCGCACACATACATGCGCACGCGCGCGGGATCGATCGGGGCGAACACCCGCTTCTCGCGCGTCAGCGTATCGTAGAGCTTGAGCTCCATGCCGCAAAAGTCCTCGTCGCCTCGCTGGCCCGGGCGTCCTGTATCTCGAACTGGAGAAAAGACGGCCGCAGCCAGCGTTGTGCGCTAGCTAATAATCTCGCGGCAAATGCCGCAGATATGGTTAAGGCCGTTCATCGACGGGCGCACAATGATGAGTTGCGCCGGCACCGTCAAGGCCCGCCAAATGCGGCCGCGCCGCCAGGGTTAAGCGGCCCTTAACGATTTTGCTCGCATTCTAGCGACCGGCGCCGGGGCTGGCGCCTTCAAAACACGCGGGCTTTGTCATGCGTACACTCCTGGCCGGTCTTGCCGCCGTCCTCTGCGTCTGATCGACGTCCGCGCAGGCCGAGCGGCGCATGTTCATCATCGCCAATGACGGCGACGGCTACGGCATCGACCGCTGCCTCGCCTCCGGCGACAAATGCGGCGCGGCGGCGGCCAACGCCTATTGCAAGACGCACCAATTCGCCTCGGCCGCGTCGTACCGCAAGGTCGACCGCGACGACATCACCGGCGCGATTCCCGCCGGCGGTTCCGGCGGCTGCCGCGGCGGCAACTGCGACGTCGTCGCCATCGTCTGCTCGCGCTAGAACGCCTCAGCCCTGGAGCGCGGCCCACATTTCGCGGTCGCGCTCGGCGGTCCAGATCACCGGCCATTCGATGCCGCGCGCCTCGTCATAGGCGCGCACGACGTTGAACGGCAGGCAGTGCTCGTAGAGCGCGAAGGTCTTGAACTTCGGGTCCATGGCGAGCCGCACGAAGTCGAAGGCGTCCTTCAGCGAGCGGCCCTTGGCGACGCTCTCGCTCACCGAGCCGTACAAGCGTCGCGATGAAAGTCGGTGGTGAGCGCGATGCCCTCCGCCACCATGCTCCGGCGTGGTGAGCGCGGCGCCGCGGCCGGGCACCAGCGCAGCGGGCTGCATTTCGGCGAGATTGTCGAGCGTCGCCGGCCAATCGGCGAAATGCGCGTCGCCGCAATAGCAGGCGGATTTGTATTCGACCAGATCGCCGGCAAACACCGCGCCGGCGTCGGGCACCACCGCGATCACGTCGCCGGCGGTGTGGCCGCGCCCGATATGCATGATGCGCACTTCGCGCCGGCCGAGCCAGATCGAGATCTGATCGGGAAAGGTGAGCGGTCGGCCAGGTCAGGCCGGGGATCGTTTCCGCGCGCGCGGAACAGCCGCGGCAAGCGGCCGATCTCGGACTCCATGTCCTGCTTTGCCGCGCTCGGCGATCAGACCGCGCGTGGCGTCGGAGGCGAGGATCTCGGCGCCTTTGTAGGCGGAGGCGCCGAGCGTGCGCACCGCGTGATAATGCGTGAGCAGAACGTATTTGATCGGCTTGTCGGTGACCTTGGCGACGCGCGCGATCAGCTCCTCGGCCATCGCCGGGGTCGGCTGCGCATCGATCACCATGCACGCCGTCGTCGCCGACGATAATGCCGGAATTGGGATCGCCCTCCGGCGGTCAAGGCGTAAAGCCCGGCGCCGATCTGATCGAACGAGATTTTCTGTTCGACCGTGTCGTCGGTGGACGCAAAGGCTTTTGCCGTCATGGCATCACAGCTCCCGGCCGATCAGCGCGTCGAGCGACCACGGCCCGCCGCCGCGCACCAGGAAATGCAATACCACGATCGACCAGAACAGCGGATATTCGATGCCGCGGTTCTCCCATGCGAATCCGAATTGCCAATGATAGGTGACGATGGCGATGACCAGGAAGCCGATGATCGGCGCGGCCACCAGGCGGGTCAGAAAGCCCGAGCGCGAGACAGAGCCCGCAGACGAATTCGACCGCGCCGACGATATAGCTCCAGAACAAGCCGTCCTGGAAGCCGACGCTTTCCAGGAATTTGGCGGCGGCGGCTTTGTTGCCGAACAGGATCGGATAGCCGTGGATGGCCAGCGAGCCGCCCGCCACCACGCGGATCAGCGGCTCGGTGAGCGGCGCGACGGTGCGGTAGAGCAGGGCCAGCGCCGGAATCATCAAACGCGGCTGCTGTTGCATGGTCACCCCATATCGCTGCGCGTCGACCGCGACGATATCGCCAACCGGCACCGCGGCAGGTAAATTGCCCGTGACATTGGCTCTGCCGGCCGGGGTGCGCCATGAAGCTCTACACCTATTTCCGCTCGTCCGCCGCCTATCGCGTGCGCATCGCGCTCAATCTCAAGGGCCTGCCCTATGAGATGGTGTCGATCCATCTGACCAAGGACGGCGGCCACCAGCGCACGCCCGAATTCCGCGCCATCAATCCGCAGATGCGGGTGCCGGCGCTCGAACTCTCCAGCGGCGAGGTGCTCACCCAATCGCTGGCGATCATCGAATATCTCGACGACATCCATCCCGAGCCGCCGCTGTTGCCGGCCGACGCGCTCGAACGCGCCAAGGTGCGCGCCATCGCGCAGATGGTCGCCTGCGACATCCATCCGCTCAACAATCTCGTCGCCGCTGCAATACCTCAAGCGCGCAGCTCAAGCACGAGCAGCCGGAGATCGACGCCTGGTATCACCATTGGGTGATCGAGGGCTTCAAGGCGATCGAGGCGATGATCGCGCCCTGCGCCTTATGCCTGCGGCGCGCACGTGACGCTCGCCGACGTCTGCCTGGTGCCGCAGGTGTACAACGCGCGGCGGCTGAAGGTGCCGCTCGACAAGTTCCCCAAAATCGTCGCGGTCGACGCCGCCTGCCTGAAGCTTGCCGGCCTTCGACAAGGCGCGGCCGGAAAACCAGCCGGACGCCGAGTGACGGCAGGCGGCCGGCCTGCTAGACACAGCGCCCGCGCTCGCCTCCCCTCACCTCATTGGCGAAACCAACCCGTGGCCACCACACAAGCTCGTCCGCGTCGTCCTCTGGATGGTCGGCGCATTGCTCTCGTTTTCGGTCATGGCGGTGTCGATCCGCGAACTGGCGCGCGGCGAACTTGAGCATTTTCGAAATCCTCGCCATTCGCAGCGGCGTCGCGCTGCTGGTGCTGCTGGTGCTGCTGCTGGTGCGTCCGGAATTGCGCGTCCACGCGCTGCCGCGCCGCATGAAGCTCAACTTGCTTGCGCAATACCGTGCACTACGCCTCGCAATATGCCTGGGCGCTGAGCATCACCATGCTGCCGCTCGCGATGGTGTTCTCGCTCGAATTCACCATGCCGGGCTGGACCGCGCTGCTCGCGGTCTGGCTGCTGCACGAGAAGCTGACGCCGAGCCGCATCGGCGTCGTCGTGTTCGGGCTGATCGGCGTGCTTGGTGATTCTGCGGCCCGGCATCGCCAGCTTCAATCCGGCGGCGTTTCTCGTGCTGGCGGCGGCCTTCGGCTACGCCATCACCATGATCACCACCAAGAAGCTGACCATGACCGAAACCACCTTCGGCATCATGTTCTGGATGGCGGTGATCCAGTTCCCGCTCTCGCTGATCGGCAGCGACCCGGCGGTGTTTTTCCATCTCGAGGCGCGCCATATTTTGCCCGCAATTGGGGTCGGCATTGCCGGCCTGACGTCGCACTATTGCCTGAGCAACGCGTTCCGCGCCGGCGATGCTACGCTGGTGGTTCCGCTCGATTTCATGCGCATTCCGCTGATCGCGGTTGTCGGCTGGGCGTTTTACGGCGAGCGGCTCGACATTTTCGTGCTGCTCGGCGCCCTGATCATCGTCGCCGGCGTGTTGTGGAATCTGCGCGCAGAGGCCGCACGGCCGCACTGAGCACGAGGCTCGCACAGCTCATGATTTTAGCGATAGAGTGCCGGTCATGAAGGGACGCGCGCTCAAGCTTGCGGCGGTGGCGGTGGCGGCGCTTGCGTCGTGCGCCGGCGCGCTCGCGCAATCGCCCAATCCGAACTGCCAGCGGCTGGAAGCCCAGCTGGCCTCGCTCGACCGCGGCAACAACGATCCGCAGCGCGCCGACCAGATCCGCCGCGCCGAGGACGCGGTCAACCGCCAGCAATTCGAGGTCGACCGGCTGGTCGCGCAAGTCGCGCCGCCTGGGCTGCGAAAGCTCCGGCTTCTTCTCGATCTTCAGCAATCCGCCGCCGCAATGCGGCGGCCTGAACCGGCAGATCGACCAGCAGCGCAATGCGCTCGAGCGCCTGCAAAACCAGCTCGAGCAGCTCAGCGGCGGCACCACCGAACGCGCCGCGCAGCGGCAGTCGCTGCTGATCGCGCTCGGCGACAATGGCTGCGGTCCGCAATACCGCTCGGCCGCGCTTGCAAGGCCAGCAGGGCGGCTTCTTCGACCGCCTGTTCGGCGGCAATGGCGGCCCGTTCTCGGCGCCGTCCGGACAGATGGGCGGCACCTTCCGCACCATCTGCGTGCGCACCTGCGACGGCTTCTATTTCCCGATTTCGTTCGCGACCACGCCGGATCGCTTCCGCGACGACGAGCAGACCTGCCAGCGCATGTGCCCGGCGGCGGAAGTGTCGCTCTACACCTATCACAATCCCGGCGAGGAAGTGGCGCAGGCGGTTTCGCTCAACGGCCGGCTCTACACCGAACTGCCGGCCGCGTTCAGCTATCGCAAGGCGCTCAATCCGGCCTGCAGTTGCCGCCGGCCGGGCGAAAGCTGGGCCGAGGCGCTCAAGGCCAACGGCACCGACGATACGGTGGCGCCGGGCGACGTGGTCGTCACCGAGCAGAACGCCAAGCAGCTGTCGCAGCCGCGCATCGGCGCCGACGGCAAGCCGATCCGCCCCGATCCGCGCGCGAAGACGCCCGACAACTCCGCAGCAGGCGATCGTGGAGGCGCCGGGCGAGACCGATCCGACCAAGCGCACAGTGCGCACGGTCGGCCCGACCTTCCTGCCGGTGCGCTAGATCTAAAAATCGAACGCTTCGCTTTTGGCCGGCTTGCCGGTGACCAGCGAGACGTCCGGCGCCGGCAGCGGCGTGCCGGGATCGCGGAAGCGGTTGGTGATCGGATAGCGGCGGTCGCGGCCGAAATTCTTCAACGTCACCTTGACGCCCGGCGCCGCCTGCCGGCGCTTGTATTCGGCGATGTTGAGCATGCGCTCGACGCGCACCACGGTCGCCGGTCGAAGCCGGCCGCGACGATCGCCGAGATCGGCTCCTCGCGCTCGACCAGCCGCTCCAGGATCGGATCGAGCACCGCATAAGGCGGCAGCGAATCCTCGTCCTTCTGGTTCTCGCGCAATTCCGCGGTCGGCGGCCGCGTGATGATGTTTTCCGGGATCACCGGGCCGTCCGGGCCCATGGCGCCTTCCGGCTTCCAGCTGTTGCGCAGCCGCGACAGCCGGAACACCTCGGTCTTGTAGAGATCCTTGATCGGATTGAAGCCGCCGTTCATGTCGCCATAGAGCGTGGCGTAGCCGACCGACATTTCCGACTTGTTGCCGGTGGTCACCACCATGACGTTGAACTTGTTGGAGATCGCCATCAGGATCGTGCCGCGCGCGCGCGCCTGCAGGTTTTCTTCGGTGACGTCGCGCGGCAAGCCCGCTGAAGGCCGGCTTGAGCGCCGCCTCGAGACCTTCGCACCGCCGGCGCGATCGGCAGTATCTGATAGCTGCACGCCGAGCGCCTTGGCGCAGGCCGCCGCGTCGTCGAGCGATTCCTGCGCGGTGAACTTGTAGGGCATCATGACGCAGCGCACGCGCTCGGCGCCGAGCGCATCGACCGCCATGGCCGCGCACAGCGCGGAATCGATGCCGCCGGACAGGCCGAGCACCACGCCGGGGAAGCCGTTCTTGTTGACGTAGTCGCGCAGGCCCAGCACGCAGGCCGCATAGTCGGCGCGTTCGGCTTCGACCGCCGCGACCATCGGCCCGTCCTCGCAGCGCCAGGTCGCGCCGCGCCGCATGCCACTGCGTGGTGACGACGGCTTCCTGAAACGCCGCGAGCTGGAACGCCAGCGAGCAATCGGCATGCAGGCCGAACGAGACGCCGTCGAACACCAGTTCATCCTGGGCGCCGACCTGATTGACATAGACGGTCGGCAGGCCCTGCTCGGTGACGCGCGCGACCGCGATGTTGAGCCGCACGTCGCCCTTCTGCCGCCAATAGGGCGAGCCGTTCGGCACCACCAGCAATTCGGCGCCGGTCTCCGCCAGGCACTCGACGATTTCCTCGCCCCAGATGTCCTCGCAGATCGGCAGGCCCAGCCGCACGCCGCGGAAATTCACCGGCCCCGGCATCGGCCCCGGCGCGAACACCCGCTTTTCGTCGAACACGCCGTAGTTCGGCAGATCGACCTTGAAGCGCAGCGCCGCGATCGCGCCGCCATCGAGCAGCGCCACGGCGTTGTAGAGCTTGCCGCCTCGAGCCCAGGGCGTGCCGACCAGGAGCGCCGGGCCGCCGGACGCGGTTTCCCGCGCCAGCGCCTCGATCGCCGCGCGGCAGGCGGCCTGGAACGCCGGCTTGAGCACCAGGTCCTCGGGCGGATAGCCGGCAATGAACAGTTCGGGGAAAACGACCAGATCGGCGCCTTGCGCGGCCGCGGTCATGCGCGCGCGCGGCGCACTTTCTCGGCGTTGCCGGCGATGTCGCCGACAGTCGGGTTGAGCTGCGCGACCGCGATCGCGAGCCTATCGGAAGGCGCCCGTTCATCCCGATGATCTAGCGCCTGCGCTATCGGCGCCGCAATCAGGGCTGCCAGCGCAAAACGCAGGGCTGCCGGGTTCACAGCCCGGCGACCGCCGGCATCGGCTTGGCGCGTCCGGTGCGCTCTTTCTTGAGCAATTCGGCCAGCAGGAAGGCCAGATCGATCGCCTGCTCGGCATTGAGCCGCGGGTCGCAGGCGGTGTGATAGCGGTCGTTGAGGTCGGCATCGGAAATGGCGCGGGCGCCGCCGGTGCATTCGGTGACGTTCTGCCCGGTCATCTCCAGATGCACGCCGCCGGCATAGGTGCCTTCGGCCTGGTGCACGTCGAAGAAGCCGCGCACTTCCTTCAGGATCAGGTCGAACGGCCGCGTCTTGTAGCCGCTGGCCGAGGTGATGGTGTTGCCGTGCATCGGGTCGCACGACCAGATCACCACCTTGCCCTCGCGCTTGACCGCGCGCACCAGCGCCGGCAGATGCTCGCCGACCTTCTCGGCGCCGAAGCGGCCGATCAGCGTGAGGCGGCCGGCCTCGTTGTCCGGATTGAGGATGTCGATCAGGCGCAGCAGGTCGTCGGCCTTGAGCGAGGGCCCGCATTTCAAGCCGAGCGGATTCTTGATGCCGCGCGCATATTCGATATGGGCGTGATCGTATTGCCGCGTGCGGTCGCCGATCCACAGCATGTGGCCGGAGGTCGCGTACCAGTCGCCGGTGGTCGAATCGACGCGGGTGAAGGCCTGCTCGAAGCCGAGCAGCAGCGCCTCGTGGCTGGTGTAGAAATCGGTGGTGCGCGAGCGCGCGGATCGACTCGCGAAGGTCGAGCCCGCAGGCGCGCATGAAACCGAGCGCCCGGAAATGCGGTCGGCCAATCGGCGTAGGCCGCGACTGCGGCGAGTCCGTTGACGAATGCAGCATCCATTGATGCACGTTCTCGACGACTGGCGTAGCCGCCCTTGCGCAAAGGCGCGCAGCAGATTGAGCGTCGCCGCCGACTGGCGATAGGCGTCGATCTGGCGGCGCGGATCGGGCGTGCGCGCTTCCTCGGTGAAGGCGATGTCGTTGATGATGTCGCCGCGGTAGCTCGGCAGTTCCTTGCCGTCGCGTTTTTCGGTCGGCGACGAGCGCGGCTTGGCGAATTGGCCGGCGATGCGGCCGACCTTCACCACCGGCGAAGCGGCGGCATAAGTGAGCACCATCGCCATCTGCAGGAACACGCGGAAGAAGTCGCGGATGTTGTTGGCGCCATGCTCGGCGAAGCTTTCCGCGCAGTCGCCGCCTTGCAGCAGGAAAGCCTGGCCGTTGGCGACGCGCGCAAGCTGACTTCTTCAGGCTGCGCGCCTCGCCGGCAAACACCAGCGGCGGAAAGGTCGCAAGCTGCTTTTCGACGTCGGCCAGCGCCTGCCGGTCCGGATAATCCGGCACCTGCTGGATCGGCTTCTTGCGCCAGCTATCGGGCGTCCAACGCTCGGGCATCACGAATTACTCCAACATTTGCGCGGGTTATACACGAGACGGCCCGGCAGATGCCAGATATTCGCGAAAGTCGGTTAAGTTGGGGGCTATTCCGCCGCCGCGCGGCCGTAGCTGACGGCCTTTTCGCGCATGGTGACCAGTTCCTCGGCCGCGGTCGGATGCACCGCCATGGTGGCGTCGAAATCGGCCTTGGTCGCGCCCATCTTCACGGCGATGCCGAGCACCTGGATCAGCTCGCCGGCATCGGGCCCGGCGATATGGCAGCCGACCACGCGGTCGGTCGTGCCGTCCACCACCAGCTTCATGAACACGCGGGTGTCGCGCCCGGACAGCGTCGCCTTCATCGGCCGGAAGCTGGTCTTGTAGATGTCGACCTTGGCGAGCCGTTCGCGCGCCTGCGCTTCGGTCAGGCCGATGACGCCGAGCTCGGGCTCGGAGAACACCGCGGTCGGCACATTGGCGTGATCGACCGGCGTCGGCTTGCCGCCATAGACCGTGTCGGCGAAGGCATGGCCTTCGCGGATCGCCACCGGCGTCAGATTGACGCGGTTGGTGACGTCGCCGACCGCATAGATGTTCGGCACCGAGGTGCGCGAATAGTCGTCGACGTCGATGCCGCCGTGCTCGTGAATTTTGACGTTCAGGTTTTCGAGCCCGAGCCCCATGACGTTCGGGCGCCGGCCGATGGCGAACATCACTTTGTCGGAGGCGATCGTGCTGCTGTCGCGACAGCCGCGTGACGAATTCGTCGCCCGACCTGCTCGATCGCCGCGACGGTGTGGCCGCAGGTGACCGTGATGCCGCGGCCGCGCATCTCATTGCGCAGATGCTCGCGGATGTCGTCGTCGAAGCCGCGCAGGATATTCTCGCCGCGATAGACCAGCGTCACCTCGCTGCCGAGCCCGGCGAAGATGCAGGCGAATTCCACCGCGATATAGCCGCCGCCCTGGATGACGATGCGCTTGGGCAGGTCGTTGAGATGGAACGCCTCGTTCGAGGAGATCGCGTGCTCGATGCCCGGAATCTTCGGGCCATAATGCGGCCAGGCGCCGGTCGAGATCAGGATGGTTTCGGCGCGCACGCGCGCGCCGTTCGCAAGCCGCACGGTGTGGGCGTCTTCCAGCACGGCGCGGCTCTTGACCAGCGCGACGTTGAAGCGCTCGAGCGTCGCGGTGTAGGCGGCTTCCAGCCGCGCCACCTCGCGGTCGACGTTGGCGATCAGCGTCGGCCAGTGGAACGTCGGCTCCGGCACGCTCCAGCCGAAGCCGGCGGCGTCCTCGAACTCGTCGGAAAAGCGCGAGGCATAGACCAGAAGCTTCTTCGGCACGCAGCCGCGGATGACGCAGGTGCCGCCGACCCGGTATTCCTCGGCGATCATCACGCGCGCGCCGTGGCTCGCGGCGATGCGCGCCGCGCGCACGCCGCCGGAGCCCGCCCCGATGACAAAAAGATCGACGTCGTGTCCGCCATCAGCCGCTATTGCCCCGTTCGCGCGGTCCGCCCGGAAACGATCCGGCGCTCGCGCTCACATGGGCGTGCCCTCGCTTCTTCAACTCCTCGCGCATCTTGGCGATCACTTGGTCGGATAGCTTGTTCGCCCAGTCCTGCGCGAATCTCATGCTGGCGTCGACCACCGTCGGCTGCTCCACCAGCAATTTCTTGCCGACCGGAGACTGGTAGAACGCCAGGATCGCCTTGAGCTCCTGCTCGGTGAAGTGCGTCGCATAGAGCATTGCCATCTCGTCGCTCAGCTCGGAAAAGCGCGGCGCAAGATCGGTGCGCATCTGCTCGGCGATTTCGTTGAGATCCTTGGCCAAGCGCCGGGTTCTGCTGAAGGAACAGGAGCTTCGCCTGCTCGACCACGCCGGCGATCAACGGATTGAATGACCGTCGGTCGCCTGGGTCGATGCGATAAGCTCCTTGGCGGTCGCTATCGCTGCCGCCGACGGCTGCTGGCCGTGCGCGGCCGGGCCGAACGCGACCAGCGCCAACGGCGACAGCTGCCGGCCGGCCGGCGCGTTGAATGGACCTGAATGATGCTCATCTTGCTAACTCCGTTGTAGCTTCGAGAGATCACGGCCGCTCGACGACCGTGACGCCGTCGGGCCCGGCCAGGATGGCCGTCTGCGCAAGGCCGATGAACAGACCATGCTCCATGACCCCGGGAATGCCAGAAAGCGCATCCGCCATGCGCCTTGGGGTCGTCAATCCGGCCAAGCGCGGCATCGATGATCCAGTGACCGCCATCCGTGACGAAAGCATGGCCGTCCTTGCCCTGCCGCAATTTCGGTGTTGCGCTCGCGCCGGATCGCCGCAATGGCCTTCTCGATCGCCCGCAATGTCGCGCCGAGCCCGAACGGCAGCACTTCGATCGGCAGCGGAAAGCGCCCGAGCGTGGCCACCCATTTGCTCCGATCGGCGATCACGATCATGCGCGCGGAGGCTGCGGCAACGATCTTTTCCCGCAGCAGCGCGCCGCCGCCGCCCTTGATCAGGCTCAAGTCGGGGCGCGATCTCGTCGGCGCCGTCCACGGTCAGGTCGAGCTCGGGCGTTTCATCGAGCGTGGTCAGCGTAATGCCGCAGCGCTCGGCATCGGCGCGCGTGGCCTCCGAGGTCGGCACCGCGACGACGTCGAGACCGGCCCGCACGCGCTCGCCGACCAGCTCGACGAAATGCTTGCGCGGTCGAGCCGGTGCCGAGCCCAAGCCGCATGCCGGGACGTACGAATTCGACGGCGCGAGCGGCGGCTGCGCGTTTTTGGGCATCGGCGTTCATCGCGACCGGTTACGGATGTGAGCGTGGATTGCAGTCCAAATGCCAGCGCCTATCTAGCCTCGATCGCCTCGCCTGGGTAGCCGAAAATCGCCGCCTTGCGGGCCTTCCACCGTTGGCGAAATCATGCGCTAGCGATCCGCCATGGCCGCTCCGACCATCGTTTTCGACCTCGACGGCACCCTGATCGATACCGCGCCCGATCTCGTCGACACGCTCAACGTCGTGTTCGCGCGCGAAGGCTGGCCGCCGGTGCCCTACGCGACGGCGCGCAATCAGATCGGCGGCGGCGCCAAGCATGATGATCGCGCGCGGCATCGCGGCGGAAGGCATCGCCGTTGCGCCGGCAAAGCTCGAGCGGATGTTTGCGGATTTCATCGCGCATTATTCCGAGCACATCGCCGACCGCTCGCGGCCGTTTCCCGGATTGACCGACGCGCTCGACGCGCTTGCAGCCGCGCGGCTGCCGGTTCGCCGTCTGCACCAACAAGCTCGAACGCCTGTCGGTGCGGCTGCTCGAGCAACTCAATCTCGCCGACCGTTTCGCTGTCGATCTGCGGCCAGGACACGTTCGGCGTTCAGAAGCCGGATCCGGAAGTGCTGCGCCGCACGATCGCGGCGGCCGGCGGCAGCCTGACGCAGGCGATCATGATCGGCGATTCCGTCACCGATATCCGCACCGCGCGCGCGGCCGGCATTCCGGTCATCGCCGTCGATTTCGGCTACAGCGAGCGCCCGGTGTCCGAATTCGGACCCCGACCGCATCATCAGCCATTTTGCGCAATTACCAGTCGGCTATCGCCGCAATTTCGCCAGCAATTTGATGCGTCTGGCGGACGAGATGGTTAATGCGGTAAGGTTAACGGGGCGCGCCCGGTTGCGCGGCCATCAGCCGCGACCGTATCCTGAATGATGGGCGCGCGGTTTCTGCCGCTCGAGTGGACGGGTTAGAAACATTATGTACCGAGTAATCGCGATTGTGGGCGGCGGCCTCGCGCTTGCGGCGTGTTCGTCGACATCCGGATTGGATGAGCGTCGACTGCGCTGAAGCCGGCGCCGATCATGGACACCGTGCGTTTCGAGTCCGACGCCGCCGGGCGCCGAAGCCAAGACGTCCAATGGGCAAACCTGCCGCACGCCTTGCGCGCTCGCACTGCCGACCAACGCGCCGCTGACCGTCACCTTCACGCTCAACGGCTATCAGCCGGATATCGGAAAACATCGATCCGGTCGTCGACCAGCATCACGGCGTGCCGGAATTGCGCCCCAACCCGGTGCAGGTCGAGTTGACGCCGGCGCCGCCGCCGCCGAAGCCGCTCAAGACCGGTGCGCAAGAAGAAAGCCACGACCGCCAAGCCGGCGGCAAAGCCCAAGCCGAAACCGGCGGCGCCAGCGCCGCCGGCGGCGCCTGCGCCGCCGCCGGCGGCGCCGTGCAACAGCAGCAGCAGCCCGCGCCCTGGCCGGCGACGCCGCCGCCACGGCAATAGAGTCCCTCGCTATCTCCGCTGATTGCGCCGCAAACGTTTTGCGGCGCATGGTCGCGCCGGCCGTGCCGGCTGGACGCTATGGCCATTATCGGCCAGAATTCCTATATCCGGAGGGCGCCGCATCGCCGCGCGGAGACCGACTATGGCTAGCGACCAACGGCACATCCACACTTGAGCTCGATCGCGCCGGCGCACGGCCGCGCGCGCTGATCGACCCGTTCCACCGCGCCATCACCTATTTGCGCGTCTCGGTGACCGACCGCTGCGATTTCCGCTGCGTCTATTGCATGTCGGAACACATGACGTTCCTGCCCAAGGCCGATCTGCTCAGCCTCGAGGAACTCGACCGGCTTGTGCAGCGCCTTCATCGCCAAGGGCGTGAGCAAGCTGCGGCTGACCGGCGGCGAGCCGCTGGTGCGGCGCGGCATCATGACGCTGGTGTCGTCGCTGTCGCGCCATCTCGAGAGCGGCGCGCTCAAGGAACTCACGCTCACCACCAACGGCTCGCAGCTGGAAAAATACGCCGCCGAACTTAAACGCCACGGCGTCGAACGCATCAATGTCTCGCTCGACACGCTCGATGCCGACAAGTTCCGCGCCATCACGCGCTGGGGCGATCTCGGCCAAGGTGCTCGCCGGCATCGATGCGGCGCAGGCCGCCGGGCTTAAGGTGAAGATCAACGCGGTGGCGCTCAAGGGCGTCAACGAGGACGAGATCGGCGACCTGCTCGCCTGGGCGCACGGCCGCGGCATGGACCTCACGGTGATCGAGGTCATGCCGCTCGGCGACATCGGCGAGGACCGGCTCGACGCAATACATGCCGTTGTCGATGGTGCGGGCGCGGCTCGCCGAGCGCTATACGCTCGAAGACATCGACTATCGCACCGGCGGTCCGGCGCGTTACGTGCGCGTCAAGGAAACCGGCGGACGGCTCGGCTTCATCACGCCGATGACGCATAATTTCTGCGAGTCGTGCAATCGCGTGCGCATCACCTGCACCGGCACGCTTTATATGTGCCTCGGCCAGGACGACGCCGCCGACTTGCGCGCGCCGTTGCGCGCGTCCGAAAGCGACGATCTGCTGCATGCCGCGATCGACGAGGCGATCGCCCGCAAGCCCAAGGGGCATGATTTCGTGATCGACCGCCGCCACCGGCGTCCGGCGCTGGCGCGCCACATGAGCGTGACCGGCGGCTAGGTCACGATTAAGCCGCCCGCTCCTGCGACGTCACCAGATCGCGCAATTCCTCCAGCCGCAGCCGCGCCGGCGTAAAGCAAAGTCCGAAACCATCGTCGTCGCTGCGCACGATCTGCGGCGGCGATCGCCTTCATGCCGGGGAATGTCAAGGCGACCTGATCGCCGACCGCAAGATCGTCCGCGGCACCGATGCGCGCGCCGCCTTCGCTGATATCGAGCACCGTTCACCTCGACGGCCTCGCTCGCCGCGTTCCAGGCGCGCCGTCAGGTTCACTTCGTAGCGCGGAAATTCGCGCAAATCGGCATTGACCGCCTTGCGCACGATATCGGGGATCTCGCGGCACAGGATTTGCGACGTCGATCTGCATCGCCTCGGCGACGACCGAGACATCCTGCGCGGTCGCGCGCGAGCGATGCACCATGTCGGCAATGCCGGCCATGCGGCCGACGACATCGGAGGTCGCGGCGCTGGTTTCGCGCGCGCTGGCGGCGAAATTTTCGGTCGCGTCGCGCTGCTGCTCGATCGCCGCGGACACCGAAACCGTGACGTCGGAGAGTTGATCGATGGCCTCGGCGACGCTCGACAGCGCAGCCACCACTTCGCGCGTGGTCGCTTGAATTTCGGCGACCTTGGCGCCGATCTGGCCGGTCGATTTGCCGGTCTGCGTCGCCAGCGTCTTGACCTCGGAGGCGACCACCGAAAAGCCGCGGCCGGCCTCGCCCGCGCGCGCCGCCTCGATGGTGGCGTTGAGCGCGAGCAGATTGGTCTGCGCCGCGATATCGTTGATCACGGTGACGATGTCGCCGATCTGGTCGGCCGCCTTGGCCAGCGCGTCGATGGTCGCGCGCGAGGCATTGGCGCGCACGACCGCTTCGCGGCCGAGCCCGCTGCCGCGCCGCACCTGCTCGGAAATCTCGGTGATCGCCCGGATCACCTGGTCGGACAATTGGCCCGGCGGCCTGGTTCATGGCGTGCGAGCCTTCGGCGGCGCGCACGGTTTCGTCGAAGGCCGCCCGCACGGTTTCCAGCGCCGCCAGCATATCCTCGGCTTTGAGATGCAAGCGTCGCGGCGCCGTCGATGATCGGCTGGATGCCGACTTCGGTCGCCGACTCGACCTGGCGCGCCAGGTTGGACAAATTGTCGCGGCGCGAGGCCTGCCACGTGCGGTCGAGATCGTTATGCACCAGCTCGCGGCGCTGGCGTTCGCCGATGACTTCGGCAAGCCGGTCGGTGGCGGCCACCAGGCGCGCGATTTCGCCGCGGCTTGGCGGCAACGGCGGCGCGGAATCAAGCTCGGCATAGGCCAATGGCATCGATGGTATCGGCAACTTGCGCCAAAGGACGCACGATGCCGCGCGAGATCACCAGGACCAGCGCGCCCGGCGAAGCTCGACCGCGAGACAGCCGATCGAAAATCTCGGCATAGGTCGCGTTGGCCCGGCCGAGGGACGGCATCAGCGATCGCGGTCGACGACTGGACCGCCAACAATGCGCCAGCCAGCGGCAGCAAGCACGGCCGCAGTCAGCCGTTCGGCGATCGTGAGCTGCCGCATGCTCTTCCTCACGGACCGCAGTCGCATATGGCAGACGGCCGGAATGGGCGCGGCCGGCCGCCCCGCGATGGGCCGGCCGGTAGAGTTGTAGCGGCCTGCTGGTTAACCGACCGGTTTAAGTTCGTTAACCATGGGTTGCGGCAGCCCGGCATGAAAAAGGCCTTCCCCGGATGCAATTGGGCATCGGGTTGGGCGGCCGGCCACCCTGGACAAGCGTATTCTGCTGACCAATTTGGCCATTGACGCCTGATGGCGGCATCGGATTAAGGTGGCGGGCTTGGCCTTGCGGCCAAGCCGTGGGGATATAAAACAAAAATAAAAATCCGGCCCGGGGCGAGGATTCGGCCGGCCAGAGGGGAGATGCAAGTGGGCGCTCTCGACGCAGTGCTGAAGGCGTTGCTGCCGGTGACGCGCGTCATCGACGCGATCACCATCTGGATCGGCAAGCGCCTGGCCTGGCTGATCCTGGCCGCGGTGGTGGTTTCCGCCGTCAACGCCACCGTGCGCAAGATATTCGACACTTCGTCGAACTCCTGGCTCGAGCTGCAATGGGTGCTGTTCAGCGTCGTGTTCCTGCTGTGCTCGCCGTGGACGCTGCTCGCCAACGAGCACATCCGCATCGACATCGTGAACAATCTGCTGCCGAAGCGCGTTGCGCGACAGCATCGACGTCGATCGGCCACGCATTTTTTCTGCTGCCGCTGACCATCATCATGATCCTGACCGGCGTTCCGTTCTTTCTGCGTGTCGTATGCGCAAAACGAGCAGTCCTGGAATGCCGGCGGCCTGCCGCAATGGCCGGCAAAGTCACTGATCATGATCGCGTTCGCGATGCTGTTCATCCAGGGCCTGTCCGAACTGATCAAGCGCATCGCGGTCATGCGCGACCTCATCCCCGACCCGCATGCGAGCCAGAAGAGCTCGCTCGAAGCCGAGGCCGAGGAAATTATCGGCGCGATCGAAAAACACTAAGCGTTCCGCAGGGGATCCGGGGTCGCGCATGGAAGCATTCTTCATCCACAACATGGCGCCGATCATGTTCGGCGCGCTGGTGATCTTTCTGCTGCTCGGCTATCCGGCGGCATTCTCGCTCGGCGCGGTCGGCCTGATCTTCGCCCTGATCGGCATCGAGCTCGGCCTGTTCGCAGCCCGACTTTCTGCAGGCGCTGCCCGAACGCGTCTACGGCGTGATGAGCAACGACACGCTGCTGGCGATTCCGTTCTTCACCTTCATGGGTCTGGTGCTCGAACGATCCGGCATGGCCGAGGATCTGCTCGACACCATCGGGCAATTGTTCGGCACGGTGCGCGGCGGCCTTGCCTATGCGGTCGTCTTCGTCGGCGCGCTGCTCGCGGCCACCACCGGCGTGGTCGCGGCCTCGGTCATTTCGATGGGCCTGATCTCGCTGCCGATCATGCTGCGCTACGGCTACGACCGGCGCGTCGCCTCCGGCGTCATCGCCGCCTCCGGCACGCTGGCGCAGATCATTCCGCCGTCGCTGGTGCTCATCGTCATGGCCGACCAGCTCGGCCGCTCGGTCGGCGACATGTACGAGGGCGCGTTCATTCCCGGCCTCGTGCTCGCCGGCCTTTACGCCGGTCTACGTCTTCCTGGTGACCCTGGTGTTCCCGAAGGCGACGCCCGGCCTGCCGGCGGAAGCGGTCGGCTTCCGCGAGGCCAGACGGCAGCCGCGGCCTGATCTCGCTTGCGGCTGCTGGCCGTCGTCGAGCGGCGTGTTCGGCTGGCTCATGATGCGCAATCCGACTACGCACGGCGCCGATTTCGTCGTGCTGACGCATGTTCTTCGGCATTCTGTTCGCGTTCGGCGTCGCCGTCGATGAACTGGATCGTCGCCCGGCTCACCGGCTTCCGCTTCCTGTCGCACATGGCGCAGCAGACCACCTTCGTGATGGTGCCGCCGCTGTTCCTGATCTTTCTGGTGCTCGGCACGATCTTCATCGGCGTCGCCACGCCGACCGAAGGCGGCGCCATGGGCGCCACCGGCGCGCTGATCCTCGGCGCCGCTCAAGCGGCGGCTGACCTGGGACCTGGTCCGCCAGGCGGTCGAATCGACGGCCAAGCTGTCGGCCTTCGTGGTCTTCATTCTGATCGGCGCGCGCGTGTTCTCGCTGACCTTCTACGGCGTCAGCGGCCATATCTGGGTCGAGAACCTGCTGACCTCGCTGCCGGGCGGCCAGATCGGCTTCCTGATCTTCGTCAACGCCTTCGTCTTCGTGCTCGCCTTCTTCCTCGATTTCTTCGAGCTCGCCTTCATCGTCATTCCGCTGCTCGGCCCCGCCGCCGAGCATCTCGGCATCGACCTGATCTGGTTCGGCGTCATTCTCGGCGTCAACATGCAGACGTCGTTCATGCATCCGCCGTTCGGCTTCGCGCTGTTCTATCTGCGCTCGGTGGCGCCGCGCGAGCCGTATCATCGACCGCGTCACCGGCAAGCGCACCGACGGCGTCACCACCGGGCAGATCTATTGGGGCGCGGTGCCGTTCGTGGTGATCCAGGTCATCATGGTGCTGCTGGTGATCTTGTTCCCGGCCATGGTCATGCACTACAAGGGCGCGCCGTCGACGATCGATCCGAACAAGGTGAAGATCGAAATTCCGCAGATCGAGCTGCCGCCGCCGCTCGACTTCGGCCAGCCGCCGAAATAGCAGCTACGTTAGCGCGCAATAAAAAAACCCCGGAGCCGCAGCTCCGGGGTTCTTCGTTGCAGCGACCGATCAGCCCGCGATGGTGGCGGATCATGAACGAGTCGTAGTTCAATTCGGCGACCTGGAACCACGGATAGCCGGCGCCCTGGAAGGCCTTCATCGAATCGTAGACCTTCTTGAAGCTGGCGTTGGTCTTGGCGATCTCGTCGTGCAGCTCATGGGCCGCCTTGAAGCAGGCTTCCATGATCGCCGGCGAGAAGGCGTGCAGCTTGGCGCCGTTGGCGATCAGCCGCTTGAGCGCCGGCGGATTGACCAGGTCGTATTTCGCGAGCATCCAGTTGTTGGCGTAGGCCGCCGCGTCGCGCAGGATCGCCTGGTAGTTCTTCGGCAGCGCATTCCATTTGTCGAGATTGATGAAGGCGACGAGCATCGAGCCGCCTTCCCACCACCCGGCATAGTAGTAGTGCTGCGCGACCTTGTAGAAGCCGAGCTTCTCGTCGTCATAGGGGCCGACCCATTCGGCGGCGTCGATGGTGCCCTTCTCCAGCGCCGGATAGATGTCGCCGCGCGGCGATCTGCTGCGGCACGCCGCCGAGCTTCTGGCATCACGCGGCCGGGGAAGCCGCCGATGCGGAACTTGAGGCCTTTGAGATCGTCGACGGTCTTGATCTCCTTGCGGAACCAGCCGCCCATCTGGCAGCCGGTGTTGCCGGCAGAGCAGCATCATGACGTTGTATTTCTTGTAGAACTCGTTGAGCACGTCGCTGCCGCCGCCCTGCATGAACCAGCCTTGGTTCAGGCGCTGGTTCGGGCCGAACGCCACCGACGTGCCGAAGGCGAAGGTCGGGTCCTTGCCGAAATAATAGTAGGACGCGGTGTGCGCGATCTCGACGGTGCCGTTCTGACACGGCGTCGAGCGCCTGCAAGGCCGGAACGATTTCGCCGGCGGCGAAGGTCTGGATCTGGAATTTGTTGTCGGTCGCTTCGGCGACGGCCTTGGACAAGATTTCGCAGGCGCCGAACAGCGTGTCGAGCGATTTCGGCCAGCTCGCCGTCATGCGCCATTTCAGTTCCGGCATCGATTGCGCGATCGCCGGCGCGGCAACCGCGGCCGCGGCCAGGCCGACGCCCGCGGCTTTGATGAATTGACGACGTTTCATCGAATTCCCTCCCTCTGTGTTTTTTGTTGCGGCATAGACCCCGCCGCCCCGCGCTTTGTTCGCCCGGCGGCTCGGCCAAAAGCATGACCGAGGGCACGGGCGTAAATCCAGTGTGCACCACTTCGACTAAAGTCGTAAAGGGGGTTGTCGTAGAGGCGCGCCAAAACGCCATCGGGGCCGGCTTGGCGCCGGCCCCGACATTCGTACGTCCGCTTTTGGTCTACTCAGCCTTTGGTGCGGCTGCGGATCATGAAGCTTTCGTAAGCTGTATTCGGCCACCTGCCACCACAGATTTTCGTCGTTCCTGAACGCGTCGATCGACGCCAGAACTTTCTTGTAGTTCGGGTTCTTCGCCGACTCTTCGGCGTTCACTTCGTTCGACGCCTTCAGAGCAGGCTTCCATGATCGCCTGGCTGAACGGCCGCAATTGCGTGCCGCCGGCGACCAGCCGCTTGAGCGCCTGCGGATTGCGCGCGTCGTAGCGGGCCTGTTCTTCGACGTTGGCGTAGCCGGCGGCCGCCTCGACGATCGCCTTGTAGGCCTTCGGCAGTTCGTTCCACTTAGCCAAGTTGATCAGCAGATGGTTGGTCGTGCCGCCTTCCCACCAGCCGGGATAGTAGTAGTACTTGGCGACCTTGTAGAAGCCGAGCTTCTCGTCGTCATAGGGGCCGACCCATTCGGCGGCGTCGATGACGCCCTTCTCCAGCGCCGGATAGATGTCGCCGCCGGCGAGCTGCTGCGGAACGACGCCGAGCTTGGCCACGGTCTTGCCGGCCCAGCCGCCGATGCGCATCTTGAGGCCCTTGAGATCGTCGACCGTCTTGATCTCCTTGCGGAACCAGCCGCCCATCTGCGTGCCGGTATTGCCGGCGAGCAAGGCCTTGCAGTTGAACTTGGCGCCAAATTCGTCGATCAGCTTCGTGCCTTCGCCCTCGTAGAACCAGGCATTCTGCTGGCGGGCGTTGAGGCCGAACGGCATGGCGCAGAACAGCGCCCAGGTCGGGTCCTTGCCGATGTAATAGTACATCGCGGTGTGGCCCATCTCGACCGTGCCGTTCTGCACGGCGTCGAGCGCCTGCAGCGGCGGCACGATTTCGCCGCCGGCGAAGGTCTGAATCTGGAATTTGCCGTCGGTGGCTTCCGAGACGTATTTGGCGATGGTCGTGCAGGCGCCGAACAGCGTGTCGAGCGACTTCGGCCAGCTCGCCGTCAGGCGCCACTTCAGTTCCGGCATCGACTGCGCGATCGCCGGCTTGGCGATGGCGGCGACCGCGGCGCCGGTGCCGAGTGCGGCCAGAAATTTACGTCGTTTCATGAGGGACCTCCCTTTAAACGTCCATTGGCTTAGTGAGCAGGCGGAACGCGCCCGCTCCCCCTATGGCGTCACAATGCGACCCGGGCGGTTCTTAAGCAAGCCGCCATGGCGCAAATTGGTAACATATCAAGCTGATTGGGCGCTATTGGCGCTACTGGGGCGCGGGCGGCGGCGCCAGGCTGTTGCGGCTGAGACAATACGTCGCCTGCCGCGCAAAGCCGCAGGATACCGCCGCTAAGCCTCGATCACGATTTTCGGCGCCGACGCGCCGGCAGCGGCGCCGCCCTTGATCTGCTCGAGCACCTTGGCGGCGATGTCGCGATAGATCTTGGCGTGCGGGCCGTCCGGCTCGGTGGCGACCACCGGCAGGCCGGAATCCGACTTCTCGCGGATGGTCATGTGCAGCGGCACTTCGCCGAGGAACGGCACGCCCTGGCGCTCGGCTTCGTGGCGCGCGCCGCCATGGCCGAAAATATCCGAGCGCGTGCCGCAGTTCGGGCAGAGGAAATAGCTCATGTTCTCGACGATGCCGAGCACCGGCACGTTGACGCGCTTGAACATGGCGACGCCGCGCCGCGCGTCGATCAGCGCCAGATCCTGCGGCGTCGAGACGATGACCGCGCCTTTGAGCGGCACCTGCTGCGCCATGGTGAGCTGCGCGTCGCCGGTGCCGGGCGGCATGTCGACCACCATGACGTCGAGCTTGCCCCACTCCACCTCGCGCAGCATCTGCGTGATCGCCGACATCACCATCGGCCCGCGCCAGATCATCGGCGTCTCTTCGTCGATCAGGAAGCCGATCGACATCACCGTAAGGCCGTAGCGGTCGATCGGCTTGAGCCTGGTGCCGCCGACGGTCTGCGGCTTCTCCTTGATGGCGAGCAGCTTGGGCAGCGACGGCCCGTAGATGTCGGCGTCGAGCATGCCGACCTTGAGGCCGAGATCGCGCAGGCCGAGCGCGAGATTGACCGCGGTGGTCGATTTGCCGACGCCGCCTTTGCCGGAGGCGACCGCGATCACCGCGTCGACGCCGGGAATGCCGGGCTGCACCTTGTCGGCGGGATGGGCGTGCGCATGCGCCGGCGGCGCGCGCCGCGCGCGCGATTGTGCAGCGACATGGGACGGCTGCGGCCGCGGCGCCGCTGCGCGCTCGGCGGTCAGCGCGACCAGCGCCGACTGCACGCCGGGCACCGCGCGCACCGCGTCTTCGGCCGCCTTGCGCACCGGCTCCCAGGCTTTCACCGCCGCGGCATCGACCGTGATCGAGAAGAACACCTTGCCGTCGCTGACGACGATGTCGGACAAGCATGCGGCGTCGGTCAGCGGTCGCCGCCGGGCGACGGCACTTTCGCCAAGGCCGCCAGAACCTGTTCCTTGCTCGCCGCCATGATCGCACTTCCTTACCTCGCCAGCCTGCCCCTTTGCGCCGACACCATAGGCGCAAGGACACGGCGCGGTCAATGCGGCATCAGTAGTGGCCGAGATTCGAGGTTGACGTGGCGCTTCCAAATATAACCTATTGCGGCAAGAAGCGGGCGCAAGGGCCGCCGCGGTGCGCAGGGAGAGACGAACGATGGCGAAGGTGGCGTTTCTGGGCTTGGGCGTCATGGGCTACCCCATGGCCGGGCATCTCAAGAACAAAGGCGGGCACGAGGTGACGGTCTATAACCGCACCGCCGCCAAGGCCGAGAAATGGGTCGCGCAATTCGGCGGCAAGTCCGCCGCCGACGCCGAAGGCCGCCGCCGAGGGCCAGGACTTCGTCATGTGCTTGCGTCGGCAACGACAACGACCTGCGCGAGGTCACGCTGGGCGCCAACGGCGCCTTCGCAGGCATGGGCAAGGGCAAGGTTTTCGTCGACCACACCACGGCCTCGGCCGAGATCGCGCGCGAGCTTTACGCCGCGGGCAAGAAAGCCGGCTTCGACTGTCATCGACGCGCCGGTGTCCGGCGGCCAGGCCGGCGCCGAGAACGGCGTGCTCACGGTGATGTGCGGCGGCGACGCCGAGCCCTTCGCGCGCGCCGAGAAGGTGATCGCGGCCTATGCGCGCGCCTGCAATCTGATCGGCGCTTCCGGCGCCGGCCAGCTCACCAAGATGGTCAACCAGATCTGCATCGCCGGGCTGGTGCAGGGCCTCGCCGAGGCGCTCCACTTCGCCAAGAAAGCCGGCCTCGACATCGAGAAGGTGATCGCCACCATCTCCAAGGGCGCGGCGCAATCCTGGCAGATGGAGAACCGCTACAAGACCATGGCCGCCGGCAAGTTCGACTTCGGTTTCGCGGTCGACTGGATGCGCAAGGATCTCGGCATCTGCCTCGGCGAGGCGCGCAACAACGGCGCCAATCTGCCGGTCACCGCGCTGGTCGATCAGTTCTATTCGGAAGTGCAGGCGATGGGCGGCAAGCGCTGGGATACGTCGAGCCTGATCGCGCTGCTCGACCGTTAACGCGAAATCTCTTCCGCTCGTCCCCGCGAAAGCGGGACTGATCTGCATCGCGGTTGTCACTCTGGATTCCCACTCGCGCGGGAACATAACATCAGCTACGCCTTCGCGCTCGGCCGCGCCGACACCGCGGCGTGCCAGCGTTTCACGTTGCCAGGCTCTGTCCGGCATCGCGAGCTTCGCCGGCTTCATGAAATCGACGGCGACCAGCGCGGTGATGTCGGCGACCGAATAGCGGTCGCCGGCGATGAATTCGCGCTTGGCCAATTCCTTGTCGAGCAGCTCGAGAAACCAGATCGCGCGCGGCCTCTTGGCCTCGGCCTAGGCCGGCACCTGCGGCACTTCCAAGTCCTTCATCGCCGGATGCAGATGGCGGAACACCGCCGCCACGTTGGCGAAGAAATTGATCTCGCAGCGCCGGTTCCACATTTCCACCAGCGCGATCTCCTTGGCGCCGACGCCGAACAGCGGCGGCTCCGGCTGCAGCACCTCGAAATAGCGGCAGATGGCGATCGACTCGGTGATGACCGTGCCGTCGTCGAGCACCAGCGACGGCATGCGCTGCAGCGGGTTGATCGCCGTGTATTCCGGCGTCTTGTGCTGCATGGTCATGATGTCGACCTGCTCGGTCGGCAGCGCGATGCCCTTTTCGGCGAGGAAAATGCGGGTGCGCCGGGGATTCGGCGCCATTTTGCTGTCATAGAGCTTCATGGTTCGGCCCCCGGTCCGTTTTTCCCTCGCCGCCAGCCGAACATGCGGCAAAAAGCCCTGTCAAACCGGCCGGTAACAAACCGTTAACCAGTGTCTTTAGCGGCCCTCTTAAGCTTGGTCTTAAGGATTTTGGGCGAGGTTGGCGCGCCTTTCGTCCGCGTACCAGCGTCGATTTTATGCCAATTCCAGGCGAACAGCCCGATCTCTCCGCGCTGCCGCCGGTGACCTCGCCGGTGAAGCGCCGCCTTGCCGCGCAATACGTGCGCGACGCGCGCGACCGGCTGACCTCGTCGAGCGGCACGCGCCCGGCCTTCGATTACGAGTTGCTGCGCCAATACGCGCAAAACCGGCTGTCGGCGTCGCTGGTGATCCTGCTGCTGGTGGCGACCATCGGCTTCCTGTCGAGCCTGTGGACCGGCGCGGTCGCCGCCGGCGCCTGGACCGCCTCGGTGCTGGTCATCCACGCCGTCATGATCAGCAAATGCCGGCAATTCCTCGAGCTGCCGATGGCCGACGTGGCGGCGCAATCCTGGCGGCTGCGCTTCATCATGCTCGATCTGTTCTACGGGCTGGCCTGGATGTTCATTTTGATCCATCCGGTCGGCTCCGACGAAAGCTCGGGCACCTTCATGCTGTTCGTGATGCTGCTGGTGGTGGCGGTGTCGAGCATGCTGGCCTCGAGCCTGCCGATGGCGGTGTTTGCCGCCACCTTCCCGGTCACCGCGGCGATCGCGCTCGACTTCGTGCTGCAAGGCACGCTGCGCAATTACATCCTCGCCATCATGGCGGTCACCGCGCAGGGCTACTTCGCGGTGCTCGCCTACCGGCTCTATTCGACCACGCTGGCGACGCTGCAGGCGCGCGCCGAAAAGGACGCGCTGATCGGCGAACTCGAACAGGCCAAGGCGATTTCCGACGAGGCGCGCCAGCGCGCCGAGGCCGCCAACATCTCCAAGTCGCGCTTCCTCGCGCAAATGAGCCACGAATTGCGCACGCCGCTCAACGCCATCCTCGGCTTTTCCGAAGTGATGAAGACGGAAGTGTTCGGCGAGCACGCGGTGCCGGCCTACAAGGAATATTCCGCCGACATCCATAATTCCGGCGTGCATCTGCTCGGGCTGATCAACGAGATCCTCGATCTGTCGCGCATCGAGGCCGGCCGCTACGAGCTCAACGAGGAATCGATTTCGCTCGCCGGCATCGTCGAGGATTGCCACCACCTGCTCAAGCTGCGCGCCACCAATCGCGGCATCACCATCCACGAAATGTTCGAGGCCGACCTGCCGCGGCTGTGGGCGGACGAGCGCGCGGTGCGCCAGATCTGCCTCAACCTGTTGTCGAACGCGATCAAGTTCACGCCGCAGGGCGGCGAGATCTGGCTCAAGGTCGGCTGGACCGCCTCGGGCGGCCAATACATGAGCGTCAAGGATACCGGGCCGGGCATTCCCGAAGAGGAAATCCCGATCGTGCTCGCCTCGTTCGGCCAGGGCTCCAATTCGATCAAATCGGCCGAACAGGGCGCCGGCCTCGGCCTGCCGATCGCCAAGAGCCTGGTCGACCTGCATGGCGGCTCGTTCGTGCTCAAATCGAAGCTGCGCATCGGCACCGAGGTGGTGGTCACCTTCCCGCCCGAGCGCGTGGTGGCGGCGATGGCGCCGATGCCGTCGATGATGGATCACGCGCCGCCGATCGCGCCGGCGCCGGGCGAGCCGATCCTGACGCCCGAGGAAAAGCGCCGGCTCAGCCGCCGCCCGCTGTTCCGCGCCGGGACCTGATGCCGTTTGCGCCCATCGCCACGATTGCGTTCCCGCCGCCGTGACTATGGTCGCAGCCGAATTCGACTGTCCGAGACGGACCATGATCGAAAGCCCCTTGCGTCAAAATCTGCACGCTCGATGCCCGGTCCGGGCTGTGCCTCGGCTGCGGCCGCACCGTCGACGAGATCGCGCGCTGGACCGAGATGAGCGCGGCCGAGCGCGCCCGCATCATCGGCGAACTGCCGTGGCGGCTCGCCGCCAGCCGACTGCCGAACGCGCCCGCGCGTCGGATTGAACGCCGTGAGCCGCCGCCTGACCTGGCTTCGTGTTTGGCGTGGCGCTGTCGCTGGCGGCGCTGATCGCCAGCAACGACCAGGACGCCATCGCCAATCTGCTGCGCCACGACATCGGCTCGCTCGCGCTCAAGCTCATGCGTTGGTGATTTTCGCCGGCGGCCTGGTGCTCACCATGTTCCGCGAGCGGCTGTCGCAGGCGCTGGAGGCGCTTGCTGTTCTGGGCCGTGATCGGCCTGCTGCTGGTGGTCGGCTACAGCTACCGCTTCGAGTTGCGCGATGTCGGCGACCGCGTCATCGCCGAACTGGTGCCCGGCCATGTCGCCGGCCACGGCCGCAACGTCGAAGTCGTGCGCGGCCGCGGCGGCGATTTCGCGGTCGGCGCGCATATCAACGGCGCGCGCGTGCCGATGGTGCTCGATACCGGCGCGAGCTCGGTGGTGCTCACGCAGGAAGCCGCCAAGGCCGCCGGCCTGCCGCTCGAAGTGCTCAACTACACCGTCAACGTCGATACCGCCAACGGCCGCACCCGCGCGGCGCCGGTGACGCTCGACCGCCTCGCCGTCGGCGGGCTGACCGAGCGCGCGGTGCCGGCGCTGGTCGCGCAGACCGGGCCAGCTCAAGAACAATCTGCTCGGCATGACCTTCCTCAACCGGCTGGAAAGCTGGGAGGTGCGCGGCGACACGCTGCGCCTGCGCGGCAATCCGTAAGCGCGCGCTCAGATCAGGCTGATCAGAAAACCGCAGCCGACCAGCATCAGAAAACATGCCGAAGGCGATTTCGAGCTTGCGCCGCGGCAGCCAGTGCGCGAGCCGCACGCCATAGCTCGTCGTATAGCTCGACACCGGCGCCATCAGCACAAAGCCGATCAGCGAGACGAAGCCGATCGACAGCGGCGGCAGTTGCGCCATGTGCGGCCAGCCCGCCAGCATGTAGCCGATGGTGCCGGCAATGGTGATCGGCACGCCGATGCCGGCGGAGGTCGCCACCGCCCGCTGCATCGGCTGGCCGTAGAGCGTGAGCACCGCGTTCGACATCGCGCCGCCGCTGACGCCGACCAGCGAGGAAAACAGCCCGGTGATGAAGCCGTAGAACCGTGAGCGGCCGCGCGTCCCGGCAATTCGCGTCCCGAGGTTCCAGCGGTCGCGTGCCGAACAGCATCTTGCGTGCCGATGAATAGCCGCGAACATGACGAAGGCGATCTTGAACACCGGCGCCGGCGCGAAGGCAGGCGATCACCGAGCCGATCGCCACGCCGACGATCGCCGGCAGCGCCCAGAGCCGCACCACTTGCGGGATCACCGCGCCTTTTTTCTTGTGCGCGAGATAGGAGCGCACGGTGGTCGGAATGATGATGGCGAGCGAGGTGCCGATGCACAGCTGCATGCGCACGTCTTCCGGCACGTCGAGCACGCGGAACACTTCGTACAGCACCGGCACGATGATGGCGCCGCCGCCGATGCCGAACAGGCCGGCGAGGATGCCGACCAGGATGCCGGCGCCGGCGATCCAGAGCGCGAGCCAGACGATCTCGCCGATCGGATATCCCAGCAGCATGAATGTTCCCGGAAGATCCGGCAGGCAGGCTAAGCGGCGATGTGCGACAAATCCGGCTTGCATGTCCACCACCAGCGCCAGCGCATCAGCCATGACGGACGGCGCCGGCGCCCGGCTTGACCGCCTCGGTCGCCAGATGCCGGCGGAAGGCGCGCGCGCCCGGCAACGCTGCGGAACAGGCCGAGCACGTGGCGGGTGATGGCATGCAGGCGCACGCCCTTGGCCAGTTCGCGCTCGATATAGGGGATGAGCGCCAGCGCCGCCTCTTTCGGCGAGGCGAACGGCGCCGGCTCGCCGAACAGCAGCGGATCGACCTCAAGCAGCCGCCACGGCTCCTGATAGGCGGCGCGGCCCATCATCACGCCGTCGACATGCGCCGAGCTGGGCTGCGCCTGCTCCAGGCTGGCGATGCCGCCGTTGAGCACGATCTCGAAAATCGGGATGCGCGGCTTTGAGCCGGTGCACGATGGCATAGTCGAGCGGCGGCACGTCGCGGTTTTCGCGCGGCGACAGACCCTTCAGCCAGGCCTTGCGCGCGTGCACGATCAGCGCGTCGGCGCCCGCCGCCTTCACCGCCGCGGCAAAGGCAAACAGCGCCTGATCCGGATCCTGCTCGTCGATGCCGAGCCGGCATTTCACCGTCACCGGAATTTTCACCGCCGCCTTCATGGCGGCGACGCCATCGGCGACCAGCGCCGGCTCCGCCATCAGGCAAGCGCCGAAGCGGCCCTCCTGCACCCGATCGGACGGACAGCCGACATTGAGATTGATCTCGTCGTAGCCGAAGTCCTCGCCGATGCGCGCCGATTGCGCCAAGCGCCGCCGGATCGCTGCCGCCGAGCTGCAGCGCCACCGGATGCTCGAACGCATCGAAGCCGAGCAGCCGCGCGCGGTCGCCGCGCAGCACCGCGCCGGTGGTGAGCATCTCGGTGTAGATCAGCGCCCGGCGCGTGAGCAGGCGATGGAAGAACCGGCAATGCCGGTCGGTCCATTCCATCATCGGGGCGACAGAAAAGACCCACCGGCTTAAATTTCTACTTTCCTGTGAAATCTCAGCCATTTGACGCCTACCTCTAGAATTCGCGACGGCTGCTTTAGCTCTTGCAAACAGCTGCTGACATGATTCCGAGTATCCATATATGCGTGTGCCGCGCCTCGATTGACCTTTAACATTTCCTGATAGGTTTGTTGTTCTGCCGACGTTAGCTGAGGTCTGGAAAACGCATTATCGCAGCTGACGCGGATTGCCACCGCAATTGCGTAGCGACCGAGTATTTTGCACCGCCGCGGGTGCGGCGATGTGCCAATAAAGGACGTCCCGGGGGCCGTCGCGAAGCGAACCATTGCGCGGCGGTCAATTCGAAAACGTCCCTACTGCATAAAGTCTCTGCGCACGCAGCGCTTAATTTATTGATTCTATTATACTTTTAGTTGCGCTGAGCATGTGAACTTACCAGGATAGTTTTTTATTCGAGGCTGGGAACTCCAGACGGTCTTCAGAATTCTTTGCTCTGAGGGGTTGCGGGGGGAGAGAATATTTATGCAGCGGACGACCGAGTCCTCCGCCAAGGGCTCAAGAGCCCCGGCGGTCAACAATGGCGTATCTGCTGTCAAGGCAACCGACCACGTTTCGCCGGCTTTGGTCGAACTTCTCACCGTCCTTCAGGCCATGCGGAGCGGCGATTTTTCCATCCGCATGCGCGGCGATGGCGTGGGCATCGAAGGCAAGATTGCCGATACTTTTAATGACATCATTGCCGCCAATCAGCGCATGGCAACGGAACTTGAGCGCGTTGGTGAGGTCGTCGGCCGCGAAGGAAAGACCAAACAACGCGTGAAATTCGGCGTCTCAAGCGGCGCCTGGGGCGAGATGGAAAGCTCCATCAACACTCTAGTCGACGATCTGGTCTGGCCTACCACCGAGGTGACCCGCGCCATCACCGCGGTCGCGCAAGGCGACCTCCTCAAGACCGTACCACTCGATGTCGATGGGCGCCCGCTCAAGGGCGAATTCCTCCGCTCGGCGACGATCGTCAACACCATGATCAAGCAGCTCGGCGTCTTCACCTCGGAAGTGACCCGCGTCGCGCGCGAGGTGGGCACGGAAGGCAAGCTCGGTGGCCAGGCAAAGGTGTCAGAAGTCACCGGCGTCTGGAAAGATCTAACCGAAAGCGTGAATTCGATGGCGAGCAACCTCACCGCGCAGGTCCGCAATCTAGCGGAGGTGACGATTGCGGTCGCAAACGGAGACCTTTCGAAGAAAATTACCGTCGACGTGCGCGGTGAAATTCTGCAGCTGAAGGAAGCCATCAACACGATGGTGGACCAGCTCCGTTCATTCGCCTCGGAAGTGACTCGCGTGGCACGCGAGGTCGGCACTGACGGTAAGCTCGGCGGCCAAGCCATCGTTCCCGGCGTTGCCGGCACCTGGAAGGACCTCACTGACAACGTCAACTCGATGGCGAGCAACCTGACCGGACAAGTCCGCAACATCGCACAGGTGACGACCGCCGTGGCACGCGGAGACTTGTCGCGCAAGATCACCGTGGATGTCCGTGGAGAAATTCTTGAGCTGAAGGACACCATCAACACGATGGTGGACCAGCTTAACGCCTTTGCCTCCGAAGTGACCCGCGTGGCCCGCGAAGTCGGAACCGAAGGCAAGCTCGGCGGTCAGGCCGAAGTGCCCGGCGTCGCCGGCACTTGGAAGGATTTGACCGACAGCGTCAATTTCATGGCCGGCAATTTGACGGCGCAAGTCCGCAACATCGCAGAGGTATCGACCGCCATTGCCGGCGGCGATCTTTCAAAAAAGATCACGGTGAATGTCAGCGGCGAAATTCTTCAGCTGAAAGAAACCATCAACACGATGGTGGACCAGCTCAATGCGTTTGCCGGCGAAGTCACTCGCGTGGCGCGCGAAGTCGGTACCGAGGGCCGGCTGGGCGGCCAGGCTAACGTCCTCGGCGTTGCCGGCACCTGGAAGGATTTAACCGATAGCGTCAATTCGATGGCCAGCAACCTGACCGCGCAAGTCCGCAACATCGCGGAAGTTTCGACCGCCATCGCCAGCGGCGACTTGTCGAAGAAGATCACGGTCGACGTGCGCGGCGAAATTCTCGAACTGAAGGACACCATCAACACAATGGTGGACCAGCTCAATGCATTCGCGTCGGAAGTGACGCGTGTGGCGCGTGAAGTCGGCACCGAAGGCAAGCTCGGCGGCCAAGCCCAGGTTCCCGGCGTCGCAGGAACTTGGAAGGACCTGACCGACAACGTCAACTTCATGGCCAGCAACCTGACCGCGCAAGTCCGCAATATCGCGGAAGTGGCGACGGCAATTGCCGGCGGCGACCTGTCGAAAAAGATTACAGTCGACGTGCGCGGAGAAATCCTGCTGCTCAAAGACACGCTCAACACCATGGTTGAACAGTTGCGTTCGTTCGCCGGCGAGGTGACCCGCGTGGCGCGCGAGGTCGGTACAGATGGACGTCTCGGCGGCCAGGCAGTGGTGCCGGGCGTCGGCGGAACGTGGAAGGATCTCACCGATAACGTTAACCTGCTCGCCGGCAACTTGACCACGCAAGTCCGCAACATCGCCGAAGTGACGACCGCCGTAGCGCGCGGCGACTTGTCGCGCAAGATCACCGTCGACGTGAAGGGCGAAATCCTCGAGCTCAAGAACACCATCAACACAATGGTCGACCAGCTCAACGCATTCGCGTCGGAAGTAACGCGCGTTGCGCGCGAGGTCGGCACTGAGGGCAAGCTCGGCGGTCAGGCGCAGGTGCCCGGTGTCGCCGGCACCTGGAAGGACCTGACCGACACAGTCAACGTGATGGCAGCCAATCTGACCGAACAGGTGCGCGGCATCGTGAAGGTGGTGACCGCCGTGGCCGACGGCGACCTGAAGCAGAATCTGACAGTAAAATCGAAAGGCGAAGTCGCGGCGCTCGCCGAAACCATCAACAACATGACGGATACGTTGGCGATCTTCGCCGACCAGGTGACCTCGGTCGCGCGCGAGGTCGGCGTCGAAGGCCGCTTGGGCGGTCAGGCTGCCGTGCCAGGCGCCGCCGGCACGTGGAAAGACCTCACCGGCAACGTGAATCTTTTGGCCGCAAATTTGACGACGCAGGTTCGCGCGATCGCCGAGGTCGCGACGGCGGTGACGAAAGGCGATCTCACCCGCTCGATTCAGGTCGATGCGCGCGGCGAAGTGGCCGAACTCAAAGACAATATCAATACGATGATTGATAACCTGCGGCTCACGACCGATCGCAATACCGAACAGGACTGGCTCAAGACCAACCTCGCCAAATTCACCAGCATGCTGCAGGGCCAGCGCGATCTCACCACAGTCGGCCGACTGCTGCTCTCCGAACTGACGCAACTCGTCAACGCCCAGCTTGGCGTGATCTACCAGGTCGAAAACGAAGAAACTGGGGTTCTGCGGTTGCTGTCGGCTTACGCTGACGATGGCAGCTCTGGCCATCCGCAGGTTCTGCGGGTCGGTGAGAGACTAATCGGCCAGTGCGCCGCCGAAAAGCGAAGAATGCTGATTACGGAAATTCCGACACACGCCGTCCCCATCGGTTCGGCGCTGTTCAAGGTGGTCCCGCAGAACATCATTGTCCTGCCTGTGCTGTTCGAGGATCAGGTGAAGGCCGTGATCGAGTTGGCGTCGGTATCATCATTCACGACGCTGCAGATCTCCTTCCTCGAGCAATTGACGACAGGCATTGGCATCGTGCTGAATTCTATTGAAGCGACGATGCAGACCGAAGGCCTGCTGAAACAATCGCAAAATCTTGCCGCTGAGCTGCAAACGCAGCAAACGGAGCTGCAGCAAACCAACGATCAATTGGAGCAAAAGGCGCAGCAACTGGCAGAACGTAACGTCGAAGTCGAACGCAAAAATCAGGAAATCGAGCACGCCCGCCGCGCGCTGGAAGAAAAGGCCAGTGAGTTGGCGCTCACGTCGAAATACAAATCCGAGTTCCTTGCGAACATGTCGCACGAATTGCGGACGCCGCTCAACAGCATTCTCATTCTGGGACAACAGCTTAGCGAAAATCCTGACGGCAATCTATCGACCAAACAAGTAGAATTTGCTCGCACAATTCACGGTGCCGGCACCGATTTGCTGAACCTCATCAGCGATATCCTGGATCTCTCCAAGATTAAATCGGGCACGGTCACGGTCGACGAAGAAGAAGTGTCTATGGGCAGCCTGCTCGATGGTATCGCACGCCCGTTCCGCCACGAGGCCGAAAACCGCAATCTGTCCTTTGGTGTACAGATCGATCCGAACTTGGGCCGTAGCATCACCACCGACTCGAAGCGCCTGCAGCAGGTGCTCAAGAATCTGCTTTCGAATGCCTTCAAATTTACCAAGAACGGCGGCGTCCAGCTAAACGTATCGGCTGCGGTTGGTGGGTGGAGCCCGGAACATGCCGTGCTTAGCCTTGCGCCTACCGTCGTTGCCTTCGAGGTGACCGACACCGGCATCGGCATCCCCGCCGACAAGCAAAAGATCATCTTCGAGGCCTTCCAGCAGGCCGATGCCAGCACCAGCCGCAAATATGGTGGCACTGGCCTCGGTCTTGCAATTAGCCGCGAACTGTCGAACCTGCTTGGCGGAGAAATCCAGCTTCGCAGTACGCCCGGGCAAGGCAGCACGTTCACGCTCTATCTGCCGATAAAATATGTCGGCCCCTCAACCGGCATCAGGCCGCCTGCGAGTGAAGCCGCGAGACCGGCAATTCAAGGCCCGGCACTGTTGCCTCCCGCGACCGCCGAACGCATTGTCGAGCATATCGCCGACGACCGCCTTGAAATCGAGCCCGGCAATTCGATCTTGCTGGTGGTCGAGGACGATCCCCATTATGCCAGCGTCATCCGGGATTTGGCGCGCGACAAAGGCTTCAAGGTATTAGTCGCGGCGCGCGGCGCCGACGCGCTTAGTCTTGCGCAACAGTTCCAGCCGAGCGCGGTTTCGCTCGACGTATTCCTGCCCGACATGCTCGGCTGGGCCGTCCTCAATCAACTCAAGCAGAACCCGCTGACGCGCCATATTCCGGTGCAAGTCATTACCTTGGACGAAGACCGTCAGCACGCCCTGTCGCGCGGCGCATTTTCCTTCGTCACCAAGCCGACAACGACAGAAGGCGTCGACGCGGCACTGTCGCGCATCAAGGAATACGCGCAAACGCGTCGACGGCGCCTGCTTGTCGTCGAAGACGATCCATCCGAGCAACTAAGTATCAGGGAATTGCTCGGGCACGTCGATATCGACATTATCTCCGCCGACACGGGCACAGACGCGTTGCGATTGCTTCGCGAGAATCCCTACGATTGTGTCGTGCTCGACCTTCGTCTCCCTGACATGTCCGGATTTGAAGTGCTTGAAAGCATTCGCGCCGACGACGCGATTGCCGAAATCCCGGTCGTCGTCTTCACCGGGCGCGAATTGTCGCCGGATGAAGACGCCGAACTGCACACCATAGCACGCAGCATCGTTGTTAAAGGCGTCGAGTCGCCGGAAAGGCTGCTTGATGAAACAGCGCTGTTCCTCCATCGGGTGGTGACCGATCTGCCGCCCGAAAAGCAGCGCATGCTCGAGCGCCTGAACAATTCCGACGAAGACATCCTAAATCGCACCGTGCTTTTGGTCGATGACGACCCTCGCAACATCTTCGCGCTCAGCAGCGTGTTGGAACGGCGCGGCATGCGCGTGCTCACAGCCACAACGGGTACTGAAGCCATCGATCTCATTGCATCAACGCCCGATCTGGCAATCGTGCTGATGGATATCATGATGCCCCAGATGGACGGATATCAGACCATTCAGGCAATCCGGCTAAAGCCGGGGTTGCGACGGCTGCCGATCATCGCGTTGACGGCAAAGGCGATGAAGGGCGATCGGGAAAAATGTCTCGAGGCCGGTGCCTCGGATTATCTGGCAAAGCCTGTCAATACCGAACAACTGTTATCAGCGTTACGCATGTGGCTGCATCGTTGAGCTGAGAAAGAGCCATGACCGAGCTAGAAAAAGTCAACATTCTTCTGGTGGACGATCAGCCCGCGAAATTGCTGAGTTACGAAGCCATTCTCCATGGCCTGAACGAGAACCTGCTGAAGGCCTGTTCCGGCCGGGAAGCCCTCGAACGTCTCCTCAAGTCGGATATCGCCGTGGTGCTGGTCGACGTCTGTATGCCGGATCTGGATGGGTTCCAGTTGGCCGCCATGATCCGCGACCATCCGCGGTTCCAGAAAACTGCGATCATTTTCATCTCCGCGATTCTGCTCAGCGAAATGGATAGCTTGCGCGGCTATGAAATGGGCGCGGTCGACTATGTTTCCGTCCCCGTCATTCCCGAAGTGCTGCGGGCGAAAGTCAAGGTATTCGCCGAACTCTACCGCAAGACGCGTCAGCTCGAGCAGTTAAATCAGCGGCTGGAGGCGCGGGTCGCGGAACGAACTGCGGAACTGGAGAGGTCCACCGCACAGCTGGTGCAAAGCGAACAGCGAAGAAGTCTCGCATTGGCAGCGGGCAATATGGGCTCTTGGGAATGGGACAGCGCCACCGACCGTTACCTGTGGGACGAAGGACAATATCGAATTTTTGGTGTCGACCCAGCCAATTTTGTTGTTGCGCCCGAAAGTATTCGTACCCGGGTCCATCCCGACGATTGGCACAATCTACAAATCGGATTTGACCAAATGGCCAAAGACGGTCATGCGCACCAACTCGAATTTCGGGTGTTGCGTCCCGATGGCCGGGTCCGTTGGTGTGTCGGAAGTGCAGCAGCCACTGTCAACGACGATGGTCGTGTCGCGCGTGTGAGCGGCGTAACCTTCGATATTACAGACCGCAAGGAGGCTGAAGAACGCCAGACGCTATTGGCGCGCGAAGTCGACCATCGTGCGAAAAATGCACTTGCGCTTGTGCAATCAATTTTGCGGCTCACGCGCGCGAAAACTCTGCCTGCTTACGTCACCTCGGTGGAGGGGCGCATCAAAGCCCTGTCGCGCGCGCACGCCATCCTGTCGCAGTCGCGTTGGCATGGCGCCGACTTGCACGGCCTCGTCGACGAGGAGTTGGCGCCGTACCGCGTTGGCCATGCAGGGCGGATCAAGACCTCCGGTCTCGAAGTCCTCCTGCAACCCGGGTCGGCACAAACTTTGGCATTGGCGCTTCACGAGCTTGCAACGAATGCGGCGAAATACGGCGCGCTGTCGTCGGAATCTGGACAATTGAAGCTCAGTTGGACGCTGAAGGATGGCAAGCTCGGTCTCGACTGGAGTGAAAGCGGCGGTCCCATCACAAAGCCCCCGAGTGCAGAGGGCTTCGGTACGAGAATTATAACGGCCAGTATTGAGCGTCAATTGTTCGGACACGTTGCGTTCGATTGGCGTCCGGAGGGTTTGCGCTGCATGATTTCGGTGCCCCTCTGCAATACGATGGGAACGACTGAAGTGTTGGAATCTCGCGGCGAGGTCGAACTCGCAACCGTTGATGCTCGTATCGTTCTCGCCGGCGGTTCCATCATGCTGGTGGAAGACGAGGCAATCGTCGCGCTAGCCGTGAACGACGCGCTGACCGATATGGGCTTTTCCGTAGTTGGACCCTTCAGCCGTATTTCCGACGCTTGTCGAGCATTGCGAGACAATCAGGTGGATGCCGCCATTCTTGACATCAATTTAGCCGGTGAGACCGTATATTCTCTGGCTGAAATGCTCACCTCTCGAAAAATTCCATTCGTGTTTGCCACCGGATACGGCGCCGAGAGCATTGAAGCGCGTTTTGAACACATCGCGGTTCTGCAGAAGCCAATCGAGAAAGAAATGTTGACTCGGGTGTTCGTGCGGCCAGACATGGCACAGGCCCCCCTTGTATGAGAGCCGGGCATCTGGCCGGAACATGGCGAGTGGCGACGATGTAGCGAATGTCCGCTTCTCTAATCGGCCGTTCTGGGTCAAGCACTTTCAGACTTTCCACCACTGCAGTGTCGATGTCACTCGCGGGCTCGTGCTTCTCTTCGGAATCGGCACCAAGGCCCTTCCATCATGGGATTCGAAGACGAGGCGGAACAATCTTTGGGGCGGCCTTGCCGTCTGAATGACGGTAGGTCCAAGCGGACATGCGAACTCACCTCATCCATCGTCCCGCGAGGGACATCATTCCACCGCTCGGTGGAGCTCGGGTTTTCGCCTATCGGATCTCATCTTGCACGGTTGTCATGCTGCTGCCGCGGCTTGTTCCCGGGTCCAGCGGAACTCGGTGCCGTCAACCCATATGCGATGCATGATCACGGCCAACCGGCGCGCCAGCGCCACGATCGCCTTCTTCATGCCGCGGCGCCTGGCGATCTGCATCGCCCATGCCTTGAGCCAGGACCATTTCTTCGAACGCATCATGGCTTGAGCTGCTTCGTAGAGCATGACCCGCATCATCTCGTCTCCGCAGCGTGATATTCTGCCACTCCAATCCACCTCGCCCGATTGATACTTGGCACACGTCAGACCAAACACCGCCCCGACTGACTTGGACCTACGAAAGCGCGCCGGCACGTCGACAGTGGCGCGATAGGTCAGCGACACCACGGGGCCAACGCCAGGGACCGTCATCAGACGCCGACACACCTCATCATCCCGAACGATGGCCAGCAGGCGACGATGCAGAATGACAATCTGTTCGCGCAGCACTCGCCGGACAATAAGCATCGGTTCGACCAGCACCGCCAAGTCAGGGAAGTTCTCGACAAGTTCCTTGATGCGGGCCTCGAACTTCACCGTCCCGACCATCCCAACCTTGAGGCCGAAGTTGCGCAGGGTCCCGCGCAGGTCATTGTCGATGGCGATGGCCTTCGACTGCAGCAGCTTGCGATGGGTCAGCAACATCCGCAGCTTCTGACTGCGTAACGTCTTCACATGCACCGGGCGATAAAGCCCCGCCCGCATCATCTGCCCGATGCCGCGCGCATCGTTGCGGTCCGTTTTGTTGATCTGCGCTTTCAGCACCGCCCGCATGTGCCGCGTCTCGACACAGATCACCGGCAAGCCCGCTTCGGCGAGAGCATTGAAAAGCCATTGCGACAGCGGCCCGGCTTCCAGTCCAATCCGCTTGAAGTGGTAGGCGGGGTTCATCAGCACCTGCAGCAAAGCTTCCGGCTCGCTCGCCACCTTCACTTCCCGCACGATCCTGCCTGTGTCGTCCACAATGCAGACGCTCGTATCCTTGACTGACACGTCCAATCCAGCAAAATGGTCCATGCTGCGCTTCTCCTTCTGATGCTTGAGGCCGTGACCACGGACCTCGTTTCACCATCAGCCTGAAGCGCAGCACCCAAAATCTTCAGCTATCCACAAGCTGCCGGCCGATTACCCCATCTTTGGGTGGTGGTCTCAACTGATCGACGCAACACTTTATCTTTGAGGGAAAAGATGGAGTGTGCGCCAGCTCAACGAACGGCCCCGCGAGACCTTGCAATTTGAAACCCCTGCGGAGAGATTTAACGCTTGTGTTGCGTCGATCGGTTGAGCTGGCTGTCAAAAGCAGACATCGCTCGCGCTTTGCTCCTGGAAGCCAACATCAATCGCGTCGTGCGCCGGCTACATTTGGCGCAATTGTCAACGGCTCCTACTAGCGACTGACGTCGGCTCATTAGCGGAACATCGGACCTGTCGCTGCGTTTGTGCTGATAACCGGATATTCAGGGCGCATCCAAGCGTCCGCGGTCGCGGACCCCGTATTTCGGAGCCCAGCCTGAGACCGGCGACGAAAAACGTAAACGAGGCAAGTTGGCCGCGCCCGATCAACAGCGCGGCCTTTTTGTGTGCGTCCATGCGTCCTTCCCAGCGTGAGGGCCGCGTGTAGGGGCGTTTGAAGGGAACTCGTCGGTCGGCGACCGGAGTGAAGTTACCCATCCTATTGGTTCTAAGCGCGAAACGACTGTACCGTCCGCACGGGACCGCACGGAACCATTGCGAAGTGCGGGCATTAAAGTTCGTTGTTGTTCGTTTGCTTTCGACACACCGCGCCGATCAAGCGGTTCGCCGTCCATAAGTTTCGTAGTTACGACGCAACGAGGGATACGAAATCAGGGGGATACATCGTGTCCAGACTGGTCCCCCGGCGTAGGTTTGTGTAGGCGCGAGTAGGCAGTGGATACCAGTGAGTTGCCCCAGCGGCGCTCACCATGGAACTTGCCGCAATTTTGACATGCCCGGAGTGCGCCGCTCGACTTCTCTTGCCTCCGGCAGCCGCAAATGGCCGAGATCATTCACGACATGGCGCAATTGCAACGCAAGCAGCCGACCGCACAATCCGACCACGACACGGACGCGGCGCAGCTTCGCGATGCGATCCGCGGCAAACTTACCTACGAACTGGGCAAGAACGCCGACACAGCCAGCGACTACGATTGGTATCAAGCCACCGCGCTCGCGGTGCGCGATCGCATCGTCGACACCTGGCTCATCACGCGCAACGAGACCAAACGGCAGAAAAAGAAACGCGTCTACTATCTGTCGATCGAATTCCTGATCGGCCGCATGTTGTTCGATACGCTCACGAATTTGCGCCTGGTTAATGCAACGCGGAGCGCCCTGGCGGATCTGGGAGTCGATCTCGACACTTTGCGGCTGGCGGAACCCGATGCGGCACTCGGCAATGGCGGGTTGGGACGGCTCGCGGCCTGCTTCATGGACAGCATGTCGGCACTCGCCATTCCGGCCTACGGTTACGGCATCCGCTACGAGTGCGGGCTGTTCGAGCAGCGCCTGGAAGACGGTCGGCAGCAGGAACTGCCAGAGGACTGGCTCGCGCGCGGCAATCCGTGGGAATTCGCGCGCGCCAATTCCGGCTACACGATCGGCTTCGGCGGAACGGTCGAATATATCGGCGGCGACGACGCCACGGCGCGCGCGGTCTGGTATCCGGCCGAGGAAGTGACGGCCGTGCCTTACGATACGCCGGTCGCGGGCTGGCGCGGCCGTCACGTCAATGCGCTGCGGTTGTGGTCGGCGCGCGTTGCCGATCCAATTCAACTGGCCGCGCACCGTCAAGGCGACTTTGCCGGCGCGACGCATGCCCGTGAGCGGGCCGAGGCAATTTCACGCTTCCTCTATCCCAACGATTCCACCCCGGAGGGCCGCGAGCTGCGCTTGCGGCAGGAATATTTCTTCACCTCGGCTTCGCTGCAGGACTTGGTCCGCCGCCACCTCGACAGTTTCGAGTCGCTCGCCACCCTCGGCGATCACGCCGCCGTCCAGCTCAACGACACCCATCCGGCAATCGCGGTCGCCGAACTGATGCGGTTGCTCGTCGACGTGCACGATTTTTCCTGGACCGATGCCTGGAACATCACAAAGGCAACGCTGAGCTACACCAACCACACCCTGCTGCCGGAGGCGCTAGAGAGCTGGCCGGTCGAGCTGTTCAGCGGGCTGCTGCCGCGACATCTCCAGATCATCTACCTGATCAACTGGCTGCACCTGCGGGAGAACGAGAGGCACGGGCTGTTCGATCCGAAGTTCCTGGCGGCGGTGTCGCTGGTGGATGAGAACGGCGAGAAACGCGTCCGCATGGCGCATCTCGCCTTCGTAGGCGCGCATTGCGTCAACGGGGTCTCGGCGCTCCACACCGAGCTGCTGCGCAAACTGGTGTTTCACGACCTCATCCGCTCCGCGCCGACGCGGATCGTCAACGTCACCAACGGCATCACCTTCCGGCGCTGGCTTTATGAGTGTAATCGCGGTCTCACCGAGCTGCTGGTCACCACGCTGGGCGAACGTGTGCTTGACGATCCGACCTGTTTACGCGAAATCGAGCGCGCGGCCGACGACGACGGCTTCGTCGCGCGCTATAGTCAGGCCCGCGCCGCCAATAAAGCGAGGCTGGCCGTGCTGCTGCGCGCGGCCACCGGCATCCAGATCGCGCCGCACGCGCTCTTCGACGTGCACATCAAGCGCATCCACGAATACAAGCGTCAATTGCTCAATATCCTGGAGACGATTGCGCTCTATCAGGACATCCGCGCGCGGCCTGACGGCACCTTCGTGCCGCGGGTGAAGATCTTCGCGGGCAAGGCTGCGGCGAGCTACGAGCGCGCCAAGCTGATCATCAAGCTCATCAATGATGTCGCCCGCATCGTCAACAATGACCCGCTGGTCGGCGATCGGTTGAAGATCGTGTTCGCGCCGAATTACAGCGCCAGCCTAGCGGAGGACATCATCCCGGCGGCCGACGTGTCCGAGCAGATTTCCACCGCCGGCATGGAAGCCTCTGGCACCGGCAACATGAAGCTCGCGCTCAACGGCGCCATCACCCTCGGCACCTTGGACGGCGCCAATATCGAGATCCGCGAGCAGGTCGGCGACGACAATGTGATGATCTTCGGCCTGACCGCCGCCGAAGTGGCGGAGCGTCAACACGCCCAGTTCAAGGGCAGACATGCTGTCGAGGCGTCGCCGCGGCTGGCGGCAGCGGTGGCTAGCCTCGCGTCGGGTGGATTCTCGCCGGACGAGCTCGGCCGCTACGTGCCGATCGCGCAGTCGCTCACCGATTACGACCACTTCATGGTGGCGGCCGACTTCAATTCTTACTGGGACGCGCAGCGTGCCATCGATGGCTGGTGGCAGCGGCCGGACGACTGGTGGCGCGCCTGTATCCTCAACACCGCACGCATGGCCTGGTTTTCCTCCGACCGCGCCATCCGGGAATACGCAATCAATATCTGGCGAGTGCCGGTTTCCTGATCTAACGGCCACGTCCGGCTTGTGCGAAGGCGCGTGATACACGGCGCAATCCGTCATGCGCATCGAGATCCTCGAGCGAGACCGGCAACCTGCGACGCCAGTTTGGATGCTGATCGGTGGTGCCGGGAACATTGACCTGGTCGAGCACACCGAGCACATCGTCGAGCGCGATCGTCACCAGTCGCGACGGCGTGGCGGCGAGAAATGCGGCGACGGCGGCGATATCGTCGGCCGAATATTCGGCGGCGTGTTCCGACAACACGGCGCGCAGCAGTTGCTGCGCGCGGCCGCGTGACGCGCTTGTCTCGCCCGGATCGACGCCGATGTCGCCTTTGACCCGCAGGTCGTGGCCCGTGAGCCAGCCGCGAAAGCTTGGTAAGTCGTGGGTGTTGAATGTCGCCACCGATTCGGCCGGGTAGGTGTGCGGCGGCCGGAAAGCGCCATCGTGCTCGCGTTCGAACAGCATCACCCGATAACTCCACAAGCCCCACTGCGCCAGCGTCTCGCGGAAGCCTGCCGGCACGGTGCCGAGATCTTCGCCGACGACGATGCAGCCATGACGGTTGCTCTCTTCCGTGACCACGCGCAGTAGCGGCTCTAACGGAAAGCGGACATAGGCGCCCTCGGCGCCGCTCAGCCCGCGCGGAATCATGAAGATGCGTTTGAGCCAGAGCGCGTGGTCCAGGCGGATCGCGCCGGCGTACCGCATGGCCGCGGCTATCAGCCGGCGCATCGCCTTGAAGTCGCCGGCGGGCAGCGCATGCGGATTGAAGGTGGCGAGGCCCCAGTCCTGACCCGCCGGATTGAATTCGTCGGGCGGGGCGCCGACCGAAACATCGGCAAGCATGAAGTCCTGATCGCTCCAGGCATCGGCGCCGTACGGGTCGGTGCCGACGGCGACATCGACATAAAGTCCGATCGAAAGACCGTGCCGCCGCGCCTCGTCACGGCAGGCCTGCAACTGGCTGGCAGCGACCCACTGCATGAACTCATGGAATTCACACGCATCGCGATGCGCGCGGTGAAAGTCGTGCAAGGCGCCAATTTCGGGATGACGCCAGGGGTGCGGCCATTGCGGCCACGGCGCCGGCGCGTGACGCTGGCGCAGAACTTCGAAGCAGGCAAAGCGCAACAACGCGTCGCCTTGCTCTTGCCGGAAGGCTTCGAATTCGGCACGGCGTTGTGCGCTCGACGCGACGCGAAAGCGATCGTAGGTCAGACGCAAGGCGGCGAGCTTGACGCGGGCCACATCTGCATAGGCAACGATGTCCGTGGCGCGCAAGGCGTTGAGTTCGGCCTCAAGCCCCGCCGCAACGACGCCGGGAAATTCTGGAATCGCTTCGACATCGATATAGAGCGGGTTGAGAAACAGCCGGCTATTGGGCGCGTAGGGGCTCGCCTGGTCGGCACGATCCGCGAACAGCGCATGCAGCGGATTGAGGCCGATGCCGGCCGCGCCGCAGTGCGCCGCAATCGCCACCAGCCGCCTGAGATCGCTGAAATCGCCGTGCCCCCAATTGCGGGCCGAGCGTATCGCATAAAGCTGGACGGCCAGCGCCCAATCCCGCCGTCCGTCACCCTGGAAGGCACGCAGCGGCTCGACGGGCTGTGCGGCCAACAGCGCAGGCCCTTCCCGCCCCCGCGACAGCCCGGCAATCAGGCGCGAGATGGTTTGCGGATCGGCGGTGTGCCAGTTGCCGAATACATCGTGGTAGCCGGCCTCCACACCCCAAATTTCCGCGGTTTTCGCAAGATCGTTCATTTCCGCTTCTTCAAGCTTGCCAGCATTGTTCCCGCGGCCGGAACTTAGGGATTTTGCGAGGAACTTTTAGCTTTTTCGATGATTTTCCTCAGTGTTCAAGCTCGAGCCACTCACAATGAAGCAGGTCGGTGACGAGCGTAACGCCGCGCGGATGCGGATTTATGCCTCGAGCGACCCGCGGGCGGTTTCCCCGGCCGATCCGACAGGCCCGCGGTTCCGTATTGAAGACATCTATCCCTGCATCGAAGCAGGCCGGTATCCCGTTAAACGCATTGCCGGCGAATCAGTCGAGGTATGGGCCGATATATTTCGCGACGGTCATGACATCATCGCGGCGGCACTGCTGTGGCGGCCGGACACGGGCACCGATTGGCAGCGCGAGCCAATGCAGCATCACGGCAACGATCGCTGGCATGGCTGTTTCACGCCGCGCGAGCCGGGCTGGTACCTTTTTGCCGTCGAAGCCTGGACCGATCACTTCGCGACTTGGCGCCGGCAATTCCTGCTCAAGCAAGAAGCCGGCCAGGATATTTCCTCGGAAGCGCGCGAGGGCTACGAATTGCTCGCGGAGTTGACGCCGCGCGAACGCGAAGCGCAGCGGCTGGTCGAAGCGGCGGCGCAGAAATTTGCCGCCTCGCAAGACACGGCGGTGCTGCTGGACAACAAGCTGGCCGCAGCGATGGAGAAGAGCGATGTTTGGCCCGACCTCACCCGCAGCCATTTCGTCCCGCTTGTTGCCGACCGCGAACGCGCGCGCGCCGGCGCCTGGTACGAGATGGTGCCGCGCAGTCAAGGCCGCGTTCCCGGCAAGCACGGCACCTTCAACGATTGCATCGCGCGCTTGCCTGAAATCGCCGCGCTCGGCTTCGACGTTCTCTATCTGACCCCGATCCATCCGATCGGCCGCACCAACCGCAAGGGCAAGAACAACTCATTGCGCGCCGAGCCGGGCGATCCTGGCAGCTTCTACGCCATCGGCAACGAGCATGGCGGCCACGACGCAGTGCATCCGGAACTCGGCACGCTCGCCGATTTCCGCCGGCTGGTGCAGGCCTGCCGGCAGCACAACATGGAAATCGCGCTCGATTTCGCCGTGCAGTGCTCGCCCGATCATCCATGGCTGAAACAGCATCCGGAGTGGTTCCGCTTCCGCCCTGACGGGTCGATCCGCTACGCGGAGAACCCGCCGAAGAAATACGAGGACATCGTCAATCCGGATTTCTCCTGCGCCGACCGCATCGCGTTGTGGAAGGCGCTCTGCGCCATCGTGCTGTTCTGGGTCGACCAGGGGGTGCGCATTTTCCGCGTCGACAATCCGCACACCAAGCCGCTGCCGTTTTGGGAATGGCTGATCCATGAGGTGCAGAGTTGCCATCCCGATGTCATCTTCCTCGCGGAAGCCTTCACGCGGCCGAAGGTGATGAAGGCGCTGGCTAAGCTCGGCTTCACGCAGTCCTACACGTATTTCACGTGGCGCACTGAGAAGCAGGAGCTGCAGGCCTATCTGAGCGAGCTCACCGGCTATTCCGAGCGCGAATACTACCGCCCGAATTTCTTCGTGACGACGCCGGACATCCTGCCGATTCAATTGCAGACTGGGGAGCCGTGGATGTTCAAATCGCGCGCGGCGCTCGCCGCCACGCTGTCGTCCAATTACGGTATCTACAACGGCTTCGAACTGATCGAGCATGAGCCGATCCCCGGCCGTGAGGAATTCATCAATTCCGAGAAATATGAAATCAAGACGCGCGAGTGGAACAAGCCTGGCAATATCAAGGCCTATCTGAAGCAGCTGAACACGATCCGCCGCGACAACGCGGCGTTGCTGCAGACTACCAACTTGCACTTTCTGCAGGTCGACGACGACAACGTCACCGGCTTCATCAAAAATTCGGCCGACGGCGGCAATGCCGTCGCCGTGGCGATTTCTTTAACCGGCGCCCCGCACGAATTCTGGCTGCATTTCGGCGACCAGCAGATCGGCCCCGCCGACGCCAAACGCCCGGTCCGGTCGATCGAGAATCTCGTGACGGGCGAACGGCGCTTGCTCGAGTGGGGCGGCGTCCGCCTGCGGATCGATCCAGTCAATGACCCTGCCCTCCTGTTCCGTTGTACCGCGTAAAGCGCTGTCATGAATGTCAGGCCAACCCTCGACGAGATCACCGCCAAGTCGGCCGAGGACGAGCTGTGGTTCAAGGACGCCATCATCTATCAGCTTCACGTCAAGGCGTTTCAGGACAGCAACGGCGACGGCATTGGCGATTTTGCGGGGCTCACTGAACGCCTCGACTACTTGCGCGATCTCGGCGTCACCACGCTGTGGCTGCTGCCGTTCTATCCGAGCCCCGGGCGCGACGACGGCTACGACATCTCGGACTACGGCGACATCAATCCCGCGTTCGGCACCATGAAGGATTTCCGCCGTTTCATGACCGAGGCGAAACGGCGCGACCTGCGGGTCATCACCGAACTGGTCGTCAATCACACCTCCGACCAGCACGACTGGTTCAAGCGCGCCAAGCGCAGCCCCAAGGGCTCGAGCGCGCGCAATTGGTACGTCTGGAGCGACACCGACCAGAAGTATCAGGGCACCCGCATCATCTTTACCGACACCGAGAAATCGAACTGGGCCTGGGATCCCGACGCCGGCGCCTACTACTGGCACCGCTTCTTTTCGCACCAGCCCGACCTCAATTTCGACAATCCGCGCGTGGTCAGGGCCGTGCTGCAAGTGATGAAACGTTGGCTCGATGTCGGCGTCGATGGATTCCGGCTCGACGCGGTGCCGTATCTCTGCGAGCGCGAGGGCACCAACAACGAAAATCTTCTCGAGACGCATGCGGTGCTCAAGCGACTGCGCGCCGAACTCGACGCCTATAAGTCCGGCAAGGTGCTGCTGGCCGAAGCCAACCAATGGCCGGAGGACGTGCAGGCTTATTTCGGCAACGGCGACGAATGCCACATGGCTTACCACTTCCCGCTGATGCCGCGCATCTACATGGCGATCGCTCAGGAAGACCGCTTCCCGATCACCGACATCATGCGGCAGACGCCGGAAATCCCGAGCAACTGCCAGTGGGCCATGTTCCTGCGCAACCACGACGAACTGACGCTCGAGATGGTGACCGACGCCGAGCGTGACTATTTGTGGTCGACCTACGCGGCCGATCCGCGGGCGCGCGTCAACCTCGGCATACGCCGGCGGCTGGCGCCGCTGATGGACAATGACCGGCGCAAGATCGAGCTGATGAACTCGATTCTGATGTCGATGCCCGGAACGCCGATCATCTATTACGGCGACGAGATCGGCATGGGCGACAACATCTATCTCGGCGACCGCAACGGCGTGCGCACGCCCATGCAGTGGACGCCCGACCGCAATGGCGGCTTCTCGCGCGCCGACCCCGCGGCGCTTTATCTGCCGCCCATCATGGACCCGGTCTACGGTTTCTCAGCCGTTAATGTCGAGGCACAGGCGCGATCGCTGTCCTCGCTGCTGAGTTGGACAAAACGCCTGATCGCCGTACGCCAGTCAACCAAAGTGTTCGGCCGCGGAACGCTTTCCTTCATCCGGCCGGCCAACCGCGCCGTACTGGCCTATGTGCGCCAGATCGACAGCGAGGCGATCCTTTGCGTCGCCAATATTTCCCGCTCGGCGCAGGCGGTCGAGCTCGACCTCAGTCCGTGGAAGGGCCGCATCCCGCAGGAAATGCTCGGACGCACCGCTTTCCCGCGCATCGGCGACCTGCCCTACCTGATCACGCTGCCACCCTACGGCTTCTTCTGGTTCCTACTGCGGCAGGACGCAGAGCACGAGCCGGCAAAGATGCTGCCGCGCGAGATCACCACGCTCGTGCTCGGACCGGAATGGGAAAACGCGCTCGCCAGTTGGACCAAGCGAACTTTCGAGACCGATGTATTGCCGGCTTTTATGCCGGACCGCCGCTGGTACGCCGACAAGGCGTATCGTCCGATCACGGCCAGCGCGTCGATAGCGATCCGCATCGAACACGCCGACAACCGCTTTGCCACAGTGATCGCCGACGTCAAAGGTGCCCAGGGGCTGAGCCGCTACTTTATGCCGCTGACCATCCGGTGGACGCGCTACACCAACATCGACCGCAGCCCGGCGAGCGTGCTCTGCGCGGTCCGCCGCGGACCGCGCGAGGGCACGCTGCTCGATGCTACCACCGAGCCAGAATTCATCACCGCGCTGCTGGCGAAGATCCACGCCGGCGATACCATCGGTAATGATCTGCAGCGTCTCGAATTCCGACCCACTGCGGCATTCGTTGCGACCCCACTCACGCAAATCGACACGATCAAAGCCGTCGACCGCGAGCAGTCGAATTCGAGCGTGATCGTCGACGACCTATACGTCGTCAAAATCTTGCGCCGAGTTACCCTCGGTCACCATCCCGAAGTCGAGGTCGGCCGCTTCCTCGCCGACGTCGCTCATTTCCCGAACGCGCCGACGCTGCTCGGCAGCCTCGAATTGGTCGAGGGCGACAGCCGCACCGCGCTCGCCGTCGTGCATCAATTCATCCAGAACCAAGGCGACGCGTGGACCGTAACCTCTGCCGGCCTCGACCGGCTGGTCGAGGAACTCCACATGCTGGCCACGGACGCCATTCCGGAGACGGTTGAGACTGCCTCGATGCTTCAGCGCATGCGGCAAATCGGCCGCCGCACCGCCGAGATGCATCGCGCTTTCGCCAGCAGCGACGATAACGCCGCCTTCGCGCCCGAGCCGGTCACTGCCGAGGACGTCGGGCGCTGGACCGACGCTGGTCTCGCCCGCACAGCGCTCGTGTTCAAGCTGCTCGAACGCGGCGGCACGGAAATGAGCGAGCGGGCCGCGACGAGCGCGCAACGGCTGCTGCAAAACCGCGAGGCAATCAAAAACTATCTCGACGTTCAAAGGCACGCGGCCTTCGACGTCCGCAAGATCCGACATCACGGCGACTTCCATCTCGGCCAGGTGCTGATTGCCAAGGACGACGCCTATATCCTCGATTTCGAAGGCGAGCCGCGCCGGCCGCTGGAGGAGCGGCGCGCCAAAGCGCCGGCGGCGCGCGACGTCGCCGGCTTCATCCGCTCGATCGACTACGCCGCGGCGGCGGCGGTCGATCGCGAGCCGGATCTGAAGCCGGAAGAGCGCGCCGCCGTCGAGCAACGGCTCCGCGCCTGGGCCGAACGGCTGAGCGCCGCCTTTTGGGAGAGCTATCGCGAGACGCTGGGCGATACTCCGCTGTGGCCGGCCGACGAGGATCAGACGAAGGCGTTGCTTGATCTCTTCCTGCTCGAAAAAGCGCTCTACGAGATCGAATACGAACTCACCAATCGGCCCGGCTGGTCGCATATCCCCTTGGAAGCGACCCTGCGCATCCTCGAACTGCGGGAAGTGCTCGGTCCATGACAAAACTCGCCTCGGCAGCCCGCGAGATCATCGCCGGCCGCCATGCCGATCCATTCAGCTATCTCGGTCCGCACACCGAGAACGAACGATCCGTGCTGCGCGTATTCCTTCCTGAAGCCGAGCGGGTCGTCGTCGTCGGCGAGGCGAGCGAATGCGAGCTTCCTCGGATTGATCCGGCCGGACTATTCGCCGGCCCAATCGACGGCCTCAAGCACTATCACCTGCGGGCACGTTTCGGCGGCAACGAGGTCGAACTCGAAGACCCCTATCGCTTCCCGCCGGTCCTGTCCGAATTCGATCTCTACCTCCTCGGCGAAGGCAATCATCTGCGCCTCTACGACAAGCTCGGCGCCCATCCTTTGACGCTGGACGGCATCGAGGGCGTCGCTTTCGTGGTCTGGGCGCCCAATGCGCAACGTGTCAGCGTCGTCGGCGATTTTAATTTCTGGGACGGGCGTCGCCACGCCATGCGCGTGCGCGGCAATGGCTACTGGGAGATCTTCGTGCCCGGCGCGCGCCCGGGCGCGAAATACAAGTACGAGATCGCCAGCCGCTCCGGCGAGCTGCTGCCGCTCAAGTCCGATCCGGTTGGCTTCGGCGCCGAAATGCGGCCGGCGACCGCCTCGATCGTCGTCGACGCCGGCAAGTTGCCCCATCCGCAGCCGGCGCGCGACAACATCAACGCGCTCGACCAGCCGATGTCGATCTACGAAGTCCATCTCGGCTCATGGCGTCGGAATGGCGAGCATGGCCAATTCTGGCCGACCTATCGCGAACTGGCGGAACAGCTCCCGGCCTATGCCGCCGACATGGGTTTCACCCATGTCGAGTTGCTGCCGGTGTCCGAGCATCCGTTCGACGGCTCGTGGGGCTATCAACCGACAGGCATGTTCGCGCCGACCAGCCGCTTCGGCACGCCGGCCGAGTTCGCGATGCTGATCGACGCCTTGCACGAAGCGGGGCTCGGTGTGTTCCTCGACTGGGTGCCCGGGCACTTCCCCGACGACCCGCATGGTCTTGCGCGTTTCGACGGCACCGGCCTCTACGAACACGAGGACCCGAGACAAGGCCGCCATCTCGATTGGGGAACGATGATCTACAACTACGGCCGCGTCGAAGTGGTGAACTTTCTCATCGCCAACGCGCTGTTCTGGCTGGAGCGCTACGGCGTCGACGGACTGCGCGTCGATGCGGTCGCGTCGATGCTTTATCTCGATTACAGCCGCCCTGCCGGCGGCTGGGTCCCGAACAAGCATGGCGGCCGCGAAAACCTCGACGCCATCGCGTTCCTGCGCCGCGCCAACGCGGAAGTCTTCGGCAAGCACCCGCACGCCACCACCGCGGCAGAGGAATCGACCGCCTGGCCGATGGTGTCGCGGCCCGTAGACTGGGGCGGCCTCGGCTTCGGCTACAAATGGAATATGGGTTGGATGCACGACACGCTCGACTACATGTCGAAGGATCCGATCTATCGCCGCTATCACCACGGCAATATTCTGTTCGGATTGCATTACGCATTCTCGGAAAATTTCATCCTGCCGCTGTCGCATGACGAAGTCGTGCACGGCAAACGCTCGATTCTCGGCCGCATGCCGGGCGATCCGTGGCAGCGCTTCGCCAACCTGCGCGCCTACTACGCGTTCATGTTCGGCCATCCCGGCAAGAAGCTAATGTTCATGGGGTCAGAATTCGGCCAGGACACGGAATGGAATCACGACGTCAGCCTGTCATGGCACCTGCTCGACAACCCCGCGCACGCCGGCATCCAACGGTTCGTGCACGACCTCAACCACTTTTATCGCGCGACGCCGGCATTGCACGCGCTCGATTGCGACGCCGCGGGCTTCGAATGGCTGGTCGCCGGAGACGCCGACCACAGCACCTTTGCGTGGTTACGCAAGGGACCGCAACCGTCCGAGCGTTGCGTAGTGGTAGTGAATTTCACGCCGCAGGTCATTCACGACTATCGACTGTGCGTGCCCTTCGCAGGTCAATGGCGCGAAGCGCTCAATTCCGATGCGGCATTGTACGGCGGCAGCAATGTCGGGAACGCTGGCGCCGTCTCCGCCGTTGTGGCGCGCGATAGTCCGGAGCTGCACATTGTCGTCCCACCCCTCGCTGCCCTCTTTTTCGTCCCTGCAAACGAATAGTGGTCTAATCTTGGCAGGAGCTTCCCATCCACTCGGGGCAACCTGGAATGGTCGCGGGACCAATTTTGCCTTGTTCTCCGCTCACGCCACGAAGGTCGAGCTATGTTTGTTCGATCGCGACGGCCGGCGCGAGACCCAGCGCATCGCGCTGCCGGGGCGAACCGAAGATGTCTGGCACGTCTACGTCCCGCACGCGGCACCCGGCCAACTTTACGGCTTTCGCGTGCACGGCCCTTACGAGCCGGCGGCTGGCCATCGCTTCAACAGCAACAAGCTGCTGATCGACCCCTACAGCAAGCGACTGGAAGGCTCGTTCGCCTGGACCGATGCACATTTCGGCTATCGCACCGGCAGCAAGCAGGAGGACCTTTCCTTCGATCGGCGCGACAATGCGCGCAACATGGTCAAATCGGTTGTGGTAGATCCCGCTCATACCTGGGCGTACGATCGCGCGCCCGGAATATCGTGGGAAGACAGCATCATCTACGAAGCCCACGTCAAAGGGCTGACGCAGCGGCGCGAAGACATACCGGCCGAGGCGCGCGGTCGCTTCCGCGGCCTGTCCGAGCGCTCCACGATTTCTCACCTGCGCAAGCTCGGTGTCACGGCCGTCGAGCTGCTGCCGATCCACGCATTCCTCGACGACCGTTACCTGGTCAATCGCGGCCTGCGCAACTACTGGGGTTACAACACACTCAGCTTCTTTGCCCCCGAAGCGCGCTACGCCAGCGGCAACGTCATCGACGATTTCCGCGCCACCGTCGCCGCGCTGCACGACGCCGGCATCGAGGTCGTCCTCGACGTGGTCTACAACCACACCGCCGAGGGCAATCACATGGGCCCGACGCTGAGTTACCGCGGCATCGATAACGCTTCTTACTATTGGCTCCGGCCCGACAATCCCCGCTATTACGACGATTTCACCGGCACCGGGAATGCGCTCAAGCTGGCGCATCCGCGCGTACTGCAAATGGTCATGGATTTGCTGCGCTATTGGGTCGAAGCGTTTCACGTCGACGGATTCCGTTTCGATCTCGCCAGCACGCTCGGGCGCGGACCAGCCTTCGACCGCAATGCACCGTTCTTCGCCACTGTGCGGCAGGATCCCGTTCTGGCCAAAGTGAAATTGATCGCCGAACCCTGGGATATCGGACCCGGCGGCTATCAGGTCGGCGGCTTTCCGATCGGCTGGTCGGAATGGAATGACGTCTACCGCAAGACCCTACGGCATTTCTGGCGCGGCGAAGGCAACCTGATCGGCGACCTTGCCCACGCCGTGACAGCCTCGGCGGCGCAATTTCAGCACGACGGCCGCGGTCCGCGCAGCAGCGTCAATCACGTGACGGTGCACGACGGCTTCACGCTGGTCGATTTGGTCAGCTACGAACACAAGCACAACGAAGCAAATGGCGAAGAAAATCGCGACGGATCGGACGACAACGCCAGCACCAATTGCGGCGTCGAAGGACCGACCGACGATTTCGCCATCACCGCGACGCGGCGGCGGTTGCGTTATAATCAGCTCGCCTGCCTGTTCCTCGCGCAAGGCGTGCCGCTGCTATTGGCCGGCGATGAGGTCGGCAACAGTCAGAACGGCAACAATAACGCTTATTGTCAGGACAACGAAACCGGCTGGGTGGATTGGTCGAGGCTCGACAGCGAAGACGATCTGACCGATTTTGTCGCCGGCTTGAGCCGGCTGCGACAGCGCTTCCCGCAGATCAGACCGCAGCAGTGGCTAGAGGGCAAGAAAGCCGACGGTTCCTATGACGTGAAATGGCTCACGCCGTCCGGCGCCGAAATGGCGGAGCAGGACTGGAATTTCCCCAATAGCCATTTCCTCGCTTACGTCCTGGCGGCTCCGCACGAAGGCAAAGCGCCGCTGCTGATCGTCATCAATGGCGCCGACGACGATGTCGAGTTGAGTTTTCCGGAGTGGCCAGGCGTCGGCCACTGGCAAAACGTGCTCGACACGTCAAACGACCGCCCGCGCTCCGACTTGCTTGTCCCCCGCGGCCAGTGGATTGCGCGGGCGAAATCCGTGCTGGCCTTTGCCGGCGAGCCGTGACGGCCAAGTCTCCGACGCTAAATGGATCTGCGGTGACGCCTCACACGCCGAGAGCCGGCGCAATTTCCTTAAAACGACGGCGGCGTCAACTGACGACCATCGAGGGCTTGGCCGGCGGCGAGCTGCACCCGATGCAGCAGGCGTTTATCGACCACGACGCACTCCAATGCGGCTATTGCACGTCGGAACAGATGGCGCGCCTCGCCGATATTTTGCGAGAGGTTTACGCGGCCTACCGCGCGCACGTAGGCATGAGGGCTTGCCTGAACGAAATGCAATCCTGGGCGAGGCCCGACGGCAGTTAGATGATGAGGCCGCCGCCGTCGAGATAGACGATTGAGCCGGTGGCGAAGCCGTTGGCCATGAAGGAGAGGATTTGCATTGCGATGTCCTCGCCCTCGCCGACGCGGCGGACCGGTAAGGCGGCCGCGGTCTTCGCCAACATCTCCTTGCGGGCGGCTTCCGGCATAGCGGCGCGGATCGGCGTGTCGATGAGCCCGGGGGAGACGCAGTTCACCCGCACCGGCGCGAGCTCGAGCGCCAGGCCCCGCGTGAGCGATTCGAGCGCGCCGTTGACCGCGCCGACGATGGCCGAGGCCGGGCGCGGGCGGATGCTCAGAAAACCCGAGACCAGCGTCAGCGAACCGCCGGCGCGAATTTCCGCGGCGCGCGCGACGCGCCAGGCGCCCCAGAACTTGCCCTCCATGGTCGCGCGCACGTCGTCCATGGATACGGTCTTGAACGGACCAGTCTTGAGCTGCGCGGCGGTCACCACAACATGATCGACCAGGCCACAGTTTTGGAATAGCTTCGTCACGCTGTCATCGTTAGCAACATCGGTTTGGATCGCCTTTACGCCGAGCTTGGCCGCAGCAGCATTGAGCTTCTCGGCGCTGCGCGAGGCGATGATCACCTCGCCGCCCTCGCGCTTGGCTAGTTCGGCGGTCGAAAGACCGATGCCCGACGAGCCGCCGACGACGACCACTTTTTGCCCTGCAAAGTTCATACGTTGCCCCACATTACGTTACAATTGTGTTTTGCAGCTCCGACGATACCCGGCGAACCCCAGACTTCGGGTGCCGCGAGCCGGCAGACGCGGTCGAGTGCGTCTCCGGCGCAGGACGACTTGGAACGGGAATCCGTCCTGCCCATGACATTTATGTGGAAACCGTATCACTCACCCGCAATTCGGCAGCGGCGTCAAGCACGGCGCGGATGATCTTGTCGTAACCGGTGCAGCGGCACAGGTTGCCGGCGAGCCAATAACGCGTCTCGGTTTCCGTCGGATTCGGATTGCGGGCGAGGAGTGCCTTGGCCGCGATCAACACGCCCGGCGTACAGAAGCCGCATTGCAGCGCGGCTTCCTTGAGGAATATCCGTTGCAGCGGGTGAAGCTCGTCGCCCTTCGCCATACCTTCGATGGTCTCGATCTTGTGGCCTTCGGCCTCGACCGCGAGCATCAGGCAGGAACAGATTAGGCGGCCGTCGACCAACACGCTGCAGGCGCCGCAGTCGCCCGAGCTGCAGCCTTCTTTGCTGCCGGTCAGAGTCAGCTGGTCGCGCAACACGTCGAGCAGCGTGAGCTGCGGCTCGCACAAGAACTCCGTGGGCTCGCCGTTGATGATGGTCGTTATGTGGTGCTTGCTCATCGCTCCCCCGCGCGCTCATAGGCGATTGTCGCCGCCCGGCGTGCCAACACGCCGGCGACTTTGGTCCGGTATTCGATAGTGCCGCGCTTGTCGTCGATCGGCTTGCAGGCGGCTCGCGCCGCCTGGTCGAGCGCGGCGAGCGCCCTCTCATCGAGCTTGCGCCCGACCAACGCCGCGGCCGCTTCGGGAACGATGACGGCGGTCGGCGCCACGGCGCCGAGCACGACCCGCGCATCGGTGCAAACACCGCCGGCATCGAGCGTCAGGTTGACTGCCGCGCCGACCACGGCGATGTCCATCTCGGTACGCGGAATGAAACGCAGATAGGCTTCTGCCGAGCGCGGCGGGCGTTTCGGCAGGTGAAACTCGACGATGAATTCGCCCGGGCTCAGCGAGGTGCGCCCCGGACCCGTGGCGATACTCTCCACCTGAACCTCGCGCCGGCCCTTCGGACCGGCGACCACGCAGGTCGCACGCGCGGCGATCATCGCCGGCACGCTGTCGGCCGCCGGCGACGCGTTGCAGAGATTGCCGGCAAGTGACGCCCGGCCCTGCACCTGGGTCGAGCCGATCAGATTGGTGGCCTCGACCAACCCGGGCCAGGCTTTCTGCAGGGCCTCGCATTCGCCGATCATAGCCCCGGACGTCGCGGCGCCGATGACGAAGCCGCCGTCTTTCTCGCGAATGCCGGAGATTTCGGGGATCTTCTTGATATCGACGATCAGGCCCGGCTTGACCCGGCCGGAGCGCAGTTGAACTAGTAGATCGGTTCCGCCGGCCAGGACCTTCGCGGTGCCGGAGGCTGCGGCCAAAATGCGGACGGCCTCCTCGACCGTCGACGGGGCGGTATAATCGAGCATGATCCTAATGTCTCCAAACAAGCCGGACGGGACGCTAGTCCAGCATTGCGTGGCGGTCTAGGCCGAAGCGCGATGTCGCGGCGGCCGCGGGCGCATCGCCTACCCGCTTGCATTTGCGCGCTTCCCGCGCAACTCTCCCGCAAAGCCAAACGCAACCCGACAATCAGGCGAGGTCGCTGTGGACGACATCACTTCACGCGAAGCGGTCAAGCAATTCAAATGGGTTGGAACCCGGCAGGTGCGGCCAGACGGCGTGCCGAAAGTCACGGGCACTGCCCAGTACGGCGCCGATCTGGCGATGCCGGGCATGCTGGTCGGCCGCATCCTGCGCTCGCCGCACGCCCATGCGCGCATTCGCTCGATCGATACCGCGAAAGCAGCGGCGCTGCCCGGCGTCAAGGCGGTCGTGACCTCGGCAGACTTCCCGGAACAGAAGTTCGAATATGTCGGCCCGGAACGCGTCGCGCAGAATTTCTGGCACATGACGCGCAATATCATGGCGCGCGAAAAGGTTCTCTATGAGGGCCACGCGGTCGCCGCAGTGGCGGCGACCAGCAAGTCGATCGCCGACGAGGCGCTGTCGCTGATCGCCGTCGACTACGAGGTGCTACGGCATGTCATCGACGTCGATGAGGCGATGAAGCCGGATGCGCCGCTTTTGTTCCCCGATATGATCACTCGCGGCGTCGAGCCGCCGGCGAAGCCCTCCAACATTACGAAGCGGGTCGAATTCAAGCTCGGCGATGTGGTGGCTGGTTTCGCCGCGGCCGACAAAATTGTCGAGATGTCGTTCAAGACGGCGCCCGTGCATCAGGCCTATATCGAGCCGCAAGGCTGCGTCGCCCGCTATGACGCCGACGGGCAGAGCGAACTGTGGAGCTCGAGCCAGGGGCACTTCGTCGTGCGCGCCTACACCGCGCAGCTGCTCGGCATGAAGCTCGGCGACTTGCGCGTCTATCCGGCGGAGATCGGCGGCGCCTTCGGCGGCAAGACCGTAATCTACGTCGAGCCGGTCGCGGTCGTGCTGGCGCGCAAATCCGGCCATCCGGTGAAGATCGTGATGAGCCGCGAAGACGTGTTCAGGGCCACCGGCCCGACTTCCGGGGCGTCGATGACCGTGAAAATCGGCGTCAAGCGCGACGGCACGATTGTCGCGGCCGACGGGCTGTTCAAGTTGCAGGCCGGCGCGTTTCCCGGCTCGCCATTCATGAGCACATGCATGTGCGCGTTTGCGCCCTACGACATCCCGAATGCGCGCGCGATCGGTTACGACGTGGTGAGCAATCGCCCGAAGGTCGCGGCCTATCGCGCGCCGGGCTCGCCGATCGGCGCCTTCGCGGTCGAGAGCGTGCTCGATGTTCTCGCTCAGAAAATCGGCATGGACCCGCTGAAGCTGCGGCTGAAAAACGCCGCCAAGAAAGGCACCCAGATGCTCTCGGGCGCCAAGCTGGGCCATGACGGGTATGCCCAGACCATCGAGGCAATCCTCAATCATCCGGGCTACAAGACGCCGCTCGGCAAGAACCGGGGGCGCGGCGTCGCCTCCGGTTATTGGTTCAACGGCGGCGGCGAGTCGAGCGCGACCATGCATATCAACGAAGACGGCACCGTCGTCGTCGCGACCGGCAGCCCCGACATCGGCGGCTCGCGCGCTTCGATGGCGATCATGGCGGCCGAGACGCTGGGCATCGACTACAACCTCGTGCGCCCGATCGTCGCCGACACCGCGTCGGTCGGCTACGCGCATCTCACCGGCGGCTCGCGCGTCACCTTCGCGACCGGCATGGCCGTGGTTGACACCACCAAGAAGATCATCGACGAGCTGTGCGTGCGCGCGGCGAAAATGTGGAACGTCGATCCGGAAGGCGTGGTCTGGGAGGATGGCTGCGCCAAGCCCGCAAGCAGCAACGTCGGCGATTTCAAGCCGCTGACGCTCCGGGAAATCGCCGCCAAGCGGGCGCAGACCGGCGGGCCGATCGTCGCCGCGGCGGCGGTGAACCCGGGTGCGGTCGCACCCGGCTTTGCCACCCAGTTCTGCGACGTCGAGGTCGATCCGGAGACCGGCAAGGTGACGGTGCTGCGTTTCGTCGCCGCGCAGGACGTCGGCCGCGCCATCCACCCAAGCTACGTCGAAGGGCAGATCCAGGGTGGCGTCACGCAAGGCATCGGCTGGGCGCTCAACGAGGAATACATCTACGACGCCAAAGGGCACATGGAAAATCCGGGTTTCCTCGATTATCGCATTCCGGTCGCATCAGACCTGCCGATGATCGAGCCGGTCATGGTCGAGGTGCCTAATCCCGGCCATCCTTATGGCGCCAAAGGCGCGGCCGAGGTCAACATTTGCCCGCCGATGGCCGCCATCGCCAACGCGATCGAGCGCGCGACCGGCAAGCGGCTGACCGAACTGCCGATGTCGCCGCCGAAAGTGCTGGCCGCGATCGATGAGGGCAAGCGGGCGTAACGGATTGCATCCTGGCATTCAAATGAAGGTTGAGGCCGGTGGCGGTTCGTTCGGCCCGCATTAGGCATTTTTCGCCAGCAGAAGACTTGAGCGAGCAAGCTATCTGCCGAACAAGCGCGAAAGGGCGGTATCTTCAAGCCGATCGACGTCTGAGATCGCAGGTTTAGGAAAAAGCGCGGATTTTATGCCGAGACGCCACTGCGGTTCACGCCCGTGATTTTTTTCCTAACCGGGCTTTTGTTCGACCGATTGCGAACTCAATAATCTGACCTCTGCTGTTCGACCCGGGTCTGCTCAGCCGTTAATTGTCCACCTGGCGTCAGGCAACTTTCGTCGAACGCCTTCATCGTCCGCTTTTCATGACGTCGGCATCGGCGGGGCCTGACGCGGAGCCCCTAAGGATCGACTATTGAGAATTCTTAGATCACTGGCTAAATCATCATTCCGAAACGTTCCCTGCTAACAGGGAAATTATCAGGGAATTTAAATTTTTTTGCGGGACCCACGAACACGGCCAGCGAAAGCCGCGCAGTGCAAACATGCGGATGGCCGCCAATCCTGCGCTCTTGAGATTGCCAGACCCACAAAGTCGATCACGCTTGCCAACAATGCGCGGGTCTTGCGCACAACAAGATTGTGATCTAGCTTAGTGCCGTAGCTCTGTGTCCGCCTTTTCGGTGGTCTAGCGGTTGCGTGGGTGTTGATGCCCTGCACTCGCGCCGGTCAGTGAATAATACAAAAACACGACTGATCGAGGAGTTTGCGAGTGCTGCTCTACCGGTTTACATGTGATCAGACGCGAGCTGCGCTGCTTTTCGGCACGCATGCACGCATTGATGCGACTGGTGGCTACGCCTTTCGCGAATTCCCCCTTCGGTCAGAAATCGAAGGAGCAATTAGAAATGTCGCCGAAAAAAGATGGCGCTCAATGCCTGCAGCCAGGACTTGAACGGCACGCCCTGACTAGCGACAACGTAAGCCTTCCCGCCGACAACAGAGCTGGCGATGCGAACAAGTTAGCGAGAGTTATCAAGCTGCCAAGGGCCGACGCTCATGGCTGGGATGATCCTGATTGGAGCCTTCTAGATGACCGCCGCGGCGAGCTGCCGGATTTCCCGATTAATGTCCTGACGCCAGCTTGGCAGGGATGGTTGCTACGCGCATGCCACGGCGCAGGGGTCCGGCCCGAGCATGTCGCAGTACCGCTTATCGGTGTGGCATCGAGCTTGATCGGAACGGCGCGCCGTGTCTGCGCCTCCACGTCATGGTCGGAACCGATGACGCTATGGACTTGTATCGTCGCCGATTCCGGCGATCGGAAAACACCAGGCCTCAACGTCACAAGACGTGCGCTCGATCTCATTGAAAAAAACAATTCAGCCGCCACGAGCGCGAAACGTCTCGCCCATGCAACGCTGGCGCAAAGGGCAAAGGAGGCCTTAAAACAATGGAAGCGTGACCGCGAGACCGCGCTAAAATCCTCCCCACCGCGTGAGCCGCCGCCCATACCCAGCGAGGCGATCGATCCGGGCAATTTTATCGAGCCGCTACTCTATGCGACTGATCCGACTATTGAGCGCTTGGCCGCTCTGCTTCGGGCCAGACCACGCGGCATGGTGCTGATCCGCGACGAGTTGGCGGGGCTTTTCGCCAATATGGGCCGCTATAGCGGTGGCTCCGATCGGCCGTTCTGGCTTGAGGCCTGGAATGGCGGGCGCCATGTCGTCGAACGCGTGTCGGGGTCGATCGTTATCGAGCACCTGCTGGTTGGAGTCATCGGTTGTTTTCAGCCAGATAAGCTAGGCGCGCATTTGCCGGCGATGACGATGGCATGTGCGGTCGTTTTGTCTACGCATGGCCATCGGCGCCGGATTATCGGCCTCTGACGAATGAGGCAGCCGAAGTCGATCCCGAATTGCAGAGCGCGTTGACGGCTCTAATTCGATTGCCGTCCGAAGATATCGAGGGAGCATTCACGCCGCAAACCATTTGCCTATCGGATGGCGCCATTGCCACGTTTGAAGAATTTCGCAAATGGGTCGATAAGACCAAGCGCGCGCTCGATGGAAATGAGCGGCAATGGCTAGTCAAAGGCGAGACGTGGTGCTGCGCCTGGCCGGTACGCTCACATATATGGCATGGGCGATCTCGTTGGGTGCGACGCGCAACGAATGGCCTCGACGGAATAACCTGCGCCTTGGAACCCAGACCATCGACGAGCAATTCATGGCCGCTTCCATCCGACTTTGGCGTGATTTCTTTTGGCCACATGCGCGCGCCGCCCTTCGGCAGATCGGATCGAGCGATCGCCACAGGGAAGCACGCCGCGCCCTGCGATGGATCAAGGCCCACGGTAAAACCGAGGTCTCCGTTGAGGATATTCGCCGTGAGGCGCTTGGACAAAAGCTCGACGCCGAGCAGACGCATGGCCTGCTCGAGAGCTTGGAAAAGGCCGGCTGGGCGAAAAGGCTCACGACCAAAACGGGTGGGCGCCCGCTTCATCGGTGGCAGATGAATCCCCTGTTGTTTTCTGATTGCCGTGCGGAAACGGCGGGAACTGCGCAAAGTCAATAAGGGCGACGTCCGACTTTGCGCAGTTGGCGCACTTCCCGCATCGCCGATTGTGCCCTCGGTCATCGAAATATTTTCATCCCATCCGCTCTGATCGATTGCGTTGGGAGGAGGTCCGGTGTCGGCTGCACAAGAGCATGGCGCCGGCGCCATGTCACGCCAGCATCGGCTTCGAGAGCGGTTAAGCGCACGCCGCATGAAGATTTTTATTGCACGAAACTAAAACCGATATATATTTCTGTTGTTCCTCTCTATCTGCCGCCACTTTAGATTTTCGATCATTGGCGGTGCGAAATGTGCCAGTCGTTGGTGCGTCTCGCTGTCAGTCCTAAACGACAACTGACGGCTCGAACGCGTTGAGTGACGATGGCTTTCGCACTATTGCGCTTCATTCCGCATCTGCCCGACGGCCTGGTTTCAGCACTGGTGCCAGCGTCGAGCACTGTTGGAATTGGCGCCCAGCATCGCCGCTTTGCGCGCACCCTCCGTCACATCAACTCAACTGACGGACGGTCTTTCGCGCCGTTCATTCATCGTTTTGCCAGCCCACGATTGGCTAGGCAAAACCCATCTACACAACCCAAGCCGTGGCCGAACCCGCCAATCGGCGTTTGCCGATCGCGTGGTCGTCGCAGCAAGTAACAAAGGACTAAAAGATGACTAATGACTCAAAACAGGACCCGCCAATGGGTTATGGCAGCCCTCCGCTGGCAACGCGATTCAAACCCGGTCAAAGCGGCAATCCCAGCGGGCGGCCTAAACGCGTGCGTAGTTTGCGCGCCGAGCTGCTCGATGAGCTAGGCGAGATGATGCGTGTTCGTGAGGGCGGCGGCGATGCTGTCGAACTCACAAAGGCGCGCGCCATCGCGAGGGCACTCGTTCAAGCTGCCGTCGGCGGCAACCTACGAGCGACAACCGCGCTACTGAACTTTCTAGACAAGAGTCTCGGCGACACCGAGGAGCCACACGGCGGCGACATCGCGCCTGAGGATTCGCCGATTGTGGGGGCTTATCGACGTCGTGAAGCCCAACTCCACAGCGACGCTTGCGAGGCCGATGCAGAATCTTCAACGCAACAAACAAACGAGGGTACAGACCCATGACAAGAGATGAAAACACCCTGCTCCGCAACGACTTCCTGTCGTTTGCCAGCAAAGCCCTGTTCGAACTCGATGGCACGATCGTCAGCGAGGATCCCTACCTTGTATATCTTGCGGCCATACTGACGAAGTTTGCTATTGGCAAAACAAAACGGTTGATCCTCAATGCGCCGCCGCGACATCTGAAAAGTCTGCTCGGCACCGTGTGTCTCATCGCATGGATCTTGGCACATGGCCCCAGTAAAAAAATAATTCTGCTCGCCGGTTCGATGAGCCTAGCCGAAACGCATGCCCGCGCCATCCGCGCGATAATGCGCGCCGCGTGGTATCGCGCCACGTTTGCCACACGGATTAAGAAGGGTCACGGCAGTGCTACACATTTTGTCACCACGGCCGGCGGCGAAGTATTCGCGGCGTCGATTCATTCCAACATCACCGGCCGCGGCGGTCACATTATCGTAATCGACGATCCTCACGATACTGACGATGCCGATAAGCCGCAACCGCTCGCCGACGTGATCAAGCGTTTCAACAAGAATGTCAAATCGCGTCTGAACAGCCAGCTGACCGGTGGCATCCTCCTGGTTGCGCATCGCGTCGGCGACGACGATCTCACTTCCCACCTTTTGGCACGCGGTAACTGGGAGCACGTAGTGTTGCCGTTGGTGGCGCCCCGCGATGAGACCTTCAAAGCTAATGGCGTGGTTTGGCGCCGTCGCAAGGGAGAACTGCTGCGGGCTGACTTCGCCGATGAGAAGGACATCGCCGAATTGAAGGAAACGCAGTTCAACTATGACTGGCTCTATCAGCAAGATTGCGATGCCCAGGCATTGCCATCGATCAAGGCCAAGCATTTCCCGACCGCGGCGCGGGAAACTTATGCTGACTTGCCTCGCGTGCTCAGCATCGATCCGGGAAGCAGCGATGAAAAACACGCGAGTTTCAGTGTCGCCCACGTCTGGGCGTTTAACCGCGAAAACTTTTACTTGATTGATGGCTATCGCGCGCAATGCAAGTTTAACGATCTAAAGAAGAAGGTCCGTGGGTTGATAAGACAATATCGCCCCTGGGTGGTGCTAATCGAAAACACCGCGAATGGTCCAGCGTTGGTCTCTGAACTTACGCAGGCCCTCAAGAACCGCTGTCAGATCGTACCGATCACCCCGCACGGCTCGAAATCGTCGCGTCTCAGTCGTCACGTCGACAAAATCATCCAAGGCCGCGTCCACTTGGCTGGGCATCGTGATTACTGGGCCGAGGTCATCGAGGAATTTGGCGCGTTCCCACGCGGGAGGCATAGCGACCAAATCGATGCCTTCACGCAAATGGCGGATTACGTTGAAGCCCACGGTGCGCTCGCCAAGCCGGCGTCAATGATGGCCGAGTTCCCGATGGTCATGGCGGGCAATAGCCAGGCGTCCGGTTTTGCTCCTCGCCCAATGTCCGCCGCCGAGCTCAAGAAGCCGGGTATTTGCGTCGCGCGCGGCAACAGCTACTACGCGCCGAACGGACCATTCATCGAAGCCAAGGCGTGGGTGGTCAAATAGATCGGATCAATAGTGCCTCGCCGTCTCCCCCGCTGGTCGCGCGGGAGACGGCGATGACCTTAGTCTCGACACCGGCTTTCAGTGGCCCGTCGGCCGGCAGGCCGTTCCACAGCTTGTCGTTAGCGAGGAACCAAAATCCGTCCCACATATGATTGGTCTCGGACAGATACTTCTGCATCTCGTACAGCTTGGCGAAGAAGATAATCGACAGCGGGTTCTCCTGGCCCTCGGCCACCTTGGTCTGCAAGGCCGAGACTTCCGAGAAATTGATCGACATCGGCGCGGCGTCGAAAACCAAAATGGATTCTTGTCTCTTTGGAAGGTCCAGCCGCGACCGGGACGATGACGTGCACCGGCCGGTCGGGATATTCCGCGCGCGCCGGCGCGGTCAGGCCACCGGCCATGACGGCGATCAGCAGGCCGTAGAGCGCTGTCGACCGGAGCTTTGTTTTAATCATGTGGAATGCCGCGGCGCGCGTTGCAATGTTGTGCAAGCCTGAAGATCAGGATCGATGAGCCAGCTGCGCCGCGGCGGCCTGCCCGGCCAGACGCCCGAGCACGGTCGCGGTCAAAAGGCCGTTGCCCGACAGATAGCCGGCCGCTTGGCCGCCGGAGACGCCGGCCGCCGCGCCACCCGCCGCGAACAAATTGGGAAATAGCGTCCCGTCCTTGCGCTTGACGCGCCCGCTGGCATCGATCGCCAGCCCGCCTTGGGTGTGAAACAGCGCGCCGGTCACTTTGACCGCATGAAACGGCGGCGCGCAGCTTTGCTCGGCGGTGAATTTCCGCCCGAAGCGATCCTGCCCGCTCGAGGCTTTCAGCCGTTCGACCTCGGCCCATTCGGCGGCAAAAGCCGCGGCCGGCACATGCATTGCCGCCGCAAGTTCTTCGATGGTCGTGCCGGTCAGCACCGCGCCGGCGCGTTCCGCTTCGCGGAAATCCGCGAACTGGCGCGCGACCGCCGCAATGCGCGCGTCGAACACATCCCAGGCAATGCCACCCGGCTGTCGCAGCACGTCGGTTGCCTGCTCGGAATAGCCTCGCGACTCGTCGCAGAAGCGGCGGCCTTCGCTGTTGACCTGAATGCCGCCCTGCATCATCGCCGCCCAGGTGATCAGGATGTTGTGCGGCGTGGCGACCGAGCCGTGCCCTTGATAGCCGCCGAGATGCGCCAGTTGCGCGCCGAGCGCTTCGCCCCACAGCACGGCGTCGCCGCGATTGCCCGGATGGCCGAAATAGAGTGCGCTCGCCATGTCCGGGATGAAACGGCGCACCAAATCCGGATTGCCGCCATAGCCGTTGCAGGCGAGGATCAGCGCCCCGCAACCGATGCGTTCATGCGTGCCGTCGCCGCATACGACCTCTACGCCATGGATGCATCCGTCCGGCTTCGCCAGCAGTCGTTCGGCGACGCGTCCCGTAAGGATGACGATGTCGCGTTCTTCCGCGGCGCTGCGCAGCGCGTTGATCAATTCCAGTCCGGTGCGGGTCGGCAGGCCATGCATGCGCAGCGCCGAATGTCCGGGATAATTGAAGTTGTCGACGACATCGAACGGCAGGCCATAACGGTCCGCCAGCCATTCGACTAGCGGTCCCGAACCTTGCGCGACGGCGTCGACGACCGCGGGGTCGGCCTCGCCATGTGCCTTGCGCTGAATGTCGGCGGCGAACAATTGCGGGTCGTCGGCGATGCCCTTGGCGCGCTGAAACCGCGTGCCCGCGGCAGGAATGAGCCCGGCCGACAGCGCCGTCGAGCCGGCCGGCACGGCGTCGCGCTCGATCATCACCGGATCGATGCCGGCCTCCTTGGCGGCGAGTGCCGCGCATAGCCCGGCGGCGCCGGCGCCGATGATCAGCAGCGGCATTTCGGCGTCGAATTTTTCATCGGCCGCTATCGCTTCCGTCCCCATTGTGCCTCGCGGCGTCAGCGACTATTCATTGCGTGGTGCGGCCACCGGCCTGCGCAGATATTGGCCGCGCGCCGGGCCGACGATGTTGCCGCCGTCATAAACAAGTTCGCCGCGCAAGAACGTGCTCTTTACCCGGCCGCTGAGTTCGGCGCCTTCGAACGGCGTATAGCCTTGCACGGATTCCGAATTCGGCGGCATGCACTACGAAACTCTCGTGCGGATCGACGATCGCGATATCCGCGTCATAACCCGGCGCGATATCCCCCTTGCTCGGCAGTCCGAACCGTTGCGCCGGCTTCCAGCTCAAAAGCTCGGCCATGTGATTGTACGACATGCCGCGCTTGCTGCCCTCGCTCAGAACGCCTGACAGAAGATATTCGGTGCCGCCAAATCCAGATTTGGCCAGCCAAATATTGCGTCGGGTCGTCCTTCGACCACTTCTGCTCGGCCGAACAGCAGGCATGATCGCTGACGATCCAATCGATCTTGCGGTCAAGCACGGCCTGCCACAGCGCCTCGACGTCCTCGCGCGGGCGGATCGGCGGATTGACCTTGGCATGCACCGCGCATTCGCAATCGGTATCGAGCAGAAGATGGCCGACCGTCACTTCGCGGCGGAAAGCGATATGCGGAAACACCTGCTGCATGGTCCACGCGGCATCGACTGCCTTGCGCGAACTCAAGTGCAGCAGATTGATGTTCAGGCAATTGGTTTCATTGGCGAGATAAGACGCAATCCAGATGGCAAGGCCTTCGGAATGCGGCGGACGTGCGGCGCTGTAAGCCTTCAGGCCGGTCAGCTTGCCCTCCCGCTCCACGATCTTTGTATAGGCGTTGAGGATTTCGGCAAGCTCGCAATGCAGACTGACGCTGATGTTGGCGGCCTTATCCGGGAATTTCTCCATCAAGCGCTGCGCGGAGCGCATGATGAACTCGAAATGCGCGATGTCGTAACGCTCGTCGGGGCCGATCATCAAGAAAATCATTCTGCTGCGACGAGCGCTCCGTGCAGCCCATAGCCGCCGTAAAACATGAAGATCTTGAACGAGGTCACCCCATGTTCCGTGACCAGATGTTCCATTTCATCGATGTGGCTCGCTTCGATCGGCGCCAGATGAAAGCCGTAATCGACCCAAAATCGTCCCTCCGATTGCTTGTACACTTCCGGCATGAACTCGCGATAAGGGCCGCCGCGATTGAGATAGTAATGTCCGGTGCGCAGGTAATTCAGGCTTGAGGTGACGCCGCCCATCGCCGCGGCCTTGCTCTCCGAGACCGCATCCTGCGGCGAGCGGCGCATAGATGCCGATATGCATATGCGCATCGACGCAGCCCGGGAACGCGAGGCGATTCTTGGCATCGAAGACTTGCTTCGCGAGATCGGCCTGAATATCCGGCCCGACCCGGGCGATCTTTCCGTCCTTGATCGCAATATCGAGACAATCGACCGAGGTCTTGTTCGGGCGAACCACGCGGGCGTTCTTGATGACGGTATCGAAAAGCTTGTCCATGCGAGACATTCCTTGGCTTACTGATGTTTCTTGCTGATCCGGCGCGGCGGCCGCTTCATATCGTTTGCCGCGCTCCAGCATTTCCGGCGTGCCGATCAGACCGTTGAGCGCGTCGAAGTCGAACATGCGCGGCGCGGAACGGCATCGGTGCTGCCGTGTCGCCTTCAGCGAGCCGTAGAATTCCTCGGCTGCCTTGGCCAGCGCGCGCACGATGCCGCCGGGAAAGATGACGAAGCGAAAAGCCAAGCGCCTGCAGTTCGCTCGCCGCCAGGATCGGCGTCTTGCCGCCCTCCACCATATTCGCCATCAAGGGGCATCGATTGCCCTATCTGCGCGCCGATGCGGCCGAGCTCGGCGCGCTCGCGCGGCGCCTCGATGAACAGCATGTCGGCGCCGGCCTCGCGATAGAGCGCCGCGCGCGCGACGGCGCGGTCGAAGCCCTCGACCGCGACCGCGTCGGTGCGCGCGATGATCAGCGTCTCGCTCGAGTGGCGCGCATCGACGCGCCGCCTTGATCTTGCCGACCATTTCCGGCGCCGGGATCAGCGTCTTGTCGTCGAGATGGCCGCAGCGCTTGGGAAAATCCTGGTCCTCGATCTGGATGGCATTGGCGCCGGCGCGTTCGAGCAGGCGCACCGTGCGTCCGACATTGATGGCGTTGCCGTAGCCGGTATCGGCATCGACGACGAGATGGGCGCGCGACGCGGTCGCGGATCAGCGCGACGGTATCGACCACCTCGTTCATGCTGACCAGGCCGATGTCGGGCCGGCCGAGCCGCGTATAGGCGATCGCCGCGCCGGAGACATAGAGCGCCTCAAAGCCGGCCTGTTCGGCGATCAACGCGGTGAGCGGATCGTAGACGCCGGGCGCGATCAGGATCGGCGGACGTGACAGACGGGCGCGCAAGGTGTTTTCGGTCATGCGTCACATTCCCAGGTAAGCGCGTTTGAGCTCGGGATCGGCGCCGATGTCGGCGGCGTTGCCCGACATGACGAATTTTCCTTCGGCAAGGATATAGGCGCGGTTGGCGACTTCGAGGCTCTGCACCACGTTCTGTTCGACCAACAGGACCGACATGCCGCCGGCGTTGATGCGCGCGATCAGCGCGAACAATTCCTCGACCAGAAGCGGCGACAGACCGAGCGAAGGCTCGTCGAGGATGATCAGCTTCGGCTCGGCCATCAGGCCGCGGCCGATGGCGAGCATCTGCTGCTCGCCGCCCGACAGCGTGCCGGCGCGTTGCGATTGGCGCTCGAACAGCCGCGGAAACATCGCAAACACGCGCTCGCGATTGTCCGCGCGCCGCGCGCCGCCGCGCCGATAGCTGCCGAGATCGAGGTTCTCGCGCACCGACAGATTGGGGAAGATGCGCCGGCCTTCCGGCACGTGGATGAGCCCGCGCGCGACGATCTCCGCCGGCCTCTCGCGCTCGATCGCGCCGCCGTCGAAACGGATCGAGCCGGCGCGCGCGCGCACGACGCCGGAGAGCGCGCGGTTGAGCGTCGACTTGCCGACGCCGTTGGAGCCGAGCACGGCGACGATCTCGCCTGCCTCGACACTGAGGTCGACGCCGCGCAACACCTCGGTTTCGCCGTAGCCGGCGCACAGGCCCTGCACCGTGAGCAGCGGTTCAGTGGCCATGCGCGGCCTCCAGCTTCGCCGCCGCGCCGTGGCCGAGATAGGCCTCGACGACGGCGGGATCGGCGGCGACTTGCGCCGGGCTGCCGGCAGCGATGATACGGCCCTCCGCCAGCACGAAGACGTGCTCGGCCAAGCTCATCACCGCCTGCATGACGTGCTCGATCATGACGATGGTGATGCCGCGATCGCACAGGCCGCGGATGACCGGCAGGATGTCGCGGATTTCGGAGGGGTTCAGTCCGGCCAGCACCTCGTCGAGCAGCAGCAGCTTCGGCTCGGTCGCCAGCGCGCGGGCGAGTTCGAGACGCTTGCGGCCGGCGACCGTCAGCGTATCGGCCGGACGGTCGAGCATATCGCCGAGACCCGACGTCGCGGCCGACCTCTTCGGCGGCGGCAAGCGCGGCGCTGCGCGCCGCGGTGCCGCAAATAGCGCGCCGACCAGGATATTGTCGCGCACCGACAGACCGGCGAACGCCTGCACGATCTGGAACGTGCGGGCGATGCCGCGCCGCGCAAGCCGATGCGGCGGCTCGCCGGTGATGTCGTCGCCGCCGTAGCGAATCGAGCCTTCGCTCGGCTTGAGGAAGCCGGAGATGATGGCGAACAGCGTGGTCTTGCCCGCGCCGTTCGGCCCGATCAGGCCGGTGATGCGGCCCGCCGGCGCCGACAGCGAAGCCGCGTTCACGGCGAGCAGGCCGCCGAAGCGGTGCGATACGCGCTCGACCGCGAGCAGAGGCTCAGCCATGGCTCGCCTCCCGCGCCGGCGGCGCCGAACGGGCGGACCGGCGCATCAGCCACTTGCGTCCGTCGGCGATGGCGCCCATGACGCCGCGCGGCGCAAAGGCAATGACCAGAACAAGCGCGCCGCCATAGGCGATCAGATCGAGTCCGGGGGCGTCGCCGGCGATCAGCTTGGCGCCCTCGCCGAACGCCTTGACCACGAGCGCGCCGAGCAACGGCCCGAACACGGTGCCGACGCCGCCGATGATCGGCGTCAGCAGCGCCTCGATCGAGATCCAGGTGCCGTAAGCGATGCCGGCGTCGATGAAAAGAAAATATTGCGCGTAGAAGCAGCCGGCCGCGCCGGTGATGGCGGCCGACATCGTCATGGCGCCGAGCTTGACCATGGTGGCGTCGACGCCGAGCGCCTTGCGCGGCGTCTTCATTCTCGCGCACCGCGATCAGCCAGGCGCCGAAGCGCGACCGCTCGAGCAGTTGCGCGATCACGAGCGAGATCGCGACCAGCGCCAGGATGACCCAATAGAACGCGGCGCGGCTTTCGAACTGGAACGCCCGTGCGCGCAGGTCGAGCTTGATCAAGGTGCCGACGCCGGCGCCGGTGATCGGCGCGACGCTGGCGACGATGCGCAGCACCTCGGCAAAGGCGAGCGTCACCAGCGCGAAATAAGAGCCGCGCAGCCTCGCCCGGAACACCAGCCCGCCGATGAACGGCGCCGACCGCGGCGGCGGCGGCAATGCCGACGCCGAAAGCCGATCCAGGCATTGACCCCGTAGCGAACCTGCAGCACGGCGGTGACATAAGCGCCGGTGCCGAAGAACGCCGCGTGGCCGAACGAGTATTGCCCGCCATAACCGCCGAGGATGTTCCAGCCCTGCCCGGCCAGCGCGATCAGCAGCGCGACCACCAGAAAATTGAGCGTCACGTTCGAATGGACGATCAACGGCACGGCGGCCAGCGCCGCAACCACGATGGCGATCGGCAGAAGCCGCCTCATGCCTTGCGCTCCGAACAGGCCGTTGGGGCGAACCAGCAGCACCGCGATGAAGATCAGGAAGATGCCGATCTGACCGAGCGATTCGCCGAGGAACAGGCCGGACAGGCTTTCCACCACGCCGATGATCAGGCCGCCGATCAGCGCGCCCGGCACCGAACCCATGCCGCCGAGCACCACGATGGTGAAGGCGACCAGCACGAAGGCGTTGCCCACGTTCGGATTGACGTAATAGGTCGGGATCAGCAGGCAAGCGGCGACGGCGACGCAGGCGGTGCCGAGGCCGAAGGTCATCGCGTAAACATGCGCGACGTCGATGCCGACAAGTTGCGCGCCGAGCTTCTCCTTGGCCACCGCGCGGATCGCCTTGCCGGTGTCGGTCCAGGTCATGATCAGCCAGAGCAGCAGCGCGACGGCAAAGGCCGCCGCAAAGCCGATGACGCGCGGCACAGCGAGGAACGTGACGCCGAAATCGATCGTCTGGAACGCATAAGGCACGTCGATGGTGCGGGTATCGGCGCGGAAGGCGTAGAGCAGCGCATTTTCGATGACGATGGCGATGCCCAGCGTCACCAGCAGCATGTTGCGGTCATCGCCGTGCGAGGCGGGCCCGATGACGAACCGCTGCAAGCGCGTAGCCGAATGCAAAAAACGCCGGCGCCAGCAGAAAGACGGCGACATAAGGATCAAGCCCGAGCTGATGATAGGCGAAGAATGCCGCGAACATGGCGGCGCTCAACAGCGCGCCGTGCGCAAAATTGATGATGTGCAGCACGCCGTAGATCAGCGTCAACCCGAGCGCGACAAGCGCATAGACCGCGCCGGTCAACAGGCCGTTGAGGATCGCAGGGATCAGGATGACGGGCGAAAGCACGGACTCGCTGCTTTGGACAACGCGGCAGCGGGCGGCGCCGAGGCGCGCCGCCCGTCGCAGCCGTCATCAAGCCGGTGGCAGCGGATAGACCGGCTTCGCCGACGCGAATGCCTCCGGCAGGATCACCTGGATGTCGTTGCCGATCACCTGCGTGTTGGCGGGCGCCGCGCCCTGGTTCTGGCCGTTGACGAATTTCGTCGGCCCGTAGGGCATGACGTGGCCGGCGAACGTCGAGCTTGCCAGCGCTCGATGATCTTGGCGCGGTCGGCCGATTTCGCGCGTTCGAGGGCGTCGGCCAGCAGCAGCACGCAGCAGTAGTTCAGATAGACTTCGTAGGTGAAGAACTGGCCCTTGGCCTCCACCTTCTTCTTCAGCGCCTGCGCTTTCGCATTGCGCGGATCGAACCAGTGATTGCAATCCATGATGTATTGCGCCGCCTCGGGGAATTCCTTGACGAACTTGTAGGAGGACGCCGCGCCGCCGAGCACGGAGTAGATCGCCGCCTTCGGCCGCACTTTCTGCTGCTGCATGGTGCGCGCGAGCAGCACATATTCGTTGTAGTAGTCGGCCGGGATGACGATGTCCGGGTCCGCCGCCTTGATCTTGAGCACGACGTTGTTGAAATCGCGCGTCGGCGTCGGATGCGGGATGGTCTCCAGCACCTGGAAGCCTTGCGGCGGCAATTGCGCATTGAGCAGCTTGGCGAGGCCGGAGCCGAACGCCGAGTCCTCGTGCACGATCATCACGGTCTTGGCCGGCTTGCCGGCCTTGTCGTTGATGGCGACGAGATTGGCCAGCGCGGTCTTGGCGATCACGCCAAATCCGGGGCCGAAACGGAAGGTGTTCTTCAGGCCGCGCTGACGATGGCGTCGGTGACGCCGACATCGACGATATAGGGCAGATCATAACGGGCCGCAGCCTGGGTGGTGGCGAGACAAATGTTGCTGGCATAGCCGCCGACGATGCAGGCGACGCCGGCGGAATTCATCTTCTCGACTTCCGCGGTGCCGCCCTCCGGCGTCGATTGCGCATCGCCGAGCACCGGCTCGATCTTGCCGAGCCCATGCCTTGATGCCGCCGGCGGCGTTGATTTCCTCGATCGCGATCGGTCGCGCCGAGCCGGCCTTGCTGGCCGGAATAAGACAGCGCGCCGCTCACCGGCTGCAGGATGCCGACCTTCACCGCCGGCGCCTTGCGCGCGCAGGATCGACGGGCAGGCGAGCTGCCGGTCGCGGCCGCGGCGGCGCCGAGCGCGGATGGTTGCAGAAATTTGCGGCGGCTGAAACGGTTATTCGATGTTCGACATAGTCGTGTCTCCCTTACTGGTTTAGATGGGGCATGGAATTGATCGTTTGGTCTTGGCTCTGGCGGTTCCCGTATCCGGATCTTGCGTTTGCCTTGCCGGCCCGGCGCACCACCGGCGACCAGGTCTTGGTATCGGCGCCGCCCGAGCGCGACCAGATCGAACTCGAAGACTGTAACGATCCGGCCGATACAGCGCGTGCAGATGCTCGACGCCACGGCCGGCCTGGTCGTAGACCATGCGGACGAGCTCGATGAGCGGCGAGCCGGTGCGCACGTCGAGCGCTTCGGCAACGTCGGGCGCGCAAGGCCGGCGCTGATGCGTTGGCGTCGCGCGCTCGACCTTGACGCCCGCGCGTTCGAGCAATTCGAGCAGCGGCCGCGACGGCCAGATTCTTTTGCTGAAGGTCACCGAAATGCTCTCCGGCACATGCGTGGTCAGGTAGGAGAACGGCAAGCCGTCGACCGAGCGCACGCGCACCGAACGCTGCAGCAATTGGTCGGCGACCGACGCCGAGCGCCTGGCGACCGCGACCCTCGCCGGCACGTAATCGAACGACAGCAGATTGACCGCCGTGCTGCCGGCCCATATCGGCGAGATTGGCGAGCACGCCGGAGATGTCGGCGGTCATCGGCGATGGCGACGGCCGGTAGACCACCCGCGTTCCGGCGCTGCGCCGCCGCTCGATCAACCGCTCGCGTGCCAAGTTCGCCTAGCGCGCGCCGCACGGTGACGCGCGACACGCCGTGCATCCGCGCCAGATCATTTTCATTGGGAAGCCGTGCGCCGAAGATCACGGCGCCGCTCATGATGCGGTCGCGCAAGACGAGATAGACTTGCTTTGCCTTCGCCTCGCCGAGCCAATCGCGCCACGCGACGCTCCCCTGCCCCAGCGCCGGCCGGTCGGGCGGACGCTTTACTTGGTATTATTTAGCATACAATATTGCGGACCTTCGACAAGCCCACGAAGGTGCGCGTCAACGCCCGCAGTCGACGGACTGTCCATGAGTGAGCCTCAGACCCTGATCGACAAGCTCTGGTCGCGCGCACGAGATCATGCGCCGCGAGGGCGGCGCTGCTGCTCTGGGTCGACCGCCACTACGTGCATGAAGGCTCGTTTCACGCCTTCAGCCAGATGAAGACGCGCGGCCGCACAGTCGCCGAGCCGGGGCTCACCTTCGGCGTCGCCGATCACTACGTGCCGACGCGCGGGCGCGGCCAGGACATCGCCAATCCCGAGATCGCGGCGATGGTCGCAATCTCGAGACAAATGCCGCGCGAAGCCAGGCATCACGCTTGTTCGGGCTGCGCGATCCGCGGCAAGGCATCGTGCACGTCGTCGGCCCAGAACAGGGACTGACGCTGCCGGGGCTGCTGATCGTCTGCGGCGACAGCCACACCTCGACGCATGGCGCCTTCGGCGCCTATGCCTTCGGCATCGGCGCGTCGGAAGTCGCGCATGTCTTGATGACGCAGACTCTGTGGCAGAAAAAGCCGAAGCGCATGCGCATCACGGTCGACGGCAAGGCGGCGCGGGCATCGCCGCCAAGGACATCGCGCTCGCGATCATCGCGAAAATCGGCGCCGACGGTGCGCAAGGCCATGCCATCGAATTTGCCGGGAGCGCGATCCGCGCGCTGTCGATGGAAGGGCGCCTGACGCTTGTGCAACATGTCGATCGAGGCCGGCGGCCGCTGCGGCATGGTCGCGCCAGACGCAACGACCTTCGCCTATCTCAAAGGTCGCGAGTTCGCGCCGAAGGGTGCGGCGCTCGAACAAGGCCATTGAAGATTGGTCGAAGCTCAAATCCGATCGCGACGCGCCATTCGACCGCGAGGTCACGCTCGACGCGGCAGCAATCGCGCCGATCGTCACCTGGGGCACCACGCCCGGACGACGCTTTGCCGATCGACGCGGCCGTGCCCGATCCGGCGCGCGAACCAGACGCGGCGCGCGCGAAATATATCTGCAAGAGCGCCCTCGACTACATGGGCCTCAACGCCGGGCAAGAAGCTGACCGACATCGCCATCGACCGCGTCTTCATCGGCTCATGCACCAATGCGCGCATCGAGGATTTGCGCGCTGCGGCGGCCGTTCTGGCCGGTCGCGTCAGCAAGGTGCCCGGCCTGGTCTCCCCGGCTCATCGGCGTGAAACGTCAGGCGGAAGCAAGAAGGCCTCGACCGGCATGTTCCGCGACGCCGGCCTGGAATGGGCCGATTCCGGCTGCTCGATGTGCGTCGGCATCAACGGCGATCTCGTCGCATCTGGCGAGCGCTGCGCCTCGACCACCAACCGCAATTTTCGCGGCCGCCAAGGCCCCGGCGCGCGCACGCATATGATGTCGCCGGCGATGGTCGCCGCCGCCGCCGTCAGCGGCCATCTCGCCGACATGCGGCCGTTGCTGGGCGGGCGAATACCATAACAAGCATGAGCAAATCGGGCAGGAGACGCACCATGACAAAGTTCGCCATCATCGCCGCCGCCCTCGGACTGACGCTCGCTGGCGTCGCGATGCCCACCGCTCCGGCGTGCGCCGACGATTACCCCTCGCGTCCGATCAAGCTTCTGGTCGGCGCGCCTCCGGGCGGCACCACCGATACCATCGCCCGTACGATTGCGCGGCCGATGGCGGCGGCGCTCAAGCAGAACGTGATCGTCGAGAACAAGCCTGGCGCCGGCGGCAACATCGCCGCCGAAACCGTCGCCAAGGCGGCGCCCGACGGCTACACCTTGCTGGTGAGCTTCACCAGCCACACGATCAACGCATCGCTTTATCCCAACCTGCCCTACGATCCGGCGGCCGATTTCACCGCCATCACCAAGGTCGCCACCGTTCCGAGCCTGCTAGTCGGCAATCCGAAGCTGCCCGCCCACGACCTCAAATCGCTGATCGAATTGGCCAAGGCACGGCCCGACAAGCTCACCATTGGCATCGGCGGCATCGGCTCGTCGCTGCATCTTGCCGGCGAGAAGTTTAAGCTCATGACGGGTGTCCGCCTGCTCAACGTGCCTTATAAAGGCACCGCACCGGCGCTCACCGACGTCCTCGGCGGCCAGATCGATCTGATGTTCATCAGCCTTGTCACCGGCGCGGCGCAGGTTCACGCCGGCAAGTTGCGCGCCTACGGCGTGACCAGCGAGCAGCGCCAGCCGTCCTTCCCCGACGTGCCGGCGATCGCCGAGGTTGTCCCCGGCTTCGAGTTCGAGCGCGTGGTTCGGCGTGTTTGGACCGGCGAAACTGCCGGCGGCGATTACGCAGAAGCTGAATTCGGTGATCGCCGCGGGGCTCGCCGATGCGGAGATGCAACAGCGATTGAAGACCGAAGGCGCTGTGCCGGTCGGCAACTCCGCAGAAGCGTTCGCCGCTTTCGTGCGCGAGGATATCAAACGCTGGGCGCCGCTGGTAAAGGCGTCTGGCGCCAAGCCCAACTAGAGATAACGTGCCATGGAGAAATTCGTCCGCCTCAGCGCCAAGGCCTGCCCGTTGGCGCTGCCCAACCTCAACACCGACCAGATCCTTCCGGCGCGCTACCTGAAATGGCCGCGCTCGAAAGGCCTCGGCACGGTTCTGTTCCAAGATCTGCGTCACGACGTCGACGGCAACGAGCGGCCAGACTTCCCGCTCAACCGGGAGGTCTGGCGCGGCGCAAAAATTCTTGTGGCCGGCCGCAATTTTGGCGGCGGCTCGTCGCGCGAGGCCGCGGTCTATGCGCTGTATGACGCGGGGATCCGCTGCGTCGTCGCCCCCTCGTTCGGCGACATCTTCGCGCAGAACGCGGTCAAGAACGGGCTGTTGACGGCGATCGTGCCGGAAGCCGACGCTGCCGAGCTGGCGGCGGCAATAGCCGCCGATCCCGACCAGCCCGTGGGCGTCGACCTCGAACGGCAGACGATTTCGCGCGGCAATCGTAGCTATCCGTTTGCTGTCGATCCGGTCAGCCGCAACCAAATGCTCAACGGCTGGGACGATATCGATCTGACCGACAGCCATCGCGACCACATCGCGGCGTTCCGCTCCGAGGATCGCAAGCACAGACCATGGGCTTTGCCGGCAAAGCGCTGAGCGTCTTGGTTGCGGCATTTGCTCGGCGGAACGCCGCAGCTCGTGCCTTTCGACCGACTAATTTAATCATTACTCGCCGAACGCGTTATTTCAACAACAGTCGAGATCGGCGAGCCAAGGAATGACTAATGGCCAGCGCCAACACGAATGTACGAGATAATTCTCACTCATGATTACAACTTGGGTTGAAACGGAAAACAGATATGGTAGCATGTAGTAGATGGGGATGGGGTTCCCCGAAACCGCTCGATCGAGCTGATGACCCCTGCCGCTTTACCAGCTGCGGTGGGGGGCCTTTGCGACCCGCCAGAGTGCGGGTTTTTTTTTGCCTGTCTTGATGCAAAGGACGAGGATAACGAACAATGCAAAATATCTGGTTTCAGTCGGCGCTCTGGATGTCACTGGCACTTATCGCCGCCATTGGTTCATTTTTTATAACAATTTCCGCCGCTCTATTTGAGATCGTTGTCGGTGCTATCGCGGGAAATACAGTAGGTCTGCCGCTGACACCTTGGATAAACTATATCGCCGGTTTCGGTGCGATTGTCCTTACTTTTCTCGCAGGCACAGACATCGATCCCCACGTCGTAAAAAGAAATTTTGCATCGAGCGTGACGATCGGCCTCATGGGGTTCTTCGCTCCTTATCTCGGCTGCTTGCTGCTGGCTCGATACGGGCTAGGTTGGCCGTGGCCTCAAGCTCAGATCGCCGGTATCGCGCTATCCACGACTTCTGTGGCGGTCGTCTATGCCGTAATGGTCGAGACTGGTTACAATCGTACCGAACTCGGCAAGATCATACTTGCCGCGTGCTTCATCAATGACATCGGGACCGTACTCGCCCTCGGACTCGTTTTTGCCAATTACAATGCATATTTGGTCCTGTTCGGCGTTGTGATGGTTGCGGCAATGGCGGTCCTTCCATGGATTGTCCCGTGGTTATTTAAACGTTTCGGCAAGCGAACGAGCGAACCTGAAATCAAGTTTCTTTTCGTCGTGCTATTTGGCCTCGGCGGTCTTGCCAATCTCGGTCAGAGCGAGGCCGTGTTACCGGCATATCTTATTGGCATGGTTCTCGCGCCCTATTTTATGAGACGAAAAGACCTGCAGCAGCGCATGCGCGCTATCTGCTTTGCGTTCCTGACGCCATTTTACTTTCTCAAAGCTGGGTCGCTGATCGAAGCAAAAGCGCTGATCGCGGGCGCCGGTTTCATCGCTGCCTTTCTCGCGATGAAAATGGTCACTAAATTTGTTGGTATCTTACCGTTGACGCGATACTTCAAGTTCGACAAGCGCGAAGGTATGTACACGACATTGATGATGTCGACTGGGTTGACGTTTGGATCAATCTCGGCGCTGTTCGGATTGACCAATCACATCATCGATCAAGAGCAGTACACCATCCTCCTGACCGCAGTCATCGGCAGTGCAGTAGTGCCGACTTTAATTGCACAGATCTGGTTCCAACCTCGATTTCGAACCGTTGGAGGAGGATGCCTAGGCCCGGTTAGTTGATCGGGTATCCGATGACGCCTTAGGATGGTCGACCATGAAACGGGTCAGAAATGCTCAGACGATCGCAGACATAGTGGTCGATCCGCCGGCGCTAAGTGAGGTGCATCACTCGTCGACTGCGTTTGGGGCCAAATGACCGACGCGACAAATGCTGCGGTCAACGACACTGCCAAAAAAGGCAGCCCATGATCCGCATTGGTATTATAGGACTCGGCTGGTGGGGCAAGCAGATCGTCGCTTGCCTCAAGGAGAGTCCGCGTTTCAAAGTCGTGGCGGGCTGCGACGTCGATCACAACACGGTCGCGCCATTCGCGGCAAATCACGGCTTCGATCTCGTCGTCGACTACAAGGAATTGCTCAAGCGCTCCGATGTCGACGCCGTCGCGGTGGTGACGCCACATCTGCTGCACGAGGAGATGGCGATCGCCGGGCTCAAAGCCGGCAAGCAGGTATTCTGCGAGAAACCGCTGGCCCTCAACACCGCCAGCGCCGAGCGCGTTCTCGAAGCGAGCGCCAGGCGCGGCGGCGTGCTCGGCATCGGCCACGAGCGCCGCTACGAGCCGGCGATGGAGGAGATGCGGCGCTTGTTCGAGGCGGGCGAACTTGGCCGTCTGCTGCACATGGACGCGAACGTCAGCCACAGCAATTTCCGCAAGATGGACCCGTCGAATTGGCGGCGCGATCCGCGCCATGCCCCCGCCGGCGCCTGGACCGCGCTTGGCATCCATCTCGGCGACATGTTCGTGTCACTCGCGGGCAAGCCGACGCGCGTCGCCGCCCGCACAGCCTCGCAGATTTTTCCGGCCCCGTCGGAGGATTTCGTTTCCGCCGAGATCGATTTCGAAAACGGCGCGTGCGGCCGCATCACCTGCCTGTCGACACCGCCGTTCTACGGCCGCTTCACGCTATTCGGCGACCAGGGCTGGGTGGAGACGCAGGAAGGCGGCAATGTCGACAAGGGCATTCCGTCGAGTTTCGTGCATTGCACCGCCGACGGCAGCCGGCAGACGCGCAGCTACCATCACGCCAATACCGTGCGGGCCAATTTCGAAGCTTGGGCCGACGCGGTCGAAGGCCGCGCACCCTATCGCTTCTCCACCGAGCAATTGCTCGGCAATATCCGCATCCTCGACGCGGTGGTGCGCTCGGCGGCGCAGGACGGCAAGCCGATCGCGCTGTAAGATGAGGCCAAAGAGGCCGCATGCAGCAGGAAAAAGAACAGGTCGCACTGACCTCGATCGCGGCGTCCGCCGCGCTGACGGTCGCCAAGGGTGTGGTGGGGATTCTCACTGGCTCGCTGGCGATTTTGTCGGAGGCCGGCCATTCGCTGATCGATCTCGGCGCCACGGTGATGACCTATCTCGCGGTGCGCGTTTCCGGCAGGCCGGCTGACGAAGAGCACCAATACGGACACGGCAAATTCGAAAGCGTCTCGGCGCTGGCGGAAACCGCGCTGCTGTTCCTGCTGTCGGGCGTGGTGATTTGGGAAGCGGCTAAGCGCCTGGTCGAGCATGAACAACACACGGTGCTCGCCAATGCCTGGGCGTTCGGGGTGATCGCGGTGTCGATCGGGATTGATTTTTTCCGCTCGCGCGCGCTCTCGCACACCGCCAAGGCGACTAAGAGCCAGGCGCTGGAAGCCGATGCGCTGCATTTTTCATCCGACCTGTGGGCCTCGCTGGCCGTGCTGATCGGACTTGTCGGCGTGCGCGCCGGATTGTGGTGGGCGGATTCGGTTGCTGCGCTGGCGGTCGCGATCCTGATCTGCTTTGCCGGCTGGCGGCTCGGCCGCCGCACCATCGACACCCTCACCGACGTGGCGCCGGCAGGCGCCGCCGAGCAGGTCACCGCCGCCGCCGCGAAGGTGCCTGGAGTGGTCGCGGTCGAACAGGTTCGCGCCCGCGCCGTCGGCGAAAAGATATTCATCGATCTCGCCGTCGCGGTGAGCCGCACGATGCCGCTCGATCGCGTCAGCGCGCTCAAGGAGGAGGTCGCTGCCGCCATTCGCGAGCGTTTGGCCGGCGCCGAGACGACCGTCACGACCGATCCGGTGGCGCTCAACAACGAGACCGTGGTCGATCGCGTTATGGTCATCGCGCGCAACCGCGCGCTCGCCATCCATCATGTGACCGTCCACGACCTGAAGGATCGCCTGGCGGTCTCGCTCGACCTGGAGGTCGGCGGCAGGCTCTCGCTCCGCGAGGCGCATGCCATAGCCGACAGCCTGGAAAGCGCAATCGCCGCCGAGCTCGGCACCGCCGTCGAGATCGATACCCATATCGAGCCCTTGCAGCCGCATCGCGCCGCCGGCCGCGAGGCGCCCACCGAACGGGTCAAGGCAGTCGAGATCACGCTCGCCGAGCTCGCCGCCGATGGCCGCACCTTGCGCGACGTGCACGACGTGCGCGTGCGCGAGACCGACGAAGGCGAGATCGTCAATTTCCACTGCCGCGTCGATCCGTCGCTTAGCGTGCAGGAGGTGCACGAAAAGGTCGACGCGCTGGAGCGCGCACTCAAGCAGCGCTCGCCGTCGATCAAGCGCGTGATCGGCCACGCCGAGCCGATGCGCTGATTTTAGGCAATAAGCACCGCCGCGCCTTGCAATCGCCCGTCGCGCAAATCCGACAGTGCTTCGTTGGCGCGCGCCAGCGGATAGCGCGTTACTTCGCATTTGACGCCCGCCTCCGGCGCAATCGACAGAAATCCGTGGGCGTCTGCGCGCGTCAGGTTCGCCACCGACATCACGTGCCGCTCCTCCCACAGCAACGCATAGGGAAAGCTCGGGATGTCGGACATGTGAATGCCGCCGCAGACGACTCGGCCGCCTTTACGCACCGCTTTGAGCGCGGCAGGCACCAGGGCGCCGACCGGCGCGAAGATGATTGCGGCGTCGAGCGGTTCCGGCGGTCTATCGTCCGATCCGCCCGCCCAAACCGCGCCGAGCGAGCGCGCGAATTCTTGCGCTGCCGTATCGCCTTTGCGCGTGAAGGCGTAGACGCGCCGCCCCTGCCAGATCGCGACCTGCGCCAGGATGTGCGCGGCGGCGCCGAAGCCGTAGAGCCCGAGCCTATTGCCCTCGCCCGCCATGCGATAGCTGCGCCAGCCGATCAGGCCCGCGCAGAGCCAGGGCGCAATGTCGGCGTCGTCGCCGGCCGCGCCGAGCGGAAAGCAATAGCGCGCATCGGCGACCGCGTGCGTCGCATAGCCGCCGTCGCGGGTGTAGCCGGTGAACACCGGCGTGTCGCACAGGTTCTCGGCGCCGCTGCGGCAATAAGCGCAGATGCCGCAGGTCGCGCCAAGCCACGGCACGCCGACGCGCTCGCCAATTGAAAACCCAGCGACGCCTGCGCCAAGCGCCGCCACGCGGCCAACGATCTCGTGCCCCGGCACGATTGGCAATGTCGGATGTTCCAGTTCGCCGTCGACCACATGCAAATCGGTGCGGCAGACGCCGCAGGCCGCGACCGCGACCAGGATTTCGCCCGCGCCCGGCGCCGGCAAAGGCCGCTCGCGCATCACCAACGGCGTGCGCGGCGCGTCCAGCACCATGGCCTGCATGGTCGCCATCATTCTTCCTTCCAATTCCGTCGCGGACATCCTAGATCAAAGCGCAATTTTGGAACCATGCAAATGCGCACCGATACCGCCCAGCCGATCCGGCTGAAAGACTACCGCCCGCCCGACTGGCTGGTGGAGACCGTCTCGCTCGATGTCTCCCTGCATCCGACGCAGACCAAGGTCCGCGCCACGTTGGCGCTCAAGCCCAATCCGGCCGCCGCCGCAGCGCCGTTGGTGCTCGACGGCGATGGATTGACGCTTACCGGGCTCAAACTCGACGGCGCCGCGCTGCCGGCGGACAGCTATGTGGCGACGACGGACAGCCTGACCATTGCGCAGGCGCCGAACCGGCCGTTCACGCTGGAGATTGAAACGCTGGTCGACCCGACCGCCAATACCCAGCTCTCCGGATTATACCGTTCAAGCGGTTCCTACTGTACGCAATGCGAGGCGGAAGGCTTCCGCCGCATCACATATTTCCCGGACCGGCCCGACGTGATGGCGGTCTACACTACGCGCATCGAAGCTGACAAAACCGAAACTCCGGTGCTGCTGGCGAACGGCAATTTGATCGACAGCGGCGATCTTGCCGGCGGCCGCCATTTCGCCACCTGGCATGATCCGCACAAGAAGCCGTCTTATCTGTTCGCGCTGGTCGGCGGCAATCTGGCTTATATCGAGGACCGCTTCATCACCATGTCGGGGCGCAGCGTGACGCTGCGCATTTATGTCGAGCCCGGCAAGCAGGGCCGCTGCGGCTACGCCATGGACTCGCTCAAGCGCGCCATGCGCTGGGACGAAGAAGCCTTCGGCCGCGAATACGACCTCGATATTTTCATGATCGTCGCGGTCTCTGACTTCAACATGGGGGCGATGGAGAACAAGGGCCTCAACGTCTTCAACGACAAATACGTGCTGGCGAGTGGCGACACCGCGACCGACACCGATTTTGCCCAAATCGAGGCCGTCATTGCGCACGAATACTTCCACAACTGGACCGGCAACCGCATCACCTGCCGCGACTGGTTCCAGCTCTGCCTGAAGGAAGGGCTCACGGTTTTCCGCGATCAGGAATTCTCCTCCGATATGCGCTCGCGCCCGGTCAAGCGCATCGCCGACGTACGCGGGCTTCGCGCGGCGCAATTCGTCGAGGACTCAGGGCCCCTGGCGCATCCGGTCCGCCCGGAGACCTACAAGGAGATCAACAACTTCTACACCAGCACCGTGTACGAGAAAGGCGCCGAAGTCGTGCGCATGGTGCAGACGCTGGTCGGTATGGACAAATTCCGCGCCGGCATGGATCTCTATTTCGCGCGCCACGACGGCGAGGCCGCGACCGTCGAGCAGTTCATCCAATGCTTTGCCGACGCCTCCGGCCGCGACATGACACAGTTCATGCGCTGGTACAGTCAGGCCGGCACGCCCGAGGTGACGGTCGCCGGCCGACACGACGCCAAGCGCCAAGTCTACACGCTTGAAGCCAAACAAACGGTGCCGCCGACCCCGGGCCAGCCGGCCAAAGGGCCGATGGTCATCCCGCTCGGCATCGGCCTCGTCGGCAAGGACAGCCGCGACCTGCCGCTTGCGACGCCAAGCGCAAACGTCGCGCATGGCGTCCTGGTGCTGAGCGAGCCCGCCGCAACAGTCGAATTCACCGGCATCGCCGAAAAACCAGTTCTGTCGATCAACCGCGGCTTCTCGGCGCCGATCAAGCTCACCACCGATCTCGACGCCGGCGACCTCGCCTTTCTCGCCGCGCACGACGGCGATGCCTTCAACCGCTGGCAGGCGCTGCAAACCATCGCCATGCGGCTGTTGATCGAGAATGTCGCGGCATTGCGTGGCGGCAAGCCGCCGCGCGCCGACGACACCCTGACCGCCGCGCTCGCCGCCATTCTCGAAGACGGCAGGCTGGAGCCGGCTTTCATGGCGCTGGCGCTGGTGCCGCCGGGCGAAGGCGACATCGCGCGCGAAATCGGCCGCGACATCGATCCGGATGCGGTTTTCCAGGCGCGCCGTGCCTTGCGCGCTGGCGTCGGCCGCAAGCTCGGCGCCGCGCTCGCCGCAGCCTATGACCGCATGGCCGTCCCCGGCCCCTATTCGCCCGATGCGGTCAGCGCCGGCCGCCGCTCGCTGCGTAACGTCGCGCTCGATTTGATGGCTGCAACCGCAGCGCCCGAAGCGATCGCCCGCGCCGCGCGGCAATACGACGCGGCCGACAACATGACCGACCGCATGGCGGCGCTCGCCACGCTGTCGTTGCATCCTGGGCCGGAGCGAGAACGCACGCTCGCCGACTTCTACACCCGCTATGCATCCGACGCGCTGGTGATAGACAAGTGGTTTTCGCTGCAAGCCGTGACGCCGCAGCCGGATACCCTTGAGCGCGTCCGTGCGCTCACCACGCACACCGCCTTCTCATTCGCCAATCCCAATCGCGTCCGCGCCTTGGTCGGCGCTTTCGCCGCGAATCCCACCCAATTCAATCGCGCCGACGGCGCGGGCTATGCCTTCATTGCGGAGACTTTGCTTGCGCTCGACCCGAAAAATCCGCAATTGGCGGCGCGGCTCGCCACCGCCTTCCGCACCTGGCGCACGCTCGAGCACGGCCGGCGCGACAAGGCGCAAATTGCATTGGAGGGGGTGAAAGCCGCGCCCAGTCTGTCGCGCGACCTCGCCGACATCGTCGAACGCGCGCTCGCCAAGACCTAAAGTACGGTCCGACAATAGATTTTTCCCATATCCCATCACCCTACCCTTCGGCAAACGACTGCCTCCTGTCGAGAATTCAGGTTTCGGTGGGTAACGAACATTAAATAATTGACTCGGTGACTCTCGACAAATCAGTGGCCATCGATTCCAATCACGACTGATTCGGTAGGGGATTTCCAAAACGGAGGCAGTCGATGGCGCGCGCCGGTGCGGCGAGTGCGTCCGCACGCCCAGATTCTATCCAAGGTCTCGCGCAGTCGATCGCCAATCCGGCGTACCGGCGCCTGTTGACCGCGGAGCCGCTGCTGCGCCGCGCCGTTCCCGTGCTCATCATTGCGTTTCTCGCCACCATTTGCGTGGGCGCCGCCGTGCAGGTACTCGATCATCGCCGGCAATCCCTCAACGATATGATCCTCACGCTCGACGCGGCCGCCGACATTGCGGCCGAGCGCCTGCAGCCGCGGCAGACGCTACCCGTCGACGCCTTGGCGCGCGCCCAGGAGGTGCTGGCGCGCGCGCTACCGCCATGGGCGATCGCCGCCGACCGGCGATTCATGCTGACCGATGCGAAGGGCGTGGTGGCGGCCGCCACGCCGACCGCCGACGCCATCATCGGCCGCCGCCTGATCGACCTGCTCGGTCCGGCGCAACCGCTCACCACCTTCGGCGCCGGCGCCGGAGTCATGGAGATCACGCTGCCCGACGGCGGCCGCACGTTCGCCACCGTGCGGATGCTGAAACCGCCGTTCGGCGAACTCGCCGTCGTGCAGTCGCGCAACGCGGCGCTTACGCCGTGGCGCTCGCTCACCACCCTCACCATCACGCTTTCGGCCACCACCGGCTTCGTCGTGCTCATCCTCGGCTTCGCCTTCCACTGGCAGGCGACACGGGCCCGCGAAGCCGACTTGATCTACGAGACCGTCCGCAGCCGCATCGATACCGCGCTCAACCGCGGCCGTTGCGGTCTGTGGGATTGGGATCTGGCGCGCGGACGAATTTTCTGGTCGCAGTCGATGTTCGAGATCCTCGGGCTGCAGGCCAAAGACGACCTTTTGTCGTTCGGCGACGTCAGTACTCTCACCCATCCCGACGATCTGCACCTCTACGATCTTGCCGCCGAGCTCGCCGAAGCCAGCACCACGGCAATCGACCGCGCTTTCCGCATGCGCCATGCCGACGGCCATTGGATCTGGCTGCGCGCGCGCTGCGAATTGGTGCGCCAGGTGGGCGAGCCGGGCCTGCACGTGATCGGCATCGCGGTAGACATCACCGAGCAGAAGAATCTGGTCGAGAAGACGGTCGCCGCCGACATGCGGCTGCGCGACGCCATCGAGACCATTCCCGAGGCTTTCGTCTTGTGGGACGCCGACAACCGGCTGGTGCTGTGCAATTCGAATTTCCAGGAGCTGCACAACCTGCCCGACGAGTCGATCACCGTCGGCGCGTCCTACGAATCCGTGGTCGCCGCCGGCCGCAAGCCGGTGGTGCGCAGCAAGTCGATCACCGGCGGCCCGAACATTCCCGGCGCGCGCACCTTCGAGGCCGAGCTCGACGACGGCCGCTGGCTGCACATCAGCGAGCGCCGCACCAAGGACGGCGGCTACGTTTCGGTCGGCACCGACATTACCGCGTTGAAGATGCACGAGGAGAAGCTGGTCGACAGCGAGAAGCGGCTGATGGCCACCGTCGCCGACGTGCGCGCCTCACAGCAGCGGCTGGCGGAATTGGCGGAACAATACGCCGCCGAGAAGACCCGCGCCGAGGAGGCCAACCAGGCGAAATCGAAATTCCTCGCCAATATGAGCCACGAGTTGCGCACGCCGCTCAACGCCATCATCGGCTTCTCCGAGATCATGGAATCGGGCATGTTCGGCCCGCTCGGCGCCGGAAAATACAACGAATATTGCACCGACATCCGCAGCAGCGGCCAATATCTGCTCGAAGTCATCAACGACATCCTCGACATGGCTAAGATCGAAGCCGGTCGCATTCGCCTCGATTTTGAGGAACTCGACCTCGATGCGCTGCTGGCGGAAGCCATCCGCGTCGTTTCGGCGCGCGCGCAGGACAAGCAGCTCGAACTGGTCGCCAAGATTTCGCCGGAACTGGCCTTGCGTGCCGACCGCCGCGCGCTCAAGCAGATCATGCTCAATCTGCTGTCCAATGCGGTGAAATTCACCTCGGCCGGCGGCCGCGTCACCGTGCGCGGGCGCGCTGCCGACGGCTGCATCGTACTGGCCATTGCCGATACCGGCATCGGCATCGACAAGGAGGCGCTGGCGCGCCTGGGCCGGCCGTTCGAACAGGTCGAAAGCCAGCTCACGAAGAGCCATCACGGCTCGGGGCTGGGCCTCGCGATCGCCAAATCGCTGGTCGAGCTGCACGGCGGGCGCATGCGCATCCGCTCGGCGCTCGGCAAAGGCACGCTGGTGGTGGTGCGCATGCCCATGCACCCGCATTGCCCGCTGCCGAAAGAAGAGGCCGCGTAGCGGCGTCACGGCGCCCGGCCCAGGATCCGCACGAAGCTCGCCCGCACCTTGGCCTGCGTCTCGATCAGTGTGGCGTCGAGGGCGGCGAAATCGGGCACGTCGGCGGCCCGCGCGAGCAGCCGCAATAGGCCGGGGCCCGCGGACTTCGCGTCGAACGGCCCGGGAAGGCAGAGCCGCAGGATTTGCGTGAGGTCGTGGTAGAGCTGCACCGCCGGACGCAGCACTTCGGCCTCCTCGACCGGCAGCACGTGCAGCGCCCAGGCCTTGTCGAGGACGCGCGCGGTCGAGGTGTCGAGAATGTCCGGCAGCTCGTGCGCGTGCACCAGTTGCAGATACTGCGCGATGAATTCGATATCGACGAGACCGCCCGCCGCGTATTTGAGGTCCCAGCGCTCGCCGTCGCCTTTCTCCTTGGCGATGGCCCCACGCATTTCCACGACGTCGCCAGCGATCGATTCCGGTTCGCGTGACCGCTGTAAGACGTCGCGGATGACCGCTTCGACCCGTTCGCCGAAGCCCGGCGTCGCCGCCACTACTCGCGCGCGCGTCAGCGCCATGTGCTCCCAGGTCCAGGCCTCACCCTCCTGGTAGGAGGTGAAGCCACCGATCTGGGTGGCGAGCGGCCCGGCGCGGCCGGACGGGCGCAGCCGCATGTCGACCTCGTAGAGCGCGCCGTAATTGGTTTGCGCGGTCAGCGCATTGATCAGCCGCTGCGTCAGCCGGGCGAAATATTGCGCGCCGTAAAGTGGACGCTTGCCGTCCGACTCCGGATACGCGTCATCGAAGTCGTAAATGAGGATCAAATCGAGGTCGGAGCTCGCCGTCATCTCGCGCCCGCCAAGCTTGCCCATGGCCAGCACCGCGCTCGCCTCGCCGCGCAGATGGCCATAGGTCGCGGCAAAATTGCCGGCGACCGCGCGATGTACGGCGCGAATCACCGCGTCGGCGAGCCGCGCGAAGGCCTCGCCGGCCTGCCGTGCCGTCACCGTGCCGGACAAAATGCGCACGCCGGTCAGGAACATGTATTCCAGCCCGAACATGCGGATGCGCTCGAGCAGGTCCTCGTCATAACGCGATTGTGCCAGCGCCGCGTCGAGCCGCCGGCCAAGCTCGGCGTCGTCCGGCAGCACACCGAAAAAGCTCGGATCGACCAGCGCATCCATCACCTGCGGGTTGCGCGCCAGCGTATCGGCGAGCCTCGGCGCGATGCCAAGCACGAAGACGATCAACGTGATCAGCTCGGTATTCTGCCGCAACAACGATAGCAGCCGCGCCGCGCCGTGCAGATTGGCAAGGAAATGGTCGAACAGCACCAGCGTGGCGTTGGCGTTGTCGGTGCGCGCGATCTGCTCGACCAGCACCGGGAGCAGCGCGTCAAGATGCGCCCGCGCCGCTTCGCCACGCAGCGAGCGATGCCCGGCGGCGAGCCACTGGCGGATGATGGAGGATGCTTCGAGCGGCGCGCGGAAACCAAGTTCGGCCAGCCGGTCGAGCGTCTTATGGTCGTCGGCCTCGGCGGGAAACAGCAGCGCCGGCTTGTCCGCGCCGGGCGTCTTCTCGAACAGCCGCGAATAATGCCGCTGCACGTTGTCGAGATGCTCGACCAGGGTTTTGGCGAAAGCATCGCGGTCGGCAAAGCAGAGGAAGCGAGCAAACCGCTCGAGCGCCTCGCGTTCGGCCGGCAGTGTCTGCGTCTGCTCGTCGTTGACCATCTGGAGCCGGTGCTCGACCGTGCGCAGGAACACGTAAGCCGCCTTTAATTGGTCGCGCGCGGCGGCGTCGATCCAGCGGTCGCCACAGAGCTTGTCGAGCGTGGTGAGCGTATCGCGGTCGCGCAGCGCCGGATTGCGCCCGCCGGCGATCAATTGCTGGGTCTGCGCGAAAAACTCGATCTCGCGGATACCGCCGCGGCCGAGCTTGATGTTGTGGCCTTCGACCGCGATCTCGCCGTGGCCGCGATAGGCGTTGATCTGCCGTTTCATCGCGTAGACGTCGCTAACGGCAACGAAATCGAGATATTTGCGCCAGACAAAGGGCGACAGTTCGCTAAGGATCGCCGCCCCGGCCGCGATGTCGCCGCCGCAGGCGCGCGCCTTGATCATGGCGGCGCGTTCCCAGTTCTGGCCGATGCTTTCGTAATAGGAGATGGCGGCGGCCGTGGAGATGGCGATCGCGGTCGAGGCCGGATCCGGGCGCAGCCTCAGGTCGGTGCGGAACACGTAGCCGTCGCCGGTGCGCTCCTGCAACAGCTTCACCAGCCGCTGCGTCACGCGCACGAACAGCGCGGCCGGCGCGGCGTCTTCCGGCAAGCCGGGCGCCGACGCGTCGTAGAACACGATGAGATCGATATCGCTGGAATAGTTGAGCTCGAAGGCGCCCATCTTGCCCATGGCCAGCACGATATAGCCACTGCCGTCCTGCGGTCGGCGCTTGTCTTTCGGCACTAGCTTGCCATCGCGCGCCGCTTCGGTAAGCGCAAAGCGCGCAGCGGCATCGACCGCGGTGTCGGCAAGATCGGTCAGGGCGCGCGTCGCCCGCATTACCGGCCACGCGCCGCCGATATCGGCGAGCGCGATCAGCAGCGCCGCTTCCGCCTTCATGCGGCGCAGCAGCCGCATTGCCTCGTCTGCATCTTCGGTCGCGGCAACCGCCTCGCCACTCTCGGCCAGCAATGCGGTCAGACGCGCGTCGGGATCGCAAATGAGCAGGCGCAGCAGCCGTGCCGGATCGCCGCTCGCCAGCTCCCACAGATAAGGCGAACTTTCGGCTAGGCTTTGCAGCAGCGTCGCGACGGTTGGGTGCGTGCCGAGCAGCGCCTTGAGCGGGTTCGCCACTTTCGCCGGCAGGCCAGCGAGCCATTCCGCCATGCACGCTCGCGAGGCCTTGGCCTCGACCAGATAGGGCGCGGTGACGATGCGTGCGGCTAGCGTTGCGCCGCTGTCCGCCACGCGTTTTGCGCCGGACGGCTTGCGCGCGGGCTTCTTGCGAACAATTCTCTTCTTGCTGGCCGGCCGCGTCATCCCGCCATCTGTACCGGGCCTCCGCGCGGCAAGGCAATGACGCTCTTGAGGCCCGGCCGGTTGTCGCTGAGCGTCAGCTCGCCGCCGTGCAGCCGCGCCACCGCCGCAGCAAGGCTAAGCCCCAGCCCCGAGCCCGGCTGCGAGCGGCTTTGCTCGAGGCGAACGAAGCGCTCGACCACCCGCCCGCGGTCGGTTTCCGGAATGCCGGGTCCGCTATCGGTCACCGAAAGCAGGATACGGTCGCCCTCGCTGAGCGCGCGCACCACGATTTCCGGTGCGACGCCGTTCGCGGCGGCATCGCGCGGCTCGGTGTATTTGATGGCATTGTCGACCAGATTGGCCAGCGCCTGGCTGACCAGTTCGCGGTTGCCGTTGACCTTGGCCGGCGCGTCGCCCTCCACCCTAAGCGCGATGCCTTTCTCCTCGGCCAGCGGCTCGTACAATTCGACGACGTCGTGCGCGATCTCGGCGGCGTCGAATTCGCTCATGTCGTCGCGCGCCTGGCCGGATTCCGCCCGCGCGATCATCAACAGCGCGTTGAAGGTGCGGATCAGCCCTTCGGATTCCTCGATTGTGGCTTCCAGCGCGGCGCGGTATTCGGCCTCGCTCTTGGCGGTGCGCAGCGCTTCCTCTGAGCGATTGCGCAGCCGCGTGAGCGGCGTCTTGAGGTCGTGCGCGATATTGTCGGAGACCTCCTTCAAGCCGTACATCAGCGCCTCGATGCGCTCGAGCATGGCGTTGAGATTGTCGGCCAGACGATCGAGTTCGTCGCCGGTGCCGGCCACCGGCAAGCGCTCGCCGAGATCGCCGGCCATGATGGTGCGGGTGGTCTCGGTCATGGCGTCGACCCGGCGCAGCACGCGGCGGCTCACCAGCAAGCCGCCGGCGAGGCCGAGCACGATGACGATGGCGACCGACCAGCGTCCGGCCGACAGCACGATGTGATAGAGCCGCTCGCGCTCGTCGAGATCGCGGCCGACCAGGAGACGGAAACCGCCAGGCAACTGGAACACCCGCACCAGCGCCTCGTGTTCCGGGCGGTCGGCGTTTTCCGCTTCGTCGAGCCGGCGGTAGGCCGTTTCGGTCCAGCCGGGATTGTCGAGGATGCCGGGCACCAGCGCGGTGACGTTGCCGGCCAAGGCTTCGCCGGCGAAGGTAGTGACCAGATAGAGGCTCGAGCCCGGCCGGCGCGCCCGCGCGTCGACGACGATGACCAGCCGGCGGATACCGCCGACCCGGTATTGCTCGGATAGGCCGGTGATTTCGGCATCGACCGTGTCGGTGATCTGTTCGGTGATCAGGCGGCGGGTGTTGAGCGCGAAATAGCCGAGCAAAAACACGGCGAACAGCGCGAACACGGTCAAATAGACCAGCGTCAGCTTGAACGTGGTGGTGCGGAAAAGTTTACCGAGCGCCGTCACGTATCATGTATCCCGCGCCGCGGACCGTATGGAGGAGCGGCTGGGAGAAACCTTTATCGATTTTCGAGCGCAAGCGCGAGATATGCACGTCAATAACGTTGGTTTGCGGGTCAAAATGATAGTCCCACACGTTCTCCAACAGCATGGTGCGGGTCACCACCTGCCCCGCGTGCTTCATCAGGTATTCCAACAGGCGGAATTCGCGCGGCTGCAGCGAGATTTCGTCGTCGCCACGGCGCACTTCGTGCGACAGGCGGTCGAGCGCGAGGTCGCCGACCCGGAGCACCGTTTCCTCTTGGCGCGCCCCGCGCCGGCGCGCCAGCACCTCGATACGCGCCAGCAACTCGGTGAAGGAATAAGGCTTGGGCAGGTAATCGTCGCCGCCGGCGCGCAGGCCCTTGACCCGGTCGTCGACCTGGCCGAGCGCCGACAGGATTAGCGCCGGAGTCTCGATCCCCTTGTCGCGCAGGGCGCCGATCAGCGATAGGCCGTCGCGCTTGGGCAGCATGCGGTCGACGATCAGCACGTCGTATTGCCCGTCGAGCGCCATTGCCAGCCCGTCTTCGCCGTCGGTGGCGGCATCGGCAACATGGCCGACCTCGCGAAAGGCCTTGACCAGATAGTCCGCGGCGTCGCGGTCGTCCTCGATGACCAGAAGGCGCATGGTGACCCGGTCCGGTTGCGCATCGGCCGTTCGGCCGGAGGCGCGAGCCCCTTGAATATCCGCATAAGTGGGCATCGGTCACACCAATTCAGTCAATTCCGGGCGACTTCAATTCCCGCCTTGCGCCACCCCTTCTTCACGGCCAAATCGGCGGCCAGCCGGCCGCTTTCCCACCCCTTTCGTACGCGAGGGGGTGGCGGATTTGGCCCGCCACCCCCTCCACGACCCCACCCCAGCGGGGGCGACGGATGCCAGGGTTGGAGTTCCTACGGAAACCAGGACCGATCCTATGGGACCGCACCGATCTCCAGGTTTAGGTCGGGACGGGCACGAAGCCCGTCCCGTTGAGGTGTACCGCCAGCGGGGGCGACGGATGCCAGCAGCACGCCCCGAGCGCTTTCCTCATCCCTTGCCGACTGGCAGGGCAACGAAGCGGGTGTTGTCACCCGACTTCAGCCGCACCAGCACGCTGCGCTTGCCGTCGGTGCGCGCGCTCGCGATCGTGTTGCGCACGTCGCCGGGAGTCGAAACCGATTTGCCGGCGATCTCGAGGATCACATCGCCGGTCGAGAAACCATGGTCGGCGGCGATCCCCGACGAATCGACGCCGGTGACCACCACGCCTTCGCTGCCAGCGCCCGCGACGCGCCCGGCCGGAGCAAGCGTGAGCCCGAGCTTCGATAAATCGCTATCGCCGCTGTCGTTCGAGCTTTCGGCGCTCGCGACCTTGGTGGCGGCGGGCATTTCGCCGAGCGTCAAGGTGACGGTCTTTTCCGAGCCCTTGTGCAGGACCGCAAGCTTGATCGAGGTCTTCGGCGACAAGGCGCCGATCTTCTTGGCAAGATCGCGGGCATCCTTGATCGGCTTGCCCTCGACCGCGGTGATGACGTCGCCGGCCTCGATGCCGGCTTGCACCGCCGGACTGTCCTTCTGCGGTTCGGCGACCAGCGCGCCTTCCGCTTTCTTGAGGCCGAGGCTGTCGGCGATGTCCTGCGTCACCGGCTGGATCTGAACGCCGATCCAGCCACGGGTGACCGAGCCGTGCTCCCTGAGTTGCGTAATGACGCTGTTGACGGTGTCGGCGGGAATCGCGAAGGCGATGCCGACCGAGCCGCCCGACGGCGAGAAGATCGCGGTGTTGACGCCGATCACGTTGCCGTCGGTGTCGAAGGTTGGACCGCCCGAATTGCCCTTATTCACCGGCGCGTCGATCTGGATGAAGTCGTCATAGGCGCTGGCGCCGATATCGCGGCCGCGCGCCGAGACGATGCCGGCGGTGACGGTGCCGCCAAGGCCGAACGGATTGCCGACCGCGAGCACCCAGTCACCGATGCGCGGCGCCTTGTCCGACAGCTTCACGTAGGGGAACGGGCCATTCTCGACCTTGATCAGCGCTAGATCGGTGCGCGGGTCGGTGCCGATGACCTTGGCCTTGTGCATCTTGCCGTCGTCGGTGGTGACGGTGACGCTCTCGGCCTTTTCGACCACGTGGTTGTTGGTCACCGCATAGCCGTCGGCGGAAATGAAGAAGCCCGAGCCCTGGCCGGTGATGACATTATGACCATGGCCCTCGGGCAGGTTGCGCGGGTTGCCCGGAACATCGGGCATGCCGAAGCGGCGGAAGAATTCGCGCAAGCCAGGAGGAATTTCGTTGTTGGCAAGGCCGGTGGTCTGCGAGCCGCCATCGACCTTGACGCGCACTGAGATCACCGCCGGCTTCACCTTCTCGACGATGTCGGCAAAGCCGATCGGCGCTTGCAGCTTGTGCGCCTGCTCGGTCAGGTTTTGCGCCAGCGCCGCCGGGTAGCCATGCGTGAGATCGAGACCGGGGACGACGACGAGCGCGGCGACGCCCAGGCCGACGATGGTGGTGGCGAGCAGGATGGCGCGGCGCGCGGACAGCGTGCGCGGCTTCTTGGCGGGGGTGGAAACGGGAGTGACGCGAGAGGTCATCACAAAAAGGCTCCATTTCAATTCGAGGGGGCGCGCATACGCGCCGTTTCGAATAGGAAGATGGGCGGGCGACCCTTACAGCGTCCTGTCGGCGGGATTAAACTTTGGTAAGGTTGGAAAAACCGACTTCGCCGCGAAATTGCCTGATAAAACAACGCTTACTTGGTCGGCGGTCCGACTAAAGTGGCGACCCTTTTTTGCTCGTCGGGGCTGAGCGCGGGCGCCTGCACCTCCGCGCCCGGACGGCGCCGCGCGGTCATATAGAGTGCGATCATGCCGGCCACTAGCGCGAACGGCGGCAGCCCCCAGAGCAATACGTTTTGCAATTCGAAGCGCGGCTTGAGCAGCACGAACTCGCCATAGCGCGCCACGAGATAATTGAGCACTTGGCTGTCGCTGTCGCCTTGGGTCAAACGTTCGCGCACCAGCAGCCGCAGGTCGCGGGCGAGCGGCGCCGCGGAGTCGTCGATCGACTGGTTCTGGCAGACCATGCAGCGCAATTCTTCGGAGAGATGCCGCGCGCGCGCCTCGAGCTTGGGATCTTTCAGCATTTCGTCGGGCTCGACCGCAAGCGCCGCGGCGGGCGCGACCAGCGCGAACAGCAATGCCATCATAGCCAAGCGGCGCATCGCCCTACTCCGCCGGCTGCAAGACGGTTTTGGCCGCCGGCTTCGGCGCGCCGACGCGCAAGCGCCGGTCGGACAGCGACAAGCCGCCGCCGAACATCATGATCAAGGCGCCAAGCCAGATCAGCAACACCAGCGGTTTGTAATAAAGCCGGATGGCGATCGAGCCGTCCTTGTTGAAATCGCCGAGCGACAGATAAAGCTGGCCGGCGCCCCGCGCCATCAGCGCCGCTTCGTTGGTCGAGGTCGCGCGCGCCGAGAAGTTTCGCTTCGACGGCTCCATCACCCCGATGGTCACGCCGCCTTCGCGCACCGTGAACTTCGCCACTTGTGCGTTGTAGTTCGGGCCGGTCCGCTCGATGATGCCATCGAAAGTCAGATCGTAGCCGGACAACGCCACGGCCTGCCCCGGACTGACCGCGACGATACGCTCGGTGCCCCATGTGCCGGCGCTGATGATGCCGAGCATCGACACCGCGATGCCGAAATGCGCCACCGCCGTGCCCCAGGTCGAACGCGGCAGGCCGAAGGCGCGCGTGCGCACAGTCGTCATCGGCAGGCGCATCAAACCGGTGCGCTCGACCAGATCGACGATCGCGCCCATCATTACGTAGAAGGCAAGGCCGACGCCGAATGGTGCCAGCACCGACGCGCCGCCCTTGATGGCGAACGCGGCGGCGACCGCCACAAGGCCGACGGCAAAGGCCGTCATCAGCCGCTGCGCCACGCCGAGCAGGTCACCACGTTTCCAGGCGAGCAGCGGGCCGAACGGCATGGCGAACATCAGCGCCACGAACAGCGGGCCGAAAGTGAGATTGAAGAACGGCCCGCCGACCGAGATCTTCGCGCCGGTCATCGCTTCCAGCGCCAAAGGATAAAGCGTGCCGACGAATACCGTGAGACAAGCGGTGGTGAGGAACAGGTTGTTGAACACCAGCGAGCCCTCGCGCGAAATCGGCGCGAACAGCCCGCCCTGCTTCAACATCGAGGCCCGCCAGGCGAACAGCGACAGCCCGCCGCCGATGAACAATACCAAAATGCCGAGGATGAAGACGCCGCGCGCCGGATCGTTGGCGAAGGAATGCACCGAGGTGAGCACGCCCGAGCGCACCAGGAAGGTGCCGATCAGCGACAGCGAGAAGGTGAGGATCGCCAGCAGGATGGTCCAGACTTTCAGCGCGTTGCGCTTTTCCATCACCACGGCGGAATGCAACAGCGCGGTGCCGGCGAGCCACGGCATCAGCGAGGCGTTTTCGACCGGATCCCAGAACCAGAAGCCGCCCCAGCCCAGCGTGTAATAGGCCCAGTACGAGCCCATCGCGATGCCGACGGTCAGCGCCATCCAGGCCATCAGCGTCCATGGCCGCACCCAGCGCGCCCAGGCGGCGTCGATGCGGCCTTCGATCAGCGCGGCGATGGCGAAGGAGAACGAGATGGAGAAGCCGACATAGCCTAGATAGAGCAGCGGCGGATGGATGGCGAGGCCGAGGTCCTGCAGGATCGGATTGAGATCGCGGCCCTCGATCGGCGCCTGCGCCAAGCGCAGAAAGGGATTCGAGGTCAACAGAATGAACAGATAGAACGCGACCGCGATCCACGACTGCACCGCCAGCACGTGCGCCTTCAAGGTCGCCGGCAGGTTGGCGCCGAACGCCGCTACAAATGCGCCGAACAGCGACAGGATCAGCACCCACAAGAGCATCGAGCCTTCGTGGTTACCCCACACGCTGGTGAATTTGTAGATCAGCGGCATCATCGAATGGGAGTTCTCGAACACTGTCTTCACCGAGAAGTCCGAGGTGACGTAGCAGGTCACCAGCGCGGCGAAGGACAGCGCGACCAGCACGAATTGCATCAGTGCGGTCGAGGTCGCCAGCCGCATCAGCGCGGCATCGCGCGTCTTCGCGCCGACGATCGGCGCCACCGACTGGATCAGCCCGAGCGCCAGCGCCAGCACCAGAGCGTAATGACCGAGTTCCGGGATCATGGCGTCTTGCCTCCGGCGATCTTGCCTTCGTTCTCTTCCCAGCGTCCGCTCTTCTTAAGCGCGTCGACCACTTCTTTGGGCATATAGCGCTCGTCATGCTTGGCGAGCACCGTGTCGGCGTCAAGGATTCCACCGGGTTCCAGCTTGCCTTCCGCGACCACGCCCTGCCCTTCGCGGAACAGGTCGGGCACGATGCCCTGGAATTTCACCGGCACGTCGCTCTTGCCGTCGGTCACCTCGAAGCGGATGCGCAAATTGTCGCCGCGCTGCACGCTGCCGTCCTTGACCAGACCGCCGACGCGGATGCGGGTGCCGACGGCGATCTGCTTTTCCCTAATGTCGGTCGGCGAATTGAAGAACACGATCGAGCCGTTGAGTGCGTTAAGCACCAGCCCGACCGCAATCGCCAGCACACCGATGCTGCCGCCGATCAGAACCAGCCGTCGCTGCTTGCGGGTCATTGTTTGTTATCGTCCTTACGAAGCGGCTCGATCAAATCGAACGGCGGCGCGAGCCGGCACCATATCGACCCGCCGATAACGTTGCCATCGATACCCGCCGTCGTCCCAACGCGCCCGCCCCTCACCGACGACATACATCGCGGGCAATCGTGGCGGCATTGAGCAGGATCAATAGCTTGGGAACGCGATAAGCCGGGGTTTCCCGCCTTATCGGCGTCTATTAGCTCAGCGCGGTCCAACTGCCGTCCGGATTGCGGCAGGCGGTGCCGCGCACGGTCTGCGGATGGCCGTCGATATAGATGGTGTGGGTGTAGGACCGGCAATTGCGGCCGTTTTCCACATAGGCCGGCCCCGGCACCACGGTACCGTAGCGGCCTGAATCCGGATTTTTCCACGACACCGGGGCGCCAGCCTGGCCGCGATCGAGCGCATCCATCTGTGCGGCATAAGCGCGCTCGCGGTCCTCGTCGTCGAGCGAGGCGCCGATGCGGTTGCCAATCAGAGCGCCGAGACCGGCGCCAATCGCCGCGCCGGCCAGGCGGTTGCCTGTGCCGTGGCCCGCGACCGCGGCGCCGAGCAGCGCGCCGGTCCCGGCGCCGAGCAAGGTCCCGGTGTTCTCGTTCGGCCCCGGGCCGTCCGGGCTGCCGGCGCAGGCGGCGAGCGAGAGGGCCAAGCCCAGGGCCAGCGCAAATTGTTTGGTGCTCACTATCATGGTCTGCCCCCGGCCGGCGCAATCTCGGCGCCTAGACCCACAGGCAGACGGCACGATTTGGGCAAAACCGGGGCCTCGCGCAACCATTGATCGCCGGATCGCGTTATTCTGCGGCGATTCTCGGGCGGAGACTGGGCGTGCTGAACCTCTACGAGATCGATGGCGGTGGGCTGCGCGAAATCGAGAGAAAGCCGGATGCAGCGACGCTGCACGAGGCAGCATGGGTCGATGTGTATGCGGCGACCGCGAACGAAAAGCGCTTGGTCGAAGACGCTCTCGATATCGAATTGAGTCCCGTCAACGATTACGAGCCGTTCCAGGTCTCCAGCCACTACAGCGCCACCGACCGGCAAATGACGATGACCGGACTGGTGCTCACGTTCCGTGAGGAGAAGGACCCGCATCTGCTCAAGGTCACCTTCATCCGCGCCAAGAACGCGCTAGTGACCGTTACGGATGGCGCGCCGACCGGCTTAAGCGACCTGGTCAAGGAATGCGAGAATTGTTTCACCCAAAAGTCGGGACGCGACGACGTCTTCGCCGCCATTTTCGACATGCTTGTCGATCATACCGACAACATCCTCGACCAGGTCGGCCATGATCTCGACCGCATCAACACGGTGGTATTTCAACATCGTGCGACGTCGAAGCGGCGCCGCATCCTGCAAGGCTCGCCGCGCCTGCGCAACCGCCAGCTCGAGCGTGTGTTGACCGAACTCGGGCCGACCCATGAGATCCTGGTGAAGGTGCGGCGCAGCGTGTTGAGCTTCCGCCGTATGATCGCCTTCCTGCGCGACCACGACGTGTCGAAGTCGCTGATCAGCAAGCTCGACACCTTTGAGCGCGATCTGATTTCGATTGCCGAAGCCGAAAGCGATTTGTCGACCACCGCCGCTTTCCTGCTCGACGGCGTGGTCGGCTATATCGGCCTGTTGCAGAACAAGGTGATGAACGTGCTGACCTTGGTCGCCACCGTCCTCACGCCGCCAATGGTGATCGCCGGCATCTACGGGATGAACTTCAAGATCATGCCCGAGTTGCAATGGACCTACGGCTATCCGTTCGCACTCGTTCTTTGTCTCGTCTCCAGTGCCGCGGTATTCTTCTGGATGCGCTGGCGCGGCCTCTAGGCCGCTGGCAGCACCAGTTCCGCGCGCAAGCCACCGAGCGGCGCCGCGCCGAGCTTGAGCTCGCCGCCGTAAAGCGCCGCCAATTCGACCACGATCGACAGCCCGAGACCCGAACCCGGCTTGGTCTCGTCGAGCTTGCTGCCGCGCTGGGCGACCTGTTCGCGCTCTGACGGCGACAGCCCGCGCCCGTCGTCATCGACCACGATGCGCAGCACGTGGGTGCCGCTCGCCGGGTTGGGAGGCTCGCGCACCACCTCGATCGCCACCCGCGACGTCGCCCACTTGCAGGCGTTGTCCACCAGATTGCCGATCATCTCTTCGAGATCCGGCCGCTCGCCGCAGAAGCGTGCCTCGCCCTCTGCGTGGACGTCGATGGCGATGCCGCGGTCGTGGTGGATCTTCTCCATGGTGCGCGCCAGCGCCGTGATCACCGGCGCGACTTCGGTGACCGAGCCGACCACGGTGAGCCGCGCCGCCAGCCGCGCGCGCTCGAGATGGCGCGCCACCTGGTCGCGCATGATGTCGGCCTGCTCGTGCACTTTGGCGGCGAAAGGATCGCCCGGACGGCTCGCCGCCTCGTTCACCATGACCGACAGGGGCGTCTTCAAGGCATGCGCCAAATTGCCGACGTGGGTGCGGGCGCGCTCGACGATTTCCTTGTTGGCGTCAATCAGCGCGTTGGTCTCGCGCGCGAGCGGCGCGATCTCTTCGGGGAACTGCCCGGCCAGCCGCTCGGCGCTGCCGGACCGGATGGCGGCGAGACTATCGGTGATGCGCTTGAGCGGCGCCAGGCCGAAGCGCACCTGGAACATGGTGGTGAGCAAGAGCACCGCGGCGAGGATGGAAAAGGTGATGATGAGTGCCCGATCGAACGAATGAACCTCGTCGGCGATCTCGGCGGCGTCGCCGGCGACGGCAACGAGATAATGTCCCTCATCGCCCAGATCGATGTTGCGCTCCACCAGCCTCAGCCGCTGATCCTCGGCGCCTTCGACGTAGCCTTGCCGGGTGCCGTCCGGACCGGCGGGCACGCCGCGATCCTGCAGATGCGGCAGGCCGGCGTCCCACAGCGAGCGCGAGGCGCGAACGTCGTGCTTGTCGGGATCGAGCCGCGTCACCTGCCAGTACCAGCCCGACAACGGCAACTCGAACAGCGGCTCGCCGAGCGACTGCGGAAACTTGTCGCCCGCCTCCTCCGGCGACGCGACGTCGGCGACCAGCGTGCGCAGATAGACGTCGAGCCGCCGGTCGAAGGCGCGCTCGACCGCCTGCCGGTAGATCGACGACAGCACCAGCCCGGTGATCAGCAAAATCGCCACCGCCCAGGCGGTGGCCGAGACGAACAGGCGTAGCGCGAGGGAGTTGACGCGCATTCAAGTGCCCGGAGGCGAGAGCAAGTAGCCGAGGCCGCGCACGGTCTGGATGATCTCGACGCCGAGCTTCTTGCGGATGCGACCTACGAACACTTCGATGGTGTTGCTGTCGCGGTCGAAGTCCTGGTCGTAGAGATGCTCGACCAATTCGGTGCGCGACACCACGCGTCCGGCGTGGTGCATGAGGTAAGCGAGCAGCCGGTATTCGTGGCTGGTGAGCTTGACCGGATTGCCGTCGACCGCGACGCGCCCGGTGCGCGAATCGAGACGGACCGGGCCACAGACGAACTCGCTCTTGGCATGGCCGACCGAGCGGCGCAGCAGCGCGCGCACCCGCGCCAGCACCTCCTCGAGGTGAAAGGGCTTGGCGACGTAGTCGTCGGCGCCGGCATCGAAGCCTTGCACCTTGTCGCTCCAGCGGTCGCGCGCGGTGAGCATCAGCACCGGCATGGCGCGCCCCGCCCGCCGCCAGGATTCCAGCACCGAGATACCGTCCATTTTCGGCAGGCCGATGTCGAGGATGACGGCGTCGTAAGGCTCGGAGTCGCCCAAATAATGCCCCTCCTCGCCGTCGAAGGCGCGATCGACGACGTAGCCGGCGTCGGTCAGCGCAGTCGAAAGCTGACGGTTGAGGTCGGGGTCGTCTTCGACGACAAGCAGGCGCAAAGCATTATTCTCCGCTAGCGCCCGTTGATAACCTCGCCGTTCGCGGCGTCAACGGTCAGCCGGGTCACTTTGCCACTGCGCGACAATAGTGTCAGCACGTAGGCAAGACTTTCGCCGTGCCGGCACAGCCGGGCGCGCACCAGTTCGGCGCGGTGGCCATGCGCATGCAGGATCTTGACCGCCTCGGCCAGCGCGATAGCGCGGTGCTCGGCGACCGCGACGCGCTGCTCGGCCTTGGTCAGGCAGGCATGCTGCGGCAGCTCGGCGGCCACCGCCGTCGCTGCCAGCAGGCTCGCGAGGAGCACGGGAATGAAATGTCGGAGGACCGGCATGGGCGGGAACCTAGGCGCGCGCCGGTGAACGCGGGCTGAACGCAAAAGTTCAGCAAGGCTGAAATAACCTGCGGGCTAGCTGTCGAAGCCCATAAACGTCGCATAATGATCGAGCGCTTCGCGCGGCGCGCGCCATGAATTGATCGGCGCCGCCTCGTCGGCGTGGCCCAAGGCCATGCCGCAGAACACAATGTACTCGGACGAAAGGCCGATGAAAAGCGGGACGGTCTTGTGCAGATGCGTCCAGGCCTCTTGCGCGCAAGCGTGCAGCCCGTGGCCGCGGGCGAGCAGCATTACGGTCTGGATATAGCCGCCGAGGTCCGACCATTGCGGCGGACCCATGCTGCGGTCGATGGAGAAAAACAGCCCGACCGGCGCGTCGTAGAACAGGAAATTGCGTGCGTATTGCCGATAGCGGCCGGCGCGGTCCTCGCGCATGACGCCGATCGACTGATAGAGCATCACGCCGGAGCGCTGCCGGCGGCTTTCGTAAGGCTGTTTCAGATCGCGCGGATAGATGTCGTATTCGGCGCCCTCGAAGCGCGGCAATTCGTCAAGCCGTGAATGCACGATGGCGCGCAATTCTTCCAGCTTCGTGCCGGCGAGCGCATGCACGCGCCAGGGCTGCACGTTGCCGCCCGACGGCGCGCGCGCAGCGCGCTCGAGAATGTCGCGCACGGTGGCCTCCGGAACCGGCGTCGGCAGAAAGGCGCGGCAGGAATAGCGCGAGGCAACAGCGTCGAAAATGTCCATGAGAACTCCGCGAGCGTGGGCTCGTTCTGCCAAAAAGTCCTATTTCAAGAACTTCATTAGCTTACCCTCAATGGTTGTAGTGGAGTTGCTCGCTCGAAACGCTGGTTGCCGAAGCCGACACCGGGGGCCGCAAGCCGACCGGTTTCAGCAAAGCATTCATCTTTGCCATCTCTCTCTCCTGGGCGTTGTTCCAGCTCTGGTATGCATCGCCGCTGCCGCGCGGTAAACCCTAGCCGCGTTTGCGCTGGGCGAAGGCCGACAGCATCCGCGTCGGCTCGTCGGTTTCGAAGGCCCGCGCGAAGGCATCGATGCCGGCCTGGATGGCCTTGTCGGTCGGCAGCGTTTCCCACTGCTGCATGAGCGCCTTCTGGCTGCGCACCGCCTGCGCGCCGGCGGCAAAAAACGCCGTCAGGATCATC